>NZ_OY782507.1:0-2400000 GCF_963677725.1 uncultured Cohaesibacter sp.
TCAGAGTGTCTTGCCCAAACATTTTTTGCTCTTTTATCATCTACGACGTGAAATGTCCGCTGGACTTGCCAAATGCTTCATCTGTGGCACCAAAAGCAGGTTAAGTTGATCTTGTCGCCATGTTTGCGGCGATGATGCGGACAAAGCTCTTGTGAGCGCCTCGAATCTGGCCTAACAGAAATAGAGCGAGGTGCGAACAACTCTCGGTCGTCTTACCGGCTAAGCGAAGATGGAGACAGGACAATCTTGACCGATAATGCGACCCCAGGCCAAGAACAGGAGCCGTTTTCAGACAACCCGCTCCCGCAAGCCGAAACCGGGGAAGATCTGTCAAAGTCAGCTTCCTCTAGGGCACCCCGCTTGCGTCGAAAGATCCTTTGGGGCCTCGCTATCCTTGTTCTGGTGTTGATGATACTGATCGGTCTGATTCTGGTTCGATTGTCGATTTCGCCAGTTTCTGTCAGTAGCTTTCTGGGCCAGATCGAAACACTGGCTGAAGAGGCGCTACCACCGGGGCAACAGCTTGAGATCGAGGATGCCTTGGTCAGTTTTGCTGATCAGGGTGGGCTTGCCTTGCGTCTGTCCGGGGTTCGGCTGACGGATCACAATCAAACCAAGCTGGCGGCAAAACGGATAGATCTCGTGGTCGGTCTGTTTGATTTGATCTCTTCGCGTATTCGCCCAACTGAAATCTTCATTCCTGAAATGATGGTTCATGTGCGCAGGGACAAAGATGGACGCATTCTGATTGCCGGGCAGGATCCGGGGGCTGATGAAGACGTACTGGGGCCGCCGGTCCGTTCGCAAGCGGTTTTTTACGATCCCGATGAGCCGGAATTTGTTTCGCTTGCCTACTCGATGCGCCGCGCGATCAAGCCGTTGACCGATCCGGATTTGAGCAAACGTCCGCCTCGCATTCTGATCCGCAACACTGAAATTGTAGTTGAAGACGAGATTGAGGATAATAGTCGCAGCCTCCACAATGTCGCCTTGTCCTATAACCCGACTGGCGAAAAGGATGATCTTTGGCGCATCGACTTTGCTGCCGATGGTCATAATGGGCGGATCGGTTTTGCAATGGCAGAATATCCGCTGGAAGATACTCAGCAAGGGGATTCCGGCCGCTCCATCGAGCTGCGTTTTGCAGATCTGTCTTTGGCGGATCTTGCCCCCCGCTTTGCAAACAAAAGCCAGAATTTCCAATTCGCGTCATCCCTTTATGGGGCTGCCCGGTTCGACTTCGATTTGAAGGGTGAACTGGTCGATATGCGCGTGGCGCTCGACGTGGGGGCCGGGAAGCTGGAATTTGACTTCGAAGACAACGCATATCTCGATGAGGCCAGTTTGCGACTGGATTGGGATCCGGCAATCCGAGCCATGAGGCTGGAGCGTGGCAGGGTGTTGTTTGGTGAAACCGGCGGAGAGTTTCGTGGGGTGGCGGTGTGGCCTGAAAAGCGCGACGGCGATATCCGGGTTGCGATTGAAGGGACAGACATCAAGCTTGCTGCGCGGGATAATCCCAACCCTGCAAAGACCCTCAAGCAGCTTGTTCTCAATATGAAGATCGGCCGAGAAAGTGGTATTTCGACCATTGAGCGTTTTGCCGCCATTGCTGATGACGGCAACGTTCAGGGCGCAGGTTCGATGGCTTGGGTTAATGGGGAACTGACGGCGAAAATGACTTTTATCGCGTCGGAAATGCCCTATGACCTGCTCGGCGCGATGTGGCCGGTGCCGATAGCCAATGGTGCACGCAAGTGGATTTTAGAAAATATCCAGGCCGGTCGGATGACCGGTGGGACGATCGAATTGTCATTGTCCGAGAGCATGCTGGAGCGCAATGAGGAGAACCGGTTGATTCTGCCAGACAATTCGGTTCAGGTTCGCTTTGGTGCCGAGGATTTGCGTATCAAGGGCTTTGGGGATTTGCCGCCAGCCGACAATGTGAATGGCAGCGGGGTGATCACCGGGCGCACCTTTACCGCGTCGATCAAGGATGGTTATTTTCTGACCAAGGCGGGACGACGCTTTGCCATCAAGTCGGGCATGATTGAAATCCCTGATCACTCCGAAAAACCACCAATTGGTGTTGTGGTTGTTGATGGGGAAGGGGATGCTGCTGCCCTTGGTGAGATTGCTGACAGTGACCCGTTGAATGTGTTGTCGCAAGAGAAGAACAAGCCGGGCGATTTGTCGGGACGCGCTCATGCCCGCGTCAAGGTGCGCTTTCCGTTCCTCAAGGATTTGAAAAAGGAACAGGTCGATTATAGCGCCAAGATCGAGCTAAAGGATTTCTCCAGTGCGGCGGCTATCCGGGGCTACAAACTCTCTGATGCAGACCTCTCGATCAATACGGACGGTGCGCGCATTGCCATTGCTGGCAAGGGCAAGGTCGATGGTTTGGTGACCGATCTGGATCTGGTTACATCCACCGATGATTCCGTTGCTTTCTCGTCCAAATTTGCACTCAAACTGAATGATGATGATCGCCGCAATCTGGGCATAGATCTCTCAGACTGGCTTCGCGGGCCGGTTTTTGTCAAAGCCCAGCAGGATGGCGGACAAGAGGGTGTGACCCGGTTTGACGTTGATCTGACCAAGGCGGTGATCGCGCTTGATGAAATCGGTTGGAGCAAGAAGGCCAATGTGCGCGGTCGCGTGCGCTTTTCGCTGACAGACAAGGGAGGCACCCTCCTTGTTCGGGATGCCGAATTGTCTGGCGACGGATTTGAGGCGGTGGCCACAGCCGATATCGACAAGCAAAGCGGTCTGAAGAAATTGACGGTGGCCAATCTCAAGCTCAGCCGTGGGGATCGGTTGCGTCTTGACGTGGTGCAGAGCCAGCCCGATTTCTACACGGCACGGCTGACCGGCGATGTGTTGGATTTACGAGGTAAATTCCTCTCTGGCGGTGTTGGGGCGTCGGCCAAGAAAGACAGTGGTGCGAAAGGAAGCTTCCGGGTCAATATGGCATTGAACAAGGTTGTCGGGCTATCGGGGCATACGCTGAAAGACTTCACCGCGAGCATTCTGACAGTGAATGGCAAGGACAAGAGCATCAAGGCCAAGGGTCTGATTGATGGACGGTCTCAATTGTCCGTTGATACCAAACAGGAAAAATATCCGACCGTGCAAATTTCCAGTGGCGATGCAGGTGCCTTGCTGCGGTTCACAGGGGCGCTTGATCGGGTGTTGGGCGGGCGTCTGGCCATGTCCGTTGCCTTGCAGGACGGATGGAACAAGGTCTCCGGATCGTTGCTTATGAAGGATTTCAACCTTTCTGGGCGCGTCCAGCGGCAACGCGAGCAAAGCAGCGGCGGCAAGCAGGTGAGCAATGACTTTGCCAAGCTGACGCTGCAATTCTCGGGTCAAAACGGTATCTATCGCATTCGGGACGGCGTTCTCAAAAGCGCAGCACTTGGTGCGACCATGGGCGGCAGCCTTAATCTGAAGGAAAAGACCCTTTCGCTCGGCGGTACCTATATTCCAGCCTATGGCCTGAACAACATTTTCAGCCGGGTGCCCGTGCTCGGGCGCATCATTGGCGGGCGCAAAAATGAGGGATTGATCGGCATAACCTTCAAGGTGAAGGGCAGTTTGTCGAACCCGCAAGTCTTCATCAATCCAGCATCGGTTTTGGCGCCGGGTATGTTCCGGCAGATTTTCGAGTTCAACCGATAAAGTCGCCAGATCTTTGGCGCATGAAAAAGGCTCCTCGAAGGGAGCCTTTTTTGTATCTCGTGCAAGGGGTGCTCAGCTCAATTTGAGGAGCACATGTTTTTTCTTGCCCATGGAGAGCTTGATGACGCCGTCCTCATTGAGATCGGCCTTTGTGATCAAAGCAGTCTCGTCTGCGACAGGATTGTCATTGAGCTTGAAAGCGCCACCCTTGATCGAGCGGCGGGCTTCACCGTTGGATTTGGCAAGACCTGCGGTGACAAAGGCGGAGAGGATACCCAAGCCTGCATCAAGATCGCTTTGGGCAACCTCAACCGTTGGTAGATTGGCAGCAGAGGCCTGTCCGGCCTCAAAGGTCTTGCGGGCGGTTTCTGCGGCTTCTTCGGCGGCTGTGCGTCCGTGAATCAGTGCGGTGGCTTCGGTTGCCAGGATCTTCTTGGCTTCGTTTAACTCGTTGCCTTCCAATGCCTCAAGGCGGCGCACTTCATCCATGGGTATGGTGGTGTAGAGCCTGAGGAAACGACTGACATCAGCATCACCGGCATTGCGCCAGAATTGCCAATAGTCATAAGGGCTATACATGTCTGAACGCAGCCAGACCGCACCATCCACCGATTTGCCCATTTTCGAGCCGTCGGATTTGGTGATCAAGGGAACGGTCAGGGCGAAGGTTTCGCTCTGGTTCATGCGGCGGCAAAGATCAATACCAGAGACGATGTTGCCCCACTGGTCCGATCCACCCATCTGCAGGCGGCAGCCATATTCCTTGTTCAAGACCGTGTAGTCATAAGACTGCAAGATCATGTAGTTCAGCTCAATGAAGGACAGGGCCTGCTCGCGCTCAAGGCGCAGGCGCACGCTGTCACGGGCGAGCATCTGATTGACCGAGAATTTCGATCCGATATCGCGCAGGAATTCGATATAATTGAGCTTGAGGAGCCAGTCGGCATTGTCGACCTGAACGGCATCGGTTGCGCCGTCACCAAAGGTCAGCAGCTTGGCGAAAATATCGCGAATGCTTTCCTTGTTTTCCTGAATCTTGGCTGGTGTTAGCAATTGACGCGTTTCGTCGCGGCCTGAAGGGTCGCCCACCATGGTGGTGCCGCCACCCATCAGGGTGATGGGGCGGTGACCGGTCTGCTGCAGCCAATGCAACATCATGATGGAGACCAGATTGCCCACATGCAGGGAAGCTGCGGTGCAATCATAGCCCGTATAAGCAGTAACCGTTTCCTTGCAAAAGAGTTGATCCAGCCCTTCCGGGTCCGAGCACTGATGAATGAAGCCGCGCTCATTCAGAATGTGTAAAAAATCGGATTTGAAGGCGGTCATAGCCGCTTTTCTCCTTCATAAAACGGTTGTTGCTTCTTTGTGACATTGGGGTGGTTGCCTAAAGGCGACCGAAACCCCAAATTGCGTGACATGGCCCGTTGCTCGTTGGATCTATCTCCAATCGCGCCCAGTCCATATGTGGTTTGAATTCATCCGCATTTCCAGCAATAGGTTTCTCGCTAGGATTGCATTAGGATGATGCGTCGCTGATGGGACGGCACTACATGCACCATTGGCCGACTGTCTAGCAAAGATCGGATTAAAGATCACTAGCAAGAATGAGATAAGGGGACAAAATGGCTAATAATGACGCAAAAATGTCGATCGCTGTGGGACTCATGAGCGGAACTTCGTGTGATGGCGTCGATGCTGCCCTGATCGAGACGGATGGTGTGCAATTTGCTCGACCTCTCGCGTCGATTTTTCGACCCTATAGTGAGGAAGAGCAAGCCTTGTTGCGTCAGGCGCTGGTGGATGCCCGTGGGATGACCGACCGGGCTGCCCGACCGGGCGCGTTGGCTGATGCCGAAAGGCTTATCACGCAAGCGCACAAGGAAGCCGTTGAGACTTTGCTGGCCAGTAGCAAGGGTAAAAAATATCGCCCGGACGTGATCGGCTTTCATGGCCAGACGGTATGGCATGATCCGGCCAATCGGCTGACTGTGCAGATTGGTGACGGGCAGGCCTTGGCCGATGCCTTTGGGGTGCCGGTGGTTTATGACTTCCGGGCGGCTGATGTGGCGCTTGGCGGGCAGGGAGCGCCGATGGTGCCGGTCTATCACAGCGCTATCCAGCAGCAGCTCGAACTGCCGTTGCCCATTGCTTTTGTCAATATTGGTGGGGTTGCCAATATCACCTTCATTGGTGCGAGCGGCATGATGACTGCCTTTGATAGTGGGCCGGGCAATGCCCTGATCAATGACTTCGTGCGCGAGAAGGCCGGACTTGATATGGATGAAGGTGGCAAACTGGCGCGGGCCGGATCGATTGATTATCTGGTGTTGGCGACAATCATGGCCGATCCCTATTTCCGCAAACCTGCACCGAAATCCATTGATCGCAATGCCTTTGATATTTCAGCGGTCATGAGCAAAAGCCTTGAGGATGGTGCAGCGACGCTTGCCGCCCTGACGGCTGAAACCATCGCTCTTGGGCTTGAGCATATGGAGCAGTTGGAGCGACATCCCGCCGAGATGGTGGTGGTCTGTGGTGGCGGGCAGCATAATCATTTTCTGATGGATCAGTTGCGCGGTGCGCTGGATATGCCGGTTATGCCTGCGGATGATCTAGGCTGGAAGGGTGATACATTGGAAGCTGAAGCCTTTGGTTATCTGGCCGTGCGGTCGCAGTTGGGCATGCCGTTGACCTATCCGGGGACCACCGGGGTGCCCAAACCGACGCGCGGTGGGGTTTTAGCGGAGCCTGTGGCTAAGTCTGACCCTTCGTGAGGTTGCATATGGCATTGGCTTGCAGATAGCGCTTGAGGCCGTGTGGGCGATTGGGCGTGATGCAGGGCGATCGAGTGACCCTTTTTGACAGGGTGTGAGCGGGAGAAGCAGGTTGCCTTCTTTTTCCAAGGGATTATGGTTTGGCGCGACTGCCCTAATCTCACCCGCTCTGGAGACTGTCTGATGGTTCTTTTGCGCAGCGCTTTGCGTCCCTGCCTGCTCGCCTTTGCCCTTTTTGTGATGGTGCCGCCTGATGCGCGGGCCGATATGGATGTCTGGGAGGCTTATCGTACCGAACGCGAGACACAGTCAGGCAAGGAAATCGGCGATCTCGATCTGATCTATAATCGCTGGTTGCTGCGCTCCCGCAGTCTGGAAAGTGTCTATCTGGGCTTTCCGATGACGCGGATGACATATGACAAGCGTTACATTCTGCCCGACACGGATGCATTCGCGGAATTGGAGTCTTTATTCAAGGAGCCCAAAGTGGGGGTGCGGATGGCGCCGGACGGAATCAAGCTGGCCTTTGTCGGCATGCCCTTTGAGAAGAAACGCCAGCTGTATGATCTCTCCACCAAGACGCGGGTTTGGGCGGAAGTCTTCCTTGACCGCAAGAGGATTGCCAATACCGATGTCTATATGGTCAATCCGGTCGCCTTTATACTGCCTATGAATTTTCTTGAAGGACTGGATGAGAAGGGGTTTCTCAGTCGCTTGCAGGAAAGCTGGCAGTGGCGGGTGCAGGTCTATTATGGTGATGAAGTGGGCTATGTCTATTCCGGCCCACTGGCAGGGGCCGACAAGGCCGTGGCCGCCGCGCGCGACGAACTCGAATGGCGACAGGAGCAAAAGGCAAATGGCGCGACAACGCCACGCAATCTGGACTTCTGGTGACCGGAGAGTCTGTCAAACCTGTCTTTAAAAGCAAAAAAGCCGCCTCAATGATGGGCGGCTTTTTCATTGGCTAAAAAACGGGCTTAAGCGTGAATGGCTTTTTCTGCCTGATCGCCGCCTTCGGTCACATCCTCAAGCTGGGAAGGATCAAAGCCAATGCGGCGGTCGAGATAATTGGCGCAGACATTGATCAGCTGATCGGTCTCTTCCTTGAAGAAGTGGTTTGCGCCGGGAATGATTTCCTGATCGATGACAATGCCCTTCTGGGTTTTCAGCTTGTCAACGAGGGCCTGTACATCCTTGTGCGGCACCACCTTGTCCATGCCGCCATGGGTGATGAGACCGGAAGACGGGCAAGGGGCAAGGAAAGAGAAATCATAGAGGTTGGCCGGAGGAGCTATCGAAATGAAGCCATCAACTTCCGGACGGCGCATCAGAAGCTGCATACCGATCCAGGCGCCAAAAGAGAAGCCTGCAATCCAGACGCCGGGGGCCTCTGAATGATAGGTTTGAACCCAGTCAAGGGCTGCCGCCGCATCGGAAAGCTCTCCGACGCCATGGTCAAAGGCGCCCTGTGAGCGACCAACGCCGCGGAAGTTGAAGCGCAGCACGGTGAAGCCGCGCCGGGCGAACATGTAATAGAGATTATAGATAATCTCGTTGTTCATCGTGCCGCCAAAGCGCGGGTGCGGATGTAAGATAAGTGCAATGGGAGCCTTGCGATTCTTTGATGGATGCAAACGGCCTTCCAGGCGCCCCGCAGGGCCATTGAAGATCACCTCTGGCATATATGCCCGGTCCTCTCTCTTTGTTGTTGCTTCATCAGGGGCATTTCGCCCCCAATCACCCGTCTTTGATCGCCACTCTATGCCGTGTCGCAGTGGCATTTATGTGTAAATGCCTATTTTTTACAGCCTGCGAAACGGATATAACTTGACTGCGAGAGGCAAGTTTTATAGCGTCAATTTAGAATAATTCAAAACTGAAGGTGGGTGCTCCTTGTTATGTTGTCTTCATAGCACAAAGGAATGGCCCTTTTTCAAGTGTTTTAGTTGCCGAGGTTGCTTAATTCTTGTGTGACTGCCTGTTGCCGGGCCGGAGACCTGCTGTTTGAGCCTGATACCTTTTTGGGACCCTGATATAATTACTGGCGAATGAATATCATGTTGCGAGCCTATCTAGACCATAATGCGACTTCTCCTTTGCGCCCGTCTGTGCGCGACGCGATGATGGCAGCATGGGATGTGGGAGGAAATCCGTCTTCTGTTCATATGGAAGGGCGCGCGGCGCGCGGGCTGATCGAGAAGGCGCGCGGACAAGTCGCGTCTCTGGTTGGAGCGCGAGCCAGCGATGTGATCTTCACCTCCGGGGCAAGTGAGGCCAATATGCTGGCTTTGTCGCCTGAGATGAAGGAAGCCTATGAGGCAAGCCCGGCTTCGCATTTGTATATAAGCGCCATTGAGCATCCCTCTGTGCGCTCTGCCGGACGTTTTTCTGCCCAAGCGGTCAGCGAAATCCCGGTCACTGGCGACGGTGTGGTTGATGTCAACGCCTTGCGTGCCTTGCTGGAGGCCCATGATCAGACGAGCGGACGGGCAATGATTGCCGTGATGGCGGTCAATAGCGAGACCGGTGTCATCCAGCCGATGCATGCAATTGGCAAACTCGCAGCCGAATTCAACGCCTATTTTCATCTTGATGCTGTGCAGGCCGCAGGGCGCATTCCACTTGTTCTGCCCGAGATTGGCTGTACCAGCCTGTCGCTGTCTGCTCATAAGCTTGGTGGCCCCAAAGGGGTGGGCGCTTTGGTGATGGCCCGCGAAGGGCTGGAGCCGTTGCCGCTGATAACCGGTGGCCCTCAGGAAAATCGTCTGCGTGCCGGCACCGAGAATGTGGCTGGCATTGCTGGCTTTGCCGAGGCTTGCCTCAGTGCAGAAGGCGCGCTTGTCGCAAATGATGATGGTATAGCCAAACAAACAAAGCTGCGTGACGCCTTTGAGGCAGAGCTGGTTGCCATGGCGCCGGACGTGATTGTGTTCGGTCAGAAGAGCCCACGGGTTGGCAATAGCTGCCAATTTGCGATTCCGGGTTTAAGAGGGGAAACAACCCTCATTCAGCTTGACCTCGGTGGCGTGGCGGTGAGTTCCGGCTCTGCCTGTTCATCAGGGAAAGTGACCGCATCCCATGTGCTGACGGCAATGGGATTTGGCGCAAATGTTGCCAGTGGTGCTATCCGCGTGAGCTTTGGCTGGAACAGTGAAGAGGCGGATTTGGCGCTGTTGATCAAGCAGTTGCGTAAAATATGCGAGAAAAACTCAATAAATGCGCCCCGCCTTGTTGAGAATGCTTAGGGTGAATGCCTATATAGGGGTTGAAGTGACTTCTTAATCGCTTGTTTTTGTGAGCGATTATCAAAATGAAATGGATGTGTCCCACCTGCGTGTTTGGGTGAGACATCAGGGTGAAATGGGATGTCGCACCACCTGCCATCGGATATCCCGGACGGTTTCACCTCGCTGACGGCGTTTTGTCAGATCTACGATGATGCAGAGGGAGTGGCTGAAAAGCCCATTGACCGCGGTCCTTGAAACCGCTCAACATGGAGTAGCAGATGGCTGCTGTGAAGGAGACGGTCGATCAGGTCAAACAGATCGACGTTGACCAATATAAATATGGCTTCGTGACAGAGATCGAGACGGACAAGGCACCGCTTGGTCTCAATGAAGATGTGATCCGCTTCATTTCGGCCAAAAAGGAAGAGCCGGAATGGATGCTTGAATGGCGACTGGAGGCTTATAAGCGCTGGTTGACCATGGAAGAGCCAACTTGGGCGAAGCTTGAATATCCAAAGCCGAAATTCAACGAAATATATTACTATTCTGCCCCCAAGGGGTCGGATGGTCCCAAAAGCCTCGACGAAGTGGATCCCGAGCTGCTTCGTACCTATGAGAAGCTGGGCATTCCGCTGCAGGAGCAGGAAATTCTGGCCGGTGTGTCGGAAGAAGATCGTCAATATTCGAGGGTCGCGGTCGATGCGGTGTTCGATTCTGTGTCGGTGGCAACCACCTTCAAGGCCGAGCTTGAAAAAGCGGGTGTGATCTTCTGTTCGATCTCCGAAGCGATCCGCGAGCATCCGGAGCTGGTGCAGAAATATCTGGCGTCGGTTGTCCCGGTGACGGACAATTTCTATTCAACACTCAACTGTGCCGTCTTCACGGATGGTTCGTTCGTCTATGTGCCGCCGGGCGTGCGTTGCCCGATGGAGCTGTCGACCTATTTCCGAATCAACGAGCAGAATACCGGCCAGTTCGAGCGGACCCTGATCATTGCCGACAAGGGCTCATATGTGTCCTATCTTGAGGGCTGTACTGCGCCGCAACGCGACGAAAACCAGCTCCATGCTGCCGTGGTCGAGTTGATCGCGCTGGAAGATGCCGAGATCAAGTATTCGACGGTCCAGAACTGGTATCCGGGCGACAGCGAAGGCAAGGGCGGCATTTATAACTTCGTCACCAAGCGTGGTGATTGCCGCGAGAAAAATGCCAAGATTTCCTGGACGCAGGTCGAAACCGGGTCCGCCATCACCTGGAAATATCCAAGCTGCATTCTGCGCGGGGACAATTCCGTTGGCGAATTCTACTCGATTGCCATTTCCAATGGTCGCCAGCAGATCGATAGTGGCACCAAGATGATTCATCTGGGCAAGAATACCTCCTCACGGATTATCTCCAAGGGCATCTCTGCCGGGCGTTCCGACAATACCTATCGCGGTCTTGTCTCTGCCCACAAGAAAGCCTCGCATGCGCGTAACTTTACCCAGTGTGACAGCCTGCTGATCGGTGACCAGTGTGGGGCCCATACGATCCCCTATATCGAGAGCAAGAATGCGTCGGCCATTTTCGAGCATGAAGCCACCACCTCCAAAATCTCCGATGACCAGATGTTCTATTGCAGGGCGCGCGGCATCGGCGAAGAGGAAGCCGTGGCGCTGATCGTCAATGGGTTCGTCAAGGATGTCATTCAGCAGTTGCCGATGGAATTTGCGGTCGAAGCGCAGAAATTGATCGGAATTTCGCTCGAAGGGTCTGTTGGTTAGACTAGGCAGATCAGAGTTTTAGCACTCGAAGGAACCGAAGATGGTCAAAACTATAACCCTTTTTCGCCCAGTGGGATTAGAAGAACTTCAACTTATCGAGCAAAGCAAGTGGACGCGGTTTCCACCTAGATTGCCTGAACAGCCTATCTTCTACCCAGTGACAAATGAGGGCTATGCGATTCAAATTGCGCGGGATTGGAACACCAAGACCGGATCAAAACACGGCTATGTCACTCGATTTGAGGTCGATGCAGAGTATGTGGCTAAATTTGAACGCAAAATAGTTGGCGGCCGCGATCATGAAGAGCTTTGGGTGCCTTCAGAAGAATTAGACGAGTTTAATCAGAATATTGTGGGTTCAATCGCCGTCACACAGCAATTTATCCCGGACGAAACAAATTGATTGTCGTGACCGTGCTCACTTGAGATTGGAATACAACCATGTTGGAAATCAAAAATCTTCATGCCGAAGTGGAAGGCAACAAAATCCTCAACGGCATCAACCTGACCATCAAAGCTGGCGAAGTGCATGCCATTATGGGGCCTAATGGCTCGGGCAAGTCGACGCTCTCCTACGTGCTGGCTGGCAAGGATGATTATGAAATCACCGAAGGCGAAGTGTTGTTCTTTGGTGAGAATGTGCTCGAAATGGACCCTGAAGAGCGGGCGGCTGTTGGCCTGTTTCTGGCCATGCAATATCCGATCGAAATTCCGGGTGTGTCGAACATGACCTTCCTGAAAACCGCGCTCAATGCCCAGCGGATCGCGCGCGATGAAGGGGAGATCAAGACCCCTGATTTCATGAAAAAGATCAAGGAACTGTCTGCCAGCTTGAATGTCACGCAGGAAATGCTGCGCCGTCCGTTGAATGTCGGCTTTTCCGGTGGTGAGAAGAAACGCAACGAGATCCTGCAGATGGCTCTGCTGGAGCCAAAACTCTGCATTCTTGACGAGACGGATTCCGGCCTTGATATCGATGCGCTGCGCATTGTGTCCGAAGGCGTGAATGCCCTGCGCTCACCGGAGCGCTCGATGCTGATCATCACCCACTATCAGCGCCTGCTCGACTATATCGTGCCGGACGTGGTGCATGTGATGTATAAGGGCCAGATCGTGAAGTCGGGCGACAAGGATCTTGCCTTGCAGCTGGAAGAAAAGGGCTACGCCGAGTTTACTGGCGAAGCTGCGGCTTGAGTGGGGAAGCGTTGATGACACATCCTGTAATCAAAACGGCCGCTGACGAAGCGCTTGAGGCTGTCCTCAAGGGCGCGCAGGGCGGACTGGCAGGCGAGGGGGCTTTTGCTTCCTTGCGGGCCGATGCCATTTCACAATTCGAGGCCGAAGGCCTGCCAAACAAACGCGTGGAGGATTGGAAATATTCCGACCTCAAGCGGATGATGCCAGCCGATGTTGCCCTGTCCGAACCGGCAGACGACGCCTCTTTGAAGGCAGTGCTGGCTGAGGTGAACATCCTGAAGGGCGTTGATCGGGCGCGTATCGTGTTGGCCAATGGGGCCTTTATGCCTTCCTTGTCTGACCTCGACAAGATCGATGCGTCGGTAAGCGTTCAGTCGGTCGCACAAGCCTTGCAGGCTGGCACCTTCGTGATTGATGATCCCGAGATTGCCAAAGACGATATTGCTCTGTCGCTGAATACGGCTCTGCTGCAGGATGGGGTGGTGATCGAGGTGCCGGAAGGGGCTGACATCTCCACGCCAATCGAAATTTGCAACATTGTCTCTGGCGGCGGTCTTTCCACCGTGCGTAGCCGTGTGGTGGTTGCAAAGGGTGCGAAAGTCTCGATTGTTGAGACTTTCATTGGTGATGAAACGGCTTATCAGCTCAACAGCGCCATTGACTATCGCATTGCCGATGAGGCTGAAGTGCATGTCATGCGCCTGCTGCGCGATGGTTCTGAAGCGGTGCATGTGGGCTCGACGACCGCCATTCTGGGTGGTCAGGCGCGCTTTGAGCATTTCACCATGTCGACCGGTAGCAAATTTGTTCGCTCGCAATCCTTCATTCGCTTCGATGGTGAGCATTCTGATGCCGACCTGTTTGGTGCCACGATTGCTGATGGTTCCCAGCACAGCGACATCACCTTGAAGGTCGATCATGCGGTGCCGAACTGCAATTCCAAAGAGCAGTATCGCACGGTGCTTGATGACAAGGCTGAGGGTGTGTTTCAGGGCAAGATCTTTGTTCGCCAGCCAGCCCAGAAGACCGATGGCCAAATGATGAGCCAGGCGCTTCTGATGTCTGAAGATGCGGCTTTCTTCAACAAGCCGGAGCTGGAAATCTTTGCTGACGACGTGGTCTGTGGCCACGGGGCAACCTGCGGTGAGCTGGATGAAGATTTGCTCTTCTATCTGCGTGCGCGCGGCATTCCGCATGATTATGCCAAGAAAATGCTGGTTCTGGCCTTCCTTGCGGAAGCGGTGGAGAATGTCTCCAACGAACAGTTTGTCGAGGCTCTGGAAGCCTATATTGCGGACCGCCTTGGGGTGGACCACTAATCACTGGCGGGCCTTTGCCTGCCTTAAAATGGGATGAAAGATGATGCAGTCCCCGATCCAGGCCCCAGTGGCCGACTATGACATTGATGCCATTCGGGCGGATTTCCCGATCTTGTCCAGAGAAGTCTATGGCAAGCCGTTGGTCTATCTCGATAACGGGGCGTCAGCGCAGAAGCCGCAGGCCGTGATTGATGCGGTGACGCGCTGTTACAGCGAAGAATATGCCAATGTCCATCGAGGGCTGCATTTCCTTTCGAACACCGCAACGGACAATTTTGAAGCTGCGCGCGAAACCGTGCGCCGCTTCCTGAATGCTCCCTCCGTCGACAATGTGATCTTTACCCGCTCCTCGACCGAAGCCATCAATCTGGTGGCTCAGTCCTATGGCAGCATGGTGCTCAAGGAAGGGGATGAAATCATACTCTCGATCATGGAGCATCATTCCAACATCGTGCCGTGGAATTTCTTCCGCGAGCGACTGGGTGTCGTGATCAAGTGGGCACCGGTTGATGATGATGGCAATTTCCTGATGGAGGAATTCGAGGCGCTGCTAAGCGAGCGGACCAAGATTGTCGCCATCACGCAAATGTCGAACGCGCTGGGAACGATTGTTCCGGTCAAGGACGTGATCGAAAAAGCCCATGCAGCCGGCGCCAAAGTCCTTGTCGATGGCAGTCAGTCGGCGGTGCATATGCCGATTGATGTGCAGGATCTCGATGTCGATTTCTTCGCCATGACCGGACACAAGCTTTATGGTCCATCGGGCATTGGGGTGCTTTATGGCAAACCGGAATTGCTCGACGCCATGCCGCCCTATATGGGCGGTGGCGAGATGATCAAGGATGTTACTGTGGATGGTGTGACTTATGGTGTGCCGCCGCATAAATTCGAGGCTGGCACGCCGCCGATAGCGCAAGCTATTGGATTGGGTGCTGCACTTGACTATATGGATAGCATAGGGCGCGACAAGATTGCCGCCCATGAAGACGCCTTGAAAAACTATGCCCACGAAAAACTGTCGGGGATCAATTCCCTGCGCATCATTGGGCAGGCCAAGGACAAGGGTGCGATTGTTTCCTTTGAAATGAAAGGCATTCATGCCCATGACATTTCGATGGTTATTGATCGCTCGGGTGTCGCTGTTCGAGCCGGTACACACTGTGCGCAGCCGCTGCTGACGCGTTTTGGGGTGACCTCGACCTGCAGGGCATCGTTCGGACTTTACAATCGCAAGGAAGAGGTCGATGCGCTGGCAGAAGCCTTGATGAAAGCGCAGGCTTTCTTTAGCTAAGAGACAAGATATGCGCCGCACCATGGATGGCGCAGTTGAAATGGAATGATGACATGAGCGATACGTCACAGGAGAACCAGTCTGTAGAGCAGGATTCCGACGCACCCAAAGGTGCGACGAGTTCTGCCATTCCTGCTGCCGAGCTGGAGCAGCTGACATCCGATATCGTTGCGGCACTCAAGACGGTTTATGATCCGGAGATCCCGGCTGACATTTACGAGATCGGCCTGATCTATCGGGTCGATATTGACGATGATCGCAATATCGATATCGATATGACGTTGACGGCTCCGGGGTGCCCGGTGGCTGGAGAAATGCCTGGCTGGGTTGAGAATGCGGTTAATTCCGTGCCGGGCGTTGGCATGGTGACGGTCAATATGGTGTTTGACCCGCCCTGGACGCCGGACCGGATGAGCGAAGAAGCCAAGATTGCCATCAATTGGTACTGAGCGCGGCTCGTTGCTGCGAGGAAGAGGGTTTCTCATGGTAGGAAGATTTCAAGTCCTGAGCATCACGGATGAAGCCGCTGAGCGTATCCGTGAGCTTGTTGCCAATGCGTCCGAGCCGATCAAGGGCGTTCGGGTTGGCGTGAAAAATGGTGGCTGTGCGGGTATGGAATATGTGCTCGACAAAGTGGTGGAACCGGATCCGAAGGACGATCTTGTCGAGGATAAGGGTGTGTCCGTCTATGTTGACCCCAAGGCGGTTTTGTTCCTTCTTGGCACCGAGATGGGCTATGAGGTGACGAAGTTCCGCACCGGTTTCACCTTCAACAACCCCAACCAGACGTCCGCGTGTGGATGTGGGGAATCGGTTGCCTTGACGCCCGTGGATCCCACGGCACTTGAATCGATGCGCAAAGCGCAATAGCGGCATTTACTCTCAAGATGATATGAAAAAAGCGGCTCTGGGGCCGCTTTTTTGTTTGGTGCTGGTGGGCTTTTAAGCCACGCCGTTTCTAACTTCAAGGGCGCTGACGTCCGGATCGGTCTCGCATTTGACCAAATTACGGCCACCGCGCTTGGCGGCATAGAGGCACTGGTCGGCGCGTTCGATGAGATCCTGAACCGTGTCGCCCTTGGAGAAGGTCGAGCAGCCGATGGAAATGGTGATGCGGCCGAGATTTTCACCCGTCGAGCGTTTGATCAACTCTTTGGCCATTACGGCCTTGCGGATATTTTCAGCAACCGCGATGGCCTGCTTGAGGTTTGTGTGTGGCAGGATCACGCCAAATTCCTCGCCGCCATAGCGGCACGGGATGTCCTGACCTTTGACATTCTGTTTCACCGCGACAGCGACCAGGCGCAAGACCTGATCACCGGTCTGATGACCGAATGTGTCATTGAATTTTTTGAAGTGATCGATGTCGGTCATCAGCAGGGACAATGGTTCGCCGGATTCTTCGGCTTCTTCCATGGCCTCTTCGAGCGATCGATCAAAATGCTTGCGGTTGGCAAGGGTGGTCAGATCGTCGGTCAGCGATTCGTAACGGATGGTGTCGAGGGACTGGCGCATCTCGAGCACTTGTTCCTGCGACGCGGCCAATTGCATGCTCAAAACCCGGTTTTGGGCTTCCACGTCTTTGGTTTCCGAAATCAACTGGGCGACAATTTCACGGATGACCTGACGGTCTTCGGTCTGTGAGAGGTTTTTGGAAGCGCCCTTCAGCGTGTCGCCATAATGATTGGCGGTGCTGAGATAATCCTCGACTTCTCGCACAATCGAGCGCAATTCCGACGAGATCTTATTGCCGACTTCATCCACACGATCGCTGATGCGTGTAGGGGCAAGATGCTCGTTATAGATGGCATCGATTTGCTTGTGAGTGATGGTACCCGTAGAGCGAAGAATATCGTTGATTGCCTTATTCAGGTCGCGATTAAATCCTGCGGCATACGTGTACCAAATCTCGTAATTGCGAGGATATGCAGGCATCTGATTTTTCTTCAGATTGCCAAGCGCAGATTCCCCATAAATATAAGTGCGCTTATAATCACTATTTTCCATTGCAACCCTTGCGCGAATATTGTGCGCAAATCCTCTTTGTTTCCCCAACCTGGGTCAACTTTAGTCAATCAAGACTTAAAACGACGTTAAACAGAAAGATTGACGTCGCGTACTTTTCGTATAAATGCTGATTTTTATTGTCTCGCCTTTCGTTGCCTGTTTCTGTGAATATTTTTCCAAAACTTGCGTTTGATAAACAAAAAGCCCCTCTTTGCGATGAAAGAAGGGCCTTGCAATGAAGGTATAACTATTGCTTTTCAGCTTGGTTTTACTTGTCAGTCGGTGCTGTTCTCGCTTTCCGAACTGCTTTTTGGAGGGCGGATCGGCTGAAGCAAAAAGGCAGGGACGTGATCGCCCATGCCGATGACACGCCGGTCATCGCGATCCCGTCCGCGACGATTGTTGTCACGATTGCGCTGGGACTGAGGCTGTGGCTGAGGGCGAGCCGGTGCCTTACGCGCAGGTTCCGCGCGGACCGGTTCGGTATTGGCGTCCTGTTGCTCTGTGCGATTTTCTTCTGTCCGGTCATCTTTGGAGGGCCGGTCATCCTTGGAAGTCCGATCATCCTTGGATGAGCGTGCACGTTTGCGATTGTTGTCTTTGCTGCCTTTGTTATCGTCGCGGATTCTGCCACCACGACGACCACGGCGCTTGTCGCCACGATCCTCTTCGCCATCGTCCCCTGATGGGGATGAGAAGTCCATTTCTCCGATCCACTTGACGCCATCGCCAGTCAGTTTCTCAATGGCATCAAGATACTTCTTGTCGGCTTTGGTGGCGATGGTGATTGCAACACCAGTTCGGCCGGCGCGTCCTGTGCGGCCGATGCGGTGAACATAATCTTCCGCATGGGTAGGAACATCGAAATTGAAGACATGGCTGACCGTTGGAATGTCGAGGCCACGGGCGGCCACGTCACTGGCAACGAGCAGAGTGATTTCATTCTTTTTGAAACCATCAAGGGTAGCCATGCGGGAGGTCTGATCCATATCGCCATGCAGGGCACCAGCGCTGAAGCCGTGCTTGGTGAGAGACCGATAGACGGTTGCCACATCGCGCTTGCGGTTGCAGAAAATGATGGCATTCTGCAGTTCCTCGGCCTCATTGATCAGCTTGCGCAAGGTTGCGCGCTTGTCCCAGGGCTTACTGCCCGAGGAAATGAGGTGCTGGGCGATGGTTTTTGCGGTCGAGGCGGCGCGGGTCACTTCAACCTTGATTGGATTGTGCAAGAACTGGTCAGCCAGCAGCTGGATTTCCTTGGGCATGGTGGCCGAAAAGAATACAGTCTGGCGGGTGAATGGCAGCAGCTTGCAAATGCGCTCAATGTCGGGAATGAAGCCCATATCGAGCATCCGGTCGGCTTCGTCGACGACGAAGGTTTCAACCGCAGAAAGCAGCAGTTTGCCGCGTTCGAAATGATCGAGCAGGCGACCGGGCGTAGCGATCAGGACATCAGCCCCGCGATCAAGCTTTTTGAGCTGATCTGCAAAGGAAACGCCACCAATCAGCAAAGACACGGTCAGACGGTGGTTCTGGCCATAGACCTCGAAGCTCTGTTCGACCTGTGCTGCCAATTCACGCGTAGGCTCGAGAATGAGTGTGCGTGGCATGCGGGCTCTGGCGCGGCCTTTTTCCAGCAGCGACAGCATCGGCAACGTGAAAGATGCCGTCTTGCCTGTGCCCGTTTGCGCAACGCCCAGCACGTCCTTGCGGTCAAGGATGTGGGGGATTGCCTGAGCCTGAATGGGCGTAGGCGTTTCGTAGCCAGCAGAATTAACTGCCGCGAGCACTTTTTCACTCAGACCGAGATCCGAAAACTTCATCCGATGCAGGAACCATTTTTCTTTGTGCTTCAGCGCGATCTGGGGATTCAGATCCGTTGAAGGCATACAGGTGTTTCATTTTGGGCGAACCATACGAGTTTGACAGGAATTGTCAATCGATTGGGGCAAACAGGGTTTATTTCGCACCGAATCTGGACGTTTCGGCACAATTTTTCCTGATTGGCAGTCCGGGAACGGAGCATGGCTTGTGATTTTGCCTCCATTTTACTCAAAATGGATTGTGTCCCCTGTCGTATCAAGCTTCTGATCAGCCTTCGGGTTGGTTGCCTTTGAAGGCGGTATGCAGGCTATCTGCCCAATTGCCGTTTTCAGGTGCTGCTTGCTGATCCATCCGCGCCTTCACTTCCCGCTCAATATGGTCAACGAGGTCGTCCATTGTTCGGCCGCGATCATGGGTGGGAAGAAGGTCTTCCTGCTCAAACAAGTTGATCCAACGATCTGATATGCGACCGAAATTCATCAAACGGTCAAAGGCCCAAGAGGGATTGTTTGGATTTAGCAGGCCCAACAGGGCTGCAATCACCGACACCGGGCTGAGTAGAAGGTCTCTCAAGCTATCTGCCGCGAGGCGAAACTGGAACATCAGTGTTCGTCGAACCAGTGAACCATAGCTTTTTGCATTGGAGCCACGGGACTTGTTGGTCATTGTTTGCCGCGGGCAAACCTGACTTTCATGCCGCGGCGCCAGCCATCGGCTGTCTCGTGCCCTATCGTGCCGTCCCATGCTGCCCCCAGCGCGTGAATGCATTTGATCAAATCAATTGGCAAAAATACCCTCACAATATGGGGTAGATTTGCGGATTATTCAAGGCGAGCGCAGTTCGGGAGAAACGCCAGCTCATTCCCCAGCGATGAAATAATGCCAGGTGCCGTCCGGAGCGATGCCAAGACGGAAAAAGCTGTAATGGCCGATGGCGTCCATGTCTTCATAGTCACCAGCAGTGATGAGCCGGAAAAGCGTGACGCGCTGGGGCTTGGTCAGGGCTGAGAGGGGATAATGCGCAAAATAGGGCCAGACATACATATCCTGCGGGGTGCCTTGCCCAACGCGGACAAAGCCCATTTCGAGCAATTCGGACATGATGGCGAGGATCTCGATGCCATCTGCATCACCGGACATGGCGCGTAGCGCGTCCAGTGGATCCGCGCTGCCACCATCAAGGCCGATGATCGGGCTTACCTCATTCATTTCCATGGGAAGGCGCATGGCCTCTATGTCACCGGAGGCTGCGGCCTGCGTCAGCGCATCATGCATCCGACGAACCGGGGTAGGCAAGGCGCTGAGGTCATAGAGGATGGCCGGTGGTGGCGTGTTGACTGCGTCCTCTGGCGTTGTCGCCTCATCATTTGGCAAGCCATCCGGGGCGATGTCGGGGCTGAGATTTTTTTGTTCGCCATCAATGGAAATGCCGGAGCGCCCTGCATCTTCGCCATTGGGGCCAAGGAGCGGGTTGGTGTCGGCACTGGAGCTTGAATGGTCGGGCTGGACGATGATCCGCTCAATCGTAACCTGACTGGCCAGAGAGGGAAGGGGCAGCAGCAGCAAAAGGGTAGTCACTGTGAGGCAGGACAGAAGACGAGGACCCGGTCCCATCATGGCTTTTCCTTTTGATTTGTCCGTCTTTTCGATTTCTATTGCAGTTTGCGCTCAAGACTATAGTCACCACACATGACGCGGTCGGGGAGTGCAGTGCAGAAATCGGCGACCGCTTCTTCACCATAGGCCAGCACGAGGCTGCTCAGGGCCTGAAACAATGCCGCATGTGCCAGACAATCAATATTGATGCCTTCGTCGGAAGCCTGATCCCATAAATCGCCCAGAATGGAAATGGCCTCTTGTTTTTGGCGGTCGACATCAAGGCGCTCTTCCATGCCGAAAGACTCTTGAACTGGTGATTTATCGGTCATGGTTTTTGCCCTGTTCGTTAACCTTTTATGCGGCCGTATCTCGAATCGTGCATCAAGAAAATGGCCAACTGTGGTCAGATGTAGCACAATTCGGGGGCTAAATGAAAAAGTGGTTACGAATGGGTTAAACTTATCCGTAGAAATTAACCGAAATGGTTAACGGGCGTGTTTCAGCTTCAGCTGGCTTAGCAGGGCCTGACCTTCCGCGTGATAGATATCTGTGATCTTGGCGGCCTGTGCGTTGCAGCCTTTATAGGTGCGGGCATAGGTGCGGTAGGCGCGATTGAAGCGATCGGTGATGTTGCGACGGCGGGTGTCGTCTGCATTTTCAGCATCCAGCAGGGCCGCCATTTGCTCGTACCAACTGTTGGCGTCGGTGTTGTTGCACAGGGGGTCAAGAAACATCAAGGCACCCACAACCGTGCTCAGACGGCGCAGGCTTTGCTCATAAGGGGGCAGATTTTCGGCGGCATTGGCTGTGCTGGCGGCCATAAAGACAAGCCCCATAGAAAAGATACCTGTCGCCAGCCAGCGCATGCTTGTCGAGCGCTGCCTAAATGTCGAGATCGGTCGCAAATTCGGCATTTTCCTGAATGAATTCGAAGCGGGCTTCGGGTTTGTTGCCCATCAGCCGAGTGACGGCATCTTTGGTTTCGCCGGGCACCATATCAACGATCTGAACTTTCAGCAATGTGCGGTGCTTGGGGTTCATGGTGGTTTCCTTGAGCTGAGCTGGCAACATTTCACCCAAACCCTTGAACCGACCGATGTCGATCTTGCCCTTGCCCTTGAATTCCGTCGCCATCAATTCGTCCTTATGGCGATCATCGCGCGCATAGAGCGTCTTGCCGCCCTGGCTGATGCGATAGAGTGGCGGGACGGCCAGATAGAGATGGCCGTTATGAATCAGTTGCGGCATTTCGCGCTGGAAGAAAGTCAGCAGCAGCGAGGCAATATGGGCGCCATCGACGTCGGCGTCAGTCATGATGATGACGCGGTCATAGCGCAATTCATCATCGGAATAAGCCTTGCGGGTGCCGCAGCCTAGTGCCTGTACCAGATCGGCCAGCAGCTGGTTGGCATGGAGCTTGTCGCGGCTCGCATTGGCGACGTTGAGGATCTTGCCGCGCAGGGGCAGGACGGCCTGAGTGGCACGGTTGCGGGCCTGTTTGGCGGAGCCACCGGCTGAGTCGCCCTCAACGATGAAGATTTCTGTGTCGCCCTTGGCATTTTGCGAACAGTCAGCCAGCTTGCCGGGCAGGCGCAGTTTGCGCACTGCGGATTTGCGGGTGACATCTTTTTCCTTGCGGCGACGCAGGCGCTCCTCAGCGCGGTCAACGACCCATTCCAGCAGGCGATTGGCCTGTTGCGGGGCATTGGTCAGCCAATGGTCAAACTGGTCCCGGATGGCTTGCTCGACGATGCGGGTCGCAGCCGTGGTGGCAAGGCGATCCTTGGTCTGGCCGACAAATTCTGGCTCGCGGATGAAGACGGACAAAAGAGCCCCGGCGCTGGTCATGATGTCGTCAGCGCTGATCAGTGCGCCTTTCTTGTTGTTGGTCAGCTCCGCATAGTTTTTCAGGCCCCGCAGAAGAGCTGTGCGCAGGCCGGTTTCGTGGGTGCCGCCTTCCGGTGTCGGGACGGTGTTACAATAGGAATTGGAAAAACCATCGCCGCCAAACCAGCAAACCGCCCATTCAACCGCGCCATGGCCGCTGGTCTTCTCGCTTTTTCCTGCAAAAATGTTGGGCGTTACCAGATTTTGCTTGCCCAGTGTCGCGGAGAGATAGTCCTTGAGGCCGCCGGGGAAATGGAAGGTGGCCTTTTGCGGGACCTCAGGGGAATGTTCCAGCAAGTCCGGTGCGCAGACCCAGCGGATCTCAACGCCGCCAAACAAATAGGCCTTGGAGCGTGCCATATTGAGCAATTGTTCCGGTCGGAATCGGGCCTTTTTGCCAAAGATCTCGTGGTCTGGCTTGAAAGAAACCTTGGTGCCGCGCCGATTGTGCACATCGCCCAGTTCCTCGACCGGTCCCTGACTGATCCCGCGTGAGAATGACTGGCGATAGAGCCTTCTGTTGCGCGCCACTTCCACGACGAGGGTTTCCGAAAGGGCATTGACCACCGAGACGCCAACCCCGTGCAGGCCGCCGGATGTCTCATAGGCGCCGGAATCAAACTTCCCGCCAGCATGAAGCGTCGTCAGGATGACTTCCAGCGCCGACTTGTCCTTGAATTTGGGATGAGGGTCGACAGGAATGCCTCGTCCATTGTCGTTGACAACAAGAGTGCCGTCGCTAAGCAATTCCACTTCGATCCATGTGGCATGACCGGCGACAGCTTCATCCATCGAGTTGTCGATGACCTCGGCAAAGAGGTGATGGAGGGCCTTTTCATCGGTGCCGCCAATATACATGCCGGGGCGACGACGAACCGGTTCTAGGCCTTCAAGTACCTCGATGTCAGCTGCCGTATAATCAGCTTTTGCTGCCGGAATCGGGGCAGGCGCTGCCGCAGGCGTGGCGGATGCATCTGCTGCCTTGGATTTCCTGGCAGCAGGCTTGTCGCCCTTTGGTGTTGGCATGACGGCAAAAAGATCATCTGACGCAGACATTGATTACCCATTGAATGAGGAACAATAGATCGCGGCTTGCTTGAATTTCGCGGGGCCGGTTCTTGGTTCTGGGCGCCATCGCTCATCGAATCAGGCGCCGTTTATTTGCCTCAATGTCTTTGGGAAACGGCGTTCGGTCAAGTCAGGTGGCAGAAATGTGGACGTTTGGCTGTTGACCCGGCCCATGTCTGTTGGCGGTGGCGTCAAAGACCGCTCTTGTCTTTCATCGATCCGGGATCATTTTTGAACAAATCGAAATATGGTTAATCTTTGTTAACGAATTGGGCGCTATCTTGTTTGCGTTATGCGTGGGCACTTGACCCGACAGGATCAAAGAATGAAACATGTAGAAGCCGATATTGATGAATTGCGCAGCTCCGTTGTGGAGCTGAGGTCCAGCCTTTATCGCGCCGGGCAGGTACAGGATCGTCTCTATCAGCCGTCAGAACTGTCACTTAGGGCCAATATGTCCGCAACTCTGTTGTTGGCGACGCTGTTTTTGCTGATGTGACGTCCCGTCTTTGATGTCGATATCCAACCGGCTTTATTGCCGGTTTTTTTGTGTATTGGTGTGCTTTGGAAACTGAGAAACGAAGAAAGGGTCGGCATGTGCCGACCCTTTCCGATGTCTCGGTCTTTGTGCTTTCTCGGTGTCTGACAGAGCCAGACATCCGGGATTAGCAGCTGTAATACATGCCGAACTCGACCGGATGCGGGGTGTGTTCGAACAGTTCGATTTCTTCCATCTTGAGTTCGATGTAACCGTCGATCTGGTCTTTGGTGAACACGTCACCAGCCAGCAGGAAGTCGTGGTCAGCTTTGAGAGCTTCCATGGCTTCACGCAGGGACCCACAAACTGTTGGGATGCCTTCGAGTTCTTCGGCAGGCAGATCATACAGGTTTTTGTCCATTGCCGGACCTGGATCGATCTTGTTCTTGATGCCGTCAAGGCCAGCCATCAGCAGGGCAGCAAAGCAGAGATACGGGTTCGCGGAAGGATCCGGGAAGCGTGCTTCGACGCGTTTTGCTTTCGGGCTTTCGGTCCAAGGAATACGCACGCAGCCAGAACGGTTACGAGCAGAGTAGGCACGCAGCACTGGTGCTTCGAAGCCCGGAATCAGACGCTTGTAGGAGTTGGTCGACGGGTTGGTGAAGGCGTTCAGGGTTTTGGCATGTTTCAGGATACCGCCGATGAAATACAGGGCTTCCTGAGACAGGTCTGCATATTTGTCGCCAGCAAAGAGCGGCTTGCCGTCTTTCCAGATGGACATGTTGCAGTGCATACCGGTGCCGTTGTCACCATAGATTGGCTTTGGCATGAAGGTTGCGGTTTTGCCGTAAGCCTGAGCCACATTGTGGATCACATATTTGTATTTCTGCAGTTCGTCTGCCTGTTTGGTCAGGGAACCGAAGATCAGGCCCAGTTCGTGCTGACAGGACGCCACTTCGTGGTGGTGTTTGTCAACTTTCATGCCAATGTTCTTCATGGTGGAGAGCATTTCGGACCGGATGTCCTGAGCATGGTCGGTTGGGTTGACCGGGAAGTAGCCGCCCTTGACGCCAGGACGATGACCCATGTTGCCCATTTCATATTCGCTGTCGGTGTTCCAGGAGGCGTCAATCGCATCCACTTCGTAGGACACCTTGTTCATGGTGTTGGAATAGCGAACGTCGTCGAACAGGAAGAATTCTGCTTCAGGACCCCAGTAGGAAATGTCGCCGATACCGGAGAATTTCAGGTATGCTTCGGCTTTCTCTGCGGTGCCGCGTGGGTCACGCTCATACGCTTCGCCGGTGTCTGGCTCAACGATCGAGCAATGGATGCAGAGGGTTTTCTCAGCATAAAAAGGATCGATATAGGCACTTTCGCAATCTGGCATCAGTTTCATGTCAGATGCTTCGATCGATTTCCAGCCCGCAATGGAGGAGCCGTCGAACATGAAGCCTTCTTCGAGGAAATCTTCGTCAACCTGATCTTCGATCACGGTGACGTGCTGCAGCTTGCCGCGCGGATCGGTGAAGCGGATGTCGACATATTTGACTTCCTGCTCGGAAATCAGCTTTACGATTTCAGCTGGTGTGCTCATTCCAGTGTCCTTTACTGTCTGTGTTCCCCGGCTGGCCGCGCTTAACCGATCTGTTTGCGTCGGGACGTGACCTGCCTTGTTTCATATTTATTCGAGAAAATGTGTCTTGCGCAGGTCTCGCGGAAGGAGACCGGCAGTCGTTCAATCAGATCGCGTCTACACCGGTTTCACCGGTACGGATACGGATGACTTGCTCGACGGAGGAGATGAAGATCTTGCCATCGCCAATGCGGCCGGTCTGGGCTGCTTTTTGAATGGCTTCGATGGCGTCGTCGATCTGATCCTCTGGCAGGATGACTTCCACTTTTACCTTTGGCAGGAAGTCAACGACATATTCTGCTCCACGGTACAACTCGGTGTGGCCTTTTTGTCGGCCAAAGCCTTTGGCTTCAATGACCGTGATACCCTGCAGGCCGACTTCTTGCAGCGCTTCTTTGACTTCATCAAGTTTGAACGGTTTGATGATTGCCTCGATTTTCTTCATCGTTTTTTGCTTCCCCAAGTTGCGCCGCTGAATGTCAGCTGTGAACCATGTCTGTTGCCCATCGCCCTTTGGGGACGATGGTTGGTTGTCAGAAATTATGCATTCTTCATGCCAATTCGGTTGGTGTTGATAAAAGCAGGAAATCGCTGGCTTCGCCAGTATCGCGTGGACGAATTATCAGGCATTTTGGGGAAAGGATTAGCTGCAAAAATAGGCAATTGATTAATAAATAGCCAAATACCTTGCCATTATGCTTTGGTTGATAGGTGAGGGGTGGGTTACTTTCGCGCCATTTTGATGTCTATTTCCCTCGATTTGCATAATATAAGGGCAGCTTTTGCTGATTGTCTGTGTTTGGTGGTTCGCTAACTTTGAATGGTATGGGCTGCTTGTTTCGTTGTGTCATAGGGTCCTCATGGCTAGGATTTGGAACCAGATTCCTGGAATGACAAGTGAGTCTGATCTTGCCAGTGGCAAGCGGGTAGAGTGAGGGCGTTGAGATGACGAAATTGGATCGGTTCGCGATGGCAGCAGAAATTTTGACGCCCAAACAAATGGGCGAGGCCGACCGGTTGACCATTGAGGGTGGCGTGCCGGGATATTTGCTGATGGAAAATGCCGGGCAGGCCATTGCGGATGCCGCGATTGATCTGCTTGAGGAAAAGACCGGGTCCGGGGCGTCCGGGATGGTCTGTATTCTGTGTGGGCCGGGCAACAATGGCGGCGATGGCTTTGTCGCGGCGCGGCTTCTTGAGGAAGAGGGCTGGAGTGTTATTCTGGGCTGCTCCGTTTCTGTTGATGATCTTGAAGGCGATGCTGCCTTGGCTGCTGATGAATGGGGCGACGAAGTCTTTGCCTTGTCGTCAGGACTTTGGGAAGATGCGGATATTGTCATCGATGCGCTGTTTGGCGCGGGTCTGACCCGTCCGATCACCGGAGAAGTTGCCGATCTCATTGACGCGCTTAATCAATCCGGCTTGCCGGTTGTTGCGGTTGATTTGCCCAGCGGGGTGGACGGCAGCAGCGGCCACATTGCCGGAGCGGCGGTGCGAGCCGATCACACTGTAACTTTTTTTCGCAAGAAACCGGGGCATTTGCTGTATCCCGGCAAGGCATTGTGCGGAGTTGTATCCTGTGCCGACATTGGCATCGAGGCGCAGGTGCTGGAAGACTGTGGCCATTGTGCCATGGAAAATGCCCCTTTGCTGTGGCTGCACAATTGGCCCGAAGCCTTGAAGCCGATTGAGCGGATTGCTCCGGGACGTCTGGCAGATCACAAATTCCACCGTGGACATTGTCTGGTCCTGTCTGGGGATGCCATGCATTCAGGAGCGGCCCGGCTTACTGCACGTGGTGCCTTGCGAGCCGGTGCGGGTTTGGTAACCTTGGCACCGCCCCCTGATGCAGCCCATGTGGTAGCCTCGCAAGTCACGGCCATCATGGTGGAGCCTATACAAGATGCCGCCAGTCTGGCGACTGTGCTGGGTCGTCGGAGCTATGACGTGCTCGTGGCAGGTCCGGGGCTGGGGACTGGATCAGATCAGAGACAGCTTCTTTACAGTATTCTGGAGCGGGATCTTTGTCTGTTGTTGGATGCGGATGCGATCACGTGTTTGGCGCAGGGCATTGAAGCGGGTGAACTGGATCTTAGTGGATTGAGTGATTGTCCTGCGGCGCGGTCCGGATGTCTGGTGTTGACGCCGCATGAGGGCGAATTTGCCCGGCTGTTTCCGGATCTGTCGCACCGGGTGCGGGAAGGCAAGGGGCTGTCAAAGCTCGATTGCGCCTTGATGGCGGCCCAGCGCAGCGGCGCGCATGTGGTTCTGAAAGGCGCAGACACGATCATTGCCTCGCCTGAGGGCCGGGCGGTGATCCAGTCTCAGGGCGTGCCTTATCTGGCAACCGCGGGGAGTGGTGACGTGTTGATCGGAATGATCGGAGGATTGATGGCACAAGGGATGCCTGTGCTTGATGCCGTCTCAGCCGGGGTCTGGCTTCATGGGCAAGCCGGACTGGCGCTTGGGCCGGGACTGATTAGTGAGGATCTTCCCGAAGCCTTGCCGCAGCTTTATCAAGATTTGGCCGAAATCATGCCTGATAATGGGGCTGATACGGATTTCCTGATGCTCGATGATTGACCCGATTGAGCGGTGAATCGGCGTAAATCAGCTGGCTTTGCGGGGATTCCCCCAAGAGAGGTTGGGGAATAAGACGAGAATTGTGAAATTTTCTTTGCGCTTTCTGTATCGGGTGTTATAGAGGCACCGCTCGATTTGCTGGCGCTAATGGCGCTTGCCGTGCGGGTGTGGTGGAATTGGTAGACACGCCAGATTTAGGTTCTGGTGGCGAGAGCCGTGGGGGTTCAAGTCCCTCCACCCGTACCAATCGCCTCTTTTGCCGCCTGAAGGGTGAAAGAGGGAAGACAAACCGGCTGAATTGCGTGTCCCCGAAAAGCGGTCTTGTTTTTTGGATAAGGATGCGCGTTCGGGATTCTTGGCAAGGGTCTGACAGATTGTCCGAACTTTCGGATGTCTGACAGAGTTTGGCAGGAAAGTCGGGACAGGATGGCTGCGGCCGGGCAGGGGATTGTGTGGTTCATCAGAACCGACGTGGAGGCCTCTGTTTGACCCGGCTCAAGACTGGCTTGTCTTTCATGAGACGACGGCAGTCGAAACGAAATTGGGCATGGCGGAGCCGGTTATCCTTGAAAGGATGGTTTTTCCGGATATGCCCCGAACCTTATTGTATTAAGACAAGAACGAAAGCAGATAGATATGCAGGTAACTGAAACCCTGTCCGAAGGTCTGAAACGCGAATTGAAAGTCGTGATTCCTGCTTCTGATCTCGAAGCCAAGTTGGTCGCCAAGATCGACGAGATCAAGGACCAGGTCCGCATTAACGGCTTCCGCCCAGGTAAAGTGCCTGCATCCCATGTTCGCAAGCTCCATGGCAAAGCGTTGATGGGTGAAATCGTTCAGGAGCTGATCGGTGAAACCACCCGCACTTCTCTGGAAGAGCGCGACGAGAAAGCCGCTATGCAGCCTCGGTACAACATGACCGAAGACGAAGCTGAAGCCATGAAAATCATGGATGGTAAAGCAGATCTCGAATTCGACATCATCTATGAAGTGATGCCTGCTATTGAAGTGGCTGACGTATCCGGCGTTGAAATCGAGCGCCCGGTTGTTGAAGTCGAGGACAGTGAAGTTGACGAGCGCCTGATGCAGATCGGCGAAAGCTCCCGTCCTTTCGAAACCAAAGAAGGCAAAGCCGAAGATGGTGACAAGGTTTTGATGTCCTATCTCGGTAAAATCGATGGCGAAGCCTTTGATGGCGGCGCTGACGAAAATGCTGAACTGGTTCTGGGTTCCAACACCTTTATTCCGGGCTTTGAAGAGCAGCTGGTTGGCGTGTCTGCTGGCGATGAAACCGTTGTCAAAGTGTCCTTCCCTGAGGAATATGGCGCAGCGCATCTGGCTGGCAAAGACGCCGAGTTTGAAATCGTTGTCAAGGAAGTGCAGGCTCCCGGTGAGCTGGAAATCGACGATGAGTTCGCAACCAAGCTCGGCCTTGAGTCTCTGGACAAGCTCAAAGAGATCCTGAAAGATCAGGTCGTCTCCCAGTATGGCACCATGACTCGCCAGCGTGTGAAACGTCAGCTGCTCGACAAACTTGACGAGCTGCATAAATTCGACGTTCCTCCGACCCTTCTGGAGCAGGAGTTTGAGAATATCTGGAAACAGGTAACCTCTGAAATGAACGAAGCTGGCAAAACCTTCGAAGACGAAGACACCACCGAAGAGAAAGCCCGCGAAGAATATAAAGCCATTGCGGAGCGTCGTGTGCGCCTTGGTCTGGTTCTCTCCGAAATCGGTGACAAGAACGAAATCAAGGTCAATGACGAAGAAGTGCAGCGCGGCATCATGCAGCGCGCGCAGCAGTTCCCGGGTCAGGAGCGTCAGGTGTTTGAATATTACACCCAGAATGCCGATGCCCTTGCTTCCATTCGTGCCCCGATCTTTGAAGAAAAGGTCGTTGACTACCTGCTCGAGCTGGTAAAGGTTGAAGACAAGACCGTTACCAAGGAAGAGCTGGAGAAGATGATTTCCGAAGACGAAGAAGCTTAAGCTTCTGGTGTCATCGCAGAATCATGCCGCCCGCGTCTTTCGGATGCGGGCGGTTTGCGTTTGGCCCTCGTGAATAGCCCCATGTTGGGGAGGGAAGAGAGATATCCCATGAACGGTATTGTCGGCGGCGTAATTCTCGCGATTGCTTCATTCATCATCATTGCCTTTTATCTCAACATCACTCCGCCAACGGATCTGGGTGTGAAGGAGGGGCGTCTGCCACCGTTGTCCTCGCGACCCAACGGCGTATCCAGTCAGGCGGTGGATGAAGACAAACGCGTACCAGCCCTTGCGTTCAAAGCCGATATCGGTCAGACGGTCGAGGCGGTCAAACAGGCGTTTGCTGCGCTCGGAACAATCGAAATCGTCAAGGAAAAGCCGACCTATATTCATGCCATCGCCATTAGTCCGATTTTCCGTTTCAGGGACGATATCGAGATCTATTTCGACATTTCAGCACGCAAGGTGCAATACCGCTCTCAGTCTCGGGTGGGCTTTTCCGATATGGGTGAGAATCGCACTCGGTTTGAGACTTTCAAGATTCTCTATGAGACCGAGGAGTGAGGCGCCGCCTTTTGCGATTCGGCGCAAGATGTTTGAAATGCCATGGCTTTTTTGGTTGCCTCTGCTCATTACCAAGTCGGGATATCACGCAGCTGTCTCAGGTGTGATTTTGAGGGGGATTTACCAAAAGGATTTACCAAAGGCCTTGAATGGGGCTGGCCAGTGCCTACGTGGGGTGGATAAGATCCCGCCTTGTCGATGCCCTTTGACGGTTTCGATGTTGCCCTTTGTGCTCGTCAGTAAAATGTTCATTTTCACGATGTTATGACAGATGAGACGTGGTCCAGACCTGCGATTCGGATCGTAGGGCAATGGGACATGTTGAATGAGGATCGGTGACTTGTTGAGTGGTTTGCCTTAAAAATGGAGTGCTCCAACCCGATTCCATGGCGATTGACCGGGCGGTCGGTGGGGATGCCTTCACTTGGCCGTAATCCCGTGCAGGAGGTAGATATCTCTGCATGGGGTAAAGATGATGCGGGTTTGTGCGACAGGGATGTGAGGCAGACGAGGATTTGCGGGCATATCTGTCGGGAAGAATGAGCTGAGATGGTGCAACTGACGGGCGATCATCTCTGAATGGATGACCAATTTGGTCTTGAGAAGGAAAGTGCAATGACGGATCCGATTGATCTTGCAATGAATTTGGTTCCCATGGTTGTGGAGCAATCCAACCGCGGTGAACGCGCTTACGACATTTATTCGCGCCTTCTCAAGGAGCGCATCATTTTCATCACCGGTCCGATCGAGGATCATATGGCGGCTCTGGTTTGTGCCCAGCTGCTGTTCCTGGAAGCGGACAATCCGAAGAAAGAGATTTCTCTTTACATCAACTCTCCGGGTGGTGTTGTGACAGCGGGCATGTCGATCTATGACACGATGCAGTTCATCAAGCCTCCGGTTGCGACCCTGTGTATGGGGCAGGCTGCCTCGATGGGCTCGCTGTTGTTGTGCGCCGGTGAAAAAGACATGCGCTATGCGCTGCCAAATGCGCGCATCATGGTGCATCAGCCATCTGGCGGCTTCCAGGGCCAGGCGTCCGACATTCAGCGTCACGCTGAAGATATCCTGAAAATGAAGCGCCGCCTCAACGAAGTGTATGTGAAGCATTGTGATCAGGACTATGACGTTGTCGAACAGACTCTTGATCGCGACCACTTCATGACTGCGACTGAAGCAAAAGAATGGGGTCTTGTAGACCGCGTTGTCGAAAATCGTGCTTCTTTGGCCGATGAGGGTGATGACAAGAAAGATGGCGGCAAGGACTGATTGTCCACTTGCACGTTTGTCGCGGTTTCTGCCGGACGATATATCCCAAATTGCGATGCATTAAGCCTATTTTGATGTTTTGGGGTACATGCTTTTAGAAATATGCTCTGGTGTTGAGATAATTGGAAAAATTAACACAACACCAGACCAACTGAAGGGTTTATTTTGCTTGCAGCTTAAGCGGAGCATCATAAACTAAACATGCGAGCAGAATTGAACGGATTCTGTCTTCTGGCAACGAGATAAGAGGCACCTACATGAGTAAGGCCGGTGGTGGCGATAACAAGAACACGCTGTACTGCTCCTTCTGTGGCAAGAGCCAGCATGAAGTGCGCAAGCTGATTGCAGGGCCAACCGTTTTCATCTGTGATGAATGTGTTGAGCTTTGCATGGATATCATCCGCGAAGAGAACAAGTCTTCGCTGGTCAAGTCCAAGGACGGCATTCCGACTCCACAGGAAATCTGTGAAGTTCTGGATGATTATGTCATCGGGCAGGATCGTGCCAAGCGTGTGCTTTCTGTCGCCGTTCATAACCATTACAAGCGTCTGGCTCATGGCAAGAAAAGCTCTGAGATCGAGCTTGCCAAGTCGAACATCATGCTGATCGGTCCAACCGGTTGCGGTAAGACGTTCCTTGCCCAGACCATGGCTCGTATCCTCGATGTGCCTTTCACCATGGCAGACGCGACCACGCTTACCGAAGCCGGTTATGTGGGTGAAGATGTCGAGAATATCATCCTCAAGCTGCTGCAGGCCGCCGACTATAATGTCGAGCAAGCCCAGCGCGGTATCGTCTATATTGATGAGATCGACAAGATTTCTCGCAAGTCTGACAATCCTTCTATCACCCGTGACGTGTCGGGTGAGGGTGTGCAGCAGGCCTTGCTGAAAATCATGGAAGGCACGGTTGCTTCCGTTCCGCCTCAGGGTGGCCGCAAGCATCCGCAGCAGGAATTCCTGCAGGTTGACACCTCCAACATCCTGTTCATTTGCGGTGGTGCCTTTGCTGGTCTGGACAAGATCATTTCGGCCCGTGGCATGGATACCTCCATTGGCTTCTCTGCCAAGGTGGAAGATCCGGATGAGCGCGGTACGGGTGAATTGTTCCGAGATCTGGAGCCAGAGGATCTACTGAAATTTGGCCTTATTCCGGAATTTGTCGGTCGATTGCCAGTTCTGGCAACGCTGGAAGATCTGGATGAAGATGCACTTGTCTCCATTCTGTCCCAGCCGAAAAATGCGATCGTCAAGCAGTATCAGGCGCTGTTCGAGATGGAAGGCATTCGCCTGACATTCCACGAAGAAGCCCTGCGTGGCGTGGCCCGCAAGGCAATTGAGCGCAAAACCGGTGCTCGTGGTCTTCGCTCGATCCTTGAAGGCATTCTGCTTGATACCATGTATGAGCTGCCGAGCCTTGAAGGCGTGGAAGAAGTGGTTATTTCCGGCGATGTCATCAAGGGTGAAGCACGTCCGCTTTACATCTATAGCGACATCAAGGCCGAGGCCGAGACGTCTACCGCCTAATGGTTGGCCGAGTGAGCATTTTGAAGAGGCGGCCATAGGGTCGCCTTTTTTGTTTGGCAAAATAATTCATAAGTGTAATGAACCCGTTTAGTGGCACGCATTGAATTTTTGCCCCTGGCTGTTTCATCCATCTCTGGCTTTCCAGTTTCCAACCTGTCTTGCCCTCTATTTAGGGTGCCGCGAAATCATTGAAGTCGCGGTGAAATAATCGATCTTTCAACGACTTGGAGAAAGGTTGACGAAAGTTATAGGCTTGGTTCGAAATGACTTTGTGCTTTGTTCACAAAGATGACATTGGATTGTGGAGTGGGTTGAAAAGCCTGTCATCAAGTCCCAACTAAGTGATACCGTGGTGAAACTGCGTGTTTGAGTCTCACCCATTCCCTGCAGGCGACCAGACTTTTTCTCCGGCCCGATGATCGGATCAGGAGGGGTGCCTGCTGAATTGCGGGCCTTTAAAAGGCCGCAAACGTTGCCTTGTCTATTGTGGAAAGGTGACGCAGCCAAGAAAGGTAGGAAGCATGACCGAAGAACATATCGATGAGGGCAGCCACAAGGCTGCAGACACTTATCCGGTCTTGCCACTGAGAGACATTGTCGTTTTCCCGCACATGATTGTGCCTTTGTTTGTCGGACGCGAAAAATCCATCCGCGCGCTTGAAGAAGTGATGCAGTCGGACAAGATGATTCTGCTGGCGACGCAAATGAATGCCGGCGACGATGATCCGGCTCCCGAAGACATCTACAAGATCGGCACGCTCGCCAGCGTCCTGCAGTTGCTCAAGCTGCCCGATGGCACCGTCAAGGTGTTGGTAGAGGGTATGGATCGCGCCAAGCTTGGTGATTTCACCAAGCGCGATGATCTGTTCGAAGCCAGTGCGACGGTTATGCGCGAAGATGACGGAGATCAGGTCGAGGTTGAAGCCTTGGCTCGTTCCGTTGCGACCGAATTTGAAAATTACGTCAAGCTGAACAAGAAAGTGTCGCCGGAAGTGATTGGCGCTGTGTCCCAGATCGAGGATTACTCGAAGCTGGCCGATACGGTTGCGTCGCATTTGGCCATCAAGATCCAGGAAAAACAGGAAATTCTGGGTATTGTCAGCGTTGTCGAGCGGCTTGAACAGGTGCTTGGCCTGATGGAGAGCGAGATTTCCGTTCTGCAGGTGGAAAAGCGTATCCGTAGCCGCGTCAAGCGCCAGATGGAGAAAACCCAGCGCGAATATTATCTGAATGAGCAGATGAAGGCCATTCAGAAGGAACTGGGTGATTCTGAAGATGGTGCGGACGAAATCCGCGAACTCGAAACCACCATCGAGAAGACCAAACTGTCGAAAGAAGCGCGCGAGAAGGCCGATGCAGAGCTGAAAAAGCTCAAGCAGATGAGCCCGATGTCTGCGGAAGCCACCGTGGTGCGCAATTATCTCGATTGGTTGACCGGCATTCCGTGGGGCAAGAAGTCCCGCGTCAAAGTGGATCTTGAGAAAGCCGAGACCATCCTTGATACGGACCATTATGGTCTGGAGAAGGTCAAGGAACGGATCGTCGAGTATCTGGCGGTGCAGACACGCACCAACAAGCTCAAAGGCCCGATCCTCTGTCTCGTTGGACCTCCGGGCGTTGGTAAAACCTCGCTTGGCAAGTCGATTGCTCGTGCCACCGGTCGTGAATTTGTTCGTATGGCGCTGGGCGGCGTGCGTGACGAAGCCGAGATTCGGGGGCACCGTCGGACCTATATCGGCTCTATGCCGGGCAAGGTCGTGCAGTCGATGAAAAAGGCCAAGAAAGCCAATCCGCTGTTCCTGCTTGATGAAATCGACAAGATGGGCATGGATTTCCGTGGCGATCCGTCTTCGGCTCTGCTTGAAGTGCTTGATCCGGAACAGAACCACGCCTTCATGGACCATTATCTCGAGGTGGAATATGACCTCAGCAATGTGATGTTCATCACCACCGCCAACACGCTGAATATCCCGGCGCCGTTGATGGACCGTATGGAAGTGATCCGCATTGCCGGTTACACCGAAGATGAAAAGGTCGAGATTGCGCGTCGTCACCTGATCCCCAAAGCGATGAAGGATCATGGCTTGAAGGAGTCCGAGTTTACGCTCGATGAGTCCGGTCTTCGGATGATGGTCCAGCGTTACACCCGTGAAGCGGGTGTGCGTAACCTTGAGCGCGAGCTGATGAAGCTGGCCCGTAAGGTGACCAAGGATCTGATCATGAAGAAGCTCGACAAGATCGACGTCACCACGGACAATATCGAGGATTTCCTCGGCGTTCCGCGGTTCCGCTTCGGTGAGATCGACTCAGAAGATCAGGTCGGTGTTGTCACTGGACTTGCCTGGACGGAAGTGGGCGGTGAATTGCTGACCATCGAAGGTGTCATGATGCCGGGCAAAGGCAAGATGACCGTCACGGGCAACCTGCGTGATGTGATGAAGGAATCAATTCAGGCCGCCGCAAGCTATGTGCGCTCCCGGGCTGTTGATTTCGGTGTCGAGCCTCCGATGTTCGACAAGAAGGACATCCATATGCATGTGCCCGAAGGCGCAACGCCAAAGGATGGACCATCGGCTGGTATCGCAATGGCAACCGCCATCACCTCCATCATGACCGGCATCCCTGTTCGCAAGGATGTTGCCATGACCGGTGAGATCACCTTGCGTGGCCGTGTTCTGCCGATTGGTGGCCTTAAGGAAAAACTGCTTGCGGCCCTGCGTGGCGGCATCAAGACCGTTCTGATCCCGGAAGAGAATGCCAAGGATTTGGCGGATATTCCGGACAATGTGAAGAACGAGATGGATATCATTCCAGTGGCCAATGTTGGTCAGGTTCTTGAGCATGCTCTGGTTGAATTGCCTGAGCCTATCGAGTGGGATGAAAGCCAGATGCCTGATGTGAGCCTGAAGAATGATGAGGCCGAAGACGCCACGTCGCTTCAGCATTAAGCTTCGTTTGGTTGAACTCTGAGTGAAATGAAAACCCGCCTCGTGCGGGTTTTCTTTTTTTAATCCCAGCAGACGTGATCTCTTGATCGGCGAATCTCGCGATTGCTGGATGTGCGGGTCGTTCAGTTGTTCCATTATTGGCGGGAATCAGCGGATTGTTCGGCAAATGCCGACTGAACAGTGCATAAAGGAGGCAACATTTAATTTCGCGGACTGGCTTTTTACGCAACAGATTTCTATTTCCTGTTTACAGCGTTGAAAATGGCTGATTTCTGCGAATTTTATGCTTGATTTCTCGTCTGTTTCGCCGGATTGTCCCAACTCGCGTCTGGTATTTTCCCAAGGTGTGGTGATTCAAAAGGGTTAAGCGTCACGAAGGGCTTGAGGCTTTCGTGATTGAACCGAGAAGGAATTAATTATGAACAAGAATGAACTGATCTCTGCTGTCGCTGAAAAGGCAGACCTGACCAAAGCGCAAGCTGGTGACGCTGTCGATGCATTGTTCAACATCATCTCCGATACCCTGAAGGGTGGTGATGAAGTTCGCATCATCGGCTTTGGCAACTTCTCCGTGACCGAGCGCGCTGCTACCGAAGGTCGTAACCCTCGCACGGGCGATACCATCCAGATCCCAGCTTCCAAAACGCCTAAGTTCAAAGCTGGTAAAGGCCTGAAAGACGCCGTCAACAGCTAATTAGCTGACCGATTGGCTCACATTGGTTTTTAAAACCCTCGGTTCTTACGGGCCGGGGGTTTTTTGTTACAATGGACAGGACCATAGCCTGACCCACAAGAAGGACCTTTCATGATCGATCCAAATTTACTGGAACCGGATTGTTCCAAATGTGCGGCTTTGTGCTGCGTGTCGCTTGCTTTTGACAAATCGGACATGTTTCCGATCGACAAACCGAACGGGACGCCGTGCCCGCAGCTGGACAAGGATAATGGCTGCAAGATCTATGATTGCCGGGAAGCTGAGGGCTATCACGGCTGCATGAATTTCAACTGTCAGGGGGCAGGGCAGCGTGTGGTGCAAGATCTGTTTGGGGGCCGCAACTGGCATTTCGAACAAAATATGCTCAATGACATGACCAGTGCCTTTGTCATTTTGCTCCGCGCCCATGAAATGCTGTCTTTGCTCAAAGCTGCCGAAGCTCTGCCGCTGACCCGTGGCGAGTTGGATCAGTTTGAAGGATTTGTCGAAGAACTGGCCCCCGAAGATGGCTGGACCGAGGATCGTCTTGAGGCGTTCGAGAAAGGCAAAACCGAAAAGCGCGTCTATGCGTTCCTGAAAACCCTCAGGCATCATGTAGCCTGAGGGCGAATGCCTGCTTGGAGCCCTTCTCAGACCTTCGTAGCTTGATGGTTTCCGCATATGCTGCGTTGCATTCCTGAACAATTACATCCAAAGAGTAATTCGGAATCTTGTGGCATGATTCAACTTAAAGTGGTTTTTTTAGATTAACCAAACTCAAGAGCTTTTTATTAAGCGCTTATGGATATAACAACAATGTTTTTCATATTTTCCGACGAATAGGAAAAAAACATGCCGGACAGCCTTCCTTCAGTTACAATTTTATATCATTCCCAGATTTACGTAGTCCGGGTAGTTCCTGCTTCTAGCGGACCTGCTCAGTACTTTGTTCCGTTCATAGAATCTCGGTTTGTGAAAGCGCTGCCTGTTGACGAGCATCGCGTTTTTGTGGCTAGCGAAGACAATCAGATTGCTTTGTATGATTTGCGCTCCCGTCAAGTCGTCACGCGGAAAATTGCGCCTGAAGAATCAAAGCGATTATCATCACTTTTTGGTGCCGACTTTTCATTGGTTAAACTCGATGCGGATCTCATTCTTATCAATTACGGAAAGAGAGGTGGATTAGGAATATACCGCTTAAAAGATCTTGAACTGGTTCGAGATATAGCGGCGCTGTGCCGTGGTTCTGATGGAGAATGGTTGTTGACCGATTATGGAACTGCTGTGAAGGCGCGAAAAGTATGTAGTGATTCCGTGCGCTGGATTACGTCTACTAGTTTTGTCCAGACTTCTGAAGGTTTCCTGATAACCAACGATGCTACTGGAAAGGGAGATGATCAGTTTCCCTTGATGCATCTATCTGAGGATTTGTCTTCGGTGAAGGTCCAACTGGCAGAAGCGCTGGAGGCAGAGAGTTACGATCCTTACCAGGCCACTAATCCTCTAAGGTGGCTGAGCCCGTCTGGTAAATACGCTTTGAGGCCATCGTGGGATCCAAAGCACTTTACCGCTGAAAGTGAAGAAGGTGAAAGTGGCCACCCCGACTATACAGGCAACGAAGCACTTGGTCTGTGTTTGGAGCTTTGGGTGACAGACCCCGCGATCAAGCTATCGAGAACATTTGTTGCTCTCGTTCCACCTGATAAACCAAACAATCTGGTTGCATTGGCTAATCCTGTCCGCCTCGATTTAAAAGTTTGGGCTGAGCACACAAAAAGTGGCACGCTACCAGTCAGTTGCCATTTAGATGATCCCACAAGAGTGAGGCACCTGTTTGCTGATTTTCAGAAAAGGATAAGTTCAGTTCTTTGGGACACCGAAGAAAACGGGTTTTGGGTTCAGTTCGGGAACAGCCAATTTAGGCATATCTTGTTACAAGGTGATATCGGCCCGTTGATTACATGTAGCGAGCTGCACGAAGTGCGAACGAGTGGATGTACACAACTGAAATGGTACCAGGCCAACACCATTTCTCTTGGAAACCGTTATGTGGGGTTTTGCGATCATGATGTAAACGAACTGTTGCAACTGAAGAAGGAGTTTCATTCAGATGTAAAACTGAAACGCGGCAATGACTGTTACAAAAAGGAAGCTAGGCGTTGCATTCGGGAGACGCTGAGGCCCCATGTACGTATTTCTTCAATGAATGAGGCCGACATACGCGTTGCTTTACAATCGCTTGCCAGAATGATCGAACATGAGTTTAGTGATCTGCTCACCGCTGGACTGGTAAAATTGCGCTTTAAAGTGGGATCACGTGTCCGTAAAGAGGATGGCTTTTTCAAACAGATTGTCAAAGAAAAGATGATTGGATTAGTGCCGGAGTTGCGGAATGTCGTCCTGACTTATTGCTCTTCCACACCCGATAACGTGCAGTTGGATTGGATGAGAAACGACGAGCACGGAGCTTTTATCCCTGCTTTGAAAGCACTGCTTGCCTTGGATCCAACTGCTCAAGATGTATTGAGACTCTATTTTTGCAGATATGATGCAGAACACGAGTTAGGTGCTGAACAACTCGTTTTTGAGCCTCTCCTTAAAACTCAAAGATGGAAAAACAAGGACATCATTCGAACCGGGATCTCCTTGTCTATCGCAAAGAACATAGGAGGTAATGGTGATTGGAATTACTATCTCCACAATAGAGGTCTAGTGTCCTCTGCATTGAAACTGATGGACGCAGATGAGTTGAGAAAAACTGCAAAAGAAGAGCTGGAACAACACGTTCGTTGGCGAAAGCTTTCATCAACGCAAAGTGAATGGATATGGGGGGAAGTGAGTCAGGAAATTGGCGAGCGATAAGATTCTATTGCACTATGACTACCAGAAATGCACCTGCATTATTGCTTAGCAGCAAAGGTCTCAAACGTCCGCGTTGTTGTCGTTTAGGCGGTTTGCTGGGCGCGTGTTGGCTCTCGGTACTTACCGTTGAAAAGTGGCTTTCGCAGATGATGTCGAGCTGAGGGGGAGGGGTGTTGCGTTTTTGCGTGGCAAAAGCTCTCGAGCACTCGGTGATTTTCTTTCAGAAAATGCACCTGCCGCTTCAAATTCAATTCGGGTGGTTAGCTCTGAACGCTTTTGCTCTGCAAAAGCTTGGGGAATGGTGGGTGATGAGAGATTCGAACTCCCGACCCTCTCGGTGTAAACGAGATGCTCTAACCAGCTGAGCTAATCACCCTTAGCGCTTCAGAGAAACGCCGAAAAACACAACACAAATCTTTATGGCTCTTGGCGATTTTCGATATCGAAAATGCGCCTGCCGCTGATGGTTCCGTTTGTTTGGAAGCTTCAGCCCATTTCTTGACGAGCAAGAAATGGTGGGTGATGAGAGATTCGAACTCCCGACCCTCTCGGTGTAAACGAGATGCTCTAACCAGCTGAGCTAATCACCCTTGCGCCGTTGTGCGTGAGGTGCTTTTACGGTCTGACAGACTTGCTTGCAACAAAAAAATGACAGTGTTCCCCATTCGTTGGGGAAATCGCCGGCGCATCTTGTTTGACACTTCCCGGGGCGGTTTGTGGTGCCACGGGCTTGAGGGATCAGTGGCGCGGAGGAATCCTTAGTCGGATGCATCCATTATGCTTTTACCGGGCGTGCTATCCTGCGGCGCACGCAAAACTTTTCCAATCAGGGTTTCTTTCTCACAGGAAAAAATCGGCTGAAACATCAGGTTTCTCACAGAGCATTGAAAGTTTGCACAAAAAGAATTTGTGCTACGCTTGACTTCAATAACTCAGCGTCGTATTTCAGCGCCACTCCACACGAACATGACGCTTCGGCGACACTGAGTGTGGGCAGGGTACTGGGGGTGTAGCTCAGTTGGTTAGAGCGTCGGCCTGTCACGCCGAAGGTCGCGGGTTCGAGTCCCGTCACTCTCGCCACCCAGATCCCGCATTCAGATTGTGACAATCTGAACCGCATGTTGCGGGGGTGTAGCTCAGTTGGTTAGAGCGTCGGCCTGTCACGCCGAAGGTCGCGGGTTCGAGTCCCGTCACTCTCGCCACTTTCTCCCTATTGGAGATGGTGGCCCAAAGCACCGCAAGGTGCTTTTTTTATGCGCGGATTTAGGGTCGTTCCGCCTTCCCATTTAAACAGTCTCCGGTTGCTTCATTTTGCCCGCTCCATGATCGTTGGCCATTTAGGCGCATAGCCGATTGCTCGCCTCTGTTCTGGCTGTATGGTGCTCTGGTGGCGTTTTGTGATGGGGCCTTGACTGGTGGGGGACTGGAGGCAAAGAAAAACCGCGCCTTGTGGGCGCGGCTTTGAGACAGATTATTCTGTTGGACCTGTTTGTGTCGGCGCGGCAATCAGCCCTGCCAAGGCCAGAATTTAACTTCGAGCATGTCGCCATCCTTGGCGTAGCGGGCTTCGAGCTCTTCCATGTCCAGCAGGCCAGACTGGGTGTCGACATATTCCACGACGGAGGCGGAGTTGATGGCGGCCAGTTGCAGGGCTTTTTCCGGCTCGGCGCCGTCAGCCAGCATTGCGCCGAAGGTGGAGGTGAAGGCGTCACCAGCCCCTGCCGTGCCTTTGACTTTGGCTTTGAAGATCGGGCAGTGATAGACGCCTTTTTCTCCGCCAAGATAGGCACCGCCCGTGCCGTCGGTGATCAGAACCCATTTCGGACCAGCGGCCATCAGCAAGGACATGAACCCGGCGAGAGAGCAGTGGGTATGATCCATGATCAGGCCACGGGTCAACAGGCTACGCTCTGGGCGCTGGGTGAATTTGATGGTGCGCATACGGTTGTGATCGCTGTTTTCCAGCAGGATCGGCAACATGCACTCCGCTTCGGTGCGGTTGATGTTGATCAGGTCGATATTCTTGGCGGTCTCGATGAACTGCTCGCCACGGCGATTGATCTGGCGTTCGCCTGGGTTGGCCACCACAAAGGCACCGGACTCGCGGCCACGCTTGCAGATCATCGGGAAGGCGTCTGCCGATTCTTTGGACATCGGCGCGATATGCAGCAGCTGGGCGCCGTCAAACATGCCCTCAACAAGGTCATCATCAACCACAAGGCAGTTGGCGCCGCGGGCCGTAAAAATGGAGGCATTGCGGTCATGGGATGCAATGATGACCGAGCAGCCGGTGATGGCTTTGTCGGTGACCATGATATTCTCATCGCTGAGGCCTTCGCGTTTCAGAAGCTCGCGCACCATTTCGGATTCGATATCTTCGCCCACTTTGACTGCAGGTGTTGACTGATGGCCAAGACGGGCATGTGCCACAGCTGCGTTGATCGCGCCACCTCCGACATGGGTGGAAATATTGCGCGCGTCGATTTTTCGGCCTTGTTCAAGCAGCAAAAATGAATTGTGCGCATTGGTCATGGAAATGCGCTCGATATCATTGTCCGCAACAATGGTAATGATATCGATCATAGCTGATCCGATTGTTGCTGTTTTCATCAAACTTGCCTCTTTCCTGGGTTGATCCGTCTAGGGAGCATTGAGAGTAAGATTTCTGTCGCTGATATACCGGCGACAAACTAGGCACATTATCCTTTAGTGTATAGTCAGGATTTTGTTTTACGACCCGAAATAAATCAAATTTGGCAAAAAGAGTATGACTTCTAAGCATATTTCACAGAATGAATTCGATTTCATTGTGGGTTGTTTCCGTTGGGTCTAGACCTGCGCCAAGTTGGCACATCGTAAATACCACAGGTATGTGGGTTTGACTGTTTACGCTTCAAGGTGAATTGTGCCTATTTGCCAGTCATTTATTGCTGGAGTGAAATGGTTGGAAAAGGTTGCGAAACATTGTTGCTGTGGTGATTTTGTTATAACGATGTTTATCACAATCTAATGGCAAACCTCTAGTTCATTGGCATTGTAACGCCACAAATGCCTTGCCTAAGGACTTCCACTCAGTTAATCGTGCCATAACCAAAACCGCTCGTCCTGAGCGTATGTATCTGATCGCGCAGAATTTCGCTTGACGATGCAGGGTGTTTGACCTGACATCTGTTGCGAGTTTTATATTATATGCGTTGTTGTCAGATGGAGAGGACCGACAAGCGATGGAAAATCTGCTCGGGGAATATCTGCCCATCATCATTTTCATTGGTATCTCTTTGGTGATCGGCCTGGCGCTGCTCATATCTCCCTTTATTCTCGCTTACAAAAATCCCGATCCGGAAAAGCTGTCGGCTTACGAGTGCGGTTTCAATGCCTTCGATGACGCGCGCATGACCTTTGACGTGCGCTTTTATCTCGTGGCAATCTTGTTCATTATCTTTGATCTTGAGGTGGCCTTCCTGTTCCCTTGGGCGGTGGCTTTTGGTGATGTCGGATTGTTCGGTTTCATATCGATGATGATCTTCCTTGGTATTCTGACGATCGGTTTCATCTATGAATGGAAGAAAGGGGCTCTGGAATGGGATTGATCGGAAGCAATCAGACCTTGGTGGCTGAACAGCCCAAAGGCATCCTTGACCCCAAAACCGGCAAGCCTGTTGGTGACAATGATCCATTCTTCATGCAAGTGAATGAGGAATTGTCGGACAAGGGCTTTATCGTTACTGCGACCGACGATCTGATCAACTGGGCGCGGACCGGCTCACTGATGTGGATGACGTTCGGACTGGCCTGCTGCGCGGTCGAGATGATGCAGATGTCGATGCCACGCTATGATTGTGAACGCTTCGGGTTTGCCCCACGCGGTTCGCCGCGCCAGTCCGACGTGATGATTGTCGCCGGGACGCTGACCAACAAGATGGCTCCGGCGCTGCGCAAGGTTTACGACCAGATGCCTGAACCGCGCTATGTGATCTCGATGGGGTCATGTGCCAATGGCGGCGGTTACTATCATTATTCCTATTCGGTCGTGCGTGGTTGTGATCGGGTTGTTCCGGTCGATATTTATGTTCCCGGCTGCCCCCCAACGGCCGAGGCGTTGCTTTATGGCGTGATGCTGTTGCAGAAAAAGATCCGCCGTACTGGCTCAATCGAACGCTAGCCGTTTGAGACACTCGACGATGGTTCACTCGCCGTTTGCCGTCGGGTGGGCTAAAGATATTCAAGGACCATGGGTCATCCGGCCCGAAACAGGATCGTGCATAATGGACGAGGCACTACGAGATCTAGGTGACTATGTCGCTTTCTCTCTGGAAGGGAAGGTTGTTGACTGGACGGTTGCCTTTGGCGAATTGACCGTGACCGTGCAACGGCCTGACATTCTGGAAGTGTTGCGGTTTCTGCGCGATGACCCTCGTCTTCAGTATGCCTGCTTCATTGATGTGACGGCGGTTGATTATCCGGGTCGGGCGGCGCGGTTCGACGTGGTGTATCATTTGCTCAGCCCAAAACAGAATAGCCGCATCCGGGTCAAGCTGAAGGCATCAGAATCGGATCATGTCGATTCGGCCTGCGGGGTTTTTCCCGGAGCGAATTGGTTTGAACGTGAAGCCTATGACATGTATGGCATTCTGTTCATTGGCCATCCGGATTTGCGCCGTCTGTTGACCGATTATGGCTTTGATGGCCATCCGTTGCGCAAGGATTTCCCGCTGACCGGCTATTATGAAGTGCGCTATGACGACGAGAAGAAGCGAGTCATTTACGAGCCGGTGAAGCTGGCTCAGGAATTCCGCAATTTTGATTTTCTCAGCCCATGGGAAGGCGTTGACTATGCGCTGCCGGGCGATGAAAAGGCCAAAGGCTAGATAAGGCTGAGAGGGATCGAGACAGATGGCTCAAGCAAAAGTCAGAAATTTCAATATCAATTTCGGACCGCAGCATCCGGCGGCCCATGGTGTGCTGCGGATGATTCTCGAGCTGGATGGCGAGATTGTCGAGCGGGTCGATCCACATATCGGTCTGTTGCATCGGGGCACCGAAAAACTGATCGAGCACAAGATTTATAGTCAGGCGACGCCCTATTTTGATCGTCTTGACTATGTCGCGCCGATGAATCAGGAGCATGCCTTCTGTCTGGCGGTTGAGCGGTTGCTGGATCTTGAAATTCCCCGCCGCGCTTCGCTCATTCGGGTGCTCTATTCCGAAATTGGACGCATTCTCAGCCATTTGCTTAATATCACCACTCAGGCGTTGGATATCGGGGCATTGACGCCGCCGCTCTGGGGCTTTGAAGAGCGCGAAAAGCTGATGGTTTTCTACGAGCGGGCTTGCGGGGCGCGACTTCATGCAAACTATTTCCGGATAGGTGGCGTCCATCAGGATCTTCCAGCTGATCTGATTAATGACATCGAGGCCTGGTGCGATCCGTTCCTGAAGGTGGTTGAGGATATGGACACCCTGTTGACCGACAACCGCATCTTCAAGCAGCGCAACGCAGATGTCGGGATTGTCGCGCTCGATGATGCCTGGGCGTGGGGTTTTTCGGGCTGCATGGTGCGGTCTTGCGGTGTGCCGTGGGATTTGCGCAAGAGCCAGCCTTATGAATGCTATGACGAAATGGAATTTGATATTCCGGTGGGCAAGAATGGCGATAATTACGACCGCTATTTGATGCGGATGGAAGAAATGCGCCAGTCTGTCGGCATCATGCGCCAATGTATCGACAAGCTCAGGGCACCGGACGGGCAGGGGCCTGTGATGGCCCAGAATGACAAGATCGTTCCGCCCCATCGGGCCGAGATGAAGCGCTCGATGGAAGCCTTGATCAACCATTTCAAACTGCATACCGAAGGCTTCCATGTGCCTGAGGGCGAGGTATATGCCGCCGTTGAAGCCCCCAAGGGCGAGTTTGGCGTCTATCTCGTCTCTGATGGTTCGAACAAGCCTTACAAATGCAAGATTCGCGCACCGGGTTATGCGCATCTGTCGGCGATGGATTTCCTGTCGCGTGGCTATCAACTGGCTGATGTCTCGGCCATCCTGGGGTCTCTCGATATCGTGTTCGGGGAGATCGACCGCTAAGAATTTTTGTGGGCCAGTTTTGGTCCCAGAGTGATGTGAACTGGTTCGATGCGCCTTGTCGCAATGGTCAAACAAAGAATAGGAACGGCAGACATGTCCGTCCGTCGCCTGCATAGCGAACAACCTGCCTCTTTCGACTTCTCCGCGGAGAATCTCGATTGGGCGCAGACAGTGATCAAACGATATCCCGAAGGTCGTCAGGCTTCCGCCGTGATCCCGCTTTTGACGCGGGCGCAGGAGCAGGAAGGCTGGGTCAGCAAACCAGCGATTGAATATGTCGCTGATATGCTGTCGATGCCCTATATCCGCGTGCTGGAAGTTGCGACTTTCTATACCCAGTTCCAATTGCAGCCGGTTGGTACCAAGGCGCATATTCAGGTCTGTGGCACCACGCCTTGCATGTTGCGCGGGGCGGAAGATCTCATCCGGGTTTGCAAGAACAAAATCGCCAACAAGCCCTTCACCTTGTCAGAGGATGGAAACTTCTCTTGGGAAGAGGTGGAGTGCGCGGGGGCGTGCGTCAATGCACCGATGGTGCAGATTTTCAAGGATACCTACGAAGATCTGACGCCGGAGATCCTGGAAGATCTGATCGCAAAAATCGAGTCCGGACAAGCCATCACACCGGGGTCTCAACAGAAAGGCCGGATCGGATCCGCCCCTCTGTCTGGTCCTGTGACGCTTACCGATCCGTCGCTTTATGATGGCTCGATGGTCAAATATGGTCTGGGTGAAGGCATTCCTGACGCGCCAGCCGAAGAGAGCGAATCGGCAGACGCCTCTCCGATTGAAAAAGAGGCACGCAAAGCCCCTGATACCGAAGCAAAAGCCAAGGAGAAGGCCGCTGAAGCCAAGCCGAGCGTTACGATTGACAAGGACGCCCACAAAATGGATGGCGCTGCACCTGCTTTGCTTGAGGGGCCTGCCGATGGCGTGGCGGACAATCTCAAGGAAATCAGCGGTATCGGGCCAAAGATTGAGAGCAAGCTGAACGAGCTTGGGATCTATCATTTCTCGCAGATTGCGGCTTGGACGATTGAGAATTGTGTCTATGTCGATGCTCAGCTGTCTTTCCGGGGCCGGATCGCGCGGGAAAACTGGATCGAGCAGGCCAAGACTTTGGCCGCTGGTGGCGAAACGGATTTTTCCAAACGGGTCGAAGCGGGCCAAGTTGAATCCAGCAAGAGCAAGGGAGACAGCTGATGGTCGCAATGCTCAAGGATCAGGATCGGATCTTCACCAACATCTATGGCATTCATGATTGGGGTCTGGACGGGGCGTTGAAGCGTGGCTCGTGGGATGGCACCAAGGGCTTGCTGGAGAAGGGGCGCGACTGGATCATCGACGAGATGAAATCCTCCGGTTTGCGTGGCCGGGGTGGTGCGGGTTTCCCGACGGGACTGAAATGGTCCTTCATGCCGCCCAAACAGGAGGGGCGTCCGCATTATCTGGTGGTCAATGCGGATGAATCCGAGCCGGGCACCTGCAAGGACCGGGAAATTCTGCGTCATGACCCCCATCATCTTGTGGAAGGCTGTTTGATTGCCGGGTTCGCCATGCAGGCAGATGCGGCTTACATTTATGTGCGCGGCGAGTTCATTCGCGAGCGCGAGCGGCTGCAAGCGGCAGTCGATCAGGCCTATGACCGCAAGCTGATCGGCAAAAACAACATTCACGGATATGATTTTGACATCATCGTCCATCACGGGGCCGGTGCCTATATTTGCGGCGAAGAGACGGCGTTGCTTGAGTCGCTTGAAGGCAAGAAGGGCCAGCCGCGCTTGAAGCCGCCATTCCCGGCCAATGTCGGCCTTTATGGGTGCCCGACGACGGTGAACAATGTGGAATCCATTGCTGTGGCACCGACGATCCTGCGGCGCGGGGCGGCCTGGTTCAAAGGCTTCGGGGCGGAAAACAACCACGGCACGAAGCTTTTTTGCGTGTCGGGCCATGTCAATCAGCCCGCGACCTTTGAAGAAGCCATGTCCGTGCCATTCAAGGAATTGATCGACAAGCATTGCGGCGGTGTTCGCGGTGGCTGGGAAAATCTGCTGGCGGTCATTCCGGGCGGCTCTTCGGTGCCGTGTGTGCCTGCCAAGGACATCATTGATTGTCCTATGGATTTTGACAGCCTCAAGGGCCTTGGCTCTGGCCTTGGAACCGCTGCGGTGATTGTCATGGACAAGTCGACCGACATCATCAAGGCCATCGCCCGGCTGTCCTATTTCTACAAGCATGAGAGCTGCGGCCAATGCACCCCGTGCCGGGAAGGCACTGGCTGGATGTGGCGCGTGATGGAACGCATGGTGCGGGGCGAAGCCTCCAAGAAAGAAATCGACATGCTGTTCGAGGTTTCCAAGCAGGTGGAAGGGCACACAATCTGTGCGCTTGGCGATGCTGCGGCCTGGCCGGTGCAGGGCCTGATCCGTCATTTCCGCCCGGTGATCGAGAAACGCATTGATCAATATACGGCCAATCCGAAACCGGATGAGGCCCCGCAGGTGGCGGCAGAATAAGATGGTCAAGCGTCTCGCTGATCATTCAGACGGCAGGACTGGCCACGCATTTAACACCGGATTCTGCTTTTGATCCGGATCGAGATTTGAGCACTGGAGGCTCGTTCGATGGCAAAATTGGTCGTTGACGGAAACGAAATTGAGGTTCCTGGTGAATATACCCTTTTGCAGGCTGCAGAAGAGGCCGGGGCAGAGATTCCGCGTTTCTGTTTCCACGAGCGTCTGTCCGTGGCAGGCAATTGCCGCATGTGCCTTGTCGAAGTGAAGGGCGGACCGCCAAAACCTGCGGCCTCTTGCGCCATGCGGGTGGCCGATTTGCGTCCGGGACGCGATGGGGAGCCGCCGGAGATCTTTACTAAATCACCGATGGTCAAAAAGGCCCGTGAAGGGGTGATGGAATTCCTGCTGATCAACCATCCACTCGATTGTCCGATCTGTGATCAGGCGGGGGAATGCGATTTGCAGGACCAAGCCATGGCTTACGGCAAGGGCGATTCGCGTTATAGCGAAAGCAAGCGGGCGGTGGAGAATAAATATATCGGGCCACTGGTCAAAACCGTGATGACCCGCTGCATTCACTGCACCCGCTGTGTCCGCTTCACCACCGAGGTAGCCGGTATTCAGGAACTGGGGCTCGTTGGACGTGGCGAAGATGCTGAAATCACCACTTATCTGGAAGCCGCGCTTTCTTCGGAATTGCAGGGCAATGTTATTGATCTTTGTCCGGTCGGGGCGCTGACCTCGCGGCCCTATGCCTTCACGGCGCGGCCATGGGAGCTGACCAAGACCGAAACCATCGATGCGATGGATGCGGTTGGGTCAAATATCCGGGTGGATACGCGCGGCGTTGAAGTGATGCGCATTCAGCCGCGCAACAATGATGCGGTCAATGAGGAATGGATATCCGACAAGTCACGCTTCATTTGGGACGGGCTGAAAAGCCAGCGTCTTGATCGCCCATATGTTCGTAAGGATGGCAAATTGACCCCGGTTGCGTGGGACGAGGCCTTCAATGCGGTGGCCGACAAGCTCAATGGGCTGTCAGGTGATCGGATCGGCGCAATCGCCGGCAGCATGGCCACTGTTGAGGAGATGTTCGCGCTCAAAATGCTGATGGAGTCTTTGGGCTCTGGCAATATGGATGCCCGACAGGACGGCTCAGTGCTGGCGTCAAGCATGGGCAGGGCGGCCTATCTGTTCAATGCGACGATCGAGGGCATTGAAGCGGCGGATGCCATCCTGATTGTTGGCTCCAATCCCCGCATGGAAGCTGCCGTTCTCAATGCCCGCATTCGCAAGGCGTGGCTTGCAGGCGGTGTGCGGATTGGCGTGATCGGTGAACAGGCTGATCTCAAGTATGGCTATGATTATCTCGGCGCTGGCTCCGATACCTTGGCGAGCCTTGCTGCCGGGGACGGGGCCTTCTTCGACATACTGCAAAAAGCCGAGCGCCCGCTGATTCTGATCGGGCAAGGCGCCATCAATCATGACGATGGTCTTGCGGTTCTTGGGCAGGCGGCCAAATTGGCAGTGGCCTGTGGCGCGGCAACATCAGAGTGGAATGGCTTTAGCGTGCTGCATACAGAGGCAAGCGCTGTTGGGGCGTTTGAAGTTGGTTTCGTGCCGCAGGATGGGGGCAAGGATATCGCTGCCATGCAAAAGGGTGGCGTTGAGGCGCTGATCCTGATGGGCGCGGACGAACTGGCCTTTGATGCCTTTGGTGATGCCTTCAAGATCTATATTGGCAGTCACGGGGATGCCGGGGCGCATCATGCGGATGTGATTTTGCCCGGTGCAAGTTATACCGAAAAATCGGGCCTCTTCATCAATACCGAAGGCCGGATACAGATGGCGTATCGCGCCAACTTTGCACCTGGAGACGCCAAGGAAGACTGGGCGATCCTGCGGGCGCTTTCGGCGGTGCTTGGCAAGACCTTGCCATTTGATAGCCTTCAGCAATTGCGCGGCAAATTGTTCGAGGCGCATCCGGATCTTGCTGCCATTGACGAGTGTCTTGTCGGTGACGTTGCCGACATTGAGGCGTTGACCAAACTTGCCAAGCCTGTCAAGGGGCAGGCGATGGTGTCACCGAATACCGATTATTATCTGACCAACCCGATTGCCCGCGCCTCCGCCACCATGGCCGAATGCAGCGCATTGGCCAAGGAACGCGCGGCTGACGCCGCAGAGTAAGAGGACTGACGAATGGATGGATTTGTCACAAATTGGCTTATTCCCGGCGCGATCATCGTGGGGCAGTCGCTTCTGTTGCTGGTCGCCCTGTTGGTGATCATTGCCTATGTCCTCTATGCCGACCGCAAGGTCTGGGCAGCAGTGCAGATGCGGCGCGGGCCCAATGTGGTCGGGCCTTGGGGGCTGTTGCAGTCCTTTGCCGATTTGCTGAAATTCGTTCTCAAGGAACCGGTGATCCCGTCTGGCTCGAACAAGGTGATTTTCCTGCTTGGACCTTTGATGACGGTGACAGTGGCTCTGGCGGCATGGGCCGTGGTGCCTGTGGCTGAAGGGTGGGCAATTGCCGACATCAATGTCGGCGTGCTCTATATTCTGGCCATCTCGTCGCTTGGCGTCTATGGCATCATCATGGGTGGCTGGGCGTCGAACTCGAAATATCCGTTCCTGTCTGCCTTGCGCTCGGCGGCGCAAATGGTGTCTTACGAAGTCTCCATCGGGTTCGTCATTATCACTGTTTTGCTCTGCGTCGGCTCGCTCAACTTGACGGATATCGTGCTGTCCCAGAAAGAGGGCTTTGCGACTTGGCTCGGGCTGCCTTCGCTCAGCTTCCTTAATTGGTATTGGCTGCCTTTATTCCCGATGTTTGTGGTGTTCTTCATCTCGGCTCTGGCAGAGACCAACCGGCCGCCATTCGATCTGCCAGAAGCGGAGTCGGAACTGGTGGCGGGCTTCATGGTCGAATATGGCTCGACCCCTTACATGATGTATATGCTCGGCGAATATGTGGCGATTGCGCTGATGTGTTCGATGACTGTCATCCTGTTCATGGGTGGGTGGTTGCCGCCGTTGGACTTCGTGCCCTTCACGTGGGTGCCGGGTGTGGTCTGGTTCTTCCTTAAGGCCAGTGCCGTGTTCTTCATGTTTGCCATGACCAAGGCGTTCGTGCCGCGCTATCGCTATGACCAATTGATGCGCCTTGGCTGGAAAGTCTTCCTGCCACTGTCGCTCTTCTATGTGGTGCTGGTTGCAGGTGTGTTGCAATTCATGGGCTGGGCTCCTTAAGAGAGGCGAAGAGACGCAATGTTTGAATTGTCACTTCCCGGCATGATCGGGGCTTTGATAGGCGGCGTGGTTGGATGGGCCGATTTCAAGATGATCGGCGGTCTGATTGGGGCCAAATGGATGAAAATGCGTTCGGAGAAGGGCTTGGCCAATCATCCGGATACAAAGAAATATGGTGACTGGATTCAGTTCGGCATCTGGTGTGGAACCCAGCTGCTGTTCCCGGTGATCGGCTATTGGGCCGGATTGTCATTGGCTGGTTAAAATTGGTTGGCCGTTTGAGCGGTTTGGAGAAAGACATGGTGATGACGCCTTTCCTTGCTGGCAGTTTGGGTGCCCTGATCGGGCTGCTCACGGCTGTGTTTGCCAACCTTGTGGTGTTGCCAGTGGTCCTGCGGGCGCAGGAAGAGGGCTATATCATGGGGCGGCAAACCACACTGGATGCCCAAAAGCAGGTGCAAGTCGCCAACTTTACGCGCTTCATGTACCGCATTCCGATGCCGGTCTTGTTCACTCTTGTCGGCTGTGTTGCTGGCCAACGGGTCTTTGGAGGTTAGTATGGCACTTGCACAGGCTGCAAAATCGCTGATGTTGAAGGAGTTTGTTTCTGCCTTCTTCCTCTCAATGCGGTATTTCTTTGCGCCCAAGGCGACGATCAATTACCCGTTCGAAAAGGGGCCGGTCAGCCCGCGTTTTCGCGGTGAACATGCACTGCGCCGCTATCCCAACGGGGAAGAGCGCTGCATTGCCTGCAAATTGTGTGAGGCGATCTGTCCGGCGCAGGCCATCACGATTGAAGCCGGACCCCGGCGCAATGACGGCACTCGCCGCACCACCCGCTATGATCTCGACATGACCAAATGCATCTATTGCGGTCTGTGCCAGGAGGCCTGTCCGGTGGAGGCGATTGTCGAGGGGCCGAATTTTGAATTTGCCACGGAGACCCGCGAAGAACTGTTCTACAACAAGGAACGACTCCTTGAGAATGGCGAACGCTGGGAGCTTGAATTGGCTCGCAATATTGCAATGGACGCGCCTTATCGCTGACGCGGGCGGGGCAAGGAATAACGGAAGGGAAGCCCAAGGGCGGGCTTCAGAGCGAAAGACATGATCCTTCAGAGCTTTTTCTTCTATCTCTTTTCGGCGATCCTGCTTGGGTCCGGGCTGATGGTGATCGGGTCGCGCAATCCGGTCCATTCGGTACTGTTTCTGATCCTTGCCTTCTTCAATGCTGCTGCCCTGTTCGTGCTGCTGGGGGCCGAGTTTTTGGCGATGCTGCTGATCGTGGTCTATGTGGGCGCGGTGGCGGTGTTGTTCCTGTTTATCGTGATGATGCTCGATATCGACTTTGTAGAGCTGCGGTCCGGGTTTCTTAGCTACATGCCGATTGGCTTGCTGGTCGGGCTGGTTCTGCTGGCTGAATTGATCGTCGCCATTGGCGGTTGGGCGATCAGCCCTGATGTGGTGGCCAATCTGGGGGAACCGATTCCGGATCTGGCCAAAATGTCGAATATCGAGGCGATCGGATCGCTCCTTTATACCAAATATGTCTATTACTTCCTGAGCGCGGCGATGATCCTGCTGGTCGCCATGATCGGGGCCATCGTGTTGACATTGCATCACCGCAAGGATGTGAAACGTCAGGATATTACGCGTCAGGTGGCGCGGAACGTCGATAATTCTATTGAAATCAAGAAAGTGGAACCGGGCAGGGGCATCTAGCCTTCCGGTTCCCTTGTCTTTGGGCCCGGATGGGCATGAGAAGAAGGGACTGCCAGAAAGATGGAAATCGGACTGAGCCATTATCTGACTGTTGCAGCGATCCTGTTCGTGATCGGGATGTTCGGCATCTTCATCAATCGGAAGAATGTCATCGTCATTCTGATGTCAATCGAGCTGATCCTGTTGTCGGTGAATATCAATTTGGTCGCCTTCTCCTCTTTTCTGGGCGATTTGGTGGGGCAGATTTTCGGTCTGCTGATCCTGACTGTCGCTGCGGCCGAGGCCGCTATCGGGTTGGCCATTTTGGTCGTGTTTTATCGCAATCGCGGCTCCATCGCGGTTGAAGACATCAACATGATGAAGGGCTGAGATTATCATGTATTCGGCCATCGTCTTTTTACCGCTTCTGGGCTTTTTGATCGCCGGTTTGTTCGGTCGGTCTCTGGGCCACAAGGCATGTGAATATGTCACCAGCACGCTGTTGGTGATTGCAGCTCTGTTGTCGTGGATTGCTTTTTTCTCCGTCGCCTTTGGCCATGGAGAGACCCGGATTATTTCCATCTTTACATGGATTCAATCCGGTGCGCTGACCATTGACTGGTCTATCCGGGTGGACACCCTGACCGTTGTCATGCTGGTGGTCGTGAACACGGTGTCATCCCTGGTTCATATCTATTCCATCGGTTACATGCATGAGGACCCGCATCGCGCGCGTTTCTTTGCGTATCTGTCGCTCTTCACCTTTGCGATGCTGTCGCTGGTCACTGCAAACAATCTGGTGCAGATGTTCTTTGGTTGGGAAGGCGTGGGTCTTGCATCCTATTTGCTGATTGGATTCTGGTATCAGAAACCATCCGCCAATGCGGCTGCGATGAAAGCCTTCATTGTCAACCGGGTCGGGGACTTTGGTTTTGCGCTCGGGATTTGCGGCGTCTATGTGCTGTTCAATACGATCAGCTTCACAGACATTTTTGCCAATGCAGAGAGCATCAAGGGCCAGACGATCCATTTCCTCGGGCAGGATTGGGATGCGCTTACGACCGTTTGTCTGTTGCTGTTCATGGGTGCCATGGGCAAGTCAGCGCAATTCCTGTTGCATACATGGCTGCCAGACGCGATGGAAGGCCCGACACCGGTCTCCGCTCTGATCCATGCGGCGACGATGGTCACCGCTGGCGTCTTCATGGTGGCACGCTTGTCGCCCCTGTTCGAGCTGGCGCCAACAGCGCTTGAAGTGGTCACCTTCATCGGTGCGACAACAGCCTTCTTTGCCGCCACCATTGGACTGGTGCAGAATGACATCAAGCGGGTGATCGCCTATTCAACCTGTTCGCAGCTCGGCTACATGTTTGTTGCTCTTGGCATCGGGGCCTATGGGGCGGCGGTGTTCCATCTCTTCACCCATGCCTTCTTCAAGGCGCTTTTGTTCCTTGGGGCGGGGTCTGTTATCCATGCTGTCTCAAATGAGCAGGATATGCGCAAGATGGGCGGGCTGGCCAAGCATATCAAGCTCACTTACTGGATGATGCTGATCGGCACCTTGGCGCTGACCGGTGTTGGCATTCCGGGCACCCTGATCGGATTTGCGGGCTTCAATTCCAAGGATGCGATTATCGAATCCGCCTTTGCCGCACACAATAGCTTGAGTGGTTATGCCTTCGGCATGACAGTCATTGCCGCTTTGTTCACCAGCTTCTATAGCTGGCGGCTGGTCTTCATGACCTTCCATGGCCGCGAACGGATGAGCCCGGACGTCAAGGCACATATCCATGAAAGCCCCAAAGTGATGCTCGTGCCCTTGATGGTGTTGGCCATCGGGGCGGTCTTTGCGGGCATGGTGTTTGCCGGGGATTTCTATGGGCATCATTATGATGAATTCTGGAAAGGTGCGCTGTTCGTCTCGGCTGAGAATGAACTTGTGCATGAGTCCCATAATGTGCCTTGGGCAGTGAAACTGGCACCCTTCGGCATGATGTTGCTTGGCTTGGCGATTGCATATCTGTTCTATATCCGCTCGCCACAGATCCCGAAAAGGCTCGCCGAGCGGCATCATATTCTCTACCGCTTCCTGCTCAACAAATGGTATTTCGACGAGCTGTATGATCTGTTGTTCGTGCGCACGACGAAGTGGCTTGGGCGCGTCTTGTGGAAGGGGGGCGATGAGCGGATTATCGACCATTATGGCCCCAATGGCATTGCGGCTCGGGTTCTCGATGTCACTCAACGGGTGGTGAAATTGCAGACCGGCTATGTCTATCACTATGCCTTTGCCATGATGATCGGTGCAGCGCTTCTGGTAACTTACGTCATGCTGAGCGGGGGAGCGCACTGATGAATAATTGGCCGTTGCTTTCTACCGTCGTCTTCCTGCCGCTTGTCGGAGCGCTCATGATTCTGCTGGTGCGCGGGGACGACGCCATTGCCCGCCGCAATATCAACAATGTGGCGCTCTGGACAACGATTGTCACTTTCCTCATTTCGCTGTTGATCTGGAATCAGTTCGATCCGGAAAATCCGGGTTTCCAAATGCAGGAGCGGGCCGATTGGCTCAGCGCCACCATCGCCTATCGCATGGGCGTGGATGGCATTTCGATGCTGTTTGTCATTTTGACAACCGCTTTGATGCCAGCGGCGATCTTTGCGAGCCGCAACTCGGTGACCAAACGCCTGAAAGAATATATGATTGCCTTTCTGGTGCTCGAAACCATGATGATCGGGGTTTTCTGTGCGCTTGATCTGGTCCTTTTCTATCTTTTCTTTGAGGCCGGTCTCATTCCGATGTTCATCATCATCGGTGTCTGGGGTGGCAAGAACCGGGTTTATGCCAGCTTCAAATTCTTCCTCTATACGCTGATCGGTTCGGTCCTGATGCTGCTGGCCATCATGGCGATGTATTGGGACGCGGGCACGACGGATATTGTCCAGCTTTTGGCGCATAATTTCTCAAAAGAGATGCAGCTCTGGCTCTGGTTGGCTTTCTTTGCGTCATTTGCAGTGAAAATGCCCATGTGGCCGGTGCATACCTGGTTGCCAGACGCCCACGTTCAAGCCCCGACTGCGGGGTCGGTCATTCTGGCCGGGATCCTTTTGAAAATGGGCGGCTATGGCTTCTTGCGTTTCTCGCTGCCGATGTTCCCGCTGGCGTCTGATTTCTTCGCGCCGATGGTGTTTGCGCTGTCGGTGGTGGCGATCATCTATACCTCGCTGGTGGCCTTGGCGCAGGAGGATATCAAGAAGCTGATTGCCTATTCGTCGGTTGCCCATATGGGCTATGTGACGATGGGGCTTTTCTCCATGACCATGCAAGGTGTGCAGGGAGGCATTTTCCAGATGCTGTCCCACGGCATTGTTTCGGGCGCTTTGTTCCTTTGCGTCGGGGTGGTCTATGACCGGATGCATACCCGCGAGATTTCTGCTTATGGCGGATTGGTCAACCGGATGCCGGTCTTTGCGACCCTGTTCATGCTGTTCACCATGGCCAATGTCGGCCTGCCGGGCACTTCTGGGTTTGTTGGCGAGTTTCTGACCATTCTGGGTGTCTTCCGTGTGAATACATGGGTTGCCTTCTTTGCTACGACCGGGGTGATCCTGTCAGCGGCCTATGCCTTGTGGCTCTATCGCCGGGTGGTGTTTGGCAAGCTGGAGAAAGAGAGTCTGAAAGGCATTCTGGACATGGACCGGCGTGAAAAGGCCATTCTGGTGCCACTGGCGGCGCTGACGATCCTGTTCGGTGTTTATCCAGCTCCCATTCAGGATGTCACGGCTGCGGCGGTGGAAAATCTGATCAACAATTACCAGGCAGCTTTGGCTGCAGCGGACAAGGTCGCCATGCTGGCCCAATAGGGCTTTCGCGGACCGATGAAAGAAGTGAGTGAACCATGACCCCTGATTTGGCTGCGCTTCCCGACCTGATGCCGGTTTTGCCGGAGATCCTGCTCGCGGTGGGATCGATGGTGTTGTTGATGATTGGCGCTTTTGGTGGCCCCAAAAGCAGTCAGGTCGTGAGCGGTTTGGCGGTGGCGTTGTTGATCCTTGCCGGGGTGCTGCTGCTGATCGGACCGGACGCCAAGGCCGAAACCTTCAATGGTGCTTTCATCCTTGATCCGTTCGCCCGTCTCATGAAGCTGCTGGTGCTGATTGCCTCTGGGTTGGCGCTCGCCATGACTGTGGGGTATTCCCGCACGGAGAAGTTTGACACTATCGAGTATCCGGTGCTGATCTTGCTTTCGACGCTTGGCATGCTGATGATGCTGTCGGCCAACGACATGATCGCTGTCTATCTGGGGCTGGAGCTGCAGTCTCTGGCGCTTTATGTGCTGGCTTCGATCAAGCGTGATAGCAGCAAGGCGACGGAAGCGGGCTTGAAATATTTCGTCCTTGGCGCCTTGTCCTCCGGCATGCTGCTCTATGGCATGAGCCTCGTTTATGGCTTTACCGGTCACATCTCCTTTGCAGGCATTTCCGAATCTCTTCATGTGGACGAGCCGGGCCTTGGGGTGATTTTCGGGCTGGTCTTCATTCTCGCTGGCCTGACCTTCAAGATCTCTGCGGTTCCGTTCCATATGTGGACACCGGATGTCTATGAGGGCGCGCCGACACCGGTCACGGCCTTTTTGGCGGCCGCGCCAAAGGTCGCTGCGATGGGGTTGATTGTCCGGTTTGTCTTTAGTGCATTCGAGTTGATCGATACCCAATGGCAGCAGGTGATTGTCTTCATTTCGATCCTGTCGATGGTGCTGGGGGCTTTTGCGGCGATCGGGCAGAAGAATATCAAGCGACTGATGGCCTATTCCTCTATCGGACATATGGGCTATGCCCTTGTAGGTCTGGCTGCAGGCAATGCGGCAGGTGTTGAAGGGCTGATCATCTATATGATCACCTATGTCGCCATGACCCTTGGAGCCTTCGCTGCTATCCTGTCGATGCGGCGTAAAGACGGGATGGTGCAGAATATTGATGATCTGGCGGGTCTGTCCAAGACCGACTTGCCGATGGCATTTTTGATTGCTGTCTTGATGTTCTCGCTGGCTGGTGTGCCGTGGATGGGTGGCTTCTTTGGCAAGTTCTTTGTCTTTTTGGCCGCTGTTGAAGCCGGGCTGTATCCGCTGGCGGTGATCGGCGTTCTGGCGTCGGTTGTCGGGGCTTATTACTATCTGCGGATCGTCAAGATCATGTTCTTTGACGAACCAGCGCCTGCCTTTGAGGCCAGCCCAGTGGAACTGAGGACTGTTCTCATTCTGAGTGGCGCATTCATCTTCACCATGGTGCTGTTTATCGGTCCGATTCGGGCGATGGCAGAGGAAGCGGCGAAAAGCTTTTTCTAATTGCAAAGCAAGAATGGGCCAGTTTTTTTGATACAGAGGCCGATTGTTGTGCTAAGACTTTGCTGCCCGGGGCTTGCCTCGGGCAGCGTCATTTGATCTGCTTGCAAACTGTCCGCTTGTTGAAAGTCTGGCAACTGCTGATGGTTTTGTTTGCGCGGGCTGGAACCGACCTGCTGAGCGCCAAGTGATTGCATAGTCGACCTTTATTTGCTGCCAGCCTTATCGGATTTGCCGAGCTTTTTCTGGTATCAGCGCATCGATGAGAGAGTTTCCCTCGTGTCCAATATCCCTGCTGCCTATCGTCATCAGTCTTTTGAAAGCATCGACTCAACCAACCGCTATGCTCTGGAGGCTGCCAAGGATGGCAGGGCCGGCAACTTGTGGGTGACAGCGGGTGAGCAGACAGCAGGGCGTGGGCGGCGTGGTCGTCATTGGAGTTCGGAGCAGGGCAACCTGTCTGCCAGTCTGTTGCTGATTGATCCGGCGCCGATGAAGGCCATCGGTCAATTGCCCCTGGTGGCGGCAACTGCGGTGCATCGTGCCATCAGTGGTATGCTGTCTCCGGTGCAACGGGCAGAGCTGACAATCAAATGGCCCAATGATGTGCTCTGGGGTGATCAGAAAATCTGCGGTATTTTGCTCGAAAGCACGACGTTGCTCAATGGCAAGCAGGCGGTGGTCATCGGCATTGGAATCAATTGCCGCAACCATCCTGAAACAACCGAAGGGTTGGCGGCTGCCGATTTGTTGCAATATGGATATGATATTTCACCCGAGCAGGTGTTTGAACGTCTGGCCCATCATCTCGATGAGCGACTCTCTGTGTGGAATGCGGGCTTGGGTATGCCGGAAATCCGCGATGACTGGTTGCTTCGGGCACGGGGCGTTGGCCAGCCGGTGGTGGCCCGTCTGCCGGACGAAGATGTGTATGGGACCTTTGAGCAACTCGATGATCAGGGAGCGCTCGTCATGCGGTTGCCTGATGGCAAGCAAAGGGTCATTTATGCCGGGGATGTCTATTGGCCCGGTGCAGTACGTTAAGTCTGCTTGAAAGGGATTGAGAGAAATTGATGAGTAAGTCGGAACTGGTCTTCATGCCGCTTGGCGGCGTTGGCGAAATAGGAATGAATATGGCGCTTTATGGCGTCGGGCCAGAAGGAGACAAGAGATGGCTGATCGTCGATTTCGGTGTCGCCTTTGCCCATGAGGCCCATCCCGGCGCGGATCTGATTTTTGCCGATATGCGGTTTCTCGAAGAAGAGCGCGACCGGATTGACGGGTTGGTGATTACCCACGGCCATGAAGATCATTTCGGGGCATTGTTTTCCTTGTGGGAGCGTTTGGAAGTGCCTGTCTATGGGACGGGTTTTCTGGCCGATCTGGTGGCGGCCAAGGGGGAGCATGAACGCGATGCGCCCGACATTCCGGTAACACGGGTGGAGCAGGGCGCACGGGTGCAGATCGGTGCCTTCAATGTGGAATTTATATCTGTCTCCCATTCGATCCCTGAAGCCAATGCTCTGGCCATACGGACCGAGCACGGGTTGGTGTTGCATAGTGGCGACTGGAAGCTTGATGATCGGCCCGGCATGGGCAAAAGCACCGACATTGCGCGGTTCATCGAGCTTGGCAAGGAAGGCGTGCTGGCCCTTGTTTGCGATTCGACCAATGCGCTGAGCGAAGGCTCTTCGATTTCCGAGAAGGATGTCGAGGAGGAATTGACCCATTTGATCGGGCAGGCCAAGCACCGGGTTGCGGTGACCACCTTTGCGTCCAATGTTTCGCGCGTGCAGGCAATTGCGCGGGCAGCACGGGCCAATGATCGGCAATGTGTCGTGGTTGGTCGGGCCCTGTGGCGTTTCATCGAGGTGGCGCAGGAGCAGGGCTATTTGCAGGATGTGCCAGATTTCCTGACCGAGCAGGATTATGGCTATCTGCCGCGTGACAAGGTGGTTGCCATTCTGACCGGATCGCAAGGGGAAAAGCGCGCGGCTCTCGCGCGCATTGCAGGCGGAGAACATCCTTCCGTGCAATTTTCCAAGGGTGATCAGGTGATCATGTCGTCCAAAGCCATTCCGGGCAATGAGCGCGAAATCAACGAAGTCATCAACAATCTGGCGCGTCAGGATGTGACCATCATCACCGAGCATGATGCACGGGTCCATGTGTCTGGTCATCCAAAGCGGGGCGATCTGCGCAAGATGTATGAATGGACCAAGCCAGCCATTGCAGTGCCTGTGCACGGCGAAGAAATGCATTTGAAGGCCCACGCCCGCCTGGCGCGGGATATGGGCGTCAAAGAGGTCTTGCATGTGCGCAACGGATGGATGGCCCGGCTGGCGGGTGGCATGATCAAGAGTTGGGATGAAGCTCTGGGTGGTCGTCTCTACAAGGATGGCGCGCTGATTGGTACGTTTGACGAAATGGGGATTCAGGAGCGTCGCAAACTTTCCTTTGTCGGGCATATTGCCGTGGCGCTGACAGTGAGCAAACAGGGCGAGATTCTGGGTCATCCACAAATGGCTTTGGTGGGTATTCCGGATCGCAACAAAAAGAATCGTCTTTTTATCGAAATTGTCGAGGCGGGCATCTTTGGTGCCCTGAAGGGCATGCCGGCCAAAAAGCGTAAAGATATCGATGTGTTACGCGAAGCGGTGCGACGTTCTGTCCGGGCTGAAGTTCATCAACACTGGGCTAAAAAGCCAACTGTTGCTGTGATGATCAACTTGGTATGACGTGTGTACATTTTCTTTAGGCTCTGCAGGCCTCCCTTTGAAGGAACTTCTTCACCGCAGAGCAATCGATCGAAAGGATAGAAAGAAATGATTGGTCGTCTTAATCACGTTGCTATCGCTGTTCCTGAAATGGATGCTGCTGTTGCTACCTATGCAAACACCCTTGGTGCCAAGGTTTCTCCTGCTCAGGACGAACCAGATCATGGTGTGCGCGTTGTCTTCGTTGAACTGCCAAACACCAAAGTTGAGCTGCTGGAGCCACTTGGCGAAAATAGCCCAATCCTGAAATTCCTTGAGAAAAACCCTATGGGCGGCATCCATCATGTATGCTACGAAGTAGATGACATCATCGCTGCTCGTGATAAACTGAAAGCTGACGGCGCTCGCATCATCGGCGACGGTGAGCCAAAAATCGGTGCACACGGCAAACCAGTAATCTTCCTGCATCCAAAAGACTTCTGCGGTACCCTGACCGAGCTGGAGCAGGTCTAATCCTTTCAGGAACGGGACCGACTGAATGAGTCTAATCAGTGGCCTTGCTATCTACTTCATCATCTGGTGGGTTACATTGTTTCTCGTTTTGCCCTTCGGGGTAAGAACACAGGCGGAATTGAGCGAGAGACGGCTTGGTACGACAGCCAGCGCTCCTGCCAGAGCCATGATGTGGCGCAAGGTCCTGGCTACTACGATAGTAGCCAGTCTCCTGTTTGGACTTTTCTACTGGGCCGTAATGGTCCAGGGGTTTGGTCTTGATGATCTGACATTCTTGCCGATGCCTGACAGTTTACGCTAGGCAGAGGCTCGGTCCGGTTCCATTGAAGAGGGCTCGTTGTCGAAAGACAGCGAGCCCTCTTCTTTTTGGCATCGTTTCCCCCGATAGCCAGACAGAGGTGAAGACTGGTGCCAAGATGCATGCCTTCCTCGGTGCCCAATGTCATATTTTTGTAATTGTTGGCCTTTACTGGTCTTGGCTGGAACCCGCAAGGGCCAAAACCAGAAGGAGTCACGTCCTGTCGGGACTATTGGGCGCGCTTTCTATGTGCTGGAGGTTTTATGTGCCGGGGAGGAATGCGGACATAAAAAAAGCAAGGCCTGAAGGCCTTGCTTCTGAAAGTATCGCGACGTGATCTCTTTGCTCGACTTGCTTTTTGATTGCTAGTTGAGAGCGGCAGCAGCCCTAGAGCGCGCCAGAGATCATTTATCCTCCCAAGACATTTTCCGCGCGAGATGAGATAACTGTGGTGAGCATATCTCTTATTTTTATGGTTGGCAGATTAGTCCCTACAGATCCTTTTGTCATCAATCTTTTTCGACTCTTGCGTAGTTTTTCGCAATTTCGTGAATCACTGTGGTTTACGATTAGCAGATGTGCTCAGTTTTCGGTACTACTGGGCCTTTTTTGCGTGCGTGATATACGGGATTACCTTGATGCTGCCGCTAATTCTGTGCAAAAAGCTTGGACCGGAAGGCTGTTCATGCAGTTTGCTGTCGAACAGCCAAGAGTCGTCTGTAAAAACGGCAGAAACAGATTAAGCTGCGCAAAAGTTATATCGCGTCCCGTGATGATGCGGCTTGCGCCATCATCGTCGACCCTTTCAAAAGAATGAGTCCTTCATTATGCGTCTTTCCCGCTATTTTCTTCCAATCCTGAAAGAGACCCCTAAAGAGGCTGAAATCGTTTCGCACCGTTACATGCTGCGTGCCGGGATGATTCGCCAGCAGCAGGCGGGGATCTATAGCTGGTTGCCTCTGGGCCTGCGTGTGTTGAGCAAAGTGGAACAGATCGTTCGCGAGGAACAGGATCGCTCCGGCGCGATCGAGTTGCTGATGCCGACCATGCAGCCTGCTGAATTGTGGAAGGAAAGCGGTCGCTATGACGATTATGGCAAGGAGATGCTGCGCATTGTTGACCGTCATGAACGCGACATGCTGTTCGGTCCGACCAACGAGGAAATGATCACCGACATTTTCCGCTCATATGTCAAGTCCTACAAGGACTTGCCGCTCAATCTGTATCACATTCAATGGAAATTCCGCGATGAGATTCGCCCACGCTTTGGCGTGATGCGCGGCCGCGAGTTCCTGATGAAAGATGCCTACAGTTTCGATATGGATGAAGACCGGGCGCGTGAAGCCTATCACCGTATGTTTGTGGCCTATCTGCGCACCTTCAAACGCCTTGGCATGACGGCCATTCCAATGAAGGCCGATACGGGGCCGATTGGTGGTGATCTCAGCCATGAATTCATCATTTTGGCTGATACCGGTGAGAGCGAGGTGTTCTGCCATCGTGACTATCTGACCAAGGCAGTTCCGGGGAATGATATCGACTTTGATTCCGATCTTTCGGGGATTGTCGCCGACTGGACCAGCCAATATGCCGCTACGGAAGAAATGCATGACGAAGCGGCCTTCAATGCGGTGCCAGAAGCTGAGCGAATCGCTGCGCGCGGTATCGAAGTTGGTCATATCTTCTATTTCGGCACCAAATATTCCGACGCGATGAATGCCAAGGTGATGGCGGCTGACGGCAAGGAATATCCGGTTCACATGGGCTCTTACGGGGTTGGCGTGTCGCGTCTGCTTGGTGGCATCATCGAAGCGAGCCATGACGAGAACGGGATCATCTGGCCCAAATCGGTTGCGCCGTTCGATGTTGGTCTGATCAACATGAAGGCTGGCAACGAAGATACCGATGCTGTCTGTGAGCAGTTGTATGAGCGCCTTGGAAATGCCGGAATCGATGTACTCTATGATGACCGCGCCGGTCAGGCTGGTGCGAAATTTGCCACGATGGATCTGATCGGCCTGCCGACGCAGGTGATTGTCGGTCCGCGTGGCCTGAAGTCGAATGAAGTGGAAGTCAAGAACCGCGCCACCGGCGAACGGGAAATGGTCTCCGTTGATGCTGTTGTTGAACGCATCATTGCGGAACAGGCCTCCTGATATCCATCCAGATTGCGGGACTGGACCAAACATCCACTGTCGGTGCTTTGGTCTGTTCCTGTAAACTGGTGTGGTCAGGAAACGATTTGCTTGATTCGATATGTCTGCTTGTTGGGCTGCCAACGCGACCATGCGTGGGCAGCTCCGTCTGGAGAATTGAATGTCTGCGTCCGAGACCAAAGCGCCATTCGCCTCATTTGAATGGATGATGGCATTCCGATATCTGCGATCCCGCAGACGGGAAACGTTCATTTCCATCATTTCATGGTTATCCTTCTTCGGCATCATGCTCGGTGTTGCGACGCTGATCATCGTGATGGCGGTGATGAATGGATTTCGGACGGAATTGCTCGATAAAATCCTTGGGATTAACGGCCATCTGGTGATCCAGCCCCAAGACAGTCCACTGACCGACTATGACGCCATCGCCAAGCGGGTTGAGGGCGTTGATGGAGTGCGCTTTGTCGTGCCGTTCGTTGAGGGGCAGATCCTCGCATCCGGTCCGGGTGGCGCCGTCGGCGCCCTTGTGCGTGGGATGAGCGAGGAAAGCATCAACAAACTGAAGCTGGTTTCCAGCAATGTCCTGCAAGGCAGTTTTGAAGGCTTTGATGATGGCGAAGGCATCGCGCTTGGCTCTCGTATCGCGCGATCCTTGGGCGTGGTGCTGGGGGATAGCGTGACGCTGATTTCCCCCAAAGGGGCGGTGACGCCCATGGGGGTTGCGCCACGGATCAAGTCCTATAAGGTCAAGGCGGTGTTCGAGATTGGCATGAGCGAGTATGACAGCACCTTCATTTTCATGCCGCTCGCCGCTGCTCAGGCCTATTTCAATAAAGATCAAAAAGTCTCGGCTATCGAAGTCTATGTCGATGATCCCGATGCTGTTGGTCAGATGCGGCCCAAGGTCGAGGAGGCGGTTGATCGGCAGATCTTCATCACCGACTGGCGGTTCCGCAATGTTACCTTCTTCTCGGCTCTTGAAGTTGAGCGCAATCTGATGTTTATCATCCTGACGCTGATCATTCTGGTCGCTGCGCTGAATATCATTTCCGGACTGATCATGCTGGTAAAAGACAAAGGCAGCGACATCGCCATTTTGCGTACCATGGGCGCAACGCGGGCCTCAATCATGCGGATATTCATGATCACCGGGGCGGCGATTGGTTTTGTGGGTACGGTTGCGGGCTTTCTGCTCGGCTTGCTGGTCTGCCTCAACATCGAAAGCATCCGGCAGTTTGTCTCCTGGATCACGCGAACCGAATTGTTTTCTCCAGAGCTCTATTTCCTGTCGAAGCTGCCCGCCGACATGGATGTAACCGAGACCGTTTCCGTCGTGCTGATTGCGTTGGTTTTGTCCTTCTTTGCAACGATTTATCCTGCATGGCGGGCTTCGACACTCGATCCGGTGGAGGCTCTTCGCTATGAATAGAAAGAGCTTTTTCTGGCCTGTCCTGTCCGAAGAAGAAGAGCGCCGCAAAAAGGAACAGGAACGAGGACAAGCGGGCATGACGACTGGGCAATCCCCGTCAGGTCCTCCTGCGTCGTCCACGCCTCCTGCTCAGGCCGCCTATGAGCCGCGCAATGATGCGTTTCAGGATGCGTTCCCGGAAAATCCGTCCAAGTCGCCAGCTCTTTCCCAGAGTCCTAATTCGTCCGGCATTGCCGTGATGCCCTCAGCGGCCTCAGCCGAGGGGCATCAAGATCAGCCGCAGGCCAACCGTGCCGCTGATTCCTATGAAATCCAACATGAGCCAGACATGCCTGACATCCAATCTGTTGATCCCGACGTCCTGCTGGCGCTGGTTGATGTGCATCGCTCTTATGAACAGGCAGACAATCATCTGGTGGTGCTGGATGGGGCCAATCTGGAGGTGCGTGCCGGTGAAATGGTGGCGCTTGTGGCGCCGTCCGGGGCGGGGAAGTCGACCTTGCTGCATATTGCTGGTTTGTTGGAGCGCCCAACCATGGGGGAAGTTTTCATAGCCGGCGTGCCACAAAGTCATGCCGCTGATCGTGAGCGGACCCTGATGCGCCGCAACGAAATCGGGTTTGTCTATCAGTTCCATCACTTGCTGGCGGAGTTTTCTGCCCTGGAAAATGTGACGTTGCCGCAGCTCATACGCGGCGAAAAGCCATCAGAAGCCAAGGCACGGGCTTTGGAGTTGCTCAGTTATATGAGGGTTGATCACAGAGCCCAGCATCGTCCGGCCGAATTGTCCGGAGGCGAGCAGCAGCGCGTTGCCATTGCTCGCGCCATGGCCAATGCGCCACGGGTTCTGATGGCTGATGAACCGACTGGCAATCTGGATCCCACGACATCGGACTATGTGTTCAAGGCGTTGAATTCCCTCGTTAAACAGTCGGGGATTGCGGCTCTTGTCGCAACCCATAACCTGTTCCTTGCTGAGCGGATGGATCGTCAGATCACGATTGTCGACGGCAAAATCGTCGAGCTTTGAGCCTTGCTCGTTTGAGCGAAAAAGGCCAGCATTTCCCGCACTAGATATCCATTTCAGCGCCTGACATAGAGGCAGGGGGCAACCTGTGCATGGATGGTGGACGGGTGGGGACAAGTGATCGGGATGCAAGGATTTCTTTGGGGAAAATGTGGATAGCGTTTGGACAGTTTGGGGGAAACATTGCCTTATGCACAAATTCACAAGTCCGACTCCACAAGTCTGTAAAATTGCTCCGGAGCAATCGTAAGAAAATAGTCCGGGTGTGAATAAAACGAGAACGAATTTTGTTAAGTTTCTGATTTATTTGTATAAAAACGCGACTTTCATCGAAACAAAATTTGCTTGATAATAGAACAAAACAAATACATAATGGGTCCAATTGAAGAACAATTTGGAGACTGTGTTATGATTATCCGTGATGTTCTGGCCCTTGGCTCGCTGATTACTTTCATGTCCATGTTGAGTGTTTGGACGACGATTCTAGTTTGATCGCTGAGTGTCACAGGCCTGACGTGTCTGTGGAAATCTCTGTGCAGGATGGGCTCCTGCTGCGACGGGATAAGGTGGCGATGCCCTCTTGTTATGCGGCAACTTTGTTCAGTCGCATCGAGGCGATGACGGGATAAGGCGGGATAAAGATCAAGTCTCCCTTTTCGACTCGTAGTTTGACTTTTATTCTGGATCGCCTGTCATGGCGCTCTGTGTTTGTTGTAAGAAGCGTCTATTGGTTCTGAGTGCTCGCCTATTCGGTGGGTAACCGGTCATGAGGTGATGAACAATGAATGCAGTCTCGGAAGATCTGAAATTTGTCCATCTTCATGTGCATACCGCTTATTCCTTGCTGGAAGGCGCGTTGCCGGTTGCCAAGCTGATCAAGAAGACCAAAAGCCTGCAGATGCCCGCGGTTGCCATGACCGACACGCGCAACTTGTTCGGTGCTCTGGAATTTTCACAAAAAGCTGTTGGCGAAGGTCTCCAGCCGATCATCGGTTGTCAGGTTGAAGTTGATTTCGAGGATGGCGACGTCAAGGGCGTTGGTCATACGGACTTCCCGACACTGGTTTTGATTGGCGCGACGGATCAGGGCTTGGCCAATCTGGTTCGTCTCGTCTCGCGGTCCTTTCTGGTTCCTCATGATGATCAGGAACCCCATGTGACGCTGCGCGATGTGGCGGAATATGGGGAAGGGGTGATTTGTCTCACGGGTGGTGGCAATGGGCCAATTGATAGGGTTCTGTTCAATCATCACACGGAGCTGGGGCGTGAGCGGCTCCGCAAACTACATGATATTTTTGATGATCGGCTATATGTCGAGATCCTTCGCCATGGATTCGCCTATGAGGCAATTGTTGAGCCGCAACTCATTGACCTGGCCTACGAGATGGACTTGCCATTGGTTGCGGCCAATGATGTCTATTTTGCCGAGAGGGAAGATTTTGAAGCCCATGATGCGCTGATTGCCATTTCGCAGGGCAAGGTTCTCATTCAGGAGGATCGACGGCAACTGACACCGGAGCATTATTTCAAAAGTCAGGAAGAAATGGCAGAGCTGTTCGCCGATCTGCCCGAAGCGCTTGAAAATACCATCGAAATTGCCCGGCGCTGTGTGACGCGCGCACGCACGATCAGCCCGATTTTGCCGCGTTTTGCTGGCGCTGACGCTGATCCGGAAGAGGCGGAAAGACACGAAGCCGCAGAGTTGCGACGGCAGGCCGAAGAGGGCCTGAAAAGACGTCTGGCAGTGCATGGTTTGGCGCCCGGCAAGAACGAGAAGGATTATTGGGACCGGCTTGAATTCGAGCTGGGCATCATTGAGTCGATGAAATTTCCGGGCTACTTCCTGATCGTCTCCGACTTCATCAAATGGTCCAAGGAGCACGGTATTCCGGTGGGGCCGGGGCGTGGATCGGGCGCGGGTTCGCTTGTTGCCTGGGTTTTGACCATTACAGACCTTGATCCTTTGCGCTTTGCTTTGCTGTTCGAACGCTTTCTCAATCCTGAACGCGTCTCGATGCCCGACTTTGATATTGATTTTTGTCAGGACCGCCGTGAAGAGGTGATCCGCTATGTGCAGCGTAAATATGGACGCGACAATGTGGGGCAGATCATCACCTATGGTACCCTGCAGGCTCGTGCTGTGCTGCGCGATGTTGGGCGCGTCTTGCAGATGCCGTTCGGTCAGGTCGACAAGCTGTGCAAGATGGTGCCGATGAAGGGGGCGGTTTCGGTGTCGCTGCCAGAGGCTCTGGAGCAGGAACCCAGATTGAATGAAGCCCGTCGGGATGAGGAGATTGTTGATCGATTGATCAATATGTCGCTCAAGCTTGAAGGGCTTTATCGCCACGCCTCAACCCACGCCGCGGGTATCGTGATTGGGGACCGTTCGCTTGACAAGCTGGTGCCGATGTATCGAGATCCGCGCTCGGACATGCCGGTCACGCAATATAATATGAAATGGGTCGAGCAGGCCGGTCTCGTCAAGTTCGACTTTCTTGGTCTGAAGACGCTGACGGTGCTCGAATATGCCGTGCGGTTTGTGGCGCAGCGTGGCATCGAGATCAATCTTGCCGAAATCCCGATTGATGACAAACCGTCCTACGAAATCTTGGCCAAGGGCGAGACAGTCGGTGTGTTCCAGCTGGAATCGATGGGTATGCGCAAGGCATTGCTGGACATGCAGCCCGACCAATTCGAAGACATCATCGCTATTGTGGCGCTCTATCGTCCGGGGCCAATGGCCAACATTCCGATCTATTGCGCCCGAAAGCGTGGGGAAGAAAAGCCCGACTATTTGCATGAGTTGTTGCAGCCCGTGCTGCAAGAAACCTACGGCATCATCATTTATCAGGAACAGGTGATGCAGATCGCCCAGATCCTGTCAGGCTATTCCCTTGGTGAAGCTGACATGCTGCGCCGCGCGATGGGCAAGAAGATCCGCGAGGAGATGGAAAAGCAGCGGGTTCGCTTCTGTGATGGTGCAGAAGAGCGCGGGGTGAGTCGAGAGCAGGCGTCCGAGATTTATGATCTCGTGGCCAAATTCGCCGACTACGGCTTCAACAAATCGCACGCCGCTGCCTATGCCTTGGTTGCCTATCAGACAGCTTACATGAAAGCCAATTATCCGGTTGAGTTTTTGGCCGCGATCATGACGCTCGATATGAACAATACGGACAAATTGTCCGAATTCCGTCGCGATGCCTTGCGGCTCGGCATTGAGGTGCGCCCTCCGTCGATTAACGAATCCGGCGTGCATTTCGTGGTGAAGGACGGCGCGATCATCTATTCCATGGCGGCGATCAAGGGGGTGGGGCAGCCCGCAGCCGAACATATCATGGATGTGCGCGGGGATAAGCCGTTCAAGGATTTGGCTGACTTTGCCAAGCGGATCAGTCCCAAGGTGCTCAATAAGCGAACCATCGAAAATCTGGCGGCAGCGGGCACTTTTGATGTGCTTAATCCCAACAGGGCTCAGGTGGTGGCTTCCATTGACGTGATCATGGGTGAGGCTGCAAGCCATGCCCGTGATAGCTCATCGGGGCAGGGAGGATTGTTCGGGGCTGAGGAAGCCGCACCCTTGCCATTGCCAGACATGCGGCCATGGACGAGCGAAGAGAAATTGCAGCGGGAATATTCGGCAATCGGCTTTTATCTTTCGGCTCATCCGCTTGATGAATATATTCCGCAGCTGGAAAAAATGCGCATTCAGCTTTGGCAGCCCTTTGAAGTGGCGGTGAAGCAAGGGGCGAGCGCCGGGCGGCTGGCGGGCACCATTACCGGACGTCAGGAGCGGAAAACCAAGACCGGCAACCGAATGGGGATCATCAATGTTTCTGATCCCACCGGGCAATATGAGGCTGTTCTATTCTCTGAAACTCTGCACCGTTTTCGAGATATGCTGGAGCCCGGCAAGACGGTGATCCTGGAAGTGGGGGCCGATGAGCGCCCCGAAGGGGTGTCAGTGCGGATCAACAATGTACGGCCTCTGCAAAGCGACAATGTGCGCAAGACGATGCAGGTCTTTGTGCGCGACGATAAACCGCTTCAGTCGTTGCGCGCTCAGTTGGATGACCGGGGGGACGGTGAAGTTTCGGTCATTGTCATGTTGGATGACGGAGACTGCGAAGTCGAAATGCGGGTGAATGGCACTTATTATGTGTCGCCGGAAGTGGGACGTGCGCTTAAGGCCATACCCGGTGTTGTTGATGTGCAGGTCGGTGTCTTTTAGTTTGTTTGGCGGGGCTGACCCAGCCCAACCCAGTTTCTGATTACAGGTTAGTTCTGCTCACAGGCCTATTCAGCCGCTGTCGGGTGCGCGGTGTCTGTTGTTTTGAGTTCTTTGGCAGGCTTGTTTTTGTTGGTCGATTGGGCTTTGGGCCAGCGGGCGAACATCACCAGATTGCCGCTCAGGGCCAGTGCAAGGCCGATGATTCCTGTCCATTGCCAGTGGTAGCCCTCGAAAATTGTAGACAGAGCCAGCGCAATGATCGGGAAGAGAACCGTCGCATAGGCCGCTTTGGCCGATCCGATCCGGGCCACGAGATACAGATAGGTGGTGAAACCGATGATCGACCCGATGGTGGCGAGATAGAACAGAGCGCCGAGATAAGTGCCGTTGGTGGGCAGAATGATTGGTGTTCCCGAGAGGCCAATCAATGCCAGCATGATTAGCGCGCCATACCCCATTGCCCAGGCATTGGCGGTCACTGGTGTCAGGCCTGCGGCGGAATTGCGGCGTGAGACCATGTTGCCAAGCGAGAAGAACACGGTGCCAATCATCGCCAGCCCAACCCCTTGAAGGGTGCTTTGCGATTGGGCGTTTAATATGTCCGGTCCGAATAACAAGGCAAGGCCGGCAATGCCCAGGGCGCTCGCCAAAAACGTTTGGCCCGATATCCTGTCACCAAAGAACAGTCGTGCATTCAGTGCATTAAAGATCGTTGCCAATGAAAAGATAATCGAGATGAGGCCCGATGGAATGTGGCTGGCTGCGGAATAAAAGCAGATGAAATTGAGGCTGAACAGGCAGAAGGCTTGTGCGACGAGCCATGGCTGTTCTGTCCGGTTGGGGATGCGCAGGCGGCCTGACAGGGCAAGGAACAGCAAAAACAGGATGCCTGCCAGCGCGAAGCGGTAGAATACCGAAACGAGAACCGGAACCGGACCGACCTGCAAGGCAATGGCAATCCAGGTGGTGCCCCAGATCAAGACGGTGGCAATAAAACTGATGGCGATCATGATGCTCTCCTTGAAATTTGGAGGCTTTTGATAAGACAGTTTTTCCCACTTGTTTTGCACGATCTTGCGGTGAAGTGATCGCGCTAGTGTCTGGATGGTGACGTTGGGCTTTTCTTGGCGCGGGTAGGGACTGTATAGTGGTGGCACACCAGCAAGAGACAGATTGGATCTCTGTTCGCAGAGCGTTTCACCTGTTACAAGCAACTACGCCTCCCGCCCAATGCAGAAAGACCAAATGAAGTCGCCGTCCCATTCCGTTTACAGCTACCTCTATGCGTCGCCAAGCGCGAGCCATACCGCCAGCCTTGATCTGGGGTTTGGGAGGTCCTGTGCGATCTGGACGAACACTGATGATCATATGCATTACAATCAGTTGAATGGCCATACATTCAGTTTTTACTCGCGTGGCGGGGAAGGGGTCTGGCGTGTTGATGAGCGGCCAGTCGAAGGCTGGCCGGGGTCCATTTGTATCTTTCCTCATGGGCAAAGCTCGGAATGGCGGATCACGCGGCCTCTGGAGATGGTCCATCTCTATTTGCCTGATACCGAGATGCGGCGGATGTTTAGCGAATGGACCGAGCGCGACAGCCTTAGTTTTTCACTCGCTGATGTGACCTATCAGCCTGCGGGTGGGTTAAAGCCGTCTTTTGTGGCCCTTCATGCGGCCTTGCAGCAAAGTGATACATTGCGGGCGGATAGGGTCATGATGGATATTGTTCATCATGTCATTTCAAATGATCCGATATCGGCCATTCGCCTTGACCGGGTGAAGGGTGGATTGGCCACGCGAACGCGCAAGCGTGTGGTTGATTATATCGAATGTCATCTGGACCAAGTGATCCGACTGAAGGATCTTGCTGACATTGCGGAGCTGAGTGAATTTCATTTCCAGCGTTCTTTCAAGGAAAGTTGCGGGGTGACGCCGCAAGGTTTCATCACCGCGCGGCGGGTGGAACGGGCGCGGGCGCGAATCCTTGCCGGAGATGCCTTGTCTCAGGTGGCGCTGGATTGCGGATTTAGTAGCCAGAGCCACTTTACCCGTCAGTTTAAGGCAGGGGCCGGGATGACGCCAGCAGCCTTTCGCCGGGCTGCATTGGAATGAAAAGCCGGTAAAGGGTGGAAATCGCGCAGGAATCCGCCAAAAAGGACTTTGCGCGCCTTGCAATCCCCAGATAGACCGCCTATAAGGCCCTCGAATCCACATGCGGGAGCGGGTATTGGCTCGGAGAAATGAGCCTTTGTCCATCCGGTGCCGCTTTAGGCCACCTCCCGCAGAGGTTAAACCGGTAAAAGGAAATATTACCATGGCACTTCCTGAAGTTTCCATGCGCTCCCTGCTTGAAGCAGGCGTGCATTTTGGTCACCAGACCCACCGCTGGAACCCGAAAATGGGCAAATTCATTTTCGGCGCTCGCAACAACATCCATGTTATCGATCTGTCCCAGACCGTTCCTCTGATGAACGAAGCCCTGAAGGCTGTTTCTGATACCGTTGCTCGTGGCGGTCGCGTTCTGATCGTTGGCACCAAGCGTCAGGCTTCCCTGCCTGTTGCCGAAGCTGCAAAATCCTGCGCTCAGTATTATGTCAACTCCCGCTGGCTCGGCGGCATGCTGACCAACTGGAAAACCATCACTCAGTCCATCCAGCGTCTGCGCAAGCTTGACGAAGTTCTGGACGGCGAAGGCAAAGGCTTCACCAAGAAAGAGCGCCTGACCCTGACCCGCGAGCGTGACAAGCTGGAACGCGCGCTTGGTGGTATCAAGGATATGGGCGGTGTGCCTGACCTGATCTTCGTGATCGACACCAACAAAGAAACCATCGCAATCAACGAAGCGCGCCGTCTGGGTATCCCTGTGGCAGCGATTGTTGATACCAACTGCGATCCCGACGGAATCGATTTCCCGGTACCGGGCAACGATGACGCGGCTCGTGCCATCTCTCTTTACTGCGATCTGATCGTGGGCGCTGCCATCGACGGTATTTCCCGTTCCGCTGGCGATGCTGGCCTGGATCTTGGCGAAGCTGAAGAGGGTCTGCTTGAGCCCGCTCTGATCGAAGAAGAAGCTGCTGCTGCTGGCGAACAAGTCGCTGCAAGCGAAGAAACTGCTCCTGCAGAAGCTTAAGATTTAAAAATACATTGGGCCGGGACTTTCCCGGCCTTCATTCAATTGGGTCGCGCGGACTGGTCCGTGCGACCATTGGCTTGTTTTATAAAGGACGTGAGGCTGCAATGGCGATTACAGCATCAATGGTGAAAGAGCTCCGTGAGACTTCTGGCGCGGGCATGATGGACTGCAAAAAGGCACTGGCCGAAACTGATGGTGACATGGAAGCCGCAATGGACTGGCTGCGCACCAAAGGTCTGTCCAAGGCTGCTAAGAAATCCGGCCGTGTTGCCGCTGAAGGTCTGATCGCTCTGGGCGGTGAAGGCAACAAGGCTTCCATGGCGGAAGTCAATGCTGAAACCGACTTCGTTTCCCGTAACGACCAGTTCCAGGAACTGGCTCGCAACATCGCTGCTGTTGTTGTTGATGCCGGCTCCAATCTCGATGACATTCTGGCAGCTCAGTATCCCGGTGGTGGAACCGTTTCGGAAACCATCACAAATGCTGTTGCCACGATCGGTGAAAACATGAACCTGCGTCGCGGCATTGTGCTGAGCGTCGACAAGGGCGTTGTTTCTACCTACATGCACAATGCGACCGCTCCTGGCCTTGGCCGTTTGGGCGTTCTGGTTGCGCTGGAATCCGAAGGTGATGTAGCCAAGCTCGACGCGTTGGGCAAGCAGATTGCCATGCATATCGCTGCGACCAATCCTCTGGCTGCAACGACCGATGAACTGGATCCTGCTGCTGTTGAGCGTGAGCGCGCCGTGTTCTCCGAACAGGCTCGTGAATCTGGCAAGCCTGACAATATCGTCGAGAAAATGGTCGAAGGCCGCCTGCGCAAATTCTACGAAGAAGTCGTACTGCTCAAGCAGACCTTTGTTATCGACGGCGAAAACACCGTTGAGCAGGCCATCAAAAATGCCGAAGGCGATGTTGGTGCACCAATCAAACTGATTGGCTTTGCTCGCTTCGCTCTAGGTGAAGGCATCGAGAAAAAAGAAGAAGACTTCGCAGCTGAAGTTGCTGCTGCAGGTGGCAAGGCTTAATGTCTGCTCCATCCTGTTGGAAAGACAGGGTGTGAATCTTTGAAAAACAAAGGGCGCCGGGGATGACGAACCGGCGCCCTTCGTGTATGCAGAAGCGGCTTGTGGGATGGCCTGCAGATGGCGGCTTCGGGCTGTGTCAGAGTGGCTTTTTCTCGCCCTTGCGCTCCATGTGAGCCGGGGTCCACCGTCTCTGCCGGATATGGCTGTCTTGCCACAAGTTTTACCAAATCTGCCTGTGGGCGTATGTTGCCGGGCTGATGGTTGGGTTTCCGGCTATCAGGCTGCCGCGCCGGACAGGAAGAGCGCAAGCACACAAAACCAGCTCTGGTGATTGTGTGATGATGGGGTCGTAGACAATGACAGTTCTTAAATATAAACGCATTCTGCTCAAGGTGTCCGGAGAGGCACTGATGGGAGATCAGGCCTTCGGGATTGATACCAATGTGGTTGACCGTGTGGCTGGTGACATCAAAAGAGCGCGTGCGATGGGGGCGGAAGTCTGCGTCGTGATCGGTGGTGGCAACATCTTCCGCGGCGTCTCGGTTGCTGCACAAGGCTGTGATCGGGTGGTCGGTGACCATATGGGCATGCTGGCAACCGTAATGAACGCGCTCGCCATGGCCAACGCGCTGAATGCGTCGGGCGTTCCTGCCGTGGTGCTGTCGGCGGTCGATATGCCAAAGATCTGTGAGAGTTTCACCCAGCGGGGCGCCAAGCAGCATCTGGCTGATGGCAAGGTGGTCCTGTTTGCCGGGGGCACGGGCAATCCGTTCTTTACCACTGATTCTGGTGCTGCTTTGCGTGCCGCTGAAATGGGATGCGATGCGCTGCTGAAAGGCACTCAGGTTGACGGAATTTATTCCGCAGACCCCAAAACCAACCCCGATGCAGAGCGCTATGAGACAATAACCCACGCCGAAGTGCTCAAACAAGGCCTTAAGGTTATGGATGCGGCAGCAATTGCCCTTGCTCAGGACGGGAATATCCCGATAATTGTATTTTCGATCCACGAACCCGACGGACTGCTTGCGATTCTTAATGGCACGGGCCGGGCAACGGTGGTTTCGGATTAATACGGCTCCCACTTAATGTGGGTATGTGGCCGTCAGGCGCGGGGGAGGCGTGACTGGCAGTGGACGAGAGACCATTGCAGGCATGGCTGCCCGGAATGCCCTTTGGCGGACATGAATGACAAACACTTGAAACGATAAAGAGGCTTTACAATGTCTGCCGAAGAACTGGATCTTGACGATCTCGAACGTCGCATGAAGGGTGCTGTATCTGTGCTAAAAACGGAACTCTCCGGTTTGCGAACCGGGCGTGCCTCCGTCAACCTTCTTGAGCCGATCGTGGTGGAAGCCTATGGACAGAGCATGCCACTCAATCAGGTGGGTACGGTTTCTGTTCCGGAGCCTCGGATGCTGTCGATTCAGGTTTGGGACAAAAGCATGGTGAATGCGGTTGAGAAGGCCATCCGTGAATCCAATCTGGGCATCAACCCGGTCACGGACGGTCAGCTCCTTCGTTTGCCAATTCCTGAACTCAACGAAGAGCGCCGTCAGGAAATGGTCAAGATTGCCCATTCTTATTCCGAGAATGCGAAAGTCGCTGTCCGTCACGTGCGCCGCGATGGCATGGATATGTGCAAGAAGGCCGAAAAAGACGGCATGAGCGAAGACGATGTTCGGATCTATTCCGACGAGATTCAGGATCTCACCAACAAATATGTCGAAGACATCGACAAGATGCTTGAAAGCAAAGAAACCGAGATCATGCAGGTCTAGGATCTGGTTCTTGACTGGTTCAATGCAGCGTTTGTGGGCGCCCCCTTGCGGGGCGCTTACCTTCATTAAATACTGGCCATGGGGCAGGGCCGTATAAGCTCTCTTTTGTTGAAGAGAGCTGGACATCTGCACAGGCTTTAGCGTTGCGTTGCTGTCGGTCAGCAAAGTACGCTGCCAATGCAACAACAGACTGTCTCACGTGACTTTTGTCACTGTCCAGTTGGAGGAATGAGTGTCGATGGGTGGCCATAAAGGCATCGCGGAAGCGCCGCAGACGAGGACCATGGTCGTTCCCAGGCATTTGGCGGTCATCATGGATGGCAATGGTCGGTGGGCTAAGGAGCGCAATCTGACACGTACCCAGGGGCATCGTCAGGGGGTGGTCTCGGTCCGTGAGATTGTCGCCAATGCAACAGCACTCGGCATTGAATATCTGACCCTTTTTAGCTTCAGCTCGGAGAACTGGACGCGCCCGGAAAGCGAAGTGCGCGATCTGATGGGCTTGATCAAGCTGTTTATCCGCAAGGATCTTGCGACCCTGCACAAGCAGAATGTGCGGGTCGTGGTGATTGGAGGGCGCGCTGGACTCGCTCCCGATCTGGTGAAAATGCTCCAAGAGGCAGAAACCAAGACCCGCGACAATAAAGGTTTGACCCTAGTCATTGCATTCAATTATGGCGCGCGGCAAGAAATGGTCGAAGCCGTTAAGATGCTGGCCCGGGAGGTGGAGGCTGGTCGCCTCGCGCCTGATGCGATCAATGAGAGCATGATTTCCGCGTCGCTCTATTCGGCAGGGATCCCCGATCCGGACGTGATCTTGCGAACCAGCGGCGAGCAGAGATTGAGCAATTTCCTGCTCTGGCAGGCAGCTTATTCCGAGTTCATTTTCGTGGATTGCTATTGGCCTGATTTTGATCGTCGGCAGCTTGAGTTGGCACTGGAAGAATATGGCCGGCGCAACCGGCGATTTGGTGGCCTGTCATTGGATGACGTAACGGATGACGCTCAGGCGGTGGCATCGGGTGGATGATGTCTAGACAGCCTTGCGGCTGCGTCGGCCGGTGCTGCCGGAGCGTTAAGAATGGGAGACAGGGCGCTGAATAACAAGAAAAATTCGCCTTTCGAGGACCAGCAGAAACCCAAGCGCAAGTCGAATTGGTCTGACCTTGCTGTCCGGGCTATATCGGGCGTGGTTATGGCCGTGGCAGCCTTTACTGTCACTTGGTGGGGCGGGTTGGCTTTTGCCGTCTTTTTCAGTGTTGTCAGCTTGTTGATCTATAAAGAATGGGTCGCAATGGTTGGTGAACAGCCATTTGGTGTGCCTGCCCTGGTTGGCTATGGGGCGATTTTGAGCGCGCTGGTTTGTCAATGGTTTGGCTATTGGCAGGCGGCCTTGATCATTCCGCTGCTTGGTGCGGCTTTTCTGGTCTTTGCGCGCTGTTCCTATCCCAATGCCCGCTGGTGTGGTTCCGGGGTGATATATGCGGCGGCATTTGGCTTTTCCATTCTGGCGCTTCGTGCCGATGCGACCCACGGCTTTGCTGCCATTATCATCCTCTTTGCAATTGTCTGGGGCACCGATGTGATAGCCTATTTTGTTGGCAAATCCCTTGGTGGACCGAAATTGTGGCCACGGGTTTCGCCCAAAAAGACATGGTCTGGGTCGCTGGGCGGATTAGTTGGCGGCACCGCTTTTGCGTTGTTCGTGGCGTTCCTGCTGAAGATCGATCCAACCCTCAAATTGACCTTCATGCTGGCGGCGTTGTCGGTGGTCTCCCAAGTAGGAGATCTGGGAGAATCGCACATGAAGCGTCTGTTCAAAGTCAAGGATTCAAGCAACCTCATTCCCGGTCACGGGGGAGTGATGGATCGGGTGGACGGGCTGCTTGTGGCAGTTGTCTGTGCTGCCCTGATCGGGCTGATTTTCGCCGATATCGACGCTGTGGCGACCGGGTTTCTGGTCTGGTAAGTCGAGCGGCGCAAGAATTTTGCAAGTAGGAGGAAAGAGACATGGATCAGGCGTCTGATTCTCAGGCAAGGCCTGGGGCGTCCGCTGGTTTGTCTGCGATGAAGCGTGAGCCGAAGGTGATATCGGTGCTTGGCGCAACTGGATCGGTTGGCGATTCGTCTCTGGATATTATTGCCTCTTCGCCTGAGCGGTATCGCGTTGGTGCCGTTACCGCCAATGGCAATGTCGACAAGCTGGCGCAAATAGCAATTGAAACCAAGGCGGGCTTTGCTGCGGTTGCCGATGAACAGTGCTTTGACGCGCTCAAGGATGCGCTCTGCGGCACCGGCATTGCGGTCGGGGCCGGGGAAGCGGGGCTGGCAGAAGCTGCCGCCTGGCCTGCGGATATGGTGGTTGGCGCGATTGTTGGCGCTGCGGGTATCCGTCCGACCATGGCAGCGCTGGAGGCTGGCAATCAGGTGGCGCTGGCCAACAAGGAGGCGCTTGTCTGCGCCGGGGATTTGGTGATGGCGGCGGCCCGTCAATTGGGCAAGCCTATCTTGCCGGTTGATTCTGAGCATAGTGCCATTTTCCAGATCTTCGATGATGCCAATCGCGACGAAATCGAGGATGTGACCATCACCGCATCAGGCGGCCCGTTCCGCACATGGGCGCAAGGGGACATCGAGAATGCAAGCCCGGAGCAGGCGCTCAACCACCCCAATTGGTCGATGGGGGCAAAGGTGACGATTGATTCCGCTTCGCTGATGAATAAAGGGCTGGAAGTCATCGAGGCGCATCATCTCTATGATATGCCACTGGAAAAATTGAAAGTAATCGTCCATCCACAATCGATCATTCACGGTCTGGTCACTTATAGCGATGGCTCCATGTTGGCTCATCTGGGGGCGGCTGACATGCGCATTCCCGTTGCCCACTGTCTAGCTTGGCCAGATCGGGCTCCTGCCAATACGCGCCGGATTTCGCTGGTAGAAATCGCCCAGTTGACCTTTGAAGTGCCGGATATGGAGCGTTTTCCGTGTCTTGATCTCGCTCTTGAAGCCTTGCGCGTGGGTGGTAACCTGCCCAATATCATGAATGCAGCCAATGAAGTTGCGGTTGCTGCCTTTTTGGATCATCAATTGCCCTTTGGCGGCATTGCGCGGATGGTTGGATCGGTCATGGATCGGTTCGTTCAGTTGGGTGACGTGGGGGCGGTCGAATCCATCGATGCGGTGCTGGCGACCGATGCTGCGGCAAGGTGCGTGGCTGACGAAGTGCGGGTAAGCTTGCTATAAAACTTGTTTCAAGTCTTATATAAGTCGGGCGGCTTTTCCATTTTCAAAAACAGACTGATAAACAGAGGTGAGTCATGGCTGGAACTCCGGACAAAAAGTTGATGGAGATTGATGCGCGTTTTTCCTTTCGCCCGCCTGCTGATCAACCTGTCAGTCTGGCAGAGGCGCGGCAGCGGAGCCATGAAATTCGCCTTGATCTCATTGGACGCCATCATGACACAGTGGCTGTCGAGGACAATCCGCTGGCGACGATCTATCGTTCCAGCCAATCGGCTGTGCGGGCCGACGAAATCATCCTGTATATTCACGGGGGTGGCTGGTGCAAATGCGATCTGGTCACCCATGGCAGCATTCTGACCGATTTGGCGGGTTTGAGTGGTCGGGCGGTTTATGGTCTGACCTATCCGTTGGCTCCCGAAGCGCCTTATCCGCAGGCTATCGACAAATTGTTCGCGCAGATCGAAGCAATCGCGAAAGCGAACTCTGCCAAACTGGTTTTGGCCGGGGACAGTGCGGGCGCCAATCTGGCGCTGGCGCTGGCTTTGAGAGCGCGGGATGAAGGCAAGGAATGGCCAATTTCTGCCTTGTTGCTTTGGTATGGTTGCTATCGTTACACTTTCGATACATCATCGCATCTGGCCTATGGAGATGGCAGTAATGGGCTGGCAACTGCTGGCATGAAGCAAATGTGGGATGACTATATCGCAGGCCAAACCGATTTGCGCTATGCAGACTTGAGCGACGCTGATATGGCAGGGTTGCCACCTGCTTATTTGTGCGAGGCGGAATGTGATTGCCTTGCGGATGACACGCGATGGCTGGCTGGGCGGCTGGTTGATGCAGGGGTTGCGCATCATTATGATCCGGTGCCGTCTGTCATTCATGGCTTCATTCATTTCAGCGCCCATTATGACGCGAGTTATCGCTCGCTGAAACGGGCTACGGACTTTCTTGATGTTGCCGCCTCTTAAGCTTGCCCGGGGAATGGGACAAGAAAAGAGGCCGTGGGGCATAAAAGGCATATGGCTGATTGGTTGATCTCTCCTCAATTTCATCCTATTTAAGCCTTCTTTAGCGTCTGAGGACTATTGTATCGCCGCAGAGATATTGGAGTTTTGAATGGAATTTCTTCAAAGCGTGTTTTCAGCCGGTTCCGGCCTGCTGGGCTACGCAATTCCCGCCCTGTTTGTTCTGACAATCGTTGTCTTCTTTCACGAGTTGGGGCACTTTCTGGTCGGGCGCTGGTGCGGTGTGACGATCAAGGCTTTCTCGATTGGATTTGGCCGTGAATTGTTTGGCTTTTACGATAAGCACGGGACACGCTGGAAATTCAGTCTTATCCCTCTGGGCGGTTATGTGAAATTTGAAGGCGACGAAAATGCCGCCAGCGTTCCGGACCAAGAGGCACTTGATTCCATGGGCAAAGATGCCCGCGAAGGCTCTCTGCATGCCCAGCCCCTCTGGGCGCGGGCAGCGATTGTTGCTGCGGGGCCGATTGCCAATTTCCTTCTTTCTATCGTTATTTTCGGAACCCTGCTGTTTGCCTATGGCAAGCCGTTGATGGTGCCGCGCGTCGATAGTGTGGTCGAGGATAGCGCTGCTGCGGAAGCTGGCTTCAAACCCGGTGACATCATGGTGTCAATTGACGGAACGCCGATTGAGGCCTTTGTCGATGTCCAGCGGGTTGTGGCGCTGAGTTCCGAAGACACGCTGAAAATTGTTGTTGATCGCGATGGTAAGTTGGTCACGCTATCTACGACACCGCGGCGCACGGAAGTGACGGATCAGTTTGGCAACAAACAGAAAATTGGCGTGCTGGGGATTCGTCACCAGGCTCGCCCAGAAGATGTGAAGCTGAAGAAATATGGTCCGGTCGAGGCTTTGTGGGGCGGCGTTGAAGAAACCTATTTCATAGTCGAGCGGACATTGGGCTATATCGGGCGCATTTTCGTTGGTAAGGAAGATGCTGACCAGCTGGGCGGACCCATTCGTGTGGCTCAGGTGTCCGGGCAGGTGGCGACATTGGGAATTGTGGCGCTGGTCAATCTGGCAGGAATGCTGTCTGTCAGCATCGGGCTAATCAACCTGTTTCCCATTCCGATGCTTGATGGTGGGCATCTGGCTTTTTACGCAGTCGAGGCGGTTCGAGGAAAGCCTTTGTCGGCCAAGAGTCAGGAATTTGGATTCAAGATCGGACTGGCAATGGTCTTGTCATTGATGTTCTTTGCAACGTTCAATGACATTACGCAGATATTCTTGCGTTAGGAAAATCTTTTGGTTTGTGCTGCACAGATGTAAAAGCCTGAGCGGTTTCAATAAGAAAGATGTGGCTTAACGGCAACGGACTGTGATGATAAAGCCAAATGGGCAACTTGGGGGGTTGATCCTTGCGAGATTCAAGGTAAAACCCTAATGAACATAAAGATTCCATTTCGGGGACGCATTTGTGTCCAAAACGAATTGATGAAGCAGATAAAAGAGTGTTTGGGCTGATGAAAAATTTAAAGACCATCGCTTGGGGTGCGGCTCTGGCAACCGTGATGAGCGTGGGCGTTCCGCTTGGTCCCGTCGATCTTTTTAGTATTAGCCCTGCATTTGCGCAGACCGTTTCGCGAGTTGTGGTTCGGGGTAATGCCCGTGTATCCGACGATACGATCCGGTCCTATGTGCAAGTTAAGCCAGGTCAGCGTGCCAGCGCGTTTGCGATTGATGAATCGCTGAAAGCGCTTTACCAGACCGGGTTGTTCAAAGATGTCAAAATTCGCCGTAGCGGCGGCAGCCTTGTTGTCGACGTTGTCGAGAATGCGGTTATTAACCGCATCGCCTTTGAAGGCAACAAGCGTCTTGAAGACAAGAATCTCGAAGGGATCGTTACCTCGAAAAGCCGCGGCATTCTGAGCGAAACAAAGATTCGCACGGACGCCCAGCGCATTCTTGAGGCTTATCGCCGTTCGGGACGTTTCGGCGCGAAGGTTGAGCCCAAGGTGATCGACTTGGGGCGCAATCGTGCTGACTTGGTGTTTGAGATCAATGAGGGCGAAAAGACTGCGGTCTCCCGCGTGTCGATCCTTGGCAACAAGGCGTTCAGTGACAGTCGCTTGCAGCGGGTGATTGATACCAAGGAAACCAATTGGCTGAGCTGGTTCACCAAGAATGATGTCTATGACGCCGAACGTCTGGCCGCTGATGAAGAACGGCTGCGTAAATTCTATCTCAATCATGGTTATGCCGATTTCCGCGTCGTTTCGTCGATTGCGGATCTGGACCGCGAGCGTAACGTCTTCTTCGTTTCCATTACGGTTGACGAAGGCGAGCAATATAAAATTGGTGATGTCGAGATCGATAGCGCTGTGCCTGACGTGGATGCAGAGAGCCTGCGGTCTGAGGTGAAAACCAAATCTGGTGATGTTTATCGTCAGGACGCTGTTTCCGATACCCTCGAAGACATGACCATCGAGATTTCCAAATCCGGTTATGCCTTTGCTCGGGTGAGCCCTCGTGCAGACCGTGATTATGAAAACAAGACCATCAATCTGGTTTATCAGGTGGATGAAGGTGCGCGCGCCTATATCGAACGTATCAATATCCGTGGTAACACCCGGACCCGCGACTATGTTATCCGTCGTGAGTTCGATATGGCTGAGGGCGATGCCTTCAATCGCGTTCTTCTGGATCGTGCGAAACGGCGCTTGAACGCGCTTGGCTTCTTCGAAAAAGTCGAAATCAACACCGCTCCGGGTAGTTCTTCTGACCGCGTTGTGCTGAATGTTGACGTTGTTGAAAAAGGCACCGGTTCTGTGGCCATTGGTGGCGGTTATTCCACCACAGACGGTCTGATTGCTGATATCTCGATCACCGAGAAGAACTTCATGGGTCGTGGCCAGTATCTGCGTGCAGCGTCCGGTTTCGGGACCAGTAAGCGGAATTATGCCTTCTCCTTCACCGAGCCTTATTTCCTTGGTCGTCGGATGTCAGCTGGCTTCGATTTGTTCCGTGAAACCTATGAAGACAATGCGACGCGCGATTATGACTATCAGCGTACAGGCGGTACCATTCGTTTCGGTCTGCCGATTACCAATGATCTGTCCTTCAATCCATACTATACGTATGAGAGCAAGAAGCTTTCTAAGTATACCGGTACATCCGTTGCCATTCTGCAATCCCAGAAGGAAGGCACAACGATCAAATCCGCCGTTGGCTATCGGTTGGTCTATAATACGCTCGACGATATGCAGAAACCGAGCGAAGGTATCTTTGCACGCTTCAGTCAGGAAGTTGCCGGTGTTGGCGGTGATGTGAAGTTCGTCCGTTCGACAATTGATGCGCGCTATTATCGTGAATTGCATCCCGCTTGGGGTCTCGTCGGTATGCTGCGTGTCGGTGCTGGTCATATTGAAGGCTATGGCAACGATGACGTGCGTTTGCTTGATGCCTTTAACCAGGGCGGCGAGACAATCCGCGGCTTTGCGCCAAATGGCTATGGTCCGCGCGACAAAGCGTCCGGCGATGCAATTGGCGGCAAAACCTATGTCAATGCGACAGCCGAACTCCAGTTCCCGATCCGTGGTCTTGAAACCCTCGGTATCAGCGGTTCGGTCTTTGCTGACGCAGGTACATTGTTTGGTAGTGATGCCGCAAGCGGCAGCTACAATGACGACGGTAGCATCCGGTCATCCGTTGGTGCTGGTCTGATCTGGGCTAGCCCGTTCGGCATGCTGCGTCTTGATTATGCCTATGCGCTTTCGAAAGAAAGCTATGATGACACCCAGTCCATTCGCTTCGGCGCTGCATCCAACTTCTGATGCTGGGACATTAATTAAAAAAGCCGCTGCTCATTCGGGCGGCGGCTTTTTTTGTGAAAGCAAACATGACTGAACCAACATTTTTCAACAAAGTTGAAAGCCTGACGCTTGGCAAGATTGCCGAGCTTGTCTCTGCAAATCTGCCTGAAGACGCTGATGCGTCTGTAGCCATTCATGCCGTTGCGCCCATTGAGACGGCGCTCGAGGGGCAGATTTCCTTTCTCGACAATCCAAAATATCTGCCTCTCCTTGAGACGACGCAAGCGACGGCTGTTTTGTGTGCCAAGCGGTATGAACAAAAGGTCCCCGAAGGGGTGATCGCGCTGGTTGTTGGCAATCCGTATGATGCCTTTTCCATCGTTTCCACGGCTTTCTATCCTGAAGCGATCCAGCCTCTGCCTTATTTCGAGAGCAACGGGGGCATTTCGCAGGCTGCCCATATTCACCCGACCGCCAAGGTTGAGAAGGGTGTCTGTATTGAGCCAGGTGCCAATGTTGGCGCTGGTGCTGAAATTGGCAGTGGCACGACACTTGGTGCGAATGCCGTGATCGGGCAAGGCGTGCGTATCGGTCGTAATTGTCACATCGGCGCCAATGCTGTTGTTCAGCATTCACTGGTGGGAGACCATGTGATCCTGCATCCAGGTGTCTGCTGTGGGCAGGACGGCTTTGGCTTCTCTATGAGCCCGATGGGCCATAAGAAGGTACCTCAGGTTGGCCGGGTTATCGTTCAGGATCACGTTGAAGTTGGTGCCAATAGCACCATTGACCGTGGTGCCAACCGTGACACCATCATTGGTGAAGGCACCAAGATCGACAATCAGGTGCAGATTGGCCACAATGTGGAAGTGGGCCGGCATTGCGTGCTTGTGTCGCAAGTGGGAATCTCGGGGTCTTCGCGGCTTGAAGATTTTGTTGCGATTGGTGGACAGTCCGGCGTGGCCGGGCACATCACCATTGGCATGGGCGCTCAGATCGCTGCGGTCAGTGTGGTGCGTGAAGATGTGCCTGCTGGCGGCCGGTTTGGTGGTGTTCCTGCCAAGCCAGTCAAGCAATGGTTCCGTGAAATGACGGCTCTGAAGAAATTGGCTGAAAAAGGCAACTGATCGTTTCGGTGCCGTATGGACCTTAAGTTTGGTTAGGCTTCGAAGTATTTTGTTGAAAACTGATAATCAGTACAGCCCGGTAAGGGGCCGGGCCATCTGGACGCGTTTCAGGTGCTGAAGGGAAGATAACATGACTGAAAAAACGACCCTTGATAGTGCAGACATCATGCGTGTCATGGAACTTTTGCCGCACAGATATCCTTTCTTGATGATTGACAAGATCATCGAGATGGACGGCGATGATAGCTGTATCGGCATTAAGAATGTGACCATCAACGAGCCGCATTTCATCGGCCATTTTCCCAATCAACCGGTGATGCCGGGGGTTCTGTTGATCGAAGCCATGGCGCAGACCGCTGGTGCCTTGTGCGTCAACAATCGAAAGGAAATGGGCCCGCCGAGCGTTGTCTATTTCATGACGATCGACAAATGCAAATTCCGTAAACCGGTCGTGCCTGGTGACGTTGTCCAAATTCACGTCAAGAAGATCCGCAATCGTGCCACCATCTGGAAGTTTGCTTGTGAAGCACAGGTGGACGGCGTCAAGGTTTGCGAAGCCGAAGTGAGCGCCATGCTCGTAGGAAATGAAGATAAATAATGGCAACAATACATCCAACTGCCATCATCGCCGAGGGTGCGACGCTCGCTGATGATATCGAAATTGGCCCTTATTGCGTCATTGGTGCAAATGTCACCATTGGGACAGGGGGCAAGTTGCATTCTCATGTGGTCGTTGATGGCAACACGACGATCGGCAAGAATGTTGAGATTTTTCCTTTTGCCGCTGTCGGTTTGCAACCGCAGGATCTGAAGTTCGACGGTGAAGATGTTGGATGTGTTATCGGCGATCATGTCAATATTCGTGAATATGTGACGATCAATCCCGGCACCAAAGGTGGCGGTGGCATGACGCGGGTCGGCGATTCCTGCCATCTGATGGTCGGGGCGCATATTGCTCATGACTGTGTCGTTGGCGATCACGTCATTCTGGTCAACCATGCGACTTTGGCAGGCCATGTCGAGGTCGGTGATCATGCGATTGTCGCGGGCATGTCTGCCGTGATCCAGTTTGCCCGTGTGGGTGAGCATGCCTTTGTGGGTGGAATGTCCGGCCTTGAGAATGACCTCATTCCGTTTGGTTCGGCTCTTGGCAATCGCGCCCATCTGGGTGGATTGAATATTGTTGGCCTAAAGCGGCGCGGCTTTAGCCGCGAGCAGATCCACAATCTGCGACATGCCTATCGTTTGCTGTTTGCTGATGAAGGCACACTTGCAGAGCGCGTCGATGATGTCGCTAACATGTTCGCCGAGGATGAGAATGTGATGAAAATCATCAACTTCATCCGCGCAGATAACAAAAAGGCGCTTTGCACGCCACGCAACCAAAAAGACTAGCCATGACAATGCCAGGTGATGGGCCGGTGGGCATCATTGCCGGCGGTCATGATCTTCCGCTCGAAGTGGCCGCGGCTCTGCAGCAATCGGGCCGTGACTATTTCCTGTTTGGACTTGCGGGGGAGGCGGATGACCGGATTTCCAGCCACCCGCATGCTTGGCTGAAATGGGGCGAGATCGGGCGTTTGTTCAAGATGCTTGAGCAAATGCGGATCCGCGATGTGCTGTTTATCGGGTCAATCACCTCGCGCCCGGACTTCAAGTCCGTGCGGCTCGACTTCGGGGCTGTAAAGGCCTTGCCGGAAATTCTCAAAATCATGGCTGGTGGTGGCGATGAAGGCGTGTTGGCCGGTGTGGCCCATTTCGTCGAACGCCGCGGTCTGCGCCTGATGTCGGTGCCGGATGTTGCGCCTTCGCTGGTGGTGGGTGACGATCTGTGCGTCGGCGCTGTCAAATCCTATGAAATGGAAGCCGATGTGGAGCTGGCGGCAGAAACCGCTGTGCTGATTGGCGCTCTGGATGCCGGGCAGGGGGTCGTTGTAGCTGGAGGGCGCATTTTGGCGATGGAAGGACCGGAAGGGACCGACCAGATGCTGGAGCGGGTGACGTTGATCCGTGAACAAAAGCGCGCCCGCTGGAACTTCGGCAAGGAAGGTCTGTTGCTCAAGCGCGCCCGCCCGGGGCAGGATTTGCGCTTTGACATGCCGACAATCGGTCCGCGGACGGTGGAGAATGTCCAGCGCGCTGGTTTGGCGGGAATCATTTGTGCCGGCGGACAGGTTTTGTGTGCCAATCGTCAGGAAACAGTGCGCAAGGCGCGGGAGCTAGGGCTCATTCTTCAGTCTCGGCAGTTGGATGATATCTGCCTGTAACGAGCTCTATGCCATTTTGGTGCAATATTGCGGGTGATGAAGGATAGGCCAATGGCAGAACAGAAAAAGCCACTCCTCTATATCGTGATCGGGGAGGAATCCGGCGACCAACTGGGGGCGCGGGCTGTGATTGCACTCAAGGCCGCAACCGGGGGTGAGATTGCCTTTGCCGGGTTGGCGGGTGAGCGGATGCAGGCGGAGGGGCTTACAAGTCTGTTCCCGCTTGGAGACATCGCGGTGATGGGGCTGATAAACATCATCAAGCAATATCCGCATCTTTATCGGCGTGGCATGGAAGTGGTCGACGATATCGTGGCGACCAAGCCGGATCTGTTGCTGATCATTGACAGCCCGGAATTTACGCATGCCGTTGCAAAAAGGGTGCGCAAGCAACGCCCGGATTTGCCGATCATCAATTATGTTTCTCCCAGTGTTTGGGCCTGGCGTCCGGGGCGCGCCAAGACAATGGCGCGTTATGTGGATCATCTTTTGGCGTTGCTGCCATTTGAGGTGCAGGCCCACAAGCAATTGGGTGGGCCGCCTTGTACCTATGTTGGTCATCCGCTGATTGAACGACTGGATGTGTTGCGGCCTGCGGAAGGCGAGAGAGGCCCGCTGGAGGCACCTGTGTTGCTGGTGCTGCCCGGCTCAAGACGCAGCGAGGTCAGCCGCCTGATGGTCGAATTCGGGGCTGTGGTGGCGCAAGCCAAGGTGCGATATCCTAATTTGCGCGTCATCTTGCCAGCGGTCAGCCATTTGCGCGGTTTGATTGAGGAAGGCCTTCGAGACTGGACAGTAAAGCCTGAGATCGTGGAAGGGGAAGCGGCAAAGTTCGCGGCTTTCCGTCAGGCTCATGCCGCTTTGGCGGCCTCCGGCACCGTAACGCTGGAACTGGGGCTTGCGGGCATTCCAATGGTGGTGGCCTACAAGGTCGACTGGCTGATGGGGAAACTGAAATTCCTGTTCAAGGCGCATTCCTTCGTGCTGACCAATCTGGTGCTGGGACAGAACACGATCCCCGAATTTCTCGATGACGAAGCCAATGCGGACATCTTGACTGCGAGTCTTTTGCCGTTGCTGACAGACAGTGCAGAACGGGATGCTCAACTTGAAGCCTTGCGTAAGCTCGATGCGCGGATGCAGCTGCCCCATGGCACGCCAAGCGGACAAGTTGCGCGGATCGTGCTGGAGCATTTGTCCCGGTAGGATGCATTGCTGTTGGAATGATCTCATCGCACATAAAAAAGGCTCCCGTAGGGGAGCCTTTTCTGTTTGATGCGTGTGCTGATTAGCGCTCGTCGATTGGTGTGTAATCGCGGGACGTTGCGCCAGAGAAGAGCTGACGTGGGCGACCAATGCGCTGGGATGGATCTTCGACCATTTCTTTCCACTGTGCAATCCAGCCAACGGTACGGGCCAGAGCGAACAGCACGGTGAACATCTCTGCCGGGAAGCCAAGAGCGCGCAGGGTGATGCCAGAATAGAAGTCAATGTTCGGATAGAGTTTCTTCTCGATGAAATATTCATCATTGAGAGCGATTTTCTCCAGAGCCATGGCGACTTCAAGGGTCGGATCGTCTTTGACACCCAGTTCGTTGAGCACTTCGTGACAGGTGCTCTGCATGATGCGCGCGCGTGGGTCATAGTTTTTGTAAACGCGGTGACCAAAGCCCATCAGGCGGAATGGATCGTCTTTATCCTTGGCGCGTTTGACGAATTCATCAACGCGATCCGGGGTGCCGATTTCGTGCAGCATGTTGAGCGCTGCCTCATTAGCCCCGCCGTGGGCCGGACCCCAAAGGCAGGCAATGCCAGCGGCGATACAACCAAACGGGTTGGCACCCGAGGAACCGGCAAGACGGACTGTCGATGTGGATGCATTCTGCTCGTGGTCGGCATGGAGAGTGAAAATGCGGTCCATAGCACGCGCCAGAACGGGGCTCACGTTATATTGTTCGGCAGGAACCGAGAAGCACATATGCAGGAAGTTGGCTGCATAATCCAGATCGTTGCGGGGATAAACAAATGGCTGCCCGATGGTGTATTTGTAGGCCATGGCCGCAAGGGTCGGTACCTTGGCGATCATACGCAGGGAGGCAACCATGCGGTGATGCGGATCGGTTATGTCGGTGGAGTCGTGATAGAATGCGGACAGAGCACCAATCACGCCTACGAGAATGGCCATTGGATGCGAGTCACGACGGAAACCGGTGTAGAACTTGCTCATCTGTTCGTGCACCATGGTGTGACGGGTCACACGGGTGTCGAAGTCGATTTTTTCAGCAGCATTTGGCAGGTGGCCATACAGAAGCAAGAAGCAGGTTTCAAGGAAGTCACCCTGTTCTGCGAGTTGCTCAATCGGATAGCCGCGATAAAGGAGAATGCCCTTGTCGCCATCGATATAGGTGATTTCGGATTCACAAGAAGCCGTGGACGTGAAGCCCGGATCATAGGTGAACATGCCAGTCTGGGCATAGAGCTTGGAAACGTCGATCACGTCCGGACCAATGGTCCCGCTGTGGATCGGGAATTCCCAGCTCTTGTCGCCAACGTTCAATGTTGCTTTGTTGTCACTCATTCGGCTACTCCCCAATTTGGAAAACATTGACTGTTGCTATCGGAATGAAATGGTGCGTCTGGGCGCAGCTGATCCTCCGAGGCAACAAAGGAACTGTGCATTCGGTATATGATTTTTCCCTCATCTGCAAGCTTTGTTCCATGCGTGTTATTGCGGAGAAAAATGAAATGTATATGTATTTCAGTGGTTTATTCTACCATAGTATGATCTGTTTTTCGTAAGTCAATGTTACAATTTGATAGAGAAAGTGAGTTGGTAAAGATTTTTGTCCGTTCCTGAAATCCAAGTCGGGGCGGGCACTTGGCTCTGAGAATCAGTTGCTTTTTGCCTTTAACCGGCCAATTCACATTTCCCTGACACAGGCCTGTCACATCTGGATAATAGGCGCAAAAACAGGGCCGAGGCAAGTGCTCCGGCCCTGCAAATAGCAGTGAACAATTCTGCGTGATATCAGGCCGTTTGGTCTTTGAGGCGCGCCAGAGACTCCTCCTTGCCGAGCACCACCAGCACATCAAAGATGCCCGGAGAGGTTGACCGTCCGGTGAGGGCGGCACGCAGGGGCTGGGCGACCTTGCCAAGCTTGAGTTCCTTTTCCTCAGCGAAGGCCCGCACAACGGCGTCAGTGCTTTCAAGGCTCCAGTCTTCAATGGCCTCAAGCTGAGGCAGAAGATCGGCCAACATTGCCTTGGCGTCATCGGTGAGCAACTTGGCAGCTTTCTCTTCCATTTCCAGCGGACGTGTGTCGAACAGGAAGGCGAGACCGGCTTTCAGATCAAGCAGGGTTTTGGCCCGTTCCTTGACACTGGGCATCGCCATCATGATCTGGGCCTTCTTGGCCTCGTCGATGTTGTCCAGCATGGCCTGACCATCGTCTAGATGAGGTAGCAGACTGATCAGCTGATCATAAAGGGCGGCATCATCTGCATTGCGCATATGAATACCGTTGAGATTTTCCAGCTTTTTGAAGTCGAACCGAGCCGCAGCCTTGTTCATGCCGTCAAAGCCGAACCATTCGATCATCTGCTCGTTGGTCATTACTTCATCATCGCCATGGGCCCAGCCGAGGCGCACGAGATAGTTGCGCATGCCTTCTGGCAAATAGCCCATGTCACGGTAAGCTTCGACACCCAGAGCGCCATGGCGCTTGGAGAGCTTGGCACCATCAGGGCCATGGATCAGCGGGATATGGGCCATGATCGGAGCTTCCCAACCCAACGCTTTATAGACCAGGGTCTGTCTTGCGGCGTTGGTCAGGTGATCATCACCGCGGATGATGTGGGTGATGCCCATATCGTGGTCATCGACCACAACAGCCAGATTGTAGGTCGGGTTGCCGTCCGAACGCATGATGATCATGTCATCAAGGTCTTTGTTGGGGAAGCGAACGGTGCCCTGCACTTTGTCTTCGATGACGGTTTCGCCATCCAGCGGAGCCTTGAGACGGATGGCAGGCTTGATGCCTTCGGGGGCCTCGGAGGGATCACGATCGCGCCAGGTGCCGTCATAGCGCGGTGCGCGCTTTTCAGCGCGCGCCTTTTCACGCATTTCGGTCAATTCGTCTGGCGTGCAGTAGCAGCGATAGGCTTTGCCTTCGGCCAGCAGTTGCTCGACAATTTCACGATGGCGGTCAACGCGGGAATATTGGGAGATCGGCTCGCCGTCCGATGACAGGCCCATCCAGTCCATGCCGGCAATGATTGCATCGATGGCGGCGTCGGTGGAGCGCTCCCGGTCGGTGTCTTCGATGCGTAGCAGCATCTTGCCGCCGTTGGCCTTGGCAAACAGCCAGTTGAACAGAGCGGTGCGGGCGCCGCCGATATGAAGATATCCGGTGGGGGACGGTGCGAAGCGCGTTACAACCTCAGAACACATAATGCTATCAATAACCTGTTGTTCGGGATAAGGTAAACCGGTGGTTGAACGTGGTTGTGGCGCCGCAGACTATAGGGCGCAGCAATCGGTTTGGTTCGGTCACCGGCAGAGTGATTTGCCAACGATCTAACACAGCTTGATATCGGGGTGAAAGGCCTCATGGGTGCCGGGAAAGCGGAAAAAGGGGAAAACGCGCCGCTAACGTCGTCAGACAAGGCGATTGGTGTACTGACTCTTGCCTCTCCCAAGGAAAAGCTGCCTATTTCCGTGGGCAAAGTGCGGGTGACCTCCTTTCAGCCTTCTGTTGGCTTCTGGACGCGGCTCTATTTGCGGCTGGAGGCTGTTGGCCTGTTGCTGGCGGCCAATTGGCGGGAGGATTGCGAGCGCCGCAATGCCCGCTTTCTGTGGTGCGCGCTGGCCATGGCCTTTGGCGCTGCCTCTTACTATTCCTTGCCCGATGAACCCAGCCTGATGATTTTGCTCGGTTTTGTGGCCGTCTCTGTTTCATGGGTGTGGCGTCGAGCACGCAAGGGGGCGATGGACCTTTTGTTGCTGTTGGTTGTGTCCGCAGGGATCGGCCTGTCGGTTGCCACCTATCAGGGGCAGTTTTCTTCCACGCCTGTTTTGACCCGCGCCTTTTCGAGCTCTGTGACAGGGGTGGTCGATCATATTGACTTTCGGCAAAAAAATGGTCGCAAAGACGAACGCTGGACTTTGCGGGTGGAGGCGATTGACCGGATTGGATCGGATCCACAGCCTGAACGCCTGTTGCTGGTGCGCAAGGCACTGGGGACACGCTTCAATGCAGGCGACCGTGTCAAATTGTGGGCCAGATTGCAGCCATTGCAGCGGCCCGCTTTTCCCGGAGCGTTTGATTATGCCCGTTATCTCTGGGCCCGCTCTATTGGTGGGCAAGGTTATATGGGACGAGACATCGAACGCCTGCCCAAGGTGGACGTGAGTGGCTTGTCCGGTCTATGGGCCGAGGCGAGACACCGGATCGAGACCTTGCGAAATGCTATCGCCGAGCAAATTGCTGCGCGCATGAAGGGGGAGGCCGGGGGACTGGCCATCGCCCTTGCTGTGGGCAAGCGGGACTATTTGTCCAATGAAGTCAAAGACGCGTTAAGACAAAGCGGGTTGGCGCATATCCTCGCCATTTCCGGGCTTCATATGGCATTGGTTGCGATGTCGATTTTTTGGGGAGCGCGGGCACTCTTTGCTCTGGTTCCGTCTTTGGCCTTGTCCTATCCGATCAAGCAATGGTCAGCGGGGATCGCACTTCTATGTGCATTCGGATATCTGGTTCTATCGGGCAATTCGGTTGCAACTATAAGGGCCTTTCTGATGACGGCGATCATCCTTCTGGCGATCCTTTTGGGGCGACCTGCCTTGACGTTGCACAATCTTGCACTGGCGTTGATCGTGGTGATTGTTGTTCAGCCTTATTCTCTGGTTGAAGCGGGCATGCAAATGTCTTTTGGTGCGACGGCGGCGCTGATTGCTTCATATGATCGTTTGCGGGCTATACGGATTCACTTGGGTGTGAAACAGGAAGCCTCAGATATGCATCATCACCCAAAGGCGGCGGGGCGAATGATGGCTTTTGCGCGCACAGCTTTACGCTGGGTGGGAGGCATCGGTGCAACCTCCCTGATTGCCGGGATCGCTGTTTTGCCCTTTTCTATCGCCCATTTTCAGCAAATGGCGCCATTGGGTCTGTTAGCCAATTTGATGGTGATGCCAATTGTGACCTTGGTGGTGATGCCATTGGGGCTGGTATCGATCCTGTTGGTGCCAATCGGTCTGCAATCCTTGACCCTGCCGCTGGTTGCGTGGGGGTTGGAGCAGGTCATTGCGACCGCACGCTGGATTGTCGCGCAGTCGGATGATCGGTTGCTGGTGGTTAGCGGGCAGGGGATGGTTCTGTCGTTGATTGTCTTGGCTCTTGCTGCCTATGCGATCCATCGCAGAGGGTTGGCGTTGCTTGCTTTTGTGCCGGTCGTGGCGGCTCTTGTGGTTTGACAGATGACGCGGCCTACTGATCTCTGGGTCTCCGACAATGGGGCACGGGTTGCTTATCGTGGGACGGATCAAAGATGGCACTTGCTGGGGGCAAACCGCACGACAATTGACTATGCGTCTCTGCTGCATTTTGACGGGGATTCGCGGCTGCTGAAAGCCGCGCGATCTCATAAAGCGGGTAAAGGGACAGATAAAAGAAAACCTGTTGGTCGGGTTGACCAGCTCACCGGTGGAGACAAGGAAAAGGTCAGTGGCGCGCGTTCTGATTGGCACCTATTGTCCGGCTGCGACCAAGCGGCCTGTTTTGCCCGTGATCTCGCCACCACGGATGGCCTCAAGACCGGTCTTTCCATTGGTCTGGTTCGCAGGGCATCGGCATTTGACGAAGTCTGTGCCGATCGGGACATTGTCGTCTCGAAACTGCCGATTCCGGCTTCTTGCACCAAGCCACGATATCGCATCGGTCCGAAGGCCCTTAACGACGGCGGCGCTCGATTCATCTGGTTCGAGCAATCTGCAAAGCGTGTCGACAAAGTGGGCGACATAGAGGGCAGCATGAAGAGCCGCAAAGAAGACCAAAGACAAAGGCGCACTGATGCAAAACAGAGCGTTTCAGATCCGTCTATGCCAGAGCAACCAATATCAGGCGAGAGCTGGATGTTGCGAGAGGTCACCTCATTCACCGCTGGGCGTCGCCCGTGGCGCTGAATGCCACTGTAAAAGCAATATGGCTTAAAGCAATATGGCAGTCAGATCGTGCGCCATTTGCTTGGTCCGATTATCAGCTCGGACCAAGATGTGTGTCTAATCTGACTCTTTGCCGCTGATCAGTATTGGCGCATCAAACCGACGAGTTTGCCCTGCACGCGCACACGATCAGGACCAAAGATCCTGGTTTCATAGGCAGGGTTGGCCGCTTCCAGCGCAATGGACCCGCCTTTTCGGCGCAAGCGCTTCAAGGTTGCTTCTTCATCATCGACCAGAGCGACGACTATATCGCCGGAAACCGCGTCGTCGGATTTCTTGATCACAACGGTATCACCATCGAGAATTCCTGCCTCGATCATGGAGTCGCCACGCACTTCCAGCGCAAAATGCTCGCCACCGCGCAGCATGTCGACAGGCACGGAAATGGTGTGGGATTGATGTTGAATGGCCGAAATTGGAACGCCAGCCGCAATCCGGCCCATGACGGGAACGGAGACTCCGCTGCTTTGTTCTTCAGCTGCGGGTTTGCTGGTCGAGGGTGCCTTCTTCTTGCCCAATCCACCTTCAACCACAGAGGGAGAAAAGCCTCTGGTTGCTGAATGCAAGGTGGGGCTGTTTGCTTCTGGCAGTTTGAGAATCTCGAGCGCGCGTGCCCGGTTAGGCAAGCGACGGATGAAGCCGCGTTCTTCTAGCGCAGTGATGAGGCGATGGATGCCTGACTTGGACCGTAGATCAAGCGCGTCTTTCATTTCGTCGAATGAAGGTGGGACGCCGGTTTCCTTGATGCGCTCGTTGATGAACATAAGAAGTTCATGCTGTTTACGCGTAAGCATTGCTCTCTCCTGTCTTGAAGCAAAATGCCCGGTTGAGAATCAAGCGAGACATCTGTGGCACAAATCACGAACAAACGATATCTGTTCTCTCTGTGTTCTGCAAGAGGAAATTGGCTGTTGGCCGCGCAAATCTGCGCTTTCTTGCTTCAAGGTGCCTTTTGCTGGCTGAGAAATGCGTTAGCAATCCGATTTTGTTCCTTTTGTGTCCGGGCCGTTTTCGGCAATCCAGACAGTCAGGGCGGTTGTAATGGCTTCATAAACCGATTTGCCTATCGCTTGGCCTATGGCGGTGTGAAGGCCTGCGAAACAAATGGTCCCTTTGGGAGCTGCGATGGCCACACAGTCGGTCCCTGTGCCGGTGGCAATGCCTGTGGTGATCGCGTAACGAGCGTCACATATGGCCGCCGTACGGGCTTGTGTGGCGATAGAGCTTGCCTCCAGCATGGCAGCTTCCGTCAGACCCTGATTTAGAATGACGGCAATGTTGATGGTTCCCCATTTCTTGTCCTGATGATCAATGCGCGTTCCGACGCGTTCGGCGTTGGAAAGCCCCAGCGTGACAATGCAAAGTGCTTTCACATCGTCCACCACCGTTTCGGCCACTTCATAGCGGGCGATGTTGCGGGAGGTGAGCATGGTGACCGCGTTGGCAAAGCCGTTGTCATTGAGTTGTTGTTTCAACCAGCTGTTGACATCGAGATCAATCGGCAGGTCATGATTTTTGACTTCTCGCCAAAGGATACAATCGGCCTCGACCAATCCGGGGCGATCTATGGCCCAGCTTAACACTTGCAGTCTTTGGGTGAAGTCTACGACCAGCCAAGGGCTGTTAAGCGTGATGGCGGCGAGGGGGAGCGGAGAGTCTTTCACTGGCGGGCAATCATCTGGAGTGGGCCTTCGATCCGATCAAGAGAGCCAAAGCCCCTTGATCGCACGTTTTCCCTTCTTAGATGACTCGCACCTGTCCGTCGATTGGCTCAAAGGACGGGCTCTTTATCCGCTCATGGTTCGGTTGCTCGACGTTAGACTGTCAGCATCCGTTGACAAAGGTGATGATCGGCCATTGCTTTTGCCGCACAGCCTGTTTTTTGACCCAACCGGTCACATCGCCCATCTTCACCCGGCACCAGAGGCCGTCCGACGCCAGAGTGCAAAAGGTTGCTTTCAAACAGGTTTGAGGTTTCAGCACAGACTTTACCGTCGCGCTGTTGCGGGGTTCGCTGCGAAGATTGAGATTAACCAGGCTTTTGATGTCCGCTGTGCCGTCTGTTCCCAATGCCGGTGGCGCAAATTGTCGTGGTTTGGCGCAGGTTTGGCTGTAACCAAGATAGGAACAGCTTATGGCCTTTCTCGCCGCTGTGACCCTTTTCGCCAAATCGGCTTTTTCCAGAATAAGGGGCATACCGCCCTGCAGGAAGCTGCCGGAAATGCGTTGCTGGTTGCCGCCAACCGCCGCCAGCGGCTTGTTCTTTTCATCAATGAAGATCAATTGATTGTTCTTCAATGTCCAAGCGCGAATTTGTGCAAACTGGTTGATGCAGTTTTTGGGCGTTATGGGATAGATCGAATTCTGCCCTTTGGCTGAAAAGCTGAGGCTGCACAGACCTTGAGCGGCATGGCGATTGTCATAGGTTAGCCATTCTCCGGAAAAAGCCTGCGCCACGGCGTTGGTCGATTGGGCAACAGACGGGGCGGACAATTGGCAAAAAGCGATCAAAGCGATGGTCGGTAGAAGAAAAGATGAGCGTTTCATGAAGCCACCAAATTTCAAACAAATGGTCATAAAATGAAGGATGGACACCGGGCCTGAAATCGCTCGGTGCTGGATGTTGGAGTCAGTGCAGAGCAGTGGTCATGCCACCGCTCCAGATGCGTTTGCGCTCGGCCACGATATGGTCGCCGGATCGGACTGTCAGAGTTGCAGTGATGGCATCTTCATTGGTCACCTTGATTTGCACGCGCGCAATCGCGCTGGCTTCAGTTTGACCCGCGTTGATTTTTCCTGTTTGCCGCGTGGCAATGGTTCCGCTCGGTCCCTTTTTCTCGACCACCAGTTCGACGTGCGTGCTGATACGATCCCCCTTTTTCAGGGTCACAATCGGGCTGATGGTCAGAATGTCATCCACTTTGAAAAGCTGGATATCAGCCTGTTTGACATCTGATGCATTGATCCCGGACTGGGCGTCAATCGCGCTCATGGCAGCGATGGGCAACCCCACAAAGGACAGTGTCAACCACTTGGGAACCTTCATGTCGCATCCTTCTTTGGTCACGCTCTCATAAGAGGGACTATCCGCAAACCCACGTTAGCGGGATGTCAAAGTTGATTGTGTGATGCTGACCGAGGCCCCATTGGTGACGATAGCGGCAGGCACCGAGGTTGACGTGTTGCTACCATTGACCGTGTAGCTATATTCACCAGCATTGATTCCGGTAACTTGCAGTTCGGTGTTGTTGTTGTCGCCATTCTGGGTGAGTGAGGCGCGGACCCGGTCCGTTGGCAAACCGTCCGCGCCAATGGATACTGTGCCCTGATTGCCGTTGCCCTGTTGCAAGATGTCGGCTTGGGACAGAGAGCCATTGATTGCCGCATTGGCTGTGTTATTGCTGCCATTCTGCAAAATGGCGGCAAATGATCCACCGGTCAGGCCGGAATTGATGGCGACAGTGGCGTTGTTGTTGCCATCCGTGAGCTGGCCACCTTGTTGCAGGAATACCGCTCCGCCTTCCCCGTCCAAAGTGATGTCCGCTGTGTTGCCTGTGCCAAACTGGCTTGCAGGATTGGCGAGCGCTGTGGCCTCATTTGTGGTCAGGTCGATCTGATTGAAGGTCGTGTCTTCCAGATTGAGGCCAGGGACCAGTTCCACGCCGCCAACTTGGCTGTTGCTGGCATTTTGCTGATCGATGGAAATTTCGTTGGCTGTGCCTTCCTGTTTCAGGATGAGGACATTGTTGTCACCGGCAAAAGCCGGCAAGGTTGCAAGGCCGCTGAGTGCTGCGGCTGCGATCCCTAATGCCGAATACGATAGTTTCTTCATGTGCCGCTCTCCGCTTTTGACGGGCACATCTCAGAATGATCGTTGCGAGATGCTTATGGCGTTGCCCATACCCGTCTGACTGATGCTTGCGTGGTTGTTTTGGCCGACCTGTAAAACGGCCGCCTGATTGTTATAGCCTTCAATGGTGGCGGTCAGGCTGTTGCCCTGGCCTTCTTGCAGTGCGGCAAACAGATTATCCGAGCCCTGAATATCAATATGCATGCTGTTGTCCCAGCCTGTCTGCTGCAGGTGGCCGGGTTCCAGTCCGCTATTCAGAGCGACACCACTAAATGAGCCACCCAGCGCGCCGCCATTGTTGTTGCCTGTGATCGAGATCTCCATGAGATTGCCCGAACCAGTACCCAAGGTTGCTGTTTGTTCCAGAACCAGACTGTTCGCATCTCCGGTGATGATCAGGTCAAGCGTGTTTCCTTCCTGATTGGTATCGGACAGCAACGTAATGATATTGTCGTCCGGTGTTGCGTGGGCCACCGTGCTGGCTGCCAGCAGGGCAATACCCAAAGTCATCTGTTTGATCATTTCCCTCATCCTGATTTGGTTTTCGTTTGAAACCATCAGAACAGGGAAATCTTTATTCGGTTTTTATCTGCCAGAAAAATCGCACAAAATTACGCGTAATCTTGGTTGCAGAGTGAATCTTAGGTTAAACCATAGCGATAACTTTGTCGAGTATACAACCTGTTTCTACTGTAGGATGATGAGCTGGTTGTAGTTGCCGGTTTGGCGGTAATAAGCCTCATTCAAACTGCCGGATTGAATAACCAGTGCCTGATTGTTATCGCCGACGATGCCGCCGTCGATCACATTCTGATTTCCGGTCTGTGAGATGGCAAATTTGTTGAAGTTACCATTCTCGACAGCAATCTTGGCACTATTCTGAGTGCCGGATTGCAGAAGGTCGCCTGGGGCTAGGCTGCCTGCCTGAGACAGGGTAAGGCCTGAGAAGCCACCCAATGCAGGGTCATTGTTCTGATTGCTGCGTGTAATGGGCGAGACGCCCCCGTCAAAGGACACATCAACGATATTTTCATCGCCAATCTGTTCGATGAACAGGGTGTTATTGTCGCCACGGCTGGTGACTGCAATGGCATTCTGATCGCCGGTCTGGGCGAAATCATAGCGGTTCCCATCGCCAATCTGGAGCAGGGCGACTTCGTTTTCTTCGCCATCGACCGTACCACTGATAACGTTACCGTCCCCATCCTGCACAAAGCCATACAAATTGGCGACGGACGAACCGGAGGTGACGAAGTTGATCATGTTTTCGTCGCCGAGCTGGTTAAATTCCGCTTGGGCAACTTGCAGCAGACGGGTGACGTCCTTGGTGAATTGCCCAAGTCCGCCCATCCCGTCGCCCCCATTGTCATCACCGCCCAGCGTAACGGTCGCAATATTGCCGACAACCCCCATCAGGGCATTGTTCTGTAACAAGGAGAAGAGCAGGTTGCGTGAACCTGTCATCGTCACCAAGGCGCGGTTGCCTGTGCCATCCTGAAGGAAACTGTCAAGGAGATTGTCGGTGCCGTCTTCCTGTGTGACGGTTGCTTGGTTGCTGGAGCCAAATTGCCGCATGTCGCCAATCTGATTGGCGGCTTCCTGCTGGGTGATGGTGGCCAGGTTGTCGGTGCCGTCCTGAACGAGAATTTGCACCCGGTTGCCAGAGTCGCCGCCGTTGGAGCCATCAAACTGGGAAATGGTGGCGATGTTGGTGGTGGCGCCGGTCTGGATTTGCATGACTTCGCCAATGGTGTGGCGGCTGTCTCCATTGCCGGTGCCCGCAGATGCCAGGATCGATGCATCAGTCTGGATGATGGTCAGGCTGTTGCTCGGCCCCGAAGTCAGATTGGTTGGCGCGACCTGGGAAACTGCCCCAATGACATTCAGGCCTGTGCTGGCGCTGGATTGCTGGGTGACGGTCAGGCTGTTTCTGTCGCCATTCTGATAGAGCCCTAACAGGCCCAAGGCGCCAGTATCGCTCGTTGCCCCTGCCTGGTTGTTATAACCGGTCTGGGTTATGGACACATCATTGTTGCTGCCATCTTGCGATACAAAGAGACTGCTGTCATCCGCGCCGACTTTGTTGGCTTCTCCCAACTGATCGACGGAAACGCTGTTGGTGACACCGGTCTGGCCGATATAGACCTCGTTGTCGTTGGCCATGACGGGGCTGGCGAGCAGGAGGAGCGCCATGGCGGATGTCGAGCGGAATGTACCGGGCCGTTTCATGATGTCACCTCGCGCAAGGAAAAGAAAAATAAATCAATTCAATTCAATCAAAGAGGTCGGGCAGGAAACCCGCCCGACCAGAAGGTCAAAGTGTGTCGCTTATTGAGTGATGCCAACAACGTTGAAGGAACCGACCTGGGTTACAACAGACCTGTTGCTGTCACCGACCTGAGAGACGGCAACCTGGTTGGCGTTGCCGCCAGAAATGTCAACATTCAGGCTGTTGCTGTCGCCGACCTGAGACATGGCCAGAACGTTGTTGTTGCTCAGATCTCCGGCAAGTCCGACATTCCACGTTGCCGTGTTGGACGCGCCATTTTGAACCAGAGTTCCAGCGGTAAGACCGATGTCAGCAAAGCCGGTGAAAGTGCCGGTGCCGTTGGAGTCACCGAAAATGGCAACAGTTGTATTGTTCCAACGGCCACCACCCTGACTGACGCTGAATTCGTTGGACGATCCGGTTACATCGATATCGGCCGTTTGCGAGTCATGAGGCCCCTGATTGACGTCGATCTTGTTGGAGCTACCGGTAATGTCCATGGTGGTATTTTCGTTTTTGCCATTCTGGTACACGGTCAGCTCGTTGGACGAACCGGCAACCGTGAGAAGAGCAGAACTGCCTGTCAACCGTACTTGATCGATATCGATCTGGTTCAGGTCACCGGTGACCGTTGCCACTGCGGTGTGTCCACCATTTTCTTGAAGGATATCAACGGTGTTGGTGCTGCCGGTCAGGGTTGCGGTTGCTGCGTTGCCGTTGCCATCCTGCACGATGTCCAGATCGTTGGTTGATCCGGTAATATCGACATCCACATCGTTGTCAGTGCCTGTTGCATTCTGTTGCAGAACATTGATGTCATTGTTATCGCCACTGTTGATGTCGATATCAGCGATCGTACCATCGCTCTGCCGCAACAGAACCTTGTTGTCGTTGCTGGGCGTAGAGGAGCTTCCGCCGAGGCTGATGGTTGCCAAATTGCTGTTGGTGCCGTCCTGGAGAACGCCTACATTGTTGCCGTTGCCTTCAATGCCTGAGATAATCAAGGTGTTGCCGGTCGCGTTGGTGCTGTCCTGGAACACACCAAGATCGTTTTTGTCCCCGATGACGCTGAGAGCGGAGAGTGTGTTCAAAGCACCATTCTGGGTGATGCCGAAATTGTTCTCGTCGCCATTGACAGTCAGATCAATCGTGTTCGCTGTGCCGTTCTGGATGAGCTCTCCATTGGTGGCGCCAACATTTCCTGCGTGACCATCAAGGGCTTCTCTTTGGACATCGTTGTTAATATCCCTGTAGTAATTCGAGCCATTTTTCGTTCCGGTGATCAACGCTGTGATGGAGTTGTCATCATCGCCAGTGTTGGTTTGCGAAACGCTGTTCAGATCGTTGGCTTGACCAGTTTGCGTGATGGTTGCGGTGTTATTGCCCGCGCCTGTGCCTGTGGTCTGATCCAGATTACGGACAGAGTTGGAGTAAGCGCCGTTCTGCGTCACAGTTGCCGTGTTGGAGCCGGTGCCGAGTACAGCATTCTGATCCACGCTGAAAACATTCTGATGGGCATGGCTATCCTGGTGAATTTCCAATGAGTTGGAATTGGTATCGCCATTGTTGGTTTGGTTGACATAGGCCTGACTTTTGTCGCTACCTGATTGGTCAATCAATGCAGTGTTTTCAGATCCGGATTGGGAAAGGGTTGCTTTATTTTCGGCTGCGATGGCAGTTGAAGCGACGGCAAGCCCTGCGGTCGCTGCCAGAAGGGCCAAACGAAGTTTTTTCATAATCAAGTCTCCAAATCAATTTTCTGTTTCAAGAGCTTCACCCATGTCGCCAGTGGCTGTGTCGGCCCTGGTGCAATGCATTCGCTTAAATTGATTGCAACCTATTAATGTATGAAGCGACATTGCAATCATTTATAATTCATTAACAATTCAAGTCAATATGAAAGTTACCAAATGGTTAACAAGTCTAACTAATTTTACTTATCGATAAAATTTTGAAATTACTTGCATTTTCAGTTTAAAAACGAAAAAAGGTTGCAGCATTGGGAGATGCTGCAACCTGATACAACTTAAATTTGTGAAATTGGGTTATCCCGCTGGCGATTCTGTACTTGAATAGGGCGGTGGTAACCGTCTTGTTTTTTGTGTTACTGAGCGTTTTACTTTCGCCTTGGATGGGCGATAAACTCTTGGGACCGTTGTTGTGATGCTCGAGGCGCGCCCTGTTTCCGGGCTGGCTTTGGCGAGGGTCTGTGCTTCCATTGACAGGCCTCTATGTCCGTCGCGATAGGTGCGGACATAGTTGAGGCCGGCTTCCGGGTCACGGAAGGACCAAATGCCGAGATCCGCACCATCGATGATCATCGCTTCAACAGCCTTCTCGACGGCAGCCTCTACGGCCAGTTGGCGCGGTTCGTTGTTGGTGATGCCTGCTTCGCCTTCCAGCAGTTCATCCAGTTTGATAAAGCGGAAGACACCTGCTTGCAGGGCGACGGAAACAACCGTCTTGCGTGCGGTTACAGTGGTCAGTACTTCACCGGTCTTGGTTGAGACCGCCCGAAGGGAAACGGTGATTTCATCCTTCGAGTATTTTGTATCGGCACCGATGCCGAGATAGCGTGCCCCAATGCCGCCTGTATTGACGTTGGAGTTATAGCCGACAATTCCGCCCTCGATAATGATGGCTGCATGCTTCAAAGGGGGAAGGGTGCGAGCATTAACTCGTTTCTCTCCACGATAGAGACGGCGCATTTCGGTGACGATCTGGCGTTCCTTGAGCAGGTTTGGCAGGCGATTGCGCTCCATCACGGTGAACCATTGGCGATTGCCAGCATCCTGCAAGGCCTTGATCAGGATCGACGCGCCGCCCTGGGTGACCGCACGAGAAAGCTGCTGATAATTCTTGGCTTCCTTATATTGGCCGGTCTGGTCCTGAAATTCATAGACAGCGACCGGGATCCGCTTTTTCGGTGGCGGGATCTGGCGCAGTTTGAGATTGACCGGAGTGATCGCAGCAACAATCGGTTCTTCGGTCATCAGAGTTTGGTGAGAAGCGCAGCCGGTCAACGCCAATAAGCAAAGGGCCGCGGTCGCGAATAGGCTCTTGCGGCGTTGAAGTGAGCCCGAGGCGCGGATTGTATCTAGAAGGGTCATGGATTTCATCCGCTTTTAATTGGTTACGAGCTGCGGGACTTCAATTTCCGTGACAGTGCCGTCGGAAAAATCTGTGATGACCAGCAAAATGGAGTCAGTACTGCGATTGAAGGTGATTTCGGTTTCGCCGAAGGTGACTGTACCGCTATCTTGCGGATTGTCGCCGAAGATGGCTTCCGTTACCTGACTGGCCAATGCTGAAAGCAGCCGTCCTTCCAGCTGTCTGACGAACAGATCAGCGGAGGTGGATCCGGAGGTTGAAGAGGATGAACTGGTTGATGAACTGCTCGTGGCATCGCTGGCGGTGGCTGTACGTTGCGCGTTGGCCGTCGAAATGAGGTGGGTCGAATTCAGCGAATTGCCGCCGAAAGATGGGTTGACCGGTGTGTAGGTCAATTCAGCGGCGCTGGCGGCGCCGGTAGAGGCTAGAATGCCAGCAATTACGAGAAGTCTTTTCACTATAATTCCTCCGGTCAATGACGCACACGGTGGCTGGACTGCTTATCTGCAGCCACGGATCCCCGTGCAAAATAACCTGGCCTTACGAAGATGAAATTCTTAAGGTTGAATTAATATTGTTTACAACCGATGTGGATTGTTAGGTTATGGGTTGCGTAGAGTCAATAACGTATACTCTAGATTGCTTAATGGGCGTGGTCTTTTTGCAACTTTCTGATGGCAAAATGTGAGAATATGGCGAAAATCTGCGGACTAATGGTTCATAAATGGATCACGCTTGCCTTTTCTTGCCTGGTACCTAATTCTGCCCCGATCAGGTGATATGAGCTAATAGTGTATTGCGATCCGTGGGTCATGGTCAGCCTGTTTGGAGCGCTTACAGGCCGAGCTGGTTCAGATAATCAGCAAGGAAGCCTGATGAGGGGAGAGATTTTTATGTATTTTTTCAGTCGAACGAGAGCAGGAGACTGGCTCAAGACTGCAGCATGTCTAATCGGACTGATGAATGTCTCTGGCGGACATGCGATGGCCCAACCTGTTGCTGTCAGCAACGGGGTGACGGTGACGGTCGGAACGCAAGGGGTGCGACGGGCAAACACTGATGGTTTGCTGAAGGGGCCGAGCCTCGTTGTGTCAGGGTTTTCGGGGGCAAATGACAATGGCAATGGGTTTATCAATGTTGATGGGGCCTCCGTCTCCCTTTTCGGGATTGATGATCTGGGGCCGTTTGTCGGCAATGAAGCGAAACGACCTGCTTATGTCAAAATTCCGGCGCGTGCGGTTGGACAGATTTTCGGGGTGGCCTTGGATGATGCGCAAGCGCCTAGCCTTTATCTGACGGCGACGTCTGCCTATGGCTTGCCGATTTCCGGTGCCGATCAGAACCGTGATGGGCAAGAGGACAAACTGCTGACAGGGCGCGCTGATGCTCGTTTCATGGAGGGGCTGTTTGGCCCCAATCCCGAGAATGGGCCGGGCAGTGTCTGGAAAGTGGATGGGGTGAGTGGTGAAGTCTCGCTGTTTGCTTCGCTCAAGTTGGCGGGCAAAGCCAATGCGGGGCCTGCGCTTGGCAATATTGCCTTTGACAAACAGAGCCAGCAATTGTTTGTCTCCGATCTGGATACCGGGATGATTTTTCGTCTGGATATGGATGGCAATGTCCTTGAAGCGTTTGACCATGGCACAACGGCCCGCTCTCTGGCGGGGCTGCCAAAGGTGGCTTTTGACGGGACAAAGCGCCTTGATATTCGCGACCCCGACTTTGATGTTGAAGATCCGCAGAGCTGGCATTTTGCGCCAGCTGAACGACGTGTCTGGGGATTGGCAGCTCATGAAGGGCGGCTCTATTATGCAGTGGCTAACGGGCCTGAGGTCTGGTCGGTTGGCATTGCGCCGGGGGATGGGGGCTTTTTATTCGATGCCCGCAAGGAGTTGATCCTGCCTGAAGGGGTGCCTGACCTTGAAATCACCGATATTGCTTTTGGGCCGGATGGTTCGATGATCCTTGCTCAACGTGGGGAGCGGGTCGGCTCGTTCGATTTTTCCAAAGTGACAAGGGCGCGACGGGCTGAAGTGCTGCGCTTTTTCAAGGATGGAAATGACAATTGGCGGGCCCAGCCCGCAACCTATGCCATCGGCTTTGCCAGCCAGCACAGCAATGGCAATGGGGGGGTGGCACTGGGCCCCAATTACAAGGCAAATGGTCAGCTGGATGCAAATGCCTGTCAAAGTGTGCTTTGGTCGAGCGGCGAGCGGTTGCGGTTTGCTCCCACTCTGCAAGAGCGCCTGACAGAAGGTGGTGCCATGCGGATTGATGGCGCGCAGGCTCAACCCTTTGATCTGTCGCGGGATGAGAATACGCCACCATGGAAAAGCCATTTCATCGACTATGACGGAGCCTATCCAAACCGAAGTGATAGCGGCCTGATCGGGGATGTAGAGGTCTTTGGCTGTCAGGGGATTGGCTATCAGCCGCCTCGAGAAGCTCAACCGCTTCCCGAAGACCCTCCTGTCGTGCCGGTGCCGGATCGACCTGCACCACCTGAACTGACCATTGTGAAGCGGGTCATTGGTGATTGTGACGTCGATCGCAACAGCCGTACTCATCGTTGTGGCTTCTCGATCTCGGTGACCAATCGGGGCGATCGCGCCTATACAGACAGCCTGATGATCACGGACAGTTTCTCTGGAGCGAATGTGATTGATGTGAAGGTATCGCGTGGGCGCGACTGGCATTGTTCCCGTGTGATCGACTCCTCGATTGTCTGTCTTGCCGATAGCATTCGCATCGAAGCGGGGGAAACCCAGCGTGTGACCCTCGATATGCGGTTGGCGGCTCCTTCTCGGGATCGCCGGTTCGACAATTGTGCCCTTGTGGGTGCTGGTCAAAGGTCGGCTCAGCAGGTGACCGCTGCACAGATGCTGATTGAAGCCAATGGTATCCGCTCCGGTGGGGTGGATGGCAAGATGGGCCCCAATACGCAGCGAGGCCTGAGGGAGTTGCAGGCGTTGCTGGGCATGACTGTTACCGGTGAGCTGTCACCGGCTTTGTTTGCCAATGCAGGCACGCCGATTGGAAGCGAAGCTGATCAGTCCTGTGTTGATATGGTGTTGTCTGGCATTCCATTGCCGCCGCCACCTGTCGAAGAGCCACCTGTGGTGGTTGATCCTCCGGTTGTGGTGCCGCTTCCGCCTTTGCTCGAATGTGATTTGCGCTCAACCCGCGCCCGCGGCAATCGATGCTCTTGCCGTTATGACGGCATGCGCAAGGTCTCGCCGGTGAAATGTGCCTGCCCGCGGGGCAGTGGGCTCATACCGGGACGGGGGTGTGTGAACAGGCCTCGCCCGGCGGCGTGCGACAAGACGACCACCATTCAGCGTGGTAAGGCCTGCCTTTGCCGCTATGACAATATGGTGCGGCGGTCGCCGGTGGCTTGCGCCTGTCCACGCGGCACGAAGCTGCGTGAAGGCAGAGGCTGTGTGCGGCTTGATCGGCCAAGACCTGCGCGCTGTGATGCAAGAACGACGGTGCTGCGCAACAATCGCTGCGATTGCCGTTATCCCTTCATGGCCAAACGGTCAAACACCTCCTGCCGTTGTCTGCCGGGTTTAAAGTTTGTTCCCGGTCGTGGCTGTCAGAAGGTGGGCGTGCCACAAAAACCGCGCTGCGATGGAACGACCACCATCAGGAAGGGCAAAGCGTGCGTTTGTCGTTATCCCAATATGCGCAAGTCATCGCGGACATCCTGTGCCTGCAAACCCGGCGCACGTTTCTTGCCGGGGCGGGGCTGTGTGAGCTTGCGACCGTTGCGTGATGGTCTCAATCCGCGCAAAGTTGTTCCGCTTTTGCGGCAATGACACAGATGTAAAAGAGTCTGTTTGCTAAACAGAATCCACAAGCATGAGAAAGGCTTCCTTCAACGCGCTGCGTTGGGAAGCCTTTTTTCGTGGGGGGAGGAAATAGAATAAATTCTTATCCCTGCTGTCAGGCGTAGCACGGCGTTCGATCTTTCTTCGCACGGGTAAATCGCTTTCGCCTTTCGCTCGCCTCCTCGTTGTTGGCCGGACGCAAAGCCTTTACATCTTTTGCAACACAGAACAGAAGGGGCATGCATCGCCCTTTTTACCGCTTCTTGGGCGTCGTTTGGACGGCTGCCATTCATTCGGGATGAAACAGCATGTTTGTTGTAACGGGCAATAGATTGCTTGACGGCATCGTCGTTTATCTGGCCGCCGCACACCACTGGGTCGAAGATCTCCAGCGCGCGCGGCTTTATGAAATGTCGGATGAAGCGCAAGCGGCACTTGGCGAACAGAGTGACATGGTTGTCAGTCTTGATGTGATCCCGGTCAGCAAGGATGACAATGGCCGGATAGCTGCCGAGCGTCTGCGTGAGCGGATCCGGGCTGACGGGCCGACCATCCAGCCTTTCGATAGCATCCCGTTGGAGCGGCAATTCACAAGAGCTGCAAACTGAATGACCCTTCTGGCCAGACCGGCCTTCGCCACATATGGATTTCCAAGTCAAGGACCAGACCCATGTATCGTTATGACGAATTCGATGCCGCCTTTGTCAGCCAGCGCGTGGCGCAGTTTCGCAGTCAGGTCGCACGCCGTGTTTCAGGTGAGCTGACCGAAGATGAATTCAAGCCCTTGCGCCTGATGAATGGTCTGTATTTGCAGCTTCATGCCTATATGCTGCGCGTGGCCATTCCCTATGGTTCGCTTAATAGTCGCCAGCTGCATCGTCTGGCTGACGTTGCCACCAAATATGACCGTGGCTATGCGCACTTCACCACACGTCAGAATGTTCAATATAACTGGCCGTCCCTGTCGGACACGCCGGATATCCTTGAGGATCTGGCTGAAGTGGACATGCATGCGATCCAGACTTCGGGCAACTGCATCCGCAACGTGACAACGGATCATTTTGCCGGTGCCGCCCATGATGAAGTGGCTGACCCACGGGTCTATGCGGAAATCATCCGCCAGTGGTCGAGCCTGCATCCAGAATTCAGCTTCCTGCCGCGGAAATTTAAGATTGCCATTAATGGGGCCAAACAGGACCGGGCGGCAATCCGCGTCCATGATATTGGTCTGCAGCTGGTGCAATTGGCCGATGGCGGCGTCGGCTTTGATGTCTATGTCGGTGGCGGGCAGGGGCGCACCCCGATGATTGCCAAGCTGGTGGCCGAAGGGATCGCCGAGCAGGATATCCTGAGCTATCTTGAAGCGGTGCTGCGCGTCTATAACCTTTATGGCCGCCGCGACAACAAATATAAAGCGCGCATCAAGATCCTCGTGCATGAGACGGGGCTGGAACAATTGCAGGCTGATATCGAAGCCGAATATGCTCATGTGAAATCGACCTTCCTGGATATCCCGAAGGAAGAGATTGAACGGATCGATGCTTATTTCGCCATGCCCAAGTTGCGCGATGCCTCAAAAGGCGCAGCAAAACTGGCCGAGACCCGCGCCCGGGACGCTGGCTTCTCCCAATGGGTGAGCCAGAATACCCATGGGCACAAGGTTTCCGATCATGTCAGCGTCACGGTCTCGTTGAAGCCCGTCGGTGGCGTGCCGGGGGATGCAACCGCCGAGCAGATGCATTTGGTGGCCGATCTCGCCAGCCAGTATGGCTATGATGAGGTGCGGGTCAGCCACGCGCAAAATCTGGTTTTGCCGCATGTGGCCAAGGACGATCTCTATGCAATCTATCAGGCGTTGGTGAGTGTTGATCTGGCCGAAGCCAATGTGGGGCTGGTGACCGATATCATCGCTTGCCCGGGACTTGATTATTGCGCGCTGGCCAATGCTCGTTCCATCCCGATTGCGCAGGACATATCCAAACGGTTGGGAGCATTGGAACGCCAGAAGCAGATCGGCGATCTCAAGCTCAACATCTCCGGCTGCATCAATGCTTGCGGGCATCATCATGTGGGCCATATCGGCATTCTGGGTGTCGATCGCAAGGGCGAAGAGCTTTATCAGATCACCCTTGGCGGATCATCGGATGAAAATACATCAATCGGCGCCATTCTGGGCCGTGGCTTCCCAGAAGCGGAGCTGACGGACGCCATCGAGGCGGTGATTGATACCTATATCGGGCTGCGTCTGTCTGACGACGAGCGTTTCATCGATGCCTATCGACGGGTCGGGCCGAAGCCTTTCAAGGAAGCGCTTTATCCGACCGACCAAAAAGCAGCGTGAGGGCCCTATGAGCGAGAGCAAAGCAATTCAAGGGCCTGATCAGGCTGGCATTGACAATCTGAATGAAGCCTTCGGCTCCGAACCGCCGCAAGCGGTGTTGCGCTGGCTGGCCGGGCATGGCGGCAGAGAACAAGTGCCGCTTGTGTCTTCTTTTGGGGCGGATTCCGTTGTTCTGTTGCATATGATTTCCCAGATCGATCCGTCTTATCCGATCCTCTTCATCGATACAGGAAAGCACTTTTACGACACGCTGCATTATCGCGACCAGTTGCGTGATCACTTCGGCTTGACCAATTTGCAGGCGGTAACGCCGGACCCGGACGACGTGAAGCAAAAAGATCCCAAAGGCGCTCTTTGGATCTTTAACCACGACGGGTGCTGCGACTTACGCAAGACCCTGCCGCTGGCCCGTGTGATGAAGCACTATTCGGGTTGGATCACGGGGCGGAAACGCTTCCAGACCAGTGATCGGGCCGATTTGAACCTGTTCGAGCTTGATGGGGACAAGATGAAAGTCAATCCACTGGCCTCCTGGGGGCCTGGCGATGTGGCTGCCTATATCAAGGAAAACAGCTTGCCCGGACATCCGCTCGTGCCGCGTGGCTATTTGTCGATTGGGTGTGCGCCGTGCACCAGCCCGGTCGAGGAAGGCGAAGATGCGCGTGCCGGTCGTTGGAAGGGGTCCGACAAGACCGAGTGCGGATTGCATATCTGATTATATGAGGACTGACTATGACAGCAGAAACCAATCAGCATAGAACGCCTCTTTATAAAGACCGGGCGTTTCACGAAGACAAGTGGCAGATGTTGCAAAACGACCAGTCGCCTGCAGATATCGAGCGCCCCATTCTGGCCTTTGCCGAAGCCATCCGGTTGCTGGAATTGCGCGCCAACCTGCCACAATGCTTCGGCATATGCGTAGAGCCGGGTGACGATGTGGCAGCGCTTGAACCCTATCTGGAGCGGATTGCCCTGATTGCGATTGCTTTTCCGGCATTCTCCGATGGGCGCGGGTTTTCGTCTGCGCGGTTGCTTAAGGAGCGCTATGGCTATACGGGCGAGATCCGTGCGGTTGGCCATTTCATTCTTGATCAGATGCCATTCCTTGAACGGTGTGGCGTCGACAGCTTCCTGATTTCCAGTGACAAGCTGCGGGCTGGCCTTGAGCGGGGCGAGTGGCCGGAGGTTACCAACTATTATCAACCAACCGCCCAAGAGGGCGACGCGCCAATTGCCAGCCGGAGCTGGTTGCGGCAAAAAAGGAGCTGAAGTGCCTCTGGCGGCGATAAGGCTAGTTGCACTTTGGCTGTCAAAAAGATATCAGGACACCGGATCTCCATCGCAGATTTGCGTATGGGCCCTGTGACCAATGGTCGCGTGCGTCGCTTGATTGCTTTCGAATATATGAAGCTTTCATGAACTTTTTCCCTCGACGATGAGATCGGGTGATAAAGATCAAGGTTTTTTCGGTCGCCTGACCATAGACAGGGCAAAGGCTGTTGTCGTCGTGTTGGAATGAAGTGAGATCATCTCGTTCGAGAGAGGACGCGCGCTCGCTGACAGTGCTTGCATTTTTAGAACATCCACGGCCGGTAGATAAAGCGCTTGAAGAATAAGCCGCTGGACTGGTTAGAGAATGACAAGAGGAGTTTGTTATGACGCAACAAGCCGAGGCCGTTGAAGCCCTTGCTGCGAGTAAATCGGTCTTCCCGATTCCGGCCAATGTGTTTGCCGAGACGGTGACCGAAGTCGAACATTATACAGATCGTCTGTTCAAGTTCCGGATCACCCGTCCGGCATCCTTCCGGTTCCGCTCTGGCGAGTTTGTGATGATTGGCCTGCCCAATGCCGAGCGTCCGGTTTTTCGGGCCTATTCCATTGCCAGCCCGTCTTGGGATGAGGAAGTGGAATTCTACTCGATCAAGGTGCCTGATGGCCCGTTGACCGAGCATCTTCAGAAAATCCAGCCGGGTGATACCGTTTTGATGCGCAAGAAGCCGACCGGCACTTTGGTCAATGATGCGCTGATTCCGGGTAAGCGTCTTTACATGTTCTCGACCGGCACCGGGATTGCACCGTTTGCCTCGCTGATGCGCGATCCGGAAACCTATGAGAAATTTGATCAGGTGATCCTGACCCATACCTGTCGCGAAATTGCCGAGCTGAAATATGGCGAAGAGCTGTTCGAATTGTGCAAGACCGATCCGTTGATTGGTGAGTTTGCTGCTGAAAAGCTGGTTCTCTACAACTCGGTGACCCGCGAAGATTACCCTCGCATGGGGCGCATCACCGATCTGATGACATCTGGCAAACTGTTTGAGGATCTTGGCGTGCCGCCAATCAATCCCGAAGCTGACCGTGGGATGATCTGCGGGTCCATGGCGATGCTCAATGACACCAAGAAAGTGCTGGAAGATTTCGGCCTGGAAGAAGGCTCCAACGCCCGCCCTTCGACCTTTGTGGTTGAGCGTGCATTCGTTGACTAGGCGAGCTGTTTGATTTGTAAGCAAAAAGGCTGGCACCATTATGGGCCAGCCTTTTTTTCGTTTCAAATGATTTGGTTCACAGCCGGATGAACTGACAGGGTGATTGCGCGTCTTCGGCAGGCGCGAAGGGCTGACGGATCAAAAGGCAATCGGCGCGGGCAAAGCCTGCCAACATGGCGCTGTCCTGACCGGTAAACGGGGTGGCGATGAAGGTGCCTTGATCATCGCGGGAAAGGCTGGCCCGAAGATAGCTCTGGCGTTTGTCATTGGCGGTGACCGGGCCACCCAATTGGCCTGTTTCCACCAGCAGTGGATCCTTGTCGCCCTGCATGGCGCGGATAAGCGGGCAGAGAAAGAGGAGGGCGCAGACCATCGAGGAAACCGGATTGCCGGGCAGCCCGATCACCTGCATGGCGTTAAGTTTTCCAGCCATCAGCGGTTTGCCCGGGCGCATCGCAATGCGCCAGAAATCAAGCGCCATGCCAGCCTCAGTCAGCACGTCCTGCACCAGATCATGATCCCCCACAGAGGCGCCGCCGCTGGTCACCAGAATGTCTGCCCCGGCGTTGCGGGCTTCTTCCACCTTGGCAGCGATTGCCTTTTTGTCGTCACCGACAAGGCCCAGATCGACAATCTCGGCACCAGCCTCACGGGCCAGAGCCGCGACGCCGAACGTGTTCGATGCAACAATCTGTTCCGGGCGAGGATCTTCACCGGGCAACACCAATTCGTCGCCGGTGGCAAGGATTGCCACCTTGGGACGCTTGAGGACCGTGACATCTGGGCGGTTCATTGCGGCGGCAAGCGCCAGACTGCCCGCATCCATCCGGGTGCCGGCCTTGAGCAGTACATCGCCCTGTTTGAAATCCATGCCGACGGGTCGGATAAACTCACCCTCCTTGACCGCCTCCAATGCCATGACAAAGGCGCCATCACGCTCGGCATTTTCCTGAATGAGGATTGCATCGGCCCCTTGCGGCACCGGGGCGCCGGTGAAGATGCGCACGGCTTCCCAATTGTGCAGTTTGTCGGGAAAGAGGGTTCCGGCAGGCACTTCGCCAACCACTTGCAGCTTGGTTGGCAGTTCCTTGATGTTGGCGGCGCGCACAGCATAGCCATCCATCGCAGAGGCCGCGAAGGGGGGCTGGTCACGGTGGGCGGCGAGATCTTCTGCCAGAATGCGTCCATGGGCCTTTGTCAGAGGCAACACTTCTGAGCCAAGAGAGGGAATGGATGCGAGCAGGCGGCTTTGGGCTTCTTCAACCGGCATCAAGGACATGACAGACTTCTCTCTGATGGGGTTTGTGATGATGGGGGATTTAGATGTCTGCCTGCCACGCCCCGGATTTGCCACCGGTCTTCTCCAACAGGCGCACCGCGTCGATCACCATACCCTTGTCGGCTGCCTTGGCCATGTCATAGATGGTAAGGCAGGCGATGGATGCGGCTGTGAGGGCTTCCATTTCGACACCTGTCTGACCGGTCAGCTTGGCGGTGGCGGTGACGCGGATACCGGGCAGGTCGTCGATGATTTCGAATTCGACAGAGACCTTTGACAAGGCCAACGGATGACAGAGCGGGATCAGCTCATGGGTCCGTTTTGCTGCCATGATGCCTGCGATGCGGGCTGTGGCCAGCACGTCGCCTTTCTTGGCCTGCCCCGACTGGATCAGGTCGAGGGTTTCGCGCTTCATGCGGATCTGGCCGGATGCAACCGCAACGCGGGTTGTTGGCGCTTTGTCGGAGACATCGACCATGTGGGCTGCGCCGCTTGCGTCGATATGGGTCAGTTTGGCTTCGCTCATCTGTTGATCCTCTCGTGCCTTAATGCGTTGCAGGCCCTAACGGGCCAACAGATCGCGGGTTGCCTTTGTCACATTATCCTGACGCATCAGGCTTTCACCAATCAAGAACGTTTCGATATTGGCCTTGCGGGCCAGCAAGGCGAGATCGTCCGGTGTGAAAAGACCACTTTCGCCAACCAGCAGCTTGTCGTCCGGCACGCGCGGGGCGAGGTCGATCGAAGTTTGCAAGCTGGTCTCGAAGGTCTTGAGATTGCGGTTGTTGATGCCCAGCAGCGGCGATGTCAGATGCTCCAGCGCCCGATCAAGCTCATCGGCGTCGTGAACCTCGATCAGCACATCCATGCCCAGTGCGAAGGCGGTGTCTTCCAAAGCCTTGGCTTCATCATCGGACAGTGATGCCATGATGATCAGGATGCAGTCTGCACCCCATGCGCGGGCTTCATAGACCTGATAAGGCTCAAACAGAAAATCCTTGCGCAGAGCGGGCAGGGATACCGCATTGCGGGCAGCGATGAGAAAGTCCGGATGGCCCTGAAAACTTGGTGTATCTGTAAGGACCGACAGACATGCCGCACCGCCATCCTCATAGGCTTTGGCGAGCTTTGGCGGGTCGAAGTCTGCGCGGATCAAGCCCTTTGAGGGGCTTGCTTTCTTCACCTCGGCGATCAGGGCATAGCGACCTGCATCGACCTTGGCTTTCAGAGCATTATAAAAGCCGCGCACCTGCGCCTGATCGGCAATCTGTGCCTTGAGGTCATCAAGCGACGTGATCGCCTTGGCTGCGGCGATTTCCTCGCGCTTATACAGTTCGATCTTTTTGAGAATGTCAGCCATGGAGCGTGTCTCAGCCTGTATCTTGATGCTATGTTTGGTCGGTCTGGATGGACCATTTCTTGACCGGTCTTTACGTGCGGTTGGAGATGTCCACCAGCTTTTTAAGCGCTGCAAGCGCCTTGCCGTTGTCAATGATCTCTGCGGCCAGCTCAATGCCATCTGCGTAGGTTTCGGCCTTGTCTGCAATCAGGAGACCTGCGGCGGCATTCATCAGGACGATGTCGCGATATGGCCCTTTCTCCCCTTCGAGCAAGGCAATCAAAGCCTTGGCATTGTGGTCGCCAGTGCCGCCACGGATATCTTCGATGGTTGCCCGTTTGATGCCGACATCTTCCGGAGCGATAACGAATTCGGAGATTTTGCCATCTTTCAACTGTGCCACCTTGGTTTCGCCAAGGGTCGAGATTTCATCAAGGCCACCCGCACCATAGACCACCCAGATGAATTCAGAACCCAGAGTCTTGAGCGTTTCAGCGAAATGAACCTGCCAATCAGGGGAGAATACGCCGATCAACTGACGTTTGACACCAGCGGGATTGGAGAGGGGGCCAAGCAGGTTGAAAATGGTGCGCACGCCCATTTCAACGCGGGTCGGGCCGACATAGCGCATGGTGGAATGATGGTTCGGTGCAAACATGAAGCCGATGCCAGCCTCTTCGATACACCGGCTGATGCCCTCGGGTGTCTGGGCAAGATTAACGCCCAGGCTCGACAATACGTCCCCCGAACCGGATAGTGAAGACAGGGCCTTGTTTCCGTGTTTGGCAACAGAGACGCCTGCACCTGCCATAATCATCGCAGCGCAGGTGGAAATATTGTAGGTTTTGGTGCCCGTGCCGCCGGTGCCAACAATGTCCACTGCGTCTGCGGGTGCGTCCACGCGGGTCATCTTGTTGCGCATCTGGTAGACCGCGCCGGTGATCTCGTCGACGGTTTCGCCGCGAAGGCGCAGAGCCATCAGAAAGGCACCGATCTGGGACGGCGTGGCCTTGCCGCTCATCAAGATATCAAAGGCCTCAATGGCCTGATCACGGCTGAGGCTCTTGCCATCGGCAACATGCGCCAGAAAGGGCTTTAAATCATCCATAACGCTCTCCAGAAAGTCCGGCTGATGCCGACAGTATCAAATGATTGCTTTGGTCGGCCTGTTCTTATGGGAGGCCTTTTTAAGGTGGGTGTTCGGGGCACCTTGTTGATGTCCCGAACAGAAAGTTGTCCATGCAGTCGCCTGAAGGCGTGCCTTAGCGCGCGCCATTGACGATTTGCTGCATCATGGCTTCATTGATCGTGTAGCCGATGTCGCGCAAAATGACCTCGCTCAACTGGCCAAGCAGGTCGTTGCCAGCATTCTGGTTCAAGCGCTCCTTGAGGCTTGCGAGCTGAAGCGCATCAGCATCGAAGTCCGGCTCGGTGACCTTGGTGACCTCAAGAATATATTGGGTCGTGCCGTCAACGGCGGTTGTCTTGTGGCCTTCGGGACCAATGAAAGCCTTCTGAATGGCAGCATTTGGCAATGCAGCGTTGCCTTGACGGGCGACGTTGGACACGGTCTCAACGCTCAGGCCTTGCTCAGCGGCAACGTCTTCAAGGCTTTTGCCTGCCTCGATCTCTTTTAGGAACGCGGTGGCGCGGGCTGCATTGCGCGCTGCTCGTTCATCTTTTTTCCAAGCGGCGATCACGTCATCGCGGACTTCGTCCAGGCTCCGCTCGCGGCTTTCGATCACATCCTTGACCATGAACCAGGCATAACCGGAATCCTTGATTTCCACCGGATCGGCTTCGAAATCAACGTCATTGTCAAAGACTGCTTTCAACAGTTCGGCCTGTGCTGGCAAATCGGTGACCTTGTCGCCGGACTGCAAGTCGCCTTTGGCAGAAATTGCGGTGACCGTTCTAAGAGGCAGTTTCATTTTGTCGGAAACTTCCTTCAGGGTGGAGCCACCGGCGCGCTCGTCCTCGACCTTGTCAAAGACGCTCAAGACTTCATCCTTGGCGCGGGAGGCGGCGATTTCCGCTTTCAGCTGGTCCTTGATTTCCTCGAAGGGGGCAGCCTTTGAGGGCTGGGTCTTGGCATTGCGCAGCAGCAAGTAGCCAAAACGCCCCTTGATCACGTCCGACAGCTGACCTTCGTTGAGGGAGAAGATCGCATCGGCCGCGGCTTTTTCAGGAATTTCCGCCTTTGCGAGCAGGCCGAAATCAATATCGGCTTCTTTCAGATTGCGCTCGGTCATGATGTCTTCATAGCTGGCACCATTGGCAATCTTTTCGGCGGCGGCTTTCGCATCCTCTTCGGAGCTGAAGAGGATTTGCTGCATCTGACGGCGCTCAGGCTGCACAAAACGGCTCTGGGCTGTTTCGTAATAATGCTTGGCGTCTTCGTCGGACACTTTCGATGCGTCCATGATGTCGCCCGGCTCAACCTTGAGCATTTCGAAGGTGCGATATTCCGGAGCGCGGAACGCGTTTTTGTTTTGCTCGAAATATTTGGTCAGATCGGTGTCAGATGGGTCTTCAATCTCGCCAATCGTGTCTTCCTTCATGGCCACATAAGCAATGTCGCGGGTCTCGAAACTGAAAGTGTTGAAGACTTTCAGAGCGGAGACGGGCAGGGTGGTCTTGCCTGTCAGACCGGCCGCCAACTGTTGGCGGATTTCAAGTTTTTCGCGATTGACCACATAGCGATCTTCCGTCGTGCCCGCATTGCGCAGGACGAGGTTCATCTGGTTGCGGTCAAATTTGCCCAAAGCCTGAAAGGCTGGTTCCTGAGCGATGCTCTTGGCCAGTTCCTTTGGAGACATGCCCATATTGAAGCGGCGGGCCAGATCGTTGAGAGATCCTTCTCCGATCATGCGACCGAGCACCTGATTGGGCAGGCCAAAGGCAGCCGTCTCGGCGCTCGTTAAGCGACGTCCCAACTGATTTGACAGTGCGTTGACTTCCAGAATCAGTGCGCTTTGATAATCGCGGCCATCAATTTCGGTTTCACCAACGGTTGCGACCGCGCCGCGACCGAAGTTGGAGAAAATGTCTGCGATGCCCCAGACCGCAAAACTCAGTACCAGAAGGCCCATCAGGATTTTGGCGACAAAACCCGAGGCCATCGAACGCATAGTTTCCATCATGGGATGGTGTGTCCTTCTAACGTGCAGGCGGGCAAAGACCAATCTGTCTTTGTTTCAGAAGGAGTTGGTGACCCGTCTGCCAATCTTGATTGTTTGCCGGATCATAGAAAGCTCATGTCCAAGCTGCAACCCAATCCGTGCGGAAAAGGTGGCACAAATGGGGACGGTGCGGATTTTGTTCGCAGAAAGATTGGTGATCTGAAGCGATCTGAGCATTTTTGTGCCCCTAAGGCGCGAAAAGTAGGGGGTAAACACCCCTACATGGCAGCACTGCCCTGCAAATGCGCCTAAAGTTGGAGTAAGAGAGGGTCAATCCGGGAGGCGGAGGCGACTTTGTGGCGATTTGGTTCGCCTGTATCACTGTTTCTCTTTCTCTCCGACCCAATTTTTGGACCCACACTGAGATTGAAGGATCAGACATATGAGCATCAAACCTCTTGTCGCCGGTAACTGGAAAATGAACGGCCTTAAAGCATCGGCCCCAGAACTGGACGCATTGATCACCGGATTTGACGCAGAGCTTGCTGCCAAAGCTGATACGATGATCTGCCCACCTTTCACTCTGGTTGGTGCCTTTGCCGAGAAAGCCGCTGACAGCGCGGTTCAGATCGGTGCGCAGGATTGCCACTTTAATGTGTCCGGTGCTCATACCGGTGACATTTCGGCCCAGATGCTGGCCGATGCCGGTGCGTCCGCTGTGATCGTTGGTCACTCCGAGCGCCGCGCCGATCATGGCGAAAGCAATGACATCGTGAAATCCAAGGCCGAAGCCGTCTGGGCTCAGGATCTGGTTGCCATCATTTGCGTTGGCGAAACCGAAAGCGAACGCAAGGGCGGCGAAACCCTTGATGTTGTCGGCTCCCAGTTGACCGGTTCCGTGCCTGCTGGTGCGACCGCGGCCAACACCGTCATTGCCTATGAGCCTGTCTGGGCGATCGGCACCGGCCTGACGCCAACTGCCGACGATGTGGCTCAGGTCCATGCCTTCATGCGCAAACAACTGACCGAAACCTTTGGTGAGGAAGGCGCATCCATGCGTCTGCTCTATGGTGGTTCGGTCAAGGCTTCCAATGCAGTCGAGTTGATGGGTGTTGAGAATGTCGATGGTGCTCTGGTTGGTGGTGCCAGCCTGAAAGCAGCTGACTTCCTTGGTATTCTGGCAGCATATAAATAAGCGTTTGGGCGTGCGTGCGTCGAGCCGTGCCTCTGGATAAGATGAAAAGGGTGCGCCTCTTGCGCCCTTTTCTGGCACCCTTTGGCCTTGTTTGTTTGTCGCTTTGTTCCCAAATAGGCAGGGTCGCGCGGAAAAAAGACCGCTTGGCACTGGTATTGCCGGTAGTCTTGTTGTAGAAGACGCCCAAGAAATATGAACCTTTTGCGTCGGGCCGCAGTTCTTTGCTGGCCCGATTGACTGTTTTAAGAGACGGTTGGACGATGGAATCAGTTGTAATTGTCATTCACTTGCTGATTGTTGCGGCCCTTGTGGTTGTGGTGCTTCTGCAGCGCTCCGAAGGCGGTGCTCTTGGCATCGGCGGCGGCGGTGGCGGCGGCTTCATGACCGGACGTGGTGCAGCAAACTTGCTGACCCGGACCACCGCCATTCTGGCGGCTGGCTTCTTCATTACGTCTTTGGGTCTGGGCATTCTCGCTTCCCAGAAGAGCAGCCCGGCTGATGTGCTGGACAATGTTCCAACCCAGACCGGAACCGAAACCCCTGCGACCCCGGGTGAGGGCGGCATTCTGGATGAGCTGCAACAGCTCACGCCAACTGCGCCTGCGCCTGCGACACCAGTGGCTCCTGCGGCACCAGCAAAACCTGCCGGTCCTCAGGTTCCGACTTCGGAATAACGCGGAATTGTCTCGCTTGAGACCCTGTTCTGACGCTTTTTCAACCGGCCTTTGCCTTGCTGCAAGGGCCGGTTTCTATTGACCACCTGTTCCATATGGGCGGGCGGTTCCAAAAGTCATGCGCTTGTCGCATCGTTTCGGCAAAGCTGTCTTGATGCAATGACCAGCGCTTCTCGCTGAGTGGTTTTTGCCTGTCTGTTCCGATGCAAATTGGTTTGTTGCCATCAAGGGTGGTGGCGACGATCTCCGAGAGGTTGGAGTGGGCAGAATGGGCCACTTAAATGGTGGAAGGTAGCCGATTTGTTTGGCGAATCGGCCCAAAGATAAGTAACCTACAGGTCCATGGCGCGTTATATTTTCATTACTGGCGGTGTGGTGTCTTCGCTTGGCAAAGGGCTTGCGTCTGCGGCCCTTGCAGCGGCTCTACAGGCGCGCGGCTATTCTTGTCGGCTGCGCAAACTCGATCCCTATCTCAATGTCGATCCCGGGACCATGTCCCCTTACCAGCATGGAGAATGTTTTGTCACCGACGATGGTGCCGAGACTGACCTTGATCTGGGCCACTATGAGCGGTTTACCGGGCGTCCTTCCAACAAGAAGGACAATATCACGACAGGGCGGATCTATCAGAATATCCTGACCAAGGAGCGACGGGGTGATTATCTCGGCGGTACGGTGCAGGTGATTCCGCATGTGACCGATGAGATCAAAAGCTTCATTCTCGATGGCAACGAAGACTATGACTTCGTGCTGTGCGAGATTGGTGGCACGGTGGGTGACATCGAAGCGACCCCATTTTTTGAGGCGATTCGTCAGCTTGGCAACGAGTTGCCGCGTGGTCAGGCGATCTATATTCATCTGACCCTTGTGCCCTATATTCCGAGCGCCGGTGAGCTGAAAACCAAACCGACCCAGCATTCGGTCAAGGAACTGCGTTCGATTGGCATTCAGCCAAATATTTTGATGGTGCGTTGCGACCGTCCTGTGCCGGAAGCGGAACGCCGCAAGCTGTCGCTCTTCTGCAATGTGCGACCGGAAGCCGTCATTCAGGCGTTGGATGTCAGCAACATTTATGAAGTGCCGCTGTCCTATCATGCCGAAGGGCTTGATAGAGAGGTGCTGGCAGCCTTCGGGATTGACGGCGCGCCGAAGCCGAATTTTGAGCGTTGGCATCAAATCTCTGATCGTCTGGCCAATCCGGAAGGCGAAGTCACCATTGCGGTGGTGGGCAAATATACCTCTTTGCTCGACGCCTATAAGTCTCTGATCGAAGCGCTGACCCATGGCGGTATTGCCAACAAGGTCAAGGTCAATCTCGACTGGATCGAATCGGACATTTTTGAAGGTGATAGCGATCCGACCATTCGTCTGGAAGGTGTTCACGGCATTCTGGTGCCGGGCGGCTTTGGCGAGCGTGGAGCCGAAGGCAAGGTTGCTGCGGTCAAATATGCTCGTGAGAATAAAATCCCATATTTCGGCATTTGCTTCGGCATGCAGATGGCGGTCATTGAAGCGGCGCGCAATCTGGCTGGCATTGAGGATGCCTCTTCGTCCGAATTTGGTAATGGGGGCAGCCATGTCGTTGGCCTGATGACCGAATGGACCAAGGGCAATGCGTTGGAAACGCGCCAGCAAGATGGTGACCTTGGCGGCACCATGCGTCTTGGTTCCTATGAAGCGCATCTGGCGGAAGGCTCGAAAATCGCTGAGATTTACGGCGAGACCGTTATTCATGAACGCCACCGTCATCGCTATGAAGTCAATATTGATTACAAGGCGAAACTGGAAGCGTGTGGCCTGCAATTTGCCGGGCTGTCTCCTGATGGAGTTCTGCCTGAGACGGTCGAGATTCTTGATCATCCTTGGTTTGTGGCGGTTCAGTATCATCCAGAACTGAAGTCCCGTCCGTTTGCGCCGCATCCACTATTTGCATCCTTCATTGGTGCTGCGGTGGAGCAAAGCCGTCTGGTCTGACGGTTCGGAGAACAAAGACAAGATGATCGGCCCACTGACCATAGCGGGCCGGTCGTCTGAACGACCGCGTGCAAGGCCGTGTAGGCTTGTATGCCGCGGGCAGAGGGGAGTGTTTGTCTATGTTGCGTGGTGTTGATCATGTGGTGGTGGCCGTTCGGGATCTGGAGGCCGCTTGCGCCCTTTATCGCTCCCTTGGTTTCACGATCACGCCTACGGCCTATCACCCCTTTGGCACAAAGAATGCCCTCGTGCAGTTGGATGGCGCGTTCATTGAGCTGTTGTCGGTCCATGATGAAAGTCTGATGCCGGAAGCGACCGAAGGGTCTTTTTCGTTTGCGCGCTTCAACCAGACTTTCCTTTCCGAGCGGGAAGGGGCGTCTATGCTGGTTCTGCGTTCCGACAATGTGGAGCGCGATCTGGCGATCTTTCAAGCGCTCAATCTGGAGACTTATCCGCAGTTTGATTTCGAGCGTGAGGCGATACAGCCTGATGGTTCGACCAAAATTGTCAGCTTTTCCAACGGCTTTCTGCATAATCCTCTGATGGACAATACCGGTTTCTTTGTTTGCCATCACAAACATGAGCCGGAAAATTTCTGGAAGCCCGATTATCAAAATCATGCCAACGGGGCCCAGCGGCTTTGTTCCGTGGTGTTCAGTGCAGACAATCCATCCGATCATCATGAATTCCTGGGTGGCTTTTCAGGCCAGCGGGAGATGCGCTCGACCAGCGCCGGTGTTGTGGTGGATACAGGCCATGGCTTGCTCGAAGTCTTGACGCCGCTCGCTGCCAAAACCTTTTATGGACTTGAGGTGTCGTCTTCGCTGGCGCGCGAGGGCGGGATCGCTGCCTTGATCATCAGCCTTGATCTGGCGCTCGCCAAGAAGGCGTTGGATGGGGCTGGGATCGCCTATAACGATTATGCCGGGCATCTGGTGGTTCAGCCTGATGCCTTGTGCGGCTGTGGTCTTTTGTTGCGTCAGGTTTGACGACTTGGGATCCACATAATGGCCCTATTAGACAAACAATGCTGGTATTGCTTGAGGCTGGTGCCTTGAGCCGTCGATCAACCCTCCAAAGAGATGAAGCTATGACTGCACCCAATAAAGTCGTTTCTGCTGGCTCGGTCCAGTTTGGCAATCAACTGCCGCTGTCCGTAATGGCTGGTCCCTGTCAGATGGAGAGCCGCGACCACGCGCTCGAAATGGCTGCTGCCCTCAAAGAGATTTCCGACAATCTCAATATCGGCATGGTCTACAAATCGTCCTTTGACAAAGCGAACCGCACGAGCCTGTCTTCTGCCCGTGGCATTGGTCTTAACAGGGCGTTGCCTATCTTTGCGGAGATCCGTGAGACATATGGCCTGCCGGTGGTCACCGATATCCACGAGGCAGATCAATGCCTGGCGGTTGCTGAAGCGGTTGATATATTGCAGATCCCGGCCTTTCTGTGTCGCCAGACTGATTTGCTGGTTGCAGCTGCCAAATCAGGGGCTGTCATCAATGTCAAAAAAGGCCAGTTTCTTGCGCCTTGGGATATGCGTAACGTGGTTGAGAAAATCGTCCATAGCGGCAACGCCAACGTGATGCTGACAGATCGTGGTACGTCCTTTGGTTATAACACGCTGGTGACGGATTTCCGCGGTCTGCCGATTATGGCGGAAACCGGCGCGCCGGTGATTTTTGACGCGACTCATTCCGTGCAGCAGCCGGGCGGTCAAGGCAGTACGACGGGCGGTCAGCGGGAGTTTGTCCCTGTTTTGGCCAGAGCCGCTGTTGCGGTGGGTGTCGCCGGCTTGTTCATTGAAACCCATGAAGACCCTGACAATGCGCCAAGCGATGGCCCGAACATGGTACCGATCAAGGAGCTTGAAGGCCTTTTGCGCCAGTTGCAGCAGTTTGATGCCGTGGCCAAGGCCTGATCTGATCTGGCTTGAACGATCCAAGACTAGAAACCCTTGCTGCCTGTGCGGTGAGGGTTTTTCTTTGCCTTTTTGCGAGGCATCCGGGGGCTTGGGTAAAAGGTGCGGCAGAAGCGCGCAGTTACGTATTTGTAATTACCTTTTTCGCGCAGGTTTCTTATCTATTGAATATAGCGTACGCGCAAACACTTAAGTGGAATCCTAGAGTTAGATCCGGTGGCTTGTGCGTCTGGTGGAGTGTGATTGCTTCATGTCTGATGAAACGATCATGCTCATATCATAACAGTTTAAAGGGTGTGACCATTATGAGCGAAGCCGTAGCCTCCAAAACCTCCGTCAAAGAATCTCTGTTTGTCCTTGTTTTGCTGACTTTGCTGGGTGTTTGGGGATATGCCATTGCCACCTTCGGCTATCCAGCCATCATTTTGCCTGCGTTGACATTGACTGCTGTGTCGCTGGTGGCTTTGGTGATTGTTACTCAGGGGCGCTGAAATAGGTTCTCTTTCATGCAAAAAAAGGCGCATCCATGGGATGCGCCTTTTTTGATGCTGAGCGAGCCGTGATCAAGCTGCTTGATGACGGGTGAGGTTTTCGGTTTCATCATCCCAGCGCCAGTGATCGCTGGTGGTCAGCTCCCTGCCGCCCCACCAGCGATGAAGGCCATTTTCTGACAGGAAGTCCGCTTTTCCTGACAGGACATCCTTTCCGAACTCGGTGATGTGGAGGGGCGAGGTGATGAATTCCTTGCGCTGTGGGCCGTCGGACAGGATCTGGGGCTTGAATTCTTGCGGCAGTCCCGTCAGGACCGGGCGCTGGCAATATTGCAGGCCCGAAAGGATCTTGAAAAAGCTCATGTCGCCAAGGAAAATCGCTTCTTCCATATTCTGCACTTGCGCAAAGAGCATGCCCGGGCGGGCGACGCCGCGGTCAAGGCTGTAAAGAATTTGACGCTGGGTGCGTGACAGGCCATCGGGGCCGGGAAGCTCCTGCAAGGCACGCAAAAGGGCCTGTCCCATGAAGGGGAAGCCGGGGATCGGTTCCTGGCGGATTTTGTTGATCGCTGTCGGACCAGCATAGACATAGGCGCGCCATGCGCGCGATGCAAAGGCAAACATCCGGTCAAGCACCGGCAGTCCCAGCTCTTCGAAGCGGCGGATATTGTCCGGCGTTTGCATGCCCAGATAGGTCGGTGCCTGAACGAGAAAGACAGTGTTGATCCGGCCAAGGCGGGCCAGCATATCGAGGATCTGGAGGATTTGCAGCTGATCATAGAGATCATGCTCGAACCATAATTCGATCCGTTCGAACCGATTATGGTGACGCATCAGAGCCAATCTGTCCTTGAAGTCCGCCAGAATGTCGTTGGCGTCATCCTTGTCGCCGTCAGCCAGATATTTGCTGCGGATCAGGCCGAACAAGTCGTCTTCTGCGTCAGGGATCGGGCCTTCATGCAAGACATCCCGCCATGGCAAAATGGTATCAGTGTAGCCCGCTTCAGCCAGAAGGTTTGCGGCACTGTCTCCATTGGTTATGATCAGTTTGGTCACGGCGGTCCCCGTTTTCTTCGATGGCATTTGGCCTGTCTTGTGGTCTTGTGTCTTGCGGGCCGATTCTGTGGCTTTTGCTGTGATATAGAGGCGAGACCCGCAAATTGAGTCAACGCGATTCAGCCCACACACATCCATGCTTTGAGTTGAAGCAGGTTTCCCAAGGAGGGTCAATGATCATTGCAGCCACCAACCGATTGCTGTTGCGTCGGTTTGAGCGTTCGGATGCGCCCTTTCTCCTCTCCTTGTTGAATGACCCCTCCTATCACGCCAATATCGGCGACCGGGGCATCCGGAGTGTCCAGGAGGCCGAAGAGTATCTACGGACTGTCTTGGAGGCTTCCTATCAGGCCAATGGGTTCGGGCTTTATAATGTCGAGACAAGGCAAGGCCTTCCCATCGGTATGTGCGGATTGGTCAATCGCGACGGCCTTGATGGGGTTGATCTGGGTTATGCCCTGATGCCGTCCTATTGGGGAAAGGGTTATGCCCGAGAGGCGTGTCTGGCCGTGATGCATCATGCACGCGCAGAAATTGCGCTTAAGCAATTGCTTGCTATCGTTGCAAGGCATAATGACGCATCCGCAGGGCTGTTGCTAAGACTGGGCTTCGCGCTGATCGGGGATTTTCTTCATGTGGATTCCGGTGAGCGCCTTGATCTGTATCGTTGCAATCTTTTTCAAATCGATCAATAGAGATGCGGTCTAGGGACTTGATTTGCCCCTGTTTGTTTTTGCCTTCTGGCTCTTTAAGGGTGCGGCATACGATACAAACAGTCTACGACTAAAGCATAGTTTTGCACAGGCCGTCTGGGAAAAGGGCAAATGAACGTTGCGGGGCTGTCAAAATGCTCCTCTAGGCTTCTATTTGATAAAAAAGATGCAATCTGCCCTAGGATTCTGTGACGATTTTCGATAGACAGCAAGCATCTGATTTCATTCAATCCATGCAAATTGAGGTATGAACATGACCGCAATTATCGACATCTTGGGTCGCGAGATCCTAGACAGCCGCGGCAACCCGACCGTTGAGGTGGACGTTGTTCTGGAAGACGGCTCTTTTGGCCGTGCAGCCGTTCCATCCGGCGCCTCCACCGGCGTGCACGAAGCGCACGAACTGCGTGATGGTGAGGCGCGTTATCTTGGCAAGGGTGTGACCAAGGCGGTCGAAGCTGTCAATGATGAAATCTTCGACGCTCTGGTTGGTCTGGATGCAGAAAACCAGATCCAGCTTGATCAAGTGATGATTGAGCTCGACGGCACTGAAAATAAAGGCCGCATCGGCGCAAACGCTATTCTGGGCACGTCCATGGCTGTTGCCAAAGCTGCTGCTCAGGCTGCCGGTTTGCCGCTCTACCGCTATGTTGGTGGCGTGAATGCTTGCACCCTGCCTGTTCCGATGATGAATATCATCAATGGCGGTGAGCATGCTGACAACCCAATCGACATTCAGGAATTCATGATCATGCCTGTGGGCGCTGACAGCATTGCTGAAGCCGTTCGCATGGGCGCTGAAGTGTTCCACTCTCTGAAAAAAGGTCTGCAGAAAGCCGGTCACAACACCGCTGTTGGTGACGAAGGCGGCTTTGCGCCAAACCTTGAATCCACCGAAGCTGCGCTTGACTTCATCATGCAGTCCATCAAGGACGCTGGTTACAAGCCGGGTGAAGATATCTATCTCGCTCTGGATTGTGCTTCTTCCGAATTCTACGAAGATGGCAAATACAATCTCAAAGGCGAAGGCACCGTGCTTGATTCCGCCGGGATGGCTGACTATCTCGCAGCTTTGGTTGCCAAATATCCAATCATCTCCATCGAAGACGGTATGGACGAAGATGACTGGGAAGGCTGGAAACTGCTGACCGAGAAAATCGGTGACAAGTGCCAGCTGGTTGGCGACGATCTGTTCGTGACCAACTCTGCTCGCTTGCGTGACGGCATTAAAATGGGCGTTGGCAACTCCATCCTCGTGAAAGTGAACCAGATCGGTTCCCTGACCGAGACTCTGGAAGCTGTCGAAATGGCTCATAAAGCCGGTTACACCGCTGTTATGTCTCACCGGTCCGGTGAAACCGAAGACGCAACCATTGCTGACCTTGCTGTTGCTACCAACTGCGGTCAGATCAAAACCGGTTCGCTGTCCCGTTCTGACCGTCTGGCAAAATACAACCAGCTGATCCGCATTGAAGAAGAGCTTGGCCCAATGGCGAAATTCGCTGGCCGCGCGATCCTCAAAGGCTAATCGTCTGGATTGAGACCGAGCCTTCGGGTTTGGAAGAAATGAATAAAACCGGCGCATCCTTGCGGATGTGTCGGTTTTTTCGTGTGGATGCCTTCTCAACTTTGCTTGGGGGTGAGGAGATATCTACTTATGATTGCATTTGGCTTTGGGGGCTGTCAGGTTGGACTCCGAATTACCGAAGCCTGACGCGCTCAATATTTGGCCGACATAAGCATTGTTTGAGGTGTAGCTGATGCAAAGTTTGAAATGTGAAATGGAATTGATCGAGGGGATTGGACTTGTTGTCCTGTGGGTGGTGTTGTCGTTCATCACTTTTGGATTGGCTTTGTTTGTGATGCCGTACTACCTCACCAAGGCGCCGATCAATCGGACTTTTGTAGTCGACGATCACGGCAACAAGATCGGACGGCTATATGTTGACTTTACGCTCGCGCAAATTGTCGGCCATGCCGTTATCTGGCTGCTGCTGTCAATTGTTACCTTTGGGATTGCTTATATCGTCTATTGGTTTGCGGTCTTCCGCAAGTTGCTGAATGCTTCCGTCATTCAACCTGTTCAGTCTTCTGTACCGACCAGAATGAACTAGAGCGTTTTGAAGATAAACCCGTTCGCCGGTTTAGATTTTAAACGCCATTTCTAAGTATGGTATTGCACTCTCGTGAACGGGAGTTGCCGAGAATTGCGTCCTTGTTGGGCGCAGTTGATGAAAGGTCTTATCCTTCGCTCATTTTGCGATAAAGGTAGGTAATGATGCTTTCAAAGAACATCCAGACAAGACGAGCGAAGAGAACGTAAAGCGCGAAGGCCAGTTTGTCATCGATCTTCAAAAGCTCATACCATTTGGAATAATCCATGATGAAGGGCTGCATTTCGAGCCAGTCGACCGTGACACGCGTTGCCATATGGACCTGAGTGTAGATCTGTTCCTGATACAGGAAGCAATAGACATAGAGCATCGTTCCCAAAATGATGCCGATGGTCAGACGCCAGAAACCGGCCAGCGTGGAACTCAGAGCTCTTAGAAGTAGCATGTCGATCCCTCAAATGGTCTTTGTCATGCAGCCACTTTACGCGATTGCATTTGGCATGTCAGGTATTTTTGGTCTGCTTTGTTTTCTATTCCAGCCCTTATCCGTTCCAGCGTTTTATGGTGTCGCCCAGCTCAAGTCCGAGGGCAGACAGTAGTCTCGCTGCGCTTTGCTCGGCCATTTCCTCGATGCTTTCGGGGTGTAGGTAAAAGGCCGGGACGGGCGGAGCGATGATGCCTCCCATCTGAGTGACAAGCTGCATGGCTTGTAAATGCCCGGCATGCAGTGGACTTTCCCGCACTGCAAGCACGAGGCGACGGCGCTCCTTGAGCATGACATCGGCCGCGCGGATCGACAGACGATCCGTCTGGCCATAGGCGATGGCGCTGAGGCTGCGGATCGAGCAGGGGACAAAGAGCAGGGCATCCAAAGCATTCGAGCCGCTCGCAATGGGGGCGGCGAGGTTGGTGTCATCATAAGAATTGTCAGGGAGCGCGTAGAGTTCGCCGCGTAAATCCTCGTTGAGTTCCAGCGCGCAGGTGCGCTTGCCGCCTTCGGTAAAGATGGCATGACTCTCGATTTGCGGATTGTCCTGTTTAAGCCTTTTGAGCAGGCGCAAAGTTTGAAGGGCAAGCAGGCCGCCTGAAGCGCCTGTCACCACGATGCCTATCTTTTTGCTTTTTGGATTGCTCATGGCTGCCTCACAGTGATTTGGGACGGATGGTGGCGAGCAGATCGTCGACCTTGGCGCAGACTGCGTCGTCCATCCGCATTTCCGTGCCCCATTCCCGATCCGTTTCCGAACCGATCTTGTCGGTAGCGTCAATGCCCAGCTTGCCGCTCAATCCTTCGCGAATCGAGGCAAAGTCGAGATAGTCCATCGGGGTGTTGTCGAGGGTCAGGAGATCGCGCGACGGGTCCATCTTGGTGGCCACCGCCCACATGACGTCGGACCAGCTGCGAGCGTTGATATTTTTGTCGACGATGATGATCAGCTTGGTCATGTTGAATTGCGGCAGCATGGACCACATGCCCATCATCACCCGGCGTGCCTGTCCGGCATAGCGCTTGTCGATGGCGATGACGGCGATGCGATAGGAGGCCGCTTCAGGTGGAAGCCAGCAATCGGTGACTTCAGGGAAGGCCTGTTGCACCAGCGGCATGAAGACATCATTCATCGCTTCGGAAATGACCGAGGGTTCGTCGGGCGCTCGGCCTGTATAAGTGGACAGATAAACCGGCTCATGCCGCTGGGTGATGGCGGTGACGGTCATCAGGGGGAATGGCTCGATTGCATTATAATAGCCGGTATGGTCGCCATAAGGGCCTTCCGGGCGTGTTTCGGTTGCCGAGACGGTGCCCTCTATGATGATTTCAGCATTGGCGGGTACTAGCAGAGGCTGGGTCTTGGCTTTGATCAGTTGGGTTGGCTTGCCCCGAAAGAGACCAGAGAATTGTGCTTCGCTCAAGGTTTCCGGGATCGGGGTGACGGCGCCCATGACGGTGGCCGGATCTGCGCCGATAGCAATGGCGATGGGCATATCCTTGCCCTTCTGCTGCCAAGACCGGAAGTGGGCCGCGCCGCCACGATTTTCAAGCCAGCGCAGCAGGGCTTGATTGCGGCTGACCTGCTGCATGCGATAGACGCCCCAGTTATACTGCTTGATGTCGTCGGTTTCCGCTCCTTGCGGGCGGGTGATGACAATCGGCCAGGTGATCAGCGGGGCGGGTTCGCCGGGCCAGCAGGTCTGGATTGGCAGGCGATCAAGATTGATGTCTTCGCCCGTCTTCACCACTTCCTGTGAGAAGGCGGCGGACTGAATTTTGCCACGAAGGCTGGTGGCGGCCTTCAGCAACGGCGAGATGGTGCCAAGCAATTCTGATCGCGTTGGTGGTTGGGGTTGGCGCAGATAGGCAAGGAATTGCCCCAAATCCAGAAGTGAGTCTTTCTCGCAGCCCAAAGCCCATGCGACTCGCTCCACGGTGCCAAACAGATTGAGCAGAACCGGTATTTCGCTTGGCTGGCCATCGCTGCAAATGGGATGTTCCAGCAACAAGGCAGGACCATTCTGGTCCATGATGCGGCGCTGCAGTTGGGTGGCTTCGAGTTTCATGGAGACCGGTTCGTTGATCCGCAGCAATTGCCCACGCTTTTCGATGAAACGCATAAAGTCCCTCAGGTCAGAGAAGGCAGGGAGAGTGCGGCTGAAAAGGGGCATGGTCTGGCCTTGTTATAAGAGGCACGGATGGCGCTTAGGTGTCGTCCTGTCCGGCAGAATGGGAAGCATGGGTCGTCTGGAAAGCCAGTGCAACGCGCCTTCTTGGCATCGCATTGATCGCCTGTCATGCCCATGACCAAGATCAAACCGGTGAGCGAAGCTGTGTTTGGCGCCTCTTTCCATTCTAGTGCGCGCGTTTCTGCCAAAGCAATCAATGGGGTGTGCCGCTTTGATTCAGCTTTGTAAATTCTTTATTAACTCGTTGAATTTGTTAAGTTTTTATATACCAAAAAATTCTGCATTTTTGGATTTTGCGGCCGCAATAGAAAGCGTTTGTTAACGCTAGGGGGCGTAAAAAGGAGTTGTATCGAGCAGAAAGGGTTTTGCGTACTGCTCGATTAGCCGATTAGTTAGGGTGTACGGCATGGCTACTCGCCAAAGAAGAAATTCAGTGGGGCGCCAATTGGTGCTGCCAGTCAGTTTTCTGTTGCTTATTGGATACTTTGTGTTCCACGCCTTGCATGGCGGTTATGGGGTCTATTCCCTCACTGCCATGAAGGCCCGCGCAGATGGCTTGGAAGCAGATTTGCATGCGCTGCGTTTGGTGCGTGAATCGCGTGAGCATCGAATTGCTCTGTTTCGTCGCGAAACTCTTGATCCCGACATGATGGAAGAACGGGCGCGTGCCACAATGAATGTGGCGCATCCCGACGAGATTGTCATTTTGACAAATTAACCTGATGTTGGTTGACGAAATTATCTTAACCGAAATCTGGTTAAAGTAAAATTCCACATAAATTCCAGAGACTTAAATAAAAGTTGACGATGTACAATTGCGGGTTTGTCGCAATTGCGGTGCGTGCATTTCTAAGTTATGGTGCAATCAAGGAAACGCTTGAGGGAGCACCAGCATGGCAGCATCCGGAACAAGTGCCACCAAGAAGACGGTGGCCAAAGGGTCTCGTACCCAAGTTAATCGTACCATTGTTGAGTTTGATAAGGAACAGGAGCTTCACGCCTATCGTGAAATGCTGATGATCCGCCGTTTCGAGGAAAAGGCTGGTCAGATGTATGGCATGGGGCTGATTGGCGGCTTCTGTCACCTTTATATCGGTCAGGAAGCGGTCGTTGTGGGCATGCAGATGGCCACAAAGGATGGTGATCAGGTGGTCACATCCTATCGCGACCATGGACACATGCTGGCATGTGGTATGGAGCCTAAAGGCGTGATGGCGGAGTTGACCGGACGCAAGGGCGGTTATTCCAAAGGCAAAGGCGGCTCGATGCACATGTTCAGCCGCGAGAAAAACTTCTTTGGCGGCCATGGCATTGTTGGCGCCCAAGTGTCCATCGGCACGGGGCTTGCCTTCAACAACTATTATCTTGGGAATGACAATGTTTCGCTGATTTATTTTGGCGACGGTGCGTCGAACCAGGGTCAGGTTTATGAGAGCTTCAATATGGCCAAGCTCTGGAACCTGCCGGCGATTTATATTATCGAAAACAACAAATATGGCATGGGGACCTCGGTTGAGCGGTCTTCGTCCAACACCGATTTGTCCCAACGCGGTGCCTCATTTGGCATTCCCGGTGAGCAGGTTGATGGTATGGATGTGCGTGCCGTTCTTGCTGCGGCTGAACGGGCCGTCGAATGGGCGCGTGAAGGCAAGGGCCCTTATATCCTTGAGATGCTGACCTATCGCTATCGCGGTCACTCCATGTCGGATCCGGCGAAATATCGCTCCAAGGAAGAAGTGCAGAAGATGCGCAACGAGCATGATCCCATCGAACAGGTGCGTGCGCGCCTGATTGAGGCTGGCTTGGCGTCCGAAGACGAGCTGAAATCCATCGATAAGGATATTCGTGCGGTTGTTTCCGAAGCTGCCGAATTTGCCCAGAACGATCCGGAGCCGGATGTTTCCGAGCTGTGGACCGATATTTACGTTGAAGGGTAAGAGGTAGAGACTATGCCAATCCAAGTTTTGATGCCTGCTCTGTCTCCGACCATGGAAGAGGGCAATCTGGCCAAGTGGCTCAAAAAAGAAGGCGATGAGGTTGCCATTGGTGACGTGATTGCCGAAATCGAAACCGACAAGGCGACTATGGAAGTCGAAGCGGTTGAAGAAGGTAAGCTCGGCAAGATCGTTGTGGCCGAAGGCACCCAAGGGGTAAAGGTCAACAGCCTGATCGCCTTGATCCTTGAAGAAGGTGAAGACGAGTCTGCGCTGGAGAATGCTTCCGATGACGCATCCGCATCATCCGATAGCGACAGTGGCTCTGAGGAGTCTTCTGAGAGCGCGGGCACCGATGCGCCCAAAACCATTCCAGCTGCGTCTGCTCCGCAGGCACCTCTCGTCAAGCCTGACGAAGAAGAGGCACCGGAAATTCCCGAAGGCACGCCGATGAAAACCCAGACCGTGCGCGAAGCACTGCGGGACGGCATGGCCGAGGAAATGCGCAAGGATGATCGCGTCTTTGTCATGGGTGAGGAAGTGGCACAATATCAGGGTGCCTACAAAATCACGCAAGGCATGCTGGACGAATTTGGTCCCAAGCGCGTTATTGATACGCCAATCACCGAGCATGGCTTTACCGGTCTTGCTGCAGGGGCTGCGATGGCTGGCCTGCGTCCGATCGTCGAGTTCATGACCTTCAACTTCGCCCTTCAGGCGATGGACCATATCATTAACTCTTCTGCCAAGACGCTCTATATGTCTGGTGGTCAGATTACCAATCCGATCGTCTTCCGTGGCGCCAACGGTGCTGCGGCGCGCGTGGCAGCCCAGCATAGTCAGGATTTCGCGGCATGGTATTCGTCAGTGCCCGGTCTGGTGGTTGTGCAGCCTTATACTGCCGCTGACTATAAAGGTCTGATCAAGTCTGCCATTCAGTCCGACAGTCCGGTCGTTTTCCTTGAAAACGAGATTCTTTATGGTCACAGCTTTGATGTGCCGGATCTGGAAGATTATTCTGTGCCGCTCGGCAAGGCCAGGATTGCCCGCCGTGGCGATGATGTCACCATCATTTCTTTCGGCATCGGCATGACCTATGCGCTGGGTGCGGCTGAAGAGTTGGCCAAAGAAGGCGTTGAAGCTGAAGTGATTGATTTGCGGACCGTTCGTCCGCTCGATATGGACACTGTGCTGAAATCCGTCATCAAGACGGGTCGGTGTGTGACCGTTGAGGAAGCTTGGCCGCAATGCTCGATTTCCTCAGAACTTGGGTTCCGGATCATGGAACAAGCCTTCGATTATCTGGATGCGCCGGTTGCGCGTGTCACCGGTAAAGATGTGCCAATGCCATATGCCGCCAATCTTGAAAAACTGGCTTTGCCAAGCATTGCCGAAGTGATTGAGGCTGTTAAAGCCGTAACTTACGCTTAAGGGAGAGTGATATGCCTGTAACGATTACGATGCCGGCCCTTTCCCCGACCATGGAAAGCGGCAATTTGGCCAAATGGCTGGTCAAAGAAGGTGACGAGGTTTCTTCTGGTGATGTGATTGCCGAGATTGAAACCGACAAGGCCACCATGGAAGTGGAAGCCGTGGATGAAGGCGTGGTTGGCAAAATCCTTGTGGATGCTGGCACCGCTGATGTCGCCGTCAATGCTCCAATTGCCATCTTGCTTGAAGAAGGCGAAGACGCCTCAGCCATGGATGATATGGCCGAGGCACCAGCACCGGCTCCTGCTCCGGCTAAAGACGAAGCAGAATCTGAGGTAGATGCCGATGCAGCTTCTGGCGACGCTGCGCCTGCTGCTGAAGCCTCTGCGGGTCCTGTTGCAACTGGGTCCGATGGCAATCGCATCTTCTCGTCTCCGCTGGCGCGTCGTCTGGCCAAGATCAATGATCTGGATCTTGCCAAGATTGAAGGAACCGGTCCCCGTTGCCGCATCGTCAAACGCGACATTGATGCAGCCCTTGAAGCTGGTACGGCTGGTGCGTCCGCATCCGCTCCGGCAGCTGAGGCTAAGTCTGATAAAGCCGCAGCCGCTCCGGCTCCAGCCAAGGCTGCGCCAAGTGGTCCGAGCGACGACGCTATCAAGGCGCTCTATGAAGAGGGCACCTATGAGGAAGTGCCGCATAGTGGTATGCGCAAGGTCGTGGCAAGCCGCCTGACCGAAGCCAAGCAGACCGTTCCGCATTTCTATCTTGAAATGGATGTGGAACTGGACGCTCTTCTTGCTCTGCGTGGCCAGATCAATGGTGAAGCGCCGCTTGATGCGGATGGCAAGCCGATGTTCAAGCTGTCGGTCAATGATTTCATCATCAAGGGGATGGCTCTGGCTTTGCAGAAAGTGCCAATGGCCAATGCCACCTGGACCGAAACGTCGCGTTTGCTGCACAAGCATTCTGACGTTGGTGTTGCGGTTGCCATTGAAGATGGTCTCTTCACGCCGGTCATTCGTAAGGCGGAACAGAAGGCTTTGTCTGTCATTTCCAATGAAATGAAGGACATGGCGGCACGGGCTCGCAACAAGAAACTTATGCCGGAAGAATATCAAGGCGGCACCACTGCTGTGTCCAACCTTGGCATGTTCGGCGTCAAGAATTTCTCTGCGGTGATCAACCCGCCACATGGCACGATCATTGCCATTGGTGCTGGTGAAAAGCGTCCGGTGATCAAGGATGGTGCGGTGGCTGTTGCCAACGTGATGTCCGTGACCCTGTCTTGCGATCATCGGGTTGTTGATGGTGCCCTTGGTGCACAGCTTCTTGCTGCGTTCAAGGCCTATATGGAAAAACCAATGAGCATGCTGGTATAAGGCTGAAAAGTGATCAATGTTGGCTCAATGCTTGATTGTTGAGCCAACATAAATTGGTGATGCTGCTTGTCGCTCAGTCATTCAGGAGCTTTGCTCCAGTGCAGTTGAAACAAACAGAATTATCGGTCACAGTTTGCAAGGGCTACAGGGATGAAAAGCGCCATTTTTGGAAGTTGCCTAATGGCATTGATGTGTGCCGTATCTGTTGGTCCTGCGCAGGCTAAATTCACCAAACTATCCGATACGCGTGATTATGGCGCGATCATGGGCCGCGTCTTAGACAAATATCTTCAGGGAACAACCCACGTCTTTCAGCCGAAAGCTGGTGGCGTTTGGATCTATCATTTTTTTGGCAACCATCATGTTGCGATGGCGAAAGCCGGAGAAAAATCAGTTCAAACGGGCACTTGGTCGGTGCGGGGCGCAGCGTCTCCTCAGATTTGCATAAGTTCGAAATCCAAAGGACGGTCTAATTGTCACAAATTGTCCAGCGCGTTTATCCGTAGTGAAATTGGTGCCTGTCCTGTCAATCGGTTTGAGTTGCCGAAAGCGTCATCGAAATCCCCTGTTTGGGTTCAGCGCAAGACGAGCGCTGGATATTATTCGCAACGATGCCATGGTTTGCGTAGTCCTGAACATATCCATGCAATGCTTACGCGCAAGGTTGCGCCAAGCAGCCGGACTGGAACGAAGCGACAGAGATCTGTATCTTCGATCGCAAAGGATATCCGACAATTATATGCGGGTGTAACAGTCGTTGCCATTAGTGGCGGGCATGGTGTCCAGATTGAATATCATTCTCCCAATGGTCGAGCCAATCTGTCTTATCCGACCAATCAGAGAATGTTGCCAGGAAGATGGTCTGTGAACGGCCGATCAAGCGTTTGCTACAATTACGGACCAAACACCTACAATCCTGTAACCAGAAATACGTCTGGTACGGAGTGCACGCCCATCAAATTTCTGTTGCGGTACGGGCATATTTTCTGTCGTGGTGACGTGTTTGGCCTCAACGGGCGTGTCGACAATCCGTTTGGCCCGGGTAAAAAAAGAGCCAGAAGCCAAGCCGCAAAAAAATGCCTGCTCTTGAGCCGATCAACCAAGGATCCTGCATATGAGCGTTTGCTGTCGGTATTCTAGAAAGCGGTTATCGACGGCCTCCAGCAAGTTGCTCAGACTGAGGAAGTTTTCTCAGTTTTAGCATCGAGATAATTCCGAAGATCGGGCCCGCCACAAGGGGCGTGAAGGCCCAATGCCAACCAACCAAGGCGATCCAATGGGGCATGAGTTGAACAGAGACAAGCGCAAGGGAAAAGCCGATGGCCGTCTGCATGGTCAGCATCGTGCCGCGATTTTCCGGCTTGGACAATTCTCCCACGGCAGTGGAGAATTGCGCGCTGTCTGGCGAGACCGTTGCGCCCCACAGGATGGCAATCAGAACAACCAGAACGACCGGGCCGCCAAACAGCGAACCTATGATGAGGCTGCAGAAGCCGCTCGCGGCGAGGACCACGCTGGTCATCAAGGTGCGGCCGACCTTATCGGCAATGCGTCCGCCCCAGATGGAGCCCGGTGCGCCCGCAGCCAGCGTGAAGAAGGCAACGAGCGAGGCCCATTTGCCGGGATTGTCAACGCCGCTCACCTCAAAGCTGGCACCCAGATAAAGCACAATCCAGGTCCACATGGCATAGACCTCCCACATATGGCCAAAATAGCCAAAGTTGGCGAGCCGAATGGGTTTGTTGGTCAAGGCCTCAAGGGCAAGGCCGAGCTTGAATTTCGGGCTTCTGGCAAAGTTGGGTCCGATGGCGACCAGCATGACAGACAGGCCGCCCACAGCCGAAATGATGCTGGTGGCAAGCAGCACGGCGCGCCAATCGACATCACCCCAATAGGCGATGATGTGCGGGGATGCCGAGCCGATCATCAGCGAGCCGACCAGCATACCGACCAGCATGCCAGCATCGCCTCTGGCCCAGCTCATGGCGATTTTCATGCCCACCGGATAGACCCCCGCAATCACTGCGCCGGTCAGAAGACGCAGAATGATCGACAGGGTCGTGCCTGGTTCCACATGCATGAAGGCGAAATTGGCCAGCGCGCCAGCCACGGCGCAAATGGCATAGAGCAGGCGTGGATCAGTGCGGTCGGCAAGGCCGAGTGCTGCGCTGATCAGACAGCCAATGACAAAGCCTGCTTGCACGGACGAGGACAGCAGCGCGATATCGCCGCCGCTCAGAGCGAATTCCTTGGCAAGACTTGGCGCCACCGCAGAGGCGGAAAACCACAGGGACAATACGGCGACCTGACTAAGACACAACAATGCCAGCGAGCGGGATTTGATGGACAGCAATGTCATGAATGGTCCTGTCTTGATGGGGCGGGAAGCGGCAGGCTAGCAGCTGCGTGAGCGGCTGTAATTTGGTCATCCGTTTAACAAGGTAGGATTTGGCGCGGGCAGGGCGACTTGTCGGCATGACTGAAACAGAATGACTGCATGGTTTGGCGACTGCCGGGCATGCGAACAAGATGCAAGAGGGGCGGATCGGATCCGCTGCGAAGACTTACAATAGAGGAACCTCAGGAATGGCACAAAATGAATTTGACGTGATTGTCGTCGGCTCTGGCCCGGGGGGCTATGTGACCGCGATCCGCGCTTCCCAGCTTGGCATGAAAACTGCCATCGTGGAGAAGAAAGATCTGGGCGGAATCTGCCTGAACTGGGGCTGTATCCCGACCAAGGCTCTGCTGCGCTCAGCCGAGATCTATCACTATATGCAGAATGCCAAGGATTATGGCCTGTCGGCAGATGGCGTTAGCTTTGATTTGCAGAAAGTGGTCGAGCGCTCCCGCGGCGTGTCCAAGCAGCTGAATAGTGGCGTTGGCTTCCTGATGAAGAAGAACAAGATCACGGTCATCAAGGGCACGGCTGTGCTGGAAGGCAAGGGCGCAATCAAGGTGACCGGTGATGATGCTGGCACCTACAAGGCGCCTCATATCATTTTGTCCACCGGTGCCCGCCCACGCGTCCTGCCCGGTCTTGAGCCGGACAAGAAGCTGATCTGGACCTACTTTGATGCCTTGAAACCGGACATCATGCCCAAGTCGCTGCTGGTTGTTGGCTCTGGTGCCATCGGCATTGAATTTGCCAGCTTCTATCGCACCATGGGCGCGGACGTGACCGTTGTTGAAATGTTGCCGAAGATCCTGCCGGTGGAAGATGATGAAATCTCCGCCATGGCCCGCAAGGCGCTTGAAAAGCAGGGCATCAAGATCTTGACCGAAGCCAAGGTGGCCAGTGTCACCAAGGGGGGCGACAATGTTGTTGCCAAGGTTGAGAAGAAGGGTGGCAAGACTGAAACCATCAAGGCGGATCGCCTGATCTCTGCTGTCGGGGTTGTTGGCAATATCGAGAATCTCGGTCTTGAGAAACTGGGCATCAAGACTGATCGCGGTTGCATCGTGATTGACGATTATGGCCGTACCAATGTCGATGGCATCTATGCGATTGGCGATGTGGCCGGGCCTCCGATGCTGGCTCACAAGGCCGAGCATGAAGGCGTGGTCTGTGTAGAGGCAATTGCTGGCAAGAAGCCGCATCCGATGGACAAGAGCAAGATTCCGGGCTGTACTTATTGCCAACCACAGGTCTCATCCGTTGGTCTCACCGAGCAGGCTTGCAAGGAAAAAGGTCTTGATGTTCGTGTGGGTCGCTTCCCGTTCATCGCCAACGGCAAGGCGATTGCACTTGGTGAGCCGGAAGGCATGATCAAGACGATCTTTGACAAGAAAACCGGCCAGCTGCTGGGCGCGCACATGATTGGCGCGGAGGTAACCGAGCTTATTCAGGGTTTCTGTGTCGCAATGGGTCTTGAGACTACCGAAGAAGAGCTGATGCACACCATCTTCCCGCATCCGACCCTGTCGGAAATGATGCCGGAATCGGTGCGTGAAGCCTATGACATGATGATCCAGGCCTAGCGGTCTGGATGGTTCACGGGTGACCCCTTGTGTTTCAAAACAAAGTTGAGGTTGGAAGACTGACCTCAACACTGCGCTTTTTCTTGAAGATGCTCGTTAAGATGCTATCTATGGGTGGGGTGCAGAAAGTTCGGGCTCTGTTTGAGGCCAGTCAGAGGTTTGACTGGCAAGAGGATGCATGACGCGGGCAAACGCCGCAGCATGCAATGAGTGAGAGAGGCAAAGATATGGGGTTTATCGGATGGATCATTGTCGGCATCGTGGCCGGCTTTATTGCTGAGAAAGTCACGAAGTCCGATCACGGTCTTCTGACCAATCTGATTGTTGGTCTTATTGGGGCATTTGTTGGTGGTTTCGTTGCAAGCCGTTTCAACATCACATTCGTGCAGAATGCCCTGCTGGATACAACGATCATCGCGACGCTCGGGGCGATCCTGGTGTTGTTTATCTATCAGAAAATTCGAAGCTAATCGGCTAGACCGTTTGAAGGCGGTCACATATAGCAGGTCAGTTTTTTGAAATAGCGGGATGGCGAGGAAGAGTGAATGGTCACCATCATTGATACGGTTTCCGAAAATGCAGGCGTACAGGCTTCAGCGGCTCCGCGTCCACGCCATCCCGAAAAGGCCCATCGGCCTGACAATCCGGTCCAGCGCAAGCCAAGCTGGATCCGGGTGAAAGCGCCAGGTTCTCCGACCTACAAGGAGACCCGCAACATCGTGAAGGAAAACAATCTCGTCACGGTCTGTGAAGAGGCTGGGTGCCCGAATATGGGCGAATGCTGGTCGCACAAACATGCGAGCTTCATGATCATGGGTGAAATCTGCACCCGTGCCTGTGCTTTCTGCAATGTGTCTACCGGCATGCCCAATGCGCTGGATCCCCAAGAACCGGAAAATACCGGTCGCGCTGTGGCGCAAATGGGTCTGAAGCATGTGGTGATCACGTCGGTTGACCGGGATGATCTTGATGATGGTGGCGCGCAGCATTTCGCCGATGTCATTCATGCCATTCGTGCCGCCTCGCCAGAGACCACCATCGAGGTTCTGACGCCTGACTTCCTGCGCAAGGAAGGGGCTCTTGAAACGGTGGTTGCGGCCAAGCCGGACGTCTTCAACCACAATCTGGAAACCGTGCCGTCCAACTATCTCAAGGTCCGGCCGGGTGCCCGTTATTTCCACTCGATCCGTCTGTTGCAGCAGGTCAAGGAAATCGATCCGACCATGTTCACCAAGTCCGGCATTATGGTGGGCCTTGGGGAAGAGCGCAATGAAGTGTTGCAGCTGATGGATGATCTGCGAGTTGCTGACGTTGACTTCCTGACGATTGGCCAATATCTCCAGCCAACCAAGAAGCACCATCCGGTGATGTCTTTTGTCACGCCGGAGGAATTCAAGGGCTATGAAACCATCGCCTATACCAAGGGCTTCATGCTGGTCTCTGCCAATCCGTTGACCCGCTCGTCGCATCATGCGGGGGATGATTTTGCCAAGCTGAAGGCTGCGCGGCTCGCCAAGCTCGGACGCTGAGTGAGGATCCTGCCCACTTATGCCGAAATTTGAGACCCGCCAGACGGTTCAGCATTCCGCCCAGCAGATGTTTGATCTGGTGGCTGATATCCGCCGTTATCCCGAATTTGTGCCGCTCTGCAAGGCTTTGCATGTGCGAGGCGAAAAGTCGAGTGCTGAGGGTGCCGTCATGGTCGCTGACATGACGGTCGCCTATAAGATGATTCGTGAGAGCTTCACCTCAAAGGTGACCCTGTTGCCCAAGCAGCACCAGATTCTGGTGGAGTATCTCGACGGGCCCTTCAAGCATTTGGAAAATCGCTGGACCTTTGAGCCGGTCGAAGGGCGGAGCGATCAGTCGGTTATTGTCTTCTATATTGATTATGAATTTCGCAGCCGGATGCTGTCCGGACTGATGGGGGCAATGTTCGACAAGGCCTTCCACAAATTCTCAACTGCCTTTGAGCAACGGGCAGATTTGATCTACGGCTAGCGCTTTGTTTGCTCTATTTTTGCTAACAGTTTCTTTTTCCATATCGTTGTGTCTTGCTGTTTACTGACCACGATTGCGGCATCGGGGCGGCTGCCGTACTGTCATGCGTTGCACAAAAGACACGGGTTACAAGAAAGTAATTTGTTAACCATGATGCTTCATGGTTTCTGCCCGTCTTCAGCCACATTATGCTGCCAAATTTGGTTCTCGGGATACAGGCGCGACGCCCTAGAGACCTTTCAGAGTGCGTTTCTTTGAGTGGATCTCTGCGGCTTGGAAACGGGCTGCATCGCAGTTTACCACGTCAGACACATTTTTTGCTTCGTCAAATTATCGACAAGTTTGCACGACACTTGATGGCGCAACGTGTTTGGGCGTGAAAGCGATCGGAGCATCAATTGCCTGAGATACCCAACGATACAGGGAGCCGCGACAGGCGGACGAAATCAATGAAGCGGGTCCGCTATGAGACCGGCTCAACACAATGGTGAAACGTTCGGTGATTTACATGAACGGGATGCACGGCAAATGGCTGAGTAAGGCTTGCGCCTTGGCCATGACTGCGCTTGTCGCAGGCATGGTGGCGACACCGAGCTTCGCTTTTGATCCTCGCACCATGCTCCAAGGCGGCGCTCAGCCGGATGATGCTTTCCGGTTTGGTGCTCAGGCTTATCAGTTTGGTGACAAGACCGCTGCTGTCAATGCGCTGACCTATGCGGCGCATAATGGCCATATGGTGTCTCAGTGGAAGCTGGGGCGGATGTATGCCGAAGGGGATGGCGTTTCAAAGGACAAGGCACGGGCCTTTGACTTGTTCAACGGCATCGTGGCTCAACACGGGGATGCGCGACCCGGTTCCATCGAAGCGCGGTATGTCTCAAATGCCTTTGTCAAAATCAGTGAATTTCTGAAAGTCGGCATAGAACGCAAAGTGCGGCCGAACCGACAGAAGGCCCACGAAATCTTGCAATATGCGGCGACCTATTTCCGCGATCCGGATGCACAATATCATTTGGCCTTGTCCTATCTGGATGGCGGCAACGGCGCGACCAACCCGCGGCAGGCGGCTCGCTGGCTGAATAAGGCTGCGCGTAAAGGCCATATCAATGCCCAATTGCGGCTTGGGGATCTGTTGCTGGAAGGGGACAAGGTGCCTCGTCAGCCGGTCAATGGTCTGAAATGGCTGACCATTGCGCGGCTGCTGGATTCGGGCAATCCGGTTGTGCTGGATCGGCAGGAGGCTGCTTTTGCGCTGGCCGATGAATCAACGCGCAAGAAGGCCGTGGCGATGGCCGAAGAATGGGTCAATGGCGTCAAGCGCTGAAGCGGACGAAATTTTGGATCAAAAAAAGGCGGCCCCCAAATGGTCCGCCTTTTTTGTTGGACAGTCAGATGTCAACTCTCTCAGCTTTCAGCTTATTGCGGCGTGCAATCGAGCGTCAGCATCACCGGGACATGGTCGGATGGTTTTTCCCAGTCGCGAGTGTCTTTCTGGATGACGCAGCCGTTAAGATGATTGGCGGCTTCTGGTGACAGCAAATGATGGTCGATGCGGATGCCGTGATTGCGCGGCCATGCGCCTGCCTGATAATCCCAGAAGGAATAGAGATGCGGGGTCGCGTTGCAGGCACGCAAGGCATCGGTCAGCCCCAGCGCTTTCAATTCACGAAACAATTCCAGCGTTTCGGTGCGATAGAGCGCATCGCCCCACCAAGCGTCATGGTCATGCACGTCATCGGCGGTGGGGATCACATTGTAATCGCCCGACAGGACGAAGGCTTCTTCCAGTTCCAAACGGCTTTTGGACCAGTCGATCAGGCGGCGCATCCAATTGAGCTTGTAGGGATATTTGTCGGTGTCGACCGGATTGCCATTGGGCAGATAGAGGCTGACGACCCGCAACGGGCCTTTATCGGTCGACAATACGCCTTCAATGAAGCGGGCCTGTTCGTCGGCGTCGTCGCCGGGAAGGCCGCGATTGACTTCTTCAAACGGGGTGCGGGACAGCAAGGCCACGCCGTTGAAGCTCTTCTGGCCGTGGGTTTCAAGATTATAGCCCAGCGCCTCGATCTCGGCGCGCGGGAAAGCTTCGTCGACGGATTTGATTTCCTGAAGGCAGGCAATGTCAGGTTTTTCCTCTTCCAGCCAGCGCAGAAGATTTGGTTGACGGGCCTTGATGCCGTTGATGTTCCAGGTTGCGATGCGCATGGAGTTTGCCTTTGCCCGTCCGGGCGATAAATCTTCTGATAGGATGAAATCGGGTCGCCAGATGCCGGGACGCGAAATGGCTCAGTGTCAGAGAGCGAAACTGGTTCCGCAGCCGCAAGAGGCGGTGGCAAGAGGGTTCTTGATCTGGAAGGCCTGCCCCATGATGTCGTCGACGAAATCGACTTCGGAGCCTTCCATATATTGCTGGGTCATCGGGTCGATCAGCACAATTGCACCGTCGCGCTCAATGACCAGATCATCCTCTTCCTTCTCGGTGACGAGGTCATAGTTATACTGGAAGCCCGAGCAGCCGCCGCCTGAGACGGATATGCGCAACATCGAGCCTTCCTGTTCCTTTGACAGGATGAAGGCGATTCGGCGAATGGCACTGTCGGTGACTGTGATGGTTTGCGACATGAAAAACTGTCCCGTTTTGCTCTTATTGAACGCAGTGATGGAGAAATAGGCAGACTTGACCTTTATCCTCAATCACTTGGCGAGAAGAGTGGTGTGTCTTCTGTGGATGGACCAAATTGGTCAGACATTCACACAGTGTTCGAGTTACCCTGATAGTTAAGGCAGCCTAGCGTTAAGTCAATGGGTTTGGCGCTCGTCTTGCAAATTCTTGAATGCAGAATGGATAATATTATGTCGGCAATGATCGGTTTCGGTGCGCAGCCCAGAGCTGTCTATGCGGTGCAGCCGCTGGAAAGCAAGGGGCGGCTTTTCCCGGAGGCTGACAGCCCGACAAGGACGCCGTTCCAGCGGGATCGCGACCGGATCATTCATTCCTCGGCCTTTCGCCGGTTGAAGCACAAGACGCAGGTCTTTCTGTATCATGAGGGTGATATGCACAGGACGCGGCTGACCCATACGATCGAAGTCAGCCAGATTGCTCGCTCGATTGCCCGTGCTCTGTCTGTGGATGAGGATCTGGCCGAAGCGCTGGCTCTGTCTCACGATCTGGGTCACACGCCCTTTGGTCATGCGGGGGAGCGGGCACTGGATGATTTGATGCAGCCCTATGGCGGCTTTGATCACAATGCCCAATCCCTGCGGGTGGTTACCGAGCTGGAGCGGCATTATGCGGATTATGACGGGCTCAATCTGAGCTGGGAAACGCTCGAAGGACTGGTCAAGCATAATGGTCCGCTGACAGATGAAAGTGGCCAAGGTATCGGGCACTATTCGCAAGGGTTACCGTTTGGTATTCGGGTCTATGCGGAGCAGCAGGATTTGATGCTCTGGTCCCATGCCAGCATCGAAGCGCAGGCCGCGGCCGTTGCTGATGATATTGCCTATAATACCCACGACATAGATGATGGCTTGCGGGCGGGGTTGATTTCGCTTGATGACCTGAGCGACGTGCCGCTGGCAGGCGATGCCTTGCGTGAGGTGCGGGCGCGTTATCCGGGGCTTGAAGAGCCACGGGTGGTGCATGAAATCGTCCGCCGCCTGATAACGTGGCTGGTGGAGGATGCCATAAAGACCTCTCTTGCCAATCTGGAGCGGATTGCACCCGGTGATGTGGAGGCTGTGCGCAGGGCCGGGGAGACCATCGTTTGTTTCTCCGATGACATGGCCAAGGCAGAAGCCGGCATCAAACGGTTTTTGTTCGAGCGTGTCTATCGCGACACCCATGTGATGCAAGTGATGAGCAATGCGGAGCTGGTGTTGCGCGATTTGTTCAATCATCATTTTGCGGGTCCAGAAACCTTGCCGGAAGAATGGCGCTATGGGCTGGTTGATTGCGACAATGAGGTCTTTGCCCGACGCGTGGCGGACTATGTGGCGGGGATGACGGATCGGTTTGCCATTCTGGAGCATCTGCGATTGTTTGACGTCACTCCGGATTTGCGCTAGAGCGTAGCCGAACCCTTGAAAGAACAGGGATAGAGCCGTTTGACGGCTTGGCATTTGCAAGATGCTTCTCACGGGATTAGATCTGTGTGGATCTTGGGCTGTGAAAAATGCCTTTGTCCCTTTGACGCTATGGAAGAACGGACCAAGCAGTCGCGCCGCGCACCGAAGAGGTCGGCGCCGGGCTGTGGTCCATCAAGACATCAGACTGGAATTGAAATGAACGTCTTTACGCTGTTTACCGAACGGGTTGTTGCTGCTGTTGGCAAGACGGATCTTGCGGCGCGCGATGGGGCGGCGCTTGATCTGTCGCGGGTCAATGTGGAACCGCCGCGCGATGCGTCCCACGGTGATCTGGCGACCAATGCGGCCATGGTTCTGGCCAAGCAGGTGGGCATGAAGCCGCGCGACGTCGCCACCAAGATTGTCGATGTGATAATGCAAGATGGTGATGTTGCCAAGGCTGATGTCGCGGGGCCGGGCTTTATCAACCTGACACTGTCTGATGATTTCTGGCGCGGCGTGGTGCGCACGATAGTTGAGAGCGGCGCTGATTTTGGCCGCAGCAATCTGGGGAAGGGTGCCAAGATCAATGTCGAATATGTTTCGGCCAACCCGACCGGTCCGATGCATGTGGGGCATACACGCGGTGCTGTGCTGGGGGATTGTATCGCTAATCTGCTGGACTTTGCGGGCTATGATGTGTGCCGCGAATATTACATCAATGATGCAGGTTCGCAGGTTGATGTGCTGGCGCGCTCTGCCTATCTGCGCTACTGCGAGGCGCTGGGCGACGTCATCGGCGACATCCCGGATGGGCTTTATCCCGGTGACTATCTGGTGCCGATCGGGCAGGCCTTGGCTAAGGAGCATGGTGACAAGCTCAAACAGGCCACTGAAGAGGAATGGCTGCCACTGGTGCGCGCCTTCACCGTCGATAAAATGATGGAAATGATTCGCGGTGACCTTGCGGTGCTGAATGTCAAACATGACGTTTTCTTCTCCGAGCGCAGTCTTATTTACGGTGATCATGATCGTGTAAAGGAAGCCATCGACTGGCTGACCGACAAGGGCCAGGTCTATGTTGGCACCTTGCCGCCTCCCAAAGGACAGTTGCCTGATGATTGGGAAGACCGCGAGCAGACCCTGTTCCGCTCCACTGATTTTGGCGATGATATTGATCGGCCGCTCAAGAAGTCGGATGGGTCGAATACCTATTTTGCAAACGACATTGCCTATCACTTTGACAAGTTCAAGCGTGGCTATGCCCAGCAGGTCGATATTCTGGGGGCTGACCATGGGGGCTATGTCAAACGGCTGAAGGCGGCGGTAGCTGCAATCACGCAAGGGGACGGCGGTCTGGAAGTCAAAATTTGCCAGCTGGTCAACCTGATGCGCGATGGCGAACAGCTGAAAATGTCTAAGCGGGCCGGGAACTTCATCACTTTGCGTGACGTTGTGGAAGAAGTCGGCTGCGATGCTGTGCGCTTCATGATGATGTATCGAAAATCCGAGGTGACCATCGACTTTGACTTTGCAAAAGTAACCGAGCAGAGCAAGGACAATCCGGTTTTTTATGTCCAATATGCCCATGCCCGGACTAAGTCGGTCTTGCGTCAGGCTGCCACTGAAGTGCCTAATCTTTCGGTTGCTCCGGCAGATCTTGCAAAAGCCGATTTGAGTAGCCTCGAGGATGAAGTTGAATTGGCACTTATTCGCAAGCTATCTGAATTTCCACGTATTGCGGCTGGTGCTGCGGAAACACAAGAGCCGCACAGAGTGGCTTTTTACCTTTATGACCTTGCCGGATATTTCCATTCTGTGTGGAACAAAGGCAAGGAAATGCCGCAATTACGCTTTATTAACGCTAAAGATGAAAAGATGACACAAGCGCGCTTGGCTCTCGTTCAAGCTGTTGCGACCGTCATTGCTACGGGCCTCAGCTTGCTTGGTGTGAAGGCACCAGAAGAAATGCGATAAGGTCGCGTCGGACATAGTTCCAGACAAGCTTTGCCAGGCAGTACGAGTGAAGAGTATGATTATAAAGGCAAATCGTCATGTCTGATACAAATGACAAGAAGCCCATCCCTCCGATTCCAGGTTGGCCCTCATCCCGTGATCAAGGCCAACCCCAGTCCGCTGGGGGACAGGCAATAGAGGATCCGCTCGCGGAGCTGGATCGAATCGTCAATCAGGACTTCGATTTTGCTGCGAGCCCGAAAGGACAGCCTTCCGGGCAGCCTGCGGCGGTTTCGCAAGAAGAATTGCGGGAGCTCGAACAGGAGCTTATTCGTGAATTGCGTATTCAGCAAGGATTGGACAGCGCGCAACGCCCTTCCGAACCTGCGCCTCAATCCGATCCCGATCCTATGATGCGTCCGCATCCTTTGGCACCAAAGGCCCCTCAGGCCCAACAGCCAGCTCCGCAGGCCCAGCAGCCAGCTCCACAGCCGCCTGAAACGTCTGAGGAGCCTTCCGCTCCCGCTCCGAATTTTTCTGCGGGTCTGCGCGGTCCACAGCCTGAGAGTTTTGAGATGCCTGAGGCTGAGGATGAAGCCGTCGAGCCAGAACAGGAGGCGCCAGTTGCGCCACCTGTCAGTGCTTCCATGCGCTATGAGCCAGCCACCCCAGCACCATCTGCACCGGAGCGGCGTGCACCAAGCCTTGACGATTGGAGCAGCCTGATCCGTGGTGGCCCTAGTGAGAGCCCTGCCACTCCGGCCGCTTCGTCTCGCGAACAAGATGATGTGTCTACCAGTGGCAGCTATGGTCAATTGAGCCGTCCGTCGCAGCGTGATTCCGCTCCAAGCTATCAGCCCAGCGAGCCTGCACGTGAGGCAGCTCCGGCGGACCCGTTGAGTGGGTTCCGTCCCGGGCAGCCTTCGGCCGATTCTCAACCATATCAAAAGCCTGCTCCGCAGGCGCAGGCAGATGAGCAAGCGTCCTGGTCGCGGCCAGAACGCGAGCAGTCCGCCGGTTATGCTCCTTCTTATGCGCAGCCTGAAAGTCAGGAGCCTGAAGTCTATGCGCAACCGGCTGTGCCAGAAGTTCGTGCTCCGGTCGCCAGTGATCCGGCTTCCGATCCTTTTGCTGCCTTCAATCAAAGCCCGGCGCAGCCAGAGTTTCAGCCGTCGCCTCATTATCCGGACCCGATGCGTGAGCATGCGCCAGCTGCACCTGCAGTTGATGTGAGCGGTCGGGATCAGGGTTATGCCGGGTATGCCGATCAGCAGAGTGATGCCGGGTATGAGCGTGGCTATCAGCAACCTTATGCCCAACCTGACCCCTATGCCAATCAGCAGGGTGGTTATGGTGCCACAGACGAGTATCTGATGACATCTGGACCACATGGGACATATGCCGATCCCGGTGTAGCACAGGCTGCTGCGGAGAGTTCGCCTTATGTTGGCGAAGAGGAATATTCCACCCTTGACCCTGACATGACCGCACTTCCGCCTGCAAAGTCACAGAAATCGCGCAAAGGCTTGATTGCTGCCTTGGCTGTGGTTGGTGTGATTGCTGTTGGTGGCCTGATTGCCTGGGGCTTTGCTCAGAGTGGTTCGGACAGTACAGAAACCCCTGTGGTCGAGGCCAAAACTGATCCGGTGAAAGAAGTGCCGGATGATCCGGGCGGTAAGGTGATTCCCAACCAGAATGCCGCCGTTTATGATCGCATTGATGGCACCAAGAGTGACGAAGGTCCGAGCACTTTGATGCCGGCAACCGAGAAGCCGCTTGCCATGACCCGTGATGGTCAGGCGCCGCGGGTGATTTCCCTCTCTGGTGGTGAAACCAATGTCGCGCAGAATGGGGACACGCCCGGATCGACCAATCCGGTGCGGCCAAAGGAAGTGCGGACCGTCGTGGTTCGTCCCGATGGCACCATCGTAACTGCCAATTCCGGGGATGCGGCCAATACGGCACAAACGCCATCTGTTGATAAGGAACTGCTGAATCAGACCCCGTCTGAGCAGGCGATGAATTCAACCTTCAATAATGGCATTGATCAGGGTGGCTTGCTGCAAGAGACTGATGCCAACGCCGCAAATACAACGAGTGATTTGCCATTGCCGCGTTCCAAGCCAGCGGAACTGGTGGCGTTGCAAAAAGCTGCAGAGGCACAGCAACCTGCTGATACCAGCCCGACGCAGCTTGCGCCTCCAAGCACGCCTGCCCAGCCCGTTGCTCCGCGTCCTGCCACGCAGACAAACAATGCTTCGAGTGGTGGTTACACGGTTCAGGTCACGTCCCAGCGGACGCCTGATCAGGCCCGCGCGAGCTTTGCCAACATTCAGGCGCGGCTGCCGATCCTCAGCGGATATCAGCCGGACATCAAGGAAGCCAATTTGGGCGACCGTGGCACCTTTTACCGGGTGCGTGTCGGATCCTTTGGTGATCGTGCCGGAGCGACAGCTTTTTGCCAGAGCATCAAGAATGCTGGCGGTGACTGTCTGGTTGCCAGACAATAGTTTGCTTGTCCCAAGGATAAGAGAAAACCCGGCCTTGTTGCCGGGTTTTCTGTTTATGGACTTGGTTGGGTCTGGATTAGCGGTTAGTCTTTGAGTGGTGAAAGAGGGTCTTTGCCCTATTGGTCTGCGCCTTGGCGCAGGTGCAGCACTTTGCTGCAGGAACAAACTCATGTCGGTCATTGAAGATGAAATCCCAGAGCCTGATACGGATGCCCCTTTGGAAGCGGCGGATGCAGTCGCGGCCGATGAGGCAGCAGACAAATGGGCCGATATGGCAGGCATCAATCTGGTGCAGAAGGCAGGCGTCGGTGAAGAGGCGCTGATTGTCGATGTGGAGGGCTTTGAAGGCCCGCTTGATTTCTTGTTGGCCCTGGCGCGGCAGCAGAAGCTTGACCTGACCAAGATTTCGATGCTGGCGCTCGCAGAACAATATCTCATCTTCATCGAGCAGGCGCGGCAGTTGCGGCTTGAACTGGCTGCGGATTATCTGGTGATGGCTGCATGGTTGGCATATTTGAAATCACGGCTGTTGATCCCTGAGGTGGATGAAAGCGACGAGCCGAGCGGTGAAGAGTTGGCCGCGATGTTGGCTTTCCGGTTGCGCAAGCTAGAAGCGATGCGCAAGGCTGCCGGTGAGTTGATGGAACGTCCGCAATTGGGCAAGGAATTTTTCCTGCGGGGCCAGCCTGAGGATATGTCGCTTAATCGCAAGATCCACTTTTCGGCGTCTCTGTATGATTTGCTGACCTCTTATGCGGCTTTGCGACAGCGGCAATCGGTGTCGCTGGTGCATGTGCGCAAGCGGCAGGTCTGGTCCTTGCAAGAGGCGCGCGATGTGTTGACCCGACTGGTCGGTCTACAACCGGATTGGACGCCCGTCGATGTGATCCTCAAAAGCTATTTGCAAATGACTGATATCCGGGTGACCGCAATGGCCAGCTCCTTTGCCGCCTCGCTGGAGTTGGTGCGTGAAGGCAAGCTGGAGGTGAAGCAAACAGATGCCTTTGGCACCATTTATATTCGGACCCCAAGGAAGGCATGATGATACAGAATGATGGCACATTGCCGGATTTTGGCGATTTTGAACAAGATCCCGACTTGTCGGCTTTGGCTGCTGAAGCGCGGCTGCAGCTCAAGCGAATGCTTGAGGCGTTGCTATTTGCCAGTGCCGAGCCGATGAGCATTGGCGAAATCGCCCTCAGAATGCCTGATAACCTTGATGTCCGCGCCTTGCTCAAGCAATTGCAGCAGGATTATGCGGAGCGTGGGGTCAATCTGATTGAGGTGGAGGGGAAATGGTTGTTCCGCACTGCCAAGGATCTGGCCTTTTTGATGCAAGCCGAATCGATTGAGCCGCGTAAATTGTCCCGTGCGGCGCTGGAAACCCTAGCCATCATTGCCTATCACCAACCTGTGACACGGGCGGAAATCGAGCAAATTCGCGGTGTCTCGACCGTCAGGGGCACGCTTGATGTGCTGCTTCAGACCGAATGGATCCGGGTGAGAGGGCGGCGCAAATCGCCGGGTCGTCCGGTGACGTTCGGCACTAGTGACCGGTTTCTGGTTCATTTTGATCTCGCTTCGATCAAGGATTTGCCGGGGCTGGAAGAGCTGAAAGGGGCAGGGATGATCGATTCCGCCTTGCCGCCTGCTTTCTCCATGCCGAGACCTGATGACAATGAGGATCTGGCTGATGATGAAGAGCCGCTTGATCCCGATGAGGCGGAAGCTCTGGAAGCGGTTGCGCTGGAGGATGAGTGATCGTGTTGCGATCGTCCGACTTTTGGCTATAAGTGTTTCAAACAATTTCAGTTTGAGTTTTTACCCCCGGTCGCGCTACATGGACGGGGAAGAGTGAGTGCGGAGTCTTGAATGAACGCAGAGCGAAAGAATGGTGACTGGGGTGATCGGGGTACGGCAAGAGCAACCTTTGCTGCCGGGCTGACCTTTCAATCGGTTGCCTGCAGCTTTGACGGGCTTGAAGTGCTCAAGGATATTTCGCTGAGCATCAAGCCCGGTGAGGTCATTTCGCTGCTGGGCCAGTCTGGGTCGGGCAAAACAACCCTGCTCAGGATTGCTGCGGGTATCGAGCGCCAAACCGCGGGTGCCGTTCTGATCAATGACCTTGATGTTTCCTCCGACCGGACTTTTGTGCCACCTGAAAAACGCAGTGTCGGGCTGATGTTTCAGGATTATGCGCTGTTCCCACATCTCTCGATCCTGCGCAATGTGATGTTCGGGCTGACCGACTTGCCAGCCAAGGCATCAGAGACCGAAGCCATGGCGGCGCTCTGCCGTGTGGGGCTGGAGGACTATGCCGACCATTATCCACATATGCTTTCAGGTGGACAGCAGCAACGGGTAGCTCTGGCGCGCGCCATTGCACCGCGCCCCAGTATCTTGTTGATGGATGAACCTTTTTCAGGTCTCGACAATCGGTTGCGTGACCGGGTGCGGGACGAGACGCTGGCGGTCCTGCGTGAGATCGGGGCGACATGCATCATTGTTACCCATGATCCCGAAGAAGCGCTGCGGATGAGCGACCGGATCGTTCTTTTGCGCGATGGGCGGATAGTCCAATATGCGAAGCCGGAAGAGCTTTACTATCATCCCGTCAATCATTGGGCTGCACGCTTTTTCTCCGATCTCAATGAAATTGAAGGTGTTTATCGCTCTGGCAAGGCCAGATCGGTGATAGGGGACTTTGCCTGCGAGGGCTTTGAAGAGGAGCAGCCACTGATGGTCTGCATTCGCCAGCAGGGCATCAAGATGCATGTGGCGATTGACGACAATTATGTGCCAGCCATTGCCGCAAGGGTGCGCCGGCGGATGTTTCTTGGCGAGGTGGATCTCTATGAGATCTCGGTCAAGGGAGTGGAGCATTCCTTTTTTGTGCGCTCCGGGACAGGGCAGATATTCAGTGTTGGCGAGAATATCGGTGTATCCTTTCGTAAAAAAGATGTGCTGATATTTGCCAAGGAAGACTAAAGGGCTTATCTCTCTAGGTAACAGTGCCAACAAACCAGGCATAAATATAAGCGGGAGCTATGCTTCCCATAACGACAAGATCAATTACAGGGAATTCAAATGGGACAGATTGGTATCTGGCAGATTGTCATCATCGCGGTTGTGGTCGTATTGCTGTTCGGTCGTGGCAAAATCTCCGAATTGATGGGTGATGTGGCCAAAGGCATCAACAGCTTTAAAAAAGGCCTCAAAGACGAAGATACCCCGCAGGACGCGATCGAGAACAAGCCTTCTGAAACGGTTTCTTCTGACAGCGAAGAGAAAAACAAGGTCAGCTGAGACCTGTTATACCTGCCAAGCTTCGGGCCTGTTTGCTTTAAAGCTCTCCGGCGTCGCGCTTTTTCGGTTCTGACCGGGGCAGGTATTGTTTTGCTGCCGTCGTGCGGGTAGGGGTGGTGTGAAGCTTTTGCGCTGCGTTTAGTCGCTGGGCGCTACACCTATTGTCGTTTCTCTTTTGCGGAGCCTTTGTGCATCCATGTTTGATATTGGTTGGACGGAAATACTCGTCATCGTCATTGTTACCATTTTGGTGGTCGGGCCAAAGGAATTGCCCGGTCTGCTGCGGACCATCGGCAAGACGGTGGGCAGCATGCGCAAGATGGCGGGGGACTTCCAAAGTCAGTTCAATGAAGCCTTGCGGGAAGCGGAGCTTGACGACGTCAAGAATACCATTGGCGACGTGCGCAAGCTGAACCCGACCAATGCCATCAAGGATGCTGTGACCAAGGAAATTGGCTCTCTTAATGACGTCAAAGAGGAACTGAAAAAGGACCTCAACGAAAATACCTGGGACTATGACGAAGCCATGGCTGATGTGGCGGCACGCAAAGAAGCCGCCAATACAGCGGCTGCGGATCTGGTTGATGAAGGCGAGACCCAGCCTGTCCCTGAAGCAATTACTGTCGCTTCCCCTGAGCCTGTTTCTAAGTCCGTATCAGAGGCTGCCCCTGATGCTCCTTCTGTTGATGCCCCGGCTGACGGGGAAAAAACGTCTGCTGACAAAACCAGCGCAAAGGCCGATTGAATGACTGAAAGTGAAAAAGAGCTGATCGAGGAGAGCAAGGCTCCGTTGATCTCGCATTTGATCGAATTGCGCAGCCGACTGATGAAAGCGGTCATCGCTGTCGTTATAGCCTTCCTGATCTGCTTCTTCTTTGCCGCTGATATTTTCAATATTCTGATCATCCCTTACGAGACTGCTGTGGGTGAGTCGCGTCAGGTCGAAATGATCTTCACTGCACCGCAGGAATATTTCTTCACCCAGCTGAAACTGGCTCTATTCGGGGCTCTGTTCATCGCCTTTCCGATCATTGCCAGCCAGATCTATATGTTCATGGCACCGGGGCTTTATAAGCATGAGCGGCAGGCCTTTGTCCCGTTTCTGATCGCCACGCCGATCCTGTTTGCCATCGGGGCTTCGCTGGTCTTTTTCGTGGTCATGCCGCTGGCGATGCAATTCTTCCTGTCGATGGAGCAGACCGGGGAAGGGGTCGCGCATATTACCCACTTGCCGAAAGTGAGTGAATATCTCGGCTTGATCATGACCCTGATCTTTGCCTTCGGATTGGTGTTCCAGTTGCCGGTGGTGTTGACCTTGCTGGCGCGTGCCGGGCTGGTGGATGCCGAGGGCCTCAAGGCCAAGCGGAAATATGCCGTGGTGGCGACCTTCGTGATGGCTGCGGTTTTGACCCCGCCGGATCCTGTCAGTCAGCTTGGATTGGCGGTGCCAACGTTGCTGCTCTACGAGCTGTCGATCTGGTCGGTGCGGCTGGTTGAGAAAAGGCGCCTTGAAAAGGAACTGGAAGGCGAAGAATTCTCCAAAGAGTGAATTTTGACTTCGGGCGGCTTTGCCGCCCGTTTTGTTACGCCCACTATGTTCGCATGATTTCGTTGCGCAAGTGACACAGTTTGTGGGTTACTCGCTTGAAAGACGGTCCGGCCTTGCGCGGGGGTTGCGTCTTCTGATGCCATTACCTATTTTTCGCGCGGCCATCAATCTATCGTCGACTCGCCTCCTTCCTGATTTTCTCATCAGACTTGATTTGTCTTTTCAGGGTGGAGCCTTGAGACTAAGGTGGCGTCGAGTGGGGCGGTCATCATGTCCGCTTCCCATGATTTTGTGACAGTGCAACAAACGGAACTAGTGTCATGTTTGATATCAAATGGATACGCGATAATGCGGAAAGCTTCGATCAAGGTCAGATTGCGCGTGGCGCCGAAGCCTCCTCGTCCCGTTTGATCGCACTGGATGACGCGCGGATCGCCCATACCCAGACCTTGCAGGATGCTCAGCAGCGCCGCAATGCCGCGTCGAAAGAAATCGGCAAAGCCAAAGGGGCTGGCGATGAGGAAAAAGCGCAGGCCCTGATGGCCGAAGTGAGCGACTTGAAAAGCATCATTCAGAACGGCGAAACCAAGACCCGTGCCTTGCAGGATGAGCTGAATGAAGCCTTGAGTAGCCTGCCGAACCTTGCGTTGGATGATGTGCCTCCCGGAGCGGATGAAGCGGACAATGTTCTGCATCACAGCTGGGGTGATATCCCCAAGATGGACTTCGAGCCAAAGGAGCATTACGAACTTGGCGAAGCATTGGGCGGGATGGATTTTGAAGCCGCTGCCAAGATTTCCGGTTCGCGCTTTGTTGTTCTGAAGGGCAAGCTGGCGCGGCTGGAACGGGCGATTGGCCAGTTTATGATTGATCTCCATGTCAATGAACATGGATATGATGAAGTGTCTGTGCCAACTCTGGTGCGCTCGGATGCGATGTATGGTACCGGACAGTTGCCGAAATTCTCCGAAGATGCCTTTCATACCGATGATGACCGCTGGCTTATACCGACGTCAGAGGTTCCGCTAACCAATCTGGTGCGTGACAACATCATTGACGGGGATCAGTTGCCCATGCGCTTTACGGCCTTGTCCCAGTGTTTTCGGTCCGAAGCCGGGTCGGCTGGGCGTGATACGCGCGGCATGTTGCGTCAGCACCAGTTCAACAAGGTCGAGATGGTTTCCATCACCGACGAGGACAGCTCTGTTGCCGAACAGGAGCGGATGCTTTCCTGCGCCGAAGCTGTGTTGCAGAAGCTGGGTATTGCCTACCGGGTGATGACCCTCTGCTGTGGCGACATGGGGTTTGGCGCGCGCCGCACGTTCGATATCGAAGCGTGGCTGCCGGGGCAGAATGCCTATCGCGAGATTTCGTCTGTTTCCACCTGCGGCGATTTTCAGGCCCGCCGAATGAACGCCCGCTATCGGGTGCCCGGTGAGAAACATGTGAAATTCGTGCACACGCTGAACGGATCCGGTGTCGCGGTTGGACGTTGCATGATTGCCGTGATGGAAAATTATCAGACTGCCGATGGGTCAATCGTGATTCCTGAGGTTCTGCGACCCTATATGGGTGGCCTTGAGGTGATCAGCGCGTGAGTTTTGTGCGTATCACCATGATGAAGTGGCTCGCTTGACGGGCCTTCGAAGTCGCGCACAAGGGGGTGCGCGACCGTAAATTTTGAAGCAATGAGGGAAAGATGCGTATTCTGCTGACCAATGACGATGGTATCAATGCTCCGGGTCTGGAAGTTCTGGAGAAGATCGCTCGCTCCCTCTCTGATGATGTCTGGATTGTTGCGCCGGAAAGTGAGCAATCGGGGATGTCCCATTCTCTGACGCTGCATGATCCGTTGCGCTTGCGTGAGCTTGGCGAAAAACGCTTTGCGGTGCAGGGCACGCCGACCGATTGCGTGATTATGGGTGTTGGGCATGTCTTGCCGGAAAAACCCGATCTGGTCTTGTCAGGCGTCAACCGTGGGCAGAATATGGCCGAAGATGTGACCTATTCAGGCACTGTGGCCGGTGCGATGGAAGGGGCCTTGCTGGGCATTCGTTCTTTTGCACTCAGCCAGTCCTATGGTTGGCAATCAAAGGATGGTGTTGACTGGACCTGCTCGAGGGAAAAGGGTGCGGAAGTCGTCAAAAGCCTGCTCGATCATGATCTTCCTTTCCAGACCCTGCTCAATATCAACTTTCCTGATTGCCATCCCGATGACGTGCAAGACATTGTCTTCACCAAGCAGGGACGGCGGGATCAGGCTCAATTGACCGTTGAGCCGCGGGTTGACACCCGTGGGCAGAGCTATTTCTGGCTCGGCTTTCAAGGACGCCGATCTGAACCGCTGCCGGGCACCGATCTTTATGCCATCTATAATCAGCAGATCTCGGTAACACCGCTTAAACTTGATTTGACTGATCAGGTTACTTTGGGCAAGCTTGGGTGAAACTGGTCGGGTTCTTTGTCTTTTATGCTCATGACTTTTAGTAGGTTGTTTGTGCAATAGATTGAAATCTATGGCTTTCTGCGTTTGGTGCGCGTTCAATCAATTGACAGTTTTAGATGCATTTTTAAGGGTTTAGAAAGGATACTGAGGTTTAATTGTAGCCAAGCCTGGGGTGTAGTGCGTTTAAAACCGGTGTTGGCATGAACTATTCAGTATTGCGTAAATGTCTCTCAACAACGTCCATTGTTGCTATTGCAGCAATGCTGACGGCTTGTAGTGGAGATCTGGAGCGGGAATGGGGTGACCCCCAAAAACGGGGTTATACGCCCAATCAGAGAACTGTTTTCACTAATTCAACGAGTCAGGTGCCGGTTCAGACAGCGGCTGTTCAGTCTATGCCGTCTGCTGGTATGCCTGCGCGTCCGGTCACTCAGTCGGCTCCCGTTTATAACGCACCTCGAACGGTCTATGTGACGACACCCCCACAGCAGCAGATCGTGACCAATTCAATCCCGAATGCGACGCCAGTGCCGGTCTATTCGCAACCTATGCCGCCGATTGTTCAGGCAAACGCGCAACCCGTACCGGTGTCCGCCTCAAGCAACCGGGTGCCTGTGTCTGTTCCGGTCACGTCTAATCGAGTGGATTACACCGCTACTGCGTCGGTAAAGCCGAATGTGCTTGGCGGGCCTCCTGTCGTTGTTTCGCGTTTTGACAGCATGCCAAAGGCAGCGCCGCATAAGAATCAGTCGCGTGTTGCTTCCTATCGCAGGCAACCTGTCGCCGCTGCGCCACAGGTGGATGTTCCCGTTGCCTATCAGCCGATGCCACCAAAGCCGGTGGAGCAAAAACGCCGCTTCTCGATTTCAAAATTCTTCTCGTTGCCGAAATCATCGCCAAAACCAAAGGCCGTTGATTACCGTTCGACAGCGTCGATCCAGCCGCCTGCGGCCATTCAGCCTCAGACTTCCAACGCGCCAGTGACCAGAAAAAGCACTCTGAACCAACAGGGTTTTACTGCGCCGCGTACCAGCGGTCATTGGACAAGTGCTGGCGGGTCTATGATTACTGCCTTGCCGGGTGATGATATCCAAAGCCTGTCGCGCCGTTATGGCGTGCCTGAGAAAGCCATCGCCGACATCAACGGTCTGGTGGATCAGAGCTTTATTGCACCGGGTCAGCAGTTGATCATTCCTGTTTATCAGCAGGCCCACGTTCAGCCGACACAGCCCGTGCAGCAGCGCCAGCCGCAGAAACAGGTTCAGAATAGCTGGCAGTCTCCAACTGCCCAGTCGTCCAGCATCCCCACTATGCCGATCGCTTTGCGTGTGCCAAAGGCCAACCCACTGCGTCTGCAAGCTAAAACACCTTATGCCCAACGTATTTCTCGCTATCAGCAGCAGGCAAATGCGCAAAATCGGCATATGGTGATGGCCGGAGACACCTTGAGTGGCATCGCCAGTCGCTATGGTGTGTCGACCCGCGATCTGGCACGGGCCAATGGTCTTTCTCCCAATTCGCGCATTCGGATGGGACAGCGTTTGAAAATCCCGCAAAAGGGCGTTGATTACACCTCTACTGCATCGATCAATCGTCAGCCCACTGTACTGTCGGCTGTTCAGCAGCAGAAAAAGCAGTCGCCCTTGCGGTTGTCGAAACTGCCAAAAGTCAAGCCACGGTCCATCTCTTCTGCAAAATCGAAGGTGACCCGGCAGAAGGTGGCATCGTTAAAACAGCCGGTTGGTTTGCCAGATAAAGTCATGTCCGATGTGCCGACCAAGCCTGCCGCCAAACGCGTTGCTACCAAAGATCTGCAATTCCGCTGGCCTGTTCGTGGACGGATCATTTCCAACTATGGCCGCAAGAGGGATGGGGGTCGCAATGACGGCATCAATCTCGCGGTGCCTGAGGGAACGGCTGTTCGTGTGGCAGAAAGTGGAACGGTCATTTATGCCGGCGACAAGCTCAAAGGCTACGGCAATCTGGTTTTGGTCCAGCATAGCAATGGCTATGTGACAGCCTATGCGCATAATGACAGGGTCATGGTCAATAAAGGCCAACAGGTCCGTCGTGGTCAGATCATCTCGCAGGCCGGTCGGTCCGGGGATGTGGATAGCCCGCAGTTGCATTTTGAATTGCGGATCAAGGGTGATCCTGTGGATCCCGTTCCTTATCTCGTCAGCAGTTGATGCAAGTATGATTTCATGACAATCGGGGCGCATATGCGCCCCTTTTTGTATATGGGGCAATCAGAGCGACGGTCCGGTTCATGCTTCAATTGGTATGATGGGCGGCGTGAAAACTCACATATCGGGTGCCACCGGACAGGTCGATAAGGCTCACTATTTGCGGAAATTGGCGGTCCCTCCACACCTGATTGGCGCTTTTTGGCTGTTCCGATTTCAACAAATATTGAAACCGCCTATAGTTAATGGATAACCGAATCATGTTCACGGCGGAGCATGAGTCGGTCATCGACCTAGTTTGTCAGTAGTTTCGGGTGAGGCCATGTCGAATTCCAGTGCAGCTAAAGAACCCTCGATGGAGGAAATTCTGGCGTCCATTCGTCGCATTATTTCCGACGAGGAAGCTGCCATTAGTCAAGAGAGCGCGCCTGAACCTGAGCCGGAGATGCCTGCGGGTGACACCGAGCTGAGCCAGGATGATCTGGATGCGCTGTTTGACAGTCCTGCTCCGGAACCAGAGCCTGAACCCGAGCCAGAGTCGGAGCCTGAGGAAGATCTTGAAATGGACATGGCGGCGGCCATGGCGGCGGAAGCTGATGAACCGGAAGAAGATGTTCTAGAGCTTCAGAGTGATTGGCAAGAGCCCGACATTGTCGAGCCTCATGACGATGACCTGATGTTTGCGGAAAAAGAACCCGAGCCAGAGCCGGAACCTGCTCAGCCTGAAGCGTCTGACTTCGAACAGATGGTTCATGAAACGCTGGAGCAAAAGGTACCCGAAATGCTCAAGGCGAGCATGGAGAGCGAACCGACACCAACGGGACCTTTGCCTGATGTCGGGCGCGGATCGCCTTTGGTATCCGATGAGGTGTCTTCCATTGTCACCAATGCCTTTGGCAATCTGACCCACACGATCCTGTCGAGCAATCCGCGCACCATGGAAAATGTGGTCGAGGATATGTTGCGTCCAATGCTGAAGGCCTGGCTCGATCAGAATTTGCCGATCATGGTGGAGCGGCTTGTCCGCGCCGAGATCGAGCGAGTGTCCAGGGGTGAGCAGCATTTTCGCTGATCACCCGGACCAATCTGATTTCTGAGATCTATCTTTCCCTAAATGGATGCTTTTGCGTCCTTTTTGTGCGTGAAATATGCGTCAGTTGGCGCAAGATTGCGCGCAAGCCCCTGCAAATGGTTGACAGGCCGGGGCGGAATGGGATTTACACCTTACCCGAGACTTTTTTGATCAGGCTTGGCTTGTGTCGGCCCGGATCGGACATGTGAGAGACAGGCGAGGGGCTTGCCCCGCTCAATGCCTGCGATATGGAAGTATGATGTTGGAGAAAACATTCGATGCGGCGGCGGTTGAGCCGCGCCTTTATGATGCGTGGGAAGAAACCGGTGCCTTCAAGGCGGGCGCTGGCAAGAAGGACGGGCAGGACAGCTTCTGCATCGTGATCCCACCGCCGAATGTGACCGGTTCGCTCCATATGGGCCATGCGCTCAACAATACCCTTCAGGATGTAATGATCCGCTACCATCGCATGCATGGCAAGGATGTGCTTTGGCAGCCGGGCATGGACCATGCGGGCATTGCCACGCAGATGGTTGTTGAGCGCCAGTTGGCAGCCAACAAGGAGCCATCGCGCCGCGAGATGGGCCGCGAGAAATTTCTTGAGCGTGTCTGGCAGTGGAAGGGCGAGTCTGGTGGCACCATCTTCAACCAGCTGCGCCGTTTGGGTGCGACTGCTGACTGGTCGCGCGAGCGCTTCACGATGGATGAGGGCCTGTCGAAGGCCGTTCAGAAGGTTTTCATTGAGCTATATAATGACGGCCTGATCTATCGTGGCAAGCGGCTGGTTAACTGGGACCCGAAATTTGAAACTGCGATTTCCGATCTCGAAGTGGAGAATAAGGAAGTTGACGGCCATATGTGGCACTTCAAGTATCCGCTGGCAGGGGGGAAGACCTACACCTACACGGAGAAGGATGAAGACGGCAACATCACCTTCCAGGAAGAGCGTGACTATATTTCGATTGCCACGACCCGGCCTGAAACCATGCTGGGTGACGGCGCTGTTGCTGTTCATCCGTCTGATGAGCGCTATGCTCCGATTGTTGGCAAATTCTGTGAGATTCCGGTTGGTCCAAAAGAGCATCGCCGCCTGATCCCGATCATCACCGACGAATATCCAGATCCTGAGTTCGGGTCCGGTGCGGTAAAAATCACCGGCGCGCATGATTTCAACGACTATCAGGTTGCGCGTCGCGGCAATATTCCTTGTTACCGGCTGATGGATGTGAAAGCCGCGCTGCGTGCCGATGGTGCACCGTATGCGGATTGTTCCGCGCTGGCCGTTTCCATTGCCAAGTCCGGTGAGCTGCCGAGCGAGACGGAAGTGGATGCAATCAACCTTGTGCCCGATGAGTATCGCGGTCTGGATCGCTTTGAAGCGCGCAACCGGATTGTTGCTGCCATCAATGCCGAAGGCCTTTGCGTCTTTGCCAAGGATGAAGACGGCACGGAAGTGCCTTATGTCGAAAGCAAGAAAATCATGCAGCCATTCGGTGACCGTTCCGGCGTTGTCATCGAACCGATGCTGACCGATCAGTGGTTTGCCGACGCGAAGACGCTGGCCGAGCCAGCCATTGCGTCCGTGCGTGAGGGTCGCACCAAATTTGTGCCGCAGAATTGGGAAAAGACCTATTTCGAGTGGATGGAAAATATCGAGCCATGGTGTATTTCCCGTCAGCTCTGGTGGGGCCATCAGATCCCGGCATGGTATGGTCCGGAAGAATCCGTCTTTGTTGCCTATACTGAAGAAGAGGCGATGGAGCAGGCTAAGGCGAAGTTTGGCAAGGCCGTCGAGCTGACCCGCGATCCTGACGTGCTCGACACTTGGTTCTCCTCTGCTCTTTGGCCATTCTCAACCTTGGGCTGGCCGGACAAAACGCCTGAGTTGGAGCGTTATTACCAGACCGACGTTCTGGTCACCGGTTTTGACATCATCTTCTTCTGGGTTGCTCGCATGATGATGATGTCGATGCATTTCATGAAGCAAGAGCCGTTCCACACGGTCTATGTTCATGCGCTGGTGCGCGATGAGCATGGCGCGAAGATGTCCAAGTCTAAGGGCAATGTCATCGATCCTCTGGATCTGGTTGAAGAATATGGCGCGGATGCCGTTCGCTTCACCTTGACGGCGATGGCCGCGCAAGGCCGCGATATCAAACTGGCCACCAGCCGTGTTGCCGGTTACCGTAATTTCGGCACCAAGCTTTGGAATGCGACACGCTTCACCCAGATGAATGGCTGTGCCCGCGTGGAAGGGTTCGACCCTAACAAGGTCAAGGAAACCATCAACCGCTGGATCGTCACCGAAGTGGCCAAGACCGCGAAGGAAGTCTCCGACGCGATCGAGACCTATCGCTTCAACGATGCGGCCAACGGGCTCTATCGCTTTGTCTGGAACCTTTATTGCGACTGGTATATCGAGCTGTCAAAGCCTGTTTTGCAGGCGGAAGGCGAAAGCGCTGCGAAAACTGAAACGCAGGCTTGTGCTGCGTGGGTGCTGGATCAGATTTGTTTGCTGCTTCATCCGCTGATGCCATTCATCACCGAAGAGCTGTGGGCTGAAACTGGCAAGACCGGTCCGGCGCGCGATGGCCTGCTGATCCTTGAAAGCTGGCCGAGCTATGACATTGTCGACACGGGTGCAGCCGACGAGATCAACTGGCTGGTTGATGTCATCACGGCGGTGCGTTCGGTGCGTTCGGAAATGAATATTCCACCTTCGAGCCAGCTGAAGCTGGAAATCGTTGGAGCCAGTGAGGAAACCAAGGCGCGGCTTGCCAATCAGGATGCGGTGCTCAAGCGGCTGGCGCGCGTTGAAGACATCAAGATCTCTGACGATGTGCCGCAAGGCGCCGCACAGGTGGTGGTCAATGAAGCCACGATTGCGTTGCCATTGGCAGGTGTGATCGATCTCTCCGCTGAAAAGGCGCGCCTTGAGAAAGAGATCGACAAAATCACCAAAGTGGCTGGTAAATTCGAAGCCAAGCTGGGCAATGAGAAGTTTCTTGCCAATGCTCCCGATCACATTGTCGCCGAGCAAAAAGCAAAACTTGCAGAGCAGAATGCTCTGAAGGCGAAAGTGCAGGAAGCTCTTGAGCGCATTCTTGCCGCTCTGTAGATTGCTTCTATAAATGGTCAAAAGCCCCGGTCACTGGTGTGATCGGGGCTTTTCTGTTTGAGCGAATTGTTGTTGGTAAGCAAGAACCGGGCTGTCTGCTTGTTGATCATTTCCTAGGGTGCTCATCCTGTATCCTACCCTATGAGGAATGACCCATGACGTTTCAAATTTCCGGATTGGCCCCTGATCTGTTCTCCCATCTCTTTTCGCTGTCAGATGACGCCCTCCAGCAGCAGGATATCCAGCGCTGCAAGGTGGATGAGAATTCAGGCTTTCCCGATCGCATCGGCTTGAGAGATATGGAGGTCGGGGAGACGGCCCTCTTGCTGAATTATGAGCATTTGCCCGTCAAGTCTCCCTATCGATCCCGCCACGCCATTTTCATCAGTGAAACGCCGCAGGCGGCAGCCCATTATGTGGACGAGGTGCCTTTGTCTCTCGTCAATCGGATCATTTCGTTACGTGCTTTTGATGAAGCCGATCACATCATTCAGGCAGATCTTGCCTCTGGCCCGGATATCAAGCCAATGATTGAAGCGATGTTGCAAGATCCGTCTGTCAGCTACATCCATGCCCATTTTGCCAAGCCGGGCTGCTTTGCAGCGGAAATTCGCCGCACTTGAGGGGCCAATTCGTTAGGCGCACATCTGGGCTTTCAAATGTCTGTCGTCACGCTGGCGACAGGCACTTGGTCTCTGTCCAAACTGGTGTGGAGGGTGCTGGACGTTTCAAATTCGTTCAGGCATAGTCGGCTGACAAAGGACAATCTGGTCTTGGATTGAAAAGCAAAAGGTCGATTCAAGGCGCAGGTTGGCGCACGAGCAGATAGTCAATTCCCAAGGATATTCATGGCTGATCCGATTTCCGATCTCATTCTCCGCGTGGCCTTGCGTGATCGGTCGGCGTTTGCTGCGCTGTATGAGGCGACCAGTGCGAAACTTTTTGGCATCTGTCTTCGTGTCTTGAAAGACAGGCCTGAAGCGGAAGAGGCCTTGCAGGAAGCCTATGTGAAGATCTGGAACAATGCCTCGCGCTTTTCTGTCACGGCAAACAGCCCAATCTCCTGGCTCGCTGCGATCGCACGCAACAATGCCATTGATCGGCTGAGGGCAAGACGCCCGGAAACGGTGGAGCTTGATGAAGAGCTGGCAGGCGCTGACGAGAGCCCCGATCCGGAACGACTGGTGATAAGCAGCGAGACGGGGGCGCTGATTTCGACCTGTCTTGAAGAGCTTGAAGCAAACCGTGCCGACGCGGTCCGGGGTGCCTATCTCGATGGATATAGCTATCAGGAACTGGCCGATCAATTCAGTGTGCCCCTCAATACAATGCGGACTTGGCTGCGACGCAGCCTCATTTCCTTACGAAAGTGTCTTGAAGCATGACTGTGGAAGAGAAAATGGATCGCAATGACAGGCTGCTGGCGGCGGAATATGCGCTTGGCGTGCTGCCTCATGCCGAGCGAGAAGTCTTTTCCGCGCGTCTCAAGCATGAGGCCGATTTGCGGGCAGAGGTTGAGTTCTGGCAGGGCCACTATGAGCCATTGTCCGACACGATTGAACCGGTAACGCCGCCTGCAGGGCTGTTCAGCCAGATCGAGCAGCAACTGTTCGGAGAGGCTGCCAGCTCGCAACTGTCCAACGAGAAAAGCAACCGGCTCTGGTCAAGTCTTGGCTTCTGGCGCGGACTCGCTTTTGCGTCACTGGTCGGATTGGCCCTTGTGACGACACTGTTCTTTGTCCCCCTTCAAACCACGGACGCACCGACCGCCGCCTATGTGGCTGATCTTACCGGGGAGCAGGATCTGGTTCGCCTTGTTGCGTTATATGAGCAGGGGTCCGGCCAGCTGAGGCTTAATCGAACAAAAGGCGAGGCAGCTTCGGATCGCGATTTCGAGCTTTGGTTGATTGAGGGTGACAATCCGCCGGTTTCGCTTGGCGTCTTGCCACGAGCGTTAAAAGCCGTGCTTGAAGTGCCAGAAGCCCTGCGGGCAAAAATCCCTGGTGGCGTGCTGGCAATCAGTGACGAGCCAACCGGTGGATCACCCACCGGGACCGCGACCGGTCCGGTGCTTGCCGTGGGTAAAATTTCCGCAATCTGATTTTTTTTGAAAAAAGTCTGAAACTCTTTTTTCGATTTCTTCGTGTCTCCTGATGTCCGCAAGAAAGCGGGCATGAAAACAAATCAATTGGAGAGAGACACAATGACTATTGCACGTGCAACCAACTTTCTTGCCGCTACTGCCATCGCCCTGACGTCTGCCGTAAGCTTTGCTTATGCGGACGACCACAAAAATCCGATGGTCGGCGGCGCTGCGATGTATGAAAACAAGAATATCATCGAAAATGCCGTCAACTCCAAGGATCACGAGACCCTCGTTGCCGCGGTGAAGGCTGCAGGGTTGGTGGACACTCTTTCCGGTAAAGGACCCTTCACGGTCTTCGCGCCAACCGACGATGCCTTCGCGGCTTTGCCTGCGGGCACTGTCGAAACACTGCTGAAGCCGGAAAACAAGGATCAGCTGACCAAGATTCTGACCTGTCATGTTGTGGCGGCTGATGCCATGTCTGATGCCATCATGAAGATGGTTGATGACGACAAGGGTGCTCACCCGGTCAAGACGGTTGGTGGCTGTACCTTTACCGCGATGTATGATGGCGACACCATCATGATCAAGGACGGGCAGGGCAATGTGGCCAACGTTACAATTGCCGACGTTGAGCAGTCCAACGGCGTCATTCACGTGATCGACAAGGTGCTTTTGCCAGCATCGTAATTCGAACATGATCAATCGGCCGGATGTGCATCCTTGCATCTCCGGCCGATGCTGAGTTTTGATCGAAGTTTATATCCTGGAAATTCTCAAGGAGACCGCAATGAAAAGACGCACTTTTCTTCTATCCGGAGCAGCAGCGCTGGTTGGTGCTACGGGCTATGGACTGATGCTTGGCGGGCGTTCGGATGCCACTGAGGCCGGCTCTTTCCCGCTTGAATTGAGCGAAGCGGAATGGCGCAAACGCCTGACCGATGCACAATTTGACGTATTGCGAGAGCATGGTACCGAGAAACCATATTCCAGCCCGCTTAACGATGAGAAGCGGAGCGGGTTGTTTCGGTGTGCCGGATGCGAGCAAGCGGTTTATTCTTCGGAAACGAAATTTGACAGCGGCACCGGCTGGCCAAGCTTTTATGATGCTCTGAGCGATGCGGTCGGCACCCGTGAAGACAATAGCCTTTTTATGACCCGCACAGAAGTGCATTGCAGCCGCTGTGGTGGGCATCTTGGTCACATTTTTGATGATGGTCCTCAGCCGACGGGCAAACGCCATTGCATCAACGGCGTTGCCATGACGTTTGAACCCAAAAGCTAAAGTTGACCGGCGGTCGGGCGGAGGCTAGCGCAGCTTTACGCCCTTTTCGCCCGCCAGATCCTGAATGAATTGCCAGGCGACACGCCCTGAGCGCGAGCCGCGTGTTGTGGCCCATTCCAGAGCTGCTGCGCGCAAGGCTGCTGGCTCGACCTCAATGTCGTAGTCAGCAACATAGCCATAGACCATGGCCAGATAGTCATCTTGCGAGCAATTGTGAAAGCCGATCCACAAGCCGAAGCGATCAGACAGGGAAACCTTCTCCTGCACGCTTTCGCCGGGATTGATGGCCGTTGAACTTTCATTTTCGATCATGTCACGCGGCATCAGGTGGCGGCGGTTGGATGTGGCATAAAAGAGCACATTGTCCGGACGCCCTTCAATGCCTCCATCCAGCACGGCCTTCAGCGACTTGTAGGCATTTTCTCCGCTGTCGAAGGACAGATCGTCGCAGAAAAGAATGCAGCGCTCCGTGCGTTCGCGCAGGCGATTCATCAAAATTGGCAGGCTTTCGATGTCTTCGCGGGCAATTTCAATCAGCTTCAAACAGTTATCTTTGGCCGCTTGCGCATTGACCGCAGCGTGACAGGCCTTGACCAGTGAGGATTTGCCCATGCCGCGCGCGCCCCACAAAAGCGCATTGTTGGCGGGCAGGCCCTTGGCGAAGCGCTGGGTATTTTCCAGAATGATGTCCCGGTTGCGGTCAATTGCCTTCAGCAAGCCAATATCCACCCGGTTGACCCTGTGCACTGGCTGAAGATGGGCAACCGGGGCTGCATGCCAAATGAAGGCGTCTGCGGCGCCAAGATCCGTTTGTGGCGTTTCGGGTGGCACGGCACGCTCAATCGAGATGTGGATTTTCTTGAGCAGTTTGGCGATTTTTTCAAGGTCATTGGCGGACATGGAAGGAAAGGCTCCGTGATTGGTATCCCAAGCCGCGGAAAAGGTGGCAAAAAGCGGGAGGAACCGCCTGTTGCCTCTTTCATCTTGTGCAAAGGATCATTATGTCTAGCCCTTGATTAGCAGAGTTGGATATGGCGTTGCAAACCGTTCAGATGACGTTTGCAAACTCTTTGCAAAGTGCTTTGGGATCGCTATAGTCCGCTCGACCCGTTACCGACCAGTTTTCTGGTCCAACATATCCCCGGAATGTACCCGATGGGTGGGTACACACCGCAAAGGAGGCCTCAATGGATGCGCAAATTCTGCAACTCCTGCCGTTTGTCCTGATCTTCGTGATCATGTATTTCCTGATCATCCGTCCGCAGCGCCAGCAGATGAAAAAGCATGCTGAAATGGTGGCCAATGTGCGCCGTGGAGATACCATCGTGACCAGTGGTGGTCTGGTGGGCAAGATCACAAACGCGACCGAAGGCGACGAAGTCGTCGCTGAATTTTCCGAAGGCGTGAAAATCAAGGTGGTCCGCAAGTCTATTGCAGAAGTCCGCTCCAAGACTGAGCCTGCTGGCAAAGCCTGATTGACTCAGCCATATTCATTTCAAGTCGCACCCGGTTCTTGCCGGGTGCTCTGCCTATAATGGTAGGATTGCCGCATGCTACATTTCGCCAAATGGAAGGTGGGACTGGTCCTGATCACTGTGATCGTGGGCATCCTGTTTTCCCTTCCCAATCTCTTTTCCGATAAATTCCTCAAAGACTCGATGCCAGGCTGGCTGCCATCTGGCAAGCTGGTGCTTGGGCTTGACCTTCAGGGCGGGGCTCATATCCTGCTGCAGGTTGAGGAACAAGGTGTCATCAAGGAGCGTCTCGAGGTTCTGCGAGGCGATGTCCGCTCTCAGCTCCGTGAAGACAAAATCGGCTATAGAGGCCTTGCTATTAAAGACGGCGCGGTTCAGGTGCGCATTCGCGATCTTGGCGATTTGGAAGCTGCTCGCAAGAAGCTTCAGGAACTCGTTCAACCCATCACTTCGTCCATCCTGTCTGGTGGCGGTGCGATGGAGACTACGCTTGAGTCCAATGAAGATGGCCTGTTCCGTCTCAGCATGACCGAAGAAGGCATTTCCTCGCGCGTTTCCAATGCGGTCGCGCAGTCGATCGAGGTGATCCGGCGTCGTGTCGATGAGCTTGGCACCACCGAGCCATCGATCCAGCGTGAGGGGTCCAATCGTATTCTGGTTCAGGTTCCCGGATTGCAAGATTCCGATCGCCTGAAGAAAATTCTCGAATCCACAGCAAAGCTCACTTTCCGGATGGTGGATACATCGATGTCTCCTGAGACAGCGCTTCAGACCCGTCCGCCACTCGATTCCGAGGTGTTGTATGAAGCGCAGGATCCGCTAAATCCCCTGCCACCAGAGCAGCGCACGCCCTATTTGGTCAAAAAACGGGTTTTGATCTCCGGTGACGAACTGGATGATGCACAGCCGACCTTTGACCCACAGACCAACGAGCCGGTCGTGTCTTTCCGCTTCAACACATCCGGCGCCACGAAGTTTGCCCGCGTGACCGAGCAGAATGTCGGGATGCCCTTCGCGATTGTTCTGGATAACGAGGTTATTTCCGCCCCGTCCATTCGCGAGCCGATCCGTGGTGGGTCTGGTGTTATTTCCGGCTCTTTCACGGTCGATAGCGCCAATGATCTGGCGGTTCTGATGCGCGCCGGTGCACTGCCTGCGGATCTGACCATCATTGAAGAACGCACGGTTGGGCCGGGCCTTGGCAAGGACTCGATTGCAGCGGGTGAAACCGCTGGCCTTGTCGGTGCGATGGCCGTCGTGGTCTTCATGTTGATCAGCTATGGCCTGTTTGGTGTGTTTGCCAACATCGCTCTTGTGGTCAATGTGGGCATGATCATTGGTGTTCTGTCTGGCCTTGGGGCCACGCTGACCTTGCCGGGCATTGCCGGTATCGTTCTGACCGTTGGTATGGCGGTGGATGCGAACGTGCTGATTTACGAGCGCATCCGTGAGGAGAATAACTTCGGGCGTTCGACCATTGCGGCAATCGATGCCGGTTACAGTCGGGCTCTTGGCACCATTCTCGACGCCAACATAACGACCTTTATTGCGGCGATTATTCTGTTCTCGCTTGGCTCCGGTCCTGTGCGAGGCTTCGCAGTGACGCTCGCTGTCGGTATCGTGACAACCGTCTTCTCCGCTTTCACCTTCAACCGCTTGCTGGTGGCGACATGGGTCAAGGCCCGCCGTCCTGCCAAGCTGCCTATTTGATCCAACGGAGAGACTGATATGAAACCGCTTCGATTTATTCCGGATGGTACCCATATCCCGTTCATGAAAGATCGGTTCTGGAGCTTTCCACTCTCCGGTACGCTGGTGATTGCATCCATTGTCCTTTACTTTATTTTCAACCTCAATTTCGGCATCGACTTCAAGGGTGGCACACTGATTGAAGTCAGAACCGCTGAACAGGTTGCTGATATTGGTGACATGCGTGGCAAGCTTGATGCACTTGGTCTTGGGGATGTGGAAGTGCAGGAGTTCGGTTCGCCCGATACTGTTCTGATCCGCGTTGAAACCCAGGATGCCGGTGAAGAAGGCCATGAACAGGCCCAGCAGAATGTGGTGACAAAGGTCAAGGAAACCCTTGGCAATACGGTTGAATATCGCCGTGTCGAGGTTGTCGGTCCGCGTGTCTCCGGTGAGCTGGCAAGTGCTGGATCGATTGCTGTCATCTCGGCTCTGTTTGCCGTGCTGGTCTATATCTGGTTCCGTTTCGAGTGGCAGTTTGCGCTTGGTGCCGTGATTGCCACCTCGCATGACGTGATCCTGACCATCGGTGTCTTTGCCGTGCTGCAAATGGAGTTCAACCTCTCCACCATTGCAGCTGTGCTAACCATTGTGGGTTACTCGCTCAACGATACGGTGGTGGTGTATGACCGCATCCGCGAGAATTTGCGCAAATACAAGAAACGGCCTTTGACCGACGTGCTTGACTTGTCGATCAACCAGACCTTGTCTCGTACCTTGTTGACCTCGGTGACGACCCTTCTGGCGCTCGGCTCGCTGTATTTCCTCGGGGGTGAAGTGATCCGGTCGTTCACTTTTGCCATGATCTGGGGTGTGTTTGTTGGCACCTATTCTTCGATCTTCATTGCTGCGCCATTGCTGATCTTCCTCAATCTGCGGCAAGAACAGGTGATGGCACCATCGGAAACCGATGACGCTGGCAATTTGACGGCGTCTTGATCCGATGGTCTTCAAATGGCTCAAGGGCAATAAAGACAAGCCCGAACCAAATCAAATTGCGCGCGCCGGGCAGGGGGATACTCCGCCCGGCGTTGCGACTCAAGGGGATGGCAAAATCGAAAATGCTGTCGCGCTTGCTGCTGGCATCGAGATGGTCGACGCTTTTTATCCCGGTCGCGATCCTATCGACTATTACGGCGATGGTGGATTTCGGTTTGGCGACATGTCCCATCAGGGCGCTTTGATGTTTCTGCCAAGCGGGACCCGTCGTTGGGACTTGCCCGATGGAGATCCCTTTGTCTCTGAAAGCTTTGCCAAGGTGCTGACGGAAAAGGATGATATTGAAATCTTGCTGATTGGTACTGGCGCTCAGATCAAACCCCTTGATCCAGCTCTCGCCGGACACTTGCGTGGTGAGGGTTTGAAACTGGATGTAATGGATACTGGTGCTGCGGTTCGCACGCTGAATATCCTGTTGTCTGAAGATCGCGCTGTCGCTGCCGTGCTGTTGCCGGTGGATTGAGCCGCGCGCAAGTCATGAGGGATTGCCAGCATGTCGGACCAGCAAGATGACCTTACCTTTTGCCAGTCTGAATTAAAGCGGCTTGATCCTGTTCGCCACTTTGCGGGCCTGACAGCGCCGCAAGCCCGCCGCGCCGATTTCCTGGCCTTCCAGGCTTTTCTTGCCGATGTTGCGGCGATCCCCCAACGGGTCAGTGAACCCGCGATGGGAGAAATCCGACTGACATGGTGGCGGGATATTGTTGCTGAGTCAGATGCGAAGGAGAGCGTGAGCTGTGGCGGGACAAATATTGGCCCGGTGGCGTCTGCCTTGAAACAAATCCAGCATCACTATGCGCTGCCCACGGCGCAATTGGAGCCTACTATCGAAGCGCGGCGGTTTGATCTCTATAATGATCCCATGCCGGATATGGCACATTTCGAGACCTATGCCGGAGAAACAGAAGCGCTGGCCTTGATGCTGTCGGCAAAGATCCTTTGTGATGAAAGTGTGCAAGACTTGTCGGACTTGTGCGGCCATGGGGCAATGGCAATTTGCCTCGCGCAGCATCTGTTTGACTGGCCGCAGAATGCGGAGCGACAAAAGTTATTCCTTCCTGCTGATGCCTTCGCCAAACATGGTTTGACGCAAAAGGATCTGCTTGCCGGTGCATCAGAAGGCAAGGTGACTTCGAGCATTCTGGCTCTTGCTGCTTTGGCCGAGATGCATCATGCAAGGGCAATGGAGGCGTTGCACGGCTTGCCCAAGTCGGTTCGCTCCGAACTGGCCCCCGCCTTTTTGCGGCTTGCGCCTGCCAAGCTGATGATCAAGAAACGCAAGAAGCAGCCCATGGGGCTGCTTCGTTTGGCCAATTGGCGCTGTTACTGGTCGATTTGGCGGCTTGCCGCTTCGCTTTGATGCGTTTGGGGCTATGCCTTCTTTAGCCAGTCTTTGACGTCTTCCAGCGCCCGTTTTGTCATGGCCTTTTTCTTGGACAATTGCTTTTCCGGCCCACGCATTTTCGAGCCATCTTCGCGCCGGCGCGCAAACTCGACCGGTGGGAAGAGGCCAAAATTGACATTCATTGGCTGGAAAGAGCGCTGGCCGCCGTTGGAATCGATCAGATGACCGCCGGTGATGTGACCGAGCAAAGCGCCAAAGGCGGTGGTCTCCGGTGGTGGCGTCAGGTCACGGCCAGCCAGTTCAGCTGCAATGAAACGACCAGCCAGAAGACCGATGGCTGCCGATTCCACATAGCCTTCGCAGCCGGTGATCTGACCGGCAAACCGCAGATGAGGCATGGATTTCAGCCGCAGGCTTTCGTCGAGCAGCTTGGGAGAATTGAGGAACGTGTTCCTGTGGATGCCGCCAAGGCGGGCAAATTGCGCCTCTTCGAGCCCCGGAATCATCCGAAAGACGTCTGCCTGCGCACCATATTTCATCTTGGTCTGGAAGCCGACAATGTTGTAGAGCGTGCCGAGTTTGTTGTCCTGACGCAATTGCACCACTGCATATGGATCGGTGTCCGGGTCGTGCGGATTGGTCAGGCCCACCGGCTTCATCGGGCCATAGCGTGGGGTATCGATGCCGCGTTCGGCCATCACTTCGATGGGCAGGCAGCCATCGAAATATTTGGCCTTTTCTTCCCATTCCTTGAATTCTGCTTTTTCCGCTTCCAGCATTGCGGCGATGAAGGCCTTATATTCGGCTTCATTCATGCCGCAATTGATATAGTCCGCGCCGGTGCCAGAGGGGCCGACCTTGTCATAGCGGGACTGGAACCATGCCTTGTCCATATTGATGGAATCAAAGTGGACGATAGGTGCGATTGCATCATAAAAGGCCAGCGACTCCTCGCCTGTTGCTGCCAAAATCGCCTCGGACAGGTTTTTCGATGTCAGCGGACCTGTGGCGATGAGGCAAGGACCGTCTTCAGCTGCGGGCAAGGCATCGATTTCGCCACGCTCCAGCGTGATCAGCGGGTGATTGGACAGGCGCTCGGTGACTGCTTCTGAAAATGCTTCGCGCGCCACCGCGAGAGCACCGCCAGCAGGCACGGCATTGGCGTCGGCTGCGGAAATGATCAGGGACTGGGCTTCGCGCATTTCCTGATGCAACAGGCCCACAGCGTTTGCTTCATGGTCGTCGGAGCGAAAAGAGTTGGAACAAACCAACTCGGCGCAATGGTCGGTCACGTGCGCATCGGTCGACCGCACGGGGCGCATTTCGTGCAAAATCACGGGCACGCCATGATTGGCCAATTGCCAGGCGGCTTCCGACCCTGCCAGGCCTGCTCCGATGATCCGAACGGGTTTTGTGACTTGCATGATCTGCCAACACTCCAAGTAGACGTGTAGTGGGTGGGAAAGTGCGCTTTCCTATCATTCTTCAGCTGAAAGTCAAAGCCTGTCTTGAATTTGCTTGCAGAATGAGAGCTGTTGAGTGAAGGCGCATTGGGGGGCGGCGGAGGGACTGTTGGGCAATAATTCTATTTGGCATTCCCTATGGGCAGTGATACATGGTGATACGCGACACAGCCGACCGGAGCCGACTCATTCATATCATGACCCGTTTTAGAGCCATATCTTTTGCATGCCTTGTCGGCGGATTTTCAGCCATGCTGGCCGGGTGCCAGACCCAAAGCACCAGTTCACTGGATGATTGGTCGTCTCGCATGCATTATCGTGCGCCGAGCAAGACCCAGATCTATATTTGCCACGCTTTTGGTTGCAAGTTGAAATATCGCTTTCAGCCGAAGAAGGAAGATCTCGCCAAAGTGAAGGCCATTCTGGCGCGGGGTAAATCCAGTCCTGAAGCTGAGTTGAAGGCGATTGGCAAGGTTGTTCAGTGGTTCGAGATACGGGTTGGGCCAGCCGTCGGATCGGATAAGGATCTTGGCGGGCTGGATATGGTCAATTCCGGTGTTGCGGGGCAAATGGATTGCATTGATGAAGCCAGCAATACAACATCCTATCTCGCCTATGCCGAGAAGAATGGGCTGCTGAAATATCACACGGTGCTCGCACCTGTGGCCCGCGGCTTCTTCCTCGATGGTCGCTATCCTCATGCTACAGCCGTTGTGAAGAATAAAGACAGTGGCGAACGCCATGCCGTTGATAGCTGGCGCCATGACAATGGTGTTTTGCCGATCATCAAGCCGCTGAAAGCCTGGTATCAAGAAACTCCATCCCGGCGGGCCATTTAGGACGCCACTCTTTTCATGTCACGGATTTGGTTGGCCGTGAGCGAAGTGTGTTGAGCATTGTTCAGGGCACCGACGCAAGGCTATGGGCGCTTGTGGCTGTCTGGAATACCAAGACGGCGTGCAATTTTCGGATTTTGGGACAAGCGGAAAATAAAAAGCCCACCGGGGGAGGAGGTCCGGTGGGCTTATTGAACGTCTCAAAACGGGGAGGAGGTCGTTTTGAAACCATCAGGTTTCTGGGAGGAGGAGGAAACCTGAATTTCGGAAGCGATCTTGTTAATCGCTGTTGGAATATTTCTAACAAATCACAGGCAGATGTGCACTGCACAATATTGCATAGCAGTTCTGCAATTAGCGCAAATCTGTAAAAATGTCGCAGTTTTGATGGCTTTTCCACTCATCTTAAGGTGAGTATTCTAATTTGCATCGTAATTTCAATGAGTTAAAAAATTACCCGAAAGTTCAGGTTTCGACCTTCAGTTTAGAGGTAAATACGTGGAACGAAAATGATCTGGCGGATTCATCGAAATTTGTGACGACAAATGCGATCAAAATAACAGCAGAATCTGTCAAAACTGCCTTGGTATTATGCACTGCAGCATAAATCGGGATATTTGCTTGATATGAATCAAAGACAACAAATCCGCGCATCAGCCCCAAGAGCTATGCGTTTTCTGCGCAAAAAGGGCCGGTGCGTTCCAGCACCAGCCCTGATTTTTGCCTCAATAGGCATGAAGTACGTCTGCCTATTTTTGCGCCATGTGGAAAAAGTAGGCGGTGTGGGTCGATTTTATGATCCGCGACGCTCCTGCAGCTCCTTGAGAAAGATGCCGGTATAGCTGTTTTCTTCCTTGATCACGTCTTCCGGTGTGCCTTGGGCGACAATCTGTCCACCGCCGTCGCCGCCTTCGGGGCCAAGGTCGAGAATCCAGTCCGCCGTCTGAACCACTTCAAGGTTATGCTCGATGACGATCACCGTGTTGCCTTGATTGACCAACTCGTGCAGGACTTCAAGCAATTTGGCCACATCGTGGAAATGGAGACCGGTGGTTGGTTCATCAAGAATATAGAGGGTTCTGCCCGTGGAGCGTTTGGACAATTCCTTGGATAGCTTGACACGCTGAGCTTCACCACCGGACAGGGTGGTGGCCTGCTGGCCAACCTTGATATAGCCAAGCCCAACCTTTTGCAGGGTGACCATTCTGTCGCGCACGGACGGCACGGCGGCAAAGAAGTCGGCGGCTTCATCGACGGTCATGTCCAACACATCGGCGATGGATTTGCCTTTGAATTCCACCTCAAGGGTCTCGCGATTGTAACGGTGCCCCTTGCAGACGTCGCAGGTTACATAGACGTCGGGCAGGAAGTGCATCTCGATCTTGATGACCCCGTCACCCTGACAGGCTTCGCAGCGACCGCCCTTGACGTTGAAGGAAAAACGACCGGGAGCATAGCCTCGGGCCTTGGATTCGGGCAGACCGGCGAACCATTCACGGATCGGGGTAAAGGCCCCGGTATAAGTGGCCGGGTTGGAGCGCGGCGTGCGGCCAATGGGCGATTGATCAATGTCGATGATCTTGTCGACATGTTCCAGACCTTCGATCCGGTCGTGGGGTGCGGGCATGGCGCGGGCGCGATTGAGTTTCATGGCCGCGCCCTTATAGAGCGTGTCGATGAGGAAAGTGGATTTGCCACCTCCCGACACGCCGGTCACACAGGTGAAGGTGCCCAAGGGAATCGAAGCCGTGACATTCTTGAGGTTGTTGCCCCGGGCGTTGACGACCTTGATGCTCTTGCCCTTTTTGCCCTTGCGGCGCTCATTGTCGACGCCGATCACCTGAACGCCGGAAAGATATTGGCCGGTCAGGGAGGCCGGGTCATTCTTGATGTCGTCCGGTGTGCCCTCGGCGACAACGCGCCCGCCATGGATGCCCGCGCCGGGGCCGACATCGATGACGTGATCTGCGGTCAGAATGGCATCTTCATCATGCTCAACCACAATCACCGTGTTGCCCAAATTGCGCAAATGCTTGAGGGTTTCGAGCAAGCGAGCATTGTCTCTCTGGTGCAGGCCAATGGATGGCTCATCAAGCACATAGAGCACCCCGGTCAGGCCGGAGCCGATTTGCGAGGCCAGGCGGATGCGCTGGCTTTCGCCGCCGGACAGGGTGCCGGAATTTCGCGACAGGGTGAGATATTCCAGACCGACATCGTTGAGGAAGGTCAGGCGCTCGCGGATTTCCTTCAAGATGCGTTCGGCAATTTCCATCTGTTTGGCGCTCAGCGTGTCCGGCAGATCGCGCACCCAGCGCGCGGCGGCCCGGATCGACAAGCTGGAAACCTGCGAGATATGCTTGTTATCAAGCTTGACCGCCAAGGCTTCTGGCTTCAGTCGATGGCCATCGCAGGCCGAGCAAGGACGGCTTGACTGGTATTTTCCGATTTCCTCGCGCGCCCAATTGCTTTCGGTTTCTCGAAAGCGGCGTTCGAGATTGGGGATCACGCCTTCAAATGGCTTCTGCGATTTGTAGGACCGCGCGCCGTCGTCATAGACGAAGGTAACCTTGTCCTTGCCGGTACCATAAAGGATCACTTCCTGCGCCTTGAAGGGCAGCTCGATCCAAGGCACCGTCAGTTTGAAATCATAATGTTTTGCAAGGGCGTCCAGCGTCTGGCGATAGAAGGGCGAGGTGCCTTTGGCCCATGGGGCGATGGCTCCGTCCTTGAGGCTGAGCGAAGTATCAGGGATCACCAGATCAGGACTGATCTGCAACTCGCTGCCCAAACCGTCACAGGTGGGACAAGCGCCAAACGGGTTGTTGAAGGAGAATAGCCGCGGCTCGATTTCGGGAATCGTGAAGCCGGAAACCGGGCAGGCGAATTTCTCCGAGAAGGTGATGCGCTTGGGCTCTCCCTTGTCATCTTTCTCATCAACCAGTTCGACAATCGCCAGCCCGTCGGCCAATTCGAGACTGAGTTCTAGGGAATCGGCGAGGCGTTTCTCAATGCCTTCCTTGACGACCATGCGGTGGACAACGACTTCGATATCATGCTTGAATTTCTTGTCCAGCGTCGGCAGATCGCCGTCATCATACATTTGCCCGTCGATGCGGAAGCGGGTGAGGCCGCGCTTGACCAGTTCGGCCAATTCCTTGCGAAACTCACCCTTGCGACCCCGCGCAATGGGCGCGAGCAGCAGGAACCGGGTCTTTTCCGGCAGCTCCATAACCCGATCAACCATCTGGCTGACGGTCTGGCTCTCAATCGGCAGCCCGGTTGCGGGGGAATAGGGAATGCCAACGCGGGCATACAGCAGGCGCATATAGTCATAGATCTCGGTCACCGTGCCAACGGTGGAGCGGGGATTGCGCGAGGTGGTCTTTTGCTCAATAGAAATGGCAGGCGAGAGGCCGTCAATTTGATCGACATCGGGCTTCTGCATCATTTCAAGGAACTGGCGGGCATAGGCGGAAAGTGATTCCACATAGCGCCGCTGACCTTCCGCATAGATGGTATCAAAAGCCAGCGAGCTTTTACCCGAGCCGGACAGGCCGGTCATGACGATCAATTGATCGCGCGGGATGTCTATATCGACATTCTTGAGATTGTGTTCCCGCGCACCGCGAATCGAAATCATCTTTTGAGATGAATTGCGGGATTGAGCAACGGGTTTCTCTTTATCCTTATACATGACAGACCTTTTCGGGACGGATCGCTTGATATTCCGATGGGCCGTGGAGGCACAATCGTTGAAATCGTTGGTACGCGTGAATGGACGTGGAGGATTAGTCGTCGGGTCAATTTCCCAATTCGCGCCTCACAGCTTCCAATAGAGAATTAGCAAAGCGATGGCAATCACACGTTTTCCATGATTCAATTTGCGGCCATAATAACGAGACACTTTTAAAATGTACACATTTTGTTCTATGGTGTGAATCATTTCATGGTTGGGCATTTCTGACCGAGGCAGGGGCATGAATGTGCCGATTTCGGGTCCTTTTGCGGGATTGTCGGGGATTGAGGCACGAGAGGATGGAACTGCCAATCGTTCTTGCCTATGCTGGCGGGAAATTCAATCCCGTTTCAAACGGGCCGGAAAGATCAGATAAAAAGGACAATAGAATGGCCGGTAGTGTGAACAAAGTCATCCTCGTGGGCAATTTGGGCAATGACCCGGATATTCGCCGCACGCAGGACGGCCGCCCCATCGCCAATCTCTCGGTCGCCACTTCCGAAAGCTGGAAGGATCGCAACACCGGCGAGCGTCGTGAAAAAACCGAATGGCATCGGGTGGTGATTTTCAATGAAGGACTGTGCCGTATTGCCGAGCAATATTTGCGCAAGGGGTCGAAGGTGTATCTGGAAGGCCAGCTGCAGACCCGCAAATGGCAGGATCAGAGCGGTCAGGATCGCTATTCAACTGAAGTTGTTCTGCAGGGCTTCAATGGCAACCTGACCATGCTGGACAATCGCGGTGAAGGCGGCGGCACCTTTGGTGGCCAGCAGGGCGGCGATTTCGGTGGGGCTGGCGGCAACTTTGGTGGCCAGAAGTCCGATCCCTATAGCGGTCAACGCGGTGGATCACAGCAGAGCGGCCAACCCGCAAGCAATTTCCGTGATGATTTGGACGACGATATTCCGTTTTGATCTATCCGACCCTGTCTATGATATGCAAAACCCGGCCTTGGCCGGGTTTTCTTTTGTCTGGATTTGGGGGACTTATTGCTGCTGATATTCGAAGTCGCGGATGTCTTCGAAATCCAGCGCCATGCCAGACAGGCACAGATCGTCATATTTCGAGCCCGGATAGATTGTCTCGATATAGACCCGCAAAGTGCTGACATCGTGCCAGCCATTGAGATCAATTTCCTGAACGCCGGGGCGGTCATCCAGGCGGCGATCAAAGCGGGCCCCTTTGTCTGTTTCGATTGTGATGTCGCGGGCACGGGCATTCTGCTGATAGCTTTTGGTGCTTTTCTGATAGCCATTGAGGAACATCACCTTGCGAATGCGGGTGCCGGGGCGCACTTGCAGTGCTATCCATTCCCCTTGGCCTGAGCCATAGGCTCCTTCGCACCAGGCCCGGTGAGCATTTTCAAGGCCCCAGCCTTCCAGATTGCCCGGACGGTAGGTGGCAACACGAGAGTTTGGCAAAACGGAACTGGCGCAATAGGTGACGTCGTCGACCAGTTCGGTCCCATAATGGATACGGTCACAATTGTCCGCTTTTGCCAGCACGGGCAAGCCAAGCAGAAAGAGGACCCCGGCTAGCGAGCCCATGGCGGCATGACAGCACTGTCGGGACGAGGGGGAAAAGGCCATGATATCCTCCTGTTTGAATGCGTGTCCCATTTTGCGCTGAGTGCACACAAAACAAAAGCCCCTGCATTTGTAGCATTGCAGGGGCTTTTTGAAGCATGTTTTGACGTGCGATCGCTCGCAATCAGGCCTGTTCATTCATCGTCTTGGCGACCGAGACGTGATCCTTGTAGGATTGGGCCTCGATGAAGATCCGATGGATGCTTTCAAACCGGGTGCGGATCAGGGTTTCGAGATCCGCAATGACCTTCTCCAGTTCTCCAACCATCAAGTCGTTGCGGAAATCGAGGCTGAGGGTCAAGAGAATCTCATTGGGGCCGCGATGAAGGGTGCGCAGTTCATTGACTGTGGTCACTGCAGGGTGATTGGCCACCACGGCTGTGATTTCGCTTTCAAGTTCCTCAGATGCGGCTTCGCCGATCAGCAATCCCTTGGTTTCATAAGCAAGCAGGAAGGCCGTTGTCGCCAGTATGATGCCAATGACAATGGAGGCGGCGCCATCCATCCATGGAATGTGGAAATAATAGGCGATGGAAATGCCAATGCCTGCGACAACCAGCCCCAGCATCGCTGCTGAGTCTTCAAACAGGACGGTGAAAACGGTAGGATCCTTGGAGTCCTGAACCGCGGCCACCCAGCCTTTCTTGCCTTTTGTGGTGCTGAATTCCTTAAACGCCACCATCCAGGCCCAGCCCTCAAAGCAGATGGCAAGGGCGAGCACCACGAAGTTGATGGTCGGGTCGGCAATCTCGGTCGGCTCAAGCACCTTGTGAATGCCTTCGTAAATGGAGAGACCAGCGCCAACAGCAAAGATCAGCAAGGCCACGACAAAAGCCCAGAAATAGAGCTCTGCCCCATAGCCGAACGGATGCTTTTTATCTGCGGGCTGCGAGGCCCGACGGATGCCATAGAGCAGCAGGCCCTGATTGCCCGTATCCACCAGTGAGTGAATGCCTTCGGCCATCATGGCGGACGAGCCGGTGATGGATGATGCGATAAATTTGGTAATGGCAATCAATGCATTGCCTGCCAGTGCGGCATAAATGACCTTTTTGGACCCAGCAGCCAAGTCGTTTCTCCTCTTTCTGTCGCCCCGTAACAGAGTGATGTTTGATTTCTAACGGAAGGGCGAGGAGAAGAAAATAGAGAAATCCGATGTTGACCTTTGACACTGCGTCTAATTTCATATATTCGTAATTTCTAATATAACTTATTCAAGCAGGAGCGTGAGATCCATGCGCACCCATTCGAACCGTTTGATCAAGCCTCATCAAGTCCGTTTGTGGGCTTCTTTTGGGGCTGCAACCCTGATGTCGCTGTTGATTGTGACGAACCGCGTTCAGGCTGAGGACTTTGTCGTCGAGGCGAAGGTGATCGACGACAACAAGGCGGTTTTTGCAACCGTTGAAAGCACGGATGCGATTGCCGCACGGGTGCGAATCTCCGGTACTGTGACCGATTTGACGGCGACCGAAGGGGATTTGGTGCAGGAAGGGGCCGTGATCGCAGTGGTCAAGGATCCCAAAATCGATTTGCGGATTGATGCCATCGACGCCCAAATCCGGGCGGCAGAGCGCGAGATTGCCAACATCAAGACCGAGCAGGAGCGGGCGCAAGCCTTGTTTCAGCGCGGCTCAACCACAAAGGCAAGGCTGGATCAGATCAATACGCAATATGATGTCGCAAAGAGCAAGCTGGAAGCATCCGAAGCCGAGAAGGCTGTGATAGTGCGCCAGTTGGAAGAGGGAGCTGTCTTGGCTCCGCAAACCGGTCGGGTGCTTGATGTCGCGATAACGGTTGGCTCGGTGGTCATGCCGGGCGAAGCGGTCGCGACCATTGCCAAGGATCATTATATTCTTCGTTTGTCGCTGCCGGAACGCCATGCGCGCTTTTTGAAGACGGGTGACAAGGTGGCACTCGCCGCGCGCGGACAGGATTGCGACAAGGGCTGTAGCCGCTCTGGCACGATTGCCAAAGTCTATCCGCAAATTGCCAATGGTCGCGTTTTGGCGGATGCCACTGTTGAGGGATTGGGAGACTATTTTGTTGGTGAGCGCATTCTGGTGCGTGTCAGTGCCGGGGAGCGTTCTGCCTTGCTGGTTCCGCGGGATCTGGTTTTTACCCGTTTCGGGGTTGATTTCGTCACCGCCAAACTGGCCGATGGCGCGTTGACCGACATTGCGGTGCAGGTAGGCCGCAGTCACCTTTTAGGTGCCAGAATGATGACCGAAGTCCTCTCCGGCATTGATGAGGGTGACATTCTTGTCCAGCCGCAAGGGGGCGAGCATGGACAGAAATAAGCACGGCCTCGGCCTGTCGGGTGGATTGGCGAAAAGCTTTATCCGTTCGCCTTTGACACCCTTGTTGCTGATCACTTCCTTTGCGCTTGGTCTGGTTGCCTTGATGGCGCTGCCGCGTGAGGAAGAGCCGCAGATTTCGGTTCCGATGGTTGATATCCATGTGCGGGCCGATGGCTTGAAAGCCGCTGATGCGGTCAAGCTGATTACCGAGCCGTTGGAGACCATCGTCAAGAGCATTGATGGTGTCGAGCATGTTTATTCCAACAGCTATGACGATCAGGTGGTGGTGACCGCGCGCTTTTTGGTTGGTACCAGCTCTGATTCAGCGGTTTTGCGGGTGCATGACAAGATCCGCGCCAATCTTTCCGCCATTCCGGTCGGAATTCCTGAACCGCTAGTGGTGGGTCGTGGCATTGATGATGTCGCGATCAATGTACTGACCCTGTCGCCAGATGCGTCCGTTGCCGATCGCTGGACCGATGCGGCTCTTTATGACATTGCAGATGAATTGAGAGTGGAGCTGTCCAAGCTTGATGATATCGGTCTCACCTATCTGGTGGGAGGCCAGACGGATCAAATCCGAATCGAGCCGGACCCGGAAAAGCTGGCGCTTTATGGCCTGACCTTGCAGCAATTGGTGGGCAAGGTGCAGTCGGCCAACACGTCCTTCATGACCGGGGCTTTCCGCGAGAAAAATCACGCGCTCCCGGTTGCCGTGGGTCAAACCTTGCAAAGCACGTCCGAGATCGGATTGTTGGTTTTGACCAGCCGCGACGGGCGCCCGGTCTATGTTCAGGATGTGGCGCGGATTGTGGTGGGTGAGAGCCAGAAGGACCATCGGGTCTGGAACCTCAAGCGCAACGAGAAGGGCGGTTTTGATCGCTTGCCCGCTGTGTCGCTGGCAATTGCCAAGCGCAAGGGGGCGAATGCGGTCGATATTTCCCACGCCATCCTTAAACGTGTCGAGCAATTGAAGGGCCAATTGATCCCCGAAGATATTCATGTTGACGTCACCCGCAATTATGGCGACACAGCCAATGATAAAGCCAATGAGCTGCTTTATCATCTGGGGCTGGCGACCATTTCGATTGTCATTCTGGTGGGAGTTGCCATTGGGGTGCGCGAAGGTTTGGTGGTTTTGATCGTCATTCCGACGACCATTTTGCTGACATTGGCCGCGGCTTATTTGATGGGCTACACGATCAACCGCGTGTCCTTGTTTGCGCTGATTTTTGCCATCGGTATTCTGGTTGATGATGCCATTGTGATGATCGAGAATATCTCGCGGCATTGGGCTATGAAGGATGATCGCTCCAAGATGCAGGCAGCGATTGAAGGGGTGGCGGAAGTTGGCAACCCGACGGTGATCGCCACCCTGACTGTGGTGGCCGCCTTGTTACCCATGATGTTTGTCTCAGGCATGATGGGGCCTTATATGAGCCCGATCCCTGCGGTGGCCTCGGCGGCGATGGTCTTGTCCTTCTTCGTGGCGGTGATGCTGACGCCGTGGCTGATGAATCTCATCGGCAAACCGGGCCATACCGAAGCGGCAGATGGCGGCATTCTGGGGCGGAGCTATCGTTTTGTGGCCAACCCGATCCTGTCTGGGCGTGGAAGGGCCTGGATATTCCTGTTGCTGGTTGGAGTGGCGACCATTGCCTCGACCTTGCTCATCTATTCCAAAGACGTCACGGTCAAGCTGTTACCCTTTGACAACAAATCCGAGTTGCAGGTGATTGCCGATCTGCCCGAGGGATCCAGTCTGGAGGCAACCGACCGTTTGTTGTCGGCGGCGGCGGATCGTTTGAAAGGCATTGCCGAAATCACGTCGATCCAGTCGCATGCAGGAACGTCTGCGCCTTTCGGCTTCAATGGGCTGGTGCGGCATTATTTCTTCCGCACAAATCCGGAGCAGGGAGACTTGCAGATCAATCTGGTCAGCAAGGATGAGCGTGATCGTACCAGTCATGCGGTGGCGTTGGAAGTCCGCAAACTGATCGCTGACGTGCCACAGCCAAAAGGGACAGTGTTGAAAGTGGTTGAAGTGCCACCCGGACCGCCGGTCCTTGCGACCCTTTTGGCCGAAATCTATGGCCCGGATCCGGAAACCCGACGTGCGGTGGCGGCAGAAGTGCGCACCTTGTTTGAAGATGTGCCCTTCATTGTCGATGTTGACGACAGTTTTGGCACTCCGACCACACGTGCGCGCATTCGCATCGATCAGGACAATCTGGAATATCACCGGGTCGAGCAGGGCGATGTCTATCAGACCATTCGCTACTATCTGAACGGGCAAGTGGTTGGCTATTCCCACAAGGGCGGCGGGCGTCGTCCGGTTGAGATTGCAGTCAAACCCAATCGGTCTGATCTCACGATTTCGGAGCGTTTGCTGACCATTCCGGTGCCGCAAAATGCCATTCCGGGCGAGCGTGGTGTCATTGAGCTTGGGGATGTGGTTCGCATCGAGCGAGAGAAGGCGAGCTTCCCGATATTTCGACATAACGGTCGCTCGGCTGAAATGGTGCAAGCCGATCTTGCCGGGGATTTTGAAGCCCCGATCTATGGCATGCTGGCAGTGCAGGACAAGATCGACGCCCATGATTGGGGCGATCTGCCAAAGCCGACAGTTTTGCTCAATGGTCAACCTGGTGACGAGTCCACGGTTTCGATGCTGTGGGACGGAGAATGGGAAGTGACCTGGGTCACGTTCCGCGACATGGGGGCGGCCTTTGCCATTGCCATTCTCGCCATCTATGCCCTGGTGGTGGCCCAGTTCCACTCCTTCCGGGTGCCGTTGGTTGTGTTGACGCCCATTCCTTTGACACTGATTGGCATCATGATCGGCCACTGGCTGTTTGATGCTGCCTTCACAGCGACGTCGATGATTGGCTTCATTGCTTTGGCCGGCATCATCGTGCGTAACTCGATCCTGTTGGTTGATTTCGTTGGTCACGAAAAGGGATCCGGGCGGCCCTTGAAAGAGGTGTTGCTGGAGGCAGGTGCCATCCGCTTCAAACCGATCATGTTGACCGCTTTGGCGGCGATGATCGGGGCTGCTGTCATTTTGGCAGATCCGATCTTTCAGGGGCTGGCGATTTCGCTGTTGTTCGGTCTGGCCTCCTCGACCCTCCTGACGGTTCTGGTCATCCCGGCCATCTATGTGGCGCTCAAAGGGGTCGACAAGCCCATGTAGCTCGTCTCTTTTGGAAAGAACCTGTCTCTTCTGATATGAAGCAAAAAGGCCCGATCCAGTGATCGGGCCTTTTCTTTTGACATGACATGTATGGCCGGATTCAGTGCCAGAACATTTTGGCCCGATCGAATTGTTTCCAGCGCTTTTTCGCCTTTTCCCACGCGTGATCGGTTTCGGCTTTGTGGGTTTCGAGCACATGGGCGACGATGGCAGCGTCATTCTCGTCGCAGCCGCCTGCCAATTGGGTGACCGCAGCAAGCTTTTCAGCCATCACAACGTCATTGATATAGCCAAAGATTTTCTGCAAAGCCTTCAGGCGCTTGTTGAAGGCCTTCGTTTTGTCGGTGTCATAAAGGGATGCAAAGAGCTGTCCCTGATAGCGCAGGGTCTTAAGACGCTTGCGCATGGTATGGCGCTCAAGCGGCGTGAGCTTCAGCACATAGTCGCCATGGCGTTTGGCCTGTTTGAGGGATTTGTCCAATGCCTTGGCTGCCAAGCCATCGATGGGTGCCTTCCTGTCGGCCTTCGAGACATGCTTGCGCCATGCCTTCTGTCGGGTGAAAAGCGCCAACTCGATCTGGAAGGAGGCGTGGGACCATTGGTCCAGCTCTTCAAGCACATGCCTGCGGACCATGTCTCTATAGCGCTTGAGGCGACCGGTCAGGATGCGCTGCTCGTCGCTGAGATTGCCGTCGGTATTCGAGACTACCGGCAAGTAAATGTCTTCGACCAGCACATCCATGTCGCGCAGTTGGCCCACAAGCAGTGACAGGGCGCGCGCCTTCTTGTTGAGTGTTCTGAGGTTCGGGGCGTCGATCACCGGGCGGTAGGCCTTTAAAAGGCTGCGCAGCAGGCGCAAATTGACGCGTAATTGATGCGGCCCTTCGGGGTCGGTGCCCTCGCGCATGACGCGCCAATTGTGAAGGATGCCCGCGACAACGCAATCCATTTGCGCGACAAAGGCTTGCTCAATGGTCTGGCCTGTCACGAGAGTTGGTAGGGTGAGGCGTTTGGGTTTTGACGGCTTGGCGCTTTCCGCCCCGATCAGCACATATCCAAGGGTTGCCTTGTTGTGGCTGGCCAAACGGCAGGGCTGGCCGTTGAACAATTCTCCGGCGAGCACGAGCAAATCAGCTGTATTGCCATATTTGAGTTCCAGCTCCGCTTCGCCGATGGGCTGAAGACCCTTGTCGCTGAAGACATGGCCCGTATCGATGGCCAGCTCGACACAGCCTCCATTGGCGGTGTGCAGGTCAAAGCTGGTGCGTTCCACCACGGTTTCAAAGACGGGCAGGACCAGTGCGTCATTGATGACGTCTTTTACCTTGGCCCGCAGGTCGCAATCGACAATCTGGTCGGGCTGTGGTTTAGGGCCAGCAATTTCGATTTCGCTTTCGAGCGGGTTTGACAGCCCGCCCTCAACCCGTGTCTTGGCCTTGATGGTCTGGATCCAGCAGCCGTCATTGTCGCGCACGCGCATGGCAATGCCCGCTTTGCGCAAGGCGTAATCGGCTGTGTCGAAATAGATGGATCGCAGCCGCTTGAGAGTCGGGATGGCGTCACTGCCAGCACGCGCCTCGGCCTTGGCTTGCAGGGCGCGGAGCTCTCCCATATCCATCTTGATTTTCAGCTCAAGCTCCTTGGCCGTCTTTTTACTCATACACATGTCCTCCGCGGGGCTATCTTCGTTTGGAAGGATAAGCCTGTGAGGGGGGCATTACAAGAAGAGACGTACTCGGTGCACTTGTGTTAGAATTTTGCGTGGTGTCTGTTTGTTCGTCATCAACCGGTAATCATGGCGCGGACGCCATCGGCGACAAACTGAATGGCCAGAGCAGAGAGAAGCACACCCAGCAGGCGGGTCAGGACATTGCGGCCACTGTCGCCAAGCGCCTTTTCCACCCACCCAGCAATGGCAAAGGTGATCAGAACCAGCAGAAGCACAGAGGCGATGATGGCCAGAATGGACGTCATTTCAACCCAATTGGTGGATTGGGAAGAAAGCAACAGCACCGCGGAGATGGCTCCGGGGCCGGAAATCAGCGGGATGGCCAGCGGGAAGACGGCGATGTCATGCATCTCATCGTCAGACAGGGCTTCTTCTGCGGATTTGGATTTGCGTTCCTTGCGCTTCTCAAAGACCATTTCAAAGGCAATGAAAAAGAGCAGCAAGCCACCGGCAATGCGAAAGGCGGGCAGGGAGATGCCGAGCACAGACAAGATTGCTTGGCCGACAAAGGCGAAAGTGAGCAAAATTCCCGCAGCTACAATGACTGCACGAATTCCGATCTGAAAACGCTCCTGCTTGGATGCGCCACTGGTGACCGCCAGAAAGATTGGTGCAAGGCCAATCGGGTCGATGGTCACAAACAGGGTTACAAAGGCATTCAGCAATGTATCAATTGGCAGCATGACGCACTTTCCCGCAGTTTTTTGCGCCTGATGGCGAGGGCCGAAACGCCTTGAAATCGGTTCGCCAGCGACGGTTTCAAACCACTCGCATATCAGGATTGGCTCTGGCCGACAATGTTCAGACGATTTGCTAACAGGGCTAGAGCAAAATTTTGATGTAGCGGCGCAAATCGTTTATACAGAACTACCTTTTTGACAGGGATTCGAGACACTCCTTTGACAGATAAAAACATGAACGATTCGGGCGACGGACTAACCGTCGATATCAAGCCCACTTCCATCACGGATGAAATGAAACGCAGCTATCTCGATTACGCCATGAGCGTGATCGTCAGCCGCGCTTTGCCCGATGTGCGCGACGGCCTCAAGCCGGTGCATCGACGCATTCTTTATTCCATGCATGAGAATGGCTACGAGTGGAACAAGCCCTACCGCAAATCGGCCCGTGTGGTCGGTGACGTGATGGGTAAGTATCACCCGCATGGTGATAGCGCGATCTATGAAGCCCTTGTGCGCATGACGCAGGATTTCTCCCTGCGCCTGCCGCTGATCGACGGGCAGGGCAACTTTGGCTCTGTCGACGGTGATAGCGCGGCTGCGATGCGTTACACGGAATGTCGTCTGGAAAAGGTCGCTGAGTCGATCCTGGGCGATCTCGACAAGGACACCGTCGACTTCCTCGACAACTATGATGCGTCCGAGACCGAGCCTGTCGTAATGCCGTCCCGTATTCCGAACCTTCTGGTCAACGGGGCTGGCGGTATTGCGGTGGGGATGGCAACCAACATTCCACCGCACAATCTGGGCGAGGTGATCGACGCTGCGATTGCCCTGATCGATAATCCGGCCTTGTCGTCTGACGATCTGTTGGACTATGCGCCGGGCCCGGATTTCCCGACTGGCGGCATCATTCTAGGCCGTGCTGGCATTCGCAACTATTATAATACCGGTCGCGGATCGGTGATGATGCGCGGCAAGGTCGATATTGAGGAGATCCGCAAGGATCGCATGGCGCTGATTGTCACCGAGATCCCGTATCAGGTGAACAAGGCGACGATGATCGAGAAAATCGCCGAGGCGGTGCGTGACAAGCGCATTGAGGGCATTTCCGATATCCGCGATGAATCCGACCGTCAGGGTATGCGGGTTGTCGTTGAGTTGAAACGCGATGCGGTGCCCGATGTGGTGCTCAACCAGCTTTATCGTTTCAGCCAGCTGCAAACCTCTTTTGGCACCAACATGGTGGCGCTGAATGGTGGCAAGCCGGAGTTGATGAATCTGCGCGACGTGCTGCATGCTTTCAACCAGTTCCGGGAAGAAGTGGTCAGCCGCCGGACCAAGTTTCTGCTCAACAAGGCCCGCGATCGCGCTCATATTCTGGTTGGTTTGGCAATTGCCGTTGCCAATATCGACGAAGTCATCCGCTTGATCCGCAATGCGCCGGATCCGTCAACGGCGCGCAACCAGTTGATGGAACGCCGTTGGCCCGCCACGGATGTGGCTGATCTGATTGTACTGATTGACGATCCGCGTCACAGGATCAATGAGGACGGGACTTATTATCTTTCCGAAGAACAGGCCCGCGCCATTCTTGAATTGCGTCTGGCTCGTTTGACGGCAATTGGTCGTGACGAAGTTGGCGATGAGCTGAATGCCCTGGGTGAAAAAATCACCGACTATTTGGACATTCTGCGGTCGCGCGAGCGGATCTATGCCATCGTCAAGCAGGAAATGCTTGATTTGAAAGAAGAATTCGCGACCCCTCGACGCACCGAGATTATCGAAGGTGGTGCCGATTTTGATGATGAAGACCTCATCCAGCGTGAAGAAATGGTGGTTACCGTTTCCCATGCCGGTTACATCAAGCGCGTGCCGCTTTCCACCTATCGCGCCCAGCGCCGTGGTGGCAAGGGACGCTCGGGCATGGCAACCAAGGATGAAGATTTCGTCACGCGGCTGTTTGTGGGCAATACGCACACGCCGGTGCTGTTCTTCTCATCGCGCGGCATTGCCTACAAGATGAAGGTCTGGCGTTTGCCACTGTCCGCGCCGCAAGGCAAGGGCAAGGCATTGATCAATCTGTTGCCTTTGCAGCAAGGCGAGCGGATCACCTCGATTCTGCCTCTTCCTGAGGATGAGGAGAGCTGGGAAACCCTGGATCTGATGTTTGCGACCATCTCCGGTTCGGTGCGCCGCAACAAACTGTCCGACTTCAAGCTGGTCAATCGCAATGGCAAGATCGCGATGAAGTTTGAAGATGGTTCAGATGACGGCATTGTCGGGGTTGAGACTTGCAACGCGGACGATGATGTGTTGCTGACGACGGCCAATGGTCAGTGCATTCGCTTCCCGGTTGATGATGTGCGTGTATTCCAGAGCCGTGGCTCGACCGGTGTGCGCGGCATTCGTCTGGAAGAGGACGACAAGGTGATATCCATGTCGATCCTGCGGCATTTCGATGCAACGCCCGATGAGCGCAACGAATATCTGCGCCGTGCCAATGCCATGCGCCGTGCCCTTCATGGTGAAGAAGCCGAAGAGACTGTTGAGATCGAAGAAGGGGCAGCAGCCGGTGCCGAACTTGGCGATAAATATGCCGCCATGGACGCAGCCGAGCAGTTTGTTCTGACAATTTCGGAGAATGGCTTTGGCAAGCGGACCTCGTCCTATGAATATCGGACCTCAGGTCGCGGCGGCAAAGGCATTGTTGCCATGGCGGTGAATGACCGCAATGGTCCGCTGATTGCCAGCTTCCCGGCCGAAGAAAGCGATCAGATCATGCTGGTCACAGATGGTGGTCAGTTGATCCGTTGTCCGATTGATGGCATCCGTATCGCAGGTCGTTCGACGCAGGGTGTGACGGTGTTCAAGACCCGTGAGGGTGAGCGTGTTGTCTCGGTTGAGAAAATCTCCGAGGAAGATCATGACGTCGAAGCCGAAGAGGATGCTGAAGGCGAAGGCAATGGTGATACACCACCAGCTGCTGGTCCTGCTGATCCATCTGGGGACGAAAGCTGATTTCGACGCCCGGCTGACATGCTAGAAGATAAAAAAGAAGGCCCGGAGACGGGCCTTTTTTTATGTCTGCAATAAACCTCCACCTCCGGTGGAGGACTGGACAGGTTCTACATTTTCATTGAGAGACCTCCTCACTTGAACCATTGGCGTGGTTTTAAGAAATCAAGCGAGGAGGTTTTATGGACAAAAATCACCTATCACACAGCACCTGGGACTGCAAATATCACGTGGTCTTCGGGTCCAAGTACCGCACCAAGCGTCTCTACGGAGACTTGCGGCTTGAGTTGAGGGATCAATTTAGCAAACTGGCATCTCAGAAAGGATGCCATATTGAGGAAGGGCATTTGATGCCTGACCATGTTCATATGTTGATCTCTATCCCACCCAAATATTCTGTCGCCCATATAGTGGGGTTCTTGAAAGGGAAAACGGCGCTTTACGTGGCAAACAAATATGCCCGGAAACGTCGCTACAAGGGATATCACTTTTGGGCACGTGGATACTTTGTCTCAACAACGGGCTATCAAGAGGAGGTCGTCAGACGCTATATCCGCAATCAAGAGAAGCAGGATAAGGCATCTGACTATGCCGATATGTTCAAGCCCAATTATTGAAACCTAACAAAACCACTTCTAGTGGTTCAAGCGAAGCGTCTCAAACCTCCCCCTCTGGGGGAGGTCATGACTTGTTGGAACGATCAGAAAATCAACCATGTCGCAATGGACAGGTCACCCCTGATTCATTCTGACTTATCTGGCTTTAGTTGGACAGCGCGATTTCGCTGCTGCAGGAACTGGTGCCTTTTTGCGCGACGCAGGCGCCGGACGTTGGATCGCCAAAGAAATTCAGGCTTGAGATATCAAGCGGTGTTCCATAGCCATCAGACAGAGCAGACGAGCCGCTCATTGCGATAAATCCGAGCCCCATCACACACATCAAGATCCCGGTTGCCACGAAGAATTTGGTTTTTTCCATAGAAGCCATATCAACATCCCCAAAATATCGACATTATTAAAAAAACAACGTTAAAAAATCTTTATTCGCTCTTATATGAAAATGTGCTGAGTGTAGCGTTCATCTTCTATTCATTTATACGTATCTCTCTCATTATCTGAAAAAGAAGGCAAGCCTGAATTCGAATATTGCACTATTGACAGCCTAATCGATTTCCTGTCTTGAGAAGGGCGGATACGCAATGCAACGGAAGCAGACAATGTCAAAAAAAGTCGCCCTTTATCCCGGTTCCTTCGATCCGATCACCTTTGGTCATCTGGATATCGTTCATCGGGCCTGTCATCTGGTGGACGAACTGGTGCTTGCGATCGGTGTGCATCATGGCAAGGAGCCATTTTTCTCACCTGAGGAACGTCATGACCTTATTCACGCAGTTGTTTCGCCGATTGCTGCGGAAACCGACACCCTTTTGAAGGTGGTGACCTTTGATGATCTGGTGATCAATACAGCCAGACGGGCGAACGCGACGATCATGATCCGTGGCTTGCGTGACGGTACAGATTTTGATTATGAAATGCAGCTGGCCGGGATCAATGAAACATTGGCGCCGGAAGTGCAGACCATTTATTTGCCATCTGGCAGCTCGGTACGCCATATTGCTGCCAGTCTGATTCGTCAGGTTGCCGTCATGGGTGGGGATATTTCCCCCTTCGTGCCCAGTGTCGTCAAAGCGGCCTTTGACAAAAAGCTCTCTAGCTGAACGGAAACTTTATGACTTTTACCCGACGCTTTTTTCTGACCGCAGGCCTTCTCGCAGCTCTTGCATGGAGCGCCCCTCAAGCGGCCTTCGCGGATGACAAGGAAAATACGCTTTATCTCGATACGGCCTATGGTCGCGTCGTCATCAAGATGCGCCCGGATCTTGCCCCCAAGCATGTGGAACGGATCAAGGAACTCACCCGCAAAGGCTTTTATGACGGGTTGAAATTCCACCGCGTTATCGATGGCTTCATGGCGCAGACCGGTGACCCGCTTGGCAATGGGACCGGTGGGTCCGATTTGCCAGACCTCAAGGCTGAGTTCAGTCCACGCCCCTTTGAGCGTGGCGTGGTTGGCATGGCGCGTTCCTCATCCAAGGACAGTGCCAACAGTCAGTTTTTCATCATGTTCAACCGGGCATCCTGGCTCAATGGCCAATATACGGTCTGGGGTGAAGTGACCGATGGCATGGAATATATCGATCAGCTGAAAAAAGGCGAGCCACCCCGCAATCCTGACGTCATCGTCAAGATGCAGGTTGCCGCAGACGCCAAATAATCCCATCAATTCAATATGTAAGGTCTGTCGCCAAGACAGGCCTTTGCAAACAGCTCCGATATCCATCGCAGAATGGGCCGGGGCCTACTCTCTTAGAAAAGGAAGAGACAAGTGGCAGAGATCAAAGATCCTGAAAACACCCTGATCATGGAAACCACCAAGGGCAAAGTTGTCATCGCCCTTCGTCCGGACCTGGCTCCGGCTCATTGTGAGCGCCTCAAAGAGCTGTCCCGCGAAAAATTCTATGACGGAATCGTGTTCCACCGCGTCATCGATGGCTTCATGGCTCAGGTTGGCTGCCCACATGGCACTGGTACTGGCGGGTCGGACAAGCCTGACCTGAAAGCAGAATTCTCCACCACCGAGCATGTGCGTGGTTCTTGCTCCATGGCGCGTGCGATGAATCCAAACTCTGCCAACAGCCAGTTCTTCATCTGCTTTGACCGTGCCCCATGGCTCGACAACCAGTATACCTACTGGGGTGACGTGATTGAAGGCATGGAAAATATCGACGAAATCAAACGTGGTGAGCCTGTTCAGGATCCTGATAGCATCATCTCCATGCGCGTCGCCGCTGACGTTTAAGACATTTATCAAAGCCCGGACCTTTCATGAGCGACGCCCTTCATTTTCCAAAGATGCGTGTGGCTCGATCCTGTCGCGATTTTGAAGCCATCAAGGCTTTTTATTGTGATGGTCTGGGCTTTGATCTGCTTGGCTCCTTTGTGGGTCACAATGGCTTTGATGGCCTTATCATTGGCCATCGCAATGCCCCTTATCATCTCGAATTCACCATCGAGCATGGTGTGACGGCGCCAAGGGCGCCTGATCATGAGGCTTTGCTGGTTTTTTACCTGCCTGAGCGCGAAGAATGGCTGAAACGGGTTGATATGATGCGGCAGGCAGGATATGAAGCCGTCCCATCCAACAATGATTATTGGGATCAGGTCGGGATCACCTTTGAAGATCCGGACGGATACCGTGTTGTTCTGCAAAATCGCGCCTGGAGCACTTGATGAGCCACGCGCCCATCGATGACTGAGCCTGTTCATGCGCGTCGACCTCTTCGACTTTGATCTTCCCAATGAGAATATTGCGCTGCGCCCGCACGATCCGCGCGACGAAGCCAAACTGCTGTTTGTGCCGCCAACCGGTGATTTTGAAAGCCACAAGGTGCTGGAACTGCCCAACTTTTTGCAGCCCGGCGACGCTTTGGTGTTCAATGATACCAAGGTGATCCCGGCGGAGCTGGCTGGCACCCGTGTGCGTGGTGACATTCGCGCGGGGGTACATTTCAATTTGCACAAGCGCGAGGATCTGTCGACTTGGCGCGCCTTTGCGCGTCCGGCGAAGAAGGTGCAGCTTGACGACCGTGTCGAATTTGGTCCCAATCTGTCTGCCGTGATCACCGAGAAGGGGGATGCGGGCGAGGTGGTGTTACGCTTTGATGCGGAAGGCGCGTCGCTTGATGGTGCCATCGCTGAGGTAGGGCATATTCCGCTGCCGCCTTATATCGCGTCCAAACGCGTCGAGGATGAGCGCGACAAGACCGACTATCAGACCATTTATGCCCGCGAAGAGGGCGCCGTTGCAGCACCGACTGCCGGGCTGCATTTTACTGACCGGTTGTTCGATGCTCTGGATGCCAAGGGGATCGAGCGGCATTTTGTCACGCTGCATGTGGGGGCCGGGACCTTTTTGCCGGTCAAGGCGGATGACACAAAAGACCACGTCATGCATGCTGAATGGGGCGAGATCACCCCTGATATGGCCGACAGGCTGAATGCCGTGCATGCCCGCGGCAACAAGATCATCGCGGTTGGGACGACGTCCTTGCGCCTGCTGGAAAGCGCGACGGATGAGGCGGGCGTCGTGCAGCCATTTTGCGGTGACACTGACATTTTCATCACGCCGGGCTATCGCTTCCGGGCGATTGACGGCCTGATGACCAACTTCCATTTGCCAAAATCGACCCTGTTCATGCTGGTTTCCGCCATCATGGGACAGGAGCGGATGCAGGCGGCCTATGCCCATGCCATCGCCAATGGCTATCGCTTTTATTCATACGGGGATTCCTCGTTGCTGCTGCGTGCTTGAGGCTGCTCGCGCCGGGAAAGAATGACATGACCGAAACGACTCAAAACAGCACTCCATCCATCAATGCTGACCGGATGAATTTGGGGCAGCCTTTGCCTGACCCGCGTCCAACGGACTTCACCTTCAAGCTGCTGGCCGAGGACGGCAAGGCACGCCGCGGCGAAGTCTCCATGCCGCGCGGTACGATCCGTACGCCTGCCTTCATGCCTGTCGGCACAGCGGCGACGGTGAAATTCATGTATCCTGGACAGGTTCGGGATTTGGGGGCAGATGTCATTCTTGGCAACACCTATCATCTGATGCTGCGGCCCGGTGCCGAGCGGATTGATGCCCTTGGTGGTTTGCACAAATTTGCCAACTGGCCTTATCCGATCCTCACGGATTCGGGCGGCTTTCAGGTTATGTCGCTTGCCCAGCTGCGCAAGATGAGCGAAGAGGGCGTCGAGTTCAAATCCCACATTGATGGTGTCAAATATATGATGACGCCGGAGCGGTCGATTGAAATTCAGTGTTTGCTGGGCTCTGACATCCAGATGCAGCTTGATGAATGCACAAGGTTGCCTGCGAGCGAAGAAGAAATTGAAAAGGCGATGCAGCTGTCCCTGCGCTGGGCAGAGCGCTGCAAGGTCCAGTTTGGCGATCGTCCCGGGCAGGCCATGTTTGGCATTGTGCAGGGGGGCGATGTGCCGCGTCTGCGTGAGGAATCAGCCCTTGCCCTCAAAGCGATGGACCTGAAGGGCTATTCGATTGGCGGTCTGGCGGTTGGCGAGCCACAGAATGTTATGCTCGACATGCTGGAGCTGACCTGTCCGCTCCTGCCTGAGAACAAACCACGCTATCTGATGGGTGTCGGCACGCCGGACGACCTGATCGAGGCTGTGGGGCGTGGGGTTGATATGTTTGACTGTGTCATGCCGACCCGTGCCGGTCGCCATGGTTTGGCCTATACACGCTTTGGCAAGATCAATCTCAAGAATGCCCGTCACAAGGATGATCATCGTCCGCTTGATCCGGAAAGCACCTGTCCTGCGGCGCGCGACTATTCGCGTGCCTATCTCTATCATCTCATCAAGTCCAATGAGGCGCTAGGCTCGATGCTCCTGACCTGGAACAATCTGGCCTATTATCAGGCCTTGATGCAGGGGATGCGCGACGCAATTGAGGCCGGACGCTTCGCCGACCATAAAGCCGAGGTCAAGGAAGGTTGGGCCCGTGGGGATCTGCCCGTTCTTTAATGACCTCGGCTCCAGTCGCCTGCTCTATGGCTTTTAAATGAGCGGCACTCTGTTTGTGAGAGACCTGTTGTCTCTCACACTGCAGAGCTGTTACGTGCGCCGTTTCACGCGGGATCACCCGGTGCGTAGACAATGGCGCTTGAAATGATCCGCCAATCGCTGTTGCCCAGATTTTGCAAGCCATAGGATAAGCGCCAGCGTTTGCCGCGTTTGTCGGTCAAATAGCCATGTTGGACGGGCACAGCTCCATCAAGGCTGATGTCGGAAAAGCGAAAATCTTCTGCAAAGACGACCGGCAAATAACGCATCGAAAAGAAGATCAACATTTCATCGGGAGACTCAAAGGCGGCCTGAGTCTTTTGCGTGAAGGTCTTGTGAAAGAGGTCCGCGCGCTGCTGGTTGAGGCTGGCAATGTGCATCTTGATCACGAAGTGAATGGCTGCACGATCCACTTTCGTCAAAACCAGCAATTTCGATGCGTCCATGTCTGGATTGGTCTGAGATTGCGGCACATTGGCCGTGACGGTTTTGGCATCATCTGCCTTGGGCGCTGATGAATAGGCGATGGTGCCAATCAGGAAAAGGGCTGATAAGACGAGGACTCTGATCCAGATTGCAAGGGGTGTTTGTGCTGCTTTGTCCTGTTTTGCTTTGGTGGATCGATGGCTGGCTGGCTCGGTTTGCCCATCGGCAAAACCGGCGTTGGCTTGGTTATGTTTCATATTGTTTCTCCGATTTTTTCGAGTGGCGTCTCCTTTGATTGTTGCTTCGGTCAATTTTGGAATTGTTCGAAGTCTTGGCTATAGTATAGCGCAAAAATTGCGCCTTTTGTGGAATTCACGAATATGTCAAAGGATTTGAAAAAGGTGTGAGCCTGCGCAATATCGCAAAATGGCGCAAAAAGTGCGTCACAATTGTGCGATTTCAAGCCATTAAGTTGTCACATAATGCGCAGCGCCGGTGCGTCGGTGATCTGTGCACAACTCGTGTTTCACAGCCAATTGGCATTAGGACTGACACAAGGTTGGATGCAGACTGTCTCCAAGCACGGAGTGTCAGACGGAGCCAACGCGATAGAAAATGGGAAAAGAGGGGAAGTGGTATGCCCGGAAGGATTCGAACCTTCGACCGTCCGATTAAAAGTCGGATGCTCTACCAACTGAGCTACGGGCACCTATTCCAAGTCTTCTAAAGCATGAAGCTTTCAGAAAACTTACTGGTCTCACACAAAGCCAAACCGAGGACGCTTTTCGTAAGCGAACCATACAGTCCCGGATATGAGGGAAAATGGTGTGCCCGGAAGGATTCGAACCTTCGACCGTCCGATTAAAAGTCGGATGCTCTACCAGCTGAGCTACGGGCACGCCTTGTGTGGTGAGCGCCTTTTTAAAGAAATTTTCGGGTCAGTCAACACCCACAGGCAATTCAATCCATTTTTCGTGGGAAAACTCGCACTTGGTCATAACGTCGTGATTTTACAGCTCCAAATGACGAAAAGTTCGAGCTTTTGCGATGTCATTTTGGATCGCGACGGTTTTTGCGAGATCGCTTTTTTGATTTGTCACTTCGTGCGACCTTGCTTTGCCTGCATTTGCCTGCGATAGGGGTAGAGCGCACCCTGTTTGGCATCAGATTCTTGTGTAGGGCCTCTCGCGACTGTGATTGGACGAAGAGGGGCTGCAACTCTACATCATGACGGACTTGGCATTTTGTCGGACGAGGCAAAATCGGAAATCATTTTGGGTCTGCGACGCCGCGCATGTGAAGAATAAGGAGAGACAAATTCGATGGCCTTTGACGTAACCTATCCTGGTGCCCTGTTGGCAGGTTTTATCTCCTTTGTTTCACCTTGTGTGCTGCCGCTCGTGCCGCCCTATCTTTGCTATATTGCCGGAGTGTCGATGGATCAGTTGACCGGCGCCGCCGACAAGCAGCGTGCGGCGAGCCGGATCATTTTGTCCGCTCTCGCCTTTGTGCTTGGATTTACAACAATTTTCGTGCTTCTGGGGGCCGGGGCATCGGTCATTGGTCAATATCTCAAACTCTATTCCGGCATTCTGTCCTATGTGGCCGGGGCAATCATCATCGTGATGGGATTGCATTTTCTCGGTGTTTTCCGGATTGCCTTTCTTTATCGAGAGGCGCGGGTCAATGTGCAGCGAAAACCCACGGGGCTTATCGGGGCCTATTTGATCGGTCTTGCCTTTGCCTTTGGCTGGACCCCGTGCATCGGACCTGTCCTGGCGACCATTCTCGCGGTTGCTGGCACAGAAGAAAGCGTGCAACAGGGGATGCTGCTGCTGACCGTCTACAGCCTCGGTCTGGGGATTCCGTTTCTGCTGGCAGCTGCCTTTGCCGGGCAGTTTCTTGGCATGATGCAGCGCTTCAGGAAGCATATGGGGACGGTTGAAAAGGTTATGGGGGCTTTGCTGGTTCTGACCGGCATACTGTTCGTTACCGGTCAGGTGCAGAATGCGGCTTTCTGGCTTCAGGAAATGCTCCCCGGCCTCAATAATCTCGGCTAAGGGTCGAATGCCAGACCGGAAGGGATGTGGCGTCTAGATCCGCTGAGGCTTTCTAAACAGCTGTCTGGCTGGAAAGGTCGCCAAGATCACCCCTGAGAGTACCAGCACCAGTCCGACCATATGGAAGGGCTGGAAATGCTCGCCGAGAAAAACCACCGCGAGCAAGACCCCGACCGGGGGCATGAAATACATGAAAATGCCAGCGGTTGCCGGCCCGAGCGTCTTGATGCCGAATTGGTAGGAGATGAAGGCCAATACCGACGAGATGAAGGCCAGTCCTAGCAGGCTCGCCCATTGGTCCTGCGTGGTTGGGAAGGTGCCAGTGCCGGACAATTCCCAGATCATGAAGGGCACCTGAATCAATGCGCCAATCAATGCAACAATGGCGAACATGCCAACGGTTGGAACCGGATGCAGAGCCTCATTTTTTGACAATACCGAATAGATAGCCCAAGAGGTCGCAGCCAAGACAAACAGCAGATCGCCGCTGTTGAATTCGATTGCCAGCATCGCTGTCAGGCTGCCTTTGAAAATGATGAACAGAATGCCGCAGATCGCTGCGATGATGCCGAGGATCTCACGCAGGCTGATGGGTCGACCTCGAAACAGCCACTCCATTAGAACAATGATCACTGGCGAGGCGGTATAAATCAGGGTTCCGTTGGTGGCTGATGTGTTTTTCAATGCCCAATAGACCCCAGTGCCGCATAGCCCCATCGCCAGAAATGCATTCAGCGAAATCAGTTTCCATTGTTGCAACAGAAGATGTCGGTGATTGGCCATCGCCCGCCATGCCATTGGCAAGATGATCAGAAAAGCCAACCCCCAGCGAAAGAATGTCAGGGTGAAGGGTTCGATCGTGCGTACCGCAATCGAGCCGATGATGATGTTGGAGGAAAGGAAAAAGGGGCTGGCTGCGAGCAGCAAATAGGCAAGAAGATGCGGGGACAAGGACGGGCCTCTTGAACGGGCAAGGATGGTGGATATTGGGGTGGGAGCAACGCTGAAAGCAGCTTGGCCGCTCATGGCCAGTGCTTTTGAGTAATTACGCAAACTGTCTTGGTTCTATACATCTCTTGGCTGTGGCGCAATCTGTCTTGAGACGGGGCTGCTCGCAACCGGTGCAATGATGTCTGGCATGGAGTGATCAGGCTGGAAGCGCGCTCTAACGGCTTGCGAGCGCCTGTCCCTGATAGACCGATACGCGACAGGCATAGCCGCGATATTTCAATTTGGCGCAGAGTGTAGCCGCTTGGGCAGCATTCTGAATGGGTCCGGCAATCAAATTGAGCGCGAGTTTGTCGTCGCTATTGCGCACGACCTTGCTTAATGGTTTCAGATCGCCAATGAGAGGGCGCTGGGAATTGGAAATTTCATTCCATGCGCCATCAAGAGTGGCGATGGATACAAATTGTCCCAAATCGAGGCCAAAAGAGGTCTGGCTGGAATTCAGCGCCTGTTGAGGGGCCGGTACCACTTCGCTTTTGGGTTTGAGGCTATTTGAAGTCTGTTGTGCGGCTGCCTGTCGGCCCTTTGGTTTGGTTTTTGGCAACATCATGCGGCCATCAGGGCCTTCAACCGTCAGGTCCATATTCAACGGTTCGCGGGAGATTTTCACCGCTGATTGCGGATCATTCTTGAATGGATCAAAGGCGGGGCCGCTTTCAGGAATCTGCCGGGTTGGTGCAATCGAGCCGGTCGGGTTGGTATCGATTGGCATGTTATTGTCAGCGGAATGCAGGAATGGTGATCTGCTGTCGTCTTGCTTTGGCAGGGTGACAATTCTAACCGGCTTACTTCCACTCTCTTCGGCCTGTTCGAGCTTTATCAAACGTTGCCGCAGGAGGTCATTTTCATTGCGCAGACGTTTGGTGCTGATATGGAAGGCAGCAACCTCCCGTTTGAGCGCATGCAGTTCACTCAGGACGTCGCGAATCTGGTCCGATTGGCGATTGACCTGATCGGAGAAGGGGTTGAAACTTTCATTCTGACGGGCAACCTGCTTGGCGATCTGGGGATTGTTGGACCCGATGCTGCCTGTGCTCAATGGGTCAATGGTGGGCTGGCGCTCAATGGAGCCGGTCACAAGGCGTGAGTCGTCATTCCCCAGTGTTGCTACAACACTAGGGTTTGTCGCGGAATCGCCGGTATCATCCACCACCGTCAAGGCAACCAAGCCGGTCAGGACTGCCGCAAATGCCCAACCTGCCATCATGGCTACATCGAAGATGGCTTTGCCTGGCCGCGCCATTACAAACTGCCTCCTTCACGCGCGAATCTGTGTTTCACGCTTTTTTAAGCAAAGTCTTTTTTTGTGAGTCCCGCAAGGGTCGTTCTATGCAGTGTCTCAATTGTTCCTTAGTTAAATATGAACTAAGAAGCATTAAGAAATTCATTTGTTCGCGAGGAGAGCTTGTATGGCTGAGCGCAGATGTCAGGCTGTCATATTGGCAGCAGGTCAAGGTACCCGCATGAAGTCCAGCAAACCAAAGGTTTTGCATGAAGTGGCGGGTCTGTCGATGGTTGGCCATGTTACCAAGGTGGCGCGCGATGCTGGCGTTGAACTGGTATCGGTGGTGGTTGGCCCGGATATGGAGGCTGTCCACAAGGCTGCGGAGAAGGTACACCCGGCGGTGCATGCCCATGTGCAGACCGAGCGGCTGGGGACCGGTCATGCGGCGCTGGCAGCGAAGGAAGATCTGCTTGCTGACTGCGATGACGTCATAATCCTGTTTGGTGATACGCCACTTTTGCGCGCCGAGACGATTCTGGCGATGCGTGCGGAACTGGCTCAAGGCAATGACGTTGTGGTGCTTGGCTTTCGAACTCAAGAGCCGGGGCCTTACGGTCGTCTGCTTGAAACGGATGGCAAGTTGTTGGCTATCCGCGAAGCCAAGGATTGCAGCGCTGAAGAGTTGGAAGTCTGTTTCTGCAATGGTGGCATTATGGGCTTTTCCGGCAAGTCGATCCTGTCTCTGCTTGAAAGCATCGAGAACAACAATGTACAGGGTGAATATTATCTCACCGACGCGGTGGAGATTGCCAATGCGCGTGGTCTCGCAGTGACCGCGATTGAAGCGCCGGAAGCCGAACTTCAAGGCGTGAATAATCGCGCCCATCTCGCCAAGGTGGAGGCGGCCTTTCAGGCCACTGCCCGACAGAAGGCGATGGAAGAGGGAGCTACCTTGCTAGCGCCCGATACGGTGTTCTTCTCCTTTGATACCAGACTTGGCAAGGATGTGGTGATCGAACAGAATGTGGTCTTTGCTCCCGGTGTCAGCATCGCGGATAATGCGCATATTCGCGCCTTTTCCCATCTGGAAGGGGCAAGCGTGGCCGAAGGCTGTGTTGTTGGCCCTTATGCGCGGTTGCGTCCGGGGACCGAGCTGGAAGCGAATGTCAAAATCGGCAACTTTGTTGAAACAAAGAAAGCGAAAATCGAGCAAGGGGCCAAGGTCAACCACCTTTCCTATATCGGCGATGCCCGGGTCGGCTCGAAAGCCAATATTGGCGCAGGGACCATCACCTGCAACTATGATGGATTCAACAAATTCCATACCGATATCGGCGTTGGTGCCTTCATTGGATCGAACACCGCTCTCGTCGCACCGGCCAAAATTGGCGATGGCGCCATCGTCGGAGCGGGCAGTGTGATCACGTCTCCCGTTAACGCTGATGCCCTTGCGGTGACCCGCGCCAAAGCCTTTGTCAAAGATGGCTGGGCCGCGTCCTTCAGGGCGAAAAACAAAAAGAAGTCATGATGTTACTGGATGTTTTGAGTGCTCTGTTTTCGTAGCGTTAGAAACTGCAAGCTGAATTGATTTCTCGAATCCCGGCTGTTTGGGGTACCCAGATACTAGTTTGATTTATTGCGTCGTAACGAATACGACCTCGTTTTCAGGAAAGACTTTGCCATGTGCGGGATTGTTGGAATTCTCGGTAATCAAGATGTTGCTCCATTGCTGGTGGATGCCTTGAAACGGCTTGAATATCGCGGATATGATTCTGCTGGTGTTGCAACCGTCCATAAAGGTCAGCTCGGCCGTCGACGTGCTGCTGGCAAGTTGCGCAATCTGGAATTGTTGCTCGGGAACAATCCCTTGGCGGGCACCATTGGCATCGGCCATACCCGGTGGGCAACCCACGGCATTCCCAATGAAACCAATGCTCATCCGCATCAGGCCGGTGGTGTGGCGGCTGTTCATAACGGGATTATCGAGAATTTCCGGGAATTGCGTGAGGAACTGACCGCAAAAGGGCATGTTTTCGAGACCGAAACCGACACCGAGACGGTCGTCCATCTCATTCAGGATGAACTGAATAACGGCAAGGTGCCGGTTGATGCTGTCTCGGCGGTGCTCGGTTGCTTGGAAGGGGCTTTCTCGCTGGCGATCATTTTCTCGGGCGAAGAAGACCTGATGATCGGTGCCCGGCGTGGCTCGCCTCTGGCGGTTGGTCATGGAGAGGGTCAGATGTTCCTTGGGTCAGACGCCTTCGCGCTGGCGCCCTTTACCGACGAGATCACCTATCTGGAAGAAGGTGACTGGGTCGTTTTAAGTCGCACCACCATTTCAATCTTTGACGAGACCAACGAACTGGTTGAGCGCGTCTCCACCACGGCGCAGGCGTCGGCGAATATTGTCGACAAGGGCAATTACAAGCATTTCATGGAAAAGGAGATGCATGAACAGCCCGAAGTTATCCAGCATACTCTGGCTCATTATGTGGATTTCGCGTCTGGCACCGTGCGGCTGAATGGCAACCTGCCGTTTGATTTTGCCAAGCTCAACCGGATTGCCATGTCGGCCTGCGGCACGGCCTATTATGCCGGTGTTGTTGCCAAATACTGGTTTGAGCGTCTGGCGCGAATTCCGGTTGATATCGATGTTGCCTCGGAATTCCGTTATCGCGAAATGCCGATGGAGGAGGGAGGGCTGGCCCTGTTCATCTCCCAGTCCGGGGAAACAGCCGATACGCTGGCTTGCTTACGTTATTGTCGTTCGCAGAAACAGCATATTGCCGCCATCGTCAATGTGCAGGAAAGCACGATTGCGCGCGAGAGCGATGCAATCTTCCCCACCATTGCAGGGCCGGAAATCGGAGTCGCTTCGACCAAAGCCTTCACCTGTCAGCTGTCTGTGTTGCTAGCTCTGGCCATCATGGCCGGACGCGCAAGGGGGACCATTTCGGCTGACGAAGAGCAGGCCTATGTGAAGGCGCTCAGCGAATTGCCGAAATATATCCGTCAGGCTTTGAAAGCCTCAGACGATATCGAGGCTCTGGCCCATGATCTCACCAAGGTCAAGCATGTGCTCTATCTGGGGCGCGGCACCAACTTCCCGTTGGCAATGGAAGGGGCGCTGAAGCTGAAGGAAATTTCCTATATTCACGCCGAAGGCTATGCTGCGGGTGAATTGAAGCATGGCCCGATTGCCCTGATCGATGAAGCCATGCCGGTGGTTGTGATTGCACCTGATGATTCTTCCTATGAGAAGACCGTGTCGAACATGCAGGAAGTGGCGGCACGCGATGGGCGGATCATTCTGATCACCGATCAGGCCGGTGCGGACAAAAATGGGCTTGAAGATTGCCGCACGATTGTCATGCCAAGTGTGCCGGACATCATCGCGCCGATCGTTTTTGCACTGCCGGTGCAGTTGCTCGCCTATCATACGGCAAACTTCATGGGAACTGACGTTGACCAGCCGCGCAATCTGGCAAAATCAGTGACGGTGGAATAAGCCAAATATCAGGCAAAGGGCATCCGATGATGCCTTCTTCTGTAAAGTGATGCTCGGACGCCATCACACATCTGCGCCACTGTCCTGTTTGGGTCCATCGGGTCGCGTGCCGACATACAGCGCGCTGGCGACAAAAAAGACGCTCACGCCGGCCAGCAGCCAAGGCCCGGGCTGGACGAAATAGAAAAAGGACAGGAAGCCGAGGGCCATGCCCGTGAAGGCGAGGTATTTTGCTTTGCGCGGGATCGCGCCATGTTGTTGCCAGGCAACGACTGGCGGGCCGAACAAGGGGTGAGTCAGAATCCATGTTTCAAGGCGTGGAGAACAACGGGCAAAGAAATAGGCCGCGCCGATGAAGAAGATTGTTGAAGGCAGAATGGGAAGAAACGCTCCGGCTATGCCGATGCCGGTCAAGATCAGCCCGATCATCATGAAGAATGGGCGTTTCAATTGTTCCATTTCTGATATCTCGTGATTGCCACGCAGTTACAAGGGTGTGCGTTGGTATTTTAGAATATAGGCAGTTGAAACGGTGCCTGCAATTGTCTTGAGATCACTAAAAGGGCGCGAAAGACGTTGATTGCGCTTTTCAAATGCAAATGACCACACTATTTACAAGATAGGTTGATTGGTACGCCCGGCGGTTGGATTGCTTCCAACTTGGCCAAGCGGGTCAGCTATGGTGCGTTGTTCGAGCGGCGTGAAGCATGGTTTCGTGTTCCAGTCCGTAAGCTCGACAGGCGTGTGTTCAACAGGAAGAAGCAGAAAATGTCCAAACATAGTGGCGAAGACAAGAAAGATGCTCCCGAACATGTTCGCTTGAGCTTTGGCGCACGGATTCGGAACTATTTCTTGACCGGCCTCGTCATTGCTGCGCCCATCAGTATCACCTTGTTCATCACCTGGTCCTTCATCCAGTGGGTGGATGATACGGTCAAACCTTACATCCCGCATTTTTACAACCCGGACAATTATCTGCCTTTTTCTGTGCCGGGTGTGGGGCTTATCTTCTCGTTGTTCATCCTGACCATTCTGGGTTTCCTGACAGCCAACTTTGTTGGCCGGTCATTCCTCAATTATGGTGAGGTGATGGTGGGGCGGATGCCGCTGGTGCGCAACATATACAATGCGCTTAAGCAGATTTTCGAAACCGTTCTCTCGCAGAAGGGCCAGACCTTCACAAAAGCTGCCGTGATCGAATATCCGCGTCGGGATCTGTGGGCCCTGGCCTTTATTGCGACCGATACGATGGGGGAAGTGTCTCATCGGTTGTCTGATCGCACGGACAGCAATGATGGTTTCATCTCGGTCTTCTTGCCAACGACACCGAACCCGACTTCCGGTTTTCTGCTGTTCGTGCCGCGAGAGGATGTGATCATCCTTGATATGAGCGTCGAAGATGCAGCCAAACTGGTTATTTCTGCGGGGCTGGTGAGCCCTGATTTTATCGCCAAACATGCCGCGGAGGATGAGCAGGACAAGGTTGTCGAGAAATTTGGCATCAAGCCACCGGCGATTGATAACAAGGATGGTGCCGACGCACCGATCATGGCTGACGGGCCAGTGGATGATGCATCAGAAGCGAAACCATCTGTCGATGACACGCCATCAAAACCAAAATCAAAGCGCAAGAAACGCAAATTCTCGCCGGTTGTGGGGCGGTGAGAGGTGGCGGGCCTAACCGGCTTTGAGCAGGCGGATGGCTTCGTCCCTGCTGAATAGATAGAGCAGGTCACGCAAGGCAGCGCCACGGTTGCCTTCAAGGTCGGGGTTGGTTTCAATGATCAGGCGCGCTTCGGTGCGGGCCATTTCCATCAAGCCTTTATGCATTTCCGGATCGGTCAGGCGGAAGCCCGGAAGGCCCGATTGTTTGGTGCCGAGCACATCGCCCTCGCCACGCAAACGCAAATCGGCTTCTGCGATGAGGAAGCCATCTTCGGTTTCGCGCATCATATTAAGGCGCTCTCTAGCCACCTGACCAAGAGGGCCTTTGAACAGCAGAATACAGGAGGAGGCCTTGTCCCCGCGTCCAACGCGGCCACGCAACTGGTGTAGCTGGGCAAGGCCAAAGCGTTCGGCATGTTCGATCACCATGATCGTGGCTTCGGGCACATCGACCCCGACTTCAATCACCGTCGTGGCGACAAGCATTTGCGCATCACCATCCTTGAAGCGTTCCATGGCGGCGCGTTTTTCATCCGATGTCATGCGGCCATGGACCAGCTCCACCTTGGTACCAAAGACCTGTTTCAAGCTGGCATAGCGATCTTCGGCTGCGGTCGCGTCCAGCAACTCGGATTCCTCAACGAGTGGGCAAACCCAATAGCATTTCACTCCCTGATCAATTGCTTGAGCCAGTCGCTGGACGAGTTCTGCCAGCCGATCGAGATTCATGGTGCGGGTTTCGATGGGTTTGCGGCCTGCGGGCTTCTCGGTCAGCAAAGAGACGTCCATGTCGCCATAATGGGTGAGGACAAGCGTGCGGGGGATCGGAGTGGCGGTCATCACCAACAAGTCTGTCGCTTCGCCCTTGGCGGAAAGGGTGAGGCGTTGATGGACGCCGAAGCGATGCTGTTCATCGACGATGGCCAGCCCCAGATCAGCAAAGATGACTGACTGCTGAAAAAGGGCATGGGTGCCGAGCAGGAAGTCGATGTCTCCCTTCTCCAGTGCCGTCAGGGTGTCGCGCCTCGTGGCTGCGGTGTCCTTGCCCGTAAGAACAGCAACGCGGATGCCCACCGCCTCGCAGAGGGGCTTGATGGATTGGTAATGCTGGCGGGCCAACAGATCCGTCGGGGCCATCATGGCGGCCTGAGCGCCGGATTCAATGACATCAGCGGCCGCCATCAGGGCGACTATGGTCTTGCCACTGCCGACGTCGCCCTGCACCAGCCGCAACATGCGGTCCGGCGCGGCCAGATCGGCCTCGATATCGGCAATAGAAGCGGTTTGGCTGCCGGTCAGTTGGAACGGCAGGGCGGCGAGCAACTTGGCCTTCAGATCCCCCTGCCATCTGCGGGCAACGCCTGCGGATTTCTTCACCTTACTGCGCACCAGCGCTAACGCCAACTGGTTGGCCAGACATTCGTCATAGGCGAGACGCTTGCGGACGTGGGATGTTTCTTCTAGATCGGCCAGATCATGAGGCAGATGGACGCGGCGCAGGGCTTCGTCAAACGGGATCCATTTTTCCCGTTGCAAGAGCGCCTGATCTTGCCATTCGGGCAAGGGCTCCAGGTCATCAAGGGAGGCTTGGACCGCTTTATGCAGCACTTTGCCTGAAATGCCTGCGGTCAGTGGATAGACCGGCTCCAACAGCGGCATGGTGGCAAAATCAGCTTCCGAGACCACATGGTCGGGATGGGTGATCTGCGGGCCGCCGTTGAAACGCTCCAACCTGCCGGAGATATAGCGCATTTCGCCAACGGGCAATTGCTTTTCCAAATAGCCGCCTTTGGCGTGGAAATAGGTCAAGGTCAGCTCGTCTGTCTCGTCATGGGCGAGAATGCGGTAGGGAACGCGCCGATTGTTGCGTGGGGGAGGCAGGTGCTTGTCGATGGTCACCCTTACGGTCACGATTGCCCCTTCCGGTGCCGTGGCAAGATCGGATTGCAGGCTGCGGTCGATCACGCCCACGGGCATATGCAAAAGCAGGTCAATCCGCCTTGCTTCAAGCAACGGGTCGCCACGCAAAAGCTTGGCGAAAGCCAGTGCGATCTTTGGTCCCACACCCTTGAGCGACATCAGGGACGCAAAATAGCTGTTAAGATGGCTCGGGCGCATGGTGTGGCTCTTTGGATAGGCTCTTTTGGGGCAATGGACAATTCATGCGAAGCATGGACAAATTACAACGCAACGTCAATCCATGTTCACCATTTGTTTTGTGATAGCTGATCGATCAGATGCTGACAAGTGCGTTGACAGGCGCTATACAGAACCAACTTTGAAAAGACCCCTCATAGGAGCTAGACATGTCCCAAGGTACCACCCGTAGCAGTGAAGGGCTTGATGTCCGCCGCAAAAAGATTCTCATGCGTGCATGGCATCGCGGTATCAAGGAAATGGACCTGATGTTTGGCCGTTTCGTTGACGGCGAATTGGACAATCTCAGCGATGAGGAACTGGGCCAGCTGGAAATGTTGCTCGATCAGTTTGATCGTGACCTGATCCAGTGGTTCACCGACGAAGTGCCTGTGCCGGAGGCCTTTGACTGTCCACTCTTTTATAAAATCAAAAATTACCACGAGAATTTCGAAACAGGCTTGCTCTGAGCTTGATTTTTTAAAGGCGGTCCGACGGTTAGGTCGCTCAAGGCGATCTATCGGGCCGCCTTTGTTATTTGCGCGTCATTTTTGGGGTCAATTTCTGGCCTTTGGGGTGCCTTTTGTGCCATAAGGCAAATGCCTGCCATTCTTTTCCCGCCTTTTGATGAGCCACAGTTCGCGATGACCAGTTTTTCCGACGCCCTGTCTTCTTCGATGATGATTCACGTCACTCATGTGCCTGATGGGCTGGAAGGGTATGCGCTGGCCGAAATGGCCGCGGCGCATATGAAAGCCAACAAGGACCGGAAAATTGTCGCGGTTTATATTGCGCGCGATGATCGGCGGATGGCATCGATGGAACAGGCCTTGCGTTATTTCGCACCAAAGCTTGATTGCATCTCGTTCCCTGCATGGGACTGTGTGCCTTATGATCGGGTGTCTCCCAATGCGGAGATATCGGCGCGACGGATGACGGCCCTGTCGCGTTTGGCCTACCAGACCTTTCAAGAGCCAACGGTTTTGCTGACGTCAGTCAATGCGATCCTGCAACGGGTGCCCAGCCGGACCGCTGTTCGCAATCAGAGCTGGTCTGCCCGTCCGGGCAACAGTGTCGATATGGACGAGCTTATTGTCTGGCTGGAGACCAACGGCTTTCTGCGGACACCAACGGTGCGCGAGCAAGGGGAATATGCGGTGCGCGGGGGCATCCTTGATCTGTTCGCTCCCGGTGCCGAGGAACCTGTGCGCCTCGACTTTTTTGGCGATACGCTGGAAAGCATCCGTAGCTTTGACCCGCAAAACCAGCGCACGGTGGGGCAATTGCGGCAGGTCGAGCTTGTTTCTGCTTCTGAAGTGGTGTTGACGGAAGAGGCGATTTCCAACTTCCGCCGGCGCTATACTGCGAGCTTTGGTGCCTCGACGCGCGACGATATGCTTTATCAGGCGATCAGTGAAGGACGGCGCTATCAGGGCATTGAGCATTGGTTGCCCTTCTTCAATGATGATCTTGAATGCCTGTTTGATTTCACCGAGGGCGCACCGGTTCTGCTTGACCCATTGAGTGATGATGCCATCGGCGAGCGCATGGATCTTATCAAAGATCACTACGACTCGCGCAAGGAAGGGCTGGAAGCCGGGCTGGAACAGAGCGTGCCTTACAAGCCAATCGAGCCGTCCTTGCTCTATCTCGACATGGAAGAATGGACCAGTCGGCTTGGCTCTCAGATTCGGGTGCGCATGTCGCCCTTTGACATTCCGGACACGGGCGTTGAGACCATCATTGATCTTGGCGGCAAGCAGGGGCGGACCTTCGCGGCCGAACGCAGTGCGGACAATGTCAATGTGTTTGACGCGGTCGTCGAGCATATCAGGCAACTCAAAGTGAATAAGAAACGGGTGACGATTGCCTGCTGGACCAAGGGGTCGGCGGAGCGAATGCATCAGGTTTTGACTGACCATGGCGTCACCGGACTTGTGCCTTATGAAACATGGGGCGCGCGCAGCGTCATCACCGCCAAGCAGGTAGGGCTGACCGTTCTGGAGCTGGAAAGCGGCTTTGAAACGGAAAAAGATGTGGTGATTGGCGAGCAGGATATTCTGGGCGACCGTCTTATCCGCTCCAAGCGACGCCGCAAGAAAAGCTCTGACATATTGACCGAGGCGACGAGCCTGTCGCAAGGGGATATCGTCGTTCATATCGAGCATGGCATTGGCCGCTTTATGGGGTTGCAGACGGTGGATGCTGCCGGTGCGCCCCATGATTGCCTCGAAATCCATTATGCCGGTGGTGACAAGCTGTTTCTGCCGGTTGAGAATATCGAGCTTCTGTCCCGCTATGGCTCGGAAGACACCGAAGCGCAGCTGGATAAGCTGGGCGGGGTGGCTTGGCAGGCACGCAAGTCGAAGATGAAAGCCCGGATCCGCATGATGGCGGATCAGTTGATCAAGGTGGCCGCCGAACGCGAATTGCGTCAGGGCGAGCGGATCACACCGCCTGAAGGGCTGTATGATGAATTCGCGGCGCGATTCCCGTTTGATGAGACCGAGGACCAGTTCAATGCCATTGAGCAAGTGTTCGATGATATGGGATCTGGCCGTCCTATGGATCGACTGGTCTGCGGCGATGTCGGCTTTGGCAAGACCGAAGTTGCGCTGCGGGCTGCCTTCATCGCGGCGATGAATGGCAAGCAGGTGGCGATTGTCGTGCCGACCACTTTGCTGGCGCGGCAGCATTACAAAACCTTTGCCGATCGCTTTGTTGGCTTTCCTCTCAATGTCGAGCAGGCTTCGCGTCTGGTGACCACCAAGCGTTTGAACCAGACCAAGAAGGGGTTGAAGGACGGTTCGGTCGATATTGTTGTTGGCACTCATGCCTTGCTCGGCAAGAGCATCGAATTCCGCGATCTGGGCCTGTTGATCATTGACGAAGAGCAGCATTTTGGCGTTAAGCACAAAGAGCGGCTGAAGGAATTGCGCTCGGATGTGCATGTGCTGACCCTGTCGGCAACGCCGATCCCTCGCACCCTGCAGCTGGCGTTGACCGGGGTGCGGGAATTGTCGCTGATTGCCACGCCACCGGTGGATCGTCTGGCGGTCCGTACTTTCATTTCGCCTTTCGATGCGCTGACCATCCGTGAGGCCCTGCTGCGGGAACGCTATCGCGGTGGCCACAGTTTCTATGTCTGTCCGCGTATTAGCGATATTGCCGAAGTCAAAACGTTCCTCGAAGAGCAGGTGCCAGAGCTGAAGGTGGCTGTGGCCCATGGACAGATGGCTGCTGGGCAGCTTGATGACATCATGACGGCCTTTTATGACGGTAAGTTTGATGTGCTTTTGTCAACGACCATCGTTGAATCCGGTATTGACGTGCCGACTGCCAATACGCTGATTGTACACCGGGCTGATATGTTCGGCCTCAGCCAGCTTTACCAGTTGCGCGGGCGTGTGGGCCGGTCAAAAACCCGCGCCTATGCATTGTTCACCGTGCCCGCCAAGAAGGTGTTGACCCCGACGGCAGAGCGCCGCCTGAAGGTTCTGCAAAGTCTTGATACCCTTGGGGCCGGGTTCCAGTTGGCCAGCCATGATCTGGACATTCGCGGTGCGGGCAACCTGCTTGGCGAGGAACAGTCCGGTCACGTCAAGGAAGTTGGTTACGAGCTTTACCAGCAAATGCTCGAAGAGGCCGTTGCTTCGCTGCGCTCTGGTGACATGACGATCATGGAAGACAAATGGTCACCGCAGATTTCCATCGGCACGCCAGTTTTGATTCCAGACAGTTATGTGGCCGATCTGCAATTGCGCTTGAGCCTTTATCGGCGGTTGGCTGATCTGGTTGAGGCCAATGAGATTGATGAATTCGGGGCAGAGCTGACTGACCGTTTCGGGCCGCAGCCCGATGAGGTCAAGCATCTGTTGAAGATCGTCTATATCAAGGGGCTTTGTCGCAAGGCCAATGTCGAGAAAATCGATGCAGGGCCAAAGGGTGCGGTTATCGGTTTCCGAAACAACGAATTCTCAAATCCGCAAGGCCTGGTGCAATATATTACCGAGCAGGGATTGTTGGCCAAAATCCGCCCCGATCAGCGGATTTTCCTGGCGCGCGATTGGAACAATCCCGGCGCACGCCTGAAAGGCACCGCGGTCATCATGACCCAGTTGGCAAAGCTGGTACAGAGTTAGCTATGGCGCGATACAAACAGGATGCTGCCAAACGGTGGACCTTGCCTGACCGCACCTTTTTCGCCCATGGAGCCTGTCACATTCTGGCTGGCATGTATTTGCGGCTCTATCCGGACTTTGGTTTCAAGGCAAAACAGATCATCCCGCGCAAGACCTTGCCGGGCGCACATATTTTTATATCCAATGATACAATTGCCTTTGACTATCATGGTTATAGCAGTGAGGAAAATCTACTTTGCCATCATAACGAGGTCTGGCGCGCCCGCTATCCTGACTGGCAAGCCGATATTGAAATGGTGACGTTTGATCTTTTGAAAACGACAGATCTCAACCAGCGCCAAATGCGTGGCCCGGACCAATATTGGCGCGATGTTCTGCCCCGTGCCCGGCACTATCTTGAAAAAATAGATCATCAAGGCGCTTATGAAAAAGCCAAATCCCGGATAGGGTCAGCCTAGAAACGGACAACCGGATTTTCGAACAGGTCTTTCAATATCCGTTCGATGTCGAAATCGATCTTGTTGTTGTCGCAATGGTGGAGCGAGAAGTTGAGCACCACATTGACGCCCAAGCCGCTATTCTGCTCAACAAAGGGACTCAATTGAATGATCGCGCGGATGCGTTGAAGGGCGATCCGCGCTTCGAACAGGTCGGTATCCGGGAAAAAGGCAACGAAACGGCCATTATCAAGGCGCGCAAGCAGGTCTTCTGCCCGCATCAATGCATAGAACATCCGTCCGACGCGCGCCAGCAAGGCCGGGCTTGGGGATTGTTCGCGCCGTTCGCCCTGCATCACATCAAAGGAGATATCGACCCCGGCAAAGGTCATGCTTGCAGTGCTTTCCTGCTCGTGGAGCACTTGCAAATGGGCTTTGAGGAATTCTTCGGAATAGAGCCGTGTGGTCGTGTCGGTCGGCATTAACAGGCGGGCTTCGTTGAAGATTTTCTTCAATTGGCGGCGATAGCGTTCTTCATTGACGAGAATTTCGATGCGGTTTTCAAAGAAACGATCGGAGAAGGGGAAGGAGATGATGTCGTTGGCTCCGGCGGCGAGGCCTGCCAGTCCATCTTCTGTCGCGTCCTTGTGGCAGAGCAAGATGATCGGAAAGGAAAAATAGTTCGGGTTGCGTCTGAGATCGCCGATGAAATGGATGAGATGCTCGTTATAGTCGCTCAGTTCCACCACCAGCGTATCAAAGCTCTCATTTTCCAGATAATGGAGCGCCATGGCCGGGGTCAGGGCTGCGGTGGTGGTGAAGGTGTCCGGCAGGGCGCATTGGACGGGCAAGAATGCCATGCCGGAGCCCAGATAGAGCAGGGACTGCTCTTCAAGGTTGCTGGGTGGCGGCACCACCGGAAGACCGACGCCGAAGCGCTTGAAGGTTTTTGAGCGCCGCTCGGCCTCGCGCCGCATAGTGGCCAGTCGCATCAAAGAGGTGAGGCGGTTGGCAATCAGATCAAGGGTGAGGGGGGGCTTGAGCACATCGGCAAAGGGAGTGAGCAGGTCTTCCTTCAGCGCCACCGACGGGTCGGCAATCGCGACCATTGGCACCCTGCCTTCAGAAAAACCGAAGGACTTGCGCAAGGCAACAGCGCGTTCGACCACATCTGCAACCCGGTCTTTGCTGACGTCAAGCAGATCCACCAGCAGGATGTCGGCGGCCAGAGACACCTTGTCGGGCGCATCTTCGGAATGGACACAGTGGGACCAGACGGCGAAATTCGCCTCGGTCAGCATGTCGGCCCAGTGCGGCAAGTCCAGTCCGTGGTCCGGATCCGTGAAAATCAATGCCTGCTTGGCCATGCGACCCTCTTATTCTGCTTATATGGATGCTGTGTTGATTGGCACAGGGTCAGGCGACGTTATGCATTCTGGCAGCTTCCACCAGACTGCCGCGCTGAACGCGGCCATCGGTGGTGCGAGGAATTGCCTGAACGAAAAGGATGTCGCGCGGCCATTTGGTTGAAGAGACCTTGCGGCTTTTGAGAAAGGCGTAAAAATCTTCTTTGGCGCTGTCCTCGTCATGCACCACGAGAGCGGCGAGCAGTTGATCCGGCCCCCCGTTTGCGGAGCGGGCGGTAAAGGCTGCCGCATCCGTCACGCCGGGGCATTGCTTATAGAGCGCATCAATATCAATGGCTCGTTCCGTCAGACCTCCCATGGACAAAAGGTCGGAAATGTCGCCAATCGGACGGAAAAGGGCCCGTTCATCGCCATGTTTTTCGGTGACCAGCTGGCAAGCAACATCGGAGCGCACGAAACCATCATCAGTCGCGCGCAAGGGCGTGCCATCAATTGCGCCTGCGACCGGAAATGCAACAGTCGGGACCATTGCGCCTTTCAGGCACAATTCGCCGCCGACAATTTCATCCCCTGTTTTGGCACGGGTCGCATCAACGCCCCGCAGGTGGGTTTCAAGATAGGCGGCGCTCGGAACATTGCGTGCTTCGATGGTGCCCAGCGGCACCGGCCCGATTTCTCCCGGCAACCTGCGGATCTGGGCGAACATTGCCAGTTCGCCAAAATTGGTCACATCAATCAGGCGGGCTGCGGTTTCATTTTCGGGGAAGTGCTCTTCTTGTGCGTGGGAGCGGCTCCAGATCAGGGAAACACTCTTGAGTTGTTCACGGACATTCATGCTCAGGACAGAGTGGAGATTTTTCCATTGACCGCCGGGCAGCATCACATGTTGAACGCCATATTCGGACAAAGCTTCATTAAAGCCTTCAAGGCTGCGGAATTGGTGGAATTGCAATCGCACGCCGACATCAAGAGCAGCGATGATGCCTGCGGCAAAACCTGTAAGACCGGATAGATGGTAGGCCATCATCAGACAATCGCCTGCCTCCAGTCCGGTCTGTTCATAGACATGACGCGATGCCGAGAGTAATTGATTGTGGCTTCGACCCAAGGGCGTGCTGACGAGGCTGCCGGCCGAGGCCCAATGGACCGCCAGCACCGAATTGGCGTCGGGAAGAGGGGCAATGTCGAACAGGGTTTCCTCGTCAACCGTGTCTTCTTCTTCATCCATGATCGGTTGCAGATCGATGAGACCTTCCGGGGCACCGTCGCCAAGACTGAAGACAAAGCGGATAGAGAACATGTCTGCGGCAACATTGCGGGCGCGCTCCGCAACTGGCTCGCCTTCATAATGAGGGCAGCTGACGATTGCTTTGGCCCCGACCTGCTCAAGGCGCTCGCGCATGTCGGCTTCGCCTGATGTCAGTGGGATGGGGGCGAGGATCAACCCCAGACGGCTGGCCACCAGCGTCAGGATGGCTGCATCCACGCAAGGGGGCAACAGGACGGCCACCACCGTGTCGCTTTTCATGCCGATGCCGGAAAGAAACGCCGACATTGCGACAACGCGTCGCCATGCACGGCCGAAAGTCAGATATTGCGGCTGGCGCGCGCACACAGAATGGATGGTCTGATCGTCGATCAGAGCGATTTCATCCGCTCGCTCCTTGGCCCAACGGGCAAAGCGCTGATCTATGCGTTCAGTTCCCCACAGGCCTGATGCTCGATAGGTTTCAATGTGATCCGGCGTGATGAGGAGCATTGCTGGCCTCTTTCCCTCTTGGACGCGATAGGCAAGTTGCTATTAGTTTACATGATTCCACAAAGATCAAGACAGTCCCTTGTTGCAAACTTCGTGGAGAGTTTCGTGAAGGCTTTCTGATCAGTCGGCGCGATGCCAGAAGGTTGTAGGGCGATAGCCTGCCAGCGGGCGTCCCTTGGCGTCTTTTCCCGGCTCGGGCATGACAATGCGTTTCCACAGACCCAGCCATTGGTCGCTTTTGTGGAACATCGGCACAACATAATATCCATTGATCAGGACACGATCAAAGGCACGCACGGCGGCGGTAAAATCCTCTTGCGAACGGGCGGCGAGCAGAGCGTCGATCATGGCGTCGATGGCGGGATCTGAGGCTCCTGCCTGATTAAACCAGCCGTCTTGGTCGCGTTGGGACGAATGCCAGCGGGCATATTGCTCATTGCCCGGTGAGAGGGATGCACTCCAAGACATTTTCATCATGTCAAAATCCATCACCTTGCGCCGTTCCCAATATTGGGCGGAATCCACGACGCGGACCTTCATGGTGACACCGATTTTTCCAAGAATGCGGGCATAGGACAGGGCAAGCCGCTCCTGTTCCTTGTTGGTCGCCAAAAATTCAAAGGCCAGCGGTCGGCCGCTTTCCACATGGGTCATCACCGTGCCCTTGAGCTCATACCCTGCCGAGGCGAGATCCTTGATGGCGCGGCGCATTACATTGCGCATGTCGCGGGCATGCTTGGCGGAAACCGGCTCATAAGTGCCGTCCAGAATGGGTTTGTCGATGGTGTCGAGATATGGCTCCAGCAGCCTTTTCTCCGCATTGCTGATGGGTCGGCCAAGGGACGACAGGCTGGAATTCTGGAAATAGCCTGCGGTGCGGGTGAAAAGGTTGTGATAGAGATTTTTGTTTACCCAGTTGAAATCGAACAGGGTCGCAAGGGTGCGGCGAACGACACGGTTGGCAAAGACCGGTTTGCGCGTGTTGAAGACAAAACCAGACATGCCCTTGGGCAGGCCTGATTGCAGGGTGAGTTTTTCAACGCGGCCATCTTGTGCTGCATTGAAATCATACTGGTTGGCCCAGCGTGCAGGGTCGCTTTCGGGCAACAGGTCGAAGGCCCCTTTCTTGAAGGCCTCGAACATCGCGGTATTGTCGCGGAAATATTCTATCTCGATGACATCGAAATTGTTCTGCCCGATCTTGACGGGAAGATTCCTGGCCCAATAATCCGGGTTGCGTTTCAAAGTGAGGCGGGTTCCGGGGTCGACCTTGTCAATGAGGTATGGACCGGATCCGATGAAGCGATACATGCCTGATTTGGAGAATTCTTCGGTTTTGATTGCGTGGCTGGGCAGAACCGGCAGCATGCCGATCAACAGGGGCAATTCGCGGTCGCTGCCATCTTCAAACACGAAGCGAATCTGACGTTCGCCGGGTTCCTCGATGGCCTTGATCCGGGTGATGCGACTTTTGAAGGCCGGCCGCCCATATTCTCGCAGCAATTCGATGGTGAATTTCACATCCTCGACGTCAATCTGGTGCCCGTCGGAGAATTTGGCTTCATCGCGCAGCTTGAAGGTGATGGAGGAGCGGTCCTCGGGCATGTCTATCCATTCAGCGATCAGGCCGTAGAGCGAGAAGGCTTCGTCATCGCTGCGGGTGATCAGAGGCTCATAGACATTGAGACCATAATCGACATCCCATAACCCGCGAGGGGCGACGCCTTTTAAAAGAAACGGATTGAGGCTGTCAAAGCTGCCATTGAGGCCGTAGCGGATCCGGCCCCCTTTGGGAGCGTTCGGATTGACGTAATCAAAATGGACGAAATCTGCGGGATATTTTGGAGTGCCATGCATGGCAATGCCGTGGGTTGGCGCTGCCTCGCTGTTTGTGCTGATGAGCGGGCTGGATGCCAAAAACAGGCCAATCGACAGAATCCCGAATTTACAGGCGGCTCTTGCCTGTTGACCAAGTTTTTCAAATCCGGTCGAAAAGTGGGTTGTGCGAGTCGTCGGCATTTCTGCCTCCTTCGTGGCGTTTTGGCATGCAGGTGTGTTCCATGTCCCGCGGCACTTTGGCTGTTGCGTTTGCCGACGGGGCTGGAATCAAATCAAAGCTTATTATCTAACACAGGCGGGAAAACGGCCACATAGGAGAGTAGCCCACTGGAAATTTTGCATTTGAGTCTGTAGAACATGGGCGACAGTCACTATTCTGCCTAATTCGTTGTGAATGAAAGGCTGACACGGGATTCGGGACTGTTGTGGGGTTGTCCTGCGATCAAGAGCGCAATCGAAATGAATTTGCGCATATTGAAGTGCTGACGGCTTCCTGACAGAGTAAGACGACTGAAACCAGAACCGGGAAATGCCTTCCTGCAAACACTGAATTATAAATATCGGGATTCTCTTTCATGGTCATGATTGACAAGGCTTCGAAATGGATCAAGCCAGTAACAACCGCAGCTTTTCTGGCGATGGTTGCCATTGCCACGCCGGGCAGCAATGCTCAGGCCCAGGAAATCGACGCCGAAGCTCTTGCACAGCATAATTGGCTGAAATTCTGTAACCAAGATCCAAAGAGCAAAAAGCAGCTCTGTGCCATTACGCAGGAAATGAAGGCTGAAACAGGACAGTTTCTGGCGTCCGTCTCCGTTCGCGAACTCGAAGGCGCCAAGCGCAAGGCCTTGGTGGTCGCTTTGACCCCGGGCATGTTGCTGCGGCACGGCCTGACTGTTCAGATCGACAAAGGCAAGCAGCTCAAAAGCACCTTCTCCATCTGCTTCCCCAATGCCTGCTTCTCTGACATGGCTGTCGATGATGCTTTCATCGAATCCATGAAAAAGGGTGCGCAGATCATTGTGACGGCTCTCAACCAGCAGGCGCAGCCCGTTCGGTTCGAGCTGACCTTGACTGGCTTTACCAAAAGCTATGATGGGGATCCGATCGATATTCGCAAGACCGCTCAGGAACAGGAAAAACTTCAGGAGCTGCTGCGCAAGCGTGCGGAAGAACAGCGCCAGAAACTGCTTGAGCAGAAGAAAAAGGCCGAAGGCAACTAATAAGCTTTGTGGACGCGCTGGTCGGGCTTCCGGCCAGCTGTCGTTCCAGCTTTTGTCAAACTCCAAAAAAAGCCGCGCTTCGTTATGGAAGCGCGGCTTTTTTATTGAGTTCATTATCGGATTGTCAGGGGGTGCCGAACCGGATCAATTCACCAGATCATCTTCTGGCTGATAGATGCCTTCCTTCATGCCCTTGAAAAGTTGGCGCACCTGCGGATGGCGCACGGGTTCGCCACTATCGTCTTCGAGCAGATTTTGCTCGGAAACATAGGCGACATACTCGGTGTCTTCATTTTCGGCAAACAGATGATAAAAAGGCTGGTCCTTGCGTGGTCTGACATCTTCGGGGATTGCGTCATACCATTCATCGGAATTGGCAAATTCCGGGTCGACGTCAAAGATCACGCCACGGAAGGAATAGACACGGTGGCGCACAACCTGACCAATCTGAAATTTGGCGATTTTCATTTCTGGCATATCTTCAGGCTCCGCTACCCTTCTTGAAAGGCATTGTCTGTCTATGATGGAGAACAGGCGATGCTTTGTTGCTTGCAGCATGGTTTTCGCTTCAGGCCGTAATGTGCTTGTTTGGAAACCATGGCAGCAGCCATGTGTCTTGGGCTGCTTTCAGTCTACCACAACCACCCTGTGCGTTTCCAATCCTTGCATGCAGTCAGTCAGGCCGGAAATCAGGGGTCTGGCAGGAGCGCAGAACAGACTAGATCAGAGCAATGAAGTCAAGTCACAATTCTCCCATCGTTGGATGGGCTTGGGTGCAGCCCATCCAGCAAGGTGGCAAGGCCTGATGCCTCTGTGCCACAGACCGCGAAACAGGATCGGCCTGTGGCCTCAAAAGGCGGTCACGGTTTGTTGCTTAGTCGAGGCCATAGGCTGATGCCATTTCGGGGTCTTTTGCCGCGACCTGACGGGCGAGATCGACAATCACCTTGGCCTGTTTCCAAGTGGCATCATCCTGCATTTTGCCATCAATCATCACTGCGCCGGTGCCGTCCGGCATGGCTTGAAGAATGCGCAGAGCCATTTTGACCTCGTCGACTTCGGGGCTAAAAACCCGTTTGGCGATGTCGATCTGGGTGGGATGCAACGACCAGGTGCCCATGCAGCCAAGCAGGAAACTGTTCTGGAACTGGGCTTCGCAGGCCTCAGGATCAGAGAAATCACCAAAGGGGCCGTAAAAGGCTTTCAAACCATGGGCCATGCAGGCATCAACCATTTTGGCCATGGTATAATGCCAGAGATCCTGCTGATAAATGGCCCGTGTTTGCCCCTCGGCGGGGTCGGCCAGAACACGATAGCCGGGATGACCGCCACCGACGCGTGTGGTTTTCATCCCGCGCGAGGCGGCCAGATCGGCAGGTCCCAGCGAAATACCATGCATGCGCGGGGAGGCTGCGCAAATGGCCTCGACATTGTTGACACCTTCTGCGGTTTCAAGAATGGCGTGGATCATGATTGGTTTATCGATGTGATGCCGGGCTTCCAATTGCGCCAGCAATTGATCGAGATAATGGATGTCCCATGGTCCTTCAACCTTGGGCAACATGATTACATCTAGCTTGTTGCCGACCGCAGAGACGATTTCGGTGATGTCATCAAGCAGCCATGGGGAATTGAGGCAATTGACGCGGGTCCAGAGGCCGGTCTCGCCAAAGTCATTGTCCTTGGCCATCTGGATGAAGCCAGCGCGGGCGGCTTCTTTCATGTCAGCGGGAATGGCATCTTCCAGATTGCCGAGCACCACATCAACCTTGGCGATCAGGTCTGGCACCTTGGCCCGCATTTTCTCCACATGCGGAGGGACAAAATGGATCATGCGTTCGACGCGTACGGGCTTTTCGCGAAACGGAGCCGGCGCGCCAATGGCCAATGGCTTGTAAAAGGCTGATGGTGTTTTCATGCTGTTATCCTCCCTGTGGCGCGCACCAAGCGGGTCCTGGATGATTGGGCTCTCTTGATTGTCATTGCTTTGTGCAGCGCATTTATTGTCCCTATTTGCAGCGTAAAATTTGCTGCATTGCAATAAGACTGATGGACAACAGAGCTTTGGGATGGAGTGGAAAGGCTAAGGCGCTCGCCATTGATTTTGGTTTGCAAGTTTGAAAAGCTACGGATACACACCTAGTCACGAGCCACTTGGTTCGCCCTTGGCTTGCTCGCCCGCTTCAGCCCCCGTTGCGATTTTCACTCCAGTATTCAAGTTCAAGACGAGACATCCATGAGCGACCTGTTCACATTGGCCTTGCCCTTTTTCGGGCTTATCTTTCTGGGCTTTCTGTCTGGCAAGATTACCAGTTTGCCGGAGGGTGGATTGGCGTGGCTGAACTTTTTCGTCGTCTATATTGCCTTGCCTGCTCTGTTCTTTCGGCTGATTTCGCAGACACCACTTGAGGAGTTGACCAACTGGAGCTTCGTGGTGGCCACTACGGTGACCACCTGCATTGTCTTCATGCTGGCCTTTGCGTTTGGCTTGTGGAAGACCAAGGGCAATATGGCGGAAGCCACCATTCAGGGATTGGCGGGGTCTTATTCCAACATCGGTTATATGGGGCCGGGTCTGACGCTTGCTGCGCTTGGTCCTGAGGCGACTGTGCCAACGGCGCTGATCTTCTGTTTTGATTCGCTATTGCTCTTCACCCTGATCCCGATTTTCATGGCCTTGAGTGGGACAGATGAGAAAAGCGGGCCCGATTTGGCATTCTATGTGTTGAAGAAGGTCTTCCTGCATCCCTTTATCATTGCCACCATATTGGGCGTGTTGGCAGCAGCCATCCATTTTGAGCCACCGGGCTGGATTGCAGAAATGTTGAGGATCCTGTCCGGAGCGGCGGCTCCTTGTGCACTCTTTGCGATGGGGGTGGCGGTCGCCTTGCGAAAGGTTCGGCGCATTCCAGGGGAATTGTCGGTGCTGTTGCCAATCAAGCTGGTGTTGCATCCGATGTTGCTGTTTGTGCTGCTTGGCTTTTTGGGGACCGTGCCGGAGGTGTGGATCAAGACGGCGATCCTGATGGCCTGTTTGCCGCCAGCGGCTAATGTCTTCATCGTTGCCCATCAATATGATGTCTATGTCGAGCGGGCTTCAAGCACAGTGATGATCGGCACTCTGGTTTCGGTGGTGACCGTGACGTTCTTCCTCTACCTTATCACACAGAATATATTGCCCTTCTGAGCGAAAGGCTCAGCTGTCACTCACGCCACCGACCGAGCCAATACGGTTTGGGGCATCCAGCCCCGCTTTCATCATGAAGCGGCGGAAGGAAGGCACCATGTTGGCGAGGGCCAAACCGGCGGTCCGGGCACCCTGTCCAAAAGGCAGCGAGGATAATAGTGACATATTGAGCATGTGGACGCCTGCTGTGCGCGACCAGATGTCAGCCCGGCGTGAGCGGTCATAGGCGGTAAGGATCTTCTCGGAGCCTGCGTCCTTGAGGCCATCGGGGCCCATATCGTCGATGACATCGGCCAAAGCCTCAATATCGCGCAGGCTGAGATTGAGGCCTTGGGCGCCTATTGGCGGGAAGACATGGGCGCTTTCGGCAATCAGAGCCGCACGAGGGCCGCAAAAGCCCTTGGCGACCATGCCTGCGAGCGGGAAAACCTGCGGGTCGGTGAGGATTTCGAATGCGCCATAGATGGAATGGGCCCGGCGTTCGAGCTCCAAAGCCAGCGCGTCGTGGCTCATCTCTTTCAGCTCGGTTGCTGTTTGCGGTGTGACCACGCAGACAAGGCTTGATGTATAGCCGTCCTGATAGGGCACCAAGGTAAAGGGACCGGTCTTGGTGTGGAATTCGGTCGAGCAATTGTTGTGCGGGGTCGTTGAGTGGCGCAGATTGAGCACGAAAGCAGCCTGCGGATAGGCCCATTTGCGCATCTCTATATTGGCTGCTTCCTTGACCCGCGACTGGCGACCGTCTGCCGCGATGGCCAGCTTTGCCTGCCAGACAGAGCCATCCTGCATGGTGATGAGGGCATGGTCATCTTCCAACGCGACTGAAGAGGCAAATTGTTGATCTTCGATCAGGTTGTCTCGTGCTCCGTCGAGACCAGCATGCAGAGCTGATACCAGTTTGTTGTTGTCGATATTGTAGCCAAAGGCTTCCAGTCCGATTTCAGAGCTGTCAAATTCGGTCGTTGGCGCGCGAAGCAGGCGGCCGGTGTCATCGATCAGCCGCATGACGCGCAGGGCCTGTCCTTCGGCCTTGACCGCTTGCCAAAGGCCGAGGCGTTCGAGATAGGAGACCGAGCTGCCGAGCAGGGCGGTGGTGCGGCCATCCTTACCGCTATGGGCCGGGCCTATCAGAACCGTGCGAAGACCAAGCTTTGCCATCTGAATGGCTGCGACATGGCCCGCCGGGCCACTGCCAACGACGGCAACATCCACTCGTTTGATCGCCTGATTGTCCTGCATCGCTTACCTCAACCTGTTTGACGTCAAAGGCTTATCGCCTTTGTCATGCTCATAACCTGCCCTTGGTTCAAGTTCCACCCCTCAATAGGCCTTATTCGATGGAACGACAAGGAAGGACTTGTGACAGAATAGCGCATGACAATGCCGGATATATGGGTTACTTCTGATCCGAGCCATGGCCCGGTCCTGACCGCGCGCCTCATATTCCTACGCACGGACTTTGGACCAAGATGAGTTTTCTCGGTGCTTTTTTCGATACCAGCAGCTCGCGCCAATTGCAGGACCAAATGCGCCGCTTTTGCGCAGAGCATCCAGAGCTGGCAGCCGCTGAAACCAAGCCTCGCATCCTGTTGTTTGTGGCCATTGCGGTCGCGTCGCTGTTTGCATGGTTCTATCTGTTTGCCATGGTCGTTGATATGGCGCCGGACATGGACATGCGCTCGCTGGGGCCGGGCATGTCTGCCTTCAATGTCTTTAATGGCTTTGAGAGTCTGGATGCGACCACGCGGGCTTTCATTGCGGCGGTCTGTGCACCCTCTGCAGCGCTTGGCCATTTTGGCATGCCGGGGCAGGGTGCCTGGGGTTTGCAAGACCTCTCCATCGTCTTTGCCATGTGGGTGATGATGGCGATTGCCATGATGCTGCCTACGGCAGCACCGATCCTTAAGAGCTATGCTGCAGTTCAAGAAGCCAAGGGGCGCAAGGCGGGCTTCTTGTCGATCCTGTTGTTGGCGCTTGGCTATCTGACCATCTGGGTCGGCTTTGCCTTGATCGCCACATTGGCCCAGTGGGGCCTGACCGAAATTCAGACGATGTCGCCGGTTATGGCGCCCGCTTCAATGGTTTTTTCGGGCTCAACGCTGTTATTGGCGGGTTTTTATCAGTTCACCGCAGCAAAACAGGCTTGCCTTCTGCGCTGCCAACTGCCATTCCCCTACTTTAACAGACGCAGCGAGACGGGATTCTTTCGCACGCGCGCCGGGTCGTTTGTGATGGGGCTTGAGCAGGGCATGTTCTGCACGGGCTGCACATGGGCGCTAATGGCTGTGATGTTTGCCGTTGGTGTGATGAATATCATCTGGATGGCCATCCTTGGCTTCCTGATGGGGATTGAGAAGGTCGTTCCGAACCCTTGGGTGACAAGGGGAATCGGGATCTTCCTAATTGCATGGGGCCTGTTGGTTCTTTCGATTTCGCCTGCGGGGCGTACGATTTTGGGACTATAGACCTGTTCGGGATCAGCCTTTGATCGCTGATTGATGACCATCTGACCGGCGTCAGGGCATGGCTGACCAATTTGCCTTGATGTCCGAAAGTGGCGGTTCGATATAAGAAGCAAGACAAATGAACAAATTTCTAGCCTTTCTCATCCATATCCTGACCGCATCTGGCGGGATTTTTGCTCTGTTGGCGCTGGTTGCGGCTGCCGATAGACAGTGGATGGATATGTTTTTCTGGCTGTTTGTCGCGCAGCTGGTCGACGGCGTTGATGGTCCATTGGCGCGCCGGTTCAAGGTGATTGAAACCTTGCCCAACTGGAGCGGTGACAGTCTGGATTTCGTCATCGATTATGCGACCTATGTGTTCATTCCGGCCTTTGCTCTGGCGCGGGCGGATCTGTTGCCTGCACCGCTCGATCTGATCGCGGCGAGCGTTATCATTGTTACCGGTGGGCTGTATTTTGCTGATGACCGGATGAAGACCGAATCCAAAGCCTTCCGCGGTTTCCCTGCCGTTTGGAACGGGGCCTTGTTTTATCTGTTCCTCTGGACTCCTGGCCCCATTCTGGGCATGGGCATGGTGGTATTTCTGGCGATCGCCCAGTTTGTACCAGTTGAGTTTATCCATCCTGTGCGGGTCAAGGAGTTTCGTCCCTTCACCCTTGGTGTGGTTGCGGTCTGGGCAGTCTTTGCGCTGCATGTGATTTTGAATAATATGCAGGTCAATCATCTCGACCAGATCGTGTTGACGACGACGGGGTTATATTTCTTCGCCATCGGTGCGTTTTTGCATTATCGCCGAAACAAGATACGGAACTGATCCGCCGTCTTTGCGTTTTGCCTCGATAGGTGGTGGTGTTTGTCACAGATGGCCACTTTTGACTGGCATGCCAAACGAGAAGGCGAGAAATGTTTCCTGATTTGATGGATCCCACCATTCTAGCAAGCCTCTTGACCCTGACTGCGATGGAAATCGTACTCGGTATCGATAATGTGGTTTTCATCTCGGTGCTGGTCAGCAAACTGCCCGCAACCATGGCAAAACGCGCCCGAGCAATCGGGATTTTGCTGGCGCTTCTGTTCCGGATCGGGCTGCTGTTTGCACTCACATGGCTAATAGGGCTGACAAAGCCTGTCTTCACACTGTTTGATCACGGTGTTTCTTGGCGCGATCTGATCATGATTGTGGGCGGTCTGTTTCTCATCTACAAGGCAATGTCGGAAATTCATCTGGAGCTTGAATTTACCGATGAGGACGAAACCAAAATCCGCACAGGGCCTGCCGAATATGTGTTCGGCGCTGCGATTGCGCAGATCATCATTATCGACCTTGTTTTTTCCATCGATTCCATCGTCACCGCGATTGGTATGGCCGAGCATGTGGAAGTGATGATCGCGGCGATGGTCATTGCCATGATTGTGATGTATGCGGCGTCCGGGCCGATTTCCCGTTTCATCGAGAAGCATCAGACGACCAAGATGCTGGCATTGTCTTTCCTGATGCTGATCGGTTTTGCGCTAATTGGCGACGGCATCGGCTTCCATGTGCCCAAGGGGTACATTTATGCCATGATGGGATTCTCGGTGGTGGTCGAGTTTCTCAACATCATCGCCCTTGATGTCAGCCGTCGGCGGAAACTGGCTCGGTTGAAAGAAGCAGAGGCGGATGCAGAGGGAGCATGATGGCCGGATTATCCCGCATAGGTGTGCCTCTTGCCGCGTTGCTACCCTCCAAATGGCCTCTTTCTTGATTGAGTGACGTGAAATAAATGCGCAAAAATTGCTCCTCATTGGTCTGACAAGCGCAAATGCGGTGCACAAATCTTGTTTCACCCTTCCGAATGTGCCAATCTCTCTTGAGAGCAATTTCAAGGACTTCGGTCCGAAAAACTGCGTTTTTATCCTGACCGACCGCGTTTGACGGCAATCTGGTTCTTCATGAGGATTGTCATCAAGCATGGTTGAGCCCAATTGTTGTGGAGCAGACCCCTGGATCGCGCACGTCTTCTTTATTCCCCCGCCATGCGGTACTTTGCGGCCGTCGCCGAACATGGTGCCATCCGGGCCGCCAGCCGTGAACTCAATGTTGCATCTTCTGCGGTCAATCGTCAGATCCTGTGGCTTGAGGAAAGCCTTGGCGTTCCCTTGTTCGAGCGGGTAGGGCGCAGGCTGCAATTGTCCCCTGCGGGCGATATCCTGCTGCGCCATGTGACGCAGGTGTTGCGGGATTTCGAGCAGACCTCAAGCGAGCTGGATGCCCTCAAGGGGTTGAAGCGCGGTATCGTTCGGATTGCCAGCGTTGAAAGCGTGGCGACAGAGTTGCTGTCCGATCTGGCAGCGTCATTTGGCAAGACCTATCCGGACATTCAACTGCGGATCACGGTGACCCATTCGGACAAGATCGCGCGTCTGGTGACCGATTCTGATGCGGATATCGGCTTCACTTTTGATCCGCCTGATGATGATCTGCTGGCCGTGAATTACTCTCATCCTTTTGAAATTGGCGCGGTCGCAACGCGGGATCATCCGTTGGTCAATCGGAGCGCTTGCGCCTTTGCCGATTGTCTGGACTATCCGATCATTCTACCATCGAAGGGCCTGTCCTTGCGCACGGCGCTTGATCGTCTGCTGGGCGAGTCGGATAAGGATGCATCGGTGTTTGCCGAGGTCAGCACTTTGCAAATGATGCGTCGATTGACGGCACGCGGGCTTGGTATCTGTTTCCAGACCCGGATTGGCCTCAAGGACAATCTTGATCATTCGGATCTGCAATTCGTACCGCTGTCTGACGAACAATTGCAGCATAATACCTTGTCGATCGTCACTCATCAGCAGCGGCAACTGAAACTGGCTCCCGCAATGTTTCTCAACCATGCACGACAATTCTTCGTCGAGCAGTTCAACGGCTGACCGATTGTCTGCGGTTCTTCTTCAATTCAAAGCTTTTCGCAAGCGGATCAGGATTGCTGGTTCGCTTGTGTCGTTTTGGACTGGCGAGGTCGCTGGTGGTGCGGGTTAGAGTGGTCCGTACAAGCCCTTATTTTCAAACAACTTTTATCATATTGACTCGATTTTCATGAATTCCCTGAAAATGTTTCAGTCTCTTTTGGTTATCAATCAAATAGACATTGATCACGATATGTGCACACTGCGAATGGTTGCCTCAATAAGTGTCTGATTTTTGCTGATAATGGGCAACATTTTTGCAGGTTACCGTGACTTCCGTATAGATTGTCGGAGGAATGTAACTTAAACATGGACAGGAATTTGGCGGTGATCGGATCGATGCATTTTGTCCGGTTTGCCTTGGGTCGGGACTTGAAGCTGAGCTGCGGATTGCAAGATCAATCTGGTTGTCTTGGCGATCATGAGCCCCATAAAGAATTTCATGAAGACAGGCGAACATGACAGCCGTCCCTTTACTTCAAGCCAAGGGTCTGACCAAGGCATTTGGCACATTGTTGGCAAACGACTCTGTTGACCTTCTGGTGCAGCCCGGCGAAATTCACGCTCTGCTGGGCGAGAATGGCGCAGGCAAATCCACTCTGGTCAAAATGCTCTATGGCTCTTTAGAGCCGACAGCAGGCGAGATTTACTGGAAGGGTGAGGCGGTGCGCCTGTCTGACCCGGCCCATGCGCGCAAGCTGGGTATCGGTATGGTTTTCCAGCATTTTTCCCTGTTTGATAGCCTGACCGTGGTTGAGAATATCGCTCTTGCCTTGCCCAAGGGGCAGAAAATGAGTGTTCTGGCCAAGCGCGTGGAGCAGGTGAGCATTGAATATGGCCTGCCGCTCAAAGCTGACAATCTGGTCGCGGATCTCTCTGTGGGCGAACGCCAGCGGATCGAGATTGTGCGCTGCCTGTTGCAGGATCCCCAACTGATCATCATGGACGAGCCAACCTCTGTCTTGACGCCGCAGGAAGCCGAATTGTTGTTTGAAACCCTTTACCGGTTGGCCAAGGAAGGACGCTCGATCCTTTATATCAGCCATCGGCTGGAGGAAGTAAAGCGGATGTGCGATACCGCTACCATCTTGCGCCATGGCAAATTGGTGGCCCATTGCACGCCATCGGAAGAAACCGCCTCTTCGCTGGCAACCCTGATGGTTGGCACCAACGTCAAACCGGTTGAGCGCGACACGCCGGACCTTACGGATGCACCGGTAAAGCTGCGGCTTGATCATCTCGATCTCTTGCCCGAGGGGCCGTTCTCGGTCGAGCTGAAGGGTATCTGCCTTGATGTCAAAGGCGGGGAAGTGGTGGCGATTGCCGGTGTGGCAGGCAACGGACAATCGGAATTGTTTGATGCCATCTCTGGCGAGCGTGATAGTGCAGCGGGCGCGGTGGTGATCAACGATGAGCCGGTCGGTCACAAGGGCGTGACGGTGCGGCGGAATCTGGGTGCGGCCTTTGTGCCTGAAGAGCGGCTTGGACATGCCGCCGTGCCGGGGCTTTCGCTGTCTGAGAATGTGCTGTTGACCCGTCATGGGTCCGACAAGCCGCTGACGCGCAATGGCGTCTTCATCAAGCGCACCAGAGCAGGCAAGATCGGACATCGTATTTCCGAGACCTTTGACGTGCGCAAAGGCGAGGAGGATCCCAATGCGGGCAGTTTGTCCGGTGGCAATTTGCAGAAATTTGTTGTTGGCCGCGAGATTGATCGCGGACCAAGTGTGCTGGTGGTTTCTCAGCCGACTTGGGGCGTTGACGCCGGTGCTGCCTCGCTCATTCGCCAGTCTTTGCTCGATCTTGCCCGTGCTGGTGCTGCCGTGCTGGTCATTTCGCAGGACCTCGATGAGATTTTCGAAGTGGCAGACCGGATCGCGGTGATCAATGAAGGAACCTTGTCGATTGCTGAGCCTGTCGAGACCATGACGCTGGAGCGGATCGGTTTGTTGATGGGCGGTGTCCACGGCGCTGATCCGAACATGCTGGATGTCGGTGTCATTTCCAATGAAAAGACCTCTGAAGCGGGAGGCTCCCATGCGTCTTGAGCTGCAAAAACGTCGCAATGCTTCGCAAGTCATGTCGCTCGTGTCACCATTGCTGGCAATCTTTTTGACGCTGCTGACCGGCGCGGTGATGTTCGGTGTGCTGGGGTTTAATCCCGCCAGGGCATTGTTTGTCTATTTTGTCGAACCCCTTCTCGATAGCTGGAGTTTGCAGGAACTGATTGTCAAGGCGTCGCCGTTGATCCTGATCGGCGTTGGCCTGACCATCTGCTATCGCTCCAACAACTGGAATATCGGGGCGGAAGGCCAATTCACCATTGGGGCCATTTGCGGCTCGGTTACTCCGATCCTGCTGCCCGATTGGCAGAATGTGATGACCTTTCCGGTGATGATGGCAATGGGTGCCTTGGGCGGTGCGTTGTTTGGTTATTTGCCCGCCATGCTCAAAAACAGGTTCGGAGCCAACGAGATTCTGACCAGTTTGATGCTGACCTATGTGGCGTTGCTGGCGCTCGATTATCTGGTGCGCGGCCCATGGAAGGATCCTGACGGTTTCAACTTCCCCGAAAGCCGGCTGTTTCATGATTATGCCGTTGCGCCAAGCCTGTTTGAAGGTGGTCGCATGCATATTGGCGCCGTGCTGGCGCTGATCGCCGCCGGGGTCATTTTCGTGTTGTTCGCTCGGACGCTTAAGGGATTTGAGATCAAGGTTCTGGGGGCGACCCCGAGAGCGGGTAGCTTTGCCGGATTCTCGCGCGAGCGCATGACGGTCTTTGCTTTTCTCGTCTCCGGTGCACTGGCCGGCCTTGCTGGCATTTTGGAAGTGTCCGGTCCCATCGGACAGCTGATCCCAACCATTTCGCCAGGTTATGGCTTTACGGCAATCATCGTGGCATTCCTTGGGCGTCTCAACCCGATCGGTGTCATTTTCGCAGGTCTGCTGCTGGCCTTGTCCTATCTGGGCGGGGAAGCGGCGCAGGTTGAGCTTGGGGTTTCGGAGAAGACCTCCAAGGCCTTTCAGGGTATCTTGCTGTTTTATGTTCTGGCCTGTGACACGCTCATTCATTACCGCATCAAACTGGTCAACCACAAGGCCGTGAGCAAAGAGGCGAACTGATGGAATTTGCAGAAGCATTGCTGGTCTCTATTGTCACGGCTTCGACGCCTTTGTTGCTGGCTGCGATTGGTGAGCTGGTCGTCGAACGGTCAGGGGTTCTCAATCTTGGTGTTGAAGGCATGATGATCCTCGGCGCGGTCTGTGCCTTTGCGGTCACTCTGACATCGGGCAATCCTTATTTGGGTATTCTGGCCGGAATGGCCGGGGGCATTGCCATGGGGGCTCTGTTTGGCATTCTGACGCTTGGTCTGGTGGCCAATCAAGTGGCGACTGGTCTTGCACTCACCCTGCTTGGGCTTGGTCTTTCGGGCATGATGGGAGAGCATTTTGTCGGCACGCCGGGCATCAAGCTTGAACCGATTGCCATTCCGTTTCTCTCCAGCTTGCCCATCATCGGCAAAGTGCTTTTCGGTCAAGACCTGCTTTTCTATATTGCCATCGCTCTGGTCGCGGGTGTGAGCTGGGTTCTGTTCAAGACGCGCTGGGGCCTGATCATTCGCGCGGTTGGTGAAAATCATGCCTCCGCTCATGCGCTTGGCTACAATGTCATTCGGGTGCGGTTTTTCGCGGTTCTGTTTGGCGGATTGTGTGCGGGCCTGTCCGGAGCCTATCTTTCGCTTGTTTATACCAATCTGTGGATTGAAAACATGACTGCGGGCCGTGGCTGGATTGCGCTGGCTCTGGTGGTCTTTGCGTCTTGGCTGCCCGGTCGCATTGCCGTTGGCGCCTATTTGTTCGGGGCGGTTTCGATCCTGCAATTCCATGCGCAAGGCTTTGGTCTGGGTATTCCGTCCCAGTTGCTGTCCGCGCTGCCTTATCTGGCGACCATTGGCGCCTTGATACTCATTTCACGCAACCGGAATGTTGCCCGGGTGAATACCCCGTCCTGTCTGGGACAGGCCTTCGTTCCGGATCGATGATCCACTGTCGCAAGGCTGCCGACAGTTTCACAAACAGCATTCCGGATTGTCTGGTTCGGGATGTAGCAATTGCAAGGAAAGGATCCAGTCAATGGATCTGGCAACCATGAGAGGGATGCTTCAAATGAAAAAGATTTTTGTAGCGGCTGCTGCCGTTGCTTTGGGTCTGTCCGCAGGTGCGGCGCAGGCTGCTGACAAGGTCAAGGCTGGCTTTGTGTATGTTGGTCCGGTTGGTGACATGGGCTGGTCCTATCAGCATGATCAGGGCCGCAAGGCTGTCGAGGCCGCTTTTGGCGACAAGGTCGAAACCACATTCGTTGAGAATGTGAAAGAAGGCCCGGATGCCGAGCGTGTGATCGAGAAACTGGCTCGTTCCGGCAACGATATTATCTTTACCACCTCGTTCGGCTTCATGAATCCGACCTTGAAGGTTGCGAAGAAATATCCAAAAGTGAAGTTTGAACATGCCACCGGCTACAAACGTGCCAAGAATGTTGCGACCTATGGCTCGCGCTTCTATGAAGGCCGTTATGTGATCGGTCAGATTGCTGGTAAAATGTCCAAGACCGGCACTGTCGGCTATATCGCTTCCTTCCCGATCCCTGAAGTTGTGCGCGGCATCAACTCCTTCCTGCTGGGTGCTCAGTCCGTCAATCCTGACATGAAAATCAAGGTTGTCTGGGTCAACAGCTGGTTCGATCCGGGCAAAGAAGCTGATGCTGCGAAAGCTTTGATCGATCAGGGTGCCGACATCATCAGCCAGCATACCGATTCTGCCGCTCCTCTGCAGGTGGCCGCAGAGCGCAATGTGCTTGGCTTTGGTCAGGCGTCTGACATGATCAAGTTCGCTCCGAAAAACCAGCTGACTGCGATCGTTGACAATTGGGGCGACTATTATGTGTCCCGCGTTCAGGCTGTCATGGATGGCACCTGGAAAGGCGAAGACACCTGGGGTGGTTTCGACAAGGAAATGGTGCATATGGCACCGTTCACCAACCTGCCTGACGATGTTGTAAAAATGGCTGAAGAAACCACTGCCGCCATCAAGTCCGGCAAGTTGCATCCATTCCAGGGTCCGATCTTCAAGCAGGACGGGACACAGGCCATCAAGGAAGGTGAAGTGCTTGACGATGGCACGCTTCTTGGCATGAACTGGTATGTTAAAGGCGTAGACGACAAGCTTCCACAATAAGGCATGTTTTATGCTGTTGCCCCGTTGGGGTAGATGACAAATATCAATAAGCCCCGGAAGCATATCTTCCGGGGCTTTTTGTTGGTTTATGCTGTTATGGTGCTGGTCTTGAAGGAAGGCATCACGTGATCGCAAAAAAGAATGCGGTTAGTCTTCTCGCTATTGAGTTGATCATATTTTATGCAACCAAGAATAGTATATCGGCGATTTTTCTGTGATATGCGCGCAATGGTGGTATATTGGTACAAGTGTATGACTTGATTGCAGCCCTGTTTTTCTGCATTATTGGTGTGCTGGTTTTCGATAACTTGTTATTGTTGGCAGTGTCCATAGGGTCTTGTATAGCTGGGGGGCTCGCTTGGTTGGATGCTGCAAATGAGGTCCTTCATCTGTGATGGGCCTCATTTTTTTGGTATATAGGGTTGTCAGATCGGCTCGATTTTCGTTTCTTGTATGGGCTTAAAAGCAAGTGGCAGGGTAATTTTACCTATTTGCCCCATATTCAGGAAACCTTTTGATGCGATCCATTCTTTGTCTGGTGTTGTTTTTTTGCCTGTCCGGTGTTGCGCAAGCAAGCAACTATGTTTCCTCTGAGGCGCATGGCTATCGTTTGTCCTGCAACATGGATGGCTATGTTTTGACCTCCAGTTATCCGGTTTTTCGGTTTGTCGAAAATGGTGCCATGTCGCGCATTGAGACGCTTGATCCTGAAAAGATCTATCTTGGAAAAAGTTGTGATGCATCGCACAAGGTGCTGGGACGTGGTCAATGGTGTTGGGCCAATGGGGGCTTTCGGGTGTCGTTCGGCGGGCACAATATCGGTTTCCCACGGCAGGAGCTTGGCTGCGCTGCCGACGTGCTGGTTCCGACCCCTTGCGGCTGCTGAGGTTCTGCGGAGGCATTCATAATCCCAGAATGCAACAAACCCGGCCTCATCGAGACCGGGTTTGGTTTTAAACGCCATTTCTCAGTATGTTATTGCATTCCCGTGATCGGCTGTTTCCAAGAATTGCACTAGATCATCATGCCGCGCAGGGCAAAGAAGAAAAATGCCGCGAGGAAGGCGGACACCGGAACCGTGATCACCCAGGCCGAAGCGATCTTTAGCAGCGATGACCGTTTGACCAGCTGGCGCTTCAGGGCTTTTTTCAGCTTCTTTTGCTGCGCGGCCGAGATGGCTGCTTCCGGTCCCATTTCCTTGAGGGCATTAAGCATCAGGCGTTTGTCATCAAGCGGGGCGTTTTTGAACTCTTTCAGAACCTGTTCCACATGGGCAATGTCAGGGTCGCCTTCATGCTTGGCAAGCACGGTTTCAACCACGCGCCCCATGCGCTGATCCAGAAATTCACGCAAGAATCCAACGCCAAAGACTGCACCGAGCGCCACATGGGTCGAACTGATGGGCATGCCGAGCTGACTGGCAATGATCACCGTTACGGCAGCGGCCAAGGCGATACAAAAGGCGCGGGAGCGGTCGAGTTCGGTGATTTCGCTGCCGACGGTGCGGATCAGTTTGGGACCGAACAGGGCAAGGCCGACTGAAATGCCGATGGCGCCGATCACCATGACCCACAAGGGAATGCTAACCTTTGCGGCTCCTGTGCCGGTGCTCAGGACCTCAACCACGCCTGCCAGCGGACCAACGGCGTTGGCGACATCATTTGCCCCGTGGGCAAAGCTGAGCAGGGCAGCGGCGAAGACCAATGGAAAGGTGAAGAGGCGGTTGACGCTGGCTCTGTCCGGGGTCAAATCCCGGGTTGCCTTGGCGACCATCGGTTTGACGATCAGATAACAGAGGACAGCAACGGCAACACCTGCCAGAAGGGCGGATGTAAAGTCGATTTTGACGAGCTTTTTAATGCCTTTGAGAGCGATGTATGTGGTGAAGGCCCAGGCCATGATCGAAATCATGATCGGGACAACGCGGCGGGCGGCAGCCACGGGGTTTTGCTGGAAAAAGACCAGACGCTTTAATGTATAGAGGGTGAGGGCGGCAACAATTCCGCCCATGACCGGCGAGATCACCCAGCTGGCTGCAATCTTGGCCATCGATCCCCAGTTGACGACTTCCCATCCTGCGGCTGCGATGCCTGCACCCATGACGCCACCGACAATCGAATGGGTGGTTGATACCGGAGCACCAAGCCAGGTTGCCGCATTGAGCCAGATTGCTGCCCCCATCAGGGCGCCCATCATGACCCAAACAAACACATCCGTATTGCTTAGGCTTGCTGGATCGATAATGCCTTTCTTTACGGTATTGACCACATCGCCGCCGGCAATAATGGCGCCGCCTGCTTCGAATACGGAGGCAATGCCGATGGCCATGGTCATAGTCATGGCGAAAGAGCCAACGGCCGGGCCAACATTGTTGGCCACATCGTTGGCTCCGATATTCATGGCCATATAGGCTCCGATAACGGAGGCTGCGATCAACAGAAAGGATTGGTCGACATGGGCAAATTCGTTGCCCGAATAGATCATCACTCCCACAATGAAAATGACTGCGGTCCCAATCCGTCCAACCTCTGTTCGACTGAGATCGGTCGCATTCTCGATTTTCACATAGTCACGAATTTTCATGGTCACTCCAGGACATGTCATTCTTCGGCGTGGTCGGCCATCAGCGACCTGACAGGGTTCTGATGCAAATTCGCTCGTACATGAACCCAAGACGAAGTGAAACCCAACTGCTCTAAAGCGTGCGGTCTCGCGAAGCGCTTTACCAAAGAGGGCTCGAAAGTCATCGAAGATTCTCGACATATCGACAGTTTCTTTATGTTTTGCGCACTGATTGCTCTTTTGCTGTTCCCAACATGCTTAATTTGTTGATACAAGCAGTTTGAAATTTTGGTCGCTTGAGACTCGAACGAGGTTTGCGCGCAGCAGCCTTAGGTCGCAGGGGCTGAAACTGCCTCTCTGCCAATCCCTGTGGGTTCTGATGAAACGCCTTTTGCCTCTCGTCCTATCGCTGTTTCTGTTTTCAACGCCTGCCTTGTCCTGTCTGGACGAGGATGTGACACAGTCAGCTGATGCCGGAGGTGCTTTTGCAAAAACTCTTCGGGCATTTGACAATGACACCTTCCTGAAATCTTATTGTGCCTTGAGCGAAGACGATCAGACGTTTGCTTTGCTCCTGTTTGGCAGTGCCTATGGTGACTATGAGGGCGATGACCGGGCAACATTGGCGCGTCTGTCCATCATGATTCCTGATATTCGGGAGAATGTTGCCTTCGTCGCAAAGCATGGCGAAATTCGCGAAGTCGATGATGAATGGGAAAGCATCGGCCTGTTGCGCATTGTTGAGCATATGCAGGCGCGCTTTCCGCAAACCAAGTCGGTCCTGACTGATGCCTATGTCAAGCAAACCGAGACCCTTTTTGCTGCTGCCTTGAAAGCGGTGGCGTCGAGGGAAGGGCAGTCAGACACAAAAATTATCGAGGCCCGACAGGCCATCGCAGAGCATGAGCGCCAAATCAGGGATTTGATGGATCACATTCAGTCCCTGCGCGATGAATTGCGCAAATATCGCACCATGCGCCATGAGCTTGAATTGCAGGTTCGATAGACCTCTTCTTTATACGTTGAGAGTTGATCCGGCTCGTTGCCTGTTTTATCCGGCGGCTGATGGCTGTGCGGTTGGCCGTTTTGTGTCTGAATGAAGCTGGTCTGGCTTTAAGCGTTTTCCAAGAATTTGAACAAATTTGATTATCGGGGCTGTGATACTCAACGTGTGGTCTTTGCGGATCAGTCGATAACATGCAAAAAATTTGCACAATTGCCATCGTTACGCAGGGCGCCCTAGTATTATTTTTACATTTCCATTCTAGTTTTACTTGGATTGATAAATGGGCGTCCAAAAATAGATAATTGCAGGCGAGGTCTGACCGTGTTCAATATTACGGGAGTTTCGGGGAACAAGCTGGCCATCATCATGGTTGTGCATTTGATTGCGAGTTCACTTGGGGTCCTTGCAGTTCTGTCATGGCTTGAGGGCGCGTTTGCTGGATATTCTACCGCGTTGTGCATTTTGGCCGTCAATTGTCTCGGTTCCTTGTCCTTGTTGTTCATCGTGAGAAACCGGGTTCGCAAACACACCCAGATCCTGACCCATATTTTTGATTCCATTCCCGATGTGGTGATCACCAAGGATTATGACGGCAAATTCGTTTACTGCAATCAGACGGTCGCCACCCTCTATGGCACGAGCTCCGCTGATATGGTTGGCAAGGACGATTTCCATTTTACCGGCAACCGGGAACAGGCGGATTTCTTCCTCGAAAATGTTCAGAACGTGATGGACAGAGAACAAGTCGAACAGGTCTATGAACAAGCCACCGATACCGAAACCGGAGATCTTCGACATTTTCAGTCGATCAAAATTCCGTTTCGCGATGCTAAGGGCAATCGCAAGATCTTTGTTCTGGCCAAGGATATCACTGACATTATCAAGCTGAAGGTTGAAGCGGACCGCGACAAAAGGCGGCTTCAGCAGGTTCTTAATGTTTCGCAGGAAGGCCTGTGGGAATGGAATGCCCAGACCAATGAAGTTCTGCACAATAACCAGTGGGAACATATTACCGGTGTGCGGCGTAGCGACAATAGCTACATGGAATTTGAAAGCTGCATCCTTGCCGAAGACAAACCAAAAGTACGTGATGCGCTGCGGCTGCTGATGGAGCGCAATATGCCATATTCCATCGAGTTTCGGATGCAGCGTCCCGACGGTAAGGTTATCTGGGTTTGGGACCGGGGCAAGGTTGCGGAATATGACAAGGATGGTCATCCGCTTTGGCTTGTTGGCATCGTGCAAGACATCACTGAAGAGAAGCATAATCAGGAAAAGATCACGCATCTGGCGTATTACGACCAGTTGACCGGGCTGGCCAACCGCACAAACCTTGAAGAAGAGGTGCATTTCGCCATTGAACAAAGCCGTGAGAAGAATGCCTATAATGCGTTGCTCTTTTTGGATCTGGATCGGTTCAAGTTGCTCAATGACAGTTATGGTCATGACATGGGGGATCGGCTGTTGCAGGAAGTTGCCAAACGCCTGAAAACCTGCGTTGGAGCCGGGGATACGCTTGCTCGTTTCGGTGGTGATGAGTTTGTTGTTTTGCTGGCCGGTCTTGACGCGAGCAATGAAGGTGACGCGGCCATAAAGGCGGAAGACATCGCCCAGGAGATCTTGAACAGTTTCGAACATTCATTCCTGCTTGGTGACTATGAATATTCCTGTTCCACGAGCATCGGAATCTCGATCTTTTCGACTGACGACATGACGCTGGATGAGTTGCTCAAGCAGGCTGACATGGCCATGTATGACGCCAAGGGAGCCGGGCGCAACGCCATTCGTTTCTTTAACCCTGAGATGCAGTCGTTGGCACATAGTCGGATCAAGATGGAAGCCGATCTCAAGCGTGATCTGAATGCTCAAAAGCTGGACATTTATTACCAGCCACAAATCGCTTCAAGTGGTAAGATCGTTGGTGTGGAAGCGTTGTTGCGTTGGCCACACGACGAGTTGGGGATGGTGTCGCCGTCGGAATTTATTCCCATTGCTGAAAATTCCGGTCTCATACTTAGTCTTGGTGACTGGGTTTTGAAGACCGCTTGTCTGCAATTGGCAGAATGGGCCAATGACCCGGTCCTGTCTGAAATTCACTTGTCGATCAATGTTAGTCCGGTGCAGCTGCACAGCAACAATTTTGTCAATTCAGTGATCAATGCCCTGAATGAAAGTGGTGCCCCTGCGCACAAACTGAAAATCGAGATTACCGAGAGCATGCTTGTTCGCAATATGGACGAGAGCATTCGTAAAATGCTGTGCCTCAAGAAGCACGGCGTGCTTTTCTCCCTTGATGATTTTGGAACCGGCTATTCTTGTCTTTCCTATCTCAAAAAGATGCCACTTGATCAACTCAAGATCGACCAGAGTTTCGTAAGGGATATTCTTGTCGATCCGAATGATGCGGCGATTGCTGAAATGATCGTTGGTTTGGGTCAAACGCTTAGTTTGAGTGTCGTGGCTGAAGGTGTGGAAGAGGAAGAGCAGAGGATTAGGTTGCAGCAATTAGGCTGTCACGTCTATCAGGGGTATCTGTTTGCTCACCCGATGCCAGTGAAGGACTTTGTCCACTTTGCAAGATGTTTCAGGTGTAAATCGGTACAGCAGCTGGATCTTGATTTCCCACCTGCGAATATCCTTCGCGTCTCGTGAAACGGCGCGCTGACCTTGCATGATGCACTGCCTGTCGTGCGGCGCTTTCGGTTTTTAGCGCTGAGGGCGAGGGCGTCCATCGTTTACCTTTTCATTCTCCAGCAAAGTGGCTAGGCTCATCCTATACCCCGTATGAGCGGGCAAGTCTCACTGCTTTGGATGAATGGCGCTCCTGCATGAAACAGTCTCTTGAACGCATCAAACGGCGCTGGCCGCGGGTGCCAATCTCGGTGATGCTGGGGGGCAGTGTTGGTGCCTTGCTGATCGTCACCACGATGATCATCATTTTCTATATGGGATCGCATGCGCGTGAATTGCTCGGCCAACAGACCCTGCTGGAAACAAAGCAGCGGGTTGCCCGTCTGAGTGATGCGGTCAATGGGCGTCTGGATGATGCGGAGCAGATTGCCAACGTGATCCAGTCAGGACTGACGACGCTGGACGATCCAAGATCAAGAGATGCACTGTTGCGCTCTATCCTCGAGGCTCGCCCTTATTCATTTCAAATCGAGGTCGCGGATCGCCTTGCCTTGCGCAACGCGGCGGGGGGCATTGAGTTTTCCGATCCGGTTGACCAAGAGGCCAGCTCTTCCCAAAAGGGGTGGAGCTTGGCGTCTGGCAAGGGCGTGTTGTCCTATCATCTGCCTGCATCGGGCGGCAAACCCAATGCCGTGTCCGTTTCACTCTTCGCGGCGGACTTGTCCAATGCAATTGCCAATGCCAGCGATGTGTCGCGTGAGAGGGCATTCGTCCTTGCAAATCGGGATATGGTGATTGGGCACTCCTACTGGACAAAATCCGCTCCAACAGAGCCTGTTCTCCTCGTTGAAGCCGATGATCGAGATTTGCGCCACATTTGGCTTCATTCCCCAGAATATCGTAAGTTGCCCATGGACAATACCCATATTGACCGCGGCGTGAAGGGGAGAAAGGTTTTTACCTGGGCTGAAATTGCCCGTCCAACCATTACCTTGCAAGTCGGTTTCTATGCGCAGGCAAAGATCTTTGGTGCGGTCTTTTCCGAGAACCGGACGATGGTGTTCGCTTCATTGGGCATCGTCGCCCTGTCGCTAGCAATTGGGGCCTTTATCAGCATCATGATTGGCAGGCCGATCGAGCAGCTTGCCTTGACGGCCCGGCGGATGGAAAATCTGTCGCTTGATGAAATGCCTGATCTCGACAAATCCATGATGAAAGAGCTTGATGAGGCAAATAGTGCAATCCTGTCAGCGTTTCGGGCGCTGGTGGCCTTTTCCAAGTTTGTGCCACGTGATGTGGTGCGGCAGGTGATGAATGGCACGGCGATTGGTGCTGACCGGACCGAACTTCGCAACATGACAATCATGTTCACCGATCTGGCGGGATTTACCACATTGGCGACCCAAAAATCACCTCAGGAAACGGCGACCTTGCTCAACGACCATTTCGAGTTGGTAACGACCATCGTTGATCAGCAGGGGGGCACGGTTGATAAATTTCTTGGTGATGGCGTCATGGCGTTCTGGGGGGCTCCTGTAACCCAGCCAGACCATGCAGAACGCGCGCTGGCGGCGGCTCGTGCCATCCTGACGGCCTTTGAAGAAACCGCAGATGAAAGCATGAGGCTTCGGATCGGCATTTGCACGGGGGATGTTCTGGTCGGGATCAGCGGCTCGAAAGTGCGCATGAATTACACGGTGATTGGCGATACGGTCAATGTTGCCGCTCGGCTGCAAGAGCTTGGCAAGGAAGTGGCCGCTGATGCTCGCACTGTGGCGTTGGCCGGAGGCTCGACGGTTGATGCTGTTGCTGGTTGTTCCGGTTGGTCGGCTGTGGGACAAAAGATCTTGCGCGGGCGAAACAATCCGATCGATGTCTATCGCCTTGACGATTAGGCGGAATTCCTGCGCACACACGGACCGCGCCACCAATGGTTTGGCGGCGCGCTTACTTTTTGCGGGGACTTTCTGGATGCTTAGCTGGAGGCGGCGGGGGCTTTGGGCTTTGCCTTTTTGATGAAGAGAGGGCTGATCAGACGACGCCAAGCCAGGGCAAGGCCGGTCCAGACCAGAAACAGCGATGCCAACGAGGCTATGCCTGCCAAGGTTTGTCCAACAATACCGTAGATTTCACCTGTATGCAGGAAGCGGATATAGCGTCTGAGGGTCTGTGTCGGGCTTGCCAGTTCCTTTGGACCTTGTTCCTTGACGACGTCTCCGGTTTCCCGGCTGTAGGTGATCTGCTGCTGCAAGGCGACCTGTTTCCCATTGCCCCGATCAATGAGGATATCAACGTTTTTGGCTCTGGGATTGCTTGGTATGATGATGGAAAGGCTGTTCCAGTCGGTTCGTACCTGTCGGGCTTTTTCATAAATAGCCTGATAGGACACCAATTCGGTTTCAGCTTTATCGGAGAGTGGCCCGCCGGATGATTTTGCCCACATGCCACGGCCTTTGCCACGGCCCATGGGGACCTCAAGCCCGGCTGTTTGGAAGACCAGTTTGTTTGCCCACCCATAGGAAAGGACAACTCCGGAGCCGATGACTGCGATCAACGGGATCACCATCCAAAAGGAAAAGACATGGTGCCAGTTAAAGTCGCGTGCCTTGCTGGTTGGCATCTTGGTGAAGAGGATGCGTTGCTTGAAAAATGGCCACTTCCATTTTTTGGGCAGCCAAAGATAGATGCCCGAGACGACCAGAAACAGGAAAGCCAGATTTGCAGCCTTGACGATGTCTGCTCCAATGGACTTGAACCCTGCTGCAAGATTGCGATGCAGGTCTTCTGTAACCTTGAAAAAGCCTGCGCTCGGGTTGGCCTCTGCCGCTATGAATTGGCCTGTATAGGGATTGAGCAGTTTAAAGTCGTGACGTCCTGCCTTAACCGCCACGGGCTTGGATGAATCGCTATAGATATCCAATGTCGTGGTACGGCCAGCAAAGACCGGGCGGGCAACGGCGACCAGTTCGTCGGCTGAAAGCATCTCTGCATGGTCAACGCTCGGGGCGACGCTTGGGTCAAAAGCAGATTTGATCTGGGCCTCATAGGTGAGCAGGGCGCCGCTCAAGGCCAGAATGAAAATGACGATTGCCGTTGCGACGCCAACGGCTAGATGTGTCCAGAATAATCCGCGACGGAAAAGGGACTGGTTGGATTTCTTTTTGGTCAACATTGTTGAACTCCGGTCCGCGAGGTTCGGGTTGGGTTGACCATGAGACTAGTCCCGCTCGGTCGCACGAATGTGTCTGAAAGCGGCTATTCTGTCGTGGAATGTATCAAATCTGCTGGTTGATACAATTGGTTACAAACTTGGCTTTAGCGTCTGATCACCCTGCGATGAAGGGGATCGGAATGCCGAAGGCATCGGCCAGCAAGACAAAGTTCAGGCTCAGCACTGCGCATGCACCTATGAGCGCGAGCAGGCGAACCACAAAGCCCGTTGCATATTGGCCCATAATGTCCTTGCGCCCGGTGAAAATGATCAGGGCGATCATGGGGACAGGCAGGGCGATGGACAGGATCACCTGACTGATAACAAGCGCCTGGGTCGCATTGACCCCCATGGCGACCACGACGAAGGCCGGCACCATTGTCACCAGACGGCGTAGTAGCATGGGGATTCGAAAATGCAGGAAGCCCTGCATGATCATTTGTCCCGCCATGGTCCCGACGACAGAGCTGGAAATGCCCGAGGCAATCAGCGAAATCAGGAAGACACCAGCAGCAGCGCCTCCAAGTAGTGGAGTGAGCATGTGATAGGCGGATTCGATTTCTGCGACTTCGCTATGGCCCTGATGAAAGGCACTTGATGCCATCATGACCATCGCCATGTTGACCATGCCTGCAATGGCCAGGGCGATCACCACTTCGGTGTTGGAGAATTTCAGAACCCGTTTGCGTTCCTCTTCATTGCGGATGTCCGAGCGGTTCTGCGTCAGACCGGAATGGAGATAGATCGCGTGTGGCATGACGGTCGCGCCAATGATGCCAACAGCAATGGTCAGCGCCGTGGCGTCTGCCAGTTCAGGTGTGACCATGCCGACAGCGGCTTCACCCCAGCCAATCGGGGCGATCAGGATTTCGACAAGATAGCAAAGACCGATGACGCCAACCATGGCGCCAATGATCAGTTCCATCGGGCGGAAACCCTTGCTTTCAAACAGCAAAATTCCGTAGGTAACAATCGCTGTGACACCCATGCCAGCCATCAGAGGCATCTCAAACAGCAAGGCCAGACCAATCGCGCCACCCAGAAACTCTGCCAGATCGGTCGCCATGGCGGCGATCTCGCTGACGAACCACATGGCCCAGACCATGGCGGGGGAAAAGTTATCCCGCGACAATTCCGCCAGATTTTTGCCTGTCACGATGCCGAGGCGGGCGGACAATGCCTGAAACAGCATCGCAATCAAATTGGCAACCAGCACCACCCAAAGCAATTTATAGCCATAGCCAGCACCGGCCTGAATGTTCGTGGCATAGTTGCCCGGATCCATATAGGCCACGGACGCGATGACAGCAGGCCCGGCAAAGAGCAATTTGCTGCGGAAACCATGTCGCTTTCCGGCCAATACGGCATTCATGCCTTCTCTAGTCTGATCGGTCGCGAACATGTTGGGCCTGCATTTAAAGGGGAGGGACGGTCTGGTTGGTCTGGCTTATAAATATAGCCAAGGCTACATGTCATGCAAGAGGCAAATATGTCGCGTCACATATTTATGTCATTTGACAAATTGATTTTTGCCGGGTCAAACTGTACCCATGGCTATAAAGCGAGACGAGCAAGACGGATTGAGCGTCCGGATGACGCTCAATAAACGGCATGGGACCGTTTGTTAGGCACCAAAGATAGCCAGACGATGGGAAAGACGGCATGAGCAAGCAAACCTCTCTACAAGCACAAAGATTTGCCCGCGCCAGAGAAGCGCAAGCCAAAGCGCTTCTGGAGGATTATGTCGAGATGATCGGCGATTTGATGGAAGAGCATGGGGAAGCCCGGATCGCCGATATCGCTGAACGGATGGGGGTGGCGCATCCCACCGCAACAAAGTCGATTGCCCGGCTGAAACGTGAAGGCTTGGCCATTTCAAGACCCTATCGCGGAGTCTTTTTGACCGATGAAGGGGCCAAGCTGGCCGACAAGGTGCGGGCGCGGCATCGGTCGGTTGTCGATTTGCTGGTGGCTGTCGGGGTGCCAATAGAAACCGCTGAATCTGATGCTGAAGGCATTGAGCATCACGTATCGGAAAAAACGCTCGCAGCCTTTGAAGCATTCTTGCAGCAGAAGGCTTGAGAGCGTCGCGTCATCTCATTTCATTTCAAAGAGAATGAAAAATTTCTATTTTAAGCTATTAAGATAGACGGTGATCGCCTCTATTTTGTCTGTTTCGAATTCAAAATCCGGCATGGATTCAAAGCCGCCTGTGGCCATGGTTACTTGCTGCTTGTCGGCGTCGCGTATGTCGCCGGAATCCCCCGATTTTGCATCCTCGCCATGACACTCAACACAATTTTCCTCAAACAAGCCTTTGCCTTTGGTGATGATGTCTTGATCCTGTGCCACGCTGGGCAGTGCGGTTGCGGCAAATAACAAAAACACTGGCAACGATAAGGCAGGCAACAAGAAAGCTGATGGCAAGCGGGAAGGCTGAGGAGGGCGGGGCATTGTCTGAAGGCTCTCGTTCCGGGTGACGTTTGGCTTTGAAAGACAGCGGAGCAAATGGAAGAGCCGTGACCGCTCAAATGGCGGTCACGGTTTATCGTATATTGACGCCTTATTCTGGCAGGTTGGGCGAGAAGATAAACAGCTGGCCGCCCTGATCCGCTTTGACTTCTTTCACAGCGCCAGCGCTTTCGCCTTTATGCTGGACGACACCGATCAGGGTGGAGTCGTTAAGAGCGATGGAGCCGTTGATCTTCTGTTGACCAGTGCCAGCAAGGTCTTTCGCAGTATAGAAAGAGCCGTCCGCTTTCTTGGCGATCAGGGAAGAGATATTCCATGAGCCAGAAAATTCGGTGGAGGTTGCCTTGCTGAAGGTGCCCGGATAATGGGCGATCTTGTTGACGGCACGGGGGTTCTTCTTGCCTCCCGCGATGGCCAGCAGATAGCCTTTGCCCGGTTCAGCCAGTGTCATGTCGGCGGCATTCAGCGGCAGAGCCATTTTGCGTTCGCCAAGGGCATTGCCGGAATCCTCGTCAAGGATCAGGACATCCTTGTCTGCCGCCTTGACCCAGTAAAGGCCATCCGGGGCAACGGTTTTTGCCGATCCGTCCTGCCAGGTGGAATGGTCGCCTTCGCCACTATGCTTGATGCCCTTGTCGGCAACGTCGATGGTCAGCGCGCCGTCTACTGCGGCAACAGTGCGGGTTGCCTTGACCGGTAAATTGGCCGGCAATCCGCCATTGGCATCGTCGAGTATCGATTTGACATCACCGAAATCGAGACCGAGCAGGCCGCCTTTATAGGTCATGGACTGAACGTAACGGGTTTTGGTGATGTCCGGGTCAACGGCTGGGTGTTCGGCTTTGGAATCGCCAACGAAGAAGGTGTAGCCTTCTGGCTGCTCATCGGCTTTTTGCCATTTGAACATTTCAGTCTGGCCAACGGCAACGCCCTTGTCCCAGCCACTCCATTGATAGGAGGTTGGTGCAAAGACCGCATCAAAGGTGTTCGGGGCGTCCGGATTGGTCAGGTATGCGTCGAACATTTTCTCTTTGGTGTCGATCTTGTCGATGCCCAAGGAAGAAAATTTGTCGTTGGCAAGAGCCAGGCCATAGAGTTTGCCATAGAGCAGGCCGTTGCGTGCGAGGAACTGGTCACGTTCGGAGGCGTCCGTAGGCAGAGGTTTGCCATCTGCGCCAACGCCTTTCTTGCCGACATAGACTTTCAGCGGCGCAGGCTCAACATCATGGTTGTAGCCGGAGGCGACGATAAGGACATAATCGGGATGCTGTGGGTTGAGCGGTGCAAGCTTCTCATAGCCTGTCTGACCCAGAGCGGGAACGGTGTAGGCAACTTGATTTTTGACGTCAACGACGATGGATGCCAGACCCATGGTTTCATTGGTATCGATTTCGGATTTGACGACTTTTTTGTCTTTGGTCGTGTTGAACATCCGCTGGATGTTCCACTCTTCAGCCATCAAATAGGCGTCGTCGGCGAAGCCAATGCCATCACCATATTTGTTGGCAGGCTCAAACCAGGAGCCACAGAAAGAGTTGACGAAGAAGTCGGCTTCTTTGAGTTGCATCTTTGGCGCATAGTCAACGACAGTGCCATCCGGTTTGGCCTGATTGCCCCAAACACCGCCTTCGGACTTGGGCTTCATTTCATTGCCAAAGACATTGAAAATGCGATTGTAAAGATGACCGGATCCCTTGACGATCTGGGCGGAGATATTGTCGTTGCCAAGGAAATTGGCCAGCTCGGCACGATCAAAGTCTATGACATGCACCTGAGAGCCGGTAAAGGTGGCGCCGGTTGCCATTTTCTGGGCAACAGTCTCCGAGGACATTGGGCCGTAGCTTTCGGACTGATAGGCGATCCGAACGGTGTTTTCGTCGATCAACCAGGCAGAATGGCCATCAGGATAACCGGTCAGCGGCATGCCGGTTTCCTTGTCCACTTCGCCGACGGTGGCGAGCGGCTTCATGGCCGAAATATAAGGGAAATCGGTGTCGCCGGATGCGCCATCGACGCTCGCGTGTGCTGGGCTCACAGCGGTGGAGGCTTCCGGGATAAGGGCGGTGACTTCACCGATATTCTTGATGTGACTGTCTGCAAAGGCAGACATCGCGGTTGTGCTGAGCAAGGCTGCGGTCAGGGTCAGTGACTTGATGATAGACAATTTCATGTTGGTCCCTCAAATGGTCGAAATGAAATGAGCCGGGAGACCGCTTTATCTGGTCGGGTGCGGTCTCCGTTCTGGTATCAGACCTATGAGGGGCGCTTATCGGTTGTGTGACGATCAAGGCAAAAACCGGTGCGGGAGAGCAATTGCCACAGCTTTTTGCGGTCTTGAGAGCAGCATTCGGATCGGCAGGATTGATTGACATGCAGGATGCACAACCCGGTCATGGCCGTGCATGAGGTTGAACCGGATCAGATGGCCGTCTTAAGGGGCAGGGGCCACGGTGACGGATACGGATTTGAAAGCAGGTGTTTTGCTGCGCGGATCGACCGCAATGTTAGTCAATCTGTTGGCTTCGGGGTAATAGGCGAGAATGGAGCCTTGCGGCAGCCCGAAGGGATAGACGGTTACCCCCTTCATCGTGCCATTTTGCGACGTCACATCGGCCTTGGCTTCCGCTTCAATGCCAAGGCGTTTCATGTCATCTTCATTCATCAGAATGGACCATCGGGTCTTGGTGCCGCGATAGGTGTCCTGTTCTTCATAAATGATCGAGTTGAATTGGCCTTCACTGCGCATGGTGGAGAGGACAAAGTCGCTCTTTATCGGTTCAGGCAGACTATGGGTGATAAAGCTCGCCTTGCCGTCCGGCGTGTTGAAGTCCGGGTTGTGAATGATGCGGTTCTGGATATGAAATTCGCGCTTGGCGATATCGATGTCAGCAAGCGCTTCCATGCCCGGAACGATTTCGGCGATGGCCTTGCGCAGCTCGCGATGCTGTCCGAAGACCTTGAAATCGATTTGCTCATTGCCCAAGAGGCGTGAGGCCAAATCCGCAAGGATTACCGTTTCCGGGCGCACATTATTGAGCCGATCAATGCCGCCATCGGACAGGCGAACGAAGTTGAACATGCTTTCCTGCGTTGTTGGCTCCCATTCTTCATCCCGGGCGGTTACGGGCAAGATCAATACATCACCGCTTCCCAACCCATTGACGTGGCCTTGATTGAGCGTCGTTGTCATGAAAAGCTTGAAGCCGATCCGCTCCAGCGCTTCCCTCGCCCATTTTGTATCGGGAGTGGCTGCATAGAGATTGCCGCCCATGATGATGGCGCTGTCGATTTCTCCGGCATGGGCGGCAGCCAGGGACGCCATGGTGTCCAGACCCTTTGAAGCGGGTAGGGAGATGCCAAAGGTCTGTTCCATTTTGGTCATGACCTCTTCTGGCAGTACCGGCTTTACACCAATCGTTCCGACCCCCTGCACATTGGAATGGCCGCGCAAGGGGAGAAGACCGGCATTGGGACGTCCCACCATGCCGCGCAACAGGGCCAGATCAGCAATGGCTTCGACATTTTCTGCGCCATGCAGATGATGGGTCATGCCCATGCCCCAGGCAAAAACCGTGGAAGAGGAGGATGCGTAAAGGTGGGCGATTTCTTCAATCCGGGCGCGTTCAACCCCGCAGCGTTCGGTGATGCTGTCCCAGGATGTGGCATTGATGTCTTCTGCAAAGGCTGCAAAGCCGTTGGTGTGGGCTTCGATAAAGTCTTTGTTCAAGACGCCGGCCTCAATGATGGATTTGGCCAGACCCTTGAACAGAGCCAGATCTTCAGCGATTTTGGGCTGTAGATAATGGGACGCGACTTCGCGACCGCCTGTCATCATGGCTCTGGCGCTTTTGGGAGATGCAAAGCGCACCAAGCCCGGCTCCTTGGCGGGGTTGATCACCACCACATGCCCACCGCGCTTGCGGCATTCGAGTAATTTGTGAATGAAACGAGGATGGTTCGAAGCCGGATTGGCGCCTATCACAAAGATCAGGTCCGCTCCGGTCAGGTCTGCCAACTCGACGGTTGCTGTCCCGGTGCCGATGGTTGATCCAAGTCCCACGCCCGTGGCCTGATGGCAAAAATAGGAGCAGTTGGTAACATTGTTAGTGCCATACATCCGGGCAAGCAGCTGAAACAGGAAGGCAGCTTCGTTGGACGAACGGCCAGACGAATAAAAAAAGGATCTGTCCGGATTCGTGGCTTTGAGTTTCTCGACGACCATTTGCAAGGCGCTTTCCCAGCCAATGGGCGTGAAAGCCTTTGCATCTTTGCCTTTGTAAAGCGGGCTGTTAAGACGCCCCAGCGTTTCCATTTCCCTGCCTGTCAGTTCTTGCAGGTCGGCAATGTTGTGTTTTTCAAACAGGCGATCAGGGATCGCAGGCTGAATGTCCGTCGACTGGGCCTGCACACTCTTGTTGCAGACCGCAGGATATTCGCCAATTTCATTGACCATGCCGCCTGCCTGACCTCCCATGCCAAGGGCGCAGGATTTGCACGTATTGTTGCTGGTAAGAGCTTTGGCTGATTTGACGACGCCGATCTGACGCAAGGTGTTGAGTGTATAGAGAACCTTTTTGTGGCCGCCGCCGACAATTTGTTTTGGCATGGATCTGCGCTTCCCTCACTTAAGCTTCTTGATATGAATATGATATTGGAAGCGCGGCTACGCAGCAATGCGTATTCGAAGACCGTGTCTCTCAGCTTGCAAAAGTCTGATCGGTGACTATCCTCAAAGCTTCGCACTGCATGGCTCTTTGCACTGCATGCAGTGTGGAGCATGGTCTATCCATCGTCACCCATGCCTTCGATTGCGGTTCACTTTTCGTTATCGGAGCAACAGGTATCCGGTTTGGTGATGTCCTCACGGATATGGCCATGACGATCCGGCCGAGGATGATCTTGCGTGCTGAATTTATGGATACGCCAACAAACCGCTCACACTCAAATGCCACTGGGCCTCCAAAATACGGAGGCTCTATGAGACCGGCGATTGTAAGCTCCCGAACGAGTGGATGCGTGGCAATTGCAAGACGGTTTCGGTGTTCCTCGAACTTCCTATCCACTTCAACGGCAGCAAAATTTGCGAGGGGTTTTTGCGGGTCTCCTACTCGCGACAACATGATTTGGCTCATCAATCAACGAATGCAAAGTTCGACGCCAATCAATCACTTAAGGTCTAGGTAAATTGATTTCTAAAGAGACCGCGTGAAAGGACTAGGAGGATGCCAAGAGAACCGGGATGGCAAATACTTATTTAAAATGCGAATCAATTTTGGGAAAAGTCCCTTCCTTTTGCGGTCAAATTCATAGGATTTAATTCCTCCCGTAATAAGATCACGCCGAATATAAGCTGCGTCTCCGTAATGTTTTGTGCTCCAATAGGTATACATCCGCTCAAATCCTAATTGTTGCAAAAACGTATCTAGGTCTTCGATTAGGGAGGAGTTCGCATATAAGGCGCTTCTGCTTACTTCTGTTATTATATAGCTAATATGTTGTAGTGTTTCCACACCTCCTTTAAATACTTCCAATTCATACCCTTGAACATCGATATAAAGGCAATTGTATTGACCTTTATCTGCGACTACATCATCTAGTCGTTTGACCAAAACCGGGATCTGATTGTCGAAACGCACGGTCGAAAAAGCTTCAAGATGCAGAGTTGGTTCTAAAAGTGAACTGGACAAACCATGCCCCTCAGAAACATGGAAAATTGCCTCTTTTTCCTCAGCGCCAAGAGCACAATTTATGAGCTGAAATTCACACTGACCGAGGTATTTTTCTGCCGTCATTTCGAGAGCTTTAAAAGCGTTTGGTAAAGGTTCAAACTGAAGAATTTTATTGATGCCACATTCTTCGACGAAGTATTCAATTTCCTGCCCGTAACTGGCCCCCACTTGAATAATTCCGGTTACGGATTTGCCGAATATTTTCTCGATTTGGTCGATGTAAATGGGCATGCCTACAACAATCTCTATGGGACTTGATTAAAAATATGGTGTTTCTTTAGGTCTCGCCAATTTTTGAATATGATACAACGAATAAATTATCGACGCGCCAACTTCTTGCAATTTGAATGCATGATCTCTACGCGTTGTTGTTAAAAAGACGTGGTCCCGGGAATTCATACCGCAATCGCAGCACGGTGATAATAGGTCGCGTTTAGACGGTACAAACGGGGGTGGCCAAACATCTTTTCCATAGCTCCACGGTAACAGTCTGATGGAACAACGGGACGTCAAGCCCCCAATATATCAATAAGTTGTTGGGATCATTTGCCAATGGAAGGGGATGGCGGAGAGGGTGGCCGCCATGACAGTTTCCGTTCAAATTCGTCGATGTCCGTTTTTATCATTGTTTTCATTCACTTAATTTTCCTCTTGGATCCACTGCGTTCCACCAATATACTGCCACAAACGCGTCCAATTGGGGGAAGGATTGGGGGAAATAAATGTTAGGTTCCAAACTTTCAGCAGTGTTCGTCCGTTCAGTCAAAGAGCCCGGAAAATACCATGACAAATCCGGTACAGGTCTCTTTCTACGCGTTGATAAGAGCGAAGCCAAATTCTGGATCCAGCGGATTATCATTCACGGCAAAAGACGTGAATTAGGGTTCGGCAGTTTCCCCTTGGTGACCTTGGCTGAAGCAAGGGACAAGGCCTTCGAGAATAAACGCAGCATTTATAATGGCGGCGATCCAATTGCTGACAAACAGGCTAAGAAAGGCACGATCACCTTTTTGGATGCTGTTGACAAATATCTCGCCGCCAAAGAGAAGGAATTCCGCAACGACAAGCACAAGAAGCAATGGCGTTCCACACTGGAGAGTTATGCCGTTCCGGTTCTGGGCAAGATGGATGTCAAATCCATACGCTTGCCTGATGTCCTTCGCGTGCTTGAACCGATCTGGGAAGAAAAGACAGAAACGGCCTCTCGCTTTCGTGGACGCATAGAAGGCGTTTTGTCATGGGCGACCGTTGCCGGATATCGCGAGGGCGAAAACCCTGCCCGATGGAAAGGCAATCTATCCGAGATCCTGCCCAAACCGTCCAAGGTCGCAAAGACAGAAAACCAACCAGCCATTGCTTTGACTGACATTCCCTCATGGTGGGATGCTCTTCAACATCGGCAAGGCATGGCAGCAATGGCTCTGCAGTTTTTATCCCTGACACTTGCACGGTCTGGCGAAGTTAGAGGCGCAATGTGGGATGAGATTGATCTGAAGGCCAAAGATGGTCCTGTCTGGGTCATTCCAGCAACCCGCATGAAGGCAGCAAAAGAGCATCGCGTTCCGCTTCCTGAGGCAGCAGTCAAACTTTTAAAGAGCTTACCGACGATGGAGAACTCTCCATACATCTTTTTTGCCCCAAAGGGTGGCCAAATGTCCGACATGTCGCTTTCATCCGCCATGCGCCGCATGCACCAAGCAGAAATCGAAAAGGGTAAGACAGGTTGGCTAGATCCACGCTCAAAGCGTCCAGCTGTTCCTCATGGTATTCGCTCCAGCTTTAGAGACTGGGCCGCAGAAAGGGGCTATGAGCGCGACTTGGCTGAGATCAGCCTCGCCGATAAAGTCGGCTCAGAGGTAGAACGCGCTTATCGTCGATCCGACATGTTGCAAAGACGTCGTACCGTGCTGGACGCTTGGTCTCAGTTTCTAATGTGCAAAGAGGTTTCCGGCTCGGTCGTGCCTCTTAGAAGCGGCTGAAATTCACGTTGATTTTATACGAGCCATTCTAAGCTAAAATTGGAATTATAGCAGATAATGCTGAAACATCGAAATTTTTGGATTTTCCATATTTCGCAATGTAGCTCATTTAATCCAATTAAATCGGCACCTTAAATATATTTCATATCCACTGATTTAATTCAATATTTTCAAAATCAGAAATTTCCCATGACTTATCAACCAACTCAAATCATCCACTACCGTCTTCCTGGTTACGCAACAAACCATGGAGAAACGGCTATGACCGAGAAATTCCTACGGCTGCCAGATGTTGAAATTCGAGTTGGCCTACGCAGAAGCGCGATTTATGAAGCAATAAAGGACAACAGGTTCCCCAAACCGGTCAAGCTAGGCATCAGAGCTGTCGCTTGGGCAGAAAGCGAGATCCTTTCCTAGCAACAGGCTCAGATCGCAAAGCGCGATGCGTCGGGCGCCAAAACTGGGGATCGATAGCCATGGGAAATAGAAAACATAAACAAAACGGCCGCTCTAAATCAGAGGGCCAGTATCTGATCCTTCCCTATTCTTTGCTTCACCACCCGGCATGGCGACGCCTTTCAGGCAGCGCAAAATCAGTCTTCTTGGAGCTTCGCAGCCGCTTTAATGGCTCCAACAATGGGCAATTGCGACTTTCCCTTGGTGAAGGGGCGAAGCTCTTGGGCATGTCGAAAACCACGATAGATCGAAAATTTGATGAGCTGGAAGAGGCAGGCTTTATCGTCAAAACCAAACATGGAAACTGGTATGGCCGCAAAGCACACGAATGGGCATCGACAGATATTCCTTGCAACGGCTATCCAGCGACCAGAGACTGGCAGAATAGATGGAAGGAAAAACCGCTATAAAAACAGAAAGCGGTACTTAAACGTCACCTAATGAAGCCAGAATGGTTTCAGGCCAATACCGCAACTTTATTTTTGCTCTCAATATGTCCCGCTGAAGTACTCGTCACCAACAAAGCCTCCCACGTGATCGGTACTCCAGCGGCGCACTTATAATAGCCATGTGAGAAGGGAATTATTGGGAACGGATCGTACAGGTGTCTGATCAGATAAGTGGCAAACAGAGGGGGCATCAAATCTTCAGGACTCATCAATTCGCGGACCGGCGGGGTAGTCGCATTTTTATGAAGGCGAAATTTAAAAGGAAAAACCCGTTGTGGCATCAGAAAGCGAAGGGTATTTGGGGGCGGGAAGCGGTCTTTTGCAGTGGAAGCGAAATCTCTGACGTCGCTAGCAGAAGTGGCTATTCGAGGGATCTCAGAGTACGACCTGGTTGTAACAATTCGTTGGGCGGTAAACGAAATTTCTGAGCAAGCAGATGTCGCCTCTAAAGAAGTTCTATCTAGATATCGGGAGTCTATTTTTGATACGAAATTCCTAAGAAATTTGACATAATGCGCCAAAAACTGGGAGCAGTTGCAACTCACGGCTTTTCCTAAGTCCGTACGCAGCATAGGTTGTTGTAAATGCAGTCAATACAGGACCGTGATGATGGCAGATTCTGAAGATATGAACTTACTTATGTCCGGTGAGCAAGATTTAAGTCAATGCGATTTTCGCGAGGCGGATCTTTCTGGAATGGATCTGAAGGGGCGAGATTTTACACAAAGCCTCTTGCAAAAAGCTAATTGTGAGGGCACTCAATTCGATGGGTCAGATTTCAGTGGTGCAGAAGTTAGCTTCATCAAAGCAAGCAAAGCTGTTTTTAATAGATGTAAGCTATCAGGTCTTCATTTTGGTTATGCCGATCTTACGAATGCATCTCTCAAGAACGCAAGCGCTATCGGAACAAGATTTCAGCACACCAAGTTAGATAAGGCCGATCTTCAGGGAGCAAACTTTACCAATGGCGCAATGGATGCTGATACGACTTTGATCGGCGCAATCTCCGATGAAGCTACAAACTTTGAAGGTCTCAAAGTACTTAGGCCAACGTCTCGCGATCCATTGTTTGAGGGTTACATCTTCAAGAAAGGAACTCTTCATCGCCATGCAGCTTCAAGCTCGACCACACGTGATTATCCCTCAAAAGAAGATGCACCTCAATTTCCGTACATATCGGAATCACGTCATTCTGAAACTGTAAAAAAGAGGAGCCAAGTTCCTCCACCGGATTTCCCTTTAACCTCGGCTGAAATATCGTTTGATTATACAAGCCATGACGGAATCGCTCTCATCGGAAATGGTGAAACCGTTTTCGAGACAAAATGGTCAAACGGCGATAGTTCCAGCATGCACATATATAATGACCCAACTGGTATACGAGGGGTCGCTGTCGCCACTGGTTTTTCATCAATCGACGACATAAATCCCAAGATCGTTGCCGGGCTCGATTTCACCTCGAGAGCACGCACCATTAAAGAAGGTGAGATAGCAGTAGTTGAAAACAATTCTGGACGTTTTCTAGCGGCAAGAGTTATCAAAATACGTGCGACTAGCCACGGTGATAGCGAAAATTTGGTTACGCTCCGCTACAAACTGATCCCTACTCATGATCAAGATCAACAGATAAGTGAAGTATTGAGTTTGGTAAAATCTGCTGAAGATCGTTTGGTGTCGCTCCGCTCTGAGATCGATCCAATTGCATCTCAACACGGAGGAATTGGGCATAATAATCCTCCGGCGTCAACTCCGCTTGGTGTTTCCGAATTTGAAGAAACGATGAACTCTTTGAAGACTATTCGGCGAGAGGTGTCGGAGGATAAAGCAGACCTTGAAGTATTAGAACGAAGCAAAAATTCTCTAGCTGAAATATCAAATAGGATTGTCACTTGGATTGGTGGCAAATTTAATCTTGCAGTTGATGAATTTGCCAAACAAATCGGTAAAACACTCGGCGATACAAAATTTTACGCCGCAGCGTGGTTGGCTTTGTCTGGCGCTCTTGACCAATTAGTTGGCGCAATCGGGGCTCTGCTTCCATTTTGAATTTAATGGAAGTTTGGATTTCGACGTTTAAAAATGTCGGTTGATTGAACCGCAGTCGCCTTCACTAATCGATTTCCAGCTTGGCGAGCCTCTCTAAATCCATGGTCATTTCGGCCCCCTGTTCTTCTTCCAAATGGCGAAATGCCCAACCAGAAATTTGTATGTCTCTGATTATCCTAACGACAAGCTGTGCTATTGCCGGAACACCCGATATTTCGAACGACCAGCCTGCCGGACTGAAATGTGAATATCGATTACGGAACTCCTCGTGAATGCGCTTCAACCATGCCAATTCAGCATCACTTATCTGTATTCCCTTGCTGTTGAATGAGCCACCTTGGGTGTTTGGTTTTCTAATTTCCTTCAACAGTTCGGGCAGATTCAACAACTTCGTTCTCGGCCGCACTGCGCTTGGATTAGAACGGCTCTCTTCAAAATAGTTGATCCATTCACCCGTATTTTTCTTGGTAACTGCGCCGATAGGTCCTGCGGTGGAAGTCAAATGACACACGCAAGCCCCTTGGAGGGCGGCATGCAATGCTAGAATAACCCATTTCCAGGCCTGAGGGTCTTCCTCTACGAAGTTCATACAACGAAGCGCGTGACGAATGGAACATGCCACATCCTCTGCCTCGTCCATTGAAACCCAAACTTCATCTTCCATAGTTGATTTCTACTCCTACCCAAAAAAAGGTTGTCGACCTCAGCCTCAGTTTACTGATACCATCCATTGCTGTCTTTACAATTATCTCAATCAACCGGTGTCATTATTTCGGCCACACCCTAGAAAAGGTCATACTGCCCTGTCCGTAAAAGAGGTTTTAGTCATTGATGGAGACCGCGCGATTGAACTCCCGGACCAGGATAAGCTTGGTTTTCGAGATGTTGCCATTCAAATCGCCAATGCTGTAGTAGCCAGATCAACTGCCGAAGGCTTGGTCATCTCAATTGAAGGGGAATGGGGGTCTGGAAAATCTAGCCTTCTAAATCTAGTTGCAGCTGAACTGGGTAAACTACCCGACGCAAATAGACCGACAACCATCAGCTTCCAACCATGGCTAATTGGCAACCGCGACGCATTGATTGCCAAGCTGTTCGACGAGTTATTCAAAGGCCTTAAACTCGTTGCCACAAGCAAAGGCGACCACAGAAGCGCAAACGCAGAGGAAGCACAAAAAGCAATTGACGCACTAGAAAAATTTGTGGGCGTATTATGCAAATCAGGTTCTCTTATTGAAATCGTTGGTGATGCGTCAGCAATAGCACCACTAAAATGGTCAGGAAAAATTTTGAAAGCCTTGGGCGGTATGGTTGGAGGTAGAAAGGCGGATCCACAGCTAAGTGATTTAAAATCGCAGTTGGATATTGCCCTTCGTAAACTAGATCACCGTTTTATCATTATGGTGGACGATCTTGACCGATTAGAACCCAAGGAGGCGATTGAAGTTTTGCGTCTCGTTCGTTCAGTGGTCGATTTGCCCAACATTGTCTATCTGCTCTCTTTTGATGGAGACATACTAGCGCACAACATCCGGCAAGTGTCAGGAGTGCAGGATGGCCAAGCTTACTTGGAAAAAATTGTCCAACTGACGATACCAGTGCCAAAACCAGAGCAATTCCAGCTTAGGCAATGGTTCTCTGAAGAGTTATCGCAAATAGCCAACGTCAAAAATGAAGATGAGCGCACTCGCCTTGTTTCAATAATAGACACAGAAGGGGTAAGACAGCTACGCACCCCTCGCGCAGTAACTCGCAGCCTTGATGCAATGCGTTTTATTTGGCCCGCCCTGCAACCACTCGATATAGACCTTGCAGACCTCGTTTGGTTGCAGCTTATCAAAACAGGCAATCCACGTCTGTATCGTTGGATCGAAGATTACTGTTTGGCCGCTACTGCTCTCTCACTCGGCACCGTTCGAATTGCAGACAGCACGAAGAAATCCGAACTTGCCAAGCTGATTGAACTAAATAACGACGACTATTTTTCAGATGAGTATTACAGATTTGCTTTTGCAGAACAGCTGCCGGGACTTGAAGCAAATTTTCAGGAAAATGGCCCTTTGTTTGAACTATTCACCCACGTGAATGAACCAACGCGAGACGATAGTATTCGAAAAAAACGCCTCGCAAGCCCGGATCATTCACGACTATTTTTTTCGCTCAAACTACCCTCACATGCACTCGACGGCACCGACTTCAGATCATTCTGGCAAGCGATCAATGAGGGCCCGTCCGAAACCGGAAAGGCACTAATTTCCCTCTGCCAAAAGCACTCCTCGGGATCTCTGAGCAAGGGCGACATTTTGTTGGAACGCCTAGCGGGAGAAACACACAACATCATAGAATCGGAACAAGCAAAGCACATATCAGTAGCTCTATCAGATAGGATGGATGAGGCCTACAAACTAAATCCTCTCGAAGCCTTTGCATTCAGAACGCTATGGGATCGAGCGCTGCGCTTGATGCCATTATTGTTAAAGTCATTGGAGCCAGAAACTCGCTCTGAAACGGTCAACAATTTGTTCTCTGAAGGGGCTGCCCTTAGTTGGTTAACGCATGTTTTCCGCCGCGAAATTTTTGCACATGGTAGATTTGGGGATAGAGAAAGACTGCCCCAAGACTGGTTGTTCTCAGATGAAGAACTCGACACCATCACCTCAATTATGCTCCAACGTTATCAAAAGATGACAAAGTTAGAGTTTTTTGAGACACCAACACCAATCAGCCTATTGTTTGCTTGGAAACAAGGTGGAGATGCCAACGGGGCGCGCCAGTTCGTAGAAGGAAATATTCAAACAGACAAAGAGTTGGTAGAAATGCTAGAGCATTTATCGAGCACTGTCAGTAGTAGTGATCGTGGACTCTATCACGTTCTCAAGGAAGAGAACCTTAGCCCTTTCCTCGTCTATGATGTGGTACAGGCTCGTGTACTTAGCTTGACTACGCACCCAGACCTTGGCAAACGCGCTGAAGATCTTGCTGAACAGTTCCGACTGGCGACTGAATAATGTGGTAAGGATAATGGCATCAAGATCACCCCAGGACTTGGGGCATTTAGGTCAAGGCTTTTTTGAGCAAATCTGTGTAAACGAGCCAGGGGTTACATGCAATCCTTCGAAGATTGATGAAAAGGGTTGGGACTTCTTGGTCGAACTCTCGCCATCGTACACAAACTTGCCGTTGGATCTGATCCCCGCTGGGGTAACGGCCTTCGTACAGATAAAAGCAACTGAAAGCGCAAAAGCATTTCGACGAAACATAAAGTTGTCAAATGCGCTTATGTTTGCACAAAAGCCAGCTCCTTGTTTCTTTGTTATGTTCCGATACGAGAAAGAGAAAAGAGAGCCCGCCAAAGCCTACCTTCTTCACTTTTGGGAGGATCAGATCGCTCAATGCATAAAGCGGGTGCGAGAAGCGCAATCTCTGGGTCGAAACGACCTTCATCAAGCGTCTTTTCCCATTCAGTTCAAATCTGCCCACGAGGTCGAGTTTGCAGAAATACCCGCCCAAATGGCACAAATAGCCGGGACCATTAAGCACTATGCGGAAAGGAAGCAACAGATCTATCAAACGATTGGGGCTGATGATGGTCTGTTAGGCTTGAAAGGAGGATTTAAGTCAACAGCAACTGACGAAGATTTCTTTGATCTACAACTCGGCTTCCGCGATAATATCGAAATCGAAAGACTGGAACTCGTGTCAAGCAGGTTTGGAGTCGAACTGCCCATGCATCCAGATGATAATTTTCGCTGGACGCATTTGACAGTCGAGCGACAGCCAAAGACTGGTGGCAAGATGCGAATTGTGCTGCCAGATGGAGAGGATCTCTTTCTACCTTTTGAACTCATTTCTGCCACGTCAACGAATCCCAATAAATATGAAGGCCGGGTCCGCCTCAAGACAAGCATTTTGGATATTGTCATTTCATCCGATGAAAGCTTTGAACCAAGATTGACTTTCACTGACAGCTTTGATGATGAAATGTCCCTTTCAGAGCTTTCAGTTTTGATAAACCTCGAAGTAAATCAAGCTGGGTCAAGCCTTGAAACCATGTTCTGGATGAACGAAAAGAAGCTGTTTCACGGTTCCCTTGATCTTCCCAAAAAAACTAGATTTTCCGAGCTGGCCGACTGGCACGAGGTATCCTCTTTTTTTTCAATCCTGGCCGAGCATCTACCTAGAGAAAACTGGCCTTTGGACCCTGTTTATTCCATAAAAAAGCTATCACGCGAACGTTTCACAATGAGGCTTTTAATTTCATTTCTGCGGCAGGAAAAGATTGAGATATTTCCGCATGATCATAAGGACGTTGAAGGTATCAGACAATGCCGTATTGTAACAGCAGCCTACGGGAAGTTTGTTGAATTCTGGTTGGCAGTTTATGTGGTTGGCGATGGCTACCCAGTCTCCAATACAGAAGGGATTGGATTGCAGATGAAAAACTATGAAGTTGCCAGATGCCATTTCTTTAAAGCTGATAGAGCAACCATCGCAAACCAAATTGTATCTGATGAAATTGAAGAATTAGCCGAGCGGGTGGACGTAAAAGATAATACCAAGCTAATTGCCACAGGTCCAATAACCTTACTGGTTCCTGATGGTTCAGAGGAAGTTCGGATTGGAACGATCTCATCCGACCAATAAAAACTCCATATGCTTTGATTGAAACGAATGGCAGCTAATGGGATGTTGCGGCACAGCATCTTTCGGACCGCGCGAGTCCATAATGGGCCGGTAGGTGCCAGCACATTTTGTGTGTTTGTCAGCAAGGCTACCCTTCGGATGCTTGATGACCAGATTCTCTTTGCTGCCTAACATAGGCGCCGGGCGACATGCCCTCGTGCCGCATGAAGGCCAAACCGAAAGCACTTGCTGAGCCGTAGCCAACTCTCAGGGCGACTTCGGTATTTGTTAGACCACCGCCAAGCAGCAAATCCTTGGCTACGGCCATACGCCATGTGGATGCGTAGTCCATTGGGGCTTTGCCTACTTCATTACGAAAGTGTTCGAAGAAGCCAGATCTCGACATGCCTGCACATCGAGCCAGGTTAGCGATCGACAGTTTTCCAGTCGTATCGGCGTGTATGTGCCGCAAGGCTTCGGCAAGTTGCGGGTGTGACAGACCGCGCAACAGGCCCGGCGGCAATGCTGCGCCGGAATGCGAGCGCAATGCCTCTATAAGCATGACTTCCAGCAGCCTCTCCAGAATTATTGTTCGGGCCAATCTGTCTGATCGTGTTTCGTCATGGATTACCGTCACCAGAGCCATCAGTCGGTCTTCTCCGCGCACGTGGATCATTTCGGGCAAGAGCGTCAGAAGCAAGTCTTTGCCCGGTGCGTCGAAGCGACAATGACCCACCAACGCACGCACATCTACTGGGACAGCGGTTGATCCCAAGCGATACGCGCCGGACCCCGTCTCGATTGGCAGATCAGCCGCCAAGGGCTGCGGGGTGGCTTCGCCATACATGGCAAAGCTGTGAAGGTCGGGGATCAGAACAAAATCTCCCGCAATGAGTTTGACGCGATCGCGCCCCGCAATTTCAAGGAAACACACTCCTTCGACAATCGCGCAATAAAACGGGCTTGAGAGGTCATGTCGCTCAACCCTCCACCGACCTCCTGCCTCGACCCTCTTGGAGATGGAGGGGGTGGGCTTCAGCAGGGAGACAACACGAGAAAGCGGATCTAGAGGAGTGGTTGTCATGGATTTTGGACTTTCAATAAATATTCTTGGATTTATTTGTATAGAACATCCTGATTTCAACGTCTATCTCTCTCTTGCAAACAACAAGGAGAGGTTTGAACATGAACAGACTTATCAATCTGGCCCGCGCGTTACCTGCCGCTGAGCCATCGATGACAGTGGCCTACACACCAATTCGGCTTCCCATGTCGGGCCGCCCGTCTCTGGAGCTTCGACTGACCGCCCCGGTCCATGGCCGGAACTTGCCAATCGTTGTGCTCTCTCATGGATTTGGTCCGTCCAACTATATCCCATCCAAGGATGGTTATGCTCCTCTTGCCCAATTCTGGGCAGAACGGGGGATGGCCGTCATCCAGCCGACCCATGCCAGTTCCCGTGTTGCTGGTCTGGATCCTCAACACCCCGAAGCGCCATTCTTCTGGCGTGAGCGGGTCTCGGAGATGCGGGCGATCCTTGATCAGCTGGATGAACTCGAGCGGCAAACCGATGGCTTCGAGGTCAGCTTGGATCACTCCCGCATTGCGGTCGTCGGGCACTCCTTTGGCGGATTTACCTGTGGCCTCCTGCTTGGTGCACGCCTGAATGGTGAGAGCTTTTCCGATCCACGGATCTCTGCCGGTATTCTGCTGACCGCTCCGGGACGCGGTGGAAGCGATCTGACACCAGAAAACGCAGCACGCTTTCCCTTCTTTGACGTAGACTTTAGCCATATTGAAACGCCTACACTCGTCGTGGTCGGTGCTGAAGACAATCCTCATTTCACGACGCGAGGGCCTGAATGGCATGCCGATGCATTCCATGACGCGCCTGGGGCAGAAGCTTTGCTTACGATAGCTGGTGTCGGACACGGTCTGGGAGGTATAGCGGGCTATGATGCTAAAGAGACGGAAGTGGAAGACCCGGAGGCGCTTGAAGCGACGCGCCGTCTGACGCTTGCATGGCTACAGCAAAAGCTTTCCGCTTCAACAGATGCCTGGCAGAAAGCACGACAAGCTCTGACGGAAAATGCATCAAGTCTGGCTCAGTTGGTAGAGAAGCAATCATAATAGGCAGGGGCTCTCTAGGAACGCTCTTGGGAGAGTGTGATAAAAGGCGTTTGCGGAGACGAATAACTGTAAGTCCCCGCAACGCAATGGATATTTGTATTTGCCTATCCTCTAGAGGGCGGAACAAGCTCAGGGGATGACCGCAATTGTGATGATGCGTTGAAGATTCCAACTGCTTGCGAACGGCAGGAATGAGCCGGATACCAAATCACGCCCCTGCAAGAGCGATTTCACATGATGATGCATCGCACTCGCCCGCTTGGAGCCCTTCGAATCGAAGGATCATGCGCCGATGCTGCAACGGGCACCTAGAGATCACGGCCCATTGCGGACTCTCGCTAGATGCTACATCACTAAAGTCAGCTTCCCCATTCCTGCCGTTCGAGCGAGCCGCAGAAGGTTCACGAATCTGGTGACAGGGTGGCGGACGGAGCTGGCTTTCGCCACGCAATCACCAGTCGTATCGACTCGGCGTTCTCCCCATTAAGTCAACTGAAAAGCAAGACGAGAAACTGGATGGTCGAACTGTTACCCAGTCATGGCTATCGGCCTCATGTTTTGCTTCCTTTGGCACTTTCAAACGGTCATAAGAACCCGGTCGTAGCTGGAGATCGTCTTTTTTAAGTGTCAACAGCTCGTAGCCACCGCCCACAATCACTATTTCCTCGATATGCTCTGCGACCTCGCGACTGCTTTCGAATAGTAGCATACAACCATCTAGCTCCTGTAGTTTACAGGTCGGCTGAAACCTCTCAATGAACGGTTCCGAAAGCGGTGTGAAATACAAGACACTTTGATTCACTTCCAAAATCCCGGTTGATCCAGAAGTTCGGATGTATTCAAGCCTTACCTTATCGCCAATGTTCTTGGGGTGTTCCAATTTTTCGACATCCCCGACATATCGAGTATGGTGAGGAGTGTCCGGTATCAGAGAGCTAAACCCAAAGCCGAACTGCGCGTTTTTTGTATGCTTCTTTCCTCGCGCTTCCCATTCGGCAAGCGTTTCTCGAATCTCTTTGGTACAGCCACCAAAGGTAATCCCCAACAGGCCGTCAGAATGAACGCGCAGGGACAGTGTTATCTGAAAGAAGAACTCACCTTTGCATGCGTCCCAGATGGTCGAATCTAGCCTCACGATGGCGGCAAGGTGATCGAGGGGGAATTGGGCTTCCATTAGGAACTGAATTCTTTTTGTGGTCCTATCGAGCCCTGATAATCCTGAGCCTATTGCTGAGTTAATCTTTTCACCCCAAGTGGCGAAGAAGTCTTTCTGCTCAGCATCGCTCAACCCGATGTCGAGGTATCGAAATCTGATCGCGTACCCGCGATTTGAGTCGAGTACAATTCTCAACCTTTCGCGGTCAAAAACTTCGCAATAATCAATATCCTTGCCATATGCGTACTCTTTCAGCTCTGTGATGATTGTAGGAGTAAGCCCAACATTCGTGAAGAAAACAAAAGTACGTAGACTGGACGAGCTGTCCTTCTTTTCTTTCAGCGCATTGTTAAGGTCACCTTTGAACTTCTTTTTTATTTGTTTCCGGTGTTCCTCTGCGTCACTCGCGTCGTTCACAAAACCAACGGCACCAAAGCAGAGATCATCCTTGAACTTTGCTTGAATATCTCGTGAGCCATCAGGGCCACCCTTTGGGTGTCGAGGCTCAACGTCTGAGTAATCTTCTTGAACAGAAAGGATTTCTAGACACATCCGCTCCCTTGCGGCTTGATTTGTGTTCAGATGGTCTTTCAATCTTCGATCTGTTTCACTCATGGACGCATTTGCTCCGTTTTGCCTATTCGGCCAACTTATAACCGATAACGCACTTTTGCTCCATGGACGCACGAAGTGGACCGCCCTGGGCTAGCAATCTGTTGATTGTCCGGCGCAAAAGCTCATCCAAGCTGGTGATTTGCAATCCCAGCCCTAAGCCGAGCTTGGAGGCCATCAGCCATTCTGCGGGTTCAGTATGTATTGCTGACATTGATCTAAATATCGCCTCGTCAGGAAATTTCAGGATTGCTGGTCTCATACCATTCCCTAATAGTTCTGGTCAGAGTAGACAATGCAAAGCCTCGGCTCAGGCGGCTATCGAGTGCGGCGAATTTTTCCACGAACTTAGCGGTGTCTTCTCCTAATGCTATGAACTCAAAACACCCGCCGGAGAGCTCGTCATCAGGATCATAATCTATCGCTCGCCAAGAGCCTATAATTTCGCCGTCACGGGTGATGACATCACCGTATGATAGGCGCGGGTCGTACCCGCTGTTCAACCACTCATCATGGCCCATCATGTTGATTGGATAAATCAAGTTCATTAGCACAAACTGTCCTCAATTCTCTGAATTGAAAGTTGTTCGAAGCAGTCAAGGACGGACGGTCCATTCCTGACGTTCGTCCAGACTTCAATAAATGGCCGCTATCATATTGCTATCAATGTTCCTGAACTGTCCAATGGATACAGTTTGTATAGCTCAGCAATTTCCCAATTAGGAGAGCCTCAAGACGAACTTTGCTTGCGCCAAGAGCGAATAGCAATCTGTGTATCAGACTTTGGAGATTCGTCATTCCAGCGATCCCAGAAGGCTACGGTTTGACTATTTGGTTTCATATTTGGCTCAGCAATCCGAATTCTCGTTGGCAGCAGGCTCGCATCTCCAACAACAAGGGCTTCGCCAATATCCAAGACGGGCAATAGATCCCCAAAGCTGCCTAGGCTATCTGGCAAAAGACGCTTGATGACGCTCTGATCGTCGCCGTTGGTCAGGCGCATAGCGACAACATTATTACACTGGCTGAGTACGGTTCGGTTTACTTCTGAAGGCCGCTGACTGATTGCAACAAGGCCAATTCCGTACTTTCGACCCTCTTTGGCTATCCGCTCAAATATCTCAACAGCAACTGCGTCAGAACTGTCCGCCTGCATACGTTCTGGGATGTACAAGTGAGCCTCGTCACACATGATTGCGATTGGATGGCGCTTTTCTGATTTTGTCCAAAGGCTCGTTGAGAAGACAATCTGAGCCAAGAGGCTCACCATCAGCGGAAGCACATCAGATGGCACCTCTGAAAAGTCGATGATCTTGATGCCGCCTTGATTGTTGTCTTGTGCGCCACGGCCCGCGGAAATTGCGTGAACCATCCTCTCCAGCCAAGCCATGTCCATACATTCAGGTGGAGGTTGGAACAGGAAAGCCAGCCGGCGGTCATGCCTTTTGGCTTCTAGGCGACCGATCAGCCGACTGAGCTTGCCGTAGTATGGGCCCTGCTTCTCTCCCCCCCGAGCTCCGGGTACCATTTCTTCATCCAACTTCTGAAGCTTGTTTAGGACGTTATTGATATCGAAGGGCACCGGACTGTCGATCGTGAAGTTTTCAAGGACATCTTTGTGCGCGACTGGGTCAAGTGAACTCTTTTTCGCTTCAACTATGGTACGGGTCATGATCATTGACTGGTTCGGCGCATTCTGATCACTGCGGTCTACAAACATCGACAGTAGGGCTTCATAGCCCAGCAACCAGTATGGCAAGTGCAAGACTCCGTCTGCCAAACCACGAGTATGTTCTATGTCTGATGGTCCAGCGATCCGAAGGTGCTTAAAGGCTTCGCCTTTTAGCGGGCGATATTCGCCATGAATATCGAATAAGATGGCATTCGCTTGCGGTAATTCGGCTATCTGATCGAGCAGACGAGCTGTTGTCCAAGACTTACCGGATCCAGTGCTTCCAACGATGACCGCGTGGCGCTGAAAAAGTTTGTTCCCATTGAGATAGGCAGTAGCTTCTTCATCCAGCGTGAAATGACCCAACGATAACTTCGGGCCGTCTGTGTTTACATCGGAGATAACTTGCATAAATTTAGTAAGTCGTTCACCTTCCAAAGAAAAACAGTTTGCGTCGATTTCAGGAACGGTCTCAAGGGTACGGCGAAACACATTCGCAGCACTACCGACCCGGTCGAGTAGTGTGCCGATCAGGGTAATTTTTACGAGGTTATTCTCGTTTGGTACAAGACCTTCATCGTCAGTATCGGCCTCCAACAGTTCGCGTGTATCTGGCTTCCTTGTTATCTTCACGACAATGCCTATCAGGTGCTGGCCAGGCTTGCTGCTTTGGAGAACGACCAGCCGGTTGACTTGGAGACGCTTGAGCCGATCTAGGTCATCGACGCGAATAGTGACGGCAGCAGTGTCGACTGAAATGACGCTTCCAAGAGCTTCAATGTCGGTGAAATCAAAAATAGACATATGGAGTACCTAAAGAACTAAGTTGTTGAAGCCATCGATTGACCAAAGGTCTGAAGTTGTTACATCGACACCTTCTGGAGCAGTGGGCGAGTAAACTCTGCTCCCGTTTCCAGATCGTTCGATCCCCAAATAGTTCGTGCCCGCCTTGCTTCTCAGGAAGTCTTTGGCCTCTTCCGTCAGGGTTCGGGCCAGTACCACTGTTGGGACGTTCCGTTCCCGGCATCTCTCGATAATCTTGGGGTGAATGTGCTGGTCTCGAAACCCAAAACCCACACAAAGGAAGGCGGAAGCATTCTTCAGTGCGGCATCGGCTCCATTAATGGTTGTTCGAAACGGGTCCTCGTAGGTCTTTTCATACTTGTTCAAGCCAGGTGTTACGATCAACGGCGTGTAGTGATCTTTGGATGGCAGATCAAACAATGGCAACCCTACAGTTCTGTCATCTGCGGTGCGGAACCAATCAAGGGACCCATGGATTTTCCAGATCTTTACTACACGGGCAGGCTTGGATCCGTGCATCATTCTCAACCGGCCCGTACTTTCCCACGTCTGAATGTAGCCCGGCGCGAAACCCGTTTGAAACAAAACATTCTTGGAGTTGCAGGCAAACTCAGCAACACGATCATAATTCGTCGTGACCACGTGTACCTCGCGGTGGGTACTACTGAACATCCTGACTAGCAGCCTACCCAAAGAGAAGTCACCATTGGAGGCGGCATCCTCCAAAAGCCTCATGTCTTTTTCGTTTACGCAACGCCAAGTAAGACCTACAATTTTTGATAGCAGCGATGAAGGCAGTGTCTTTCCTTCCAAGGCCGCTTCAAGGTGATCTCCGCTGGCCAGCGCTGTTTTAACCAGTAGCCATGCATCACTTTCAGCTCTACCGTCGGTCTCTAAATTATTGCAAAGGTAAGTGCTCAAATCCCCCATACTTGGAAGACCGTGGGGCATCGATGCCCCGCTGCCAAGAACGACTGTAGGGCAACCTTCAAAACAAGACTGAGCAGTCTTAGCAATCTGTTCTTCCAACACGCGCAGGTAGTTCCCTATGACCGTATAGAATGGAATCGGACTCTCATTACTGTATTCAACAATCAGAGATTAGAAAGTAATCTTTTTGAACAACTCCACCGGGAAATTGATTGTGTCTTCCAAAAAGTCGAATAGAACATCTTCGGACTGGCAAGACACAACAGACACTTTCTATCGACAACCGACTTTCTTGGATGCTGCAGCGAAAGCCTGCTCTCACCCGAACCGGCGGCCTCAGCTTGAAAGAGCCTCGAGGTTCCTTGAATGGCCGCTTTGAACTGCGGCACTGGAGATCTTGCATCCGAGAGTAATGTCTGCAATCCGCCCTTGCCAGACACACAATCAGTGGTCAGGAGAATCGACGCTGAAGTGCATGCCTCACAAGTCTGAGGAACTGGTACTTGGGCATTGAAAACGTCGCACTTTGTCAGAATGGTAGCAAGGAGGAGTGCGTAGATGCCTTCACTTATAGAGTGAAGAGGTACTAAGTCTGAGCGATCTGAGGGATGAATTGGGGGAAGGGATTTTCCAGAAACAGAAAAACCAAATAAATTCACTCATTTAAATAAGAAAATGGCGGAGAGGGTGGGATTCGAACCCACGGTACGCTTGCACGCACGCCGGTTTTCAAGACCGGTGCAATCGACCACTCTGCCACCTCTCCAAATCCGTGTGGCTGATCGACCTTTTGCCGCTATTTGTTGGCAATTGCAAGCGTTCGCTGCAAAAAGGCCGCTGACTGTTGAAAAAGCGGGGCGGTAGGTTTATTTTGCTGGTCAGTCAAGGTGGAAGGCAAGCCTTGCATCGTAGTTAAATCGCTCGCTCATTTGTTATCGGATTTGTTAAATAAGTTTTTACCATGTGACTCGGAAAGCCAGCTTTTTGCTGGAATTTTGACCTGGATTCAGGAATAACAGTCTTTTGCAAGCTAAACTGGATTCTCTATGTGGTCCCGGCCCTGTTAAGCTTGATTATTCTCGTTAATGCCGGGACTGGTGCGTCGGCTTTCAAGTTGTGAGTTTTGTCGACATGAGCAAGTCAATCAAATGGAATTCCGTAATGGAACCTCGCCCTTGGTCCCGTATTGGTTCTGACGCTTTGTCGAGCCTTTTGTCTGGACAAAAATCGTCGTTTACTTTTTGTGCGGTGGCTGCATCTGCGATGTTTCTTGCTGCCTGTTCTTCGGGCCCAGGTCCGGGGAAGGGTAAGTATGACCCTAAATACGGGGTTTCAGCGAGTGCGCGCGTGGCTAACAAACGCGGTGAATTCCGAAAAGGTGGCGGGCATTACAAAATCGGCAGACCTTACAAGGTTGCTGGACGGACCTATGTCCCGAAACATCAGCCCAGCTATAACAAGACGGGCAAAGCCTCATGGTATGGGGATGACTTTCACGGACGCCTCACGGCGAATGGTGAAGTTTTTGACATGCACGACCTGACGGCGGCGCATCCTACCTTGCCATTGCCGTCCTATGTGCGGGTTACCAACCTGAAAAATGGTCGCTCAGTGATTGTTCGCGTCAATGATCGCGGTCCTTATGCGCACAATCGGATTATCGACTTGTCCAAGCGTGTGGCAGAAGTGCTCGATTTCAAAAATGACGGGATCGCTAATGTTCGCGTGAAATATGTGGGCAAGGCGCGGATGGACGGCAGGGATAGAAAGTATCTTGAAGCGTCCTATCGCAAACCTGGTCAGCGGATTGGCGATGATCGCAACGCGGTGCCGGGTAGTGGTCAGGACCGAGTGGCGCCTCAGCGGATCATGCTTGCATCAGCAAAGCCGCAAACCAAAAGCAAGCAGCGCAACAATTATCTGTTGGCGCATCTGCCAGCGCTGGGGTCGGCAAAGGCTGCTCCAAGCCCCGTCGAGCTAACGGCTCCGGCGCCTTCAGGCTCCTGGGCTCCGGTTGATTTGGTGGGGGAGGGTTCAAATTTGCCCGCTGATGGCAAATTGCCGCCATTGGTTGAGCTTGCACCGATCCAGCTGAATTATGCCGATAGCCAGAACAGGGTCGCTGCCGGTTATGCCGCGATCGAGGGGATCGTCTCAAAGTCGTCGCATATGTCTCAATCTGGCGCTCATGAACGCAAGGCCGACGGATTGTCCGACGCGATGACACTTGGGGCGTTTAATCGGGCTTATGCGGTGCGGTTGGCTGAAGAATTTGCTCTATTGTCTGCGGTAGATATGGTCGATCTGAAAGATGGCCAAGTCATGCTCCGCCTTACTGCGCTCAAGCCCGGCGTCGGGTTGGATGACATCAAGAGCCTGCGTAAATCACTAGGATTGCTTTAGGGAGCCGGCCACCCCAATGCTAGCACTTCTGGATAACCTGCCCTTTGGAAAGGAATCAGGCGCACAATCAAACTGTTTTGAGGGGAGAGGCCATGCCTCTCCTTTTTCTTTTCCAGATTGCGTTGTAGTATCGCCAAAGATTCAGGCTGTGTGGGGCCGAGGATCGCGATGTCCATGCACCCTGTTGTGCCGAACAGAGTATGTGCTGTCCATTTTGGTTGCCTGCATAGGGAAGAAAGCCACTGAAGCGCCAGGTGGGTTTCGGTGAGTGTTGGTGACTGTGACGCGTGGGACTTGCCACCAATTGCAAAGACATTACGAGGGACGAATGCCAGTATTTTGTAAACGTAATTTCATTTCTGTTCTCATCGCCACCAGTTATTTGATATTGTCCGGCTTCGCTGTGCAGGCGCAAGTGTTTCAAACCAAGGCGAAACAGGCCTATATGGTTGATGCCGGTTCCGGTTCGGTTCTGCTGAGCAAGAATGAAGACGAGCAGATACCACCCGCGTCTCTGGCCAAGTTGATGACCCTCGAAGTTGTCTTTAACGCGTTGAAAACCGGCTCTTTGTCGATGGATGACGAATTTCTGATTTCTGAATATGCGTGGCGAGAAGGTGGAGCCAATTCCGGCGGCTCCACGATGTTTGCCAAGCTTGGGTCCAGCGTTCCGCTTGAGGCTCTGATACAGGGGATCACGGTTCAGTCAGGGAATGATGCCTGCATTGCGATTGCAGAAGGAATGGCCGGGAATGAAGCAAGCTTTGCGCAATTGATGAATAGGCGCGCCGAAGAAATTGGCCTGGCCCATTCCCGTTTCGTCAATTCAACCGGCTTGCCCGCAGAGGGGCAACATGTTACCGCCAAGGATCTGTCGGTCCTTGCCCGCCACATCATCGAGACCTATCCGGAATATTATCATTTCTTCTCCATTCCGGAATTTACATGGAACAAGATCACCCAACGCAATCGCAATCCGACCCTCGGCTTCACGCAAGGGGCGGACGGCATGAAAACCGGTTACACAGAAAAATCGGGCTATGCGGTGGTCTCATCCGCCAAGCAAGGCGATCAACGGTTGATTGCTGTGCTAAGTGGCATGAAAAGCAAGAAAGAGCGTCGCGAAGAAGCGCGCAAGATCATGGATTGGGGATTTCGGGCCTTTACCTCCAAGCGGATTTATGATGCGGATGAGACGGTCGCATCTGCTAGTGTTCATGGTGGTGACCAGTCATCGGTTGCGCTAATCAGCGAACGGCCGATTAGTGTGTTTATGGCACGGGCTCAGGAAGGTCGTCTGAAGGCGCGGGTTTATTATCAAGGGCCGTTGGAAGCTCCACTGGAAGAGGGGGCCAAAGTAGCAACTTTGAAGGTATGGTCTGATGATACACTTGTGCTTGAAACGCCATTGGTCGCGGCTCATTCCGTGGCAAGAGGCACGCTGACGCAACGGGCGATGGATGGCTTGCAAGAGTTGCTGCTTGGCTGGATCTGATGGTCATTTGGGCTGTTTGGTTCATTCCGGCGATAAAGACGTGCATGCAAGAGGCTTTTTGACCGAAAGCCTCTTGTTTGTTTCCTGATCTATCGCACTAATCTGCTCAGAGAGATTCGCTGGCAGGACCTTGGCGCCATTCCAAAGCGCTAACAAAACAACAATCGAGACAATGATGCGCGAAGGTAAATTCATAACCTTTGAAGGAGGCGAAGGGGTTGGTAAAACCACCCAGATCCGCCTGCTAGAGGAGCGTTTGGCCGAGCAAAATATCGATTGCATCAAAAGCCGTGAGCCCGGAGGGTCGCCCGGCGCGGAAGCCTTGCGCCATGTTTTGCTATCAGGCATCGCCGATCAGATGGGGTTGGGCGAAAGCGGAGAAGCGATCCTCTTTGCTGCTGCGCGTGCCGATCATGTCGATACCAAAATCAAGCCAGCTCTTGAGCGCGGCCAATGGGTTTTGTGTGATCGTTTCATGGATTCGACCAGAGTGTATCAAGGGGAAAGTGCAGGGGTGGAGCCAGAATTGGTCAATCTGTTGGAGCGGCTTGCCATTGACGGTGTGCGCCCGGACTTGACCCTCATTCTGGATTTGCGCGCCGAGGTCGGGATCAGTCGGGCCCATGCAAGGCGATCTGATGATGAAAGTGCTGACCGGTTCGAACGTGAGGATCTGGCCATTCACGAGGCTCGACGCAATGCTTTTTTGCGGCTTGCGCATGAAAACCCGAAACGTTGCAAGGTGATTGACGCTTCGCAGAGCGTGGAGGAGATAGCCGTTGATATTTGGCAAGTGGTGGAAGCCAAGTTATTGTCAGATCGCGGCGGACAATTGCGTGAAGGCGAAGAGGCATAGATGGCGGACACGGACCTCGATTTTCCGATTTTTGACAGTTTGGACGGATTGGCCCCGCCCCATCAGCAACAGCAATTTTTTGGCCACGACAAGGCGGACGCAACATTCTTGTCGTCCTGGCAATCGGGCAAAATGCATCATGCATGGTTGCTGACCGGGCCAAAAGGGATTGGCAAGGCGACATTTGCTTATCGTGCAGCGCGCTTCATTTTCAATGAAGGGGCAGGGGCCTTACCAGCGGACTCTTTGCTTGGGGAGAGCGCTCAGCCGACCAATCTTGATGTCAGCCCCGACAGTCACGCAGCCAAGCTGGTGGCGAATTACGCTCATCCGAACCTCTTGGTGATTGATCGCCCTTATGATCAGAAAACCAAGAAATTTCGCACCGAAATAACGGTTGACGAGGTGCGCAAGACCGTTCGTTTCTTCGGCTCGACAGCTGGTGAGAATAGCTGGCGGGTCTGCATCGTCGACCCGGCTGATGACCTGAATGGCAATGCCGCAAATGCCTTGCTGAAGGTGCTTGAGGAACCTCCCAAGCGGGCGATCTTCTTCCTGATTGCACACGCGCCGGGCCGCTTGTTGCCAACCATACGGTCTCGTTGTCGCAGTCTGTCCTTTGCACCGCTCGAAAATCCTGTTCTGTCCGAGGCTTTGTCATCGTTAGAGATTGCGTCGGGTGACCAGCTGGATGATCTGAGCGCCATTTGCGATGGCTCCATCCGAAAGGCTGCTGAGCTTCAGACCGATGAAGGGCTGGTTTTGGTCCATGCCTTCGAGCGGTTGTTGCAGCCGCCTTACAATCCCGATTACGAGAGCCTGAGCAGCTTTGCGGAAATGGTTGATCAACGCGGCAAGGAACAACGCTTTGACGGCTTTTCCGATCTGGTTCATCGCCATCTTTCAAGGCAATTGCGCAAAGGTGGCGAGCAGGGTGGCGTCAGTGGGGCTGCGCTTTATCCTCTGGCCCAAGCGTGGGAAAAGGCCGGTGAAATGATCCGCGAGACGCGTACATTCAATCTTGACAAAAAGCAGACCGTTATCGCCGTCATGCGGATGATTGCCAAGGCCTCAAAGGGCCTTTGAGCGGATCACCATGCATGAGCCATCAATCCACTTTTGCCCCGGTTGCATGGGGGCAAATTGACCAGAATCGGCAAGTGGGAACGAAAAGCCTTGACGCAACCCGCCCCTTCGCCCAAAACCTCAAGTGACCATTTCCAAACCTACCTGCTCCAATGACCCCTTTGGGTTTGCCACTGCAGAATGCTCGGGTTCGGAAATCCCGCATTAAGACAACAACCATTGAAAAGACGACATCCGGCATGACTGACAAGCAACCGTTTTTCATTTCTACCGCCATTTCCTATCCAAACGGAGCGCCTCATATCGGGCATGCTTACGAGATGATGGCAACGGATGCCATGGCGCGCTTCAAGCGGCTGGATGGATATAATGTCTTTTTCGTCACAGGCACTGACGAGCACGGCCAAAAGATGCAGCAGACAGCCGAAAAACTTGGCATGACTGCCGCGCAATTGGCCGACCGCAACGCACCGGTGTTTGAGGATATGGCAAAGGCACTTGGCTGCTCGAATGATGATTTCATTCGCACCTCGCAGCCGCGCCACTATGAGGCCTCCAAAGCAATCTGGAAGGCAATGGAAGCGGCTGGCGACATTTATCTCGACAGCTATGCCGGTTGGTATTCTGTCCGCGACGAAGCGTTCTATGCCGAAAGCGAAACCGAAGTGCGCGAAGATGGCGTGCGCTATGGTCCACAAGGCTCGCCCGTTGAATGGACCGAAGAGGAAAGCTATTTCTTCCGCCTGTCCAACTATCAGGACAAGCTGATGGACCTTTATGAAAGCCAGCCGGATTTCATGGGACCATCTGAGCGTCGCAACGAAGTGATGAGCTTTGTGAAAGGCGGTTTGCGTGATCTGTCGATCTCGCGCACTACTTTTGACTGGGGCATTCCGGTGCCGGGCACCGACAATCATGTCATGTATGTCTGGGTCGATGCGCTGACCAACTATATCACTGCGCTTGGCTACCCGAACATGGATAGCGAAAAGTTCCAGAGCCTGTGGTCCAACGCGACGCACATCATTGGCAAGGATATCATTCGCTTCCATGCGGTTTATTGGCCCGCCTTCTTGATGTCGGCTGGCATCCCGCTGCCAAAGCGTGTCTATGCCCATGGGTTCCTGTTCAACCGCGGCGAGAAAATGTCCAAGTCGGTTGGCAACGTGATCGATCCTTTTGGCCTTATTGAAGAATATGGTCTCGACCAGACCCGCTTTTTCTTCATGCGCGAAGTGCCTTTCGGGCAGGATGGCAATTACAGCCACGAAGCCATCGTGAACCGTACCAATGCCGACCTTGCCAATGATCTGGGCAACCTTGCCAGCCGATCCTTGTCGATGATTGCGAAGAACTGCGACAAGGCATTGCCTGCGCCGGGTGATTATAGTGATGAAGACAAGGCGATGCTGGCTCAGGCCGATGCAATGCTTGAAAAATGTCAGGCCTTTATGGACAAGCAACTGATCCATAAAGCGCTGGAAACTGTCTGGGATGTGGTTGGTGAAGCCAATAAATATTTCGCTGCGCAAGAGCCTTGGGCTCTGCGCAAAACCGATCCAGAGCGGATGAAAACGGTTCTTTATGTGACAGCGGAAGTGATCCGTCAGGTTGGCATTCTGGCGCAACCCTTCATTCCGGGGTCCGCTGCCAAGCTGTTGGATCTGTTCGCGCTTGCCGAGGATGAGCGCAGCTTTGCCTTCCTTGGCGCTCAGCACCGTTTGCGTCCAGGCACCCCGATTGACAAACCAAGCCCGGTCTTCCCACGCTATGTCGAGAAGACCGAAGAAGAGGAATAAGGCGAACCATGCTCGTCGACAGCCACTGTCATTTGGACTTTCCTGATTTCAAGGAAGAGTTGGACGATGTGATCCGGCGCGCCGCACTGGCGGGCGTCGGTCACATGGTGACCATTTGCACCCATATCCGCAAATTTGATCAGATCAAGGCGATCGCGGACCGTTATGACAATATCTTCTGCTCGGTCGGCACCCATCCGCATAATGCGGATCAAGAGCTGGACTTCTCTGCGGATGATATTGCCAAGCTGGCAGAGCATCCCAAATGTGTGGCGATTGGTGAAGCGGGTCTTGATTATTTCTATGACAATGCCCCACGGGAGGCGCAGGCTCAGGGTTTGCGCACCCACATCAAGGCAGCTCAGATGACCGGTCTGCCTCTGGTCATCCATTCGCGCGATGCGGATGAAGACATGATCGCGATTCTGAGCGAAGGGATGGAAGAGGGGCCTTATAAAGCCATTCTGCATTGCTTCTCATCTGGGCGCGAGCTCGCCATGCGGGCGGTGGATATGGGGATGTATGTTTCCCTCTCCGGCATTCTGACCTTCAAGCGCAGTCAAGACATCCGTGACATTGTCGCCGATGTGCCCCTTGATCGGCTGTTGGTGGAAACCGACGCGCCCTATCTGGCGCCGATGCCGTATCGCGGCAAGCGCAATGAGCCGGCCTATGTGGCGCATACGGCCGAAGTTCTGGCTGATGTCAAAGGCGTCAGCAAGGATGAGATCGCGCAGATTACTACAGACAACTTTTTCCGTCTGTTCAGTAAGGCAGTGCGCAGCTAGACTGCGCAGCCTTCGACTTGAGGAAAGCAATGACGGAAAGCGGCTATAAATTTCATATTCTCGGATGCGGGTCTTCTCCCGGTGTGCCACGCGTTGGCAATGATTGGGGCAAATGCGACCCGACCAATCCGAAGAACCGCCGTACCCGTTGTTCCGCCCTGGTTGAGAAATTTGACGGTGACAAGGTCACCCGAATGCTGATCGATAGCGGCCCGGATTTTCGCCAGCAAATGCTGACCGCCGGGATTGAGTGGGTCGATGGCGTTGTCTATACCCATCCACATGCGGACCATTTGCATGGCATCGACGATTTGCGGGCCTTTGTTTTCAATCGCCGTCAGCGGGTCAAGATTCACGCTAACAGCTTGACGATGGGGCGGATCGAGCAGGCCTTTGGCTATTGTCTCGAAACACCTCCGGGCAGCAGCTATCCTCCGATCCTCGATGCGCATCTCATTGATCATGGCCAGCTGGTGACGGTCGACGGTCCGGCCGGTGTGATCGAAGCAATGCCATACAATCAGGTCCATGGCGATATTCATTCGCTTGGCTTCAGGATCGGCAATCTGGCCTATAGTTCCGATATCAGTGATATTGAGCCTGAAACCGAATTGATGCTTCAAGGGCTTGATGTCTGGATTGTCGACGCGCTTCGCTATGCGCCACATCCAAGTCACTTTTCCCTTGATGAAGTGCTGAGCTGGGTAGAGCGTCTAAAGCCGCGCAAAACCATTCTGACCCATATGCATGTTGATATGGATTATGACACCTTGTGCCGGACCTTGCCTGAGCATGTGGTTCCAGCTCATGACGGGATGGTCTTGTCTTTTGATCGCATCTGAATGCGTCAATGCGTGAGCTCCATGGCCACGCATTCTTGCTGGACAGGCCAATCTTTTTGCCTCAACATTTCTGATAGCTGATAGCTGATAGCTGATAGCTGATAGCTGATAGCTGATAGCTGTGCGTTCATGCACAGTGTTGCTGCTGTCATTGTTGGAGCTATTGTGTCGTTCCATAATTTAGCCGGAGCGGACTGGTAGGTGGGTGCTGATGAACAAATTGAGTCAGAAACGTGTCATTAGTTATTGATTTTATGATATAAATTCAGTTTGTAAAAGGATTGCTCTCGGAATTACATTAACATAAAAATTCCATAATATAGATTATACGAACTATTTTTGTGGATTTGAAGTCGTGGTTCTCGTCGATTTCACTTCTCTTTTGTGATCAGCGTCTCTGTCCTCTCCTGTCCTTTCTCGCCTGTCAAAGCGTATGCGTGTCACCGCGCCGTGGCCACATAGAAGCAGCCACGGCTGTTGTCGCCAGGTTGCTACCAGTCTTTGCCGTCAAGATGATTTGCCATCTCGAAGCTTGCAGGCAGCTGGATGGTGGTCTCCAGATCTGCGATGCGTTCAACCGACACCTTGGCGATGTCATGGGCCAATCCGAAGCCGATCTTGAAGCCGCCCGTTGCGGCAAACACGCTTTTGGAGTTTGGCAGGAAGCCAATCATCGGGTCGCGTTTGGCGGCTTTGGGACGAATGCCAGCCCATCGTTGCAGGATTTGGGCGTCTTTCAGCATTGGGCAAAGGGTTTGAGCGTGGGCCCAGATTTCATCACAGCGCTCGTCTGTGCTGTTTTCGTCTTCCCACTCTTCCTCTGTTGTGCTGCCGATGGCGCATACGCCGCCGTCATGGGGCACGACATAGATTTTGCGGTCATAGAGAATGGGCAAGCCGTCCGCTTGGCCAACTTTGGCAATCAAGGCCTGCCCCTTGATGCCCTTGCCAAGCGCATCAAGGCCCGTCAGACGCTCGAGCATCGGGAAACTGCGATAGCCTGCGGCCAGCACCACAATGCCCGCTGACAGGGTTTCTCCGCTTTTAAGGAGCACCTCTGCGCCGTTGCCAGTGTCCTTGATGTCGACAACCTCGGTGCATTCGAGCAACGAGCCGCCGCGTTTTTCAACCGATGCCTTGGCTGCTGCGCAATAAGCGCGCGGATTGGCGCGGGCGGAGAAATTGTCAAAGGCATAGCCTTCCGGGCACAGGTCTTTATTTAGCCAGCCGCCCAGATCGCTTGGTTCATAGACGCGGTGAAAATAACCAGTTTCCGGTCCATGCCACAAAGTTTCGGCTTCTTTGGAGCGGACTTCGTGGCGCTCTCGCAAATTGACGGTGGCCAATGGGACAACACGGCCGCAACGGTCGTAACCGATGGACATGCCCACCTCTTCTTCAAGCTGTTCCTTAACTTTAGAGAGTCTCTGCAATGCATTGAATTGGAATTGTTTTTTCTCATTCCAGCGCTCGGACATATGAGGTAGCAATGCCCCTAGCAGCCCGTAACTTGCGCCCTGCCCGATTTCGCTCTTATCGATCAGCAAGGTGCTCATACCGGCAGCCAAAGTGCCGCGTGCGATGGACAATCCGAATACGCCGCCGCCAATGATGATGACATCATGGTGCTGTTTGGCGAGATTAGGGGTGAGAGGCGTTTGAGGGCTTGGCATGGGGCTCATTTCTTCTTATGACAGACATAGATGTGGCGGCAGATTAAAGCCGCGCTGCGTTTGCAGCAACCTACTCCTTTGCCGGAAAAAAGCCATGCCAAAACAGCCCGAACTTGTCTGGCTGGACAATTTGACCCCCAAATCCACACGCTTTGATGACACCTATTATTCGCGTGCGGATGGTCTTGAAGAAACCCGTTATGTGTTTATCGATGGCAATGGTCTGCCAGATCGATGGAGCGCTGGCGCCAATCCGGTGATTGGTGAGCTGGGGTTCGGGACCGGGCTGAATTTCCTTGCCACGTGGCTGGCGCATCAATCGGCTTTCCCTCCGATTCAAGCATCGCATGAGGATAACCATACCTGTCTGACTTTTGTTTCGGTTGAGAAATATCCCATGGATCGCATAAGCCTGCTGACGGCTCTGTCGCCATGGGAGATTTTGCATCCGCTGGCCAATCAGCTGGCGGCCCGCTGGCAACCGGATCAAGCGGGCTGGCAGGATATCGGCTTTGATGGGGTGCGTTTGTTGCTCTATATCGGGGATGCTGCTGACGCGCTCGCGTCCATGCCACTGGAGATAGATGCCTGGTATCTAGACGGCTTTAATCCCAAAACCAATCCGGACCTGTGGTCTGAGGAATTGATGCGATCGGTGTTTGCGGCCAGTTCGGATCAGGCGACGCTGGCAAGCTATACGGCGGCCGGCTGGGTGCGACGTAATCTGCAGGCGGCCGGCTTCTCCATTGCCAAGCGCAAGGGCTTTGGGCATAAACGGGATATGATCACCGGAACGAAACAATCCGCCTCCCCCCTCGCCACTCCAGATAAATGAGCCAGCCATGACAATTGCCCCTTCCCGCGACATTGCGATGCTTGTCGAAATCATGCAAAGACTTCGCGACAAGGAAAGCGGCTGTCCATGGGACATTGAGCAAACCTTTGCGTCTATCATCCCCTATACGATTGAAGAAGCTTACGAAGTTCAGGATGCAATCGAGCGGAATGACATGCATGATTTGCGCGAAGAGTTGGGAGACTTGCTGTTGCAAGTCGTTTTTCACGCCCAGATGGGAAGTGAAATGGCGGATGAGCTGGCGCGCTTCGATTTTGGCGATGTGGTTCATGCTATCACCAAGAAGATGATCCGCCGCCACCCCCATGTGTTTGGTGATGCAGGAGTGCGTGGCAAGGCGCTGGTGCGTGAGGCTTGGGAAGCGATCAAGCAGGAAGAGAAAGCCGAACGGGCAGCCCACCGGGCTGAGTTGGGTCTTGATGACGGGCTCAAGGGCCTGCTCGATGATGTGCCGCGAGGGCTGCCTGCCATGAAGGCGGCAGTGAAACTGCAAAAACAGGCTGGCAAGGTTGGCTTTGACTGGAATGACCCCAAGCTGGTGCTCGACAAAATCATCGAGGAAGCGCAAGAGGTCCGCGTGGAACTGGAGCGAGCCGATGGCACCAATGATGCGGCCATCAAGGACGAAATTGGCGACCTGCTTTTCGCAGTGGCCAACCTAGCGCGCCATATGCATGTGGAGCCGGATGAAGCGTTGGCTGCGACCAATCAGAAATTTCGTGATCGCTTTGGCTATATCGAGCAGGCGCTGGATCAACAAGGCAAATCACTTGAAGGGGCTTCTTTGGAAGAAATGGAAGACCTCTGGCAAAAGGCTAAGAAAAACTAGGGCTAGATTTGCTTTGCCTATACTCTGGTTTGGTCAGAGCATTTGTCATTGTGATTGACTTAATAAAAAGGCCGGAAGCGCTGTTGCGTTCCGGCCTTCTCAATCTGTCTGTCTTTACTTGATTTGAAAGCGATTTTGAATTTCCGATTGGAGCTTTTCCGGTGCCCTCACCGTTAGCTCAATGCCGTCCTCGGTATCGGTGCGCTCCAGCACATCGCAGTTGCGATAGAGCCAAGCCAGACCTTCGCCATCTTCAAAGCCGAGATGGATCGCCATGATATTATCGTTCTGGGCGAGTTTGGCCTCGATTTCATCAAGCAGGATCTCGGTGCCCTCACCTGTCACCGCAGACAAGGCAACGGGCTGCAACTGACCGGTGGTGCGGGATGGCTGTTGCAGGGACGCCCGCTCAAGCACCGATTGGCGCTCTGATTCATCCAGCAGATCAATCTTGTTCCATACTTCGATGACGCGGGGATCCTGATAGATCTCGATGCCGAGGTCATGGAGCACGCTGGCCACGTCAGCGGCCTGAGCGCCGGTATCCTCATGGACAATATCGCGCACATGCAGAATGACGTCCGCTTCAAGCACCTCTTCCAACGTTGCACGGAAAGCAGCAATCAGGTGCGTTGGCAGATCAGAAATGAAACCCACCGTATCGGACAGGATGATCTGGCGTCCATGGGGCAAAGCCAAGGTTCGCAGTGTCGGGTCGAGGGTGGCAAATAACAGATCCTTGGCAAAGATGCTCGAGCCGGTCAATGTGTTGAACAGGGTCGATTTGCCAGCGTTGGTATAGCCGACCAAGGCCACGACGGGATGCGGCACTTTCTGGCGGTTGCTGCGATGCAGACCTCGAGTGCGACGCACCTGTTCGAGGTCTTTTTCCAGACGGTTGATCTTGTCCTGCAAGGCTCGCCGGTCAGCCTCGATCTGTGTTTCGCCGGGGCCGCCCATAAAGCCGATGCCGCCACGCTGGCGTTCCAAGTGGGTCCAGCTGCGGACCAAACGGCCTTTTTGATAATTGAGATGGGCAAGCTCGACCTGCAGTCGGCCTTCCTTGGTCTGGGCTCGACGCCCAAAGATTTCAAGAATGAGACCTGTGCGATCAAGAATCTTGCAGCCCCATTCCTTTTCCAGATTGCGCTGCTGAATGGGCGACAAAGCATGGTCCATGATGACCAGTTCGATCTCTTCATCGTGGATCAGATGTCCCAGCTCGGCAACTTTGCCGGTACCCAGCAAGGTGGCCGGGCGCAATGCATTCAGTGGCACGCGCATGACATCAACAATGTCGAGTTCGATGGCATCAGCCAGACCTGCGGCTTCCTCCATGCGCGCAGCATCGGTGCGCCGGATCAAACGACCATCTGCGGCCGCCTTGTTTTGCAGCGGTGTGGAAAGAATAGGTACGAGTACCAGTGCGCGGGTCGGGGTTGCGCGGCGATCTATCAGCTTGCTCTCGCCATTTTCAGCGACCCCGTCGCCCATTTCATTGAAATCGGACAATCAGCCCTCAGACTTTTCGGTATTTTCGCCAGCCTCAAAGAGAGACAGCGGGCCATTAGGCATAATTGTTGAAATTGCATGCTTGTAAACGAGCTGCGAATGTCCGTCCCGCCGCAGCAACACGCAAAAATTATCAAACCAGGTTACAACACCTTGCAACTTCACGCCATTGACGAGGAAAATGGTCAATGGTGTCTTTGTCTTTCGTACGTGATTCAGAAAGGTATCCTGGAGGTTCTGGGCTCTTTCTGCCATAAGTCCTGCCTTATTGTTGTATTTCATGACTCGGTTGCCAACCCGGAAGCGGTTGCAGTATGACGCAGTCAATCCTAATAGACCAGTGTCATTCTGATCCTTTTGCAACCGCATAACGGGAATACGGGTCTTGTCCACAAATTGGGGGAAATGAGTGATGAGCACACAACACAACATCCCCACAAATGCCCTGCTGCTGCAAATTTATCGTCTTAAAACGGTTATCGGATCCGATTCTTTTATAGTTTAACGAAATCCGTTCGGTTGCCAAGCGGCAATCGTTACATATAGTCGCTTTTTGTAAGTCTAACGCGCGTAAAAAAGATGAATGATGAATGCGTTGCTTGTGTTTCTGTATATTATGCTAGCTGTCTGACTATTGCTCGCACTAACGCCGCCAGAAATTGAGGTTTAACGCGCCAAGCAAAACAATAATCTCGATCCGGCCAAGAACCATCGTAACGATGAGGGCATATTTGATGATCAGATCCATTTCATAATAAGCAGGCCAGGCACCAACCTGACTCCAGCCCGATGTGTAAAGCGGGCCTATGTTGGAGAAGCTGGAAATAGCTGCAATCAGGCCACCATCAAAATGGCCGATGTCATAGGTGACCATACCGGCGACCACGGCGATCAAGAGCATCGAGAGCAGAAAAGACGACCAGATTGCTTTGAGCAAATGCACGGTGAAGGGGCTGCGTCCGATCATTCCGCCGCGTACCGAGGAGGGATGAATGAGACGGCCAATTTCACTCATTGCCTGCAGGGTCATGGCTCCGATTCGATAGAGTTTCAAGCCACCAGCAGTTGAGAATGGCGTAGCGCCCACCAGTGCGACGCAAATCACCAGAAGGCTTGGCAAAACGGTGACATCGGCATGGCGCAGTTCAAAGCCCGTGGTTGAAATGAGCGAAATGGAGGCAAAGAAGCCCTGCTTAATGGCCGAAGATGGGGGCAGCACCGAAGAACTACCCGCCAGCCGGAACAACGTGATGGAATAGAGCAGGCCAAGCAGAAGCATCAAGCCCATCATCGCGTAGCTTTCTTTATGCTCGCGCAGCAGCTGGATTTTGCCCCTCACCGCCATGCGATGCCAGAGCACGCTGGATGCGCCGATGATCATGCCAAGGGCGATGAGCATTTCTGCCAGTCTGTTGTCATATTCCGCCAAGGTGCCGTCGATCGGCATAAAGCCGCCGGTCGAGAGAGTGGAAAAGGCAAGGCAGATTGCGTCAAATGGCGGGATGTCGACAATGATCAACAACCAGGCAAGTGTCAGCGTCAAAACCGAATAGGTCGCCGCGATCTGGCGAACCACATAAATCAGTCTGCCTGCATCATCACCGAGATTGCGTTCGATGATGCCGACCTGTTGATTTGGCAGACCGCCAATGCCGCTTGGAGCCAGGATCAACAGGAAGCTTAACAGCGTCAGCAATCCACCAAACCATTGCAGGATTGCACGCCAGAAAATCAACGCTGTCGGGACATCGACTAGAGTGCGAAACATGGTCGAGCCGGTGGTGGTGAGACCGGATGCCGCCTCAAAAAGAGCGTCGATACCGCTCAATTGACCGGAAATGACGAACGGAAAGGCGCCTGCGGCGGGCAAACCAAACCATGCCAGTACACAGAGCAGAAAAGTCTGGGCGTTGACCAGTTCCTTTTTGTGGCCGCGCAGAGCGAAATAGACACCGCCTGAGAAAAAGCCAGTCAGGCCGGAGGTCAACAGAAACGAACCGGCAAGCTCACTATCCCCTGCACTCAGCGCGACCAAAGCCGTCGGCAACATCAGACCGCCAAGGGCGCCAAGCAAAATTGACAGGAAATAGAGGATTGCGATCATGGGTCTCGGTTTCCGCCGGAATCAGAAAAATTCGAAGCTGACGCGGAACAGCAGTTCCACCTGTTTGACCCGGTCGGCGAGCGCGAACAGGATCACCCGGTCACCGGCCTGAATGGAGACGTCGCCATTGGGTGAGAGAACCTTGCCATTGCGATAAATGGCCCCTACCCGCACGCCATCGGGGAATTCTACGCTGCGCAAGGGGCGACCAACCAGTGGAGAGGTTTCCAATGCCTCTGCCTCGATGCCTTCTGCGGCACCATCTTCCACTGCATGGACACCGCGAATTCGGCCACGGCGCATATGCTGCAGGATCTTGGAAATGGTGACTGAGCGTGGGTTTACATAGGAATCAATGCCGAGATCAAAGGCGAGATCTGGATAGTGGGAATCGTTGAGCAGGGCCATGGTGCGCTTGCAGCCCATGCGCTTTGCCATGGCGCAGGAGAGGATATTGACCTGATCGTTGTTTGTCAGCGCAATCAGGGTGTCGCTGTCACGAATATCGGCCTCTTTGAGGATATCGCGGTCCAGCGCGCTGCCCTGAAGGACAATGGTATCGCTGAAATCATTGGCGATTTTAATGGCGCGGTCGCGATTAAGTTCAATGACCTTGGCGCGGGTGCGGCCTCGGCGTTCTTCAATGGCGAGGGCGACATAGCGGCCAATATTGCCGCCACCCGCAATGACGACACGGTTTGCCTGACCCTCTTCGTGGCCAAAAATGCTCAAGGTTCGCCAGACTTGCCCGCGGTCAACCACCACATAGGCCCGGTCGCCTGCCAGCATCTGATCTTCGGCATGGGGGACAAACAGGGTTGCATTGCGGCGAATGCCAACCACGATGGCGTTCAGATCCGGGAAGAGTTCGGTCAACTGGCGCAGAGGCGTGTCAACGACCGGGCATTCTTCAGAACATTCAATGGCGATCATCAACACTTCGCCATCGGCAAAGCGGACGGTGTCTTCTGCTCCCGGCATTGCCATGCGCGAAAGCACCATCTCACCCACTTCAACCTCGGGCGAAATGATCACGTCGATCGGCAGATGCTCACGGGAGAAGAGATCCGCCCAGTGTTTTTCAAGATAGGACTGTGCCCGGACGCGAGCGACTTTGGTCGGCACATTGAAGATCGAGTGGGCCACCTGACAGGCCACCATATTGACTTCGTCATACAGGGTGACGGCGATAATCATGTCCGCTTCATCCGCGCCGGCACGAGCCAAAACGTCCGGATGGGCGCCGTGGCCGACATATCCACGAACATCAAGGGAATCCCGAATAGCGGAAACCAAAGCCGGTGAGCTGTCGATGACGGTCACATCATTCTGCTCGGATGCCAGATGCCGGGCGATGCCATAGCCAACCTGCCCCGCGCCGCAAATCACCACTTTCATATCCAAATGCCTTCTTTTTGCTTTGCATGCCGGTGGGTGATCGTTGGGATGCCCCTGCCCGCCTGCATCACTTTCATCTTGCAATAAAGTTTGGTCGGACCCGCTTTATGGCACATTTTGCCATTTAGCCCAATCTCTTAAACGCATGCTAGATAGCAATTCCGCGCAAGGCAAAGGAAACCAAGCCTTATAACTCAAGACCGAAGCGGGTTACACAACGCCCAAACTCTTTAGTTTGCGGTGAAGAGCAGAGCGTTCCATGCCAACAAATTCGGCCGTTCTTGAAACATTGCCGCCAAAGCGCGCGATCTGGGCTTTGAGATATTCACGTTCGAACACCTCGCGCGCCTTTTTCAAAGGCAGCGACATAATCTGCTCGGCTGCTTCTCCACTGCCCGGGACACTGGGAGCCGTTTCGCCCACTTCGGATGGCAAAAGATCGGCGGTGATGATCGCTTCTTCATCGCCTTTTGTCAGAATCAGCAACCGTTCAATATTGTTGCGCAGCTGACGAATGTTGCCCGGCCAGTCATGGGCCTGCAAAATAGCCATGGCATCCTCACCAATCCGGCGGGATGGCAGGCCTGCGGTGGCGGACAGAACTTCCATGAAATGGAGCACCAATTCGGGAATGTCTTCGCGACGATCGGCCAAAGCGGGAACAGATAGGGGCACAACGTTGAGGCGGTGGAAGAGGTCTTCGCGGAAGACACCCTCCTCGACCATGTTTTGCATGTTGCGAGCAGTGGAGGAAATGACGCGAATATCCACCTGAACCGGCTTTTGTCCGCCAACGCGGATGAATTTGCTGGTCGTAAGAACACGCGTTAGTTTGCTCTGGATCTCCTGCGGCAGATCTGCGATTTCTTCGAAATAGATTGTGCCACCATGGGCTTCTTCCAGAACGCCGATTTCGCGCGGGCTGGTGCCATCCGCTTCCGTCCCGAAAAGGGCGATTTCCAATTCATCTGCATTGAAATGGATGGGCGAGAAAGCAACAAATGCGTTGTCGGCACGGTGGGATTGCTGATGGATGCAGCGGGCGACCAGTTCCTTGCCAGAACCAGACTGGCCGGAAATGAGAACACGGCTGTTGGTCTGTGCGACCCGATTGATGGTCTGGCGCAGATGGTTCATCACACTTGAGGAGCCAATCAGCTTGGTGGTGTCGCCGGAGCGCGATTTCAGATCCTTGACCTGCCGCTTCAGGGTGGACGCTTCAAGGGCTCGTTCGGCGACGAGGATCAAGCGGTCGGCCTTGAATGGCTTTTCGATAAAGTCATAGGCCCCGCGTTTGATCGCGGCCACTGCGGTTTCAACACCGCCATGGCCGGAAATCATGACCACGGGCAATTCAGGATGCTTTTGCTTGATCACTGCGAGAAGCGCCAAACCGTCCAGTCTAGATCCTTGCAGCCAGATGTCGAGAAAAATCAAGGATGGCCGGCGACGCTCGATCAGTTCCAGCGCCTCGTCACTATGGGCGGCCATGCGGGTTTCATAGCCTTCGTCTTCCAGAAGTCCTGCTACAAGCTCTCGAATATCCACTTCATCATCAACAACGAGAATATCAGCTGACATGGTCATTCTCCTTCACTTGTCTTGGTTGCAGGGCTGGTTGGCAGGCCCAGACCGGAATTGTGATTGGTTTCTGTTCCATCCATTCCGTCTTGATCCTGATATTCCGCGGTTTTTGGCACGCGCATCTCGATGCAGGCGCCGCTCGTGAAATCGGATACTTCCTGCGCATCGCGCAAATGAATGGAGCCACCATGCTCCTGCAAAATTTTTCGAACGATTGCCAAGCCAAGCCCGCTGCCCGATTCACGGGTTGTCATGTAAGGTTCCAGCAACATTTGCCGATTGGCGTTTGGCAAGCCAACGCCATTGTCGATGACCCGCACGCAATAGGCGTCGTTATCTTCGCATGCATTAACGGAAATCTTGCCTGATGCTGCGTCCGTATCGAGATGACGGCCAATGGCTTCCGTGGCATTCTTGACGACATTGGCGACTGCCTGCGACAAGAGGCGTTGATCGAATGACCCTGGCATCTTTTCGGGAATATCTGTTGAAAATGAGATGTCCGGATTGGCCACTTCGATGAGGAAGACCGACTGTTTGATCACTTCCGACAGATCGCCGGGTTCGAAAACCGGTTTTGGCATGCGGGCAAAGGAAGAGAATTCGTCGATCATCCGTCCAATATCGCCAACCTGACGAACGATGGTGTTGACGCATTGATCGAAGACCTTGCGATCATCTTCATCGACCTTTTTGCCGTAGCGGCGTCTGAGGCGCTCTGCTGACAATTGGATCGGGGTCAGTGGGTTCTTGATTTCGTGGGCAATGCGGCGCGCCACGTCTGCCCAGGCTGCCGACCGTTGGGCAGAAACAAGATCGGTCACGTCATCCAGCGTCACGACATAGGAGTGGACATCCTCTTCGCTGCGCTCCGATGTAACGCGGACCCGAAGGGCATGCTCGATGCCATCGCGGACGATGGAAACCTGCTCTTCTTTATGTGCGCCAGTCTTGCTTTCGGCCCCTTCAACAAGCGGAGCAATTTCCGGCAGGACATCGCGCAAATCTTCGCCCAATAAATCGCTTTCAACGATGCCCAGCAGTCCTTGCACGGATGGGTTGGCAAGAGTGATCAAGCCGGTTGCATCCACCCCGATAACACCTGCACTGACCCCTTGCAACATCGCCTCGGTAAAGCGGCGGCGGGCATCCATGGCATCGCGGGCGAGAATCAGTTCGTCCCGCTGAGAGCGCAATTCCGTTGTCATGGTGTTGAAGGTGTTGTTGAGGTTGTCAAAGTCCGATGAGCGTTGATCATTTGGCAATTGAACAAACAGATCGCCATTGCGGACTCGTTCTGCGGCAGCAATCAGCCGACGGATCGGTGAGACGAGCGTGTTGGCAAAACCGATGGCAAACCAGGTGGTGGAGAGCAGGATGATCAAGCCTGCACCAATATACAGAATGGCAAAGGCGGTTTGAATGCTTGAACGGCTTTCAAAGAATGCTTGATATTCCTGCACATTTTCCGTTGTCATGCGCAGGAAATTCGACACGACCGGATCAATGACACGCACGATAAACAAATAAGCGTCGCTAAATTCATCCAGCCGCATGATGCCTGCAACTAGGTTGGATTCTCCCAAAGAGATCAGAACCGGCTGGCTGCGGGCCTGTTCTAACAGGTCCTTGGTTGGCATGCGTGGGACAGGCTGATTGAGGCGACTGGGTGAGGCCATCATCTCATTGCCCTCGCCATCGACCACAAAGGCCGCCGGAATGCCTCGGATGCGTGTCTGACGCGCAAAAATCGCTCGAAAACGGTCTTCTGCCAGCAGGAAATAGGGCTCGGCTTCATTCAAAGCACGGCCAATGCCGAGCAATTCGTTACGCAATACGCGGGCATGTTCCTGATTATAAGCGTCAGCAACGGTCTTGGAGCTGTTGATGATGGCTAGGGTTCGTGACGAGAACCAGCGATCCAGACCCTGATCGAGTGTGATGGATGCGAATATGGCAACCAAAATGGTTGGTGCCGCAGCAACCAGCGCAAAGAGCCCCATCACCCGGATATGAAGTCCTGCGCCTGCCCGGCCCTTTTGGCGTGCCCACAGCATACGGCTGGCTTCCCAGCCAATCATCAGCGCCAGCAAAACCAGCATGACGCCATTGACCGCCATGGCGATGCCAATCACCTGTTCGGTCGGTTGGATCGATGTCAGGCCCAACAAAATGACGAAAGACGCAACCCCGGACAGCACGGCCAGAATCACCATGATCAGGCCAGCAATGCGCGACCAGCTGCGTTTGTCCGGCTGATTAAGGCTGGCATTGTTGTTGGCTGTCAGCGCGTCCAACGGATCGCGCCACAGGGAGGCTTTGGGTTTTGGTTCGCTTTGAGACATACTCGACACGCGCGACGTTTCCTTGGCAAAGGGCCTTGTCTTCCGAAGAAGCAGGCCCTTTCTATTCCTCTGATTTGTTGCCTAAATGTGACAGGTCTTTGAGAGACTGTCTATGGTCAACAGAGAAACTGTGTCAGAAAAGTCACAGGCGATCTATGTCACGTCATATTCCTTATGCCCTATGCGCCTCTAACAACTTGAATTTCCAAGTCTTTTATTTTCTTGCGTAGTGTGTTGCGGTTCAGCCCCAGCAATTCGGCCGTTTTGATCTGATTGCCTTTGGTTGCTGCCAGTGAGGCGCAAATCAGTGGAAACTCGATTTCTCTTAGCAGGCGATGATAGAGGCCGGGAGGTGGAAGGCTGTCGCCATATTCTTTAAAGAGCTGCTCGAGATAGGATTCCATTGCGCTCGACAGATTCTGAACTTTTTGCTCGGGTTGAATTTCCGAGGTCAGGCTGATCTGGTTGAGCTCATTTTCGATCTGGACACTGGTAATGGTTTCCTGCGGATAAAGGGCCGCCAGACGGCGCACCAGATTTTCCAACTCGCGGACGTTGCCCGGCCAGCGATAACGCAGCATGACATCGAGGGCTTCGGGCTGAAGCTGCTTGACGGGCAGGCCTTCGCGCTCGCCGATGGCAAAGAAGTGGCGGACCAGATCCTTGATGTCTTCGGAACGCTCACGCAGAGGCGGCAGGCGCATCGGGACCACATTCAACCGGAAGAACAGGTCCTCACGGAATAGGCCCTGATGGATCAGAGACTGGAGGTCCTTGTTCGTTGCGGCAACTATGCGGACATTGGTCTTGATCGGCGTGCGCCCGCCAACGGTGGTATATTCGCCCTGCTGGAGCACGCGCAGCAATCGGGTCTGGGCTTCCATTGGCATGTCGCCGATTTCATCAAGGAACAAAGTGCCGCCTTCGGCCATTTCAAACTTGCCTGCCGAGCGACCATGGGCGCCGGTAAAGGAGCCTTTTTCGTGGCCGAATAGTTCGGATTCGATCAGATCCTTGGGAATGGCGGCCATGTTGATGGCGACAAACGGGCCTTTGCGACGCTTGCCGTAATCATGCAAAGCACGGGCAACCAGCTCCTTGCCGGTGCCGCTTTCGCCCGTGACCATGACGGTCAGGTCGTTCTGCATCAGGCGGGCCAGCATGCGATAGATGTCCTGCATGGCGGCAGAACGTCCAATCAGCGGGATATCCATGCCATCGTCTTCCGTGGCCTGCAGGCTGGGGCGAGGCTCCGACAGGGCGCGACCGGCAATGTTGATCAGCTCTTTGAGATCGAACGGCTTGGGCAGATATTCATAGGCCCCGCGTTCAGAGGCCTTGATGGCTGTCATGAAGGTATTCTGCGCGCTCATGACGATGACCGGAAGATGCGGCCGGGCTTTCTTGATGCGGGGTAGCACATCAAAGATATTCTCGTCGGGCATGACCACGTCGGTGATGACCAGATCGCCCTCACCTTGCGAAATCCAGCTCCACAGGGTTGTGGCGTTGGAAGTCAGCCGCACCGTATAGCCTGCGCGTGACAGGGCCTGATTGAGCACTGTGCGAATGGCAGTGTCGTCGTCAGCAAGCAGGATTGTCCCTTTGCTCATGGTCCAAACTCCTATGAATGGCTTTCGTCGCTGGTGGGCAGCATGACGCGGAAAACGGTATGGCGGCCAGCGGTGTCAAACTCGATGACGCCACCATGGTCACCAATCAGTTTGGCAACCAGCGCCAATCCAAGGCCGGATCCGTTGGTCTTGGAGGTGACGAACGGATCAAACAGGCAATCTTCGATTTCTTTCGGTATGCCGGGGCCGTTGTCCTTGACGCAGATTTCCAGTGGCAATGAGGTTTTTTCAGCCGATCCGGGCACTTGCAGGCGGATGCCCGGTCGAAAGGCCGTGGTCAACTCGATTTCGGGATCCTGCGTGTCCAGGATCGCTTCGGCGGCGTTTTTCACTAGGTTCAGGAAAACCTGCACCAATTGATCCTTGTTGGCATGAACCGCTGGCAAGGATGGATCATATTGTTCCGTGATGCGGATCTTGTCGCCAAATTCTGCATGGGCGAGCTGCTTGACCCGATCAAGAACCACATGAATATTGACCGCCTCCCGCTCAACCGGGCGCTGATCGGAAAAGACTTCCATTCGGTCGATGAGACGGACAATGCGGTCTGTTTCCTCGGTAATCAATTGCGTCAGGGCGCGGTCCGCGTCGGACACCGAGCTTTCCAGCAACTGGGCGGCGCCGCGGATGCCTGACAACGGATTTTTGACCTCGTGGCCCAGCATGGAGGCAAGGCCGGTGACGGATCGGGCTGAGTCTCTATGGGTCAGCTGGCGATCCATCTTGTCGGCAATGGAGCGTTCATGGAGCATCACCACCACTTCTCCCGTGCGGTCTTGTACGGGGCCGGCATAGACATCAACCACCTTGTCAACGCCAATGCGCGGGTTGGAAATGTCGACACGATATTCATTGACCGCAGCCAGACGGTCGCGGGCCTGTTCCACCAAAGCCAGAACGGGGCTACCAAATGGCAGCAAGTCTGACAGCTTGTGACGCGCCAGATAGGTGGCGCTTGACTGGAAAAAGAATTGCGCCATGTCGTTGGCAGCAATCACGAAACCTTCTTCGTTGACCATGATGACAGGGTGCGGCAAGGCGCTCATCATTGACTGATAAGGCACTTCTGCCGGATCTGTGCTTATATGTCTCTCGCTCATGCAACCTGCCTCTCTGCAGCCACGCCGAAAAAGTCGCGCAAGCAGGTGCGGACATCTTTCGGGTCGTCAGCTGTTAAAATTGTTTTCCGCATCTGTGCTGCGAGAGGGCCGTGAAGGTCCTTCTGCTCGCTTATATAATCCATGTACCAGCCAAGATGTTTGCGTGCGCAACGCACGCCAACCACATCGGGGTAATAGTCGATCATTCGGTCGTAATGCTCAGTCACCAAGGCGAGCAGCGAGTCGCCTTCGGGAGCCTTCTGACGCTTGCCTGTTTGAAGATAGTGGGCGATATAGCCGGGCAGCCAGGGGCGACCATAGGCCCCGCGCCCGATCATCAGCCCGTCCGCGCCGGACTGGCGCAGGATCTCCGGCGCATCTTCCTCATCGAGCACATCGCCATTTGCGATCAGTGGAATGGAGACCGCGTCTGCGACCGCTTTTATGGCGGACCAGTCAGCCTTGCCTTTGTAAAACTGGTTGCGGGTACGGCCATGGACGGTGACCAAAGCCACGCCGTTCTGCTCGGCTCGCGACGCAAGTTCTGGTGCATTCAGGCAATCAACATCCCAGCCAAGGCGCATTTTGACGGTGACGGGGACGGATACCGCTTTTATCACGGCGTCAATCAGGCTGAGCGCTTGATCGAGATCGCGCATCAAAGCCGAGCCGGAATAGCCGGAAATCACCTTCTTTGCAGGGCAGCCCATATTGATGTCAATCAGCGAGGCCCCTGCCCCTTCGCTGATTTTGGCAGCTTCGGCCATCCAGTCCGGGCGGTTGCCTGCCAGCTGAACGGCATGGACGTCCATGCCCTGCCCTTCGGCGCGCAGGCGCATCTCTTCCTTGCCGATGGCAAACGCCTTGCTGGCGACCATTTCCGAAACCACAAGCCCTGCGCCGAATCTCCGGGCGATTTCCCGGAACGGCAAATCGGTGATGCCAGACATGGGTGCCAAAAAGACGGCATTGGGCACCGTTATCGCCCCAATGGACAAGGGGGAAGCGGCAGAATGGATGGGCGTGGTCGTCATAAAGCTCTCTTGTTACAAGCTACATTTAAAGTACAGTATAAAGATGCCTAATAAATGTGCAAGTTAATTCGATGGTCAATATTTGGTCATTCACACCCTTCATGCCAAAAAGCCAACGAAAGTAGCTTGACCCTACGTTCAATATGCTGGAAAGCAGCAGGGAGATAATTAAAGCAGAAAAAGGCACCGAAATGACGTCAGCAGCCATCATTGTCGCCGCGGGATCTGGCAGTCGCGCCCGCCGGGCTAGCGACTCTGTCGCCAAGCAATATGTCGGTGTGGCAGGTCGCATGGTGCTCAGTCATACACTTGATGTCTTTGTGGCGAGTGATCTGGTTGATGTGGTGCAGGTGGTGATTGCGGATGGCGATGAGCTCTTCTATGCGGAAGCGATTGCTCATTTGTCGGATGAAGCGCGCTTGAAGCTCGCAGAGCCAGTTGTCGGCGGAGAAACGCGGCAAATTTCGGTGTTGAATGGTTTGCGGGCACTTCGACCTTTCGAGCCGAACAAGGTGATGATCCACGATGCTGCTCGGATCTATGTGACGGACGCTGTTTTGGCACGGTGCCTTGATGCGCTGTCAAACCACAAGGCTTGTCTTGTGGCAAGCCCCGTGACAGATACCATCAAGAAGATCGATGAAGATGGCTATATTGAAGCAACCATAGACCGGACCGCCCTCTGGTCGGCGCAGACGCCGCAGGGATTCGACTATCCTTTCATTCTCGCCTCTCACGAGACCGCAAGCCTTCAGCCTGACCTTTCATTCACCGATGATGCGGCGGTTGCTGAATGGGCTGGTGAGCAAGTCTGGATCGTTGAGGGTAGCTCGAAGAATATCAAACTTACCAACCCGGAAGATCTCGACATGGCAGACAAGACATTGCGTGAAACCAACTCATCCGACAGCCCGGCTCCTAGGGTGCCGCTGACGGATATACGGCTTGGTACAGGTTATGACGTCCACGCATTTGATGAGGGTGACGCGGTGATCATCGGCGGCATTTCCATACCGCACGACAGGAAACTCAAGGGTCACTCTGATGCGGATGTGGGGCTTCATGCCATCACCGATGCCATTCTTGGCGCGATTGCTGATGGCGACATCGGGACACATTTCCCGCCATCCGATCCGCAATGGAAAGGCGCCTCTTCTGATCTTTTCCTAAAGGATGCCGTGCGACGCGTGCGGGCACTTGGGGGCAAAATTGGCAATATTGACCTTACAGTCATTTGCGAAGCGCCGAAAATTGGCCCGCATCGCCCGGCCATGCGAGAGGCGATTGCTGACATCTGCAAGATTGACATCGGACGGGTCAGCGTCAAGGCAACCACAAGCGAACGTCTTGGTTTTACAGGTAGAAAAGAAGGCATTGCCGCATTGGCAAGTGCTTGCATACATTTGCCTGATCCTGATCTATAATGCGGCCGGATAGAGAGCTATCCCAAGTTGCAATCATTCACTCAAGGATCAAGCCATGTACGCGCAGTCGGTCGCCATAGAGATGGCCAAGGAAGCCATCAAGTTCGCCACAAGGAATGAATTGAAAATCGTCACGGCAGAATCCTGCACGGCGGGCATGATATGCGCGACCCTGACCGAAGTGGCAGGTGCGTCAGCTGTTCTGGATCGTGGCTTTGTCACCTATTCCAACGAAGCCAAGATTGAGATGCTGGGTGTGGATGCGGGGTTGATTGAAGACAAAGGGGCTGTGAGTGAAGAAGTGGCTCGCGCCATGGCTGATGGGGCTCTCGCGAAATCCAATGCGGATATTGCCATTGCCGTGACGGGCATTGCCGGGCCGGACGGCGGATCGCCGGAAAAGCCAGTTGGTCTGGTGCATTTCGCTCTTTCCTGCAAAGGCAAAGAGCAGCGCCACGAGCGGCGTATTTTTTCGGCGATGGATCGCGGAGCCGTTCGCGCCGCAACCGTGGAGCGGGCTTTGGTGATGATTATCGAAACGGTGACCAACAGAGGTTTCGTTTCCATCGATTAGATTGCGCTTTATTTCATATGCAATAAAATATTCATGCGAATTGGGCCCTCATTTGTTCGGGCCCTTTTTGCTTTCCAAGCATCTAAATTTTAACAATTTCAATGCCTTTGATGAGCGGTCAGCCGCGTTTGCTGGATTTGATCGTTGAGAGCTTTCTTTGTTTACCGGTGCGAAGTGGGCAAAAAAATTGTCTGGCAGCAGCTCTATTTTGACCAGACATTCTAGCCTACAGGCTTTTCTGAAAGGCACGGGTTGGCTGGAGTTCTTTTATTATAATGCAAAAAGGCCCGGAGTGACCGGGCCTTTTTATTGTGATCTATTCGGTAAACCGTGCTTGAGGTCTAGCGACCATCCGGGGTGCGCAGTCCGAACCATTTGTCTTTGACTGCTTGATAGTGAGCCGCAGGATTATAAGTTGCGACCTTCAGGCCAAGATTGGTTGCGCTCAAGTTGCCAATTGCTGCTGCTACGCGGAAGGATGCGACGATCCGGGTGCGCTGCGCCTGAACCAGTGCGATGCGGCCATCAATCAATTCGGCCTGCGAGTTCAAGACGTCAAGCAAGGTGCGCTGCCCGACCTTCTGCTCTTCAATCACGCCACGGGTTGCAAGCTGGGATGCCTTGACCTGAGCCTGCGCGGCGGCGATCTGGGGGATCGAGGCTTGAAGCAGGCTCCAAGAGGAAATGATGTTGGAGCGAACCTGATCGCGTGCCAGATCAAGCTGGATGCGACGCTGGCCAAGGGTTTCTTTTGCCTGCCGCACCTTAGAATGAACAGCACCACCCTGATAGAATGGAACCGATATCTGGCCGGTAATGGAGGCTGAATTGGTCGCGCCGGAAACGTTGGACCCGTTGACGTTATTGCTCCAATTGCGATTTGCATTGCCCGTCAGGGAGACCGTTGGCAATAGCTCACCCTCGGCAATCTTGACGGCGTGTTGGGCAACATCAACATTATATTGAGAAGCCAGAACAGCGGGATGACTGCTCATCCCCTGCTGGATGGCAGTCTGCAGGTTTTTGGGGAACAGACGGTCAACCGCGAAGCCACTTGACAATTTGCCCGGGCGTTTGCCGACCAGCATCTGATAGGTGGCGCGGCTGGTTGCCAGATTGGCTTCAGCGACTCTGACCTGAGAAATGGCGCCGGACAAACGGGCTTCGGCCTGGCTGACATCGGTGCTGATGGTTTCACCAACGGCAAACCGGTCGCGGGCAGACCGGGCCTGTTCCTGCAGGAAGGCCACATTCTGTTTGCGCAGTTCGAGAATTGCCTGATTCTGCAGGATGTCCATGTAAGCGGATGCGACGTCAAACAGGACAGATTGTTCGGTGGATTTCAGCCCTTCGCGCGCTGCCCGGATGGCTGCGTCAGCTTGCTTAACCCCATTTCTGGTGCGATTGCCGCGATACAGAATCTGTTGAACCTGAAGGCCCAGGCTGGTGGTGGTTGATTGTGTATTGCGTGCGGATCCGGAGAGATATTCGCGCTCAGACCATGACCGTGTGACCGAGCCCGTGCCATTCAGGGTTGGACGATAACCCGATTTGGCTTGCGGTACATTTTCGTCCGTTGCGCGCAGCTCTGCCCGGGCTGCATTCAGGGTCGGATTATTTTTGTAAGCTAACGACAATGCCTGAGATAGCGTTTCAGCAGACGCCGGATTGAGAGAGAATAACAACGCCGTTGCGGCGCTCAGCGTCAGTGTTCGAAGGCAAACCACAGCCCAAACTCCTACTTCAGCGATCTTTTTATCCGGCTCTCCCGGATCGTAAAGCCACCTTGTTTCAATAGCCCAGACTCACCCCATATTTCCCTTTATGAGAGAAAGAGGGAGGACGAAGCCCGGAATTCTCCACTACTGGTATGCAGAGAACGTATTTTTTTGCACGGCACCCAACTGCCAAATTTCGTTTGCAACATAATCGGTTGAGTCGATTTTGCAAAGTGGAACAATTGCACAAGTGGTTAATAATTCCTTAATGCTGCTTTATGGCAACAATCACGCCTGCTTTGCAGCATCCATGTCTGGATAACTTTCAAAAAATCAAAAATAAGGGGATTGCAAGCTGGCCTGAGAACACTCAGAAAACGAAGCCGTCTTCCTTGATAAATTCAGGCAGAATCGGTGCGTTGGTATCAAAGGCCGACATGCGTGAGAAGTGATCGCCGGTGCGCAGGATCTTGATGGCCTCAGCGCGGCGTGAATTGCCTTCAACCGTGATGAGCTTGCCGCCATCTTTGAGTTGGTCCAGCAAGGTTTGAGGCACTTCTCCTACCGTTCCTTCGATGAGAATGACGTCATATGGCCCTTGTGTTGGCACGCCTTCCTTCAAATTTCCCGAAATCATCGCAACATTGTCATATCCAAGGTCTGAAATGACGGTTTCGGCCTGTTGCGTCAGTTTGTCGTCGCTTTCTACTGCGACCACCGTGTTGGCCAGCCGAGAGGCAAGCGCTGCGGAATAGCCGCTATTGGAGGCAATGATGAGAACAAGATCACTGGAGGAAATATCAGCCAGCTGCAACAGCTTCGCCAAGGGAGATGGTTGGGTCAGAATCCGATTCTCGTTGATTCTGATCTCAGCGTCCGAATAGGCCAAGGCTCGTTTTTTCGATGGCACGAACAATTCACGCGGTACGGTCAAGAAAGCATCAAGGATATTATAGTCGGTGACGTCGGTGGTGCGGACCTGATTGTCGACCATTTGCTCGCGCGCCTGTCGAAATTTGTTCATGTCGCATTCCTCACGTTGCTGATCAGCTGCTTCTTGCCGCATGTGCCAACATTCTCAGGCACTGCGCTCAGTATTTTCCATAAGCCCGCATCCTGTCAGTTGCAAGCATTGTTGCACGAAATCAATCGATAGGTTGAGTGATCTGCCCTACATTGCGCTAAGAGCTTCATAAAAAGTTCAAATTATGGTGGATATCGACTTGAGTACCGCATCGGCTTTTGCTATTGACCATGCACCACACGCAAGGAAGGCTCGATGGCGGAGTGGTGACGCAGCGGATTGCAAATCCGTGTACGCCGGTTCGATTCCGGCTCGAGCCTCCAACTTACTCCTCACATGGCGACGATGAAATATGCTTGTTCTCTAGGCAGAGGCAGGCAGCACCTTATTGCGTCCGTTGGTCTTGGCTTCATAGAGCCAATCATCGGCTTCATTCAGGATGGCGTTGATCTCGTTCGTCTCGGTGCTCACCCGGTCAGCAATACCAAAACTGGTCGTGAACCGAATGACATCCTCACCCTCTTCTAACTGTTGGGATTCGAATTGGTGACGAAGGCGCTCGGCAATGACGCTGGCATCTGAAAAATCGGTTTCGGGCAGCAGGATAACAAATTCATCTCCGCCGAATCGACCAACAACATCAATACTGCGAAGACTTTGCTTGCAGATATCCGCAACCTTTTGCAGCACGAGATCGCCCGCAGCATGGCCGTACGTGTCATTGATGCTTTTGAAATGGTCGATATCGAAGATGAGTATGCTGAAGTTGGAGCCATAGCGCAGCGAGCGCTGCAATTCGATTTCGGCAAAGTTCATGAAGCTGTTTCGCCGATGCAGCCCCGTCAGGCAGTCCAAAGAAGCGAGCGCGCGCAGTTCGATTTCGTCAACCACCAAGCGCGCCAGATCACGCAAGATTTCGATATTGTCAAGTGTCGGGTTGCGTGGCTGATGGTCGATGACACAAAGAGTGCCGAGATTGTAGCCATTGGGGGATTTCAGCGGAATTCCCGCATAAAAACAGAAGTTTGGCTCCCCCGTTACAAGCGGACTATGCTTGAAACGATGGTCTTTGGTTGCGTCATTCACGATCAGGGGCTGGTTCTTCTCGATGGCATGGGTGCAGAACGAGACGTTCCTTTCTGTTTCGCAAATAGAGAGGCCTTGTTTGGACTTGAACCATTGTCGATTTTCGTCAACCAAAGAAATCAGCGCAATGGGAACGTCGAAGACTTTCTTGGCGATGCGCGTAATGCGGTCAAACGACTCTTCAGGTGCCGAATCCAGAATCGCATAACGCTTCAAGTCTTCAAGGCGCTCTTTCTCAGATGACAGATCCATGTGACCACCCCCATTCGGTCAATAAACACATCGTCTCCAATTGTCGCTGCGTGCTTGCTTTACACACAGCTGCGACAAATTAGCATTTTATAATGTAAATGTCTGCTCACATTTTAATTATTCAATTTACGATATCGTAATCGTTTCTTGAAACGGCAGTTGAAGGGGGGGATTGTAAATACGGTCTACTGGTTTTTACTTACCTTAAGAATCTGTAGAAGCACGGGCCATTGCCTTGACCAGCTTGTGCCATTTCAGATCTTCCAGTGTGATGAGATCTACATGCAGGGCGCGCGCTTTTCCGAAAAGGGCCTCATATTTGGGACGTTTGTGATATTCGTCATAGAGGTCCGTCGACAGAATGAGGCCAACAAAGGTGTTGGGCGTGCCGAAATGGTCGGCCAAATTATCGGCCTCATGCAGCGCTTGCATAAGCTTTTTGCGGCTTCTGTCCTTGCTTTTGCGGTAGGACGCGCCGTAGGCTTTGCAGGAATAAAAGGCCAATCGATTGCCAAAGCGTGCCATGACGTCGATTTCGTTTTCACCCCAGTATCCATCGATCTGCCAGCTGACTTGCTGACCGAAATAGGCTTCGTCAGCCCCTGCCTCCAAGGCTGCCAGACAGGCAATCTCTTCCAGCCAGCCTCCCGTGATGTAGCGTCTGCTTTCTGCGCTTGCGGCCCGATAACAGCCATTAGGCAAAGGCTCGGCCAATCCTGTGGAAATCAGAGCATCCAGCACAGATTGTTCCACCTCATCGAGCCGTTTTCGCACCAAACTGCCCTTGAAAAGCTGTTTGCGGATTCGCTCAAAGGCCTGATATTGGGCGGCGATGGCCAAAGAGGCTTCCTTGTGCCGCTGGGCGGCGTGAAGATCCCCGGTGCGATTCTCGTCAATCCAGGCATTGTTCCGGGCGATCAGGTCACGTATCGTCATGTTGTTTTTCTATCCTGTGGTGTGGCTTTTTAAAAATGCGTGGTGAACGCAATCAACAAGTGACCTGTTTTTTCGAATAGGCCTTTGTCCGAAAGCCAGACTTTGGGTGCTTTGGCGTCTGTGAGCTATTCAAACAGACGTCGGGTAAAGTTTGCATCCCTTAGATAAAAAGTCTATGTGCTAGGCGTGCTTCTCCTCGAACATGGAAGTTCTGTTATGGTTGCCAGTGACGACAATATTATGATGCATGGCGGAGACCTCTCTGCTGCTATGGCCAAATATGGCGGAACCCGTGATGAATGGCTGGATATGTCCAGCGGCATCAATCAACGCACATATCCGTTCGATGGTCCTCGGGCCATTGCAGACATTGGAGCCCTGCCCAATCAGGGTGATCTGGTGGAATGTTTGGCTGCGGCGCGCGCGGCCTACAAGGTGCCCGATGAAGTGTCTGTTGTTGCCTCGCCGGGCACTCAGTCGCTGATTCAGGCGATGCCGGTTTTGCTTGGCACCAATCAGAGTTGCCTCATCCTTGGCCCGACTTACAGTGAGCATCAGCGTGCCATGTCGCGGGCCGGTGTTGATGTGGCCATGGTTGAAGAAATGCCAAAGGAATTTTTCCCCGGCGATTGTCTTCTGGTGGTCAATCCCAACAATCCCAATGGTCGCAAATTGTCGCCCGATGAGTTGGTTGATATTGCCGCAAAGCTGCAAAAGCAGCGTGGATTGCTGATTGTCGATGAAGCATTTGCTGATTTGACGCCCGAAATCAGCGTCGTAGACCGTTTGTCCGACATGCCCAATGTTGTTGTGCTGCGCTCATTCGGCAAATTTTTCGGTCTTGGTGGATTGCGCCTCGGTTTCCTTGTTGGCCACGAGGTCCATATCAGCAAGATTCGTGACATGCTTGGCCCCTGGGCTGTTTCAACCCCTGCCCTGCGCATCGGGCGACAAGCCTTGCTCGACGTGGAATGGCAGGACGAGCAGCGCCGCAATCTGATTGATTTTGCTGACAAGCTCGATGCCATCCTTAAAAAGCGTGGCTATTATGTCGCTGGCGGCACGCCTTTGTTCAGGTTGGTTATGAAAGAAAATGCCCGCGAACTGCATGAAAAGCTGGCTGAACAGAAAATCTGGACCCGTGTCTTTGACTATAATCCGGACTATATCCGCTTTGGAGTGCCAACGGATGAGGATATGTTGGAGCGCATTGATGCGGCATTGGAAATAGCGAGCATCCGGTGATCGCGTTCGGCCCTGAAATCCTGCTTGTTCTTCTGGTTGCCATCGCAATCGATGCTTTGCTGGGTGAGCCAAACTGGGTGTGGGAGCGCATTCCGCACCCGGTGGTCTGGTTTGGCAAAGCCATTGGTCTGTGCGACCGGCTTTTCAATCATCCATCCGAGCAAAGCCCTTTTGTCGGGCGGTTGACCGGTGCCATGGTCATTTTGTTTCTGACCGCTGCGGGTGCTTTTCTTGCCTTGTTGCTGCAAGAGAGTTTATTGTCTCTGGGCGTTTTGGGCTTTGGGATATTGGCAATTGTCAGCTCGGTGCTGATCGCTCAGAAGAGCCTTTATGATCATGTGAAAGCCGTGCAGCTGCCGCTCGAAGCCGGCGATATTGTCGGTGCGCGGCAGGCGGTGTCGATGATCGTCGGGCGTGAGACCAAAGCCCTTGAAGAAGATGCGGTTGCGCGGGCCGCGATTGAAAGTCTGGCAGAAAATTTCTCTGACGGTATCGTCGCCCCGGTTTTCTGGTTTGTGCTGTTTGGCTTTCCCGGACTCGTCGCCTACAAGATCGTCAATACCGCTGACAGCATGATCGGTCACAAGAATGACCGGTATCTGTGGTTCGGTTGGGCGTCGGCACGGCTTGATGATTTGCTCAATCTGGCACCGGCGCGTTTGACAATGCTGCTTTTGCTGTTGTCGCCCTTCCGGCCCGGTGGCGGACGAGCGCCGGTTGGTGTGGGGGCCGTATGGACGGCGATCATGCGCGATGCACCCAAGCATCGCTCCCCCAATGCAGGCTGGCCTGAATCAGCAACCGCTGGTCGGCTGGATATCGCCCTGTCAGGTCCGCGCTATTATGGTGGAGAGTTGGTCAATGAGCCTTTTGTCAATGATGGCGGACGGGTGGACATTGGTGCGACCGAGCTGGGGGATGCCCTGCGGCTTTATCGCTCAAGTCTGATCATGCAGTTCATCGTCATTGCGGCAATAGCCGGGCTTAGTCTTCTCTGACAACACAAATGACGGCAGATGCCAAAAGAGCGCCTGATGGCGCTCTTTTTTGTACTCGCCAACTACTTGCTTCCTATCAGACGCCTTTGTTGGCGACTTCCAGCAGGCCGTCGACCTTCAAATGCTTGCCAATATGATCGGCCAAGGCATCAAGAGTGTCTTGGACCATGGCTTCATAGGAATGATTGCCGGTTTCATGGCCCAGTTGGGCGAGGAAATGTTTGCGGAAATCATCCTGATTAAACAGGCCGTGGACATAACTACCCATGATGCGGCCAGAGCGGGACATGGCCCCTTCTTCTTTGCCATCAATGCTGAACATCGGGCGACTGCGGTCAGGACCGTCGCTGCTGCCAATATGGATTTCATAGCCGTGCATCGGCAGATCGCTGGCCATATGTTGTCCGCTCACCTGCACGGTGCGTTTTTCCGCTGCCATGTTGGTTTCAATGTCAAGCAGCCCCAAGCCCTCAGAGACCGCGCCTTTGGGGCCTTCGACGCCTTCAGGGTCGCGGATGAATTTGCCAAGCATCTGATAACCGCCACAAAGGCCCAAGACATAGCCGCCGCGTCGCGCATGGGCCTTGATATCGATGTCCCATCCTTCTGCCTGCAAGGCCTTGAAATCATCAATGGTTGTCTTGGAACCCGGCAGGATGATCAGATCCGCATCGACGGGAATGGTTTGCCCCTGATGGATCATTTCCACTGAAATGGCCGGGTCTGTCCGCAGAGCGTCAAGATCATCGAAATTGGCAATGCGCGGCAGCACTGGAACGGCTATTTTCAGACTGCCATCCCGCTTTGCAGCGGCCGCATCGCGGGAAAGATCCTCGCTGTCTTCTGCGGGCAAGCGTCCCGCCAGATCGAACCATGGCAGCACGCCAAAATCCGGCCAGCCTGTTTGTTTGGTCACGATATCAAGGCCGCTTTCAAACAGGGTTGGATCGCCGCGGAATTTGTTGATCACATAACCCTTGATAAGGGCGCGGTCTTCGTCTGTGACGATCCGCTCGGTGCCAACCAGCGAGCCAATGACCCCGCCGCGATCAATGTCACCGATCAGAATGACTGGCAGTTGGGCGGCTGTGGCAAAGCCCATATTGGCGATGTCGCCGGCACGCAGGTTGACCTCTGACGCGCTGCCAGCCCCCTCCACCACGACGATGTCGGCTTGAGATTTGAGGATGTTGTAGGATTCCATCACCGATGCGAGCAGCTTTTGCTTGTTGGCCGCATAGTCACGGGCCTTAACCTGGCCGATGGATTTGCCCTGCACCACCACTTGTGAGCCGATATTGCTTTGGGGCTTCAGCAACACCGGGTTCATGTGAATGCTCGGCTGCAAGCCGCAAGCCATCGCCTGCATGGCCTGTGCCCGGCCGATTTCTCCGCCCTCATGGGTGACGGCGGCATTGTTGGACATGTTTTGCGGCTTGAAGGGGGCAACCTTCAGTCCCTGCTTTGTCAGATACCGACAAAAACCGGCCACCAGCATGGATTTGCCGACATTGGAACCGGTTCCTTGAAACATGATCGCGGACATGAGGGGCTTCCTTATTGTTGCTTTTTGTGGTGCGGGCCGTTGAATGTTGCTCAGAGGGTGATGGCAGGCTGTTGGCTGGGCTTTAGAATGAGAGGGAGGCCGACGCGCACTTCGATCACCCGGTCACAATGGGCGGCAAGGGTCTGGTTAAGGCGTCCCTGATGATCGCGAAAGGCGCGCACTTCCGGATTGGATGGCACAATCCCCTGCCCGACCTCATTGGAAATGAGGATGAGCCTAGACTGACTGGCTTTCATTGCCTCGATAAAGGCGTTGAGGCGATCATCGAGCGGATGGTTGTGATAGAGCACATTGTTCAGCCACAGGGTCATGCAGTCGATCAGGATGGCCAGATCAGGGCGACTTTCCTTTTCGATAATGCTTGCCAGATCGAGTTCTTCCTCGATCACTCGCCAGCGAGGTCCACGTCGATCCTGATGTTTTTTGATCCGATCAGCATATTCCGCATCGCCCTTGATGACAGGCGATGTGGCGACATAGAGCAGCTCACATTTGCTTGCAAGGCATAGGGATTCTGCGAATTGGCTCTTGCCGGACCGTGCCCCGCCAAAGATGAAATTGGTGCGGGCTTGTTGTGCATTCATCTGGCGGTTTTTCCCGAATTATGGTCGGCGGATTGTGGGTGTTTTTCCCGTCGACGCTTTTCATATTTCACTTCCCACTTTCTGCGATATTTACGCAGATAAGGCAAATCAACCGAAAGGACCACCAGCCCCAGGGGAATCATCCAGAAGCCCAGAATCGGCAGAAAACCAAGGATACCCCCGATCACCAATGCGATGCCGAGGCAATAACGTCCAAAAGGAGAGCCTGGAATGGGGAAAGTCCAGCGACCAACGGTGAATTCTCGCTTCGGTTTGATCATCCGGTTTGTCTGTCCTTGATTTGATTCCGTATTTTACGGTCGCCGCTCAACGGGTTTGAGGGGATGCTTTTATAAATAGGGTTGTTTCTGTGAATATCCAGTTTCGCAAAAGCGTGACATTTCTGGGTCCTTTTCCACTCTTCCACAAGAGAAGCGAAAAAGTTCAATAAAGGGGCTTGGCAACACGACAAAGCTCGATTAGAAACCACCTCACCAACGTTGAGACGCTTTGAAGCGCTAACGAAAAAAGAGTTTTCCCCAGTAGCTCAGTTGGTAGAGCAAGCGACTGTTAATCGCTGGGTCGCTGGTTCGAGTCCGGCCTGGGGAGCCACATTAGGGCCTTCTGATTGAGTTCAGAAGGCCCTTTTTCGTAGAAATCAGCCATCTTCATTGAAGCGCACGGACTATTGCAATGAGAATGCATTAGAAAATTGGATGGATTCCGTCATGGCGGCAGGCGCGAAACAAGATGCATCACCAAAAATCGTAGCGTGTTCTATTGCACCCGGTCTATTGCCAAGGATGTCCGGCATCTCGACGACAGGCCCAACCCAATCCCAAAATCGCTCAAGACAAAGAATGTAGATATTGCATGTCTCGCCGTGATGTTCTCGCCGATGCCGATGACCGTTTGTGGCGATTGTTGCGAGAATATCTCAGCGTCCGGACTGACTGTGGTGACGGTTTCTGTGGGTGATGGGCACAGCACTGGTGCAGGTGTCGCAGGGGCGGCAACCCTGCTGGAAGGCCAACCATCATTTCAACGTGCCTGACATGGCCCACCGCGTGCAGACGACAGGCCGCACTGGTTGGTATTAGACGCATTGGAACCCGGCATTGTGGCAACGGGCGACCGGTTCGAACGTGTCGAGTGCATGGAGCAGGATTGGACTTTACATCGGCTCTGGCACGCGCTTTATGTTGACCGGATGAACCGCAATGAACTCAAAGGCATCGCAGCGCCTAACGTGTTGGCTGAGGGCTGGCCTAAATATGCGGTCCATCGCCTTGAAAGCGGACGTGTCGAAGACTGGCGCAACAGACTGGACGGAACAGCATGACCACACCTCCCTTCGTGATCTCGATTCAAAGCCAGGTCGTTTTCGGCCATGTTGGCAATTCCGCGGCACTGTTTCCCATGCAGGCGGCAGGGTTGGAGGTGGCAGCGATTCCAACCGTGATTTTTTCCAACACGCCTGACTATCCAACGCTGCGCGGCCAGGCGCTTCCGCCGGAATTCTTTTCCGATCTGCTGCAGGGGGCACGCGAGCGCGGCCTGCCGGAACGCGCGGACTTCATTCTGACGGGTTATATCGGCTCGCTCGATGTGGCAATGATGGTGGCGGACTTTGTCGCTGAAGCCAAGGCCATCAATCCGCGTCTCACTTATGTCTGCGATCCTGTAATGGGTGATGCCGGGCCCGGCCTCTATGTACCGGAATCCATCGCCGACGTGATGCGCGACCGTTTGTTGCCGATGGCCGACATCGCGACGCCAAACCCGTTCGAGCTGAACTGGCTGACCGGGCAGAGCATCGCGACCCTCAAAGACCTTAAAGACGCAGCAGCCCTTCTTGGCATCGCGTCCAGCGCTCATTTGATCGCAACGGGTTGCGCACTCGAAGACACGCCCGCCGGTCACATTGAGAGCGTTATTCTCGGTTCGGACGGTACAAGCCGCCATCCGGTGGAGCATCTGCCGATCGCGCTGCCGGGCACGGGGGATTTGTTCGCCGGGCTGATCGTCGCGAGCCTCGCGCACGGATTGCCTCTGCCGCAAGCGGTCGAGACCGCACAGCACCTCACGTCCCGCGCCCTGAACCATGCCCGAACCCTTGGCGCCGGCGAAGTCGTACTTAGCGAGCCGGAGTTCCGCCGCACTCTTCTGACTTTTGCTTCCCGCTAATCCTTGCCTGTCTAAGCCAGTCGGTGTTGTGGGCGATTGGAAAACCCATTACAACAAGTTTGAACAAGTCCGAACGGACAACCAAGATCAAAGTGGTGGCTCGCACTGCTACACTCGTCCGAAGGCAAACTGCTACACTCGTCCGAAGGACTGTCCCGGATTTTGCGAACTGGCACTCTGGGCGGCGGCTGACCAAGACCTGATGGATCCCTTGAATGCAAAGCTTAAAGCGCCTGATTGAAGAGCATGAAGACTGGCTGATTACACGTGTCGTCGACTATGCCAAAGCCTACCGCTATACCGAATATACCTCGACCCTCAAGGAGGCCTGGAGGGCTTCCATATGTGGCTTGAGCGGCCCTTTGATCGCAGCTCTGGAACTGTATGAAGAACCGCCTGAAATCATTGCTGGTGACGATTTCAATCGCCATCCGATTACCGCTTTTGGTATCGAACAGGCACGCCATCATCGCGCCCGCGGCATCACCCTTGCCCAGTTTCTTGGACTGACGAAATATTATCATCAGAGCTATGCGGATCTCGTTGACGAGATGGGTGATAGTCTCAATGACCGCAAAAAGGCACGCCTTTTTGTCGATCGTTTTTTTGATCTCGTTGAAATCGGTTTCTGCGAGGAATGGCGCAGCGTACCTGAAAACACCAAGCTGCTGGAAGTTCAGAATGAGAACCGCCAGATCACCAACGAGAAGAACAAATATCTCACGATCTTTGAAAGCCTTAATGATCCGGTGGTCCTTCTGGATTCCAGTTACAAGATCCAGAACATGAATCTGGCAGCCCAGACCTTGTTTGTCGGTTGGAGTGAACCGGGGGCGATCTACTATTCCACTGAGCAGAGCGTCAGACTGGAAAGCCAGCTGGACAACCTGATCCCGCGTGCAAGGACCGAGGGAAATTTCCAGAGCGTGCTTCAAACCAACGAAGGTGCGCGGCATTTCGATGTGCGCGTTCAGGACATGCTCGACATCAGCGAGAAGTTTCTGGGCACCGTGATGATCTTCAATGACATCAGTGAGCACAAGCGCGCCCGCGAAGCAGCCGAGGAAGCCAATCACGCCAAATCTGCCTTTCTCGCCACAATGAGCCATGAAATCCGGACGCCGCTCAACGGGATTCTTGGTCTTGCAAGGCTTCTTGCGGACACGCAAATATCGGAGCGCCAGAAGAACTATATCAACGGCATCCGCAGCTCCAGCGAAGTGCTGCGTTCGGTGATCAATGACATTCTCGACTATCGCAAGATTGAATCAGGTGTGGTGGAAGTCGAGGCCATGGACTTCGAGTTGTCTTTGATTGTCAAACGGGTGACCGACGCCGTCGATGCGACGCTGATTAACAAGTCCCTTGCCTTCTCCGTCGAGATAGATGATCAGCTACCACATATGCTGCGCTCCGATCCGACTAAAATCTGCCAGATCCTGCTCAACCTCGTTGGCAACGCGGTGAAGTTTACAGAACAGGGACGCGTGGACGTTCGCATCCTTCACGAGGAAATCCCGGATGGAACCGGAACAGAGCGGGTCAATGCCATCCGTTTTGAGGTTCGCGACACCGGGGTTGGCATTGGAGAAACCGACAAGGCCCGCCTGTTCGAGCCTTTCACGCAGGTGGGAACCACCCGTCACAAGTTCCTGTTCGGCGGAACGGGTCTGGGGCTTGCGATCTGCCGCAAGCTCACGGCGTCACTGGGTGGCACCATTGACTGTGCGCCTCGGGCCGAGGGTGGCAGCCTGTTCTGGTTCACGGTGCCCTACTCTCCCGCCCTTGATGCTGCCCCTTCGGATCAGCCAAAGTGCGCTGATGTCACCGCGCTATCCGGGCTCAGGATTCTTCTTGTCGAGGATAACCCGGTCAACCGCATGGTTACGGAAGGCTATCTCGACAATCTGTCGCATAAGTGCACCAGCGTGACCAATGGTAGTGAAGCGCTTGAAATCCTCGATAGGCAATCCTTTGATCTGGTCTTGATGGATGACCGGATGCCGGTCCTCACAGGGCTTGAAGCCCTTACCCGGTTGCGTGCGCATCCCGATCCCGCTCTCGCCAGTCTCCCTGTCATCATTCACAGCGCTTGCCTTACGAAGGATGAAGTCGAGCAGGCTTTTACCCATGGTGCCGACTGCTTCCTGAGCAAGCCATTCTCTCCTGACGATCTTGCGCTCGCTATTGGAGATTGCATGACCACGGCGTTGCAGACCGATGCCGAGGAGACAGACTCAATTGAGGATGCTCACGACACGCCTCCTGACATCTTTGATGAAACACAGATTCGGCAGCACATGAGTGCACTTGGAGAGGTCCGGACCAGACGCATTGTTGATGCCTATCTGACGTCGTCTTCTCAGTTGATCGATCAGATTCGCATTGCAACGAAAAAGGACAATTTCGATGACTTGAGAAACGCAGCACATGCGCTGAAGGGGGCCTGTGGCAATGTCGGTCTGTCCTATCTTGCCGATCTGGCTCTCGATCTGGAAAAGGCATCGGAAAAGCGCAACGAGGATCAAGCAAAATTCCTTGCAGAAAAGATTAGCCGACTCGGTGAAGATTCGTCGAAGAAGCTGCTCGATCGTTGGCAGGCCATGATCGAAACTGTGTGATCTTTCAAAGGGATCAGGCTGCCCTGCCGCCGCCGGTAAATACATAGCCGACGCCATGGACTGTGACGATCAGCGAGGGACACTTTGGGTCTTCCTCGATCTTCTTGCGCAGCCGGGCGATCAGGACGTCAACCGTACGGTCACTGGGATCAAATTGCCTGTGGTCTAGATGATCAAGAAGATTGTCGCGGGTCAGGACCTGCCCCTTGTGGGAGGTCATGGCCGAGAGCAGTTCGAATTCGCCGCGCGTCAGATGGACTGGTTCATCGTCCTCGTCAATGAGCAGGCGTTGATCCAGATCGAGCTGCCAATTTGCGAACCGAACGACACGATTTTCCCTGTTGTTTTGGCGCGCCGCCCTCACCCGCCTGATGACATTCTTGGCACGCGCCAGCAATTCGCGGGGATTGAAGGGCTTGGTCACATAATCATCGGCTTCCATCTCCAGGGCGACAATGCGATCCACATCATCCGATTTTCCCGTCACCATGATGATGCCCACATCGGAATAGCGCCGCACATCCTTGAGCAGAGTCAGTCCGTCTTCATCTGGCAGATGGATGTCGAGCATAATCAGGTCGATCTTGCCCGCAGCAAATGCCCGCCGCATCTCTGCTCCGGTCTCTGCCTCGGTGATGACATAGCCTTGAGATTCGAAATATCCCGATAGCATCGTGCGGCTTGTCAGCTCATCTTCGACGATCAGAATGTGTGCTCTTTCAGACATTAGGGGTCCCCTTAGGACGGAATATTACATTCTGTTAACATGATTTTACATCCCGTACATAGCCGCCGCGAACCTTATTAACACCGCGAGCCTAAATCTCTTTGCAACAAGGAGAATCGAGACCGGACTCTCCGTGATTATGCTCATATGCAAGGGAGATTGTTGATGAAACGGTTGCGAGCATTGTGGAAAGCATTGTGGAGCAAGCAGGCTGCAGTTCCGATAGCAATCCTATTGGTCGGTGGGTTCGTCACTGGCATCCTTTTCTGGGGCGGGTTCCACTGGGCCATGGAATCGTCAAACAGCATAGAATTCTGTACTTCCTGTCACGAGATGGAAAGCACAGTCTATCCTGAATATAAAAAGACGGTTCACTATTCGAACGCGTCAGGCGTCCGCGCCATTTGCTCGGACTGTCACGTTCCCAAAGACTGGTATCACAAACTCCGCCGCAAAATTGTGGCCTCTAAAGAGCTTTACCATCACCTGGTGGGCACTATCGATACCAAGGAAAAGTTTGAGAATCACAGGCTTGAGCTTGCCCAGTCTGTTTGGGCGGAAATGGAAGCCAACGACAGCCGTGAGTGCCGCAATTGCCATTCGTTTGACGCCATGAACTTCGAAAAGCAACATCCTGATGCCTCCAAGCAGATGATGAAGGCTAAGGAAAACGGCGACACTTGTATTTCCTGTCACAAAGGTATCGCCCACAAGTTGCCGGATCTGTCATCAGGCTACAAGAAACTCTTCCAAGAGCTTTCCTCGCAATCTGGTAGCGAAGTTAAAGACTCCGATCAGCTGATCACCCTGCAAACCAAATCCTTCTTCCTGGATAAGGGCGCAGCCGAAAAAGATGGCAAGGAATCAGGCAAACTGCTCGCAGCGACAAAAGTTTCGGTTCTTGAACGGTCAGGAGACCTTCTCAAGGTGCGCCTTGAAGGCTGGCAGCAGGACAAGGTCGATCGTGTGGTCTATGCTCTGAGGGGCCAGCGCATTTTCGAAGCAACCCTCGCCAAGTCTAGCACAGATGCCATCAAACGCCTGTCGTCTGAAACCGATCCTGATACCGAACTGGTATGGCACAAAATGCAGGTCGATGGTTGGGTAACCCAAGCCAATCTCGTCAGTGACGAAGCAAAGCTTTGGAACTACGCCGATGAACTCTATGGTGCCTCTTGTACGACCTGTCACTCGCGCCCTGATCCTGCACACTATCTGTCGAACCAATGGATCGGCGTTCTGAAATCCATGAAGCGCTTCGTCTCCATCGATAAAGAGCAATATCGCTTCCTGCAGAAATACCTTCAGCTGAACGCAAAGGACACAGGCGGGGCGGGCCATCATGAATAAGCCGCTCTCCCCAAATGTCGAACAGGACATAGTAGAAATGCCCCTACCCCTTTCGGAGCTAGCGGATCGCAAGGAAGATGAAGGCAGCGATCGTGCTATCATCTACCGCTGGCTGGGCAGCCTGTTCGCCCGTGAGCTGTCTGCGGACATGCTTGCCGCCTACGAAACTGAGGAAGGCCAAGCCTTTCTCGACCTCGTGAAGGCTGCTGACGAGACACTCTTTGCCGAGCTGCAACGCTTCATTGTCCCCGGCGAAGCATCCATTGATACAATGAAAGCTCTGCAAGGAGATTTCTCCAGACTGTTTCTGGGAGCTGGCGGACGACGCAGTGCGCCTCCCTATCAGTCAGCCTATGAGAGCGACAGCGGTCGGCTTTATGGCGACGCAACCGGTCGCATGACCATATTGCTGCGCGAACTGGGTATGCAATTGCCGGAAGACTTTCCAGAACCGGCCGACCATATCAGCGTTCAGCTTGATGTCATGGCACTGTTGGCGGAGACCGCCTCGCCAGACCGGCAGATCGCATTTATTGACACCCACTTGATCCCGTGGCTTCCGGCCTTTGCCAAGCGCTGCAAGGCATATGATCAAAATGGCTTCTACGCCTCGGCATCCGCAGCTTTGGTTGCGATGATCGAGATAGACCGGCATCGGCTTTAACAGAAAAGCCAATAGCCGAAGAAACAAGCAGCATGTTGACCCCGACATGGGGCCAATTCGAGACGGGAAATCCAAGGAGGACTGAAAAGGGTAGCATCATGTCAAATCCATTCAACAGCTACAAATCCAGACGCGACTTCATGAAGGGTGCCACTGCATTGGGCGCATTCGGAGTCTTTGCACCATCGCTTCTGCGCGCGGGCATTGCCAACGCAGCCGGACCGGACGGCCAGGTCCTGACCGGTTCGCACTGGGGTGCTTTCAACGCCATCGTCAAAGATGGCCGCTTTGCCGAGATTAAACCTTGGGAAGGCGACCCTGCTCCTAGCGATCAGCTTCCGGGCGTTCTTGACTCGGTTTATTCCCCGACCCGCATCAAATATCCAATGGTTCGCCGGGCCTATCTGGAAAACGGTCCGGGTGCCTCGGTTGAAACCCGTGGACAGGACGACTTCGTTCGCGTTTCCTGGGATAAGGCTCTGGAGCTTGTCGTTTCCGAGCTGAAACGCGTGAAAGAAGAATATGGCTCTGCCGGGACTTTTGCTGGTTCCTATGGCTGGAAGAGCCCTGGTAAACTGCATAACTGCCAGAGCCTTCTGCGTCGTGCCCTTAACATTGGCCTTGAAGGCGCGTTCGTGAACAGCTCGGGCGATTATTCGACCGGTGCCTCCCAGATCATCATGCCGCATGTGCTTGGCACACTGGAAGTCTACGAACAGCAGACTGTCTGGCCGGTTGTGATCGAAAATACCGATACCCTCGTCTTCTGGGGTTGCGATCCGCTCAACACCAACCAGATCAGCTGGCTTGTGGGCGATCATGGCAACTTCCCATATTTCGAAGAGTTCAAGAAAACCGGCAAGAAAGTCATCGTCATCGATCCGATGAAGACCAGAACCGCCAAATTCTTCGATGCGGACTGGATCGCGATCAAGCCACAAACCGACGTCGCCATGATGCTCGGTATTGCGCATACGCTTTATGCCGAAGAGCTGCATGATGCGGACTTCCTTGATGAATATACTTCGGGCTTTGACAAGTTCCTGCCTTACCTGACCGGTGAAAGCGACGGAACGCCGAAGACCGCTGAATGGGCAGAAGGCATTTGTGGTGTTCCAGCTGACACCATCAAGGAACTGGCAAAACTGTTCCAGTCTTCCCGCACAATGCTTTCGAGCGGCTGGTCGCTGCAGCGTCAGCACCATGGCGAACAGGCCCACTGGATGCTGGTCACCCTTGCTTCCATGCTCGGCCAGATCGGTCTGCCAGGTGGTGGCTTTGGTCTTAGCTACCATTATGCAAATGGTGGCACGCCTTCGGCCAACAGCCCGGTTCTTCCCGGCATCACCGATGGTGGACAGGCTGTCGACGGGGCGGCATGGCTTACCAGCGCCGGGGCTGCATCGATCCCACTTGCCCGCGTTGTCGACATGCTCGAAAATCCGGGTGCGGAATTCGACTTCAATGGCACCAAGGCAAAATACCCAGAAGTTAAACTGGCCTACTGGGTCGGCGGCAACCCGTTCACTCACCATCAGAACCGGAACCGCATGATCAAGGCCTGGCAGAAACTGGACACCTTCATCGTGCAGGACTTCCAGTGGACACCAACGGCCCGCCATGCCGATATCGTTCTGCCGGCAACAACCGCCTACGAACGCAACGATATTGAACATATCGGTGACTATTCCTTGCGTGCCATCATCGCGATGAAAAAAGTCATTGATCCGGTCTTTGAAGCGCGTACGGATTTCGACATCTTCACCGAAATCGCCGATCGCCTTGGTAAGAAGAAAGAATTTACCGAAGGCAAGGACGAAATGGGCTGGATCAAGTCCTTCTACGAGGAAGCCGTCAAACAGGGCGAAGCCAAGAATATCGACGTGCCTGATTTTGATACCTTCTGGGAAAAAGGCCTCAAAGAATTCGAAGTTACCGACGAAGCCAAGAACTATGTTCGGTATTCCGAGTTCCGCGAAGATCCATTGCTCGAGCCACTTGGCACCCCATCCGGTCTGATCGAGATCTATTCTCGCAACATCGAGAAAATGGGTTACGACGATTGCCCGGCCCATCCGACTTGGATGGAACCGATCGAACGTCTTGACGGTCCGGACACCAAATATCCGCTGCATGTGGACTCCAAGCATCCAGAAAAACGCCTGCACAGCCAGCTCTGCGGTACGAGCCTGCGCAAGGAATATGCGGTTGCAGACCGTGAACCTTGCCTGATCAACACCAAGGATGCTGAAAAACGCGGTATTGCAGATGGCGACGTTGTTCGCATCTTCAACGACCGTGGGCAGGTTCTTGCCGGTGCCGTTGTAACCGACGACATCCGTCCGGGTGTTCTGCGGTTGTCTGAAGGCGGCTGGTACGATCCGGTAGAGCCGGGCAAAGTTGGTAGCCTTGACGCCTATGGTGACGCAAACTGCCTGACCGTCGACATCGGAACATCCAAGCTGGCACAGGCCAACTGTGGTCATACCGCTGTGGCTGACGTTGAGAAATTCACCGGTGAACTGCCTCCGGTAAAAGTCTTCTCGACACCGAAAAACGCCTAACAGTCAAGCATTCAAGACTTGAGGAACGGGCCACGGCCCGTTCTTCCCTCAAGACAAAGGAGGAGTGATTGAAATGGCCTGGACGGATCCCTTCGGACGAAAGATCGACTATGTACGGCTCTCGGTGACGGACAAATGCAATCTGCGCTGCTTTTACTGCATGCCGGAGCGCCATCGATCCTTTATCACGCCTAGTCATTATCTCACCTTTGACGAAGTCGAGCGCGTCGTTGCCGCCTTCTCCGATCTTGGCGTTTCACGCATTCGCCTGACGGGCGGAGAACCGCTGGTTCGCAAGGGCGTACCGGATCTCATCAAACGCCTTTCCGACATTCCTGGCATTCAGGATTTGTCCATGAGCACCAACGCCATGTTGCTGGACAAACTGGCCGAGCCGATTTTCAAGGCCGGTATCACGCGACTGAATGTCAGCCTTGATACCTTGAAGCAAAGCCGGTTTGATGAAATCAGCCGCGGCGGCAAACTCAATGAGGTGCTTTCGGGCCTTGCCAGCGCCAAACGGGCGGGCTTTGAACCTATCAAGATCAACATGCTGGTGATGAAGGGCATCAATGACGATGAGGCCGTCGACCTTGCCAGCTTCTGCATTGCCAACGGCTTTGCCTTGCGCTTCATCGAAACCATGCCCATGGGCGCGAGCGGACAGGAAGCTTATGGCCACTATCTCGACCTCTCCGTCATCCGCGACCAACTTGCCGAACGTTTCGATCTGATCCCCAGCGTCATGGCCGGGGGTGGCCCTGCGCGCTATTTCCGCGTTAATGGTACCGAGACCCATATCGGCTTCATAACGCCGCTGTCTCAACATTTCTGTGCCACCTGCAACCGGGTGCGTATGTCGGCAGACGGCACGCTGCATCTGTGTCTGGGCAACAGCCACAATATGGCCCTGCGTCCTCACCTCAGAGATGGCATTTCGGACAGTGGCCTTCGTGACCTTCTGATCGAAGCTTTGGCCATGAAACCGTGGCAGCACAATTTTGAAGACCAGCCGGACCATGTCACGCGCTCCATGGCAACGACGGGCGGCTAAAAGACCCACCCGTCACCTGCCGGACAACACCTATTCTTGGCGTGCTCTCACATGCTCAGATAGTTTGAGCCTAGGCTTGCTTTTTCATGGCGAAGGGCTTCAGGCTGGCGGTGAAGGCCTCGATGAATTCGAGTGTCACCATAGAAGGCTGGGCAAGCACGGGATGGATCAGGGACAAGGTGTGGGGCAAATTGGGCACAAAGGGGCGATAATCCAGCCCCTTGCCTTTAAACTTCACGGCATCCAGTTCGCTGACCACTGATACCCCTGCCCCATTGCAGACAAGCTCACAGGCTGCGGAAAATTGCCGTATCTCAATGTGGGATTTTAAAATGACTTGCTCAGTGTGGAATGTCTCGGACAGGTTGCGATAGAAAATACTGTCGCGTCGAGTATGGATCATTTTCTCATTGGCCAGATCGGTTGGTCTGATCCGGGTGAGCTTTGCCAGCTTGTGGCCGTGCGGAAAGACACAGACGGTGCGCACATCGATATTGGTGCTTTCGACAGCAGGATGGCCTGCAAAACCGTCTGTGATGCCGAAATCATATTGCTCACCGATCATCCATTCAAGAATGCGCTCCGGACGGTCCGGTTCAATGGTCATGCTGACACCGGGGCGTTCATCAAGAAAGGCTGCAACCAGCTGCGGCAAATGGCTTGTGGCAAAACCCGGCAGGCAGGCAATGCGAATATGCCCGGCCTTGCGATTGGTGATTTCGTGGCTGACTTCTGAAATCTGTTGCAGCAGCTCGAGCACATGACGAATGTTTGGCAGTAGGAACTTGACTTCCTGTGTTGGCACCATCAGCCCATCTCGCCGATCAAACAGAGCAAATCCAAGCTCTTTGCCCAAATCGGACAGCAGGCGACTAACGGCAGGCTGGCTGATTCCGAGGTCTGACGCGGCAGCCGTCATCGAACCGTGGTTGTTCACAGCCATTAATGCTTCGAGTTGACGCAATCTGAGATTTGGTTTCATGGGCCTTCCAACTGCTTTATCGCCACCTGCATAACATTGCCTTATAAAATTATCAAATATCTGACACTTGAATTATGCTCCTGTGCGTGTATCGTGAAGACTTCATGGCAAACAGCGGGACGGATCGCTGGATATAAATTGCCTGATGGGACGCACCTTCGCGGGTGCCTGGGAGGAACTATGTTTAGAAAAATGCTTGGTGCGCTCGCGGTAGCGAGCACAATGTTTACGCCTGTCTCAGCGATGGCCGAGACAGAGATCCAGTTCTGGCACGCTTTTACGGGGCGTCTGGGGGAACTGGTCAAGGCGCAGGTTGAGCAATTCAATGCCAGCCAGAGCGACTACAAAGTCATCGAAAGCCACAAGGGCAATTATTCCGAGACCTTGAATGCGGGGATCGCAGCGTTCCGTGCTGGTGAGCAGCCGCACATCCTGATGGTGTTCGAAGTGGGCACCGCGACGATGATGTCCGCAAAAGGCGCCATCAAACCGGTCTATGAAGTGATGGCCGAAAGCGGCGCGGAATTTGACCCTGATGCCTATATTGGCGCTGTGAAGGGCTATTACACCTCCACGGACGGGGACATGCTGTCTTTGCCGTTTAACTCCTCAACGCCGGTCCTATGGGTCAACCGTGATGCCTTCAAGGCCGCCGGTGTGGATCCGGACACGGATCTGTCGACTTGGGAGAAAGTTGACGACGTGCTTGGCAAGCTGAAAGCTGGTGGCGAAGACTGCCCGCTGGTGACCGCTTGGCAAAGCTGGATTCATCTGGAGAATCTCTCCGCCTATCACAATGTGCCATTTGCTTCCAAGGATAACGGCTTTGCCGGTCTTGATACCGAGCTGATGCTCAATGGCAAGGCGCAGGTGGCGCATTTGTCGAAAATGGGTGAATGGGCCAAGGACGGCAAGTTCATTTATACCGGCCGCCGCAATGAAGGTGGAGCCAACTTCCGCGCCGGTGAATGCGCGCTCTTCACCGAAAGCTCCGCTGGCTATGCCGGGATCAAATCCGAGGCCAAGTTTGATTTTGATGTTCGCCCCCTGCCTTACTGGGAGAGCATCGTAGCCAAGCCGCAAAATACGATCATCGGCGGGGCTTCTCTGTGGGTCATGGAAGGCCATGATGCACCGGAATATAAAGGCGTCGGCGAGTTCTTGAGCTTCCTGTCCTCAACGGATGTTCAGGCCAAATGGCATCAGGATACCGGCTATCTGCCAATCACCAAGGCGGCAGGCGAAGCAACGCGGGCCTCTGGTTTCTACGACAAAAATCCGGGCACTGATATCGCCGTGATCCAGATGACGGCCAACGAGCCAACCGCCAATTCCAAAGGCATCCGTCTTGGATCGTTTGACCAGATTCGTGGTATCATCGACGAAGAACTGGAAGCCATCTGGTCTGGCGACAAGACAGCTCAGGAAGCCATGGACAGCGCCAAGGAACGCGGCGACGCTCTGCTGCGGCGTTTTGAACAGGCCAATCGCTAGTCCAGCCTGATGAAGCGAAGCGGATCAATTGGTCCGCTTCGTCCTTTTCATATGAAATGATGGGAAGTTACGGTGGAAAAACGCGTTACCTTTCGCGGCTGGCTGTTGCCCCTTATCCTGATCGCCCCACAAGTCCTGATATCAGCGGTTTTCTTCTTTTATCCCGCCGGGCAAGCGGTGTGGCAGTCGCTCTTCATTCCGGATCCGTTCGGTCTGTCATCGCAATTTGTCGGCTTGGGCAATTTCGAATTCCTGCTGTCGGACAAATTCTATCGAGCGTCTTTTGCCACGACGGGCATCTTTTCGGTGCTTGTGACGCTGTGCTCGATGATCCCGGCTTTGCTGTTGGCGGTCATGGCTGATCGACTTATCAAGGGATCCGGGGTCTATCGCACATTGTTAATCTGGCCCTACGCCGTGGCCCCTGCGGTTGCGGGCGTATTGTGGCTGTTCATGTTCAACACGCGCGTTGGCGTGGTCTCATGGTATCTGGGACAGTTGGGCTATGACTGGAACCATGTGCTCAATGGCGGCGAAGCGATGGGGCTGGTGGTGGTCGCGTCCGCATGGGGTCGCATCAGCTATAACTTCCTGTTTTTCCTTGCCGCTTTGCAGTCGGTTCCTAAAGCCGTGATTGAGGCCGCCGCGATTGATGGCGCGCGGTTTTGGCGGCGCTTCTTTACCATTGTTCTGCCGCTCCTGTCTCCCACGACATTCTTTCTGCTGGTCGTCAATGTTGTCTATGCCTTCTTTGAGACATTCGGCGTCATCCATACGATCACCGCAGGTGGACCGCAGCAATCGACGACGATCCTTGTCTACAAAGTCTTCTCAGATGGCTTCGTTGGGCAGGATTTGGGATCTTCATCCGCCCAGTCGGTGATCCTGTTGATCGTGGTTGGCTTGTTGACGGTGGTTCAGTTCAAATATGTAGAAAAGAAGGTGCACTATTAAATGGCAAAACAAGTGCACGGCATGGTCGAGAAAAGAGGCGCTGGCCTCTGGTTGACCCATATGATGATGATCCTCGGGGTGTTTGTGATCTTCTTTCCGATCTGGCTGGCCTTTGTTGCCTCCACGGTCACCCAGCCTGAAATTGTCTCCCCACCCATGCCAATCTGGCCCGGTGATCAATTCTGGGTCAATTACAAGGCGGCTCTGTTTTCGGGTGTCAATGTGCCAGTTGCCACCATGCTGTTTAACAGTCTGGTGATGGCGCTGGGCATTGCGATTGGCAAGATCATTATTTCGCTCCTGTCGGCTTTCGCGATTGTCTATTTCCGGTTTCCCGGCAGGACTATCTTCTTCTGGTTGATCTTCCTGACGCTGATGCTGCCCGTTGAGGTGCGTATTGTGCCGACCTTTGAAGTGGTGGCAGGCTTTGGCATGCTCAACAGCTACGGCGGGTTGATTTTCCCTCTGATTGCCTCAGCAACGGCGACTTTCCTGTTCAGGCAGTTTTTCATGACCATCCCGGATGAGTTGGCCGAGGCAGCGCGGGTTGATGGTGCAAGTCCGATGCGCTTCTTTGTCGACATCGTTGTGCCCATGAGCCGCACCAATATTGCAGCCCTCTTCGTGATCCTCTTCATTTATGGCTGGAACCAGTATCTCTGGCCGTTGCTGATCACCACCGATCCGGAAATGAACACCATCGTCATGGGCATCAAGCAGATGTTCCCCTCGGGCGATGATGTGGCCGAATGGCCGGTGATTATGGCGACCTCCATTCTGGCGATGATCCCGCCGGTGCTTGTGGTGGTTTCGATGCAGAAATTGTTCGTCCGCGGACTTGTCGACAGCGAGAAATAACAAATGGCAACTGTAGAACTCAAAAATGTCAAGAAGAGCTTCGGCGCTGCGGATGTGATCCACGGGATCGACGTGATGGTCGAGGATGGAGAATTCATCGTGATTGTCGGCCCGTCTGGTTGCGGGAAATCCACTTTGCTGCGCATGGTGGCCGGGTTGGAAACCGTCACCTCCGGTGATGTGCTGATCGATGGTGTGCGGGCCAATGACAAGGAACCGATGGATCGTGACATCGCCATGGTGTTCCAGAATTATGCCCTCTATCCGCATATGTCGGTTCGGCAGAATATGGGCTATGGCCTCAAGATCGCCAAAATGCCAAAGGATCAAATCGACGCCAAGGTTCAGGACGCGGCCAAGCTGTTGCAGCTTGAGGCTTTGCTGGATCGAAAACCACGGCAACTGTCTGGCGGTCAGCGGCAGCGTGTGGCCATGGGGCGGGCGATTGTGCGCGAACCTGCTCTGTTCCTGTTCGATGAGCCCCTTTCTAACCTGGATGCCAAATTGCGCGTCCAGATGCGCCTTGAAATCAAGGAGTTGCAGGACAAGCTTGGCATAACATCGCTTTATGTTACCCATGATCAGGTCGAAGCCATGACCATGGCTGACCGCATGATAGTGATGAATGGCGGCATTGCGGAGCAAATCGGCACGCCGCTTGACGTCTATGAAACGCCAAAAACCCTGTTTGCCGCCCAGTTTATTGGCAGTCCGGCGATGAATATTTTCGATGCTACCATTGAAGGCGGCGTTGTTCGGCTCGGGGATGCAGAGATTGGGCAGGTTGCGGCCATGGATGGGCCGGTGAAGCTTGGCATTCGGCCAGAACATATGGTGCGCGATGACAATGGCGCGTTGAAGACATCGATCCAGATGGCTGAGCCTTTGGGAGCGAATACCCTTTTGCATGGCCATGTTGCGGGCACTGATGAGAAAATCACGATCAGTTTGGCAGGAGTGCACCTTAACAGCCATGGGCAGCAAGAGTTGGCCTTTTCGGTCGGGACGGAAGATATTCATCTGTTCGAAGCTGTAAGCGGTCAGCGGATCGTTTCGTAAGGTGCGTCTCATGCAGCCGAGATGATGAAAAGGAAGGAGATTTAGCGCGCTTGATAAAAAGATTGACCCTCCCCGTTGTTCTGGTGCTGCTGCTTGTTGCCTTCTGGTTCAACTCGGACTTTCAGCAGCTTGCCGCAGGCGTCGCTATCTTCCTGTTCGGCATGCTGATGTTGGAGGACGGTTTCAAGCTCTTTTCAGGTGGTGTTCTTGAAAAGGTGCTCGCGCGGGTCACAAGTTCGCTTTTCAAGTCGATCAGCTTCGGGATCGTCTCAACGACGGTCATGCAGTCGAGCACCCTGGTTTCGATGATCACCATCTCGTTTTTGTCAGCTGGCCTGATTTCGCTGATGGCTGGGGTGGGTATCATTTTCGGGGCCAATATCGGCACGACAACCGGGGCCTGGCTGGTGGCAGGGCTTGGTCTGAAGGTCAAGATTTCCGCCTATGCCATGCCTTTGTTGGCCGTGGCGATTATTCTCGTCTTCCAGCGCAACAAATATGTGCGAGGCACTGGCTATGTGCTGGCGGGAATCGGATTTCTGTTTCTCGGCATCCATTATATGAAGGAGAGCTTTGAGGCTTTCAAAGATCAATTCGATCTTTCGCAATTGGCTTTGACCGGCCTTTTGGGACTGGTGGTCTATACGCTCATCGGGGCTTTTTCTACGGCTGTGATGCAATCCAGTCATGCCACGATGGTGCTGATCCTTACGGCTCTGTCGACAGGACAGATTTCCTATGAAAATGGCCTTGCTCTGGCCATCGGGGCCAATGTCGGGACAACGGTGACGGCAATCATCGGGTCTTTGTCGGCCAATTTCCAAGGCAAGCGCCTCGCGCTTGCTCATCTGGTGTTCAATGTGACCACTGCGGCCGTGGCGTTGATTTTCATTGACACTTTGCGAGATGCCGTCAATTGGACAAGCGATCTGGCGGGGATCAATCCGACCGATTATGCGCTAAAGCTTGCGGTCTTTCACACCATCTTCAATGTGCTTGGCGTGTTGATCATGCTACCGTTGATGCGGCCTTTGCTCTGGTTGCTGCAAACGGCCATCAAGACACCAAAGCAGGATATTACCAAACCGCGCTTTCTGGATGAAGCAGTGGACGAGTTTCCTGCAACCATCGAAGTGGCTTTGCACAAGGAAGTGCGCCATCTGATGGACAATGCCATTGAGTTGATTGCCCATGGTTTGAATATTCATCGCCATCAAATCTATGAAACCGATGATATTGCGCGGACAGTGGCCGAGACCACGCAACCCTTCGACATCAATATTGGCGTGACCTATGAAAATCGGGTGAAGGGGCTTTATTCGGCAATTGTTGAATTCACCTCAAGGCTTGGGGAGAAGGACATTCCGCGACCGGTTCTTGATCGGGTCTATGCCTTGCGTGATGCGACGGCGGGCATGGTGCGAGCGGTCAAGGCAATCAAGCATTTGCGGCGCAATATGACGATCTTCACGTCAAGACCGATGGGTGTTGCCAGCGATCTTTATAATGGGCTCAGGATCGAGATTGCGCGTATCTTGGTGGAAATCGAGAAGCTTGAACGAACGGACAAAGAAGTGCGCAACAGCCTTTGGCTTGATCAGCAGCTGGTCCAGATTCAAGTCGACAAACACAGTTGCATGCAATTGATTGAGGCGCATATTCGTGCAGGCGAGCTTGATGTGCAGTCTGCAACATCCTTTCTCAATGATTCCGATTACGCCTACAGGGCCATGAAAGAGCTGATTGAGGCGGCTAGGATCTATTATGCTGAAACCGAAGGCGGCATGGTGGAAGTGGAACGCCTGCTGATGCTGGATGAAGACGATGTAGAAGCCCTCGCCTCGGGCGTTCCAGAGCGCGAAGAGGCTGAAGAGAAGCCAAGTGCTTCAGAAATCGAGCCTGTGTGACCAGAGGGCCAATTGCTTGGTTTGTGGCAAGTCTGTAGCATGGGGCGAGACCAAATGTAGATTGGCCAAGGGACAGTGTGACATGGTAGCCAAGAAAAGTATTGGCAAGCTGAATGCCTATTTCGAGCGGTTAAAAGCCGACAAGGCTGACGAGATCAAGCCCAGCCATGTTGACAAGATCATAGAGAAATTGAAGGCCAAGAAGCAATCGCTCGAAAAGGACATCGAGGACAGCCATAAGGACTCCAAAAAGGAGCGCCTGAAAGGCAATATTGCGGTGGTGCAGGAACAGATCAAGCGGGCCGAATGGCTGAAAAAAAGGATCGATTGATCGAGGTGACGATCGCTGGCAATGTCAGCTTTCTAGCATGACTTCATTTGCTACTCACCGGTCCTGAGCTTTGCCAGACAGCTCTGCAGGGACAAGGCGTTTGTCGGCCCTGCGGTTGCAACCCATCCCCCAAAGACCTACATGGCACGGATAGCGGAGCATTTTCCGCTTGGTGACAAATGGGGCCCCGTCATGGGGTGTGGTGTGCATGGATTCCTTGACGCAAGCGGTTTTGGGCGCGACAGTTGGCTATGCCATTGGCGGACGGCAATTGGGACGCAAGGCTGCATTGTGGGGAATGGGTCTGGGCACCCTGCCCGATCTGGACGTGTTGGTGCGTTATTCGGATCCCATTGACAGCTTCGTCATGCACCGCTCGTGGTCACACTCCCTGATTTTGACGGGACTTGTGTCTGTACCAATTGGTCTATTGATCAGCCGCCTGCACAAAGCCTCCCGCGCTGTGCCCGTGCGGATGATCATGATGGCGTGGTTGATCCTGCTCACCCATATTCTGCTAGACGCGTTGACCAGCTATGGCACGCAGATATTCTGGGGGCTGACAAACTGGATCCCTTCGCTGCCGCAAGCCCCGGTTGGCGTGGCGTCGGTGTCAATCATTGATCCGCTTTACACGCTGCCTTTGCTGATTGCCACCATCTGGATATTGGTGCGTGGTCGCGTGCGACCCGATGGACAGGAAACGCTGTCGGGAAAGGTTACTTTCATCGCGCTTTTCCTTTCTACACTCTATCTAGGTTGGGGGATGGTTGCGCAATATCAGGTTGAACAAAAAGTCCGCGTGCAAATGGCCGCTGAAGGCAAAGAGATCGATAGCCTTTATGTTACGCCAACCTTTGGCAATTCGGTTCTCTGGTATGTGATGGTGCGTGAAGGCGACAAGGTGCATTTTGGGTTGCGCTCATTGCTGGAGGCCGATGATGCGCCCATCAGCCTCACCACACAGGAGCGTCGCACGGATCTGCTTGCCTCTTTGCCCAATCAGCACAAGGCGCAACAGGTGATGACTTTTTCCCATGGCTTCTATCGCTTTTTGGAGGCGGACAGGCAAATTTATATTGCCGATATGCGGATGGGGTATCCGCCGCATTTTGGCTTTAACTTTGCTTTGGCGGAGCGCGTTGAGGGTGGTGACGGCCCGGTTGCTCTGACACCAACCAAGCAAGTGCGTGGTCAGCTGGATGGGCGTTTATTCGGCTTTCTCTGGCAGCGGATGTTTGATCCAACTGTCAGCTTGCCCTACTGACGGCGGTGCTTTGACTTAGCGCTTGGGTTCAATCCAAACCACAAGATCCATCGGCTGCGGCAGCCCGGCAACCAATATGGATTGGCGGTGCTCCGGATGGGAACTTGGTTTAAACCCATCTTCAAGCGCACGCCTATAGCAGGCTTCTGTAGTTACAAGGCAAGATTTCTGCACCTTGTTTTCGTCCTCAAGTTTCGCGGTTCGGTTGACGGCGTCGCCGATGACCGTGAATTCGAGGCGATCTTGTACGCCAATCACGCCAACCATGACCCGCCCGAAATCCACTGCAACACCAACGCGGAAAGGCTCCGGCCATCCCAGTTCTGTGAAGGCGTGGGATTGCTCTGCCATGGTTAGGACGATGGATTCCGCTGCTGCCAAGGCATGGGCGCATGGATTGTCGATGACGTTGACCGCACCGAAAGTTGCCAGAATTCCGTCACCCAGAAACTTGTCCACGGCCCCACCAGCTTTCTCGATCAGAGGCACGATGATGGACTGATAATCAGCAAGGAACTGAATCGTCAATTCCGGAGACAGGCCAGCGGAAATCCGGGTGAAACCGCGCACATCAACCAACATGAGGGCCGCGTCGCGCAATTCGCCTTCCCCTGCCTGCATGACTTCGTCGGCATTGGTAATGGACCGGGCGACATCGTCAGAAAAGAAACGCTGCAATTGCTGCGTGGAAGTCTGTTCCTTGACGGCGGTGAACAGCAGGCTGCGACCGCGCAAAAGCATCAGGGTCAGGATGATCGTAACCGCTATGATGACAATAACCTTGTCCAGTTCCGCTCCAATCAGGATCGCGTCGCTATTGATATAGTCAACATAATTGCGGGTGATCAGCATCTTGTCCATATCTGAGAAAAGCGCATATCCCAACATCGCGATCCAGCCGATCACCGCCAAAGCACCGGTGAAAAGCACATAGCGGGCATCAAAGCGCAGAGAGCGCAAGGCGATGAAAAGGAACAGATAAAGGAATGTGGGTGACTTCAAATAGAAGGACGGATGCTGGCCATATTGGATGTGATAGCTGAATATAATCCCCAAAAGCAGCGAAACGTCGATCAGGATCGACAGGATGATCAGCCAGTTTGGGAGCAGGTTTCTGTGGGCGAGGTAGAGCTTGGCAATGGTAAAGAGCAAGTAGCCGACAATGGCCACGGGCACGAAATTTTGGCCCTGATTTCCCCCTTCGGCGCGCGGTGCGATCAGATAGAGGGTGCCAAACAGGAAAATGACCAGAAGCTGCACCCAGCCAATAAGAATTTCGGCTGCTTCTTCCTGTGTCTGAATTTCCTTCAACACATGTCGAGGAACATGCTCATCGGGACGTGAATGGCCCATATTGATGATTGTCTGGAAGATCTTGGGCAGAGTCATAATTGCGGCAATCACCGTGAGAAAATGGGCGCTTTGGTCAAGCTTTATCAGTCTGTTTGGGTCTTCTATCCAATGACGGGAAGATCGATCACCATTCCCTGGCGTCCGACCGTGACATTGCTGGAGAAAGCATTGACATGGGCCTGGATCTGATCGAGCGCCTCATCCGTGCGATAGGGCGCATGATGGAACAGGATGGATTGTTTGATCGAGGCTTCCTTGGCCAATTGAAGGCAGATGTCATCCGTTGAATGGCCCCAGCCGACATATTTGGGATAGTCGTCAGCGGTATACATCGCATCGAAGACCATCAGATCCGCACCATCAACAAAGGCTTTCATGTCGTCACTCGGCCCGCCGGGCTCATGCTCAAAATCTGTAACGATGGCAATGACACGACCCTTCCATTCAATCCGATAGCCGCAGGCCCCACCGGGATGGTTGAGGCGCATGGTTCGAATTTCAGCGCCATTATCAAGATGCATGACCGCGCCGAGGGTGAAGTCGGAAAAAGTGGTGCAGTTTAGAACTGACGTGGTGACCGGGAAAAGCGGTGGCTCCATCAGTTTCGACAAGGCGTCATGGAGAGTTACCCCATTATCAAGGATTGGGCCGTGCGCCCTCACCTTCACATTGGGATTGTAGGCCGAGCAAAAGAATGGCATGCCGCAGAGATGATCGAAATGATAATGAGTGACGAACAGATCCAGCTGTTCGGTGCCGCGCTTGATGAGATCCAGCCCAAAATTGCGAATGCCTGAGCCGCCGTCGATGACGATGATGTCGTCGCCGCAGGAAATTTCGATGCATGCTGTGTCGCCGCCATAGCGGCTCGTTTCTGATGTGCAGCAAGGAATGGATCCCCTAACACCCCAAAAACGTACCTTCACCACTTCGCTCACTCTCGTCTCCTGTTGCGGCCTCTCCTTCGGCGGCTGCGGCAGCCTGCGCCCGTCATGATTTCAGGACGGTCAGTTCCTTGTTCATTCGGTCAAGCCGCTGGCCCAACTCCCGCATCACTTCCAATGAAACATCGGGAAATTCTCTTAGTAGTTTAAGAAAGTTGTCTTTAGAAATTGCCAATGCTTCCAGATCCGTTGCAGCCACAATGGTGGCTGTTCTGGGAACGTCGCACAGAATGGCAATCTCACCGACAATGTCGTTGACCGAAAAATTGGCGACCTTGACCGGTCCGTCTGGCGTGTCTACCAGAACATCCGCTGTGCCATCCAGAATGATATAGGCGGCGTCGCCCGTCTCTCCCTGATCGCAAAGATGTTCCCCTTTGGTGAAATAGAGCCGGTCACTGATGAAGGCCAGCAGCTTTAGTTTTGCCGCCTCGATGCCTTTGAACAGGGGCACTTTCTTGAGTGTTTCGACCTCTGTGTTCAAGCCCATGGCTGCATCCCCCGCGTGGCAAGGCTGGCGCCTTTATGGTGTTGATTATGGCTTGCCGACATCACACAGCCTCCAGAATGTCTTGTGGCGTGCCGGACTTGATGATCCGGCCCGATTGCATGACGTGCAGTTTATCACAGTTTCTTGCCAAATCTGGACGGTTGACGCCCCAAATGAGAGTCTTTTTCGCCATGATCTGCTCTACCAAAGCAAGGGTGACCCGATCTTCCGATGTGCCCTGGAGCAAATCGTCTGCAATGAGGATGGCGGGATTTTTGAGCATGGCGCGCACCAATGCAATCTTGCGGCGCTGGCCGACCGACAGAACACTGCCCATCACACCAACGTCAAAATCAAGCCCGGCCTGCATGATGTAGGGCGTCAGCCCCGCCTCTTCGCTAACCTCGGAGACGAGACGGGCAACAGCGTCCTGACTGCCTCTTCGGTCAGCGCGTGGCAAACCGAAGACCAGATTTTCCGAGATCGAAAAATAAGGGTGAACCGCTTCCCTGTCAAAGAAAGCAAACTCCTGTTGTTCCTCGCTCGACAGGCTTTGGCGGAAGGCTTCGCGCAGGGAAACAATTTCCTCGGCCCGCTCATCAGTCATGACTCCCAAACGGTGACGGGCGGGCGACAGGCGGAAGGCCAGAGCGATAAAGCGCCGGGTTTCCCAGCGTTCCAGTGTTGCCGGGGTCTGATTGCGAGCTTTTGTCACCAGATTGCGATATTCCACCAGCTCTGCTGGCGTCATCAAATCAAGAGATTCAAGGATGGCGCTGTCGCCATCAATGTCAGAGAAGAGTTCTATCATGGCTTCGGCAACCGCAATGCCGATTTCAACAAACAGGTCGCGACAGCCACTGTTGTTCAGAAAGGCGCGAACGTGATCGTTTTCCGACAACATACCCACTTCGGTATGACGGTCAGATGACGTCGCAAAAAGCAGGTTTTCGGCCAGAGTGGCGGTTGGGTTGAATTCGTCTCTGATCCAGAATGCAATTTTGGAGGACAGGTTACCGTTCGCCCGGACGTCATCGAACAGCTTTTTCCGGGCCGTGATAATGGCTTCTTGCGTGTCTTTATCGAGATTTTCCGGGAATCGCGACCTTAGACCCATTTGATAAATGTCGTCGCCCAGTCCGATTTGCTCGAGCAGGTCAACAGCGCGGCGGTCCAGCTCTTCCGGCGAGGAAACTCCTGCCGCCTTGTAGTTTTCCCATTCGGCTTCAAGGATATAGGGCGTATTGCCAGTCAGCTCGGCTTCCTTGAGCCTGATCGCCAAATCATCCAGAATGTCTGGTGTGGAAATGGGGCGGTTTCTAATGCTGTAGCGCAAATTGGAGCGGATCGTGCCAGAGAAGATTTGTGGAGACGGGCCGATATAGGCGATTTTTTGACCCAACACACTCTCTGGCATGTCTTCTAGATTTCTGCCGCCAACGGTCAAACGGCCCGATTTTGGTGACAGCAGACCAGCCAGCATGGCAGCGAGTTCGGTCCGACCGCTGCCGTCTCCACCAACAAGAGCGACATTTTCGCCTGGCTCCACTGTCAAGGAGATGGCAGACAGCTCCTGCCCCGCTGAATCGCCGACATATTTGATATGGTCCAGTTTGATCTGCCCATCCATGGCTTCAAGAAGCTCTTCATTTGCTTCCGTTGAAATCCGCGTGTCAGGATAAAGATCGGGGATGTCGAAATTCTCGATGATGGCTTCATATTTGATCCGCACATCGGCCTGATTCTGATAGTAACCCAGCAGTTCTTTCCACGGTCCGGCCAAATCCTTGTAGGCCGCCAGAACCGCGACCAAAGCGCCGAAGCTGACATCGCCCTTGATTACCAGATACCCGCCAATGGAATAGAAGAAGAATGGCGTCAGCTGGTTGATGAAATTATTGATGAATTTGATCATGAATTTGCGGCGGAAAACCGCAAAGCGGATCGTGAAATTGGCGTGTAGACGGTCGGTCAATTCAGCCAAATGCCATTGGGCTGTATCGTTGGCGTGAATTTCGGTTATGCCCTGTACGCTCTCCCCGATACGATCGGAAATGCGCCGGACATTGCGCACCCGCTCCTTGTTGAGCATATTCACCCGTTTTTGCAATTTGGGGATAATATAGCCCTGAATGGGGTAGAAGGTGATGGCTGCTGCGCCCAGCAGCGGATCCTGGACGAAAATAAAAGCCAGATAGACCAACAATTGCCCCCCTTGAAAAGCGGGGAGCGCCACAGCATCGCCAATGAAGCCGCCCAACGGCTCGACTTCAGAGGTGATCATCGGGATGATTTCGCCCGAGCTCATTTTGCGAAAGCGCGGCAGGCGAAACAAAAGCACGCGTTTGTAAAGATCATAGCGGAGGCGGCGGAGCATCCGTTCACCGACAAGGCCACGATAGACATTCAATACATATTTGACCGCATTGTTAAGCACAACAAGGCCAAGGAATGAGAAACAGAGAAGAAGCAGATAGTCGATTTGGCCCCACTCAGCGCCCAGAACCGTGCGCGGAAAATCCTTGCCGGATATTGCGTCATTGACAATCAGCTTGGGCAGCTCAAGTGTGAAATATAGAATGGGGAATGAGAGCAGAGTGATCAGGAACAGGGTGATCTGCTGCGTCTTGCTGTAGCGCCAGACAAACTGAAAAAGGCTTTTTTCCATAATACCCCGAATTCGACCAAGAGGTTGTCACTAAGTACAGTTACCGTGCCAATCCATCAAGCAACCATGGCATCTATGGCGCGCAACATCAATCACGTTGTGGGGCGTGCCGTCCTCCATGTTTGCCTTGCAATATGTTTTATGGTTTGGCTTGTTTTGTCCAGTCGCGGCTAAACACAATTTCGCTAAGTTGGGTGTAATATACCGTCTCCCTCTGTCTCTGGGGTGACTGAAAAAGTCTTTTTCGCAATCCGCGTGGCATGACAAATTATACCTTCAAAATGGCTTGAGAGAGGTTTCGCCGCCGGGGATACTCTGTTGGACGAAAAATCGCGGTTTTTGTGGCGTTTCACCCGGTCCAGTCGGCTTGTTTCCGACACCGGGCTTTCATACATTCCAGCCATGAAATCAGACCAGAACAGGACAGGATAGCCATGGAAATTCGCGCAGATGTGACCAGTGCAATTGGCAATACCCCTCTAATTCGCCTTAATGCGGCAAGTGAGGCAACGGGGTGTGAGATTCTTGGCAAGGCGGAATTCCTCAATCCCGGTCAGTCGGTCAAGGATCGAGCAGCGCTCTTTATCATCAAGCAAGCCGTGGCCGACGGCAGCCTGCGTCCCGGCGGCACGATTGTCGAAGGCACGGCGGGCAATACAGGCATCGGGCTGGCCTTGTTGGCCAATGCGCTGGGCTATCGCACCGTGATTGTCATCCCTGAGACCCAGTCGCAGGAGAAAAAAGACATGTTGCGCCTTGCCGGGGCGGAGTTGGTGGAAGTTCCTGCTGTGCCTTATCGAAACCCGAACAATTATGTGAAGGTCTCACAGCGACTGGCCGAAGAGCTTAACAAGAGCGAGCCGAATGGTGCGATCTGGGCAAATCAATTCGACAATGTTGCCAATCGTCAGGCCCATATCGAGACCACCGCGCAGGAGATCTGGCGGCAGACTGATGGAAAGATTGACGGCTTCATTTGTGCCGTTGGGACCGGTGGCACTCTGGCAGGGACTGCGATGGGCCTTAGAACCCACAATCCTGATATCAAAATTGGACTGGCCGATCCGGAAGGCGCCGCACTCTATCATTATTACAAGCGTGGCGAATTGAAAGCCGAAGGGTCTTCCATTTCGGAAGGGATTGGTCAGGGCCGCATCACCGCCAATCTGGAAGGCTTGCATGTGGACCATCCCTTCCAGATCGCTGACAAAGACGCCCTGCCCTATGTGTTTGATCTGCTGGAGCATGAAGGTCTGTGCCTTGGTGGCTCGTCTGCAATCAATATTGCGGGCGCAGTAGAACTGGCCAAGCATCTTGGTCCGGGCCATATGATCGTGACCATTCTGTGTGACTATGGCACGCGGTATCAGTCCAAGCTTTATAATCCGGACTTTTTGGCCGACAAGGGTTTGCCGGTGCCGGGCTGGTTGACCCGCAAGAGCCGTGTCACAGCGCCGTTGGTCGACCAAGCATGATCATGCGGCAGATGTAAATTCACAAAGGGCACCCAGATGGTGCCCTTTTTTGTATTCCGCTTGTGGAAACCGAGACTTGCGACAAATATGTCCATTGGTTACTGATAGGAATGTGGCACTCTGCCGGTATGCATTGCCGGAGCATGCCCTATGCAGTTTTCTTATATTCACTTATGTTGAAATAAGGATCGCAAGAGCGTATGAAAATGTGGCCGATTGTTCGATATCAGCGATCCCGTGCTGAGGAAGGTTTGGCGCAGATAGCAGCCAGACCATAGCCAGATCGCAATATCAATAACTGGCGAGGCGTAAACATGTCATCCGATCCATGCTCATGGGGAGTATCGGCAACGGTGGACTTTGATATTAACGAGGATTTCCATGGCAACTGACTATAAAAAGCTAATGACTGACGTGTCTAAGCAGATCGGAACTTTGCGAAAAGACATTCCAGACACTATGGCTGGTTTTTCTGCCATGTCGGCTGGCGCAGACAAGCCGGGAGCCCTCGATTCCAAAACCAAGGAATTCATCGCGCTTGGCATTGCCATCGGGCAGCGCTGCGAGCCTTGCATCGCCTTCCACACCCGCTCCCTGCTTAAGCTGGGTTGCACCAAACCCGAATTTGAAGAAGCACTTGGAACCGCAGTCTATATGGGCGGCGGCCCTTCTTTGATGTATGCCGCCAAAGCAATGGATTGCTGGGAGCAACTGGCTGGCGAGTAAGACCAGTTGCGTTGATCGTATTCTGGAAGACTATATGGGCCGGGATTTCCCGGCCTTTTTCATGCCCGACTTTTCAGTGCATGATGGGGCTTGGCTCTTTTCCCCTAATGTGCTGTTGGATAGGATTGATTTGGTTTGGTTTGATTTTATGCCAGTTTGGCGGCATCAGGAGGCGAAGTATGGGTGAGAGAACAAAATGGCTGGTGAGCACAGTGTGGCTGGCAGAGAATCTCAATAGCCCCGACCTTGTTGTCGTCGACGCCTCGTGGTTTCTTCCCATCGAGGACCGAGACCCGATTGCAGAATATGCGGTGGAGCATATTCCCGGTGCGGTCTATTTCGACATGGATGCAATCGCTGATGTGAGTGTCGATCTGCCGCATATGTTGCCGACACCAGACTTTTTTGCCGCATCTGTTGAGGAATTGGGCATTTCAACCGGCCAGAGAATTGTGGTCTATGACAGCGTAGGCATTCGCTCAGCACCACGGGTCTGGTGGACATTCCGCACCATGGGCGTGTCTGATGTGTATATTCTGGATGGCGGCTTGCCGAAATGGAAGCGCGAGGGGCATCCCGTCACTGATCTGTCTGCTCATCGCGCCAAGGGGCGCTTTCAGGCGCGACTTGATCATGGCGCCGTGAAGGATTATGCCGACATGCTCAAGGCAATTGAGGATCCCGAAATCCAGATTGTTGATGCGCGCTCAGAAGAACGTTGGCGCGGCATAGCGCCTGAACCACGCCCCAATCTCCCATCGGGTGGCATGCCGAACTCGAAGAATGTTCCTTTCGTCGCATTGGTTGACGAGGATGGCTGTTTGAAACCGGTTGATGTGCTCAGGCAGATCTTTGAGGATGCGGGCGTCGATCTGTCCAAGAAGATTATCACTTCCTGCGGGTCCGGCTCGACGGCCGCCGTTTTGACTTTGGCGCTGGACACAATCGGGGCATCGCGTCTGTCGCTTTATGACGGGTCCTGGACCGAATGGGCCGCCAGAGACGGCAGCCCGATTGTGTCGGAGGGCTGATCTTACCCTACCGCCTGCCCCAGCGTTCAACTGGATGCGGGGTCGGACTTTTCAAACCGACGATCACGTCGAGATGATCAAGAGCCAGTTGCAGGCATTGTTGGTAAGTCAGGGTTTCAACCTGTTCCAGCGTTGCCTGGAGGGGCAATTGAAAGCGCCGGACCGCAATGATCGGTCCGGTATCGACTTCTTTGGCCATCATATGCAGGGTTGCGCCATAGTCCCTCTCCCCACATTTCATCACCTTTATCGTCGGTCGATATCCGGGCATCCATGGCGGGCCGGGGTGGATATTAAGGGCTAGGTCGAGTTCTGACAGGATGGTCTCGGGCACAATCACATCGGTCAAAAAGCCAAACAACGAAGTGGGATGCTCTGTTTTTGCCATAAGATCCAACAGTGCCGCCTTGTCTGTTGCTGCTACTGTCTGAATATCGGGCCGGAGCTTTGTCAAGCGGTGCGCGAAGAAAGTGGCTTCGTTATCTGGCATCAAAAGGATGAGCCGGTGTGCGGCGGACTTGTTGATCATGGCGTGCGTCTATTCAGTATAAAAAGACCCGATCCAGAGGACCGGGTCTGATGTGCTTTACAAAGCCTGTTGAGCCGTCTAGTGCAAGATCTGGCTGAGGAAGAGCTTGGTCCGCTCGTGTTGCGGATTGGTGAAGAAGGCTTCCGGCTCGTTCTGCTCAACGATCTGGCCTGCATCCATGAAGATCACGCGGTTGGCGACCTGACGCGCAAAGCCCATTTCGTGGGTGACACAGAGCATGGTCATGCCTTCTTCAGCAAGGCCTACCATAACGTCCAGCACTTCCTTGATCATTTCAGGGTCAAGGGCTGAGGTCGGCTCATCGAACAGCATGATGCGTGGACTCATGCAGAGCGAGCGGGCAATCGCCACACGCTGCTGCTGGCCACCGGAGAGCTGTCCGGGATATTTCAACGCCTGCTCAGGGATCTTGACGCGCTCAAGATAGTGCATCGCGATCTCGTCGGCTTCTTTCTTGGGCATCTTGCGGACCCAGATTGGGGCCAGGGTCAGATTTTCCAGAATGGTCAGATGCGGGAACAGGTTGAAGTGCTGGAAAACCATGCCGACCTCACGACGAATTTCATCGATCTTCTTGAGGTCGTTGGTCAACTCGATCCCGTCGACGACGATCTTGCCTTCCTGATGCTCTTCAAGGCGGTTGATGCAGCGGATCATCGTGGATTTGCCTGAACCGGATGGACCGGCGATCACGATACGCTCTCCCTGCATGACCTTGAGATTGATGTCACGCAGAACATGGAAGTCACCATACCATTTGTTCATGCCTTCGATTTCGATGGCAACTTCGCTATCCGATACGCGCATCTTTGTGCGGTCAGCGTGGATTTCGGAGGCGTCAACTGTTTTATCAGTCATTGTCTGCTCCTAAAGCTTATCGTTTATGACCGGTGTGCAGCCGGTTTTCCATGAAAATTGAATAACGGGACATGCTGAAGCAGAAGATCCAGAAGACCGAAGCCGCGAACAAATAGCCCGTGTGAGATGTGGTTGGCGTTGACCAATTGGGATCCGTGAAGGAAAGCTGTACCTGTCCCAACAAATCGAACAGACCGATGATCAGCACAAGCGTGGTATCCTTGAACAAACCGATGAAGGTGTTCACGATGCCCGGAATAACCAGCTTCAGCGCTTGTGGCATGATGATCAGGCCGGTTGATTGCCAAAATGTCAAACCCAGTGCGTCTGCCCCTTCATACTGCCCTTTGGGGATGGCTTGCAAGCCACCGCGGACAACCTCGGCCATATAGGCTGCGGAAAAGAGAGCTACACCGATCAAGGCACGCAACAATTTGTCGAATGTGACGCCTTCCGGCAGGAAGAGCGGCAGAACAACCGACGACATGAAGAGCACGGTGATCAGTGGAACGCCACGCCAGAATTCAATGAAAATGACGGAAACGAGACGCACGGCTGGCATTTTTGACCGGCGGCCGAGTGCCAATGCAATGCCAAGAGGCAAGGACGCCGCAATGCCTGTGATGGCGATCACGAGCGTTACAAGGAAGCCACCCCATTTCGCAGTTTCAACTGGCTCGAGGCCAAAGTCGATGGACATGACATCAAGAATGATCGCAACACCCAGCGCGATCGCGCCAATAACGATCATCAATGGTTTGATCGGGCTTTTTGTTGCATAGGCAATGATCGCGCCGATGCCCAGAAGGATGGCGACAGCGATAACATACTCGACGATCCAGCTCTCGAAGGACAAAGATGCCCCTGTCAACAGGATGAAAGTCATGACTGGATAGCCCAGCACCATGAAGAGGATGTTTTCTCGCTTGAATGGCAGAGCCGGAATGAGCGCCGGGACCAGTCCCAGAGCACCGACGAGGAAGACGATATTGACCCGCCAATATTCCTCGACCGGATATCGGCCATAGACAAATTGCGGGAAGTAAGCCTTCACATAGGCCCAGCAGGCCCCATGGGTATTGACACAGGCTTCGCGGTTACTGCCTTCCCAGACTGCGTCTATGAAAGCGAACTGAATGAGCGGCGGCACCAGAAGATAGATCAGGTACACGCCGAACAATGTCAGCAACGTATTGGGCACGGACGAAAAGAGGCTTTCTCTCATCCAATGCACGAGCCCTCTGGTGCTGGATGGTGCTGGCTTTTCCGGCACCATTTCAGCGCGAACAAAGGAGATGGATTGTTCAGCTTGAATCTCAGACATCTCTCTCTCCTATCTTTCTACCAAGGCAATGGACCGGTTGTACCAGTTCATGAGCATGGATGTTATCAAGGACAGCGACAGATAGACGAGCATCCAGATGCCGATGACTTCAATTGCCTGACCTGTCTGGTTAAGGACAGTGCCGCCGACGGAAACGATGTCAGGATAGGCAATCGCAACCGCAAGGGAGGAGTTTTTCGTCAGGTTCAGATACTGACTGGTCAGCGGAGGAATGATCACGCGCATTGCCTGCGGAACGATAATAAGACGCAGAGTTGGTCCGGGGCGCAGCCCCAAGGCGCTTGCGGCTTCAGTCTGACCATGGCTCACCGCCAGAATGCCCGCTCGAACGATTTCGGCAATGAAGGCACCGGTATAGATGGTCAGGGCAAGCAGAAGGCCAACAAATTCCGGAATGACTTTCATGCCACCGGCAAAGTTGAAGCCTTTCAGGGCTGGCAGGTCATAAGTGATCGGCATGCCGGCGACGAAATAGGCCAACAGCGGCAGACCAATCAATATTGCAATGCTGGTGGTAAAGACCGGGAAGCGTTCACCCGTCGCCAACTGTCGTTTTTTGGCCCAGCGAGACAGGATGAAGATACCAAGAATCGCAACGATCAGCGCATAAAGGATCAACGAGGATCCCTCACCGAATACCGGCTGAGGCATGAAGAAGCCGCGATTGTTGAGGAAAAAGCCGCCGCCGAAATCCAGTGACTGTTTTGGGTGCGGAACGGTCCGCAGAACAGCGAAATACCAGAAGAACAGTTGTAGCAGCAGGGGCACGTTGCGAACGGTCTCGATATAAACCGTTGCCATCTTGGAGATGACCCAGTTCTTGGAGAGACGCGCAATGCCTACGAGAAAGCCGACAATGGTGGCAAAGAAGACGCCGATCACTGCAATGAGCAGAGTGTTCAGCAAACCAGCCAGCAGAGCTTGGGCATATGTGGAGGTTGCGGACAGATCGATCAGGGACTGGTTGGGCAGAAAGCCTGCCGTGTTGTCCAGGAATCCGAAACCGGATGCGATATTCTGTTTCTCAAGGTTGTGCGAGGTGTTCTGGACAATGCTCCAGATCAGATAAACCAGAACGCCGATCAGTACGATCTGATAGATGTAGCCCCTTACCTTGGGATCGTTAAATATCGAACCCTTGGCCGAGGACGCATCCCCAGCCTTATGAGAGTTAGCAGCCATTTGTTCCTCGTTGGTGACTGATCTTGTTGCTTTTCTTTGCTTTGATCAGGCGATCGAGACGCGATGAAGAGCGGCCCCATTGTTGGGGTTTTGCTTTTGTTTACGCTGTTTTCTCGCGAACAAAAAAATTACCCCGGCAGATTCATGGTATCTGCCGGGGCACAATCCAAATGATTAGCGGATTGGTGGAGCGTACATCAGACCACCTTTGGACCACAGGGCATTCACGCCGCGTGCGATTCCAAGAGGGGTATCAGGACCGACATTGCGGTCGAAGCTTTCGCCATAGTTACCAACGGTTTTGATGATGTTGTAAGCCCAGTCATTGCTCAGACCGAGGTTTTCACCAAAGGAACCTTCAGCGCCCAGAAGACGACGGATGGAAGGGTTGGTGCTTTCTTTCATTTCATCAACGTTGGCCTGGGTTACGCCGAGTTCTTCAGCGTTGATCATCGCAAACAGAACCCATTTGTTCAGGTTGAACCACTGATCGTCACCCTGACGAACCACTGGACCGAGAGGTTCTTTGGAAATGATTTCCGGCAGAACGATATGGTCGTCGGCGTTGGTGAGTTTGAGGCGCTGTGCATAGAGGCCAGAAGCGTCGGTGGTGTAAACGTCGCAACGACCGGAATCGTATGCCTGTACCACTTCGTCAGCTTTTTCGAACTGAACCAGTTCCAGTTCCATGTCGTTGGAACGGAAATAGTCAGTCACGTTCAGCTCGGTGGTGGTGCCGGTGTTGGTGCAGACAGATGCGCCAGACAGTTCCAGAGCAGAGGAAACGCCAAGAGACTTACGGATCATGAAGCCCTGACCGTCATAGTAGTTGACGCCAGCGAAGTTCAGGCCCAAAGCGGTATCGCGGGTCATGGTCCAGGTGGTGTTGCGTGGCAGCACGTCGATCTCACCAGACTGCAAAGCGGTAAAGCGCTCTTTAGCAGACAGTGGAGAGAATTTGGCACCGGATTTGTCGCCGAAGATAGCAGCGGAAACCGCGTAGCAGAAGTCAACGTCGAGGCCGGTCCAGTTGCCCTGATCGTCAGGGTTGGAGAAGCCTGGCAGACCCTGGCTCACACCGCACTGTACGGCGCCTTTGGCCTTTACGTCATCCAAAGTAGCGGCACTAGCGGCGGTTGCGCCGACAGCCATTGCAGAACCCATAAGTACGGAGAGAAGAGCTTTTTTCATATTGCAGCCTATGTTCGTTGCCCGATAGGAATGATTTGATTGCATAATGAACTTGCAGTCAGAAATTTCCATCGAGGAAAATTCCTGATACGTGTTCTTTCTTTGGTTGGTCGATTGCGAGTTGCGCAATTGACAGTGCTATCGAAGGAAATTATTTGATCTCGGTCAAGAGGGAATGTGACCTGATATCCACGAAACTTGTCGATTCCCATGAAAAATGTTTCTAAATGCCGGTTTTTTGAAATATTTTAATCGAAGCTGTTTCGATTTCCGATGAATCTGCCGCGCTCTGTGGAGCCAAAACCTAGTCTAAAGGCCACGAATGAAAAATCATACAGGAAAAAACACCAAGGCGCTGAAGCCCGACACCCGCCTCGTGATCACTGGACGGTCACCAAAAGAGCAAGATGGCTTTGTTAATCCGCCAGTTGTGCACGCCTCTACGGTTGTGTTTGATTCGACCGAACAGCTCTATTCGGGCACGTCCAAATATGCCTATGGACGCAGAGGCACACCCACAACCAACGCGCTGACTGACGCTCTGACCGATTTGGAAGGGGCGCATGGCACTGTTCTGGCGCCGTCAGGGCTGGCGGCCTGTTCATTGGCCCTGTTGTCGGCCTGTAAGGCCGGGGATCATATATTGATCACCGATAGTGTTTATGAACCCACCCGCAATTTCGCTGCCAGCGTGCTCAAGCCTATGGGGGTCGAAATCGAATATTATGACCCGCTGATTGGTGGAGATATCGCGAGCCTGTTCAAAGACAATACCAGCGCTGTCTTTACCGAAGCGCCGGGCTCTCAGACTTTCGAGATGCAGGATATTCCGGCCATCGTTGCAGCCTGCAAGGAAAAGGACGTTCTGGTTCTACTCGATAATACATGGGGCACGCCGCTCTATTTTGATTCGATGGGGCATGGCGTGGATATCTCCATTCAGGCTGGCACCAAATATATCGTCGGTCACTCTGACGTGATGTTGGGCACCATTTCGGCCAATGAGAAGGCGTGGGATCGCCTTAGCGAAGTGCACGGGGCGATGGGCTACCATGTGGGTCCAGATGATTGCTATCTTGCTCTGCGCGGCCTTAGAACCATGGGGGTCCGGTTGCGGCAACATCAGGAAAGCGCGCTTGATATGGCCCAGTGGCTGGAAGCGCGGCCCGAGGTGGACCGTGTGCTTTATCCGCCCCTGCCCTCAGATCCCGGGCACGCAATCTGGAAACGTGATTTCACGGGCGCCTGCGGCCTGATGGGCGTGGTTCTGAAAGATGTCAGCAAGAAGCAGGCTTGTGCCTTCATTGACGCTCTGGAGCTGTTTGGGCTCGGCTATAGTTGGGGTGGCTTTGAGAGCCTCGTCATCCATGCGGACCCGCGCAATTACCGCACGGCGACAAAATGGGATGAACCCGGCCAGCTGATCCGGCTGCATATTGGTCTGGAAGATGTTGCGGATTTGAAGCAGGACCTCGAAGGCGGCTTTGCGGCTTTGACGGCGGCTGAGTGAGAATTGCTCTATCATCATGCGATAAAAAAAGGCAGCCACCGGCTGCCTTTTTCATGCTGTTATCTTGATCGAATCCCGATTTTCAGCAGGTGACTAGCTGGATGTGTCTTGCCGCAGCTTGTTGCCTAGCTGGATGTGGCGATAGAGGTAGGCCCCCAAGGCACCGGATATGACGAAGAGGACCACGCCCACCCCAATCTGGGATGTTCGGTCGACCTGTACGCCACTGCCCATCAAGGCGAAAATGGCGGTTTGAGGGATGTAGCCGATAGCAGATCCAAGCACAAAAGGCATGGCTCGGACATGGGTCACACCGGCAATCAGATTGGTGACCAAATTGCTACCCACCGGCAAAAACCGGATCAACAATGTCGTGACAAAGGGGCTGCCTGTCAGGATTTGCTCGAATCGCGCGACGCGTTTGCCAAAATTGCGCTGGACCAAGCCTCGCCCGAGCAGCCTTGCATAGGTGAAGGAGAGAATGCAGCCGCAGCTGGTTGCCAGAACGGCCAGCAATGTGCCACCCAGAAAGCCGAATGCATAGCCGCCCATGAAAGAGATGGCTTGGCGCGGAAAGCCAACGGCCGCAAGCAGACCACCCATGGCAACGAACAGCAGATAGCCCGTCATGCCCTTGTCTTTGACCTGCGCATCGACCCAATGTTCATCAAACATGTCGGCAATGCCGACCGCCTTCATCCCATAGCCAATGGCGACCAGAGACCCGATCATGATCAGGCCTTTGAGATAGGGGCGCAGGGTCTGGTAAAGACCGCCGCTCTTTGTATCTTCAGGGTCACGCATGATCAGGCATCAGGCCCATTCTGACCGTTCAAAGGAATTTCGGTGATCACCGGAATTTTCTTGCGGCGCTTGCGCAGCCAATAGACGCCGAGGAGATCGAGAATGCCAACCCAGAGGCGATCAAAGATTCCATATTTTGATGTGCCATGGGAGCGGCCGCGATCAATCACGTCAATATGAACAATCTTGAGCCCTTCACGTACGACCAGTGCAGGCAGAAAACGGTGCCAGGCTTCAAAGAAGGGCAAATTGAGAAAGACCTGACGGCGGATGACCTTGAGGCCACAGCCGGAATCGCGCGTATTGTCCTTAAGCAGCGATTGCCGAATGCTGTTGGCCAGACGAGAACCGTGCTTCTTGATGAAACCATCGGTGCGCTTCATGCGCTGGCCGGCGGCAAGGGCATGGTCCGGACCTCCGGCTTTCAACGCATCAATCATTTGCGGAAAGAAAGCGGGATCATTCTGGCCGTCACCATCAAGCGTGGCGATGAATTCCCCCTTCGCGTGCAGCAAACCTGTGCGCACAGCGTTGGATTGGCCGCAAGACTTTTCGTGTCGGATATGGCGCAACCAGGGGCGCTCCGCCGAATAGGCTTGCAGCAATTGATCCGTGCCGTCATCGGAGCCATCATCCACGATGATCAGCTCAAACGGCCTGCCTGCCAGCGCCGTGCCGACCTCGTCGATCAGAAAGGCCAGATTGTCCTTTTCGTTCTTGCAAGGAATGACCACGCTGACTTCCAGCGCATGGGACAGAGGGGGCAGATGTGCAAGCATGAATGCCTTCCGGAATTGCCCTTGTCGGGCGTTGTTGGTGCTCTGGGGCGGGTGTCGCCCGTGTCTCCAGCTTTGTCCTAAGCCTTGTGACGCAGGATGTGAAGAGCCTTGAGCAGCTTGGATATAGCCAGTGGGCGGCTGGAGGGCAAGCGGATCAGGCCATTTTCACCCCGGAAGAGTAAACGACGGTTGGCAAACCACAGGGCCAACAACCAGGTGAAACTCGCTCCGTAGGCAAATCCGGCAACTGCGTCCGAGGGATAGTGCGCGCCGACGACGATGCGTGAGGCTGCAACCCACATGCCAAAGGCCAGCCAGAACCATTTGAGGCGGGGAAAGATCAAGATAAAGATGATGGCCATCGCTCCGGCTGTTGTGGAGTGGCCGGAAGGAAAGCTCTGAAAGCCCGAAGACAGCCCCGGTGGATCGAAATAGAATGGACCAAGGGTATCGAAATGTCTCGGGCGGGCGCGGCCAATGGACATTTTGATCAGATTGTTGGAGATCCCGGAACCTGCCACCGCGCCAAAAGCAAAAAGGCCCAAAAGCTGATAGTTGGTCAGCACCGCCTTGGCCGATCGAGGCAATCGATCCCAAGAAACAAGAGCGAGCGAGAGAATGGCCAAAGCGGCAGGGACCAGCAGAAATTCGGATTTGCCGACGTCTGTCAATGTACGAAAGAAGCTATAGGTGTCCGCAGTGATGGTTGACTTCCAGTGTCCGGCGGCTTCGTCAACAAACAAGAAACCAATGGCGATCAGACTGGTGACCACAACAAAAATGAGCACCCAGTCTGGTTGTCGGACATCAGCGCGCTGCAAACCAGACCGCACCCGAAAAGAGCGGATGGCTCTGAGGGTGCGGAATGTCTTCCATTGAGCACCGAGGTGACCTACGGCACGGGGGATCGAGGCGAAGAGCGACATATAGGCTTTCTTCCGAAACTGGTTTAATGCGAAACCGCGGCGGTGGTCCGGGTCACATTTTCATCCGATATATCGCGAAGCTTTGCCATTTGCCACCATTCAGTTTGAACCCTTTGAGATGATCGACCGCTTCGATCTGGTCGACCCGTTTGCCGATGTCTTCAAGGAAAGCGGGTTCCCTGCTCTGTTCAATGATGGTCATGCGGCATCCGGCTTCGACCAGAAAGTCCGCAGCCTTCTTGGTTTGGTTCGGGTCGATCAACTGTGTGTCGGTGCCCATCAGGAAGACCAAACTTGGTTCGCTATAGCCGACGCTGGCGACTTCTACCGACTCACAAGGCTTGTTTCGCTCAACGGCGTCTGCCATTTGGTTGGACAGCCAGACACTATGCAACGCAGGAAAAATGGTCCCGTGGATCGAGAGATAAAGGACCGGTGCTACGAGAGCTGCCAGCAGGAAGGAAGCCATCACCCTGCCGCGTGTCAGAACTGCGAAGGATAAAAGCCCAAGACCCAATGCGACCAACCCCAGACCAAGCGCCGCCGGATTGAGCACGCCTTCAATGATGAAGAGTGCGATCGGCGCGCCAATGCCAAGAATGGCCGCAATCACGGGGACAAAAGCGGCGATGATCTTGCCCCATAGCCTGTTCCAGCTGGTGCCTCGGCTTTCCAATGCGAGCGCCGTTAGCAAAGCCAATGCCGGGAAGGTCGGAAGAACATAATGGGGCAGCTTGGTGGAGACCAGTTCAAAGACTAGCCAGGAAGGCAGAATCCAGGATAGGGCAAACCGCACCGCATGTTGCTTCTTCTGTTTCCAGATCCAGACGATAGAGATAAGAAAGAACAGTGAAACGGGCCAGAATGTCAGGGTGGAAATGGCCAGATAGGTTCCCGGAGGCGCGCCATGGGACTCTTTGCCAGTGGTCACTTTAGCCAGCATATCCTTGCCGATGGAGTCAATGTAGAAGGCCCAATCCGTATGCAGGCCAATGGCAATGAACCATGGCAGAATGATCAGCAGCAAAAGTGGAATGCCAAGTTTCCAGCGCGTGCCCTTGAGCCACGCAAATGACCGCTCCTGAATCGTAAGGGCAAGGGCGGTCAGGCCGGAGACCATGAGGATGATCGGGCCTTTGATCAGAATCCCCAGCGACAAAGCCACCCAGAAGACGGATGCCTGATAGCGCTTGAGGCCTGCGCGGTTTTCATAGAGTTCCCAGAGCGCCCATTGCACCGCCATGATCGTGGCCAGCAGCATCGCGTCGGCCTTGGCCAATCGCGCTTCCACGCCAAGCAAGATCGCCGCGGACATGGCAATGCCTGCAAGGAAACCAACACGCACGGACGCCATGCGCATCCCGATCAGGAAGGTAAAGCCGACGGAAATTAATGCCCCCAGCATGGATGGCAAGCGATAAGCCCAGATGCCAGCTTCTTCTCCCTGCCCTGATATGGTGGCACCGGCGACTTGCATCCAATAAATGCCAACCGGCTTTTTGTAGCGGGTGGCATCCTGGAAGCGTATATCGATATAGTCACCGCTTTCCATCATCTGTTTTGAGGCCTGAGCGAAGCGGGCTTCGTCCCGGTCAACAGGAGGAATGGTATTGAAGCCGGGCATGAAACAGACGAAGGCAAACAGCATCAATGCCAAGAAGGCCTTGAGGCGTGAGGCACAAAGGGCGGCAAGCCAGCTTTCCGTTGCATCACTGAGCGATGTAATCCAGTCCTGTTCAGGCTTTGGCTGAGGCGTGCCCGTCTGCCAGCGTGGCTGATTGTCCGGTGCGGACGGGTCATTTGGAAACAGGCCGTTGTCTGACATGGGTGCCTCATTGTCTTGTCACTTCCACAAAGAATGGAAGGGCGTTGAGCTTAGGTCAGTCTTATCGGATTTGATTTCTGTTGCACAGGGAAAGGAGTAACTTCTTTGTGCAAATTTGCCCTCAAAATCAGCTTGAGGCATTGAGGATTGGCTTGAATATACGCGTCAACGCGTAACCCATTGTCGGTTGCGCTGGGAATTGAGCCACTCATCAAGTTAGCAATCGCAAAATAATGCAAATTCTCCAATTCAGCTTTAAAGCAACTTTGCTTTCTTCTACTGCGGAATAAGCAAATCTTCTTCAACTATTGAAGAGGCCACAGTCGCCAAATAGGAGGCTGTAATCGCAAAGGAGAAATAGGCAACACCTACTCTTCAGGACCTGCCTTATAACCTGACTACGCGCATTTATTGCGCCTATGTTAGGTTTTTGCCAAGTATTGATCTTGATCAATTTAAGTATTTAGTTTGCCCGAACGCAACCTCTATGTTACAACTAAATAACATAGCAGGAATCACTTGCCACCCAGTGTTGCGTAACCGGTTCGTGTTTCAGTTTCTGTAGGGGGGAACGAACGCATGCGTTACGAATATTCAGATTCTCCGGGTTCGAACGATATCGAAACTCGTCAATGTGATAAGCAGGAACTTGAACCTTTTTACCACTCTGTTCGCTCCAAAGAGCAATTGGATGTGTTGATCGTTGAAGAAGACGATTTCGACTTTCACATCATCCAACGTTATTTGCTCGATTCAGTATCCTACAATGCCAAGATTGAACGAGCCTCGACACTTGCCAAGCTGAAAGTTGCAGCCTCGCTTCACTGTTACGATATCGTATTGATTGACTTTTGTTTGGGCAATGATACCGGCGTACTGGCAATGGATGCTTTGGGTGGAGCCGATTCAGATTGTGTGATGATCATGATCGCGGGAATGATGGCCCCCGATATTCTAAGTATTTCGCTCAGAGCCGGTGCCGTTGGCTGTATTTCCAAGGAACAGTTGGATTCTCAGCTGCTTGAAACGACGATCACCTGTGCGCTTTACAATCATCGAATGAAGAAAAGTCTCCATCAGGCCATTGTCGCTCTGGAAGATGCGGCACGTGCCAAAAACACATTCTATGCCACGATGGGCCATGATCTAAAAACCCCATTGAATGCCATTATGGGGTATGCAGAGATCATCTCGGACAATTGTCTGAATTTGCCTGTCCCCCAACAATATCGTGATTATGCCAAGTTAATCCGTTCAGGCGGGCTGCATTTGCTAGAAGTGATCAACAATCTGGTGCTGTATGCCAGCGACATGGCTCAGTCGATTGGAGGCGCTTTCGAGCGCGTGAGTTTTCGAGAATTGACTGACAAGGCAATGGATCTTGTCGGCATATTGGCTGAAAACAAATCCATTGATGTAAGAAGGTTGCCTTCTGATGATTGCTCGACTGTCTATTGCCAACCGTCCCTGATTACCCAAGCCATCGTCAACATTCTGTCCAACGCAATCAAATATACCAATATTGGCGGACGAATTTGCATCCAGAATGTGACTTACGGTGATTCACACTGCGTTGTGATCGAGGATTCAGGTATCGGGATGAGCAAGGAAGATGTGAAGGTGGCAATGACCCCGTTTGGGCGTTGCAAGCTTCCAGCAGCATTGTCTCAGGAAGGCTCCGGGCTTGGCTTGTCGATCGTTGAAAAAATCGCAGTGAGCCATCATGGTGCTGTTTCCATCGAAAGCACGCCAGGCATCGGGACAAAAGTGACATTCGCCTTGCCCGCAATCCAATGATGTCCAGCAAGGTTCTTTTCATAAACCGAGTGATGGTTGGCGATGGCGACCTTGACCATATCTGCCTCACTCAGCAGTGCGTGAGAAGCAAGGCGGGTGGTGTCGTCAAATGACGGGATTGATGATCAGATAAAGACTGAAACAAATCAGACTGATAATCGTTGAGACAGCCAAACTGTTGCTGACAAATGCCTCCTCCTCTTCTGTCGCCTTTTGCATGAATAGAGGAATGATATAAGGAGGAGGAAGGATCAGCAAAATGAAGAATGCTGCCTGATATCCCGGCCCCAATCCGAGCCAATTGGCAAGAACGAAGTGATTGAGAAGCAACGCTGATGGGACGATGAGACCATAGCGGATGCCCACCAATATCGCGACGTCACCCAATCCTTTGCGCTTAATCTGGATGCCATAGCCCACCACCAGCAGGATCAATGGCACCACCATGGCCGTCAGCAATTTAAGTGTCGCATAGAGACTGGACAGTAATGGTGCTGTTTTGACCGTCTCGGCCAAGCCAAGGCCATTGAGCATCAGCCCCGCGGTCAACGCGATTGTCACTGGTGACGTTGCGAACATTTTAAGAATTGCTGCCGGGTTTGAGCGTCCATCCCGGCGAACCATCATGAGGGGTGCAAAGACAAACCAGATGAATAATTCGTGCGGAAGATCGACCACGGCGATGTACCCGACGGCCTCCAATCCATAGGCGCCACCAAATAAACTGACCCCCAACATGCCATATTCAAAGCCAGTCAACAGAAACGGAAACCAGGGATGGTGGGGTACGAGCCATTTTCCAAGCACCAGCCCCAAGCCGTAAAGGCCTATGCAGATCAACGCCACCAGAAACCAGAGCCCCAGATAGGAGATTTTCATCTCCATATCGAGAAAAACGGTAAAGAGTACACTGGGCAAAATAAGGTTGACGATCAGCTTCTTGATGCCTTCAACCACTTCAATACTGATAAACCCGGTCCAGCGGAAAAACATGCCAAGAATGATCAGGTAAAGAATGGGCAGCAATGAATCATAAATGGACATGAATGCCTCAAATTACGGGTTCTAGAAAAGCATAATCGTTTCACGCAGACCTGAGAATGGCAAGCCCGAAGGCCCTGCCCGGTTCAAATGACGCAGGCGCTAGGATTTTGCATTAACCGACAAAATCAGAAGGCGTGACAGATGCAGATATCGACCCTTGAGAAATTCAATCAATATTAGAGATACATTTATGATATTGAAATTGTTTGGATATTTTTACCATGACTTTGGCCCGATGAACGGCGCCATACGGCTATATCGCACGAGCTTTTGGCTCGGCCTTGGCGCTGTGCCCCAACCGAAGGTTTCACCTGACAAGCCGACTTTCCGCCGAATGACCAGTTACACGGCGATCATAGGTTGTCAAAGGCTCCGTCAAGATAAGGCTCGAACTTTTTCCAGCTCTGCGAGCTGCCGCGATAGACTTGTTGGCGCACTTGTTCAACAGACGCGGTTTTTACCGCGCGGGTGTTGTGCTGCGGCGACAAGCAGGCATCCTGCCAGCCAAGCGCGAGATAGTCGATGAGATTGCGGGTCTCTGTTTCCTGCTCTTCGGTCAGACGCTCGTAATCGAGATCGTAAATCTGGCCGGGAAACTGCGCGTGCCAAAAGGCCATCAAATCGCGATAGAGCTTGTAATAGTCGACAACTGATTTCAGGTCGTGGCTATAGCCCAAAAATGGACCCTGAAAATTGATCTTGAAGTTCGACCAGCAGGTGGCGGCCGGGTCGCGCATGGTGTGAATAATCTTTGCCTCAGGCAAGGCACTGCATATCAAGCCCAGCTGGAGGAAATTCTGTGGCAGTTTGTCAGCCACGAACGGTTTGCTGGCGGAAACCTTGGCAAGATCGGTCAAATACGCCTTGCGGAAGCGTTCCAGCGCAGGCTTGTCGGGACGCTGCTGACCAAGGCTGAGTTTGCGGCCATGGCGTCCCAGTAGGCGCAATTCGCCACCTCCATGGACATCGGAATGGCTCGAAATGATCTGCTCGACCAGTGAGGTGCCAGAGCGTGGCATGCCAAGAATGAAAATCGGCGTCGCCTTGGCCTTCTTTTTCGGCGCTTTGAGGGAGGCACTCTTGATGGCAGGTGCTGCCTGCTTGATGATAGCAAAAAGCGCCCGATCCTTTTCAAAGCTGTAACCAAGGATTTTTTGGCGCAAATGCCCAGCAGCCTTGTAATGATCGAGCGCCTCTTTCAACTGCCCGGTATCTTCTTTCATCTTAGCCATGGTGTGATGAAAATGGCAGGTTTGTGTGGCGTCCAAATCACCCTTTTTCAGCATGGCTGCAACCTGAGAGATTTGGGTGTCAATTTCGTCATACTTGATCATCTGACTCAAATATTGATGAGCCAAAGCGTCGCGCGGCTCAATGGCGATGGCCGAGCGATAGGCCTCAATCGCTTCGGTGCGCCGCCCGCCCTGTTTCTGCAATATGGTGCCCAGATTGGTATAGGCTTGATGGAAATTTGCCTTCAAGTCGATGGCGGTCCGCAAGCATTCCTCTGCTTCGATCAGTTTGCCCTCTTCTTCATACAGAACAGACATGGCAAAATGGTCGTCAGGCTCATCGGGGTCGATGAGAATGGCTTTGGTGTAGGCGTCTTCAGCCTGTTTTAGCTGACCCACCCGCATTGCGGCTTTGGCCAACAGACGCCATAATTGAGCAGATTGGGGAAATTGCTTTGTCAGCAACTCCAGCTGTTGAATGGCCGCTGAGTAATTTTGCGCGTTGATTAAGCTTGTCACCTGCTGGATAAGCGCCGGGGATGGCCGATTGGGGCTGGACCGCAAGATGGTTCTGATTTTATCAACGCCTTCCAGGGCTTGTTGATTGTCGGGGCGTCGCACAAGAATTTTTCCGTACTGCTCAAGCGATGCTAGCATGTCACCCTTCTTTAAAAAGGCGCTTGCTTTCTTCAAGTTGAGATCGATACCAGTTTTTTTCATACGAGTGTGAGCATCCACGAAAAGTCAGTTTCTAGCTTGGATCCAACAACAAAACCTGCGGCCGAACACATTCAAGCGTTTGAAAAATTTGTTTTTATTTCATTCCAGCCATTTGGGCGCCCAAATTGACGCGGAAAAGCACTAACCCAATTGGTGTCGCAGCGATTGGCTTTGCATTTTTTGATGGCACTAGGGGGGACCTGTTTCGCCGTGTCCGATTGAACGCAGGATCAGAGTCGTACGCTTCGCCATAGATAAGGGCGCAGTTGGGGTGCCAACAAGATCCCTAAATGCGCACATACTGTGCATGTATGCTACGTTTGGTAACATTGACAGTGCGTCGTCGTCACATATGTGTGATTGGTAAGGCCGCGACATAGAGCGCTACACAGAGAAAGTGCATGAATGGACAATTGGGTTGAAATCCAAACCGCCTATCAAGTGGCTAAGTTGGGGACTGTCAGTGCCGCCGCCAAAGCGTTGGGCGTGCATAGGGTCACCGTCAATCGTCATGTCGAGACGCTTGAGGCAAAGCTTGGCACCAAACTTTTCCTGCGTCATGGTCGCGGATATGTTCTAACGGAACAGGGGCAGGACTTTCTCTCTGTCGTCACCCGCGCCGATACCCTGCTAAACGATTTTGCCGGGCGCGCGCGCATGCAGAATGCCGAATTGTCTGGAGAATTGATCCTGACGACGACGCCAGCCCTGTCTCACATGATGATGAGCCCCATTGTATCCTATCGCAAGCATCACCCCGGAGTAAGGGTCACAGTTCTCAACCAGTATGATTTGCTCAAGCTGGAATATGGCGAGGCGCATATTGCCTTGCATGTGGATATGGTCAAGCCAGACAATCCAGACTATGTCGTCAGTTTGTTCAAGAATGCCAAGCTTGGTCTGTATGCTCATCAAAGCTATATCCAGCGCATGGGCATGCCCGAGAAAGTCGAGGACTTCAAAAACCACGATTTCATCCGCAATCTTGAACGCTTTGCAGATAATGACTTTCATCGTTGGCTAGATGACAATGTGCCTGCAGACCGCTTTGTGGTGCAGTGCGAGCATCCACGCATTGCACTTGAAGCCGTAACGGCAGGCGTCGGGATCGGCTTTTTGCCCAACTATCAAGCCAAGCATAACAGCCAAATGCTGCGTATCAAAGCGGTTCAGCGCAGCTGGGATCTGCCGGTCTGGCTGGTCACTCATGTGGATTTGCATCGCTCCGAAAAAGTGCAGTCCATGCTCCGCTTCATGCGCGAGGAATATGACAGCTTTCTGGGCATTGAGCTTCCAGATCTTTCCCCAGATCCTTCCTTGTCGATGGATAATCGTTAGTCGGCCCTCAACCGTCTGTCGCCTCTCAAAATCCCGTTTCAAAGCCATGGTCGACAATTGGCAACCAGGTTCCTCCGCCGGCAAGACCTACAAAGATGTCGCCGGCAGAGGCTGTTGCTATTTCCGCTGTTCTGAGAATTTGTCTCCACGGAAAATTCGAGTTGGATTGCCGCGTTCTAGTTGCTTGTGCAGCTGGTTTTCGTTGCGTTTCGTTGCGGCAGCCACCTCGCTTTCCATTAAAATGAACTTCGTTCTCAATCGCTCAAGCGCCACCTGTTTGTTGCGATGCTGAGATCGCTCATCTCGGGAAATGACCGATAGGCCGCTGGGACCATACGTGAGGCGAACAGCACTATCTGTTGTATTTTGATGTTGACCGCCCGGCCCGCCAGCCCGGAAGGTTTCATAGCGCAAATCGCCTGATTCAATCTCAAAGCTATCCGCGATGTCATTCTCGACAGGGAAAATGGCGATATACCAGTTTTGCCGTTTGTGATGTGGTCTGAATGGACTGTTGCAAATCCATTGGATGGTGCCACACCAATGGCGAGCAAAGTCTGCGCAGTCTTGGCCGGTAAGCGAAACCAACGCCGACTGGACGCAACCCTCGCTTTCGCTTGCCGCCGGTTCAATCTCCATCGACAACTGTCGAGATTTGGCCTCCTTCGCCATTGCGCGCAAACACAGAGTAACGGCCCTTTGGCATTCTCTTGGTCCGTCACCGCTGGTGACCAATAGCCTAGTTTGTTCCTTTGGCATTATTTTTTATACCTCCGGCTTTTGCTCTTTCGGTCAAATGACTTGTCGTTTCTTTTTCCTGAATTGCCTTCAAGAAGAACGGCTTTCTTGAAGGTGATCAGAGGTTTGAAGACAGCGATCGTCCGGATCAGGTCTGCCTCTTCCAGATCGGCCAAAACCCGACTTGCATCCTTGTAGGCATCGGGCGCTTCTTCAATCAGCATTTGCTTGTCTTCGCAGATCACCCGACCTCCCAGAGACGTTCGGTTTGTAGCAGATGCCTGAATGCCGCGAGACTTCTCTCTGCCATGCATAGCCCTTCGATTGTGCTTTCGTCCGGCGCCATGCGCCAGTGACTCCAGAGAAGCATTGATTGTACCTGTTGGATGAACCAGATAGCTCAGCGCATCACGAGACCCTGCCAACGGCACAAGAGTGCCATCGGCTTTTGCTGCGCCCTTGCGATGCAAGAACCTTACATTTCCTGTCTCAGTTCTCATCTGCTCCACTATGTTATGTGGTGCATCAGCGATGAGATGGCACTGAGTACGCAAGGCTCTCGCGGCGCGTTCAGCGATCAATTGTCGGTTCAATGATGCCCATCGGACCGCCTGATCATGCATGGACAGATAGTCATCCATTTCCCTTTTCGACAGTTCTTGATTTGGCTTCACCGTCGCAAAAATATCGCTGCCAAAGGCTCGCGAGCCAGAATGGACAAGAAGATAGGCAGATTGCGTGTTCAGGCCCGCTTCTATTGCCAATACAGGATCGATGATCTGTTCGACCTGCTGCACTTCACAAAAGTGATTGCCTCCGCCAACGGATCCCAATGAATCGGGATAAAGGGAGCGGCTAAGCCCTAAGGCTTCAAGGCGCACTGAATAATGCTCCTTCTCTTCCTCTGATGCAGGGCAAGGGAGTTGACGCAGATTTTTGCTCGCTTTGTCCAGTTTGATTGCATGCGCCGGAAGATCAAGCGCATAGAGTGACATTCCGCATCCGATATCGTTGCCGATGAGATGCGGATAGAGTCTGGACGACAGGATGGCACAGCCGACTGGCCCGAATTTGCCCGGATGCAGATCTGGGAAGGCCGCGACATGTTCGACGCCATCCATGGCTGAAACCAGCCGCAATTGATCCTCTGCCGTCCCTTCGATCCAAGAACGCGCTGAATAGAATGTGTGAATAGGGCATGCGTCTGCGCTTGCAGACACAGGGCCCTCATAAGGATTGCCCATATTGGGATGTCCTTTGGAAATATTTTGGGTATTGATGCGAGCAGCTTCGCCTATAAAAGCCAAGAAAGATGCTTTTCAAGCGACCTCGATAATCCATATGCGCAAACCTCCCGCAAAGGTTCGGTCACGCTGAGGTCAAAACTTACTGAAAGAGCTGGTCACATGGGAGCTGCAGGAACCGACAATCGGTTCTGGGTCAGCTCATCGCCCCTGGGGCGCGTGTGGTATTTTTGGACATATGGCACCCCCATTTAAAGTGTGTAAGCGATAGGATGACGACCAACTACCATTTTCGACTGGAAATTACAATTCCCGTTTTGAAGCGAAACGCGTCACCCATGATTTATGCATCTTCTGCAATGCGCTGACTTTGTGATTATGAGCTACCTGCTTGTTGGACTTGCGTGGGCTTTAGTGCCTCGAACAGATCGCGGCTCTCCGACCGCAAAGCTGTTGCCGCCTGCCTTGAAATGCTGCAAGATCAACCTATTTTAGGAACTTGGAAATAAGCGCATCGCCTTGTGGGCTTTACCAATGGCAGAACAAGGTTTCATTCGGGAATATTCCATTTTTTCTGGCATTTCCAACCTTGACGCTCAACGTCTTGTCGAAGAGGCGTACCAGATTTGACCTATTGCAGCGACACACGCAGACCAATCGACGTGCGGTTGCTCATTAAAACTGAAGAGAGCTTGACCAATGAAAAATTTCGATTTTCGCAATCCCACGCATATCCTGTTTGGCAAGGGCCGTATCGCGGATCTGAAAGATCAGGTTCCTGCTGACGCCAAGGTTCTTGTCATCTATGGCGGGGGAAGCGCTGAACGGACCGGCGTTCTGGCTCAGGTGCGTGAAGCACTGTCTGGTCACTCTTTGGTAGAATTCAGCGGGATCGAACCGAACCCCCGTTTTGAAACCGCGCTGAAAGCGGTTGAACTTATCGGCAAGGAAGACATAACATTCCTTCTCGCTGTCGGCGGTGGGTCTGTCATCGACGCCACCAAATTCATCGCGGCTGCGGCGCTTTACGACGGCGATCCTTGGGAAATCCTGACCTCGCACGGCGCTGTCGTGAAAGGCGCCATGCCGTTCGGGACTGTGTTGACACTGCCCGCCACAGCTTCGGAAATGAATTCCGGCTCGGTGATCACCAACGCTGAAAAGGGTGCCAAGCTTCCCTTCATGAGCGCCCATTGCTATCCGGTCTTTTCGGTTCTTGACCCAGAGGTTACCTACTCCCTGCCCCCACGCCAGATCGCCAACGGTGTTGCGGATGCCTTTGTTCATATTATCGAACAATATCTCACCTACCCGTCTGAAGCTCATGTTCAGGATGGCTTTGCAGAAACCCTGCTGCGCACCCTCATTGATCTTGGGCCAAAAGCGCTTGAAACGCCCAAGGACTATGATGTTCGTGCCAACCTGATGTGGACGGCGACGCTGGCGCTCAATGGCCTGATCGGCGCAGGGGTTCCTCAGGACTGGGCAAGCCACATGATCGGGCATGAGATTACCGCGCTCAACGACACCGATCACGCCCGCACCCTGGCAGTTGTGTTGCCATCCCTGATGAATGATCAGCGCGGCCCGAAACGCGAGAAATTGCTGCAATATGCTGCCAATGTTTGGGACATTCGCACCGGATCCGACGATGAACGGATCGACGCCGCAATCGATGCCACCCGCGGATTTTTTGAGTCCATCGGCATCAAGACACGGCTGGGTGACTATGACGTTGCAGCGCCGGAAATTGATCGCATTGTCGCTGCCTTGAAGGACCATGGCATGACCGCACTTGGCGAACATGGTGCAATCACTCCCAATGATGCCCGGCGCATTCTTGAAGCGGCCCAATAAAAAACCGTGATCCTCTCTTAGACCGTACAACAAACCGCCAGCGTCTGCTGGCGGTGCGGTTCCGTACGCTTTGAAAGCAGCCAACCAAATGCCGCGAATGACGCATTGAGTTGTCTAACGGGAAAATTTTGACAAGCGCATAATCCGCGCTGACGAGAACAGGAAACATGACCATGAAAATTCTAATGGTACTCACATCGCACGATACCCTCGGGAACTCTGGCAAGAAAACCGGCTTCTGGCTGGAAGAATTTGCGGCTCCCTACTATGTTTTCAAAGATGCTGGCGCCGATATCACATTGGCCTCGCCCAAAGGTGGTCAGCCGCCCCTTGATCCCAGCAGCGACACCTCGGACGCACAAACGGATGACACCCGCCGTTTCAAGAAAGACAACGACGCGCAGAAGCATCTCGCCCACACGCTGAAGCTATCGGACGTGAGCGAAGACGGGTTTGACGCCGTTTTTTATCCGGGTGGCCATGGCCCCTTGTGGGATCTTGCTGAAGACGCAGACAGCAAGCGATTGATCGAAGCCTTTGCCGGTGCGGACCTCCCTGTTGGTGCAGTCTGTCACGCTCCTGCCGTGTTCCGCCACACCCAAGGCAAGGACGGCAAACCGCTTGTGTCTGGCCGCCGGGTGACAGGCTTTACAAATAGCGAAGAAGAGGCCGTTGGCCTGACCGACGTCGTGCCGTTCCTGGTTGAAGATATGCTCAAGGCAAATGACGGCGTTTATGAAAAAGGCCCGGATTGGGGCAGCTTCGTTCTGCGGGATGGCAAGCTTGTCACGGGTCAGAACCCAGCGTCATCGGCGGCCGCCGCGCAAGAGATCTTGGCGTTGCTGAAATAGAGAAAAACGCAGACATATCCAGCGCGACCATGATGCCCGTCCCTGTTTAAAAAGCAGGATTTTGATGGGCTTTGATCAGAGTGCTTGGCTTTACATTGGGGCGGTTCCGTTTGGGGACCGCCCTTTTTGCGTTTGGAGTCCACTTAGGCTGCGTCTGCGCCATTGCTACGATCTGCAACCTATAAAATCTTTTTTTGAAGATACAACCTTATTCCATCAATTTCACGCACCGCTTGGGATGGGCGGATTATTGGGCCTGCGGAATTAACTTTGTTTTTAGTTAGCCATTTTCAAAAACAGCCGACAATGCTATTAATATTTTATTAATATCTTAAATTAAATCGCGTTTGCGAACGTCATCTTAACCATATGAAGTAAAGCGTCATGGTGCATCCCGATATGGAAAGTAATAGCGCAAATTTTGCGGATGACGTCAGAAAGCTCCTGTTTCTTATAAAACGGAGTGCTCGGGTCATTACAGTTTGTGTTGCCCTCTCTGTTTTGCTTGGAGTGGCCTACTTATGGTATGCGACACCAAAATATGTTTCATCAGCGGAAATTCTAATCGACCCGCGCCCTCGTCAGCAAACGCAGGATGGCGCCGCCCCAACTGGGCTTGGAACATCATCTGCGGGTGCGGATATTGCTTTGGTGCAAAGTCAGATCGGCGTGATTGGGTCCCGGTCAGCGTTGAATGCCCTGATCAACGAGTTTGATTTGCTCGATGATGAGGAATTCGGCAATGCCAATGGTCAGCCTAGCCGCCTCACAAGCTTAATCAAATCTGTAATTTATGGCCCGAGTTACGCAAGCCGTGGCACCAGATCTCCGCATGACCGAGCGTTGGAAAAGCTTGGCAAAGCGGTGAAAGTGGAACGGGCAGGCAATACCTACATCATCGTTATCAGCGTCGAAAGCAATTCGGCGCAGAAGTCTGCCGACCTTGCCAATGGTCTGGTCAAGATCTACCAGGGGAACCTTCAGTCACGGGCAAGCAGAAGCAATGCCGAGACGGCTTCAGCCATCGAAGCACGCCTTGACGGCTTGCAAAAGGACTATGTGGAAGCGCGCCGCGCAGTCGAAGTGTTCCGGTCCAAAAACAAATTGGTCGGTGCCCAGAGCCTGCCGATAAATGAGCAACAATTAAGGGATTTGACGAGCCAGCTTACCCAGGCGTCCTTTGAAACCCGAAATGCAAAAGAGGCCCTTGAACAAACCAATCGACTTGCCACTGAAAAAGTCGGCGTCGGCATCTCTAATAATGCTCTTAGTTCAACAGTGGTCGACGGATTGCGAAACAGCTACCAAAATGCGTTGAACCAGAAAGTTTCTTTGTCGGTTTCCTTGGGGCCAAAGCATCCTCAGATGCTGGCGCTTGATGAGCGAATTGCCAATATCGAAAGCTCTTTGCGGTCTGAATATAGACGCATGTCTCTTAAGGCCAAAAGCGAGTATGAGGCGGCACGAAACAAGGAAGCGTCACTCCAATCTCTCCTGAATAGTTTTGAGCAAAAACAAACAGTTGCCAATGCTGCGACCGTGCAGCTTGAAGAGTTGGAAAAAATTGCAGCAGCCAAATCGCGGCTTTATCAGAATTTGTTGGAACGCGCGCTCAAGATCCGTGAGCAGGTTGTGCTGCCAGCGAGCACCGTTCAAATTCTTGCGCCTGCGGAAGCACCATCCACGCCAGCAAAACCCCGCTTCGTGATCACGATCTTGTTGGCCGCCATATTGGGGGCCGTGGTAGGTGTGATGCTGTTTCTGTTGGGAGAGATCAAAAGGATCATGGGCCCAACGCCAAAAGGCCGGGATCGCCAGTCTCGCAGAAAAGAGGAAATGGTGTCCGCGAACACTGTTTCCATTGCTGCCGTCGCGTCCACCCCTAAAACGCAATCGCAGTCCACTGGCAATCTTGCTTATTCCTCCCCTGCCCCGAGGAACCAGGCTCGAAGACCAATGCCGCCATTTCCGCGCCAGAGTAGTAATCGTGCGTAATCGTCCGCTTTTCCTAGTCCAGATTGAAATTCAGAGAAGCCGGAAAACACACAGTTAATAGGATTGTAAAATGTTCAAAAAGGTAGTTGTGACTGGAGGAGCTGGTTTTGTTGGAAGTCACCTTGTAAAGGCACTTCTGGAACAAGGTCATAGCGTCGTCAGTGTTGACAATTTTTGTACGGGGCGTGCGGAAAATCACAAGGATTATCTGAACCACGATAATTTCAAACTGATAGAGCATGATGTTTGCGATCCTCTCGAATTGGAAGCTGATCAGATTTATCATTTGGCCTGCCCGGCATCGCCGGTTCACTATCAGGCAGACCATGTCAAAACGCTGCAAACATCGTTTTTGGGAATGATGAATCTGCTGGATCTTGCAAAGCAGAACAAAGCTCGGATTCTACAAGCGTCGACCAGCGAGGTTTATGGCGATCCGCTTGAGCATCCTCAAGCCGAAAGCTATTTGGGCAACACCAATTGCTTTGGTGAGCGGGCCTGCTATGACGAGGGCAAACGCGCTGGCGAGGCTCTTTGCTACGCCTATCAGAAAGAATTTGGTTTGGAGGTGCGCATTGCTCGCATCTTCAACACTTACGGCCCGTCCATGCAAATCAATGATGGCCGCGTTGTGTCCAACTTCATTGTGCAGGCACTTGAGAACAAGCCGATCACAATTTATGGCGACGGCAGCCAGACACGCTCCTTCTGTTACGTTTCTGACCTTGTTGATGGTTTGATCCGGTTGATGAACAGCGATGTGTCGGTGCCGGTCAACCTTGGCAATCAGCACGAATTCACAATTCTTGAGGCTGCTGAACTCATCATCGAATTGACCGGTTCCAAGTCTGTGATCGAAAGACGGCCATTGCCGTCAGACGATCCAAAGGTTCGCTGCCCGAATACTGCAAAAGCAAAACGAGAGCTCGGCTGGGTTCCGAATGTCAGTTTCAGAGAGGGTCTGGAAACGACGATTTCCTATTTCGATCAAAGGCTGTCAGATCCGAAACCCGTGCTCACCATGTTGAACGGAGACCGTCCAAACGGTGCAACTTACTCCAGAGAGCCTCGCATATTTGTGAGTAAGCCAGCGGTGTAAAATGATTTCGCGTCGATCTTTTCTAAGCACAGCATTGATTGGTTGTTCGGTTGCTGCGGGCGTTCCGATGGGGGCGATTGCCTCAACGCATTCCCCTGCGCTGAGCGAACTGGCCAGAGCGAAGGGACTGTTCTTTGGCAGCGCGGTGACGAGCGATCAAGTCACAGATTCCGATGCATATGCCAAGCTCCTGTTTGATCAATGTGATGTCTGGACACCCGAATGGGAGTTGAAATGGGGCGATATTGAAATGCGGCTGGGCGATAGAGATTACAGTCGTCCGGATAAAATCGTTTCGATCGCCAAAGGCGCAAACAAACGAGTGCGTGGGCATACCTTGCTTTGGCATGCGCAGCTTCCCGAATGGGTCGAGAATTTGGGGCAGACCTGGCATTGGCAACATTTGGTGGTGCCATGGCTGAGGGAAACTGTTGCGCACTATAGAAGCTCTATATTTCAATGGGATGTGATCAACGAGCCAGTCGAGCCAGAGGATGGTCAACCTGATCACTTGCGCAACAACCCGTTCCTCAAAATGATCGGGAGCGCCTATATTCGCGAGGCTTTTGACATTGCCCATGCTGGTGCACCGGATGCAAAGTTGTATCTCAATGAGTATGACCTGATCTATGACGACAAAAGACAGGCACTGCGTCGATTGGCAATTCTGCGTTTGATCGAGAAATTGCTATCGCAAGATGTTCCCCTGCATGGCCTTGGTCTGCAAGCCCATCTCAATGTGCAATTTCAATATAGCGAGCCGGTCTTTCGCCGGTTTTTGGACGAGATCGAGGCATTCGGACTTGAGGTGAGCTTTACAGAGCTGGATGTGCGTGAAGCGCACCATCTTAAAGGGTCCCTTGCTTACCGTCGCCAACGCGCGGCAGATGAAGTGAAAAAGATACTGCAGCCAGCATTGGATTATTCGATGGTACGCGGTGTTGTCACATGGAGCTTGTCTGATCGCGAAAGCTGGTATCGCCGATACCTCCATATCAAGGGCAATCAGGGCTTGCCATTTGATGACACGCTTGCACCGGCTCCGATGTATGACGTGTTGGCAAACCTGTTTGATCACGCACAGGAGCGCCAAAGTGTCTAATCTTAGTTCCTCAGATGAAATCAGGCCACGGCATTCCGTTGCTACGCTTCCTCACGATCTGCTTGTAGGTGTAAGCGCCAGACAATTGGTCATCAAACGCATTATTGATGTTTTGGGATCTTTTATCGGGCTCGTGATATTGGGTCCCCTCCTCTTCATTCCCATCGCGCTTATAATTAAACTCGATAGTCCGGGACCGGTTTTCTACCGGCAAATGCGCAATGGCTGGAATGGGACATTTACAATTCTCAAATTCAGATCCATGACCGCGGCAGCAAGCAAATCCGAGTTCAAGCAGGCAGTCGCTGGCGATGCCCGCATCACGCGGGTTGGAGCCTATTTGCGTCGGTACAATATCGATGAGTTGCCGCAATTGTGGAATGTGTTTGTGGGCGACATGTCGCTCGTTGGCCCTCGACCTCATCCCATTGCTCTAGATGAAAAATACTCTGCGAGCATTCCCGGCTTTTTCAAGCGCTATTGCTTGCGTCCCGGTTTGTCCGGTTGGGCGCAAATTCATGGTTTAAGAGGCGAGACCTCGACCTTGGAGCAAATGGCCAACCGGGTTCGATATGATCAAGAATATATCGCCAACTGGAGTCTGAAACTCGATCTTTTCATTTTGATTAGAACAGTGTTTTCCAAGAAGGCATATGACAATGCCCATTGAAATGCGTCAGCGCCTTATCTTGTGCCTGCACAGTGTTGGAGCTGAACCTCCAGCAACAAAAGAAGAGGCAAACTATTGGCTGCGCCTTGATGAATTCATCCCACTGTTCGACCAACTGGATGCCAGTGCCAGTGCCAGTGCCAGTGCAAATGGTTTCGAACTCGAAATTACCTGTGATGATGGCTTTCGCAGTGATTATGACGACCTGTTGCCTTGGCTGCTGGAGCGCGGCTTGCATGCAACATTTTTTATCCCAACCCATTTTATTGGCCGTTCTGATCGCGTGACATCGGCTGAAATACGCGAAATCCATGCAGCTGGGATGGAAATTGGTTCGCACGGCCTGGATCACGTCGATTGGTGTACTATCAGCCAATCTCAGCTCCGCGCGGAAGTCTTTGATAGCAAAGCTGAGCTTGAGGATTTGGTGGGGAGTGAGGTCTGCAAAGCTGCTCCGCCCTTTGGCTCCTACAATCGCACGGTCTGTCGCACGCTCAAGAAGGCTGGATATAAGACAATCTATACATGCGATGGTCGCTTTGGCGGCTCGTTTGGGTCATTGCGCTGCCGACAGGCTGTTCAGGGCGGGGTGCACTTGGAAAAGCTCTTGCAGCTTGCCGCTGATGGGCCGACTGTCAAAGACCGAATTCGCCAACTCTATCATCTTGCAAAAGTGTAACGCCCAACATGCTTCATTCCCGACTGAATCATTCTGTGATTGATCAGGGCCTGTTAAGTGCCTTGGGGCTTGGCATGAATTTGTTGTTGGTGTCGCAAACTGACCCGGAGACGTTTGGCAAATTTGTCTTGTGTCAGGCTTTGGTATTCGCGCTGATGTCGGCACAAAGCGCTCTGATACTAACTCCGCTCAACATTTTGATACCTGGCAACGAAGCCCCTGTCGCAACGAAGCTGAGAACGGACATAAGCTGGGTCAATATCCATTTTTCGTTGGTTGCCTCTTTGCTGATTTTGCTGGTCTGTTTCGCTCTTGGTTTCAGCGACATGATTGTTTTGACGGTCACCTTGTATGCGTTCGCCAACCTTCTGCGGGAATTTTGGCGCAATGGCTTTTTTGTCAGCGATACGTCAACAAAGGCATTGAAGCTGGATGCGAGCTATGTTGTGGCGACCTGCATTTTCTTGGGGGTTGGATACCTCGTCACAGATCCATTGACCGCAAGCCTTGTTGCCCTTGGAGGTGGCAATTGTCTTGCCTTGATCTTGAATATTTCTAAGGCGGAATGGGACAGCCCGAGAATGGCGCGTGCCTATCATTCTTACAAGCCAGCTCTTCATGATAGCATGTGGGCATTTGCGGGTGCAGCCCAAACCGAACTGCAGATGCGCGCGTACATTTTTATGGTCGAATTCTGGCGTGGGACGCCTGCTCTGGGCAATCTCCAGGCCAGCCGCTTTCTGGCTTCCCCTATTCAGCTCATCTCGTTCGCATGGGCCAGAGTGGCTCGTCCCCGGATGGTTGCTGCCTTGAGGGGGAAGCAACAGGAAAAGGCGATGACCATCATGATCGAAGGAGGCGTTCTTCTGGTCGGAGTGTCATTGGTTTATGCGCTGGCTCTCGTTGTTTTATGGCCATGGCTGGAAAGCATGATTTTCAGCGGTCGATATCCGAATGTGTTTTTTATTCTGTGTTTATGGTGGGCGCATACATCTATATTCTCGCTGAATGTGGTTGCTTCAACGATGCTGCAAGCGCAACGAAAATTCCGTCTTCTCACCATTTTCGGAGCCGCGACCTCAGCCCTTGCCTTGCTCGGGCTTCTCGTCTTGCTGCAAACCGGTCTGCCAACGACGACCATTCTCTATCTTTTGATATGCGTCGAAATCTTCGAACTGCTGATACAATCCTGGTTCATTTTTGGTCGCTCTCAAATCGCCGGCGCGGAGCAAAGCTATGATGAAGCATAGTGAAGCTTTGCCCGACACTTACCGATCCAAAATAGCCGCCGGTATTCCGGGTCTGGTTTTTGCCTACCTTGCCATCATTTGGCCCCTCATCGCATGGACCCATCCGGCCACCATTGATTTGGTGACGGGTTTGGTTGCAGAGCAGAGTGTCGACTATCCCATAAACAAGGTGTTTTATCCTCTGGTCCTCTGCCTGACGCTCATTCTGTATGGTCTGGAATGGCCAAAATGGAATCGCATTGATGGGTTTGCCTTGGTCATATTCGCTACAGTGCTTATCTATTTTTGCATAACCAGCATTTGGGCACTGGTGCCCGACCACTCGATCAAGCAATCGGTGTTGCTCGTCCTGTCGCTTGTTTGTGTCATGCTCGCCAGCAAGGTGTCTCAACGGGCAGACCGCATCTTGCTCGTTCTGTTCTGGATTTGCTGTCTGGCTGCATTGTTGAACTTGCTAGCGGTTCTATTCACCCCTCCGACACCGATCGGCCATCGTGGCATTTACCCGCACAAAAACAATCTGGGCTATTTTGCCTCCTTGTTTTTGTTTTTCGGATTGTTTGGAATTTGGAACAGACCCACACGGCTTTTCGGTCTGCTTTTGGCCATAGTGGCTGTCTTCCTGATTTACAAAAGTCAGTCAAAAACATCGCTTGCATTGGCTCTGAGTGCCCCTTTCATTGCCCTGTTTTTGTCCATCATGACCAGAAAGCTCCACCTTTCTATGATGGGAAGTGTCATTTTGGTTCTTGTGCTGTTTGCTGTCGGCATCTTATCTCTTGCTGGGTTGGGCGTAACCTTGTCCGACATTTCCATGGTGGCCGCAGGGGAGCCAACCTTTACCGGGCGAACCGGTGTTTGGGATTTTGCCATTCAGGAGTTTCAGAAGCGACCGATCCTTGGATATGGATATCATTCATTCTGGAAAATTGGAGACTTGTCCCCAGCCCATGGCGCGCCTTTTGGATTTGTTCAGATCGCCGGTCACGGGCATAACGGCTATATCGATTTGGCTTTGGAAACGGGACTTGTTGGGTTGGTGCTGTTTTTATTGTTGCTCAGCATCGCATTCTGGCGAAATGGTCATCTTGATCGGCTGTTCCCAAGCCATGCCTTTCTGGTTTCGTGTATTTTGGTCTATTCGGTTTTGCAAAATTTACTTGAAACGAACTGGCTGCAATCGTTGGATCCCAGCTCTGTCATTCTCGTGATTGTGATATTTGCTGCACCAACTCGGTTTACAAGGAGCCGTCAATGACGATCGCGTCTATTTGTGTTGCAAGTATTGGACGCGACCATCTGTTTGTGACGATTGAGAGTGTGGAGAAAGCAATTGCCCATTCTGGCGTTGAGGCTGAAATCATCATCGCAGATGACAGCAAGACCGGAGCTGTGGGAAAGCTGATTGGACAGCGGGCGGGCTGCTCAATCCTGCAGGTTGCCGCTGGCAACGTATCCAAAGCGCGCAATGCCTGTCTTGACGCGGCAACGGGTCGGTGGATCATCTTTGTTGATGACGATGAATATGTGGCGGAAGACTGGCTGTCGGAATTCATCGCCGCCACAAAGCGTCATGATGCAGAGGTCATACTTGCGCCCGTCTATCACAATTACCCCGAAAGCACCCCGGCTTGGTTTCGGGCCGCGGATCCCCTTTTTGATGATTGGCATTGGTCAGACGATGGCAGACTGAGCGAGATTGGCCGAACTGGTAACACGTTGGTTTGCCGAGCCTTTATCGAAACGAATGCTCTCCGGTTTGATCCTGCCTTTGGCAAAACGGGTGGAGAAGATCACGACTTTTTTCATCGGCTGCGCGATCTGGGCGGGCGGATGGTCGTGATCGATAAAGCCAAGGCATGGGAAGAGGTCCCTCTTTCTCGCTGCAACGCCGCCTATATGCTCAAGCGCAGCAGAATACAGGGCACAAGTCACGCAAGGGTCATGCTCGCGCGCGCTTCATTCATTAAGCGCTTTATGTTTATGGTAGATGCGGCCGCAAAACTGGTCGCGTCAGCCTTGCTCACCCTCGCGGCCCTCCTGTCAGGGCGCAAGCATATGTTGTTCTGGGGCATGAAAGCCGCTTTGAACTGCGGGAAAATCCTTGGCGCTCTTGGCGTAGCAAGAAGGATAAGCTGGCATCCGGGTCAACATTAGACGCATGCCTCTCCTCAAAGCCTTCATTCTCCATATCAGCGGATCCCAACCATCTTTCTTTCATCTAAGACCATCAGGCTCACTTACGCACGTAGGCGAGTATCTTTCGAACCTTTGGATCGTTGCGCAGACATGCTTTGAGTTTCCAAAACTGGAAATACAATTTGCCCAACAGCGAGCATGGATAAACCGCATCAAAGAGAGGGTTGCATGTTGCGCCAAAGCCGGCCTTGTATGGCAAATCACCGATTGAGAAATCATAGACTTTATAGCCAGCGCCAAAAAAGTGCCGCATGGTTTCATCAAAAAGCTGGATCCCGGGGGCGTATTTGTCCCATTCGCTCTCGATAGAGGCCGGAAACAACGCCAGCATGTGATGCTTGAAAACCAAGCCAACCAGCATGGCAACATCCGTTCCATTCACACTCAAACGGGCCCACCATAGCTGTGTTGCGGACGGGTCTGGTTGAGACAGTGCCCTGTAGGCCTCCTGCCAATCGGGGCTGGCCAATATATCAGTCCAACCTCTTTGGCGTGCCCAAATGCGGCGCATTTCATAAAAATCATTCAGATTTTCGTCTGTCACCTGTTCGCCAATCTTGATTTCCACATGGCGATCCGTTTCGCGGCTCAGTTTGCGTTTTCTGCGACCGGTCGAAACCCTGATGCTTTTTGAGTGGTTTTGGTTGGCGAAAGTATCGTAATCGCCGTCAGGTAAAATGCACCATGAGGACAGAGGCAAACGACGCATGTTCTTTGCATGGACCAGAGCATTATCCCCTCCACAAACGGATTGCGGAACCTTGTTGATATAGAAATAGTCGCAAGGCAGGTTTCGGGACAGGAAGTTGAGGATCAGGTCGATGGACTCCGGCCCTACCCTCGTTTCATCGATGGCAGCAAAGCCGTAGTCGACGATCTCTTCATCTATGAGCGTCAGAACCGACAGACCATTCTTTCGCCTTTTCACAAACGGGAAGATTGCAATTGGGTCAGGATCGCCTTTGATGCTGATTGTGGCGATTACAATCGAATGTCTCTTGGCTGCGGTTTCTAGGATGACCCGCATTGCGAAAAAGGAATGGAAAGCACTCAGGATCGCCTTGGATTCAAGCTGTTTCCAATCGCTCTCAACATCGTCAAAGCGCGACGCAAACCGGATTTTCAGATTGCTTGCAACTAAGTCACTTGAAATGATCGCTCGGGTCATGGTTGCGTTCCGCCCTTTGATCTTGATGTGAAATACAGATCGAGAAGCCAGCTTTCCGCTTTTTTGGGAAGCAGACCACGGAGGATGAACAGCAAAATTTCACGCAATGGCACAGCTCTTGAGACCCCGGCTTTAAAGAAAATGCGTAAGCAAAACAAAAAATGCTTAGGGAATATATGTTGTGCAACGCAGCGAGCTTTGAATGCAAGGCGTGCACGTTTGGTTACATTGTCAGGAAGAGAAGAGATCCAGTTCATGCGGCTCTCAACGTCGACCTCTCTGGATAGACGGCCTTCTGTGCGATAATCCGACCAAATATAGAGAAGCTGCGGCAGCATTGTTGTGACCATGCCTTTTTGCTCGGCCTGAATCACCAGATCCGGGTCTTCATATGGTGGCGGTTTGAAGGCAAGGACCGCAGCTGCGGATTTGGAAATCACCAATGCGGAACTGCTAATATTGCCTGCCATCACAAAGAAGAAATCCGCGATTGGCGTGTCACCGTCCCAAAGATCTCTGGGCATTGGGATTTCAACCCCATTTCCTCGGTCGCGCACCCCTCGCGAAAAAGCAAGATCAAAAGGCGCTTTTTGGTAATGCTCGGCAAAAACCTCGAGCTTGTTGGGCAAAAAGACGTCATCTGCGTCCAGGAAAAAAATCAGCTCCCCTTTTGATCGTTCCATACCCAGATTGCGCGCAAAGGAAGGGCCTTTTTGTTGGGTGGTCACCAACTTTGTACGTGAATTGTCGCAAATCTTTTTTGCTTCGCTGAGGTCGTGATCAGTCACGCCATTTGCAACGACAAGGATCTCCAGGTCCTGCCAGGTTTGTGCAAGGACACTCTTTACTGCTCTTTGCAAATCCTCTGGATTGCGATGCCACGGAATAACGACCGAGAGCAACATCACAAGTAATTTTCTCTTCTTGAGGGCTCTCTCATGGAGAGTTCCAATCGTTTATCGGGCGCACGCCATTGAGAAAAAATGGTCATGAGGTAGAGCGGATTGAGATAGAGATACCGGCGCCACAGTCTTTTGGGCTCGTGAATGAGCCTATAGAGCCATTCTAAACCGTTGTTGCCCATCCAACCGGGCGCTTGTGACAAGAGACCTGCGTGGAAGTCAAACGCAGCCCCGACTGCCAGTGTTGGAACACTCAGCTGGGCTGCATTCTCATAGGCAAACACTTCCTGCCGAGGGCACCCCAAGCCGACAAAGACAATGTCAGCTCCGGTCTGCTTGACTTTCTCCATTGCGTCACGGCTGTCATCATCATTGCCCTGACGAAACTGGGATGGTGTTGAGCCTGCGATTTTCAAGTTTGGAAATTCTGCCAGCAGATTGTCTTGAAGCGCGGCGATAACCTCTTTCCTGCTGCCATAGAGAAATATGGACAGGCCCTCGCTTTCGGCGGCAGCGCAGACCCTTTTCATCAATTCAGGGCCATAAACTCTGTTTGGAAGATTTTCGTTGTGGAGCCATTTAAGAGCCCACCGGACCGGTTGACCATCAGGCACCACAAGATCGAGCTGGTTCAATCGATGCCGGTGTTGATCATCTTGTACGCCTGTCATGACACCGTGCACAGCCAATGCCGACACAGACAGTTTTTGCTTGTCTTTAGCCGCTTGTATCACCTTGCTGACGGCGGCCTCATAGTCGATCACGCTGATATTTATACCGGCGACATTTCTCTTCCCGCGATCGATCATGGCGCAGACTTTCTCCAGCGCTGATGGCCGTTCTCGAACATTTCCTCAAGGATCGCCTGAATATCGAACTGCAGCTTGAAATCTGGATAATCCTGTTGGAAGCGGGAAATGTCTGAAATCCACCAGATATGGTCCCCGATGCGGTTTTCTTCATCATAGGTCCAATTAAGGGATCGCCCGCAAATCTTCTCGCCCATCGCTATCGCTTCAAGCATTGAGCAGTTCGAGAAGCGGCTTCCCCCCATATTGTAAACCTTGGCCGGGGCTGGCGCTTTGAAATATTCCCAGATTGCCGCCACCAAATCGCTGGAATGAATGTTGTCTCGCACTTGCTTGCCTTTGTAGCCAAACACGCGATAGGGCTTGTCTGTTGCGATACACTGCATCAGATAGGCAAGAAATCCGTGCAACTCTGCACCGGAATGACCCGAACCCGTCAAACAGCCGCCTCTGAAGACTGCGGTGTTCATTCCGAAATATCGGCCATATTCCTGCACCATCACATCGGCAGCAACTTTTGATGCCCCAAAGACACTGTGGGTGCTCTGGTCAATCGACATGGTTTCGTCGATCCCCTTGTCTGCGAAGGGATGGGACGGATCAAGTTCCCAGCGGGTGTCTGTTTCAACCAGTGGCAAGGAATTAGGGGTGTCGCCATAAACCTTGTTGGTCGAAAGAAAGACGAATGCGGCATGGGGAGCATGTTTGCGAACGGCTTCGAGCAGATAGTGTGTGGCGATCGCATTGACAGAAAAATCGGTCAATGGTTCTTTAGCTGCCCAGTCGTGTGAGGGTTGCGCTGCTGCATGGACGACATATTTCAACTCAGAGGCCAGAGATTTTACAAGCGCTTCGACGGCTTCGTAGTTTCTGAGGTCAATATCGTGGTGTGTGTAATTGGGGATCGTCTTTTCCAACTCTTGCACGCGCCATTGCGTTGAAGAGCTTTCCCCGAAAAAATACTGTCGCAGGTTATTGTCAACGCCATGGACCTGCATGCCCAGATCCGAGAACTTGGCGACTGCTTCTGAGCCTATGAGGCCACCGGACCCTGTTACAATTATCATATCCAACCTGTTCATTTCGTTAGATGAAGAAGCGTTTTGCCCGACCGGATGGGTGATCCAACTTGCTCATTTTCTTCTCAAAGTCACCAAGACTGAGAAGGTGGTCGCATCTCGCATTCTTCGTATTAAGGCAAGAACAAAGACCCAACTTGCCTCATTGCTGGATCCTTGCATGGTATCAAGCGCCAAAAGACACGGGCATGCATCTCACTCCCCGAGCTTTCGGTATCGGACATGTCAGAAAATCAGCCAAAATTTCCCATCAAGCCTTCATCGCGTTGCGACAACCCAAAACCCATGACAACAGAAAACGGGATTGCAATAATCAAAATGGAAAGAATTACGGACAGATAACTTGTCCCCCATACAATGAAAGACCAAGTCATCAAATAACCAAGAAGCAAAATAAAACCAAACATGACACAACCATTTACGCGTGTTTCGGGGTAATGCACTTTCGCACAAAGAGCCGGGTTGAGCCATCGCATAATTAATTCTTGGTTAACTCCAATACTGGTGTCAAACCGCGTTAAAATGCATCCCGAATAGAGAGCAATTCTTGGAAATACGCGTCCCCGAGATGGCGTTTAAATCCAAATCGATGACCCGGTTTATCGTCAAAGCGTTCTAGCCAATTTCAGCACGGCTTTCCATGCGCCATGATTTGCCAAGTGCGTGCGTTTTGCCAGTGAGCGTGACACGCGCCTGCAAGCGAATATCGCCGCTCGACGCACCGACCATCAGGCAATGGGTTCCCGGTTCCACAATCCGGTGACCTTCCGGTCCTGTGAAGCAGAGCATGTCGGTTGGCACCACAAAGGTTACCCTGCCCGTTTCGCCTGCTTTCAGCGCGACCCGCGTGAAAGCTTTTAGCTCCTTGACGGGACGGACAACACTGGCCAGCTCATCGCGCACATAAAGCTGAGGCACGGCGACGCCAGCTCTTTGCCCCGTGTTGGTCACGGTGAAGGACAGGCAGATTTCACCGCTTTCACAGTCCACCTCTTCCTCGGCGAGGGACAGGTCAGAGAAGGCAAAGTCCGTAAAGCTCAGGCCATGCCCGAAGGGATAAGCCGAACCAAAATGGCGGGCAATCGGAGTGCCGGAGCTTTTGAAATTGTGGTTATAGAAGTAAGGCGCGGCACCCGCACTCTTCGGGATAGACAGCGTCAAGCGTCCGGATGGTTCCACAGCCCCGGTGAGGACATTGGCTAACGCCACGCCACCCTGCTGGCCTGAGAAGAAGGTCATCACCTGCGCGGCGAGTTTGTCTTCAAGGCCCCCAAGATTGTAAGGGCGTCCAGAGGACAGCACCACGATCACCGGTTTACCCGTCCCAACCACTGCATCCAGCAGGTCTTGCTGCACCCCAGGCAAGGCAAGACTATCGACATCGGAGCCTTCCCCCACGGTGCCGGTCTGGAAGATGCCGGACAGGTCACCTACGCAGACAATGGCAACATCGGCATCTTTCGCCGCAGCCACAGCCTCGGGGATCATGTCAAGACGTGTGGACAGACTGGATGCCTGCTCCAGACTGGTGCTGTCATCCACATCGCCGGGGAACACGGGTGCGCCGGACTTGCGGTCATCGAGAATATTGCAGCCGCGGGCATAGGTGATGTCCACCTTGTCTCCGAGAAGATCCTTGAGGCCAGCCAGCGGCGTGACGACATTGGCGATTTCTTCTTCTTCATCATTGTGAATGAGGTGAACCGGGAAGCTATAATCCCCCAGCAGGGCCAGCGGATCATCTGCGGTCGGGCCGATGACGGCGATCTTTTTCTGGCCTGAAAGCGGTAGGATGCCATTGTTGGAGACGATTACAACCGATTGTTCGGCCACTTTTCGCGCCACATCCACTGCCATTTCACTTTGCAGCGTGATGGCACTGTCGTCTGTATAGGGTTTTTCGAAGAGGCCAATGCGGAATTTTTCCACCAACACGCGTTTCACAATTTCGTTGATGGTATCCTCGGTGATGAGGCCGCGCTTGATGGCTTCTTCCAGATCCTTGGCGCAGTCATCGCCGGGCAGCTCGATATCCAGACCCGCATTGAACGACAGAGCCGCCGCTTCCGCTTCATCGCTTGCAATGCCATGATGCTGGTATAGCAGGGAAACCCCCACATAGTCAGCCACGACCAAACCATCAAAGCCCCAATCCTCGCGCAACACCTTGGTCAGCAGATGACGGGAGGCATGGACCGGCTCATTGTCGATGTCGTGATAGGCGGGCATGATCGATCCGGCATTGGCCAGCTTTACCGCCATTTCAAAGGGCAAGAGGAACATATCGTTGAGTTCGCGCCAACCCATATGAACTGGCGCATGGTTGCGTCCACCCTCACTGGCCGAATGGCCCGCATAATGCTTGAGCGTAGCTAGCAGATCTCGTTTTTCGCCTTGCAGGCCCTTCACATAGTGAGTGGCCATGAGACCACAAAGATACGGGTCTTCGCCGAAGGTTTCCTCTGTGCGGCCCCAGCGGGCATCGCGCGCCACATCCAGAACCGGCGCCAGCCCCTGATGGCATCCCACGGCGCGGGCTTCCTCGCCGATCATCTTGCCAACCTCTTCAATGAGATCGGGATTCCAGGTGGCACCATAGCTCAGAGATGACGGGAACAGGGTTGCACCCTTGATCATCAGTCCTGAAAGGCACTCTTCATGTGACATGACCGGGATACCGAGGCGAGTCTCTTCGAGCATGAATTTCTGTAAGGCATTTAGCGCCCGCACACCTTCTGCCGGGTCAATGCTGCGGGTGCCGAGCGGGCGCGTGATCTGGCCGAGCCCTCGGCCCAGCATCTGGCGCAATGTGTTGGCATCGCTCTCACCGGTGAATTGATCGCTGCGGACCTGGTGATCGCCATTTTCATTCAAAAACAACCAGACAGCATGCATCTGGCCGATTTTCTCGTCCAAGGTCATCCGAGACAGAAGGTCGTCTGCGCGCGCGCCTGGGCTGCGGGTCGTGTCTTTATAAAGTACAGTCATTGGTCTAACGTCCTTGGATGCGCTCTTCACAGCGACAGGGCATCAAAGCTGGGGGATGTCGGTGCTGGGTTGAGGTGGGTGAATGCATCCCCTGCCTCGTCGAACAGGTGGCAAAGCTCTGGGCTGACATGGAACTTGATCGCCCCGCGCACAGCGACCATCGCTTCGTCCGAAACCTTGGCGATCATTGGTGCTTGCGCATTCTGGGAGAGATAGAGGAAACTATATTCCCCAAAATTCTCGATCGCTTTCAGTGGGCGCGCGAAGACCTGTTCCTGCACCTCGTCCTCAACCGGATTCATATGCTCAGGTCGGATTCCGAGTGTGAGTTTCGCACCTATCGGCACATTTCCGGTCGCGACCGGGACAAACAGCTCCTCGCCGCTTTCCAATCTGACACGGGCACCATCTTGACATGTTGCAACAAGGGAGACGGGCAGAAAATTCATCGATGGGGACCCAAGAAAACCCGCCACGAACAGATTTTTGGGCCGATGATAAAGCTCAAGGGGTGTTCCGATCTGGGCAATGGACCCCTTTGTCACCACATCATCCCCTGCCCGCAACAATACGATTTTGTCCGCCAATGCCATCGCTTCAGTCTGATCGTGGGTCACATAGATCATGCTGGCTTCGGGGAACTTGCGATGCAGATTGGCAATTTCGGTGCGCATATGGACACGCAAGGCGGCGTCGAGGTTCGAAAGTGGTTCATCGAACAGAAAAACCGCTGGCTGGCGCACGATGGCCCTGCCAATGGCAACGCGCTGGCGCTGACCGCCCGATAATTGCTTTGGTTTGCGCTCCAGAAGGGTTTCGATCTGCAAGATGCGGGCCGCCTCATTGACGCGGGTTTCAATCTCTTCCTTGGGCGTTTTTGCCTGCTTGAGGCCGAATGCCATATTCTCATAGACCGACATATGCGGATAGAGAGCGTAATTCTGGAATACCATGGCCACCCGGCGCTCTGCAGGCAGAGCATCATTCATGCGCTGGTTTCCAATTTTCAGCTCGCCCTGTGTCAGTGTCTCGATACCTGCAATCATGCGCAGCAAGGTGGACTTGCCGCAGCCCGATGGTCCAAGGAAGACGCAGAATTCACCGTCCCCGATTTCCAGATTGATTTCATTAAGGACAGTCGCACGGCCGAACCGTTTTGCTGCATTATCAAGGTGGATGCTTGTCATGACGGGAGGATCCTCTTTGCAGAGTGGTTCTTTTGTTGGTTCTGGCGTGGTGCCGCAGGCGGGATGAGGTGGGTATGTTTCTGCATGACTTATCCCTTCAAAGATCCAGCCATCATGCCGTTGACGATCTTTTCCTGACCGATGGCATAGACGATGATCAATGGCAGGGTGCTGAGCGTGACTACGGCAAGGATCGCCGGAATATCGGCGGCATATTGCCCTTGAAAATCCCACACTGCGAGTGGCAGGGTTCGCGTGTCTGGCGAACTGGTCAGAACATAGGCAAAGACAAACTCGTTCCACAGCATGATGCCGTTATAGATGGCAACCGTTGAAATGCCCGGTCCAGAAAGCGGAAAGAAAATCTTGAAAAAGATCTTGAATGGGCCACAGCCATCAAGGAAGGCAGCTTCTTCCAGCTCTTTGGGCACCTGTCGCATGAATTCGGTAAGAATGAAGACCGAGATCGGCAGGCTGCAAGCCACATAGGGGCCGATGAGAGCGAACATGGTGTCATAGAGGCCCATATTCTTGATCATCAGATAGATGGGCACCAGCGTAACATGCAGCGGCACGATCATGCCCGCAACAATCAGCCCGAACAGCAGGTTGTTAAAGCGAAATTTCAGCCGCGCCAAGGCGTAGGCAGCCATGGAACTGACAAGCACGATCAGAATGACAGAGATGGAAATCACGAATACCGAATTGCGCAGATAGATCAGAAAGGACCCGTTGAGCAACTGGAGGTAATTGTCGAGATTCCATTGCTCGGGCGGCATCCAGACCGGATTGGTATAGGTTTCCTGCAGGCTTTTGAAACTGGTGAAAGCCACAAAAATGAAGGGCAAGGTCGTGACCAAAAGCCAAAACAGGCCCAGCACGGGAAAGGCGATTTTCGAGAGTTTGAACGGGTTCTTTTGCATCGCTCAGACCTCCGTTTCGAAGCGTTTGGAAAGACGCATGGAGACAGCTGCGATCACGGTGATGATGATGAACATCGCTGAAGCAATGGTGCTGCCATAGCCCATCTCAAAGGAGTTGAAGACCGTGTGATACATGTAGGTCGCCATCATTTCCGATGAATGTTCCGGGCCACCATCCGTCATCACATAGACGAGGTCGAAATAGCGCATGGAGCCGATGACCGCGAGCAGCACCGCTGTGCGGAAGGTGCCTTGCAGATGCGGCAGCTTCAACCGCCAGAAGATGGTGGACTGGCTGGCCCCGTCCAGATTGGCCGCTTCCACGATCTCCCGGGGGAAGGAAGAAAGGGCTGCGAGAAACAGCACCATGTAAAATGGCACATTCTGCCAGCAGACAACGGCAATGACCGAGCCCAGGGCAAAATCCGGATCGCCAAGCCAATCCTGCGTCCAGTCATAAAGTCCAAGCTCTGTGAGAATGGAATTGATGGGACCGAAATTGGGATCAAAGATATTCTTGAACAACACCCCAAGGGCCACACTCGACATGAGCAAAGGGATGAAATAGAGGATCTTGAGAATCCGGGATCCCTTTGCCGCCTCGTCCAAAACCACCGCCAACACGACCGCGATGGGCAACTGGATCAGCACGGAGAAGACAGCCAGATAGATGTTATTCAAAGCCGATTGCCAGAAGACGGAGTCCGATAACAACCTCTCCCAATTGTCCAAGCCATTGAAGCGCGCGCCATCACCCAGCCCGTTCCAGTCAAGAAACGAGAGCTGAAAGCTGTAGATCAACGGGTAGAGGAGGAAAATCACCAGGAGGATGATTGCCGGAGCAAGGAAGACAATCGGAGCCAGCATTTGCGCTCGCCGATAGGACTGCCTTGAATGAAGTGTCATGGATTGCTGAGATCCACCAGACATGAGGAATATCCCTTCATTTGGCCGCACCCGGCCGTTGCCCCTGTTAAGGCAGCGGCCGGAAAGATCGATCAGAATGTCGACGGATTATCTCTCAAAAGAGATCATTTGCCAGCAAGCTCTTTGGCCGCGGCTTCCATCTTGGCGGCAGCTTCTTCCGGTGTGATAGACAGACCAAGCAACTGTTGGGTCGTGTCTTTGTGGATCTCGGCCAAGGATGGCGCCAGTTCCTGATCATACCAGAGCTGGATGCTCGGAGCCTTGGCAACAGCCTCCATCACGTCAGACAGATAAGGATCCTCGACCTTGGCATTTTTGATGGGCAGGATCTTGTTGTCTTCCATCTTCAGCTTGGCTGCTTTGTCGTCGGTCGAATATTTCAGGAATTCGAACGCTTTATCCTGATAAGGGCACGCAGAGTTGATGGAGATATAGTTGTCGCCCATGGTGCCGATGGCATTGTTCGGATCGCCCTTGCCCCCTTCCACTGCCGGGAAGGTGAAGAAACCAACATTTTTGGCAAATTCGGGATTTTCATTCTCGATTGAGCCGAATTCCCAGCTGCCCATCAACTCCATTGCGGCACGACCGGAATAGAGCAGACGACGCGAACCGCCGATATCGTAGTCGAGCCCGTTATAGCCACGGGCAAAACCGCCAGCCTTGACCAGATCCTGCAGCAACTTGCCTGCCTTGATGAAGGCTGGATCCTCAAAGGAACCACCCGGCTCACGGTCTGCCGCTTTCTGGAAGACGTCCGGCCCGCCAATGCGATCAGCCAGATAAACGAAGAACATCGAGCCGGGCCATTTTGCCTTGTTGGCCAGAGCAAATGGAGCGATCTTGTGCTCGTTGAGCGTTTTGACCACATCCATCAGCTCTGACCAGGTCTTGGGAGGCGTGATGTCGTATTTCTCGAAGATTGCCTTGTTATAGATGATCACCGCCACTGCGGTGCCCATGACCGGCAGGCCGTAGATTTCGCCGTTATATTTGGCGGGCGAGAAGCTGGCCGGCAGGAACCGATCGGCGAATTCCTTGTTCTTTTCCAGATATGGCGTCAGGTTGGTTACGCTGCCCGCCTTGATATATTCACGCAGAGGTCCTCCGCCCCAGCTGGTGAAGACACAAGGGGCTTCGTTTGCGCCGAACGCGATTTTCAGCTTGGTTTTGTAAGCATCATTCGCGATGTGTGAATCTTCCACCTTGAAGCCGGGATTGGCCGCTTCAAAACGGTCGGCTGCGTCACGAATTGTTGCGACCGTGCGTTCCTGAGTTTGCAAATCCCATGATGTAATGACTTTTGCGTCGTCCGCCGATGCGCTCAATGGCAACAGGCCTGCCATGGCAACACCACACAGCAGACCGGCAATGCGACTTGAAAATTGTTGCTGCATACTTCCCTCCCTAAATTCAAGCCCTGATCAGATCGGAGGCTTGATCATTCAATCTTACAGGTGATACGTTACCGGTAACGTTGCATCGTGTCAATAAACTTGAAAAGGTCGTAAAAGGCTGTATGAAGATCAATCTGAGCGGTAGAAGCGCAGTTTTCCGCCATTGCAGGCGATAATCAGCGACCTGACAGAAAAATTTTGTACGAAAGGTGAAGAGTTATCTGTCTGTCCGCCTCTGAGATGTTAACTTTGTGAGCATAAAGCTGCCTATCCGGGAAGACTGATACGTTACACGATAGCGTTATGCGATGATCAACTTGCCAATTCAGGCTAACCAAACGGTTGCGAGTGAAGATGCCAAAACCCACCCTTGCCGATATTGCAAAAGTTGCAGGCGTTTCCCGCATGACGGCCTCTCGTGCGCTCAATGACAAGCCGGGCGTGTCTGACAAGACGCGAGAAAACATTCAGAGCATTGCGAGTGAAATGGGCTATGTAGCCAACCCACTGGCGCAGAAGCTCTCCAACGGGCGCACACATATCATTGGCGTAGTGGCACAGTTGCACACCTCCTATACTGGCGAGATGGTCATGGGTATCGGCACCACCATCAGGGGTGCGGGCTATGAGATGCTGGTCTATTCCCTGCCCGACAATGACACCCAGCCACCTTCCAGCGTTATCAATCTTCTCGAACAGGTTGCGGACGGAATCATCGTGTTGCTGCCTTACGAGGCTGACTATCTGCAAAAGCTGTGCGATGCGTCTTTGCCGGTGGTTACGGTGGAATCCGTTTTCGACGAACCCACTTTCCCCGCCGTTATCACCGATGGATATCAGGGCGGGCGGCAAGCGATGATCCATTTGATCGAACTGGGCCATAAACGCATCGGCTTCATCACCGGCAATCTCAAGCTGCTGTCCGCGCGCAGTCGCTTGAAGGCCTATCAGGATATGGTTGCCCAGTATGATCTGGATGCTGACCCTGCCCTGATTTGCGAGGGGGACTATATGCAGTTGGGGGGCTATGACGCCGCTAAGCGGCTGCTGGCGCTCAAAGACCGGCCAACGGCTATTTTCGCTTCCAACGATGTCAGTGCGTTTGGCGCCATGTCAGCCATTCGCGAGGCTGGTTTGTCGGTGCCTGAAGATATCTCCCTTGTCGGCTTTGACGATATTGACCTTTCTGAACAAATGCATCCGGCCCTTACCACTGTGCATCAGCCATTGCAGCAAATGGGCCGGTCCGCGGTGAACATGCTGATGGCGATGATTGCTGGTCTGGATGTTCCGTTCAACCAGATTACACTGCCGACGGAGCTGGTCATTCGGGATTCAACGCGCCAACTCGGCACATAGAACCGCCCATTGCGATTGGTGTGATCTGCCATTGATCGGGACCAGACAAAGAGACATCGCCCGCGTGATTGATATGATTTTTTTTGACTGGTGGGTGTGTTTGGACTTGATCGGAAACTTCCGCCAGGTCTTGCCCAGCATACTGGTCGGAGCCGTCTTTGAAGGAATGTTGCACCGGCATTGCAGGGCGTTCATTGACCGTCATGGGCCCAAGGATCCCAAAGAGCTGGTTCTCAAGCGTCCCTAGAGGCCACAGGATCAAGGGGCTTTGATACGATGCGGGTAGTGAATGGTGTTGTGAAAGCGTGACGGCTGGTCCAACGGGTTGCGGTAACCATGGGGTTGGTCCGCTTGAAAACGTAGGGCCTGATTGCGCTCGACGCGGATCCATTCATCCCCCACCAAAATATCCACCGCACCCTCGACTACAAAAATGTCTTCCATCACCCCGTCATCATGGGCATCCGACACATGCTCCCAGTGGGCGGGTAAATCATGCAGGAAAACTTCGCACCCTGTGTTGGGATCGAACGGAAACAGCGCGCGGAATGGGGGGCCGTCGACAATCTGATGGTGGCTTTTTTCGTCAGAAGGTCCACTGGCGGCGACGGCACCCGGGGCGCTGATCAATGCGGTTAGCGGCAGGCGAAGGCCTCGGCAGATCTTCCAAAGCGTTGCCAATGTCGGGCTGCTTTCTCCACGCTCGATTTGCCCCAGCATAGCCTTGCTGACACCGGTCAGTTCAGATGCCCGGGACAGGCTCAATCCGCCATCATTGCGTACCTGCTTGAGATTGTGACCGATCCATTCTTCGGACATGAGACACCTGCGCGGCTTTTCTTGATTATAGACTTGTGCGTTATAGCGCACATACGTTATAACGCACAAGTCCCTTCCAATTCCTTCTTAATAGAGCGCACCATGACGTCCTTCAAGCTTTCTCACATCACAGCGGGCTTTATCGCCGTTCTCGTTGGCTATACCAGTTCTGTTGCCATCATCTTTCAGGCGGCGCATCAATTGGGCACGTCCGAAGCGCAAGCCAATAGCTGGATGCTGATGTTGGGGATAGGAACGGGCCTTTCAACCCTGTTCTTGTCGTTCAAGTTCAAGATGCCGATCTTGACCGCTTGGTCGACGCCGGGTGCGGCGCTGATCGCGCTTAGTTCCGGCATCACGCTTGCCGAAGCGACCGGTGCCTTTTTGTTTTGCGCGGCCTTGCTGGTCATAACGGGTTTGAGCGGATTGTTCGACAAGCTCGCGCGCCTCATTCCTGACAGCCTTGCCAATGCGATGCTTGCCGGCATTCTCTTTTCGTTTGGAATGAAACTTTTCCCTTCGGTTGAAAGTGACCCTCCCCTCGTTTGTCTGATGGTCCTTGCCTATCTTTGTATGAAACGTTTCGCGCCGCGCTATGCGATCGTGGTGGTCCTGTTTGTCGGGATTGCCTATGTCGCTTTAAGTGGCGGTTTCCAAGGGGCGGAGATTGCCTTCACACTTGCCACGCCTGTCTTTGTCATGCCTGATTTTTCGCTCTCCGCAATCGTTGGTTTGGGTATACCACTCTATCTGGTGACCATGAGTTCGCAGAATATGCCTGGCGTTGTCACGCTTCGGGCCGATGGCTACAAACCCGAAGTTGGACACACAATCACCGTTACCGGCTTGATCAGCCTGCTATTTGCTCCCTTCGGTGGCTTTACATTTAACCTTGCCGCTATCACGGCCGCCATTTGTACCGGACCGGACGCAGACGAGGACAAGGAAACCCGCTACAAGGCAGCCTTGTTTGCTGGCCTCTTCTATCTGCTGGTGGGCATTTTGGGAGCAACTGTCATCGGCTTGTTTGCGGTCCTTCCCAAGGCTTTTGTCTTTGCCATCGCGGCGCTGGCATTGCTTGGGACAATCGGAAACAGCCTTGCTGCGTCCCTCTATTCCTCTCACGACAGAGAGGCCGCTCTGATCACCTTCATGACGACCGTCAGCGGTGTAAGCTTGTTTGGCATAGGCGCACCATTCTGGGCCTTGATGGTTGGCTTGGTGGTGCGCACGGCGTTGCCCAAAGCTTGACCTGAACAAAAATGGCGGATCATGGGTCCGCCATTTCCGATTTTGATTTGTAGGGGCAAGACGAAGCGCCTCTAGGACCGCCCAACCCGGCTGACCAGCACTGCCATCAAACGTTGATAGAGGGCTGAGCCAAGCACACTGTCCTCGATGCCGAAATCGATGCTTGGATTGTCGTTGATCTCGATGATCGACGGCCCCAGCACCGTTTCCTTGATGTCGACACCATAAAAGCCATTGCCGATCAACTGGGTGCCGCGCAAGGCCACATTCAGAACCTCTTGCGGCACTTCGCTGATGGGCAAGGTCTCGGAATCGCCGGAGCTGATCGAGCCGTCCTTTTCATATTCATAGATCTTCCAGTTGCCGCTCACCATGTAATATTTGCAGGCATAAAGCGGCTGACCATCAAGGATGCCGATACGCCAGTCATAATCGGTAGGAAGATATTCCTGCATCATCAGTAGGTCGGTCTGCTTGAACAATTCCTTGCCAAGGGCTTTGAGTTCCTGCGCATCCTTCACTTTGTGCACGCCACGTGAAAAGCACCCATCGGGGATCTTTACAATGCCGGGAAACTGCAAGTCATCGGCCAATTGTTTCATCCGCTGGCGGTCGAAAATCACGGTTTTCGGAGTCAGGACGCGATTGGATCGCAGAAGCTCGGCCAGAAAGATCTTGTTGGTGCAACAGAGGATGGAATGCGGATCATCAATGACCGGCATGCCTTCCTGCAGGGCCCGTTTGGCAAACCGATAGGTGTGATGGTTCAGCGCCGTTGTTTCACGGATGAAAAGCGCATCGAATTCCATCAGACGGCGATAGTCCTTGGCGGTGATCAATTCAGCGCGTGCGTCGACGCTTTCCGCCGCTGTAACAAAGGCGTCCAGAGCCTTTGCATCGCTTGGCGGGCTTTGCTCATCCGGGTTGACCAAGATGCTGACAATCGTGCTTGGGATCTTGCGGATTGCCGGTTTTGGCAGGCTCCCTTTCAAAAATGCTCTCAATGCCGCATCAAAGTTAGGCTTTGCCTCATCTGACAATCGATGGATTGCCAGAGCCTCGATTTCTGTGATTTTGACGCCGGGTGCCTGGTCGAGGTTGATCCGGATAATCGGACATCGGAAAAGATCGAACGCCTGACGGGCAATGGCCTTGAAGCGCTTGTCCGGAGTGCGGCCAAAATAGACATCGATGACGTCTGGGAAGATCCCCTCTCCTTTTTCATCGAGCAACGCCTGAAGGCTGAGCAAAGCGCGTTTGTGGATCCGCTTCCAGTTGATATCGAGCAGGGCATCGGCCTCAGGCAGGCAGCGTTCCTTGCGGGCACTGGCGAGCAGGCTGCAATAATAGCCAAGGGACAAAGGTTCATAGGACCGGGACAGGTTGAGGACTCGGCGGCCCGGCACACCATATTCCAGCGCCAGATAGTCGCGCACGGTCATGGCGTGGCAACCCTTGGGGACATTGGCCAGATCCTTGAGACGATCAACAAGAATGATTGGCAAGCGGGACCGGTTGGCCGGGCTGGAGCCATCGGGCATATGATCAATGTGACGAACCAGCCGGACACCGTCGGTGCCGTCCTCATAATAGGCTGGAAGCTCCGTTTCCACCTCATATCCATGCTTGGTGTAGAGCGCCAAGGCGCGCTCATTGTCCTTGCGCACTTCAAGCGATAGACGGTCACAGGCTTGCTCACGGGTGATCGCTTCCGCGCCGCCCAGCAATTGGGTACCGATACCGAGCTTTGATTTATCCGGATCGACGGCCAATGAATACAACCGGGCGACGCTAGAGCCATCACGCAGCAGAATGGCCGCATATCCCAGAATGACATCCTCTTTGTCGACTGCAACAATCAGTCGGGAGGAGTCGGTTTTGAAAAAGGACCGAAAGGAGCGCGCGGAGATGCGGTCCCCGGAAAAGCAACGACTTTCAAGTGCCATAAGCTGCTCAAGATCCTCGATCTTGGCGGTGCGCAGAAGCGTCGGCAAAAGCGTGTGTGTGGCCATGACTGGCTTTCAGCAAAATGGGAAATATGGGAAATACTGGAACGCGTTTTGGTTCATTCAAACCCGGTGTCGGCTGCTATATACCTGCGGACCCATCGTGCCTAGCAAAATTGCGTTGTCAGGGGCAGAAAATCACACAAAAATGGGCACCAAACGGGGGCACTGTTCGGCCCTTTAATTTTGGGAATGAGAGACGCGCGACGGGGCATGGATTCAACGCATCAAGAGCGAGGCATGCCCCGCCCTTGATGTCGTTTCATTTGAAATCGTTTATAGCCCCTGATCGCATTATTGGCTGTTTTTGTCACGCTGCACAAAGATCGATATGAAGGCCAAGGTGGCCGAGACGATCATCATGACCAGCGAAATCGCATTGAGGGCCGGGGTTGACCCCTGCTTGAGGCGATCAAACATAGTGATAGTCAGCGGGGAATCCGACCCTGTCAGCATCAATGTGGTATTGAAATTCTCAAATGACATCAGGAAACAGATAATCCCGGCCCCGACCAAGGCGGGCTTCAAGAAGGGAATGGTTATGGTGCGCACGGCTTCGAGCTTGGTTGCACCAAGATTCAGCGCGGCTTCCTCAAGACTGATGTCGAATTTGCGCAACCGGGCCGAGATGACCAACGTTGTGATGGTGGTGATGAAGGCGAACTGGCCCAATATCACCAGCACCAGACTTGGCCGCAGGGCCTCGATTTCATAGCCCCACGCATCCTCGATGCCATTGACGATGGAATTGGCAAAGATGAGGATCGAAATACCAAGAATGACGCCGGGAATAACCAGCGGGGTCAGGGCCAAGACATAGAGCATGTTTTTGCCGGGGAAGTTGGTGCGCTCAAACAGGAACGCATTACAGGTGCCGACAAACAAAGACAGGATGGTCACCCAGACGGCGACAAAGGCTGAATAGCCAAGGCTTTCAAGCAGTGCCCCATCATTGAAGATACCAAGGCGCGGTTCGCTGTCGCCGATGAACCAGTCAAGCGTGAAGCCTTCCCAAGGCATCGAGGGAAACAAGCTGTCATTGAAGGCAAACACGCCGACCACGATCAACGGGGCGGCGAGATAGATGAAAAACAGCGTGACATAGGCCTGATAGAGCCGGACACCAGCTTTGGGCTGTGGAATGGACGGGATCATGGTTGGCCTCCTATTTCACAGTATCAGCAAGGGTCTGGCGGCTCAGCTTGAGACCGACCCAGACGATGAGGGAGGACAGGATCAACAGCAAGAAACCGAACGCGGAGCCGGATTCCCAGTTAAACCGGGTGATAAACTGGTTGTAGATCTGTTCGGTGAACCAGAGACTATCCTTGCCGCCGAGCAAGGTTGGGGTCAGATAGTTGCCCAGCGTCAGCATGAAAACAACGATAGACCCCGACGCAATCCCCGGCATTGCATGGGGAATGACGATATGACGCATAATGGTGAAGCCGTTGCCACCCAGATCATATCCTGCCTCGATCAAGCTGTCGTCGAGCGTGTCGAGCACGGTGACGAGCGGCACGATCATGAAGAGCATGGAGGTATAGACCAGACCGGTCATCAGCGAGGCATCATTATAGAGCATTTCGACGGGGCCGGAAACGATGCCCGTCCATTGCAGGAACGAGCTGATGACCCCGCTTTCGCGCAGCAGGATCATCCAGCCAAAGGTGCGGACCAGTTCTGACACCCAGAAAGGCAGCAAGCAGGCCAGAAACAGCACGGCCCGCAGACGTCCCTTGGCAACCTTGGCGATATAATAGGAAATCGGAAATCCGACAATCAGCGTGATGATCGTGGCGATGATTGACATGATCGCGGTACGCAAGAAGGTATTCCAGTAAAGCGGCTCGGTGAAAAACTCCGTATAATTTTGCAGGCTGAAGGCATAGTCGCGGTAGCCCAGTTTTTCGCGCAGCGAGACGATCAGCAGATCGACATGGGGCAGCAAAATCAGGAAGACCAGCCAGATGAGAAGTGGCAGCATCAAGAGCAAAGTGCTCGCCTTGAAGGCCATCTTGCTTGAAGATGTCATATCGCGCCCCTCGCCTTATGCTGATTTTGGTTGTCCGGGATAGGCACGGGATTTTTCGATCTTCCATGCCAGATGAACAGTTTCGCCGTGTTGAAGATCTGCAAATTCCCCGGTCTGCGGCAACGTCACAAGAACCGTGTGGCCGGAGAGTTCGTCATAGACCTCGACCCGGCTGTTGGCCCCGTCAAACAACAGGTTGGTGACATGGCCAACCAGACCATTCTGGCCGTCTTCAACATGGGTGCGGCTGACATCGCTGCTGGAGCGTTCGATGGAAATGGCTTCGGGACGGACGAATAATTCGATGGTGCCGCCCACTTGAAGCGGTGCGCCGGTTGCAGACTGCACCGCAATTTCTCCCCCTTCATCAAGGGAGACGATGGCCTGCTCCCCATCAACGGAGAGGACTTCACCGGACCAGCGGTTGGCATCGCCAACAAAGCCGGCAACGAATGCGGTTTGCGGATCGTAATAAAGATTTTGTGGTGTGCCGACCTGTTCGAAACGGCCTTGATTCATCACGGCAACATGGTCGGACATCACCAGCGCTTCGGACTGATCGTGGGTGATATAAACAAAGGTGGTGCCGATCTGGGCCTGCAATTGTTTCAGCTCTACCTTCATATGCTCGCGAAGCTTCAAATCGAGTGCGCCCAGAGGTTCATCAAGCAACAAAAGGGTTGGTTCCAACACCAGCGACCGGGCAATGGCAACGCGCTGCTTTTGGCCGCCGGACAATTGATCGATGGATTTGGGGCCTGAATCGGGCAACGAAACACGCTCAAGCACATCCTTGACGCGGCGGTCTATCTCGCTTGCCGACATTTTCCGGCGCTTCAAACCATAGGCGACATTTTCCGCGACATTCATCATGGGGAACAGGGCCAGATGCTGGAAGACCATATTGACCGGCCGCTTGTTGGGCGGCACGCCAAGCATGGATTTCCCCTTGATGTCGAGATCACCGGATGTTGGTTCGAGAAATCCTGCCAACATACGCAACAGAGTCGTCTTGCCACAGCCACTGGGCCCCAGAATGGAAAAGAAGGAACCCTGCGGGACCTGAAGCGACACATTGTCGACGGCGGTGAAGGCGTCGAAGGTCTTGACGAGATTTCGGCATTCGAGGTCTAACGGCTGGCTCATGGGGCATCTTCTCTTTCTGGCATCGCCGCTCATAAGTGGACTTAGGGGCAATGCGGTCGCGCGCAAACACCCCACGGCCGAGCCGTGAGGTGCATTTTCATCAAATGAGGGACTTAGTTGCTGGATGCGGCTTTCACGCGGTCAAGCACTTTGCCTTCGATGGTCTCCAGACCAGCCGGAACCGGTGGGTACCATTTGATGTTGTCGAGATCTGCGGGTGGGAAGGACGCCTTGAACTGGGCCTTCAGCTTTTCTTCGGCGTAATCGTCAGCGCCTTTGGAAGCGGTGAAGTTGCCTGCGGACGCCGTGATCTTGGCCGCGACTTCTGGGCGCATCACAAAGTTGATCCATTTGTAGGCTGCGTCGTCATTCTTGCCCTTTTTCGGCAGAACGAAGGTATCGATCCAGCCCAGAGCGCCGGATTTTGGAGCCACAAACGTCACGTCAGGATTGTCACCATTGAGCTTCCAGCCGCCGGTATCCCATGCCATGGCAGCGATCACTTCGCCAGAACGCACCAGGTTCAGCAGGGAATCGCCGCCTTCCCAGTAGGTTTTGACATTGGACTTACAGGAAATCAGTTTTTTCTCAACCTTGTCCATGATCGCCTGATAGGCGTCTTTGTCACCATAGGCAGCGAATGGATTATCACCCAAGGCAAAAGCGAAACCAATCAGGGTTGGACGCTTCAGGCGGTAGGATACCTTGCCTTTGACGTCATCAGAGCAGAGATCGGTATAGTCCTTGACCATGCTGGCCTTTTTGGTGTCGACCACCAGACCTGACGTCCCCCACACATGCGGCACACCATAGACTTCATCTTTATAGGTGGTGTTGGCCTTGGTGGCTTCGAGCATCGACGCGATGAACTGGCTCTCATCGATTTTGGAAAGATCCATCGGCTTATAGATGCGGTTCTCGGCCTGCGCACCGGCAACGCGGTCCTGACTTGGCTGGGCCAGATCAAAGCCGCCGCCACCGGTTGCGCGCAACTTGGCAATCATTTCTTCGTTGTTTGACTTTGTGACCTTGACGTCGATGCCGGTTTCTTCCTTGAACATTTTGACCACTTCGTCCGGCGCATAACCACCCCAGGTCAGAAGGCGCAGTTCTTCTGCCTGAGCGGCGCTCGAAACGATGGCCAGGCCAGCGAGTGCGGTCACTCCCAGCATTGCAGATTTCATGGTAACGGACAGTTTCATAGGATCGTCTCCCCTTAGTGTCAGTGCAAATGTTGCTTGCGGAAAGGTATGCAGCTTTTGGGCCGCTCAATGGATTGCTGATATATTGTTGTTAAAACAGTCTCGAAATGTAGACATATTTCCAATCAGCTGACAACGCAGTAACAGGGAAATGTGTAACTTTTTTTTCAATCCAAACGAAAACCTACAATTTCCTTCACTCGTAAAGCGCAGAGAGCCATTCTCCGGCCACGAAAACGGGCAGTTTGTTCTCAAATATGAAGCATACTGTTGCCTGAACGACCCCGTCCATGGTTCGGGCTTGAAACGGGTGTGGCGATGAAACCCTGCTCTGAGCCCCGCGCTCAGAACGACAAATCGAGATAACTCTCAGCCTGTCGCGTGCAGAAATCGAAGGCTCTATCTGTGCATCCGGCACCCACGGCAAAAACGGCCAATCCTGCCTCATGGGCGGATTGGGCACCGGGGATGGAATCTTCAAAGGCACAGGCTTCCTGAGGCGCTAGGTTCAGGGCCTCAAGGGTGGTGAGGTAAGGCAAGGGATGCGGTTTGCCTCTTGGAAGGTCCGCGCCGGAGACCATCAGCTCCACAAGATCGGTGATTTCAAGGGCTTCCATGGCGCTTTTGATGTGTCGTCTTGGGGCGGAAGAGCAAATGGCAATGCGCAGCCCCCTGCCCGCCAGATTTTTCAACAAATCGGTGGCGCCTTCAACGGGCCTGCGCATGACAGGCAGCAGATCATCCGCCATAGCGCCGACCTGATTGCTTATATCGGTCTTGAAAGCGTCAGTCGCGGTCTCACCTAGCAGTTCATTGAGAAAATCGCGCATACCCCTCCCGACATAGGCATCGAGAAGGGCTTGATCCGGCACGATTCGATTGCGAGCCAGCACGTCAATCTTGGCTTTTTGCCATGCATGTTCGGAATGAATGAGAGTGCCATCAAGATCGAAGATGGCTGCCTTGAAGGGGGCAAATGTGTGTGCGTCAATCATAGCAGTCATCTTCTAATCTGTCTTTTATTCAATGGGAACGATGCGCAAGTCTTCGTTCGACATTCCAATGCCAACGGATTGTCCCATCTTGATGGGCTGGCCGATGGACTGGGCTATGACGAACAATTCACCAAACGCTCCCTCAACCGTATATTGCATCTCGTTGCCGAGATAGGCCGCATAGGTGACTTCGCCAACAAGGGCGTCATTTTCTGTTGCCGGATGAAGATTGATGTGGTGGGGTCTCAATACGGCTTGGGCGCGGCCTTTCAAATCCGTTTGCAGTGGGAGCATCAGCTGTTGTTTGCCCAAGCGGATTTCTGTGCCATCGGAGCCTGAGCTGAGAATATCGCATTCAACCAGATTGGAATCGCCAATGAAGTCAGCAATAAAGGCGGAATTGGGCCGCTCATAGAGATCATACGGCGTGCCTTCCTGCGCGATTTCCGCATTTTTCATCACGATGATCCTATCCGAGACTGCCATGGCCTCTTCCTGATCGTGGGTGACATAAACCGCCGTCAATTGCAGCTCCTGCTGGATTTTGCGGATTTGCTCGCGCACATGGCGGCGCAATTTTGCATCAAGGTTCGACAAAGGCTCGTCGAGCAACAAAACCTCTGGCTCCAGCACCACGGCTCGGGCAACGGCTACGCGCTGTTGCTGTCCACCGGATAATTCGCTGGGCAGACGGTTTCCAAAGCCTGCAAGCCCGACCATTTCCAGCCCTTGCTCCGCTTTTTCCACGGCCTGTTTCTTGGGCATGGATTTGACGGTCAGGCCATAGGCGACATTTTCCGCCACAGTCATGTGGGGAAAGAGTGCATAAGACTGGAAAACCATTGAGACCTTGCGGTAGGTGGCGGAAAGATGGGTAACATCTTCGCCGCCAATAAAGATCTTGCCTTCGGTGGCCCCTTCCAGCCCTGCAATCAGGCGCAGGGTTGTGGTTTTGCCGCAACCGCTTGGGCCGAGCAACGTGACCAATTGGCCCGGTTCAATCGACAGGTCGAGCTGTTTCAGAGCCGTCACGGCCCCGTATCTCTTGACCACAGCGTCGAAATGAACGGAGCCCTTTTCAAATTGTGTCATGGTTATCTCCCTTTGAGATCAGACTGCGGGATCGACGCGATCGGTGCGGCGCAGTTTTCGTTTGCCGATAATGGCCTGCATGAGAAGGATTGCAGTGAGCATGGTCAGGATAAGGACCGCCGAATAAGCAATCGCCAAGCCGAATTCACCATTCTCAACGCGCCCGACGATAAACGAGGTGGCCATGTTGTGGTTGGCACTGACCAGGAAGATCACGGCACTGACCGAGGTGATGGCACGAACGAAACTGTAGGTGAGAGCAGCCAATATGGCTGGCCCCAACAGCGGAGCAATCACACGCCTTACCGTGGTAAAACTGTTGGCACCAAGAGTGATCGAGGCTTCGTCCAAGCTCTTGTCGAGTTGCGACATGGCAGCGATCCCGCCGCGTACACCCACCGGCATGTTGCGGAAGACAAAGACAATGATCAGGATGATACCTGTTCCGGTCAGCTCGATGGGCGGGAAGTTAAACGCCATGATGTAGCTGACGCCGATCACCGTGCCCGGAATGGCAAAACTGAGCATCGTGCTGAATTCAAAAGCACTTTTGCCCGCAAATTTCTGCCGCACCAGAAGGTAGGCCGTTGCCAGCCCGACGAGCGCAGTCAGGGGTGCGGCGATGGTCGAGATGGTCAGTGTGGTGAAATAGCTGTCCCAAGCAACTCCGGTCCAGCGGATGCCATGGGTGAAGTCGATGGAGAAGCCTCTGATATAATGATGCAGAGTGAAGCTGTGATCATACCCCCAAAGCTTCACAAAGCTGCCAAAGACGATCATCGAATAGACGATTGCGGTGAAGGCCGCCCATGGCAGAGCGGTGGCGTAACATGTCCATTTAAGGCCCTTGTTGAGGGCAGCATGACGGCCCGAATCTGCCTTGCCAGTGACTGTAGCGTAGGACTTTTTGCCCAGCCAACGACGTTGGACGAGAAAGGCCGACAGGGTCAACGTCAACAACGCGATCGCTAAGATCGCCGCTTTTGCAGGATTTGCAACGGTGCCGATGATGGCGAAATAGATTTCCGTCGACAGGACGTTGAAATTGCCCCCCAGCACAAGCGGGTTGCCGAAGTCGGCGATGCTTTCAATGAACCCAAGGAGGAAGGCATTGGCCAGACCGGGGCGCATCAGGGGCAACGAAACATGGCGAAAGGTTTGCCAGCGATTGGCATTGAGCGTTTGGGACGCTTCTTCCATCGAAGGGCTGATGCCTTCAACCACGCCGATCAACACCAGAAAGGCAATGGGCGTGAAGGATAGAATCTGCGCAAGATAGACACCGCCAAAGCCATAGATCCAACGAGACGCCTCAAGCCCCAACAAATCTGCCAGCATCTGGGTGATGGTGCCCGTGCGCCCAAACAGCAGGATTAATGCCAGGCCGATCACAAAAGGAGGCGTGATGATCGGAATGATGGTCAGCACACGCAGAAGCTTTTTGGCGCGAAAATCGGTTCGGGTGAAGATGAGCGCAAAGGCAAGGCCGAGCAATGTCGTGCCCAGACCGGTTGAAACACCCAGCAGGACCGAATTGATCGCCGGACCGCAGGAGCCGCCGCTCAGACATCCCAGCCCCCAGATATTGGAGGAGAAGAAGCGCGGGAAAAACTCCCACAAGGACCAGTCGCCACCCTCAATTTCGAAGGCGCGAACGAGAATGTGCAGAACCGGGTAGAAAACAAAGACGCCGACCAGCGAAATGATGAGGCCAATGAGGCCGATGATGAAGGCGTCGCCCCTTCCCTTGCCCATGGCTGAAATGGCCGTGGTGAGCAAAAACAGCAAGGCCAGCAACACCACCATGGCGCCGCCGCCAAAGCCTGCCTGTCCTTCCGCCCCTCCGAGGCTGGCGAACAGATCGGTCATGATGCGTGGACCGGCGCGGACGATGATCAGTCCTTGCAAGGCCGTAGCCAATATTCCCATGAACGCGATGAGACTGATAAGCTGAGCGCGTTTGACCCGCTTGATGGGAGCCAGTAAAAGCCCAGCGATTGCGAGGTAAGCAAAAAGGGGCGCAAGCAAATAGAGCTTGCCATACAGCAGGACTTGCAACAGAGCCGGTGCCATTTCCGGGTCCGTTACGGTGCCGATCCAGCCAAAGGACCAGAACGGATCTTCCAAGCTGTACCATGGCAGCAGACAATAGCCGACCGCTCCCACAATCAGCCAGAGACCGGTTGTGCGTGACATTGTTTTTTCCTTGGTTGGATACGGCGTCAAAAAGACCGTTCCGTCCGGGGCAATGGATGATCCAAGGCCCCGAACGGGTCGATATCAAGGGAGCGGAGCCTTAATTATGCGGCTTGACGTCTTTGTCCCAACGGGCGAGCAAACGCTTGCGGGTGTCCGAGGCGCCATAGGTGGCGAAGTCATAGTCGATCAGCTTGATCGTCTCCAGCGCCGGAGATTCTGGCGGCACGGTGGCCTTGCTGTTGGAAGGCACGTTATAAACGCCAACTTCGGGACCACGGGACTGGGCTTCGGCGCTGATGGCAAATTCTACCCATTTCTTGGCAGCTTCAGGATTGCGTGCACCCTTGATCACGCTGACGCCGCCGACTTCATAGCCGGTGCCTTCGCAAGGGGAGACAATTTTCAGCGGGAAGCCTGCTTTGGCGAGTTTCACCATGTCATGCATGAACCCGATGGAGATGCCGGTTTCGCCACGGGCGGCAGCCTTTGAAGGGGCCGAGCCGGATTTGGTATAGGAGTTTACATTCTCGCCGATTTCAGCCAGCAGTTTGAAGGCGTCATCTTCGCCAAACAGCTGCACGAGGGTCGCCAATTCGGTGTAAGCGGTGCCGGAGCTGTTGGGGTTGGCCACCTGAATTTCGCCCTTATAAGCAGGGTCTTTGAGATCGTGCCAGCACGATGGTGGTTTGATGCCTTTTTTCTTCAGAATGTCGGCATTGTATGCAATGCCCAAGGCGCCTGCGTGAATGCCGATGGTTTTGCCTCCGGAGATCTCGGCCATATTGACGGCCCAACCGAGCAGATCGCTCGTATCAACGCCCGATGGCTGGGTCAGATCTTCTGCGGCTGCGATCAAATGCGGATCGCCCGTACCACCCCACCAGACGTCAACTTTCGGATTGCCTGCTTCTGCGCGGATCTGAGCGAGGGTTTCGCCGGTGGATTTGCGCACCATGGAGACATCAATCCCCGTGGCCACTTCGAAATTGTTGGCCATCAGCTCGCACCAGTCCTGCTCGTTGGAGCAGACGACGTTGAGCTTGTCAGCAGCAAGAGCGCCGCCAGCATAAAGACCAAAGGTGAGCGTAGCGACGCCAAGCAGCATCTGTTTTTTCATGTGATCCTCCCGATCAAGAAAATGGCTTTCCAACCTCCAGCACCGTGTCTTCTCCCAGATGACACTCAGAAATCGCTTCATTGGTGCAGGACGTCTTGATACAAGGCTAACCTTCCTCAGCTCACATAAGCGACAGTGCCCCGGTTAACAGTTCTAACCGATAGGGTCATTCCTGTTAACAATGTTTCATTCCTGTCCAATTTGCTTGAAAGCTGTAACCAAATGGCGGACCAAAGACTAAGGCGGGTGTGACATTATGGAGGGTGTCATTGCCGGGCCTCCAGGTAGAATCATGAGGATGCGTTTGAAGACCATATCTCGGGAGGAGAGAGATGGAAGAGATAATGGGGAGGAGAGCCCGCGTCGCCATTATTGACGACGATGCGGAGATCCGTGCTTCGCTATCAAGCCTGTTGTTTGAGAATGGCTTTGAACCGGTGCCCTTGCACGGCAGCGAGGATTTCATCGCGCTTGGAAGTGATCCAAAGCTGGATCTTGCGTTGATTGACCTTCGACTGGAAGGTGAATCCGGCCTGACGCTTACGTTGAATATCCGCCAGAAACTGGATCTGCCCATTGTCATGCTAACAGGCGTCGGCGATGAGACCGACAAGATTGTCGGGCTTGAAACGGGAGCGGATGATTACATCCTCAAGCCCTTCAATCCGCGGGAATTGATTGCCCGCGTGCGCGCGGTTCTGCGGCGCTATGGTCATACTATCGAACAAGCAGCGCAGCCCAAACAGTCAGGCAACAGGCTAAGCTTCGGCAAACGATATCTTGATCGGGACAATCGACAAGTCTTTGACAGCGAGGAGGAAGAAATCCACCTGACCAATGCGGAATACCGACTGCTAGAATATTTCCTGCTGCATCCCAACGAAATCATCCCGCGTCTTCGCCTGCTGGAGGAAATTGGCAGCGACCTCACCCATTACGTGGATCGCACGATTGATGTGCTGATCTTAAGACTGCGTCGCAAGATCGAGCCTGTGCCCTCAAAGCCCGTGCATTTGCAGACCCGTCGCGGACAGGGTTACGTCTTTGTGCCGCACCCTGATGGTGAAACCGCGTGATGGCCTTTTTGCCGCCTCTTAATATCAAGGGTCGCCTGTCAATGGCGCTGGCGATGCTGACCTTGTCGACCATCTGCGTGGGGGCAATTGCCTGGTATGGGCTTGACCGGGCCAACGATCAGATGAAGCGGCTCCATAGTCAGACACTGGCTCAGGTGGCAAAGTCTCTGGAATTGTCAAAACAGTCGTCAGACATTGCCACATCGGCCCCCTTCCTGCTCAATTACCGCTCGCAATATCTGATAGAACGTGAAGGACAAACTCTGATCGGCACGCTTGTGCATATCGCCAGCAACTGGCCCTCACAGAAGGGCGGATCGTCGTCACCGGTCTACGCTTTCGAGGCCGAAATTTCGCAGGCAATCGGACAGATGCTGGTGGCCACTTCGGACCTCATCAAGTCGGCCAACGGCCTCAATTATGAACGTAATGTCACCCAAATCCGCGTTGATTCCATTCGCAAGTTGGAACGCGACTTTTATGGCCGAGCCATCGCGCCGGATTCCATCGACAAGGAACGGCCCACATGGTTCCTCTTGCAGGCGCTGAGCAATGCCTTGTCTGGTGCTGCGCATTCGAAAAATCTGCTCGGAGTGGGAGAATATCACCGCCGCTACCAAACCTTGCTGATGCAAATGCGGGATCGCAATTTGCAGGCCGAACAAAAACACGCCATCGCCCGTCTGGCTTGGTTGGCCGATGGACCGCAAGGGCTGTTTGAGATCCGTCGGCGGGAATTGAGCCATCATCTTGAGGCGCAGAATGCCTTGTTTCGGATTCGCGTTCAGGCGGTTTATGTGAGTGACTTGTCGGCCCGCTTTGCTCAGAATGTGGAAGATTTCCTGTCCCAAAGTCAGCGGCAAACCTCCAACAATCTCGATGTGATCAAAGCCCTGATCCTGCTCGGCGGCTTTTTGAGCATCGGCATTGCCCTTGCGTCTGCCTTTTTCGTATCACGCTATGTCACCGCCAATATCGAGGCCATTACGGACGCCATGGTGCGATTGGCCCACGGCGACCGTAGTTCGAAACTGGATCTTAAAATCTCGGCCAATGACGAGATCGCCAAGCTTGTCCAGTCCTTTCGCAAATTTCGCGCAACCACTTTGCGGCTGGACCGCAGCAATCGACAGCTGAAACTGAAGAACGCCCTGTTTGAACGGGTCTTTGGCAATATCACCGATGGGGTTGCGATCACGTCTGAGGATGGCCGTATCAATGCCTTCAATGACAGCTTCCCCAATGTTCTCAAATTGGCGCGCGGCGAGCCGATCCATAATCGCCTGCTTGAGGCTTTGCTGGCTGAGACGGTGTTTGCCGAAGAGGTGCCGGATTGTTTGACTCTTGATGCCTTTGAAGGCTTTTCGGTGCTGACCGGTTCGGATGGATCGATCATTGAAGTGCGCCACAGTCCTCTGGCGGATGGCGGCGGCGTCTGGCTTTTCTCTGATGCGACTGAACGAAAAAGAGTCGAAGAACGCTTGATGCAGATCCGTCATATTGAGGGCTTGGGCAAGGTCAGTGGCGAAGTTGCTCATGACTTTGGCAATATCTTGTCCAGCGTCACCGCCAACATTCACTTGTTCGAGCAAAATCCCGAAAGCGACAAGGCGAAAGACTTTATCGATCGGATCAAAAATGCGACGGACATGGGAACGTCATTGGTTCAACGCCTGTTGGCCTTTGCCCGCAAGCAGGCATTGGCGCCGGAATTGGTGGATTTGACCGATTTGGTCGAAGGCCTGTCCGACCTGATCAGCATTGGCCTTAAAGAGGACGTGCACTTTGACACCCGAACTCCAGACGAGCCGCTGATGGTCAAGGTCGACCCTGGGCAACTTGAAAATGCGATTTTGAATTTGTGCCTTAACAGCAATCAGGCCATTGATAAAACGGGGCATATCACGCTTGACGTTGGACAGGATGACAGCGGCAATGCCTTTATCGAGGTCAGCGACGATGGCATCGGCATGTCGACAAACACAAAGGAACGAGCCTTTGAGCCATTCTATTCCGAGCGGTCTGATGGCTCTTCCGGCACAGGACTGGGTTTGGCTATGGTTTATGGTTTCATCAAGCAAAGTGGTGGCGATATCGAGATCGACAGTGCGCCGGACATGGGCACGAAAATTCGACTTGTCCTGCCGCTGGCCGCATCAGAAGATGAGCATCACGACTATTCTGCCCATGCCTTTCGCGCGTTGGTGGTTGAGGACAGTGAAACAGACCGCAAGGTGGCCATCAGTCTCTTAACCACGTTAGGATTAGAGGCCCAATCGGTCTCGACGTTTGACGCCGCCGAGAGGGCCATCCGGTCAGAAGAAAAATTTAACCTGTTGCTCACGGATTTGCATCTGGATGATGATCGCCTCGCATGGCCATTGATCGCATTGGCTCTCGAAAAGCGCCCCGGTCTAATGGTGTTGCTGGCCTCCGGCCACATGCCCAACCACAATCCGTTTGAGGATGCTGAAGCCTATCCAACGGTGCACAGCGCTGCCAAACCTTTAACGCGTGACATGCTGGTGGCAAGACTGGAAGATCTCGTCGCCCGAACCTGAGCGATTTTATCACACACTGCTTGCCAATAATTGGGGTGTCAGGCCAAATCCAAAAACGCCCTATGTCAATTCTCGGAACCATATCTGAACTCCCCGCGTTGATAGATCAAACAAGTCAGCGTGCTGCGCGCTGCGTGGGTTTGTGATCCAAGCCCAGTTTTTCTGACTTGCGACAGGAGTCTTTGATGTTTTCTGGCTATGGCCTTGCTGGCCTTCTTATTCTGTTTCTCGACATCTATGCCATCATCAAGGTGATCAGCAGTTATGAGAGCACAGGCGTCAAGCTGCTTTGGATCCTTGGGATTCTGATTTTCCCGCTATTGGGTCTGATCGTTTGGTTTTTCGCAGGTCCCGGCGGTCGTCGCCCTACCAGCGTTTAACGAGCAGAGCGCGTCATTTCGTTGTTGATCGGCACCTTGATCAACACCAACAGGCCATTGGCTCCATAGCGGCGCTCAATCGAGCCTCGCAATTCGCCCCGGATATTGGCATCAATCAATTTGGTGCCAAATCCTTTATGGGACGGCACTTCGACCGGAACCTGACTTCTTTCTTGCCAGACCAGCGTCAGCATCCGCTCCTTGCCTTTGCCATCGACTTTCCAGGTCACCTTCAAAGCGGTATTGTCTTGTGCCACATTGCTATATTTGAGCGCATTGGTGGCCAGTTCGTGGAACGTCAAAGCGAAGGCTTGCACCATGCTTTCATCCAGTTCGATTTTCGGACCGGAAATCATTCCCTCAAAATGATTATCACCTAACACCTGTGCCAGTTCGCGGGTGAGCAATTGTTCCAGATCGGCCCGCTGCCAATGGGAGCGTGTCAGAGCGTCCTGCGCATTGGCCATGGCTTGAAGCCGTGCCATGAAGCTTTCGGAAAATCCCTCCAGCGAATCGGAATGATGCGCAGTTTGGCGCGCCATGGCCAAAATGCGGGCGATGGAGTTTTTGATCCGGTGTTTCATTTCCTGCAGCAGCAGGTCTTTTTCTGACAAGTTCTTTTGCGTCAGTTCGTGCAGTCTGTGGGCGGTTTGGACAGCCCTCAACTGGGAATGAATGATCCAGGCCAGCATTGCTGCGAGCAGAGTAAAGATCGAAAGCGCAGCATAGGGTGCCATTTCCTGAATGCTGAGCTTCGTGCTGGGCCGAACCCGAATGTCGAGCACCCATTTTCGCCCCGCAACATCAATCACGCGGGTGACTTGCGACGAATATAGCTCCTTTTCGTCATAACGCGGTGATATGAACAGAGGCCGGGATTTGTCATCAAGGTCATGAACACTTATCGCAATCGGCAGCGGCTTCTTTTTCTCCAATGCGTATGTGAAAAGATTTCCCGCCCGCACTGGCGCATACATCAAGCCGCGCATCGGCTTTTGCGCCATCAAGACAGGCGTGCCCTCGGTCAATGATGTGTCCTGATTGCGCGCTTTTTCGCTAAGATAGCGGATATAGATCAAAAAACCCGCCTGCTTGACGGATGTGATTTCCTGCACCAGCTGAACCGGTCCTGAGGCAACCAGTTCGCCTGTTTCATAGGCTTTCTGGATTGCTTCGCGGCGCACGGGTTCGGAATGCATGTCATAGCCAATGGCCGCTTTGTTGCGGGCATCAAGTGGCGCGAGCAAGGTGATGACGGCGCGCTGGGATTGGTCGGTTGCCGGCCAGGTCTTGACATCATCATCGTAATCCCGCTGCAACAACGCATTGAGATCGGCATCCTGATCGGGAGAAATGGCTTCGGCAAAACCGATCCCCTGCATACCGGGATAATTCTCTTCCAGGCCGACACCTTTAATCATCTTGGCAAATCGATGACGCTTGATACGGGTCGGGGAAGCCGAGAAATAAGCATCGGTTGCCCTTAGCAGCGCAAAATGTTGCGACAAGCTCAGAGAAACACGGTCAACAAGTTGACTGGCGTAATCGTTGGCGCGCCCCTCACGAGCCTGCTCTGCTCCGTCATAAAGCGTCAGCGTTATTCCGGCACCAATAATCATGACCGTCGAGAAGACGATGGGTGCAATCAGTCTGTGCATAGATGTTCCATTTTCCGGGGTGCGCAAGGTGGGCAGACATTCTTTCCCAACCGCCAAACAACTTCGGTAATTATAAAGTCTAAGAATTCAAAATGGCATTTAAAAAATACCTCAATCCCCCGGCAAGAATTATATGAGGTTAACGAAGGCTCGTTTGGATTTTTCTCTATCTTTTTAGGAACATTCCCGCCCTGGACACGTTGATTAGGTGAGGATCACGTAATGATCCGAGATTACAACTGACCAAGGAGATGCGTTATGAACTGGAATCAGATTGAAGGCAATTGGGAACAATTTAAGGGCAAGGTTCAGGCCCAGTGGGGCGAATTGACCGATGATGAGCTTGATGTCATTGCCGGGAACCGTAAGCAGCTCGCAGGTAAACTGCAGGAGCGTTATGGAAAACGCGAAGAAGAAGTCGAACGTGACATCGACAACTGGATGAACAGCCAGTAATCATGATGAGGCAATTGGCCTTAGAAGAAACGGAGTCCTTTGGGGCTCCGTTTTCTTTTGTGCGTTGGGGGCTCCACCCTCTTTTCATTTCATTTGTTCTGTTCTGCTTTATCGGCAAGTTTAAGCCAGACAAAAGAAAAGCGTCTCTGACGTGATATCAGAGACGCTTTTAGGGGACGATTGTTGCCATCGATTTTTGTTTAGCGACCACGTACCAGATGCATGATCACGGAAATCGCGAGGAATGCAAGGAACAGGAAGAACAGAATCTGAGCAATACCGGCGGACGCACCAGCAATTCCACCAAACCCAAGCACACCTGCGATGATCGCCACAACAAAAAACACCAAAGCATAATAAAGCATGTCATTTCTCCTATGTGATATATATATTAAACGCCCACATAGGAGAAATTGTTCCCTGTTTCTTTGTGTTTTTACTGAGCTCTTGACTCAAAGAACAAGGCCTGACTAATCAAAGCCTTGACCATGTCTTCATTGAAGGGCTTGGTAACGAGGAAAGTTGGCTCTGGACGTTCGCCGGTCAACAGGCGCTCTGGATAGGCGGTGATAAAGATCACCGGAATGTCGCTGTCCAGCAGGATGTCATTGACCGCATCGATGCCTGATGAGCCATCGGCGAGCTGAATGTCTGCCAGCACCATTTTGGGCTTGTCATTGTTATAGAGTACCATCGCTTCGGCATGGGTGCGAGCGATGCCGGTGACACGGTGGCCGAGACTTTCTACCATGTGCTCGATATCCATGGCGATCAGTGGCTCATCCTCGATGATAAGGATGTCAGTAGCAACCTGCTTGGAGATCAGTTCGGAGGCTTCGCTCAACAGTCCCGGAACCGCATCAACGTCCACGCCGAGAACGGTGGCGATTTCCTCGGGATTAAAGTCCTCAACTGCAGACAACAAAAAGGCCTGGCGTGGCGCCGGGGGAACATTTTGCAGATTGGCTTGCGCCCTGCTCTCCCAGCCGAAAGGCGAATCCGCTAGCGGCACTTCAACATTCGCACTACGATACAGATCGGAGAACAGCTTGTAGAGAGAAACCCTGTCACTGCCATTGTCGGGGAAAAGCGACACGTCGGCGATCATGGCTTGCAGAGTTGCCGCCACAAAAGCATCTCCTGATGTTTGAGACCCCGTCACGGATCTTGCGTAGCGACGAAGAAGGGGAAGATGCGCGGCAACACGGCTTGAAAGCGTCATCTGTAACAGTCTCCTTGATGCATTCGATTGGAAAATCGAAGTTGATTATAATGTCCTAATTCGCCAGATAAAAAAAAGTTCCACATCGTTGGGAACTTTTTTGCAACTGCCGCGTTTATATAGCAGAACAATGCCAATTTTGTGGCCTGAAAAGGTGTTAAGATGACAAACGCAAACAACAATTCAGGCATCTTGAGCGCTTCTGACATGCTGGGGCGAGCGGGACGGGGCAGTGATGCCCTTGATCCCAACAGCGCAATAGCTCAGAAACTCAAGGCGCTTTATACGCAAACCGAACAGGAAGCCATCCCGGATCGTTTTCTTGACCTCCTTGAGCAGCTCGATGAAGCCGAGCGTGCTGCAAGCGTCAGTGCCAGGGGGTAAGCGATTCAATGGAAAAATCGGATGCAAGTTTCAAACGGGAGATGCTTTCCGTTCTCCCCAGCCTGCGCGCTTTTGCAATGTCCCTATGTGGCAAGCATGATCGCGCTGATGATCTGGTACAGGATACGGTGATGAAGGCTTGGTCCAAGCAATCAAGCTTTGAACCGGGTACGAATATGCGGGCCTGGTTGTTCACCATTCTGCGCAACGAATTCTATAGCCAAATGCGCAAAGCTGGCCGTGAAGTGCAAGATAGCGAAGGCACCTTCACCAACAGTCTTTCGACACAACCAGCACAACATGGACAAATGGACTTGCAAGATTTTCAGCAAGCCCTGTCCCAGCTGCCGGACAATCAGCGCGAAGCAATCGTACTGGTCGGCGCTTCTGGCATGTCGTATGAAGAAGCCGCTGCGATTTGTAATTGCAAAGTCGGAACGATCAAGAGCCGAGTCAATCGCGCTCGCACCCACTTGCAGGAGTTGCTGTCCATGGACGAAGATGGCACCTACCAGCCCGACACAAGTTCGGCTTCGGTCGTTTCCCAGGCCTTTGCCGGATAATTCAATTTTTCTATCCTTCATTTAACTTAGCCCGATGTGCCTTTGGCCATCGGGTTTTTTGTATCTGGTGTGATCCCCGGCCTGTTGGGCTCCCTCCCCTATGGCTTCACATCTGCACGCCCCACGGAATACCGCACCGTTCGATTAGCGCAAAAAGAAGCCTTCACTGTCGCACGCAACAGGAAGGCTCAAGGTCACAGACTGCCGTGTTATTTGTGTCGTAGGCCGAATTATTGGCTGTCGATCGCGCGCAGCATCCAGAGGGCCTTTTCATGAAATGTGAGACGCGCGGTCAGCATGTCTTCGGTCACCATATCAGCATTTTCGCCGGCCTGGGTGGCTGCGCGTCGCATGGTGCGCACAAGTTCTTCGTGCGAGGCAATCAAATCCTCGACCATATCCTGTGCCCGCAAGGTGCTGACGTCTTCACGATTCGGGGTAAAGTTGTCAAAGCTTACGCCTTTGACAGGAGCGACAGCATCGAGTGCACGGATACGCTCGGCGATCACGTCAGCTGCGGCGAACAAATCGTTGTAATGGTCTTCGGTCAGTTCATGCAATGACTTGAAAAGTGGACCGACAACGTTCCAGTGATAGATATGGCTGACCACAGTTAGCTTGTATGTCGCACCGAGAATGTCTGACAGGGCTTCGGCCATGTCCTTGCGGTAGGTTTCATCAAGACCATTGTTGATGTTGGAGGTTTTGGGGGCGGCTTGAAGAACAGATTGTACTGTCATGATTGAACATCCTTTTCATTTCATTGCATCTGAACCGATCAGGCACACCTGTGGCGTCGCTTCAATCGATTGACGCGAAAACTCATTTCTTTGAGGGGCGCTTGCGCGAAACATAACCAGCAGCGGCAATACCACCGCCAAGTGCCATCATCATCAAGGGGGAAGATCGGACGACGCTGTAAACCATTTGCAGGGTCGCCATGTCATTTCGAGTTGAAGCACGCGCAGCTGCTCTCACACGCGCCCGTCTCTTACGCCTTCTGGCGACGGCATAAAGGACCAGCGCTGAGGCGATAAAGGCTAATGCTGCCATAATGATCGAGGCGTTAAGCGCGCCCAGAGCATGATCTAGCAGAATAAAGAGCGCGATCAGTGCGAAGACCAATCCCACAAGGCCGGTGAGGAAGGCTGCTGTGAGCAGTAACCCGTCCTCTAACCCACCTTTGAGCTCTCGCTTCATGCCAGGGCCTAGCATATCACCCAATATGGAGACAAAAGCCAACATGACTTATTTACGGACCAAGAGGGCCGCCAGAAAGCCTACGCCGGCTGCAACACCAATGGCGGCAAGTGGCTTTTTGCGGATTTCGAGCATCAATTGCGCTTCAGCGCGACCGAAATCCTGATTGATGTCCGTCAGTTTTTCCTGTGCTTTTTCAACGGCAACCTGTGCGGCACCGCGCGCCCGATCCTGAAGATTGATAACCTCTTCGGTTCCGCGCTTTGAAAGCAATTCAGTGATCCCTTCGATATCACTGCGAAGCTGCTCGATCTCCTTGCCAAGATCAACTTCTTTGGTAGAATTGGTTTTGTTGGCAGCAGTAGCCATAACACTTTCTCCTTTTAGATATCCAGTTATCACGTCTGTCGTTCGTTGTTCGTCAGACACCCAACCAATGCACCAAGCCTGAAAATTGTTCCGGAAAAACATTAGAAAAATTTTTGCTTTAAATAGGAACATAATATGCATCTGTGCGTTGTAAGACTGTTTACTAGGCGTAAAAACCACTATGCTTTTCGCTCCACTTATGCTCAAAACGGGCGGCAACTGTTCGCCAAATCCAACCAGTCCATTCTGATACCAGATCATTTCTGACCCGAGGCCAACCAAAGAATGATCAAATTTTCCAATTTGAACGACAACCTGCTAGCTCTGGTGCAAGATCCTGGGCGTTTGGGTGTAATCCGCCCATTCACTCAATCAGGAATCATGCCCGACGCCGATTTTGAAACGCTGATCGAAATGATCCGATTGCAAAGCGGTGCTGACAAAGCCTTTATCGCTCTGGTTGGATCAGATCTCATAGCCTATCAAGCCAGTGCACATCGGGACGGCTGTTCCATCGATTTGAAAAACCGCAGAGACGAGATTGCGCTCACTTGCCTGAAGGAACAGGCAGATTGGCGGCTGGCCAACGAAGCCGACGCAGTGCCTTCCCTGTCTATTTGGGGATTGCCGATCATGGTAGGGGGGTATCCGATTGGCAGTCTGTGTTTGATCTATTCCGCAGGTGCTGACGGGCCTCAACCGCAACAGTTGAAGCGGTCGGCATTGCTGGTGGCGTCCTTGTATGAAATGAAACGGTCGGCACGGGCACGTGAGATGGAAAAGTTCGACTTGTCGCGGGCCAACATTCGCTATGCGCTGGCATTGAAGGCCGCACGTATTGCAACCTGGAACTGGAACAAGGAAGACGGCCATGTCGAGTGCGACGAGCGCATGAGAGACTTAATGGGGCTGGAGGATTTCGGCCCCATCACGACCAAGAGCTTTCTCATGCAACTTGATCGGGACGATTTGAAACGGTTGAAGGCAGAGATTACCAATTTTGATGGAACAGAGGAAGACTTAACTGTCGAATTCCGTGCCAGACGAACCGGCAAATATCTACTCGCAATCGGTCATATGTTTGAGCGGGACGAAAATGGTCAGCCCCAGCAGGTGCTCGGCGTTGCAATTGATCTCACCGAGAGCAAACGCAGTGAAGCCAAGACCAGATTGCTGCTGCGTGAGGTCAATCATCGTGTCAAGAACATGCTGGCGATCCTTCAATCTCTGGCCACGCAAACCCTGCGCAACACGCTCTCGCCCGAGCATTTCACCCGCGCCTTTTCTGGCCGCCTTGCTGCGCTGGCAACCTCGCACAGCTTGTTGTCGGACCAGGAATGGGACGACATTGATCTGGTCAGCCTGATCACGACGCAGGTCAAACCCTATGCCAGTCACTATACTGAACAGGTCAAACTTGACGGTTTGCCAATAGCCATCAATGCGGATGCGGCGATTGCGCTGGGACTGGTGATGCACGAATTGGCGACCAATGCCATGCAATATGGGGCTCTGTCCACGCGCGACGGGCGGCTTCATATCCGGATTGACGGCACTCATAGTCCCTCAGGCCAGCCAATGGTGACCATCCATTGGACGGAACATGGTGGGCCAGCAGTCAGCGAAGAGCGGCGCTATGGCTTTGGCTCGGTGCTGATCGAGCATAGCCTTAAAAAGATTGTCGGCAGTGATGTGTCCATGGAATATCGGGACAGCGGCATGGAAGCAACCATATCCATGCCGATCTAAAAATCCCGGATACAGAAAATTAAAATAGTCTAAATCTCGGAACTATCCCCCTCCCCGTTCGTTTTACCAATGCAAGCAAGATTGATATAAAGCTTACTCCAATGAATAAGCTTCATATCTGCTTGTAATCAGAAATTATTACGAGGAGAAAGATGATGAAAACCATTCTTGTTGCTACGACTGCTTTGGTTTCCGTGATGGCCACCAGCGCTTATGCGGCAGACAATACGGCAAAGAGCAAGGAGATGGACAAAAGTGCGACGATGGAATCGAGCGCACCGGACTCCGGTGAGGTGATCCAGTTCAGCATCTTTACCAAGGAAGTTTCTCCTGAAGCAACGGTGAGCCGCAACGGCTATCTGTCCGCCACACCGGGCCAGATTCTGGTCAGTGGCCTGATGGGCAAGACTGTCTATTCCACGATGAAGAATGAAGCCGGTGAGCATATTGTCATTGGTGATGTGAATGACATTGTGCTGGATGGTCATGGGACCGTTGAGGCAGCGGTTGTTGGTGTCGGTGGTTTCATCGGGCTGGGTGAGAAAGATGTCGCCGTGGATTTTGATCGTCTACAATGGATGAACTGGGACGGTGAGCGTCGTCTGGTGATGGCTTCGTCCAAGGAAGAGCTGGAATCAGCCCCCGGTTTCAATCGCGAAGGCGTGTCCAAAATGATCAACGCCAACCTGTTGGTGATTGACCAGAACAAGCTCAGTGCAGATCAGTTGATCGGCACCAGCGTCTATGGCGAGCAGCTCAATGAGATCGGTGAAGTTGGCGATGTCATTCTTGATGGAAATGAGCGTGTCGTTGCTTATATCGTTGACGTTGGCGGTTTCCTCGGCATCAATGCCAAGCCGGTTGAGCTGGCATCAGATAAATTGAGTGTTTATGCCGATGCCAAAGGCATTCTGCATGTCTACACCCCGTTCACTCAGGAGCAGCTCGAAGGCATGCCTTCTTATGATGCAAAAGAGGCGACAACTCTGTTGAAATAACATCACCGGGCCTCGCCCGACGATGTAAAGCTTCAAAGCAATTGATAAAAGGCGCGGTCCCGATTTGGCGGACAGCGCCTTTTTCTCGTTTGAAGAGCAAAAAGATCAGTTGGTGACTTTGGCCGCATCAATGATCCGGAGCTGCACCGATGGACGGCCTTGCCAATAATCCAGTGACAGGCTACCAGCCACATGCAAATTCTGGCCTCTATTGTCGAGCAGCAAAGCGCCTATTGGCTCGTCTGCGGCCCGGAAACAAATGGCCTTCAGTTTGCCTCCGGACTGGTTGGCGATGGTACAGCGTACATGACCGCCCTGCCCGACCACATCGGCAAAGGCAATCTTATGAGAGGGAAAGACAAAGACCGGCTCTGGGTTGCCTGCTCCAAATGGACCAGCTTTTTCCAGCAACCGTATCAGGTCTTCTGTTGCCCCACTGGCTGTCAGTGCTCCGTCAATCTTCAAGTCATCAAGCGCGCGCGATTCCTTGACTTGAGAATGCAGCTTGTCATCAAGGTATGTTTTGAAGCGGTCTATATCGTCGCTTTTGATGGTGAGACCTGCTGCCATTGCGTGTCCGCCGCCCTTGATCAGCAAACCATCGTCAACCGCCGCCCGGACAGCGGCTCCAAGATCTGTGCCAAGAATGGATCGCCCCGATCCGGTGCCTGTCCCATCGGGATTGATGGCAATGGCGAAGGCTGGGCGGCGAAACCGTTCTTTTAGGCGTGAGGCCAACAGGCCAACAATACCCGCATGCCAATCGGGGCTGGAGGTGACAATGCCTGCAGCTTCCGGGTCTGCCATCATCAATTGATCGGCCTGACCAATCGCTTCCTCAAGCATGATCTGTTCAAGGGCCTGACGCTCCTTGTTGAGCCGCTCCAATTCAGCGGCCAACTGGTCCGCCTTTGTTCCGTCATCACAGGTCAACAATGTCGCCCCGAGGGCGGCATTGCCAATGCGGCCGCCAGCATTGATCCTGGGCCCAAGCATGAAGCCCAGATGATAGGGGCTCACCGGCCCTGAGATGCGTGACACGGCCTGCAAGGCCGACATGCCACGGTTCTTGTTTGCCCGGATCACCATCAGCCCTTTGACCACGAAGGCTCTGTTGAGCCCTTGCAACGGCACCACGTCGCATACTGTGCCCAGAGCCACCAGATCGAGCCAACTTAACAAATCGGGGGGGGCGCAACGGGACTGATAAAATCCACTTTGCCGCAACGTTCGATTGATGGCCACAAGCGCCATGAAGGTGACGCCGACGGCGGCCAGATGACCCAATCCACTGACATCATCATGGCGGTTCGGATTGACCAGAGCGACGCAAGGCGGCAGGCTTTCCCCCACCTGGTGATGGTCAAGCACCACAATGTCCGTGCCTAATTCTTTCGCCCGCTCAAGGGCAGCAAAAGAGGTGGCGCCGCAATCAACCGTGATGATCAGTTTGTGCCCCTGCTCGATCAACTGTTCGATGGCGTCGGGGTTCGGACCATAGCCTTCGAATATCCGGTCCGGAATATAGATATTGGCTTCACACTCACAATGGCGCAGAAACTTAGCCATCAGAGCGCTGGAAGTGGCCCCATCAACGTCATAGTCGCCGAAAATGGCAACCTTGTCTCCTGCCTCTATGGATTGAGCGATGCGCGCGCTGGCCTTGTCCATGTCGGTCATGACCGAAGGGTCTGGCATCAGGCTCTTGAGGCTTGGGTCAAGAAAATCCGTGGCGCTTTCCATGGTCTGGTCACGCGCAACCAACACGCGGGCGACAATTTCGGGAATATCACAGCTTTGGGCGATGGCGCTGGCCAGTTCCATTTGCCGGACGTCCAATTGCTCTACCCAGCGCCGCTCCTTGGCGGAACAGGTCACATTCAGATAGGCTTTTGCGTTGCTGGCATTGGGGAGCATGGTTGGGCGTTTCTATAGAGGAATCGGAGTGGCTGGCGGAAATCTAGCATTCCGCGCGGCAACAAACAGCAAAAAGGCGGACCCAAGGCCCGCCTTTTCAAAATAATCCATCGGCCATCAGGCGCATTGATCAATCGAGATGGAATTTCTCGAATTCGCGATGCTCACCCTTGATGTAACGAACGGTGCCGGTGGTGGAACGCATCACGACCGTGTCGGTCTTGATGACGCCGCGGCCAAACTTCACACCATCGAGCATGTTGCCATCGGTCACGCCGGTCGCAGCAAAGGTCACATCACCGCCAGCCAATTCAATCATTTCGAATTTTTTGGTTGGATCTTCAATGCCCATGCGGATGGCACGTTCACGCTGTTCGTCATTGTTGATCACCAGACGCCCCTGCATCTGGCCGCCGATGCAGCGCAGAGCGGACGCGGCCAACACACCTTCAGGTGCGCCACCAATGCCCATATAGATATCGATACCTGTTTCATCCGGATCGGTGGTATGGATGATGCCTTGTACGTCACCATCGCCAATCAAGCGGATGGCAGCGCCGGTCAGGCGGACTTCTTCGATCAGTTGCGCATGACGGGGACGGTCAAGGATGCAAACATTGAGTTCACCGATCGGCACGCCTTTGGCATTAGCCAGAGCGGTCAGGTTTTCAATCGGGGTGCGATCAAGATCGACGAGCCCTTCGGGATAGCCTGGGCCGATGGCGATTTTGTCCATGTAAACGTCAGGGGCATTGAGCAGGCTGCCTTCATCGGCGATGGAGATGACGGCCAGCGAGTTGGGCTGGTTCTTGGCGCAGAGCGTGGTGCCTTCGAGTGGATCAAGAGCGATATCAACTTTCGGGCCGAGCTTGTTGCCAACCTTTTCGCCGATATAGAGCATGGGGGCTTCATCGCGCTCGCCCTCACCGATCACCACAGTGCCGTCGATAGGCAGCTGGTTGAGTTCGCGGCGCATGGCGTCGACAGCAGCCTGATCGGCTTCTTTCTCGTCGCCTTGACCTCGCAGGCGCGCAGCGGACACAGCGGCGCGCTCAACAACGCGAACGATCTCGAGGGTTAAAATCCTGTCGAGAACTGCGGCTTCTCTAATTTCACTCATTGTGTATCCCCATGAACCAATGCTCTGGATGCGAATGCATCCAACAAAAAGTATCTGCTTATAGTCTTTCTATTCTAATCATTTGTGGAGACGCCAGAATATGACCGTCTTTTTCTATCGCATCGAGGGCTTTACGCACAGCTTCCTCAGTTGTCTCATACGTTAGGAGTATGACATCTTTGGGCTTTTCCTGCGACAAACTGTTCACTTTGGTCTCTACGATCTTGGAGCGCCCACGGCGTTGCACGATGCTTTCAAGGGAAATGTCGCATTCTGCCATGCGGCTGGCAATCGAAGCGAAGGCACCGGGACGATTCTTGACCGTAAGGCGGATATAATATCCGCCCTCATGGGTGCCCAGATTGGAAGAAGTGTAGGGCTGCAAGGCGCTGACCGGGCGACCAAGTGGCGCGACCTTCAGGCCGCGGGCAATATCGATCACGTCGGCAACAACGGCGGATGCGGTCGCATCGCCTCCTGCCCCGGGGCCAGCCAGAGTGATGGAGCCAACCGCATCCCCGTCGATGGCAACTCCGTTGGTGACGCCGGAGACCTGTGCGATCTCGGATTCTTTGGGCACCATGGTAGGATGCACGCGCTGTTCAATGCCGGAGCTGGTCTTTTGCGCCACGCCCAACAATTTGATCCGGAACCCCAGATCATCGGCGGCCATGATGTCGGCGCTGTTGATGGAAGTGATGCCTTCAAGGAAAATGGACTCGGCGTCGATTTCGGTGCCAAAGGCGAGGCTGGTCAGGATGGCCAGTTTGTGGGCTGTATCGTTGCCTTCAATATCGAAGGTCGGATCTGCTTCCGCATAGCCAAGGCGTTGGGCGTCAGCAAGGCACTCTTCAAAGCTGATGCCGTCCTCTTCCATCCGGGTCAGGATATAGTTGCAGGTGCCATTCATGATGCCATAGACGCGGGAGACATTGTTCGATGTCAGGCCTTCGCGGAGCGCCTTGATGACCGGAATGCCACCGGCAACGGCGGCCTCAAAATTCAGGGATACGCCCTTTTCCTCAGCAAGGCGGGCAAGCGCATTGCCATGTTTGGCAAGCAAGGCTTTGTTGGCGGTGACCACATGCTTGCCGCTTTCCAGCGCGGCACGCACCGAGGCCTCAGCCGGGCCATTGTCGCCGCCAATCAACTCGACAAAAACGTCGATCTTGTCGCTCTTTGCCAGCGCAACCGGATCATCGAACCACTCAAAGGCCGACAGATCGACACCGCGATCCTTGTTGCGGCTTCTGGCAGTGACGGCAGTAATCTGCATGGTGCGTCCAGCTTTTTGGGCCAGTTCGTGATCCAGAGCGTCAAGGCGTTTGATGACAGAAACACCGACCGTTCCAAGGCCCGCAAGGCCTAGCTTCAGGGATTCGCACATTTACAGATCTTCCAGTCTCTTCTTCGTATTTTTGCGGCACCGGGCCGACAGTGGGGCATCCGCACGACGCAAGAGCGGGCAGATACCATTCCCCTTGGCACAGGGTCCGTTATCATAGGGCGGCTTGATGCTATCCGGGACACCGGGCTAGCGTCAATTCGCTCTGGTTCGGATCATAGCTCCATGCATGACAATTTTGCGGAGTGCCGCATTTTTGCATGCCTTCGGTTTATGATACATACGCAAGGCGAAACGGGTCCGCAAGGTCAATCTGACGGGCTTTGGCGTCATTTGACCTTACGGATGCCCGCATCAGCCTTTAATCCGCATCAATCAGTCGGAACTGGAGAGGAATCGGCGAATATTGCGTGCTGCCTGACGAATGCGCTGTTCATTCTCAACGAAGGCCAGTCGGACATGTTCATCGCCATATTCACCAAAACCAACTCCCGGCGCGACAGCCACATGGGCTTGCTCGACGAGCTGCTTGGCAAATTCCAGAGAACCAACCCCGCGGAACTTTTCAGGCACAGGCACCCAGGCGAACATGGTCGCATTGGGGCTTGGGATTGGCCAGCCAGCACGGGTGAAACTCTCAACCATCACATCGCGGCGCGCGCGATAGATATCGCAGGCTTCCTGAATGCAATTGTCCGCCCCATTCAAGGCGGCGGCAGCGGCCACCTGTATGGGGGTAAAGGCGCCATAATCCAGATAGGACTTCACGCGGGTCAGAGCCGTGATCATGCGTTCGTTGCCCACCGCAAAGCCCATGCGCCATCCCGGCATCGAAAAGGTCTTGGACAGGGAGGTGAATTCGACCGCAATATCCTTGGCGCCCTCCACCTGCAAAATGGATGGTGGAGGATTGTTGTCAAAATAGATCTCGGCATAAGCGAGATCACTCAAAACCATGATGTCATGTTCCTTGGCCAACCGGACGACTTCCTTGTAGAAGTGCAGATCGACCGTGTAGGCGGTCGGGTTGGAAGGATAATTGACGATCAAGGCGATCGGCTTGGGAATTGAATGGCGCACGGCGCGATCAATGGCCCGGAAAAATTCCTCATTGGGTTCAGCCGGCATGGAGCGGACCACGCCCCCTGACATGATAAAACCAAACGAATGAATCGGGTAGGTCGGATTTGGCACCAGAACCACGTCGCCGGGGCTGGTGATGGCCTGCGCCATGTTGGCAAAGCCCTCTTTTGAGCCGAGGGTTGCGACAATTTCCGTTTCAGGGTCGAGTTTCACGCCAAATCGGCGCTGGTAATAGGCAGCCTGTGCCTTTCGCAGACCCGAAATACCCCGCGAGGTCGAATAACGATGCGTACGAGGATCAAGCACGGTTTCAGTCAGTTTTTCGACGATGTGCTTGGGGGTCGGCAGGTCAGGATTGCCCATACCAAGATCGATGATGTCCGCGCCCGCCGCTCGCGCCTTCGCCTTAATCCGGTTGACCGGTTCAAAGACATAAGGAGGGAGGCGGCGAATCTTATGGAACTCATCCATTGCTAGGCTCCTGACAAAATTTGGAGAATGGGGTGGCCGAGGCCGTGAAAATGCTAATGAAAATGGCCAACATCAAGGCGCGTTGCTACATTATTTTGTTCTTTTTGCACATGCAATTTGCCTTTGGGCCAGAAAATCTGTCCCTCAGGGCAGCCATTTTTGGAAAAATCACGGCCTTACTCGCCTACCGGTTCAAGGCTTCCAGCTCATCTTCCAGCCGTCTGCGCTCTGCCTGACTGCGCAAATTGTCGTCGTCGGTGGAGAGATCCTTGATGGTGGGATAAACGCCATCGTCCGGTTCGGCCTCATTGAGCTTTTGCAATGAATAGCGCAACTGGGAGGGGGCCCGCTGATTGACATATTTGTTGAGCTGGTTTTTCTCTTCCAGCAGCTTTTTTTCCTTGTCGATCGCGGCTGTGCGCGCGGTGGCTGGCGGTTGAGCCAAATCAGTTGGTTGTTGTTCAATTGGACCAAGCGGTCGGCCCACAATCGGCTGATCGGCCAATTCAGGGCTCATTGCGAAACAACCGGACAGCAGCAGAAGTGCAAATGCAGGCCCCAGCATCTTGGTTGCTGTGCGTTTGCATCCTCTCATCATTTCGCTTGCTTTGCGGATCATTGTAGAGGGCCTTGTTGTTGAAACATTCAATCGGGCGTTTGTCTACACCTTGTCATGCATGTGGGTTCTCTGATTTTCAAATCAATATGTCGACATAAAGCCGCGAGGCCCACAAGGCACTGTAGAGCGCAGAGAGTGCGATCATGCATCATGTGGGCATGATGCATGGGTCTGGTGAAATATCGATTAATTTGAATTAGTCTAACTAACAATGGCCGGTGGCAATCTTATGTCTTGTCACACCAGTGCGAATTGCGCCTAATAAGACAAGTTGCCATGTCATACACGCATATCCGAGCGCCGTAGACGATGGTTGTTGACGCGACAGCATCTTAAGCACCATCGGTGAGAGGCTGGATTTGTCGGGTAAACAGAACGCGAAAAGTGGGGTTCATATGTCGGGTGAAGACAAGAAAGACGGCGGAAAACCCGCCCAAGGCCATAAGCAGGACGCACCCAAAGGGGATGACAGCCAATCGCTACAGGCCAACAACTTCATGCAATATATGGTCCATGATCCGGAAAAATTCGCCACCAATTTTGCCCGAATCGTCGAAGAGGCCGGAAAGGCTGCCTCCGCTTATCTCAAGCCACGGGAAAATGGCAAGGATGACCATACGGTCGAAGCGGTTAATCACATGGTTCGGACCTTTGGCAAGGTCGGTGAATTCTGGACATCTGACCCACAACGGGCCATGGAAGCACAGACCCGCCTGTGGGGTCGCTATATGGATTTGTGGGGCCAGTCGGTTCGCAAGATGATGGGCAGCGATGAAGCCGATATCGCGCCACCTGCGAAGGGCGACCGTCGCTTCAATGATCCGGAATGGGAACAGAACCAGTTTTTCGACTTCATCAAACAGCTCTATTTGATCACCTCAAACTGGGCTTACGACATGGTCGAGGAAGCCGATGATCTGGATGCCCATACCAAGCACAAGGCGCAGTTCTATCTCAGTCAGGTGGTCAATGCGTTGTCGCCGTCCAACTATGTCTTCACCAATCCCGAATTGCTGCGCGAAACCATGCAGAATGACGGTGAGAATCTGATCAAGGGCATGCAGATGCTGGCCGAAGATATTCAGGCAGGCGGCGGCGATCTGATCATTCGCCAGTCCGACAATTCGGTGTTCAAACTGGGCGAGAATATTGCGGTGACCGAGGGCAAGGTGATTGCCCAGAGTGATGTTTGTCAGGTCATCCAGTATGAAGCGAAAACCAAAGAGGTGTTGAAGACCCCTCTCCTCATCGTGCCGCCATGGATCAACAAATTCTATATTCTCGATCTCAATGAGAAGAAGAGTTTTATCAAATGGTGCGTTGAACAGGGCCACACAGTGTTTGTGATTTCGTGGGTCAATCCTGACGAAACCCTGCGGGACAAGGATTTCTTGGCCTATATCGAGGAAGGCATCCTGTTTGCCATGGATATGGTGCATAAGGTGACCGGTGAACGCAAGGTCAATGCGATTGGCTATTGTGTCGGTGGCACACTGTTGGCAAGCGGCATGGCTTATATGGCGGCGCGGCGGATGGCGCGGCTCAATTCGACCACCTTCTTTACCACGCAGGTCGATTTTACCCATGCGGGCGACTTGAAGGTCTTTGTCGATGAAGAGCAGCTCGAAGATCTCGAACAGCAGATGAACGAAGCCGGGTTTCTGGATGGCAAATCAATGGCCAGCGCGTTTAACATGCTGCGCTCCAACGACCTGATCTGGCCCTATTTCATCAATAACTATATGCGAGGCAAGGAACCCTTCCCGTTTGATCTGCTTTATTGGAATGCCGATTCCACGCGCATGACGCCAGCCAATCACTCTTTCTACTTGCGCAAATGCTATCATGAAAATGCGCTCGCTCTGGGCAAGATGGAACTTGGCGGCAAAAAGCTGGATCTCTCAAAAATCAAGGTGCCAATCTACAATCTGGCAACCGCAGAAGACCATATTGCCCCAGCAAAATCGGTATTCAAGGGGAGCAAATTGTTCGGCGGGCCGGTTGATTTCGTGCTGTCCGGCTCCGGTCACATTGCCGGTGTGGTCAATCCTCCAGACAAACAGAAATATCAGTTCTGGCGCGGCGGCCCAGCCGAGGGCACGCTGGAAGAATGGAAAAAGGCGGCCAAGGAAACGCCGGGCTCTTGGTGGCCGGACTGGCATCAATGGGTCTTGCAGCACGGGGACAAAAAAGTACCCGCCCGCGCGATTGGCGGCAGCAAGATAGAGCCTATCGAGGATGCTCCGGGCAGTTTTGCCGCGAAACGCTATGGCTGATTGCCGGACGCATCAGACCAAAAAGACACAACAAAACCCCTTGTCCATGGCGAGGGGTTTTCTTTTAGTCGCACTGGGCTTCTCTATAATCCGACATCCTAGCGCCTTGTCATGAAACCGTCTTTCGTCTGTCAAGAGACTTTCATATTCGCGTCATGGCCGCTTCATGGTTCCTGCCTTAGATGCGCTCCTTATCGGCGTCCTGCGCCACCCCCGGATTCGATTATCGAGAGCTGTATCATGCGGACCTTTGTTGCCTCTACCCTTCTTGCCGCCTTTGTTGCGACCCCTGCCCTGTCGAGCGAATTGGTGCTTTATACCAGTCAGCCAAACAAGGATGCCCAGCAGACCGTGGATGCCTTCATGGCGGCCAATCCAGACATCAAGGTCACCTGGGTGCGCGATGGCACCACCAAGGTGATGGCCAAGCTGAAAGCCGAAATCGCGGCGGACGACATACGCCCCGACGTGCTTTTGATTGCTGACACGGTTACCCTTGAAAGCCTGAAGCAGGAAGGTCGGTTGCAGCCATACCAATCAACCTTCGCCGAAGGCTTTGATAAAGCTCTTTATGATGCAGAAGGTTTCTATTATTCCACCAAGCTGATCACCAGCGGCATCGTTTACAATACCGGCGTCAAGACCAAACCGACAGGCTGGCAGGATCTGGCCAAAGCTGACATGAAGGGCATGATTGCCATGCCAAGCCCGCTTTATTCCGGTGCCGCTCTGATTCATCTCGCCACCCTGACCGGTAACGACCAGCTGGGCTGGGACTATTATGAAGCCTTGGCGAGAAATGATGCCCGTGCAAAGGGTGGCAATGGTGGCACCTTCAAGGCCGTTGCGTCGGGCGAAAAGCCCTATGGCGTGGTTGTGGACTTCCTTGCCATCCGCAACAAGGCCAAAGGCTCCCCGGTTGAGTTTGTCTTCCCAGAAGAAGGCGTTTCCTACGTCACAGAACCGGTTGCCATTCTCAAGACCGCAAAGAATGTCGAAGCCGCTCACAAGTTTGTCGACTTCCTGCTGTCCGACGCAGGCCAGCAGCTGGTTCTGGATCAAGGTTACATTCCCGCCAAATCCGGCATGGCCGTGCCTGCCGGCTTTCCGGATCGTGAGCAAATCAAGCTGATGGCTTTTGATCCTGCCGCTGCCTTGAAGAATGCCGATGAAAACAAGAAACGCTTCGCCGAGTTGTTCGGAGTGAAATAATGCCCCCACGCCCCCTTGGCTATGGTGGTGCGCCTCACACATTCTCTGGCCGGTCTTTTGACCGGTCAGGCCTTTTTCTCTCCATTCTTGCCCCTATCATTGTCCTGTTGTGTCTCGTTCCGATCTTGCGTCTGATGCTTGAAAGCGTCTGGATCCAAGGAAGCTTTTCATCTGTCCATCTGGTTTCGGTCCTCACGGCGACCGACACATGGCATGCGACGTGGCATTCCGTTTCCATTTCGGCCCTTGGCACCTTGATTGCGATGCTGCTCGGTAGCCTTTTTGCCTTTCTTGTGGCGCTGACAGATATAAGGGGCAAAGCCGCCCTTGTTTTCTGCTTCATGCTGCCGATGATGATCCCGCCGCAAATCACCGCTCTGTCGTGGCTACAATTGTTCGGGCCGACTAGTGCCCTGTTGAAGATGATAGGCCTTGCGCCCCCGCTTGGCTCGCCACAGCCGCTCTATTCCGTTGAAGGCATCGCGCTGCTTCTTGGCATTCAGCATGGGTCTATCATTTTTCTGATCTTGCGGGCCGCCCTACGCCAATTGCCGCGCGAACAGGTAGAGGCCGCGCGGCTGGCTGGCGCTTCCAATTGGCAAGTCTGGCGCGATATTGTCGTGCCAGTCACCAGCCCTGCCCTGATTGCGGGCATCGCCATGACCTTTGTCACCGCGATTGGCAATTTCGGCATCCCGGCAATGCTCGGGATTCCTGCCAATATCCAGATGTTGCCAACACTGATCTATTCAAAATTGTCCTCCTTCGGTCCATCGGTCCTGTCGGAAGTGGCCATATTGGCGATCCTGATCGGTCTGATCGCCACCATTGGCGTGATGCTGCATCACTGGTTGGTCAGGGGCAAATCCTTCCGTTTGCATGGGGTGGTTGGGCGTCCTTTAGCTTTGTCTCTGGGGCGTTATCGCCTGCCGGTCGAGTTGGCACTGTGGGCGTTGCTTTGCCTCATCTTCGTTATTCCGATGCTGGCCCTGATTTCGGCCTCGATGGTGCCTGCCTTCGGCCTCACCTTGTCCGCCGAGACCGCAAGCCTTGAGGCATATAGAGACGTTCTGTTTCGTCAAGGCGCAACCATCCGGGCCTTTGGCAACAGCTTTGCGCTGGCGACTGGAGCGGCTCTGGCCTTGTTTGCGCTCAGCGTGCCGCTTGCCTATGGCATGAATCGCGACAAGAACCGGTTGGCCTATCTGCTGAATATATTGGTCGAAGTGCCTTATGCCCTTCCGGGGATCGTGTTGGCCATATCCTGCATTTTGACGTTCCAGCGGATCCCTGTGATCCATGTCAGCCTCTATGGCACGTTGGCGATCATCTTCGTTGCCTATCTGGCGCGCTTCTTCGTCATCTCGCTGCGCCCAGTGCTCAGCTCTTTCCAACAAATGGATCCCAATCTGGAAGAAGCCGCACAGGCTTGTGGTGCGGCGCGGGCGCGCAGGATCATCGATATCATGCTGCCAGCCGTCGCTCCATCCGCTGCGGCCGGTGGATTGCTGGTCTTTCTCACTGCCTTTAATGAGCTGACCGTTTCAGCGCTTTTGTGGTCATCGGGCAATGAGACGCTCGGCGTGGTCATTTTCAATCTTGATGACAGCGGCGACAGTGTCCTCGCCTCGGCCGTCGCCGTGCTGGTCGTCTGTGTGGTGCTTGTCTTGATGGCTCTGGTCGAGCTGCTCGGAAACCAATTGCCCAAAGGAGTTGTCCCATGGCGAAACTGAGGTTTGATCGTGTCAGCAAGCGCTTTGGCGAGGCAGACGTCCTCAAGTCGGTTTGCCTTGACATCATGGACGGAGAAATGATGGCTCTGCTCGGACCTTCAGGCTGCGGCAAGACCACCATGTTGCGGCTGGCGGCCGGTTTTGAACATCCCAGCGCGGGCGTGATTGCCAAGGATACCGAGATTCTTTCCAGCCAAAACCTTCATGTGGCACCCGAAGAGCGCAATATGGGGATCGTCTTTCAGTCTTATGCGCTTTGGCCGCATATGTCGGTGGCTGACAATATTGCCTATCCGCTGAAAATTCGCCGGGTCTCCCAATCCGAGCTGGAAGAGACTTTATCGATGGCGCTTGATGTGGTGTCCCTTACGGACTTTGCCGATGCATCGCCATCCACCTTGTCAGGAGGCCAACGCCAGCGCGTGGCTTTGGCGCGGTGTCTGGTGATGAAACCCGATGCGGTGTTGCTTGACGAGCCTTTGGCCAATCTTGACGCCCATTTGCGTGAGGTGATGCAACAGAGCTTCATGGATTTCCATGCCCGAACCCAAAGCACGATGGTCTATGTCACCCATGATCAAGCCGAAGCGATGGCGATGGCTGACCGGATCGCGGTGATGTTTGATGGCGAGATTGCGCAAGTGGCCAGACCGCAAGATCTCTATCAGCGTCCGGCAAGCGAGCAAGTGGCCCGGTTCATTGGCCAGAGCGCCATCCTGACCGGACATTTGGATGGAGGTGATGCGCGCCAAAAGCGCGATGTCGTGGTCAATGGGCAGGTCTTTTCGGTGCGGCAAAGTGAAAAGGTTTCGGGCCTTGCCGATTCCCACGCCGTGCAAATCTGCGTTCGACCCGAGCATGTGCAGTTGCATCAGGACAAAGGCTTGGCTGCGCGCGTGACCGGGTGTTCCTATCTGGGTGAGCGCTACCGGCTGCAATTGCACATGCCAGACCAGACGCCGGTTGCGGCCTACGCCGACCAACCGGCAAAGCTTGGCGATGTTGTCCACTTCACCTTCAGTGATGGTTGGGCCTTTGGTGAGGCGACTGGTTAGGGCCATCGCGGCGTCAATGCCCGCATGGATTTATCCGGAGTGTTTTAAAAAATTTGTTCCTTTGGCTTTTTTGTTTGAACCGATTGCCGCCTCATTGCGACCCACGAATGTAGCGGCTGACAAATCAGTAAAGCAAATCACCAAAGGAGTTTCATCATGTCCCCTCCAACGCTTGCGACATCGGCCTTTGCGGCCACGCTTGCTCTTGCAGGTGGCCTCATGCTTGGCAGTCATGCTGAGGCAGCCAATGACTATGTGTTGATGTGCAATCCCGGCCAGCAAATGCAAGCCATTGCCGGACAGCGGGTTTCAACGCAGGAAGCTTTTGCCACCCTCACCTTCCGTCCCGCATCCAAAGGGGCAGCAGCCCGTGCACCGCGCAGCGGTGAATGTGCCTGGTCCGACCGAGCGTTCCGGCCCGGTGAACCAAACAAGCTGATGTATCGGGACAATGGCAAGTGGGTGCAGAGCCTGTGCTCCTCGCGGGACTGCTCATTTCGCACCAACAGTCGCGGCATCAAAACCATGATAGATGCGGTCAAAGGCGGCCGTCCCTTCGTTGTGCGGGCTTATAATGACCGCCGGGGCAACATGGTCATCACTCGGTTCGGCCCTTAAGGCCTTCCCAATTTCATAACCAAAATCTTTTGTTCGGCACCCTCTTGCTGCCGCCAGAGATGCTGAATACAATTGTTTCATCACCAAACGGGCCACAGTCTGCAAGACTGTGGCCTTTTGACGCAGAAATTCCCGCAAATCCGGGCCTTTTTGCAAGTTTCCACAAACGGAACAATCGTATTTAATTCACGGCTTAAGAGAAACAATTGCGCATTTGGAGCCTTAAAACAGCCTTTTAATGCAAAATCTCTTCGATTTTTTCTCTTCCACGCTTGACGGTTCTTTGCTTAACATTTACGCACTTGGGCAGTTCTGAAATCTATTTTCTCGGCAACCTTTTTATTTACAATGGTTGTTCGGGATTTTTGCGCCCCAAACCGTTGATGTTAGATACGGATGCCGCAGATGTGAGCAGATCGACACCGATCCTCACGCAAGGCACAGGGCGCGAGGCACCGGACCGGGTGCCGTTGGCGACAGAGCCGGCGAGCATTAGATCGCCGTCACTAAGGGCATAGCTGCCCGGTTTCGAGAAAAGACAGCGGTCTGTCCCTCTCGGGTTCTCAAGTCGAGCCCGGAATGCGGATCGCACACCAAAAAAGTGAGGACTTACGGTTTGGAACAGTCTCAGCATTCTTATGGCCTTTATGACCACAGCTTTGAGAAAAGCAGTTGCGGCGTCGGTTTCATGACCTACAAATCCGGGGTGCAGACCCATGATGTTCTGGTCAAGGGGCACGAAGCTCTTTGCACAATTCCCCATCGTGGCGGCATGAGCTCGGAAGGCGTAGGCGATGGTGCGGGGGTGTGCGTTGACTTGTCCCTGTCCTTCTTCCGCAAGATCACCGGCATGGGCAAGCTGGAGCTTGGCGAATTTGGTGTTGGCAACTTCTTCCTGCCAGTGGACAAACGATCCTGGGACGCGGCCGACAAACTGATCAAGGAAAGCCTTGAGAAGCATGATCTTCGGTTGATCCTCGTGCGCGACGCTCCGGTCAACAATGCTGTCATTCGCCCTGCTGCCGTAAAATTTATGCTGACGGTGCATCAGGTCGTCTTTATCAAACCCAATGACATGGATGCCAAGACCTTTGATCGTCGCATCCATGATGCCTTGATGTCGATTGAAGAGGTCGCTTATCTGGAGCCGAGCCTCAAGGGTCTTTATCCTCTGTCGATGTCGGCGCATACCCAGGTCTATAAAGGGCGTCTCAACTCAAACGAGATCATTCCCTATTTCATCGATCTGATGGATGATGACCACGAAATCCATTCCATGTTTTTCCATACCCGTTTCTCGACCAACACCGAGCCGCAGCCTTCAATGGCGCAGCCTTTCCGGTTGATGGCGCATAACGGCGAATTGAACACCGACAAAAAGAACCGCCTGTCTGAGGCTGCCATTGCGCAGATGAAGAACCAGCAGATCTATTCGCCTCCGGGACAGTCGGACTCCGCCCGTCTTGATCAGACTCTGGAACGGCGCCTGATCGAAGATGATCTGGACCTGATCACTGCCGTTGTGGCGATGATGCCTCCGGCATGGGAAAATGACAGCCGCTTTAGCGACGATGTACGGGTGATGCTTGAATATTTCTCTCTCTATGAAGAGAAGAATGACGGTCCTGCTGCGCTGATCTTCGGCAACGGCACGGTGATTGGTGCCCGTCTTGACCGCTTGGGACTGCGTCCTTTGCGCTCGGTCGAGACGGACGAATATCTGTGCGTGACGTCGGAAGCCGGTCAGATCGATTTCGACCCGGACAGCATTATCCGTCGCGGGCGGATCGAAGCAGGCGGCATGCTTTATTTCGATCACGAAACGAAGAAGTCCTACACCTCTGCCGATGCCCTGGAAATGTTGGCCAAGAAGCGTGACTACCGGTCACTGCTGGAAAAGGCCCGCAACAATCTCGCTGATCTGCCGCAGAAGGAAGGCGAGACCGAGTTGTCTCCTGACTTCAATGATGTACAGCGCTCGGTTGCCTATGGGCTCAATCAGGAAAGCTACAAGTTCCTGCTTGATCCAATGATGCAGGCCGGGTCCGAGAAAATTTCGGCCATGGGCTATGGCGTCGCCATCAACGCGCTGACCAATCAGGAAGGCGGCATGGCGAAGTATTTCTCGCAGCGTTTTGCGCAGGTGACCAACCCGCCGCTCGACAGCTTGCGGGAAGCCGATGGCATGACCTTGCGCGTGGCACTGGGGCCAAAACCCAATTTCAATCAGGAAAAAACCATGCAGCTGGTTGTCCAGAGCCCGGTTCTTTCGCCTGATGATTTGGCAACCATCCGCGCCCAGAGCGACGTTCTGGTCACCGAAATCGAGATGGTGTTCGAGATCGATCACAAAGCGGATATGAAAAAGGCGCAGGCCGATCTGATCGCAGCCGTTGATGGTGTTTGTGATCAGGTTGAGAAAGCCGCCCGCGAACGGGGTGGCATCATCATCCTGTCTGACGCGATGGTGGACCAGAAACTTGCCGCCATTCCACTGCCTTTGATGGTGTCGGCAGCCAACCAGCGGCTGATTGAGCAGGGCTTGCGGTTCCGCGTATCCATCATTGCCGAGAGTGGCCAGATTGCCTCTGCGCATCAGGTCGCAACGACCTTTGGTTTCGGGGCTTCTGCGCTGATGCCGATTGTCGTTGAAGCACGCGCCAAACTGTTTGCCAAAGGCGATGCAGCAGAAATGAAGGCAGGCATTGCCCGTTATATCAAGGCGGCCAACAAGTCGCTGATGAAAACCATGGGTAAAGTCGGCCTCTGTACTGCTGAAAGTTATATTGGCGGCGAATTTTTCGAGCCGAACTTCCTTGATACTGACGAGCCGATCCTCAAGCGCTACTTCCCGAATATGCGCAACACGGTTGGTGGCGTCGATTTTGCCGCGATCGCGCAAAGCGTTGTCGACTGGCACAAGCGTGCCTGTCAGGTAGAGAAGGAAGAAGACATTCCTTTGTTGGGCCTGTTCAAGGAACGCTCAGAAGGCGCTGGTCATACCTATGGCACTGCCGCCGTGCGTGGCTTTGTGGAAATGACCCAAGAGCCGATCCAAAGCAACAAGCCATCTGGGGATGCTGATGACATCGATGCGACGGACCTGCGCCTGCTGCAAGTCGCGCGTCTGCAAGATGCATATGGCAAAGGCTCTGAGGCCTACAAGAATACCAGCTTCAGTCGTCTGTTGCCCGAAGAGATTGACGCCTTCCAGATTACTGAAAGCTATCGGAAATTCTCGCTCGAGCTGTTCCGTGAGCGCGAGAAGCGTCCGGCGGCCTTGCGTGACGTCCTTGCCTTCCCGGCTGACATCACCTGGGCTGTGTCGGCTGACGAATTCGCGCAGGAGCTGTTCCAGCATGATCTGGTCGGCAACAACAATTTTGTTGTTCGCGGCATGACGGTGGATTCGAATGGCGAAGGTCACTTTGACATCACCCTTGGAGAAAATGCCTCCCATGACCGGCTGGTCGCGCTGACGGTTGCGCTCAAAGGCAAATTCGGCAAGGAACTGGAAAGTCTTGAGACCGAAGACACGGTCATTCATATCAAGGCGTCCGGTCAGGCAAACTTCTATTTCGATCATGTAAAGGCGGCCAATCCGAAGCTGCCGCTGGATGAGATCCAGCCTGCGCATGAGGTGACGACGAAACTGGCCTCCGGCGCCATGTCCCATGGTGCGCTCGTCGCTCCAGCCCACGAGGCAGTGGCGCATGGCACCAACATGGCCGGTGGCTTCTCCAACTCCGGTGAAGGCGGTGAGCATTCCTCCCGCTATGGCACCATTCGCTCCAGCCGCATCAAGCAGCTGGCATCTGGTCGCTTTGGTGTATGGACCGGTTATCTGGCCGACCCGACACTGGAAGAGTTGGAAATCAAAATCGCGCAGGGTGCAAAACCCGGTGAAGGTGGCCAGTTGCCGGGCAAAAAGGTGACGGTTGAAATCGCCGCTGCCCGTGGTGGCACGCCCGGTGTGGAGCTGATTTCTCCTCCTCCGCATCACGACACCTATTCGATCGAGGATTTGGCACAGCTGATCCATGATGCCAAGGCAGCTCGGGTGCGGGTTATAGTCAAGCTCGTGTCGTCCGAAGGTATCGGCACGATTGCAGTTGGCGTTGCCAAGGCCGGTGCGGACGTGATCAACATTGCCGGCAACACGGGTGGTACAGGTGCTGCGGCTGTAACGTCGTTGAAAAATACCGGTCGTGCTGCCGAGATCGGCCTTGCAGAAGTGCATCAGGCGCTGTGCGTCAATGGCTTGCGCGAGAAGGTCATCCTTCGGTGTTCGAACGCCCACCAGACCGCGTCTGACGTTGTCAAATCGGCTCTGCTGGGTGGTGACAGCTTCGAGTTTGGCACCACCGCGTTGATGATGCTGAAATGCGTCATGGCCAAGAACTGCAACGTCAAGTGCCCGGCTGGTCTGACAACCAACTCGGAAGTGTTTGATGGTGATCCACGGGCGCTGGCTCAGTATCTGCTCAACATCGCTCACGAAGTGCGCGAAATCCTTGCTGGCCTTGGTTTCAGGAGCCTTAAGGAAGCGCGGGGCCGTGCGGACTATCTGCATTTGGTCAAGCATCCGAGCGCCATCGGTCAGATGGATCTGCGCCAAATGCTGCAAGTGGTCCATGAGGTCAAAGTCAAAGAGCCGGTCTATCTGGAAGCCAATTTCAGTGTCGATGATCAGCTCTTGAAAGACTTCAAGAACCAGGCCGTTCAGCGCCATCAAAGCCGCATCAAGCTGGTGGTCGAAAAGAAACTCGACAACCGCAACAAGACCGTTGGTGGTCAGTTGGCCATCGATATCGAGCGGATGTTGCAGCATGAATTGTCAGAAAAGCATCTGGCCTCGATGCCCATCGTCTATACCGATGACCGTGGCCGCAACCTGATCAAACCGGAACGGCTGGAAATCCATACCCACGGTTCCGCGGGTCAGTCCTATGCTGCCTTCTGTAACTCCGGCATGGTGATGCATCATACCGGCACGTGTAACGACGGTGTTGGCAAAGGTGCCTCCGGCGGCAACATCGCCATCCATTCTCCGGGTGGCGGGGAAGCAGAAAACTTCCTGATTGGCAACTTCGCCCTGTTCGGTGCATCCGGCTCGGCCCTGTTTGTCGAAGGTGGTGCTGGCGACCGCTTCGGTGTGCGTAACTCTGGTGCAACAGCCGTGGTTGAGGGCGTTGGCGATTTCTGCGGCGAATACATGACCAACGGCGCCATCTTGAATCTTGGTGGTTTCGGCAAGGGTTTCTGCAACGGCATGTCCGGTGGTGTGGCTTATCAGTATGATCCATATGATCAGCTGGAATCGCTCTATAGCCATGACTCGGTCAAGCTGCACCGTCTCGACTCGGGCAGTGACCGCGCCAAGCTGCACCAGATTGCAGTGAAAACCCTGCTTGAACGGCACGTAAAATTCACCAACTCGGCCAAGGCCCGCTTCATTCTGGAGAATTTCGAAACCGAGCTCGTACACTTCAAGTTTGCGACCCCTCTGGCGCTCGAAACCTACCAGAATTATGAAGCGATCCTGAAAGCCAACACGGCAAAAGAGCTGACCGAAGAGCTCGCACAGGCTCTGGTTTCCTACCAGATCCGCAAGTTCAAGGAAGCTTATCGTGACGGCAAACTGGTTGCCAACGGCATGGTGCCTGAGCAAGGTCAGACCGACACCAAGCTGATGTATGAGCTGCTGAACAATTACACCGTCATTAATATGGCGCAACAGATCGTCAAAGGCCGCTACAAGGGGCAGGATATCGATGAAGCGACGCTCAATTCTGGCGTTCGCAAATTGATCCTCACCGAGGACTTTACCTTGATGACCAAGATGGCAGCGATTGCCCGTCAGGCTCTGACCGGCTATTCGGAGACGGAAATCGCCGTAATGGTGTCCGACAAGCGAATGAAAGACTATAAGACGGCCCTGTCAAACCGGAATGTCCGGCTGATGGATTCCATTGGAACCTATGGCTGGATCCTGATGCAGGATCGACTGAACCGTGAAGCCATGGGCACATTGCCTGACTTTGAAGCCCTGTTTGCTTCAACGTCCAGCATGGAGCTGATCAAGCAGGTGTCTTAGGACACCTGCCGTTCCGCCCTCCTCGCCCATTCCAACGACCGGATCAAATATCATGAATCTCCCGTTTCTTCCTGATGATGCCCCCTTCTCCAGCGATCAGAAATCATGGCTCGCTGGTTTCTATGCCGGTTTGCACTCCCAGATGCTGCAAGGTCAGAAAGCCAATGAACAAGAATCAACCGCCAGCCTGACCGCCCATATTTTGTTTGGCACGCAAACAGGCAACTCGGAATCGGTTGCTGAAGATCTTGGTGCAGCGATGCGCTCCAACGGCATCAATGCAAGCGTTGCCGCTCTTGATGATATCGAGGTCGATGATCTGACCAAGATGGATTATGTCTTTGTCGTCACCTCCACCTATGGTGAAGGCGAGATGCCAGACAATGCGGAACTGTTCTGGGAGTCATTCAAAGCGACCACGGCACCCCGTCTGGAGCATATGCAATTTGCTGTGCTGGCGCTCGGCGACACCGCTTATGACGAATTCTGTGAGGCTGGCAAACAGTTCGATCTGCGCTTTGAACAACTTGGTGCCAAGCGCCTTGTTCCCCGCGCTGATTGTGACGTCGATTTCGAAGAACCGGCTGAAAGCTGGACCAATGAAGTGCTGTCCGAGCTGGCCAAGCAAAAGCCCTCCGGTGCTGACGAAGTTGTTGCATCAGCGGCTGCGGCCAAGAAACCGGGCAAATCCAAATGGACACGCAAAAATCCGTTCGACGCTCCGGTCACAGTCAATCGTCTGCTTTCGGGCGAAGGATCTGCCAAGGAAATTCGCCATTACGAATTCGATCTGTCCAATGACGGACCGAAATATGTGGCTGGCGACGCTCTGAATATCATTCCAACCAACGATCCGGCCCTGGTGGCTGATTGGCTTGCCTATCTGGACGTGAAAGGTGACACGCCTGTTGCAGGCAAGGACATGCCGCTGGAAGAATTGCTGTTCAGCCAGTTGGAGATTTCTACCCCGCACACTGACTTTGTCAGAGCCGTTTCAGAGCGCGCCGACGATGATCATCTGGCGCATATTGTTGGCCACGGGGACAAGGAGGCCATGGAGGCCTATCTCTGGTCCAAAGACTCGCTTGATCTTTTGCGTCTGCATCCGGAGGTCAAATTCTCGGTTGACGAGCTGGTTTCGATGTTCAAACCATTGCAGCATCGTGCCTATTCGATCTCCTCAAGCTCGAAAAAATTCACCGACTCCGTCCATCTGACGGTGGCATCCGTGCGCTATGAGAGCCATGGTCGCTCCCATGGCGGCGTGGCGTCCTGCTTCCTTGCCGACCGGGTTGGTGACAGCCCTTCCAAGGTGTTCATTTCGCCAAACAAGGCCTTTCGTGTGCCGGAAAGTGGCGATGTACCAATGATCATGGTCGGCCCGGGCACCGGGATCGCGCCATTCCGCGCCTTCCTGCAAGAACGTGAAGCGCTGGGTGCCGGTGGCATGAACTGGCTGTTCTTTGGTGACCAGCATGAGAAATGCGACTTCATCTACAAGGACGAGCTGGCGGAAATGCAGGCGTCGGGCGTCCTCAACCGTCTGGATCTTGCCTTCTCGCGCGATCAGAAAGAGAAAATCTATGTTCAGACGCGGATGAAGGAAAATGGCAAGGATCTTTATGCCGCGCTTGAAGAAGGTGGACATTTCTATGTCTGCGGTGACGCAACGCGCATGGCAAAAGACGTTGACCGTGCCTTGCATGAAGTCATTGCAGAACATGGCGGCCTCGACCTTGATCAGTCTGTTGAATATGTCAATCGACTGAAAAAAGAAAAACGCTATGTGCGCGATGTCTATTGATCATCAAGCCTGCCAAGTTTGACAAGTCTGACAAAAAGCCGATCCCGATGGATCGGCTTTTTTGTTGCTCACTTCCTCTGTAGACTATGTTTTAAGGCCTTTTCGGGCAATAAATTGTCTTTTATGATCTAGTACATCGTGTTTTCTTGTCGAATATTGCGAGAAGGCCTATAATGAATTTGATAAGGTTATCATGGCAAGACATGGTTGGTCTTGCTCGGAGGCTCTCATGTTTAGACTTCATTCTATTTTTTCGGTACTTTTGCTGGCGACCGGCTTTTTTATTTCCAGCTCGCTTCTTTCCAGCACCGACAGTCACTTCAGCTTTACCCGCGCTGCCAATGCGCAGGGCTATCGCTATATGACATGTGGTGAATTGTGGTATGCGCGCAATGCGATCTATGCCCGGCAGGGCTATTGTTTCAAGACCCAACGCGCACGCCGAACCTTTGGCCCACGCTGCTATGCCCCTTGGGGTCGTCTCACCCCTTCGCAACAACGGCGCGTGAATATCATTCAAAGCTGGGAACGACGGTATGGCTGTCGCTAACGTCTTTTTCGCTTGATGTCATGGGAGGCTTTGGCCTGCGACAGGCGCGTATAATCTGTAACGAAAAAGGCCCCGTAATCAGTTGATTGCGGGGCCTTTTGTCGACTATTGAGCCGCTTCCGTCTCAGTGTTGTCCAGACCCGAAGGTGGATTGATGTTCCGCCCGTTGCGTTCCATCATGTCAGAGATCTTCTGGAACCCCGGTGCAGTATCGAGATCCTTGAGGCTCAATTGGTATTTGCGACGCCAGTTTGGGTGCTCATCGATGGTGCCGGGCAGATTTTGCGCTTCTTCCTGACCAAGCACGTCATCCATTTGCACCGAGATCATCGCGACCTTGGATGCGGCCAGTTTGCCATGGACGATCTCGAACAGATGTTCGAAGCTGTCATCCATATTGCCCCCTTCACCATTCATGGCGACAAGCGCGGAAACATCTTTGCGGCGATGCTCCTTGGCTTCGTGAGAGACACGGCTTTCATCGCCGCTGATGCGATCACGCCAAACAATGTCTTTGCCACTGATATAGCCTTTGAGAGTCGGCGTGTCGTGTGTACTGAAGCAGGCAAGACTATATTGGCGCAAGTCATTTGGATGCTTGAATACACCATCGGGCCATTTCTCATATTGCAGCACCGAATAGCCATAAACGCCGCGAGCCTGTACCTTTTCGCGGAAGCCTTCAGGCACAAGGCCGAGATCTTCACCGATGATCGACGTCCCGGATGCATTGGCTTCTATCGAAAGCATCGCAAGGAAGACATCCATTGGCTGGGAAACATAGGCGCCGGGGCTGCCATCTTCCGGGATCCAGAAGCTACGATTGAGACCAAGCACATGATCGATGCGCAGAATGCCAGCATGGCGCATGGCCGACTGATAGATCTTGCGCAAGCTGCTATATTTGTCTTTCGCCAGTTTCTTGGGCGCATAGGTCATCAGGCCCCAATTCTGGCCATCTGGACCCAGCTGATCGGGTGGCGCACCAAGCGAAACACCCAAGGCAACACTGTCGGCTTCACACCAGCTTTCGGCACCGCCATGACGCGCACCCACGGCCAGATCGAGATAAAGCCCCATCGAGTCGCCATTGGCTGATGCACGGCGCTGGGCACCGGCCAGCTGACTTTCGGCGACCCATTGCAGCCAGGCATGGAAGTCAATCCGGGCAGCCAGACGCTCGCGGTGCTGATCAAGCGCTGCCGGATCGCGGTCACGGACGGCGGATGGCCAACGTCGCCAGTCCTGCCCGTATAGTTCGGCCAGCGCTTCATAAAGAGCAAAGCGCTCCAAATAGCTTCCACTTGCCGCTCGGTAATCCTCAAACTGATTTCTGCTCTCACCGACTGCATGGGCAACAAACAGAGTATAAAGATCGCGCAAAGCGGCATTGTGGCAAATGCGGTGATCGCGATAGCGCACTCTTTCGGATCGTCGCAACTCGTCCCATTGGGCTTCAACGGCCTGGAAAAGTGCCCTTGCCTGAGGGATCTGATCAAAGCCGGGAACGAAATCAGCGGCTATATGTTGGGTATTGTAAAAACCGCGATGGCTTGGTGAATAGGGGCTGATGGCATCAAGATCGTTAAAACCCAGCGTATGGACAGGATTGATGCCAACATAGCTGCCGCCAAGCGACAAGGTATATTCAGCCAGACGGGCGAGATCTTCATAATCGCCAAGGCCGGAATTGCGCTCGCTGCGCAGGCCGTAAAGCGGAGCATTGAGACCCCAGATGTGAAACTTGCCGGTCAGGCTTTCAATAGCGGGCGCACGGTGTGGAGCGCAAATGATGGTGACAATCTCACAGCGGCCGCCAACTTCGCACACCAGATCATGAATGCCGGCAGGCAAGGCAGGCAGCGAAATATGCGTATCCGCAACACCCGACAAACTGTCCGGGTGAATCTGCGCGCGGTCTTCTTCGCTGATTTGATCATCCAGCTTAATATGCCATTTGGCACCAAGGCCGAAATTGCACTCATAACCATAGCCCGCACCAGTGACCAGCTCATGGGGGAACCAGCGATCTTCCTCAACGGCCACATAATAGGCAATCGCCTCATCGATCATGGCGTCATTGTCGAGTTCCAAACCGTTCGCGCGCAACAGCGCAAGCTGGGTATCGATGGACGTGTTTATGAGGTTTCCGTCAAAGTCATTGTAACTGTTGTGAATTCCAAAATGTCTGGCAAGAAGATTCAGTTTGTCGACATTCATGACTGGTCATTATCCACTTCGAGTATCAGCGCAACCACAGACGAGCCGGACACCTCGGTTCTTTCGTCGCGAGGCTCGCGTTTTGGCGATTGGACCTGCAGGGCCGTATCCACGGCTCTCACCCAATGGCACCCTTCAGGATGCGGTGGCAATACAACGCTCGCAGCCACATTGCTGCGATTGAAAATCAGAAATACAACATCATTGTCGGATTCATAGGACGGTGCTTCAGCGCAACAGCGAAGCGTCAAGCAGAAGCTGGATAGACCGGGATCACGCCATTGCAGCGGGAAGCCGGAAAAATCGGTCCATTGCACATCTGGCAGATCATCTTCCGGTCGCTTGGCCCCGTGCAGAAAACGGTCCTGACGCAGCACCTTGTGATCGCGGCGAAACGCCGAGAGATAATACACAAAGGCCTTGAGGCCCTCGTCTTCCTTGTCCCAACTGACCCAGCCAATTTCATTGTCCTGACAATAGGCATTGTTGTTGCCAAACTGACTATTGCCGATTTCATCGCCTGCCAACAGCATGGGGCTGCCCTGAGAAAAGAAGAGCGTTGCAATGAAGTTGCGCTGCCGACGATGACGGCGGGCATTGATGACAGGATCGTCGGTCTCACCCTCAAAGCCGCAATTGTCGCTATAATTGGCGCCATGGCCGTCCATGTTATTCTCACCATTGGCCAGATTATGCCGATTGTTGTATCGCACGATGTCGGCAATGGTGAAGCCATCATGGGCGGAAATGAAATTGACAGACGACCAGGCGCGACGCCCTGCCCGGTCGAATTTGTCCGCCGAGCCCAGAAGCCGCGAGGCAAGGTCCGGCGTGGTCTGTGGATCGCCTTTCCAGTAACGGCGGGTGGTGTCACGGTAGCTGTCGTTCCATTCGGAAAATTCCGGCGGGAAGCCACCCAGCCGATAGCCGCCGGGACCAATATCCCAAGGTTCGGCAATCAGCTTGACGGTTTGCAGCACCGGATCCTGACGGATCGCATCGAGAAATCCGCCATAGAGATCAAAGCCATGTTCCTCGCGACATATGGTCGTGGCTAGATCGAAGCGGAAGCCGTCAATGCCCATGCATTGGACCCAGTAGCGCAAGGAATCAAGCACCAGACGCAGCACATAGGGATGCGCCACATTGACCGTGTTGCCGGTGCCGGTTTCATTGACGTAATAGCGCGGCTGGCCAGCGATCAGGCGATAATAGCTTGCATTGTCAAGGCCGCGGAAAGACAGGGTCGGGCCATTCTGGTTGCCTTCGGCGGTATGGTTATAGACCACATCGAGATAAACCTTGATGCCCGCTTCCTTGAGGCGCTGAACCATCGAACGGAAACCGAGCAGGCCGTTGGGGCCAAAATACCGTGGCTCAAGGGCGAAGAAACCGGCGGTGTTGTAACCCCAATAATTTTTCAGGCCACGATTGATCAGAAATTCATCGTCAATGAAGGAGTGGACTGGCATCAACTCAAGGGCCGAAACGTTCATCGACAAAAGATGGTCGATCATCGCGTCACTGCACAGCGCCTCATAGGTGCCGCGCAGTTCTTCCGGCACGCCGGGATGCAGTTTGGTCAGTCCCTTTACGTGGGCTTCATAGATCAGGTCACGACCATCAATCTTGGGCACGTCGGTGCTCAGGAAGTCATTCAGAGCCGGATCGGAAACGACGGATTTGGGAACGCAGCTGGCACTGTCAGCGGCGCCAAAGGTCAAATCGCCACCAGACGCCCCCTTCTGGTAGCCAAACAATGTGGCTGAAGGGGTCCATTTGCCGTGCAGCTCCCGTGTGTAGGGGTCCATCAGCAGCTTGTTGGAATTGAAACGATGGCCCTGCTCCGGCGCATAGATGCCATGGGCCCGATAGCCATACAGGGTCCCCGGCTTTAAGCCTTCAACATAACCATGCCACACCGGACCGGTGCGTTCAGGCAATGTGATGCGATCAATTTCCCGCCGCCCATCGTCGGAGAAAAGGCACAGGTCAATCTGGCTCGCATTGGCGGAGAAGACAGCAAAATTCGTGCCCTCTCCATCAAATTGAGCACCCAAGCTATGGGATTTTCCGCCAGAAATGCGGTATCGGGTGGAACGGTTCGTACGAATGGGACTACTCATGCATCAGGGATGAAAACAACTTTTCGTAAATCGAAGCGGATTGATCCCAGCCAACTTCCTGCATCATCGCGCGTCGCATCATGTTTTTCCATTGTTTCGAATTGGAAAAGAGATCACAAGTCTTATTGATAGCCTTGTCCAGGCTGTCTACGGTAATCGGAGAGAACTGCACGCCAGTTGCACATTTTGTAGCCAAAGCTGCTTCATTGGCGTCGATCACCGTGTCGGCAAGTCCACCTGTGCGGGCGACAACCGGGATTGTGCCATAGCGCAGACCATAAAGCTGGGTAAGACCACAGGGTTCAAAGCGCGACGGAATGAGAATGGCATCCGAGCCGCCTTGCAGCATGTGCGAGAGATCCTCGTTATAGCCGATCTCCACACCGATGGTGCCCGCGAACCGGTCCGCCATTTCCTTGAAGCCATTTTCAAGCCAAGGGTCTCCAGAGCCAAGGACAGCCAGTCGCGCGCCGCGCCGGATGATGGTCGGGATGGTGTCGAGCAGCAGATCGAGGCCCTTTTGCGATGTCAGGCGAGAAATCACACAGAAGAGCGGAGCATCGGGATTGCTGCGCAAGCCGAATTTCTCTTCGATCCAAGCCTTGTTGTCCGCCCGGCGCTTGAGAGAACGCGGGTTGAAGGTCTTGATCAGGGCCGAGTCGGTTTCGGGGTTCCAGGTGTCGGTATCAATGCCATTGAGGATGCCCGAAAGATGAGACCGTCGAGACTGCAACAAGCCTTCAAGGCCCATGCCGAATTCGTGGGTCAACAATTCGGTTGCATAGGTAGGACTGACCGTGGTGATCCTGTCAGCCAAGGCCAAACCGCCCTTGAGGAATCCGACCTTGTGCCAATATTCATAGCCATCGATGTTGAACAGGCCTTCGGTCAGGCCAAGCGGGCCGCGCACGGAAGCGTCGAACAGGCCCTGGAAGGCGATGTTGTGAATGGTCATCACGACCGGAGGTGCCTCACGGCCCGACTGGTTGAGATAAACCGGCACCAGCCCGGCCTGCCAATCATGGGCATTGACCACATCGGGCTTCCAGCCACCAATGCCATCCAGACCGATCTTGGCACCGATCAGAGACAGGGCACCAAAGCGGATGGCATTGTCTTCCCAATCTTCCCCATTGGGATTGAGATAGATGGAACCGGGACGATCAAACAAATGGGCTGCCTCCAAAAGCAGCATGTTCAAGCCCTTGGCACGAACAGCATGGACACGGGCGGGGCCGCCGAACAGATCTTCCAGTTCGAGCAGCACTTCTCCCTTGTCCAGCCATTTGTCAAAAGCCGGATAAGCAGGCACCAGAATGCGAACATCGTGCCCCAAAGCTTCAAGCGCTTTGGGAACCGATCCGATCACATCGGCCAAACCGCCCGTCTTGACGAAGGGCGCACATTCGGAGGCAACAAAGAGTACGTTCATTTACAGGTCCAATTTATCAATCATCGGCTGGGTGATGAGGCAAACCCCCTTGTCGGTGCGGCGGAACCGCTTTGCATCGAGTTCGGGGTCTTCTCCGACAACGAGGCCGGCGGGAATTTTAACATCGCGATCAATCACGACATTCTTCAATTGGGCTTTCCGGTTGATTTCCACATAAGGCAGCGCAACGACACCGCTCAGTTTGGAATAGGAATGCGCCTTGACGCCCGTAAAGAGCAAGCAGCGGTTGAGTGCAGAACCGGAAATGATACAGCCACCGGACACCATGGAGGAAACAGCCTGACCGCGGCGGCCTTCTTCATCGTGGATGAATTTGGCAGGTGGGGTCAGTTCCTGATGGGTCCAGATCGGCCAATTGTTGTCATAGATATCAAGTTCTGGAATGAAATCGGTCAAGTCGATATTGGCTTCCCAGAAGGCATCGATCGTTCCCACATCGCGCCAATAGGGCTTTTGCTCCAAACCGGAACGAATGCAAGACCGACTGAATGGGTGTGCGACAGCCTTGCCTTGCTTGACAAGGCGCGGAATGATGTCTTTGCCGAAGTCATTTTCGCTGTCTGGACGGCTGGCCTCTTCGCGAAGGATCTCGTAGAGAAACTTTGATTCAAAGACATAGATGCCCATGGATGCTAGTGCGCGAGTCGGATCGCCGGGCATGTGGGGCGGATCGGCAGGTTTTTCCAGGAATTCAAGAATGCGGTCATCCTCGTCGACCTTCATCACGCCGAAGGCGGACGCATCTTCAAGAGGCACCTCGATGGACCCCACGGTCACATCAGCGCCGCTTTCCACATGCTGGCGCACCATCAAGGCATAGTCCTGCTTGTAGATGTGATCGCCCGCCAGAATGACGATATATTTGTCGCCGTAGCTCTCGAGAATGTCGATATTCTGATAGATCGCGTCAGATGTGCCTTTATACCAAGCTTCAGTGTCCATGCGCTGGGAGGCTGGCAGGATATCGAGATATTCGTTGCGTTCCTCACGGAAGAAGCTCCAGCCGCGTTGCAGATGGCGAATGAGGCTGTGGGCCTTGTATTGGGTGGCGACACCGATGCGGCGGATACCCGAATTGACCGCGTTTGACAGGGCAAAGTCGATAATTCTGCTTTTGCCGCCAAAATACATGGCAGGTTTTGAGCGTTTGTCAGTCAATTCCTGCAGGCGGCTTCCCTTGCCTCCGGCCAGAATGAAGGCCATTGACTGGTTTGCAAGTCTTGATGTCTCGCGATCTAATTTCATGGCTACCTCCCCTAGAGCTTTCTCCTGTGTCCAGAGGACATCAGGCCTTTTAAATTACATCATGCTCTTTCGAGCTGGAAATAGAGTGTCGAAAGTGGCGGCAAGAACACGGACAGAGAGACATCACGACCATGTGACGGAACCTCTTCGGTTTCTGCAGCGCCCATATTTCCACGGCCCTCCCCGGCATATGCGGAAGCGTCTGTGTTGAGGATTTCAAGCCAGCGACCGCTATGTGGTACGCCGATTCGATAATTCTCCCGTTCGACTGGTGTCATATTGGAGATGACCAGAACCGGTGCATCCCCCTCTTCCCCGCGTCGGACCCAGGCAAAGACCGAATCGGTATGGGCGTTGGCCTCGATCCATTCAAACCCTTCTGGCTTGCAATCAAGTCGATACAAGGCAGGCACTTCGCGATAGACCTTGTTGAGGTCACGCACGAGAGACTGGACCCCACGCTGGAAATCATGATTGAGCAAGTGCCAGTCGAGGCTCTTGTCGTGATTCCACTCTTCGCCTTGCGCGAATTCGCAGCCCATGAAGAGGAGTTTCTTGCCCGGATGTGCCCACATGAAGCCGTAATAGGCGCGCAAGTTGGCAAATTGATCGGACGGATAGCCCGGCATCCGGTTCAGCAGAGACCCTTTGCCATGAACCACTTCATCGTGGCTCAGAGGCAGAATGAAGTTTTCAGAAAAGGCATAGTGCATGCCAAATGTCATGTCGTGGTGATGGTATTTTCGATATACCGGATCGTGGGACATGTAGCGCAGGGTGTCGTTCATCCAGCCCATGTTCCACTTGAAGCCAAAGCCAAGACCACCATAGGAGGTTGGCTGACTGACGCCCGGAAAGGCAGTTGATTCCTCAGCCACCGTCATGATGCCATTGGCTTCGCGATAGACCATTTCATTCATGTTGCGCAGGAAATCGATGGCTTCATAATTTTCGCGGCCACCATCCTTGTTTGGCACCCACTCGCCGTCGTTGCGCGAATAGTCGCGATAGAGCATTGAGGCGACCGCATCCACGCGCAGGCCGTCAATGTGATATTCCTTGAACCAATAAAGGGCATTGGCAGCGAGGAAATTGGCCACTTCCTTGCGGCCATAATTATAGACAAGTGTATTCCAGTCCGGATGGAAGCCTTCGCGGCGGTCTTCATGCTCATAAAGAGCGGTGCCGTCAAAGCGGCCCAAACCGTGATCATCCTCGGGGAAATGGCCGGGCACCCAATCGATCAGCACGCCGATTTCAGCTTCGTGGCACGCTTCGATGAAGGCGCGGAATTCTTCCAGCGTCCCATGGCGAATGGTCGGGGCATACAAGCCAACCGGCTGATAGCCCCAGGAGCCGTCAAATGGAAATTCCGAGATGGGCAACAGCTCGATATGGGTAAAGCCCATATCCTTGACATAGGACACCAGCTCATGGGCCAGTTCCTGATAGGAAAGCGGGCGATTGCCTTCGTCGGTGACACGCCTCCAGCTGCCCAGATGGACTTCATAGATCGAGATCGGCTTGTCGATGCGGTTGAGCGCATGGCGCTTGCTCATCCATGCGCCGTCTTTCCACTCGTGACCTTTCAAATCCCGGACGATGGAAGCGGTACGCGGCGGATGTTCGGCGCCAAAACCAACCGGGTCGGCTTTCAGCGGCACCAGATGGCCCAGTCGGTTCAGCACTTCATATTTGTAGGGTTCACCATCGGCAATGCCGGGAATGAAAATCTCCCAGACGCCGGTGCTGCCACGAATGCGCATTTGATGACGGCGGCCATCCCACCCATTGAAGTTGCCTACGACGGATACGCGGCGGGCATTGGGTGCCCAAACAGCAAAATGGGTGCCATCCACGCCTTCATGCGTGGTAACATGGGCACCAAGCACCTGCCAGAGACTTTGATGGGTGCCCTCACCCAGCAAATATTCATCCAGCTCACCAATATAGGCGCCGAAACGGTATGGATCTTCTTCGGTCCAGACATGCTGGTCCTTGGTGATCCGGTATTTGTAGGCAAAGGGAGCCGAACGGTTCTCTATGACAGCGGAAAACAGATCAGGCGCATCCTTGTCTCGCTCAAGATGGGCGATCAGTTCGCCAGTCTCGTGATCGATTGCATCGACTTCCCACGCACCGGGGAAAAATGCCCGGACGACCAGCTTGTCGCCCACATGATGCAAGCCGAGAATGGAAAAAGGATCGCTGTGGGCTCCGCCCTGAATGGCGAGCGCATCGCGCTTGGAGATGTTGGTCATTTCATTGCCTCTCCCGATTTATTTATCTCAGGCTAGAGCAAATCGATGCGAATTGAAACCAGTTGAACGCACCTATCCCTTTGTTTAAGCGCGAATTCTTTTAATTTCAGCTTTGAAAATGCTGCAAGTCAGGCTTGTGGCGCATCAAAATCTCGTCTGCAACAGACAGGGGCACCCGTCTTTTTCTCAAAAAGAAAGAGCGAGAGCCCCTGTCATGCTTGGGCTGTTGCTACAGCAACGATTTGGCATCCCAAATGTCTTTGGCATAGCCCCGAATGGTCCTGTCAGAAGAGAACCAGCCCACATTGGCAGTGTTGAGAATGGCCATTTTGGTCCAGGTCGTCACATCCTTGAAGGTTGAGTCGACCTTGCGCTGGGTATTGAAATAGTCATCAAAATCAGTGGTCACCATGAAGTAGTCATTCTCATACATCATCTGCACGATCGATGCGTAGCGATGCGGCTCCTGCGGTGAGAAGACGCCGCTGGCAATCTGGTTGAGCACGCGATAAAGGCGCGGGCTGGCTTCGATGGCCTTGCGCGAATAATCATGTTCCTTGCGGCGCTCGACCACTTCCTCTGCCGTCAGGCCGCATAGGAAGAAATTCTTAGCCCCGACATGATCGCGAATTTCGACGTTGGCACCATCGAGCGTGCCGATTGTCAACGCGCCATTGAGGGCAAATTTCATGTTACCCGTGCCGGACGCTTCCTTGCCAGCGGTGGAGATTTGTTCGGAAAGATCGGCTGCCGGGATCAGGACTTCTGCCATGGTCACGTTATAGTTGGCCGGGAACACGATCTGGAGATAATCCTTGGTCACCGGGTCACTGTTGATGACTTTTGCGACATCGTTGATCAGGTGAATGATCTGCTTGGCGACCACATAGCCAGGGGCTGCCTTGCCGCCAAAGACCTTGACGCGCGGGGTCCAGTCTTTCTTCGGATTTTCCTTGATCTCGTTCCAATAGGCGACCGCTTCGAACAGGTTCATCAGCTGACGCTTATATTCATGGATACGCTTGACCTGCACGTCGAGCATGGCATCGGGATTGATGATCGCGTCGGTCTGATCCCCGAGCCACGATATAAAGCGTTCCTTGTTCTGACGCTTGGCCGCCATGAACTGGGCCTGAAATTCGGAATCATCGGCATAACGAGCCAGTTTCTCAAGCTGTTCGAGATCATTGGGCCAATCGTTGCCGATGGACGAGTTGATCAGTTTGCGCAAAGGCTTGTTGCAGGAATAGAGCCAGCGGCGCGGTGTGATGCCGTTGGTTTCGTTGATGATGCGGCTCGGATAGACCTTGTGCAGATCCTGGAAAACAGTCTGTTTGACAAGCTCGGTATGCAACGCCGATACACCATTGACATTGAGCGCCATGATGAAGGCGAGTTCGCCCATATTGACGTTGCCATTGTTGATGATGCGGATGTCTGAGCCGGTTTCCTTCAGATGATCTTCCTGAATGATTTCGATGATCCGGTAATGGCGCGGCAAGATGCGCGCAAACAGATGCTCCGGCCAGCGCTCCAGCGCCTCAGGCAACAAGGTATGGTTGGTATAACCAAGGCACTTGCGCGCAATCTTGATCGCCTCATGAATTTCAATGTCATGAATGTCACTCAAGATGCGCACCAGCTCTGGACCGGCAACGGCCGGGTGGGTGTCATTGAGCTGGATCGCCGCTTTTTCTGGCAGATTGGTCAAATCGTCATTGGTTGAAAGATAGCGTCGGATCAGATCCTGAATGGAAGCAGCCGTGAAGAAATATTCCTGCTTGAGGCGCAGTTCCTTGCCGCTTTCGGTGGTGTCATCGGGATACAGAACCCGCGAGATGGTCCGAGCCAGGGCCTCTGGTGCACTGGCTGCAAGGAAATCACCGCGGTTAAAGCTTGCCAGATCAAATTTGCGGGTCGGTTTTGCCGACCAAAGGCGCAAGGTGTTGCACCAGTTGGCCTGCCAGCCAAGGGTTGGTGCATCATAGGCAGAGGCACGCACGGTTTCGGATGGATACCAAACAGTGCGTCCGTCGGTTTCGCTTACATGGCCACCAAAGCCGATGACGTAGGACACTTCGGGGCGTTCAAATTCCCAAACGTTGCGCTGGGCGAGCCAGCCTTCAGCTGTTTCAATCTGACGGCCATCTTCAAAGCGCTGTTCAAATAAGCCATATTCATAGCGGATACCATAGCCATGGGCTGGAATTCCGAGGGTGGACAGGGAATCAAGGAAGCAGGCTGCGAGGCGTCCAAGACCGCCATTGCCGAGCGCCGCATCCGGTTCCTGAGAAACAATCTCGTCATAGTCCTGCCCCATATCCTTCATGGCGTCACGGGCAACGTCTTCAAACCCCAGATTGATCGCCACATCTTCAACCAGACGACCGATCAGAAATTCCATCGATAGATAATAAACGCGCTTGGCGTTGCTATCATATGTCTTGCGAGTGCTATCAAACCACGGCACCACAACCATGTCCCGCAGAGCCAGGGAAAGCGCCATCCGCCAGTCATAGCGGGTCGAATGCCCGGGGTCCTTTCCGAGAGAGTATTTCAGATGACGAAGAATTTGTTCTTTCATTTTGATCTGGAAAATCTTGGTCGGCATGAGATGGCTGGTCCATTCTTGGTTCGAGGCACAATGGCCAAGAACGGGATTGCAAATTCACTTCCTTGAAGTGCATCAGTTTTACGTCGTCGGCCCGCCGAGACAGCGCCAAGACAAAATCGATGTCTGCTGCCCTCGGAGTGGAGAAACTTGAAAAGATCCCGGCAGCAAACGCTAACCCAAGGATGTTTCCAATTTCTTTTCAACTGCTTCATGTCTTTCTTATGTCACAGAAATTTAGACAGGCCCACTTTTGCGTTATTCGTTCTTTAAACATGATTTCTAGGCGAATTATATTGAGCCGTCCATGGTCTGAGGTCTCAATTTGGCCTGAATACAGCGGATTTTACGTATTAGCCAAAAGTTTTAAGCAATTGCCTAGCCAGTCTGCTTAATAATTAACCACTCAGGACCAACCACCTCACGGCGCTTTTTGTTCCCTTTTCGGACTTGCGGCAACTTGCCACGGGCTGACGAGTGATGATTCTCGCTTTAAAAGGGTGATTCATGGAAGGCTTGTTTCCGGCACCATAAGAAAAAGCCGCCCGGTGGGCGGCATTTCTTTTGGCAGTCTCCATGCTATGCAAAATCAGCCTTTGAAGCCTTCCAGCAGGGCGAGACCGTTCAGCAATAGAGCCTTGGCTTGAGGCTCATCGGCCGCCTCGACATAGCAGCGCATTTCGGGTGCGTTGCCCGATGGGCGGAAATGGATGACCTGCCCGCCTTCAAGAGTGACGCGCAAACCATCAATATCGCTGACAGTAGCAACCTTGCCAACGGGGGCAAGGAAGGCAGCCAAATTATCGGGCGAAGCGGAAAGTTCGGCCATCAGAGCACTGCTGCGGCTCTGAGCATAGTCCTTCAGGCGATCCGCATCGGCCACCGGCATATGATAATCAGCCTCGAACGCAGAAAGCGGCTTCTGCTCGACCTTGGAAAGATATAGTGCAGACAAGATCGGCAGGAAACAGTCTCTCGTAGGCAGTGCGGCAAGGACATTATGCGTTGGCATGAAGCTGGAGGCCGTCAGGAATCCGCCATTGGCTTCAAATCCAACAATGTGATCACGCCCGTCGGCGAGCGCTTTCTCCATGCCTGCAATGACGAACGGGGAGCCAACTTGCGTCCGCAGAACCTCGAAATCACCATTGCGCTCAATGCCGGAATTGGAGGTGACGGGCGTTACAACCACATCCGCTTGCAAGAAACGCGCGGTCATCAGACCCAACAAATCGCCGCGAAGAGGCACCCCCTGCCCGTCTGCCACCAATGGTCGGTCTCCGTCGCCGTCTGCCGAGACAAAGGCATCATAGGTGCCCTCTTTTGCCCACTCTGCCAACAGGGAAAGCGTCTCTGGCGAAACAGCTTCGGTGTCGACAGGAATGAAATCGTCTGACCAGCCCAATGGCACACTGTCTGCGCCATAGAAACGGAGAATGTCGACCAACATCTCTCGCGCCACTGTTGAATGTTGATAGACGCCGATTTTCATGCCGCTTAACGCCTGATCCGGCAGGATCGCTTGCAGGCGGGCGGTGAAATGAGCCGCAGCCTCGGCTTCTTCATGCAGAGCGTTCGCTGCAACAGGGTCCAGATCTTCGGTGATCTCGGCGGCATGGGCGCAAATGGCCAATTCATCCTGTTTGGTGATTTCACCCGATGGCAAATAGAATTTGATGCCATTGCGGTCGGCGGGGATGTGAGAGCCGGTGATCATCAGCGATGCTGCATTGCGCTTCTGGCCATAGCAGGCCAAGGCAGGTGTTGGCAGCGCGCCGCATAAAATGGGCTGGAAGCCGGCCTGCTCGATTGCTGCCACACAGCGCACCGCAATCCCTGGACTTGAGGCGCGAAAGTCTTGCCCAACAAGGATTGGGTCACCCTGCTTCGCATGACCAGAGGCTGCAAGATGGCGACAAAAAGCCAAGGTATATTGCGTGGAGGGAAATCCCAGCAGATTTTCGGAAAGTCCTCTAAGGCCACTTGTGCCAAATTTGCTGCTCATAATTGCTGCTTCCTTGCCGGCGCACGCGAGCAAACGGTGAAAAATGTCTGCTCCAAAATCTTTTCGCCATTTCTAGCGAGCAGGCAACTTTGCGTCAAGGCAGCGCCGATTACTTGCGATCTCGACCAACAAGACAGATCGACGTTTGGAGATGAATTCAAGCAAATCGAATCAAGTCATTCTGAGTGTTGCAATTTTCATATTGCAAATGCTTGTAAATCGGGTGTCATCCCAAACAAAATCGCGCTATAGAATATGCTTATAATTTCATCAATATTCCCGAAAACGAAATATTACTACCCAAATAAGCTTTGTTTAGACGATTTATTCCAATTGCGTATATCACCGCCAAATCTCTGAAATGGTTGCATAATTTTTCTACCACGTCCTCACTGAAGGACATTTCGAACAAAAGTCTTATGGTGTTCTACGGTGAAGCATCTGTAGCTTTGCTGTGTCTGAACAAGACAAAGTGACGCGCTTTGAGGAGAGCATGTCACGGTCCGGCCACTTTGAGGAGAGTTGGCCATCATTACTTTTGGGAGGAACCTAATGAGCAAACTATTGATTTCGCGTCGTGGTGTGATCAAGTCCAGCGCGGCTATCGGCGCGGGTCTGGCTATGCCAACGATTTTTACTTCTAACGCAAATGCTTTTACCAATGCCCCAACCGGGTCAACCGTAACCCTCGGTTTCAACGTTCCACAGACAGGTCCTTATGCTGACGAAGGCGCTGACGAACTTCTCGCGCAGAAGCTGGCTGTTGAGCATCTGAATGGCGAAGGCGACGGCGGCTGCCTTAACACCTTCACCTCAAAGGCACTCAAGGGCAATGGCATCCTCGGCAAGAAGGTTGAGTTCGTAACGGGTGACACCCAGACCAAATCTGACGCCGCTCGCGCATCGGCTCGCTCGATGATCGAAAAAGACGGCGCGATCATGATCAACGGTGGCTCATCCTCTGGTGTGGCTGTGGCTGTTCAGGGTCTGTGTCAGGAAGCAGGCGTCATCTTCATGGCTGGCCTCACCCATTCCAATGACACCACCGGTAAAGACCGTAAAGCAAACGGCTTCCGCCACTTCTTCAACGCCTATATGTCGGCAGCCGCGTTGGCACCGATCCTTGGCAAGGAACTTGGCAAAGATCGTCGTGCCTATCACTTGACTGCTGATTATACCTGGGGCTGGACCCAGCAGGAATCCATGCAGGCAGCAACCGAAGCCATGGGTTGGCAGACTGTCAACAACGTCTTGACCCCGCTGGCGACCACGGACTTCTCGTCCTACATCGCACCGGTGATCAATGCGGGTGCCGATGTGCTGGTTCTGAACCATTACGGCGGCAACATGGTCAATTCCCTGACCAACGCTGTGCAGTTCGGCCTGCTTGACAAGATGGTCAACAACAAGGAATTCAAGATCATCGTGCCTCTCTATTCGGAATTGATGGCTGCCGGTGCTGGCGAGAACATCAAGGGCGTGCTTGGTTCGATGAACTATAACTGGCAGCTCGACAATGCCGGATCCAAGGCATTCGTTAAGTCCTTTGGCGAGAAATATGGCCGTCCGCCATCCAACTCCGCTCAGACATGCTACGCACAGGTTCTGCTCTATGCCGATGCCTGTGAGCGCGCAGGCACCTTCAATCCATGTGGTGTTGCGGAAGCTCTGGAAGGCTTTGAGTTTGATGGTCTTGGCAATGGCAAGACCCTGTATCGTGCTGATGATCACCAGTGCTTCAAAGACGTTCTGGTCGTGCGTGGTGCACAGAATCCTACCACCGCCTATGACACACTGGAAATCGTTGAAGTTACCCCAGTTGACCAAGTCACCTATGCACCAAACCATGCCATGTTTGGTGGTGACGACGCCAAACTCGGCACCTGCAACGCCGGCGCATAAGCTTACATGTCTATGAGCCGTGCCGCATGACTGCGGCACGGCTTTCGTTTGATTTGGGACAAGTACCGGCGCCCCGACTGCGCAGGCTTCAAAGATGCGGGCTTTCCAATGGACGCAATCATACTTCAAATCCTCAACGGTCTGGACAAAGGCAGCGCCTACGCTCTGATCGCTCTGGGATTGACACTCATCTTCGGCACTCTTGGTGTCGTCAACTTCGCCCACGGCGCCCTGTTCATGCTTGGCTCATTCTGCGCAGTGACGCTGCAGAAGATCCTTTCACTGTCCTTCTTGGTCGTTGATCCGTCAAAGAAGGACTTTCTGGGCAACCCGCTCAAGGTTGAAAAGCCGTATGTCGTGGACTGGTTCGGTGACGTGGCAGGCAACGCCATTGTCAACTGGTCCGTCCCGCTGGCAATCCTGTTTGCCATTCCCGTCATGCTGTTTGTTGGCTATGCGATGGAACGCGGGCTGATCAAGCATTTTTATAAACGCCCCCATGCAGACCAGATTCTCGTGACCTTTGGTCTGGCCATTGTCATTCAGGAAATCGTCAAATATTTCTTTGGCGCTAACCCGATACCGACCCCTGCCCCGGATATTTTCAAGGGATCGCTCGATTTCGGTGTGATAATTGGCTTTGCCGAAAACTCGATCATCTATCCATATTGGCGTCTGGTCTATTTCCTGTTTTCCGCTGCCATTATCGGCGTGGTTTTTGCCTTCTTGCAATTCACGACTTTCGGCATGGTGGTGCGTGCCGGCATGGCCGACCGTGAAACCGTTGGGCTGCTGGGCATCAATATCGACAAGCGCTTCACCATCATGTTCGGCATCGCGGCGGCTGTCGCCGGTCTCGCCGGGGTGATGTATGCGCCGATCAATTCACCCAACTATCATATGGGCATGGACTTCCTTGTTCTCTCCTTCGTGGTGGTGGTAGTCGGCGGCATGGGCTCGCTACCCGGTGCTGTTCTGGCAGGCTTCCTGCTTGGCATTCTGGAGAGCTTTGCTTCGATGAACGAGGTCAAGTCGATCATTCCCGGGATCGACCAAATCATCATCTATCTTGTTGCAATCATTATCCTTCTGACTCGCCCTCGCGGTCTGATGGGTCGCAAAGGCGTGATGGAGGAATAAACAATGCTGGGTTTGACCAAGAAAGACACAACCTTTCTCCTGATCGTCATTTTCCTGACGCTGGCAACACCAATTCTGTTGCAGCCATTTCCCGAAAGCTCTGCTCTGGCGCAGTTCAATGCAGGCTATCCCGATCTGATGCAACGCTTTGCCATCTTTGGGATCTTTGCCATCGGCTTCAATATTCTGTTTGGCCTTACGGGATATCTGTCCTTCGGCCATGCGGCCTTTCTGGGCATCGGCTCCTATTCAGTGGTCTGGATGTATAAGCTCCTGAGCTACAATGTGGTGCCCGGGCTCATTCTGGCGGTGGTGACATCGGGCCTGTTCGCGCTGTTGATCGGCTATGTTTCGCTGCGTCGTTCGGGCATCTATTTCTCGATCCTGACTCTCGCCATGGCGCAGATGTCGTTCAACCTTGCCTATTCGGTTTTAACGCCTCTAACCAATGGTGAAACAGGGCTTCAGGTCTATAGTGACGATCCGCAGGTCTTGATGGGAGAAAACAGCCTGCAATCGCCGCATTTCTTCGGCATCGTGATGAATGAATCCACCAAGATTGACATTGCCGGATGGCACTTCACCTTTAGCAATGGCTATTATTTCTGCGCCATCATCGCAATTCTGGTGTTCTATCTGTCCTTGCGGATTTTCCGTTCACCGTTCGGCATGATGCTCCGTGCCATCAAGACCAACCAGACCCGGATGAATTATACCGGTCTCAATCCACGTCCCTATACGCTGGCTGCCTTTATCATTTCAGGCATGTATGCGGGACTGGCGGGCGGTTTGCTGGCGGCCATGGATCCCTTGGCAGGCGCCGAGCGCATGCAGTGGACGGCATCGGGCGAAGTTGTTCTGATGACCATTCTTGGCGGTGCAGGCACCTTGATGGGACCAGTGCTGGGCGCGGGATTCATCAAGTATTTTGAGAATATCTTCTCCAAAATCAACGATACCATCCTGCATAGCTGGTTCTCGGCACTGCCTGACGGGCTGGAAGATGCGATTGTCTTCCTGATGCATCCGTTCATCGGCAAAGGCTGGCATCTGACCCTTGGTCTTATGTTCATGATGGTGGTCATCTTCTTGCCCGGAGGCCTGATTGAAGGCGGACAGCGCGTTTATAATTGGCTGAAGCGGAATAACAAAAAGTCTGACCTACCGCCCAAAGACCCGGAACATCACCCCAAACCGAGCCCCCATGTGGCCTGATGGAGACTGCAATAATGGGTATTCTTGAAGTCAAAGACGTCAACAAGCGGTTTGGCGGGTTGCAGGCCTTGGGGAATGTCAATCTGTCGATCGCGGAGAATTCGGTCCATGCGATCATTGGGCCGAATGGGGCGGGCAAGTCGACATTGCTCAATTGTCTCGTCGGCAAGCTTGAACCAGACACCGGCACGGTCACCTTCCAGGGTCAGCCGGTCCTGGGCCGCACGCCTTATGAGATCAACCAGATGGGCATTTCGCGGGTGTTCCAGACGCCGGAAATCTTCACTGATCTGACCGTTATGGAGAATATGCTGATCCCTTGTTTTGCCAAGCGGGATGGCTCCTTCCGGATGCATGCCTTTGGGTCGCTTGCGACCGAGAAGGAGATTGTCGAGCGCGCCGAGCATATGCTCGAAGAAGTCAAAATGACTGAAAAGCTGGATATGTTGGCTGGCTCGATGTCGCGCGGCGACAAGAGGCGACTGGAAATGGCCATGTGTCTGGTGCAGGAGCCAAAATTGTTGCTGCTTGACGAACCAACGGCGGGCATGGCGCGTGCCGATACCAACAACACCATCGATCTTTTGAAAGAGATCCACGACAAGCATGACATCACCATCGCCATCATCGAGCATGACATGCATGTGGTCTTTTCCTTGGCGCAGCGGATCACCGTGTTGGCGCAGGGAACGCCACTGGTGGAAGATGTGCCTGAAAAGATCAAAGGCCATCCGAAGGTCAAGGAAGCCTATCTGGGAGAAGCAGCATGACCGATCTCGCAATTGAAGCCACTCCCAGATCACCGGAAGAGCGGCCCGATTTCTCCAAGCAATCCAATCTGGCGGCGACCTCTCCGGCCTTTCTGTCAGTGTATGATATTCATGCCTATTACGGGGAAAGCTACATTGTTCAGGGCGTCTCCTTCAATGTCCATGAGGGGGAAATTCTGGCTTTGCTCGGCCGCAATGGAGCGGGCAAGACATCAACCTTGCGGGCCATCGCGCGGCTCGACAACCCCTCCCTCACCTATGGTGAAATCTGGCTCGACCATCAGCATTTGCACACGATGGCCAGCCATGAAGCGTCAAGAGCCGGTATGATCCTTGTGCCAGAAGATCGGCGGATCATTCCCGGTCTGACAGTTGAGGAAAATCTCAAGCTCGCACAGATCGTGGAGCCGATTGGCTGGAGCATCGACCGGCTGTATGACCTGTTCCCACGGCTTGGAGAGCGGCGTTTGCAGGAAGGGGTTACCCTTTCGGGCGGTGAGCAACAAATGCTGGCAATTGCCCGGGCCTTGGCGCGGGACATCAAGGTATTGTTGCTGGACGAACCCTATGAGGGTCTTGCCCCGGTGATTGTCGATGAAATCGAGAAAACGCTCGAAATCATCAAATTGCAAGGCATCACCACCATTCTGGTGGAGCAGAATGCTGTTCGCGCACTGGAACTGGCTGACCGAGCGGTCATTCTGGACACCGGAAAAGTGGTGTTTGACGGCACGGCCAAAGAAGTCCTCGACAATAAACAGCTGCGAGAAGAATATCTGGCGATTTAACAAGCGTCAGGGAATAGTGGCTTTGCCGCAATCACCCAAAGCGTTCTTGAAGAAAACACCCACTCGCTGAGATTTGGCCCAAACACGGGCTACATTCTCAGCGAGTGGGTCTTTACAGATTGCGGTCCATACCGGCACGTGGGGCGCGTTCCCGCAAAAGGAATGCGCCCCTCGTCTGCCGATATATCAAGCCCGAACCTTGCTTTCGCTATTTGCGAAATGCCTTGGCGAGCGCCTCACCCAATTGCCCCATGCCTTCGCCTTTGCTTTGGGGTTTGTTCAGCTTTTTATCGCGCTGTCTGGACTCGGATTTTAGCTCCGGCTTTTTGCCTCGTGCTGGTTCGCCGATTTCTGTTGCTGACTTCATGGATAGGCCAATGCGCTTGGCCTTAACATCGACTGAAGTGACCACCACCTTCACGACCTGTCCAGCCTTGACGACTTTTGAGGGGTCGGAAACGAAATTGTCGGATAGTTGCGAGATATGCACCAGCCCGTCCTGATGGACGCCGATATCCACGAATGCGCCAAAGGCGACGACATTGGTCACCGATCCTTCAAGCCTCATGCCGGGACGCAGATCGGAAATCTCGTGGATGTCATCCATGAATGACGCTGTCTTGAACTCAGGCCGCGGGTCCCGACCCGGTTTGCGCAATTCCTCGATGATATCCTTGATCGTCGGGATGCCAAAGTCTCCGGTCACGAATTTCTCCGGGTCAACATCCTTAAGGCTGTTGGCGTCGCCCATGATGTCCCTGAGATCGCGACCACAGTCGGCAACAATCTTTTTGGCGACCTTGTAGGCTTCCGGATGCACGGCCGACGCATCAAGCGGCTCGGCCCCTCCCATGACGCGCAAGAATCCAGCGCATTGCGAGAAGGCACGCGCGCCGAGCCTTGGCACGGCCTTGAGCTCTGTCCGTTTGGTGAAGACGCCGTTTGTATCACGGTAGCTGACAATGGATTCAGCAAGCGATGGCCCGACGCCCGCCACATAAGACAGCAGCGCAGGCGACGCGGTATTCACATCGACACCGACCGAGTTCACCACATCCTCAACCGCGCCAGCCAGAGCACGGGCAAGGCGGGACTGGTCGACATCATGTTGATATTGCCCCACGCCAATCGCCTTGGGATCAATTTTTACCAGCTCGGCAAGGGGATCCTGCAAACGGCGGGCAATGGACACAGCCCCGCGCAGGGAAACATCAAGCTGAGGAAACTCGCGAGACGCAAATTCCGAGGCTGAGTAAACCGATGCGCCAGCCTCGCTGACAACCACCTTGGTTGGTTTTTTGCCATCCATACGCTTGAGCAGTTCGGCCACCAAGGCGTCGGTCTCGCGCGATGCTGTGCCATTGCCAATTGCAATCAGCTCGACGCCGAACTTTCTGACAAGAGCGCCAAGCTCGGCCAATGTGCCGTTCACATCATTGCGCGGGGCGTATGGGTAAACTGTGCTGGTCGCCAAAAGCTTTCCCGTCGCATCCACGACAGCGACCTTCACCCCGGTGCGAATGCCTGGGTCAAGGCCCATGGTTGTTTTCATCCCCGCAGGGGCCGCCATGAGAAGCGCTTTCAGGTTTGTCACAAAGACATCAATCGCTTCTTTTTCGGCCCGCTCGCGCATCTCGGAGCGCATCTCGGAAATCAGCCTTGTTGTGAACTTCACCTTCCATGTCCAGTCAATGACCTTGTCAAGGAATGCGTTGCCGCGCGGCACCTTGTTATCGTTGATGATGGCCGATTTGGAAAATGAGACCGCCTCATCGTCGAATTCGATATCGACGAACAAGGCTTCGGCTTCCTGTCCGCGCAGCATTGCCAGAATACGGTGACCGGGTGCCTTGGCCCAGTTTTCCGTATGGTCGAAATAGTCCTTGAACTTGGCACCGGCTTCTTGCTTGCCATCAACGACGGTTGCCTTGAGGCGAGCAGTTTTCTTTGCGACAGGCCGGATTTTCGCTGCCGTGTCGGGATGGTGGGAGAATTGTTCCGAAAGGATATCCCGCACGCCGTCCAGAGCTGCTTTGACAGTTGTGACAGTCTCACTGAGATAAGGGTTTGCCAGTGTTTCGGGGTCGCTATCCGGCTTTGCCATGATCGCCTCGGCCAACGGCTGAAGGCCGTTATCGATTGCCTTTTGTGCTCTGGTTTTCATCTTGACGCGGAACGGCGCATGGATGTCTTCTAGCTCGGCCTTTGTCGTCGCCTTGCCAAGCCGGGCAAGGATTTCATCGGTGAGCTTGCCTTGCGCCTCGATCGCAGATCTTACGGCTTCACGCCGTTTTGAGAATTCGCGCAGGTAAATGAGCCGTTCATCCAGCTTGCGCAGCTGAATATCATCAAGCCCGCCGGTCACTTCTTTGCGATACCGGGCAATGAACGGAATGGTGTCACCATTGTCTATCAACTCGACAGCCGCGATGACCTGTTTGGCCTGACAGCCGATTTCAGTGGCGATCAGCGTGGGAATGGACATTTCTTCGATCAAATTCATAATCCGAATCTTGGTTGCGTCACGCCGATATTGATGCATTCGCGGTCCATATGGAAGCGGAATAGCCGATGCCTCAAGCGCGTTGCAAATTTGCCAACATGGAAGCTCGAACAACGGCATGGGATCGAGAATGTCAACCTTCAGGCCTAACAGTTCCTCATCACCATGCCCCCTATCCAGGCCCCCAAACCCAGCACCGGCCAGCGGGAAAACCGTTCCGAGTGGTAATGCTGTCTGGTGCATGCTGCCGGTTGGTCTTGGAGCTAGCGACCGCAGATTGCGTACAAAAAAATGACAGTGCCAATTTTACCAATTGTTTCAACTTCTTCGGTAGGCTTCCCCATAAGGAAAGCCGATCGGAGAATATTGAATGGCTCAAGCCAACCCAATTAACATCCAGAAACTCAAGCGCTGGCTTCTTGTTGGAGACAAAGATATAACCATGTTGCGCGCGCAATTGACGGTCCTTTCCGGTCAGTTGCCCATGATGTATGGCGTCCTTTTGATCAGCAGCTGGGTGCTTGCCTACGCTCATATGTCCGTTGCACCAGACTGGTTGACCCTTTACCCACCCATCGTTGCCACGGGGATCGCTGTCTGGCGCAGCATCGAGTGGCTGCGTATTGATCCAGCGTCCGTCTCGGAGCAAGAGGCTATCAAGCGCTTGCGAGCAGTGATCAAGTTGTCTGTCGTTATCTCCGTTTCCTTTACCGCCTGGTCCTTGATGCTATTTGAGTATGGGGATGCCCTGGACAAGGCCCACGTCTCTTTCTACATGGCCTTGACGGTCATATCCTGTATCTTCTGCCTTGGCTCTCTGCCTCTGGCCGCCCTCATTGTCACCATCGTGGTGAATGGCACCTTCGTGTGCTTTTTCCTGTTTTCCAACACGCCCTTCTTTCAAGCCGCAGCGGTCAATGTAACGCTGGTTTGCATCGGCATGCTGTTCGTGATGCGCCAGAGCTACCACCATTTCTACCACATGGTCGAAGAACAGGTCCGTTCCAAGCAGTTAATCGCGCTCAACGAACGCTTGGCCAATCGGGACAGCCTGACCGATCTGTCCAATCGTCGGGCTTTCTACAATGCCCTTGAACACCAGTGCATAGAGGCCTGCCAGAATGAAAAAACCATAGCAGCAGGCGCCATCGATTTGGACGGTTTCAAGCCGATCAATGACATGTATGGCCACATGGTCGGCGACTTGTTGCTCAAGTTGGTCGGGCAGCGGCTTCAGACTCTTGCCCAGCATATCCCCGGGATCACTTTTTTTCGCGTGGGCGGGGATGAGTTTTCGCTCATCATGTCCGACTCTGGTTCCGATGAGGATTGCCGCCTGATCGGGGAACAGATCTGCGCGGTCATGCAGCGCCCGTTTGATGTCGATAACGCTGAAGTCTCCATTTCAGCAACGGTGGGGATTGCGCATTTCGAGCCGGAGAAGGACAGCTTTCAGGATGTCATGGAGAAAGCGGATTTTGCCCTTTATCGGGGCAAGCGAACCGAGCGTGGCACATGCACCATCTTCTCTGAACATCTGCATCGCGAACAGCGGCGAGTGATTCAGGTTCAGCATGCGCTGAAAACTGGGGAGCTCTCAGACGAGATTGCGCCAGTTTTCCAGCCTATTGTCGATATCGTTCATGATCGGGTCATAGCAGTTGAGGCGCTTGCGAGATGGAATTGCGCCTCTCTGGGCAATGTTCCGCCATCCGAATTCATTCCCATTGCTGAAACCTCCGGCTGCGTTGCTGATATCACCAAAATCATGTTGAAAAAGAGCCTTGCCGCAGCAAGAGACTGGCCAAGCGCCTTGCAGCTATCGATCAACCTGTCAGCGATGGATATCTCGAATGAAGACCTGCTGATGTGGATCTATCAGCGTATTGCCCGCAGCGATATTGCGCCCCACCGCATCAATCTTGAAGTGACCGAGACCGCCCTTGGCGCGGAATCTTCCAAGGCCGAACACTATTTGCGCCTGTTTCGACATCTTGGATGCGGCGTCTCTCTTGATGATTTCGGGGTTGGCCATTCCTCATTGTCACGCCTGCATCATCTGCCTCTGACCAAGATCAAGATCGACAAAAGCTTCGTCACCGATCTTCATCGCGAGGCGCGCAATTTCAAGATCGTCAAATCGCTGCTCACCCTTGCCAGAGACATCAAACTGGATTGCATCGTTGAAGGGGTGGAAACAGAACAGGAGCTCATGCTCTTGCGTGAATTGCAGGTCAAGATGGTCCAAGGCTACTACTATTCCAAACCCGTGACCCAGGAACATCTGATTGAGCTGTTGTCGCAAAATGGCGATCTGTCAGCCGAAGGTATCCGCCTGAGCGCCTGATTGGGGCAGTCTGTCATGTTTGACCTCGCCATTTGGCGCTCTTAACCTTTATTCCCTCAAGGCACCGTAGCAAGTGTTTTAAAAATCCGCGTTGCTGAAGCTTGAGGGCTTTACATGCCTTGTCTTGCATCGAAGCCCGCAAACACGGAGCGCACGGCCACAATCCGTCCCAGCTCGGCCGGCGGGAATGGGCTAATTGGGCCTGAAGCGGATATGCAGCGCGCCGTTGTCATGGGTCACTTCGGCTTCGGTTCTGAAAACATCCCGTATCAGTTTCTCTGTCAATATTGTTTGAGGCGTGCCGCTTGCATGCATGGCTCCTGCCTCAAGGATCATAATACGATCACAGAACATGGCTGCGAGGTTTAGATCATGAAGGGCGATCACGCTGGTCAAATCGAGGTTGCGCACCAAACGCAAGATTTCGATTTGATGATGGATATCAAGATGATTGGTCGGCTCGTCGAGGAACATGACTTTGGGATCCTGGGCCAAGGCCCTGGCAATATGTACACGCTGACGCTCGCCGCCTGAGAGGGTTTGCCATGCCTGCCCACTGAGACTTGTCATATCCACGCGCTCAAGAGCGGTTGCAACGGCAGCCTCATCTGCATCCGTCCATCCTGACAAGGCCGAGCGATGCGGCGTCCGACCCAAGCGCACCACATCGCGCACCGTTACATTGGTGTCTGTCGCGGCATTCTGGTGCACAAAGGCGATTTCGCGCGCCAAGGCACGCCTTGGTACTTTGGCAATGTCGCGATTGCTGATTTTCACATGACCGGAATGCGGAGATTTGAGACCAGCAAGCAAGCGCAACAGCGAGGACTTGCCGGATCCGTTTGGTCCGATGAGACCGACGGTTTCCCCTTCGCTCACATCAAGGGAAACGTCACGCACGATTTCTCTGCGCTTGACGCCCCACACGAGATTTTGGGCTTTCACGCTCATGATTGCGGCCTCGCACGATATAGAATGATGGCAAAGAATGGTACGCCAACCAGAGCCGTCACGACACCGATGGGAACGGTCTGCTGGCCTCCGACAATCCGTGATGCGATGTCCGCAACCACCATGAAGATGGCGCCCACCATGGCTGAGGCTGGCAACAGGCGAAGATGCATCGGCCCCACCACATACCGTGCGGCATGTGGAACCACCAAGCCGACAAAACCGATTGCCCCTACCATGCTGACGATGGTTGCTGTCATCAAGGCGGTAACCGCAAACAGAATCAGCCGGATCCGCGCCACCGGCACGCCAAGAGCGGCAGCATCCTCATCACCGAAGGTGAAGGCATCAAGCGCCCGGCCCATCCAGATGCAGATCGCAAGGCTGATCGCGATAACAATCAGCAAAAGCTGGAAATCGGGCCAGCGAACACCGCCAAAGCTACCCAGCAGCCAAAACATGACATCCCGCGCCTGCTGGGCGTTGCCCGACGTGGTGACGATGTAGGACGTTAGCGCATTGAACAGTTGGGAGGCTGCAACACCGGCAAGAATGGTGTGGTTCGGTCCACTGGTAGCACCGTTTGAAAGCAATGCCACCAACCCGAATGCGGCAAAGGCTCCGCCAAATGCACCAAGCTGCAAGGACATGCTCCCCGCACCAATCCCCAGCACGATCACGCAGACAGCACCGGTAGACGCACCGGCGGAAATGCCAAGCACAAACGGCTCTGCAAGAGCATTGCGCAGCAAGGCCTGCAAAATGGCACCACAAATGGCCAAACCGGCCCCGGCAAGCGCGGCTACGAGCGCACGGCTGAGGCGCAGGCTCCAGACAACACTCTGTTCCAGCGGAGGGATATCGGCGTGCGTGAAGCCAAGCTCGTTGGTGATGGCCAGAAACACAGTTCTAAGGCTGATGTCATAGGCGCCAATCGCCGTCGCAAACGCGACGGCGAGAGCAAGCACCGCGACGGATAGGCCGAGAAACACCAACAAACGAAGGGCTCCGGCATCCGGCTTTCCTAGTCGTATCACGGCAAATCAAGTGTTTTGAGTTGTTCGGCAATCTGCTCCGCGCCATAGAGCGTGCGGATGCTTGGATTCATCGCCGCACCGCTCATCACCACGATGCGCCCGGATTTGACGGCTTCCATCTGGCTGACCGTCGGATCGGACTTAAGGAATTTGATCTTGTTCGCGGCTGTATCCAAATCCCAGCGATTGCGATCCACCTGAGCGGCAACAAACACCGTTGGATTGGCCGCGACAATGCCTTCCCAGCCAAGGGCGGGCCAGTCGGCTTTGGTCTTTATCGCATTTGATCCGCCAAGAATGTCTGCGATATAGCCTGATGGGCCGTTTCCGCCGCCCAGATAGGCGTCATCTGCAGGCGATGGACTGGAGAACCAGAACAGGAATGTCCGATCCTTCTGGTCGGCAAAGTCAGCCCGCAGCGCGGCTTCGCGTGCCTTGAAATCTTCGATCAGCGCCTGACCGCGATCGGCCACATCGAAGATCCGAGACAGGTCTTCAATCTCCTTGTAAAGCAGATCCATGCTCCACAAGGCGTCGCGGGAGCCATAGGCATCACCGGCGTCAAGCTTGGTGGAACAGGCACTTGGGGAGAGATATGACGGAATACCGAGCGCTGTAAAATCCTCTCGTTTGGCCACCTTGCTGTCGGGCCCAAGCAAAGTCGTCAACATCGCTGCAACGAAATCCGGTTGTTTTGATAGCACCGCTTCCAATGTGGGAAATTCAACAGAGATCAGATCGACCTTGCTGTTGGCATCGGCAAGATCTGGCAACACCTTGTTCGGCCAGAAGGCGGTTCCCGCCATGCGGTTCTCAAGGCCGAGCAGCAACATGATTTCCGCGCTATTCTGCCCCAGAGCCACAGCATTTTGCGGTGCCTTTTGGAACGTCACAGCCTGACCACAATTCTCGATCGTCAGAGGATAGGTTGTGGGTTCCGCGTGTAAGGCAGAAGAAGCGATGGCAATTGCCGCGCTTGCAACAAGTGAGATAGACCTGATGGACATGATGCTTCCTAATTATGAATGTCAAATTCAGGTTATCGACTACAAGCAATCCATTTGCAAATCAAGAGTATCATACTCAAGTTTGCACGGTTTTGGATATGGCTGGCAAGATCGTTCCACACAAAAGCATTGGAGCAAGTGCTTTTCATGTTTAAGACGGCACCTCTGGTCGATGCCTATGACACTCGCATGCATAAAGCCTCAAAAGTCTCCTTTGGGACGGCAGCAGCAAAATGTCGGCTAATGGGATGTACCGACGGCTTCCCCTGAGCTTGGCAGGGTTTAGTTTGACTTTTCGCCTGCTGATTTTGAGACGGGGCATGATCAAGAAAGCAATTGATACCTTGATGTAGATTGGTATCGACATCGGCAAAAATACACTCCATCAGGTTGGTTTTAGTTTTGGCGGCCAAATCGTTTTGCGCAACAAGATCAAATGACAGTGGCCTAGCCGGTTTGATCTGGATTGCACGGGGCGATAGAGGCACGCGGCATGAAAAGTCACGTTGTTTCCAATCAGGAAGTGGCCGCGTCTTTGCTCATCTTTATATGGTGCCGGCAATATATCGACGGATAGTAGTCAGTTAACTGTAAAATTTACATATTATTTTTGTTTATGTGATAAATGACTAATAACCAAAATATGCCCGCCGAGGAATTCATGTCCGAGTATTTTGATGTCAGCAAGAAAAACATCCATAAGTTGTTTAATATTCTAATTGCAGACGATAGTTTCGTTTCGAGAGACACCACGCGCAAGGGTATAAATACTTATTGTGATTATGCCTACTTTGATCTGGACATTGTGTCAGACGGAGAAGCTGCTCTTGAAATCCTGAAGAACAAGAGAGTTGATCTCGCTTTTGTTGATATCAATATGCCGGGACTAACCGGTCCTCAAATCATCTCTGCGATGAAGGATACGAAGTCTGCGGATTGCCTGATGGTTGCCATGTCGTCAGATCTGGATCAGACATCCGAACGCATCTTTGAAGAATATCGCGCCTATCATTTCGTACAGAAGCCTTTCAAAAGCGATGATATTGCGGAGGTTTTCCGAACCTACCTTATCATGACGCGGACCTACCCCATTCTCATTGTCGATGATTCCAAAACGATGCGGCGACTTGCCCGCAAGGTGTTGGAGAGATCCCGCTTCTCCTTTGATATTTCTGAAGCGGGCGGCGTGGAAGAAGCGCTAAGAGGAATGATCGCCAAGCGGCCCCAGATTGTCCTGACGGACTTTCATATGCCCGGGAATGATGGTCTGCAACTGGCGGGAAGTATTCGCAGTGTTTCCGACAAAATCGCGATCTATATGATGTCGACCACAGACACGGGCTATCTTGAGCGCTCTGCTGCGTTTGTGGGTGTGAACGGGTTTTTAAAGAAACCGTTTGGGCCAGATGATATGGATTGTGTTATGCATGAATATCTCAAGCTTGATGCGCCGAGCTTTGGCAAAACCCGGTCCATGTTCAGCTTCCTCAAGCGCTAGGCACATATCAGCCGGCCTCTCTCAGCTGGCTGATATCAGTCCAGCAGGTGCTGATACAGATCAGGCGTCTCTCTTTGGGACATAGTTCGGCGTATGACACCGAGCCATGTTTTCCAGCCATGTTGCGCTTCAAAACCCATTGAGCTGTTAATCTTATTCCCGCTTAGGAAAGAATGGCGACCCCTGAAGGATTCGAACCCTCGACCTGCTGATTAGAAGTCAGCTGCTCTATCCAACTGAGCTAAGGGGCCAACACGTTGAAAAAAATGATTTTTTGTTTTGTTCAACTGTGTCATGAGACGGAATAAGACCGTCTCACGTCTCATATGAGACTTTCGCAATTTGGTGGCCACTTTTAAGGCCATCCAATTGCAATTTCAATCTATTTGTCCAGCTTTTCATCAAGCTTGTGTTTCAATCGATAGAAAGCAATGGAGATTGATGGACCGGAGAATACTGGATGAAGGGACGGGTTGGTGAAATCATGGACCCGTTATGGTGTCGGACTGATTGTATTAAAGCTGCCCCTGATGCGCTCACAGAGCGTGAGGTGACCGGCATTCCGGACAGGAAAATACAATGCACCGGACTGACACATGTCTGGCAAGACGCGAAAGCGCGGTGAGCGCGTTTCCCATGGATATGTCAGATTGCCTGCGCCTGGTTTGGGTCAGTGGGTCCAGTTGCCGTCCACTCGGTTGGTGGCGAAATTGTCCGAGTAGGTTTTTACGATTCTACGGCGTGGTTTTGGCTCAATGATCTGATAGTCGATGCCGTGACGCTTGGCATAAGCGATGGCCTCTTCCTTGGTCTCAAAAGTCAAGTCGAGTTGCTGGCGGGTATCGGTCGAACTGGTATAGCCCATCAGGGGCTCGACCCTCTTGCCATGCTCCTGTTCGAACTTCAGGCACCAATGCTTGGCCTTGGCCATGCCGGACTGCATTGCATTGCGTGCTGGTTGATAAATGCGTGCTTTCAAACTCAGGGCCCTCCGCTTTGTGGTGCGAGATTTCGAGTCACCACTTGGAGCAAGATACTGCCCGGCTTTATCAATTTCAATGTTTTGCTGAAATAAGTGGTCGGAGCGAGAGGATTCGAACCTCCGACCCCCTGATCCCAAATCAGGTGCGCTACCAGGCTGCGCTACGCTCCGACAGATTCTTCTGGAATTGACGAAAGAAGCCAACGAAGAATGGCGACTGCATAGCAACAGCATGGTGGTGGAGCAAGTGCAAAGTCGCCTTGCCTGTCATTTTGCCATCAAGGGTGTGAACAATTGATGCTTGAGACGGTCGCCTCGTTTGAGCCCGAGGCGCCGTGCCGTTCCCGCTTTGACCTCCAGAACATAGCGCACCGGGCCACCAGAGCTGATGATGGTCTCTGACAGAGGCGTTGTGTTCGTGACAATATGGGTGATGACCCCGGCTTTATCGACGAACAGCATGTCGAGTGAAATATAGGTGTTTTTCATCCACATATAGATCTGCTCGGTCTGTTCAAAGTCGAACAACATGCCATGGTTGGGCTCGATTTTGGTCCGATACATCAAACCCTTGGCTCGTGCCGGGTCATCTGCAGCAATTTCAATTGAAAAGACATGATCCTTGTCATCGGACTGGATGATAAGCTCTTCCAAATTGCTCATCTTGTCGGCGCTCATGGCAGGCTCTGCATGAACGAGGACGGGCCCGAAAGCCCCGCCTAAGCTAAGCGCCAGGGTGAACAGGCCAACTGTGAGGGACTGTATGAGCAGGGGAAAGGAGCGCTTGAAATATCTGGCAGACAACATGGCTTCGTCTCAACTCATTGATCATCGGTGCTACTGGGCTTCAGACTTGATCAGCAATCAGGCAAAGCGATGACGTGCGCTGACTTTTGCCAACTTGATCCGAGCAACTCAACAGTGTTGGAAATAAAGCCCTAATGAGACGGCGGGATATGGCTGCCAGTTGCTGGTCTAATCTCTGTTGCCATTTTGCCTTTTGGTCCCGGACCGTATCGGACCAAAACTTCCTGATGGGGGCGCAACTCGGTCAGGCCATAAAGGCGCAACGTCTCCATATGAATGAAGATATCGGGTGTCCCCTCACCTTGCGTGAGGAAGCCGAAGCCTTTTTCGCGGTTGAACCACTTGACCCAAGCCGTCTCAAGTTCGCTCGTTGGCGTCACTTTAACATGGGTGTTGGCGGGAGGCATTTGGGACGGGTGAAGGGCGGTGCTTTCATCCATGGACAGGATGCGCAAAGCTTGCAGGCCTTTGGGACCCTTAAGCGCTTCGCAGACAATTCGTGACCCTTCATAGGCGGTGCGGTAACCATCGCGCCGAAGGCAAGTCACGTGCAAAAGGATATCGGCATTCATATCGTCGGCCATGATGAAGCCGAACCCTTTGGCCACATCAAACCACTTGATCTTGCCTGCGACCTGAAAGACATCAACTGACTTGTCTTCGGACGGTTCACTTTCAACGGGCTGCCGCTCCGGTGCGTTTTTCACCCCCATCTTAGTGCCTCAATGCTCTGCGTAGCCTCGTTCCCGACTCAATACAATGGTCGATTCTCAATGGGAGGATACCATCTGCCACCGGGAGTGCATCAATATTTTTTTAACTTTTTGCAGGTTTCGGTTTTGGTTGCGTGATTTGTAGAATTTGTCGGCCTAGTGGCAGAGGTGCTGAGGGTCGAAATACCCAGAAAACTGCTGATTTGTCTGCATTCCTGAGCAATTTTTCTCGATCATCAGGCCTTAAGCATCCATGTCGTTGGCTGCTATTCTTAACGAATGGATTGCATCACCGGGCCTATTTCTCCATGAACGCAGAGATCTGCGAGGTCATCAAGTGGAGTCGGGTCACGATTGATGATTACCAGCTTCGCACCATAATGCTTGGCGATTTCTGGCAGGCGGGCCGCGGGATAGACCACAAGAGAAGACCCCATAACAATCAACAGGTCGCATTTTTGAATATGTGTCAGAGCGTCTTGCATCTTGTCTTCCGGCATGGCTTGCCCGAATGAGATGACCGCTGCCTTGACCAAACCGCCGCAGGATGGGCAGCAAGGAGCCTTGGCATGGTTGTCGATATGGGCTTTGGCTGTCTCCAACGACATCGTTTGGTTGCAATCAAGGCATGAACCATATGTGCTGTTGCCGTGGATCTCGATGACAAGATCATCGGACAGTCCGCTTTTTTGATGCAGGCCATCGATATTCTGAGTTATGGCGCAACTGAGTTTGCCGACTTCAGCAAGCCTTACTAGCGCTTTGTGTCCCTCATTGGGTTCGGCAATCCTGAATTCCTCATTCATGACGAAACGGCGGCGCCAATCTTCAAGGCGCGCCTGTTCGGACCGCACGAAATCTCCAAATTGGATCGGTTCCATTTTGGACCAGATGCCATTGGGTGAGCGGAAATCCGGTATGCCGCTTTCGGTGCTGATGCCGGCGCCGGTGAAGGCAACGATGGATTTTGCTTCATCAATCAGGCCTTGAAGCTGCTTGCTCTCATGGTCTGACACCTGTTGTTCGGGCAACTGGTTTTTACATGCGTCTTGCATCCGTCGCTCCCTGTACTTACCTACTGATACGTATCCCTGTCTGAACGAAGGAATTCATAGCATGAAATATTTGCACACTATGGTGCGTATCACCGACATTGAAAAGTCTCTCGACTTTTATTGCAACAAGCTGGGCCTGAAGGAAGTACGCCGTACGGACAATGAAGGCGGTCGTTTCACGCTGATCTTTTTGTCGGTGGACGGGGAAAATGAGAACTGTCTTGAGCTGACTTACAATTGGGATCCGGAAGAGTATGACGAGGGCCGCAATTTTGGCCATCTTGCCTATAGCGTTCCCAATATCTACGAGACTTGTCAGAAATTGATGGAAGCCGGTGTGACGATCAATCGTCCCCCTCGTGATGGTCACATGGCTTTTATCCGGTCGCCGGATAACATTTCCATCGAATTGCTACAGGAAGGTGATCGTTTGCCACCGCAGGAGCCTTGGGCTTCAATGGAGAATACCGGCAAGTGGTAAATCCATTTCAGCTGCAATGATATAAAACACATTCTACCCGAGTGATCAGACTGGTCACTCGGGTCTATTTTTACCGATTTTCGATGAAACACTGCATTTTTACGCCAAAAATCGTAAATATCCCCCTTTTGGGCAGGGTTCGCGCCATATTGCTGTCACAGTTGACCATCATTGCAGTCTCGCTTTCCTGATGGGCATGCGTGATGCTGCCCTCACGATTGTGTTGGGCTAACGTTATAGCCCGTATGGTGACCGCATCCTCCTTTGCAAGAATAAATATGTTTGAAGGATTGATGCGCGGCGTTGATTGCCGAGCGCACCCAAAACGACCCTCAAAGGGCTAGAATTCCATTTTTTTGTTCGCTGCGACAGTGCCAGTCAGGCCAGCAAGCGAACGTTTGTCGTCTTTCGCTCGCGCGCTTTTCAAAGTGTCGCGTGACAGGAGCACTTGTGCGCGTGGCTGAGAGCATTTGCCTCGCTGCGCATGAAGATCTGGGCGCTCGGAGCCCATTGTGAGGTTATATTACATGCTGAGTTTGAAATCAGGGCTCATTGCCATTTTCGCACTTTTGTTGGCTGGGTGCCAAACCACCGGAAATAATGGCGTGACCATGTCGACCAGTACGCACGCAAAAATGTCTAACCGAACCATGATGGCCTATGCCACAGGACTGAATACCAAGCCTGTAAGAAGCGGCACGTCTCGCTTTCTCGTGGCCCATTCGAAAGTGCAGTTGGGCTGCCTGAAGCCCGAACTTGTAAAGCTCTTGACCCAGGTTGAGAACCATTATGGCAAGAAAGTCGTTATCACGTCGGGCTATCGCTCCAAATCTTACAATCGGCGGGTCCGTGGCGCGAAGAATTCCCAGCATATGTATTGCAAGGCGGCTGATATTCGGGTGCCGGGTGTCAGCAAGCGCGAATTGGTGAGGTTTGCACGCACCCTGCCCGGCATTGGTGGCGTCGGGCTTTATTGCCGTTCGTCTTATGTCCATGTCGATGTGGGCAGTCGCCGGGACTGGTATTGGGGATGCGGCAAGAAAAAGCGTCGCCGGGTTGCGCGGCGATAAGGCCCCTCATCTCATTTGAACCTGTAGGCCTGTCACCTTTTTGGGTGGCGGGCCTTTTCATTTGCCGCTTTCGTATAAAAGGCCGCTAATCGATATTCACCGGCATGGCTAAGAGCTATAATTTTCCAGAATCATTGCCTTTTTGGGGATTGAGGCATTGACTGTTCCCCTTTTCCCGGACTTGAGGTTCCATGGCCAGCTCAGCCGATTTTGCCTATTTGACCGACTCCATCGTGTTTCTCGGTGCTGCCGTGATTGCAGTGCCTCTTGCCAAACGGCTCGGGGTTGGATCGATCATTGGCTATTTAATCGCAGGCATGATCATTGGCCCCTTTGGACTGTCCTTCATTCCTTCAACCAAAGATATCGTGCCGATTGCCGAATTGGGTGTGGTTCTGTTGTTGTTTGTGTTGGGACTGGAGCTTAAACCTGAGCGCCTTTGGCGCATGAAGGCGGATATATTCGGTCTGGGGACCAGCCAGATTGTATTGACCGGAGTCATCCTTGGAGCCATCTTTTCGGGCTTTGGCCTCTCCCGGCCAATCGCCTTTGTGGGGGGCTTTGGCATGGCCTTGTCATCAACCGCTTTCGCGGTGCAACTCCTCCAGGAGCGCGGCCATTTTTCGACCGTTTATGGCCAGCGTGCTTTCGGCATTCTGTTGATGCAGGATATCGCCATAGTGCCATTGCTGGCGATGGTCAGCATCTTGGCGCCTTCAAAGGGTGTGACATTGCATGAGAGCGTTGCCAGCCAGATTGGCGTGACCGTGGCAGCCGTGCTGATCGTGATTGTGGTTGGACGTTATTTGTTGTCCCATGTCTTTACCATGCTGGCCGCGACCAAGGCGCGTGAGATCATGCTGGCGGCCGCCCTGTTGGTGGCATTGGGCAGTGCCGGGATCATGCATTGGGCAGGTCTGTCAATGGCATTGGGGGCCTTTTTGGCGGGCATCATGCTAGCAGAATCGACGTTTCGCCACACGTTGGAAGCTGACATCTTTCCCTTCCGCTCATTGTTGATGGGGTTGTTTTTCATGACAGTCGGCATGACCCTTGACTTGCCAGTGACCTTGGCGGAATTGCCGATCATCCTTCTTGGCGTTGTGATTGTCATGGTGGTAAAGGGCGGCATCCTGTGGCTATTGGCCCGTGCAACGGGTTCATCGAGCACGGATGCAGGCTATATCGCTGTTGCCTTGCCGCAGGCTGGTGAATTTTCCTTCGTGCTGTTCGCCGCAGCCGCAGCAGCAGGATTGCAAAGCCCTGCCTTCACAGTCATGACCGCGATCGTCATTTTGACGATGGTGATGACGCCCTTGGCCGGTAAGGGCCATGATGCTTTGATGCACTATCTGGCCAACAAGTATCCTGAGCATATTGAACCGGAACTGGAGATGGTCGACAAAAGCGAACCGCATGTGCTGGTGGTCGGCTTTGGCCGGTTTGGCAAGATTGTCTCGCAAATGCTAATGGCCGAAGGCCTTCGTATTGTTGCCATCGACAACAACACCAAACGCATCGCCGTGGCCCGTCGCCATGGTCTACCGGTCTATTATGGGGATGCAACGCGCGAGGATGTGTTGCGATTGGCCGGAGCTGAGCAAGCTTTGTTGATTGCCCTTTGCGTGGAAAACCCGATTGTGATGGCCAAGTCCATTCAGTTGATTCAGGAACACTTCCCCAAGGCCGCGATTTTCTGTCGGGCAACAGATCGCGCTCACGCGGTGGATCTGACCAAGCTGGAAGTTGATTTTCACGTGCGTGAGACCTTTGAAAGCGGCATCCATTTTGGCCGCGCCGCTCTGGATCATTTGGGCATTTCAACCGATCGCATACAGGACATTGAGGCCGATGTGCGCGAGCGGGATCTGGAATTGCTGATGCATCATCTCAAGGCAGGAGATGAGCAAGAGGCAAATCTTGGACGGGTCCTACCACCACGCAAGGCCCCGGATTAAAGGGTTTTCCTGCCGTTTTCTAAAACAATTCCCGGGACCACCCGTTCACGAGAATGCAATATTAAACCGAGAAATGGCGTTGAAATCTGAACCGGTGACCCGGTTTATCTTCAAAGCGCTCTAGTCCGGCACAACAATCGGATTGTCTGGATATTGCTGCCATTCCGCCATAGATCCGTCATAGAGCAGCCCTTGCTTGTTGCCGAGCAATTCGTGTGTCACGAACCAGGCAAGGGAAGCCCTGTGGCCGGAGTTGCAAAAGCCGATATGCGCCTGCATGGGATTGAGGCCGTGCGATGAGAAAAGTGCCTTGGCGCTTTCGGGCGATAAAAATTTGCCGCCCTGTTTTGCCTCGACCAATTGATCGAATGGCAGATTTTTTGCCCCCGGTATCGTGCCGTGACGCGGACCACCAGCTTTGCCAATATATTCCTCATGACTACGATAGTCATGGAAGGCGGTTCCCTTGGCCCAGTCTTTCAAAACATCTTCCATTGATGGTGCCATGGCGGGATTGGGACTTGCCGTGTATTTGGTTGGTTTGGAACGGGTCGCTCGATTGGTGAATATGGGTTTGGGCAACTGGCTATATGCGATCAAACCGCCGTCAAGGATCGAGACCTTTTCATGTCCAATGACTTTGAGCGTCCAATAAATCCTTGTGGCGACTGCAATTTCGCTGGCATTCATGCCAATTGGGGTGAGAACGATATGATCTGTTGGCGTGATGCCCATGTTGCCAAGAAGCTTTTCAAGATAGGCAATGTCTGGCAGTGCCTTGCCCTCGACGGGTCGTCGCTTGCGCCAATAGTTATATTGGGTATTCACCGCATTGGGCAGATGCACCCGCGCATAACCACTCACGGGTTGAAGATCGACAAAAACCACGCCGTCTCTCTGCAGATTGCTCAACACCCAGTCAGCACTCACCAAAGGACCGCTTGCCGAGGCAAAAGAGGGGCTGAACGTTAGAATTAGGAGTGCAATGAGGCCCCGCATCCAAGCGCGGTAAGTATCATAAAACTCAGCGCAAAAGCGCCGTTTACAGGCCTCACGCATCTGACCCTCCTTGTTCAAGGTCTTTTCGTTTCGTCAAACATCAATTGATCGTCAACGGTAAAATATCAGCAACGCCAGAACAAGAATGCCAAGTGCGATCAGGCCCCAGCCTTGTGCACCGCCAAGGAACCCTTTCGCAGCGGCCTGTTCAGCTTCTTGTTCGAGTTCAATCGCGGGGGCTTCTACTTTTTGCATGGCTTGTTCGAGTTCAGTTTCCTGTTCAACATTTGCTTTTGGATCTGGCATTGGAAGTGTCTCCTTTTTCACCTTTTCTCCGACCGCTTCAAAAAGCTTCGAAGCAAGCGTTAATGTTCTCTTTGGATCAAACGCAGGATCATCAGTCATTGTTCCTAGTTCGAGGGAAACATGATAGGTCAAAAGAGCTCCCCCTTCCCGTTCTTCCAATCGGATGCAGGTGTGACTGGTCAAAATGGTTGCATTATCGTCCAGAGCTTTGGAAATCAGAGTGAATTCGTTATCGCTATCACCGGGAATCAGTCGGAATTCCTGCTCGGTTTCGAGCTTATCATCTCCCCAGCGCTGCAAGCGGGCATAAAAATGTGCCGGAGCGATTTCCTTCATCTCCAGGCAATGGGGAAAACAGGCTTTCAGCAGGACCGGATCAAAAAACCGTTCTCGCACTTGCGCAGCGGTTGCCGCGCACAACACTTCACCAGTTAGCTCCATTTTGACCTCTTATAACGCAACTGTCGCATAAACTTAAAAACATACGAAATATTACTGTCATCGCAAGTATAGGAAATACAGTGCTGTACTTGTTTGATATTGTTCAATCGTCGTGAGAAATCTGAAAATCCCCACAGCAAGAATGTCGCGGTTTGGGGTGGTTTTTTGCTGGATCTTTTGGTATCAGTCACGCCTTGCGAGGCATTGAGGAGACACAGATGACCAGCGTGACCCCTATCAACTCGGATCAGCCTGTATCCATCCGTCCAGAGCGGTCCGAATTATTGATGCCTGCGGGCAATCTGGAAAAGCTCAAGATGGCCGTCCTTTATGGTGCGGACGCGATCTATATGGGCACGCCAGACATGTCGCTCAGGACCAAGTCGCAGATGAGCCTTGATGATGTGGTCGAGGGCATCGAATTTGCCCATGCGCACGGGAAACGGGTCTATCTGACACTCAACCTCTTCTCCCATAACAAGGATATCGACAAGCTGCCGCAATATGTCGAGACCGTGCGCAAGGTGAAGCCCGATGGTCTGATTGTCGCCGACCCCGGCGTCTTCATGTTCGTCAAGGCGCAGGCACCGGAGCTGGAGCTGCATGTCTCGACACAGGCCAATGTCTGTTCCTGGCAATCGGTCAAATTCTGGGAAATGCAGGGTGCCAAGCTCGTGGTGATGGGGCGTGAGGTTTCCTACAAGGAACTGGCAGAGGTGCGCGAGAAATGTCCAGATATCAAGCTTGAGGCTTTTGTTCATGGCTCGATGTGCATGACCTATTCCGGCCGTTGCCTTTTGTCCAATTTCATGGCCGAGCGCGGCGCAAACCAAGGATCTTGCGCCAACAGCTGCCGCTGGAAATACAAGGTCCATATGAAGCTGCGCGACGGCACTGTGCGTGAATTGAAGCTGTCCGAAGAGAATATGGAGCTGTTTGATTTCTTCCTTGAAGAGGAACAGCGCCCCGGCGAGCTGATGCAAATTACCGAGGATGAGCGCGGGTCCTACATTTTGAACAGCCGCGATCTCTGCATCATGCCCAAGCTGTCTGATTATCTCTCCATTGGTGTCGATAGCCTCAAGGTCGAAGGGCGCGGCAAGAGCCCCTATTATGTGGCTTTGGTGGCGCGGGCCTATCGCATGGCGATTGATGACTGGTATGAGGACCGGGAGAATTGGGACCCGGAAGCCTATATGGAAGAGTTGGCGACAGTGCCGAACCGCGGCTACACCCTCGCCTTCCATGATGGCCGCTTGACCAATTACGCTCATGGCTATGAAGAAACCTCGACCTTTGCCGAATGGGAATTTGCCGGCATGGTCTGCGAAGTGCGCGATGATGCTTTCATTGTTGATGTCAAGAACCGCCTTGAAGCCGGTGATGTGATCGAGCTGGTTTCGCCCCATCTGCGCGCGCCGATTGCCATTCGTCTTTATGAATTTGAAGATGCCAAGAATGGCAAGATCCAGACGATCGTCAATCCGGGGACCAAGCCGCAGGTGCGCATTCCCTTCTCTCTGTTTGACCATGAAGACCCTGAGATCCTGCGCCACCATGTGCCGGTGATGACAGTTCTGCGCAAGGAGCGCGCCTTGACGCCAGCCCAATGGGAACGGCTCAAGCATGACGCGGAAGCCCACGACATGGAATTGGGTCGTGGCGATGAAGGGCTTTATGAGCGCAAGAATGTCAAGCTTCAGGCGGCAATCGATGCGGACCAGACCAAGCGATCCACCAAGAGCCCGCGTCTGGGCACGGAAGGGTGCTGTGGTCGTGGCTGCAATGGCTGCACGATTTTCTGGTATGACGACAAGTATGAAAAGGCCCGCACGCTGCTTGCCAAGAATGAACAAGGCAAATTGCTGACAAAGCAGCAGGCCAAGCAGGAAGTGATCAAAAAGGTCTCCTGACCCTTCTTTTCAATGGATATAACAAAGCCCGAAACACATGATGTTTCGGGCTTTTTTGTTTATTCTGCTGCTTCCATGCGGGCTTTGAGGCAATAATCGGTGTGGTGGACCATGTCTCCATGCTCAGCGATTGTTTCAAGCCAGCTGCGGATGACCGCCGGGTTATGAGGCGCAGCCTGTATGCCTGCGGTCAACTCATCGTGGCAAATGGCTTCCACCGCCAGACTGACGGGAACGGACACCAGACGCCCCATGGCGCTCGCCTGATTGGTGCCATAGCTATCGAGGCTTTTGGCTTTGTGCCAAAGCGTTTGGCCGTTGCGTGTTACTTTCAATTCCACGGACATGACCACTCTGTCGCGCTCGCCTTCATGATAGGCATGATCAGCCCAGAGCCGGTCGGACAGTTGGGCCAGCTCGGCGTCGTCATGCTCGCTATGGGTCGTTTCAATGGTTTTGAAAATGTCAGCCCATGCCTCTGACCAACCCGCCAGTCGCAGAGTTCCGCGGACAAAACGGGAGACATTCCAGTCTTTGCCAATGCCATATTCAGCCATGAATGGCAGAGAATCCCGATTTGGGTAGGATTGGAAGGTCTCAAAGCCTCCTGACAATTCGATCGGATAGTCTTCAACCGCATCCCATGGACGGTCGATCACGGTTTCGCGCCCGTCCTTGATGGCACGAGCCGGGCTTTTAAGTGCCTTCAAAACGCCAAGGGGTGACCAGCTGAATTTGTATTTGAAGTCATTGGCAACGGCGGGGAAGCCGCCACAATAGGACTGGAAATCATGATCATTGGATGGATCGAACCGACTGCTCTTGCGATAGTCATCCATCAGCAGATGGGCCAGCAGATGGTCGATACCGGGATCTAGTCCGACTTCATTGATCAGCACCAGCCCTTTTTCCTTGGCAAGGGAATCAAGCGCCAGCATGTCCGGCCCCGTATAAGAGGACGAGACGAAATGCGCGCCCAATTCAAGGCAAAGCCTCGCGATTGAGGGATGCATGGCTGTTGGCAGCATGGAGACCACCACATCGCCGGGCTGTATGGTGCTTTCGAGTGCGCCATCTTTGGCCTCGCAGATTTCGAACTGCCCCGCAAGTCCACGGGTCGCCAAAATGGCTTTGTCGAGATCGCGCTCCCAGAGCTTTAATGGATAGTCTTTGGCGATCAATCTGCGAATGCCGGGAACAGAAGCAAGTCCCGCTCCAAGCCAATGGATCGTCTTTGCGTCAGTGGTCATATGTGGGTCTCCAACAAGGTGATTGCTTGGTCGCAGTTTTTAAAACTGTCTTTGAAACAGAGCTTTGCGGGAGAGTTGGGGGTTGAGCAAGGGGCGTGATGGCGTGGTTCGGCAGATTGCCGGGTGGTGAAGAGCAAACTGTCTTGCCGACAGGCTGGCGGGAGACAGATTGCCGAGCGTCTGGCGAAGACCAGCCATGCGATGAGGATAACAAAAAGCCCGACCAGTGGCCGGGCTTTGAGAGGAACGAGTCATTCGTGCCTTTGCTTGAGCAGATTATCCCACATGTTCGCTCAGGTGGAATTCATCGCCCTGAACTTGGAGTGCCTCGAACCAGCGATGAATGATGGCCGGGCTGCTTGGGGCGGCTTGCACGCCTTTGGGCAGTTCACCGTCGAGCACGGCTTCCACGGCGAGACTGACCGGGATGGATACCAGACGTGCCATGGCAGAGAAGTCCTCGCCACCTTTTGCATCGAGCACATAATCCTTGTGCCAGACGACCTCCCCGTCCTTTGATGCTTTCAGGTCGACAACAAGAACCACGCGATCTGGTTCGCCCTCGTCATAGGCATGATCGGTCCAGAGCTGGTCACTCAAAGCCGCCAGTTTTGCCTCGCCATCCGGGCCAAGGGCTTCTTCCTCGACAAATTTGAAGATGCCTGACCATGCATCGGACCAGCCATTCAAACGCAAAGTGCCGCGTACGAAGGTGTTTACCGACCAGTCACTTTCAAAGCCATACTGATCCATGAAAGGCAGGGAATCGCGGTTTGGATAAGACTGGAATGTTTCCGGACCGGTTGGAAGACCAACGGTAAAATCGGAAATTGCGTCCCACGGTTTCTGGGTGGTGACCACTTCCCCGCCAAGGATCGCCTTGGCCGGGCTTTTCAGAGCCTTCAGCACACCGAGGGGTGACCAGCTGAACTTGTAGCGGAAGTCATTGGCCTTGGCCGGAAATCCGCCGCAATAGGAGCGGAACTCGTGGCTGTTGGCCGGATCGAACGCCTTGCTTGCACGATAGTCCGCCATCAGGAGATGAGCCAGCAAATGGTCAAGACCTGGGTCGAGGCCCACTTCATTGACAAAGCACAGCTCTTCAGATTTTGCCTGATCGTCAAGGGCTTCCATTTCTGGGCTAATATAGGAAGAAGAGACAAAATGAGCCTGTTTGGAAAGGCACAATTCTGCGATTTGTAAATGCATGGTCGCGGGCAGCATCGAGATGACGACATCGCCTGCGATCACATCGTCAGCCAATGCGTCGAGCGAGAATGCCTTGATCGAAAACTTGCCGCTCAGGCCTTTGGTGGCGGCCTCTGCTTTTTCGACGGTCCGGTTCCAAAGTGTTACCGGACGGCCATGTTCGATCAAACGACGAATGCCGGGGACTGAAGACAGGCCAGCCCCCAGCCAATGAATATTTGCCATGGTGTATTGCTCCATTTTTGTTGGCGCTATAAGAACATTTTGGATCCAATCTGCAAAGTGCCTGCCGACAGCTTGTGGAAGAGATCTTCTTTTTCCCCATTTTGACGGATGGCAAGTTGAGGAAATTTGTGTGTTGATAGTCAGTTCTTCCCTGCCCCTGCGGTCAGACTTGGCGCGAAACAGTCGTTTTTAGGAGTTTGCATGCCCACAGATATTGAAATTGCACGCGCTGCACACGCACTTCCGATTATCGAAATTGGTGCAAAGCTGGGCATTCCCGCAGAGGATCTGGTTCCCTTTGGCCATGACAAGGCAAAATTGTCGACTTCCTTTTTGAACAGTCTGAATGGACGCGAAAATGGCAGGCTGATTCTTGTCACCGCCATCAGCCCAACGAGTGCTGGCGAAGGCAAGACGACAACGACGGTGGGCTTGGGCGATGCGCTCAACGCCATTGGCAAGAAAACCTCCATCTGCATTCGCGAAGCATCGCTGGGGCCCTGCTTTGGCATGAAGGGTGGCGCGGCTGGCGGTGGTCTGGCGCAGGTGGTGCCGATGGAAGAGATGAATTTGCATTTCACCGGTGATTTCCACGCCATTACTTCCGCGCACAATCTGCTCTCGGCGATGATCGACAATCATATCTATTGGGACAATGAGCAGCAGATTGACAATCGCCGGGTGGAATGGCGGCGCGTGGTGGACATGAATGACCGGTCGCTCCGGCATATTGCCACCGGCCTTGGCGGCGTTGCCAATGGGTTTGTCAGCGAGAGTGGCTATGACATCACGGTGGCGTCCGAAGTGATGGCGATTCTCTGCCTGGCCGATGATCTTAAGGATCTTCAACGGCGACTTGGGGATATCATCGTTGGCTATCGCCGCGACAAGAGCCCTGTTTATTGTCGTGACATCGGGGCGGATGGCGCCATGACTGTTTTGCTCAAACAGGCGATGCAGCCAAATCTTGTCCAGACGCTGGAAAACAACCCAGCTTTCGTTCATGGCGGGCCATTTGCCAACATTGCCCATGGCTGCAACAGCGTGGTGGCGACCAAGGCGGCACTCAAATTGTCCGACTATGTGGTGACCGAAGCAGGCTTTGGCGCTGATCTTGGGGCAGAGAAATTCTTCAACATCAAATGCCGCAAAGCGGGTCTTGTACCCGATGCAGCGGTGGTCGTGGCGACGGTTCGGGCGCTGAAGATGAATGGTGGCGCGACCAAGCAAGAGCTGGATCAACCGAACCTTGAGGCGCTGAAAGCTGGCCTTAAAAATCTCGGCCGCCATATTGAGAATGTGAAACAGTTCGGCGTGCCTGTGGTGGTTGGAATCAATCATTTTGACGCTGACACGGATGATGAAATCCTAGCCATTCAAAAGTATGTAACCAAGTTTGGCATTGAGGCGATTGTCTGTCGGCACTGGGCGGAAGGATCCAAAGGCGCGCTTGATCTGGCCCACAAGGTGGCCAAGCTTGCCAATGGCGGCAATACACAATTTGCGCCGCTCTATCCCAACAAGATGCCTTTGTTTGAAAAAATCGAGACGATTGCCAAACGGGTCTATCGGGCCAATGAGGTGATCGCCGACAAGAAGATCCACAATCAGCTGCATGCCTGGGAAGAGCAAGGCTATGGCGAGTTGCCGATCTGCATGGCCAAGACGCAGTATAGTTTCTCGACAGACCCGGATTTACGCGGCGCACCGACCGGCCACTCCGTGCCAATCCGCGAAGTGCGCCTGTCCGCCGGGGCCGGATTTGTCATTGTCATTTGCGGGGAAATCATGACCATGCCGGGTCTGCCACGCAAACCGGCGGCCCTTTCTATCCACCTTAATAACAAGGGCGACATTGAAGGGCTGTTTTAACAAGGCTATAGGTAGGCGTGAATCGAGAGCATAGCGGCATCATTTTGTCGCCAATGGGTTTGAGGGGAACAGCATGACCGCCACCCGTATTGATGGCAAAGCCATCGCCACTGATTTGCGCGCGAAAATCGCGATCGAAGCCGAAAAACTCATCAAGGAAACCAATGTGGTGCCCGGCATCGCGGTGGTGATTGTCGGCGAAGACCCGGCCAGCAAGGTCTATGTCGCCTCAAAGGGCAAGGCCGCGAAGGAATGCAACTTTCATTCCGTCCAGCATACCTTGGCCGATGATGTAGCCGAAGAAACGCTGCTGACTTTGATTGGTGAGCTGAATGATGATCCGGCCATCCACGGCATTCTGGTGCAATTGCCCCTGCCCGATCACATCAACGAATCCAAAGTGCTGAACCTCATCCGCCCCGACAAGGATGTTGACGGGTTTCATCCCATCAATGTGGGCCTGTTGACCGCCGGGGAACGGGATAAGGCGATGGTGCCCTGCACGCCTGCGGGATCGTTGATCCTGGCCAAGCGAGTATTTGGCGAACTGTCCGGCAAAAACGCCGTTATCATTGGCCGCTCGAACATTGTCGGCAAGCCGATGGCCGCTTTGTTGCTGGCGGAAAGCTGCACCGTGACCATTGCTCATAGCCGGACCAAGGATTTGCCGGATGTGGTGCGCGGGGCCGATATTGTGGTCGCCGCGGTTGGTCGCCCGCAAATGGTCAAGGGAGACTGGATCAAGGAAGGCGCCTGTGTGATCGATGTGGGCATCAACCGGATCGACGCGCCAGAGCGTGGCGAGGGCAAGACCCGTCTGGTGGGTGATGTGGATTATGACAGCGCCTCGGAACGGGCCGGGTTCATCACGCCGGTTCCGGGTGGTGTTGGACCGATGACCATCGCGCTGCTGATGGCCAATACGCTGACAGCTGCTCGCCGGTCTGCCGGGCTCGACGATCTGGATTATGCGTCTTTGCTATCCTGAGGGACGCGTCCATTTGGCACGTTTCGCCAGCCGATATTTGCCATTCAACACGCTGAAATGATTGTAAAAGCATCACTGAACGCATATATTGAGAAGAGTAAGATAAAGCGTTCTGAGGGAGTGAACCATGCCGAACAAGGACGTCACAGAATATCTCGTAGCCAAAATCAAGGCTGATGGTCTGCTTGATGATTACAAGCGGGCGCGCAAGCCCAAGCCTCCCAAGCAAAGTGACGACACTTTTTTGAAGGCGGGTTACCGCATTCTGGAGGAAACCGGCGCTCTGCCCAAGGAAATCGAGCTGAAAAAGGCGATTGCCGATCAGTATGAACGCCTGAATGCTGCCACCAATCAGGAAGATCGCGAAGAAGAATTTCGCAAGCTAGCCGAGTTGCAAATGGTGCTTAGCGTTGAGCAGGATGCTCGGCGGAAATTCTACACAGGATAATCACTCCTGCCCTTAAGACACACCTTAAGACACATATAGACCCTGCCCGTCCCCTTGGATTGGCGGGGTTTCTTTTTATCGGCAGCGCATATACCCGGCAGATGGGCGCGCATTCTATGACCTCGGAATGCTCTCCCTTTGACAGACTTCGCCTTTCGACCCGTTGGCTGCGATTGACAATGCTAGGGTTATCCCGCACAAGGGATGCTACGGAAGGTTCTGCTTTGCATGAAGGCACGGCGGATGAAAAGGGAACACGGTGCCGGATGACCCAACTCGGGGCCTAGACCGTGGCTGCCCCCGCAACTGTAAGCGGATTGCTTTTTCTTGACACCACTGGGGGCCACCCCGGGAAGGTGAAAAGGCGTCAAACCGCGAGCCAGGAGACCTGCCTACCGTAACAATTCACGACCGGTCGGGGAGGATCGGAGCCGTGGAACCTTTTTCCGCACGCTCCATTCATCTGGCCTGTCAAATCATGCTTATTGGCCTGTTTCATCAGGTCATCAGGAGGTGAAATGGCGAAGAAGTCCGGGCTATTGCAGGTCTGCGTAACCTGTCGGCGCTTTGATCACACGGATACAGCAGCGGACGTGCGGCCCGTCGAAGGCCAGTTGCTACACGACCGGTTGGTCGAAGCAGTCAACAATGATGCCGCCTTGAAAGGCGCGCTGTCTGTTGAACCAGTCCAATGCATGAATAGTTGCCAGCAATCCTGCACCGTCAGCCTGCGCAGTGCTGGCAAATATGGCTATGTGATTGCCGATCTCGACAAGTCCGACGACCGGGTCGAGGATCTCGTCACCTTCTCCAAGCTATATGTGGCTTCGGAATCTGGCGCTCCCGTCTGGCGTGAGCGGCCTGAACATATTCGCAAAAACACACTTGTGCGGCTGCATCCATCTCCCGAATTTCCCAATATGAAAGATTAGAGGTCCGTCATGTCCTTTGCTGCTTCTTCCAATAAAAAAATTCCTGCAACTGTCGTGACTGGCTTTCTTGGTGCTGGCAAGACGACCCTGATCCGCAAGCTGATTGAACAGGCTGGCGACAAGAAAATTGCGCTGATCGTCAACGAGTTCGGCGATATGGGCTTTGATGGCGAATTGCTGAGCGATTGTGGCAACCCCAATTGCAGCGCAGATGATGTGGTCGAGCTGAAAAATGGCTGCATCTGTTGCACGGTTGCCGATGACTTTCTGCCGACCATGGAAATGCTGATCAACCGGGAGCCAAAGCCGGATCATATTGTCATTGAAACGTCCGGTCTTGCATTGCCGCAACCTTTGGTCAAAGCCTTTCAGTGGCCGAGCGTTCGGGCCTCTGTCACAGTTGACGGGGTTGTTACCATTGCGGATGCGTCCGCGCTCAGCGACGGTCACTACAGCCAGAATGAAGATGCCATTGCCAAGCAGCGCGCGCAAGATGACAGCCTTGATCATGACAGCCCGATTGAGGAGCTGTTTGCCGATCAGCTGAAATGCGCTGACATGATTGTCATCTCCAAAGCCGATCTGGTGGATGACGAGGGCATGGCGCGGGTTGAGGCGATTATCGGGGAACATGCCCGCAGTGGCGTCAAGAATATTCATTCGCGCAATGGTGATGTATCGGCTGCTGTTTTGCTGGGCCTTGATTCCGTGGCTGAAGATGATCTGGAAAGCCGCAAGGCCGCGCATGATCACCATCACGATCACGATGATGACCATGATGACGATCATGATGACCACGACGATCATGATCATCATCACCACGACCATCATCATGATGAGTTCCACTCAATTGTCGTTCCACCGCGCGGCTTTGCCTCGATGGATGATGTGAAGGCCTGTGTCGAAGACGCTCTGGCGTTGCCCGGTGTACTGCGCGTCAAGGGCTATGTCGCACTTGAGGGCAAGAAAGCACGCGTTGTCGTTCAGGCGGTTGGCCGCCGGGTCGATTGCTGGTTTGACACGTCAGGTGAAGACAAGACCGGTCTGGTGGTGATCGGCCTTAAAGATTTTGATCAGGCAGCCGCAGAAGCCAAGCTTTCCTGATTTTGAAAGGTCATAGCAAGTCCCATGCATATTCTCGCACCACAAGCCGGTCGCATTGATGATCAGGATGAAGCCATTGATCTGGGGCAAAGCCCCGGTGACATTCTCATTCTGTCAGCGGCCGACAGTGAGCTTTCCGCCTTTGTTGAATCCAGCCGCTATCGCCGGTCGCAAGACCATAAGGTGCGCCTTGCCAACCTGATGGCGCTGGGGCATCCCTACTCGGTAGATATGTATGTGGAACAGACGGCGCAGCATGCAAAGCTGATTGTGCTGCGGTTGCTCGGTGGGGCTGAATATTGGCGCTATGGTCTTGAACAATTGCAAAAATTGTCTCGCGGCACGGGCATGCATCTGCTTGTCATGCCGGGGGACAACAAGTGGGATGAAGATCTCGCCTCTTGGTCGAGCGTTGATGCGGCCATTGTGCGGCGCTTTTGGCGCTATTGCGTTGAAGGGGGGCAGGACAATCTTATCCATGCGCTTGATTATGCGAGCCATCTGATCGACCCTGAGCGTGAGGATGCGCCCCAGCCCCTTGCCCTGCCCCGCGTCGGCATATTGCATGAAGGGCGCAGCTTTAGTGGCGATGACGGCCTTGAGGCATATATCAAGCTATTCGAGGGCAAAGAAATGCGCCCGGTGGTGCCGATCTTTGTCTATCGGTCCTACATTCAAACCGCGCTCACCGCGCCGATTGATGCCTTGTGCAAGGCGCTGGAAGCCAATGGGCTTCATGCCATCGCTTTCTTCGTACCGAGCCTTAAAGACGCTGAGGCACAGGATTTTCTCAACAAGACCTTTGAAACCTTTAAGCCGTCGGTTTTCCTCAACACATCCGCCTTTGCGCTGTCCAAGGCCGGGCAACAATATGAGCCGACCTTCCTTGATGTTTATGGTTGCCCGATCCTGCAGGTGATCCTGTCCGGGTCCAGCCAGGAAGCATGGGAAGAGAGCCCGCGCGGCCTGTCCGCTCGCGATTTGGCGATGCATGTGGTTTTGCCAGAGCTTGATGGGCGCATTCTCTCGCGCGCCATTGCCTTCAAGGAAGAAGGCACGCTTGATGAAGCAACGGAATTCAAGCCGGTTCGTCTGGTGCCCCATGACAATCGCGTGGCCTTTGTTGCCCAAATGGCGGCGGGCTGGGCTCGGCTGCGACAAAGTGAGGAATCGGAGCGTAAGCTTGCGATCATAATGGCCAACTATCCAAACAAGGATAGCCGCATTGCCAACGGGGTGGGCCTTGATAGCCCTGCCTCTGCCGTTGGTTTGATGCAGTCTTTGCGTGCTGATGGCTATCAGATTGAAGGCCTGCCCGTAGATTCTGATACCCTGATGCAGCAGATTTTGGCCGGGCCGACCAATGCGCTGGGCCAAGCGGAACGGGTGAGCGACATACAATTGTCGTGCGCTGATTATCAGGTGATGTTCGAGAGCTTGCCTCAAAAGATCCGCACCGAGATCACCGAGCGTTGGGGAGCAGCGGATCAGGATCCGATGGTGCGCGAAGGTTCCTTCCAACTTGCCATCCATCGCTTTGGCAATGTGGTCGTTGGGGTACAGCCAGCACGTGGCTATAATATTGATCCCAAGGAAACCTATCACGACCCGGATCTGGTGCCGCCGCACAATTATTTCGCCTTCTATTTCTGGCTGCGCAATGTTTTTGGCATTCATGCGGTCCTTCATGCGGGCAAGCATGGCAATCTGGAGTGGCTCCCCGGCAAGGCTTTGGCGTTGAGCGATGCTTGTTATCCCGAGGCCATTCTGGGTCCCGTGCCGCATCTCTATCCCTTCATTGTCAATGATCCGGGAGAAGGCTGTCAGGCCAAGCGCCGTACCAGCGCGGTGATTATCGACCATCTGACGCCTCCGCTGACACGGGCAGAAGCCCACGGCGCAGGGGAAGAGCTTGAAGCTCTGGTGGATGAATTCTACACCGCTCAAGGGGTTGATCCACGACGCTCGGAAAAGCTGCTTGAAGAAATTCGTTATCTTGCCACCCGCACTGGTCTCGACAAGGATGCAGGCGTGGTGATGGAAGACGACAATGAGGCCGCCTTGCAACAGCTCGACGCCCATTTGTGCGACCTCAAAGAACTGCAAATCCGTGACGGATTGCATATTTTGGGGCAGTCGCCTCAAGGGACTTACCTCACCGACCTGATGGTGGCCATTGCGCGAGTGCCGCGCGGCAATGACGACAAGGATCAGTCACTCCATCGCGCTATCAGTGATGATCTGAGCCTTTTGCTCGCCAATGAAGGCTTCAATCCTATCGACTGCGACTTTGCGGCCCCCTGGGATGGCGACAAACCAGAGATCCTGATGGAGCAATCCGGTGCGCTTTGGCGTCACGCAGGCGATGCGGTGGAGCGCATCGAATTGCTGGCGCAAAAACTGGTGGCCAAGGAGATTGCGTGTCCGGCCGATTGGGCCAAGACAAAGGCCGTTCTGGACTGGATTGAAAATGCGCTGACATCGACAATTGCCGCCTGCGGCGTTGACGAATTCCGCCACTTGAAGGCGGGCCTGTCAGGTGCTTTCGTGCCACCTGGCCCATCCGGCGCACCGACACGCGGGCGGCCAGATGTTTTGCCGACGGGGCGGAATTTCTTTGCCGTCGATGTACGGTCCGTGCCGTCAAAAACCGCATGGGCCATTGGCGAATTGTCTGCGCAGCGTTTGCTGGAGCGGCATTTTCAGGATGAAGGAGAATGGCTGCAAGCCATTGTGTTGACCTGTTGGGGCACAGCCAACATGCGCACCGGCGGCGATGATATCGCCCAGGCGCTGGCCCTGCTTGGGGTGCGCCCTGTCTGGGAATCCGCCTCGGGCCGTGTGACCGGCGTTGAGGTGATCAAACTTTCCGAATTGCAGCGGCCGCGTGTAGACGTGACCTTGCGCATTTCCGGTTTCTTCCGCGATGCCTTCCCGCATCAGATTGATCTTTTCGACAGTGCGGTCCGTAAAGTTGCCGCCCTTGAAGAGCCTGAGGATGCCAACCCGCTGGCGGCCCGCGTCAAACGCGAACGGGCGGAAGCAGAAGCCAAGGGGCTGTCCGGCGACATGGCCCAGCGTCAGGCAACCTTCCGGGTGTTTGGCTCCATGCCGGGGGCTTATGGCGCGGGGCTTCAGGCCCTCATTGATGAGAAGATCTGGGACAAACGGTCCGACTTTGCCGAGGCCTTTGTCGCCTGGGGTGGCTTTGCCTATGGCGCAGGAGAATTTGGCGGCGAGGCAGCCGATCATCTCAAGACGCGCTTGTCGAAGGTGGATGCGGTCATTCAAAATCAGGATAACCGCGAGCATGATCTGCTTGATTCCGATGATTATTATCAGTTCGAAGGCGGTCTTGCAGCCAGTGTCGAAACGTTCAAAGGCACGGCACCGAAGGTCTATCACAATGACCATTCGCGGGCTGAGCGACCAGTCATCCGGACGCTGGATGAGGAAATTGCCCGCGTCGTTCGAGGTCGTGCCTCGAATCCCAAATGGATTGCCGGTGTCATGCGCCATGGTTATAAGGGCGCGTTTGAAATGGCAGCGACGCTCGATTATCTGTTTGCCTTTGCGGCAACCACCAATGCTGTCGGCGACCACCATTTCGACCAATTGTACGAATCCTATATCGAGGATGATGAGGTCGCTGATTTCCTGAAAGACAAGAACCGGCCTGCCTATGACGACATGGTGGATCGGTTTCTGGAAGCCATCGAGCGAGGCCTCTGGGTGCCACGCTCCAACAGCGCCGCCTTCATTTTGGAAGACAGCCAGCTTTCCCGTAAATCCGCTGGCACAATTGAGGAACTGAATTGATGATCAAAAAAGAAATGACTGAAGAAGAGCAAAATGCTCGTCATGCCACTAAAATGGCAAAGAAAAAGGCCGCCCGTGACAAGATCCTTGCCACCAAGACCATCGAAAAAGGCTTGATCATTGTTCATACCGGCAAGGGCAAAGGCAAAAGCTCTGCTGCTTTCGGCATGGCATTCCGCTCACTGGGACACGGCCACAAAATCTCGGTCATCCAGTTTGTCAAAGGGGCTTGGAATTCCGGTGAGAAAGCCATGCTGGAAAAATTCCCCGAGCAGGTGACCATCAAGTCGATGGGTGAAGGCTTTACCTGGGAAACGCAGGACCGCCAAAAAGACATCGAGAATGCGCAGGCTGCGTGGGAAGCCGCCAAGGCGGAAATTCTCAACCCGGAGAATCGCTTCGTGCTGCTTGATGAACTGAATATCGTGCTGCGCTATGATTACCTGCCGATCGAGGATGTTGTCGCGTTTCTCGTCAATGAAAAACCACAAGATACCCATGTCGTCATCACGGGCCGCAATGCCAAGGATGAACTGATCGAAGTGGCGGATCTGGTTACAGAAATGACCTTGATCAAGCATCCGTTCCGCGACGGTGTGAAGGCGCAGGAAGGCATTGAATTCTGATAAATGCCTTCGATTTTTCCGTGATTTGACTTCGCTCAAGTCATAGGCAGATCCAATGCTTTAAGCGAAAGTCTTAGGTAGTTACACGTTAGAAAACTATACCTAAAGGGAAATACAAAAAGATCGCCTTTTGGGCCGTTGACTGCACAGAAGGGCGGTTCTAAAACTGATCGCATGATGGTTCTCATTTGCCCAGGCGCGGCAAAGAGATGAAAAGGGAACATGGTGAGGCGTACCCAACAGGGGCTGAATCCATGGCTACCCCCGTAACTGTAAACGGATAGCCGGTATCTCGATATGCCACTGATCTTGCAAAGATCGGGAAGGTGAGATGCCGATGCCGAGACCCGTGAGCCAGGAGACCTGCCATCAGGCCGTCACAAAAGACAATGTCGTCGATTGTGACACTCTCAACAAGACGCCGGGGTGTGCGTTTGGTGAAGAGCGGGTCTGACAGCGTCACACTTGTCAGGGTCCCTTTCCAAAAAACTTAATACCTCCCATGCGTCTCCATGAATTGGCTTTTCGCCACTAGGAGATAATCATGATTAAAACTCTTTCCGCCTCTCTCGTTGCAGCCACCATGCTGTTGTCCAGCGCCGCGCAGGCGCATTTTCAGCTGGCCTATACACCTAAAGTCAATCTTGCAAAGCCGGGCAATGTCCCCTTCAAGCTGATCTTCTGGCATCCAATGGACAATGGGCATGCCATGGATATGGGCAAACCAAATGACTTTTTTGCGGTTTTCAAAGACAAGAAAATCGATCTGATGGATAGCCTCAAGCCCATCACCTTCAAGGGCAAAAGCAACGAAGCGGCTGCCTTCGAAGGCACGCTGAAAGCCAAGCGCAATGGCGACTATATCGTCGTTCTGGAACCAGCGCCTTATTATGAAGGCAGCGAAGACATTTACATCCAGCAGATCACCAAGTCCTACGTCAACAAAGGTGGCATTCCGACCAACTGGAATGAGCCTGTTGGCCTGAAAACCGAGATTGTTCCGTTGAACAAGCCAACCAACATTCTAGCTGGTTCGACTTTCACGGGTCGGGTTCTTTCCGATGGCAAGCCGGTTGCTGGTGCGGAAATCGAAATCGAATATTTGGCTGCAGAACCTGACATGGAAACCAACGCCGCAACAGAGCCAAAGGCAGGGTCCATGCCCGGCGGCGCAATTGTCGCGATTTCCGATGACAATGGCTATTTCTCCTTCGGCGTTCCGAAAGCAGGCTTCTGGGGTTTTGCTGCTTTGGGTTCCGGGCCTGATACCGAATTTGACGGCAAAGAACTGTCTCAGGACGCTGTCATCTGGATCCGGGCTTATGATGTCAAATAATTCATCCTCATTGGTGAAGGAGCCAAATTATGCATATCATTGATGGCGCCCTGACCAACGAAGTTGTCATTGCCGGTGCCGCCCTGTCAGTGGGCGGCCTGGTTATGGGACTTCGTAAACTGGATATGGAACTGATCCCGGCAGCGGGTGTGTTGAGTGCGACGTTCTTTGTCGCCTCACTCATCCATGTACCACTCGGATTTTCCAGTGTTCACCTGATCATGAATGGCCTTGCGGGCATTATTCTCGGCTGGGCAGCCTTCCCTACCCTGTTTGTTGCTCTATTGCTGCAAGCGGTATTTTTCGCCTTTGGCGGCATCTCCGTGCTTGGGGTCAATACGCTTAACATTGCAGGCCCGGCGGTAATCGTCGGCCTCGTTGCGCGTCCCATGATCCTGCGTGCCACCTCTGCCAAAACCGTTGCAATTGTTGGCGGTATTGCGGGCGGGCTGGCTGTGTCGTTGACCACTTTGTTTGTTGCGGTCAGTCTTGGCCTTTCAGGCGAGAATTTCGTTGCCGCAGCCAAGCTGGTGTTCATCGCCCATATCCCGGTGATGATTGTTGAAGGATTGTTGAGTGCCGCCGCGATGTATCTGATCTATCGCGTCAAGCCGGAACTCTTCCATGTTATGAGCCAAAAGCTATGAAATTGAACAAATCCATACTCTCAACTGCCGGTGGAGCGCTGATGATGGCAAGCATCATGGTGTTGCCGGCCCATGCCCACAAGGTGGTTGTATCCGCTTATGCGGACGGCACTTACATCGAAGGGGAAATCGGTTTTTCCAGCGGTGATATGGCAGCCAACACGGTTGTCGAAGTGTTTGATGATGCTGGCAACAAGGTCGGCGAAACCAAGACCGATGAAGAAGGCATCTTTCAGTTTACACCGACAAAAGCCACTCCATTGATCTTTCGGGCCAATTTGGGTCAAGGGCACATTGCCAATTACCGAATGGAAGTGGATGAATTGCCGGAAATCTTTTCTGCTGACCAAATGAAAGCTGCAGAGGAAGAAAAGGCCAAGCAGGCTTCCTTGATCAAGGAAGCCGAGGCTGAAACCAGCAAGAGCGGCGGTGCCGCCATTGATCCGGCCCTTTTGCAGGCCATGATCAGCGAAGGCGTCAAAGTCGAGCTGAAGGCCTTTAAATCCGAAATCGCTTCGGCAGTTCGCAAGGAAGTCAAACCTCTTTACAAAGAGGTCGCAGCCTATAAAGAAAAGAATGACATGCAGTCGATTCTTGGCGGAATAGGCTATATCTTCGGTCTCTTCGGTGTCGGCTTCTATGTGGCCGCACGCCGAAACCGCACCAAGACCAAAAACTGACGGGCTATTTGAGTGGAGCGCATGCATGAGTGATTTGCTAGAACAGGCCGGTCAGATCAAAACCGAACAGGGAATGTCGCAAGAGGCGATCAAACTCGTCTCCAATCGACTGTGGATCCGGCAATTGGATCCGCGTGTTCGGATCTTTAGTGTCGCGGCCTTTGCGATCACGGTGGTTCAACTAACGAGCATGCCGATTTTGGCATGCGCTCTGCTGCTCGCCATTATATTGATGGCGCAGGCGCGGTTGCCTTTCTGGTCGACCGCCAAACGCGTTGCCATGATGGATGGCTTCATCGCCTTTCTTCTGGTGATGTTGCCCTTCACCACCCCCGGTGAGGCGATGTTCACCCTGTGGGGGTTCCCTGCCAGCTATGAAGGGCTGGACAAGGCCATTATCATTCTGCTCAAGGCCAATGCCATTGTGATGGTGACCATGTCGCTGGTCGGCACCATGGAGGCCGTGACATTGGGCCATGCGCTGGCACGGCTCAAGGTGCCGGAGGCTCTGGTCCATTTGCTTCTCTTTACCGTGCGTTATATCGAAGTGTTGCACGCGGAATATCAACGCCTCAGAACAGCCATGAAATGCCGTGGGTTCGTGCCGTCCAACAGCTGGCATACCTATCAAAGCGTTGGCTATCTGGTCGGGATGCTGCTGATCCGCTCGTTTGAACGCTCCGAACGCATCATGAAAGCCATGAAATGCCGCGGCTTTCAGGGGCAGTTCCATTTGCTCGACACAATGGCCTTCACCCGCCGGGATGCGGTCTTCTTTACCTTTGCCTGTCTGGTGATGATTTCCATGCTGATGATCGAGGTTCTGAATGGCCCCGTTGCTTGAAACAGAGAATCTCCATTTCGGCTATCTTGGATATCCGGCTTGTCTGAATGGCGTGTCCTTTGCACTCCATACCGGAGAGCGCCTTGGTCTGGTAGGCCACAACGGGGCAGGCAAAAGCACCTTGCTGCATTTGCTGGTCGGGTTGAACAAGCCCAGTGCCGGGCGGATTGGTGCCTTTGGGCGGGATTATGAAACGGAAGATGATTTTCGTCTGCTGCGTCGTCGGGTCGGGCTGGTTTTCCAAGACCCGGACGACCAACTCTTTTGCCCGACTGTGGCGGAAGATGTGGCCTTTGGGCCGCTTAATCTGGGCTACAGCAAGGACGATGCGATGAGCATCGTTGATGAGACGCTTGCCGCTCTCAACCTGTCGGAATTTCGCGATCGTGTAACCCACAAATTATCCGGCGGGCAGAAGCGTCTCGTATCACTGGCGACTGTGCTTGCCATGAAGCCGGACATCCTGTTGCTGGACGAACCGACCAACGCACTGGACGAAAAGACCCGTCTGCGTTTGATCGAGATCCTTGTTTCCCTACCCCAAGCCATGATTGTTGTGTCTCACGACAGGGCATTCCGCGAGGAAGTAGTTACACGTACTATTCTGATGGAGGGTGGACAAATCAGCTAAGGCGCTTTGCCCGTCGGTGCCGCAGCGTTATTGTTTGTTCAACTTCGCAGCGCTTCCCGAGACGGAAGCTGAAAAACATGTCAGTGCGGTTGATCCAAGTCGGAGACCAAGACTGACCTGCAGGAATGATTACCATATGGGGGACACACGACCCATATGATGCTCTCTCCCTGCTTGAATGATTAATCCGGGTGCTCGCTATCGAGTGCCCTTGGTTCGTGCAACCCAATGTCGGCCCGCAATGTCAGCGTGCCTCAGGGGATAGAGATCAAAGCCATGGCAATGCACCACATACAGGATGCCGATATCGGACAAAGCCCGCTTGGCGGCGTACAGATCGCCCACTGTGAGATCTTTGTTGATGGCTTGTGGGTATCAGCGCGTCTGGCAACCCCTTCTTCCACGCTTTATCCCGCTCTTATCAACATGCCTTTCAATGGCAATCAAGACCGAGCTTTTTGAGTATTCGATGTCCCACTCTTATGAAAAAGATCCGTTTGCGATTTACGAGCAATCCTTTCAGATCATCCGCAATGAAACGAGCGACGTCCTGTCCGATCTGCCGTTGAATTTTGAACCCATTGCCGTGCGGTTGATGCATGCAGTGGGCATGACCGATCTGGTGCCGGATCTGCGCTACAGCGACAATGCGGTCGCGGCGGGTCTTGCAGCCTTGAAAGCCGGAAAGCCAATCCTTGTCGACACCCAAATGGTAGCAGGTGGCATCACCCGCCGTTTCCTAACCAAGGCCTATGGCGGTTCGGACAATGGCGTGATGGTGACGCTGAATGATCCGACTGTGCCAACCATGGCCAAAGAGATGGGTACGACCCGGTCCGCAGCAGCGATGGAGCTATGGCGGCCCCATCTGGACGGCGCGATCGTGGCCATTGGCAATGCGCCCACCTCGCTGTTCCGGTTGCTTGAAATGATCCGCGAAGGGGCTGGCAAACCGGCCCTGGTGCTCGGATTCCCGGTTGGCTTTGTAGGGGCTGCTGAATCCAAGCAGGCCCTGGTTGATGAAGCCGACGGACTGGGACTTGATTATATGGCCCTTCTGGGGCGCCGCGGCGGTACGCCGCTTGCCAGCGCAGCCGTCAATGCCTTGGCCATTGCAGCGCTTGGCGCAAAGGATCAACCGCGCGAAAATCTCGGTTGATTGAGTGATAGAATGAATGATGAAGCAAAAGAACCCTGGTTGAGCGTGATCGGCATCGGCGAGAGCGGTGTCGATGATATCAGCAACCTTGGCTGGTCCCTGTTGGCGGATGCGGAGCATATTCTGGGTGGTGCACGCCATCTGGCGATGGTGCCGGAAGATCTGGCCCCGAACGCCGAGCGCATCGTCTGGCCTTCCCCCTTGTCCGAGGTGTTTGCCCGCCTTAAACGCCTGCGGGGTAAAAAAGTGGTGGTCTTGGCCAGTGGCGACCCGATGTTCTTTGGCATTGGCGGCACCTTCTCGCGGCATTTCCCGTGGGAGGAAGTGCGGGTTCTGCCGTTCCCCAGTTCGTTGAGCTTTGCCGCCAGCCGGATGGGATGGCCACTCAATAAAACCACGCTTTTAACGATCCATGGCCGCAATCCTGCGGCCTTGTTGCCGCACTATTTGCCCGGAGCGAAGTTGCTGATCCTGTCCAAGGATGGCACGTCCCCGGCCACAGTCGCCAAACAACTGGTTGAGCGCGGTCTGGAGCAGGCTTCCATTTCGGTGATGGAGCATCTGGGCGGTGACAAGGAAAAGATCATCGCCAGCAGTGCCGCTGCCATTGCTGCGGGTGGCGATGCGTTCCGCTTTGCCGATCTCAATGTGATTGCAGTCTCTCTGCCCCAACAGATGGCCCATTGGCTACCGGTCACGCCGGGTCTGCCGGATGATGCCTTTGAGCATGATGGCAAAATGACCAAGCGGGATATTCGCGCCAGCGCAATGGCCAAGCTTGCGCCGCACCCCAATGCACTTTTGTGGGATGTGGGCACAGGCTGCGGCTCAATAGCCATTGAGTGGCTCCGTGCGCATCCAACCTGCCGTGCCGTTGGCATTGAGCCACAGGAAAAGCGCCGCGCCTTCGCCCTTCACAATGCCGAAATGCTGGGCGTGCCCCATTTGCGGCTGTTGACCGGCACAGCGCCTGACGGATTGCGCGGTGAGGAAGCACCCGACGCGATTTTCATTGGCGGTGGGTTGAGCAATGACGTCGTCAATTTCTGTCTCAAAGCCTTGAAACCCGGAGGGCGTCTTGTTGCCCATGCGGTCACGCTTGGGTCCGAACAGCTTCTTCTCAATCTTTATCAAAATCATGGAGGTGAGCTGACCCGCTTGTCAATTGCCAAGGCAGAGCCCGTCGGTCCACTCCATGGTTGGAAATCTGCAATGCCCGTGACCCAATGGGTCTTTCTCAAACAATAAAACGGTCCTCCCAAGACCAGTTGATCCGAGAGAAAACAATGAACAAGAATGGAAATGGCAAACTTTATGGGGTCGGCGTCGGCCCCGGTGACCCGGAATTGATCAGCCTGAAAGCCGCTCGCTTGATCGTTGCCGCTGACGTTGTGGCCTATCCCGCGCCAGAAGGTGGCGAGAGCTTTGCCCGGTCGATTGCGAAGGCTCATATTTCCACCGGTTGCGTGGAAATCGAAATGCCCGTACCAATGAAAACAGAGCGTTTTCCGGCGCAGACCGTCTATGATGCAGGCGCCAAAGACATTGCCGAGCATCTGCGTGCCGGTCGCGATGTGGTGGTTCTGTGTGAAGGCGATCCTTTCTTCTATGGCAGCTTCATGTATTTGCATGATCGCCTGCATGAAGAATTCGAAATTGAAATTGTCTCTGGTGTTTCTTCGCTGGTGGCGTGCGCTGGCCGTCTGGCCCAGCCATTGGCTGGTCGCAATGACGTGCTGACTATTCTGCCCGGACCGATGGAAAGCGAAGAGATGGAGCGGCACCTGGCGATGGGTGGCTCTTTTGTCATCATCAAGGTTGGCCGTCACATGCCGCGCATTCGCGCCATTCTGGAAAAACACGGCCTGTTGGCCAATGCCGGTTACGTCGAGCGTGCCACCTTGCCAACGGAAAAGGTCATGCGCCTTGCCGATGTCGATGAAAGCTGCGTGCCTTATTTCTCAATGATCCTCATTTATGACGGAGGCGAAGCATGGAAAAAGTGAACCGCACCAATGTGATCGTCTGCGTTACCGCGGGCACGGCAGATCTTGCCAAGTCGATCCGCACGATCCTGAAAGACGCCGGTGAAGTGGCTCTTGTGCATGGCAAGGAAGGCACCGAGGGAGTGGATCAGGTCTTTACTGACAGCATCATCCACATCCGCTCGCTCTTCTCTGAAGGCAAGAATGTCATCGCTATTTGCGCTAGCGGGATCGTGATCCGTGCCGTCGCGCCTTTGCTCGACAGCAAGTTCGATGAGCCTGCCGTTTTGTCCGTCTCCCGTGACGGAGCCTCGGTGGTGCCTCTTCTTGGTGGTCACCATGGCTCGAACGATCTTGCCCGTCTGATTGCGGAGGGATTGAAGTCTCATGCCGCAGTCACCACCGCGGGCGATTGCAAATTCAGCATGGCGATTGACAATCCCCCCAAAGGCTGGAAGCTGCAAAATACCCGCGCTGCAGGTCCTTTGATGGCGCGCATGGTCAATGGCGAAGCAGTTGCTGTTGCAGATGATCTTGACTGGGTCAAGAAAGACAAACTGACCCTTGCCGACGATGCGGTTATTCGTTTGGAAAGCAGCATCGAGAAAGCCTCCGGCAATGCTGATGCGCTGGTCTATAGCGCTCAGAAGTTGGTGCTTGGAGTTGGCTGTGAGCGCGGTGTTGCTGCGGATCACTTGATCGATCATATCTCCAAGGTGCTGGACACGAACAATCTCGCCGTGGAAGCTTTGGGTCTGATTGCTTCCATCGACGTCAAAATGGATGAAGCGGCCATTCATGCAGCAGCCAAGCATTTTGGTGTCCCTGCCCGTTTCTTCCCGGCCGCTGAGCTGGAAGCACAGAAGGATCGACTGGCCAATCCGTCTGACGTGGTTTTCTCGGAAGTCGGGTGCCATGGGGTGGCTGAAGGCGCTGCCTTGGCGGCCGTTGGGGCCTGTGGCTCTCTGCTGGTCGAGAAAGTGAAATCGGACAAAGCAACCTGTGCGGTTGGCATGGCTGTGGCTCCTTTTGCTGGCGATCTGCCCGGCAAGGCGCGTGGTCGCCTTTCTGTTGTTGGCATCGGTCCGGGTCAGTCGGAATGGCGCACGCCAGAAGCGACCAACCGGATTGCTGAAGCCGAAGAGCTCGTTGGCTATGGTCTTTATATTGATCTGCTGGGGCCATTGGGCGAAGGCAAGTCACGCAGTGACTTCCCGCTTGGTGGCGAGGAAGATCGTTGCCGCTATGCTCTTGAACAAGCAGGGAAAGGCAAGAATGTTGCCCTTATTTGCTCAGGCGATGCCGGCATTTATGCCATGGGTGCGCTGGTGATGGAATTGCTTGATCGTGCAGCCGACAATGGCGGTGTGTCTGACGATGCAAAACGGATCGAACTGATCAATGTGCCAGGCATTTCGGCGCTTCAGGCGGCTTCTGTTCGGTTTGGGGCCATTCTGGGCCATGACTTCTGCACGGTGTCTCTGTCGGACCTTTTGACGCCGTGGGAAACCATCGAGCAGCGCCTTGAAGCCGTGGCTTTGGGTGACTTTGTGGTGGCCTTCTATAATCCGGTTTCGATCAAACGCCGCACCCAGTTGGCACGGGCCAAGGAAATTCTGCTGACAAAACGCCCACCGGAAACCCCGGTTCTGCTGGCCTCCAATCTGGGCCGTCCGCAGGAAAATCTGCGCATTCGCACACTGGGTGATCTGGAAGTGGATGAAGTGGATATGCTGACCGTTGTGCTGGTTGGCTCGTCCCAAACCCGCACTTTCCAAAATGGCGACCGCTCGGTCGGAGACAATGGCTGGATGGCCTTCACCCCGCGCGGCTATGCCAAACGGATCGACGCTGACAAATAAAGGAACGGAAAGAGGGTGTATGCGCCCTCTTCTCTCTCCCAGACAGGATTTGAAACATGACAGTCTATTTCATTGGCGCCGGTCCCGGAGCGCCCGACCTTATCACCGTTCGCGGCCTTAAACTGATTCAGCAATGCCCGGTCTGCCTGTTTGCAGGCTCGTTGGTGCCAGAATCCACCGTTGCCGAAGCACCTGAAGGCGCATTGGTCAAGGATACAGCGCCGATGCATCTCGATGAGATCATCGTCGACATCAAGGAAGCACACGACAAGGGTCAGGATGTGGCCCGCGTCCATTCCGGTGATCCATCGATCTATGGGGCGATTGCCGAGCAAATGCGCCGCCTTGATGATCTTGAAATCCCGTACGAAGTTGTACCGGGCGTACCAGCCTTTGCTGCTGCGGCTGCTGCGTTGGGGACTGAATTGACCGTACCGGGCATTGCCCAGACGATCATTCTGACCCGGACCGCGATGAAATCTTCTTCCATGCCGGAAGGGGAAAGCCTCGACAAGCTGGGTGCGTCTGGCGCGACCCTTGCGATCCACCTGTCGGTCCGCAACATTCCGCAGATCGAGCGCGACCTCATCCCGCATTATGGCGAAGATTGCCCCGCAGTTGTCGCCTATCGTGTTGGATGGCCGGATCAGTCTTTCATTCGCGGCACCTTATCGACCATTCGCCAGAAGGTGCGCGAAGCCAAGATTACCCGCACAGCCCTGATTTTGGTCGGACCGGCCATGGGCGCAAAGGGCTTTGCCGATTCCAAACTCTATGATGCAGACTTCTCGCATGTCCTGCGCGTGGGAACAAAGGGCGCTGTCGAAGAAGACGCGTAAAGCGACAAGATCCTAAACCAGCAACGTTTTATGGGAACCACTTCGACGCCCGGCCCCGGTGAGCTTGTCTCTCCGGGGTTTTCTTTTCTCCAACGAATGAAAAAACCGCAAGTCTGTCTTCCATACGGCAATGAAAAAGGCCACTCCAGCGGGCGACCTTTTCATGATTCACTTGAATAGAGTGCTTGATGTGAGGAGCTATGCTGAAGCCCGATAGGATCAGCCTGTTCGGGCTGGACCGATGATATGGGCAAAGGATCCAAAAACCGAGCCGACTTTTTGCCCCATGGGGCCAACATCGCGGCCCGTTGCTGCCTTGGCATCAAACAGGCTTTCCGCCTCTCCCATCCAGGTGATTTGGGAGAAGTGGAATTCGTGCGCATTGAGGACTTCCGGCCACGGCAAATCTGATTGATGGCTAAGTTTTCTATAGCCTAATTTTAACTTAGGCTTATTAAAACTTGTGCTGATTGGCAGCAAATCCAACATCGGATAGGCGACGCCCTCTTTTGAGGTAATGGCGCGTCCCAACACCATATAACCCCCACATTCCCCGAAAATAAGGATTCCAGCGTCTGCCGCGGTCTGCATGCTCGCTTTGAAGTTTTGGGCGACAGCCAATTGCTCCAGATACAATTCCGGATAGCCGCCCGGCAAATAGATGGCATCTGCATCAGGGGATGGCGTCTCGTCTTTCAAAGGAGAAAAGTACGAAATTTCAGCGCCTTGCTCTTGCCACTCGGAAGTCAAATGGGGGTAGATGAAGGTAAAGGCAGCATCCTTGGCAATTGCAATATGACGCCCTAGTGGCGCCAGCTGATGGGTGTGGTCCGACCGAGCGGACTGAGAAGCGGCAACGCGAGATTGGGCAATGGCCAGCATTTGATCAAGATCGACATACTGACCCACATGGTCTGCAATGCGGTCGATCTTGTCTGACAGCTCGTGATGTTCGCTTGCCTGCACCAATCCCAGATGACGCGATGGCAAAGAGAGGTCTTCGGATACACGCACCGCACCGACCACAGGAATATCGACCTTGGCGAAGCTTTCGCGCAACATGCTTTCGTGGATTTCGCTGCCAACCCGGTTCAGAATGACTCCCCCAATGATGACATCGGGGTCATGGAGTTTGATACCATTGGCAATGGCTGCCGCCGTTTGCGCCTGCCCTTTCACGTCAAGCACCAGAATGACCGGTAGCTTTAATATGCTGGCAAGTGTGGCAGTGGACCCCTGCCCGTTGGCCGCACCGTCAAACAGCCCCATCACCCCTTCGACGAACAGCATATCAAAGCCTGAAGCCTGCTTCTGACTGCGCGCCCGCAAGGCATCTGGCGCCATTGCCCAAGGATCTAGATTAATGGAGGGATGGCCCGATGCTACCGCATGAAAGGCCGGATCGATATAATCCGGCCCTGTTTTCGCAGGGGCAACTTTGAGGCCTTTGCGCATGAAAAGCCGCTGCAAGCCAAGCGACAGCGTCGTTTTGCCTGAATTGGAACTGCTTGCAGCGAGAATCAGGCCCGGTATGCCCGTCATTTCCGTCATGCGTTCACAGTCTCGTGCAAGGCAGGCGCTGCAAGCGGATCGGCGACGAGAACCTTGCCATATTCCGCATGGCCAAGCCAATCAAGGCCCGCGCGCAATTTGACCACATCGCCAATGACGAACAAGGCCGGTGGTGCGAGATCTGTTTTCTCAAGATCGTCTACAATTTCGCCCAAGGTGGAGACCAGAATGCGCTGGTCCGGGGTGGTCGCATTGCATACCACTGCCGCCCCCTCTTCGGGGCGACGGCCACCGGCGATCAACTTGTCAACGATTGAGCTGAGATGCTTCATGGCCATATACATGACCAAGACCTGTGACCCTTTGGCCAAGGCATCCCAATCCAATGCGGATGGCAGTTCCCCGGTCTGGTCGTGACCGGTCAGGAAGGTGACTGACTGGTTGACCGCGCGATGGGTGGCCGGAATCCCCGCATAGCACAGCCCGCCAATACCGGCGGTGATGCCCGGGACAATGCGGAAAGGTATTTTTTCGGCAACCAGTTGCAGAGCCTCTTCGCCGCCACGGCCAAAAATCAAAGGGTCGCCGCCTTTCAAACGCAACACGCGCTTGCCCTGTTTTGCCAGTTCGATCAGCCGCAGATTGATGTCTTTTTGCTTCGGAGACGGCTTGCCTCCGCGCTTGCCTGCATATTCGGTCACAACACCAGAGTGCGCCAAAGAGAGGATGGACTTATCGACCAAAGCGTCATACACGATCACATCGGCTTGGCGGATCGCGTTGATGGCATGCAATGTCAACAATCCACGATCACCGGGGCCTGCGCCCACGAGCCATACCCAGCCGGGAAGAAATTCCGGCATACCTTCAAAAAGGGACATGCTGTCGGTATTGAGTTTGGGATCAGTCGACATCTTATTTCCTGCTATTTCATCTAAAGCGTGGTCACCACGCTCATATGCGGTGTATATCTGAGCCATGTCAGAAGTTGAAGAAAAACCAGAAGAAGGCACGGCCCTGCGTAGAGGTTGGACGACTGGCGCTTGTGCGACGGCTGCCACGAAGGCGGCGTTGACAGCTCTTGTCACCCGTGCTTTTCCTGACCCTGTAACTATCACTTTGCCAAAGGGGCAACAACCTGCCTTTACGTTGAGCTTTGAGCGTCTTGAGCATGATCTAGCTCAAGTCGGTATCGTTAAAGATGCAGGCGATGACCCAGATGTAACCCACGGTGCCCTTGTGCTTTCTCAAGTGTCTTGGGGTGTACCCGGCTCTGGCGTAACGTTCAAGGCTGGGGATGGTGTAGGCATGGTGACTCGCCCCGGATTGCCGATTCCTGCTGGCGAGCCGGCCATCAATCCGGTGCCGCGGCAATTGATGCGCGAAGTGGTGATGAATTTATCACAAGAACTCGGTTTCTCGCCAGATGTCGAAATCAGGATTTCGGTGCAGAACGGAGAAAAACTTGCCAAGAAAACGTGGAACCCAAGGCTTGGTATTGTCGGCGGGCTGTCCATTCTTGGCACAACGGGAATCGTCGTGCCCTTCTCTTGTTCTGCATGGATTCACTCTATCCACCGAGGCATCGATGTGGCGCGCGCCGAAGGCCAGAACCATGTCACCGGCTGCACAGGGTCTACTTCTGAAAAGGTTGTTTGCGGCCTTTATGATTTCCCCGATTTCGCCAAGCTCGACATGGGCGATTTTGTTGGCGGTATGCTGAAATATTTGCGCAAAAACCCTGTTCCACGCCTTACGATTGGTGGAGGCTTTGCTAAACTCTGCAAGCTGGCGCAAGGCCATATGGATCTGCATTCCGGCCGCAGCCAAGTGGATTTTGAATGGATGGCAGGCTTTCTGACGGAAATGGGAGCAGATGACGGCCTCGTTGAACGCACGCGCACGGCCAATACAGCAATGGCAATTTTGGAAGATGCTGAGAAATGCGGTGTGGATGTTGCCAATGCCATTGCCTTGCGAGCGCAAAAAGAGGCTCTGCGCATTCTTGGTGAGGCACCCATTGGCGTCGACATTGTCGTCGTGAGCCGTGATGGCCGCCTGTTGGCACGCACGCCCGTCGCTAGCCCTGCCACAAGGCATCCTTCTGATTTGGTTTAAGGATCGCGCATTATGGGCAAGAAAATCCTCATTCTTGGCGGCACGACCGAGGCAAGGCATCTGGTTGAGGCATTACTCAAGGATGGGGGCTATGATGTTACTCTCTCGCTGGCGGGTGCCCTTGGGGCGGGGACGGAAGCTGCATTTCGTGGGCGTTTGGTCGGGGCAGATCTGACGCGCTTGCAAATCAGGCTTGGTGGTTTTGGCGGTGTTGAAGGCTTGGCCGACTATTTGCGTTCTGAGTATTTCGATGTGTTGGTTGATGCGACGCATCCCTATGCAGTCCAGATCAGTCACAATGCCTTTGAAGCAGCCACCAGTTGCGACACACTTATGGCTCGTCTTGAGCGTCCCGCATGGGATGCACCATCAGGGTCAGACTGGATCGTGGCTGACGACATTGAAGAGGCTGCGCGTCTGATACCTTCAAGCTCTCGCGTATTGTTGGCAGTGGGGAGACAGTCAGCCACTCCATTTCACATGAGGTCGGATTGCCAGTTCCTATTGCGCTCCATTGCCCCCGCTGACAAGGGTGCCTTGGGCGAGAATTTTTCCTTTTGTCTTTCCATGCCGGGCAAGACTAAAGAAGATGAAATTCGGCTTCTGCAAGAAGAAAATATCACGTGTCTTGTCACCAAGAATTCGGGCGGCGATCGTTCTTTCCACAAAGTAGCCGCGGCACAATCACTCACCTTAAAGATCGTTATGATCACGCGCCCTCACCTTCCGGTTTGTTGCACATTCAATGATTTGAGCGCCTTGCTTGATTGGCTGACCGATTAAATTCCCGCCCTGATCCCGGCCTCAAAATTGCCTATTTTTTTCGTTTCCGGCTGACAAAATTAAGGGCAGAAGTCTCCTTTTTTGCCAATTTTCAGCCCACACCTGCTAATTAAATACGATGGAACAAAAAAGGTTAGGTTACGTTTTTCCTCTATATATCATTGAGATAGCGCTTATTAGACTTGGTTCAAATGGTATAAATTATAAAAATTTCATGAAACTTAGTTGCAGATGAAATTCTATTCTTCCGAAAACGTATTTCTTGATGTACTCTTTTAATGTTGATTTTTCTTCAAGCGTCGGGCGCTCGCAAAAATTCGGAGAGGTTTTGTTTTCCTGATGCAGGGGAAATTGACATCCCAACGTATATGAGGTGCGTAGGGGAAGGCCCACAAGTCAAAAGGAAATTGAAGATGGCAACCGGAACTGTAAAGTGGTTCAACCCAACAAAAGGTTATGGCTTCATCGAGCCAGCCGAAGGTGGCAAAGACGCTTTTGTTCACATTTCTGCGGTTGAACGTTCCGGCCTGACAACCCTAACCGAAGGTCAGAAGGTTGAATATGAAATGGTCGAAGGTCGCAACGGCAAGGAGAATGCGGACAATCTGAAAGTTGTCGGCTAACCGCTCAGACCAAGGCCATATTGGCTCCAAAAATAGAACCCTGGTGCTCAGTTGCATCGGGGTTTTCTTGCGTGTTTTAAACAGTGTTTGGATAAGTCGATCTTCGCTTTGAAAAAGTCATTTTGACGCTTGCGCTTTGCGACAAAGCCTCATATAAACCGCCTCACCGATTGATGAGCGCCCTTCGTCTAGCGGTTAGGACGCCGCCCTTTCACGGCGGTAACACGGGTTCGAGTCCCGTAGGGCGTGCCACTTTCAACAAAAAGCCCTTGCAGCTCAGGCAGTTGCGAGGGCTTTTGTCCAACCGGGGTCCCTAGGTTAGACATCATTTCAGCTTTGCCATTGCATTGTCGGCATAGGAAGCCTCGAATTCTTTCAAACCATATGTTCCTTGGATATAGCAGGAGCTGCATCCCTTGAGCCTGAAGCGCCATCGGGTCTTGCCGTGGCGGTCCGTGACTCTGGTGACGCCGGGATAAGGGTTACGTTTCATTTTTCCAGTATGTTGTCCCAGTCGTTTGCGTCTCCTAGTCCCGGTTGATCTGGGTCTTTGATCTGCAGAGTGATCTCGCCGAAGACGGTGATAGAGATTGCCGCTATGGCGACACCAGCTGATTGTGCGCCTCGGATGGCCCGCTTTATGTCTGCCTGCTTTAATGTCGCTGCGGTTTTCATGACGGCTCCTGTCTGCTTTCTCGGCGAATTCCATCGCTACGCCGCCCGGTTGAATGCCAACCGACGGCTCTTTGTGTTTGCGTGAACTAAAAGGGAAGTAGAAAAGCTGAGAGCGGGTCGCAAACCAAAATGAAATTGATAATAAAGTTATCTGATTGATTTCATGAGGTTTTATTCCCGGTTTCTGCCGTTTTCGTCGCAACGATCTGCTTTGCCGCCGATGCTGTCTCATTGGCCTCGCCATCACGGTATGGATGGCGAGGTTGATCGGTGCGTTTACTTGATTTACAGTTCTCTGAATGATTGTGCCCGTTGCTTCTCAGCATGAATGAGGTCCAGAACACAGCGATTGCTGACAGCATCGATCAGGGCATGCATTGGCCTGATGTCGTCGAAAATATCGCCGAGTGCAATATCGGGCAAAGAGGAAGACGCCTGTCGAGCCGCGCGGATTGCATCGGCTCCGATATCGACGATGCGGCTGGCATCGGTCGAATGCTGATCGACAAGAAGCGAAATATTGTGACTGTAGGTTTCCGGTATAAGGGGCATGAATTTTCCTTTCGTATTGATAGGGGCGTGATTTGTCCGGCCGACACCGTGGCTGGTCGGACAAATCTTAAACCATTCTGTGACTACTGCTGGGGATCGGGTGTTGGGATGGCAATCGGCGCAGGGATAATCATCCCGGACATTTGGCAGCCAGATCTCTTGGCAAGCAGGGCTTGCAGTTTGAGCAGATCGGCTCGTCCTTCTGCGCGCTCAACGTTGATGGCATGGATACGAGCTCTAAGGCGTTCAAACTGATCGAGCTCGTCGCCAACCAAGCGGCCAAGGACTGGTGTTCCATCCATGCCAGAAGCAAAGCCTTCATGGTTGACAGAGACGATCACAAGCCCCCGCAGATTGTAGACTGTCGGCTGCGTGAGACCAACAGCACCAAAGGCGGCAGAATGTTCGACCCGGAATTCGGCTCCGTGGTTAAAAGATGTCCCGACTGCATGCCCCCGTGCGAGGGTCAGATAACGGGTGCCGCCATAGATTGCCTCGTCAACGATGAGACATGGCAATGCCTTCTTGGGTGGTTGTAGAGGATTGTGGCGATGATCTGAAGGCATCTCAAAGGCAACAATGTCGCCACAGCTGACAGTGTCTTGCCAGTTGCTGGTGTGCGTCGTGGATGGAATATTTTCGCTGGTCATCAATATCTCCGACCTTGGTTGAAGGGATTTTGACACCTGCCTTTCCTGGTTTCTCTTTCTGGCGAACTGGATCGGGCGCGGCGTCACCAGACCCGCTGCGCACAATCCGGTCGCCATCTGTCAGAGGTTTTTGATCTCATGCTGATTGGTGGGATCAGCATGAGATCAGGGAGCTTGCAGTTTAAGGGAAAGAGCCGCGAGAAAACCGCCGCCAAGAGGTTGTCTCGCGTCCGGCTGAAGGCCGCCAAGGGGATCCAAGGTGGGCATGGCAATCGCTCCCTTGGCCGGAGTTGGTCTGGCAGAGAGGATCGTCTACCAGTCGCCAGACAGGCCCGTCGGAGACGAGTGGGAGATCCAAGAAGGTGGGCGCGATAGTCCCCTCTGGTCCGGCTGATGGCCCCTGAAGAGTTTGGGTAGGCGGCGCGCTTTTCATGCGGCGATATCATCGGCGCCGGGGTCTTGAGGGGGCGAGCGAATGGCAAGTGACAGTCAGACCGCCAGGGCAGTTTCACTTGCTTAGTGAGTCAGAAAGGCAACAAAAAAATAAGGTGCTGTGTAAACAGCAATGTGTGCAAAAATCACCGCCCCAATGTCTGGGTGTTCGGGCGCGGTTGGGCTGGATAGAAGGAGGTGACTGTGACGAAGCGCAAGTCAGCTTTGTTTGTCTAAATCTTTCAGTCAGATTGGATTGTGTGTCACATTTTTCTTGAACAATGCGGCCCTCGCTCAAAAGACAGCATTCAAATAGTCGCCTCTTTCGCCTCGATCCAGTGTTGCACGAGTTTGGCAACGTCATCGGAGTTGTTGTCCATCATGGGAACGTGCGAGTTGCCGGAGATGCCCTTGGCTGGGAGATCCAGCGTATCAACAGTTCCCCCACATTCTTCCAGCCTGCGAGCATAGGCATTCGCATTGGACCGATAAGACACCCAAGTCGCCGATGTCTGAATGTAATCACCCCAGACAAAGAAATGTGGAACTTTTTGCGCCTCGCCTAAATCAAGCGGTGCGGAAGCCGGTTCGATTATGACAACACCTTTGAAATATTCCGGATGTCGCGCGACTGCTTCAAGGGCAAAGTTACCTCCCTGACTATGGGAAATCAGCCAAACCGGGCCTGTCCTTTTTAGCACGTCGAAATAGGCGTCCAGTGTTTCAGCCCCATGATTGGTCCAACGAGGAACAAATTGAGCTGAAAAATGCTCAAAACACTCCACCGGGAATCGGGTGCCTTCATGAGCCTGCCTGCGAGTGGCATCGCTGGCATATCCGTCTGCCGTGCCAAAGCGGAAAAGCTCCCATGCTTCATTGCTCGTCCGAAAGATTGGAGGAACATCAAATATCTCCGGATAGGGAGACCAACCGGATCGACCGCGCTCCACTGCATCGCAGACATAGGTATCAAACCCGGCCTGAAGAAACCGCATTTGCCAGCCTGGCCGTCCATCGGGGGTTGTCTCCCAAGTGACACCGGTCATTGCGCCGCCATGCCAAAACATCACCGGCGCTTTGAATTTGGCGGCGGCATGGCGCACATATTGGACGTAGCATTGTCCGGTCACGTAATCACCGTTCAGATCCACCAGCCGCTCTGGTCCATTGCGCGCAACCTGTACCAGTTTTTGCGGCTGGTCTGTCAGTGTGACCCGTCGGCCACCCGCAAAGAAACTGCCGATTTCAGAAATATTCAGAGCAGTTCTGGCGCCATCCTGCATAGTCATTGAACACCTCCCGCAGGTATGTCCAAAGCGTGAAGGGTTGTCTGATCAATATCGTAGGCGCGGATGCGGACGCCCGCTTTTATGACCGACTGGATCGCCAAAGCGGTTTGCTCCATCGCCTTGGCGACAACAGACCGTGTCCGAAAGTCATTTGCTCGGAATTGAAAATCGACATAGACTGGCATCGGCGTTGCATGCATGGATGCACACATTACCACCTGACATTTTGCCGGATCCGCCGCCAGAACATCGCGCATCATGGCGTCAAGTCTGGTTTGTATCTCCACGCGGCCCGCGCGCATTGGAGTATCCAGCGCTTCATCATAAAAGATTCTGATAACAGGCATTTTGTCCCCCTTAACCGTAAACCAGATTTGGTAGCCACAAACTGATTGCCGGAATGTATGTGACAAGGATCAGAAGAAGCAACAGCAGCAACATGAAGGGCAGAACACCCCTCACTGTTTCACCGACCGGCGTCTTGGTAATAGAGCTGAGAACAAAAATGTTCAGTCCGATGGGGGGCGTCAGCAACGCCAGTTCCATGTTGATGGTCATAAGGACTGCGAAATGTATCGGATCAACGCCCATTGGAGCCAGAAGCGGCAGGAGGATGGGCAATGTAATCAGCATGATCGCAAAAACTTCAAGGAATGTGCCCAGGATCAGGAAGAAGATGTTGATCACAATCAGGAACTGCCATGTTTTGAGCTCCATTCCAACGATCCAGTCCGCAAGGTCCTGTGGTGCACCTGACTTGGTCAACCAATGCCCGAATGCCAAAGCAGTGATAATGATAAACACAATGGCTGCGGTGGAGCGCATGCTGTCTCCAATAATCGGGATCACATCGCGCAGACTGCAACCACGATAGAAGAAAACACTCACCAGAATAGAGACAAGCGCCGCCATGCCTGCGGCCTCCGATACGGTGACGATACCGCTATATATGCCACCCAGAATGATAGCGGGCACAGACAGGGCCGGAAGAGCATCAAGATTCACCTTGATGAATTCGTCACGCGGAAGCGCTGGCTGGCGGGGATAATTCCGGCGCTTTGCCACCCAGATTGAATAGGCTATGAATAATGCAGCCTGGATCAGGCCGGGCACGACACCTGCCAGAAAGAGACGCGGCACCGATTGCTCCGCAATGACAGCATAGACAATGAATGCAAGGCTTGGTGGTATCAGGATGCCCAATGTCCCTGAAGCGCCGACCAGTCCCACTGCAAAAGAGCGATCATACTTCTGCTGCAGCATAGCAGGCACAAGGATCAGTCCCATTGCTACAGCGGTTGCAACAGAAGAGCCTGAAATAGCGGCGAATACCGTTGTTGCCAGAACACAGACAATCGCCAGACCACCGGTGAACCGACCAACCCAAGCATTGGCCCAGCTTACGAGTGCCTGAGCAATGCCCCCCTTTTGCATGAAGGTCGCTGAGATAATGAAAAAAGGGATTGCCAACAGCGTAATCGAATTCAAATGATTCAGATAGATCTGCGCAACCGCGATGAGGGGCTGTCCCTCCAATACAAACGTGGTCGCAGCAAGCAGGCCGAGCACGACATAGATCGGAATGCCGAGGGCAAGAGCGACAAGCAAGGCCAAGCCAACGAGAAGGAATTCCATGATCTCAGGCCTCCATTCCTGGCGCATGGCCTTTTTCACTCATTGAGCCTGGATCTTTGAACTCTGCCCAGATCCGCGCGAGATAGCCCAAGCATTGCAAAGCCATACCAACGGGTAGAGCCAAATAGTAAATCCATTTGGGAAAGCGCAGTGTGCTATCGCCTTCTTCGCCAATCATGTGAGCAAAGTCGACGACCTCGTATCCATACCAGAGGAACAGGCCCGAAAAGGCCAGTCCAGCACAAGCGGCCAAAAGACCCAACCACCACTTGGAGCGATCATTCAAGCACTCGACGACAAAGTCTGCGCGCACATGCCCATTGCTCAGGGCCAGGTCGCCAGCGACCAAAAATAAGGCCCAAACGGTCAGGTAAATGACAACCTCGGCCCCCCAGTCTGGCAAAAAGTGAGGTGCAAAATAGCGCGTTAGCACTTCGAAACACAAAAGCAAAAGTGCCGCAAGGCCAATAATTCCGGCCAAAATATTGGCTATGCGCGTGATCCAATTGGCAAAGGTAAGCATCAGCGTTTCCCGATTCAAATTGAGATATGGCTGGCCAGATGCATCCAGCCAGCCCATAGACATTTACCGAAGCTTTGCCAGCTCCGCTTCGACCATGGCTACGAACGCTGGATCGATGCCCAGATCCTTGACAACGCCGGGCTGTCCATTGAGAAGCTTCTGACGCATTCGGGCGAGATCTTCGGGAGCCGGATCAACGGTCACAACACCATTTTCAGCAGCAATCTTTCGAGCTTTCAGCTGGCGTTCCATTGCTACGGCCCGAACGTCCTCGATCATGTCTTCCCAGGTATCGACGATCATCTTCTGGATGTCTTCAGGATATGTGTTCCATCTGGCCAAGCTGATCATTGGAACATACTGAAGATAGGCCTCACGATCTTCAAAAGCATAGGAAATGCCGCTCTCCCATAGCTTGGCCGAGCGAACCGTTTCCTGCGTCGACCAAATGCCGTCTACCGTGCCCCTCTGCAACGCTTGCGATACATCGGACAGCGGGATTGATACCGGATTTGAGCCAAACGTTTTGTAGCGTTGCACATTGGCAGCGCCACCCGGGACACGCATTTTCAAGCCATCCATGTCTTCTGGCACATTCAGTTTTTTCTTTGTCGTGAAAACGGTCCCGTAGCCAAGATCAAACCAGCGACCAATGACCTTAACGCGCAGTTTCTGCTCGATCAGTTTGTTCAACTCATCACCAGCCGGACCATCCCAAACCGCATGAATTTCCTCTGGCGTTGCGCCATAAAATAGCGGCAGCAAGGCAGTGCCTGCCTCCGGGATGATTTTTGAGAAATGCTGATGCAGCGGGGCACCCATATCCAGCGCACCCTGAGCCAAAGCGGTCGGCACGTTCGTTCCTTTATACTGGGATGCAGCATGGAACACGCGCACTTCAAGCTTGCCTTGGGAACGGCTGTTCAGTTCATCGGCAAATTTCTTGATGGATTCGTTGCGGATATGTGTTGGCCCAGTATCGAGCGAGATATCCAGTTTGTAATCTTCTGCCATCGCTGCCGATGCGGAAAGTGCCACGGCACCCGCTAACAATGTGGCTTTCATATACTGCTTCATCGGTTTCCTCCCAGTCTTCCGAACATTTTACAGTGCAATTCTACTTCTTCTTTGTCGAACTTACTAACAGAGTGGAATCATTTGAAATAATGATTTATAAGGTCAGACATCATGAAAAAAGATAGCAAGCTGAGACCCAAGGATATTTCCTTGCTGCATGATTTTGCCGTGGTTTGCGATCAAGGCAACATGACCGCAGCGGCGCAGGAACTAAACACCGTTCAATCGGCTGTTACGCAAAGAATGCAGCGGCTGGAAGAAACTGTCGGAACCAGATTGCTGGATCGACATTCCCGCGGCGTGAAACCGACCGAACAGGGCAGAATATTGCTCAAATATGCCCGGCGCATTGAGGCGCTGGTTGCGGACGCAGTTGCCGAGGTTCACGATTGGGAAGATTCTCCGTCAGGCGCCGTATCAATAGGGCTGCCCCCCTCCGTGGCTTCAGTTCTGACAACGCCTCTGATCGAGGCCGTCAAGGCGACTCTTCCAAACGTGGAGCTGACGGTTGCTGAAGCCTTTTCCGGTTATCTTGGAGGGTGGCTCGACAATGATGCAATTGATTTTGGCTTCGTATTCGACAAGACCTCCGATCTTGAACTGAAGGTCATTGAACTGGTTGAGGAAGATCTTTACCTGATCTGCAGCCCCCTTCATGCCCGTAAGCTTCCACAAAAATTGGCGCTTGATGACTTTGTTGATGTTCCCTTCATCGCACCCAGCCGCCGACATGACTTGCGCACCAAGGTTGAAACAGAAGCAAAAAAACGCGGGCTTGAGTTGAATATCCAGCTGGAAGTTGACGCCGGTCATCAGCTCATTCGGCAAATCGAACGTGGCGTGGGTGTCGCCGTGCTCGCACGCTCTGCCGTAATGCCAGAGTTGAATGAAGGCAAGCTGATTGCTTTGCCAATTGTCGATCCTGTATTTCACCGAAAGGTTTGCCTTGCTGTTCGCAACGAGAAGGCGAGTTCATTCCTCTTGCAACGCGTGCAGAATGTATTGATGGCGGTGGTACATGATTTGGTCGCCACCGGAGCCTGGCCCGGAAAGCTACTCTAAACACACAATTTTGGGAAACTGCCCGTGCATTGCGATCGGGCAACTGCCTGAGCTATAAAGGCTTTTAGTCAAAAGTGGCATGCCCTGCGTGACGCTCTGGGCATGGTGGAGTTACAGAATGCTGCGATTGCAATTGCACCCAGTGGCGACTATCACCAAGGGATGAAGATCGGAGATCAGTTCTTCAGCCATACGATGGATCCGAGATGCGGCGGTCCCATTCAGAATGACGTGGCCTCGATTTCAGCCAGAAGGAACAACAGATCGACCTTGAAATGCGCAATCTGCTCATATCACGCATCGAGGATGAAGCCTTTAGGCAAGACGAAACCAGCGACGTCCACTCTATGACCTATCAATTGGCTATCAATCTTTTTTGGACAGAGACGGTCCAGATTGGCTGATTGGTTTGAGGGCCTTGGCTTGTCTTCACGATCGTCGCTTTGCTCAGATCTCTTGGTTCGACTGGAATTGAAGAGTCTTTGGTTGTTCTCGATCAGATTCATCAGAAACTATTGAATACCAAGCCTGAAGAAATAGATACTCGTTCGCTTGCTGCCGTAAGCATTCACGTTGGTGATGCGCGGATGGCGCAGAGCCAGTTCAAAGAGGCGGAAGCTGCGTTTGAGGAAAGCTAATCGATAACGCGCCCGTTGATGGAGCAACTGAAAACCCCGGACAACATCAGGGATGTTACTGTGTCCCTCTAGTGTCCTTCTACAAATTACTGACTGTTTGTTTGAACATGGACAATATAGCCAAAGCTAAACGCTTCTAGATGAAGCGATGAACCTCAATAAGTTTCTCCCAGATTTCTATGCAGGCCCAATTCAGCAGGTTCTGGATGAAATCGGAAGCCACGTAAAGGGTTGACCGGGTATCAAACTAGCGGAACGTTGATAAAGGTCGAGTATTTCGAGATGGGCTCGTCTGGGTTACGCGATTCTTACAGAGCGCCCAAAGACTGTCGATTTAAGGTTGTTCTGAGTGATATCTCTATAAACGGCAATGAAACGAACGGCAAATGTGTCCGCCAACCTGTCAGCAGGTCTTTGAAAATGCTGCACTTCGTTCGAATGACAGGAATGGGGAAGCTGGCTTTTGGTGTGTGGGTCTTGGAGAATGTCCGAAGAGGGCCGGACTTTGACGCCGGCCCACTTCTTATCTTTTCAAATCTAGACGCTTTCAGAAATGGCAAGTGACATTCAACGCGCGGTCTATGCAAAACTTGCCCCAGCTGGCGTCTCCTTGATGTTTAATCCGCTTTTTCGCTCTGTACTGGAGCTGCCGTGTTTTGGGGAGGCTCGGCATCCAGACCGGCAAGTTCCGAGGTGATACCATTGATGTCTCCCCCCTTGATCCCGACTTCCTTGAGCAAAGAGTCCAGAAGCGGTGCCTGCGCACGATAGCGTAGGGCGCTATTTACGACATTGTCGGCCAGATTGCCATCGTGCCCGGGCTGGGAAGAGCCGTTGCCACTGCCTCCAAGCCCCTCGACTTGTACAATTTTAATACCGTCGATTTTTTCGATCGGCTTGACGCTTTCGCGAATGATGCTGTCCAGATTTTCGATCAGCTTGATCTTGATCTGCATGGCGATTTGCTCTGCAGAGAGGAGGTTCTGGGCTTCGTTCATTGAGCGCGTACCATCGGCGTCAACGCGATAGCGGATTTCAGCTGCTTCGGCCCGCAATTTTTCTGCAGTTGCTTCGCCTTCGGCTTCCTCGCGCAAGGCTTCTGCGCGGTCGCCGGCGGCAACTTTCTCGGCTTCAGCCTCAACCTTGATGCGGATTGCGCTGCGTTCTGCTTCCTTGCTTGCTTCGATCAATTCAATCGCTTTCAAACGTTCGGCAATTTCGTTTTCGCGCGATGTGGTTACTTTCTCTTCCGCCTGCACAGCCTTCGCTCTGGCAATATCGGCTTCGGCTTGTGCTTCGGACTGTTCTTTGGACTTTTCGGCGATGGCGATCTCTCTCACCTGTTCGGCCAGTTCGATTGATTTTTGCTTTTCAATTTCTCTTTCGCGCACCAGACGCTCCATCTCGATGCGTTCCTCCGCTACTGCCTTGTCAGCGAGGATTCTCGATTTCTCGACATGCTGCTTGGAGTTGATCTCGGCCTGCTCGGCCTCTTGCTCTCGCTCGGCTTTGTTTTTAGCAATCTCGGCGGACTGAGCAGCTTGACGTACCTGCACTTCACGTTCCTGTTCCATGCGTGCATATTCTTCGTCCCGCCGAATATCGAGACTGAACTTCTCGCTTTCCAGATTCTTGGTCTTGATTTGAATCTGGGTGTCCTGTTCGATGTCGTTGCGGATTTTCTTGCGCCGCTCGATTTCCTCGGTCAGGCGGGTCAAACCTTCTGCATCAAAGGCGTTGGATGGATTGAAATAATCCATGCTGGTCTGATCGAGACCCGTCAAGGAGACAGACTCAAGCTCCAGACCATTCTTGAGCAGGTCTTCCATCACCGCCTGCTGCACTTTCTGGACAAAATCCGTGCGCTTTTCGTGCAGTTCTTCCATCGTCATTTCCGCAGCAACGGAGCGCAGGGCATCAACAAACTTGCCTTCAACCAGCTCTTTGAGCTGTTCGGGCTGCATGGTCCGGCGTCCGAGAGTCTGCGCTGCAGCCGCGATGGATTCTTCGGTCGGTTGCGCCCGAACATAAAATTCAGCGACCACATCAACGCGCATGCGATCACGCGTGATCAAAGCTTGATCATTGTCGCGTCGCACCGCCAGACGCAGCGTGTTCATGTTAACCGGGATGGTCTCATGCAAGACAGGCAGTACCAGCGCACCGCCATTCATGATCACCCGCTGACCACCGAACCCGGTTCTGACAAACGAGATTTCCTTTGATGCGCGCACATATAGACGCGCCAAAATCATCCCGATGACCAAAAGCGCAATAACGATGATGATGGCTGTGGTGCCAACGCCTAGCAAACCACTGAATGTGTTCTGTGTTTGATACATTGTAGTAGATCCATTGAAAGAACTTGAAAATACCCGCTATTTCAGAGCATTAGATGTCGATTGAATGCCGTAATAGGTGTTGTCGTGCAGGCGGACCAGCAACAACCGATCTCCTTGCCTGTAGCTTTCGTCCTCATTGTCCGGGGCGAGCATGATATAGTGAGTGAGGCCAAACCGGTCGGTTACCTTGGCTTGGGCGGGAAAATCATGTCTCGCTTCTCCCAAAGTGATGGTTGCGATTTTGCCAATCAGCCGATTTCTGGATATTGCCGATGTCTCATCTCTTGGCAGGACAAGGGCCAGAAATCGGTTGCCGAGGCTGAGAACCGGTATGGATAGAAGAAGGGCCGGTAGAACCGCTACAATGGCAGGCAGTGCACTCCCGAATATTGACAGGCTCAGACCTTGGATCGTCAAGCCGATCAAACCGAAAGCAACAAGCAAGACGATTAGTGAAAAAACCACCGGCACCCGTCCCATGCGCAACCAAGACAGGAATTGTCCGGTCATCGAAGGCGTCTGCATGTCCGGCATATCGATGTCAATATCGAGTTCCGGACCCAGATCTATATCTGGCAGCACACCATCCAAAAACCCGAAAATGCCCGCGCCAATCAGCAAACCGACACCTTCAATCGCAGCCAAAACGAAGACTACGAACAAAGCCACCAGAAAAGGATAGTTTGCTGGCTCGCCAAAATAGGACAGCAAAATCATGACTAGAGCCTATTCTTCAAGGCGAGACTTGATCGCTGTCAGTCTTTCCTTGATCCGGTTTTTCTGGCTGAGTTCTTCCAACTCCTGCATTTGCGCGGCGGTTTTTGCGCTTGCTGCTCCCTTGGAAGGCGGAATGCCTTGCCGTTCCATTATGCGGTCGAAGGCTTTGGTTGCTTTGGAGATGTCGGCTTGGGCTGCGGAAGAACCGCCAGTTTGTCCGGTGTTCGATGCGGCATTTGCTTCACGAAAGGCTTTCAACTCTTCGGCCATTTCCCGCTTTTTGGCTTGCAGGGCTGCAATGTATCCTTCGAGTTCTTTTTCATTTTCAGATGCATCAGCGATGGTTTGTTCCAGCACTGGTAACTGGGCTTCGATATCCAGTTGCTGAGCGATAGCCGCTTCTGCAAGATCTTCCCGCTTTTCGGTCAGCGCGATCTCGATTTTGGAACTCAAATCGTTGTGTTGGGCATTCTTATCGGCCTGCTTCTTGTTCGCGACATGCTTCGCGGCAATGATTTTGCCTAGTTCGGCGCGCACGTCTTCGATGGCGTCATCAACTTCGCGAATGGCTTGCTCCATCATAGCCTCAGGCGCAGCATCTTCAACAGTGTCAAGTAGGGCATTGAAGCTGCCGCTGATGATCCGCCCCACGCGGCTCGTCAATTTTTCCGTCATGGATAAGCTCCCTTTATTTCTCGATATCTATCAGTTTGGCCAATTCGACAGTGCGTTGACTGCCGTCTCGTATAATGGATGGGTCATAACAATGCGCGTCATTGGTTATGGCCATGCGAACAGTTTGCTCGATCAACTTGTAAGCTTGACGAACAATTCTCGCTTCAAAGCTAGGCAGGTCGTCTTCTGACTGCGGTCCGCAGGCAAATTCGGCGCACATGGGGCTGAGCCAATCAGCGATGAAATGGAGAAACTCTGATTCTACCTCGGCGTCTCGTTCGCACGCCCTGAGATGATCGACAGTCGGTTTGAACTCATCTTCAAATCGATGGACCAATTCAGAAAAGCTGGTTTGAGCCTCTCTACGCTTGCGTGCGTCAGAGATGATGTGACGGATCTTGTCGCTCGACGTCACAGCTCCCGGGATTTGGAGTGCAGCGATATATTCTGCGTCTTCCGAAGTCAATCGAGCACTGAAAGGCACAGATTTGCCCATTCCCAAACCTCCCGTCAAAATAGATTTCCAAAGTATAAACATCCTTAGGTGGTGATTTTGACTTTACCGATTTGAATGAACTTGTCAAATGCAATTGAATTCAAATGTAGACAAGGTAAATCTGATATAAACTTTGACCGCGAGAGGAATGGCGCTTTTTTGCGCCCTGAGTGATCGACGCCGAATGACATGCGCAGACGTCCAGCCTTTTTACATCGGCGAAGACCAAAGCTTGCTCTTCCAAGCTACATTGCTTTTTAATTCAAGATATCAAAGGCATCACGTTTGCGACTCAGAAGGCATTTGCTGCATCGCCGCCTTCGACTGGATAAATATACCCCGGTTTGCTCGAATGGCAGGAATGGGGAAACTGGCTTCTGGGATCAATCCGCTAGCGAATGCCCGAAACCCCGCACAATTTGCTTCTGTGCGGGGCCTCTCTCAGTTCAGGAAACTCAGAAGCGTATCATCAAACAAGTCCGCTTCTTCAAGTTGAGGCGTATGCGCGCTATATTCAAATAGAGCAAATATCGGCGGGTTTTCCTCTGCAATATAGGGAAACCATGTTTCCAGTGGTGCAACCAGATGATCATGCCTTCCCATGCAGACCAGAAGCGGACCCTTCAGGCTCAATAGAGCGTTCCGGGTATCGAAGTCACGGAATTCTTCTCCCCATAGGTTATCTAAAATTGGCATGTTGACGTGAACATCCTGCCAAAGCTCCGACGCATCGAAATGAGGATCGAACCAACTCCGAGCGCCCATTGCGAGACACATCCAGATAAATCTCTGGTCTGGTTTGGCTTCAATCTGCTCTGACATCCATTGCAGATCTCGCTCCAACTTTTTCTTTCGATCAGGAGAAGCAAGCATATTACAAATACGCTCACCATAGGCCATATTTTCCGGCGCATGGTTGGGACCAGTGCCCACGACAACAGTCTTGTTCACCAGCTCCGGGTGACGTCGGGCAAATTCCAGCGCCATATATCCATGGCCCGAATGCCCCAAAATGTCTGTTTGAGTCAAACTAAGCGTTTGGCATATAGCTGAGAGATCTTCAATGATCGTCTCCAACGTGCAATCGCGGGCATCTACTTTTCTGCTGGCTTGGGCGAAACCACGGTGATCAACAAAGATCAGTTTTCTATTGGCCCGCAGATTTGCAGAAAAGGTTCGGGGATAAAAAACATGACTGCCAATGATGAGCAATGGGGCACCATCGCCTTCAATGCTGTAGCCTAGAGAATATCCATCACGCAGGATCTGCCCTTTGAAGGCATTGAATTTTTCCATAACAAAATATCCGCAAGAATCTGTTTCTTGCGCTCCGATTCAAGTCGCTAAATATTCGACCGGGCTGAGGTTAGCCGGTCGACGATGAAGACACTTCAATCTTCGCTAACGGATAAGTTTCATGGTTTTCTCTTGTCCAACCTATGAGTAGGTTTCAATCGGATACCTGTCTAAGAACGATTGGTCAAGTTGGTTCTGCTATGCTTTTTTTGACGGCAGCAATGTGTCGCGGACATGTAGGATATGCTCGCTGACGAATGACCGCAGTAGGCCGTTCTCTGTGGGATTAGATGCGCTCAGGGAGCACTCCGAGTTCAGCAATGATCGTGGTTAACTCGTCTCTGCGATGCGGAGGACATGGATACTTACGGGAACCTTGGTCAAGCCTATTGGGGGCGGTTCCGCGCGTCAGGCCGAACTCTGCCTTTATGTCGGCAATCTAGTAAGTCTTGGGAGTGAAACCAAAGCGAGCTTTCGTCTCTTCTTGGATCTCCTGATAGGTGGCCATTCTGATGCCCTTTGATTCGAGTTTAACATGCCGCAGAGGAACTCTAACACATTCGGAATGCTGCACCATGGACGAACGACAGCAATGTTGGGCCGCGGTGCAGCGAATTTTCTTTCCACGAAGGTCGGCTTCGGGCCGCGATTGCCGGTCGCCTTGTGTTGGGATTGCGACCAAGCCTTCTAATTCAAGGTCTCGAACGGCGTCCAAGCGGACTAGTGCATTGCATCAATGATTGAAAACGGCCATCGAAGTCGGTGATTTGCAAAGTCGGCCCTATGCGGGCATTCGCTGACCTATAGATGCCGCGTCGCAATATTCCATTAGCGGTCATTCGATCCTAGTCACTGTTACTGCAGTACACTCCTTTAGAGAGGACATTCACAATGATGCTCTGATGCATCCCCAAGTGTTTCGGGTCAACTGACGTTTTGGTGTATCTCCAATATAGCTGCTGCCCCTCCGTATTCCATGCTTCAAATACCACTATTGTCCGTCGATAAACCGAGACCCAAGGAAAACATTAATATTCCGACCGAACTTGGCCGAAATACACGAATGACTAAATCCATGTCTTCTCTTTGCTTTCCAATTGTCTGAGCTGATGTGTTTTTAAAAGTCAAAATGAATCAACGATAGTGCATTCATACGTAGACTACCATACGGCACTTGTTGTCCTTCTTTCCTTCATTCTAGTATCTTCAAATATTTTAGGGAGGCCCTGCAGACACTTAAGGAATTCAAGCGATGTGAGAAACACCCTAGCCAGATAATGATATATGCCTCCAGGATTGAACGTCCGGGTCCTGTGCGCTGCCGCGATAAAGCTGTGTCGTTGCGTCAGATGCCTTTGCCGGGGCGCCACTCAGCGTGATTTTTGAGTCATCAGATTGTCAGTTTAACAATTACAGGAGGAAATGACATGTCCATAAATATCTATTGCGGCACAACAACTGTCACGCGAGGGTGTGTAGTGGGTCAAACCCTGAACATCGCGTAACGGGTTTATATTGTGAACTTTTGAGGGGAATTGGTACGCACATAAAATCACTAGAATGGGTGATTGTGTAGAAGTCAGAAACCGATAGCACTGGTCAACTTGAGAGCGATTGGCATTGAATAACAATTCAATACCAACCAAGCTAAACATCTACAAGCTAGGAGTATCAAATATGAAAAAGTCACTGAAATATCTACCCACTTTAGTCACGCTTTGCCTGCTTTGCGCTTCACAAGTTTCTGCGGGAACTTATTGTACACACGTCGGTGCCAGTACTGTTAAGTGCGCAGACCATGTTGACTGCAGCACAGTCAAATTAAAGGAGGGCGATACTTGCTGGGCGACTGCTCGGCAGGTGCCGAAATCTGCGATAATGTTGCAGGGAAGTGCTGCAAAAAGATTGTTGTCGGGTGCGCAGATCGCAACACAAAAGAAAGAGGTTCTTAAACCTGGCGTAGCGAAAGCAATCAAAAAATAATCTGCTAAAGCTGCCATTAGAATTTTGGTTTTGATGGCGGCGATCTTCTATGAGGAAATCACACCCACATTTACCAAGTAACCCGCTGATTTCGCGGTCCGGATGGTGTTATTTTATTTATAAATCATGGCGTTACTGACTATTAAGGACGTATTTCATGGCTCACCCGGCGTTGTTGCAGAACTCACGGCTGAGGCGTGACTGCCCCTTACCCCACTGAAGTCATGCTACGCGGATGATCTTGGGGGTATCGAGGGCGTTGAAGCGGTTCATGAGGGCGACGCGGATTTCGGCAGTCTGGCGGTCAGAGCCTGTCGCGGCGATGCGCTCGCCGAAGGACTTGAAGCCGCGCATCTTGGCCTCAACGCGGCTGCGGACGTGGTATCCCGTCCACCGTTTCCAGAACGCCGGCCGTTGTGACGCGTGGTGCGCAGGGTTTCGTTGCGGGCCCGAGCAGCTGGGCAATCTTCCTTCCACGGTCTGCCATTCTTGCGGATCGGGATGATGATCGTGCCACCTCGTGCGATGATGACGCTATGGCAGTGGCGTGTGTCATAGGCGTCGTCCGCGATCACAGTGCCGATGGCTTCGTCGTCTGAGATCTGGTCAAGGAGGTCTGGCAGGACGGGTCTATCGCCTTCCCGACTGGGCGTGAACTCGACCGCGCAGATGTCGGATGTGGCCGTGTCCATGGCCAGATGGACCTTGCGCCATTGGCGCCATCCCTGAACACCATGCTTCCGGGCCTGCCATTCACCGTCGCCAAGGAACTTGATACCCGTGCTATCTGTCACCCGGCAGGGTCATACGCAGCATGATCCCGAGAGGGCACCAGCAGGTTCAGCGGCCCATCTGCACGGCGATACGGGATCTGGACCTTCAGGGTCTTTTGTCTGCTACACAGCGTGGAGTAGTCCGGAACAGGCCAGTCCAGCCCCGCCAGGCGGAGCAAGCTCGCCACCATCCCGGCGGTCCGCCGCAGCGGCAACTTGAACAACACCTTTATCGACAAGCAGAACTGGATCGCCGCGTCTGAGAAGACAGGATAGATACGACCAAATGAAGTTGGACGAAATAAGGGGAGCTTCGGTACCGGTTCCAAAGAGCGGCCGCGAAGGGCTCGAACAAGCCCATTGCGCGGCCGGATCCACGGGCGAGATGTATTTAGGCGGAACTGGCGTAGCCGACCCGAAGGCTGCATCATCCAGTGTTTGCAGATATTCCTCTGTCGCCCGGCTTGCATGGTCTTCAGGTGACCAGTCCTTCGGTTCAATGCCATCCTCACGGTTTGCATCTGCCTTGATCAGCGAGGCGTCAATCCCGAAGGCTTCCCCGCCAACAAGTCCCTCAGCGATCGTGCGGCTGAGCACATCCTCGAACAGCTTCCTGAACAGATCACTCTGGCGGAACCGACCATGTCTGTTCTTGGAGAAGGTTGAATGATCCGGAACAGAATCTGTCAGGTCCAGGCGGCAGAACCACCGATAGGCAAGATTGAGATTGACTTCATCGCAGAGGCGGCGCTCAGACCGGATCCCCATGATATAGCCAACCAGCAACATCCTGATCATGAGTTCCGGATCGATTGAGGGACGACCGATGGAACTGTAGAAAGGCGCCAGATGACGTTGGATGTTTGCAAGATCAATGAAGCGATCAATGAACCGCAACAGATGATCCTGCGGTACGTGGTCTTCGAGATTGAACGCGTAAAACAGCGAAGCCTGCACCCCGCTCTGATTGCCCATCATGCCCCGATCCTCCATCCTCAAAAAAATTGAATCAGGACTTCAACACCAAAGCAACGCCTACTTTTTCAACGGAATCGGCCCAATGCGGGCATTCGACAGCCATCATCTGGGGCAAGTCCACTTCCCCATTGCTGTCATTCGAATGAGGTGCAGCATTTTTAGCTGATCGAGGATTGGTTGGCGGACATTGCTACCTTTTCCGCGTGACCTCGGCATTGAATAACAAACGAAGAAGCCACACGTATATTCTACGGATGGCAAAAGCAATTATCTATTTTGAGATTTGAAAGTGGCCTTTATTATCGGCCTAAAATTTACGTTTGCCCTAAACACCCCTAAAAATAGATCCTTCATTTCACCTCACCAACTGCTTTTTATTGTCAATCAAACTATTGCAACGGAAAAGTGAGTGTATCAGCACCTTCCAACTTCTCTATTATGTTTGCAGAAACGACCATAGAGCCCGTCTTTTCTTGACCATTTCGCAGGCGGACAATGTATCGAATCCGTCCAGTATATTCGTTACGATTGAGGATCGGCTGCCAGAACTTACAGCTTTCCGGGTCCCATTCGGATATCTTTCTTGATCTACAAAGCTCAAAGTAAAAGTCTGGAATAAACCACAGTTCCTTCACTTCACCATAGGCGTCAGCAGCCTCAGATAACTTCACATTCATTGGAGAAATGCCTGTTGGGAGGTCTGCACAATCCCCAGTTCCAAACCATAGAACAATAGGATTTTCTATTTGCGACTTGGAGTATAAAAACGACAGTTTTTCGTTCAACGAAATCATGAATTTGAATTCATCTTTGGAATATTTATCCTCATCAATCTCCTTAGATAGACTGTCTTTGTAGGAAATACTGTTATTCACTCCGAGTATATGAAGAATTGCACTTATTCTCGCCGATAAAAGAAATCCGTTATCGAAATAAATATCTGACTCTTCGGAATGAAGAAAAGCCTCCGCCCCTTCCCAGCCGCAGCCTCCGACCTCAATTATAAATATTTTCTTTGATCGCAACAATATTAGTTCTGTTCGCCTCGACAATTGCTTTAGAACCCCACCTCCTGTAGCAGTTAGAGACTTTATGAAACGTATGGTTTCTGGATCATTTGTATCGGCCGGAATACTATCATCCATCCACCAAGGAGTAACGCTTTTGTAGTAATCAATAACCCTAGCGACATAATGATTGTATGCTTCATCAGCTAACTCAGGATTTGCCCTGACCCAGTTTCGAACGTTGTTCTTTTTCATCCATTCACCATATCCTTCATACCACACGTCTGCACGAGCGAACCGCGGTTCAAATGCTACTAAACAAAGCAGTATTAACATCGTTCGACTAATTAGGTGCATTGATCCCATCCTTCATCTGATGCAACACAAAAAGAGCAACGATATTTGCAAACCCAACAAACAATGCCACCCAGCACAACAAAATTCCGAATGCAATGTTGTTGATGCTAGATGTCGTCCATACAATATTAGGCCGATACGATGACGCTTCCAAAATCGCCTGAAATTGCCCCGGACATCCATCATTTGGATCAGCGAAGTATGCCTCCACGATTTCCAAAGACGCCTTGCTCCAACCGCATCCCAGATATGTCTTGTCTCCAGAAACTGGAATTTCAAAGACAAAATTTGCAAAAAGGAAAAAATATGACAGAAAAAACAAAAGGCAAACGGCTAAACTAGTTTTCATTCGCCGATTGATTACACTTATTTTGACATTCCGAGAAAACTGAAAAGCAAAAATCAGCACGAGCAAGGCTGCAACTGATGTTATTGCTCCGATGCCGTTCGGCCATATCGGAGAGAACCCCGCAAAATGAACCAGTATAGGCGCTATTGAAGTAGTACCAACACCGAGCATTAGTATCGAGCGAAATTCCTTCGCAAGTTTTTTAAACCCTTCGAGGCCTGTCATCACCTAGATGTCTCCAAAGTGCCCAATATATGCTAGTTACAACTTCTATTGGCATTATCACTTAGGTGCAAGTTTTTTTGAGCAAGCTACTCGTTTTTCATTTGCTTACACTCAACCTGCTCTTGGGATAAAACTTCAAGCAAATTTAGAGGTTCGAAAGGCGGCTTGCCTAATGTCAACAAAGGGCTCGAACCGGACTGGTGCCTGCATTATCTCCCGAAATTGTTCATCTGGGATCGTGATTTGTGCTCGCGGCCCATTGCGGGCATTCACCTGGCTCGATATCTTAAAAAAATCGGCTTTCCCATTCCCGACATTCGTGGAAAGCACAACGTTTGCTGTAGCATGCACTTCCTTGAGCCATTTACCTTAGACTAAGTGTAGAAATCGTCTCCAATACGCCGATATTTTGGAAGTGTTGTCTCAATGATCAGGGAACCCTCTCTTTGATCGCGCCACTCCCGCATCTCCTCTTCGTGCATCGCAAGAGAGAGTAAGATGAGTGCCTCATGGACAAGTTCGAGCATCCTCTCTGTACTGCGCTGAAATGCGGTGATACCTTCTCGTTCAATGGAATCTTCGTTGTTTATTGCAAACGTCTCGGTCGTCAGCACTAGGCAGCGATGTTCAAGCGCGTTGCGCAGAGTGTTTAAATGAGCTGCCTCGGGTTCTAACGAGTCATCCAATCTGCCCTGAGATTCTTTCGCCGTTCCAACAATATCGAACGATAACCAGTACAGGCCGCGAAGCGCAAGGTTTGGACGATCAGCGATCTTCGGATGTAGCGTGCGCCGTTTGCGAAGATCTGAATACCAAACGCCGCGAAGATCGACACGGTTTGGATCGTGCTCGAGTTCGAAGTACAAGTTTACAAAACCAGCGATCTTGTCGAGCAGACCATAAGCCGTTCGAAAGGCAAGTCGAAGCCTTTCTGCTCCGATTGAAAACGCAGGATAGTCAAGTGTGTCAACGAGGCAAACCTCATCATCAGCAAAGTGCGGGGGGCGGTCATCGAGTGGTTCTGCCTCCATCGCCTCATGGTAAAGTAGCCTTGCACTGATGAACTCCTGCTTCATCTGATTGTACCACCCGAGCAAAGGAGAAACGGGGCCTTCCACAAATGTGTGGCTTGGTAAGTGCAGAGGATCGCTTGCTGCAATGGAATGTGGTCCGAGCATAACTAGAGGGTTAAGAAAAAACCGCCGCTCGAGCATGCGTAGCCGGTAGGCTTTTGCATCTTCTTCTCCAAGCGGCCATCCATTCATTTCTGTCTCTGCAAAAACCATATCAACGTTGACAGCGGAGCGTATCTCTCTTGCTTTTGCTTCGATCAAATCAATGATATTCGTCGGAGCACTTTCCCAGTCTAGGTCTGGATCGACGACATCCTCAAGATCGCGACATGCATACGCAGCGAGAACTGCGCGGTGCCCGATGTCATAGACCATCCGAGCAAATTCAAATCGCACCAGTCCGCGGTTCGCGCGTGCCATCGCGAATTTCGGTTTCGTTATCATTACAACCTCGTAGAGGCGTAATGCTTCAATCGGTCGTCCCAGCGTGCTCATCTGGTTCGCAAGATTTGTTAGAATCTGCGCGCGGCGGGATGGGCTTAGTGTCGCGAATGAAGGATCTGCGCGCGCTTGGCGGAGATAGAGTATTTGTCGTTCTCGATGAGGTTGTCGCCATGCCCAATCTCGAGGATTTAAAATGGTCTGCAAGCCGTTTTGAACATTTGAGCGGAAATAGTAGATTAAAGCATCAGATACCTCTCCAGCCCCTAGAAGTTCAGCACATTCAATATCCAAGTCTTCGAGCGCAGTAATATTGCCGTTATCTATCGCTGTGTCGATGCGCAAAGCAAGCTCATCTATCCGCATATCTGTTGTATCTTCAGGAATCACCGATCTGCGCCCGCTCACTACTAGAATTCCATTACCGCTTCCGCAGTCATTAGACAGCATGTTTCGTTTTCACCGTTACGTTGCATGCTCAGTTCAAATTTCCGTTGGCGGCTTCATACTATCCAACTACAGTATACTACACTGCAGTAGGAGGCTAGTTAGGGCATTGAATACGGCGGCGGCTAAAGCGCTTCATGAATACACTGAAATTAGTAATCCGAAATACGCTTTTTTGATTGAGGCCCCCTGGGGAACTGGCAAAACACATTTTGTGAAAAGTGGGTTTAGCGCCTCGATAGAAAGTGGCGATGCCCGTTATGTCTCATTAAGTGGCGTTAACAGCCCCCAAGAGTTTCGGAGGGCAATGTTAGCTGGCGTACGTGATGAAGGTTTTGCTAAAGCTGCTGCAACATTAGGTGATACACTGGGCAAGCTGGTAAACCTGAAAGACATAGGCTCTCTCGCTCAGGGTGTGATCGAAGATCAATTGATCAAGAACCTTCCCCGTCTTCTTATCTTCGATGATCTGGAACGCTGCGAAATGTCGCCGCCCGAAGTCTTCGGATTGATCAATGACTTTGTTGAACACAAACGGAAGAATGTCGTTCTTTGTGGATTTCTTGAAAAAAGCGAAGCAACCGATTCTGAAAATGAGAAAGAAAAGGGAAAGCAATTCCTCAAGCTTAAAGAGAAGGTAATCGGAAGGACTGTCAGAATAGAGGCAGACCTATCCAAGGCTCTGCCAGAGTTCCTCAAGCATATGCGTGAAGGGACAGGTAAGCAGTGGTTTCTATCAAACGAAGAATTAGTTGTTTCGATATTCAGTTCCTCTAAACATGGAAATCTTAGGATATTAAGGCAGTGTCTGCACGACTGTGGCCGTGTTATCGATGTTCTTGATGACGACCTGCGCTCGTCTAGAGATGCCATGCAGCGATTCGTTCGCACCTATCTCGTTCTGGCAATGGCCCTTGCCGCAGGCAATCTGAAACCTGAACATCTGGCTGATCGCGGCAGTCACAAATGGATTATGAAACCCGAGGAAGGGGAAGATCCGCATCCATTGTACGTCTGCTTCGAATCGGATCGTCAAGCAGAGATATACACGGGAAACTCAGCAAGCATTCTACCTCTAGATTTGGCTATATCGCTAATAGGAGTCGGCTACGAAGAACCCGAGACGATTAATGCGACTCTTCGCGGAACAAATCAGTTTACCGGCCAAGAAGAAATGCCTCTCTGGCGACGGTTCGTCTCATGGCGCGAGTTGCCCATGAAGGAACTATCTTCAACGCATCAAGAAGCACTAGAGTACGTTCTTAAATCCGAGCAAATCGAACCCGGCCCCTATTTGCATCTGGCTCATGACCTAATTTCCATCGCAGAAGACGGGGGTGAAAGCGCTAAAGAGCTCGCAGAACAGATTGAGAGGCGCCTTGATGAATTATCCCAAAAGGGGTTAATTCCTGCCGCTCGTTATGGAACCCAGTATGGGTGGAGCAACGCCAGATCATTCTCGTTCGGAGGTTTTGGGTTTGAAGCTCATGGATTGATCAAGCCGTTGGTTGAAATGATGAGAGCGCTTCAGCTGTCCGCTTTTAAAGACACCGAAACGGATGAAGCGGTCCGTTTGTTGAAACTTCTACAAAATGATATTGACGCATTCACAAACGAGTTTGCTTGGGAAAACAAACACAACAAATATAGTAGAACCGAAATCCTTCACAATATCGCTCCGCAAGACTTTGCAGGTGTGGTGTTTAGCAACATAGTGTCCGGAAATTTTGAAACTATCGGCAAGCTTCTGGAGATGCTGGCGAGTCGGATACCACATGGAGAGACATGGACCAAAGAAGTGGAATGGTCAAAGAAACTCAAAGGTTTTCTAGTTGAACTCGCTGAACAAGCTGGGCCCCTCGAAAAAGCACGAATGAAGTGGTTCTTTGGCTTTCATTGGAGATTTCCAGAAGAATGCAGTAACTGAGTGCCCTTGGCATTCACGAATGGCCGCTTTGGCCTGCGGTACTGGAGATCTCGCACGCACACCAAATGTCCGCAATCCGCCTACTTTGCTAAAAGACTGCCCAGATTAACTGACATCACGGCACTGCAGCAAATGTCTCCTTCGTCCGCATTGCTGAATTTCGTTTGTCGCCGATGCTGTAATGCAATGGAAGGTCTGTTGCCCCAAATCGTCGAGTAGAAGGCAATGTGATTGCAAGTCTGAGTGACTTCGGCCTATCGACAGTAATTTATCGTTATATTCCAGTGCCCATCTTTGTCCCGTAGGGCGTGCCATTTTCGACAAAAAGCCCTTGCAGCTTAGGTAGTTGCGAGGGCTTTTGTCCAACGAGACGGTAAAGGTTGGACATCATTTCAGCCTCGCCATTGCATTGTCGGCCATCTTTTTCCTTGTTCGCTGCCCTTACATATTTGCGGGCTTGCTGCGGGCTTCTGTGGCCGAGGAACGTCTTGACTTCAAACTCGGTGCCGCCTGCTTCTGCCAGCTTTGTTGCACCGGCTTTGCGCAATCGATGTGCTGTTCCAGGACCGCCAGCTTCCTTGCATTGTTTCCCAAACCAATTGCCGATGGCCAGTATTCAGGCCCAGTTCCTTTAATTCTTCTGTCATACGCAGTCGGCCATAGCTAAGCTACCCAGATCGTGGCGCGGTTGCTCTTAGATATGCGCCAGAACAATCATATCAGTTCGTTGTCTTTGACTGGCGTGGCGACTGAAAAAGGCATGAAAACCTCGAGTACTGACTTCCATAACCTGACAAAGCCGAGTGATAGAGAAGATGTTGCAGTGTTCTTCGATGACTCTGAACCTCTTGACTTTTAGCTCGGGAAGATCTCTCTCAGCGATGCGAGCATCGCTTGCCGGTCACCGCATCGTTGCCTTTTTTTGAATGTCTCGCTCCTCCTTGAGGATGCGGATCTCTCGTCGGAGCCGCTCAATCTCTTTGGAGCGCTCTTGATCCTGCGCTGATATCTCGCCTGTCGACATTCTTCGCTCTTGGACCGTCCCATAACAAATCTCCTCTGTTGCATAATATGCTTCCAAAGGAGCGGAACATTTCTGTGACAGGTCCAATCGGAAATTGATGCTGTCGCTTTTACGCAAAACCAATTGAAAGCATGCCGTCATTGCCTGCAAACAGGCGCCATGAGGAGTTGAAACAAAATCGTTTTGAAGCTCTCAGTACTCCACTTAGCTTTGATGCGGTGCAAGCATATAGAATCGAGCCGCGTCGGAAACACCATTTTAAATAGCCGTACGATAGATCATGGCAGAGCACCGCGACCGATAGTGACCAAACTTACGCACTTCGCGTTTAAAGTGTTGGATAGCAAAAATGAATGGACGAAGAGTTAGGGAAGAAAACCCGGCAGCCCTAATGTACCAATTAAAACAATATCTTAAAAAGGGGAATGGCGGAGAGGAAGTCCTTCTGGCGGATCTGGCCGATATTGATTTTTCTTTTTGTTTCTAGAAGTTTAGCCCTACTTGCTTTGTGAGCATTCAAACGGAATGTGTAGCAAAAAGTGTAGCAACCGTCGTTGGCCGGACGACGTTGCAACACTGGTGAAAAGGGTACAATTCATGAGCGGTTTGATCAAGCGCGGTAAAGGAACTTTCCATTTCAGGATGCGGGTCCCGAAGGAATATGTCGGCGTCGCCGGAAAGACCGAGATCCATCGAACATTGAAGACAGACAGCGCTCGCCAGGCCGCCGAATTGGTTCCAGCCATGAGGAAGGGAATCTTGGACGAGCTTGAGGCTTTGAAGCTTCTTCAGGACCAGCCGAATAATGCAGATGCCTACCGGGCTGCTCAAGATATCGTCAAAAAGCGAGGTCTCAACTATCTGCCGTCTGAGTCATTGCTGCTGGCTCCGCTGGAGGAGACCCTGGTTCGCTTCGAAAAACTTGCGGAAGGAGATGATATTGGGGCTGCCCGTGCTCTTCTCGGAGGCGTTGAAGAGCCAGGTTTGCGGTTGTCAGAATTGGTGGCCACTGTTGAAGAATTCTGCGCTCATGACAACAAGCACAAGAATGACGACCAATTGCGCAAATGGCGTAACCCGAGGAAAAAGGCGGTCCGAAACCTCATGAAATCGATCGGAAACAAGGACATCCTCGTATCCGAAATCGACGCCGCCGCCGTCCAAAAACACAAGATGTTCTGGCAGAAAAAAGTCTCTTCGGGAAAAACAAAGCCTGATACTGCCAACAAGGATTTTATCCTCATGCGTTCGATGCTAAGCGCCTATTACGAAAGCATAGGAATGACTGAACCACCCCAGCCTTATCAGGGCATTGGCATCAAGAAGGACCGTTATGAGAAACCTAACCGGAAACTCGAGATCCCGGTAAACTGGATGACGGAAAAATGGTTTGCCCTTGGCGCTTTGGATGGCATCAATGACGAAGCAATCGACATTCTGCTGATTTCCATCGAAACAGGGTGCCGTCAGAGTGAGATTTCAAATTTACCCCCGCATGCCATTGTGCTGGATCATCCGATCCCGCACCTTCATATCAAGGTGGAAGAAGGAGACATGTGTCGCGAGGTTAAGAATACAGCTTCTCAAAGGATGGTACCCCTCGTCGGTGTCGCTCTGGCAGCAGCCAAACGGCACCCTGAAGGATTTCCAAAGTATCGTGGCAACAGCAACTATTCCAACACGATAAACAAGGTTCTCAGGGAAAGAGGCTTGCTACCTACCGAGAAGCACACAGTTGGCGGCACAAGGCACTCGTTTGAATCTCGCCTCAAAAAGGTTCAACTGCCCAATGACGACCGTGGCGAATTGATGGGCCACAGCGTCAAGGCTATCCGCGATCGCGAACTCTATGGCGATGACATGACCCTTGAGGACAAATTGGCCTTGCACAAGCTTATCGTACTTCCCGTGCCCAAACATTTGGAATGACCCCTGCCCCCTTAACACCATGACCAGAACTCCACAACCGAAAGCACTTCCTTGCATAAGGCGCTCCCGTCGTTGGTCCTTGAAAAGACGGTTCTCATTTCGCGGCTTTGGCGATCTCTTTGTGAACCGGAAATCTTGCCAATTCGGTTCCAACATGGTCACGCATGTGTCATCCGCTTTCGAAAATCTGAAGGCCACCTCCTCGGATACATTCTCGATGCAGCTGGCAAACCGCTTCTGATCCGAACAGTGGAACAACATCGCGAAATAGTGCGTTCAGTTCATAATGATTGCCATCTTGTTCTTCATCTAATCGAGAAAGGGGATGGTCCGGCGACATGGTGGTATGAGTTTCGAATATACGGCACACTCATCAGCATTCACTTTATATCGGTGAAAACACCGTCAGACTGCATAAGAGTCATTCGTTCAGAGAATTTTGACCCTGTTAGAATTGACGAGAAATAGCTCGCGGCCTTTACGAGTTCCTCTCATCCGAAGAACATACTACACGCCGGTTATTCAGCAATACCGAAAGCCTGGTCTAAAAATAAGGCCTACGCGGAAAAGTTTGATCCATTCCGAAAAAAGTTTGATCCATTCCGAAAAAATCTTGATCCATTCCGAAAAAAAATTGATCCAATTGCTAAAAAGCTTGATCGAATGCTCCAAAACTGTGACAGCAAGTAAGAAAATTGTGACTGATTCTTCCGTATACATCTGGATCTATTGTTAAATCTCAACTCATCAAATGGGTTTATAAATGTTCAGAATCAAACCGAATATATAAGAATACACAGAAGCGATGAGAAAGGATGTGTTCTTGTCCTTGATAATTGTTACATGGCACCTTCACTTCCTAACTAGGTTATGTGTCTTGGTGAAAGAGGCTTTTGAGGACACATCTTCTCGGATTCGCAGCAAGGCAACTTTTTCCGGTTCAGGATGTAAATACTGTTTTGTTTGCCACTGAAACGACCCCATGTAGCATGAGTGACAAGAATTCGGGACAAAGACATGGCATCACGCAATAAATCACTATACTCAACCTCGCTGGAACACGTCGCTCAAGAGCTGAATATCAAACCCAGTTATCCGTTGCCCGGCATGGTTTGCAACATCATCCATTCCATGAGGGGCCTAAATGGGCCAGCTACCCGCATATTAATCGCATTGCTTTGGTTCAGCAGTCATAATCTCCGGCGAGATGTGGTCCCACCCTATCGGATCTATCTGGGATTCCTGCGAAAAGCATCAGGGTTTGCAGCCTATCGCTCAAATTGCGAACTGATCAAGAAAATTTACGTCCTCATCGACATTTGCAACAGACGGGCCGAGTTGGAGAACGACCCTCTGATTCAAACCATTCGCTTTGTGAAAGAAGAGAGTGTCGATTACCTTGAATGGGATGTGCAGGAAACCATCAAGGCGGAGATGATTGCCCCATCAAATTATGCATATGTCGAGATGCGGGATATTGTAGAGATCACAGATATTTTCGATATCAAAATATATCTCAAGGCAACAATCGTAAAAAATATGAGCAACAAGCAATTTGTCTTAAATGTAGACAAATTAAAGGAAGAATATGGAATTTCCCGAAACCCAGCGGTCACTCAAAAGGTGCAAAGGTCCGTTTCAAGACTTAACAAGATCATAGGATACGATCTTATATACTCCGTGAAGAAGAAAAAATATTTAAACAAGAACGAAAAAATCGTCATTTCGATCAGAAATTACCAGCCTGACGCCAAAAGCTCCGCATTGGCAGCAAAATAAAGCCCATACCAGAGCCTGCCTCGCCTGAAAAATCGTAGAGACAAGACAATTAATCCGAAAAAATCATTATAAATCAAAGCACCATTCGAAATTTAAAAAAATATTAATAATTATTTTTGTTTGAATCAAAACGGACCTACTTCCTGATTGCAGGAATAATTCTGCAACCGCTCCGGCGGAAATTCCGGGAATAGGACAAAACGATGAGACAAATCTCTTTCGAAGAATTCAAACAAATGCTTGCCCGCGGTGACTGGAACCAGAGCCAATTCCACGAGGTTATGGACGAATTTAAGCATCACCGCACAACATGGGACGTTCAGAAGCAGGTCTACAGGGATGTCGTGATCCCTCGTGTCTTGGGTTGGGCATCCAAAGTCTCAGAGCTCGAAGGTATAGAAGTTACCTATTCAGAGTATTTTGGTTACGACGATCACGATCCGGCCTCCCTTACAACAACAACAGATGGGATAGGCGACGTCTGGGTTTTGAAAGGAGCGTCGATCATCGACGAAAACGGGTCTGAAATGGACATCAATGAGCTCGCGCCCAAACTGCCTTGCGCATTTTCAGACGTCGATTATAGCAAGTTGATCATTGAGCAGGTAACCGACATTGATGTCGATGAAAACTCAGAAGTGGCAACCTACAAACTCAAGGTTGATAATGCACCGAGCGTGCTTTTTACCGGCCAATGTCTCGCGAGTGTTGCAAGCTCTGACAATCAGGCTGCAGGTCTCAACTATAGTGGCCAACGCGGTCGTTGCAGGAGCTATGGTCTTTATAAGACTCAAGGCGGCAAATATATCTGCCGCCGTATTGACTGCACAGCCAGGGACGACGAACGCGATTGCTATTCGGCCAAGGTTTGCGACACTCTTGATCAGGTGAAAGATTTCTTTGGCTATGATTGGCTCGCCAAGGATCTCTACGAAGAAGCAGGGATTGATGACTCAGTTGCAGTTGCATAGGGTAAGGGGCTTCGGCCCCTTCTCTTTTTCGGCGGTCCGAATTGCTCTGTAGGTCTGAACTCTGGTTGCCAGATCGGGTATTGCTGGTATTTCAAAACAGATTTGCGTTGGATGACGGCTTATCAAGCATACGTCGTCATATCGAGATGAAAATCGTCCCACGAATCTACCTCGGTTGGTTTATTCGTTATTTCTTTGTTTGCGGACCAGCATTCAGGATCAGCCTGTAACGGCAACTACATTTCAACTATTTTGCTCAAACTGAGCTCAAACATCATCAAAAGGAGATGTGCCATGTAAGTACAAATCTACAAGGAGACCTTATATGGCTCATTTCAAACGTAAATACCCTCGAACTTCCGCGTCAAAAGGCTATTCTGCGCGTGAACTCGATCGTCGCATAAAGAGTGGAAGCTACGATTGGCTCTCCAACTATCCCCGCTGGTGGGACAAGGTGCGTCACACAGGCCCTGCTCGAGCCCACCGTCACGGCCTTGAACACAAAATACTGAGAGGGGCCGACCCTGACAATATTGCTTGGCCAACCAATCACAAACCTCACAACTATTATTGGTGAGCCTTGCTCCGCCCGGTCGCAAGATCAGGGCGGAGGCATCGGTTATTCCAAAATTCCCGCTTGATGCAGAGATTAAGTTTCTGCAGCGTTGCAGAATGTGGTTTCAACCGTTGGAGGACTTCGCGCCGCATTTGAGGGTTATCTTTAAGAAGCTCCTATATTTCCCTTGGACCGCTAGTCTTTTCTCAGATGCCCGCCACGCAGCGAAAATGAGCTACCATTTCACCGTAAATATCGCGATGATCTGATCGGAGCGTGGCCATTTCTTTGTCTCCGACTGCCTCTCGAACGATTGCACACCGAAACGGATGGTCTCTTCATTCAGATTGATGGCCGTTCCAGCGATCCCTCAGACGTGAAACCAACGATCGACACTATTGCGGAGCATTGAATTGCCCCTACAATTGTAGACACCTTGTCCCCTAACAATGAGGCAAGGAGACTACGGCACGCAATTCCCATTTCACAGAAGCAGCAAAAACACTCGCGCCACAATCGATTGCGATCCGTCACCGACTTCTCGCTTTACAATACATGTTGATCCTCGCAGGTGTGATGCCTTCAGCATTCCAGGATTGGCAAGCACAGCTGTCACGGTTGACACCGAACGCCACCATGAACACGCATAGCTCAAATCGAACCAGTATTGACATGTCTGGTCACGGAAGCCGCCCAATTGTAATATGATGCTCATCACAGAATATATTGGCCAATTCCCGCGGTTCTTCGGAGAAACCGTCTATAAGATATTTGTACGAGGCTGAACGGAACCACCTGATCAACAGCATGATGTGAGGAGTAAATGCCTGCGTCACGCATGTGATGGCCGCACTGGCAGGGTTGACGGGAATAAAGAACGCAATCGAAATGCCGAAAGGCAAGGCAACAATTGAGCAGAAGCCGTATCGTGTGATCATTGTGTCGACATTTCGCGCGAGAATCAGATGAACACGTTCGGCGTGTCAACGAGAGTTCGGATTGTAAGCTTCCAAAACGGCCTGTTGGCCGTTCGTATCTTCCCAAGAGATGTTTCTGAGCCTAAGATTGGCATGAGGACAGGATCGGCCTTGCCATGCGAATAACCGCAAGGCACCGTCATCACAGCATTTCACGACAATCACAAGGCATCTGATCGAGCGGAGACGCATGACACTGATAATGCCCGCTTCAAAGGATGAGAGGGCAAGACCGGTGCCACAGGATCCATTCAATCAGCAACAAGGCAATTATCGCCTCAAAAGGAGGCCGGGGCCAAAGAGCGCGGCCAATTCGATGACAAAAGCCAGCAGATAAGGCAGTCGCATTTTGTGATCATCACCATAAAGATGCATATTTTCGAAGGCATGCACCAGACCTGCGATCATTTCCGGTGGCCTTTCCACCTGCTTTGACATTTGGTCGAGCTGATCTTGGGTGTCTTTTGCCTGTAATTCATTCGCCTCGGCGTCCTTTTGCAGTTTTCTGGCTTTGGGGCCACACCCTCCATGCGCGCACTCTTCGTCTGCCTCCGCCTGCAAAGCAAGCGCTCTCTGGCGAAACTCCCTTACATCAACCACCAGCCTCTCGATTGCCTCTTGTTTTTTATCGATCCGGATATTGATCAGTTGCCCCTGCGCAAATGACGCGGACAACATCGAGCTCGAGCACAAAAATGACACCGACGCCAGCATAAAACCAATCGTGAAGTAAAGCACAGCCTCACGACGCTGGTGCCTTGAGAGGACATGCATGCCTTTGGCCATAAACAAGGGGCGACCTAGATCCAGAGCCGCCATGATTGTAACCATGGTACCTTGGAAGAACGGATCAGTGCCTGCCACCTCCCAGGCAAACCGAACATTGATTGCGATCTGAGCTCCCCAGATTAAAAGACACACAGCGACGGAAAAGCCCATCACGAGTGTCTTCAGAAAATCAGGTCTTTCCGTCTTGGTGCCAGTGGCTTTCTGCCACTTACCCTTTTTGGCGCCAGTCTTAATCTTGCCGTCCCGTTTGCATTGCTGCAAAAGGCGTTGATGCACCTTTTCATCATCGGCACCTCTTTGTCCTGCAGCCGTAAGGGCTGAGACAAATTCCGCTGTGTCGAATGTGTCTGTCAGCTGTAAAAGTGCGTCATCGACATGTCGCGTCAGCACCGGCACATCATTGTATTTCCCGAAAATCTCATTCTGATCGCTCATATTGATCCTGTTCCTCGGCACACACCGATCATTGGTTTTCCGCAATGAGGCCAAAGGAACGATTGGTTCAGATCACAATCCTTGTCCAAGAGCCTTGAATGGGACTTAGGGCGGATTTCAGCGAACCAGAAAAAGTGATCGCATTTTCTTGCGAGAGAGGATGTGTTGATTACATCGAGCTCATCAATCTGCCCGCCGTTGCTTGGCCTCGCGGGCGATTTCGAGGGCAAGATCCAGTCGCTTCTGCTTATCTTCGAGCTTTTCGATCTCGGCGAGGATCCTTTCAAAATGGGGCAATACCCATTCTTCGCCATCGGAAATCAACACGGCTGCCTTGTCACGTGCGGCATACAGGCGTGCCAGATAAATCGCCGTTTCGCTTTTGGGCTGGCTTTTTGCTGCTTTATGGAGGTCGGCAGATCCGCATTTGGGATCCATGTCGCAGGATAACGTCATGTCACACCATCCATGCGAAGCATCCGCAGGGCAGCATTGGACAGCATCCATGGGTGGCAATGAGCATGCCTGCCATGGATTGGCACTCTCTCGAACTCAATTGTTGAGCATTGCGGTACCATAACGCCGGGATCCGATCTCTGATCGCGGGATTGCGATCACGGCCAGCGATCACACACCGGCCTACATCAAGGAACTATGGCGATTGCGATACAAACCCAAACGGACCCGTGCTTTTTTCGGTCGCAAAGAGAAAATGGGGAAAAGAACCGCAGAATTCAGCGATTTCCGGTAAAGGAGTGCGGGACAGATATTATAGATGATCCCGTCTCGCTCATCCAACAACTGAAACTGTAACAATGTAAATCACAGTTCAATCCGCCCAGACATGACCTGATTGGCTGCCGGATGTCGAAAAGACAGGAATAAAGCGAACAGGTTCTGTTGGATGTCGTTACACTGGCGAATGTAGGGCGGATTACGACGATGCCCAAACGAATGTGCCAAATTTATTGAATTTTTTTGCCACCATTATAGATGGCCACAAGAAATAATACATAACACTCCCAATTGTCTTGGCCGACCCCGTCGTCAATATACGCATATTTACCTAAAAACATGGCGAAATAAGCGTTTTTCGTCCGTCCTTGATCGTCCTATTTGCTTTCAGGGAGCGATCGCCTGCTGCTTTTTGCAGAAGCATCCTTCTCTCTTGATAAACCAAAGATGGAGATTGTGATGATAAAGTCGATCATCAAAACCGAACAATTCCGAAACAAACCCAACTTTGCTGAGTTGGTGTCCGATATCGCACGGATCAAGTCTGACTGGCTTGCTCCTGATGCCTTTGATGGCCTCGATGACACCTCACGCGATTTTTTGCTGATGATGCTCGAAACTGGCTGCAGAGCAGATGATCTCACAGGCCTTGCCCCCTGCGACATCGTCCTTGACGATCCAATCCCTCATATATGCATTGGGAATAGCATCACGTCCAAAAATCCAGATAGCCAACGCAAGGTGCCCTTGGTCGGCCTGTCGTTGGCCGCAGCAAATAGACATCCTGATGGCTTTCCAGATTGTCGGGGCTATCACACGCTTGCAAAGCTGCATCGTTTTTTTGATCGCACAAATCTTAATCCGGGCAGCGCCCCGCTCTTGGCTTTTTTGCGTGCGCAATATCACTACAGGGTCATGCGCGGATGTCACGCCGGCATTCCAATCATAGAAGAGATGATGGGTTGGCGATGTGTATATGTATTGAACAAACCAACGTCACTGGCAGAGAGGCAACGCCTGGCAACCCTTATCATGTATCCCGTGCCTCCGCATCTTGCATAAACAACCAGCCCGGCGATTGCTTCACTGTCGCCGGGCCAAACTGTTTGCCCCTGCAGCTATCATCTCCCATACTTCAGACATTAAATTTCATAAACAAATACAATTACTTGTAAAATAATTTCTAAAAAGTTGCATTTTTATTTTGGTTTCTCGGAAAATTTTTCCAGTTCCCTTTATATGACAAAATGCAAAGACATTTACATCAACCGCAAAGACCTGATCGCCTATTTCGGTGTGCCGGCACGGAGCCTCAAAGAAGTCCTACACGACGCAGGCATTGTGTTGGGCGCCAACGGCACCCGCTGGTCCGTCGTCTTTGAGGCCCTCGGGCTTGCCGCCGACCAGTCTGCAAAACATTGGGAAGAGTTGACGAAGCCTCTATTGACAGCAAGTCAGGTAGCGGAAAATCTGGGTCGGGCAGATCCATCGATCATCTATCGCTGGGCCAATCCTTCCTCACCCAATTATAGTCCAGACTTTCCCGCGCCAATCGATCTTTCGTTTGGAAAGCGCCCCAACGCACGGAATCGGAAACGTTGGCGTAGAGCTGATGTGATTGCCTGGCAGAGCAACAAGCCCCAGCCGAAATATCGACACCTGTCCAAATCAGGTGACGTGCCATCCCCCTCACAGGTTCCATCTGCTGACCCTGCACCGACGACCGCTGTCGGCATCTTCTCGTTGCCGCAAGTAATCGATGGAGCCTCGCAATGAATAGTTCGGACACAGCAAAATTCGCATTTTCGACCGGACGACCGGGACACGCCCGGGATACATACACCCACCGATTATCGGCTCGGGCAAATTCAGTGGTGTGTGTGTCCTGCATGCACTTAAGCGACCGGAAGTGCAAACGGACGACCACACTCAAACCAAAGAAAGGTTAGCAAATTGAATAACTTATTCGACCCCCCGCCACCAATACCGGCATCTGAGGAGCATCAACCCAAACCCAAAACATTTGAGGATCTGCTCGCTCATGTCGAGAAGCGAACAGACCTCAGCGACGACAGCAGGAAGCGTTATGTATCTTCGATCAAGCGGGTTGGCGACATTCTGAACGAGCCCTTGGCAAACATTCTTGCCTCATTGGATCTTATCAAGACCAATTTCCCGATTGACGGGTATGATCCAAACTGGTGCACCACCGACAACGCCTACCAGCTGCTTCGCCGCCGTACCCTGGCACCTCTTAAAGAATTCCTGGGCGTCGATAAAGCCCTTGAAGAAGCACGGGCCCTGAAAGATGGGTGGTATCATTTACTTGATGCGCTTGATTGCAACGCACCCGATATCCCGGATCTGGATCCTTATCGCAAAACCAATTTTGTTGCGGTAAGAAACCTTGCCGATTTCATGCGATCTGTAGATATCCAACCACAGGACATCACCAACGACATCGCCAACAGCAATTATCTTGACTGCCCGACGCACATACGGGATTCCTATCGCCGCGCCGTGGCGTTTCTTGACAAGCTCCGCGAATATGATTTTGCTCGCCCCCATCTGCCACCGGAAAGCATCGGCTTTTCGGCCATCCGTTTGCGTCAGAATCAGGAGCCGATCCCGCTAGATTGGCAGGAAGACTTTGATGCGATCTATGAGATCTTGGCTGACAAGGATTTCGATCCTGTATCAAAGACCTATGCCAATCGCAGCCCCGAAACGCAAACCCTCTTCAACTCGACGATGAACTCCATCACGCGCACGTACCTCGATGCGCATCCCGAAACTGACATCAGTCAACCTTGGGATCTTATTTTCGTCCGCGGCGATGTGATTACTGAGGTCCGGAATCTGATGGTCGCCCGCTGTCAGTTGCCAGACCGGGATGTCCGCAAACTAAAACCTCGGACCGTTCGGAAATATCTGTCCAAATACAAACGGGTCCTCCATGCCCTTGACGCTGACCCGACAGCCCTTGCGGCGCTGACACAAGCACTCAAAAACAATTCGTTCCTGGATGAGGGCAAGAAAGCCGAAGAAGAAATGGCCGAAGCCAATAAGCAGTTTTGTTCAAAATTGTTTAAATCCAAAGCCCTCAGAAAACGCTTCTTTAACTCGCCTTTTGCCTTTCGGGATGCCGCCCTGGAAATGAAAGCAAAAGGGCGCGCATTGACGAAGATGGAACTGGTGAAATACCGCTGGATCGGCACCTGTGCCGCCTTTTGCGCCATCGAAATCGGCGGAGCACCAATCCGCTGCGAAAATGCCATGGGCCTGACTCTGCATGGCACTGATGCGCATATCATGATGCCCAAGAGCAAGAAGGATCCCATCAAGCTTAGGATTCCGCCAGGCAACGTCAAAAACAAAAAGGAAATCAAGGTTGAGATACACCCAGGCAAACAAGACTATCTGGGAGTCTTGAACTGGTATCTTGAAACCATCAGGCCCTTGTATCAGCACGCGGCCAACAACCCATATTTCTTTCCAGCTTCGGAAAGTGCCACAAAGCCGATGAATGAGAGCTATTTTAGCGCACGTTATTCGACTTACACGCGCACGGTCCTCAACTTGCCCATGACACCTCAACAAATGCGCCATGGGCAGGCCTCACTCTTGCTTCGGGCACATCCCGACAAGATCGTGGTCATTGCGACGCGCCTCGGCGATACGGTCAATACGGTTTTAACCTATTATGCATGGATCGAGGGAGTGGAACAGGTGCAAGACGGCCAAGAACTGATTGCGGAGATGATCGATGAATAATGGTAACAAGAAAGACAAATTGAACACAGAAGCAGCAAACACCCCATCCAATGACGAGTTGCTCGCTCCTTATGAGGCCATGCCAACATTCAGTCAGTTGGACGATGGACACAAAAAGCGGTTGGCCAAGTTTCTGCGTTACACTCATCTCCATGGCATAACCGCTCCAACCAAACAGGACTTTTTAGATTATTCGGCAAAGCACGAGCCGCCGAATACACTGATTGCCTTACGATCGACGTTCAACATCCTGTTTCCGGGTCATCCGGTTGTCGGTCCAGCCCTGCAGGCAGCGATCACCGAAAAGACGTTCACATACAACAATGCCCACAGGAAACCGCGAAAAAAGGCAAAGAGAAAGCCAGCCAAATATCGCTGTCCTGTCTCGGAATGGCCCGCCCCTTGGCAGCAAATCTGGGCGCAGTTGCGAAATGGCCATCGCCCTTCTGGCGGCAAAGCATTTTCAGAGAGTTTGCTGGAAAATATGCAAGATGTCATCAGTGAGTATGTCTGGACCCTCAAAACCGCAGGCGTTCCGGTCGTCATCGATGCCGCAGGTGTACGCATTCTTGAACAGACAAAAAAAGATCGGGCTCCGTCTGCAGAAGAAGCCACCTATCAAAATCAGAGGTGCCGTGCCCGTACCTTGCAAACCGCAACAATGCGATTACGCCAGTTTGGAAAAGAGCTGGGTGTCAGCCCTCAGATTCTGGCCGACTTAAGCAAGCATATCAACAAACTCGAAAGCGATGCAGCCGCAGAAAGCCCCCTGAAATTCGGCCGCTATGAACGAGTGCCATCTTACAAGGATATCTACCGACTTGCTTGCCAACTCCTCAAGGACAGCTCAACTGCCACACATCGAAAGACAAAGAACAAGTTGCGCAATCAGGCAGCCGTCATCGCACTTTGGCTTTTTATTCCACTGCGTCTGACCGATGGGTTATTGCGGTGGGGTGACGACATCACCTATGACGCAGAAACAGGCCGATATAAAATCAATGTAGCCACCAACAAAACGGGCCAATCGATCAGGGCATCACTGCATCCAAAACTCAGCAGATTCTTTGATGCCCTGGTATTTGACGAGGTCAACCCTGAAGTCGGAACGGGATGGCTCAATCAAGAAAGACAGAGGCTGATCGAAGCAAAAGCCCCGGTGTTTCACGATCATTTGGGCAAAATGTATGTCAAAAAGCGACCATCCAAGATTTGGCGGGAGCATTTCGGAACCGGCGCTCACATCGCACGGACCATGGCACATACCGAACTTGGCAAACGTGGCGCAAAAGGCGTTGCCATGGCAATGGCGCTCTGTGCCCAACGCGACATCAAAACCAGACTGGCCTATCAGGCTGATGCCTTGCACGATGCTCTCTTCAAGGAATCCCAGTCCCTGATGGACCAATTGGTGGCAGATATCTTGTCATCACCGGACGAGGATGAAGACACCGAAACCGACAAATAGATCGTTTGTCTATCTCCAAGCTCGATCATCTATCGTGAGACAAAACACCCCTTTCCTGACGTGAAAGGGGTGTTTTTTTATTTGAAAGAAAACAGTTCTGATTGGCGCGACAGCCGGGATGTCGCCGCGCCGATCTGAACCTTTCAAACCTTTCAGAAGAGCAACAGGCGTCTGTTTTCACTTTTAGAAGGAAGTCATAAACATGACCCATGCCATCAATCCATCCCCCGACAATTGGCTCAAGGAGCTCAAACCCGGAGATATCGTCCAGTTTCCTGCCTACCCACCGGAAACTCCACTCCTCCGCAACGCCTTCGTCGTGATCGAGATCGCTCAATTTGATTCTGAAACCCTGCTGTTGATGGGCATCGGTCGTGATGTCGATCCGACATCTTCGAACGCCTCAGAAATACAGATCACCGAGAAAACGGATCTGCAAATGGCAGGCCTTTCACAACCAATCACCTTCTCGGTCAATTTCACCCGAACGGTTCTCATCCCTCATGATGATGCCAGGCTGCCTTCAATTGCCTCGCCCGTGATCGGCAGGCTACCAAACAAGGGACTTCATCGCATGCAACATATTCGAAGCCCCCAACGCATTGTAGCTGATCGCCTTCTGCTTCACGAGGCTCGTCATCAGTTGACGCATCCAAGAGAAAGAGGCCCAAAAGCTCTGATGTCGGAGAATGATCTCGAGCGGCAACAGGCTGCATGGGATGCCATCTCTGCCCGGTGATCCGAAGACCATCTTCTGGCTCGCTGCCAATGGCGAGCCAGACATCCGGAGAAGGAAGAGTTGGAAACAATGCGCAATAGAGGGATTCGAGATCGATCACGGCAGCCTTGATGACGCCGCGCACGATCCGATCCCCCCAAAACAAAGGAAGAGGAAAAGACAGGCGTCAAGCAAACCTCAAACGTAAGGACGCAAAAGCCCATGCTCATCAAGGCCAAACAAGATCATCACATCGCCCAACACCGCCATGACTGGAAAGACAAAATCAAATGGGGCGATGTCATTCTCTTCCCCTTCCCGTTCGCTGAGAAACGAAAGCAAAATGCTCCTGAACCACGCCCTTGTCTCATCCACGATATCCGCAACATCGGCGGGATGCGCTTTGTCACCCTTGTCTACGGATCAAGGCTCGAGAACAAATCCAGCTCATCCCTTCAAACTGACATCACCAACCCGATTGCCATGGCCGCAGCCGGTCTCAACTCGCCAACGGTCTTTGACAGCAACATCCGAATTACCGTTTCCCTCGACCATAACGGATTCAAGAAATGCAGATCAGCCTCACCTGTCATCGGGCGTCTGATCGGTCCTGACAGATTGCGTTTCAGTGCCATCCGCGCCCGTGTTCAGGCCAATATCGACATGGCGGCAGTCCGCAATTTCGAGAAGGGCCGAGAGGACCGCACCCCCAAAAAGCCGACCCTGCCATCCATCAGCCTTACCAAAACAGCAACAGTGGAACTCGATGAGCGCCCTCATCTTCGCTCCTGGCTCCGTTGAGAATTCGCCTTCCTGCATAGACAGGAAACATCGGCGCTTCAGTTTCGCTTCTACCGATACTGTTTCCGCATCTCAAAACACTCATCGAAATCGAACCTGAGGATCATGCATCGGTCACGGCGTCAAACTGTCGCCGTGACTGAGACAACAACAGCTTGCGCCAACATTGTTCACCCATTGAATGGCCTGCCGTGCTCTACCAATCCGTTCGCCAGCCGCACTCCATTCAGTTTTTCTTATTCAGGAGACACTTTGATATGAAAGACCTTTTCATCAGCTTTGGATCATCCATCTGCGTTCAGAATTTCGTTGAAGGCCCACTCTATTGCAAAGAGCTTCAGCCTGACGAAGTCGCGGGCATCATCGCAACCACAAGAGAAGAAGGAGGCAAGATCAAAGGCTACTACGATTTCAGCTCAGAACTGTCGGAAGAAGAAGACCGGCGTCTCCAGCAGCTCCTTGTCGCATTTGAAACGGCAACAGGAACCCGGCTCAGCAATGATTCCTTTTATTATGAATGCGATGAAGACGAAGACGACGAAGACTACGATCAGCTACCGATCATCAACTACGTTCCAACCGTGACCGAAACCTGCAGCATGCTAGTGGTGGAGTATTTCATCCAGTGCACAATTCTAGAAAACGGACAGATATTCAAACCAAGCAACCCATATGCAGCAGATGGCATGTCCTTCTACCTCTTCGAGAGTCCACAAAAGCGAGCCTCAACGCAGAAGGCCTTCTTCTCTGACGAAATCCCGGATGACATTAATGAAGCCTTCGACAGCGAGATGGTCAGATTGCTTGACCGGTGAAGGAGACGATGTCTGTAGTGAAAAATCGCGGTTTGCTCAACCCGGACCCGCGAAAGAGGAGCATTGTTACTTCATTCGCCTAGTTGGATCGTGAAATGAACGACATAAAAATGAAAAACAGTGCGCAAGGCCGGGCGTCGGATCTTTAATTAAGGGAAAGCAAATCTGGGGAGAAAAGCTCGCAGATCAAATCTGATGTTATAAATCGCAATTTCTACAAATGAAGGTCAAATCGCCCACAGCCATACGCCGCGTCAGCGCCTATATGAAAGCGGTTTCCGAATTGCAGCAATAGACCCACCAACTCTACATCTCGCGCCAACCCAGAAATCTCGAGTTGACCGATTGTACCTGCCATATTCAGTTTTTTGTTTTGCCGGTTTGATTGACGAATCCACTTTACGTCGTAAGCGCCGAACCATTCAAAGTTCAAACGATGGCTCACTTCTACAATCAATTCGTTAGGCATTGCCAATTTTGCGTCGTGCCAACGTGCCAAGCCTGCTAGACGAACGGCGACCGTGGTTATCAGGCTGCGCGGAGAATGAACGACATTCTTTTTCGACAGAAGAACAGGAGAGAGGAAATCCAATCGCAACAGGTCTGAACTGATTTCGGCCTGCAGTCCCGCAACAGATTCAATGTGACGATCTATGATTTGAGGCTTTGGCAGAAAGCAATGCCGCTGATTTCCCTGTTTGAGACGACACACCAAAGCCTTTGCCAGTGCTTCACTTGCAGCGCCTACATACTCACTTGCAAAACCAAATAGCCTTAAGCGGACCAAAAGATTGCCCCTGTAGGCATCGACCTCTATGACCCAAGGGCTTGGAAAATCAAATCCAGGTTCCATCCGGCCTTGCTTTCTGAACAGCACTTCAAAAGCGCATGGTGGTACCCATGTGCATGCATCTCCTTTACGAGCGGCGGGAGACGCTGCGGACAATAATTCTGCGCCGAAGGCACCACGAATGCGTCCCGGCAATCCCGGATCTGACATCGCCTTGCCCCATCCTTCAACTGTCAGCGTAACCTCGACTTCGAACCAGTTCTGAGCAAGCGAATTGAGATCCATTTCGACCTCAGGATTGAGCAAGCGATGCCTAACCGTGGCGGCCTCAATCTCTTCTTCTCTGACGATATCAAGCACATCTGAAGCAATCGAGTTCATAGCAGATAAAAGTCCTGAGCTTCGGAAATGGGTGCCCCGCCGAACGCACGCGATTTCTCGCGCCCGTCTTCAGGGATAACATACATGCGAATACTATCCTCCGGGTCGATCAGAAGTTCAAGCTTTGAGAAAAGGGCGTTTGCATTTTCCATATCCATTCTGCATTCGAAAACGGAATATTGTACCCGGATGCCTTGTCGCTCGAGAATATCGGCAATCTTGGTGCGTATTCGGTCCTTGCTCACATCATATGTGAAGACGATCAGTTGTTTACGGCCCGCCATGATGTCCTCAATAGTTTATGATATAGGGGGAGAATGAGCGACCTTCTTCAATATAGGCGGCATAGTCACGCGCTTGCTCGAGCATGAGCCTTCTCCATGTGACCCGATGATCGCCTGAAACAGAATTGACGAGCCCTTCGGCCCTTTCCTCATAAGCCTTGATGATGGCACCATATCCCGCATTGGAAATACGGGCATGGCCATCAAATTCATAAAAATGCTCTGCCCTGAGCATGCGCGTGTTGAAGGCTTCCAAAACAACGCTTTCCGTCAGAGACGAGCGAAAGATTTCCATGAAATCGTATACAAGAGCCTCTCTGCCGTCATCGACGGAATGAAGCACTCCAAAGCCCGGATGCAGCCCGGCCGCGTGGAGCACAGTGCGGATATCACGCTCAAGTATATGGCAGGCAATATTCAAAGCAATATTGACGGGATCAGGAGCCGGTTTCCTTCGCCTCCGTGGCAAGCTCCAACCGTGCAACAGAAGATAGGACCATCCACGCCAGAAATTGGCTGTGGCCTCGCCTTCATATCCCATCATCTGCTGAATATTCTTTACCTTGCTTGCGCCATGCAAAGGCCTTGCGAACTGGCTACAGACCTTATCAACCTGTTCCAGCCCTCTTCTTTGATTGAGGCGCCTGAGGAGAGCACGCTGGTTCTTCAGCCTTGCCACAACGAAGAAACGTGCCGTTTCCAGCCTCAGATCCGGGTCCAGAGCATGGCGGGCCTGCGCAATATGACGGCGGGCGCGGGAGGGAAGAGGGCCAGCCAAGGTGCCTAGCGTTTCGCCATAGCCATTTACAAAGGCGACTTCAACGCCATAGGAAAGAGCATTGCGCAGAGCTTCTGTTTCCACCTCTGCCTTGGGACCAATCTCTATTCGATCTAGTCTGGTTGGGTGAATAGTCGCGACGAGTTTGGGTTTACTCTTCGGGCGGCGTTCCTTTGCCCCCCTGCCCTCAGCAGGGTCTTGCGAGCGGACAGCAAAGGCTAGATTTTTCACCCCAAGCTCCCTGTCGGGCTTGGTCAGATAAAGGGTTCTGACGCCGCGACTGTAGCCTGCGGACGACAAAGCCCCCTCGGCCAGAGCCTCATTCGTTCGCGCCTGAACCTTTTTTTGATCCTCTCTCGCGATCTCTCGCAAAATGGATTCGGCCGATGAAAATCCCAACTCCTCGCGGTCTCGCATCACCATGCTGCGCATAAAGACAGCGCCGAGATATTTCAAACTGTCATCATAGCCGCGCACACGGGTTTTTCTAGTATTCAGGCGCAAACCATACTCTGCCAGCAACTCCGCTGCACTTGCGAGCGCCTGATGGGCGTCCTTCTCGCTTTTCGTCAGAATGACAAAATCGTCAGCATAGCGAACCAGCCGAAAGCGGGTCTTCAGAAAAGCCTCATCCAGATCATCCAGAAACAGGTTGGCCAACAGGGGAGAAAGAGGAGAGCCTTGCGCCAGACCTCTTCCATTTTCGCCGCCGGTTTCCAGCCAGACCGAAACAAGTTCTGTCAGCGGGCTTTCACTGACCGAGCGATAGAGTCTTTGCATCATCAGATCGTGCGACACATTGTCGAAATAGGCTTCGATATCTGCATCGACCGCATAGTGCCAGCCCTGTTCCCGCAAGCTTTGCACCTTGTACAAGGCCTGTTTCACCGAGCGTCCGGGGCGATAGCCATAGCTGACATCTTCGAATTCCTCTTCAAAGAGAGGGGAAAGACGCAGCGCGGCGGCGCTTTGAGCCACACGGTCCCGGATGCAGGGGATCATCAGGGTACGTTTACCGCCCGAGGATTTGGGAATATCCACCCGCCGCAGAGGACCCGGCAAATATCGCCCTTCTCGCAAATGAGTGGACAATTCGGCCAGTCGCATATCTGAACCGATGCCGAAGGCATCACAACTGACGCCATCGCCCCCGGAGGCACCAGCATTGTCCCTCACTCTTTCCCATCCGGCCTTCAGGCCCTCTAGGCTGGAGATTTGTTCAAACAGACGGAGCCCGTCATGCGGCTTTTCCGGCGCAGGATGTATCTTGGCCATATCCCCTCCATCTAGCTCAAAAATTTTTTCTTTGCTGGATTTTATATAAAGATATGATATTATTAGTTTTATTTCAATATTAAAATTTTTGTTTTTATTTTGTTCTTTTTGAATTCAATAAAATTTTGTCTTCAATGGAAAGTGTTTCTACCACTTTCCATTTGACAGATACTTATCAGAGGGGGTATAAGCAGCATGCTCACCACGTAGAGTGGATAGTGACTGAAATCGGTCGAAGATGATTGCAATGCAACCATAAGCAGCATGCTCACCACGTAGAGTGGATAGTGACGGATCCAAAGGGACCCTAAATACCACACGCAGATAAGCAGCATGCTCACCACGTAGAGTGGATAGTGACCTACTCCACGAAGGAGTAACTCTGACTTGCGCCATAAGCAGCATGCTCACCACGTAGAGTGGATAGTGACGCTTGGCTTGCTTTTTCATTTGCATAGCGGCTTGATAAGCAGCATGCTCACCACGTAGAGTGGATAGTGACGGCCGCCGGGTGCGTTGGCCATCCCATTCTTGATAAGCAGCATGCTCACCACGTAGAGTGGATAGTGACCTACCTTGGCTTTGGCTTCCGCCTCTGCCTTGGATAAGCAGCATGCTCACCACGTAGAGTGGATAGTGACCGCGCGGTGCGGCGGGAATATGAGCATTCTGAATAAGCAGCATGCTCACCACGCAGAGTGGATAGTGACTATAGCACTCAGAGCGTGTGCAATCGGAATTGCATAAGCAGCATGCTCACCACGTAGAGTGGATAGTGACATCCTTTTTCAGGATGGAGAGCAGCGGGTATAGATAAGCAGCATGCTCACCACGTAGAGTGGATAGTGACCAAGATTGTTTCTTGAACCCGAATTTCAACAATAAGCAGCATGCTCACCACGTAGAGTGGATAGTGACGCAATAACGGGAACCCCGCCAAAGCCCGCTTTATAAGCAGCATGCTCACCACGTAGAGTGGATAGTGACATCCAAGGATTGAACGTGTGATCGGTCCATTCAATAAGCAGCATGCTCGCCACGGAGAGTGGATAGCCTTTTCGACAGGAACTGAAACGAAAAAGCCGGGATGCTATCCCGGCTTTTTGTTTAACTCGAACAGAAAAAGAGGGCAGAGCCTAGGTCTTTTTCGGGGCTTTTGTTGGCGTTTGCAGCAGGCGATCATTGCCCATTGGGGCGTCCTTGCTGTTCATGGCCTGTGTCGCCTGTCGCAATTGACTGTAGGCTTCAAAGGAGGTGAAAGGCTTGCCATTGCGTTTTTCCTCACCTTCATAGGCCTTGTAGAAGAGGCGCTTCTGCTCAGCCAGCTTGCTGCCCTCCTCAGGGCTGGACATGCCCAACCATTCCTTGATCGCGGCAGAATGATCCGGATAAAGGGGACCAATTGCTTCTTTCATGTAGGCTTTGAAAGCGTCGAGGAAAGGTTCAAGGCTAACACCCCGATCCGGCTCTGCAAAACCTTTGCCTGTGGCAGGATCATAGCGTTCGTGCGCCTGCGGTTCTTTGACCAGTTTCCCCATTGCCTTCGGATCGTTCGGGGTGGCCTGCAAGATCACCCGGCCAATGCGCATCTGACCTGCGCCAAAGGGCTTGCCCCGGCCGATCATATGACGGAATGCCTTCTCATGGTCTCCGCCATGGGTGATGGCATACAGCACCGATCCGATTTCTGCTGCTGAGACATTGTGCAGCCGGATTTCCCCCGTGAAGCTGAGTGGTTTGCTCTCATTTTGCGGCAAGAGAAATTTCAGGTGAGAGAGCACATCCTGGCTTTTGAACTGGCCGTTTGAAGAGTCCCGTACATCCTGTTTCTGCTTTTCACCAAATTGTTTGAAATCAGCAATTGCTTCCTTATAGGATGGCTTGCCATAACGCGGAAAATAAGCCTTGCGCCCGGCAATCTTAGCCCCCTGCCCAGAATAATCCTTCTCCTTGCCACGCAAGTAAAAGGGCGCATATGAGGCTCGGGGTGCCATCTGGATGACGTCGACAGTCGAAGACAATGCCGCCGGGGTGCCTTTACTGAGCGGCGCGAAGCCAAATGCAATCCGCCCCTTTTGAGCCACAGAGCCCGGGGCAGTGGAATCCTTGCGGCGACCCCACAGCCAGTCTTCATCTTCTATCACGTAGCCAAACAGGTTTTCTGCAAAATCCTTGTTTTCATAGCCATTGCCAGAAAGCTTCGGCATGTGGTTGGGTTGTTCACCAAACAGCACGTCACGCACGGCTCTTTTGTGTGGCACCTTGAACAGGCGCGTGAGGCCGAAGAAGAAATTGTCGTCTCCAGCCTCAAGATCCGGTAGCCCGACATGGAAGACAGGAATACCATCGCCGTCTTGCTTCATTGCGATTTTGCGAAGCGTTGCCCAGCTGCCTTCCGCTTCCAATTTGTCTCCCTTTGCAGGCCTGCTGTGCAGGCGTTCAAAGACCAGTGCGGTATCGCTCGGAAGGGCATATGTGCGGGCAGCAGGGTTCGACGCTATGAAATATTCGTATATCTTGTTGCCACCGCCAGGCAGCTTCCCGGCCACAATCATCACACCCCGCGCCTTGCCGTTCGGATCGGCGTTATAGACCTTTTCGCGCTTGGCCGTTGCGTCCAACGAGAATGTGAAAGATTTGCTGAAATCGGTCTGCTCCCCACGCCCCATTCCAAGCAGTTCGTATTTTCCCGGCACGTATCTGCCTTTCTTCTCGCTACCAAACGGCGCTAGACTGGTCCAGTTTGGATAGCCAGTATGCCCTTTGTTAGTTGTGGCCGCTTTCAGCGTGTGTGCAGGAACAATGAAGGCTTTCAGGCTCGGAATGTTGACGTGGCCCCATTCCAGATCGCAGGTTATCTCATAAACCAGATCCTGGCCGTCAATTGACAGGATGGACCTTTTATCATCGTCCTTGGTGGCCTCCCTTATTTTGAGAAAGCCACCCTTGACTTGATCCAGCTTTGAAACACCGCTGTCCTCGGCATAGTAAGGATGGACAAAGTCTCGCAACCCAAAACGATAGTGCCAGTTGCCTTGTGTCATTTTGGCGTAGGAAACGATCTCGGTTACGCTGCGCACCAAGCCGCGCAAGGTTGCTCCCGGCAACACATATTGTCCACCGACCTTGATTGGGGTGACAGCGTCATCCTGCAGCTTTCCAGTCGAAGCACCTCCCACCAACAGCGGCGCATCTGCGATCCAGTCAACGGAGATCGTAGCGCAAAAGCCTTTTGCGAGAGGCTCGTCAAGGCAAACATCTCGCGTCTCTACTTCCGGCAGAGCAATCTGATCCGGCAAGTCTATGAACCGGTAGGGCTGGGAAAGCTTGCCGAATGGGATGGAGTTCGGATTTGGGCGTTTCTTTGATGGGCTGTTTTGCCGCCGCCCATCTCGCGGCTCATTTCTCTCAGACGGAGCTCTGGGCTGGCTTTTCCTAATCTCAAGCGCCCGCTCAAGAATGTCTTCGTCATCTTCGTCGGTTTCGAATTCGAAGATGATTTCGCGCATATCTCGCGTGACCGGATCGCCCTCTGTGTAGCGATCAAACAGTTCCGAAATCGATGCAAGTTTGCGGGCTGCCTTTTCGCCTTCTTCATCAAGAGCCATGATCACCCCTCCACCTGTTTAAACCAGCCAAAACCCTTGTTGGTTCCGTGACCAAGTTGCAACCCATTGTCTTTGATGTCTTTTACAAGATCATCGAACAGATCGGACGCATATTCGCTCGCCGTCATTGATCCCCGTTGCGTGAGCTGCAACAAGAACGAAAGCTTTGCACCAGAGAATGCGGCCGTTGTATAAAGTGCTCCAAATACGGGACCACCAGAAAAACGATCCACTTTCAAGGAGGTTATATTTTCCTCCCTAGCACCCTCAACGGAAAGCTTCCGTATTTCGACCAGCGCTTTGCAATCGGTCGTACCAAAGAGTTCTGCGACAGGGTCCTGCTCTGCGTCCACGTCTTCTCGAAGCTTCCTAAGCTTCCATAACCAATCGGCTCGCGCCCTCAAAACTCCCGAGACAGAAGATCCGTGGATCAACGGTTGGCCATTTGACTGTTTTTGTGCCGCAACCTGAATGGTGCCTTCTTCCTTGGCAACTTCTCTGCCCTGTCCTTTTCGCGAAGAGTCGGCAATCGCAAATAATCCTTGCGCAAGAAGGTCAAACTGACGAGCTTTCAAAACGGCACTTCGGCTCAATTCATCTGGAGAGGCAGCGGACAGATTACGGGCTTTGCGTTCGACCAAAACGCCTTCGGAACCGAGCGTCATCTCTCGCCAAGTCACTTTCAAGAAAGACATTTCCCCTTGGCCATCTGACTGGTTCTTGCCGAGAAGAATTCCGTCTCGCATTGCAAGCTGCAATAGCTTTTCCAGCTTTTCCATGGCGGCTTCTGCATATTTTCCGAATATCAGGAACGTCATGGAGAAGCTGAATGTTGTTCCAGCAGGAACCATTTCCTGAAAAAAGAGCTTGTGATCTTCAGCGACCCCTGAAGCGGCGTCTATCGCCGTGCGAGCCGCAATGTAGGCATATTTAAGGTTCGAATTATCCTTCACATATGGCATATCATTCAAGTCAGGGACAGGACCGGAGCATATGCCCCCGCGGACGAAAAGCTGCCCCATCTGACCGGCATCAAGCGAGGAAAGTTGTTCTTTCCCCTCGACCTGCTTCTTGGAGAGTTTTGTCGTACCCCAAAGCGCCAGAACGGCATCATCGAGATCGAAAAACTGCTCCGACATGCGGCGCAGCACGCCTTTTAATGAAGACGCTGGCAAATAAGGCTTTCCCTCGTTGTCTCTTGCTATCTTCGCGTAATTTATCGGTTCATTGCTACCCGAAACGGAGGCTTTTCCCTCATCGCCCGTTCCGATATGCAACGGCGTCATGGTTTTCAGCAAGCACTCGATTTCAATCCTGTCACCAAACATCACAGCCCCTCCACGAATTCCAGACCATCCGGTTCAACCCATTTGGCCGCATCCTGGCTATTGCTTGACAACCGCTTCTTCGGGTCGTGCAGCTGGATCGCCCCATATCCGTTTTCGGGGACGAATGGGCATCGCTTCCAATTTGCAGGCTCGCCGCCAATCTCAGGACATGGCAGCCCAAATGCAAGTGCGTCACGAAGCTTCTCTCTTGATTGCTCAGAGGTGAGCTTGATCCTGAAAACCGCACCTTTTTGGGTTAGAACAAACGGGTAGTAGGTGCTTTTGCCATAAGGTCTGCGCCTCACAGCTGGATACTGCCCAGCAAAGGTTTGGCGAGCGAAAAAATTTACAAGATCGGCTTCAAGATGCTCTTTGAAGTAAGCTTCATACAGCTCTGATGAAGATCGTTTGGTTGCCTCGTCGCCTTCAACCGGATCAAACAAAACTGCTGGCGTAACAAGCATGATGTCAAAGATTTCACCTTCAATCGCAGTTGGCTCGCTCAGTTGGTCAGCTTCGAACGAGGCGATTGCGGCAGTCTTTCCGATGCCATCCATTTCTTGAGTGAATGCAGCAAGCAGTTGCTCCGCAATCTTCGGATCTGAGATCCTTGTAGCATCAATCGTCAGACGCCATTTCTGGCCTCTGACAGGTAACATTGAGGACGAATAGAGTTTTTTGTCTTCGGCCGTGAATGATCGCGAGGCGATATCATTTCGTTGCCCGTCGACATTCTCGTTAATGCTGACATGTGTTCTGACTACGCGGTTTGGCGGGAATTCCGGCATGCCAAAATTTTTACGGAAGGCTTCTTTGTCTTTAGATTTGCCAGTAAAGACAAAAGTAGTTTGAGTTGTTTCGTTTTTGAGCAAAATACCAACGCCCGGTCGCGGAGCATTGATCGCATCGAAATACCGCTCACCATTATCACTCTTTACATAGAGCACTGACGCAGGAATAGGGAGTTCAGCCAAGCAAGTTTCTTGGCCTTTGCCACTTATGAGCGGAAAAGCATGGGATATTGATAAGGCGGCCAATGCCTGCCCTAGGGGTGTCGCCTCATTCTCTGGTTCCAGCCCAGCACGAGACAGACGCTCAGCCAGCGCTCCCTTAAAGACTGAGCCGGGTATCACCACGGCGCTCTCGAACACATTGTCTGCAGCCCGGCTCGTATCCACCAGCAAAGGCCGATCAAAGGTGACGTTGAAAGCCGTGCGCAGTGGCAATTTGCTCTCGGCAGACGGAAGCTCTGAACTGGAAATGGTTTGGAAATTGATTCCACATTTTTCAGAAACAACCGCCCCGAATCCGGCACTTTTATAAGCCCCGATAGCCGGGATCAGATGCAGTGCGCAATTGATTGCCTTTTCAATCCGTTCCGCACCCATACCCTTTGCATAGTGAACGACCAGAGGCCCTTCAAATGCCACCTGTTGCCCAAAGGGGGCGGCCAGCTCGATCACCTGCAATGAACCTCGCTTGACGTTTCCTTTCTCGTCGTCGATTTCGATGCGTGTTGTCGAACAGGTCTGGTTCGGATCAATAGCGGCCGTTAAATCCCCCCAATAGCCCAATGCGCGTTCTGGACGCGCCTGTTCAAGCAAATCATCCCCTTCTTGCGAAGCCACGCCGAACAATGCATTGGTTTCATCAAGACTTACAAGGTCGGTTGCTGAGGCGAGATGCTCGAGCGCATCACGCAAAACGCCTTTGATTTGCGCAGCCGGAATGATGGGCGCGTCGTTTTCATCACGCAGAAATGCGCAGTCGACGCCCACGCGATTGTTGACTTCGCTTTCAAACATGAAGGGGCTTTCCAGCTGAAGCTTCAGTGTATATTTGCGCCGTTCGTTCATTCTGCAGCCTCCCCATAGTCTGCGACTTCGAATGGGCAAACATAGTCCCACAGATGTGCAATCACGCCGATTTCAAGAGCCAACAACGCCGGTCTGGGGTCATCGGGCCTCAGGACATAAAGATCCCTGAAGGCAAGCTCTCTACCCTCACCTGCTCGCTGCATGTAAGTTTTGAAGACTTTTTGAAGCGCCTGCGGAATGGCTGCCCGTTTCTCTTCTTCAACTTTTTTGTCGCCCGGAACACCGTCAGTCGGCACCGAGGCTTCGAGAAGCCTGTAAAGCTGAGAGCGAGGATATCCGTCTTCTGCCTTTAGGCGCATGATACGGGAAAGCAGATTGGGCAAATCGTCTGCCCTTATGCTCAGGCGGTCCTTGATTTCATCACCAGACACGCTAAAGCCGCTGTGGTTATAGAGCCTGCCCCGGAAGCCTTCGATGTCATAGCCGGGCATGGAGAGACTTTCGAAAATCTCGATCTGAAGCAGGTTTTCGTCAACTTCCAACTCTTTGCAACTATCGACCAATGCATTGGTCATTGTCTTGGCATCGCGGATCGGCGTTTTATGGCCGCAAATCACGACACCGGCTGAAAAGCTCACAGGTGCGTCATTCACACGCCAATCCTTGATCCATTCGAAAAACTTCTGCGAGAATTCAAAAGCCAGCCAGGAAGGCATGACAAACAGCAGCTCATCGCCCCCCCAAAGAAGCGTTTCAAATCTAGCATCATTGCCGAGGAAGAAAGCGTCATGGCGATCCTTGCCATAATGCGCACCAAACCAGTTGATGATATTGGCCAGTAGCTTTTTCTGGTTGGCAAGCAGGTCCGAAGAGAATTTTCTAAGCGTGCCTAGAGACGGGTCAGATTCGATCGCTGCCGATCGCTTGCTGCCGAACTTATTTCCGTCTGCATAGAAGACAGCCATTTTGCCATGCAATGACAATGGCAAGCCGTTGCCGTGTGTCTCATCGCCATTTTCGCGGATGCTGCCATCCAGCCGGAGAAGATTACCAGCCTTGACTACATGTTCGAAATCAGCAGAAAACCCGAAGGGAAGGCTTTCTGCAGACCCGCTCTGTTTGGTGAACCGTGTGTAGAATTGTGTCTTCTGCTCGCGCCCGAACGCCATTCTGTCCTCAACCGCTTGAGACTGGTCGCCCCCGACTTGTGCGGGCCGAGGATCGCGGCGGCTACCCGGCAAAGAGGCGGCGCGATCAAAAACCGGTAAAGTCAGCCTCTTCTGGTTGCTTTTGGCAGAACAGATCGCCATGACATCATAAAGCGCGGTTTTGAGATCTTGTTCGGTTTTACATTCAACCAGAGCCGTTACATAGGACATATGCTGATGGCAGCCGGTCGCCTTGTCATACTGCGCCAACGCGGACTGAACCCCTTCACTTGCCTTGGTGGCAGTTTTTTTATCTGCTTCGAAGGCATACACCCCTTCAGACGCGCCCCCATAGACAGGCTGCAGTTCTGGTAGGTTCAGCACCTCGCGCAGCACTTTCAGAACCAGTTTCTCAGAATATAAAAAGGTCAGACTTGCGCCTCGGATGGCAGAGAGCTGTTGAAGATCAAAAACTGCGTTATCAAAATCGGAAGCTTCAAATCGAAATAGCCATTTGGTCATAAAATCCCCCCGAACAATTCCAAAAACAAACTGAAACGCACAATCCGTGATTGCAAGCAATAATTACACTTTACAAACAGCAGCTATGAACAAGTGAGCATCAAGCAAGTGCAAACTCTTAGACGACGCTCACGGTCCGTTATTGAATTATAGCAACGGAGCTGATGTGGCGCGGCCCAAAGCGACAGAAATCAACGACCGATGAAGCGGATTTCCGAGGTAATTGCCCTCCTTTTGGGCTGTTACATGGCCTTCAACTCGCTCAAGAATTCATTTTCTTTGCTGGATTTTTAATAACTATATGATATAATAACATAAAATTACATCGATTGAATTTTTGTTCTTTTTATGTTTCATTTCTAATCGTTTAATTTCATCCTTTGCTGGAAAATGTGTCTGGTCAATATTGTTTGACAAATGCCTATCTAGGGGGGTATAAGCCGAAGGTACGCCACGTAGAGTGGATAGAGACTCCTGAAGCAGATTGACGATGCCCTTTGCAATGCATAAGCCGAAGGTACGCCACGTAGAGTGGATAGAGACGGCGGCGGCTGCTGCCACAACCGCATCCACGCTGGATAAGCCGAAGGTACGCCACGTAGAGTGGATAGAGACTTCGTCACTCTGCTGCAGGCCAACGACCTGGATAAGCCGAAGGTACGCCACGTAGAGTGGATAGAGACACGATCGCGCCGGTGCCGGTGCCGTCGGTTGCATAAGCCGAAGGTACGCCACGTAGAGTGGATAGAGACCTCTCAAGGACGTCTGGGCAGCTGTTGTCATAAAATAAGCCGAAGGTACGCCACGTAGAGTGGATAGAGACCTCGCAAGCGTCACGTTTTCAAGCGCGATATCATATTCATAAGCCGAAGGTACGCCACGTAGAGTGGATAGAGACTCACACTCGGTGCGAAACGGATATGCATTTTATAAGCCGAAGGTACGCCACGTAGAGTGGATAGAGACTCGATGTTGACCCTCTCAAGCACTTCAAGCGATAAGCCGAAGGTACGCCACGTAGAGTGGATAGAGACCTCCTGAATAGGAGAGATGGTAATCTGATATCATAAGCCGAAGGTACGCCACGTAGAGTGGATAGAGACTCCATTCGGTTTATATTCCCATGCCCTGCGCTGCATAAGCCGAAGGTACGCCACGTAGAGTGGATAGAGACGGCCTGGTCATCAGGCCGCAGCGCCGGCACCGATAAGCCGAAGGTACGCCACGTAGAGTGGATAGAGACGTTACGTCTGCACTGGTATTATCATCTGTGATGATAAGCCTAAGGCACGCCACGTAGAGTGGATAGAGACTTCAGTGCGATGCGCTGCACGTTAACACCGTATATAAGCCGAAGGCACGCCACGTAGAGTGGATAGAGACCGTACCACAAGTCTTTGTGGAGAACGCCGATGCATAAGCCGAAGGCACGCCACGTAGAGTGGATAGATAAGCATCAATTCAAGCGCCGTTTAGCGGCGCTTTTTTATTTTATGCTGGACTGTTCCCCGCGCGGGGTTGCAATCTCTGCGAGAGCGCTCAACGATGGTTCCGCGCGATGGCAAGCAGGGAAGCGAAAACATGACGCAAAAGGACTGGATAAAACATCAACTGATCGGCGAAGAGGACGCTGTGCGCGAACTGTATGAACCGGAGCGCTGGAACTATGCCGACACGATAAAGATCAACAAGTTCCGCGAAATCCTGCTCTGGCCCATCTATGTCGAACCGGAAGGGGCGGCGAAGAGCAAGGACGGGATCCCTGCACTGATGCGCTCTATCGCACAAGGGCTAGCAGACCATAAGCCCCAAGAGCGGTCCACCGGGCTTGAAGACTGTTGCAAAAATCATTGGTATCCGGTCAACGATCCCCTACAGCACATCGACCGACCGCCAGACCAAAGCCAAGACGCCTTCAGAAACGCCCAATATGCTGAGCTGGTTTATTTTCACGAAGTCATTCAGGCGTTTCTCTATAAGCCCAACAAGACGGCATCATCTGGCAAAGGCCTTGATGATTCCTGCGCCTTGCAGCTGTTTCGCCGCGACGACATAGAGTCCATCCATCTGGAACTAGCCTATAATTGCACGCCCGGCAGCGCTGGGCCTTTGCATGTGGCCTTTGCTGTTGACCGCTGCAATCTCTATCTGGCCTCCACGGGCATCATGCTGCTCGCCCTTGAAGTCAGCTGGGACCACAGCACAAACCAAACCGAACCTTTGAGGCTCGCGGATGTTCAAAATATTCTCAATGAGTTCCGACGGTGCCATGCGCCCTATTTTGACAAATGGGCTAAAGAGGACAAAGAGGACAAAGAAGATCAACCGGCATTCCGGCCCGGCCAATGCCCTCTCTCGGTGACAATCAAGCATGCGTGGGGAAAGTCTCCGCTGGAATGCAAATATTCCTGCGTTGTCGATGGCCTCTCGCAAAGGGATGCGACGCTCGCGATTGGCGAAGACACAGATGGGAAAAGAAACAGAAAGCCTCAGATATTTGGCCATTGGGCGGATCTTCTCTGGCCGTTCATTTTATCCAACAAAAGCGTTGGCAGCAGTAAGAAACCCTATTGCTATGACAAGGCAAAAGGCGGGCAAGAATTTTCCCTCCAGCAGATCGTGGATGAACGCATTCCCTTCATGTCCTACATCTCACTGACGCAGGACCATGTAAAGCAGAGTGATGGGCCGGAGAGGATCACGGAAATCAGCCGGGGAGACTGGATGCGCCTGTGCTTTGCAGATAGCCCCGGCAACTCTGCCATGCCCTATAATCCGCATTTTCTGAGCGGGTTTGAGGCCAAGCACTGTTATGATCGCTTCTTCGCTTCCGATGCAGCACCCGATTACTCCGTCCGTTTGACCTTCTCCGGCTATGCTTTCAATGCGGTTGGTGGCGGGGACTTTTTTGACGACACATTGGAGGAGCATTTCCGTCGACACTATTTCCAGATTGCTCTTCTGGTCTACCTGGAACAGTCAAGCCTGTTGGGATTTTCCAAGCGACTAACAGGCATTGTGAGCGATTTTGATAGAGCTGGCGCGCCCACTGGCTCTTCAAAAGAAAAAGCAGAAGCCCAACAGACATTTCATGAGCAAGTGAGCCGGTTGAAACGGGAATTTCTGCAATATACGCATCGTTTCCGCTTCACGGGCATTTCCAACCAGCTGCAGCCCAGCGAGATGTATGATCAATGGCGCGATGTTATGGGACTGAAGCCGCTCTTTGACGATGTGAAAGAGGAACTGGATGCAGCGTCAGATTTCCTTCTGGCGGTCGATCAGAAGCAGCAAGCGGATGCCGCCTCCGTTTTGGGAGTGGTCGCCACCATCGGTGTGGTTCTGGGCGTTGTTCTCGGCTTTTTCGGTATGAATGCGTTCTTCTCGGAAACCCCGCTCAATTCGTTATTTAATGAAAGTGAGCAATATAGTTGGCTTTCATTCCTGACGGACGCAACTGCGGTGTTCTTTGCGCTGATTTTGTCGTGCATAGCAACCTGGGGCTTGATCTGCTGGGTCACACCTGCACCACTGAAAAAACTGCACCATGTGGTGAAAATAAAAGGGTCATTGCGGGCTGTAGCATTGGCATCAGCCTTCGCCGCACTCGCAGGAGCTATCGCGATGCTTCCGTCTGTAAAGGATCAAATTGCATTCACTTCCCAACCGACCTCTGAGCAGAGCCAATCACAGGCTTCCCAAACACCCGAAACTGCGCTAGATGGCAAAGATCTAAATTCCGAGCAAACTGAAAAGCAAGAATGAAAATAGACAAGGCCAATTATGCGTTCTTCCTGGGTGGCCAGGATTTGGAAATGGCGGAAATCAAATCTCTACTCCAGCAAGACGGGGGATTTGAGATATGCGATTTGAAACTCAAGTGGGGCGCGAAGGCCAGCGACTATAGATCACAAATCCACGAAGCATTGGCGCAAAGATGTATTCCGGTGCTCATAGAACTGGAAAACGATCTTGGCGCTCATGGTTTTTCATCTGATGACTTGCAACGGATCATCTGGATTGATCACCACAACGAACGCTCTGGCGGCAATGCGCCGACCAGTTTGGAACAGGTGTTTAGTCTGCTTGGACTGCCGCAATCCAAATGGACGCGGCGCATGGCTCTGGTCGCAGCAAATGATCGAGGACACATCAAAGAAATGCGAGCAATGGGCGCCACTGAGCAAGAGGTGAGCGTTATCAGAAAAGAAGATCGCCTTTGCCAAGGTGTTTCTGAAGAAGATGAGGCAACCGCGCAAAAGGACCTGGCATCAGGGAAGGCTGCTTGCAACTGCTTTTTTGTTGAGACTTCGCTTGAGTCATCAACATCGATAGCAGATCTATTTGCGCTCGACCCGACGCTCTCCTCGATGAATCTTCTGGTATTCATGCAAGAAAAGTCAGCGTTCTATGGCAGCGGAGATATTATTGAGAAACTGGCAGACGCAATAGACGGTTCTTGGTTTGGTGGTTCTCTTCCTCAAAACGGATTTTGGGGGAGTTATGAAACCGATAGAGAAAGGCTTTTGCAAATAGTTTGCGGACGCTTTGCAAGCTAGAAATTGCCGTACAGTTGTGCCCAATCAACGATATAGCCTGAGCCCCGCCGCTCGATGATGCGCACTTCAGAACAAACCTGATAACTAGCCGACAGATCTTTTGTTGTGTTGTTGAACAATAGCTTGTTTCAATTCGATCAAGGCCACTTGGTTTGAATGATTCCCTTACGGGTTAGAATGTTCATTTTGCCCTAATCATGTGAAAGAGCTGAAGAAAACCGGGGAAAGGGCCATAGACCTTTGCATAGGTTTGTGTAGCAAAATGTGTAGCAAATTTGGGGATCTTGCGAGCGAGTACACATCAAGCAATTGAATTTACTAGATAAATCTCAATCTGTTGCTTGAAAAATGGCGGAGAGGAAGGGATTCGAACCCTCGAGACAGTTACCCGCCTACGCCCTTAGCAGGGGCGCGCCTTCGACCACTCGGCCACCTCTCCGCCGCCCTGTTTAAAGACCCTGGTGGGGTTAATCAACGTCTATTTTGTCATATGTTTGACATTTCCACATGAGGCTGTCCGAGCTGGTTTGGAAATGCGCGCCCGTGAAGCACCGAACGGCCCCTTCCGGAGTGGCAAAAACTAAGACTTTGAAAAATCGAGATTATCCTGTTGGCGTTGTTTTGGGCTCATTTTCCAACACGGCGTCAAGGAAGCTGGTAAAGAGTTGCTTGCCCTCGGTATCCAGATCGAGTGCAGTGAACGGCAACAATGCCTTGTCGACCATTCCCATGAACAGGCACATGCATGTAAGAGCAGTGACTTTGGGGTCCATGCCGGGTTTGAGTTGGCCCGCATTTGCGATGCTTTTGACGGCGGTTGCGATCGTGTCCTGAAACATCTGGTGCTGCGCATTGAGGAAGGTGTGCAGGTCCCCTTCCTTGTCTGATATTTCCATATTATGGATGATGATAAACATCGCACGGGACACCAGCCGATCGTGGGCAAACAGATCAATTAGGCGGTTGATCTGGACCCGAAAGGCGCTGGCGGGATCCTCTTCAGGCAGGTTGACCAGCGCTTCACGCACCGGATTGAAACCCGGAAATGCATGATTTTCCCAAATGCCCTTGATCAAATCTTCCTTGCTCTGAAAATGCCAATAAAAGGCACCACGTGTCATGCCGGCATGGGAGGCTATTTCGTTGATCGTAGTTCGCGCATAACCCTGACTGGTGAACAGATCCACTGCCGATTCCAGCAGGGCAAAATAGGTCTTTTCCGCTTCTTCTTTTGTCTTACGTGCCATGGCGGGGTCCGATTGCTCAATCTTTACTCAGGATAACATGCAGCCAGGCTGCATTCTTTATGCATAGCAGCTTCGTTCAGGGAAAAACAACTAGACAAACATACATGCGTGAATGTATTTAATTTCCAACTGCGGGTCCCCCTCCCTTCCCGCGCCATGCCATTGTGAATGGACCCATCATATGATCCGAAAACTGCTTTTGATCGGCCTGTCGTGCCTTGTTCTTGCTGGCTGCAAGGACGGGATTTTTGACGCCATCGCAGAAGAACCCGTGCAGGAGGACCCTTTTGCGCGTCCTGCAAAAATAGCAAAAGCCCGCAAGGTTGCCTTCACTTTCTACAAAACCTTCCCTGGCGTGACTGCTGCATCGCGCCATTCCGTCCTCGCATTCCGGGTGGCAGGTCAGATCTCCGAATTGCCGACCCATGCCGGTCAGGTGCTCAAGGAAGGTGACGTGATCGCCAAGCTCGATGACACCCCATACAAGAATGTGGTGGCGCAACGTCAGGCGACCTATGATCTGGCCCAGATCCAGTTGAGCCGCACCGATTCTCTGTATAAGAAAAAGCATGTTGCCAAAGCAGCCCTCGACAGCGCCAAGGCGACCTTTGCCGGTGCGGATGTGGCGCTGAAGATGGCAACCGAAGATGTTGGCTATACGGTGCTGCGTGCGCCCTATGACGGGATTATCGCCAAGGTCAATGTGGATCGCTTTGAGAATGTGGCGGCGGGCGCTCCTATCGTTCAATATCAGGGGCGTGACAATATCGACATTGTTTTCAACGTGCCGGAAAAACTGCTTTTGTTGTTCAATCCCATCAGCAATCCCTCAAAGCCGTCCTTCGACATCCGCTTTGATGCCTTGCCGGATAAGCACTTCACGGCAATCTACAAAGAACATGACGCCCAGCCCGATGCTGTGACCCGTTCTTTCAAGGTGACTGCGACAATGCCCAACCCGGAAGTGCTGAGTGTTCTGCCGGGCATGAGCGTCAATGTGCGTGCCGATGTAGCAAACCTGACCGCGCCAGAAGGCTCTGGCGGCGTGCTTGTACCCCTTGAATCTGTGTTTGAAGAAGATGGCAAGCGCTGGGTCTGGAAGGTGGACAAGCAAAATCAGGCCCGCAAGACTAAGGTCAAGGTTTTTGGCATTGAGGATGGCTCTGTACGCATTCTTGAGGGTTTGGATGATGGCGACCGGCTTGTTGCTGTCGGGGTTGCGCATGTAGCCGAGGGCATGAAGCTGCGTGCCTATCACAAAGAACGTGGCCTCTAGGAAGCGCTATCATGAATTTGACTGATTACGCCATCGAGCGGAAAACCGTCAGCTGGATGGTGACCATCCTTCTTTTGGCAGGCGGTATTCTGGCCTTCTTCAATCTGGGCCGTCTCGAAGATCCGGAATTCACCATCAAGCAGGCGGTGGTTGTGACTGCCTATCCCGGCGCTTCGTCCATGGAGGTCGAAGAAGAGGTAACGCTGCCCATTGAAACAGCGATCCAGCAACTTCCCTATGTTGACCATGTCACCTCGATTTCATCTGCGGGCCTTAGTCAGGTGACCGTGGAAATGAAGTCGATCTATCGCAAGAAAGACCTTGCGCAGATCTGGGATGAGATGCGCCGCAAGATCAATGATCTGGCCCCTTCCCTGCCTCTTGGCTCCCGGCCTCCTGTTGTCAACGACGATTTCGGCGATGTCTATGGGATGTTCATGGCGGTCACCGGGGATGGGTACAGCTATCAGGAACTCAATGACTATGTCGACTATCTGCGCCGTGAATTGGTGCTGGTCGATGGCGTTGGCAAGGTTTCCATTGGTGGTGAGCTGGAACGTCAGATCATCATTGAAATCAATCGAGCCAGATTGAATTCGCACAATATTTCTGTCAACGCTCTCAAGCAGTTGCTGCAAAACCAGAATCTGGTGACCAATGCCGGCAATCTGCGCATTGGCTCGGAATATATCCGCATCAGTTCAACCGGCAACTACAGCAATGTAGAGCAGATCCGCGATATTCTGTTGGGGCAGACTGGTGATGAGTTGATCTATCTGTCAGACGTTGCGGATGTGAAGATCGACTATGTCGAACCTCCCAGACATGTCTATCACTATAATGGCGAGAAGGCTCTCACGATCGGGGTTTCCTTTTCCAGCGGCGTCAATGTGGTGGAAGTGGGTCATGCTGTCCGAACCCGTCTGGCGGAGCTTGACTATACCCGTCCGATTGGCGTGGAACTGGCCACCATTTATGACCAACCGCGTCAGGTAGAAAATTCGGTCAATGACTTCCTGATCAGTTTGGGACAGGCATTGGCAATTGTCGTGGTGGTGCTGCTCCTGACCATGGGGGCGCGGTCCGGGATCTTGATGAGTCTGATCTTGCTGTTGACCATCGCGGCCACTTTCATCGTGATGGACATCTACAAGATCAACCTGCACCGCATCTCCCTTGGCGCGCTGATCATTGCGTTGGGCATGCTGGTTGACAATGCCATCGTGATTACCGACGGCATTCTGATCGGCATCAAGCAAGGGCTCTCAACCAGAGCTGCTGCCAAGCGCATTGTCGGTCAAACCATGTGGCCTCTGTTTGGCGCAACCGTGATTGCGGTCACCGCCTTTGCGCCGATTGGCCTCTCGCCGGACGCATCGGGTGAGTTTACCGGTTCGCTCTTCTGGATACTGTTCATCTCGCTTCTGATTTCCTGGCTGTTCGCCATCACGCTGACGCCATTCCTGGCGTCCGTTATGTTCCGAGGCAAGAAGAACGCGACGCCTGATGAGGCGGAAATATCTAAAGACAACTCTGACGAAAGCCAACAACAGGATGACCCGTATCAGAGCGTCTTTTATCAGATCTATAAGGGGCTATTGCTGTTCACTTTGCGGTGGCGCTGGGTTACGACACTCATAATGGTTGTCGCCATGGCAACTGCGGTCTATGGCTTCAAATTTGTCAACAAGGCCTTCTTCCCACCATCCAACCTGCCAATGTTTACGGCAGATTATTGGCTGCCCCAGGGATCTGACATCCGGACAACCATTCAGGATATGTCAGCTCTGGAAGCAGAAATTCGCAAGAATGAAGCGATCGAGCAGGTAACAACAACCATTGGCACCTCGGCTCAACGCTTCATGCTGACCTATCAAAGCGAGCGGACTTACGCCAATTTCGGGCAATTTATCATCCGGGTGAAATCCTTTGAACAGCTGCCGGAGATTCGCAATTGGGTGTTGAAGCTGCTCAAGGAACGCGCCCCTCAGGCCTTTGTGAAAACCGACCGGTTCCAAATTGGCCCGGCAACCAAAGCCAAGATCGAGGCTCGCATTTCCGGCCCTGATCCTGACGAATTGCGCCGACTGGCAAGTGAGGTGGTCAACATCTATCGCAAGACACCCGACACAATCAACATTCGCCACGACTGGCGCGAGCGCAGCAAGGTGTTGCAGCCGCAATTTGCCGAAGCTGAAGCGCGCAGGCTTGGCATCTCCAAGGCCGACATCGACGCCGCCATTTTGATGAATGTGAAAGGTCTGGAAATCGCCAAGATGCGCGATGGCACCTCGATCCTGCCGATCATCCTGCGCCCGCCACTGAGGGAACGCTCCAGTGTTGAGCAACTTAGCGACATTCAGGTCTTCAGTCCTGTTCTCAACCGCTATGTAAGCATCGATCAGGTGGTTCAGGAAATCGGGTTGGCATGGGAGGATCCGTTGGTCATGCGACGCGACCGCAAGCGAACCATTCAGGTTTGGGTGGATGCCGATCCGAATTCGAACACCAACAGCTTTGCCCTGTTCGAGCGTTTGCGGCCGCAGGTCGAAGCTTTGGACCTGCCACCTGGGTATGAGCTTTCATGGGGCGGCGAATTTGAAGCCCAGTCCAAGGCCAACAAGGCGGTCTTTGCCTTCGTGCCGCTTGGTGTGCTGGTCATGTTCGCCATTACCATCATGTTGTTCAACTCGTTCCGCCAGACATTGGTGGTCTGGTTGACCCTGCCTCTGGCGATCATCGGGGTGACGTCAGGTCTTTTGACCTTCAACCAGCCATTTGCCTTCACCGCCCTGCTCGGCTTTCTCTCCCTCTCGGGTATGCTATTGAAAAATGGCATTGTGCTTATAGAGGAGATCAAACGGCTGAATGAGGAAGAAGAGCTGAACATGCATGATTCCATCACGCGGGCCGCGGTCTCGCGCATGCGTCCGGTGACGATGGCGGCGATCACAACAGTGCTTGGCTTGATTCCGCTGCTCAGCGACGTGTTCTTTGCACCACTTGCTGTCACCATCATGTTTGGTCTGGCTGCCGCAACCATCCTCACGCTGATCGTGGTGCCCGTGTTGTTTTCCATCTTTTATGGTGTGTCCTACAGACGCGGTGAGACAATATAAGAACTGACCTTCAGTCTTACCGATTGGCCGGGCCTGTTTCATCAGGTCCGGCCTTTTTCGTTTAAAGGCGCACTATTTGGCGTTTGAGGTTCGTTTTTATTCACATTGCGGATAAAATGAACTTTAAACCTTGGCAAAATGAAAATTCGGGCGCATGATATCCTCCAAAAGGAGAGCATGTCTTGGATCCCCTCATTCCACGCCATTCTGACATTATGGAGATTGCCAAGCGCGATGGCCGTGTCGATGTCGACGGACTGGCGGCACATTTCGATGTGACCCCGCAGACCATTCGCAAGGATCTCAATATTCTGTGTGATCACGATCTACTGGATCGTGTGCATGGTGGCGCGATCTACAAATCGGGCGTTTCCAACTATGCCTATACGGCACGGCGCTCTCATGCGGCGATGGAGAAAGCTGCCATCGGCAAAGCGGCGGCCCAGTTGATCCCTGACAATGCCTCTCTCATCCTGAATATCGGCACGACCACCGAGCAAGTGGCTGAAGCACTTGTGCGCCACGACGGCTTGATGGTCATCACCAACAACATCAATGTCGCCAACATCCTGCATAACGGTTCAAATGCCGAGGTGGTGGTGGCCGGTGGCATGTTGCGCAAGTCCGATGGCGGGCTTGTGGGTGAAGCAACCGTCGATTTCATCAAGCAATTCAAAGTCGATTTCGCGGTGATCGGCGTCTCTTCGATCGAGAGCGACGGATCGCTCCTCGACTATGATTACCGCGAGGTGCGGATCGCGCAGGCAATCCTGCAACATGCCCGCAAACGCATACTGGTCAGTGACTCGATGAAATATGAACGCAACGCCCCCGTGCGTATCGGTCATCTGTCCGATGTCGACTATTTCGTAACCGACCGGATGCCCAACGAGGCCATCCAGACGCTTTGTCGCGACGCAGAGACCGAAATCATCGTCGCCCTCCCCTCGAACAGCGAGACAGAATTATGACTGCAGACCTCAAGGATATCTTTGTCATTGGTGGTGGCATCAACGGAGTTGGCATCGCGCGCGATGCCATTGGACGTGGATATTCCGTCACCCTTGCGGAAATGAATGATCTGGCAAGCGCCACGTCTTCCGCATCAACCAAACTGATCCATGGCGGCTTGCGTTATCTGGAATATTATGAATTCCGTCTGGTGCGCGAAGCTCTGAAAGAACGCGAGGTTGTCTGGGCCAATGCGCCGCATATTGTCTGGCCTTTGCGCTTTGTGCTGCCGCACCACAAGGATCTTCGCCCGGCATGGTTGATCCGCCTTGGCCTGTTTCTCTATGACCATATTGGTGGCCGCAAGGAGCTGCCGGCGACCTCAGATATCGACATGACCAAGGATGAAGTCGGCAAGCCGTTAAAGCCCCTCTTCACCAAGGGTTTTGAATATTCTGATTGCTGGGTCAATGACGCGCGCTTTGTGGTGCTCGCAGCAATGGATGCCCGGGATCGCGGCGCCGATATTCTGGTGCGCGAGAAGGTCATTTCTGCCACCTATGAAGGCACCAGCTGGAAGGTCGTCACCCAAAACCAGTTGACGGGCGAGCAGACTGTGCATCATTCACGCATGGTCATCAATGCGGCAGGACCGTGGGTCGATCACATTATTAGCGATGCCCTCGGTAAGCCTGACGACAAAAATGTTCGTCTGGTACAGGGCAGCCACATGATCGTGAAAAAGATGTTCGATCACAAACGCTGTTATATCTTCCAGAACAAGGATGGTCGGATCATTTTCTCCATTCCTTATGAAGAGGATTTCACCCTGATCGGCACCACTGACCACGACTTCAAGGGCGATCTTGACACGGACCGGGTGGAGGCGACGGAGGAAGAGCTGCTCTATCTCTGCAATGCTGCCAGCGAGTATTTTGCCAAGCCCGTCACCCGTGATGACGTTGTGTGGAGCTATTCGGGTGTGCGACCGCTCTATGATGACGGCGCTTCGGCTGCACAGGAAGCCACGCGCGACTATGTGCTGCGTCAGAGCAAGGAAGAATGCAACAATTCGATCATTCACATTTTCGGCGGCAAGATCACCACAGCCCGCATGCTGGCGGAATCTGTGCTGAAAAAGATCGAAATGAAGTTGGGGCCAAAAGGCAAGAAATGGACCAAGGTTGCGCCCCTGCCGGGCGGTGACTTCAATGCCAGCGCCTTTGATGATCTGTTGGCCCGCCTGAAGACCGAGCATAGCTATCTGTCGGACCGTCTGGCCTACCGCCTGATGCGGCTTTACGGCACCAAGGCATGGGACTTGCTCGAAGGGGTGACCGGCGTGGAAGGCCTCGGTCAGTGCTTTGGCGCGGATCTGTATGAAGCTGAAGTGCGCTATCTGATTGCCAATGAATGGGCAATCACAGCTGAAGATATCCTGTTCCGCCGGACCAAATGCGGCTTGCATTTCACCGAGGAACAAAAGGCAGCCTTTGCCGCCTATCTGGACAGCTATTGGGCAGAGGCAAAATCGGCCTGACCTCCAATCAGTATAGCAAACGAACAACCGTGTCCCCCTTGCACCCACAAGGGGGACGCCTAAGATCAAGATACCGTAGCATTCGAGGGAAGAGGCGAATCGCTCATGAAGCATAATTATGTAATGGCCATCGACCAGGGCACGACCTCGTCGCGGGCAATTCTGTTTGACGCCGACTACCGCATTCGGTCTGTCGCACAGCAGGAATTCACCCAGCATTTCCCCAAATCGGGTTGGGTGGAGCATGATCCGGAGGAAATCTGGGACACGGTGGTGACCGTCTGCCGCGAGGCGATGGAAAATGCCGGAGCGCATGCATCGGAAATTGCTGCGATCGGGATCACCAACCAGCGTGAAACCACCCTCGTCTGGGACAAACGAACCGGAGAATGCGTCTACAATGCCATTGTCTGGCAGGACCGCAGAACGTCGGACTATTGCAATAAATTGCGCGACGAAGGCCTCGAAGAGACAGTCACGGAGAAGACCGGGCTGTTGCTCGACCCATATTTCTCCTCCACCAAAGTGGCCTGGATCATCGACAATGTGGAAGGTGCGCGCGAGAAAGCAGAAGCGGGCCATCTGGCCTTTGGCACCATCGACAGCTTCCTTTTGTGGCGCCTGACGGGTGGCACTGTCCATGCGACGGATGCGACCAATGCCAGCCGCACTATGCTCTATGACATCCACAATGGTCGCTGGAGCAGCACTCTGCGCCAGATTCTCAATCTGCCGCAAGGTTTGGCACGGCCAGAGGTGAAGAATTGCGCTGATGATTTTGGCATCTGCATGCCAGAGCTTTTTGGCGGCCCGATCCCGATTACCGGCATTGCTGGCGACCAGCAGGCGGCCGCCATCGGTCAGGCTTGCTTTGAGCCGGGCATGATGAAATCCACCTATGGCACGGGCTGTTTTGCCTTGCTTAATACCGGTGAAAAGCCGGTGCGGTCCGAGAACCGGCTGCTGACCACCATCGCCTATCAGTTTGACGGCAAGCCGACTTTCTCGCTAGAAGGCTCGATCTTCATTGCCGGCGCTGCCGTGCAATGGCTACGCGATGGCCTTGGCATTATTGAGAAAGCCAATCAGACCGGCCCGTTGGCACGCAAGGCGGATGAAAGCCAGCAGGTTTATCTGGTGCCAGCCTTTGTTGGCCTTGGCGCGCCTTATTGGGATGCGGATTGTCGCGGCGCGATGTTTGGCCTGACACGGGGCACCGGACCGGAAGAGGTTTGTCGCGCAACTTTGGAATCAGTCTGCTATCAGACACGCGATCTGCTGGCTGCAATGCGCAAGGACTGGGAAGAAGAAAGCGAAACCAAATTGCGCGTGGACGGCGGCATGGTGGCTTCCAACTGGACGATGCAGTTCCTGTCCGACATTCTCAATGCTGCTGTGGAACGGCCACGCATTCTTGAAACCACGGCCCTTGGCGCGGCCTATCTTGCTGGCTGGAAAGTTGGCTTTTATCCAGAACCGCAAGAGTTCGCCAAAAGCTGGTCACTTGAAAGCCGGTTTGACCCGCAAATGGATGAAGAGCTCCGCGAGCGCAAATATGCGGGCTGGCAAGACGCCGTATCCCGGACCCTTAGCCATTGACCTCACATTAGACCACGCAAAGAAAAAGCCGCTTCCAAACAGAAGCGGCTTTTTTTGATTGTTTGCAGTTCGAAGCGTGCAATTAACGCTTGGAGAACTGGAAGGAACGACGTGCTTTTGCGCGACCGAATTTCTTACGTTCGACAACACGGGAGTCACGGGTAAGGAACCCACCCTTTTTCAGCACACCGCGCAGCTCTGGCTCATAGTAGGTCAGCGCTTTGGAGATGCCGTGACGGATCGCACCGGCCTGACCGGACAGACCACCACCGGAAACGGTGCAGATGATGTCGAACTGGCCTTCACGGTCAGCTGCAATGATTGGCTGCTTGAGAACCATCTGCAGAACAGGGCGACCGAAATAGACGTTATATTCTTTTTTGTTCACGATGATCTTGCCAGAGCCTGGCTTGATCCATACGCGAGCAACAGCGTCTTTACGCTTGCCGGTTGCGTATGCACGACCAAGAGCATCGAGCTTCTGAACGTAAACTGGTGCGGACTCTTCAGCTTCTACGCCAATAGCGGAGCCGAGTTCTTCAAGAGACTGTACAGAATCGGACATTCTTAGGCCCTCGCATTCTTGGCATTCAGGGATTTGACATCCAGTGCCTCAGGGGCCTGGGCTTCATGCGGGTGCGTGGCACCAGCATAGACACGCAGGTTGGACAGCTGAACGCGGGTCAACGGGCCACCTGGCATCATGCGTTGAACGGCTTTCTCCAGAACACGCTCAGGGAACTTGCCCTCGATGATCTGACGAGCAGTGCGCTCTTTGATGCCGCCGGGATGACCGGTGTGCCAATAGTATTTTTTGTTCTCGTATTTGCGACCAGTCAGTTTGACTTTGTCGGCATTGATTACGATAACATTGTCACCACAATCCATATGTGGCGTGAAGGTGGCTTTGTGTTTGCCGCGAAGACGCATGGCGATCAACGCTGCCAAACGACCCAGCACCAGACCTTCGGCATCGATGAGAATCCACTTCTTCTCGATGTTGGAAGGGTTTGCAGAAAAAGTTTTCATTGCTATTCCGTATCTCGGTGTCACATAGACAACAGGAAACGGCGACCCGATAGAGCCGCCGCAATGTCTGGCGCTTCTTTTAAACGAGCCCACGACTTTGTCAAGCAGTTTCGCTTAAAATAAATCAACAAAAACAACACTCTAATTTTGCGGTATATAATTACCACAAAAAATCAGCTTTTCTGCCCTCGTTTTTCAGCTCATTGCGGGGGAATGGAATAGGTAGCAGTTGCATGGGCAACCAGATCCTCCTGCCCTTCGGTCCACATATCGACTTCAACCACCACCAAGCGCTTGCCCATTTTTAGTGTCCGGACATGGGCAAGCATGTCTCCGGGTGCGGGTTTTTTCAGGAAATTGATATTGAGACTGGTGGTCACGGCCAGAGCCACCGGACCGAGTTCAGCCAGAATGACCACATAGGCGGCGAAATCTGCTAGCCCCATCATGGTGGGACCGGACACGGTGCCGCCGGGGCGCAGGTGACGTTCGTCGGCTTTCAGGCGCAAAACCGCCTCTCGGTTCTTGACCCAGTCGATGAAATAGCAGCGCTTGCCTTGATTGAGCTGCGGGAATATCTCATCCAGCAGGTTCATAATTTCTTCGCCGGTCATTGTCTGAACCGTATCTTGGCCACCTTTTTGCGACATTGCTCCCCTCCTCCTGTTGACGGTTGATCGCTCCGCGAGTAGTTACTTTAACGTTTTCGTCAATTTGTGACCCGGAAAAGTACGGATTGCAAGCCTTTCTCGCCTTGGATGGTGTCGTATTATTCGCCCGGCTAACTTGACAGAAAGAAATCAAGGCAGGCAATGTGCCGCTCACCAGATCGCTGTTTTGACAATGCCGGAGGAGAGAAAGCATGTCTGCGCCAACCCAAGTAGAAGAGGCTCCAGTCGCGGAGGACGCGGTCCTCATCGAGCAAGTTGGTTCGATCCGCCGGTTGATCATGAACCGGCCGAAAACGCGCAATGCCTTGTCCGAAGAGATGATGAAGGCTTTGTCCGATGAGATCGAACATGCCAACAATGACAAAAAAACCCATGTCATCGTTCTAGCGGCCAATGGGCCGGTTTTCTGCGCCGGTCACAATCTCAAAGAACTGACCGCCCGCCGCACCGACCGCGATGGCGGCCGTCATTATTTCTCCCAGATCATGCGCACCTGCGCTGCGCTGATGCAGTCAATCATCAATACACCAAAGATCGTCATTGCCGAAGTGCAAGGCATGGCCACGGCTGCGGGCACTCAGCTGGTCGCCACCTGCGATTTGGCCATTTGCGTCAATGAAGCCAATTTCTGCACGCCCGGTGTCAATATCGGCCTCTTCTGCTCTACTCCGATGGTGGCGCTTACCCGCGCCGTGCCACGCAAGCAGGCCATGGAAATGCTGGTGACCGGCGAGCAGATCGATGCCCACACCGCCAAGGCCTATGGTCTGGTCAATCGGGTGGTGCCCAAAGACTATTTGCGGCTTGTGGTCGACAAATATGCAATGGAGATTGCGGCCAAAAGCCAGACTGCGCTGAAATTCGGCAAGGAGACCTTCTATCGTCAGGCCGATATGAATGTTGCCGACGCCTACGATCTTGCCTCGCTGGTGATGGCGGAGAATATGATGGCTGGTGATGCCGCCGAAGGCATTGGTGCCTTTCTTGAAAAACGCAAAGCCGAATGGCCGGATAGTAAATAATATGCAGGATCCACAAGCAGACGCTATCAAGCGCATTCTCAAAGAGAGCAAAGTCATCGCCCTGGTTGGGGCCAGCGACAAGCCCGAACGTGCCAGCCATCGCGTCATGGGCTATTTGCTCGACAAGGGCTATCGGGTTATCCCGGTCAATCCGGGCAAGGCGGGTGGCGAGATCCTCGGCCAGACTGTTGTCGCTTCCCTTGCGGACATATCCGAGCCGGTGGATATGGTCGATATCTTCCGCAATTCTGACGCGGCGGGCCGTGTTGTCGATGAAGCCATCGCAATCAAGGCAAAGTCGGTCTGGATGCAGCTTGGGGTGATCAACGAGGAAGCGGCAGCCAGAGCCGAAGCCGAAGGCCTCACGGTCATCATGGATCGCTGTCCAAAGATCGAATATCCGCACTATTTCTGATCTCGACTTTTATCACGCAATTTGAAAAGCCGCAGCGTCCCATGTCTGCGGTTTTTTGTTGCCACGCGACAGGCGGGTTGAGGTTTATTCTTTCCGTGAAAAGGCGTAGAAATTGGCGCAAGAGAACAAACGCCCATCTTTGCAATCATTTTCGAAAAGATATTCCAAAATCAGAAATAGCTTCCCACCGGTTGCTGATATACAGTCTTGCGCAGATTTCCATCAAAAACGCGATCCGCGGCGAGGCCAACATTCGGCCCGCGCGCAGACATTCTTTAGAAGGGGGCTTTCATGAGCGAGGCGAACAATCAGGGCTTTTCCACTTTAGCCATTCACGCAGGTGCGCAGGCTGATCCGACAACGGGTGCACGCGCCACGCCGATCTATCAGACCACGGCCTACCAGTTTCAGGATGCAGACCATGCGGCTGCGCTTTTTGGTCTGCAGGCATTCGGCAACATCTATACCCGCATCATGAACCCGACGCAGGCGGTTCTCGAAGAGCGCATTGCAGCACTGGAAGGTGGCACCGCGGCTCTTGCTGTCGCTTCCGGTCACTCGGCACAGCTTTTGACTTTCCATTCCATCATGCGTCCGGGCGAGAATTTCATCGCGGCTGACAAGCTCTATGGCGGCTCCATCAACCAGTTCAACCACTCCTTCAAGAGCTTTGACTGGCATGTCAAATGGACCGATGCGCTGGATCCTGAAAAAGCTCGTGCACTGATCGATGAGAAAACCAAAGCCATCTATATCGAGAGCCTCGCCAATCCGGGCGGCGTGATTACCGACATTGAAGGCTTTGCCAAAGTGGCGGCTGACGCCGGTATTCCGCTGATTGTCGACAATACGATGGCCACTCCTTATCTCTGCAAGCCGATTGAGTTTGGCGCGGATATCGTGTTGCATTCGATGACCAAATTCATTGGCGGTCATGGCAACTCCATGGGCGGCATCATTGTCGATGCAGGCAAGTTTGACTGGTCCGCATCGGGCAACTATCCGATTCTGACCGAGCCGCGCCCTGAATATAACGGCGTCAAACTGCATGAAACTTTCGGCGGCATCGCGTTTGCGATTGCGTGCCGGGTTCTCGGTTTGCGCGATTTGGGCCCTGCTATCTCTCCGTTCAATGCCTTCCAGATCCTGACTGGTGTGGAGACCCTGCCTTTGCGCATGGAGCGACATTGCGAAAATGCCATGAAAGTTGCCAAATGGCTTGAAGATCATGAGGCCGTGAGTTGGGTTTCTTATCCGGGTCTGGAATCAAGCCCGCATTATGAGGCCTACAAGAAATATCTGCCAAAGGGCGCCGGTTCGGTCTTTACCTTTGGCCTGAAAGGTGGCCATGAGGCAGGCGTCAAGCTGATTGCCAATCTCAAGTTGGTCAGCCATGTTGCCAATATCGGCGACACCCGCTCACTGGCGATCCACCCGGCCTCCACCACCCACAGCCAGCTGACTGACGAGCAAAAAACTGCTGCTGGCGCAGCGCCTGACACGGTGCGTCTGTCGATTGGCATTGAAGATGTTGCGGACATCATCGCCGATCTGGAACAGGCCATCGCCTAATTTGGTCGTCTGATCTCGTCGATTGATCGAGAAAACAAAGCCGGGTTCCCATGAGCCCGGCTTTTTTTATTTGGGTTGAAACTCAGCCGGGGCGCATCTTTCAACGCGCCCTCTCCTATTTTATAGCCATCAAAGTGCGCACGCTCAGAGGCGCTGGTGATTGTCCTTCAAATCGCGGAAGAGAATGGTGCTGGATGCCAGCAGCAGGGCTGCGGTTGCCTGATGCAAAAGCCCAAGCCATAACGGCACCACCAAAAGCAAGGTGGTGATGCCGATCACCACCTGCACCAGCACCAGCCCCGCCAATACAGACGCTGCAATGGTCATCTTGGCCGCATAGGGGTCACGCCAGATGCGCAGCCAGATCAGCGCTACGACCAACATGATCAAATATGCCATCATGCGGTGATTGAACTGGATCGTCATGTGATCTTCAAAGGCAGCGAGCCATGGCGGTGAGTAGGCATAAAGCCCTTCAGGGATCAGGCTTCCATCCATCAGCGGCCAGGTGTTGTAAGTGTGACCGGCATGGGTGCCAGCAACAAGGCCACCTAGGAAAATCTGGAACAACAGCAAGAAAACCACCAACCCAAGCGCCCAACTGTGGCGATCGCCACTGACACATTCTGGCACCTGTTGGCGGCTGCGATAGCCACGCGCCACCCAAATAAGCGCAACAAAGATGAAGGAGGCGAGCAAGAGATGGGTGGCGAGGCGGTATTGGCTGACATCGACCCGATCCACAAGACCGGAGGCCACCATCCACCAGCCAATTGCACCCTGTGAGCCGCCAAGGAACAGCAGGACCACCAGTCGCGGTTTGATTTCATCGGACAGGCGTCCGGTCAGCCAGAAAAACAGCATCGGCACAAAGAAAGCCAGACCAATGAAACGGCCCAATTGTCTGTGCCCCCATTCCCACCAGAAGATGAATTTGAACTCCTCAAGGCTCATGCCCTTGTTGACCCGTTGATATTCCGGGGTCTGCCGGTATTTGTCGAATTCCTCGGTCCATTCGGCAACATTGAGCGGCGGGATCGCGCCGTGAATGGGCTTCCATTCGGTGATCGAGAGGCCAGAATCGGTCAATCGGGTCGCGCCGCCGACAATCACCATCAGGAAAACGAGGCAAGCAACGAAGTAAAGCCAGACACGCACCGCACCTCTGGAAGGTGCGACCTTGTCCGGCTTGATATCGACATAGCGGCTGGCACGTTCCGCTTCACTGATATGGCCTTCCATCTCTCTCTCCCTATTGGTCTTTCGGTCTTGACGTCCCGACTGTTTTATCATTGTCGCTCTAATAGGCGAATGCTACTCAGATTGCCCTTGGCAACGTGAAATTTCCACCTCATCAGAGCATGAGGACCTGTTTTTCCCTTTGCCAGCGCGCCCGACGGTCTTTTTTCTTTTCTAAGCGGTAAAGCTGGTTTAAGACGCAGGACGTAAGCTTTCGTGTCACGATCCTTTCCACTTTTCAACGCTTTGGCAAGATAGATTATGAACAAACGCACGCGCAAATTTATTGGCATGATCCTGTTGGTGTCCTGGATCATTCTCTATGCCGCTGTCGGCATGACCGTGGGCGCGGCCGTTGTTGCCAACGCCAGCGGCTGGGTTCAGATCATCTTTTTCATGATTTCCGGTGCGCTGTGGGTTGTGCCGGCCGGCTTGATCATTCGCTGGATGGAAAAAGACTGACCAGCAGCCCTATTGCGCAGCGATGGAGGCCATTTGCAGATCAAAGCGATCCAATTCTGGCACTTGAATGGAATCAACCGGCAGGATCAGGCTGTCCTGATATCCAAAATGCTGCATGACGCTGCGAACCTGTTCGGCTACAGCTTTGCCTGTATCTGGCGCGTGAATACAGGCCAGCGCATCGCGCGCAATACCAAGACTTTTTAGCGCATAGTCATTGTCGTAATGGGTGCCAAGGTCGATCAAAACCATGTCGCAGGCCTGTTCCAAGGCCAGCAGAAGGGCATGGAAATCATGGCTGAAGAAGTCTTCCGGCACCAAGGCACGCCTGCCAGCATCAATATGATGAAGGCCTGTCACCTCATCAATCTGCACCAGATCGCTGTAGCTCGCGGTCTGATCGATCAGATCGGCAATGCCTGCATGATCTGACCCGCTATCAGCCAGCTTGACCAGAAAGACGGACTGATCGAGATCCATCAACGCCTGCATCAGGCCATCTGAGAGATCCGTCCAGCATCCATCTTCTGACAGAAGCACGATGCGCTTGCGATGAGCGGCCAGCATTTGCAATGCTACGGCATCGAGATCGAGTTCGGCGACATGCTCCAACTCAGGTGCTCGCGCTTTTTCAGGCTCACCTGAGCAACAGACTTCATTCTCATGTTTCTCGCCAACTGACGCGGGCACTTCAACCATCGGCGCGACCAATGGCAACGCAACGGGGAGTTCAGGCCGTGTTATGGTTCGCTCAATGCTCTGGCGGCGATTGCGCCGGGCGCGTAGCGATAACAAGCCGACGATGGGCAAAAAGCAGAGCCCGAATGTCAAACCAAACCGATCCAATGCATTGGCCTTGATCGAGAATTCAGGCAAGGAGGCCCGCTCCAACAGTCGGGCTTCTGGCGGTAGCAGGTCATATTTTTGCTTGGTCAGAGCCTGTTGGTGCAGGGCGCGCATGTTATTGAGAATGCGATCCGTGGCGGCAATGCTTTTCTGGATGCCCGAAATCCGTTGATTTTCTTTTGCGACCCATGCCTCACGCGCGCTTTCATCGGCAAGCTGTTGCATCGGGTTTGTGGCCAGTTCTGCGGTCAGGGCAACCTGCTGGTTTTCAATTGCAGCAATGTCGGCGGCCAATTTGCCTGCGGCCTCTAGCAGGTTATCAGCACGACGTGCTTTCAATTTATTCAGATAGGATACGGCAAGCCCGTTGGCCGCATTCATCGCCCCTGCCCGCTCCTTGTCTGTCACACGCAGGGTCAGGGTACGCAAGGCAGGGTCAAATGACAGGGCTGTTCTGGCAGCTTGCTTATGGGCTGCGTTTCCATCACCAAACAGCAATTGCGTGGCATCTGCGACGATTTTGTCTGCATCCTGCCAATGAGCAAGTGGCGTATCGCCCCCCTGCTCCGGTACATAGCGTTCATTGGGCGCAAGGATCAGAATTCTCGCACTCGCACTGTAGCTCTCGTCTTGCAAGCCCACCCACAGCGCGCTGGCAGCCGACAAGACCAGCGATAGACCCAGAGCAAAAAGCCACCCTCTTCCAACACGCCTGATAGGCGGCTCTTCGGGCCGTTGATGGGTGTTTGCGATGGAGCCAATGGATTGAGACATGTTTCAGACCGATATACTAGGTGCCTGTAAATCCTGACACGGCATGGTAACCAGCTCCTTAACAAAGTCGCCCCGCGGAAAATTTCGTGCCATTTTGCACGCATTACGTACAAATCAGGGTGCGAACGCTTTTGTCTTTACGCAGCATTAACCACAATAATTCATATCTGGAAGGGTCATAATCAGATGAGTCGGTTCCGATGTTTGTTCGTATTTTCGTTATTTTGGCAGTGATTTTCGGCCTCGCAGGCTGCTCCAGCTACAGACCTGCAGGTGATGCCTTTCATAAGTCTCTGGTCGGGCCCTACCAGCTTGATTCCGGAGATCGGGTACGGCTGACTGTCTTTAATCAAAATGACCTCAATAAAGAATATGCAGTAGACCAGTCGGGCTATATCTCAGTCCCACTGATCGGCAATGTGGTTGCCCGCGGGCGCGAGACAAATGATCTGGCGCGGGACATTGCTGCACGTCTGGAAAATGGCTTCATCAAAAATCCCGATGTTTCTGTCGAGATTTCCCAATATCGCCCCTTCTTCGTCATGGGCGAAGTGACCACCGCCGGACAATATGCCTATGTCACAGGCATGACCGTGCAGACGGCGATTGCCATCGCTGGCGGCTTTTCGCCACGCGCTCAACAGCGCTATGTGGATGTCACGCGTCAGCTAAATGGCAAGATCCTGACAGGACGCGTCAAGTTGACGGCACCGGTGCGGCCGGGTGACACGATTTATGTGCGGGAACGCATTTTCTAGACTTGATCCTGATAGTCGACGCTCACTTTTGAACTTTTTTAACTACAACATCCAAAACCCGCTCAAGCGCGCGTCGAAATGTCCTCGGTTAAAACTTATTCAAAAATTGACTGCTAATTGTCTTAGTCACAACCAAATTATAAAAACATGGTGTTGGACTATGCAGGCTCTGGATCCGAAAACAGCTTTCTCCTCAAGCGCTGTTCTGGCGACGTCACAAGAGGACGACTTCCAGTCACATCCTCAAATATCTGACCTCGCACGCGAGGTCGCAGCTGAATTCTCGAAGACAACCTATTCGCCGATGATGGTGCGCGGGCTGGTGCAGGCTTCCGACTTCCTGATCGTCCTGACGATGGGGCTTGTGGCCTATTCCATTGTTGGAGGGGCGCATTTTGCGGGCTATGAATTGCCGCTGGTTTTCTCAGCGATTGGCGCGGCATTGTTCATGCTCTTCATGCTGTCCGCAGGTGGCTACAATGTGCATGAAATGAACAGTCTTGCGCCGCATCTGGGCAAAGTCATCGGCTCGATGACCATGTTGGTGGTGTTGTTCCTGCTGGTCAGTTTTCTCGCCGGCACCAGTCTTGAAAGCAATCGTGCTTGGCTTGGCACCTGGTTTACTCTGGGATTGGCGGTTCTATGCTCCATGCGGGCGGTGGAGACCCTTTTCATTCGCAGATGGCAGGCGGATGGACGCCTTGAGCGCCGTGCGGTGATTGTGGGGGGCGGCAAACCGGCTGCGGAAATCATTGAATCGCTTGAAAAGCAGGAAAACAACGACATTCGCATTTGCGGCATCTTTGATGACCGTGACGATGAGCGTTCACCCGCCATTGTGGCAGGCTATCCAAAGCTCGGCACCGTCAGTGATCTGGTTGAATTTTCCCGCCTTTGCAAAATTGACATGCTGATCGTGACCATTCCGGTCACCGCCGAAAACCGCGTTCTGCAAATGCTGCACAAATTGTGGATCTTGCCGCTCGATATTCATCTGAGCGCCCACATGAACAAGATGCAGTTCCGCCGTCGCACCTATAGCTATGTCGGCAATCTGCCCACTGTGCCGGTCTTTGCCAAGCCTATTGCCAACTGGGGCTCCCTATTCAAGCGCGTGTTCGACATTGTCGTATCCACTGCGGCCATTGTCTTGCTCTCCCCGCTGTTGGTTGGCACGGCCATCGCCATCAAACGAGATAGCGAAGGGCCGATTATCTTCAAGCAGAAGCGTCTTGGCTTTAACAATGAAGAAGTACTCGTCTATAAATTCCGCTCGCTCTATCACAAGAGTTGCGACCAAAAGGCGGAAAAGTCCGTTACCAAGAATGACAACCGCGTCACGAAGGTCGGCCGCTTCATTCGCAAGACTTCGATTGATGAATTGCCGCAATTGTTCAACGTTTTGATGGGGACTCTCTCCCTCGTCGGACCGCGCCCTCATGTGCCGCGGCAACAAACAAACAACAAGTTGTTCGAAGAGGTTGCCGACGGCTATATGGCGCGCCACAAAGTCAAACCGGGAATCACTGGCTGGGCGCAAATCCATGGTTGGCGCGGTGAGATCGATGATCCGGAGAAACTCAAACAGCGCGTTCAGCATGATATCTATTATATCGAAAACTGGTCGCTGACGATGGATCTCTATATCCTGGCAGTCACCCCGTTCAAGTTGTTCAATCATGACAATGCCTATTGATTGAAGCGACTGATCGAACCAAGACATTTGTATCAAGGCCAGCATTCGGAATGCTGGCCTTTTTGCGTTTTCCAATCGGAAAGCGAACTTTGTATTGCATTTCAAAGAGTTTGCTTGAGGATAATTCCCTTCCTCCTACCAAGTTTTATTGCAAGCCGATGACAATGTGCCTATAAAGCTCACGTGTCGGAGCGTAGCGCAGTCTGGTAGCGCACTTCGCTGGGGGTGAAGGGGTCGTAGGTTCGAATCCTATCGCTCCGACCATTTTTCTTTTCCCCAATGATCTGATTTCGTTCAATTGTGCCTGCTGCGCACGATTGGATTGCGCTTGAGTTTTGCCCAATAGTCACAATCGTCAGACTGATTGGACCGGTCCCGCGCAACAATGCGCCTTGGATCAAGTCTTGAGCGTCTCATGAGGCATGTCACCAGACCTGACATGTGTCTTTGAAATGGTGGTTTGGAAACAACCTTCCTATCTCTTCCTTTTTTACGCCAGCAGCGCTTTTCAGGAATTTTTTCCAATCAAAAGCTTTTATCCCAACAATCACTGTGACAAAATAACTCAGTAGAATTTTATATTTTGCGCTTCGAAGTCATTTTGTTAGGCGGCTCATTTGATTGCATTTGTTGTTGTTTTAGCGCCGGTTGTCATCACAGCCCTGCTCGTTATCCCCGCTGCCAGTTGGTCAAATGGCGAGACATGGGGGTCACTGACTGCGGCTGGCATTGCCTATAGCCTGATGGCGGTCAACATCGTGCTTTCGGCCCGGTATCGTCCGCTGGAAAAGCTGTTCGGTGGACTGGATCGCGTCTATTTTGCCCATAAGTGGCTCGGGATTTCTGCCTTCGGCTTTATGCTGATCCATTACCTGATCGAACCGAATTTCAAGGGCCTTGCCCTGTCGTCGCAACTCAACGAAGTCGCGGCGGAAGTCGGCGATATTTGCTTTTTAGCGCTTGCCGGGCTGATTCTGATCAGTTTTGTGAAGCGAATACCCAAGGTGCCCCACGAAATTCCCTATCGGATCTGGCGCTGGAGCCACAATCTGATGGGTCCGCTCTTCATCGCCATATCGTTCCATCAAGCCTTTATCAAGCGCCCCTATTCCGGTGCGGACGCGCTGTCCGATTGGCTCAATATTCTGGCCGTAATCGGTATTGTCAGCTACCTCTACGGTCTGATTATGCCTTGGCTGCGCAACAAGAAATATGAGGTTGTCTCCGTTGACAGACTGCCGATTGGAACCGTCATTCGATTGAAGCCCAAGGGAAAAGGAATCAAGATCAAAGCCGGTCAGTTTGCCTTCCTGTCGATCCAAAAATCCGGATTGAAAGAAGCCCACCCTTTCACGGTTGCCACAGCAGAAGACGATGGCACGCTGACATTCGCCATCCGCCCCTTGGGTGACTTCACAAAGCGGCTTCGAGACAGCATTGACGTGGGCGATGTCGCCTCTGTCGCGGGCGGCTATGGGGGCTTCGCACTTAAGGAAAGCCATGGCAATCAGGTCTGGCTTGCCGGTGGAATCGGGATCACGCCCTTTTTGTCCTTCTCCCACACCCTGCCGCCAAAGCCCAATGGTGGCTCTTATCATCTGATCCATGTTGTCAGCGACGCCGAGCAGGCAATCAGTAGACAGGCCCTCGAAGCCATTGCCATGGAACGGGACGACTTCCATTACAGCCTTTATTCATCAGCGGACAATGGGCGGTTCAACGCACAGAAGCTGACCGAATTGCTGGCCTTTGATGCAGCGGGTTCAGACCTTTGGTTCTGTGGTCCGACACCCATGCGCCTCGCAATCGAAAAGGGGCTGAAAAGCCTCGGGCAGTCGCCGAAGACAATTCATTTTGAACGTTTTGAGTTTCGTTAATCGCACTACGACCGACCAAGCAAGATTTCAGGAAAAACCATGGACACCAACTATTTGCTCTTTCGCCGCAACACAAAGATCTGGCTGCTTTCTGGTCTGATCGGGCTTGCCAGTCCATTTGCCAGCGCGTTTGTCGGTTCGAATGCCTCTGCTGTCGCGCAACAATTGTTTGAAAAAGGCGCTTTTTCCGATTACAGCCCAAATGTCGAGAATGGCAAATATATGTTCGCGGCAAGTGGCTGTGCGGTCTGCCATGCCAGCCCAAATGACCCGGATGTTTTGTCCGGCGGGCTGAAGATGGAAACTGCCATCGGCGAATTCTATACCCCCAATATTTCCCCCAGTGCACAGGGCATTGGCGGCTGGTCCAAGGCCGAATTCCTCAATGCTGTGATGCGCGGCGTTTCACCCGACGGGGATCACTATTATCCAACCTTCCCCTATACATCGTATGCAGGCTTGAAGCCGCAAGACGTACTCGACATTCAAGCCTATATCGCGACCCTGCCAAAATCCGACAACAGTCCTCAGGCGCACAAAATCGGCTTTCCCTATAATTTCCAGACCACCATTTCGCTCTGGAAAATGTCCAACGAACCGACTGCGGCCTTTGTGCCCGGCGACAACAGCCCCGAAGCGCGCGGCAAATATCTGGTTGAAGCGGCAGGCCACTGCAATGAATGTCATACCCCGCGTGACCTCACTTTCAATCTGGAGGAAAGTCAGAGATTCACAGGTGCCAAGGGATTGACCGGTGCCTTCGCTCCGGCGATTACGGCAGAGGCGCTAAGTTCGGTTTCTGCGACACATTTTACCGAGAATATCCTTGGTGGTGCGCAGAAGATTTCCGGATCTGCCATCGCCGATCCCATGATGTTTCATCTGGCGAAACAATTGGGCACCCTGTCCAAGGAAGATCGCAATGCGATCTATACCTATCTGACCGGCAAAACCCCGCCTGCACCGAAGAAACAGAATTTCGCGCAAGCCGCTTGCGGGGTTGATGAAGAGGTCAGCCTGACAGATGCTGGCGGCGATGATGCCCTGGCCAGGAAGGTCGACGATTTCATGGGCAAATATTGTCGCAATTGTCATGGCCCCGGTGAACGCGCCCAAGGCTCGTACCCGGCTGGCGATCTGACATCCATTGCCCGTGATCCGGTTTTTGTGACCCCGGGCAACCCTGAAAAATCGATCCTTTATCAAAGTGTAGCGGCAAGCCGAATGCCTCTTGGCAAGATGCCCAGCAGTGAGGAGATCAAAATCCTTGCCGACTGGATCACCTCTCTTGGCACCCAAGCGGCCCCTGCTGCGTCTCTCAAGGCAAGCAAGCCCGCACGCAATCGAGACTTTGTCAAAAGGGAACAGATTGTGCGCGCTGCCTTGGCTGACTTGAGCAAGCTGGACGAGCAAGATCGACGCCACATGCGTTACTTCGATTTGCGCTCGCAATATAATGTAGTGCATGGCTGCGAGACCGCAGAACAAGCGCAGAAAAGGCTGAAATTCTACCGCGGCGCTTTTCTCAAACTGCTCAATTCGCTGTCCTATGGCCCGCGCCTGTTGGCGCCAGACCCTGTCGAAGGCACAGATGGCTTGCTCCTGCGGGTCGATCTGCGCGATTTGAAATGGTCCGAGGAGGACTATAACGCCCTCGTCAAAGACTATATTTACGGCGTCGCACCGGACAGCGACAACGAGTTATTGTCCCTTGCACTTGGCACGCAAACCAAGCTGCCCATCATGCGTGCGGACTGGTTCATGTCCAACGCCTCCAAGCCAAAGATGTATGCCAAATTGCTGAAGCTTCCAGACCATATCAAGACGCTGGAGACAAGGCTCGGCATTGACGCCAAACGCAACATCGAAGATCGTCGCATTCTGCGTGCAGGCTTCTTCCAAGGGGCGTCTGCGGTATCGGATCACAACCGCCTGCTTGAACGCCACGATATGCCGCTTGGTGGCTATTACTGGAAAAGCTATGACTTTGCTGGCGATGTGCGCCATCAAAATCTGAAGCAATTCCCCCATGGTCCGAGGAATTTGGGGCAGTTGCCGCTCAATTTCGATCCCTTTGAGCATGATGGCGGTGAAATGATTTTCTCGCTGCCAAACGGCATGCAGGCTTATTATCTCTCGGACGGCAAAGGCAATGCCATTCAGGAAGGTCCGACCAGCGTGGTTTCCTTCCGGTCTCGACCAATCGGCAAAGGCATTACAATTGTCAATGGCCGCTCCTGCTTCTCGTGCCATGCGGATGGCATCATCTCAAAGCGAGATACCATGCGAGCGCATATCGAGACCTCATCGCTCTTCTCGCTTGATCAGCGCGATTTTCTGCTCGGCATGTATGTCACGCAGGACGAACTGAACCGCTCCTATGATCAGGATCGTGTGCGCTTTATGCGGGCGCTGACAGATCTTGGGGTTTCGGAGAAAACTCCGAACGGGGTTGAGCGATCCATGAGTTCTCCGGACGGGACGAGTGAAATCATCACCTGGTATGCGGATCTCTATGAGGCCGACATGGACTTTGATGCCATTGCTGGTGAATTCGACATGACGCCGGACGAATTCAAAGATGCCATCATGCGGATTTCCGATGGCGAAACCTTGCGCATCGCCCTTGACTGGATGCGAAGACTGGATGCAGGCCTCAAGGTGCCTCGTATCGAGCTGGAGAGCCACTATGCCTATATGCTGGGCTTCCTCAAGCAGCTCAAGCCGCTTGAGGCCTATCAGGTTGCCAATTACAAGGCTGAGCCGACACCGATCCAGCGTGAGGAATATCAACAATCCCTTGGCACCGATTACAAGGTCCAGCGCCCGGATATCAAAGTGCTGTCAGAGGCGGACAACAAGACCGAAGACGGTAAAAATAGCAAGTTGCGGCTCGCTCTGCATGTGCCTTCGACCCGCGTCAAGGTCGATGATCTGCTGGCCTTTAAACTGACGGCCAACCGGGCTTGCGAATTGCAGCTCTTCTATGTGCAGGAAGATGGCAAGGTTCTTGAATTCCCAAGTGCCATTGTCGGCGATCCGCATATCATTGCCGGCAAGGCCAAGCAGGTTCCGGATCCGAACTCCGAGCATCAGGCGCGTTTCAGTGAGCCTGCCTCGGTTGAAACCTTGGTGGCCTATTGCCGCGAAGGCGGGCTTGGAAACAGACGCCTGTCTGCTGATGATGCATACAAGCTGGTGCAGAAAAACGGCCCCGGTGCCGGGGCAAAGGCCCTGACGTTTGAATTGGTGAAACGCACCAAAGAGACCAAGGGCAAAGAAGCCGTTCACATGGTCCAATTCGAAGTCATGCCTTAGGAGATGTGACATGAACAAATTTCAAACACGTCTTCTATTCATCGCCGGGCTGCTGCTGTCCTGTGGCTGGATCTTACCCGTCAATGCTGCCTGCAATAGCGCGGATGCGGCGCTCAAGGCCCTCAAGGAGAGCGATCTCAAAGCTGGGGAGGCTGTGATCGCCGCCTCCCTCAGCAACCGCGATTGCTCTGCTGAAGAGCGACAACAGACCTTTAGATATGCCTCGCTTATCAAGTTCAATCAGATCAGCGCCGCCATCCAAGGAGGCGCGCCGCTTGAACAATTCGAGGACGCGCTTGGCGACTGGGAGAAAGCCGGAGCCTCCTGGCAGATTTTCGACGCCCTTGGTGACATTGCGCGCAAGAAGAAAGACTTTGCCAAGGCCGCGGATTATTATCTGATTGCCTTGGAAGAAGCGTCAGACGCGACCCATACGCCGGACTGGATGGCTCCGGACGAAGCCTATATTCGGCATCTTGACAAATCTGCGACCGAAATGCGTCTCGCCTCCAATGCACCGCCTCGCCTGTCGATTAGAAGCGGCTGCAAGATTTCCTATCGCTCGGTAACGATCCGTAAGAAAACCACCCCTATTCGCTTCAAGTTTGGCAAAGCCGAATTTGCCGATCACAGCGAAGCCGCCGCGATGGACCTTTTCAAATGTCTTCAGTCTGTTGGCGCCAAGGGAGTGACGTTGGTTGGCCATACGGACCCGGTCGGCAGCGATGACGTCAATCAAGAGCTCTCCGAGCGACGGGCTGAGAGGCTTGCCAGCTTCTTGTTAAATCAAGGCTTTAAGGGCGACATCGCAACAGTGGGCAAAGGGGAAAGCGAACCTTTCAAGGTCGATGATCCCACCGCCTATGACACAGAGACCCTTAATCAAATGCATAGGCGTGTCGATGCCAATATCATTCGATAGTTCGTTCCCGGCGCTTCGCTGCCTTAAGGCCGGGATCGCGGCTTTTGCCTGTGTCTGTGGCCTTATGGGAGGTGTCCAGTCCGCGACAGCTGCGAGCTATGCGCTTGTGGTGGGCATCAATGAGTATCAGGCGGAGAACAATCTCGATGGAGCGGTTGCCGATGCGCAAGACATCGCATCGGCTTTGCGGTCCTATGGTGTTGATGAACTGGTTCTGTTGCTCAATCAGGACGCGTCCCGAGATGCGATTAAGACCAATCTGAATCGAATGATCAACGCAGCCAGCCCCGGAGACAGTTTGATCTTCACTTATGCAGGTCACGGGGCACAGGCACCCGAAGCGATTGCCGGATCTGAGCCGGATGGGAAAGACGAGTTTTTCCTGCTCTCGGCCTTTGATCGGACCAAGCCCGAAGAGATGAAAAACAACCAAATTCTGGATGACGAAATCCGTGAGTGGTTGCTGGTGGCCGACCGCAAGAAACTCAATACCATCTTTGTTGCCGACAGTTGTCATTCCGGCGGCATGTCGCGATCCATCCTGAAGTCCCGTCTGGCACCTGCGGTGAGTGTGCCAGTTGGGGCCAACAATGATGCGGCTCTTGCAGCCTCCCGGATCAGGGAAAAGGATTTCCGCAACACGTTGTTTTTGTCCGCATCGCTTGAGTCCGATCCTGCGCCGGAAGTTTGGATCGATGGGGCCGCGCGCGGTGCCCTGAGTTATGCCTTTGCAATGGCTCTTAGACCAGAGAATGGTGCCGGTCTTGACAAGAACCAGAATGGCCGCATTGAGCGGCTTGAGCTGACAGATTATGTTTTGGGGCTGGTTAAGGCGCGCGCTGAAAATATGCAAACGGCAAACTTTTCCCCGCGGTCGGAAAATGTGATGCGTGCAGTTGCCTTTGAGAAGGCTCCCAAGGCTGGGACGGGTGCTGGCATTGAGCAGCTAGAAAGCTTCTCACTTGCAGATCTTCAAGATCAGCAAGCAGCCGTTGAGACCGAGATTCCAAAGATCCCGTTTGAAGATCCATCCAGTGCTGGGGCCATTGAGGGTGTTTTCGCCCATGACGACCACGCCTTCCGCTGGGATGCCTCCGATGGACGCATGATCACGCCCTTTGGTGACGTTGCGGCGAGCGGCCTGAAGGCGTCACAGCTTCAGAAAGTGATTGACAAATTCCGCCTGATTGAAGCTTTGAAAAACCGCCAGACGCACAACGGAACCGTTTCCATCAATCTTCTTCCCTTCTCGCCGCTCTATAAACGGGGTGAGCGCATTTCGCTTTCGGTGGAAGGCGTCCACGAAGGCCAGATAAGTCTGTTCAATTTGCCCAATGATGGCACCGTGCAACCGCTTGGGACATATTCCGCCAAGGCGAGGCAATTGATCAGTCTGGGGGACTTTGAGATCGTGCCGCCTTTTGGGGCTGACCATGTTGTGGCTCTGGCCGCAGACGACGTCACCACAAAAGCCATCGACGATCTCTTTGGTACCATTCCCGATATGACCGCAACGGATCTGCTCGCCCGCTTGCCCTCCCTGTCGGCCAAGGCAAAAATCGGCATTCAACCTTTCTATACAAAGGATCGGCCATGAAGACGCGCGAACCACTTGCACAGCTCATGCTGGCTGCACTCATGCTCCTTGGTGTGCTTGCGACGGGTGCTTCAGCCAAAAATCGGGCCTTGCTGATCGGCGTTGGGACTTACGCGAACCTGTCGGCCGATCTGTTTCTTAAAGGGCCGAAAAATGATGTCCAATTGATCAAGCATCTGCTGCAAGCAAAGATGGGGTATCAACCAGACGACATTAAAATTCTGTCCGACAAAGGTGCCACCAAACAGGCGATTGAGGACACGTTCCGCTCTTGGCTGATTGAGGGGACGAGCGAAGGCGACAAGGTCTATTTCTATTTTTCAGGTCACGGAATACAGGTTAGGGATCGCGATGGAGATGAAAGCGATCAGACCGATGAAGCCCTCGCCCCTTATGATCTGAAAATCGGGAAGGATGACTTCCTCAACGCCATCACAGATGATGAAATCGCCAAGCTTTTGAACGATCTGAAAGGGCGTGCCGTGACGGTGGTTGTTGATGCCTGCCATTCGGGAACCATCACCCGCAGCCTGACCAGAAGTCAGCCTCCCGTTGGTGCACGCTATCTGGTTCATCAAAACCAGAAGATAAAAAACCCGCCTGCTGCAACACGGGCGCTGAGTTTTGAACCCAAAACACTCGACAAGCCACAGGGTATTATCAGTCTATCAGCTGCGGCCCCCCACCAATTGGCCTTTGATGACTTGCGGAAAAAGGACGATGGCAGGACGGGTGTCTTCACCGGGGCCTATGTTGCGGGCATTTTGGGAGGAGAAGCGGACAAGAACAAGAATGGCTCCGTGAGCTTTTCAGAGCTTCTCGCCCATTTGCGCAAGGAGTCAGATATCTATTGCAAGCAAGACCCGTCCTGTCAGGGACTGACACCCGTGATGGAGGTGCCGGAAGACGCGCTCAAATATTCCGTGGCTCCGACCTCTCCCACATTCACCACCGCAAAGCCAAAAAAACCTGCCTCAGAGCTGGAACTCAATCCCAAGGTCACGCAATTCACCGCCTACACGCTTGAGGATCTTAAAGGAAATCATACCAAGCCTGACAATGGCTACGAGGTCGCAACCGAAGTCTTGACGGATCCGAGCTACAATACATTGTCTCTGGAGATCAAACCGGGTACTGTTCTGGCCGAAGGTCAGGCCTTCACCGTGCATGTCACCTCGGGCGTCGCGGGCGATCTTCTCCTTTACGATCTCGACACCAAGGGGAAAGCCTTGCAGCTCTTTCCCAATGAGCTGAGCGGCAAAAGCACGCGCATTTCCAGCGGGCAACCCTTTTTCATGCCCGATGACGACTATGGCTTTGATTTTGAAGCAGGCAAGCCGGGCGGTTATATATTGGCAATCGTCATCAACGATCGTCTGGCGCTGGATGCCTTTGCACCCAAATCCCTTGGCCTCACGGACTATCAGGACACGGCCAAATTATTGGGTGTGATCGGTAAGCAGCTGTCCGACTATGTCGTAGATAGCCAGGGGGATGACGTGACGGCTCGTCCGGTCCACTGGGCCTATGGTCTGATCAAGTATGAGGTGCATTGATCAGGCCAAAGACTGTGTTGGGAATTTGTAGCCTTCGATCCTCGGTGCCCTTTTCCCGGAGCGATTCACGACATTTTCTCAAAGCAGAATTGATTTCCGGTTTTGGGGCTTTTAACGCAAGTCTGCTTACCGATTTGTCGTTCCGGGGCCGTTTTCGATCCATTGATGAGGGTTGTGCCATCTCTGATCTCGATGCGGGTCTTGGAGCCTGATGGCCAAGCGAAGCTCTTGACCAAGTTGCCATTTTCCGAATGGCGATATTCCGTGCAATTCTCTTTATCCAATATGCGGCTGCCTTTGGTGACAATACACTGCCCCCATTGTTGCCCCAGTTTCACACTTCTGGACGTTTGAACCGGCAATGTTTGCAGGGTTTGAGCCGCGTTGAAATAGACAAGCGGCGTAACAGGATAGGCAATGCCGTTGGTTCCCTTGGCAAGGGTGTAGCCATTTCGGGTGTCAAATTCACAACCATCGCCGGACATTTCGTCCATGGCAAAAGCGCCAACTGGCTCTGCTGTGGTTGAGCCATTCATATCTCTCCAGCTCCAGTCTTCTGGAACGGTGGATGTCTGTTGTCGGGCGCTTTCATCATCGAGCCAGTAATAGATGTTGCTGCAAATCACTGCCAATTGGCGCTTGGTCGGGTTTTTGACTTCTGGCAAGTCTGACAGCTGAATGTTCCAACGCCCCGCCTGATCGACAGTCTCAACATAGAGCATGCTGTCGCTGGGGGTTTCCAACATTTTCGCCAGCAAAGATGCTTTAAGGCTGCTACCACCGACAAAGTCTGGACGGTGAATGAGATCACTGACCAGTTTCGAGATGGATTTCGTTGCCAGCTCATAGGCGTCTTTTACGGTCTTCTCATTGTAAGAGCCATTGGGCACGATCAAGGCAGGCGCGTGGAAGCCAAGCTTGCCCTTGGGGTGCAGAACGCGCCAAATGTAAGGCTCTCCTTCATGCGGCCAATAAGAGCCACCCATGAAAACCAGCGCACAGGCTGACAAGCAGCTGGCATTGGCCTCGATCCGGGTCGGTATCGGGCGTTCCTTCATAAAACTCGTGACTTTAAGCGCCTCGACAAAGGAGCCACCGGGGCTATCCAGACATAGCACGGGGGGCTTGACGTCGATGATTTTCTGGGCATCGCCTTTCTCGAAAGTGCCAGAAAACAAGTGCGAACAGCCATGCTGCGTGTCAACTTCATAGGTTTCGGGATCGATCCGCAGGCCGTCCAGTTTCGTCAATGTGCCAGCGGTTGTCACATTGGTGGACAGGACGGTCAAAAAACACAAAAGAGAAAAGACAATATAAAATGGCACAAGGCTGCTCCTTGATGGCATATGAAAATGGAATACGTGATCTAATTGGCTTATTTTGCAATTTTCCCTGCAAATAGCCCCAATTATTTGGACAAAGTATGCATCGATTACAGATTTCTGAAAAGGCAGATTTTCAAACCGGAAAATTATACGAAACCCTTCTCATTTATTCTTTTCAAAGAGAAGAAAAATTCCTGTATTGACGGGACTTTATTTCGCAAACCCAGTTGTTTGGCTGCGTTCCCATACGTTAAGATCGCACCATAAAGCAGCGTCGCTGATCATGTATATTTGCATCGACCATTTTAAAATAAGGATGGGGTCATGAGGTTTTTCGTGCGCAATGCCATATTGTGTCTGGCTTTTCTAAGCGGTCTTCTCGCATTTGTACTTCCTGGCAGTGCGGCGGAGATCGTCAAGTATCGCAATGACCATTATGGATGCACATTGAAGATCGATGGCGTCATTCAGAAGGGGGATGCAGACAAGTTTGCCGCTCTGATCACCGATTTGAGCCGCACAGATGATTTTTATCTGAGCCTTGATCGCTCTGGCAGCCGCAACCTCCCATGGACCGACAAAACGGCAAAAGCACGCGAACGGCATCACCGGATTTGCCTTAATTCCAAAGGCGGTAGCTATGTCGAAGCTCTGAAGATGGTCGATATTATAACAGACCAATTTGGTACGGTTATTGAGCGAGGCAATCGCTGCGAGTCTGCCTGTGCGATACTATTCATGGCTGGCTCTTTTGCTTCGGAGTCAGATGTTGGCACCATTCCTGATCGCTATTTGCATGCGCTTGGAAAGCTGGGATTTCATGCGCCCGACCTTCTGGTGCCGGAAGGGGATTATGCCAGAGACACGGTTTCAAAAGCCTATCGGTTGGCAATCTCATCCATCAGTTCCCTGCATGCAAAATCGTCCCAGTTGCGCTTTGGTCGCGACCTCTTTCAAGCTTTCTTGAAAACGTCGCCTGAAGACATGTTTTACATTCAGACCACCGGGCAAGCGGCAATTTGGAAGATAGACATTGTCGGCACTGTCTATCCCGCTAATCTGTCGGCGATTGAGGCAAGCAGGGCTTGTCAAAACCTGTCCATGTATATGGACCAGTTTGGCGACGTGATCGGCTCAGGGGTTACCAAAGAACCGTATTATCTAAACCCGAACCTTGCTTCCTGGCCGAAGAAACGCCCCTATTTTCCGACAGTGAAGTCAGAAAAGCAGCAGAATGGTGACGTCTCCTACGAGCTTGAAGGATATCGTCAGGAGGGCGCTTCGACATGCTCTTTCAATTTTAAAACCAAGTCTATCGATCTCTTGCCGCGCGCGCTGGGCCTGAATGGTTCGGCCTCAATGGACGGAGGCGGATATGGCTCATGGCTTGGACTTCTGCCCTATCATCTCTTTCCCTTTGACACCGCACTTGTATCGATTGCGGCAACGCGGGATGGGATCGTCGAAATTCGGGAAATGCCCCAGATTGCGGTTACTGAGAATAGCAAGACGAAAGGCACCTGCCGGGTGGTCTCGCGTGGAAGATTGACGGATGAAGAACCGTGTGAGCGGCACCGCTACAGTTTTGTGGACCAGACGCTGCAAGAGGAAGCAACCTCCAGCTATGAATGGCCATCTGGCAACAAGACGGTGGTGAGTCAAAAGCCGAATAATGCCGGGATCCAGATCAATGGCTCCCCGGCAGGTTGGCCCGAAGACAATCTCAAGCCGAGTATCCTGAAAAGCTGGTATGAGTGGGGAGATTGCACCCTCAACAAACGAAGCGGGAACGTATTCTGCTTTCAAGAAGTGCTTTGACCCTTTAAAAGACCACGCGGCTTTTGTGACGGGATCTATTTGATCAAAATGTCAGAAAAGCTGTAGGCAATGGCGTCCTTGTTCACGTCGTTGATCACGCCTTCGGTATCCCCTGCTTCCAGCCGGTCGTGCAGAGTGCGCAACAGGGTCAATCGGGCATTTTTTTGGCTAAAGACATCCTGTTGCGCGCACAGCAATCCCAGCCAGTTATGGCCACGCTCATCCTGTTCCTGAATGATCAGCCCGTAACGGGAACCGGGTGACATTTCATATCTGGTCAATTGATGCCCGGTTTGTTCCTTCTTGAAAAAGTGGGTCGGTATCGGAGTGACTTTGCGCGACGGAGAAATCGCCAGAAAGATTGGCTCGCAAGTCTTTGGCAAGACGGCAAAAAAGGAAATCTCTTCGTTGGTCGTGACCTGCGGCGGGTAGACCGAGAGGATGAGATCAGTCCGCTCCTGCTTCTTGTTCGCATTGCCTGATGGCATCGATCCTTTTGATGCAACCGATCCGCTTTTGGCCAAATAGAGCTCTGCCTGCATTTGAGAGAGCTGTTGCGGGCGTTGCACGTTGGCGGTTTCGGCCATCACTTCACGCGTGACGCGCTTCATCAAAACCGAAATTTCAACATCGGGTGTAACCAGATTTTTCGCCAGTGCCTTGGCAAAGGGCGAATTGCGTCCCTTGCCATCGGACGCAACGGTGTTTGGCAAGGTGGCGAATGTGACCAGCATGTCGCCAGTCGTTCGCACGACGGCAAGACCTCGTGTGACGGAGCGCGATTTCGCGCCTGTAGAACTGGCCAAGGCATCGGCCAAGGGATTGTTTCTGCATGCATCGAGAAAGACCAGGCTGATGGGGGCGTCTTTCATCACATCCAGAAAGGATTGCAGACGCAGTGTCTCGCGCTCAATCGCGCTGTTGCTACGCAGCCTTGCATCGATGGGCACGAGATAATTTTCGCCGTCCTTTTGCAGCCCATGCCCGGCATAATAGAGAGCCACGACATCTGAGGATTTGACGTGCCTTTCCAATGCGTCCAATGCCTCGCCCATTGCTTCTTCATCGGCATCGAGCACCAGTTTGACTTTGAAGCCCAGTGCGTTGAGCGTGCTTTCGAGCAGCTTTGCATCATTCAGCGCATTGGGAAGCGTGCCTGCATTTTCATAATTGCCGTTGCCGATGATCAGGGCATAGCGGTCATCAGCCAGCGTCGGCGAGGCTATAAGCAAACCACAAAACAGGAGAACAATTCTAAAGCAGGCAATCATGGACCACGTTTCCCCCGGTCGGAATTGTAATAAGAGTCTCAGTCTGGACTAAGGTGTTTTGATTATTTAACATGGTGGCAGATCTCAGAAAAGTATCTCTTGCCAATCATATTTGACGCTTATTGGCTACAGGTTAGCAGATTTAATAGAAGGAACGCCCCATGGCAGTTGACCGCGCACGCTACTCGCTTCATTCCATCTGGTTTTTTGGATTTCTTCTGACATCTCCCGCGCATGCTCAATCGACGATAACCCTTGATTCCCTTGGAGATGACTGGTCGTCTGAAAGCCGCTCGGTTGCGCCAAAGCCAACAAATTCCGCTACCGACAAGTTGGAAGGCTGCCTGCTGGACGGGGCACAATGCGAAGACGGCACCTCTCGTGCATCAAGCAAGATCAGCCTGGAAGACGTGGTCAATATTGGCGTCATCGACCATGAGGAAGCAGCGGCGATCAAATCCAAATCCAGCAAAGACACTGGTCAAGCAGCAACAGCCGCCCTGCCCTCAATCGATATGGAAATCCTGTTCGACTATAACGCGTCGACCATCAGAGCCGACCAATATGTGAAGCTGGCTCAGTTGGCCAACACCTTGAGTGGCGAGCGGTTCAAAGCGTTCCGTTTCATGTTTTTGGGTCACACAGATGCCAAGGGCAGTCGCGAATATAATATGGCGCTCTCTTCTAAAAGAGCACAGGCGGTCGCAGATTTCGTGCGTCAATCCGGCGGGTTCCAATCAAACAAGATGCTGGTAACGGGTGCAGGTTTTTCGCGTCTGAAAGACGAGAGTGATCCATATGGCGCGCAAAATCGGCGGGTTCAACTGGTTCTCATCCCCAACAAGGACTGAGTGCCAAATCCTTTGACCCCCATTCGCCGTCGGCTTTCACAATAGCGCCTTGGGTGTCCATTATTGCGGACGTTCCAAAGCGCATCCTATTGCAGCGATCCGAAACAAACATTCTGTTTCAAAAGATCAGCTGCATTTAAAGCCTGCCGGGACAATCTCGTCCAGATCAAGAAAATGGATGGTTTCCAGTGTCAGACCATTGTCATCAAGGTCATTGTCCAGTTGAAGTTTTTCAAGACCGGATTCGATCTGTTTTCTCGACTTGATCAGCTTCAACGCTTTGAGCTTCTTGTATAATTTGGTCCTTGCCCGATCCGAAATGTAGGGCAGCACATTATGCGTGGTCAGGGTTGCGTCCGATTCCGGATGGCCGAGCTCGCGGGCCTTATGAATAAGGGTCAGTCCCTTTTTGACATCCGGTTTGGGCATGCCACAGCCTGCCAGATAAGCAACGCCCAAAGCATTGATCGCAGCCCGGTGGCCCTGCTCCGCCGCTGCCTGATAGTATTTAAGCGCCTTTTTGAACTGGCGTGATTTCTCGTAGGCGCGGGCCAGACTGTTTTTCAGTCGCGCGCTGCCGGGATAAAGCTTGATCGCCTCCTCGCAAGCCGGAATGGCCTTTTGGGCGTCAATGTCCCCGAAGGACACCGATTCAACACCAATGAAATTGCCAGTATCTGCTGCGAGTTTGTCGCACTCGGTGATGAAGGATTTCGTCAGGAAAAGGGATTTGCTGGTTTGCACCATATATTCGGGCTTCTGGTTGCCCTTGGTTTTCATAACGACGTCACCAGCCACCTGTCGCAGCATCGCTCCGACCTCCAAACCCGGCTGGGGAAGATATTTCAAAAGGCTCTGGGTGAAAGGACTATGACGCCCGCTGCCATCTTCGGCGACCGTGTTTGCTGCGGTTGAGAAGGCAACGATCTTGTAATAGCCATCGGACTCGACCTTGCCATTCGCAGTTGGTTCTTCAACGCTAATCCTTGCCAAGCCTCGTTTGGTCGGGCTGCCGACATGGGCCTCGATGATGTCGGAGAAGGGATTGTTGCGGCAGGCATCCAAAATATACAATTTTGCAGAGGCTGGTGACGCCTTATCGATGTCAGCGATAATCTGATTGATATTAACCAGCTTGGCATGGTTCTCTTCGCTGGTTTTCAAATCGAAGTTGGTTGGAATGATATAATTCTGACCGCCGAACTGAACCCCGTGACCGGCATAATAAACCAACACAATATCCGCGTGCTGTGAGGCCTCCTCAAAGGCCTCAACCGCCTTGCGAATACCACTATCAGACCCGTCTTGGACGTGGGAAACCTCAAATCCGATCTGCTCAAGCGTATCCTTGATGGCATCCCCATCATTATGGGGATTGGCAAGCGTCGAAACGGACCGATAGGACGCGTTGCTGATAACGAGCGCAACTTTCTTTTCATCGCCATGCACCGACGATATCGGGTTTGCGGCAATCGCAGAAGGGATGATCCAAGCAACCAAAAAGGCGATAATAAATTGCATTTTATACCTGTTTCCAAATCTCTTTCAGATGCATTCAGGCCTGCATCCATTCGCCATCTGACGAATCTGGACTCTAGAAGACGTGTCAAAAACCCAAACAGCAGGCCTTCCTTTTTGCTGGAAGATGCATTGGGAAGGGCGGTGGTTCGCCCCTCCTCTCGTTCGTGTCCTTTATCTGTGAACAATCAGATTGCAGGCCCAAGCCGCAGTTTGTCCGCCCTGTCTTTGGCGCACTTTCAAAACACCAAATCGACTTGCCGTCACCATTTGCTTATGACCGAGGCCGAGAATGGACCGCGAAGATCGCCGACCATGCGCGATCCTTTTGGTCCCCCGCATGCGTCAGCATAGTCAACGGGCGCACAATATCCCGGTCCGTAAGACGTTCTTCTCTTGGTCTGTTTTTTGGAACTTCTCGCTACCTTGTTTTTTTTCTTGGCGGCGAAGGCAAGCTTGGACTTGGACTTACTGCCTTCGGGTTCGAAGGAAACCAACCCGGCACATTCATTCCAGCTTCCCAAGCCCGCCTGGTAGCAACCAAAATGTCCACCAAGAACGCTAAGTTTAAATTCCTTTTGACGGCAATATTGTCTTTGCCTCTGTGTCAAGCGGCAGGCGCTTCTCTTCGATGTGTTGATGTAAAGCTTGCCTTTTCGCTTTGCCACCTTGAAGCCCACATGTGCTCCATATTTCAGCTTACATTTGGTCTCGTCATCCGCTGCGCATTGCGGAATGCCCTTTGCATATCCGACAGGGTCCAATGGCAGCAATCTTCCCGTCTCGGTATTGACCTGAATTGGCAGTTGAAGCCAATTGAAATAGGCCTTTCCGGTGACCATAAAATTGATTTGCATGGCGCTGTAGATCTTGGCCTGCTTTTGCGAAAAACCACGCTTGAGCAAAACCTGCCGCACCTTACGGCTCCAGCCATTTTCAAGGGAGCCTGCATGACCTTTTTTGTAAATGATCGCCCAGGCTTTGCCAAAATGCCAGCCTTTGGTGGGGTTTGCTCTTTTCTCGACGCCGTAATTGGCAGCAATTGCCGAAGAAGCGATGAATAATGCGGCCAAAAAAATAGCTATGCGTTTCATGAAATCTCCAGAAGATCGTGTTTGGTTCAAAAGCGCAATTGTCGCAAAACTTGAAGGTGCTATTTGCAGAACATTTAACGAACGCAATCAGTATGTCAAAATACCTACTGCAAATTCAAGCACTTTCCTGCTGTCGATCTTTGAAAATTTTCCTATCTGAACAACGCAAGGCTTTCTGGCAAAGCAAAATCAGGCAATAAAAAAGGCGCGGATTGCGCCGCGCCCTTGGGTCCGCACTAGAGGTCCTTGTGAACCTCGGGCACGAAAGTCTGTTCTTCAAGCGGTGGCCGGACATACCCCGTTTGCACCGGACGAGGCTCAAGTTCCAGCGGCTCTGGCGTCAAGTCTTCATAAGGCACCAATGAGAGAAGATGGCTGATGCAATTGAGCCGAGCGTGCTTTTTGATGTCGGATTCGACCACATACCAAGGGGCTTGCTTGATGTCGGTATGAGCGAACATCTCATCCTTGGCCTTGGAATAATCCATCCATCTTTTGCGGCTTTCCAAATCCATCGGACTCAGTTTCCAACGTTTGGTCGGGTCTTTCAGGCGATTCTGGAAACGGCGCTCTTGTTCCTCGTCAGAAACGGAGAACCAGTATTTGATCAACTGGATGCCGGAGCGCACCAGCATGCGTTCAAATTCTGGGCAGCTGCGCAAGAATTCACGATATTCCTCTTCGGTACAAAAGCCCATGACCCGTTCGACGCCAGCGCGGTTGTACCACGACCGGTCAAAGATGATCATTTCGCCGCGGGCGGGCAAATGAGGCACATAGCGCTGGAAATACCACTGCCCCTTTTCGCGTTCCGTTGGTGCTGGCAGAGCCACAACCTGAGTGATGCGCGGATTGAGCGGCTCGGTAATCCGTTTGATCGTGCCACCCTTGCCGGCAGCGTCGCGGCCTTCAAAAATGACAACCACCCGATGTCCGGTCTGCTTGATCCATTCCTGCATTTTGACAAGTTCGATCTGCAGGCGCAGCAATTCCGCCTCATATTTGGCCGTAGAGATTTTGCTGCATTTGGCGCTGTTCTTCTTTTCGTCTTCGGAAAGTTCTTTCTTAGACATTTGCTTGCCTCCGCCTGCCCTACTGTCATTTTCTCATAGAGCCTAACATAGGCCCGCGCGAAGTTTGGATAGGTAAATGTTCAATGCCCAAAGGAATTGATTTTTCTGGTGCGCCCGTTTGCATCCATGCAGGCGAGATTCAGGAAAGCTGCCCTGACATAGGTGCGCGCCTTGTCATATATATGCAATCGCCGCCCCATAGTCTCCAACCAATCGCTGGACAGCTTATCAGCAAATGAGTCGTAACGAGAGAAAGCCATATCCATTCCCTCGATGCAATGACCTCAAGCCGTCCGGACGCTTTGACACCAGTGCGTCATGGTTTTCTGACCGATGATGCTTTTAATGGCCCTGTTGGATAGCGGGGCCATTTTTTTTGTTTGCCGCGACAGGATCGATATTGTTAATCGAGTGTTTCACGGATAGGCCAAAAATTCGCACTCTGTACGAAATTTTCCTTAAGATCTGACTGCTAAGCTAGCACCATGATACCTGCATTGACCATAGCTGCCTCGGGCATGATAAATGCTGCAGATCGCTTTGAAGACATCGCGATCGGCATCGCTAATCCTGTGCCGGAAAATGCACCGGAAACCACGGTGAAGGCAAAAGCAGAGGTCAAACCCACAGACCCGATTGCACCTGTTTCGGCATCTCCCAGCCTTGATCCCTCAAAATTGGTGGAATTGATTGAATCAGAGGTGGCTTTCAAGGCCAGTGCATTCGCGACCAAATCGGTCATTGCTGCGTCTCAGGATCTGATGGAAGCCTTGCGCTAGCGGCCCATCCACTGTTTCAATCGTCCGAGCGGGCCTGATCCAGAATGCGTTTGCATTCGAGCAATTCAAACAAGGTGGATTGCAAGCGACGGATATCGTCCCGGGCCATGCCCGCTTTGGTCTTTTCCACCTTGGAAGGCTCTTCCATTCGGCTACGCAGGCGATTGAACAGACTGCCACCACCCGCTTGCTCCCCCAGAACACGTTGCGCTTCGGAGACTGAAATCGAGGCCGCTTCGCCTGAGACAAATTTGGGGTCGCCTGTTGCCAGATCTCTGGGTAGAGCGCCGGCTTGATGATTGCCCTCCAGCATATGAGGCACCTGCCCCCCTTGTCCCTTTTGTGCGATCTGGGCTTGAGGATGTTGAGGCATTTGCGGTGCGGCCTGAGCAGGTGCTTGGGCTTGACCAGAAGCGACAGGCGCAGTCGAGGCGACAGGTTGAACCGGGGTTTGCAGCGGTTGATCCGCAAAGTGCGGGGCAAATGCGGCCGGTGTCGGCGCCCTGTCCTGAATGTGTGGCGGCTCTGGTTGAACAGGGATCGGGTTTGCTGCGGCCTGCTGGAGCGCTTGGACTGCTGTTGTGGCCTGCGGCATCTGAGCGGCAACCGATGGGGGTGTCACTGGCGCGGCGGCTGGCGGCGCAGTATAGGTGGCGGCTGGCGCGCTTTGCATTGGCTGGGCGACAGGATGAGCTGGCGAGGGCTGAGCGTGCATAGGCGCCGCAGCCTGACTATTGTTGCCGTTTTGAGCTGGATGCTGCAATGCCGGGTTACGCGGCGCAACCAGAGGCGGTCTTGTCACCTCCAACTGGTTTGGCTCGTGATAGTCTTGCGGCCGGGACGCTTGCGGCTCTGCGAAAGTGTGCGCTGTGGCGGCATCGTTTCCATCATCGGATTCTGCAATGGAGTCAATGACATGTCTGACCCCCTGCTCTTTGAGGATACGCTGGACACCCTTGATCGTGTATCCCTCGTCATAGAGCAGATGGCGAATACCTTTTAGAAGATCAATGTCATCTGGACGGTAATAGCGGCGACCGCCGCCCCGTTTCATCGGTTTGATTTGCGAAAAACGGGTTTCCCAAAAGCGCAGCACATGTTGCGGCAGGTCAAGATCCTGCGCAACTTCGCTGATTGTCCGAAATGCATCTGGGCTTTTGCGCAAGATTCCCACCTAGCTCGCGTATCTGAATTCGCCGCCGATAAAAAAACTCAAATAATAATTCTTGCCGGACCATCCAGTCCCGGCACAAAGACAATTTATCCATCAAATCGGGCGTCAATGGGACAATTGCCTCAGCCCGATCAAAAAGCTGATTTGATGAAATCAGGATTTGCCCGGCGCAAGCGAGTCGTTGATCTTTTTCTTCAAAACGTTCGAAGGCTTGAAGACCATGACACGACGCGGTGAGATTGGCACTTCTTGACCCGTCTTGGGGTTTCGACCAATGCGTTCACTCTTCTCGCGCACAAAGAAAGTACCGAACGAAGACAGTTTGACCTGTTGCCCTTCTACGAGGCTATTGCTTACTTCTTCCAGGACCATCTCAACCAGTTCAGCAGACTCTGTTCGTGAAAGGCCAACCTTCTGATAGACCGCTTCACACAAGTCCGCTCGCGTAACCGTCTTGCCCCCCATGCTACAACCCTCATCTAGAAGCATAAACACTGACTCATTTGAGCTGGAAGGGTATTGCCGGAATCGGATTGCGTCAACTGCAAGAGTGCGTAATTGTCTGAATGGCACGTCATTATTTTGGCTATTCTGCATTTAAGGGCTAATCGGGCAGGCTCACGGCGGAAACAATCAACCAAAATGGCCTGATCGAGTGCCTATGGTTCAAGTTCTGATTGAAAAGCAGTTGGCAAGTCTCTGTATTGTCGCAGGAAATGATTTCATATAGAAAAACCCGCATGCCTTGCATTGGCGCAAGACTGGCGGGTCAATCATTTCATTTATTCGCAGCGAGCGATCACCAGCGCAGCAGCACAGAGCCCCAGGTAAACCCGCCGCCCATGGCTTCGAGCATCACGACATCGCCCTTTTTGACGCGGCCATCACGCACAGCGGTATTGATCGCCAGAGGAATGGACGCCGCCGAGGTGTTACCATGCATATGGACCGTGGTGACGACCTTGTCTTTGGCGATGTTCATTTTCTTGGCGCTCGCATCGATAATGCGGCGATTGGCCTGATGGGGAATGAACCATGTCAGATCGTCCGCCGACATGCCTGTTGCGGCGAAGGCATCGGTGATCACGTCGGTGATCATGCCCACGGCATGCTTGAAGACTTCCTTGCCTTCCATGCGCAAATGACCTGTGGTCTGGGTCGTGGACGGACCACCATCGACCAGCAGCTTTCCCTTGTGACGGCCATCAGAACGGATGTGACTTGTCAGGATGCCGCGATCGTCATTGGTGCCCTCACCTTCCTGCGCCTGCAGGATCAAGGCACCGGCGCCATCGCCAAAAAGCACGCAGGTGGTGCGATCTTCGAAATCAAGGATTCGGGAGAACGTTTCGGCTCCGATCACCAGCACATTCTTTGCGCGCCCGCAGCGGATATACATATCGGCGGTCGACATGGCAAAGACGAAACCGGAGCAAACGGCCTGCACGTCAAACGCGGCACCATGGTGGATGCCAAGACGGTTCTGGATGGCAACGGATGTGGCAGGGAATGTGTTGTCCGGGGTAGCGGTCGCACAGATGATCATATCGATCTCTTGTGCATCCATCCCGGCATTGTTCAGCGCGTCGACGGCGGCATTGTAACCCAGATCAGAAGTATATTCCCCTTCTGCTGCGAAATAGCGCTGCTCGATACCGGTTCGCTGACGGATCCATTCATCCGACGTATCGACGATTTTCGTCATGTCGTCATTGGTGACAACTTTTTGCGGCAAGTAGGCACCAGAACCTACGACGACTGATCGTAACACACTCACTTATGCGTTCTCCTCATCGGTCGCGAGTTCTTCTTCGATCGCGTACCGGTTCTTGTTGAAAACAGACAGATCCTGTTCAATGTTTTGTGTCAGGCCATTTTTGACCATGTCATAACCAAGACCGATGGCAGAGGCGAATCCTTCTCCGTCGGCACCGCCGTGACTTTTGATCACGATGCCATTGAGGCCGAGAAAGACACCCCCATTAACCTTGCTCGGGTCCATCTTTTCACGCAGACGGTCAAAGGCCGAACGCGCAAAGATATAGCCAAGCCGTGACATCCAGGTCCGCTTCATCGACTCCCGCAGATAAGTCGCCAATTGCTTGGCGGTCCCTTCTGCGGTCTTCAGTGCGATGTTGCCGGAAAAGCCCTCCGTCACAACGACATCGACGACGCCCTTGCCCAAATCGTCGCCTTCCACAAATCCCTTATATTCGATCTGTGGCAGTTTGAAATCGCGAAGAAGGCGCCCGGCTTCCTTGACTGCATCAAGGCCCTTTACGTCTTCCTCGCCGATATTGAGCAAGCCAACCGTCGGGCGTTCTATACCAAACAGGGATCTGGACATGGCACCACCCATCATCGCGAAGTCGATGAGTTGTGATGCATCGGCACCGATGGTTGCCCCAACGTCAAGCACAATAGACTCGCCGCGTAAAGTTGGCCAAATGGCAGCAATGGCCGGACGTTCGATATCTGCCATGGTTCTGAGGCAAAATTTCGACATGGCCATCAATGCGCCTGTGTTGCCAGCGGAGATGCAAACATCGGCAGCGCCATTCTTTGTCGCCTCGATGGCCTGCCACATGGAAGATTTGAACCGACCACGTCGCAGAGCCTGACTTGGCCGTTCATCCATCTGAACGCTGACATCGCAATGAATCAGGGTGCTGGCAGCCTTGACCTTCGGGAATTGCTCAAGGATCGGCTCGATGATGGGACTTTCGCCATAGAGCACATAACGAATATCCGGATACCGTTCCAGTGCGATATCTGCCCCCGACAGGACAACTGCGGGACCCTTGTCACCGCCCATCACATCGAGGGAAATGTTCACAATATCTGCCATACCTGACTACTCTGCGCCGCTTTCTGTTCGTTCAGACATCCGCTCCAAAGGGCATGCACCCGCAATCGAACATCTTCCTTTGCGTTTCACTGAAATCGCACCGTCACAAGATTGTGATGGACAATATCGATTTCTAATCAAGAAACAACCGCCTTATGGGTTAGTTGATCGAAAGACCCCTATTTCTCGCCATCTGTTGACAATTGATCCTTCAGGGCTGCCAGAGCTGCGAATGGGTTTTCGTCGCTGTCCGGGCCGCCCTTGCTTTCAATATGATCATGGAAGTCGGCGTCGTTGGCGCGCGGATAATCATCAAGAGCCAGCGCGAAAAATTCCTCTGCATAGACACCAACGTCAATGGTGTCTCCTTCGAATTCTTCGGGAGGATCTTCCCCTTCCGGGTCGATGATCATTTCACCGCCTGCAATCTCGTCATTGGATTTACGCGCGAAGGGAGAACCTTGCGGCACGAGGGTCAGCGAAAAAGACTCATCAATCTCCTGCAAGACCGGCTTCAAAGTGTAGACACAGGCCTGCTCCACTTCGCCCATCACGCGGCCTTCAATCCGCGCACCGGTCTTTTTGAACGGCGTTACACGGGCATCAATGGCGAAAGCGTTTACGGACAGAATATTCAGCCGTCGGGCCAGTTCGGCACATTGGTCTGCATCGGCCTTGGCCTTAACGACCTCACCAAGGCTCTTGATGCGGGCGACAATGACCGGCAGGGAAAGAAGAGGATCACGTTTTTCGATAACCGGATCTTTGTGTTTTTGCGTCACGGGCGTTGCCTCGGATCGCGCATCTTGGTGCGCTGTTTTATGTGGCCAGCTGCATTTGGCCAGATTTCTTTGGGTTCTGTAGATTTAGGGGCTTTTGGGGCGGTTCCTAGACCTGATGCCAAATTCCTGTAGGCAAGGCACCAATCATACACAGTTTTGTTGTCAAACGTGCCCAGTTTTGACGTCTGCCTTGTCAATGGCAACAATGGTCGGAAACCGAATTTGGCCGTTGGCAAAGTCTTCGACGCTCTGTTCTGCAAGTGTGATCGTAGCAGCGCTTACATAATCGACCAAGGCCGGGGCCTTGTCATGAATGCCTTCACAATCGGGATAGATGTTGCGCGTCAGGGCGGCTGCGAAGCTTTCGTCACTTTCAGCACGGCTGGTGTCATAAGCGCCAACATGCCCATAGAATGCCTGCGCCATTTTCTTGATTTTCTTGGGTACGGACAAGTCACCGATGCCGATTTCTCGCAAGGAGTGGTCCATATCCTTGAAGAAGCGATCAAAGACCGCCTGCCCCAGATCGCGCGCCTGCTGATCTTCGTCGCGCAACCGGTGGAACAGCATGTATGCATGCAAAACAATCATTTCGAACCGTCCGGTAACGCTGTCTTCCACCTGATAGTCGAGATAGAATTCAGGTTTGCGCGCTTGGGCAACAATCGACTGATACAAGCTGTCGGCGGCTTTTTCCTGATTGGTTTCTTTGTGAAATAGGCTGAAGATCATGCTTACATCCGTCTGTGCGATCTGAACTGTGCGAAAGCGGGGCTTTGCTTTGTTGTTAGTATCACAATTGCCAGAAATCATCGCCCGATTTGCGACAAAGATTGCATTTAAACAACAAAAAGGATACCGACTAGAAAAAACGACAGACATAGGAATGCCTGTCTTTGGGCGTTTGCATCTGCCGCGCCTCAGTTTAGCCATTGCGTTGCATGTTGCTCGTCAACAGGCATGTGGATCAGTCACCAGCAGGAGTAACACACTCACATGTTCAGCCTCAGTCACCGCGCGGACAGTCGCGACGCCCGTCAAAACCACAAGATCCTGTCGTCTGTCAAGGCCGTCAGTGCTGCTGTATGTCTCGGCACCTTTCTGCTGGCAGGGTGTTTTACCGAAGAGACATCGATCCATGGTTTTGTGCCAAGCGATTATACCCTTGATCAGATCGCTGTAGGATCGAGCCGCGAGCAGGTGATATTGACCCTTGGCACGCCTTCAACGACCGCGAACTTTGGCAACGAGGTCTTCTATTATATTTCTCAGACCCGCAAGAGACCGGTCGCTTTCATGAATTCCAGACCCGTCGACCAGACGGTGGTTGCTGTTTATATGGATGAAGAACAACGCGTTGCGCGCACGGCACGCTATGGTCTGAAAGACGGCAAATTGTTCGACTTTACCAATCAGGTCACCCCGACCGGTGGTGCAGAGGCTTCGTTCATTGGTCGTCTGATTGAAGGCCTTGGCCCGAAAAACCCGTTCGGCACATAAAGGCAACGCCTGCAATTGATCTTATAAATGCAAAAAAACACCGTCGGTCTCTGGTCGACGGTGTTTTTGTATGGCGTCTAATCTTGGAAGCTATTTCTGCTGGGTTGCCTGATCAGAAATGCTCATAGGCGATGATTGTGCCAAAGAATTCCGTCTCTCCGGTCAATCGTCGCAGATGCACGCCCTCACCTTCCTCAACCCTACCGATGCATGTGATTGGCACATCTGTGTGTGCGGCCAGTTTTTCGGCCTCGGTTTTGTGGTGCGCGGGCAGCGTGAAGAGCAGTTCGTAATCGTCTCCACCGCTCATCACGGCCTGCCACATATCCGGCTTTTGAGTGACGACAGAGCGAGCGGCATTCGAGATAGGAATACAATCCTGATCAATCGCAATGGCGACCTTGGCCGCTCTGGCCATTTTGCCAGCGTCGCCCAAAAGCCCGTCCGACACATCCATCGAGGCGCTCGCCAAACGTCCAATCAAGTGGCGCAAAGACACGCGTGGCTGGGGCAACAAAAATCGGTCGGTCAGAAAGGCATGCTGTTGTTCACTCAATAGGTCCGTCAGATGCCCTTTCCTGGTTTCAAGACCCAGAGCGCTGTCACCGATGGTCCCTGTGACATAAACCAGATCACCCGGCATTGCATGTTTACGCAAGACCTGTCTTTGATGATCAGCCAAACCGAAAGCGGTGACCGAGAGAACCAGACGTTCGGGGCTTTTGACGGTGTCGCCGCCAAGCAGGGGAAAGTCAAACTGCTGCTGATCGCGCTTGAGGCCTTCGCAAAAATGCGCAAGCCAGTCTTCGCTCCAGTCAGTTGGTAGCCCAAGGCCGAGCATATAGCCAAAGGGCTTTGCGCCCTTGGCCGCCAGATCGGAGAGATTGACCCGCAAGGCCTTGGCAGCGATCAGGTCCGGACGATCATTGGCAAAGAAATGAACATCGGCAACCAGCATATCCTTGGTAAGAACCAATTGCCGGCCATCGGGCACGCTCAAGAAGGCGGCGTCATCGCTCAGGCCAAAAGCGGCGTCCTCTTTGCACAAAGGGGCAAAATAGCGCGCAATCAACGCACTTTCACCAATCCGCCGCTTCTTTTCTGACATGGTCGGCCCGTTAATTGCTGTTTTTCTTCTTCATTTCGTCGGCGCGCATACCGCGAGCCAGATTGTCGAGCACCGCATTGACCAAACGAGGCTCGTCCTCTTCGAAGAAGGCTTTGGCGACATCAACATATTCAGTCAGAATCACCGGTACCGGCACTTCCTTATGGGACATCAATTCATAAAGACCACACCGCAGGATGGCGCGCATGGTCTGATCGATGCGCGCCAAAGGCCAGCCTTTTTCCAACGCGTTATGGATCATTGGATCAAGGACACGCTGTTCGCGCACGACACCGCTGACCAATCCCTTGAAATAGGAAAAGTCTGCGGGCAGGTAGAGCTCTTCGTCGACTTCCTTGCCGAGACGATAAAGCTCAAATTCCTGAAGCACGTCTACCAGCGGTGTGCCGCCGACGTCCATTTGATACAGGGCCTGCACGGCACCAAGGCGGGCAGAGCCACGCTTGTTTGCCGTGCGTACCGGTTTCTCACTCTCGGTCATTATTCGATTCCGAATTTTTCTCTTAGGTCGACCATGGCCAGAGCCGCTTTGGCGGCAGCGCCACCTTTGTCCTTGTCGGTGACATTTGCGCGGGCCCAAGCCTGATTTGAATTTTCAACGGTCTGAATGCCATTGCCAACAGCCACACAGCCCTCGACGGCAAGATCCATGATGGCACGGGCGGATTCGTTCGCCACGATGTCATAGTGGGAGGTTTCACCACGGATCACCACGCCAAGGGTGACGTAACCATCATAATCAGCCTCTCCTTCTTCCACGGCAGCCATGGCCATGGAGAGAGCAGCAGGGATTTCCAAAACGCCTGGAACGGACACGCGCTCATAGGAGACACCGGCTTCATCAAAGGCAGCCATTGCACCTTTCGCCAACTCGTCGGCGAGGTCTTCATAGAAGCGGGCTTCAATGATCAGAAAGTTGGGGTCTTTTGCACTCATTGCTTTGTCCAATCGTCTTGTTCCAGCTGTGTCGCTGTGAGGGCGTGTCAAACCACGAAAGGTGGAATTTGTCCAGCCCAAAAAGGCAATCAGGCGCGACGAACCTTAATCCGCCGCACCTGTCGATCCGTTATAGCATGAAGCCAGCAGGCCGTCCCTTGTCAGGATGGCTTATACTCACTAAGACGCGCAACATAGCGCGCCATCATGTCGACCTCGAGATTGATCTTGTCACCGACCTTCTTGTCTGCCCAGGTGGTATTATCCAGCGTGTGCGGAATAAGGAAGATTGTGAAGTCATCCCTATCGACATCATTGACCGTCAGCGACGTGCCATCCAGCGCGACCGACCCCTTGGTCGGAATAAAGCGGGCCAGTTGATCGGGGGCACGCAACTTGAAGAAAACGCTGTCCGGATGATCTTCGCGCTCGACGATTTCAGCAACGCCATCAATATGGCCAAGCACCAGATGGCCACCCAGTTCGTCCCCCATCTGCAGGGACCGTTCCAGATTGAGTTTGCGACCGACACGCCATTCCGACGCATTGGTCAGATCAAGGGTTTCCTTGGCGGATTCGACCACGAAATAGTTTTGGCCCGCTTTGAGGGCACCACATGCAATAACCGTATGGCAAACACCGGAACAGGCAATGGATGCACCGATCTCGATGGTTTTTGGATCAAAGTGGGTGGCAATCTTGACCCGTTGGCCAGCTGGTATGTCTTGGTGTTCGATCACTTCGCCGACGTCGGTGACAATTCCGGTGAACATCTTCGCTTCCCCTTATTCGATTGGGTGTCATTCTGAAAGGTTGCCATACAGCTCTGACAGGCTTTGAGACCGTATATAAACCTCCATCCGGTCGTTGCCCAGACTTTCCTGTCGATCAAGTGCCAATCCTGCCTTTTGCATTATGTCATTCACTGGCTGCAAGAACCCCTGCACTCCCTGTGAACCAACATTTTCCCCGCCGCGATAAAGGAAGAATTCGTCAATCAGTGTCTCGGACAATAGGGCTTGGGCCAACCCTGCCCCGCATTCTGCAAACAGCGTGTTAATGCCCTGCTCCCCCAGGCATTGAAGCGCAGCTTTCAGTGGCACGTGACCGGCCCCCGTTTGGTCAAACAGGAACAAGCGGCAGCCTGCTTCTTCGAGTTTCAAGGCCTTGTCAGCGGCTATGTGCCCGGTCGCCAGTACCCAGACAGGCACATTGCGGGCACTTTTGACCAACTGGCTATCCGGTGACAGAGAGCCCGCACCGTCAAGAATGACCCGTATGGGAGAGAGGGTTTCAAGGCCGGGGCTGCGCACGGTCAGAATCGGGTCATCGATGCGCGCGGTTCGTGAGCCAATCAGGATTGCATCGGCCCTGGCACGCAGGGCATAGGTTTTGTTTTTCGCCAATTTGCCGGTGATTGGATGGTTCGGCACATTGGTCAGGCCGATCTTGCCATCTTTCGACAAGGCCAATTTAGCCTGCACCCATGGGCGCGCGCGCACGGTGCGTGATAGAAAACCAGCCAGATCTCGGTGCGCAGCGCGTTCCAACAGACCCGTTTCGGTTTGAATGCCCACGGCCTCAAGCATGGCAAAACCGCGCCCGGCAACGCGGGGATCCGGGTCTGGATGCGCAGCAAGGACGCGGGCAATACCGGCTTTGATCAGGGCTTCGGCACAGGGGGTCGACTTTCCATGGTGCGAACATGGCTCCAGCGTCACATAGGCCGTGGCACCTTTTGCGGCGGCTCCCGCTTCTGCCAACGCGACGCGTTCGGCATGGGGACGGCCTCCGGGCTGTGTCCAGCCACGACCAAGAATGGTGGTGCCATTGTCATCCTGTCGGGCAATAACGCACCCAACGGCGGGATTTTCCGCTGTATTGCCCTGCCCCCGGCGGCCAAGCCGCAGAGCCAGAGCCATAAGCTCCTCGTCGCTCAGTTGGCGTGTGAAGCGTTGCATGTGATCCATGCCTCCCACTTTGCCTCGCCATTCGAGCAACCCGGATTGATGTCAAGCCGCTCTAGTTGGCACTTTCCTCGCCGTCTTTTGCCTGATCTTCGGACAGCTCATCAAGCATATCTGAAAAATCCTTGGCTTCGCGGAAATTCTTGTAGACGGATGCAAATCGGATATAGGCGATCTCATCAAGGCTCTTGAGGCCTTCCATCACCAGGGTTCCGATATGTTCGGCCTGCACTTCGGCGTCGCCTGCACTCTCCAACTGGCGGACGATGCCGGAGACCATGCGTTCGACCTTTTCGTCTTCTACGGGGCGTTTGCGCAGGGAGACCTGTACGGAGCGCATCAATTTATCCCGATCGAACGGGACGCGGCGACCTGTGCGTTTGATCACCGACAATTCACGGAGCTGGACGCGCTCAAACGTGGTGAAACGACCGCCACAGCCTGCGCAAACGCGGCGGCGGCGGATCGCGGTATTGTCTTCTGTGGGCCGGGAATCCTTGACTTGGGTATCATCAAATCCGCAATAGGGACATTTCATCGCTCGGCCTCACTCAATCTCTGGGATGAAAGGGCGGGCCCAAGGATGAGCCCTGCCCGCATCTGACTTAGAGATCCGCGTAAATCGGGAAGCGATTGGTCAGAGCAATGACCTTTTCCTTCACCGCTGATTCCACGGCTCCATTGCCTTCTTCACCATTTGCAACCAGACCGTCAAGCACTTCAATGATCAATTGACCGATCAGCTTGAACTCTTCTGTGCCAAACCCGCGCGACGTGCCCGCAGGTGTACCCAGACGAATGCCGGACGTGATCATTGGTTTTTCCGGATCGAACGGCACGCCATTCTTGTTGCAGGTGATGAAGGCGCGCCCCAGAGCCGCTTCTGCGGCTTTGCCGGTCAGGCCCTTTGGACGCAGGTCAACCAGCAACAGGTGGTTATCGGTGCCGCCAGATGCCAGCTCCACGCCGCCAGCATAAAGGGTGTCGGCCAAGGCTTGCGCATTGTCCTTCACTGCCTTTGCATAAACCTTGAATTCGTCAGTCAAGGCTTCACCGAAGGCAACGGCCTTGGCAGCGATCACATGCATCAGCGGGCCACCCTGCAAGCCAGGGAAAACCGCAGAATTGACCTTTTTGGCGATGTCCGCATCATTGGTCAGCACCAGACCACCACGGGGACCACGCAAGGTCTTATGAGTCGTGGAGGTGGCAATGTGGGCATGGGGGAATGGGCTTTGATGCAGGCCTGCGGCAACCAGACCAGCAAAATGCGCCATGTCGACCATCAGGTAAGCGCCAACGGAATCGGCGATTTCGCGGAATCGTTCGAAATCGAATTCGCGGCTATAGGCAGAGCCACCGGCGATGATCATGGCGGGTTTGTGCTCTTTGGCGAGTTCTTCGACCTGATCGAAATCGATACGGCCATCCTGCTTGCGCACGCCATACTGGATCGCGTTGAACCATTTACCGGACTGGTTTGGCTTGGCACCATGGGTCAAGTGACCACCGGCATCAAGGCTCATGCCCAGAATGGTGTCGCCCGGCTTGATCAGGGCCATGAAGGCAGCCTGGTTGGCTTGAGAACCGGAATTGGGCTGAACGTTGGCAAATTCACAGCCAAACAGTTTGGTGACACGCTCGATTGCGAGATTTTCAGCCACGTCCACGAACTGACACCCACCATAATAGCGACGGCCCGGATACCCTTCCGCATATTTGTTGGTCATGATCGAGCCCTGCGCTTCGAGCACCGCTTTGGAGACGATGTTTTCTGAAGCGATCAGCTCGATTTCGTGCTGCTGGCGACCCAGCTCATCGCTGATTGCCTTGGCGATCTCCGGGTCACCGGAAGCAAGATCACGAGAGAAAAAGTCCGGGAAGATAACTCCCGCATTGTTATCATTGGCTGACATGAAACTTACCCCTTCAATTGGCTGAAGCAAGGATGGCGGACGACGCCAGCCATACCTGCTCGCGAGTTTGAGTGCCTTGACGCGCCCCGGTGCCATGAGAGCACGCCTGAACGCAGCATTCCGTTTGATGCGCAAAACAAAATCCGAGGCTATTAGCTACCACATACGGCCTTGGAATGTCTGTCACAAATATCTCAAAGAAACAGGATTACATGTTCGCATAAAGGCATCACTATGAGCTCTTTTTGCGATTTCACACATATCATGATTTGGGATTAGCATAATCGCCTGACAAACCCAATATGGATTTTCGGACAGCAGTGGATGCGAGGGAATGAATATTCCCCAAAAAGATGGTTTCAGGAATGCCCAAGTTGACGAAGGCGCATTTGCAGCTTCCTGACGGCCAGATTTTGCAGATCACGCTGGGAGACACTAGCGGGGCCAAAAACCGTCACTTCAACGCCTGTGCTGGCGTCTACTGCGACGGCTTTTACCTGTTGTCCGATCTGGAAAAATTCGATGTAGATTTCACCAGCCTTGGGCGCTGACATCTTTTGTCTCCGGATCAGGTTATAGCGGCTGGGTTGCCTGCGGAGCCGGGCTCATCGCAGACAGACCATCGCGATTATAGATATCATCGCGGAAATGGATCATGCCACCATTGGTTGACCATGCTGTAATGTAGGTCATGTAGATCGGCACGCGGCCACGAACTGCAACATCGACGCGCTCACCTGCGCGGATGACTTCATCGATGGCAATACGATCCCAGCCCGGCGTATCCTTCAACACCCAAGTCACGAATTCGCGCACATTCTGCACACGCACGCAGCCTGATGAATGAAAGCGGTAGCTTGAGCCAAACAGGGTTTTGGACGGGGTGTCATGCAGATAGACTGAATGCTTGTTGTGGAAGTTGATCTTGATCGACCCCATGGAATTCTTTGCCCCTGGCTCCTGACGGAACTGATAATTCAGGGCATCATCGGTTGTCCAATCCACCTGCGAGGCGTCAAGTTCAACATTGTGTTTCAGGTCGCGGATCTTGATCTTGTTGTCGGAAAGATAATTAGGGTCCTTCTGCATCTTCGGAATGAGATCCTTGATGATGATGCTTTTGGGAACATGCCAGTAAGGATTGAAATTGATTTCATGGATCTTGGAGGCCAGTACAGGTGTCTGACGATCAATCTTGCCCACCACGCCGGTATGACGGGAATGGACAAAGCCATTCTCCACTGTCTCGATCTCGGCCGCAGGAATGTTGACCATCACATAGCGGTCACCAAGATAGCCCGACATGGAGCGCACTCGCACCAGATTGGTTTCAAGCTGGCGCATGCGAATTTCCGCCGGCACATTGAGCGCCGCAAAAGTATCCTTGCCAACAATGCCATCAGGGGAGAAACCATGACGGGACTGGAAACGGCGCACGGCAGCATCGACGTAGGAATCGAAGACATCACTCATGCCGACACTTTGGTGCAGATCGCCGGACATCAGCAGGCGCTGGCGGAGAATGCTGACCGTTTGGGATCGCGCACCAATGCGCAAGGTCTGATCATCGGGCACCAGTGGCCAGCCACCCTGCTGGACGATGCCGTAATAGGACTGAATGGCCGTCTGAATATTGTCGGCGGTGGTTTTCGACAAGGTGGGTTCTGCTGTGCGCACGGCTGCCACGGTCTGTCCGGGCGTGTCAAATCGGTCACCCCATTCGGCAGGACGCTGGTTCAGAACTTCGTCAATCGGGTTCACGCTTTGCGCCCAAACAGGGGCGGCGCTGAAACTGGCGAGACCGGCAAGCATGGATCCGCTTGTCGTCAAGAAGCTGCGACGGGACGTGATAATGCCCGATGCGTTCGTGCAATCTGAGGTATTCTTCGTCTTCTTCATCGCCTTCTTCACCAATTCTCACTCCGTTGATGGTCTATTTGCCACACTGAACGGCTTTTGCAAAGTCATCTCGGGATTTCAATTTGAAATACCAAGCCCCCTTGCAGTTGCAAAGGCAGGATATTCAGCCCTCACAATGGGGTTTTTGTCGTGCGGGTCAAGCTATCATTGATTCTGCCATATTGGACAACAGCCTCAGCGAGGCGTGCCAGCATAATGTGGCAAATTCAGGATGAACCAAAGATGAACTGCCTGTCAGATCATCACTTCCCTTCACGTCGTTGTGAAAAGACACGGCTCAATGGCGGTGTTTGGATGCCCATTATTGCACTGAGGCGTCCACAAATGCAAAACCCTCGCAAGTTGCCTTGCGAGGGTCAGTGCATGTGGTCAGAACATGAACGTCGATTCAGCAGGGTCAAGCGTCGCGACTTGAACCTTGATAGTCTTGGGAGTGCCCTATCGACGTTCTGGATATCTGCAGGACATGCCGCAGAATTTAAAGCCGATAGAGAATCTGATCGGTCCAGAAGCGCTCCAGACGTTGAAGCGATTTGTTCAGGACCTGGAAATCTTCAGCTGAGACTCCGCCCAATTGCTCAATCGTGTTGATGTGGCGATCATATAGCTCACCGACGATTTCTCTTACCTCAACACCTTTTTCAGACAGGGAAATCCGCACAGAACGACGATCCACCTTGGAGCGCTCGTGATTGACATATCCCATATCGACCAGTTTCTTGAGGTTGTAAGAAACGTTGGAGCCTTGATAGTAGCCACGGGACCGCAATTCACCCGCTGTTACTTCCGCATCACCAATATTGAACAGCAACAGTGCCTGCACGCTGTTCACGTCGGTACGGCCACGACGTTCAAATTCATCTTTGATAACGTCAAGAAGCCTACGATGGAGGCGTTCAACCAGTCGAAGAGCATCCATATAAAGCGGTTTAACTTCCACTTCGCCTTCGGCTTGCTCGGCTGCATCCATTGCTTTTTGTGCTGTAATCATCCGTTTGAGCCTCGTTTTTTTAGACTTTATAGCTGGCGGTTTTACCGCTTCTTACCCAAACGTAGCTCGCTCCAAATAAAATCTGCTTAAACAACGCACTTAATAAAGACTTAAAAGGCGGAAAGTCGGCCTTTTCAGGGGCCGACTTTCAAGTGTGGTAAATAAGTGGTTAGAAAATAACGATAAATACGCAGTTCTATGGACCCAAGCCTTTACCAAGCCAAAGGTCAGCCACGCAGCATCTTTATGATGCCAGAAAAGTCAACACTATCATACCCTTCCTCGCAGAACGCCTTGTAAAGCTCGCTGGCATGAGCCCCCAAAGGCGTGTTTGCGGCAACAGCAACGGAGGCGTCTTGGGCCAGATTGAGATCCTTGAGCATCATGCCCGCAGCAAAGCCGGGCTGATAGTCCCGATTGGCTGGCGACGTCTCAACAGGCCCGGGCACTGGGCAATAAGAGGTCAGAGACCAGCACTGACCGGAGGCTGTTGAAGAAATATCGTAAAGCTTTTGATGATCAAGTCCGAGCTTCTCGGCCAAGGCAAAGGCTTCGCAAACCGAGATCATCTGAATCCCGAGCATCATATTGTTGCAGATCTTGGCCGCCTGCCCATTGCCCGCACCGCCTGCATGGATAATGGTCTTGCCCATGATCTCAAGAAACGGCTTGGCGGCGGCAAACGCTTCATCGGGGCCGCCGACCATGAAGGTCAGGGTGCCAGCGGCAGCGCCGCCTACGCCACCTGAGACCGGTGCATCCACCATCTTCATGCCCGCCTTGGCTGCTGCCTCTGCAACGACACGGGCGGAATCAACATCAATGGTCGAGCTATCAATAAGGGTCGTGCCGGGTTTGACAGTGGACAGAATGCCATGTTCGCCAGAATAGACGGTGCGCACATGTTTGCCTGCAGGCAACATGGTGACGACCACATCGGCCTCTTTCACCGCCTCGGCGACAGAAACCGCTACGGTGCCGCCTTGATCCTTGAGCCTTGCCAACGCGTCTTCACTCAGATCATAGCCGCACAATTGATGACCGGCCGCCAACAGATTGGCCGCCATCGGCCCGCCCATATTCCCCAGACCGATGAATGCAACATTTGCCATGGTTTCCTCCCCCAGCAATATTTTATGTATAGGTGCGGACCGAGTGTCTTGCTCGGTCCGCCTTGTTTCAGTCCTCTTCATTTGGCCTTATGGCCTTGAAGTAGATCCAGCCGCAGGCTACCGCCAACAAAATCAAAGCGATGAAATGAATGATCGAGATGAATGCCTGATGGGGCATGAAGTCATCCATCAACAAAATCGAAGCCGTCTGCGCGGTGGCGCTAAGCACCCACATGACCACGCCCCAGAAGGTCAGTTGCCAAACACCGACCGAGGCAATCAGGAACGAACAGGCGAGCAGCACCCGTACCCCGGCCTCCTGCCAGGGACCACGCACCAAGCCGCTTTCTCCCATGATCCCCAATATGTCGACCCAATAGAGAATTCCGGTCGCCATCAAAAACAGGCTGGCGATCCGTGTGGCCACGGTCAACCAGAAGGGAAGATTTTCACCCAAAATCCTGGGCGCAGGATCTGTCAGTTTCAGTGTCATTTTGTCTCGAATTCAAGGTCCGGCCCGTCGAGTGGTTCGAAATGGGCCGTTATTTGGGATGGGTCGACCGATTCAAGGTCTGCCGGATTCCACTTAGGAGCACCATCTTTGTCAACAATTGTCGCGCGGACACCCTCATAAAAATCTTCATTTTCAAGTATGCGATGAACGATGCGATATTCCAACTGCATACAGCCTTCAAAATCGAGCTTTGCACCGCGCATCACTTGCTCGAAGGCAACATGGACGGAGGTGGGCGATTTTGAGCGGATCACCTGCAAGGTGGATTGGGCAAAATCGGACGGGTCAGCCTCAAGGGCGGAGACAATTTCGGCTACGCTATCGCCTGCAAAGGCTGTGTTGATGGTCGCGATTTCGGCATCGGACAATTCTGACGGCACGGTTTCGGCCAAATCAGACAGCACCGCTTCGATGGCCTCGCCTGCGGCCACGCGTTCGATGATGGAGGCGTGTTTTTCCGCAGTCACGGCATGAGTGACCAGACCGAAATCCAGGCAGGCACCCAGTTTCAGACGGCCCCCGGACATTGCGCAATAGGTCCCGGATTTGCCCTTCATGCGGGGCAACAGATAGCTGCCGCCGACATCGGGGAAGAAGCCAATGCCAACTTCGGGCATGGCAAACCGAATGCCTTCGCCCGCAACCCGATATTTGCCATGCATTGAAAGGCCGACCCCACCGCCCATGACAATGCCATCAATCAGCGACAGATAAGGCTTTGGATAGCGATGAATTTTCTGATTGAGACGATATTCCGAATAGAAAAAGTCATAAGGCGGATTGCCCTTTCTTTCCCACATATGGCGAATGTCGCCACCTGCGCAGAAGGCCTTTTCGCTGGCAGAGGTCAGAATGACCGCCTGGATGCTGTCATCCTCACGCCAAGCGTCAAGCTGGTCCGACAGTTGCAGAACCATGTCATGGGAAAGTGCGTTGAGCGCCTTGACGCGATTGAGGGTAACCAGTCCGACAACGCCGCGTTGCTCAAACAGAATATCGTTCATTGGCCGATGGCCTCCAGATCATGAAGAGAAGAGAGGGGAGAAAAGAGCGTGTTAGACAACACGCCCCCTTGGCCTATCAACTTGTCAGTCTCTGAGCAAGTCGCGGGAAATAATTACGCGCATAACTTCGTTGGTGCCTTCCAGAATTTGATGGACTCGGACGTCTCGGAAGAAGCGCTCGATCGGATAGTCACGCAAATAGCCGTAGCCGCCATGCAATTGCAGCGCCTGATTGACCACGTTGAAACCAATGTCGGTCGCCAGTCGCTTGGCCATGGCGGCCTGCCTTGTGGCCTCCGGCGTTTTGGCATCAACTGAAACGGCTGCGCGATGGAGCATGAGGCGGGCGCTTTCCAGTTCGGTTGCCATATCGGCAATACGGAATTGCAGCGCCTGAAAATCGGCAATCGGGCGGCCAAACTGCTTGCGCTCTTTCATATGGGTGATGGCGCGATCAAGGCAGAATTGCGCCCCGCCCAGCGAACAGGCACCAATATTGAGTCGCCCACCGTCAAGGCCGGACATGGCAATGGAAAAGCCCTGCCCTTCTGCGCCAATAAGATTGTCGACGGGCACGCGGCAATTTTCAAAAATGACCTCTGCCGTCGGTTGGCTTTTCCAGCCAAGTTTTTGCTCCTGTGCACCAAAGGACAGGCCGGGAGTGTCCTTCTCCACGGCAATGCAGCTGATGCCTTTTGGCCCCTCCTCACCGGTGCGGACCATCACCAGATAGATGTCTGCCGCGCCACCACCGGAAATGAAGGCCTTGGAACCATTGAGCACATAATGGTCGCCGTCTTTTTTCGCCTTGGTGCGCAGGGAAGCCGCATCTGACCCTGAATTGGGTTCGGTCAGGCAATAGGCGCCGAACATGTCCATGCAGCACATGGATGGCAGCCAGCGCTGGCGCTGCTCTTCGCTGCCATAGGTGTCAATCATCCATGCCGTCATATTATGAATGGAGATATAGGCTGCGGTGGAAGTGCAGCCTTTCGACAATTCTTCGAAAATGATCGCCGCATCCAGGCGACTGAGACCCGAACCGCCGACATCATCACGCACATAGATGCCACCAAACCCCAGAGCGGCGGCCTCACGCAGCTTATCGACGGGGAAGATCGACTTCTCATCCCACTCGGCCGCATGGGGTTCGAGTTCATTTTGCGCGAAGTCCATCGCCATTTGCTGAAATGCGAGTTGCTCTTCTGACAGTGCAAAGTCCATTGCGTTCCTCCCCGGTCACTTTTCGACCTCGTATTGTTCCCTATGCTCTGTCACATATGGTGACACGGGTCAACGCAATTTCGCAAAATCCGGCCAATCCTAAACCTTCTTACTAGATGTAATATATAACAAAATAACATGTGCAATGTCGTTTACGTAAATGTTCATTATCAAGGATTACCAATTGGTCAGTTTTCTGCCAGCGGAAATATGATAAGCATGACAACAACAACCGGCATGGTCGCCTCAGACCTGGACCAGGGTTGACTTGAGAAAAGAAAGACTGATCAACGGGACCAACCATCATGAGCAGATCCAGCAAGAGCAATGTGGACAATTTTGGCGCGCCACATATCGATATCAGTGCAATTACCGGCGGTCGCCGGATGCGCCGCAACCGCAAGAGCGATTGGTCGCGACGGCTTGTGCAAGAGAATGCTCTGACGGTGAATGACCTGATCTGGCCGATCTTTGTGATTGATGGCGACAATATACGCCAGTCAGTCTCCTCAATGCCGGGCGTTGACCGGCTTTCGGTCGATAATGCGGTGCGCGCGGCAGAACGCGCTGCCAAGCTCGGCATTCCGGTATTGGCCCTGTTCCCTTATACAAACCCTGATTTGCGGGATGATACCGGGTCAGAAGCGCTCAACGAAAACAACCTGACTTGCCGGGCATTGCGTGCAATCAAAAAGGAAGTGCCGGAAATTGGCCTGATGACCGATATTGCGCTTGATCCCTATACCAGCCATGGCCATGACGGCCTGCTGGAAGACGGGGTGATCGTCAATGATGCGACCGTGCAGCAATTGTGTGAACAGGCTCTGGTGCAAGCAGACGCAGGCGCTGATATTATTGGCCCGTCCGACATGATGGATGGCCGGATTGGCGCCATCCGCTCAAGCCTTGATGCCAACAGCTATCAGGATGTGCAGATCATGGCCTATACGGCCAAATATGCCTCGGCCTTTTATGGCCCATTCCGCGATGCAGTCGGCGCCAATGCGACCCTGAAGGGCGACAAGAAAACATACCAGATGGATCCATCCAACGGCAGCGAGTCCCTGCTGGAAGCAGAACTGGATATTCAGGAAGGCGCGGACATGATCATGGTCAAGCCGGGCATGCCCTATCTGGACATTGTCTATCGGCTGAAATCGTCCTTTTCGCTGCCGACCTTTGCCTATCAGGTGTCCGGTGAATATGCGATGATCCGTGCTGCGGGACAAAATGGCTGGCTTGATCAGGATCGCGCCATGTGGGAGAGCCTGTTGGCCTTCAAACGGGCGGGCGCTGACGGCATTCTGACTTATTTCGCTCTGCAGGTGGCCGAAGCCCTTGCAAACCAGCCATAACCCCATTCAGCCCCTTGTCCAAAGCCTTAACGGATCTAAGACAGGATTTTGTACATGTAGGTGGTCGAATCCAGCCGATCGGAATCGGTTGCCCGTGCAAAGTTCGGAATCCGGCCCGCAATCTTGTAATTGAGCATGATATAGAGCGGTTCGGCCTGATCCCCTGATCTGGTATCAAGGGTGATCAGGCTTTTTCGCAATGTGCGGGCTTCGCTTTCAAGCATTTCCATCAGCATGGTGGCGATACCACGTTTGCGATAATCGGGATGGACCAGCAATTTGGCCACTTCACAGCGATGGGCCTGATTGGGGGGCATGGCGGTCTGCAGCTGAACCGTTCCGACGATTTTCTCACCGATCCGGGCGACCATCAGAAGGGTGCCTCCATCCCGTACAGACGAAAAGACCTTGTCTTGCCAGAAGGCACGCGCATCATCGGCTTCGAACGGTTCGATGAAGCTGACACTGGCTCCGTTCCTGACACAGGCAAGAAGGATCTCGGTCAAGTCCGGCAGGGCCGCATCCAGATCGGTGCTGGCCAGTGTCTCAAAGCGCATGTCCGTCATCTATTCTCTCCCCCAAACAGGGCTCGTTTCATTTTGGCTAGCCTTTGCTGATACAGCTTTGATGATTTCACCTCAAGTCCAAAGCTCTGGCTGGCAAGATCTTTTTGCAACTGATGCGAGCAACCTCCCTCACCAAACTGCTTCAAATGGCCAGTCTTTGCCGCCATATGTCTTCAGAGCATTTGAATGTGGTGGAGCAATAGGGCATTGTCGAGGGATCACTCCAACTTAGATTGAAAAGAAATCCATGTCTCAGTCCCTGTCTGATTTGCGCCCTAGCCTGTCCGATATCGAAGACGCTGCTGAAAAAATCGCCGGTTCCGTGCTCCGGACCCCTATCCTGCCAGCGCATATTCTATCGCAGGTTTTCGGGGCCGAGATTTTCGTTAAATATGACAATATGCAGATCACCAATGCCTTCAAGGAGCGCGGAGCACTGAACAAGCTGTTGTCGCTGACTGACGAGCAGAAAAATGCCGGTGTGATCGCCATGTCTGCGGGCAACCACGCGCAAGCGGTGGCGCTGCATGCGACACGCCTTGGCATCCCGTCAACCATCGTGATGCCGGAATTCACCCCCTTCGTCAAAGTGGCTGCCACCAAGGCCTACGGGGCGACGGTCATTCTGGAGGGCGAAACCGTAGCCGAAGCGGGTGTTGCGGCCATGCGGATGGCCGAGGAAAACGGCGCGACCTTTGTTCATCCCTATGACGACCCATATGTGATTGCCGGTCAGGGCACCGTGGCGATTGAAATGCTCGCCGATGTGCCAGATCTTGATTGCCTTGTTGTGCCGATTGGTGGCGGTGGACTGATTTCTGGAATGGCGACAGCCGCCAAAGCGATCAAATCCGACATCGAAATCATTGGCGTTGAAACCGAGCTTTACCCGACCATGTATAATGAGCTCAACAATACAGAGCTGACTTGTGGCGGACAATCTTTGGCCGAAGGCATCGCCGTGAAGAAGGCTGGCCGACTTCCTGCCCTGATTGCTTCGGATCTGGTGTCTGACATCATTCTGGTGTCCGAAGGCCAGATCGAGCAGGCGATCAATGCCTATGCGACTCATTTGAAAACCATGGCCGAGGGGGCTGGTGCGGCAGGTCTGGCCGCAGTCATTGCCAAACCGGAACGGTTCAAAGGCAAGCGGGTCGGGTTGGTCCTTTGTGGTGGCAATATCGATCCACGGCTGCTGTCGTCGATAATTGTGCGGCAGCTGGGACGCAAGCAGCAGATTGTCGGCCTTCGGATTACCATCCCCGACCGACCGGGCGTCTTGGGGGAAATTTCGACCGTCATCGGCGATCTGGGCGGCAATGTGCTGGAGGTGGACCACCACCGCACCTTCCTCAATGTACCGGTCAAGGGCGCATCAATCGATATCACAATCGAGACCCGCGATGCATCGCATGCGCAGGAAATCATTCGGGGAATCGAAGCCAAAGGCCATATGGTCGAGCATTTGAATGCGCCTCAGGCATAACGCCCCTCTTCCAGCTTTGTGCGAGGCATTTTTCCACAGTTGCTTGGTTTTTCAACAATCAGTCGCAATGTTATAGGTAATTAACTACTTATTTCCATTTTTGTGCGAATCTCTTATTGTGACAAGATCTCCCTGAAGATGATGTCATCGTTCCGCGAAGACGAAGAGTTCAGATCTGGTTTCTCCTCCCAACCATGTCTGATGGCTGAAAGCCAAAACTAGAAAACCAGCTTTGCAAAACCTGGCGCTTCGAAGTTTTCGGAGCGCCATTTTTTTTAGTTTTGCGCGTTTCAGGCGATCAAACGCCGAAATATGGGTAAATTTGCCCATCTTTCCTTGAAAATCCGACCTTGCATACAAATCTCTAGAAAGTGAACCATGACACCATCGTGTTCGTGGTGTTCATATTGACCCGTATTGGAAGGATTGTTTTTCAGATGAACCAAGCCGAAATGGCTCATGGCGACACGTCCGGAAAGACTCACGCCTTTGACCCGCAAATACATCCCGCTTTGTTTGACGGGGTCTTGTCGCGCCGCTTTCTTGCCTTTCTTTTTGACGCCGTGATGATTGTTGCGTTAATGGCCGTGATGTCAGTTGTGATCTTTGTGTTAGGCATATTGACGTTAAGCTTGGGCTGGGCGCTCTACGCAATCCTGTTTCCATTGACGGCTCTTTCCTATACCGCTCTGACGCTTGGTGGGCCCAAAGCTGCCACGCCGGGCATGCGTATGATGGGGCTCGAAATGCGCTTGTGGTACGGAGCCAAACCCTATGGCCTGTTGGCCATGACCCACGCCATTCTCTTCTGGGTTGGCAATACGATCCTCACCCCCTTCATTATTCTGGTGGGGCTCTTTTCCCGCCGCAGCCAATTGCTGCATGATATGGTACTGGGTACGATGGTCATGGATAGAGATGCGCTTCATGCGCTGGAGCGTACAAACAAATACTAAGCTTTTCTGCAGCTAAGCGCCGAACAAAGTGCCCGCATTCGTGCGGGCATTTGTGTATTTTGGCTGATATGCGCATTTCCTGCCCATACGCGTGCCACACCGCTTCATCACGACGACTTTAGATATTTGCCTATTCAGCCGATCCTGTGTATTTGCTGACCAGCGACTGATCATATTTTTGCCTTGGCGGGATCAATTGGCTGGACTATGTTTAACTGCCTTTCCAATATTGAACTGCCTTTTCAATGACCCAAGGACTTGCCGCTTGTTTCAACTGACTGTCGAAATGCAGATGTGGCTGACCTTTGCGGTCATCGCCGTCACGATCGTCTCTTATAGTCTGGAAAGTGTCGCCATCGAGATCACTGCGCTTGGCTCGCTTTTGGCCTTGATGCTGATCTTTGTCGGTCTGCCAACCACGGAACCTGCCGCAGGGCTGGTGTCTGTGGATGAGCTGCTGGCCGGTTTTGCCAATCCGGCCCTGATGACGGTACTGGCCTTGTTGATCATCGGTCAGGCCCTGTTCCAGACCGATGCTCTTGATGGGCCTGCCCAGATGATCACCAGAATGGCGAAAAAATATCGCTATATGGCCTTCATTGGTGTCTATGTGGCGGTGTCCTTCATTTCAGCTTTCATCAACAATACCCCTGTGGTGGTGATGTTTCTGCCGATCATGACGGTCGTCGCGTCCAATTTGCGCTTTTCCGCCTCCAAGGTCTTGATGCCTTTGTCCTTTGTGTCGATTCTTGGCGGCATGACGACGATCATCGGCTCCTCGACCAACCTTCTGGTCGCGGAAGCAGCACGCAAAAGCGGGTCGCTCGACCTGCAATTTTTCGACTTCACCATCATTGGTCTTCTGATCACAAGTCCGGGTGCTTTCTATGCGATGATGATCTTGCCGCGCATCCTGAAAAAGCGCGAGACAATGACCGATCAGCTTAGCCAGACCACCGGCAAACAATTCATCGCCCAGATCCCGATTTCCCATGGTGACCGACTGGTCGGTCACAAAGCGGTGGCAGGGATGTTCCCGGCGTTGAAGGACATGACGGTGCGGTTGGTTCAGCGCGGTGAAACGCCCTATTTGCCGCCCTTCGACAATGTGACTCTGCAAGTTGGCGACACGGTCGTGGTTGCCGCGACCCGTCAGGCGCTGACGCGGGCGCTGAAGGGTGGCCACAATGTTGCGACGGAAGGCACCGAAGAGGATAACGGCCCTCAACCCTATAAATCCGACTTCACGCTGGCCGAGGTAATTGTCCCCCCGGCCTCACGCATGACAGGACAGACCCTTGAGCAGTCCGGCATGCGCTCCAAGACGAATTGTATTGCCATGGGCGTTCAGCGTCGCTCGCGGATGCCAAGGATGGCGATGAGTGACATTCGCCTTGAAGCCGGCGACGTGTTGCTGGTTGGCGGGCCGCGCGATGATGTGGAAGCCTTGCGGCTCAACAAGGACTTGCTGCTGATCGAACTATCGACCACCGAAGTCCCCCAGCGGCGCTATGCCGCGCGTGCCCTGTTCATTTTCGTCCTGACCGCATTGGCCGCGTCCAGCGGCCTGATGCCGATTGCGACCGCAGCGCTTGGTGGTGCTTTCCTGATGATCATCGGCAAGTGCCTCAACTTGCGGCAAGCAGTCCGTGCACTGGACAGCCGGATCTTCATGCTGGTTGGGGCGTCATTGGGCAGCGCCATAGCTTTGCAGGAAACCGGGGGCGCGCAATATGTCGCCAATGCGGTGGTGGATGCCATGCAGGGTCAACCGACACCGGTGCTTTTGTCCGGACTGTTTTTGCTGATTGCGCTGCTCACCAATATTCTGTCGAACAATGCAACTGCTGTGCTATTCGCGCCCATTGCCATTGCCATTGCCAACCAGACGGGACTGCCGGTCGAGCCTTTTGTCATCTGCGTCATCTTTGCGGCCAACTGCTCCTTTGCCACGCCGATTGGTTATCAAACCAATCTGCTTGTGATGGGTCCGGGCCATTATCGGTTTGTGGACTTCCTGATTGGCGGGGTGCCGTTGATGCTGATTATCTGGCTCAGTTTCAGCGTCATAGCTCCTTGGTATTACGGACTATAACAACCGACATTCTTTGGCCTGCAAGGACTTTTCAATCTTCGACAAACGTGATTTGATGGTGGTTGATGACGTTCTGAAAGGCTTCCATGACAAGGCATCTGATCGACCAACCACAATTTTATTTAACGGCCCCGCAGGCCTGCCCTTATCTTGAGGGCGAGCATGAACGGAAGATCTTTACCTATCTGGTGGGAGACGATGCTCCGCATTTGAATGATCTATTGAGTGTCGGAGGGTTTCGCCGCAGTCAGACAATTGCCTATCGTCCTGCCTGTGAAGGCTGTCAGGCCTGCCTATCGGTGCGGGTGGTTGTGCCACAATTCCGCTTTTCCCGTAACCAGACACGCATCCTCAAACGCAATGCAGATCTGATCGGCTCCATAAAGCCAGCTGAAGCGACGTCAGAGCAATATGCCCTGTTCCAGCGCTATCTGCAGTCGCGCCATGGCGATGGCGGCATGGTGGACATGGCGATGCAGGATTATGCGGCAATGGTGGAAGAAACCCATATCGACACCTTCCTCATTGAATATCGCATAAGGGATGCAGACAGCGGCATTACGGGCACCTCAAAAGGCGACTTGATCGGCGTTGCCCTGACCGATCGGCTGAATGATGCCACCTCGATGGTCTATAGCTTCTTCCGGCCAGATCTCGATCAGCGCAGTCTGGGCACCTTCTTCATTCTCGATCATATCCGTCGGGCTCAGGCCGAGGGGTTGAGCCATGTTTACCTTGGTTATTGGGTGAAGAATTCGCAGAAGATGGCCTACAAGACCCGGTTCAAGCCAATGGAGTTTTTAGGCAATGATGGTTGGGAAGCTCTGGATTAGTGGCTTAAGCGCTTTGGGTCTCACTTCCGCCATGATAAGCCTTTCATTAGTTTTCAAAGCCTCACACGGGGCCAATCCGATCTGCGCGCATGTGTATGAGTCGCTCCGCGCATGACCAAAGACAAGGCCCCTTTGCAACGATGATGTCCCGCCTTCGCGTCCTGCTTGACTGTCTGATTTTTGCAGGACTGTGTGCTGCTGCCCTCTTAACCTTGTCAGGCCTTCTGGGCGCTTTCGTGCCCGCACTGGATCTGATCAATCATTTTCAATTGCCGCTCTTTTTGAGTGGGGTTTTGGCATTTGCCATGACCTTTTTCTGGCCTTATCGCTTCCCGGGTATGAAGCGTCCCGCGCAAGCGCTGCTTCTGGCTGCTCTGGTTGCATCTGGTGGGTTGATTGGCACGGAAGCCGTCAAACGGCTGACCGTGAGCGCCCAAAGTGACGATGCGCTGGCTGCGGCCAACATGCGCTCACTTAAATATCTCAGTTTCAACATCTATCTGGGGACTTGGGACGGGGTGGGCCTTGCCGAAACCGTCCGACGCTATGATCCGGACATTGCCACTTTGCAGGAATATGCCCCTAAGCGCTTTCGGCGACAACCGAACCTGAAACGCGATTATCCCTATCAGGCGCGTTGTGGCAATTGGCGCCGCTGCACGCTGGCAATCCTCTCCAAGCATCCGATGGACGAGATTCAACGCTTTGACCTAGGCCCGCCGGTGACGCGCAATCCGATGCATGGAAAAATGCTTGCCGCGACAGTGCGCGTCAAAGGCTCCGCGCCCATTCGCATCTACAATGTTCATCTTGCCTGGCCCCTTCCCGTTGCCCAGCAACAGCGGCAGATGCAGGAGATTGCAGAGATCATCAACCGCGAGCGCACGCGTTATCCGCAACAGGTGCTAAGTGGGGATTTCAATTCCACCGGTTGGGCCTTCAGCATTGATCAGTTGGCGAAGGATGCAGGCATGAGTCGGCAAAGCCATTTCGTGCCAACCTTCCCCTCGCCCAATTCGCGCCTCAAGGGCTTTTTGCAGCTCCCCGCCTTTCTCAGCCTTGACCATATCATGGTTAGCCCACCGCTTTCGACCGGTCCGGTTGTGCGGGTGGCGACAAGAATTGGCGATCACTGGCCTATTCTGACAGATCTCTATGTCCCGAAACAATAAAGCCGCCCTGAAGCCACTATGGTTTGAAGGCGGCTTGGTATTCTGAGCGGCAACTGGAGGCCTAGTTGCTGAACTTGTTGCTGCGCGGGAAGCCATTGGGCGGCATTCTGCCGGCCTGCGCTCTATCGCCGCGCCATTCGGTGAGATCATCGAGCGAGCGCTGGAAGGTGCGGCCCGAACTGTCATGCCAGCTCAGCCCTTCTTCGCCGACAAAGACCTTGACGTCGGAGATGCCACCATCCTTGTAGCGCTGGAGCATGACGCCGCGCCCGCGGTTCATTTCTGGCAGTTGCTCAAGCGGGAAGACCAGCATCTTGCGATTCTGGCCGATAACGGCGACATGATCGCCGTTGGCCTCAACGCAAATCTTGGCTTCACCCGGCGCGGAGACATTGAGCACCTGCTTGCCTTTTCGCGTGTTGGCAATCAGGGCGTCCTCGCTGGTCACAAATCCACGGCCATCGGTCGCCGCAAGCAAGAGCTTGCGTGCCGGTTTGTGCACGAAGAGATGCACCACATCGATGCCAGGTTCCATATCGACCATCACGCGAATGGGTTCGCCGTGACCACGGCCACCGGGCAGCTTGTCCGCCTGCAAGGTATAGAAGCGCCCATCGGTCGCCATGATCAAGACCTTGTCGGTGGTCTCCGCATGGACGGTAAATTTCAGCTTGTCGCCATCCTTGAAATTGAGGCTTGTATTGTCGGCAATGTGACCACGCAGGGCGCGGATCCAGCCTTTTTCCGACAGCACCACGGTGACTGGCTCACGCTCGACCATGGCGAGGTTGATATCCTCGATGTCGCGCTCTGCGGCTGAGCCAAAGCTGGTGCGGCGGCGACCAAGTTCTGTGTCGGGGCCGAAGATCTTGTAGATCTCGCGAATTTGCTGGGCGATCCGATTCCACTGCAATTCGTCAGACCCAAGCATTTCGATCAGCGCGGCCCGCTCCTTGCTCAGGGTGTCATGCTCGGTGCGGATCTCCATTTCCTCAAGCTTGCGCAAGGAGCGAAGGCGCATATTGAGGATCGCATCGGCCTGCACCTCTGTGAGGTTGAAGGCCTTCATCAACTCCGCCCTTGGCTCATCCTCAAAGCGGATGATGCGGATGACTTCATCGAGATTGAGATAGGCGATCAGATAGCCGTCGAGCACTTCGAGGCGATGCTCGATCTTGCCCAACCGATAGCGCGAGCGGCGCTGTAAGACGACCCGGCGGTGATTCAGCCACTGGCGCAGCACATCACGCAGGCTCAACACGCGCGGCACCCCTAGATCATTGAGCACATTCATGTTGAGCTGAATGCGGCTCTCCAGATCGGTGAGCTTGAACAAGGCTTCCATCAAGAGGTCCGGATCGACGGTGCGGTTCTTTGGTTCCAGCACGACGCGGATGTCTTCGGCGGATTCGTCGCGCACATCGACCAGAAGCGGCAACTTACGGTTCTGAATCAAGTCGGCTATCCGCTCGATCAGGCGGGATTTTTGCACCTGATAGGGAATTTCGGTGACGACGATCTGATAGGCGCCACGGGCCAGCTCTTCCTTCTCCCACTTGGCACGGACACGGAAGCCACCGCGACCGGTTTGGTAAGCTTCAAGGATCTGCTCTTTGGTTTCCACCAATACGCCACCGGTGGGGAAATCTGGTCCTGGCACCAGTTCGAGCAGCTTGTCGTCTGTGCAATTGGGATATTTGATCAAGTGAAGCGCGGCTTCACACAATTCCGATGCATTGTGTGGCGGGATGGCCGTTGCCATACCGACCGCGATGCCATTGGAGCCATTGGCCAACAGATTGGGGAAGTTGGCAGGAAGGACAATCGGTTCCTTGTCCTCGCCATCATAGGTCTCGCGGAAGTCGACTGCGTCCTCATCGATGCCTTCGAGCATCAGGCGCGCGACTTCAGTCATCCGGGTTTCGGTGTAACGCATCGCGGCGGCGCTATCGCCATCGATGTTTCCGAAGTTGCCCTGTCCATCGACCATCGGAAAACGCGAGGCGAAATCCTGCGCCAAGCGAACGAGCGCGTCATAGACCGCCTGATCGCCGTGGGGGTGGTATTTACCGATCACATCACCAACCACGCGGGCCGATTTCTTGAAGCCCGCGGTGGGATCCATTTTCAGCTGGCGCATGGCATAGAGAATGCGTCGGTGGACAGGTTTCAACCCGTCCCGCACATCTGGCAAGGCACGTTGCGTGATCGTTGACAAGGCATAGGCCAGATACCGCTCTTCAAGCGCTTCGCGCAGGTTGATGGTTTCCAGCTCGCCAGACTGTATAATTTCATTTCCCATGAGGAGATACCTATAGAATCAGGGCGATTCGTGCAATCTTTGTGCCGAACGAAGCTGTTAGTCTTCCAAGGTGAGATCACGGCGGACCGCATCGATGAAATTCTGCCGCAGACCGGGGGCATTTTTGTCAGCCGGACCATAGATGTGCTTTTCGAGAAAAAAGCCGCTTAACCGGAAACCTTGGGCAATTTCGTCAAAGGCGAGACGGTTGGATGCCGCTTGCCCACGCAGGAAAGCCGGCAGGGGTAGCATGCGGTCATGATAGGGCGCGCCCGCCTCCCGGCAGACCGCCCTGCCCGATTTGGGCGAGACATAGATGAGATCATCCGTCACCCCGCTTGCGGCGCATTTGTCCAGCGACAGGCCGTAACCAAGCTCGGACAACAAAGCCAGCTCGTAGCGGACCATCAACTCGCCCGCCACGTCGCCTTCCCTGAATTCATCGACGATCACTTCGAGTGCCTGAAAGAGATAGGGGTGCGGATCGCGTTCGGGCAACAGGCGGGTGAGATCTGCAATGAACTGGATGCCGTAGGTGCCCATCGGTTTGGCCATCAGGGCGGCGGCTCGTGAGGTGGTCAGCTCAATTGCGAATTGGCCCACATGATTTTCCAACCGCGCGCGCCAAGTGACTGAGAGCCCATTGCCCGGCTGAAGCACCGGCTGAAGCCGCTTGGAACGGCCGCCGCGCACCAGCCCCAGATGCCGACCATGGGTGCGCGTCATCACTTCCAGCAAAACCGAGGTTTCGCCATGCTTGCGCGTTCCCAAAATGATTGCCTCGTCGGTCCATTCCATGGGGCGACTTTGGGCTGATTTGAGACAAAAGGAAAGAGAGGGCAAGCGTTTTCAAAGCGGCATATTTGGCAGGTGCCGCACGCTGTAGGTGTTTTCTTTGAAAACACCTGCCGCTGAGAGGACGGCAGGTGTGGCAACATCGCTATGCGTTTGGCTTTGCCAAACGCTTGGCTCTCGGTGTTTCTTCGAAACACCTGCCGCTGAAGGACCCGTGTGTGCGGCACCTTCGCTGTGCGTTTGGCTTTGCCAAACGCTTGGGCCAAACGCTAGACGGGGAAATCGATGCCCATTTCGCGGTAGCGTTCCGGATCGTCGACCCAGCGTTCGCGGACCTTAACGAAGAGAAACAGGTGAACCTTGGTCTCCAAGAGTTCCTGCAATTCTTCGCGGGCGGCCATGGAGATCGCCTTGATCGACTTGCCCCCCTTGCCCAACACAATCATTTTCTGATTGCCGCGTTCGACATAGATGACCTGCTCGATGCGCACCGAACCATCATCTTTCTGCTCCCATTTCTCCGTCTCGACGGTGGAGGAATAAGGCAGCTCCTGATGGAGGCGCAGGAAAACCTTTTCGCGCGTGATTTCAGAAGCCAGCTGGCGCATGGGCAAATCCGAAATCATGTCTTCAGGATAGAGCCATGGGCCTTTTGGCATTTGATCGGCGAAATAGTCGAGCAAATCTTCTGTATGGTCGCCATTGAGCGCCGAGACCATGAAGGTTTGATCGAAGGGCACCGCATCATTGATCTTTTGGGCCAGCGCCAACAAGCTGTCGCGCTTGACCAGATCAATCTTGTTGAGGATCAGCACTCTAGGCAGCTTGATATCTTCAAGGCGCTCGAGGATTTTCTCGATCTGCTCGGTGACACCTTTACGGGCATCGACAATCAGGCCGATGCAGTCCGCATCCTTGGCGCCCCCCCAAGCGGTGTTGACCATGGCGGTCTCAAGGCGACGTTTGGGCGCAAAGATACCCGGCGTGTCAACAAAGATGACCTGCTTGTCGTCTTTCAACGCAATGCCACGGATCAGCGAACGGGTCGTCTGCACCTTGTGGGTGACGATGGAGACCTTGGAGCCGACAATCTTGTTGACCAAGGTCGACTTGCCCGCATTCGGGGCGCCGATCAGGGCGACATAGCCGCATTTGGTCGTCATTTCGGGCAGATCGCCCGGCAGTTGAGAGGATGTATCTGACATGGATGTCCTTTGTTGAGGTAATCGGGACCGATCAACCTTGATCAGTGTCCCACTGTCCTTCTCTAATTAAAATAGTGCGAGCAGCATCTTGCTCGGCAATGCGTTTGGAGGAGCCTTTGCCGGTGGCGCTTTTCATGCCCGGCACATCCACCCGCAAGGTGAATTCGGGGGCATGGTCAGGGCCAGTGCGTTCAACCATCTTGTAGGTGGGAGGCGGCAATTTCTTGCCCTGCACCCATTCCTGCAAGGTGGTTTTGGCGTCACGCAACGGGCCGCTCCAATCCAGCATGCGCCTCTTCCAGTAGCGGGAGACGAAATCACGCGCCGGGTCAAACCCTCCGTCAAGGAAGATGGCACCGATGATGGCTTCGCAAACATCGCCAAGGATGGCGTCCTTTCTGCGTCCGCCAGCCTGCGCTTCTCCCTCGCCGAGGCGGATGAAGGGACCGATACCGATTTCTCTGGCAATGTCAGCGCAGGTTTCATTGCGCACCAGACCATTGAACCGACGGGCCAATTCTCCTTCATCAGCCTTGGGGAAGGCATGCAACAGCATATCAGCGATGGTTACCGCCAAGACGCGGTCACCAAGAAATTCGTGACGTTGGTAGGTTTCCTCCACCTGAAGTTTTGGAGATGCAACCAGACTCGTATGGCTAAGGGCCTTGTCCAGATGGTTCTTGTCACGAAATTGGTAGCCGAGGAGCTCTTCGAGCTGTCCGACATCTTTCTTTCGCATGGATTTTTCCAGTTTCTGTCAGCGTTGAGGAGGTCTTGCATTGTGCCGTACTCTGACGCAAACAACAATGCCGCGCAGATTGTCTACGCGGCACGCCTGCTTTTCAGAGTTTGAGCTGTTGTATCATTTTTTGCCGCGGGGTCAATAAAAAGTGTTAGCCGTCACTAACACTTTAAAATTGCACATTCGGTTCTTACCCCATTTCAACAGCAAAATCAGAGGCCTGTGAACCAACGGTCCCAGCGCGCAGCGCTTGGCCATTTCCAGACTTGCCACGGGGCGCTGCCCTGTTCGATTGAGAAGAAGATCACCTGAGCCTTACCAATCAAGTTTTCATAAGGCACGTAGCCAACCGAACTCAGCACGCGGCTGTCAGAGGAATTGTCCCGATTGTCGCCCATCATGAAATAATGGCCTTTTGGCACTTCATAAACGGAGGTGTTGTCGAGATAGTTGTTTGGCCGGATGTCCAGCGTATCGTAGCTAACACCATTGGGCAGGGTTTCGCGATAGCGCATAACGCGGCTTTTTCGACCCTGGCTGTCTGTCTCGATGAAATCTTCAACCCGCTCGCGTTTGACTGCAGACCCATTGATATAGAGCTGGCCGTCGATCATCTGGATCTTGTCGCCGGGCAAGCCGATGACGCGTTTGATATAGTCGGTGCTATTGTCGCGTGGCAGTTTGAAAACAACCACATCCCCGCGCTCTGGTTCGCTCCCCATGATCCGGCCGGAGAAAAGCGGCAGACCGAACGGAATGGAATAGCGGCTATAGCCGTAGCTATATTTCGAGACGAAGAGATAGTCGCCAACGAGCAAAGTCGACTTCATCGAACCCGATGGAATGGAAAAAGGCTGGAATAGAAGCGTGCGGACGACGAGCGCCAGCAACAGTGCCTGAATAATAACCTTGATGGTATCACCCAGGCCGCTATCGGTTTCTTTCATGCTTTCGTCAGACACGTCACTTCTCTTTTCTACTTGTCTTCCTACCATCGGTCGCGCATTGGCACCCTCCGGTCGAGCCATCATTTCGGGCCAATATGTGGCGGAATCTTCGCCTGTTTGGCCAATGTCATTTTTGTCATAGCGAGCCAGAGTGCCGTTGACAATCTTCAACTTCACTGAAGCGCAAAGTCACGGTCTGTTGTGAATATTGTGAGGCAAATGGCGCGCAGAAGGCGCTTTTCCTCAGGTAATTGTCACAATCTGCCCGAAATCGGGGCCTGCTCACAGGATCGGGTTGGCGGAAATGATCACATAGGCCTGCGCGAGAGGGTGCTCATCGGTGATGGTGAGGTCGATTTGCGGCTCATAGCCTTCCGGGATCATTGACAGCAACCGCTCATGGGCACCGCCGGTCAGCACCATGGTCGGTTTGCCCGAGGACAGGTTGGAAACACCCATATCCTTCCAGTAGACCCCATGGGAAAGCCCGGTGCCAAGTGCCTTGGAACAGGCTTCCTTGGCTGCAAATCGCTTGGCATAGGATGCGGCCCGTTGGGCTTTGCGCTCTGAGCGGGCAATTTCCTTATCGGTAAAGATGCGTTGAATGAACCGGTCGCCAAAGCGCTCCAGAGACCGCTCGATGCGACGGATATCAATCAGATCATTGCCTGTACCGATAATCATGAAGACCTCTTGTGGCCTCTATTCGGCCATCCAGTGCTTGGGCAATCCGGGCGGTTGGCCCGTCCCATGGCGCATCCTAAGCAGATTGCGTCGTGGAATGCTTGCCGTCATGCTCCGCAATCGCCTTGCGCCAGCGACCCGCCTCATAGGCGCGCCGGGCAAGCATGGCCTTGCGGCGGTTTTGATAGGCAAGGGCTGCCTTGCGCGTGAAGTAATAGAAGATGAGGGCAAATACCAAACCAACCGGAACAGCACCAACAGCCATCACTTCAATGGTCGGCCAGATCGACGAGAAGGATTCGGTCAATAGATCATGCTTGAGGGTGCTCAATTGGCCATGGATGGCATCCTTGCCAAGCAAGAAACAACCGGTGGTGTAGGTCGCCCCCCAAATGAAGGGAAACGTGATCGGATTGCCGACGCCGGTTCCAATTGCGGCAGCAAGCATGTTGCCGCCAATGAGGAAGGCAATGGCCCAACTGATGATAAAATGAAATCCAAGGAAGGGTGTGAAGGATGTGAAGACCCCGGCAGCAACACCGGCCGCGATCATATAGGGAGACCCAGACAGACGCAGAATACGTTTGACGAAATATTTTCCCGACCGCATCCAGTTCCGGCGCGGCCAAAAAAAGATCCGCACGCGTTCGGCGAAAGATGGCTTGTCTCTGCGGCCAAATAGCACTGTTTCTAATCCTCACCCAATGGTTGGCCCCAAAGGGCCCACAGGTCGATACTTATAGTCCGAACCGGGACTTTTTCCAGTATGGTTTTGGTATCATAATAGGTAATCGCAAATTTTTTCCTGACAAGGGAATGCATATTCACATTGATGAGACGCGCCTGTGGGTCAAGCAGGTGTCTCATATGGTCATTTATTGCTCAATATCAGGCATTGCTCAATTTCAGACGCGATTTCGCTTTTATTGCTACCGATCATCAGTTGGAACGCGCTGCGTGGGAAACGCTTTTCTTGGCACGGATCTGCTCGATGATTCGGTTGAGATGATTGAGATTCCAGACCGATAGATCGATGATCATTTCAAAGAAGTCGCTAACCTTGTGTTCCATCTTGATATTTTCGATGTTGCCGTCATTCTCGCCTATGATTGTGGCAATTTCACCAAGGGTGCCCGGTTCATTGATCATGCTGACTTCAATTCTGGCCGGGAAGCGATCGGAATTTTCTTCATCAATATCCCAACGGACGTCAAGCCAGCGTTCCGGACTGTCGTCAAACTGGCTGAGCGCCGGGCTATGGATCGGGTAGATGGTCACCCCCTGCCCCGGATTGAGAATACCGACAATCCGGTCACCGGGCACAGCGCCGCCGTCCGGGTCGAACTGAACAGGCAGATTGCCAGACAGACCACGAATGGGGATCGAGGCCTCCTCTTCTTGCGAAGCCTTATCGGGATCACGCCGTACACTAGAACCGGGGATGCGAAATTTCATGGCATTGGCATGCTTGAGGCCAAACCAGCCTTCGCTCCGATCGCCATTGTCCGCTCGCAGCCCCCCAGAGGAAGTGGCGCGCTGATCCTGATAATCCGGGAAGACCGCTTCAATCACCGTGCGGGATTGCAACTCTCCGCGGCCAACGGCCGCCAGCACATCGCCAACACCCAGATACCCCAAGCGGGACAAAGCCAGTTTAATCTGATCTTCGTTATAGTCCTGATCCGCGCGCTTGAAGGCATTGCGCAGGATCTGTTCGCCAAGCCCGGCATATTGGGCGCGGACAGCCGATCTTGTGGAGCGCCGGATTGCAGCGCGCGCCTTGCCGGTCACCACAATGCTTTCCCAAGCGGCGGGCGGTGTCTGGGCTTTTGACGTGATGATTTCGACCTCGTCACCATTGGCCAACTCGGTCACCAACGGCATTATGGCCCCATTGATCTTGCAGCCTACACAGGTATTGCCAATGCCCGTATGGACTGCATAGGCAAAGTCGATGGGGATCGCGCCACGTGGCAAGGCGATCAGGCGGCCTTTGGGCGTGAAACAGAAGACCTGATCCTGAAACAGCTCAAGCTTGGTATGTTCGAGAAACTCTTCTGCTGTGTCTCCCGATGACAAGAGCTCAACCGTATGCCTCAGCCAGGCATAGGCATTGCTGTCACGGGCAAGCTTTGACAGGGAGCGCCCGCCCTTGGTCTTGCCTGTGATATCCTTGTAGAGCGCATGGGCCGCAACACCATATTCGGCGAACTGATGCATTTCGTGGGTGCGAATCTGAAGCTCGACCCTCTGGCGACCGGGGCCAATCACCGTGGTGTGGATGGAGCGATAATCATTCGGTTTCGGCGTTGAGATATAGTCCTTGAAGCGCCCCGGAACGGTTGGCCAGAAGGTATGAACAATGCCAAGTGCTTGATAACAGGATTCAATATCTGGCACCAACACCCGGAAAGCATAGATGTCGGAAAGCTGCTCAAAGCCGATTGATTGACGCTGCATCTTGCGGAAAATCGAATAGGCTTTTTTCTCGCGACCGGACACGCGGGCAACCATCCCCTTCTCTTCGAAGGTGCGTTGCAGATCGCCACCAATTTCCTCGATGAGGGTCTGGTTGCGCTCTCGCATGTCGTCGAGCTTTTCCGAAATCGCTTCATAGGCTTCTGGATTGACATATTTGAAGGACAGGCCTTCCAGTTCCTCACGAATATCCTGCATGCCCATGCGTTCGGCCAGCGGCGCATAGATATCAATGGTTTCCTGCGCGATGCGGTGGCGTTTATGCTCGGGGACAAAATGCAGGGTGCGCATATTGTGCAGGCGATCAGCCAGCTTGACGATCAGAACACGCACGTCATCGGAAATGGCCAGCAGCAATTTGCGCAGGTTTTCCGCCTGCTTGGTGCGTTTTGAAACCAGATCGAGCTGGGCGATCTTGGTCAGACCTTCCACCAGCTTGCCGATTTCCTCACCGAACAAATGATCAAGCTCTGCGCGGGTGGCGTCGGTGTCTTCGAGCGTGTCATGCAACAGGCCGACCGCGATGGTGCCATCGTCCAGACGCAAATCTGTCAAAATGCCAGCCACTTCAAGCGGATGCAGAAAATACGGATCACCGGAGGCACGCTTTTGCGATCCATGTTTTTGCATGGAATAGACATAGGCCTTGTTCAGCAAAGCCTCATCAGCGTTTGGATTGTAGCTTGAAACACGTTCCACAAGCTCATACTGACGCATCATGGTCGAAATTGGTCCTGACTGTCTGATTATCCGAAATCGGAAAAAGCGGAAGAATCCGTCTCACCGCATTAGGCGGGAGCATCCGTTCACAATAGGTGAAAGGCCACAAAAAAGGCAAGCGGCTTGATACCTATCCATTGGCGCTTCTTTCGGTGCAGACCTCTCGTGGTTTCTCGGATCGATCCACGGAACGCAAGGCAGAAACAAAGGCGCGGTCCCAACAAAAAAAGCGATCCAGGTGGACCGCTTTTTTAAAATTTTTCGATGATAACCAGCCTTAGTCGTCGGTGCGATCTGGCGGCACGAGGCTTTCAAGGCCACGCAGCAGTTCTTCTTCGGACATCTGGTCGAACACGACTTCGCTCTTTGGTTCGGAGAGAACGTCATCATATTCGGTGGTCGCAGCATCATCAGCGGTGATCATCTGGACTTCTTCAGTCTCAGGCTCATCCACTTCAACATATTTCTGCAGGGAGTGAATGAGATCTTCCTTCAAGTCACCCGGGGATACGGTCTCATCTGCGATTTCGCGCAGGGCCACAACCGGGTTCTTGTCGTTGTCGCGATCAAGCGTAATGGAAGATCCGCTTGAAATCATGCGAGCGCGATGGCTGGACAGCAGCACAAGTTCAAAACGATTTTCAACTTTATCTACGCAGTCCTCAACGGTCACGCGTGCCATAGACTATCTCCTGATTGGGGGGATTCGTTCCTCTCAATAAAGGCAAATGGGTCCATTGACAAGAGAGGCGTAGCAGAATTTGCCATTTTGTTTATGGTTTTTTATCGCCGAGGGGAAGCGTTTCTGATATTATATCTGAAAAAGATGTCGTTTTTGCGCTTATTGTCAAATTCTTGATAGTTATCAGTTGCAGTTCCCTATAAGGTATGAATCGATTTAATTTCTTGTGATTGCGCCATTAGAATGTCTCAAAACATAGTGGTTTGGAATTATTTGATTTATTTAAATGGCAATTGCCGCCATTTATACTTCAATGCCATTTATTCCCGCACGGAATTAAATCCAATGAGAACCAGCATAAGAAGGAAAGTCCGTGTTTGATCCTCGCGAAAAGGTTGCGCTCTTTATAGATGGAGCCAATCTATATGCAACAACAAAGACACTTGGTTTCGATATCGACTATAAGCGTCTCTTGAAGGAATTCCGTGGCAAAGGCTATTTGCTGCGAACCTACTATTATACAGCACTGGCTGAAGATCAGGAATATTCTTCCATTCGTCCTTTGATCGATTGGCTCGACTATAACGGCTATCATGTGGTCACCAAGCCGACAAAGGAATTCACAGATTCCACCGGTCGCCGCAAGATCAAAGGCAACATGGATATCGAACTGACCATCGATGCGATGGAACTGGTCGAGTATGTTGATCACTTTGTGATCTTTTCCGGCGATGGTGATTTCCGCAAACTGGTCGAAGCGCTACAGCGGCGTGGCCGCAAGGTCAGTGTGGTATCCACCATGTCGACTCAACCGCCAATGATTGCCGACGAGTTGCGTCGTCAGGCTGACCATTTTATCGACCTTGCCCACATTGCGGACCGCATTGGTCGGGAAAGTGGCGAACGCCAACAGCGTGCGCCGGTTGAAGACGATTACGAAGATCAGGATTTCGAAGATTGATATCCCCAATCAGTCTTTGACGCCATTTCTTCAATAACAAAAGCCCGGCCGAAAGCCGGGCTTTTTTCATTGTTCTACAAAATCAATCAAAAAGGGATGCGATAGTCGATCGACATTTGATCGAACCGCCCTCTCCTTTTGCGCTCATCCTTTCGCGCGCTGTCAGGATCAGATGCCAGTGCGCTCGAGAAGGTTCAGCCAGTTTTTGTAAGCAATCTTTTCAACCAACGCCTCACCAAATCCGCGCACGCGCATCTGGTCGATCAGTTTCTGATTGAGTGACACATCGCAGACGACATCCGGCACCATGGCACCGTCATAGTCCGAGCCGAGACCGACCCCATCTTCTCCCAGCTTTTCAACCAAATAGGCAAGATGATCGACCATCAGGTCGAGGGACACATCACGGCTGACCTTTTGGCCGTCAGCCCTCAGAAAACCAACCGCATAATTGAGACCAACCAAGCCCTTGCTCTCAGCGATGGCATCAAGCTGCTTGTCGGTGAGGTTGCGGCGACTCTGGGACAATTTATGGACGTTCGAATGGGATGCCACCAATGGTTTTTCGGTCAGCTTTTGTATGTCCCAAAAGCCTTTTTCATTTAGATGGGACATGTCAATCATCACGCCGAGCTGGTTGCAACAGCGCACCAGCTCCTTGCCAAGGTCAGTCAGGCCGGGGCCATGATCCGGGGAACCGGGAAAGTCAAATGGCACGCCACTGCCGAAGATATTGTCGCGGCTCCAAACCGGACCGATGGAGCGAAGACCTGCGGCATAGAAGGTTTCAAGCGCATTGAAATTCGGCCCGATGGCCTCGGCCCCCTCGATGTGAAGCACCAATGCCAGAACCTCATCGGCCATCGCCTGCCTGATGTCACTTGTTGACCGACAGATACGCACTTTTCCGGCAGAGGCCCGCTCCAGCCGGTTGGCCTCGGCAATCATGCCCAAGGTCCAGTCAACCGCGTCCGCTGCACCAACCTGCTTTTGGCGGGCGGCAGGGTCAGCCTTTTCCGCCTCGCTGAGGTTCGGCGGCACATACATGGCAAACAGACCGCCTGCCAGATGACCTTTTTTCGCCTTTTTCAAATCGATTTGCAGGCTGGGGTGGCCTTCTACGAAGGAAATGGGCGCGCCAGACCGACGGGCCATTTCAAGCCTAAGCAACGTATCATTGTGACCGTCAAATACGGGTATTGCTGGCTTGGACATGGCTAACTCCTTTGTTGTTCTTGTGTGGCCAAAGTCTCATTGGAAATCAGGCCTTGGCCGTCTTCATGAAATTAACGACCCATCGCGCCACCAGTTGATCGTCCACCGGATCAGTCACCTGCTTGGCGGCTTTATCGGCGTCCTCATCATTCATCGAGACGCCGCGGCGATTTTCGATCAGAAAGGAGATGAAATCAGCGGGCAGCTCGGGATGCAACTGCATCGAAAGGCCAGATTTGCCATAGAGCAGCATGCCGTTGGGGCAGAAATCACTGCCGGCAATCCGCTTTGCCCCTTCGGGCAGTTCGATCACCTGATCCTGATGGGAGGCTTGGAGGGCAAATTGACTGGCTTCCCCGTCCATCCAGTCCGGTCGCTCCTCACCGTCAAGGTAAAGGTTGTAGCCATTGACCGCCATGCCCCACTTTCCATTGGCTTCCTTTGCGACCGTACCGCCCAAGGCTTGCGCCATGATCTGGTGGCCAAAGCAAATGCCAACCATCGGAATGCCTGCGGCCAGCGTGGTTCTGATGAAGTCTTCCAGCGCCAGCATCCAGGGCAAACGGTCATAGGCACTCTCTGGCGCTCCGGTCACCAGCCATGCATCGCAGGCATCTGGTTTTGGCGGCATGTCGCCTTGAAACACGTTGAAGGTTTCAAATGTCAGGCGGGCGTCTTCTGGCGTCAGCAACTCGGCAAACATGGAGGGCAAGTCGCCGTAACGCGCTGCGAGGTCTTCTTTCAAGGCAGAGGTCGCCAAAATTCCAATTTTCATTCCTTGAAACCCTGTTTCATTGCAAATCAGGCGGCGATCCTAGCCATTGAAGTGACGCAAGACAATAAGAAGCGCGGTGCCGACCATCACCGTTGGTAACAAAGACATGCGCATGCCCGCAATCACCGCAGCAACAAAGGCGAGCCACTCATTGGGTCCACCATTGATAACAGCTGGGGCAACCAGGGTTGTCAGGACAGCGGCAGGCACTGCATCAAGCCCGGCCTGAACACGCGGATGAATGGTTTCAAAGCGTGAGAGAACCAAGTAACCGCCGATGCGGGTCATGAAGGTGACGATGGCGCCGCCGATAATGATGAGAAGGGTGCTCGAAATCATGCCTGTCCCTCTTCATTTTTTGGGGCGGCGAGATCAACGCGGTCGGTCGAAGGATCAAGCGTTTGCGGTTTGGCGCGTCCCGAAGGCGAGAAAAAGGCAGCTAGCAGCACGCCAGCAATTGCGCCCACAGAGACATGCCAAGGAGACCCGATGGTCTTGCTGGCGATGATCGAAGCAGAAGCGGAGACGACAACAACCGGCAACCAGAATGACCGGCGACGGAAGCCCAACACCAAGCCCATGAAATAGATTGGCAAGATGAAATCGATACCCCAGCGATAGGAATCCTGCAAAAAGTTGCCGAAGATTGCCCCAAGGAATGTCAACAGGTTCCAAGCCAGATAGGTCGGGATCACCAGTCCCAGATACCAGGCAAACTGGACATCTTCGCCCTTCTCCGAGCGCTGTTCCGCTTCAGCAAAGGACGGATCGATCAGGAAGAAGTAGCCGACAATCTGCTTTGGCCAAGACCATTTGGCGAAATGGTGGCCGATGGCAGCAGAATAAAGGATATGCCGGAAATTGACCGCAAAGATCGACAGCACAATGATCCAGCCGGGAATATGCTGTCCAAACAGCTCAAGGCCAACCAACTGGCTGGCCCCGGCAAAGATAATCAAACTCATGAAGACTGCGTCGAAAACAGTCAAACCGTTCTCGACGGCCAAGGCGCCGAACAATGCCCCGAAGGGCCCTGCGGTGAGAATGATCGGGACAGAGCGCGCCGCTCCTGCAAGAAACAGGCGCGAGGGCGTCATACTGTCATCTGGGAGTCGTTTTGCACACATATACACGTTATAGACGGGCGGAACCTATCCGTCTTATAAATAGATTTTGAATTTTCATCAATAAATTTGATCAATTACCCTTAGGCGATACCATGCTTTGCAGCCAACAGAAGCAAAAGCTGGAAGGATAGCCAAGCTCAGCGCAGCTTGCCTTCGATGACATAGCCAAGAATGCGCACGACCTGCTCAGGCGTTTTGGTGACAGCAAGGGCGGCTGCGTCGACTTCTTTCAAGGCGTGCTGATGTTCGTCATTATGCATGATGATGATTGGCTTGCCCATCGCGGCGGCATAGCCTGCATCAAAGGCAGCATTCCACTGGCGGTATTTTTCACCAAAGCGGACGACGACAATGTCGGCAGCCTCAATCAGGGTACGGGTGCGGATGGCATTCATTTGCGCGCCCTTGTGATCATGCCAGAATTTGCTCTCTTCGGCTCCGAGGATCTCGACCCCGCAATCGTCAGAGGCCCCGTGGTCGGTCACGGGGGCGGAAAAGGTGACTGGCAGATCGAGCGCTTTCGCTCCAGTTTCGATTTCCTCGCGCCAGTTGGTGTGAATTTCTCCTGACAGATAGACAGACCAATTCATCTTGCCACTCCCCTTGAGCCATTTTCGTTGCGATCTGGCCTCCAAGGGCCCTTCTGACAGGTCTTCTATAGACGTCAGTGCTCACTCAGGCAATGGCTGTGATCGGCAAGGCTTTCGATGACGGAGCACTGGGAATTGCAGTGTTCGTGACATTCGAGCATGCGTCCGAGTTCGGATTCCAGCCGCTGGAGTTTGCCAATGCGTTGCTGCACATCATTCAAATGGTCCTGAACGATGGCTGTTGCCATACGGCAGGCTTTGGAGTCCTGCTGGCTCAAATGCAGAAGCGAGCGGATATCATCAAGCGAAAAACCCAGATCACGGGCGTGCTTGATAAAGACCAGTCGTTTCAGGCCCTCTGTTTCATAGCGCCGCTGGTTGCCCTCGCTCCGGTCTGATGGCGCCATCAGACCGATTTGTTCGTAGTAGCGGATGGTTGGCACCTTGACGCCGCTTGATTTGGACAATTCACCGATTGAGAACATTGTGTCTTTTCTCTCTTGAAGCTCTAGTCACTAGAGCAATTATAGTCATGTCTAGCGATAGAAATCCAGCTCCTGCACAAGGAGCCAGTTAGAAAGGCCGACCGATGAGTAGCTGTTGCTCCCAACCATCCCAGCAATCCCCCGCCTCCTCTTGCTGTGGCAACACCAAGGAGTCTCATCACGAGCATCATCATGGAGAGAGTCATGCGTCAGCCTGTGGTTGCTCGGGCAATCCGGTGTTTGACGGGATGGATCAGCGCTACAAGACGATTCTCTGGACAGTGATTGCGCTGAATGGCGGCATGTTTGTCATTGAATTGATGGCAGGCAAGTTGGCAGGGTCACAAGCCTTGCAGGCGGATGCGCTGGATTTCCTCGGAGACAGTCTGACCTATGGCATGAGCCTCGCCGTGATTGGGCTAAGCTTGAGGGTCCGCGCAACGGCGGCGATGGTCAAGGGCATCAGCTTGCTGCTGATGGGACTTTGGGTGTTTGGTACGACGCTTTATCAAGTGATGTTTCTTGAGATTCCTCAAGCGGAAGTCATGGGCGTGATTGGCATAATGGCCCTGGCAACCAATCTTGGTTCCGTGTTGCTGCTGCGCCGTTACAAGGATGGGGACGCCAATGTCCGTTCGGTCTGGCTGTGCTCGCGCAATGATGCGATTGGCAATGTGGCCGTCATGGGGGCCAGCCTGATGGTGTTCTTCACCAACTCCGCATGGCCCGACATTCTTGTTGCCATTGCCATGGCTGGCCTGTTTCTTCGCTCTGCGCAATTGATCCTGGTTCAGTCACGGCGGGAATATCGCCAAAGCCACGCCTGAATCGGGCTATATGGACTTGCGCAACGCCCATTTCCCTGGTTCTCGCTTTTGTCGATCCGTGATACCCTAACCCACAAATTTCTAATCATCTTTTGAATTTGCTTGGCTTATTGGGGGGTTCCATGCGTTGTTTTTACTCGTTACTGGCCAGTCTGTTTCTGGCACTCAATATTCTTGGTGCAAGCGCTTCTTATGCTGCGGATCAGTCCGAACGCCTCAAGGAGGTCGACGCCTTGATCAGTTCCGGCCAACCGAAGGCGGCCTATGGGCTTCTGAATGAGGTCGTTGATGATTATTGGCAGAAGATGCCAATGTTTGTACGCAAGGCCACTTTCGCGACCAACATTACCGGCTATGGCACCTTCTCTGAGCGGGCTCCGATCTTCAAAGTCAATGAGCCACAGGTCATCTATCTCGAACCAATTGGCTTTGGCTATGGCAAACGGGACGACGGACAAATCTTTGCCGCCTGGGCTGTCGATTATAAATTGTCAGATCCGCAAGGAAAGAGCCTCTTTGAGCGGGCCGACTTCCTTAATGTCGATGTGCCCCTCGGCCTGCATAATCGGGAAATCCATTTAACGCTGACGATCAATCTGACCGGCCTTAAACCGGGCAATTATATTTCCCATTATGATCTGAGGGACAAGAATTCCGAAAAGCGGACCAGTTTCTCCCTGCCCTTTGAGGTGGTCGAATAATGAAAAGGGCGTCTCCGATTGGAAGACGCCCTAAGCTTTTCCAGTATACATAGATCGCGCCTATTTGATTGTTGGCCTGATACTTGCCGTCTGGATGTTCTTTGGCACTTTATTGTGGTTATGCTGGGCAACTTCGTAGCCCATTTCAGACATTTTGGTATGAAGCTGATCGACAACCATTTTGCTGCCATTGGCCACCACACCGACTGATCCAGCCACGAGCAAGCAATAAAGGCCAAGCTGCATGCCGCTTCTCTGGATCGACCGAATGGGATCCATACCGGCAATATGCCTCTTGGCCTTGATGACAAGTTCGCTGGCCAATGTAGAAGACGCATTTTTGAAAACATCGATGTTGATGGGTTTTGCACGTACCTGATTGATTTTCATCTGTCTGTCCCCGCCTGAATACTACCTGTTTTATTTTGTTTCATCCATTAAACGCGCTGACCGTGCATAAGGTTCAAATTTTTAGGTCAGAATGAAGGATAAATTCTCTGCGGGGAGTAAATGTAGGCCCGAATACTGCTCGTCTTACGCGTATTCCTGGCAACAGGGTTTTCAAAATATGAACATGCAGGTGTTCGTCATGAAGAGGAAGCCGACTATTTGCAATCGACAGAAAACGGTCATGTTCACCGTCGAGATCGGCATGCAGCCTCTGGATGGATCATGGACACAGCACGCCTAATAGATCTGATCGTCATCATCTTTGGGCAGCATCATCACGGCCATTCCCATCGCAACACTGCAAATGGTGATCAACAAGCCAAAGAACAAAAGAGCCATCGGAATGATCGGCTCTTCGCTGCCAAAGATCAGATCCTGCAATCCTGCGGCATTGGTCAGGATCAACCCGGTAAAGATAATGACGGTTGCCACCAGCCCGATGATCCAGTTGATCGCCAAGAGGCGCATCAGTGGATCGTGAATGATCCCCTTGATGCCTTTTTCCAACCGCCGCTCTGGCGGCACGAGATCCTTGATCGGCATAAATCCGCTCCCTGGGGCAAGCCTGTATGGTGTCACTGCTAATAGTCGCTGCTTCTCAGCGACAATCAAGCATTTACCCTGAGGCGCTTTGACGCATACCTGTCATGCATATATCGCATCGATATATGCGATAGACAAATATATCAAACGAGCATATATTGACCCTGAATATAGTAATAAACCCTATTTCCTTATTGAGGAATACGATTTTTTTCAGGATTGAGATCAGGATCATCCATGAATGTACGCAGCATCTGCCTTGCCATTCTCTTTTGTGGCGACAAGACCGGTTATGACATCCGCAAAGCCTCAACTGAAGGCAGTTTCAGTTTTTTCGTCGAGGCGAGCTATGGATCGATCTATCCGGCGCTCAACCGTCTCGAAGCAGAAGGGTTGGTGACCTGTCAGCATGAAGCGCAGGATGGCAAACCGGCGCGCAAGGTCTATTCCATCACCGATGCCGGACGGGCATCTTTGCTGGTTGAACTGATGCAGCCACATAAACCTGATATCTTTCGATCGGAATTTCTCATGATCTCACTCTTTGCGGGTCTCATGAAACCCAAAGATGTCGAGGTCGCAGTCGAACGCCAGATCAAACAACTGGAAGAAGAGATAGAACAGATCGAAGCCTGCTCACCCGATGAAAGCAAGCACGAGGACTGTCATCTGGACGGAGAGCAGGCTCAAATCTTTCAGAATGCGGGAATGTGGGCCCAAAATTACGGACGATCTTGTGTTGAAGCGGCGATTGACTATCTAAAGGTTCATGGTGTGGAGCTTGTGGCACTGGCAGAGGAAGGTCAGGCCACAAATTTGGTCTCAAGCGAACAACAGGCAAGCTAATTTCAGCTGCGGGCAACTTTGTCCGCGGATCCCTATTCTATTGTGTGACGACACTTTTCACTAAGTGACATGAACGAGGATAACTCTTATGGCATTGCGTCTCAAAGGCTCCTACGGCCTTGCCCTCTTGTTCACGACGGGCATCGTTGGCTGGATGGCAACCGGGCAAGCCGTATTCAGCGGACAGGAAAGCGATCAGGCAACCCCTCCCCCGGCCGAACGCGCCAAGACGGTTGAGAGTCAAGCGGTGCGCGTGGCTGTCAGGGAACTGGTCGAGCAGGATCGTCAATCGATCCTCAATATTCGTGGCCGGACAGAAGCTGATACCAAAGTGTCCGTGCGATCGGAAACCACCGCAATTGTACGCGAGCGGTTCGTCAGCAAAGGCCAAGACGTCAAAAAAGGCGACCTGCTCTGCAAACTTGATGAAGGCTCGCGGGTGGCCAGTGCTGCCCGCGCAGAGGCTGCTCTGGCGCAGGCAGATTTTGATCTCAAGGCCAGGGAAACCCTTGCGCAAAAAGGCTTTGCCGCCAAAACACAGATTGCGGCCCTCAAAGCCCAGAGAGACGCGGCCTTGGCCGTTGTCAAGGAAGCGAATCTTGAGCTGGACCGGATCAACATCACCGCACCCATCGATGGTGTTGTGCAGGGACGACTGGCCGAAGTTGGCGATCAGTTGAAGGCGGGCGACATTTGTGCCCAGCTGATGAATCCCAACCCCATGCTCGTCGTCGGTCAGGTTTCTGAGCGCGAAGTGCAATTGATCAAGACGGGTACGAAGGCCAATGTGTCTCTGGTGACAGGTGAGGAACTGGAAGGCACCGTTCGCTATGTGAGCACAACGTCGGACAGTGAAACGCGGACTTTCCTTGTGGAAGTGGAAATTCCGAACCCCAATGGCACAGTGCGTGATGGTGTGACAGCCGTCGCCAAGCTGGCCCTGCCACCGGTTAAGGTGCATCAGATGAGCCCGGCCCATTTGACCTTGTCGGACAAGGGGGAAGTGGGCGTGATGCTGGTTACCGACGGGGTGGCAAAGTTCACGCCGGTCAATATCATCGCCATTGACAATGACGGGGTATGGTTGAACGGTTTGCCAAAGAAAGCCAAGGTCATCACCGTTGGTCAGGAATATGTCCTGTCAGGCCAGCCGGTCGAGGCGGTCGATGAGAAGGCCTATCAAACCTCCCAAGCGTCTGAGGCCGCCAAATCTGAGGCAATGATGAAAGGTGAAGGGCAATGAACGGCATTCTCGACACCATTCTCAGGGCGCGACGCACGGTCCTGACCTTGATGGTCGTTCTGGTGGCGGCCGGGATCGTCAGCTATATCAACATTCCCAAGGAATCGAACCCGGATATTGATATTCCGGTTCTCTATATCTCCATCACCCAGCCGGGCATCTCGCCCGAGGATGCATCGCGCCTGCTGGTCAAACCGATGGAAAACAAGCTTCGGGCAATCGAAGGCGTCAAGGAAATGACTGCCGTCGCGTCGGAAAGCCATGCCTCCATCATTCTCGAATTTGATGCAGGGTTCGACAAGGAAACGGCGCTCGCCGATGTCCGCGACAAGGTGGATCAGGGTCAGGCAGAGTTGCCTGCAGACGCAGAAGAGCCAACGATCAACGAGATCAACTTCTCGCTTCAGCCCACCATCTATGTGACCCTGTCCGGTGATGTGCCAGAGCGCACGCTCTATCGCCATGCCAAGAAGCTGCAGGATCGCATAGAAGGCATTCCAACAGTGCTGGAAGCCGATCTTTCCGGCCATCGGGAGGAATTGCTGGAGGTCGAAATCGACCTCTTGAAGCTTGAATCCTACAATGTCACCCAGACAGAATTGATCAATGCGGTATCGCTGAACAACCGGCTGGTGCCGGCGGGTTTCCTCGATAACGGTCTGGGACGCTTCAACCTGAAAGTCCCAGGTCTGATTGAATCGGCCAAAGACGTCTTTTCCATTCCGATCAAGCAGAATGGAGAAGGTGTGGTAACGCTTGGCGATATCGCCAGCATCAAGCGGACCTTCAAGGATGCCGAGCGCATCACCCGCGTCAATGGCAAGGCCGCGATTTCGATCGAGGTGAAGAAACGTCTGGGCACCAACATCATTGAACATAATGATGCAGTCCGGGCGGCCGTGGCGGATGAAATGGCCAGTTGGAACCCGGCAATCAAGGTTCGCTTTCTGCTGGATGAAGCCAAGCCGATCCATGAAATCCTCGGCTCGCTGCAATCCTCCATCATGACCGCAATTGCCTTGGTGATGATGCTGGTGTTGGCCGCGCTCGGTTTCCGTTCGGCGATCCTGATCGGCATCGCGATCCCGACCTCCTTCATGATCGGCTTTCTCATCCTGTCGATGATCGGCATGACGGTGAATATGATGGTCATGTTCGGGCTGGTGCTGACGGTGGGCATGCTGGTGGATGGGGCCATCGTGATCGTGGAATATGCTGACCGCAAGGTGGCGGAAGGCATGTCGCGGCAGGAAGCCTATATCCGGGCGGCCAAGCTGATGTTCTGGCCGATCACATCCTCCACCGCAACGACATTGGCAGCCTTCCTGCCGATGTTGCTATGGCCCGGCGTGTCTGGCGAATTCATGAGTTACCTGCCGATCATGGTGATCATCGTGCTGACCTCGGCACTGCTGACCGCAATGGTGTTCCTGCCGGTGACAGGCAGTTTTCTCGGGCGCAAAAGCGCATCGAAAGAAGAAATGGAAAATGCCGCCCATTTGTCCGGCGGTCAGCACTTTGACCCCAAGGGCGTAACCGGCCTGACGGGGATCTATGCGCGCGTTCTGCATGCCTTGACCGCTCATCCTATCGGCAACCTTGCGACCATCGCTGCGGTGATCATCGCCTGTGGCGTCATTGTCGTCAGTTTTGGCAAGCATAATGCGGGGGTTGAATTCTTCGTTGATGAAGAGCCACGCATTGCCATGGTCTATGTCTCTGCACGGGGCAACATGAGCGCGCTGGAAAGCCGGGCACTGGTCAAGGCGGTTGAAGATCAGGTCTTGCAGGTCAAGGGCATCCGCGACGTGGTGACCAACTCTGCTCCTTCGGGCGTCAGTGCAGGTGGCTCGATGGGGGATATTGGCGGCAATGATGCCAGGCCATCGGACGCCATTGGCACGATCAATATGGAACTTGATGATTTCTGCTGCCGTCGTCCGGCCGCCGAGATCTTTGAGGAAATCCGCAATCGGACCGCAAGCATTCCCGGTATCAAGGTGTCCGTGCACAAGGTTGAAGGCGGCCCGCCGACAGGCAAGGACGTCAATTTGCAGATCACCTCGGTCAATTATGATCAGGTATCCAAGATTACCAGCATCGTCCGCAATCATTTCAACTCTGTGGGTGGCCTGATCGAAATTGAGGATAGCCGCCCCCTGCCCGGCATTGAATGGGAGCTGGATATCGACCGCGAAGAAGCCGGTCGCTACAACGCCACCATTGCGCCTGTCGGGGCCATGGTTCAGCTCGTCACCAATGGGGTGTTGATCGGGAAATATCGTCCAGACGATTCCGATGATGAGGTGGAGATCCGGGTGCGGTTGCCGGAAGATCAGCGGTCCATCAACCAGTTGGATCAGTTGAAGCTCCCAACCCCTAACGGCCAGGTGCCAATCAGCAACTTTGTTGAATTGAAAGCCAAACCGAAGGTTTCCTCTATCACTCGCAAGGACGGTTTCTTTGCGATGAATGTCAAGGCAACGGTGGTTAAGGAGAATGGGGTAACGGTCGATCAGAAGGTGAAGGAGCTGAATGGTTGGCTTGATGCGCAGAAATGGCCAGATGGCGTAAGCTTCAAGTTCCGCGGAGCTGACGAAGAGCAGGCTAAGTCGCAGTCTTTCCTCGGTAAGGCTGCTCTGGGCGCGCTGTTCATCATGGCGATCATTCTGATCACCCAGTTCAACAGCTTCTATCAGACCTTCCTAACCCTCTCCACGGTGGTTCTGTCCGTCATGGGTGTGCTTTTGGGCATGATCATTACAGGGCAGAAATTCTCGATCATCATGTCGGGCACCGGGGTTGTCGCTTTGGCGGGGATTGTGGTCAACAACGCAATCGTTCTGATCGACACCTACAATCGCTTCCGCTCTGAAGGGGTGGATGTGGTCGAGGCGATCGTCAAGACCTCGTCCCAGCGGATCCGTCCGATCCTGTTGACGACAATCACCACCATTGCGGGCCTTGTGCCAATGGCGACTGCGATCAATTTCGACTTCTTCAACCGGATCATTTCGGTCGGCTCGATTACCGCCGCATGGTGGGTGCAGCTGTCAACCGCCGTCATTTCGGGTCTGGCATTCTCAACCCTTCTGACGCTGGTTTTGATCCCTGTGCTGCTGGCCTTCCCATCGGTCACGCTGAAGCCCTTCTTCAGGAAGCTGGCGCGGCTCGTCGGGTTGCGAAAGGCACGCAAGGGAAAGAAGCAAGAGCCATCGCTTGACGAGAATTCGACCGAAGGGGCATCCGATCTGGCAGCCAAGAATAAAGGCACTCTGGTTGCGCTCAAGCCGCGCAAAAAGAAAGAAGACCCATCCGGTCCAGCCGAGTTACCTCACGCTGCCGAGTAAACGCCATTTCTCAGTATGGTAAAGCATTCTCGCGAACGGGTGTTTCGAAGGATTGCTCTAGCAAAAAAAGAGGGCTCGCCGATCCATTCGGCGGGCCCTTTGTCATTGCGCTTTGCTGACCTGTCAGATCACCTATTCATTGGATTTCTTTGCCTGTAGGTCCGCCTCGGTTTCAATTTCGTTGTCATCCAGTTCCCCGGCAACCATCATACGGTTCTTGCGATGCCAGGAGCGTCGGGCAAAGGGAATGGAGACAAGATAGCCAAACACGATCACCAAGAGGCTTTCCCAGGGATAGGAAAAGAGGATTGCCACAGCTGCAACAAAGCCCCCCATCAGCGGCAGGACATAGGCGCGGTTGATGCGCAAGCCGACGGTCTTGCCGGAATAGGTCGGCAGCGAAGAGACGACTAGCATCGCGATCAACAGCGTATAGAGCATGACGATCAGTGCCAGCTCATCATGATGCGGCATCCCTGCCAGCTCCAGATAAATCGGGGCCAACACAGCCAAAGCGCCAGCAGGTGCAGGCACACCGACGAAAAAGTCCTTCTGCCAGGCAGGCTTGTTTTTGTCGTCGAGCGCCACGTTAAACCGGGCCAGACGCAAGATCATCGCGATGGCGAACAGCAAAGACGCAATCCAGCCAATCGAGGGAATGGCATGCAGGATCCAGACATGAAGGATGAGCGCGGGCGCGACACCAAAATTGACAAAATCGGTCAACGAATCCAGCTCGGCCCCGAAGCGTGAGGTTCCCTTGAGCATCCGCGCAACGCGGCCATCGACCCCATCTAGAAAAGCTGCGGCAGCAATGGCGATCATGGCCAGTTCGAACCGTCCCTCGATGGCCATTCGCACACCGGTCAGACCGGAGCAGAGCGCCATCAATGTCACCAGATTGGGCGCCAGCAGACGAAAAGGGACAGCCTTGAAGCGGCTCTTTGGTTCATCCTCATCTGGATCGAAGCTTTGAAACGGATTGGTGATGCCGTGATCCGAATTGTCTTGCGTCATGTCCCTGTTCCCTATCGGGGTGTCTGTCTTAAGCTAGGCTTATTGGGTGATATGCGCCTTGGCTGGCAACTGCTCGCCTTCTAGATTGGCCAGAATGGTTTCCCCGGCAATCATGGTCTGGCCAACAATCACCGACGGGATGATGTGCGCAGGCATATAAACATCAACACGGCTACCGAAGCGGATCAGACCAAAGCGTTCCCCCACGCCGAGTTCGTCCTCCGGCTTGGACCAGCAAACGATGCGGCGGGCGATCAGGCCGGCAATCTGGGTGACGCCGATTGGGCCATAGGCACTGTCGATGATCAGGCTGTTGCGTTCATTGTCTTCACTGGCCTTATCAAGCTCGGCATTGAGGAACTTGCCCGGCTTGTAAGCAACGGCGCGAATTTTGCCCGGCACAGGAGCACGGTTCACATGGACGTTGAAGACATTCATGAAGACCGAAACACGCATCATTGGCTCTTGCGAGAGATCGAGCTCTGGTGGAGGCGTGGCAAGGCCAACACTTGACACCATGCCGTCGGCAGGTGAAATGACCAGCCCCTGCTCCACAGGCGTGACGCGTTCTGGATTGCGGAAGAAATAGGCGCACCACAGGGTGATGAAGGAGCCAATCCAGAAGAGAGGCGAGAAGAACCAGCCAAGCACGCAGGACGCAAGCGCAAACAGAGCGATGAAGGGATAGCCTTCAGGATGGATCGGAACCACGCTTTTCTTGATGGAGTCAATGATGGTCATGAAGACAAGCCTTTTTGTTGGGTGCGGTCGGTCCGACGCTCCAGACCTGACTCAAGCCTCTATCCCGAGACGTGCGCCGCCAATTCTTTGAAATTCTGTTGCACGCTTTTAGCGAATGTTTTCCCATTCGCCAAGGCTCAAAGCGCTGACTAGGCGCAACGGACGCAGAACCAGCCCAAAAGCCAACAAAAAGGGCCCCAAAATCGGGGCCCAAGGGATAATCGTTGTGAAACAGGTGCGTCAAAGACGGATGGATTGCTCAAGGCAAGGGAACCAGAGGCGCGCCGCTCTGTTTGAGATAATGATCGATCATTTCCTGTTCCTCGAAGCTCAAGGTGACGGATCGCGGATAGAATGGACGGTCGCGATCCTGCACAATCGGCGTGTGCCATCCATCGGTTTCCTCGATAAACCGCGCAGCGCCCTGTTCGCCGAACTTGTCCAGAAAGCCCTGCATCACCGCATCTACATAGGACTGAAGGATCGGATAGTCAGGATCGGCAACCTCGGTATGTGGGGCATGACCGACATAAATATAGCAATCAATGCCCACAGGAAGCTCCTGTGTCCCAGCAAAATCGCGCAGGTCCAGTCTGACCCTGTCATACATGGCCTCTCGCTCATCGACCTTGGGCAAATGATCCTTGCGATCAAAGATCAACAGGCCATCGCAATAGCTTTCAGCGCTCGCTGTAACCGACAGGGCCGCCACGCCGCCAAAGCCGAAAGCACGACGCTCGGCGCTGGATGTCCAGATCGACCAGCGACGGCGATAGCCTTTCAGACGTCCGGCAAAGCCGAAGCTTTCCGAATTGCGCGTTGCATCATTGACCAGTGAGCCATAGCCAAAATAGCCGACCCATTGTTCGGGATTTTCTCTTACCTGTTCGAGCGTCACGTTTATTCTGTCCTGATGTTGGATAAGTGAGGCACGGCTTTGGTCAGCTCTCAAGCCTCAGTTGCATGGTTATTTTCTCAAGTCTTTGTTGGAGCGCGGTATCAAGGTCCACATCGCGGCTCAGCTCTTGCATGCCTTCTTTGCGATAAAAAGCCAAGGCCCTTTGATTGCCGACCAAGACTTTCAAGGTGAGACAATCGCAGCCCGCAGTCCTTGCCCGCGCCTTGGCATCGGCCATCATGTGCGAAGCAATGCTCTTTTCCAGATACGCCTTTCCATGCCACTCAGGATCCAGCCAGAGGTCAGTCAGATCGCCGATTTCATGCTCGAGACAGTAAAATCCAAGCACCTGACCGCCGAGATCGGCAATCATCAAGTCGGCCTCATGTTCCTTGGCTTGCGTCAAATGCGAAAGCAGGAACGTGCGAAAAAGCTGTTCGATATGCGGAATTTCTAAAGGACCATAGCCATCGAGCAGCGGCAGGATCGCATGGCACCAGGCGCCGAGCCCGCATCGGGTTGCGGGCTCGACGTCATTGGCTTTGATCGGGCGGATGGTGAGACGATCAGGCATCCTTGCGAATACGCTTGGACGGCTCTTTCATGGTGACCAGCTCTTCCGCTGCGGTTGGGTGGACGGCCATGGTGGCATCAAAATCAGCCTTGGTTGCGCCCATCTTCACGGCGATACCCAGAAGCTGGGACATTTCGCCGGAATCCGGCCCAAGAACGTGACAGCCAAGAACCTTTTCACTGTCAGCATCGACAATCAGTTTCATCAGCATTTTCTCATCATTGCCCGCCAATGTATTTTTCATGGGACGGAATTTTGCGAGATAGATGTCGAGATTGTCGAAGGCTTCGACCGCTTCAGCTTCGGTCAGGCCGACAGTGCCGATTTCTGGCTGGGTGAAAACCGCGGTCGGGATATTCTCATAATCAACCACTGTGGGGTTGTTGTTGAACAGGGTCTCAGCCAGCGCAGCACCTTCGCGGATGGCCACCGGGGTCAGGTTGACCCGGTTGGTGACGTCGCCCACCGCATAAATATTGTCGATATTGGTGCGGTTCTGATCATCCACCTTGATGGCGCCTTTGTCATCAAGCTCAACGCCAACGGTTTCCAGCCCCAGCCCCTTGGTGTAAGGCGAGCGACCAATGCCGGACAGGATTTGATCAACCACCATTGTCTCACCCTGTTTGGTGGTGACATGAAGGCCGTCTGCCTTTTTCTCGACGGATGCCAAAATATCATGGAGGATGATGCGGACACCCCGCCGTTCCATTTCTTCATGCAGGGTGGCGCGGACATCATCATCAAAGCCGCGCAGGATTTCTTCGCCGCGATAAAGCACGGTTGTCTCTGTGCCAAGGCCATTGAAGATACCGGCAAATTCCAGTGCGATATAGCCGCCACCGGTGACCAGCACCCGCTTTGGCTGCTCTTCAAGATGGAAGACCTCATTGGAGGTAATGAGATGCTCAACGCCGGGCAGGTCCTGCGGCAAGTTGGGCACGCCACCGGTCGCAATCAGAATGGTGCGGGCCGTGACAGAGCGATCCTCACCGGTCAACCGGATCCGATGCGGCGCTTCCAACTCGGCGCGGGACTGGATGATCTCGACATTGTGCCGTTCGAGATTTTTAATATAGAGGCCATTGAGGCGATCAATCTCGGCGTCCTTGCGTTCAATCAGCGTTTTCCAGTCAAACTGGCTCTCGCCAACCGTCCAGCCAAAGCCTGCGGCATCTTCAAATTCGTGGGAAAATTTCGAGGCATAGACCATCAGTTTCTTGGGCACACAGCCACGGATCACGCAAGTGCCGCCGACACGATATTCCTCGGCAATCGCCACTTTGGCACCATAGGTGGCCGCCATGCGGGCGGCCCGGACACCGCCTGAGCCTGCGCCAATTACGAACAGGTCATAATCAAATTCATCCATTTTCGCCTCTTTCTTCTTCCCGACAGCGTCAAGAACCATTCATTGCAAGGGCAAGCCATCCTGCATTTTTGTCTCAAACATAAGCTGTCCCAAACATAAGCAGCAGAGCCAGGAATGAAAGCCCCCTTCCCCTAGCGCAGCCATGGAAGCTGCTAACAAATGATCACTTATCCGCGACTTTGTTAGCGAGAGCAGACTTGCCGACACAAAAAAGCGCCCCCAGCATGCACTGGAGGCGCCAAAGCTTTCGGGTGCGCAAGCCTGTTTACTTGAACTTGTAGCCCTTGGCATTCAGTTCCTTGATGGCTTCAGCAACGATCACCTGCGTCCGTTCCTTGGAATAGGCCTGAATATTACCGATCATTTCACCAAGAATACGAGGCTGATAGGACGCAAATTTCTGGCCGGCATCTGTTTTGAAGAAGGCCAGAACATCTTTCAACTCGTCCTCTTTGAGGTAGCGCGCCCAGGCAACAGCGGCGTTTGCGACCATAGTCTTGCGATCGCCTTTGTAATTTTCCGCAATCTTGTCGACAACTTCGTAGATGTCTTTTTCCGCATTCGGATTCTGCCGAACCAACCAGATTTTGGAATTCTTGACGATCAGATCCAGCTGTTTTTCAAACTCTGGCATAGTGCCGGCTTGCTCCACAACATCGATCGCTGCCTGAAGGTGCGTGTCTTTGGCATTCGCATCCTGCGCAAAGGCTGGCAAAGCCAAACAAACGCTCATAGCAGCGCCAGCACAGATAGACGCGATCATGGTCTTTTTCATGGTTCAAATCCTCTTAAAGGTCTCGAATGTCTCTATATCTCTAGGGTGACGCCCTATAGAGGGCGTCTAAGCTCGTGGCTTGAAAACTTCAATTCCGTCATCGCTTGCAACAACTGCGGTCGTGGCGATGCCGATAAACAGGCCAGTTTCCACCACACCGGGGATGGCCCGTAATGCCATATCAAGGCCATCTACATCGGAAATGCGGCCAAAAGTGGCATCAAGGATGAAATGCTGACCATCAGTGAGATAATTTTCACCGTCTTCGGTCTTGCGCACGGAGATTTCGCCCTGCATCCCAAAGCGGGCGCAGACATTCTGAACAGCCAGTTTCGTTGCAGCCAACCCGAACGGCATCACTTCGATGGGCAGAGGAAAGGCCCCGAGGCACTCGACGATTTTTGACTTGTGCGCAATGACAACCATGTCCTTGGACGCTTTGGCGACAATTTTTTCACGCAGCAAAGCGCCGCCGCCGCCCTTGATCAAGCGCAGTTGCGGATCAATTTCATCGGCGCCGTCGACGGTGAGGTCCAGTTCGGGGGTTTCATCCAGAGTGGTCAGCGGCACGCCGACTTCGCGGCAAAGGCTGGCGGTTTCCTCGGACGTTGGCACGCCGATCACGGTCAGGCCATTGGCCACCTTTTCCCCCAGCAACCGGATGAAATGAACTGCGGTCGAACCTGTGCCGATTCCGAGTTTCATATTGTCTTTTACATAATCGAGCGCTGCCGCTGCGGCTTGACGTTTCAGATCTTCACTCATGGTGATGCTCTTCCCTGCTGACCCTATTTGCCTCAATGATCCTGTTCAAGCCAACCCTGTCCTGACGTTCGGCGGATGGCATCAAACGCTGTCATCGGGGGTTCGGGCTATGATCCCCTCTTGTTCGCCAAGCTCTTAGCATGGTGTTTGCCCTTGTAAAAGGGTTGAGAGACAGAAAGCGCCATTGTTCCCTGTGGCCAATCGTACAAGCCATGCAAGTCAAAGCCACTTGTCCCATTCGCTTGCGCGCTGGACACCAAGATTGATCCCTTTGGATGCTTGGGGTAAAGGAGAGAGACCCAAGGCCAAGCGGGCTGATTTGCTGTTCAGGCCGGTCGGGGCTTCACCCATCAGGATCGCCCCAGATCCACCCATTCTTGTGTTGAGCGTGTCCCATGCCAAACAGTCAGACCACTCATAAGCCCAGTCATCAGCCCAGTCATCACACAGGCCATCGGTTTTCGTGCATCCTGTTTGATCTGGACGGTACACTTGTCGATACCGCACCGGACCTCATTGGGGCGCTCAATTATGTGCTGGGCCTGCATGACCTTGGCTCGGTGCCCGATGACCATATTCGGTCTCATGTGGGGCATGGGGCAATTGCGACCTTAAAGCGCGGGTTCGCCTATCATGATAGAGCGGTTGACGAGGATTTTCTCAAATCCTGTCATCAACCGTTTCTCGATCATTACATCGCCAATATCAGCGCCATGAGCCGTCCTTATGCGGGAGCGGAGTCCCTGATCCGGTCGATGGCTGATGACGGTTTGCGGTTGGGTGTTTGCACCAACAAGAAAGAACAGATGTCCTTGCAGCTGTTGCGCGCGTTGGGATTGGCGGAGCTGTTCCATGCCATTTGCGGCGCGGACTCGGTCGCCAATCACAAACCGCATCCAGAGCATATTTTGCACACCATAGAGGCGGCTGGTGGTGATGTTTCTGCAAGCGTGATGATTGGTGACACACAAACCGATGTCGATGCGGCGCGTGCGGCGGGCATCCCGGTGGTTCTGTTCAGTCACGGCTATACGCCCATACCGGTTGAGACGCTGGGAGCAGATTTGGTGATTGATCACTTCGATGCCCTGCCTGATGCGTTGGCCAGGTTATCTTAGCCGATTGTCGCTCACTTAAATTTTCATTTCATATGAAATCAATTAATGGATGAGGATTTTTTCAGCAAATCTTTCTTTACCATCGTTTTTAAGACGCTGGTCACCACAAACTCATTTTGTCGGCTTTTCAGACCCTTATGCGGATTTGTGAATGAGGAATCACAAATTCTTTTTAACCAATTTTCAGCGACACTGAGCGCTACCCGAACGGGTCTCGATGCGAAAAATTGAGAGAGGTCCCATGCGCATAGTCAAGACGATTGGTTCAAAATTCTGGTTCAAAATGCTGCTGGCTTACAGCGCCTGCATTTTTATCCATTCATATCAGGCAGCCGCTTTTCCAACTGTGAAGGCACCACAAACTGCCTTTGAATCAAGCGCGCCATCCCGGCCTGCCAGCGGTCTCTCATCTGAGACCCAAGCGACTGGAGCGGTGCATTTGGCAGCCATGCGTGTGGAAATTGGTCAGCAGGTTCAACTGTTCGATGGCGAATATGTGTGTGAACTGGAAGTGCGTATGCCGTTTGCCACCGCTCCCATGGATCAGAATGCTGTAGCCGTTTCGAACTAATCAGAAGAGATTTCAGACATTCCCATCCTTGGCGGCGAGGGTTTTTAGAAGCTGCTCTTTGACATGATTAATGTGATCACTGAGCAGAGCCACCGCCACTTTCACATTCTTGCTGCGCGCGGCATCAACAATCGCCTGATGCTCTTTATGGGCGCGCTCCTGACTGTCTTCGGTAAGGGTGATCTGCAGGCGTACATAGCGATCAATATTGTCGTGGACGCGGCGCAGGATCTTCATCGTTGCAGGCTTTTGAGCAGGTGTGTAGAGGGTTTCGTGAAACTGCCAGTTCAAACTCCCCCACTCCTCAATCATCGCATCGTTACGCATAGACCCGATTAGCTTTTCCGCCGCATCCAGATGGCTCTCATCGATATGCTTGATGGCATGTTCGAACATCCAGCTTTCAAGCATGATGCGCACTTCGAACAATTCGGCAATCTCGGATGGCTCAAGCCGGGAGACTTCCGCCCCCTTGTGAGACACAAGCGTTATAAGCCCCTCAGCTTCCAGCTGGCGCAAGGCTTCGCGCACCGGAATACGGCTGACACCCAGCTCGGTCGCTATGGCTTCCTGCCTCACCTGTTCCCCTTCACGCAATTGTCCAGACATGATGCGTTTGCGCAGTTCATCTGCAACAATACTGGTGGTGGTGCGTCGAAGAATTTGAGGCATTGTGTCTTGCGATCCGACTATGGTTTTGCATCAAAGCGGCCCCGATCTTCGGCTTCTATTGTGATGTTGAAGCAGTGATCAATCCGCATAGGCTCTTTATAATCGTGATATCATATACAATATTCGGTTTGCCGCAACAGCAGAGCCCGTTAAGCCATTGAATTGCTGGATGCAAGTCGGGATAACCTGACAATGACGCAGTCAAGTCCTATCGGGGAAGGCTGAGGAGGATGCGCACTTCTTTGCAATGACGTGATATTCGGCATTTCTTCGCGAAAAAAGAAAAGGCGTCAAAACCTGACAAGGCCTTCTTTGGACCAGCCCCCACTGCCCACAAACCCGACAGGAATTGATGCAAGGGGTGCGAGCCGCGTGCAGAATATACGGCCAAGTCCAATCAGAAAAAGTATATTGGATGCAATTCTGACTTTCCATAAGCGTCATGCGTCAACCGCAGAGTGCTGGAAGGAATGATAAAGGCGGCACAGAGGCCGCCTTTCCAACGCATTGATTGTAAGCGTCTCAACTTAGAGAATGGTCTGACCGGTGGATGCCCAATCCTTGGCAAACTGGTCAAGACCTTTATCGGTCAGCACATGGTTTGCCAGCGCCTTGATGACGGCTGGTGGGATGGTCGCAACATCAGCACCCGCCAAAGCAGCATCTTTGACATGGTTGGCGGTCCGAACAGATGCAGCGAGAATTTCGGTTTTGAAATCATAATTGTCATAGATCTGACGGATGTCGCTAATCAATTCCATGCCTTCGATATTGAGGTCGTCGAGGCGACCAACGAAGGGGCTGATAAAGGTCGCGCCGGCTTTGGCGGCAAGCAGAGCCTGATTGGCGCTAAAGCACAAGGTGACGTTGGTTTTGATGCCTTTCTTGGTGAAGTAGCGACAAGCCTTGAGGCCGTCGAGCGTCAATGGCAACTTGATCACCACATTGTCGGCAATTGCAGCCAGATGGTTGCCTTCCGCAATCATGCCATCATAATTGAGCGCAGCGACTTCAGCAGAGACCGGCCCTTCAACCAAGGCGCAGATTTCTGCAATCACTTCCTTGAAGTCTCGCCCAGATTTGGCGATCAGCGACGGGTTGGTGGTCACACCATCAAGCAGCCCGTACTCATTGAGTTCGCGGATATCTTCAATAATGGCGGTATCGACAAAAAATTTCATTTCTCATTCCTCCGATAAGCATCTCACGGGCGCAAACTTGCTGGTGCTCTGCCAATTGGTGAGGACCCTGATGCGCAAGCGAGCATGCGGTTGATTTTCTTGACATCTGCCAAAGGATCGGCAGATCTTGCTTAGTGAAGCTGCGCCAGCGTGCGGGTGATCAGGCCGGGCAGTTCGTCATAATGGCTAAAGGTCGCGGTGTGGGGCATTTCCTCAATGGCATGCTTGCGGTAGCCCTCTGTATATAGCAGAAAAGGCACCCCTGCCCGGCGAGCCGTTTCGGCATCGACCTCGCTGTCACCGACATAAAGGCAAACGTCATTGCCAAGCGCATCAAAGGTGGCGAGCAATGGCGCCGGATCGGGCTTGTGGACCGGCAGGCTGTCGCCTCCCAAGATGGAGTCAAAATGCGGATCCAGCTTCAAATGGCGCAGCACGGACAGGCACGGACTTATCGGCTTGTTGGTGCAGATGCCAAGCTTGTGGCCGTCTTGTGCCAGTTGGTCCAGAGCCTTGCGGACACCGGGATAAGGCTCGGTGCGATGAACGGCTCCGTCATAGAGCGCGCGAAAATTGGCCAGCAATCTTTCATGCTCGCTTTGGGGAATCCCTGAGGCTTCGCACATGCGCTGAACAAATGTGGGTGTGCCGCTGCCAAGAAAGGCACTGACTTGCGCCAATGACACGGGATGCTTGCCTTCATCTGCCAGCACCTTGTTGGCAACCTCTTGCAAGTCCGGAGCGCTATCGATCAACGTTCCATCTAGATCAAACACGATCTGGGCCATGTCCCAGTCCTTTCAGTTCCAAAAAATTTGTCTCAAGACGGTTATGTCTTGAGACTGGCGGCGGGCAGGCCTGCCTGAACTGCCCGCCGCTTGGACAGCCTCATTTGCCGCAGAGCATGCGGGCGCGGGCAATGATCGCGTCAGCCGTAATGCCGAACTCCTCATAGAGGCGCTCTGCTGGAGCCGATGCCCCAAAGCTGTCCATGCCAATCACATTCTCTTCGCACGCCACATAACGGGTCCAGCCGAACTTGCTGGCGGCCTCTATGGCAATGCGCGGGGCATCGCCCAGAACTTCGTCACGATAGCTTTGCGGCTGAGCATCAAACAATTCCCAGCAAGGCATGGAGACAACTGCCACGCTGAGCCCATCTGCATGGAGTTTTTCAGCGGCCTCTACCGCCAGCATTAATTCCGTGCCGGTGCCGATCAGTGTGACGTCACGTCCCTCACCCAGTTGGCGCAAGACATACGCACCTTTGGCTGTGAGATTTTCCTCGCCAGCTTCCAGACGCAGCTGTGGCACGCCCTGGCGCGACAGAGCCATCAAGGACGGAACCTTGCGTGAGCGGATGGCGATATCCCAGCATTCAAGGGTTTCCATCGCGTCGCAAGGGCGGAAGACCTGAAGGTTTGGAATGACCCGCAAGCTTGCCATATGTTCGACAGGCTGGTGGGTTGGTCCATCTTCGCCCAGACCGATGCTGTCATGGGTCATGACATAAATCGTCCCGATGCCCATCAGCGCCGACAGACGAATGGCATTGCGCGCATAGTCACTGAAGACAAGGAAAGTGCCGCCGTAAGGAATGAATCCGCCATGCAAGGACATTCCATTCATGGCCGCTGACATGCCGAATTCACGCACGCCATAGCCGATATATCGGCCCGGCACTTCGCGGGTAAACTGGCTATCAACCGCTGGCACGCGGGTGAGGTTTGACCCTGTCAAATCCGCCGATCCGCCAACCATTTCGGGCAAGGATCCCGCCAGCGCATCAAGCGCCATTTGTGAAGCTTTACGGGTGGCCACTTTGGCCGGATTGGCAAAGAGCTCTGCGCGGGCAGACGCCAAGGCCGCCTCATAGGCTTTCGGCAGGTCGGCCGATTGACGGCGGGTGAACTCAGCTGCTTGCGGATGGGCCTTCAATGCCGCTTCCCAAGCCTTGCGCGCCGATTGACCTTTGGCGCCGATGGCGCGCCAGTCCTTGGCAAGATTGGATGGAATTTCAAATGGGTCTGCGGTCCAGCCAAGGGCCTGTTTGGCCGCGACCCCTTCTTCTGCTCCGAGTGGTGCACCATGGGCACCAGCGGTGCCAGCACGATTTGGCGAGCCAAAACCGATGACGGTTTTCATGGCGATCATCGAAGGCTTGTCCGTTGCGGCTTTAGCAGCTTTGAGGGCTGCATCAACAGCATTGGCGTCATGGCCATCGCAGGATTGCACATGCCAACCGCAGGCCTTGAAGCGACAGGGAATGTCCTCAGAGAAGGAAATTGAGGTTGGCCCGTCAATGGTGATGTCGTTGTCATCATACAGCACAATCAGCTTGCCAAGACCCAAATGGCCCGCAAGGCTTATGGCTTCCTGACCGATGCCTTCTTGCAGACAACCGTCGCCGAGCATGACATAGGTGTTATGATCGACCAGACCGGGGAATTCCTCGGCCAGCAAACGCTCGGACATTGCCATACCGACAGCCATGGCAATGCCCTGCCCCAGCGGACCCGTGGTGGTTTCAATGCCTTGAGCATGACCATATTCCGGGTGCCCTGCAGTCTTGGAACCCCATTGGCGGAAATTGCGGATTTCCTCGATGGTCATGTCTTCATAACCGGTCAGATGCAGCAGCGAATAGAGCATCATGGATGCATGGCCATTCGAGAGCACAAAGCGATCCCGATCGGGCCAATCCGGTCGGGATGCGTCAAATTTCAAATGATTGCGGAACAATACGGTCGCCGCATCTGCCATGCCCATCGGTGCGCCGGGGTGGCCCGAATTGGCTTCATTGACGGCGTCAATCGAAAGGGCGCGAATGCAGTTGGCGAGAGCGAAAATCTCGGGAGCCAGTTTTTCTTTACTGGCAATGAATGGGTCACTGATCATTACACTGTCCTCCTATGGCCCCTACCTACACCAAACATCACATAATCACAATCAATAATCACAAAATCTGGAATTTTTTGTGATTTTAATGCACAGAAACCCTCAAAATCACATTGAAATAACAAATTTCATGTTGTTTTTGTGATGTTTCAGCGTTAAAAGAGGAATAAGCTGGTCACCCTGAGGACATATCTGATGCCATCCTCCCAGAAAACCCATCGGAAAACACCCGCAGGGAGCAGCACCAAAGACCTGCCGGTCATCGATCGGTGCCATGTTCAGGTTCAGCATATTTGGACCGATTGATTTGGACCCTCAGGGTCAATGTCTCAGGGAAGGAAGCCATCATGAAAATTGCAGTTGCAGGCGACAGCGCAGGCGAAGGCCTCGCAAAGATTGTAGCGGACCATCTCAAGGATACTTACGAGGTTTCCGAGATTTCGCGCACCGAAGACGGGCCGGACAGTTTTTACGCCAACCTGTCTGACCGGGTGGCCTCCCAGGTTATTGACGGCACCTATGATCGCGCCATTCTGATTTGCGGCACAGGTATTGGTGTCTGCATTGCGGCCAACAAGGTGCCGGGCATTCGCGCCGCCCTCACCCATGACACCTATTCGGCAGAACGCGCCGCCCTGTCCAACAATGCGCAGATCATCACAATGGGTGCACGCGTGGTGGGCACCGAAGTTGCCAAGACCATCGCTGACACCTTCCTGCGCGAAAGCTTTGATCCAGAAGGCCGTTCCGCTGGCAACGTTGCAGCAATCGACGCGGTCGACGCAAAATATAATAAGGCTTGAGGGCTTTTTGCTTGCTGACCACCACGAGATCAAAACGGGGCTCATCTCTCCCGTCTGGCAACAGACAGCCCCACCCTATCTCTTGTGAGAATGCCGCTGGATTGAGCAGAGCCATAGCGGTTGCCCACTGGTCGGAGACGTGATTTCTATCACGCAGCAAAGGCTTCAAGTCAAAGGAACGCCGCATCAACCTAAGGGGGCTGATGCGGCGTTTTTTGTCGCCAAGCAGTTCACAAAGGCGCGGATCACCCGCGCCTTTCTTGCTTTATGTGTCGAGTTTGGCAGCGCACTTGGCCAGAATGTCGAGATAGCCTTCGACATTCCATGCGGAGCGGCCAATGAAAAGGCCGTCGATATTGGGGCAACTGATCAGCTCTTCGCAATTGCCCGGATTGACCGAGCCGCCATAAAGGCACAGAGGGCGATAACCCAACATTTCTTCGGCCACATCAAGGATTTCAGCCTGTCGCGCATCGGCATAGTCGGCGCTTGCCGGGATGCCATTCTCCCCGATTGCCCAGACCGGCTCATAGGCCAACAGGATCGTCGCCTTTTTCTGATCGCCACTGAGCTTGCCCAAAGCACCACGCACTTCCTCGGCCAGCACGTCAGCTGCCTTGCCGGCTTCCTTATCGGCCAGAGTTTCGCCAATACAGATGAGCGGGGTCAGACCATGACGGACAGCGGCTTCAGCTTTCAAGCCTACGGTTTCATTGGTTTCGCCGAAAAACTCACGTCGCTCCGAATGCCCCAGCTCGACCAGATCGAGATTGCAGTCGGTCAGCATCAAGGGGGAGACTTCCCCCGTCCAGGCCCCGGCATCGTCCCAATGCATATTCTGCGCACCCACCTTGACCGAGCTATCGGCCAGCAAGGACTTGACTTCACGCACAGCGGTGAAAGGCGGAATGACAAAGCGCTGGATACGGGGATCGCGGCTGACATCCGCCGCCTTCAGACCTTGAGCAAAGGTGACGGCTTCGGCCAGCGTTTTGTTCATTTTCCAACTTGTGCCGATCCAGAAACGGGGGGTGGTTGTCATGGGTTAAGTCCTTGCAACAGTGAGTGTTAATCCCGCATTCTTCAGCTCTTCAGACACGTTGTTATCAGGTTCGTTGTCGGTGATGATCCAGTCAAAACTCTTGAGATCAGAGAGGACATGAAGGGCTGTTCGATTGAAGCGGGAATGGTTTACCAGCAGACATTTGCGGGTGGCAGCTTGCATCATTGCCTGCTTGGCCCGCACAATATTGTCATCCATATGAAATGCCTGCAGCCCCGAAACAGCCGGTGCAGAAATGAAAGCAACATCAGCCCGTAACCGCTGAAGGGTTTCTTCGGTCACAACACCACAATAGGCGTTGAATTTGGCTGAATAGATTCCTCCCAGAACCAACAATGTGATGCCGACCTCGCCCAGCAAGGCGCTGATAATGGCCTGATTGTTGGTTATGACGGTGAGAGGTCGTTTTTGGCTGAGCATTGAGCCCAGAACCGCCGACATGGAGCCGTCATTGATCATTACGGTCATGCCCGGTTCGATCAATTTGAGCGCCTCTGCGGCCATACGTTTCTTGGCATCGGCATCCTGCCGGGCGCGAATGCGAAAATCGCTCTCGAACTGGTTGCCAGCGTCAGCTGTCGCCCCGCCACGGACCTTCCTTAAAACGCCGCCCTGTTCGAGCTCGTCCAGATCCCGGTGAATGGTCATTTTCGACACGCCGAATCTCTGGGCAAGGTCATCGATATCGACAGCCCTGTGCTCCACGAGGAGATCCATGATGAATTGTCTACGGTCTTCGCCTCTCACGCGACACCTCCACGTCCGGCATTTCAGCGGACCCTTAATTTGTAACATGAAATATCTCAATTTCAATTAATTTATGTTATTTTGAGATATTTATACGTGATAATTTCCTAAAAATCTGTCACTTCATCACAGCTCTCCGAGTTGCTGCGAGGCAGCGACGGCCCCGTCTCAACATGGGTGCACAGCAAACACGATAGCCAGAGCATTGATGCATTTCAGTGGGGCAGCATAAGGGGCAAAATCGCAGCAGAATAGTCTCTAAGCAGGAAAACCCACTATAGATCAATGAAGTGTTGCCAAAGAGCAAGGGCTTCCCCACCACTCCGAGCGCCGGTCAGAAGGTGAGACTGTTGGTGGCAGCGCAGCGCGGCAGACATTGCGGCTGAGCGGAAGCTTTGGAGATGACAAAGCCCGTCAATCACCCGTTCGCGATTGGGACATAGCCGGAGCGATGAGGTGTGATCGTCACCCGGTGCTTTCTGCCAACTCACTAATGACATTATGGATCTCGGATTGAATTTGGATTTCGCTCCAGCCAAGTTCACCCCCGCAAATCTGGGCGATATATTCAAGCGCAGAGCTGGTTAGCGCACCATTGACCCCGATCAGGGTTCGGCGTACCAGAATGTTCATCACATGCTGAACGGCTTCGTTGCGGACTATCCAACTGATTTCAACATCGGAATGGCCATCCGTCCCCTCGATCAGCCGATAGCCTGCTGACTCGTCGGCGAGGATCAGGCTGGCGGTCGTGCCGTAGCGCTCCAGCAATTGCGCAACCCGTGCTTCGCTGACCTTGTGCAAAGCCACCAAGCGTTTCAACCATACGGCCTTCTCCGCGTCTGTCTGCGGATAGATAGCCCCGCCGCCGATTGGCACCGAGCGGGTCGACAGTCTTCTCTCATGTTGCAGTTCGCCAAGGAGCTGATCACAGACTTCTTCGGCAAATCCTCGGAAGGTCGTCCATTTGCCACCAACGAGGGATATCACCGGATATGGTCGTTGTTCATCTGGTGCCTGCCGTGGGGTGGAGTGATCACGGCTTACCAAACCAGCGGCCGTGTTGTCTGCGGCTGGCAAAGGCCGGATGCCGGAATAGCAATAGACAATCTGGCTGCGATGAATCTTCAGGTCGGGTAGCAAACCTGCAAGGCTTTCAAGGAAATAATCGATCTCCTCGTCTTCGCAGCGTACTTTATCGGGATCATCGGCGAAAATGTCGGTTGAACCGACCAAGGCGCGGCCGTGATAATCAAACACCAGACAGACACGGCCATCATCGGCTTCGTAATAGACCATCAGGCCCTTGAGCGCCGCCACCAGATCGGGACTATCAATGATGATGTGCGAGCCCTTGGTGCCGCCGATCAGCTTGGTTTGAAGCCCCAGAAGCCCGTTAACCCGATCAATCCATGGCCCTGCGGCATTGACGACGATTTTGGGCCTATAGTCCGCCTTAGTTCCATTCCCCATGCTGCCGGTTCCTCGACATCTAAGACAGAGACCGGCATGCGGAGGACATCGGCAAAGAGCTAGGCATAGACCGGGCTGCGCGATATCCCTCCGGTCAGGCGGGCAATGGCAGGGGCAAATCCGTCACGCAAGGCATCGCAGTGAAGCCGATGATTGAAGGCTATGCCTTCCATCAGGGCACGCAACACGTCCCCACGCTGGTGCCAGCCATGCAGCCCCAGAAAGCCGCCGGAACTACCCGGCCCATAGCGAGAGTCAAACAGGTAGGGATGGAAAAGTATGACATTGTTTGCCGCGCGCGCAGCCTCCAACTCCCCAGCAATCACCGCATGGAAAGCATCCCCGTAATGCTCTTTTTCCTGTTGGCGAAAATTGTCCAGAAACCAGTCATAATTGGCCGCAGAAGCGGGCGATATAACCATATTGCCACTCCCCTCGCCTCAACCCATTGCGGCAGAGCCAGCGTGGATCGATCTTGGGCTGTCTGGATACGGTCTCGTTGATGGAATAAGTACCGGCAACGATTGCCACCGTCCCTTCGCCATAGCCGCCGGAGCCAAGGGCGGACGCGGTGACATCATACAAGCCAGCCACGACGGGCGTTCCCTCGGCAAGGCCAGTCAAGGATGTGGCTTGGGCCGTTACATGACCAATGATCTGGTCGGGAAGTGCGATTTTAGGCAGTGCATCAGACTGGCTTTCCAGCCCGTAAAGACCAAGGATATCCAGGTCATAATCCTGACTTGAGGGATTGGTGAAAGAGATGCTGGCTTCGGTTAGATCGGTCCCAACCGTGCCGGTGAGGAAAAAGCGCAGTCAATCTCTACAGGCAATCACGCTGCCGATCTGCGCAAAGCGCTCGGGCTGGTGCTTGCGGATCTAGGCGAGTAGCACCGCAGAGGCCGACAAATGCGGACATTGCCCGGTCATTGCCAAAGATAAAAAGCCACCGCTCAACGGTGGCTTTGTCTTTTTCACGCTGAGAGTCTTATTGCGGGGCAATCATTCTTTCTGGCCGCACAAGTTTGTCGTAATCCTCTTCCTTGACAAATCCGAGCTTCACGGCCTCTTCCTTGAGGGTCGTGCCATTTTTGTGCGCAGTCTTGGCAATGGTGGTGGCATTGTCATAGCCAATATGCGGGGCCAGAGCGGTGACCAGCATGAGCGACCGGCCCATCAGATCTGCAATCTGTTCTTCATTGGCCTTGATGCCAACGACGCATTTATCAGTGAAGCTTCTGCTGGCATCGCTCAACAGGCGAATGGATTGCAGGACATTGAAAATGATGACGGGTTTGAAGACATTCAGCTCGAAATGCCCTTGTGAGCCAGCAATCGACACAGTGGTGTTGTTGCCCATAACTTGCGTGCAAACCATGGTCATGGCTTCACACTGGGTCGGATTGACTTTACCGGGCATGATTGATGATCCGGGTTCGTTTTCAGGCAGGGAAATTTCACCCAAACCAGAGCGCGGGCCAGAACCGAGCAGACGAATGTCGCTGGCGATCTTGAACAGGCTCACCGCAACATTGTTCAGCGCTCCATGTGCCTCGACCATGGCATCATGGGTGGCAAGGGCTTCGAACTTGTTTGGCGCCGTTGCGAATGGCAAATCGGTATAGTCGGCCACTTCTTCAGCAAATTTCTCGGCGAACCCGATTTTGGCATTGATGCCGGTGCCGACAGCTGTGCCGCCTTGCGCCAGATCATACAAAGCAGGCAACGTGTCACGCACCCGCCGAATGCTGTTGCGGACCATGGCGACATAGCCGGAAAATTCCTGTCCAAGTGTCAACGGGGTCGCATCCTGCAAGTGGGTACGGCCAATCTTGATGATGTCCTTGAAGGCTTCCGATTTCTCTTCCAGAGCAATAGCCAGATCATCCAGAGCCGGAATCAGGCTTTTGTTGATCTCTTCAGCCGTGGCGATGTGCATTGCGGTGGGGAATGTGTCGTTGGAAGACTGGCTGCGATTGCAATGGTCGTTTGGATGAACAGGATCCTTTGACCCCAGAATGCCGCCTAGCAGCTCAATCGCGCGATTGGAAATCACTTCATTGGCATTCATGTTGGATTGAGTGCCTGAACCGGTTTGCCAGACCGACAAGGGAAAGTGTGCATTCAGTTTGCCTTGTGCCACTTCGCTCGATGCCGTCACGATGGCGTCCCCAATGGTGGGGTCGATATTCTCAAGCGCCAGATTGGCCCGGGCGGCGGAGCGCTTGATGATGCCCAGCGCGCGAACAAGCGGCGCGGCCATCTTCTCCTCACCGATTGGAAAATTGATTAGGGACCGAGCGGTTTGGGCTCCGTAATATTTGTCTGCAGGAACCTCAAGTGGACCAAAAGAATCGGTCTCCACACGCACATTGCTCATATTTTTCTCCCGTCATGACTATTGGACATGACTATAAATAGGCTTCAAAAGAAGCAGGTTGGTTTTCTTTGGACTCTCTGTAGTCGGTCCAGTCAAAAGAGTTCGGTCCCGCCCTTACATGTGTGGTCGATCTGAGCGACGTCAAGTGTCTGCCCCCAATAGCTTTTCATGCTTGAAAAAATAAAGGCCACCCCCTGGGAGATGGCCTTCTAAAAAGTCGCAGTATATTTAGCTAGCAATCATCACGTAAGCTGCAGGCTGCCCTTGGCCCCCATCAGCATCGGGATCACCTCTTCTGCCGAAATCACCTGCATGCGTTCGTCGATTTCATCCTCGGATACGCCGTTGTGAACCATGCAGGCCTTGCAAACCAGAATTTGACCGCCCTGTTTGAAAAACGCCTCCTGAAGCGGCTGTGCAGGCTGGAATGGGGCGCCGATATCGACCCCGTCAAGAGCGCCCTTCTTGGCAAGATGTACGGCATCCACCATCAACATGATGGTCGCACTGTGACCTTGTTCGAGCGCTTGCACCCCCATTGTGTATGCAACGGTGATTTTATTAGGGTCATCTGCATTGCTGAAAAGCGTGCTTACATAATCTGTTTGCTTGGCCATTGTCTTTCCTTATCGATAAAACGGGACTGATAAAAGCTGAGAGATACTCAAGGGATCCACCAGAGGAGAATTCTGGTATATTATATATTTCTTTTATTCGAATATTTCAAGATAGCAAATTGCCATAAGTCTGTAGTCATCGTGTGTGGATAAATTCAGCCCAAATTCGGCGCAAGATTTCCCACAACAAGGACTTGAAATTCAGCCAGAAGCCTTGCACTCATTGTTTTTTCTGAATTTCCTTTGCATCAGGGTGATACCGATCAAAGACAACTCACCCGATTGATGCAATCAGATCTCCATAATTTGGAAGCGGGTAGGCCACCCGTTATCGGAACTGCAAACAAGGACCGAAAATGAGCACTAAAGCATATAAGCTCTTTCCACTTGGGAAGGATGAGACCCCTTACCGTAAATTGACGTCGGACCATGTGTCCGTTGAAACCTTCAAGGGCAAGGACGTCCTTATGGTCGAGGAAGAAGGCATTCGGTTGCTGACCGAACAGGCCTTCATGGACATCAACCATTTGTTGCGTCCGGGCCATCTGGAACAGCTGAGCAAAATTCTCGATGACGAGGAAGCCACCAACAACGATAAATTCGTTGCCTACGACCTTCTGATGAACGCGAATATTTCCGCTTCCGGCATTTTGCCAATGTGCCAGGATACCGGCACAGGCATCGTCATGGGCAAGAAGGGATCGCATGTGCAAGTGATCGGTTCCGACGAAGGCGCGATCAGTCAGGGCGTCTTTGATGCCTATGACAAGAAAAACCTGCGCTACAGCCAGTTGGCTCCTCTGACCATGTTCGAGGAAAAGAACACCGCCAACAACTTGCCAGCCCAGATCGATATCTATGCCGAGGGTGAAGACGAGTACAAGTTCCTGTTCATTGCCAAGGGTGGCGGCTCGGCCAACAAGACCTTCCTTTATCAGGGCACCCCTGCTCTGCTGACCGAAGACCGGATGCTGGCCTTCCTTGAAGAAAAGATCAAAACGCTGGGGACTGCGGCCTGCCCTCCCTACCATCTGGCCATCACCATCGGCGGTCTGTCTGCCGAGTTGAACATGAAAACCACCAAGCTGGCCTCGACGCATTATTATGACACGCTGCCAACCAAAGGCTCTGAAACTGCGCATGCCTTCCGTGATCTTGAGATGGAAGAAAAGGTTCACAAGATGACCCAGCAAATGGGCATCGGCGCGCAGTTTGGCGGCAAATATTTCTGCCACGACGTACGGGTGATCCGCCTGCCGCGTCATGGTGCTTCCCTGCCAATTTCCATCGGCGTGTCCTGCTCCGCTGACCGTCAGTGCGTTGGCAAGATCACCAAGGACGGCATCTATCTTGAAGAGCTGGAAACCAATCCGGCGAAATATCTGCCTGACGTTGATGGTGAGGAACTGGGCGGTGACGTGGTCAAGATCGACCTCAACAAGTCGATGACAGAGCAGCTCGCTCAGTTGACCAAACATCCAACCAAGACCCGCCTGTCCCTGACCGGCCCATTGATCGTGGCCCGCGACCTGGCCCATGCCAAGATCCGTGCGCGTCTTGAGGCTGGCGAAGAAATGCCGGAATACTTCAAGAACCATCCGATCTATTATGCCGGTCCGGCCAAGACTCCGGAAGGGTATGCTTCCGGCTCCTTCGGCCCAACCACGGCTGGCCGCATGGACAGCTTTGTTGATCAGTTCCAGTCCTTCGGCGGCTCTATGATCATGCTGGCCAAAGGCAACCGCTCCAAGGCTGTCACCAATGCCTGTAAAGAGCATGGGGGCTTTTATCTTGGCTCTATCGGTGGTCCGGCTGCCCGTCTGGCTCAGGATTGCATCAAGAAAGTTGAATGCGTTGAATATCCAGAGCTCGGCATGGAAGCCGTCTGGCGTATTGAAGTGGAAGATTTCCCCGCCTTCATCGTGGTGGATGACAAAGGCAACGATTTCTTCGCTGAACTGAATTTGGGTTAAGTCCAGACCATTCGGTCAGATCACCAATGAATTGAAAAACCCGGCTTAAGCCGGGTTTTTTGTTATAAATGAATCTCTTATCCGAATTCATTAAAGTCTTGATTCACCTTTAATGCGCAGTCCTGCGCGACAGATCAGAAGCGGAGACGCAGGGCGATATTGCCCGAATGGTAGCGCTCGAAGCGATTGAAGGCCCCGTGATAGCTCGCAGAGACAGCAAGCTTCTGATCGAAATTGACCATCAAGGACGCATAGAGATTGAAGAGATCAAGAGGCGGTTTTGTACCGACATATTGATAGCTGACGCCCTGATCGGTGGAGATGCGGTTGGCATTTTCAAGCTCACCAAAGCGATGGCCCCAATAGCCGCCAATGGTCGGCACGATGGAGCTTTTGTCGAGCAAAATAACCGAGGAGAGGTTCACGCCAAGCTTGGACGAGCCCGTGAAAATCGTATTCTTGGCGGTTATGATCGAGGCGGAGCTGTTGCCCTGTTCAACCACTTCAGCCTGCTTGAGCCAATTGAGATCCACGCCCGCCAGAGGCTGGATCATCAAACGCCCGGCATTCAATCGAAAGCCTGTTTCAAAGGCGGCATTGATACGACGGTTGGTGAATTTTGACGAGAAGTCCCGCAAGTCGCCCCTACCGTTGATATCGACAGTTCGGCTGGCGCTGTTCTTTTCCCAGCTGTGGGTCGCCAGACCATCGAGATACCACTTGCCCACTTCAAGGGTGCCTGTCCCCCCGACTTTCCAAGCGGTGACGTCGAGCTCGTTGTTATTCTCGTGAATGTCGACGGAAATGTCTGAAACCGAACCGAGCAAGCCAAAGCGCAGATATTCATTCGAGTAGAGATCCGTGCCGGCCATGATTCCGCTGGCCTGAACACGGATGCTCGCCAACTGCGCCGTTGCATCCTTGTTGCCCAAGGTGCCGAGTAGCTTGATCCAGACCGCTTTTTCGAGCGGGGGCGCAGAGCCATAATCGAGCGGCGCCTCTTCACCACTCATGGCATTGAGCTTCTCGATTGCCTCATTTTTTTTGCTTGAAGGCGCATAATGCAATGCTGCCGATCCAATGCTGACGCGTTGGGTTGGTGTCAACATCGCAGCGCTGACGCCACTGCTGCCAGAGGCGGCTGCAGCGCTTGCAGATGACGCGCTGCCGCTCGAAGACTTGCCATTGGCAGACACTTCGCCCACCTGCGTCTGATAGGCCCAGAAAGCGCTTGGTATGCGATTGCACAAAAAGGGGCGATAACTGGCCTTGTAAATATACTGGAAATATTCCGGCAGGTCGCAAGAATTGCTGCATTGCGGGTGGTAGTTCGGATCACCTTTGATTGTGCTGCACGAACTGACTTGTTGCGCCGCTGCCTCACTGGGCATGAGGGAAAGGGAACCAAAAAGCAGGACGGCTCCGAGCAGCAGTTTGGCAATTCCGTTCATTATCAATCAACCTTCACAGATCCGGCACCATGCGACCCCAAACGGATCGCGCGCCAGACCGCCAATCAAGCTAATATGCACCCGCTGAAGCCCTTAGCATTTTTTTTATACTCTCGACTAGATGCGTTTGAACAAAACACCGGTGAAACCGGTCAATTTGACTGTGTTGCGCTTCTTAATGTCTCCATTATTTGCTGGATCAAGCCGGTTGCACAGCCCACGTCTGAAAAACTGATTGCAAACCACGCCGACATACTTTCATAACATTGTAAGTTGACTGCTTCGCTGCCATCATCAACCTGGATTATTGATTCGACACTCTCATTTGTTGCACCTTAGAAACCATCTACTAAAAGGTGATCAATAGTCATTTTTCGGGATATGGAGCAGGTAAGTGACCTTGGGAAGAGTCCCAACTGTTGCGAAATCGACACATCGCGCATTTGCTTTGTCTCAAAAACGCAATTGTGAACGCAAACCAGCCAAAAAGCTCTTGCAACGATCACCCTTTCTTAGGAAAGATCCTGACAAAATCATCGCAATTTTTTCGTAGGCCGAACTTCAAGTCGCAAGGACCTTGCAGATACTGAAGACCGGTCGAACCTTTCGATAAGTTCGGGGCAAACTTAATGCGCAAACTATTATCCTTCGCCGCAGGCATGATTCTGGGTCTCACTGTTGCCGTCACAGGCGCTCAGGCATCCAAATATTTTGACATGGCGACCAACTCCTGGAAAGAAGTCCAAGGGTCGGTTCGTGGTGGTCGCTCGCCGATCAAACGCAGCACTGTCAGCTATGACGGACCCTTTGCAAATTCTCCAAAAGGGACCATTATCGTCAACACCAAAGAGCGTCGCCTGTATTTGCTTATTGGCAAAGGCAAAGCCGTTAAGTATGGCATCGGCGTTGGTCGTCCGGGCTTCCAGTGGACCGGCACCCATCGTGTGAGCCGCAAAGCGGAATGGCCGGGCTGGACCCCTCCTCCTGCCATGCGCAAGCGTGTTCCCAACCTGCCGTCCTATATGGAAGGTGGACCAAACAACCCGCTTGGTGCGCGTGCCATGTATATCGGTTCGACCATCTACCGCATTCATGGCTCCAATGAGCCTTGGTCCATCGGTCAGGCCGTCTCTTCGGGCTGCATCCGTCTGGCCAACGAAGACGTGATCGACCTTTATGAACGCGTGCGTGTTGGTGCCCGTGTTCATGTGATCCAGGCCAACCAGAAATAAGTCTGGTCTTTTCAGACACGAGAAAGCCGGTTCTTTGAACCGGCTTTTTTCGTTCCACCGCTTGTGTGCAGTCAGTCGCGGCTGAGGCCCTTTTCCTCAAGCGCCTGCAAATACGCATTCCAGATCGTATCCTGTTCCCGACCGGATTTAAGAAAATAGTCCCAGCTGAAATACCCCGTGTCATGAAGGTCAGTGAAAGAGATCCGCACGGCATAATTGCCAACCGGTTCGATTTTCATGATCTCGACTTCACGCTTGCCGCCGATGGTCTTTCGTTCCTGTTCGCTATGTCCCTGCACTTCAGCACTGGGGGATGTGACCCGCAGGAATTCTGCAGAGAAGCGATAGCTTTCTGCATTATCAAATGAAACAGTGAGGGTCTTCTTGTCTTCAGACAGGCGCAATTCGGTCGGCCATGGGTTGGTCATGAGAAGATCTCTTCTTTTGTGGATCCCGCAGCAAATCCTGCTTGGTGATCCGATATAGTGGCTTGGTTGGCTTTGAGCGCAGCGTTTGTCAATCGTTGGTGCAGCTCTTGACTTATGCGACGCGCAGGCCCCGATCAAGGCAGTTGGCATGATTTCAGAGCACATGCTGTCTTCACACCTTTGTCAAGTCGCCGCCCAAAACTTGCCCTCAGAGCAGCATTGACTAACCCTGACCCTGCACCATATCCTGCATATGGAATTATACTGAGAAAACCAGCGTTTAAAGAGAGTGACCAAATGCCGTATAATGAGCCGACACAGGCAAACGCTTCATTGATCGATCCGTTCGGGCGTCATGTGAGCTATTTGCGCGTATCGGTCACTGACCGATGTGACTTCCGTTGCTTCTATTGCATGGCGGAGAATATGCATTTCTTGCCCAAGAAGGACGTTCTCAGTCTCGAAGAGCTGGACCGGCTCTGCTCGGCCTTCGTCTCGCTTGGGGTCAAACGCCTGCGGATGACCGGCGGAGAGCCTTTGGTACGCAAAGATATCATGACCCTGTTCCGCTCCCTTTCGCGCCATCTCAATAGTGGTGATCTGGATGAACTCACGATCACCACAAATGGCTCGCAGTTGAAGCGCTATGCGTCAGAGCTGGCCTCGCTTGGGATCAAACGGATCAATGTGTCACTTGACAGTCTGCGCGAAGACCGCTTCAGGGAGATCACCCGTTGGGGACGTTTTGATCAGGTCATGGATGGCATTGATGCTGCGCTTGCGGCCGGGATCAAGCTGAAGCTTAATGCGGTTGCCTTGAGCGGTGTGAATGACGATGAATTTGACGAGATGATCCGGTTTTGCCACGGGCGCAATATGGATCTGACATTCATTGAAACCATGCCCATGGGCGAGATAGACTTTGAACGCCTGGATATGTATTTGCCACTGTCTCAGTTGAAGAAAGATCTCGCTCAAAGCTGGACGCTGGAGCCTTCTGCGCACAAGACAGGCGGTCCTGCCAGTTACATGACGGTCAAGGAAACCGGCGGACGGATTGGCTTTATCACGCCTATGACCCATAATTTCTGCGAGAGCTGCAACCGGGTCCGCGTCACATGCACCGGTACACTCTATATGTGCCTTGGTCAGGAAGACGCGGCGGATCTGCGCGCACCCCTTCGCGCATCGGAAAGCGACGCTCTGTTGAAAGACGCAATCCTTGCCGCAATTGATCGAAAACCCAAAGGCCATGATTTTGTCATTGACAGGGACAACAATCGCCCTTCTATTGGCAGGCACATGTCTATTACCGGTGGCTAGATATTCAAGCATGTAACGCTTGGTCTGCTGCGTTGTCACCTCCCCGAAACAATCAAGGTTCGACCCCATGACTACCGCGCCGCAAGGAACGGTCGCAACGCGCGTTGATGCGACTGCGATCCGAGCCGACAAGGGCAATCTGTATGGCATCATGATCATGCAGATTGCGATTCTTTTCTTTGTGACCAACGATTTGCTGACCAAAATGGGAGGCGAAACGCTCTCGACCGGTCAGGTCGTGGTGGTTCGCGGCATTGTGGCACTCACCTTGCTGGCTTGCATGTTGGTCTGGACGAAGGAATTCACGCGCCTGAGAGCGGCTTTGCATCCGACCATCCTGCTGCGTGCCGCATGTGAGACCGTTGCAGCCCTGTTGTTTCTGACCGCGCTTGTGCATTTGCCGTTGGCCAATATCGGTGCAATCATGTTGACGATTCCGCTGGCGTCGACGGCAGCGGCTGCGATTTTCTTTGGTGAGAAAGTGGGGATCCGTCGCTGGAGTGCCATCATGGTGGGCTTTGCAGGCGTGATGGCTATTGTCCGCCCCGGTCTTGAGGGTTTCACTTTCTATTCGCTGTTTGCCCTGGGTGCGGTTGTGGGGGCCACGGCCCGTGACCTGATCACGCGCCGAATTCCGGTCGGGGCACCTTTGTGGGGCGTGACATTCATCACCATGCTGATGTCCACCATCGGCGGCGGCCTGTTGAACCTGACCGAAACCTGGGAACCTGTTTCAACTGCCAGCATGCTGATGCTGGCACTGGCTGCGGTGTTCCTGACCATCGGCCAATATGCCATCGTGATCGCGATGAATAACGGAGAAATCTCGGTTGTTTCTTCCTTCCGCTACATCTCGATGCCGATTTCGCTCTTTTATGGTTATGTGTTCTACAAAGACATTCCAGACCTGCAAACATGGATTGGTATCGGCCTCATTCTCATGACTGGCATCTATACGGTTTTCAGGGAGCGCACTGTTGCACGCATGCGCAGGAAAGCAGAAGCGGAAGCCGCGGCCGCCAGACGCAATCAGACCGCCTGATCCTGTTTTGTTGACCTTCTGCAGTGCAGGCCTTCTAGATCACCAGATACAAAAAATGCTCTGATATCTTGGCATATCCGTGCAGCAATGATACATCCTTAGGGAACTAGGGCCGCCTAGCCCGTTAATTTCTTCGCGTCCCCCTACCTTCTTTCGGCCTGCCGGTCCGTATCGACCGGTTGCTGGACAGTTATTTTTTTAAAGTGGTTTGTCTATGAGTCTTGCGACGCCAACCATGCGTGCGCCCTCTGGTGCATTTTTGCCTTCCCTCGCCATTCTGGTTGCGGTCACCGCCGTCAATCCAATGGCAGTCAATATCTATGTGCCTTCCATGCCCGGTGTTCAGGCGCATTTTGCTGCCCCTGCAACAATGGTTCAGTTGACCCTTTCGCTCGGACTGGTCGGCACAGCCGTCACCCAGCCGATCATTGGGCCCCTGTCTGATCAGTTTGGGCGCAGGCCCATTTTGCTCGGCGGATTGCTGATCGCTGCAATAGCGTCCTTCCTTGGGGCCTTTTCGGGGTCTCTTGAAATGCTGATTGTTTGGCGGATCATTCAGGTCGCGAGCGGCGCGGCGGGGTTGGTGCTGGGTCGAGCGATTGTGCGCGATATCAGAAAGCCTTCTGAGGCTGCCAGCATGCTTGGCTATGTCACCATGGGCATGGCGATGGCACCAATGGTCGCGCCAATCATTGGCGGTTTCCTTGATGATCTGGCCTCTTGGCGTGCTGGTTTCGTCTTTGCCGGCGTCATGACCGTGATCGCCGTTGTCTGGGCTTGGTATGCTCTACCCGAGACCAACAAGCATTTGGGGCAGGCATCGAGCTTGCGGGCGATGCTGGCTGACTATCGCGCCCTGCTGGGCCTTCGCAGTTTCTGGATCTATACCCTCATCAGTGCCTTTACGGTCGGCACCTTTTTTTCCTTTTTGGGTGGCGCGCCCTATGTCAGTCAGAATCTGTTTCATCTGACGCCAACCCATTATGGTCTATATTTTGGGTTGGTGGCCATCGGTTATAGTCTGGGTAATTTCCTGTCAGGGCGCTATGCCTCACAACTTGGTCTTTACAGGATGATCCTGTTTGGCTGCCTTTTGACGCTGGCATCATCCGTTGCGGTCGTCGTGCTCTGTCTGTTCGGACTTGAAGGTCCGGCCTATTTATTCGGCGCCACCTTTTTCCTCGGCATTGGCAATGGCCTCGTGATGCCAAGTGCCAGCGTTGGGGTGGTCAGTGTGTTGCCTCGCCTTGCAGGCAGTGCGTCCGGGCTGTCTGGCTCGATCATGACGTTGATCAGTGCAGGCTTTAGCTACATCGTCGCCTTCATGCTGACCGACAGCGTGCTGCCGATGGGGCTGCTAATGTGTTTCACGGCCCTCGTCGCACTGTTCTTCAGTTTCCGGGTCAAGTCGATCATGTTTGTCGAAGCCGATTAAAGCCCAAATGACATAAAAAAGGAGCCTGATGGCTCCTTTTTCTTGTTGCTCTTTTTGTTCTTGGCCTATTCGAAAACAATCTTGGGCGCTGACTTGCCTGTTTTTTGCAGCATATTGGCAATGGATTGAGCGAGATTGAGATAAATGGCTGTGTGATCGCTGTCTGGCTCGGTCGCCACAATCGGCTTGCCGCTATCGGCCCGCTCACGGATATCGATATGCAGGGGCACTTCACCCAAAAATGGCACATTGATATCGGCGGCCGTCTCGCGTGCGCCACCATGGCCGAAAATCTCGTGTCGTTCGCCGCAATTGGGGCATTGGAAATAGCTCATATTCTCAATAAGGCCAAGAATCGGGATCTGCACCTTCTCAAACATCGCAATGCCTTTTCTTGCGTCGAGCAGAGCGAGATCCTGAGGCGTGGAAATGATGACGGAGCCTGACAGGGGCACCTGTTGGGCCATGGTCAGCTGGATGTCACCCGTGCCCGGAGGCATATCGACGACCAACACATCCAGCTCGCCATTGATGTTCCACGCCACATCGCGCAGCATCTGGGTCAAGGCAGAGACGACCATCGGGCCGCGCCAGATCATCGGAGTGTCTTCCTCAACCAGAAAACCAATCGACATGGCAACAATGCCATAGGCTTCCATCGGTTTGAGGGTTCGGGTGCCTTCGATCATTTCGGGCTTGTCCGTGATGCCAAGCAAGCGCGGAATGGATGGGCCGTAAATGTCGGCGTCCAGAATGCCGACCTTCAGGCCGTTGGCTTTCAGCCCAAGCGCCAGATTGACCGCTGAGGTGGATTTGCCAACCCCACCCTTGGCGGAGGAGACGGCAACGATATGGCGCACCCCTTCAACATGAATCCGTGCACCGCCACCTTGTGGGCGTTGTTTGGGTTGTTGGGCGGGTTTTGGCTGCTGCGCCGCAGATGCCGAGCCAGGCTTGCGTTCCGCGGTCAAGGCAACCATCGCCTTTTCCACGCCCGGCATGGCCAAAACTGACCGTTCTGCCTGTTGGCGCACCGGCTCCATCGCCTCGGCCTTGTCGGCTTCGACATTGAGCGAAAAGATCACCGATCCGTCCTTGATGAAAATCTCCGAGACCATCTCGGCGGAAACCAGATCCTTGCTCCCGTCGGCGAGCTTGATCTCTTTGAGGGTCGCCAGAATGGCGTCTTTGCTCAGGGATGGGTCTTTCTTGTTTTTCCAAAACACGTGCGGTGGCCTTTTTGTTCGAAGGATGGGGCCGCGCAAAGCGGTAGCCCCGGTCGTGGATCCTGTCGTCCCTATCGCTCATAGCTGGCGCTTTCCATGCCGTAGGTCAAGGCGAGATGGGCGATTTGTCGCTGCCGCTCACAGGCTCGGGTCACTTTCATGACATTCTGGCAGGACTTCAAGCTGAGCCTCAAGGGAAGGCTTGATTATAGTCACAAGGTTTGCAAAGACAAACAGTCAGGCTGAAAGGCCAAGCCCCGGCGGAAGGATAAATGGATGACACGCGAAAAGGAACGGCTTGAAGCGTTGGATCGCAAAGCGATGGATCTGGTCGGACAGTTGGCGGCCTTTGACGGCGATCCCGCTCTGGCACGCAATCGCTGGGCGCACAGAACCCTTGGGGTCGTGCTGGCAGGTGGCAAATCCTCCCGAATGGGTGGAGAGGACAAGGCATTGATCGAGATAGGCGGCGAGACCATGTTGGCCCGCTGCGCGAAACGCCTTCAGCCTCAGGTGGGCAAGGTCGTGGTCAGCGGCCATGATGGTGAGCGTCGCTTTGGCGCTGAATGGGCGGTGATTCCCGATCTGTTGGCCGACCATGCCGGTCCCCTTTCAGGGATCCTGTCTGCCATGCGTTGGGCTGAGGCGAATGCCCCGGAGTTTTTTTGGATCGCCTCGGTTGCGGTGGATACGCCTTTCTTTCCTGACACGCTTGTAGACCGTTTCATCATGGCAATGGGCGGACCGGATCCTTCGATTGTGCTGGCGCAGTCCGGCGAGCGGGTGCATCCGACTTTTGGGCTCTGGCCGATTGCTCTGGCGGATGATCTGGAGGCCTTTCTTGCATCTGGCGAACGCAAGACCCGCCTCTGGGCGGAAAGCAAGGCTTGCAGCCACGCGCATTTTTCAGGTTTTGTCATTGACGAGATCGAGATCGACCCATTCTTCAATGTCAATAAAGCAGACGATGTTCCCGTGGCCGAGGCGATTGCGTCGGGCCTCAAGGATCAGGCACAAGGATAAAAGCAATGACAAAAGAGGATCAACTTGTTGGCACCCATGGCGCGCCGTTTGTCTGGCACGGACACAAGGTGTTCGGGGTCACCGGCTGGAAGAATTCCGGCAAGACCACCCTTGTCACCCGCCTGATTGAAAATCTCAGCGCCCGTGGTTACCGCATTTCATCGGTCAAGCATGCCCATCATGCCTGCGATATCGACAAGCCCGGCACCGACAGTTTTCGCCATCGCGAGGCTGGCTCCCATGAAGTGGCTCTGGTGGCGGCAGGTTCGCGCTGGGCTTTCATGCATGAATGCCGGGATGCGGAGGATGAAGAACCGTTTCTTGAAGACATCCTGCCTCACTTTGCCCCATGCGATCTGGTGATGGTTGAAGGCTACAAGAAAGAGCCCTTCCCCAAGATTGAAGTGCGCCGCGCTGACGCCAAAGACCAGACCCCGCTTTCACCGGATGAAGATGCCATCGTCGCCATTGCCTGCGATGCGGTGGGCGCTGTGGCCAATCCGCATAATTTGCCGGAATTTGATCTGGATAACGTGCGTGAAATTGCGGATTTCATTATCAACAAGATGCAGTTGGGGCCGATTGGCAAATAGACGGATCAGGCCGTCAATCTGAGCAAATTGCCAAGTTCCACCATAAATATGTCAAATCTGACCGATAGACCGACCTGCAAATCGCCAGATTGCTTGTCAAATAGGCAATTTTGGTCAATGAGAGGGCAGCGCGAGACCGTGCGTCACCACATAGGCAGGAGCGCCTCAGAGCGCTTTTCGCCTGCCCACGCTTTCGCAATCTGCCTGACCTGACTGGTCGAACCCAAAATCGGGATTCTAAGATAATGAAAATCACAAAAACCATCCTTGCTGCAGCTTCCCTGCTCGCCGCTGCAACCCTGTCCGCTCAGGCGGATGAGCCAATCCGCATCGGTATCGACGGCGCTTACCCTCCCTTCAACCAGTTGACCTCTGATGGCAAGCTGGTCGGCTTTGACGTTGACATCACCAATGCCATTTGCGCCGAAATGAAGGTTGAGTGCAAATTCGTCATGCAGGATTGGGACGGCATGATCCCGGCTGTCATGGCTGGCAAGATCGACGCCATTGTTGCCTCCATGTCGATCACCGAAGATCGCCTGAAAAAGGTTGATTTCTCTGAGAAATATTACAACACGCCAGCGGCGATCGCAGTGCTGAAAGACAGCAAGTTGAAAGGCGATAGCCTTGACGAACTCAAAGGCCTGTCGATCGGTGCTCAGGTCTCCACCACCCATGCTGACTTTGCCGAGAAGAAAATCCCCGACATCGACCTGCGGCTTTATCCAACGTCAGACGAATATAAGCTCGATCTGGAATCGGGTCGTCTGGACGGTGTCGTGGATGACATCGTTGTTCTGTCCGAATGGGTGAAGTCCGAGGAAGGCGCTTGCTGCAAAATCCTGATGCCAATCAAGCCAATACCGGAAATTCACGGCAATGGCGCAGGCATCGCGGTTAAGAAAGGCAACAAAGAGCTGGCTGACAAATTCAGCGCTGCCATTGCTGCCCTGCGTGCCAACGGAAAATATCAGGAAATCAACGCCAAATATTTCGACTTTGACGTCTATGGCGGCGAATAACTGAAGACACCAGAACCGGGTATCTCTTGATACCCGGTTTTTTGTATCCAAAAACAGAATCTCATCCTACGAAACCCCCGAAACTCGTAGATATTCGGAGCCTAAGTGTCGCACCAAATTGCCCAAAGAATGAGCAATCTGACACCTTTTTGATCAGTCTTGGCGAATTGACGGATCATCCCTTTCACTGTCCTTGGACCCTATTCCGCACATCGTTCCGAAACGCCCAAATTGCACGCATTTTTCTTCCGAAATTTTGGGGAAAATGAATGGATTTCGACAGTGAAACGAATTTTGACGCATTGCCTGTTGTCAACTTGCCGAAAATAGTGGGAATATGCTGCTCACGCGGGCAAGCCGCGCAAAGATAGGAACCTGTAACAGGTCCAGATCGTGCCGACCATCATGCCTAATTTGTCATGATGAGATCGCACGAAGCATGAGGCAAGAGGGAGAAACCAATGCGTCTCTTGAAGAAAATCGCAATCACCGCAGCAGTTGTCATGTTCGCTGCCGGTGGCGCACAGGCTGCAGACAAAGTCCGTATCGGCACCGAGGGTGCCTATCCTCCATTCAACACGCTCACCGCTGATGGCAAGCTGGTCGGTTTCGATATCGATATGGCAAACGCCCTGTGTGAGGAAATGAAAGTCGAATGCGAGTTTGTTATTCAGGATTGGGATGGCATGATCCCTGCTCTGATCGCCAACAAGTTCGACGCGATCATCGCTTCCATGTCGATCACCCCTGATCGTCTGAAGAAGGTCGACTTCTCCAAAAAGTACTATAACACCCCGCCAGCTCTGGCTGTGGCCAAGGATTCCAAGCTGAAAGATGCTTCAGCAGAATCGCTCAAAGGCGCATTGATCGGCGCTCAGTCGTCCACCACGCACTCGGAATATGCCGAGAAAAAGCTCGATGGCATCAAGCTGAAACTGTATCCGACTGCTGACGAATACAAGCTCGATTTGCAGGCAGGCCGTCTTGACGCTGTTATCGATGACATCATCGTTCTGACCGACTGGCTGAAATCCGATGATGGTGCATGCTGCAAGATCCTTACCCCTCTGAAATCTGATCCAAAAATCAATGGTGAGGGTGCAGGCATCGCGGTTCGCAAGGGCGATACCGAGTTGGCAGACAAATTCTCTGCAGCGATTGCGGCAATCCGTGCAAATGGCAAATACAAAGAAATCAACGACAAGTATTTCCCATTTGACGTTTATGGCGACTGATTGGAGCCATTTCCGATCATTCCGCCCGGCGGCTTGCCGCCGGGCTTTTAATTGTAGGTAAGCAGTAGATGACGGACTATCTAACGCTTTTGTCCTTCGGTCCAACAGGCTGGGGAGACGAGATAGCATCGGGGATCTGGATCACGGTTTCTTTGGGTTTGGCGACCCTGCCCTTCGGCCTGATGTTTGGGTTTCTTCTCGCCATGGGCATCAATGCCAAAGAACCTACGGTTAGAAATTCAGCCAAGATCTTCACGACAATTTTTCGTGGCCTGCCAGAACTCCTGACCCTATTCATCGTCTATTATGGTGGTCAAATCCTCATCAATCTGCTGTTCCAGAAAGTCTTTGGCGTTCAGGTCGAAGTGAACAGCTTCATTGCCGGGATGATTGCTTTGTCTTTCGTCTTTGCATCCTATTCGAGTGAAGTTTTCCTCTCCGCCTTCAAGGGTATCAATCAGGGCCAGTATGAAGGGGCCAACGCGCTGGGCTTGTCATGGTTCAAAACCATGCGTCTGGTGATCCTGCCGCAATTGATCAAGCTGGCGCTTCCCGGACTGTCGAACCTGTGGCTGATTTTGCTCAAGGAAACCTCGCTGGTCTCGGTTATTGGTCTGGCCGACACGATGCGCCAGACCGGGCTTGCAGCGCGCAACACCAAGGAAGCCTTCCTGTTTTTCACGCTGGCTTGTATCATCTATCTGGTGCTGACCTTCCTGTCCTCCATCGGTCTTGAAAAAATCGAGAAACGCGTGCGTCGCGGAGAGGTGCGGTCATGAAGAGCCAAGCCTATATCGCCCCGAGCATGCTTGAAGGCCGCCCCCGTCCGGCGGATGTGCGCGGTGATTTGATCACCTGGTCGCGCTCCATCGGTTTGTTCTTCCTTATTGCCTGGATCCTGTTTTTCGTTGGCATAATCTGGTTCCTCTATACGTCCTATGACCCGGATTATGTGTCCCGCTATGCGCCGAAATATATCAAAGGCTTCCGGACGACGCTGGAACTGGTCATCAGCTCGCTCATTCTGGGGGGCATTCTGTCCCTGCCGCTGGCCTATGGCCGGATGACCAAAAACAAGCTGCTGAACAAGATTTCCTTTGGCTACATCTATTTCTTCCGCGGCACGCCTTTGCTGGCGCAGTTGTTCCTGCTCTATTATGGCTTTGGCCAGTTCCGTCATTTCTGGCAAGACATCAATATGTGGTGGCTGTTCCGAGACAGCTGGTCGATTGCTCTTTTGTCTTTCACGCTGAACACTGCGGCCTATCAGGCAGAGATTTTGCGTGGAGCGGTGATGAATGTGCCGCGCGGCCAGATCGAAGGGGCGATGAGCCTTGGATTGCCCAGACTCGTCACCTTCTTCAAGGTCACCCTGCCGCAGGCACTGATTGTTGCCTTGCGCCCTTACGGCAACGAGATCATCCTGATGGTCAAGGGCTCGGCTGTGGTGTCGATTATTTCAGTCTATGACCTGATGGGCGAAACCCGTCGCGCCTTCTCCCAGACCTATGATTTTCAGGCCTATATCTATGCCGCGATCTTCTATCTTCTCTTTGTCGAAGTCATGCGGCGGCTGTGGGATATTCTGGAGCATCGCCTGACCCGGCATTTACGACGTGACGGCGACTAGGCTCCGTTCACAGCGGGTGCAACATTTTGGGGGCGTCATGCCCCCTCTTTTGTCAGAATGCCATTTTATCAGTGACTTTTGACCGGCATCTTGCTAGAGCAAACACCCGAAACACTTCCTTTTCTTTTCGAATTCGAGACGACCATGCCAGACCTTCTGCTTGAGCTTTTTTCCGAAGAAATCCCGGCCCGGATGCAACGCCGCGCTGCCGAAGATTTGAAAAAACTGATCACCGGGGGTCTGGTGGATGCCGGTTTGACCTATGAGGGTGCGCGCGCCTATGCCACCCCGCGCCGTTTGGCTCTCAATATTGTCGGCCTGAGTGCGGCTTCCCCGGATATTTCCGAGGAGCGCAAGGGCCCACGCGTCGGGGCGCCTGAAAAGGCGCTCGAAGGCTTCCTGCGCGGTGCAGGGCTCTCATCCATTGATGAGGCGAGCATTCAGTCCGATCCGAAAAAAGGCGATTTCTATGTCGCCGTGATCAACAAGCCGGGCCGCAAGGCCGAGGCCATCATCACCGATCTGGTGCCAGACGTGGTGCGCAAATTCCCATGGCCAAAGAGCCAGAAATGGGGTCAGGCGGGCGAAGGCGCCCTGCGCTGGGTTCGCCCGTTGCATTCGATCCTCTGCAGTCTCGCGGTTGATGGCGATGTGTCCGAGGTGATCCATTTCTCGATTGAAGGCATCGAAAGCGGCAACAGCACCCAGGGCCACCGCTTCCATGGGCGTGAGAGCTTTACGGTCAAGCGGTTTGACGATTATGAAGCGGGCCTTAAAGAGCGTAAGGTCATTCTTGATCTCGACGAGCGCAAGGAGATCATCTTCAACGACGCAAAGACGCTTGCCTTCGCGCAAGGACTGGAACTTGTTGAAGATGCGGGCCTGCTTGAAGAGGTGGCTGGCCTTGTGGAATGGCCAACAGTGCTGATGGGTTCCTTTGACGAGGTATTTCTTGATATGCCCGATGAGGTGATCCAGACCTCGATCCGTGAGCATCAGAAGTGTTTCGTTCTGAAAGACGCCAAGACTGGCAAATTGTCGAACAAATTTATTCTGGTCTCCAACCTGATCGCGAGTGATGGTGGCGACACGATTGTCGCAGGGAACCAGAAAGTGGTCCGGGCGCGTCTGTCGGATGCCAAATTCTTCTGGGAAACCGATCTGAGAAATGGTCTTGAAGCCCGTCTTGGTCGCCTCGACAATATGGTCTTTCATGAAAAACTCGGCACCCAGAGCGAGCGGGTTTCCCGTCTTGTGGCCCTGTCGAAAGCTTTGGCACCTTTGGTTGGAGCGGATCCTGAGCTGGCGGCCCGTGCCGCGCATTTGGCCAAGGCCGATCTGGTCACCGACATGGTGTTTGAATTCCCGGAATTGCAGGGACTGATGGGCCGCTATTATGCCATTGCCCAGAACGAAGACCCATCCGTTGCTGAAGCCATCGAGCAGCATTACAAGCCGCAGGGGCCATCTGACGGCGTGCCGACCAATCCGGTCTCCATCGCCGTTGCTCTGGCGGACAAGCTGGATCTGCTGACCGGTTTCTGGGCGATTGACGAGAAGCCAACCGGTTCGAAAGATCCGTTTGCCCTGCGTCGTGCGGCGCTTGGCGTGATCCGCATTCTTGAGACCAACCAGATCCGTCTGTCGCTTGAGGATATCTTCACCACAGCGCGTGAAGGCTTTGCGCAGTCGGAAGACTTGCTGTCCTTCTTTGCAGATCGCCTGAGCGTGCATCTAAAAGACAAAGGTGCCCGGCATGACCTCTTGGATGCGGTCTTTGCTCTTGGTGGTCAGGACGATATTCTGATGATTGCCAAACGCGTTGAAGCGCTTGGTTCGTTCCTTGCGAGCGATGACGGGGCCAACTTGCTGGCTGGATATCGCCGTGCTGCCAACATCCTGCGTGCTGAAGAGAAGAAATCCGGCGCGCGCTTTGACGGCCCCATCGAAGGGGCGCATTTGCACGAGGCGGAAGAGATTGCCTTGGCCAGTGCCATCGAAAAGGCCCGCGTGGCGGCAGAGGACGCCGTTGCTGCGGAGAATTTCGAAGCGGCCATGACGGCGCTTGCTACCTTGCGTGAACCAGTGGATGCCTTCTTTGAAAAGGTGCTGGTGAATGACGAGCGCGCGGAAGTGCGAACCAATCGCCTGCGGATGCTCACGCACATTCGCAACACCACGCTGACGGTTGCCGATTTCTCGAAAATCGCCGGTTGATCATACTGTTGAGAGGGTGGCTTGATGCCACCCTTTTCGTTTTGGCTGCCCTCCCCGCCACACAAGGGTCTGGCCGATAATTGTGGAGACTATATTTATGGCAAAAGTTGCTTTTCTCGGTCTGGGCGTCATGGGCTATCCAATGGCTGCGCATCTGAAAAACAAAGGCGGCCACGAGGTCACCGTTTACAACCGCACCACGGCAAAGGCCGAGCAATGGGTTGCCGAGCATGGTGGCGCTTTTGCAGCGACTCCGGCAGAAGCGGCCAAAGGCGCGGACTTTGTTTTCTGCTGCGTTGGCAACGATAATGATTTGCGTGAGGTAACCATCGGCGATGATGGGGCTTTTGCAAGCATGGCGGAGGGTTCGACCTTCATCGACAACACCACGGCAAGTGCGCAAGTGGCGCGGGAATTGTATGAAGTGGCCCATGCGCAAGGCGTCGGCTTCATTGATGCCCCGGTTTCCGGCGGTCAGGCTGGCGCGGAAAACGGCGTGCTTACCGTCATGTGTGGCGGCGACGAGGCGGTGTTTGCCAAGGCCAAGCCTGTGATCGAATGCTATGCCCGCATGGTCGGCCTGATGGGGCCGGTAGGAGCGGGTCAGCTAACCAAAATGGTCAATCAGATCTGTATTGCCGGATTGGTTCAGGGACTGTCGGAAGGCGTGCATTTCGCCAAACAGGCCGGTCTTGATGTCGATGCGGTGGTCGATGTGATTTCCAAAGGGGCGGCTGGCTCCTGGCAAATGGAAAACCGCGCCTCCAACATGGCCGCGGGCAAATTTGACTATGGCTTTGCGGTAGACTGGATGCGCAAGGACTTGTCCATCGTGCTGGATGAAGCCCGCGCCAACGGCGCTCACTTGCCGGTAACCTCGATCGTCGATCAATTCTACAGTCAAGTGCAGGCGCAGGGCGGCAATCGCTGGGATACGTCGTCTCTGATCACCCTGCTTGACAAGAAATAAGGCGGATGAGAATGCGTAGCCGCCCATTCATACTTGGACGATACGCTTTACTCGCTTCGCTCGTGCGTATCTTGTTGCGGCAATCGCTGGGATACGTCGTCTCTGATCACATTGCTTGAAAAGAAATAACGCGGATGAGAATGCGTAGTCGCCCATTCATACTTGGACGATACGCTTTAGCATTTCACGCCAAGGCCTTGATATATAAGAAAACCCGCGCTCGGATAGCGCGGGTTTTTCTTTTTTGCTGAGGTTCCAGTCTTGTGTCGCAAGAAGGTCAGAGGAAGCGATCAGCGTGATTCTTTTTCCGGCAGATAATTCAGCGGCAAGGCCGTCGTATATTTTATCTGTTCCATAGCAAATGTAGTGGAAATATCGCCCACTTCAATACGAGAGATTAATTTTTTGTAAAAGGTGTCATAGGAATCGATGTCCGGCACCACCACGCGCAGCAGATAATCCACCTGTCCTGCCATACGATAGAACTCCACCACTTCTGGGAAATCGCGGATGACGTCGGCAAATCGTTTGAGCCAATCGGCAGAATGTTCGTTCGTGGTGACCGCCACAAAAGCCGTCACCTTGGCATTGACCTTTTCGGGATCAAGCAGCACCACGCGGCCCGTGATGACGCCCTCTTCTTCCATTTTCTGGATGCGGCGCCAACATGGGGTTGTTGACAGGCCGACACGGCGGCCTATCTCGGCCACAGGCATTGTGGCATCTTCCTGCAATATCTGAAGGATGCGGCGGTCCAACCGGTCCAGCATGGAGTTTGTCCCCAATCAGCGCTCTTGATCCGTGCGAAGTTCTACAAAGATCAGATGCAAAAAAATTCTTTTCATTGTGCTAAATATGAAATCTAGAGCAAGTCTATTCTATTTTCAAGCTCCACCTATGGATGATATGCCTCACCTTTTTGTGAATACCATTAAATGTAGTAAATCATTTCATACGTTATCGGACAAAATCATCGATACTTCGGATCGTAACAGCGGCAAAATATCGGCCTCGAACCACTGATTTCGTTTCAGCCAGCCAGTATTTCGCCAGGAAGGATGCGGCAAGGGCAAATAGTTCGGGCGTCCACCTTCCTGCCAATAGGACGGGGCATTGCGGACGGTTTCGGTGAGGCTCCCGCGTCGCTGATCGCGCAGATGATAATGATGGGCATACTGCCCGATCACCAGAATCAAACGGATTTGCGGCATGGCCGCAAAGACCTGATCATGCCAGTGATTGCGACATTCCTTGCGCGGCGGCAGATCGCCGCCTCTGCCATCATAACCGGGAAAGCAAAAACCCATCGGAACGATGGATATTCGGCTCTGATCGTAAAAGGTGTCCCGATCCACCCCCATCCAGTCTCGCAGGCGGTCTCCTGACGGATCATTGAAGGGAATGCCTGTCTGGTGAACACGGTTGCCGGGGGCCTGCCCTGCGATGCATATGCGCGCAGTCGAAGACAGTCGAACAACAGGGCGAGGCTCATGGGGCAAGGGCTTGCCATTGGGGTCATCGCGACAGAGGCGGCAAGCAGCTATCTTTTCGGCCAATATGTTAATGGCTTTCTCTTTGGATCTCATTTCATAACCGCCCTTGCACCAAGCTCAAGTTTTTACTGAAGGCCTCGATAGCACATCCGCCCCAAAGTGGCCGAAATCCGCCATCTACTGCGCCATATGCGCTTTTAATTTTTAAGGATTTTACCATTCATTAACCACCTTCATCAGCGGCTTTTTAAGACAAATTTGTAAGAATGCCGAGAGAATTGCAGCTTGTTGATTTAGAGGACGTCAACCATGGCCGGTGTAACAGCCAGCAAACGGTCAAAAAAGGATGCCGAAGGCAACAGTGCACGGGCGGCTCGTCGGCGTGCGGTTTTGCGTACCGTGCATGATGTCCGCGAGCAGCTGAACAGCGAAGGCGGCTATCGTCTTTCTTTCCGTCACGAATTGTTGATGATGTATGCGCAGAACCACACGTCTGCGCATATGGCTGTGCCAATGCTGTTGTTGACGGCCGGCGCAATCTCGACACTCTGGGCAGATCCTGTTCATTCCTTGCTCTGGGTTCTGGCGGCGTTGCTGGTGCACAGGATCATGTATCTGCTGGCGCGCCGGTTTGAACAACAACCGGCCGACGAAGTGGATCTGGCAAGTTGGAATAAGCGGTTTCTGGTCTGGGAAGCCGTGTCCGGGATCGTTTGGGCCAGTATTTTGGTCTTGCCCACAACCAAAGACCCTGCCTATCTGGCAGAATATCACTTCGCCATCATGCTGGTCGTGGTCGCCATGACGACCATGTTGTCCTTCTCCATTCCCGCTGCGGTGTGGGTGGGTGCCTTGCCAATTTCGACCATCATCGTCTTCGAGGCATCGATCAATGTGGAGATGATTGACACGACCCTTTCGTTGATGTCGATCGGGGCCATGCTCTTCTTTCTCAGCCTGTCCAAGCGGCTTTATTCTTCGACGCTGGCGATGCTGAACTTCCGAATGGAGAAAGATTTCCTGATCTCCGAATTGGAGCAGGCCAAGGCAGTGAGTGATGAATCAAGGCGTCAGGCAGAGGAAGCCAACACTGCCAAGAGCCGTTTCCTTGCGACCATGAGCCACGAATTGCGCACGCCGCTGAACGCGATCCTCGGCTTTTCAGAAATCATGCAAAATGAGGTTCTGGGGCCATTGCCCAATGAGAAATACAAGGAATATGTCGGCGACATTCATTCCTCAGGATCCCATTTGCTCAATCTGATCAACGAAATCCTCGATTTGTCACGCATTGAAGCGGGGCGCTACAAACTCAATGAAGAAGCCGTGACGCTGGCTTATGTCGCTGAAGATTGCGAGAATCTGCTCCGTCTGCGGGCCCGCGCGAAAGACATTACTATCAAGCTCGACATTCAGAATAGCCTGCCGAAGGTTTGGGCTGACGAACGGGCGATCCGCCAGATCACGCTTAATCTTCTGACGAATGCGGTGAAATTCACACCGAAAGGTGGGACCATCATCCTCTCCGTTCACAAAACCGAAGAAGGTGGCCAGTATATTGCTGTCGAAGACAATGGTCCGGGCATTCCCGAGGCGGAAATTTCAACTGTTCTGAGCGCTTTTGGCCAAGGGTCTGCCGCAATCCAGAGCGCAGAAGAAGGATCAGGCCTTGGCCTTTCCATCGTTCAGGCGTTGGTTGAAATGCATGATGGCAGCTTTGACCTGCAATCCGTTTTGCGCAAAGGCACCAAAGTGACGGCAACTTTCCCACCGACCCGCGTCATGGATGTCACGCCGTCAAAAACCAAGCGCCCTCGTATTCAACTAAAGCGCACAGGCTAGGATTGGCAGCGTCCAAGCTCCAAACAGGTTTGCATATGAAAAAGCCGGGTCATTGCCCGGCTTTTTCATTGTGATGAATGGGCGCGAAGCGCTGCACCAAATCAGACAGGCTCTGGTGCCTCTACGCCGGTCTGGTCAAAGGTCGCCATGCCGGTATGCAAGTTACAGGCGGTCTTGACGATATTGGCCGCAATGGCAGCACCGGTGCCCTCACCCAGACGCAAGCCAAGATCGAACAGTGCAGTCTTGCCCATCATGTTCAAGGCATTTCGGTGTGCGCCTTCCGCAGAGGCGTGGGAGAAGATGCAGTGATCAAGGGCAGTAGGATCAAGCTTGTAGAGCACCGCAACAGCTGCAGTGGTGTTGAAGCCATCAACGATCACCGGGATATTCTGGTAGCGCGCCGCAATCACGGCACCAACCATGGCAGCAAATTCGCGACCACCCAGGCGGCGCAGCACTTCGAGAGGCTTGTCGAGATAGTCTTTATGGGTTTCTAGCGCCTTATCGACCGCATCGATTTTGCGCTGGACACCTTCATTGTCGACACCTGACCCACGGCCAACCCAGTCTTCCCCGGTGCCGCCAAACAGACCCGCAAACAGGGCAGCAGAAATGGTGGTGTTGCCGATGCCCATTTCCCCAAGGCAGATGAGATCCGGGCCGCCAGCAGCTGCTTCCATGCCATAGGCGATGGTGGCTGCGCAGTCCTTCTCGCTGAGCGCAGGCTCAACCGTGATGTCGCCCGAAGGATGCTCAAGCGCCAGATCATAAACTTTGAGGCCGATGTCGTTTGTCAGGCAAATCTGGTTGATGCCAGCACCACCAGATGAGAAAGCCTGCACCATCAGCTGGTTCAGTTCGACCGGAAAAGCGGAGACATTGTGTTTGTTGACACCATGATTGCCGGCAAACACAGCGACGAGCGGACGATTGATGGCTGGCTCTGGATTGCGCTGCCAAACAGCGGTCCATTCAGCCAATTCTTCCAGACGGCCCAATGCACCAAGCGGCTTTGTCAGAATGTCATTGCGCGCACGCACCTTCTCACGCACATCTTCGTCGGCCGGTGGCATTTTCTGTACAAGGTCGAGGATATCGTCAAATGGAAGTCCTGAAGCGGAAGCCGTCATAAGTTCACCTTTTTGGCCGCAAAGGGGTCGCCATGCACAGCGACCTTTGGCACTACTTGATTTGTGATGACAAAATTTGGTCTTTTGATTACAGCGTTCGTCATCGACAACATTGTTGGGAGCTGTTGCCACGCCGAAGCCAAAGCTATGCGCCTTTCTCAAAAGCTACGCCGAAGATATACTGATAAGAACCATCTGGGGCAACTGGACAAAAGCCCCTTCTTTATGAAAAGAGGATTGCAATGTCTGACAATGGAACGCCTGAACAGACCGATAAGCTCGATCGCAAAGGCCCTCTTTCGGTTTTGAAGGACTGGCGACAGGATATTGTCGATTGCATCGCCTTCTTTTCCCGGCTGCCAGTCCCACCGATTCTTGGCAAAGTGTCCCAGGGCATGCCGGACTTGCCGCGCTCGACCCGCGCGTTGCCATTTGTCGGTCTCTTTCTCGCGCTCGTTGCGATGGTGCCTGCGACCCTGTTTGATGTGCTGGCCTTCACCGCCCCTCTGCCAACCCTGTTGCTGGCGGCGATGACCATTGCAACGATGGCCATCATCACGGGCGGTTTGCATGAAGATGGTTTCGCCGATGTTGCCGATGGCTTTTGGGGGGGACACACCAAGGAACGCAAGCTGGAAATTATGAAAGACAGCCGTCTTGGGGCTTATGGCGCCATTGCCTTGGTCTTTTCCCTTTTGTTGCGGGTGTCTATCCTTTCCTATTTGTTCGAATATTATGGCGTGCAAGTGGGTGGCATCGCCTATCTGGCTTCCTGTGTGGTGTCACGCGTGCCGATCCTTCATGTCTGGTATACCATGCCCCCTGCCCGCACCAACGGCCTTTCGGCCAGCGTTGGACAGCCCAAATTCCAATCCTATGCCATCGGTGTCGCTCTTGGGGCGGTGACCACTGCCATTTGTATCGTTCCTTATTTCGGACTGATTTCGGCGCTATCTGCTTTCACCATGGTCGCGCTATCTGCTCTGCTGGTCGTGCGAACAGCGAACAAGCATATTGGTGGCCAGACCGGGGATGTGCTGGGATCTTCGCAGCAATTGGGAGAGATTGCCTTTGGCGTTGGCTTGCTGCTCTTTGCGTCTGCCGCATAGCAGCCACATCAATTAAGCGCATGTCAGGAAAACGTTTTAAAAACAGCATCTTCCGGGAATGTTAGACATCTTGCCACAGGTAAGTTACTGACTCTTATCCAGAACCTCGCCTTGTGACCCAATTGACGTATACGTTCGATAAGGCGTAAGTTTGTGTTGCAGCAAATCAGTTTAACGTTGCAAAGTGCTGCTGATGGAGCATCAAGATGGTCATCAAATCCCCGTGCATAAAAGTATGTACCATAGAGAGGCGGAGTGGCCTTTGCTATGGCTGCGCGCGCAGCATGGAAGAAATCCGTGAATGGGGCCGCATGACTGACGAACAACGCGATCAAGTGCAATCCGAAATAGAAGAGCGCCTGTTGGTGCATTTCGGTGTCAGCCGCGTTCGCAAGTCGTCGTAGGTCGTCTCACTGCGTCCTCTTTTATTCGTTTTCTCCTCGCCTCCCCCTATTTAAGCTGCCCTTTTCCCCTTTCTGCGCCAACAGACGGACTTCCTGACCGGCAGGCCTTTGACTTGTCGCATTTGCAACCCATATCTGCGGTATGCCATGGAATCCGGTCAATGCGATAAGGGAGAATGCGCGATGTTTTATGTCCTTCTCGGGATTATAGCGACAGCGGTCGCGCTGCTGATGTTTAACCACAGCGAGGGAGAGCTGTTTGGCTATCCACTTGAAATCGTGGCCAGCGCCACCCTTTCCGGCTCACTTCTACTCTATCTGCTGTCCGGACGGTTTGACCGCACAAGCGCTCTTCAAAGCCTCAAGCAGGCATCCATCTGGCTATTGATCGGGTTTGGCCTCGTCCTTGCCTATAGCTTCAAGGACGACGCCAAAATGCTCGCGGATCGGGTTAAGAGCGAATTGGTACCGGGCGTCGCTGTGGTTTCAGACAGCGGTGACGTCAGTTTTCGGCGAACTGATAACGGGCATTTCAGAGTGCTGGCTTCGGTCAATGGCGAAACATTCCCGATGATCGTCGATACCGGTGCCAGCGCTGTGGTTCTGACTTATGAGGATGCGAAAAAGGCCGGACTGCCGGTGGAGGAACTGCGCTTTACATCTCCCGTCAACACCGCCAACGGACAGACACATGCAGCGCAGATCTGGCTCAATGACATCATTGTTGGTGGGATCTCGGAAAAGCGCGTGCCTGCCATGGTGGCTCAGAAAGGCGATCTGTTTCAGAGCCTTTTGGGCATGACCTATCTGGACCGCCTGAACAGCTGGTCCGTTCAGGGCGATCGATTGACGATGCGCCCCTAGTCTACCCATTTAGCTTCCGTTGAGCGCCATGAAAAAGCGAATGGCGACAATGATCAGAAACAGGCCAAAGACGCGTGACAGGGTTTTCTTTGGCAAGGCGTGGGCGATCTTCACGCCCAATGGCGCGATCAAAATCGTAATGGGGATGATCAGGCAGACAGCCAGCAGATTGACGAATCCGATGGAAAAATCTGGCAGACCGGCCTTACCCCAACCGGCGATCATGTAACCAATGGCGCCCGGAATGGAGATCAGCACCCCCACACCAGAGCTGGTGGCGACTGCCTGATGGATTGGGCGGTTATAAAGGGTCATGAACGTATTGTTCATCACGCCGCCGCCAATGCCCATGAGGGACGAGAAAAAGCCGATAACCATCCCGGCAATGGACCGGCCCGTAATACCCGGTAGATCATCCGCCAGCCGCCAGCTCTCTTTGCCAAACAACATTTTGAAGGCAACGGCAAGGGCAATCACCGCAAACACCGCTTTGAGGCCATTTGCTGAAATGAAGGCAGCCAGCAATGCGCCGATCAGAACGCCAAGGGGCACGAAAATCATATAGTTGCGCAGCAATTCCTCATCGACGGCTCCCCGTTTCTTGTGCGAGAAGTAGGAACGCAAGGAGGTCGGTACAATCACCGCCAATGAGGTCCCGACCGAAAGGTGCATGCGCACCGCTTCGTCGACCTCAAGGATGCCGAGAAACTGATAGAGCACCGGCACGAGTACGGCACCGCCCCCAATGCCGAAAATACCTGCCAACAATCCTGCCACGGCCCCTGCCCCCATCAAGGCGATAGCAAGCGTTACGAGTGTCGGATCGAGTGATTGCAACATAGGACGTCTTCCCTTCGCTTATCTTTCTGCTTTGTCGGATCGACCAACCCGGAACCCGCGGCTTTCTTGTCGTGCGCTGTCAGTTTTGGACAGGAAAGGCCGTGCGGTCAAGGCCGGATTGCCCGGCATACAACGATGCTTTGTGCTAACAGGCAGGCGTGTCAGCGCACCTCGGCCAAGGCATCGAGCAGAACTTGCGAAGTGGCGTCCGGTTTGACGCTTTCAATGGTCAGGATCTGCCGCCAACGGCGCGCGCCGGGACGCCCGGAAAAAAGACCCAGCATATGGCGCACCACCTGATTGACCCGGCCACCATTGGCAACGTGCGCATCAATATAAGGCACCATCGCTTCCACAGCAGCAAACAGATCGGTCGGCTCGGCCGCATTGAACAGACGCCAGTCCACCTCGGCCAGCAAAGCGGGGGTGTGATAAGCAGCGCGGCCCAGCATGACGCCATCAAGCTGCCTGAAATGTCGTTCGGCCTCTTCAATGGTCTGAAGGCCACCATTAAGGGCGATATGAACGGCTGGCAGGCGCTGCTTCAACCGATGGACGCGCTCATAATTCAGCGGAGGTATGTCGCGGTTTTCCTTCGGGCTCAGCCCTTGCAACCACGCTTTACGGGCATGAATGGTGAAACCGTCAGCCCCCGCGGCCAAGGTCATATCGACCAGACGGTCAAGCGCTTCTTCCTCATCCTGCTCATCAACGCCAATCCGGCATTTGACGGTGACCGGCAGATCGGTCGCCTTCTTCATTGCTTCGATGCAACGCGCGACGAGGTCAGGCTCTTCCATCAAACAAGCCCCGAACCGTCCCGACTGAACCCGATCAGAGGGGCAGCCGACATTGAGATTGACCTCGTCATAGCCCCAATCGGTGCAGATGCGGGTGGCTTCGGCCAGCTCCATGGGATCCGAGCCGCCCAACTGCACGGCAACAGGATGTTCTTGGTCGTCAAAACCAAGCAAGCGCGCGCGATCTCCATGAATAACAGCAGGCGTCGTCACCATTTCGGTATAAAGCAGGGCAGATTTCGACAATTGCCGATGGAAATAACGGCAATGGCGATCCGTCCACTCCATCATGGGTGCCACAGAGAAGACCTTGGTCATTGTTTCATATTGTTTTTTCATATTTTCCAATGACTTGCATAGCCCTTTTTGTTGAAAATCTCGATGTGATTTGATGCGATTTCTGCTCATTTCAAGCGATTTTTGCTCATGTTGTACCGCTATGTTGTACCAGCCAACTCGATGTTGTACCGTTTTGACGGCATTGAAAAGGATGTTGTACCATGGGCACCATATCGGAACGAAAACGCAAAAACGGGACCACCGCTTTTCTGGCGCAGATCGTCATAAAGCGAGATGGCAAAATTGTCCACCGGGAGAACAAAACACATTCAAGCATAGTTGATAGATATGCCTCGACAGCTTCAACCCTGCCCTTTTTCTGCACCGATAGAAAAGCCGCCAGACGCGGGATCTGACGACTGTTTCATGTCTGAAGAAACGGGTCACTCCTCTTCCAACGCCCGTTTGATCTTGCGTGCGAGAGCGCGACGGGATCTCTCGTCTGCCAATTGCTCAAAGGCTTCTTTCAGATCGATTTGCAACTCGGCAAATTCGTTATGAGCATCCCAACCAGCCATGTCGGACTTTTTCAGACGATGTTTGACATTATCAAAGAAGTCAGGCCGTCCTGCGCGCGACAGACGCACTTCATCATCTATGGTTGGGATTGATATCAGGGTTTCGTTCATACCATCAGCAACCAGGGCTGCTTTCAATGCCTCTGATGCTTCCTGTTCTCCATGACACAGATAGAGGCCATGGCGGATGGGTTTGCGGTCGCGGATCCAGTCGATCAGTTCACTCTCATCCGCATGACCAGAATAGGTTTCGATTTGGCGTACCTTGCCGCGGATATGAATTTCCTCGCCCTGAATACGCACTTTGCGCGCGCCTCTCATCAGGAGGCGACCAAGGGATCCCTCCGCCTGATAGCCGACCAAGAGCAAAGTCGTATTGGTGCGCCACATGTGATTTTTGATGTGATGGCGGATGCGCCCTGCATCGCACATGCCGCTCCCCGCCATGATGATGGCACCGGATTTGATGCGGTTGATGGCCTTGCTTTCCTCGACGCTTTCGGTGAAGCGGATATGCTCGGTATTGATGTCATCCAGATGATCGGCCACATCTTCCAGAGAGGCGGCATGCTTCTTGAAGACCTCAGTGGCCTTGATGGCCAGAGGACTGTCCAGAAAGATTGGCACATTGCGGAGCTCTCCGCGCTGCTGGAGGATGAGGATATCGGCCAACAGCTCCTGCGTGCGCTCCACCGCAAAGGACGGGATCAACAGCAACCCCTCGCCTGACAGCGCCTGTTTGATTTCATCAAGCAGAATCTGCCGCTTTTCCTCCGACGTGACAACGGGTCGGGTGCGACCGCCATAGGTGCTCTCGCTGATCACGTAATCATAGTCACTGGCAGCTTCCGGATCCGGGTGGAACAGCTTATGATTGGGTCCCAGATCCCCCGACCAGAGCAAGCGCAGGCTTTGCTCGTCGGGCTTGTCGCTCGGCACCTCGATTTCGATTGATGCAGATCCCAGAATATGGCCGGCATTCCAGTATTTTACCCGAATGCCCCCAATATCGATCCATTGCTCATAGGCTATGGGCTCGAAATATTGCTGGCATAGTTCCGCGTCTTTCTGGCTATAGATCGGCTCGACCTGCGGCTTGCCACGGCGTGCGTTGCGGCGGTTGAGATTCCTCACATCCATTTCCTGAATGTGGCCGCTGTCCGGCAGCATGGCGCTCAGCAGATCCTGCGTGGCTGCCGTCATATAGGTTTTGCCGCGAAAGCCATGTTTATAGAGCTTGGGCAACAGGCCTGAATGATCAATGTGGGCGTGGGTCAGGAGCGCAAAATCAATGCTCGCAGGATCGAACGGAAAGTCCCCATAATTGAGCGCCTTGATCGTTTTCGTGCCCTGGAAGAGGCCACAATCGACGACAAAGCGATGCCCCGCGGTTTGAACCAGATAGCAGGATCCGGTGACCGTGCCAGAGGCTCCACAGAATTTGAGTGTCACGTCCATTGCTTCCCCCTTCATTTCACTGTCTTCACATCCTGATTTTTCCACAAATCAGCAGAAATTCAACAAACTTATGAAACATTTACGGAAATTCAGAGAAGAAGCGGCAAACTGGTCCCTCAAGGTCGACGACCCAATGGCAGTTGGGATATCGACCTAAACTCTTTGCACTTTGTATGCTGGTTCCTTTCTATGGGAACGGTTACCTGCAGAAATGGATATTCCGATGATGAGCGCCCGCCCCTGGCCTACCAAAACCATGAATAGCAATGAAAAGCTCGCCTATGAGGACATCGACTTTCTTCGGCGCGATGAGCTGCGCGGGGCGCGCTTGCAGCTGGAATTCACAAAGGCCGAACTTGGGATGCGCGATCATGGCATCATGTCGACCGTGGTGGTGTTTGGCAGTGCGCGGACGCCAGAGGACCATATCGAATATCAGCAGGCAAGAGAATTTGGCCGGATTGTTTCCGAACGTGGCGGGGCGTTGAACCCTGACAATGGCACCCATCGCAATGTCATTTGCACCGGAGGTGGGCCGGGCATCATGGAAGCGGCCAATCGCGGGGCCCATGATGCGGGTGCGCTCAATATCGGCCTCAATATCGATTTGCCGTTTGAACAGCATATCAATCCGTTCGTCACCCCGACCTTGAGTTTCGAATTCCAGTATTTCGCGTTGCGCAAAATGCACTTTGCCATGCGCGCCAATGCGTTGATGGCTTTCCCTGGCGGCTTCGGTACGCTTGATGAATTGTTCGATATTCTAACCTTGAAGCAAACCGGCAAGATTTCCGGCATGCCGATCATTTTGCACGGTCGGGATTTTTGGGAGAATGTCATCAACTTCGATACATTGGTCAAATATGGCACGATCAACCCAAGAGATGTCGAACACTTCATCATTGTCGACACACCCGAGGAAGGCTGGCAGGTGATGGTGGATCATGGCCTGATCACCAAGGCTACAGAAAGCCATGTCTAGGTTGGCATAAACAGGCTTCGCAAAACCAAATGGCTTCCCGGATGGTGCAAATAATCCGGGGAGCCTTTTCTTCATTCCAGACGAGTGGGTTTCTAGAGCAACGGCACGATCTCCGCCCAGCTTGGCGGCTCGTCGTCATCGCGCCAGGTGATGGCTGTGAGATAGTCAGCTTCGGTCGCAGGCTCACCCTTCAATGTGAAATGCGCATCAGGCCGCAGGGCCAGAATGGCTTGGTATACTTTCAATTCTGCAAGCTGTGTGTCTTCCGTGATCATTTACGCATCCCCCAAATAAGCGATTTCAAGATAGCTCCCCGCTGACCAGATCACCGCACCGCTGTCGCGGCTGTCCACCTGCATCGAGATCTTGTCTCCCGACACACAAAGGGCCAGCACCGTTTCGCATGGGGTGAATGTGCCATAACCGGCTGCCGTTGCATCATTGCCCAAGAACATCCGTCGCAACAAAACGGCGTTCTTCATCAGCTCGGTGCGAAACGGGATCGAGCCGCCACCGGTCTGCACTGCAATATTGATCATGTAGAGGCCATCATAGGGACAGACATAGCTGCCCTGATTGACCCCGGATGTTTGCGGCCCAAATCCGGCAGGATTGCCGGCATCCCATGCAACCGCATCGAAGTCAAATCGGGATGCGGCGCTGATGGCATATTGTACGGCGGTTGAGAAGATTAGCCGGGCGGCGGGATTGCTGTTGGATATAACCACCCGGCCATTGTCCTTGTCGAGCTTCAAAGGCTCGGTCCATGTTGCCCCGTCAGGGCTCACTTTCATGGACCAATTGTCCGACCCATTAAGCCCCATTTCGGCCCGGCCAGACCAATTGGTCTGGAACAGCAAAGATGCGGTATCGCCCGCGGCGTTCTTGTTCACCTTGATCTGGTGACCAGCGCCTTCGTGGGAGAACAGACTGGCCGCAGAGGCAACAGACAGGCGGTTGGTGTCATCTGCAGTGGCATTGACGCCGACATGGTTGGCATTCTGGATTTCTGTCGTGTCGCCACCAGCCAATTTCCAGTCCGATCCGTCCCAGCACATGAAGCTGTCTTCGTCACATATCCAAACGCGCCAGCCTTCCTGTGGTGCAAAATAGGCCCAGGCACCATTTTGGAAGGCGGCGATCTGATTGTCTTTGCCCGCCCAGGCGTCCGTTGCCGACGGGGCGATAATGTGGCGCTCCCCCTCGGACGGGCTGGGGGGTGGCGCGGATAGGCTGGCGCTGGCAACGGTCAGCTGTGTGAGAACATCGAGCTTCTGCAAGGCCTCATTGTGGGTGATGTGCTTCTGATCCTGCGATGCGGCAATGTAAGGCAAAGAAAGGATGGTTGATTGTTCCATGGCTCCGGTTTCCGTTGGTTGACATAGCCCTCAGTATCGAAGCGGCGGCAAGGAGGGGAGCAAGTGGAATTAGTATTTCTATCCAAGCCACTTGCCAAAGCCGACCATCTGCCTATCATCAACCGTCACATTACCCAATGAGAGAGCCTGCCATGACCGACTTTGCCAATGCCCTGATAGACCGCCTGCCCAAGGCAGAATTACACCTGCATATCGAGGGCACGCTGGAGCCGGAATTGATGCTGGCGCTGGCCAAACGCAATGGGGTCACCCTGCCCTATGAAACGGTTGAAGATGTCGCCAAGGCCTATGAATTCGACTGTCTGCAGGATTTTCTCGATCTCTATTATCTCGGCATGAGCGTGTTGCAGACCGAACAGGATTTCCATGATCTGACGTGGGCCTATTTGCTCAAGGTTCATGCAGACGGCCTCACTCATGTGGAAATGTTCTTTGATCCGCAAGCCCATACGGATCGCGGCATTGCGTTCGAAACCGTTCTGGGCGGAATTGTTTCTGCGTTGGAACGAGCTCAAAAAGAGCTGAGTATCACCTCAAAACTGATCATGTGTTTCTTGCGGCACTTGCCTGAAGAGCAGGCCTTCGATGCGCTTGACTGTGCCTGCAAGCACAAGGAGCATATTTTCGGGGTCGGCCTCGACAGCTCGGAGAAAGGCTTTCCGCCTCCTTTGTTTGAGCGGGTGTTCGCTGCCGCCCGCAAGGAAGGTTTCACACCGGTTGCCCATGTGGGTGAGGAAGGCACAGCGGAGAATGTGCGCGAAGGGCTGGATCTTTTAAAGATCGAACGGGTGGATCATGGCAACCGGGCGCTTGATGATCCGGCGCTGACAAAACGTCTAGCCCAGCAGCAAACACCTTTGACCATGTGCCCCTTGTCCAACCTGCGGCTCAAAGGCATTCCGACGATTGGCGACAGTCCGGTCAAGAAGGCGATGGATGCGGGTCTGCTGGTGACAGTCAATTCCGATGATCCGAGCTATTTCGGTGGCTATCTGAATGACAATTACCGCGCTGTCCATCAAGCTCTTGATCTTTCGGAACAAGAGATCATCACGTTGGCAAAGAACAGCTTCAAGGCAAGCTTCATTTCAGACAGCGCCAAGCAAGCGCATCTGGATGCCATTGATGCGATGGTCGAGGATGTGAAAAAGGGCTGAGCCATCACTGGCCAGCCCCTCTCATTCGACATCCTTACCCTTGGCAGGATCGCTCAGACCCAGCCCTGCAATTCGGCCAATGTCAGGCTTTCAAGCATATCCATGCCTTCGTCGCTGTCATTGAGGCATGGGATATGGGCAAATTGTTCGCCGCCATGTTCCATGAAGGTTTCGCGGTTCTCGCCGTCAATTTCTTCGAGCGTCTCCAGACAATCGGCCGAGAAGCCGGGATTGACAATGGCCAGACGCTTGACGCCGCTTTCTGCCAGTTTGGTGACGGTTTCGTCGGTATAGGGGCGGATCCATTCTTCCGGGCCAAACAGCGACTGGAAGGTGGTTTGCAGATAGTCCTTGTCCCAGCCGAGCTTTTCGCGCACCAAGCGGGTCGTTTTCATGCAATGGCAATGATAGGGATCGCCATTCTCGAAATAGCGTTTGGGGATGCCGTGGAAGGAAGCAAGGATCAGCTCTGGCTCGAAATCCAAACCGTCCAGCGTCTTTTGCATTGAGGTGGCCAGTGCATCAATATAAGCGGGGTTATCGTGGTACGGCGGCAGGGTGCGGAGCGCCGGTTGCCAGCGCATATCCTTTAAAACATCAAAGACCGCGTCATTGACGGTCGCCGTCGTCGCTGCGGCATATTGCGGATAGAGCGGCAGAACCAGCAGGCGTTCACAGCCCTTTTCATGCAGCGCGTGGATGCGCGACTTGATTGAGGGATTGCCATAGCGCATGGCAAATTCCACCTCGCATTCACGGGCAAAGGTGTGTTTTGACAGGCGCTCTCGCAATTTGTCGCTTTGGCTGCGGGTGATGGTCAACAAAGGGCCTTCATTGGCCTCCTGGTTCCAGATTGCGTCATAAGCCTTGCCTGACTTTTGCGGCCGGGTCTGAAGGATGATGCCGTTCAGGATCGGCCACCATTTCCATTTGGGCTCTTCGATGACCCGCTGATCGGACAGAAACTCTTTCAGATAGCGGCGCATGGACCAGTAATCGGTGCCGTCCGGTGTGCCCAGATTGACAAGCAGGATGCCGATTTTTCCATAAGCAACGGGTGGATGATTGTCAGGCCAATGGGTCATCATTGCACGGTCCTCGTCCATATTGGTCTTTTCTGCGCGTTGCATTCGGGATCTTATGCAGGGTCACAGCGCTGATGTTCATCTTGTCTTAGCAGCCTTGAAGCGCTGATGCATCAGAGACTTGACTTGGCATACATGAATTTGCGGCAATGGATTTGCACCCAAATGGTCAGCGACAAGGCATGTCAGACAAAGAAGACCGCTCTTTGATGCGCCCGACAGCATAACTGGCGTGACGACCAATGAGCGGCCAAATACAGTTTGTGTGTCTTTATCAACTGACACAGTGTTTACGCGCAAGCTATGACGCCAGATCAACCGCAGGACGATTTTTTCAAAAAAAATTATTCCTCTTGAGGACGCCCGCGAAACCCCTTGGCAAAAACATACATTTCCGGGCTTTCCTTACGGCTTGCCGGTGGCTTGATATGGGATACGGTTTGATAATCGCGCTTCAACTCGGCCAGCATGTCATTCTCGGTGCCGCCCTTGAAGACCTTCGAGAGGAAAACACCGCCGGGGCGCAAATTTTCCTTGGCAAACTGGGCGGCAACCTCAAACAGATGCACGGTGCGTAAATGGTCGGTCTGTTTGTGCCCTGTGGTTGGTGCCGCCATATCGGACAGCACGATATCGGGAGGATGCCCGCCCAGTGCTTCCATCAGCACATCAGGCGCGTCATCATCAAGGAAGTCTTTGAGCAGAACCGTCACACCCGGCAATGGATCCATGCCCAGATAGTCGATGCCGACGACAAGCGGATTGTCACTTGAGGAATTGACCCGCCGTGCAGCGATGTCGCACCAGCCACCGGGGGCGCAGCCCAGATCGACCACACGCATGCCAGGCTTTAAAAACTGGAACCGATCATCCATCTCGATCAATTTGAAGGTCGAGCGGGAGCGAAAGCCTTCTTGCTTGGCCCGCTGTACATAGGGGTCATTGAGCTGTCTTTGCAACCAGCGGGTTGATGAGCTTCTGCGGCCGCGCGCGGTTTTCACCCGGACCTTCTCGACACGAAGGCCACGGCTGCCCCGCCCTTCTCCGCCTCCGGTTTTCTTAGCCATTGGTTTTGCTCCGCCTTGTTTCGCTCTTTGTTTGATTGATCATGTCAGCTTGTCAGATCTAAGCCGTTTGGTCTGGTTTTCCAGATTGTCCTGCGGCTTTCACGTTGGTCTGTCCCCCGCCTTGACTGCCACGCTGGCCTCGGCCACCACGACGACGGGAGCGGCGCTTCTTGCTACCCGGTTTCTTGGCCTGATCCACAGGTTTGCTCGACTGGCGGGGATTCCATACGCCATCATCAATCATCATTTCCATCAAGATGCCTTCGCGCAAGCCCCTATCGGCGACCCGCAGGCGCGTGCAAGGCCATTCGCGGTGGAAGGCTTCAAGAATGGCACATCCCGCCAGCACCAAATCTGCGCGATCCTGACCAATGCAAGGATTGTTGGTGCGCTCCTCGAAATCCATATCCAGAATGCGCGCGATCATATCCCTGACTTCAGTTGCATTCAGCCATGCACCATCCACCAGACGACGATCGTAGCGCTCTAGACCCAAATGAACACCGGCCAGTGTGGTCACAGTTCCAGACGTTCCAAGCATGTGAATATGCTTGGTCTTGATCGCTTCGGTCAGAGCTTCGCGCTCTTCGAAGTCGAGGAGCATGGCTCGCACTTCCTCGACCATCGCTTCAAATTGCGGACGGTCGACCACATGCCCCCCATGCTTTTCAGACAAGGTGACCACGCCGACCTGCAAAGACGTCCAGCAACGGATTCGCTCGGACATATGGCGCAGGGCGCGGCGGGTCTGACGGTTGCGCTTTTCCCCCGGCTGCGGCAGGCTTTCATCAGTGATCGGATCAAGATCAAGCCAGACAATTTCCGACGAGCCCCCGCCGATATCAAACAGCACAACCCCATCAGCGTCCGGATGGACGAGCGATGCGCACCCGGAAACGGCAAGCCGCGCTTCGGTTTCCCTGTTGACGATCTCCAATTTCAGCCCGGTTTCGCGATGAACCCGGTTGAGGAAAGACGCACCATTTGTGGCGCGACGACAGGCTTCTGTCGCAATCAGACGGAAGCGTTTGACTGCCCGATAATTGAGTTTTGATTGGCAAACCTTGAGGGCTGAAATGGCACGATCCTGAGCGTCTTCGCTCAATCGTCCTGTCTGTGACAGCCCCTCCCCCAGCCTTACGATGCGGGAGAATGCATCAACGACACGGAAACTCTGACCATGGGGTTCGGCGACCAGCAAACGGCAATTGTTGGTGCCCAGATCAAGCGCAGCATAGGACTGACGCGACGCGTCGCGTGCCTGCGCCGACTGCCCATACTGATTGCCATTGGGACGGCTCTGACGGGACTGGTCAGCACGATTGCGGTGGGCATGTGCCTGCGTAGAGCCCGCACTGGTGCCAGCTGTCGGGTGATCATTACCCCGTTTTTCCTGCGCAGCACCGTTGCGCCCATCGCCCTGCCTCGCCTCGACATGCTTTGCGTCACCATGTCTGGCATCATCATGGCGATTGTTGTTCTGACCGCCCTCTATTGACGGCAACGCACTGGCCTGCGCGGTTTGATTTGGACGGTTGTTGTCCCGGTTGCGCGATCTGCGACGAGAGCGTTTTTTTGAATTGCCCTGTTTCTGATGGCCCTGATGCTGATTACCATGGCTCTGGCTGGCATGGTCTTGACTGGACGGATCAGCAGCCTTGCCATCGCCATCAGACGCACGACCAGTGTCGCTGAGCTTGTTATCGCCCTTATCAGACTGTGCATTTGGGTTTGGATTGGACGCACCCGTCCCGTTGACCGCCTGAGAAAGGTTGTCACCCTTTTTCCGTCTGGGACGGGAGCGGCGTCTTTTTCGCCCGGACTGTTGGCCCATTGTATCTTCCGCACCCGATTTGTCACCGGACTTGGCGGAATGATCCTGTGACATGACATTGGACGCATTTCTGGCGTCCTTTTCAGCGGTCTGCTTCTGGCCGCTGATGTCATGTGAAGGCACATCGCGATTTGAGTTTCCCGCTCTTCCCTTGTCCACCTTTGCGGCTTGGGAGGCGTTGGAATGCCCGCGATCAGGTCCAACAGCTGAACGGCCACCCTTTTGGGCGCCCTCAGCGTCTTGTGCCAATGTGTGTCTCCCGCTGCGCTGCAATCATGAGGACAAGGCATGGCGCGCAGCATTCGATTCAATCAGTTTGTCACAGTCCACTCTATCAGCCCGCACCCAAAGGGCAAGAAGCGATTGCCCCTTGGATGCGCGAAAGCGCATTTTTCCTGCATGTTTAACCGGCTTCAAAGATGAAACCGCAGTGAGCGTAGCGTGTGCATACGGTGCTGTTCCACGAACGTCTGCCGTTGAAAGATAAGGACTTCACCGCAGCCAACATGGCGAATGGATTTAACCGTAAGGGCGTCGCAGTCTTTATCCCCACCCAAACACATTTGTTCGGACTTGATGCATGACTGTCAAAAACAAAGCCGTTATTCCAACCGTCACTGCCGAGCGCGCAATTGCTTTTCATCCCTGCTGGGGATTAGTTTAATGGTAGAGCATCGCGGATCCGCACAGATCTGCGATTTTTTTTGTAAAAAAAACGCTGTTTTTGATCAAAATTTCCGCAGATTGTAAAATCATCCTGTAGCACTAAGCGCTACCAAAACCGCGACTTTGAGCCTTGGTTCCGGTGATGAAATTGCGGCGCAACATTTTTGGGCGGTCTAGGGCAGGTCTGCGGACGTTGCGGACATTGGGTGCAGTACGAGATTTCCATTCCGCAGAAATGGCTAACTGGTCGAGAGGGCGGGAAGCGGACATCCGCGCCAGTTGCGAACGCACCATTGTCTAAACACGAAAGCGGACATTTTGCCAAGAGCCCGTCGCCGTGCCCCGCGTGACCTGCATAGGAGGGCGGAAAGAGGAAGTTTGCGGCAAATGTATCCGTAATACGGGAGTAGCGTCGAAGTAGGCATTGGTCAGGGTTGAGGCTGAAACTTACCGTTATGAAATGCAGTTGAAAGTCCCTAGGGCATTGACAGCAGACATACGGGCACACTTGCACTCCAGAAAGATGCTACTACGATGTTCATGCCGAGCGTATCATGTCATTCGGTAGTATTCAAACCGACCCACAGGACAAACAACGAGGGCCTTCACGTTGGCAAAAATCGGGCGCAATCATCCCTGCCCATGTGGCAGCGGCAAGAAGTACAAGCACTGCCACGGGCGTTTTGCTGGCAACCCGTTTCATCTCGGCGCCAATGATGCCTTTGAAGCGAAACTGAAGGAGTTTGAGGCCGAGAATGCCCAACGCCAAAAGCAACAAGGGCTCGGCAAACCAATTATCTCAACCGAGTTTCAAGGACAACGCATCGTTGCCGTGGGGAAACGGGTCTACTACTCGCCCAACTGGAAGACCTTTCACGACTTCCTACGTGAATACATCTTCATGTTGCTCGGGAGAGACTGGACTGAGAAGCAGCGGAAGAAGCCACTTATAGAACGCCATCAAATCGTGCGTTGGTTTGATCAGGCTATGGGCGATGCACGAAAGATGGCCATAGAGAAGGATGGATTGTTTTCTGGCCCCATGACCGGGGCGCAACGGGCGTTCCTGAACCTTGCGTATAACTTGTATCTCATTGCGCATCATTCGGAGCCGGGGAAGGCTGATGCGATTCTTCAAAGCTTTGTCCATCGTCTCAAGAGCGCAAGGACCGACGATTTCATCGGAAAGCTTTTTGAAACGTATGCATCGGCAGCAGTACTCAAGGCTGGGTTTGAGATTGAGTATGAGAACGAAAAAGATGGAAGCGACAGCCATGTGGAATTCATCGCAACGTATCCACAAACCGGGCGTCAGTTTGCAGTTGAGGTGAAGGCTCGAAATAGAACTATCGGCATGGACGGGCTGATCGACGACACTAAGCGCCTGCGTGTCGGGCAAAAGTTGGCGAAGGCACTTCGCAAGCGCGCGGACCATGAGAGAATTGTCTTTATCGAGGTCAACATTCCTGATGTCGTCGGAGAAGACTATTCGGGAACGTGGGTCGAGTCCGCCCTTAATCAGATCAAAGAAGCAGAGGACTACTTTGATAGCGAGGGGAAGCACTATCCACCAGCCTATGTCGTGGTGACAAATCATGCCTACCACAACAATCTGGAAGCGGCGGACCTCGGTTTACAGGCAATAGCAGACGGTTACCGAATCCCCGATTTTGGCCCTAGCGCTCAGATCAGCCGTTTCAAGGATTACCTAGAAATCCTCGAGCGCCACAAAGAAATCCTTGTCTTGTTCGATTCACTGAAAGAGCACAGCCATATCCCAATTACGTTTGACGGGGAGATTCCTGAATTTACGTTTGGTGAAAACGATGAGTACCCAAGACTGCGAATTGGGTACGAGTATATGATTCCAGATAAAGGGGGGAGGCTGGTTCCTGGCGTGCTGGAACAGGCCATCGTCGTGGAAGCTTGGAGAAAGGCTCAAGGCGTGTATTGCCTGCAAGACGGTCGGCGCGTCATAGTCTCGCATGAACTAACAAAACGGGAATTGGCCGCTTGGCGCCGACATCCTGAAACGTTCTTTGGGAGGCTCGAGGAAAAGCAATCGGAACCCAGAAACTGGTTGGAGTTAGCCGAGTTCTTTTACCGATCTTACAAAGACACAAACAAAGAACGGCTTCTGGAATTCATGGCTGGGGCGGGAGATTTTGACGAACTTGCGAGGATGTCACAGGGCGAATTGGCAATCGTCTATTGCGAACGTACCGCGTGGTCTGCATGGCATAAAACCCACAAAAATGCCGAATGATCAACGTCCGTTTTCGAAAACGCTGCGTTGCAGCACTCTGTGGTATCGTGGACGACCGAGAAGGGACGTTTGCAAGTTGATTGCTTGGGCTTCTATCGAGACGTGGCGAACAAGCTAATGGAACTGAACTGTGTAGCTCCAGGTTTCATCCGATGAATGCGCACTCGCAATAAAGAGGATCAGCTGGTGCCCTGCTTGGAGAAACTCTCTTGTCCGATCCTGTGTGAAAGGAGCCGGGAGCTGAGCCTTGTTTCCGTGTGCAACGTTGTTCCGTAACTGAGCGTAGCTACGCCCCAACAATACCTTCCATGACGAAACTTCAATTTCATCACTGTCCCATTTTAACCCTCCGCCATCTTGGGCTACAAGAAGTTGAGGGGTCGTTTCTTTGAAGAGATGAAACCCTGACCCCTCAAAATCATATTCTTTGAAAGGATGCTTGGCTTCCAATGATTGACCGACTTGGTCCCAGTTGACGCCCCTAACCACCCTAGTCTTTCCATCCACATGGGCAAAGCCTTGGTTGAGATTGACCAAGAAGAATTCCAACTTAGCTGCCAAAAGTATAAATTTTGCGATTTCTTCGTCCAAGCCAGCCTCCCGTATGTTCTCGTTAGGCTACAGCTTAAATTAGCAAGGAGCAACTTAGGCTTGTATTTGACATTTGTCCGCTTTGGGAAGCTGCTCCGCAGCATTCATCTCACACGCGAACGTCGCCTTTGGGCCGGTTTTCCGAGCGCCCATACGCGCATGTGTCGGTCCTCGTTATTTCAGCGTCCAGTTTGGGCTCGAACCGGACTGGTGCAGTGCATCATCAATTGATCGCAATCATCAAAGGCCGTGATTGGCAATTGCGGCCCATTTGTATGTACCGGCTGCTGTTCGCAAGAGATTTCTTTGCATGTCGCTGGAAGTCGCTCATATGTATCCGGCCTTTTGATCGACACGCGGGTCGTGGCCATGTTGGGGTTACGCTCGCACCGTGATCTCATTAGCAGACAGGTCCAAATTGACCGAATGGGCCGTCAGATTCTGGGGGCGTAATGTTTCCGTTCCATGCATTCAGTCTATCGCGAACTCCTTTGAGGTCGAGAATGGTTTCAGATGCCAATCACGACCGCATTTCTTGGCGTGTCAAACGCCGTTTTGTGTTTGAGGATACTCCAGGCCATCCGGGCCAGTTTATTGGCCAAAGCCACAGCCAACTTGTTGCGATGCATCCGTTTTGATGCTCGTGTTAGCCATTCACCAAAGCTGAAGTCTGGCCATCGATTGGTCCTCATCAGGATGACTTTTGCTGCCTGAACGAAAAGCATGCGCAAATATCGGCTGCCTCGCTTGGATATTCGACCAAGGATCGTTCGACCTCCAGTGCTATATTGTCGAGGGACAAGGCCAACCCAGGCAGCAAAGTCACGACCGCGATCAAAGGTCTCACCCGTCCCGATCGCCGCAACCATTGCCGTCGAGATCATCGGGCCGATACCGGGGATCGTCATAACATTGATGCAGTTTTCTTCCCTTTGGCTGATCTCTTCTATCTCTTTGGAAACGGCTTCAATCCTGTCATCAAGCCAAAGCCAGTCTCCATAGAGGCCAAACAGGATTTTGCGCATTCGGGGAGATATCTCATCCTTGCGCTGCTCGAGAATGGTTTCGAAGGAATTCTTCAAAGCCCGCAGCCCCTTGCGAACCGTGATGCCTTGTTCAATCAGGAAAGCGCGGATCTGGTTTATCGTTGCAGTCCGGCGGGACACCAAGCGAGACCTGACTCGATGGAGTGCTTGCAAGTCGAGCTGATCCTGGCTTTTCTCGGGAACCGTCGGCAAGTTCGGCCGCAAGGCTGCTTCCGCAATGGCCTCAGCATCATTGTAGTCATTCTTCTGCCCCTTGATGAAGGGCTTTACATAAATGGCTGGGATGATACGAGGTTTGAACCCGAGTTTGCGCAAGGATCGACTGACAAAGTGAGCGCTCAGGCACGCTTCCATGCCAACAACGCATCTTGGAAGAGTCTCAAAGGTCTGCAGCAAGGCAAGTCGTTTGATCTTCTTGCGCAGAACAAGATGGCCATCAGAATCAAAGCCAACCAGATGGAAGGTGTCCTTGCCAATATCAATGCCAATCGACATCAACGTATCAATTGCTTTCTTCGTCATGCCACTTCTCCTAATCTGCAGGTCAAACAGTCAAACTATAACCTGCTGAGTTGGGGGAAGCAGCCGGTACATCCCATTAGCAGCCGTTCATAAGGCGTTACACTCCAAAAGCCAGCTTCCCCATTGCTGCCGTTCGAACGAAGTGCAGCATTTTCTGTGGTCGGGTTGACGGGTGGGCTAACATTTCTGTCGTTCGCCGTCGGCGCTTGATCTGCGGTGCCAATGGGAGAGGTATCTATTAGTCAGCTTTTTGACCAAGATAAGGTTCAACAATGAGCTATGAATCAGAAAATGAACTGCCTGCAGGAACGAACGTGAAACACCTCAAAGAGGTGGTGGAACTTCTGGACTACGCATAACAATCTCGGATCCATGCAGCTATTTGGCCGTGCCGGAAACGATCCGCAGATCGTCAATAAATCCGTCCCGATTGATATCTAGTTCGGTAGCAACAGGCGTATCATCCAACATCTCGACAATACCGCTCGGCAGGATGCTAAAGCGCGAATGAAAAATAGCGTTCGAATAAAGCAAAACCGCTTCAAACCGCTGGGTTTCCTTAGGTGCTTTGGGTTTGTTAATATCAGCCGTCGTTGACGCAGCGCCATTGGGTTTGCCGTTTGCTCTTCGGGTATCTTCATCAATAACTTCTCCCTCAATCTCGGTCGGGGGAATGAACTTGATCGGAAAGATCACATCAAACAGCTTTTCAGGAATGGCCCCGCCGGTCCAGCGTTCCGCCAGTTGCGCCTTGTCTTCGATTATGAAGAACCCCCCCTCATCCGCATGCACACATCCGCAGAAAAAGCGCAGATAGGCCATCGCTTTCTCGATATCGGACAGATCGAGGGGGCTGCGGTTCAGTTCCCCTTTTTCTGCGCCTTTGCGCATGCCTGAATTGAGCATGTGAATGCCGGTCGACGTTCCGTTAATCTGCAAAGCCCGATCCGGCCCATAAAGTGCGACATGGGTCAGGCTATGCCCGTCAGCCTTTTTCACCAGAACTTCCGTCGCGCGAAAGCCCGGGTAGCAAAGCAGCTCTGCGCTACGCGCGGCTACGGCTTGCACAGCAAGCTCTGAAGGGAAATGGTCAGGAAAGGTTGCAGCCGCCAGTGCTGTAGCTTGGGTCACGTCCGGGCCATCCAACGGTTGCCAATCCGCAGAGAACAGCACAGGGACGGGCCACCGTGCCTCGCTGTCCGGCGTCACGCCCTCCAGATCTTTCACGTTTTCAGGCAGGGCAACAACAGCCATAGACGCCACAGTATTTTTGACAGCGGGTTGCGCCGTCTCCTTTAGCGCCTCTAGCTCCGCTTTCAGCTTGTCCGCCTTTGGATGGTCTTTGGCATAGAAATTGATTAAGTAGCTTAATGTCTTAGCGAGACTCAGGTCCGGGGTCCGCGCCGTTATACAGCGCAGTTTGGCCAGATCGGCCTCGATCTCCGCGTCACTATCGGCGGCGATGATACGATCGCGCAGGGCGCGGGCTACCGCACGGTCAACGTTTCTCGCATGTTCATCCGTCATCAGCTATTCTCCCCAAACTCAACCCAAGACGTTGGGTCTCCGCCCGCCAAAATGTCTATCCGTGCTAGCGAGCCGACTGCATTTGACAAGGCCTCGTTATGCGCGGCCACCAGCGCGGTTGCCTTCACGTTTTGCATTCCTTTTGAGAATAACTGCGCTGCATCCTCACGTCCAAGCGGCTGTGCCCCCACAACAGGTGACTTAAATGTCTTCAACGCGTCCGCATCCGTCATAAACCCGCTCGCCAACAGGCTGATACCACGCATGGCCAAGGTGCGGTTTCGGATCTGGTCGGCGTCTCGGCCGTTTTCCCCCTGCGCCAGAAGGTCGCTCACCTGCTCCAGAACCAACTCGGGGCAATCGCTCAACAACAGCTGCGTCCAAATGCTCAATGTCGCTTCGCTCAACTCCGAAGAGGGGCCATTCCGCTGCCTCAGCTTGGCAAAGTAGTAGGCAAGTTGAACTCCTGGCATATCCATCCAACGCTCTGGCAAATCTGGCACCAAACCAGCTATGGATTTCAGGATTTCATTCTGAGCGGGCTGCCCTACATGGCGGTCGAGTAAGTCCAGAAATGCAGCTGCCTGATGGTCATTCAGGTTCAAGTTTGCCGACCCAAGCCGGAACAGCCATTTCCTGAGCAGATAGGGCATATTCGCGAAAGAGGGGATACGGAAACCTTCCCCTTCCAACAGACCTTCATCAATCAGCCTTGCGACAAGACCGAACATGGTCTCGAACGCGGTTTTCTGTTCCGGGCTGCGCTCACCGTCAGCGGGCAAGTGCTCCAAATACACAGTCAGAGAACTCAACAGCCCGGCACTAAGCTTCAGCGAAGGCGCGACCATCGCCGCCTGACTGACAAGTTCGGTCTGCGTCTCTTCAGGGCAGGGTTTGAGCGCACTGAGAGTCTTATCAAGGCGGCGTTTAATCATGTCCCAGCCAGAGGCATAGTAACGCCGAATGTCAAGATCCCTCTGGGTTTCATCAAGAACGACCTTAGTGACGATGGCATGCACTATGCGATCAATCAGGTGAAGGCAGGCCAGCACCTCGTCTTTATCGTCACCCTTCGCTTTCTGCACCGTGCCGAGGAGGACGTTGAAGTTGCCGGCAAACGAGATAATGTGAGCGGCATGCTGAGGCGGAACCTCTGCCACTTTGGCCAGCGTGTCTGAAATTGCTTCCACCGCACCCTGATACACGTCGATGGAGGCCGCCCCCCATTCAGCATAGCTGATCGCGATGAGCATCTCCGATGCGGTCGCGATCTCGTCAATATGCTCTTGACCCTCGATCCGATCCAGGACTTCATCTCGCAGTCTGGAAAGCTCTGCCGTCTCTTCCTCTGATCTTGCATTCGGCCAATGACCGCCAGCCTTCTCGTCACTGCGCTTCGCCCAGAAAATTGACCCGATCAGCTTACCGAAAGCTTGCGCGAAGGGCTCTCGCTCTTCAAAGGGGATGTCCGGTGCGATCCCACGCATAATCGGGGTTTTCAACAGGGCGAATCTCTCAACAACCAGTTTAACCAAAGCATCACTAGGTGGATTTGATCCGCCCGGTGTTGCTCGGTCTTCATCATCATGAGCGGCTCCGGCAAATCGCTTTATGATCGCGTCATCAGTATCAGTCTGTGCGGCGTCTTTTTTCGCATCATCAATGAACAAATTCATATTGGCGACATTGGCGGCGATGTTGGAGGCCCGGTGCAGCACTTGGCCGTAATAGCGGCGTACTTCGGAGTCCGTGTTCAAATAGTTCGACATCTCCTGCTCGAACCGGTCGCACAGGTCAAACATCCGGGTCATTTCGTCCGGTGTCACCCAACGTTGTTTGCAGGAGTAGGAAGTATCAAGACAGATGTTCCGTAACAGACGCGCCCGCGCTCGGGCCTGCGCTTTATCGCTTATCGTGCAAGGATACCAATTCGCCTCATGGAGCCGACGTGGGTAGTCTAGTGTCATCAACCGCAAGAAATTTGCCGTACGGCTGGCATCGATTTGCCAGGCAAACTGAATAATATCGTCCGTATGGCACCACAGCTTGGTTTGGACTTCAAAGTCCTTGGGCTCCATCATGACAAAGCATTCGCCGATCAGGTCCGGCTCCAACGATGGGATCGGGTCGAGGTCGCCATACTTGTTGAAGGTACCCCGTCCTCCAGCCATGGAAACAAGCACCCGATCCTCAACAACCCCATCCCCGGCCAGATCGGTCTTCGGAAACCGTTGGGCCATGCGGCGCTCGGTCTCCCCCAACTGGTCAATCAGCGCAAGAATTGGTTCCCGCCCCGTGCCGCCGCAGGCCGTCACCACCCGCATAAGATTTGCATGTTGCGCCAGCATGTCATCGCTCTTTTGCCGATCCCCGCAATCCAGCTTTTGGCTAGCACGCTTGATCCAGGTATTCACCCATTGGGACTTAAGGTACTTGGTGAACAGCTCGATCCGCGCCCTTTCTTCACCCGCTTGCCCGTCAATGCGCGGCAAGGTGCCTTTTTGGAGGCCATGGGCAACTATGATGGCAAAGAGAGGCCGCTTTTGTTCGTCAAAACTGGTGAGTTTAGCGAGCAATTCCTCATCACTCAGCGTAACCTCTGCCCGACCCTCAGGGTCGCGCGCAGCAGTCGATATGATCCGAGCACGCATGAGGTCAAGGGTTTCCGCCTCTGAGAGCTCCTCCAATACCATTGTTGGATCATCACGAAATACCTCGCCGGTATCCAACAGTGAATTCTGCGAATTCCCCCCGAGATTGCGTATGTCATTTAGCACCCGCTCATCATCGCGCCGCAAGAGCAGAATGATCCTGACAGGCGGGCGGCCTTTAGCGGCGGCATGGCTGGCATACTCCGCCCAGCCTCGCATGAATTCGGGGATCTGATGCTGATGGCCAGCGGTATAGTCGATCACGATCAAGATTGGATGGGTGAACGCATCAGAGTGTTCAGGACCGAAATTGGGATTCTGCAGCAGCGTATCCGTTGCAAACCCAGCCACTCTGAAGTGGCCCAGATTGCGGGAGATGATTTCCTGCGCAAGACGGCTTTTTCCTGTCCCCGCTTCGCCAGAAATGGCCATCCAGCCGAATGCTTCGGCCTTGGTCCTTGCGGTTAGAGGACATGTCAGAAACTCATCCTCAATTCTCTTCAACTGCGCGTCTCGGCCCAGAAACGCGTCCCCTCTAGCAGAGAAGTGGAACTGCCGAAAATCGTCCTCATTATCTGCACTATTGCCCACGAACCGCTCGCTCGGCCTACGAAACATACCTTCGATCTGCGCGCGCATCTTGTTGGAGAGCAGCCAGTTTACATCCAAAATATCCGCCAGAACGCGGTCCTGGCGTGCCTGGAATGCAATCAGCTTTGACAGTGCCTTATTGTGCTCCATCATCTGATGCATCAGCGCATCGGCTTGCTCTCTGGACAGCTCGGCAAATGCCCTAAGGTCGCTTTGGGCGTCGGTAACGTCCTGCTCGATCCAGTCCAGTTTCTGATGCGCAAGGATCACATGGAGAGCCTGGTCGTCTTTCATCTCCTGAGCAAAATAGAGCGGAAAGAGCTTTGTCCAAATTGGGTCGTTGCCAACAAAGAAGGGCGCGAAGTGATTGCGTATCCGCTCTTGATACTCACCGGGCCATTCCGGGATTTCGAGGACAACCTCCAGCATCAGCGCCGCATAGGCCGTTGCTTCGGCACCTTCATCCGTCTTGCTGATCTGAGCGCGCAATTTGTCGATTGTCGTCTTATCGACCTCATTTTTGGTCAGATTCCCACCGATCTTGGCAAGCTGTACATTCAGCTTGGCCTGCGTCCGAGGCCGATCCCACCCCTGATATGCGTAACTCTCCCGGAGATCTTCGAGATGTTTACGGAGGAGTTTCATGGAGGAAATGCACTCTCGCTTCAGCTGCGCTTTCTGCTCTGGTGTGCAGGCATGATGTGTCAGGGCCGCAGCCAGATCCGCGCCTTGCATCTTTTCAATCGCAGTTAAGGTGGCACAAATCGCCGCGCGTCGCACCCCACGTTCGATTGTATGATTGGTGGGAAGCCGGTTCTCTGTTTGCGCCGTGATCAACTTCTTTCGAAGCGCCGCACCCGGCTTCTGGACCCCGAATTTGAGGACATCATAGATCAGCCCGCTGACCATATTCAGGGTCAGGGTTTTGGCGGTCGTCCCGGCAAATAAAGCAATCGCAGTTTCAATCATAAAAAACACAACCGTAGGAGAATGCTCTTACGTTACCCGCTCGGCGGTAATAATCAATCGTGTTTTTAGTAATGCACAAATTTTAGCGTTTCAAAATAAGAAGAACCGACGCTTCCGCGCGGGGCCTTCATCAGACTAGGGGCGGGAGTAGGTTTTGAACCTATTTCCTTCAGGTTATGAGACGGATGATCTAAACTGTAAAATCTGTTTTTACCGCGTATGCGTCGCCCGAGTGCGTCATTCGTATGTTTTTCCCGTACCCGCCTCAGAGATTATCAGCACACGTTATGATTCCAGCAAATCATTCCACATAGGTCCTCTTGTCCAACCTAGACTGACTAAGAATGACTGCTGGGCGGCTTCGCTGTTTTTCTCATCGGATATATTCTGGAAAGTGTGTTTATCATTTAGCTAGTCGCTTGAATCCAGGTGCCGCTCGAAAACGACTAAGTAACTGAAAGGCAGATTTTTGTCTTACTCAACTTACCAACTCCGTCAGTTGACAAAAATTAGTGAGCCAAAAGCCGAAAGCCACAAAACGCACTGCGATGCACCGGCCTTCTGAATGGCCTGTGGCACCTTCGAACATGCGGCGCTGATCAGATTCCGGACGAACTATCCATTTTCCGGCCCCCGATTCATTGCGTTGAAGGCCTGCTTCCGCGGTTTATGAAATTCTCGCTGCACGGCAGCGAACTCCTGCTTCCCGCCCAATCCAGCCGGATTTCTTAGTCAAACACAGAAAGTACTGTACTGCGCCTAAATGACAGCAAAGAGCTAATTCGAGCTATTTGATCAATGATGTAGGTATCATTGCGCCCAGCGTTGCACAAAGCCACAAAGGCACAAAAAAAGCCCGCCGGGGTGAAACGGCGGGCTTTTGTTTTATTTGGCACCGACCTCATCCCCCTCGGAGCTGATTGCGCTTGATCTGCCAGTCTTGCCATCGGTTCAGGATCAACATGAACATGGCAACGATAGTGAAGATCAGCAGGATACCCTGCAAAATGGGATTGAAATACTGATCCCAATAATATGCCATTCCATTGACCCCCAATGCGGCAGCTACTTTTGTTTCCGACTGAGAGATCATTGGCCAGCCCTCACGCGAGCACCACGAACCTGCTTGTAGAATTGCACAGTATCGCGGTGACGATTGCGGCACTCAGCCAAGGATTGACGATGACGGGCAATCACCGCCCGCGCATCCCGACCGATCTGGACGCCCGGATCCGCGCACTGACGTTGCAGATCAGCAGGCATGGGCGGCAAATGATCCACCCCGACCGCCTCACCGAATGTTTTGCAACCGGCTGACGTCATCATCAGTGAGGATGCAAGCATCAGCCTGACCAAGTTGCGCCTCATAGTCTTTTACCTTCTGCTCAAGGTTTGATTGTTCAGCCTCGCGGGATTGCGCGCGTATGAGCGCACTTTCCAAGGCCTCGGCATTGATCTTGATGGATCGGGTCAGGTTCTCGATTTTGCTATCCCTGAGATCGAGCTGCACCTCCTGAGCCTCGATCTCGGCAATTCTGGACTGGTCCAGACGCCCCTTGCCATAGGCAGCGCCCACGACCAGGAGGGCAACCCCGGCAAACCACACCCGCCGATCTGATAAAAACGAAAGCAACATGATCAATCACCCGCCTCCATTCGCCCCGGATCCGGCGGAAAGAAGCCGTCAGCGCCGTGACGCTTTTCCCACGAGCGGCCAATGGTATGTGCGCCCGTCACGGCACCACCGGTGCCGATCATCGCAATCAGCAGACTTGACGCATCACCGAGTTGAGCCTGCCCCATGGCCAGCAACAGCAGAACCGTCAGCGCCAACGCGGCAAAGAAGAGAATAAAGACCAAAGCAAAGAGAGGACGCCAGAGACGCCTCACTCGCCACGCGTTGGCATAACAGGGATCGGCCAACAGATAGCCCTTTGTTTTTGGCACCGTGTCGCTCATCGTGTTGCCCCATAGCCAGAGGATGGACGCGTCCCTGCAAAAGGCGCATAGATCTTGCCAGCCTCAGAAGGCGGCACGCGGAACGCGATGAAATGACGAATGTGGAAACTGTCATAGCGGATCTGATCTTTCTGATTGCAGCCCAGCAGCGTGACCATGCCGGTCTTGCGGTCATAGTTGGCAACAACCCCGATATGACCAGCATCTTTGTTCCAGCGGATGATCCCGAAAGATCCGATCAGCGGCCCACCCGCATCAACGCCATAAAAGCGCCAGTCTTGCGCAAAGAACGGATTGGACGGCACCGGCACCGAGGGAAACATTTCCAGCGCGGCATTCTCTGCCCCCTCGCCGCACCAAGGAAGCTGTTTAGGATTGCCGAGCACCTTGCCAAAGGCGCGAAACCATTTCAGGAGATCGAGCGTGTTGCGGCCCTCATGCCAGCCAAGGCGCTGGATAAGCGGGCGCGCAAGAGGCGGAATGTCCAGCACAACCCCTTTTGCCTTGGTCTTGACCTCAAACAGCATGCGCAAGGTGACCGGGCCAACCTTATCGCGCGGTTTAAGATTGACCGATTTTTTAAAGGCGATGATCGCCGCCGAGGTCATCGGCCCCGGCACGCCATCAATAGGCCCCGGTTCGAAGCCCAAAGCCTTGAGCCGGGCTTGCACGCGCCGGAGTTGCTCGGTCGAGAGGTTTCTCATTTTACTATCCTCATAAAAAAAGCCGCCTCATGGGCAGCTATCTCAAGTCATTTTGGTGAGGTGTTTATCGCGGCCATTTAGCGGCCAAAGCATAGATCCACTTGTTCCAGAGCACGACGCTCCACATCAGCGGCATTGATGACGGCCCTATAATCGACCGCCCAAAGAGAACAAAATTAATCAAACACGGCTCGCTTGTATTTTGCGCATAATAATGCACTTACTTATTGACTAAACCCTGAAAGTAGTGCATTATAATAAGCATAAGAAGGGCGGCAATGGAAAGAAACTCAAGCAAGATCATCAAGAGGCTAAGGTCAGAAGGGTTTGAACTGGTTAGCGTTTCTGGTTCACATCACAAACTCAAAAAGGGAAACAGGATTTTAATTGTTCCTCACCCCAAGAAAGACCTCCCAACCGGGACAGCCAGAAAGATAGCAAAAATGGCAGGGTGGCTTTGATGCCACCCTTTCCACCGCCAACATAACAGAGGATACAACATGGATTACTTTATCGCAGAGATCGAAAAAGATCCTGACAGCACCTATGGGGTGAGCTTTCCCCAATTGGAAACTGTGTTTTCTGCAGGTGATAGCTTGGATGAGGCAGCGAGAAACGCCGCAGAAGCGCTGAGACTTTACTTTGAAGACAATCCAACCGAACGCCCTGTACCATGGACTATGGCTGAGGTGGTTGCGATGCCTGATGTCCAAGAAGACATTCGCAATGGAGCTGTATTGGTGGTGATCCCATATATCGAGATGACGGGCCGTAGTGTTCGCGCCAACTTGACCTTTGACGCGGGCCTACTCGCCGCCATTGATCAAGACGCCAGTAACAAAAACATCACGCGCGCGGCATGGTTGGCGACAGCCGCACGAACCATGCTCACAGGATAAACAAGAAACCTCGCGCCATCCGGTGCGGGGTTTTCGTTCATACCCCGCCAAAGGTCACGCCGTATCCACTCGACTGGCTGGACGGGTTCGACCGGGGTGAGGCCTGCTTTTTGCGCGGATCAATGGTCTTGATCCCGCGTCACGATGGCAGCGAGCTGGACGCCAACGGGTTTCGCGCCATGTTCACCCGCGAAATGGGCAAGGACCAGACAAAGCGGCTCCGCGAGGAAGGCTATTCGCCCCACGGCCTAAGAGCCAGCGCCGCCAGCCGCCTCAAAGAGGTTGGGTGCTCCAATGGACAGATCTCATCCATCACAGGCATGAGCAGTGCCATGGTCGAGCGCTATACCAGCCAATACAATCAGCAAAAGACCGCACGCGCGGCAATCGCCTTATGGGAAAAGAGCGAAAAGTGACGCTCGGAAATGGCGACTTGCCCCCTTGCTCCGATCCACTGCAAATTTACTTGGCATCGGCTTACCACCGCTGACGATCAAACTTGTGGGAAAACACGCCCATTGCCCACTTGTCACAGCTTTTTCAACTTCACCCCTTGACCGCCCAAAAGGACAGAGCTAGAACGCGTCCACCAATGATTTGTAAAACATTCTACCAAATCTTGTAAAACATGGGCTTAAGCCTTTGTAATTGCTGGGGATTAGTTTAATGGTAGAACAGCGGACTCTGACTCCGTCGGTCCTGGTTCGAGTCCAGGATCCCCAGCCAATTTCCCTTCCCAAAATTCACGATCAGCCTTGACCGGATTAGCTACGTCTTGACGCCTGTTTCACGCTGCGTGAGGTGTGTCTTTTCCTTTCTTCTCACTTTGGGCCACCTGCAGTTTGACCGCAAGGAAGCTGTCTGGTGTGACCGAAATGGACGAGATGCCACAGGCGACAAGAAAGTCGGCAAATTCCGGATGATCGCTCGGAGCCTGACCGCAGAGTCCGACTTTGCGCCCCTTTTTGCGCGCCTCCTCAATCACATGGCTGATCATCCATTTGACCGCTGCATTCTGTTCGTCAAACAGGCCTGATAGCAATTCTGAATCCCGGTCAACGCCGAGCGTCAACTGAGTGAGGTCGTTGGATCCGATGGAGAAACCATCAAAATGGTCTGCATAGTCAGCCGCAAGGATGACATTGCTCGGAATTTCACACATGACATAGACTTCCAGCCCTTTTTCACCGCGTCTGAGGCCATTTTCGGCCATGATGTCGAGCACCTTGATGGCTTCCTCGACCGTGCGGCAGAAGGGGATCATCACCACGGCATTGGTAAAGCCTAGGTCATCCCGCAGGCGCTTAATGGCTTGGCATTCCAGATCGAAACCCTGCCGATAGCGTGGAGAATAATAACGGCTGGCACCACGGAAGCCGATCATCGGATTTTCTTCTTCCAGCTCGAACTGCCGACCACCCAGCAGACCGGCATATTCGTTGGTCTTGAAGTCGCTCATGCGAATGATGATCGGCTTGGGATGGGCCACTGCACAAAGGCGCGCAAGGCCGCGGGCCAGTGTATCGACAAAATAGTCTTTCTTGTCAGCATAGTCCGCAGTCAAGTCGTGGATACGGGCGCGCTCTTCTTCGTTTTTCAATTGATTGAACTGAACCAAGGCCATCGGGTGAACCTTGATAGTGTTGCTGACCACAAATTCCATCCGCGCCAGCCCGATGCCATCAGCAGGCAAACGCCACCAGCGGAAGGCCGTGCCAGGATTGGCCAGATTGAGCATGATCCGGGTTTTGGTTTCTGGCAAACTTGACATGTCGAGATCTTTGGTCTCGATCTTGGCGGTGCCTGCATAGACGATGCCCTCGTCGCCTTCGGCACAGGAGACCGTCACATCCTGCCCGTCATGGAGCAGGTAAGTTGCGTTGCCGACACCGACGACAGCAGGCAACCCCAACTCGCGGCTGACAATGGCAGCATGTGAGGTGCGACCACCATGATCGGTTATGATGGCGGCGGCTCGTTTCATCACCGGGGTCCAGTCCGGGTCAGTGATTTCGGTCACCAGAATGGAACCATCAACAAAGCGCTCAATATCCTTGGCGCTTTCGATGAGGCAGATGCGACCGGTCACGGCCCCGTCACCAATGGCCAAACCCTTGCACAGCAGCTCGCCGCGCTCGCTGAGGCTATAGGTTTTGATACTGTCGCTGCGGCGGCGGGCCTGAATGGTTTCTGGTCGGGCTTGCAGAATGAATAGTTCGCCAGTAAGGCCATCCTTACCCCATTCCATATCCATAGCACAGCCATAGTGCTCCTCGATCTGGACCGCCCAGCGAGCCAGTTGCAACAGATCTGCGTCACCAAGGACATAGGCGTCCCGTTCCTTGCGCGAGGTGGAGACATTGCGGGTTGGATTCTGGGCGTCGCCAAACACCATCTTTATAGCCTTCTCGCCCTTTTTGCGCTCGATGATCGGGGTTACCGTTTCATCTGCAAGGAAAGGTCTGAAAAGCTGATATTCATCCGGGTCAACCGCACCCTGAACGACATTTTCTCCCAAGCCCCAGGCAACATTGATCAGCACCACCTTGTCAAAACCTGTATCGGTATCGATGGAAAACATCACGCCAGAACTGCCCAGATCCGTGCGGACCATGCGCTGAACGCCGATGGAGAGCGCGACCTTCATGTGATCAAAGCCATTTAACTGCCGATAACTCATGGCTCTGTCAGTGAAGAGCGAAGCGTAGCAACGGCGGCAGGCGCGCAAAACAGCGTCCGCCCCTTCTACATTGAGGAAGGTTTCCTGCTGACCGGCAAAACTGGCATCGGGCAGATCCTCCGCAGTGGCACTTGAGCGCACGGCGACGGAAAGGCCATCCAGCCCGGCTTCGCGTTCCAGCGATCGATAGGCTGTTGTGATCGCATGGGCAACGTCGTCCGGCCAATCCCCACGCAGGAATAAATCGCGGATCGCACGCCCCGTCTCAGCCAGACTGGCTTTGCCTGACTGCCATTCATCAAGGTAAGGCTCCAATCTGCTGCAAATATTGTTAAATTCCACAAACTGCCAATAAGCTTCGGCGCTGGTTGCAAAGCCTGATGGGACTGCAATGCCATCTGATGCCAGTTGCGAAATCATTTCCCCCAGAGACGCATTCTTGCCGCCGACAATCGCGACATCATCGCGCCTGATATTGTTGAAATCCAACACAAGAGTTCTTGTTTTGTTCATAACTCAATCTCCTCACGTTGGCGTTTTTCCTTCCGATTGCTAGGGGCGTGAGGCGAGGATATGAGCGCGTTCCGAGCGCGCGCTGTCGGCTTCACGTCATGCAAAGCCATGGAAGGTCTTTTCCGATTTCCAGAATAGCATTTTTCGCAGGTCTTCGGTATGCGGCAACAGTTGTAGAGGTGCAACCGAGATGCAGACATGCTTAGCCGTTAGCCGAACGGGATCTTGGCCGATGGCCATGATAATGCGGTGGCCACAATGCCGAGCAAAAAGCCAAAGTGTGGCGAAATCGGGCGCTCAGATGAGGCAGACCACGCCTCCCCCTTTAAACGTCACTCGGGATTTTCGGCCCATTTGCGCAGCATATCGACAAAGACCTTGCCTGCGGATCCAATATCACCGGAATTGTCCAGATGGATGGTCTCCTCATCGAACAGATCTTCCGATTCCAGCTTTTTGGTCCGCTCGATGCGCAGGCGAATTTCCTCTGAATTTTCACGCCCGCGTTCCGAAAGGCGCTTAATCAGGGTTTCGGGCTCGACCGTGAGATTGATCGCATGAAAGTGGTGGAACTGATCCCGCAGCAAGGGGATGGTCTTTCGCGACCCATTGGCGATTACCACTCCGCCGGTTTCCAGATGCGCCAGCAAGCTTTTCGGCAAGCCATAATAGAGGCCGTGCGCACCCCATGAGATCACGAACTGCCCCTGCATTTCCGCTTTCTGGAAAGCAGCAACGCTCATGCTTTCATGGTCTTCGCTTGGATCGCCGTTCGAGCGCGTGATGCAGCGGCGCACAAACAGCATGCGGGAATCATCTTTCAAAGCCTCACGGGCATAATTCAGAACACTATCCTTGCCCGAGCCGCTTGGCCCCACCAGCAAGACCAACGTTCCATAGTCAGCATCGCCCAGATCATGTTTGTCCTTATGATGCTGGCCCATGTCACGCTCAATCACGTCATGTTCACCAAGCTCGTTCATTCAGATCTCCGTGACCTTGCCTCAAGACTGCATTCCCTACCAAGGCGGGGGTCAGATGATGCGCTGTCCTTTGCGCCATACCTGTCTTATGACCGGTGTGTTGCCCGACTTGCGAACATGGACCAAATCACCCCGTTTGCCTACTTCAATCGTTCCACGGTCATCAAGCCCGGTTGCCCGAGCCGGATTGTGGGAAATCATTCTTACCGAATCTGGCAGCAAAATGGCATCGTCCCCTTCCGCGAGCGCGAATGCCGCCTGCACCAGTGACATCGGAATATAATCGGAAGACAGAATATCCAAAACACCCTCTTTGACCAAGTCCGAAGCTGCGATATTTCCAGAATGTGATCCGCCACGCACAACATTTGGTGCGCCCATCAGGACTGCGAGGCCCGCTTCATGGGACGCCTTGGCCGCTTCCATGGTGGTGGGGAACTCAGCAACATGAATATCCTGCGCGATTGCCTCTTCGACATGAGCCAGCGTGGCGTCATCGTGAGAGGCGAGTATCAGCCCCCTTTCCTTGCAAATCCCGGCAATGGCGTTGCGGTGTTTGTCGGAATTGCGCGAGGAAGCTTCCATCCGGCGCTGGCAGAAAAGGTCAAACTCCTCATCGGACATTTTCAATTTGCCTTTGTAATAGATCGCATAGGCTTCCAGCTTGGCAAACTGGCGTTGGCCCGGCGCGTGGTCCATTACCGAGATCAGCTTGACCAATGGGTAATTGTCAAACTGATGAAAGGCGGTGATGCAGTCATCGGCGGACACTTCACAGCGAAGATGCAGGAAATGATCAGACCGCAAGGTGTCTTCCTCGACGCCACGATGGAAGGCATCGGCCAGCGCCTTCATGTCTTGATAGTTGAGGTCTGCGTCGGAATCGAGCCCTACCCGCAGCGCATCAAACACGGTGGTGATGCCAGAGGATGCGATCTGAGCATCATGCGCCAGCACCGCCGCCATGGGGTTCCAACGCACTTTCGGACGCGGCGCATAATGGCCTTCGACGTGATCGGTATGCAGCTCGACAAAGCCCGGCAGCAGATAATCGCCTTCTAGATCGTAAGCCAAGCTTTCCAAAGGCTCAGGCAGGTCACCTTCGCAAATATCGCAAATGATGCCGTCCTTGACATGGACATGGCCGCGCAGGATTTCGTCTTTCATAACGATTTGCGCATCTTTCAAAATGAGGTCACGTTTCATGCGAAGGTCTTTCCTTTTAGGGGCATCAAGGCCGGAGTTGGACAAGTCAGCGGCCGGATGGCGCGTCATTCTCACACAGCGCCAAAGGGAAATTGACGATGAATGGTAAAGGGGACGCCCCGCTCGGTTTCCACAAACAGGGAAAGAGCTGAGACGGTTTGGGGAGCGGTAAGGGCCGCTTCGAAATGATGCTTGGCAGCAGCCTCGAACGTGTCCGCCAGATCATCTGCAATGGGGTCAGACAGGGTCATGTGAAAGCGGAAATCGTCAAAGATATAGGGATACCCCCAAGTCAACAGATTGTCACGCTGGCTTTGGCTCAGTCTCTCGGGCTTGCGGCGGGCGATGTCATGTTCTTCTAGCGGCGCTCGGAAATGGTCAAAGTCGCGCACCAGATTGGTGGCGAGCATTTTAAGGTCTTCGCTTGGGCGTTCGGTGCGCAGGGCAAAGAATGGCCCAAGGCGTCCAACCTCGAATTTTGGCAACGGGAAAGGCTGAAGGCCCGACGCATAGGCGGCGAGTTCCTGTTCCAATTGATCAAGGCTGGTGCCGGGTGCCAATTCAAACGGCGCTTTCAGCGTGCCATGAAAACCATAGCGCCGTGGAGATGCCGTCATGGCATCGAACGCCTCGCGCGATTGGCCCTCTATCAATGAAGGGCGGTCAATCTCGCCGCCGTCAAAGGCATCCCGCCCCAGCCAGAATGCAGCGGCTTTGGTCAGGGCATCGTCTTTGGCTGGCGCAAAAAAGAGGGCGTAGCGTGGCACGGTGATTTCCTTTGAGGCTCAAGATGGGTCTTCTAGGGGCGAGGGCTGGTGCCTAGCTTTTGGTGAGCATGGCACGCAGCTTTCCTGAAATACTATCGAAGACATAGACAACAATAAGGATAAGGATGACCATATAGAAAACATTCTCCCAATCCTGATTGGTGCGCATGGCTTCCCACAGTTTGAGGCCAATGCCCCCTGCCCCGACCGCGCCGATGATCGTTGCCGAGCGGGTGTTGGATTCCCAGAAATAAAGGGACTGGGAAAGAAAGACCGGCAAGACCTGTGGCACCACGCCATAGCGCTGAACCAGCACAGGGTTGGCCCCCAGAGACTTGACACCTTCGCGCTGCTTGTCGTCAATATTTTCCAGCGCCTCGGCATAGAGTTTGCCCAGAGTGCCGGTGTCGGTGAAGAAGATCGCCGACATGCCGGCCAGTGGCCCCGGCCCAAAGGCGCGGGTGAAGAACAAGGCCCAGATAAGCATATCCACCGAACGCAGGAAGTCGAACAGGCGTTTCATGAGCTGGTTGCCAAGGCGGTTTGGTGTCACGTTGCGGGCTGCCAGAAAGGCCAGCGGGAAAGCCAGAATTGTCGCGAACAACGTGCCGACAAAAGCCATGACGATGGTCTGCAGCAGCTTGATCCAGACATCCCCATGCTGCCATTCGGCATTGTTGATGATGTTGTCAAAGGCCAGAGACAGATTGGATTGGTCCGGCTTGATCCGCTCGCCTGAAGTGATCAGTCCCATCACATCCCCAAAGCTCTTGCCCCAGAAAGGCGAATTGGTGTCGAAGATAAAATTCTCCCAGCCAAGGAAGCGACGGCGGATTTTCACCTCATCACTTTCCACCTCAATGCGACCATCAACGCCAAACTGGGCAACGATCTTGCCATCTTCATATTTCTGAGAGGCCCAGTCTGGCAATGCATCTCGAGCGCGAACGCTCTTGTCCTTGACGATGTCAATCACCAATTGCTCGCCGCCACGCACGAGTGTGACGATACCGGGTTCAACCTCAACCATCCCGGAACCAAGTGTGACTTCTGCAAAGACAGTCTCTTCACGTCGCTCTGGCTTGTCATCACTCTTTGCGGTCACTTCAGGGGCTGCCGGATTGGCGGCGGTTGGCGCGCTTGGTGCCATGAAACTGATGACAGGCTCTTTGGAGGGCGCGTTGGATCGCGCAACCGGATTGGTGGACGTACCGGCATCCGAAGCCATAAAGCTGAAAGCCGCAGCAGGTTTCTGCTTAGTCGGAGTTTCTTCCTTTTTCAGCGGCTTGATGTCGACCATTTCGCGGGTCTGGGTGATCCAGTCAGGACTTGGATTCTTGCCCAAGGGTGAGAAGCGCGGGAATTCAACCTTTACAAAACCGTCGTCAAATTCGATGTCCGGTCGGACTTCATAAGACACCCAGTCGGCGAGATAGGAGCCAGCAATGCCCCAATTTCCGTTGGCTAGGATCTGGCCAATATGGAAGAAGTGCCAAGCAAAGATCAGATAGACGACAATGCCAACGGCGACAAACCAGCCGCGAAAGCGTTTCAACCAGTTGGGTTTGAACACTTCCGGGTGGCGGGCCATGACATCATCAAGTCGAGATGCGGTTAGAGTGGTCATTGTCAGGTCTCTTCCTCTTACAAGCTGCCGCCAAAGGCGAAGGCCTGATCGCCGACGATCCTTTTTCGCAGCCAGGCTGAGAATTGGTCGATGGCCATGATCGTAACAAACAGCAGCAGGACGATGGCCAGAGTCTTTGCCTCATGGCCGCGCGAAATGGACAGGCGCAGAGCTTCCCCTATCCCGCCGCCGCCAACAGCACCAATGATGGTGGAGGCCCGGACATTGATCTCAAGGCGCAGCAAGCCGTAGGACAGGAAGTTTGGCAGAATTTGCGGCACGATGCCGAACCAGACCCGCTCGACCCAGCAACCGCCAACGGCGCGCAAGCCTTCATCGGCCTTCATGTCGGCATTCTCGACCACTTCGAAAAACATTTTGCCAAGCGAGCCGATGGTGTGGATCGTCACGGCAATCATGGCGGGGATTGCACCAAGGGTCAGCACCGCCACGAAGAAACCTGCAATGACAATCTCTGGAAAGGCACGGAGAATTTCGAGGATACGGCGGACCACAAACCGCAGCCATCCGCGTGTGGTCAGGTTGGATGCGGCAAGGAAGCAGAGGATGAAGCCAAAGAAAAAGCCGATCAAGGTGGAAACGATCGCAATATTGATTGTCTCCAGCATCTTGTAAAAATATTCCGGCAGATAGAGGCTGTCGGTCAAATAGATCCGGCCTTCGGGATAGTTGAATTTGAGCGACCCATCGGCGTAGGGTGTATCGAGATCGAACAGCGCGCGCCAGATTTCCATTCCGTCGCGCGGCACCATGTCCAGAAAGAAGTCGAAAAAGTAAGGCAATCGGTCGAAAAATTTGCCCGCATTGGTTTCGTTTGCAAACCACAGCGAGGAAAATAGAGCAACGAGCAACAGACCAACCGACAGAAGGGTGTATGTGCGGCGTTTGCGATTGAGGTCTTGCCAGTGGCGCTCAACGGCGGCGCTGCTTTGGGACAAGGGGGGTGCGGGCGTCATGTTTGTCATGTTTTTACCGAACAAAAAGAAAAAGCCCACCAAGAGCGTATCGGATGTCTCCCGAAAGCCCGGATGGATCAACGCAAAGCGGCCTGAGGTGTTCGCTGCTGGATGCCGCGCCCGGATGCTGCGTCTGACAGAGGGGCATTGGGCGTGGGTAAAATGGGTCCGAAACAAAGTCCGGACCCACCATTTCATTTCCAGCCATCTATTCTCAAGTCATTGAGAATGCGATCCAATCAAGAACCGATTTTCGCTTTGCGAGCAGCGATGATGGCTTTGTAGAAATCTTCGTTGACCTCGGTGTAGCCTTTGTAATCGCCCCCTTGAATGGCAGAGAAGCATTCAGGATCTTTTTCCGGCAGGTTCATCATGAAGGCTTTGAATTTGGCTTTGGTGTCGTCGCTGAGGGTGGAGCGAACCACAATCGGGCCGTTAGGGATCAGTGGGGATTGCCACAGCTGAACCAGATCGCCCATGTCGAGGATGCCTTTATCGACCATTTTCTTCAGGTTGCCAGAGGTGTAACCATCTTCGAATTTGCCAACGCCTGAAGACCAGGTTGTGCCTGCATCAAAGTTGCCTTTGACCACTTCGAGAACGAGATTTTCGTGGCCGCCGCCAAAGCCGGTTTCCCCGAAATAGTCCTTGATCTGACCGCCAACGGCATCAGGCAGGGTTACGGAAGGGACAAGAAAGCCGGAGGTGGAGTCCGGATCGGCAAAGCCGAGCTTCTTGCCTTTCATGTCGTCCAGTTTGGACATGCCGGAATCTTTGCGGGCAACCATCACCGAATAATAGCCGGTGGACCCATCCGTTTGAACGGTGGTCAGGATAGGCTCGACGGCTTTTGGATCTTTCAGATACACTTTTGCATAGCCTGATGCGCCAAGCTCTGCATAGTCAAGGGTGCCGCCCAACAGGCCCTGAATGACGCCGTCATAGTCTGCGGCTGGGAACAGGGACACTTTTTCAACGCCAATGGCAGCTGGCAGAGTGTCAACGAGGCACTGGAAATTGCGCAGACGGTCCGCTTCGTTTTCACCACCCAGAATGCCGATGCGGAATTCTTTTTCAGCAGCAAAAGAAGGCGCTGTGGCACCGGCTGCCAGCGCAGCCACGGAAACGGCGGCAAGAATTGCTTTTGTAAACATGTTCGTGTCTCCTGATTTCAACCGGCTCAGCCGGTGTCATCCTTGTTGTCAAATAAAAGTGTTGTTGTTGGTTCAGGTTTGGCCTGATTACGCTGGCGAAGCGATCTCGGCTTGCGCCATTGCCACGACAGGGGGGCGGCTTGCTGGCGCGAAAGATTCCTTGATGGAAGTCGAGGTGATGGCTTCGGAGATTTCGGCATCTTCCAAAGAGCCGTAGATCATCTTCACCGCCTCATTGGTCAGCTCGGATGCTGGACCATCAAACACCACGCGTCCCTGAAACATGCCAATGATGCGCTCGCAATAGGTGCGCGCCGTATCAAGGGTATGCAGGTTGGTTACCACCGTGATGCCATCGCGTTCGTTGATGTCTTTAAGGCTGTCCATCACGATCTGGGCATTCAATGGATCAAGCGAGGCAATCGGCTCATCGGCGAGGATGACCTTCGGGCTTTGCATCAAAGCGCGGGCAATGGCCACGCGCTGCTGCTGGCCACCGGACAAGGTCCCTGCCCGTTGAAGCGCGGTTTGTTCGATGCCAAGACGTTCCAATGCAATCAAGGCTTCTGCCCGCTCTTGCTGCGAGAAGATATTGAGCAGGTTGAGCATGGTATTGCGGTGATTAAGTCGCCCCAACAGGACATTGGTCAACACGTCAAGCCGCGGCACCAGATTGAATTGCTGGAAGATCATGGCGCAATCACGCTGCCAGTCACGCAACTCACGGCCCTTGATCGAAGAGACCTGTTTGTCATCAAAGCTGATCGCGCCTTCAGTTGGATCAATGAGGCGATTGATCATTCGCAGAAGGGTGGATTTTCCCGCGCCAGAGCGTCCGATGACGCCCACCATCTGACCATGTGGAATGGTCACTGTGACAGAATCGACGGCCGTATTTGGACCGAAGCGGCGTGTCACATTGGTCAATTCCAACATTGGTTTTCTCCTCGAAACGCTGAAAACAGGCGTTCCAAATTGCTTGTTAAGACCTGACGAATATCTACAAATTCTTTGTGAAAGGCGCGTGTCTGCAATATTTCAATTCGGTGACAGCCGAGGCTTTCCTGCGGATAAGCCATCGGCACCAATGGTCGTATGACCAACAAAAAAGCCGGTTTGATCAGCGCTCGTAGCGAGCGAGGAAATCGGTGATTTCGAGCATGCGGAAATCTTCCAGCGCAGAACGCAAGTCGTCATGGGACCAATCCCACCAGGCCAGCGCAATCAACCGTTTGGCAATGCTCGCAGGAAAGCGCTCACGGATGAGACGCGCAGGCACGCCACCGACGATGGCATAGTCAGGCACATCCTTGGAGACCACCGCCCCTGCCCCGATCACGGCGCCATGGCCGACAGAGACGCCGGGCAAAATGGTCGCACCATGACCGATCCAGACATCGTGGCCGATGCGCACTTTATTGTCGCGACGCCAAGCGAAGAAATCCTGATCCATGTCTGCGTCGGCAAAATAGTCCGATGCGCGGTATGTGAAGTGATGTTGGGTCGCGCGCCATGTTGGATGATTGGTGGCATTGATGCGTACCGCATTGGCGATGTTGGCGAATTTGCCGATTTCGGCATGCCAGATATCGCAATCGAGCATCACATAGGAATAATCGCCCAGATGGGTCTCTGATATGCGGCTGCGGTCAGCGACTTCGGTATAGTGGCCAAGCTGGCTTTCGGTCACTTTGGCCGTATGGTGGATCAAAGGCTCAATGCCAAGACGGGTATTTTGCAAAGGGTCGTTCTGCATGATTGCTCTCTATGCGCTTGGGGTGCCAGCCAGCGTGGCGGCAGATTTCTCGCTGTCTCTTTGGGCGCTGGTCGCAAAGTTCGAGACATCGATGACCTGATCGGCGATGACATCGCGCACATCAGAATCGTGGAAGATACCCAGCAGCGCGACGCCTTTGGCCTTCTTCTCTTCGATCAACTCGATAACGATGGAGCGGTTGGCGGCATCAAGCGAGGCGGTTGGCTCATCAAGCAGCAAAACCGGATGGTCGGTAAGAAAACCACGTGCAATATTGACCCTTTGCTGTTCCCCACCGGAAAAGGTGGCGGATGGCAATTGCCAGAGTTTTTCTGGCAGGTTGAGGCGGGCGAGCATGTTACCAGCGCGGCTGCGGGCTTCTTCAACCTCGATGCCTTGGGCGACCAGAGGCTCTGCTGCAACATCCATGGCCGAGACGCGAGGCATGGCGCGCAAGAACTGGCTGACATAGCCGATGGTTTCGCGGCGAACCGACAGGATGGTGCGCGGATCAGCGGTGGCAAGATCGACCATCCTATTGCGATGGCAGGTGAGAATCTGGCCCTGATTGACTGCGTAATTGCCGTAGATCATTTTCAGGATCGAGCTTTTGCCGACCCCGGACGGGCCACCAAGCACGGCACATTGGCCTTCATGGAGCACCAGATTGACCCGAGAGACCACCGGAATGGTGATCGAGCCACGCAGATGCATGACAAAGCTCTTGGCAACGTTGGTGACGATCAACGGCGTTGCCTTCATCTCATTGGTGGGAGACGTCATCAATCGACCCTTTCTAGACCTGAAGAATGGAGGAAATGAGCAGTTGGGTATAAGGCGCTTGAGGATCATCCAGCACCCGGTCGGTGAGACCGGTTTCGATGACGCGCCCGCCCTTCATCACGACCATGCGATGGGACAGAAGACGGGCGACAGCCAGATCGTGGGTGACGACAATGGCGGCAAGGCCCAGTTCAGCCACCAGACCGCGCATTAGATCAAGCAGACGGGCTTGCACCGAGACATCAAGACCGCCGGTTGGTTCATCCATAAATATGAGCCGCGGGCCGGTCACCAGATTGCGGGCAATCTGCAAGCGCTGGCGCATGCCACCGGAAAAAGCGCGGGGTTCGTCATCGATCCGGTCAGCGGATATTTCCACCTGTTCCAGCCAATCGGTCGCGGTCTGGCGAATGTCACCATAGTGACGTTGACCGATGGCCATCAGCCGTTCGCCGACATTGGCTCCTGCTGAGACGGTCATGCGCAGGCCGTCTGCGGGATTTTGATGGACAAAGCCCCAGTCGGTCCGCATCAAAAAACGCTTTTCAGCTTCCCCCAGACGGAAGACCTCACGCATTGACCCATCGCGCATGCGATAATTGACCATGCCCGAGGTTGGGGTCAGGCGGGTGGAGATACAATTGAGCAATGTGGTCTTGCCTGAGCCGGACTCGCCGACAATGGCCAGCACTTCACCGGGCCAGAGGTCAAAGCTGATCTCCTCGCAGCCGACGCGGCGACCATAATATTTGCTGACCGAGCGGACCTGCAGCAAAGGCTCTTCATTGAGGTCCGTGGGACGCTGGGCAACCAGCGAGGATTTGGTCTGGAACTGGTCTGGAATTGACCGGGTCATGCTGGCACCTCTTCATCATGAATAGCCTCAGGGGCCATCGCGCCCCGGAAACCCTGCGCACGGCGGTCTTCGCAATAGTCACTGTCAGAGCAGACAAACATCCGCTCGCCCTTGTCATCGAGAATGACCTCGTCGAGATAGACGCCTGTGCCACCGCACAGGGCACAAGGCTCGTCAAAGGCCTGAATTTCGAAGGGATAATCTTCGAAATCGAGACTGACGACATCGGTATAAGGGGGGATGGCATAGATGCGCATTTCGCGCCCGGCGCCATAAAGCTGGAGCGCTTCCATGCGGTGCATTTTCGGATTGTCGAATTTCGGGGTTGGCGATGGGTCCATCACGTATCGCCCCTTCACCTTGACAGGATAGGCATAGTTGGTGGCGATGTGACCCTTCTGGGCAATGTCTTCATAGAGCTTTACATGCATCAGGCCGTAATCCTCAACCGCGTGCATTTTGCGGGTTTCGGTTTCGCGTGGTTCAAGAAAGCGCAAAGGCTCGGGGATCGGCACCTGAAAGACGATGACCTGATCCTTGGACAAAGGCTCTTCGGGGATGCGATGGCGGGTCTGGATGATGCTGGCCGCCTTGGTCCGGGTTGTGGTATCAACCTTGGCCATCTTGGCAAAGAAGGCGCGAATGGAGACCGCGTTGGTGGTATCGTCCGAGCCCTGATCGATGACCTTGAGAACATCATCAGGGCCGATGATTGACGCGGTCACCTGCACGCCACCGGTGCCCCATCCATAGGGCATGGGCATTTCGCGGCTGGCAAAGGGCACCTGATAGCCGGGAATGGCAATGCCCTTGAGGATCGCCCGGCGGATCATCCGCTTGGTCTGTTCATCAAGATAGGCGAAATTGTAATTGGCAATCGCGCCTTGTTCTGACTGGCTGATGCTGGTCATCGGGTGCTTCCCTCATTGCTGTCTGCTTGCCCTTGATCCCCGTCAAGGGTGTGGTTGGCATAGAATTCGGCCTGCATCTGGCGGACGAGTTTCAGCTCGGCCTGGAAGTCGACATAATGTGGCAGCTTCAAATGTTCGACGAAGCCGGTGGCCTGCACATTGTCGGAATGGGAAATGACGAATTCTTCATCCTGCGCTGGCGCGATCACATCTTCACCAAATTCATCGGCCCGTAAGGCGCGGTCACATAGAGCCATGGACATGGCTTTGCGCTCCGATTGGCCAAAGACCAGACCATAGCCACGGGTGAATTGTGGTGGCGCGGTGCGTGAACCCTTGAACTGGTTGACCATCTGGCATTCACTGATCTGGATGCGGCCAATGGAAACCGCAAAGCCTAACTCAGGCACCTCTGCCATCACATCAACCTCGCCGATGCGGATTTCGCCAGCGAAGGGATGGTTGCGGCCATAGCCGCGCTGGGTGGAATAGCCAAGCGCCAGCAAAAAGCCTTCATCGCCACGGGACAGGGCTTGCAGCCGCTGGTCGCGGGTGAGCGGGAAATCAAGCGGCTTGCGCGTGATGTCTCCCGGCTCCGGCCAACTCTCTTCACCGTCTGGCAACTGGCCATCCGGTTCCATCAGGCCTTCCCCTGCAATGAGGTCAGAGACGCGCGGCATGGTCTCGGCTGGGCTATCCGTATCAAGATCGGCTTTATGCGGTGCAGGCACCTCCTCATCGCCGGTCAGGTCCGGGTCTAGCAGACGGTGGGTATAGTCAAAGGTCGGACCGAGGATCTGACCACCGGGCAAATCCTTGAACGTCGCGGAAATGCGGCGCTGGATTTGCATGGCGCTGGTGTCAATCGGCTCGGAATAGCCAAAGCGCGGCAAGGTGGTGCGATAGGCACGGGTCAGGAAGATGGCTTCGATCAGATCGCCCCGCGCCTGCTTGATGGCGAGTGCAGCCAATTCCCGGTCATAGAGTGCGCCTTCGCTCATGACCCTATCAACGGCCAGGGACAATTGTTCGGAAATCTGATCAAGCGACAGGGCATCAATGTCACGATCGCCACGGCGGCGGTCTGCGAGCAGTTGATGTGCGGCCTCAATGGCGGTTTCCCCGCCCTTCACGGCTACATACATATCAGCGCCCTCCCGGTTTCTGGTTTTCGATCCGCGTGGTGCGGGGCAAACAGGCGATGGTATCGGGGGCAACGAAGATCACATCAACACCGCGCGGGAAACGATTGTTGTTGGCGGTCCATTGATCCAGAAAGAGCGGCGATATGGGAGAGACACCAAGCGATGTCGTGGTCTTGATGCCCGGACCGGAGAGGGTCCAGTCCCCCTCCTCGCTCAGCTCCTCAACTGCAACGATCAGTGTGCTGGAGCGGTCCGGATAGTCCTGCTGCCCTTGAGCGAAGATGTCGAGCGAGGCGATCTTTTGCGCCTCAGTAAGCACAGCAAAGGTAGCGCGTGCAGGTTCAACCGCAAAAGGCGCGCCAACATGAAAGGTCAGCCAGTCGGCGGCTGCCGACTTTCCTTGCAGTGCTTCATCGAGCCAAAGAGGAGTGTCTGCATCGGCCAAGGTTGCCAACACGGCACCGACCAAAGGCAGCAGACCGGCCGGCGGCTTGGCATCGGTTTTGATCGGCTTGATGGTGCCGGGGCGGGCCATGGCATCCATGATTGCGCGGAAGATCCGCTGCGTCTGCAGAGTTGGCTCGCTCAAGCCTCCCTGCATGGCCTTGGCAGCATCTTTGCGGGTCTGCATGTTGTTGGTTCCTGCGTTGGGCATCAATCGTCCCCCCTGATCATGGTGAAGAAGTTGACACGGGTGGCCTGGGTTTCTGCGGCCTGTTGGCGATCCCGTTCCGCGGCCGCCCGTTCCAGCGGCGCCAGAATGCGGCTTTCGATCAGGTCTGCGGTGGCGCGGTCGCCAGCCATCGCGTCAATCACTGCTGCGAGTTTGGCCTTGCCTGCATCCCGGCCCAGCATGATCGCATGGCCGATGGCACCATTTTCCATCCGCACCGTGGCTCGGGTGGCCGTGGCTTCGCCGAAATTGAAAGGTGCACCACCGCCACCAATGCAACCTCGCAAGGCAACCAGACCGGTTTCCGGACCACGCAACAATTCGCAACCGGGATCCAGCGCAAGGGACTGCCATGCTTTCAATAGGTCCTGTTTGGGCGCATTGGCCAGAATTGACATTCTGCGCTGATGGGCGATCTGCGCAGCACTGAGCGCCTGTGTGGCACCTTGGCTGTCGCCATTTCTTTGCTCCGTAGCGTGAGGGCGGTGTCTGTCTTCCATGAGGAGATCCGTCTCATCTGGTGTGGAATTTGTCTATTTTACTATACAATTTTGCTAAGGCGTTTTCTACGCATCGTTGGTGACAACAATGTGACGGTCTGATCAAAGCCTGATGAAATGCGAAAAAGCGCAATTCGCTTTGGTGCGCCTATTGGAAATTGCGACATCTTTCCAACAAGATAGACAAATGACTTTATGCAATGTGCTGGACGGCGGCACGGAACCGCGCTAAAGGATCGATCAAGCGCGTGCAGCAGGATCAAAGGACCGACGGATGGACTCCGAAACACTAAAAGGCGAGATTGAGCGGCGCAGCGGCGTGGCTCTGTGGCGACAGATTGCAGATGCAATCCGGGCGGGCATTTCTTCGGGATTGGGTGATGAAACCGGCAAACTGCCGCCAGAAATAGAATTGGCCAAGCAGTTTGGGGTTAATCGCCATACCGTGCGGTCAGCCATTTCGGCTCTGGTCAGCGATGGCATCTTGCGGGCGGAACAGGGGCGCGGCACCTTCATCATTGACCCCAAGCGCCTGACCTACCAGATTTCCAAACGCACCCGCTTCTCCACCGGTCTGGCGTCGCAAGGGGCGACCAGCTCAAAAAGCCTGATTTCGTGCGAACAGGTCGCAGCCAACCGCGATGTCGCGCTTGCCCTCGACATTGCCCTTGGGGCGCCCGTTACCTGCATGCGGAATGTCGGCATGAGCGACGAGATGCCCGTCAGCCGCTCAACCTCATGGTATGATGCGAAACGGTTTCCCGATTTTGCCAAACATTACAAAGCCCTTGGCTCGGTCACCAAAGCGTTCGCCGCGTGCGGTTTGCCAGACTATGTCAGGCATTCGACCATCATCGAAGCCTATCACGCCACGATCGACGATGTTCGGATCATGCGGTTGACGCCCGGGTCCATTGTGCTGGTCACCCATGCAATCAACCATGACCTCGAAGGTCGCCCGGTCGAATATTCAAAGACCCGCTTTTCTGCGGATCGGATCAATCTTGAAATCGACATGGATGGGGCAACCCTGCCCTGACGCCCAAAACTTCGGCATCAACCTATGCTTTGTGACGATAAGGCGCGCGCAATCGCCCCTTGAAATGTTGGCAAAAGTCTTCAGACTTGGTCTTGCAAAGGCTCAACCGTGCCGCATTTCCCTTTTCATTCGGAGATTTGATATGCAACTGACAAGCCCCGATTTCAACGATGGCGGTCCACTACCGCAAAAATCAGTTTCTGCCGGTCTGGGCGGGAAGGATCTTTCCCCACTTCTGGTTTGGTCTGGCGTTCCCGCTGAGGCCAAGAGTCTTGCCTTGACCTGCTATGACCCGGATGCGCCAACGGGCTCGGGCTTTTGGCATATGATCATCACCAATCTGCCAGTCACTGAAAGCGGTCAGATTTCCAGCGATTCCCTGCCCAAAAGCACGATGAGTGCCTTGAATGATGCGGGCACCGAGGGCTTTACCGGGGCTTATCCGCCGCCGGATGATCCTGCCCATCGCTATATCTTCACGCTTCATGCGCTGTCTCTTGATGAGATTGATACATCAAGCATGACAGGGGCTTATGTCCGGTTTAATATCATGAGGAACCAGATCGCCTCTGCAAGCATCACCGGCTTCTTCAAAAATGAAGGGTGAGCCGCGGCTTGCAGCAGTGAGAATCGCTCAACAAGACAGGTCAGGCCGGGAATGTCGGCCTGATCGATGTTTCCAGAAAGACACTTTATGCAACGCGTCAATCCGCTCAAACTGAACAAACTGCAACTGCGTACCCTTATTCTCTTGCAAATTCTGGGTCGCACTCAGCCAGATGAGGCCTGGGAGAAAGATGGCTCGGTTACCATCCCGTCGATTCCCCACCCTCACGGGGACCATTTCCATGTGGGCGAATATGTCGTTCATGCAGCCGATGCCAGCGGTTTTACCAATCGCGGGGTTTGGGCGGCCCTGGCGCGCAAAGGGCTGGTGAAAAGCAAGGACGTGCCCCCCATTGGGCTGACCCGCGAAGGACTTGATTATATCACCGGGCTCGAAAAGAAATTTCTGGAGAAATCCGACCACTGATCTGGCTGGCCGTCATTTGCGACATACAGATGTATATCTGGACAAAAGCACCAGTTGGGACCAGACTTTTGCTAGGGAGCAGATCCCACTGCATCAGGGTTCAGGGAGATAGACCATCATGCGCATCATTCTTGCTGATGATCATCCGCTTTATCGATCTGGCATGAAGCTGTTGTTGGAAGATCTGTTTCCTGACTCCAAGGTGGAAGAAGCGGGCGATGGGGTCGGTCTCAATCGATTGATCGAAAAATCGACGTCCCCCGATTTGATTCTGTCTGACCTGCTTTTTCCTGGCTTTGACTATATGCGCGACCTGAAGAGATTGCGGCAGAGTTTTGCGCTCTGCCCGATCATTGCGGTGTCGATGCTCAATGATCCGGTCGAGATCGAACAGATCATGGGACTTGGGGTCAATGGCTTCATTTCCAAATCCGTTTCCTCGCAAGAAGTCATGCGCGCAATTGCCAATATCATGCAGGGCCAGATCGAGGTCTGCATCAGCGATGCAACCCTATCGCAGGATATGGGTCATCAGCATCATGTTTCGCTTGAGGAATTGACCCCTCGGCAAATCGAAATCCTGAAGTTGCTGCGGCGTGGCTTGTCCAACAAGGAAATTGCCCGCGAGCTGGATCTCTCCCCCTTTACGGTACGCAGTCACGTTTCCGCATTGATGAAAAATCTCGGTGTGTCCAATCGGGCGGCCGCGTCGGCGATGGCAGCCAGCTACGGGCTGTCATGACAAGACCTGTTCGCCAGCATGGCTAGAGAGGAACCGGTCGAGCATGGCAGAGCGCAATTGCACCGGCTGAACAGGCTTTTGAATGAGCAGGAGGCCAGCTTCCTTCACCCTTTGCTGCACATAGTCGGTCGAATCCCCTGAAATGATAAGCGCTCTGAGATCTGCCCCAAAGCGCGTGCGGGCAACTTCCACCACTTCGATGCCAGTAAAGTCATCCTCAAAGGCATAGTCGCTGACGATCAGATCAAACGGCCCCTTCAAGGTGGCAAATTCGGTCAGGTTGGTGGCAGATGAGACGTGACAGCCCCATTTGGTCAACAACTCTTGCGTTGCCTTGAGGGTTTCGCAATCATCATCCACCAGTAAGATACGCTTTTGATTGAAGCGGGCACCCGTTATGGCGCTCACTTTTTCCTGCTTTTCACAATCTGGCTTCAAGGCCTCGGTTGGCAAATTGAGGATCTTGATGCAGGTCCCTTGCGAACTGGTTTGCAGATCGAGCGTCAAGCCCTGCAAATCGGCTAAACGGCGAACAATAGCAAGGCCTAACCCCAATCCCTTATGTTGATTGTCGATGCCATTCATTGAGGCATTGACCCGCCCGGCCCGTTTGGAGACTTGCGTGAATTCCTCAAAAATCACCGCCTGATGTTCCTTGGCGATTCCCGGACCGTCGTCCATCACAGCAATCGATAGTCGATCACCATCAGGCGTTTGATAATGCTCGACACGGATCTGCACTGATCCACCCTCGGCATGGCGGATGGCGTTGGACAGCAGATTTTGAACCATCCGGCGCACAAGGATCGTGTCGCCCATGACACCGACTTTGGGACATTCAAGCATGAGGGTAACATGGGCAATCTCGGCCAATGGTTCATAATCATCAAGCACGTGGTTGAGCATGTCTTCAAGGTCAAACAGGCGCGGGCGCACCTGAATCTTGCCGCTGTCCAGCAGGCTGACATCAAGGAGCGAATTGAATAATTTCGACAGGGTTTGCAGACTGTTGCGAATGCGTTCTAGCGTGTTGCGGCTCTGTTCATCCATCTTGTTGAGGGGCAATGTTTCCATATAAAGCCCGATGGCGTGGATGGGTTGGCGCAAGTCGTGACTGGCGGCTGCCAGCAATCGGGTTTTTTCCCGGTTCGCATGCTCCGCCTCCGCAGCAGCATCGCGGTAGCGCTGGGCAAGATCCAGATTGTCCGTGCTGATGTCGATATATTGGGAGACGGATTCCATCACATCGGCCCCAAAGCGCAGCAACATCAGCATGAAAATGATCACCAACCCGCCCAGCAGGATGAAATCTCCCCCCAGCAGCATGATACGAACAGACAAAAGCCCCAGAAACGGCACCACATATAAAATGAAGGAGCGCGGGAAGATGGCAAGCGAGCGGACGGCGGCGGCGGTCGCGCCTGCTGCAATTGACATCTGGATGGCGAAGTGAGCCACATTGTCCGGATTGAGACTGACAAAGGTCATCACGCCCCAACTGATGCCGACCATCAAAGACAAGAGATCCATGAGCCGGATCCAGAGATAGGGATCGCGTTTGCTCCGTTCGGTTCGCACATAAACTTGACGCCAGACCTCCATTAACACCGGATAGCTGACCAGTTCCAGAACGGCCCAGAAATAAAGGAACCAGACGGGGACAGTAGGATTTTGGCTGGCGATGTAAAGCAGCGCCGCCGCAGTGGCAATGTGGCCGATATAAATGGAATTGGGAGTTTTCAGAAAAGCATCAACATATTGGTGAACGCGATCTGCGGGCAAAGGGGCCGAAAAGGATTTCGCGAGTGCCATGGCCGCGTTCCAGTCTTGTTGATATTCGCACGAAAGGCTTCATGCTTTCGGAGCGAAAAAGCTTGAGGCATCCATTCTCGCCCAATATAAAGCGGCGCGCGTTGATTGGGAACAAAAGCCCGTTTAAATTCGCAGTGACATTGAACAACTTGCGTCAATTTGCGCTCTTGCGTAGGCTTTCAATCCAACAGCTGTGTTTGCGTCCCCTTTTCATTCGAAATAGCCACCATGTGCCTTTCATCGGTACATGGAACGGAGTTCACCATGCCTGCTTATGAAGCCGTCATCGAAGCCATTGATCAAGCCAATGCAGCAGATCCCCGCCTGGAAGCGACGCAAGGGGGGGCTCCGATCCCGAAGGAATTGCTTTATGGCATCCGGATGAGCCTGATGTGTGAGGCCTTTGCGCCGGAGGCCGACGAGTTGACGCGGATTGCAGCTCGCGGCCAGCATATTGAACGCTGGATCATTCCACGCGATGATTATCCCCGCGACCGTCCCGGCTATCATCAATGGCGCAATGCCTTGAAGCGCCATCACGCTCAGAAAGTCAGCAGCCTCATGGCCGCGCAGGGCTATGACGAAGAGGCACAGAGCGTGGTGTCGGACGTGCTATTGAAGAAAAATTTCAAACGGGAGGCGCGCGCCCAACGCGTCGAAGATGTCGCGTGTCTGGTATTTCTGCAATATTATGCAATGGAATTTGCCGCTGACCATGAGATAGGCAAAGTGATCAGCATTCTGTCAAAAGTGTTGCCCAAAATGAGCGATGCCGGGCAAGCTCACATTGCCAAGCTCGATCTGCCAGAAGCCTTGATGGGTGCGATCGAAGCGGCACGCGCGTCCCTTGTGGCAAAGGATTCCTGATCAATTATCGTCCAGTGGCGCTTTTTGTCCCATTCCAACTTTTGCGTCCAATAAGAAAATGTGGACCAACAGTCTGACCATATTTCGAAAAATTCTTCACCATCCGGTCAAATACGAAGCCGACAATCATGTTAAACTGACGGCAAGCGCCAACAGGATTAAGGCGAGTTCACGCAACCCCTGATCTGACTTTCTGTTTGCTGCGTAAGAATTTGTAATGCTGTGCGAAAAGCAGGACTTTGCCTCATGTCAGCTTTGTCGGATAGTGCCACGCCAAATTTTTGGACCGTTTGCCATGCCCCCTATGAGACATGACCCGGAATCGGCCGTTTTGATCGTTGCCCATGGAGAACGCGGGGGACGATGCGACAATGCGCGTCTTCTTGAGCTGACGGATGAGGTGCGGCGCAATCTCGGCAATGTTCAGGTCGAGGCTGGCGTGTTGCGCGGCACGCCGAGTATTGCGGAAGCATGGACCAAACTCACGGCTCCCAATCGGCTCATCTATCCGTTTTTCATGGCGGACGGCTTTTTTTGCAATCGGATCCTACCCAAAAAGATAGCGGAGGCCACAGGTTCGGATCCGCGCGAGCCCGGATCGCCTGCGCAATTGCTAAAGCCTTTTGGTGTGTCCGATTGGCTTGCGGATGCTGTCATGGGTGCATTGGTGCGCGATATGGGTCATCTGGGCTTGATTGGCAGTCAACCGCATCTGTTGATTGCCGCCCATGGCGCATCGGTCGACCGTCAATCGAGCAAGCGGGCGAATGAACTGGCGGGCAGTCTGCGCCAAACAGGCTATTTCCGCGATGTTTCCTGCGCTTTCCTTGATGAGGCGCCGCATCTTAATTGCGTCATCGGAACGATGCTCCCCAATACGCTGGTTCTGCCGCTGTTCAATGGACTTGGATCGCACTCTGTCGATGACATGGCCGCGCTTGCGCGCGTTGCCCCGCCACAGACGCATTTTTTGTCCCCGGTTGGCGGACAGGACTGGGTTGGTGAGGTGATGACAGCTGACATTGAAGCGGCCCTTGCGGTTGGCAGAATGGCGATTGCTGCGGAGTGAGGCCCGGATTATTTTTCGTTTTGTGCCGCACTTTTCGCTGAACAATTGCTCAACCTCGTCGTTTTGCCTCTGACAGACCAATTTATCTGGACCAATCGTCTGAGAAAGCCACAAACGGACTGGATTTTTTTATACGACAAAAGTATGGTGCGACCGTTCTGAATGCCGAGCGTCGGCGCATCCGCTAAGAGATGCAGACGCAAACCAGCTGGAGACATTCATGGCACTACAGGAACAGGTGACCCTCAGCCAGGTTGAAGTCTGGTTGATGGCGACACGACCCAAGACCATTATTTTGTCAGTTGCCCCTGTGCTGCTGGCCGGATTGCTGGCGCTTAACGGCGCAGCTCCGGTTCATTGGCTGATGCTGCCTGCCATCTTGATCTCAGCGGCCTCCATTCAGATTGCAACCAATTTGTGGAATGATGCAGCGGATGCCAGCTCCGGTCTCGACAAGGCCGCCGAACGGCTCGGCCCGCCGCGCGTCACAAGCCTTGGCCTGTTGGACGTGACCACCGTGCGCAGGGCAGCGATTTGCTTTTTATTGATGGCTGCGATTAGCGGTCTTTATCTGGTCTATTTTGGCGGCCTGCCGATACTGATCATAGGTGCGGTCGGGATTGTCTGCGCATTCGGATATTCCTCTGGCCCCTACCCCATTTCCGGCTCACCGTTCGGTGAAGTCTTCGTCATTCTGTTTTTCGGCATCATGTCTGTGATGGGCAGCGTCTTTTTGCTGACCGGCGAATGGACATGGACGAGCTTCTGGGCCGGGTTGTATATTGGCTTGCCCGCAGCATCGGTGTTAACGATCAACAATCACCGCGACCGGGTGGGCGATAAAGAAGGGGGCCGCCGGACATTGGCGATCCAATTGGGGCCTCTTAAAACCAAGCGCCTCTATACGGCAATGATGCTCATTTCCTGCATTGGGATGATCCATGTCTTCAATCTGATCCATCACGGGACTGTAAGCCTTGTCAGCCTTGTGGTTACGGCACTTCTTGCCGCCTATGCGCTGGCATTGCCAATCCGTAAACTGTTTCTGGCAGAAGACCACATCGGCCTCAATCAATGCCTTGTATCGACCTCCATGTTTCAGTTGGTCTGGGTCGTGGCCTTCAGCGCCATTCTCATGCTTGCATGAACCAATTGCGGGCCTGATCCAAAGACTCATATTGGCATGGTCCACCTTGGAATGGTCCGCACCACAGGCATCTCGGTCCCACTCTCAGTGATGGATGGCCATAAGCCAATATGGCGATGAGCGTTCCTTCGCGGTTTGCCAGACCTTCAATTTTCGCGGCGTCTCTGTGGCCTCTCAACTCGTTGGCTTAGGTGTAAATTTTTGTCATTTTGATCTAAAGCATGGCAAAAAGGGGTAAGACTTACGATCTATGGGAAAGATCGTATTGGACATGACAATCGTCAAAGATGAGCATGCCCCCCAATGGCCGTCACCAGTGTGGGCATCACATCAGACAGCTCTTTTACGCAGGCATATTGCCAGCATCAGGAAGGTTGCAACGTGAATACACCTCTCATACCTCTGGGTTTGGCACTGATCATGATTACCGTCGGACTTTCGGTTCGACTACAAGATTTCAAGGCTTTGTTTCACCAATTGCGCGCGGTCGGTGCCGGCATTGTTGCGCAAATTGTGTTTCTGCCCTTGATCGCCTTTGGCGTGGCTCTGATCACCAAGCTTGATACAGTCTATGCAATCGGCCTGATCATTCTGGCGGCAGCCCCAGGCGGCATCACCTCGAACCTTCTGACCGTCCTGGCCCGCGGCAAGACAGCCCTGTCGATTTCGCTGACAATCATCACCAACCTTTTGGCTTTCATCACCATTCCAACCGCGTTGTCCGCTGCTTTCCTTCTGTTCCGTGAAACGGGGCTGGTTGGCACGGAGCTTGATCTTTTTGCCCTGCCATTTGGTGAAACGGCAATCAAGGTGCTCGCGATCTCGGCCTTGCCATTGGCGATCGGCATGACCTTGCGCCATTTCCTGCCAAGGCTGGTCAAACGGATCGAGAATCCGGCGAAATTTGTGTCGTCGGCCGTGTTTGCCGCCATTGTCTTCACCTCCTTTTACAGCGAGTGGAGCAACATCACCGCTCATTGGAGCACCGTTGGCCCGGCTGTCATTCTTTTGAATGGGCTGGCCATCGGGTCCGCGCTGATCGTCAGTCAGATCTTCAAGCTCGAAACCCGTCAGGCGCTGACCATTGCCATTGAATGTGGCTTGCAGAATGTCGCTCTGGCGCTCGTGATTGCCAATTTCCTTGGCGACGGGCGCTTCATGGTGCCATCCTCGATCTATGCTCTGGTGATGAATGTCTCGGTGTTGATCCTGATCGCCGTTGGCAACCGTCTTTCCTCCAACGAAGCGGAAGCCGAGAGCAAGCGGTAAACGCATTGGCTGATACAAAATGAAGGGCCCTGATGGGCCCTTTTTCATATCTGGCATTAGAAGGATGGCGGCGTACAGGCGCTGATACAAAGGCAAGGCTCTGCCCCTTTGTTGCGAAAGCGGTGGGGCAAGGCGCTGTCAAAATACCAGGCATCGCCCGCGCGCAAGACCTGACGCTCCTCACCGACGGATACTTCAAGGCTGCCAGATATCACGATGCCGCACTCTTCCCCCTGATGGCTGAGGAAAACCCGGCCTGTATCAGCGCCGGGCATCAGGGTTTCATGGAGCATCTGGATGGCTTTCATCGGTCGGTCAGCCCCGACCAACCGGAAGGATGTCTTGCCACGACCGATTTCAACCAGATCACTGGCCTTGTAAAAATGTTTCCCGCCATCGCTCAGCTCCAGGGTGAAGAACTGTCCCATATCCATCTCAAGGCCGTCAAGAATGCGTTTGAGCGCACCGACGCTTGGATTGGCATCACCGCTTTCGATTTGCGAAATAGTGGCATTGGCGACCCCTGCCCGTCTGGCCAAGGCCCGTTGGGACAGGCCATGAGCCATGCGCACCTGGCGAAGGCGCTGGCCTATATCGGCACGGATGTCATCTGGCGCCGTGTCTTGATCCTGCTGACTGGTGTCCACCACGTTTGCCTCCATCAAGTTTGAACCGTCCTGCAATCCTGACGGCCTGCTGTTCATCTGTTTGATATAATAAACAGCTCCTTTTCAAATCTCAATATTTCAACATGTTAGAGCAAGCAAGATAAAGACTTGTTCATTATCCGTAAAATTCGCACAATCAAGAAAAACAAACAACATCCTTGACGAGGCGAACATGAACGAGATGTCTTCCAAACCCAATGACTTGTCCAGTTTCTGGATGCCCTTCACGGCCAACAGGGCTTTTAAGCAGGATCCACGGATGGTGGTTTCAGCCAATGGAATGCATTACAAGAGCGCTGACGGCCGCGAAATTCTCGATGGCACGGCGGGCCTTTGGTGCGTCAATGCTGGCCATAATGCCTCCCGGATCACCGAGGCGGTGCAAAGGCAAGTGGCTGAGCTCGATTATGCGCCGAATTTCCAGTTTGGGCACCCCAAGGTGTTTGAATTTGCCTCCCGCGTTGCCGCTCTGTTTCCCGAAGGCATGGATCATGTCTTTTTCACCAATTCCGGTTCTGAATCGGTTGATACAGCGCTGAAGATTGCCCTTCACTATCACCGTATGCGCGGAGATGCGGCGCGAACCCGGCTGATTGGCCGTGAGCGTGGCTATCATGGCACCGGTTTTGGTGGCATTTCAGTGGGCGGTATCGTCAAGAACCGGATGCATTTTGGCTCGCTGCTGACCGGTGTTGATCATTTGCCCCACACCCATGATCTGGCCCGCAATGCCTATTCTCGTGGCTGCCCGGACCACGGGGTGGAGCGGGCCGACGCTCTGATCGATCTTGTCACCTTGCATGACCCTTCGACCATCGCTGCGGTGATTGTCGAGCCAATGGCTGGCTCCACCGGGGTTCTGCTGCCGCCAAAGGGCTATCTCAAGCGCTTGCGCGCCCTTTGTGACCGCTATGGTATCCTACTGATCTTTGACGAGGTGATCACCGCCTATGGTCGTTTGGGCACGGCCAGTGCTGCGGAATTTTTCGATGTGAAGCCGGACATCATCACCACGGCCAAAGGCCTGACCAATGCGGTCGTGCCTGCCGGTGCGGTGATTGTTGCCAACAAGATCTATGACTCGGCGATGGAAAATGCCGACGCGGCGATTGAGCTGTTCCATGGTTATACCTATTCGGGTCATCCGCTGGCGGCGGCGGCCGGTATCGCGACCCTCGACACCTATGCAGAGGAAGGCTTGTTCGAGCGGGCTGCGTCTCTTTCCTCCTATTGGGAAGACGCAATCCATAGTCTCAAAGGCACCCGTCATGTGATAGACTTGCGCAATCTTGGACTTGTTGGTGCCATCGAACTGGAGCCGCGCCCTGATGCACCGACCGCGCGGGCAAACGAAACCATGATCAAGGCATGGGAGAAAGGCGCAATGATACGGGTAACCGGCGACATCATCGCCCTTTCGCCACCACTGATCATCAAGAAAGAACAGATTGACGAACTGATCGACATCATTCGCAGCGTACTGGAGTCGATTGACTGATGGCTGATGGCTGATCGCCAATCGTCGATAAAGTCATGACCTCCCCCAGAGGGGGAGGTTTGAGACGCTTCGCTTGAACCACTAGAAGTGGTTTTGTTAGGTTTCAATAATTGGGCTTGAACATATCGGCATAGTCAGATGCCTTATCCTGCTTCTCTTGATTGCGGATATAGCGTCTGACGACCTCCTCTTGATAGCCCGTTGTTGAGACAAAGTATCCACGTGCCCAAAAGTGATATCCCTTGTAGCGACGTTTCCGGGCATATTTGTTTGCCACGTAAAGCGCCGTTTTCCCTTTCAAGAACCCCACTATATGGGCGACAGAATATTTGGGTGGGATAGAGATCAACATATGAACATGGTCAGGCATCAAATGCCCTTCCTCAATATGGCATCCTTTCTGAGATGCCAGTTTGCTAAATTGATCCCTCAACTCAAGCCGCAAGTCTCCGTAGAGACGCTTGGTGCGGTACTTGGACCCGAAGACCACGTGATATTTGCAGTCCCAGGTGCTGTGTGATAGGTGATTTTTGTCCATAAAACCTCCTCGCTTGATTTCTTAAAACCACGCCAATGGTTCAAGTGAGGAGGTCTCTCAATGAAAATGTAGAACCTGTCCAGTCCTCCACCGGAGGTGGAGGTTTATTGCAGACATAACAAAGAAAAAGCCGGATGACATGTCATCCGGCTTTTTCTTTGTTATGTCGCATAAGCTCAGTCTTCGTCGAGCCAACGGAAAGAGCGCTCGTCTTCGGTGAAGAGATGACGCTTTTCATCCTCTGCCGTCAGGCGGACCCTTTCTCCACGAACAAATTCGTGATTGCCGGGAATTTTGGCAATCAGTGGCTCTTCACCCTTTTGCGGCGGTTCGAGATAGAGCAAGGTGACTTCACCCAGCTTTTCAACGATCCGGACTTCGCAATCATACAATGCTTCTTCGCCGTCCTCGGCAAGACGCAGATCCTCTGGACGAACGCCAAATTTGGCCTTCTTGCCCTTGAAGTCAGCCGCACTTGGCACCTGAACGGTGAAGCCGGATTCGCCCTCTTTGAAGGACACTTTGGTATAGTCACCGGTTTCGGTGACGACACAATCATAGACATTCATGGCAGGCGAGCCGATAAAGCGGGCGACAAAGACGTTGCGCGGATTTTCATACAGCTCCATGGGTGCGCCGCATTGCTCGATGATGCCACGGGTCGACAGAACGACAATCCGGTCCGCCAGCGTCATGGCCTCAACCTGATCGTGAGTCACATAGATCATGGTCGCATCTGGCATGCTTTCATTGAGCTGGGCAATCTCGATACGAGTTGCCACGCGCAAAGCTGCGTCGAGGTTGGACAGTGGCTCGTCGAACAGGAAAACCTTGGGGTTACGGACGATTGAACGGCCAATGGCAACCCGCTGGCGCTGACCACCGGACAGAGCCTTTGGCAGGCGCTCAAGATATGGGGTCAATTGCAGGATATCGGCGGCTTTATGGACCCGTTCGTTGATCTCTTCCTTGCTCGCCTTGGCGATGCGCATGCCGAATGCCATATTGTCGAACACGGTCATGTGCGGATAAAGCGCATAGGTCTGGAACACCATTGCAATGCCACGCTTGGAAGGCGGCACTTCGTTGACCTTCTGACCATCGATTTCCAGCGTGCCACCGGAAATGCTCTCCAGACCAGCAATCATCCTGAGCAGTGTTGACTTGCCACATCCAGAAGGGCCAACAAAGACGACAAACTCGCCTTTCTCGATTTCAAGATTGATATTCTTGAGAACCTTGGTTGAGCCATAGGCCTTTTCAATATTGCTGAGCTTCAGGCTTGCCATCCTGTCCTCCCGTCGATTGTGTCCGTCGCAGGCGGGCCATCACAGAGCCGCCATACGACATTGGAAATGGGTTAGGCCCAGCCGCCCCGCTTTGCACCGGGGCGGTGGGTAGAAAGATCACTTGAGCGCGCCAAAGAAAGCGCCGTAGGCCGACAGCTGCAATTTGCCATCTTCGATTTGTGCCACGAAATCATGGCCTTCAAGCGGCTTGATGTTGAGGCTGTCAAACGCGACTTCCTGCTCTTCCCCCACCAGGTTGAAGGCACAGAAAACCCGATCATCCCCCAACTCGCGCATGAAGGTCAGCACATTGCCTTCGGTATTGACGAACAACAGGTCACCCTTGATCAAGGCGTCATGCTGTTTGCGGAAGGCAAGCATCTGACGATAGTGATGCAGGAGCGAGTTGCTGCGGTCTTCCATCTGAGCAACTGACTTCGTCTCGTGGCTCTCACTGATCGGCAACCATGGCTTGCCAGACGTGAAGCCTGCCTGCGGTTTGTTTTCGTCCCACACCATCGGCGTGCGGCAGCCATCCCGTCCTTTGAATTTTGGCCAGAAGCGGATGCCATAAGGATCTTGCAGATTTTCAAAGGCAACATCGGCTTCTTCCAGACCCAGCTCTTCTCCCTGATACAGACAGACCGAGCCACGCATGGAAAGCAAAAGGGCAATCCGCATGCGATTGGCTGCCTCTTGCAGGTGGGTAGCCACCGGCCAGCGGCTGGCATAGCGTTCCACATCGTGGTTGGAGAACGCCCAGCAGGGCCAGCTGTCAGGTGCGGCATCAAACAGATCGGAGAAGACGTCATGAACGAATTTCGGATCCGGCACGCGGGATCCAAGAAAATCGAAGCCGTAGCACATATGCACTTTGTCATCACCCGACGTATAATCGGCGACGATCTCACGGCCGCGTTCTTCGTCGCCCACTTCACCGACTGCAGCTGCGGCAGGAAACTCATCGAGGACCGAGCGGAATTTCTTCAGGAATTCAATATTTTCCGGCTGACTCTTGTCATAGAGGTGGGACTGGAATGCGTAAGGGTTGACGTTTGTGGTGGTGTTGAAGCTGCGCTTCTCTGGCGCTAGAGCCGGATTATCCTTCAGGCTCTGGCTATGCACATAGAAATTGATGGTATCGAGACGGAAGCCATCGACACCACGCTCCAGCCAGAAGCGCGTCACATCCAACAAGGCCTGCTGCACATCCATATTGTGGAAATTGAGGTCCGGCTGGCTGGTAAGGAAATTGTGCAGGTAATATTGCTGCCGTGTCGTTTCCCATTCCCAAGACGAACCGCCAAAGATCGATAGCCAGTTGTTGGGGGGTGAGCCATCCGGCTTGGCATCGGCCCAGACATACCAGTCAGTCTTGTCATTGTCAGCACTGGAGCGGGATTGCTTAAACCATGGATGCTGATCGGAGGTATGGGAGAGGACGAGGTCGATCATCACCTTGATGCCCAGCTCGTGCGCTTTGACGATCAGGGAGTCAAACTCTTCCAATGTGCCAAACATCGGGTCCACGTCACAATAATCGGAGACGTCATAGCCGAAGTCATTCATTGGTGAAGTGAAGAAAGGCGAGATCCAGATCGCGTCAACGCCAAGGGATGCCACATAAGGCAGACGCTGGGTGATGCCCTTGAGATCACCGATACCGTCGCCGTTGCTATCCTGAAAGGAGCGCGGATAGATCTGGTAAATCACCGCTCCGCGCCACCAATCCTTGTCAATGCTGGAATTCTGCATGGTTGTTCCGTTATGTTTGTATTGTTGATTATGCAAAACAGATATGTTTGTTCTTAGCCGCCCTTGACCGAACCGGCCAATAGACCGCGCACAAGATAGCGCTGGAGCGAGAAGAAGACGGTGAGCGGCACGATGATGGTAATGAAGGCGGAGGCCGTCAAAATTTCCCAGTTGCCACCGCGTGAGCCGAGCATTTCTCTCAAACGGCCCGTGAGCACCAATTGATCCTCGCCATTGCCAAGGAAAACCATGGCAACCAGAAGGTCGTTCCAGACCCACAGGAACTGGAAGATGGCAAACGAAGCGAGCGCGGGAAATGAGAGCGGCAGGATAATCTTGATGAAGATATCAAAGTGGCTGGCCCCATCAACGCGCGCAGATTCGATAATTTCCTTCGGCAATTCCGAGATATAGTTGCGAAGCAAATAGATCGCCAACGGCAGACCGAAACCCGTATGGGCCAACCAGATGCCCAGATAGGTCTTGGCTGGCACACCCATGAAGGCACCGACCTTGTTGTAGAGCTGGAGCAACGGGATCAGAGACATTTGCAGCGGCACGACCAGCAAACCAACCACCACGGCAACCAGAACCGCACGGCCGGGAAAATGCATCCATGCCAGCGCATAGGCAGCAAAGGCGGCAATCAGGATCGGGATGATCGTGGAGGGAATCGTGACGGTCAGTGAGTTGATGAAGCTACGGCCGATGCCTTCAGCGGTCAGCACTTCACGATAGTTGTCGAGCGTGAAGATCGGAGGGCTGGTGACCGTGTGGAAGACCCGCTTGCCGCGGCTGCCTTTCCACTTCTCCGGCGAGGTCAGAATATATGTCCCGTCCGCATCCACTTGGAGGGTCTGACCCTTCCTCATTTCAGCAACAGTGCCAACCTTGTAGGCTTCCGGATCCTGGGCGCGCCAACCAAAGGCCGTGACTTTGCCGCTGTTATCGGTTTCCTCAAGAATGTTGCCGCGAATGACAAAGACACCGTCTTTTTCGATCTGGGTGTCGGGACCCTTGGCGCGACCGATCAGATTTTGCTCTGAGGCAAAAAGTGCTGTCCACCAGCCAGACACGGCCAGTTGATCCTTGTCACGGATCGATGAAACGAACAGACCGATTGTCGGCATGGTCCAGAGCAGCACCAGAAGAACAACGGAAAGATGGACTACCCACATCAAGGGCGATTTTGTTTTGGATCCCGAGATCATGTTAAAGCCCTTTATTTTCAGCGTTGGCCTGACGAATATTCCAGATCATGATCGGAACGACGAGCAGCATGATGACAACCGCAATGGTCGCCCCTCGTCCGAAGTCACCGCCACCACGGAACATCCAGCTAAACATGAGATTGGCTAGAACCTGCGTATCCCATTGACCATTTGTCATGGCAAAGACGATATCGAAGACCTTTAGAACCGTGATTGTGATGGTAGTCCAGACAACCGCGATGGTTTTCCAGATTTGCGGCACCATGATGTAGAAGAAGATTTGCACGCCGTTGGCGCCATCGATCACGGCGGCCTCAATGGTTTCTTCGGGAATGCCGCGCAGCGCAGCAGACAGGATAACCATGGCAAAGCCGGTCTGGATCCATACCAGAATGATCATCAGGAAAAAATTGTTCCAGAAGGGTATCGTGATCCATGCCTGTGGCTCCATGCCCATGGCTTCGACCACGGCATTCAACAGCCCGATCTGCACCGACCCTTCGCCACGATATTCATAGATGAATTTCCAGATGATCGATGCGCCAATAAAGGAAATGGCCATGGGCATGAAGATCAGCGACTTGGCAATATTCCCCCACCAGATGCGGTCGGTCAGGGCAGCGATCACCAGCCCGAAGAAGGTCGACATGGCTGGCACAAAAATCAGCCACAGGATGTTGTTGAACATCGCCTGATGGAATTCACGGTCCTGGAACAGCCAAATATAATTGTCGAGGCCGACGAATGTTTCGCCATTCTTGTCATAGACCGACAGGATCAGCGAGGCGATCGCCGGATAGACCAGATATAGGGTCAGGGCCAACAAAGCTGGCCCAAGGAAAAGCCACGGTCTGATCCGGTGTGCCATCGCCAGATTGCGGACGCTTTTTTCCGGTGATGCTGCATCAGCGGGATATAGTCGGTCCAAAAGCCAGTTTGAACCGACGAAATAGACCACGCAGCCCATGACGCCGACCAAGACGATGCCGAGTGCGGATGCAATTTGTTCCATACTGTCGCGCTCCACCTAGAGCGTTTAGTTGGCAATCCATTGCAATGGATTGGCTCAAAACGCTGTTTTTGTTTGTGTCCTGGGCCCGGCTTTTTGCCATAACCGGGGCCTGCTTCGAAGGTGCTGATCATCCTGCATCGCCCGTTGCCCGTGTCCGAACACTGCGTTGCGCTGATATCGACCTTGCTTGAAGACTTGGTTTTGTTTGAGATCCAGTCCCGGATGCTTTCCTCTCGTGACGAGATATCTTTGCATCTGAGACAGTCCGCTGCCGGATCTGGCGCCCGATTGGTCACCCAAAAGACCCGACCCGGAGAAGACAGCCCCCGCTTGGGTGCGGGAGCCGTTTGAATGGGGAGAGGCGTGTCTCTCGATTTCCAGTCAAGATGGTCTTACTTCAGAGCATCCCAGGTTTTCTGGATTTCGTCACCAACCGTCTGGGCGTCCTTGCCGCCAGCATAGTCGACCATGCCGGTCCAGAATGCGCCTGCGCCAATCTTGCCGGGCATCAGGTCGGAACCATCAAAGCGGAAAGTCGTTGCATTGAGCAGGATTTGACCCTGTTTTTTCAGGGCATCGTTGGCATAGGCTTCGATATTCACGCCCTTATGCGGCGTCAGCAAGCCAGACTGAGCCATCCAGATTTCGTGCGCAATTGGCGATTTCAGGAAGTCGATAAATGCCCGTGCACCTTTGGATTCGCGGGTGATTGCAAACAGAGTGCCTGCACCGAGAACCGGCTTGCCAAGATCCTTGCCAGCATAGGCAGGGAAATAGAAGAAGTCGGCGTCTTCACCCAATTTGGTCCCTTCAGGGAAGAAGGATGGAATGAAGGAAGCCTGACGATGCATGTAGCATTTTGGTGGGGAGGTGAAGAGGCCTTTCGGGCTGTCACGGAAATCGGTGGTGCCGACTGCCCCTGCCCCGCCATCAACGAAATCATCGTTGCGGGCGAACCAGCCGAATTCCTCGATCGCACCAATAACGGCAGGATCGTTGAATTTCACTTCGTTGGTAACCCACTTGTCATAGACGTCCGGCTTCTGCGTGCGGAGCATGAAGTCTTCGACCCAGTCGGTTGCAGGCCAACCGGTCGCATCACCGGAGCCCAGACCGATACACCATGGCTTGCCACCGTCCTTGACAATCTGCTCGCTGAGGGCTTTGAGCTCTTCCATGCTCTGAGGGACTTCATAGCCAGCATCTTCAAAGTTTTCCGGCACATACCAAACGAGCGATTTCACGTCGACTTTGTAGAAGAAGCCGAAATATGCGTCTTTGCCTTCTTTATTCTTGTAGGTCCCCAGATCAACCCAAGACTGACCAGCAGCATAATTATCCTTGACCCACTGCTTGGTGTCGTCGGACAGCGGCGTCAGCAAGCCTTTGGAAGCGAGGTCAGCGGCCAAACCGGGCTGCGGGAAAATAGCAACATTGGGCGCGGAGCCTGCCCCGGTATCAATCACGATCTGCTGCTCAAAGCTGTCAGAGCCAGCATACTCGACCTTGGCGCCAGTGGCTTCCTCGAAATAGTCGACTACGCTCTCAAACAGGTCCTTGTCGACACTGAGCCAAGGACCAAAAACCGTAATGGTTTCGCCTTTAAGATCGGTCTTTTTGAGTTCTTCGTAGGAAGCCCAGTTGAAGCGAGCATCTTCACCCGGTTTGAATTTCAGGTGATCCATGGCCTGCGCGCTACCAGCAGCAAGAGCCGCAACAGCAACGCCCATCATAAGTGTCTTCAACATATCGCAAAACCTCCCAAAGGCATTTGTTGATCAACAAGAATTCTGACGGATAAGCGATTTTCAAACCGCTTTGGATTAATTTGAGCATGCTTTGGATGACTGTCAGAGTCAAGGCGGTTTTTGGCAAAACCTGGCTATTTACGGTAGAAATTTTAAATTTCAATCGTTCCAAACTGCAAAATTTCGCCCTTTCTGCATAAAACCTCTGCACAATCGGTATTGCGGAGCATTTCGATTTATGCGTAGAATGAAGATCGGTTTTGATAGGGCTTTGAAAGCTCCTACCCTGAAGCACCTGTCACCCACCGCGCCAGATTGGAGAGACCATTTCAGACCAGCCGGTCTGGATAACCTCTTGCCCGTCCGCATCCTTTGTGAGGTCGCAGCCGTGAATTTAAAAGAATTGTCCACTCTCCTGAACCTGTCCCAGACGACGGTCAGTCGCGCCCTTAATGGATATCCGGAAGTGGGTGAGAAGACGCGGTTGCGTGTTCTGGAAGCTGCGCAGAAGCACAATTACCACCCCTCCTCCTCGGCCAAACGACTGGCCATGGGGCGCGCCAATTCGGTTGCCCATGTCGTGCCGCAAAGCGCCAGACACTCGATGATCAACCCCCACTTCTCCGACTTTATAGCCGGTGCAGGCGAGACCTATTCACGCTATGGCTATGACATGGTCATTTCCGTTGTGCCGGAAATCCAGCAGGAAAGCATCTATCGCGAGTTGACGCGCTCGGGACGCGTTGACGGCTTCATTGTCCATGGCCCGGCAAAGGATGATCCGCGCATTGAACTGCTCGAAAGCCTCGACGTGCCTTTCGTTGTTCATGGGCGCACAGAGGTGAACAAGGACCGCTATAGCTGGCTTGATGTCAACAATCGCAGTTCTTTCAAACGGGCAACCAACTTCCTGCTCGACCTGGGACACAAACGCATCGCCTTGCTGAATGGTCTGCAGGACATGGACTTTGCCTATCGCCGTCTGATCGGATATGAGGCCGCCCTGCGCTCACATGGACTGGAAGCTGATCCGGATCTGATTTTTTCGTCTGACATGATCGAGCCCTATGGCTATATGGTCACGCGCCAGTTGCTTGAACGGCAGGAAGCGCCCAGCGCCATCCTGACATCGTCGGTTCTTACGGCGCTTGGTGTGGTGCGCGCCGCTCAGGAAATGGGCCTGCACATTGGCAAGGATCTGTCGGTGCTCACGTTTGATGACCAACTGTCATTCCTGCAGCATTCGGGGGTGCCACTCTTCACCGCCGTGCGCTCTTCCATTTTTGAGGCCGGAAAACGGCTGGCAGAAATCCTGCTTGACCGGATCAACAATCCGGACCAACCCCTCACCCAGGAACTCTGGGAAACCGATCTGGTTGTCGGTCGGTCAACAGGCCCTTATATGGGCAATTGATCGCCCTTAGTCTTGGCTTGACTGATCTGACCGATTTCACATCTATTCAATCATTTTCGATGAGGCCCCCAATGCCAGCACTGAAACGACAATCTTCCTTTACCCTTTCGCGCGCTGATTTTCCCGATGACTTCAAATTCGGCACATCGACCTCGGCCTATCAGATCGAAGGCAGCAAATTTGGCGGCGCTGGCAGCACTCACTGGGATACCTTTGCCACCACGCCCGGCAATGTGGTCAATTTCGAAAATGGGGCGACTGCCTGTGATCATTATCACAAATGGCAGGAAGATCTCGATTTGATGCGTGACTTGGGAATCGATTCCTATCGGTTTTCGAGTTCATGGGCGCGGGTCATGCCCGACGGCAAGGGTGAGGTGAATGCAGCAGGGCTCGATTTTTACGATCGGTTGGTCGACGGGCTTCTGGAACGCGATATCGAGCCACATTTGACGCTCTATCACTGGGAGTTGCCGAGCGCACTCTCTGATCTGGGCGGCTGGCAAAACCGGGATATTGCCGATTATTTTGCCAACTATGCGGAAATCATGATCAAGCGCATGGGGGATCGTCTTGAAAGCGTTGCGACCTTCAATGAGCCTTGGTGCATAACGTGGCTTAGCCATTATCACGGCATTCATGCGCCCGGCTTGCGTGATATTCGCGCTGCGACCCGTGCATCACACCATGTGCCCCTTGCTCATGCGAAAGCCGTTTCAGCCTTGCGTGCGATGAACCAGAAAAATCTGGGTATCGTGCTGAATTTTGAACATACGAGCGCCTTTGATGACAAGAAAAGCTCGATCAGGGCAGCGCAGATTGCCGAAGGAATTTACAATCGCTGGTTCCTTGGTGGCCTGTTCAAGGGCGTTTATCCCGAAGATGTGGTCCATTATCTCGAACCCTATCTGCCGGCTGGCTGGCAGGACGACATGGCAGCAATCAGCGCACCTATCGACTGGCTGGGCATCAATTATTACACACGCAATCTGGTGGTCGAGAAGGACCACAATATGGGATGCAGACTGCCAAACTTTACATCCGAGCCCGGCCCTCTGCCAAAGACCGAGATGAATTGGGAAGTCTATCCTGAAGGTCTCAGTGCAATTCTGCGCTGGATCAGCGAGACCTATACCGGCGCCCTGCCTCTGACGGTCACCGAAAATGGTATGGCCAATGATGATCACTTGATTGACGGCGTCGTGGATGATCAGGAGCGGATCGCCTATCTCGACATGCACTTCAAGGCCGCACTTGACGTGATCAAGGACGGGGTGCCTCTGACGGGCTATTTTGTCTGGTCCTTCATGGACAATTTTGAATGGGCGCTGGGCTATGACAAACGCTTCGGCATCATTCACGTGGATTTCGAAACGTTGGAACGACTGCCAAAAGCCTCCTACCATGCGCTGAAGGACTTTTTGGCCTAGCAGCCGCAAGACACGTGCTTGAACAAAAAAGGCAGCCAACTAGCTGCCTTTTTTGATAAGATCATATTTAGTCGACATCCTCGGGAGGCAAGAATGGTGCCCCTCAGCTGGTCGCCGCTGTGGGGGACAACGACGACCAGCCCACAGGCCAAACGGTCTGCGTTTATGGGCCGTGGGGCCCTACGACAGAGAAATATTGTTATGGGCAACCGAGTGGGGGACGAGGTTGCCTATTTTTCTCTGACGCCTTTTTTTGCCAATACAGGAGCCGCATCTTCACACCGGGGAGCAAAGACAATTTCCTATAAAGGCAAAACTCTGGTTTCCTTGGCTGTATTCAGCGCTATTTGAGTTTCGGTTGCTCGCACGCCCGGAAGCGCTTTGAGAGACCGAACGATAAAGTGATTCAGGTCATCGTTGGTTCGCGTTCTCACCTTTAAAAGGTAGGAATGCTTTCCCGTGACATGATGCATCTCCTGCACTTCATCGAAAGCAATTACACTGGATACAAATTCTTGCTCGTCGAACGAGTAATCCAAATCGACGAAAATGAAAGCGGTCACGCCGAATCCGCTCTTTATTGGATCGAGCACCGCCTCTATCGTGGCAACAGCCCCTGTATCAATCAGTTTGCGCACGCGTTCATTCGTTGCGCTTACTGACAGTCCGATTTCCTTTGCAAGGTCAGCACTTGCGCGCCTTCCGTCCTTTTGCAAAAGCAAAAGCAACCGCCGATCCAGATCATCCATGCCGGTATTTTTCCCTATTGGCAGCGAACAGATATCCAAAATACCAGTTTGATGCAAGCGCATCCCTGGATCGCAAATCCGCGCATCACACTAAAAAAAATACATCTAAAACGCCGAAACGCTGTGGAACGCATGAATTCATGCATAGCGGATTTTGAATATTGCGCATTTGATACGAAAGGATAAGGTAAAATTGCTAAACCGGATGTAGTTAGTGTTAATTGGTATTAAAATTTAATCTGTGGATAAATTTGGCCCTAGCAAAAACACAGCAAGCATCTCTAGCGTAACCGGCAGGTAGAAACGTCAAATTTACGGAAAAACGGCGCTTTTCCTGCTAATTTTAAGGTCAGAGCTCAAATAATAGCCAGTTTTCTCACACAGAACCATCGTATGACAGTTTCACGTCAGCTCAACTTTTTTAGAATCGCATTCCCCTTTTGACCGTCTTTCGCTCCTGCATAGGGCTGAATGATTGCGCAATCAGGAAACGCAGGGTTCTTCTCGGTCCTGTTATGAAAGGCCCATTGGGCGCTTCTCATGTCTCGCAGCGCGTAATTCTATTGTCTCAGGGCATAGTCAATGGATTCTGCATGGTTGAGAACCAATTCGTCTCCGCCATGTTCTCCCATTACCATCAACCCAACCGGTGCGCCGTCAGGTTGTCCAATAGGGATGGTTGCGGCGGGGCGACCAAGAATGTTGCCAATCGCTGTATTGCGCAAAATCTTGAGGTTGGTTTCCCCATATAGTTCGTCGGAGGCAAGGATCGGTTTGATCTCAGGCGGGGCCACGGCGACAGTTGGCAGCAAGACCGCGTCATAATTGCGCGTTGCCAGATGGGTGCGCTCCTGCATGTCCTTTTGGAAATCAAGCATATCGATATAATCGGCGGCGGAAATACCTCCCGCCGCTTCAAGACGCAGGCGAACGCGCGGGTCCATGCCACTGGCATGACCGTTCAAGAAGGATCGATGGGCGTGGAAAGCCTCAGCCCCGACGATGCTGCCCAGTTTGGCGATATCCCAAAAGCGCTCAATGGCGTCGACCTTGATGCGCTCGAGCCGTGCGCCCGCTTTGGCGATGGTTTCCAGTGCGCGCACAAAACTGCCCGCGACTTCAACATCAAGATCATCAAGGGCAATCGTCTCAAGAATACCGAAGCGTTTGCCAGCCAGTGAGCGTATGTTCGCTTCCGGGACAGGCACCCCGGCCATCACGAAGTCGATGATACGGCAGCAATCGACAGAATTGGCAAGCGGCCCCACGCTATCCAGAGACCGCGCAAGCGGGAAGACACCCTTTAAGGAATGACGCCCAAAGCTTGGCTTGAATCCATACAGACGATTAAAGGCCGCCGGGATGCGAACGGAGCCGCCCGTGTCGGAGCCGATGGCCACGACAGCCATATTTTCAGCAACCGACAAGGCAGCACCAGAAGACGAACCGCCAGGTACGCGGCCGATCTGCCGGTCCCAGACATTGAGTGGCGTACCAAAATGGGGATTGATCCCGAGGCCTGAATAGGCAAACTCGGTCATGTTGGTATGACCAAGGATGACAGCACCGGCGGCGCGCAGCCGGGCCACCACGTCAGCATCTGCCTTGGCGGGCTCAGCAATGCTGGCCAATTCGGCAGAGCCTGCCGAGGTTGGTTCTCCGGCGACATCCAGCAGGTCCTTGACGGAGATCGGTATACCGGCAAGCGGGCCTTGTGGAACATTCATCTTGCGCAAGGCATCAGAGGCGGCGGCTTGAGTAATGGCGGTATTCTTGAAGGTGCGAACAAAAATGCGTCCCCCCTCACCGCCTTCCTTCTCGATTTCGGTGAAGGCTGAACTGACAAGTTCGACTGAGGAAATCTTGCCCTCATCCAAAGCCTTGCGAAGCGATGCGATTGTCCAATGCGCCGTCATTTGCCACTCCCGGAGCCGTTCCAAAACCAAAGTTGAAAAGGCTCAAGTCTTCGTTGTCCCGCGCATTATGGTCCAAAAACCGCACATGCTATTTGGGAATACGCTCTTGCCCTCAGATAATGCCGTCTCTTACCGATGATCCCGTTTGCACAGATTTCAGCGACAGCCGGGGGTATCACCCTGCTCTGCCTGCGAAATTCTGTCGTGATATCAATAGAGAAGCACGCAGTCGTGATCATGTTAACGGCAAAATGAAATCTTGTCGCCTGTGCACGAAGGTGCGCACGCTTTCACAATGCAATTGTGGAGAAAGTGGCGCGGCGCGCGCTCGATTTCAGCGCGCACCAGCTCGTCGATGTCTATTTCTTCGCTTTGACGCGCTTGATGACATTCTCAATCATCTGCATGCCTGCATTTCCACCCAGGGTCATGATCGATTCGGGGTGGAACTGAACCGCAGAAATCGGTTCCCTGTGATGTTCGATTGCCATGATGACGCCGTCTTCGGTGTCTGCCGTGATGTTGAACTCTTTTGGCAAGGTGACAGGATCGGCAAACAGGGAATGATAGCGCCCCACGACCACCTGCTTCGGCAAACCTTTGAACAGAGATCCATCTTGCAGGCGAATGCGAGACGGTTTGCCATGCATTGGCACATGCAACTGACGCAGCGAGCCGCCAAAGGCTTCGGTAATGGCCTGAAGACCAAGACAAACACCAAAGATTGGCAGATTGCGAGCACGGGCCTTGGAGATTGTGGCCTTGGTGTCAAAATGCTGCGGCGAGCCAGGCCCCGGAGACATGACCACCAGATCCGGCATGACCTTGTCGAAGGCTTCTTCGGCGACTGGTGTACGCACGGTCACCACTTCAGCGCCGGTCTGGCGGAAATAGTTAGCCAGCGTGTGAACGAAGCTGTCCTGATGGTCGACCAGAAGGATCTTGACGCCGACACCAACCTGTTTGTGGACTTTGCCTTGCACCAGTTTTTCCGGATTGGCAGCATCGCGAATGGCTGCACGCATGGCAGAGGCCTTCAATTCGGTTTCGGCTTCTTCCGCGTCCGGATCGGAATCATAGAGCAAGGTTGCACCTGCGCGCACCTCGGCGACCCCATCCTTGATCCGGATGGTGCGCAGGGTCAGGCCGGTATTCATGTTGCCGTCAAATCCGATCATGCCGATCGCGCCGCCATACCAAGCGCGCGGGGATTTTTCGTGCCTCTCGATGAAATCCATCGCCCAGAGCTTTGGCGCGCCGGTAACGGTGACGGCCCATGCGTGGGACAGGAATGCATCCATCGCGTCGAGGCCTTCGCGCAGACGGCCTTCGATATGATCAACGGTGTGAATGAGGCGGGAATAGAGTTCGATCTGGCGGCGGCCCTTCACCCGGACAGAGCCCGGCACGCAGACACGGCTCTTGTCGTTGCGGTCCACGTCAGAGCACATGGTCAGCTCGCTCTCATCCTTTTTGGAATTGAGCAGTTTGAGGATTTGTTCGCTATCCTCGATCGCGTCGCTGCCGCGCTGGATGGTTCCGGAAATCGGACAGGTCTCGACCAGATTGCCATCGCTGACCTTGACGAACATTTCCGGGCTGGCTCCGACCAGATATTCCTGAGCGCCCAAATTGATCATAAAGCCATAGGGTGACGGGTTGATCAGTTGCAGGCGGCGGGAAATGGCTGATGGCTTGCATTTGACCGGCTCGTAGAAGGTTTGACCCGGCACGCATTCAAACAGGTCACCACGCTTGAAATAGTCTACAGCCTTGCGCGCCACGTCGGCATATTCGCCCTTCTTGTGGTCCCCTTCGGGCGGGTTGCGGTCGGTCTGCTGGAAGGGATCCTTGCGTTCGGGTCGATCCATGCCTTCGGTCGTGTTGCCCTCAAAGGCAAAGTCGTACCGGTAGCGGGTTGCCTCTTCGGCATAGAGATCAACGACAATCACTTCATCAGGCAGATAAAGCACCATGTCTCGCTGATCTTCCGGGCGCTGGAGCTGCATTTCGATGGAATCGAACTGGAAGGCCAGATCGTAACCAAAGGCTCCATAAAGACCGAGAATGCTGTCCTGACCGGACTTGAACAGGCCGACAATTTCACGCACCACTGAGAACACGGTGGGTACACGGCTGCGCTCTTCCTCGGTGAAGATGCCTTCGGGTTCTTTTACTTCCAGAGAAATCAGCGTGTCGTCAGCCTCATAATTCTTGAGGATGAACAGGTCTTTGATTGTCTTGTGAATGGCAGGCATCAACACGACGCCGCGATCGTTCAGCGCTTCGATGGTCATGGTGCGACCACGCGCCGTGATCACCAGAGGCGGGTTGACGAAACCGAATTCACTTCTGGTATACCGACCCGGATATTCATAGTTGGAAACCAGTACCACGCCACGCTGCTCATCAAGCTTGGACAGGCAGTCCGACAAGGCGGTTTGGAAATTATCCTTGCCGGTGGAGCGGAGCACTTCGATGCCGCCTTCGGTAATATAATCTCCGTCTGGAATGAACTCGATCTCTGCTGAGTCTGAACTAAGCTGCGAATTTGTCATTTTACCCTCACTGGTCCGGATCTGGCACCGCTGTAAGCGTGGTGATTGCCAATCCAAGTCTTGGTTGTTTGTCTCAGCCGCTTCTCTTCGGCGACTTTGTGAGCAGGACCTGCCAGACATACAAAAGCCGCCGGAAATCCGACGGCCATATCCCATTTTCAATTCATGCAAGCAAAAGGGTAGGATCAGCCGCCGTTAATGCGTCTGCCACCACCAATCCTGATTGTTTGCAATAAAATCTGTCATAGGTCTGATTTAACCCATTTCTTTCAGCTCGGCAAGCCTCATTGACGCCGCACCTGCGGCGATTTCGTCTTCTATAAGCTGTTATAGGTTCTTATGCGTTTTTATGCGTTCTTTCGCCCAGTCCCCTTATATGATGGCGAACCAAACGCAAGAACGGGACCATTAAGGTCCCGTTGATGTCAATTTTGACTGTCAGATCAGGCGGCCGAGACTCCTTTGAGGAAGTGATCGACTTCCGCACGCAAACGCTCGGTCTGTTCGGCTACATCGCGAGATTTTTGCTCGACTTCTTCAACCGCATTGTTGGTTTCAGCGGCAGCCGCAGACAGATCATCCATGTTGCCAGCCACTTCGAGGGTGCCACTTGCCGCACGCGCCACATTCTGGCTGATTTGATGGGTGGCACTGCCCTGCTCCTCGACAGCCAGAGCAATGGTCTTGGTGAAGTCGTTGACCTTTTCCATTCTTTCCGCGATGCCATGAATGGCATGAACGGCCTGATCGGTAGAGCCCTGAATGCCTTGAATCTGACTTGCAATCTCTTCGGTCGCCTTGGAGGTCTGGTTGGCAAGCCCCTTCACTTCAGCGGCAACCACAGCAAAGCCCTTGCCATGCTCGCCTGCGCGCGCGGCCTCGATGGTTGCGTTCAGGGCCAATAGGTTGGTCTGTTCTGCAATAGCCTGAATAAGGGCGATGACGTCACCAATCTTCTGGGCGGAATTGGACAGGCCGGAGATGGTCTGCGTGGTATCGCGGGTCGCACAGGTCGCCAAGTCGACAACCTGCGTCGTCTCATTGACCTGCCGCTTGATCTCTTCAATCGACGCGGCCAGTTCTTCAGCAGCAGAGGCAACCGTCTGAACGTTGCCCGACGCAATCTGCGATGCGGAGGCTGAGCCGGACGCCTTGTTCAAGGTCTGATCGGCCATGTTTGAAAGCAGATTTGCCGTTTGTTTCATCGAGGCCATGTTGCTGGACACATTGCTCAACAATTCCGTTGAGGCATTGCGGAAACCGTCGATCATGATTTCAACTGCCTGCTGGCGCTTCTCGCGTTGTGTCTGATCCTGCCTGCTGGCTTCTTCCAGGCGCCGACGCTCAAGGGCATTGTCACGCAACACTTCAATCGAGCGGGTCAATTCACCCACTTCGTCTTCCCGTTCGCTATCAGGTAGCTCAACATCATAGTTTTCACGCGCAATTTCCGTCACGCTCTGACTGAGCTTGTGCAAAGGTGCCATTGAGGCACGGGCAAAGAAGGCGCTGAGGCCACCCATAACCACCAGCGAAAGAACGCCCAGCAGCAGCAAACTGTTGGTCAGACTGTTGGACGCGGTCAGAAATTCATCATAGGTCTGGCGAGCAACAACGACCCATTTCAGGCCAAAGGCCTCGAATGGCGCTGCATTGGCACGGAATTTTGACTTGTCCACCACAAGGTCCGCAGTTGACGACCCCGCGCTCAGTGCGACAGCGGCCATTTCTTTTTCCTGACCCTTTATCTCGATCAGCTTTCTATTTTCAAAGTCCAGGATATGGCCATCTGCGGTGACCAAATCGACGGTGCCGGTCTGACCCAGTCCCGTGCGGTCATTCACGAGTTGCGCCAACTTGTCGATATTGACCTCGAATGCAGCCGCTGCAATGACTTTGTCATTCTTGTAGACTGGCGCCACCATGAACGCATCCAGATGCCCTTCCATTTCAATGAAACCAGTGAAAGCCTGTCCGGCGAAAGGTTCTTTTGACTTGTCAGCTGCCATCTGAACGATTGGTGCGACGACCTCTCTTAAACGATCACCGAACACGGCTTTGTCAGACAATGACTTGGTGAAAGCGCCGCCCTTTCGATAGGTATAAAAGATGTCCCCATTTTTGCTGAACAGGATAATGTCTTTGAAGACATCATTCTTGAGCAATTCACCGACGCGGACATGGTGCTTTTCATGGGCCTTGGTGTAGTAAACATTGCTCGCATCAGCAGCTGCCAGCTTGTAACGCTCCCCTTCCGAGTTGGGATTTTTTGCAACATAGAGATCATGCAGCGTATCAGCGGCTTTATCCTTGAGGATCTTCCAGCCAGCATACATTTCGGAGCTGGTGTCAATCATCACCATGTTGCCCGTCATCGCGAGCATCTTTTCATGCAACTGCTCGGTATAAAGCTCCAGCACTTTGGTTTTGCTCTTCGCCACATTGAGGAGAGCCTGATCCGCCTGTTGCACGGATGCGTTGCTTCCCATCCACGCTGCGACAGAAACGAAAATTGCGGCCATCACAACAATGGATCCGACCATGATGGTTGGAATTTTGGTGACCAGACGTTTTGGAAGGATCGACATGATTTTTCGCTTTTTTTTCAAGATAACTTTTGCTCAGTCTTGTTGACCAAAATTATGATTTCGTAAAAAATCAGAGTTACTTGAATATTTCAGAATTCACTTGGGAAACCTAAGTCATCCTACTTATATAAACTTACTATATCTGCTCATTATTTTGAAAAATTCTGACCATTATTTACTCATCCGCCTATTTGTCAGACACAAAACAAAAAAGGCGAGACCGGAACGGCCTCGCCTCTGTTGATAAATAGTTTTGTACTTTCGAAAGTTTACTTAAGCCGCAGACACGCCATTCAGGAAGCGGTCCACTTCTTCGCGCAAGCGACTGGTCTGCTTCGCCACGTCTTGGGAATTTTGTTCCACCTGATCCACAGACTGGGTGGTTTCCGCGGCAGCTTGCGATAGCTGAGACATATTGCCGGCCACAGACAGAGTGCCGCTGGCAGCCTTTGCCACATTCTGGCTGATCTCGAAGGTGGCACTTCCCTGCTCTTCGACAGCCAGTGAAATCGTGCGCGTATATTCGTTCACGGTTTCCATGGTGTTGGCGATACCCTGAATGGCATGCACGGCTTCCTGAGTGGCATTCTGAATGCCCTGAATCTGGGTTGAAATTTCCTCGGTCGCCTTGGAGGTCTGGTTCGCAAGTTCTTTCACTTCCGATGCCACCACAGCAAAGCCTTTGCCATGTTCACCGGCTCGCGCCGCTTCAATGGTCGCATTCAGAGCAAGCAAGTTGGTCTGTTCGGCAATTGCCTGAATCATCGCAATGACTTCGCCAATTTTCTGGGCCGAGTGAGACAGTCCGGAAACCGTCTCTGTTGTGACACGCGTTGCTTGCGTCGCCTGATTGACCACCGACGTGGTTTCAGTGACCTGACGCTTGATCTCCTCGATGGAGGCTGCCAATTCCTCGGCAGCGGATGCAACAGTTTGCACGTTGCTGGAGGCAACTTCCGATTCAGAAGCTGAGACATTGGCCTTGTCGGCTGTCTGATCTGCCATCTCCGAGAGGATTTGGGCCGTTGCCTTCATGACATCCATATTGGTGGAGACATTATTGAGCAGCTCGCTCGAGGACGTTCTGAATCCTTCAATCATGGATTCGATAACCTGCTGACGCTTGGCCCGTGCGGACTGCTGATTTCTGTTTTCTTCTTCCAGACGTTTGCGCTCCAGTGCATTGTTCCGCAAAACTTCCACGGAACGACTCAATTCGCCGACTTCATCGGGGCGAGAGCTATCTGGCAGATCGACGGAGTAATTCTCGTTTGCGATCTCGGTCACACCCTGATTGAGCTTTTGCAGTGGCGCAAGGGAATGCCGGACGAAATAGGCGCAGAAACCGCCAATCATCACCAACAGCACACCGCCAACAATCAGCAGGCTCTGGGTCAATTTACGGGACGGGGCAAGCAATTCGTCATAGGACTGCTCTGCGATCATGGCCCAATTGGTGCCAAGCACAGTCATCGGGACAGCAACAGCGCGGGTGCGTTCGCCGTTCATTTCGGCATCGCCAGTGGCCATGGAGCCACTGACAGCACTCAAGGCAATCTTATTGAGCGAATCCGACACATCGCCAACTGTCTGGTTGGCGAAATCAACCTGCTGCAAATCAGCAGACACCAACATCATCCGACCGGTCTGTCCCAAACCTGAAGAATCAGAGATCACTTTTGCCAGATTTTTGGTCTCGATCTCAAAGACGACAGCAGCAAGGATCCGATCCCACTTGATGATCGGAGCCACCATATATGCAGTCACTTTGCCGTCCACGGAGATGAACCCGGTAAAGCCATTGCCGTTGTATTTTTCCTCGGAGCCTTCTGCCGCCAATTTGATGATCGGGTCCAGCTGGGCTTTCAATTCGGGATTGACCGCACCTTTATCATTGATATTGCGCGCGAACTCTTTGCCCTTGCGGTAGGAATAATAGATATTGCCTTCCTTGCCAACGAACAGCACATCGCGGAAGACCCCATCTTTCAGCATCTCGCCGATGCTTGTCTGATGCTTGCCGTGAGCTTTGGCATAATATCCCTCTTGCGTCACATCAGTGAGCTTGAATTTTTCACCTGGCGCATGGGGATTGTCGGACACAAAGATCTGTTGAAGTGTCTCGGATGCATCATCTTTAAGCACCCGCCAACCGCCATACAAATCACTTGCGGCGTCGGCGGTGGTGTTGTGGCTTGCGACTGCAGTCATCTTGCTGCGCAACTGGTCCAGATAAAGCGAGACCGTGCTGGTACGGCCCTTCGCTGCGTTGATCAAGGCGGTTTCGGTCAAACTGACCGAAGTGTTGCCGCCGATCCAAGCCGCAATCGAAACCAAAGCTGCGACGAGCAAGGTTACAGACGCTATTACAATGACTGGAATTTTGGTTGATAGTCTTTTGGGAAGGAGTGACATCCCGTTTCCTCCGCTGGAATTAGCGTATTAAAGCTTCCCACAGTCTTGGGTATCAACCTTGCCTTTTTGTAAACGATTGTTTGTATCGCCGCTCAAAATCTAGCCGTGCAGCCAGATTCGCATAAAAACCTCTAATGGGTTGGTATTTCTAACTATCCTTCGGCCGTAGTTATCCACCCCGGTGCACCGCTATCGCCAAAACCGGGAGACCAAATCCGAGCAAAATGGGGTTCATTTTGCCAGCAAAGCCAATTTCCAGCGAGCGCAGAGGCAATGTGGCCCCCTTGGTATTACAAACTTAAAAGAGAGGCGTGTGGGGGAACACGTCTCTCTTTCCAACATCATCTCAAGTGCAACTTGGGAGGGAGTTGCTTCCTTACATCATGCGGTTTGCTATTGCCACGGCCTGCGTGCGGCGATAGCAGTTGAGCTTTTTAAGGATCAAAGAGATGTGATGTTTGACCGTAGCTTCGGTCAGGCCCAGCTCATAGGCAATCTGCTTGTTCAGCAGGCCATCACGCAAGTAGCGCAGAATGGTCATCTGTTTTGGCGTCAGATTGGCAAGCTTGGAATAAAGCGTGGAGCGTTCCAGTACGGCATCGGTTTCTTCGAACAAGGTGTCGTCGGCAATACCGGATTTGATACGCTTGGCAACAGCGCGCAGCTCGGAAACGGGAGCCGTTTTAAAGACAACCCAGTCAGCTCCGTTGCCCAGAGCAAAGTGTGCGAGCCCTTTATCGAACTCATTGCAGATCAAAATCAGACGTGCCCGTTTGTAAACTTTGCGAATATCGTTCAGGGCTGCGGATCCACGGCTGGAAGTTGCGTCCAGATTGAGCAGCAGCAAAGTGTCTTCGCGATCAGGGGCAGCGCTCAACATCTGGTCGAGTTCGGAGCAGTCAAGAACAGGAGTATATTCACGCTTGATACCCAGCATGCTGAGCAGGCATTCGGTGAAAACTGGATGTGGTTCAGCCAGTACAACGGTGCGGTAGTTTACAGTGCCCTGTTCGATGTGATGGCCAAGACCGCGGCGTACTTCGTTGCCTGTATCGTCGAGTAGAAGCATAGTTTTCCCCCTTCTCATAATGAGAAGCAATAGCGTTGTTCAAAACAAGTACTAGCCGAAACACCCAGGGCCATTCCCATTGGTAGAGAAACCTATTAAGTTAGCCCTTAGGTTAGGTTCGTCTTCGTGGTTCATTCGAAGATTGTCCCGACCAGCTCCTTTTTGCCTATATGCCGGATCGACCTCTGGTTCCAATGACCTGCGTCAATTCGCGCATTATACGTATATTTTACTACGTCGCGGTTTACGGCAAATACCGCATAGTCTTTAATCTGTGCCACATTGGCCAAAGGGCCAGTGCTTGAGTATGTTTTAACGCCGCGTCTGCAAGAAAGTCAATGAAAGGCTTGATTTTATTGAGTTAATTTGCGAATATTTTTGCAAGTGCGTTTTGCAATTTGCAAAGTTTGCAAAAGTCTAGAGGGTAGAATGGCTGAGAAACTGTTTGTTGGACCCAAGGTGAGAACCTTGCGTGAAAGTTTTAGCTTGACACAAACGAGTTTTGCTGAGCGAATCGGCATTTCCACGTCGTATCTTAATCAGATTGAAAACAATCAAAGACCGTTGACTACAACGGTTTTGCTGGCTCTCACGCAGAATTTCAACCTGTCTCTGGCAGAGCTTGCGTCGGCTGATACGAACCGTGTTTTGGCAGACTTGAAAGAGGCCCTCGCCGACCCTCTGTTTCGCGATACCAACCCGGGTTTGCAAGAGCTCAAAATGGCCGCGTCGAACTCGCCCTGGCTAACCCAAGCCTTCCTCAATTTGCACACTGCGCACCGTCGTGTGAATGAGCGTTTGATGGTGCTTGATGATGCTCTCTCATCGCAGAAAAATGTTGGTGAAGAACGCACCCTTTTGCCCTACGAAGAAGTGCGCGACTATTTTCATTATCACGATAACTACATTGACCAGCTGGATCGGGCAGCAGAAGATTTGGCCCTTCGCAACAATATGTTGGAAGGCAATCGGCTGCCTCAGTTCCAGACCTACCTGGAGCAAAAACACAATGTAAGGGTGCGATATCAGGACCATGCAGCTAACGACCAGACCATGCGTCAGTTCGATGTCGAAAATCGGGTTTTGAGCCTCAATTCTGCACAGGACGACCCCTCCCTGACCTTCCTTTTGGCGCACCAGATTGCCCTGTTGGAATATTCAGATCTGATCGAGGACCATGTCAAACTGGGCAACTTTCAGTCCGAGGCAGCAGAAGCCATTTGCCGCATTGGTCTTGCCAATTATTTTGCCGGTGCGCTCTGTTTTCCCTATCGCCGTTTTCTGGATATTTCAAAAGAAATGCGCCACGATTTGCGGCGGATGAGCCACTATTTTGGCGCCTCTTTAGAACAGATCGGGCACCGGCTCTCAAGCATGCAAAGATCGGGAGCGCGGGGGATTCCCTTCTATTTCTTGCGTGTGGACAGGGCTGGCAATGTCAATAAAAGGCATTCTGCAACGCGGTTTCAATTTGCCCGTTTTGGCGGCCATTGTCCGCTTTGGAATGTCCACGAAGCCTTTGAAGAACCTGGACGTTTTCTGGTTCAGATTGCGGAAATGCCCGATGGGGTTCGCTATCTTTGCATTGCCACCTCGATTGCAAAATTCGGCGCAGGCTATCACGCTCCCGTTCGCCGCTATGCCATTGGAATTGGTTGCGAATTGTCCTTTGCGGATGAATTGGTCTATTCAGATGGGCTGAACTTGAAGAGCGATTCCGGTGTTGAGAAAATCGGCGTGTCCTGCCGCATTTGTGAAAGAGGCAAATGCCATCAAAGGGCCATGCCACCAATCGATCGCACCTTGATCGTCAACCCCGATGTGCGCGAATTTGTGCCTTTTGAGCTTGGAGAGAACCGATAAATCGCGAAACGGGAAGGTATTTTCAGCAAAAAGTGGAATTTTGCAAAAATGTGCAAAGCGCAGGCTCGGTGCTTTTTGCAAACTCCTTTGCATGATTTGCAGCATTTGCCTTTTTTGCAAAACAGCATAATTCCGTGTAGTGGAGAGGCAACACACCTCTCCAAAAGGTCAAGATGCAACCCGGCTTTGCTGTTGCGTCATCAAGACACAATGTTGAATGCCTTGTTGTTGGACCTGCTGCATCCCGCTTATTCACCTATGTTTAGAACAATATCCCGGAAATTCTCGCTTTTTGATATATTAGGACAATTATTGTTCCTGCGCCCGCTTGAACACTTGCGGAACCCCGGTCGTTTCTTCTAGATTTCCCGCATACAATAAAAACCTCCATCGAGACCTATTCCGCATGGCGCACAATAAAAAAGTGGTCAAACTGTCTGACTACAAACCCACTCCCTATTCAATTGAGCATGTTTCGATGGTTTTTCGCCTGGATCCAGACGAGACCATTGTCACGACTCGGTTGACGATTGAACCGAGAGCCGGATATCCGGCGGGTTTTTGCCTCGTGTTGAAAGGGGATGGATTGGACTTTGTTGACGCGCGACTCGATGGAAGAGAAATGTGGGAAGACCGATTCAGTGCAAAACCGGATCGTTTTTCACTGGACTATCCACCGCATCGGCGGTTCGTTTTGGAAATAACGACTCGTTTGTCACCGAAAAAGAACACCCAATTGATGGGTCTATACTCATCAAACGGAGCCTTTTGCACCCAATGCGAGGCAGAAGGCTTTCGTAGAATTACCTATTTCTACGACCGCCCGGACGTCCTGAGCACCTATGATGTGCGGATTGAGGCACCCAAGCGCTTCACCCATTTGTTGGCCAATGGCAATCTGATTGAGGCAGGTGACATGCTGGCGCCGGACGGGACAAGTGACGCACCTTGGCATTATGCCCATTGGCAGGACCCTTTCCCCAAGCCCTCCTATCTTTTCGCCATGGTGGCGGGAGATCTGGCGTGCGTTGAAGATCATTTTGTCACCTGCTCGAACCGTCGTGTCTCGCTTAAAATCTTTGTCGAGCATGGCAAAGAAGATCGAGTCGGCTACGCAATGGATTCGCTCAAGCGCTCGATGGCTTGGGATGAGACGGCCTATGGGCGGGAATATGATCTGGACACCTTCATGATCGTCGCCGTTTCCGATTTCAATTTCGGCGCGATGGAGAATAAGGGTCTCAATATTTTCAACGACAAATATGTGCTGGCCAAGCCCGAGACCGCGACGGATACGGATTATGCGTTGATCGAGGCCGTTATCGCGCATGAATATTTTCACAATTGGAGCGGCAACCGGGTGACATGCCGCGATTGGTTCCAGTTGTGCCTGAAAGAAGGGCTGACAGTTTTCCGCGATCAGGAATTCTCCTCCGACATGCGCTCACGCCCAGTCAAGCGGATCGCGGATGTGCGCGAATTGCGGGCGCGTCAGTTCCCGGAAGATAGCGGACCCCTCGCCCATCCTGTCCGCCCGGAAGTTTATGCAGAGATCAACAATTTCTACACCGCGACCGTTTATGAAAAGGGTGCTGAGCTCTGCCGGATGCTGAAAAGCCTTGTTGGATGCGAGGGCTTTCGCAAAAGTCTCGATGTCTATTTTGACCGCCATGACGGGCAAGCGGTGACGATTGAGGATTTCCTGTCCTGCTTTTCTGAAACATGTGACATCGATCTAACGCAATTTGCGCTTTGGTATGAACAAGCAGGCACGCCAACAGTGGTTGCCACATATTTCTATGACGCAAAGCGCAAGCAGCTTTCATTGACTTTGCAACAATCCTGCCCCCCTTCGCCGGGGCAGCCGACCAAGAAGCTGCTGCATATTCCAATGCGATTTGGGCTGGTCGCGCGCGATGGGTCCCGCGTGCGCTTTGAAGCGATTCATGACCGCAAAACCGGCGAACAAATTGGTGATCACGAATGCAATTTGTTGCACATCACAGAGCGTCAGCATCAACTGGTCTTTTCCGGCGTTGAGAAGGATGCCATTCCTTCCATGTTGCGGGGCCTGTCTGCACCTGTGCATTTGCGCACCAACCTGACCCTGGAAGACAATCTGATCCTCATGCGCCATGACAGCGATCCGTTCAATCGCTGGGAAGCCGCGCAGCAGATCTTTACAGAGCATCTGGTTGAACAGAGCAATGCACAAAGGAAAGGTGATTCTGACGGTAACAAGCCGGCCCTGCGTGAGGTCGCTCCGCTGTTGGTATCTGCCCTTGATGCCTGTCTGTTTGATGAACGGCTCGAACATGCCTTCCGTGCCCAGATGCTGCGCCTGCCCAGCGAGAGCGATATTGCGCGCCTGATCGCCAAGGATGTGGACCCGGATGCCATTCATGCAGCGCGCTCGAAGTTGCGCCTCGAACTGGCAACCCAATTGGGTGATCGGTTGATCGCCCTTTATTCGAGCATGCAGGACGACAGACCTTATAGCCCGAATGCAGCCGCAGCGGGTCGGCGCGACCTGCGCAATTGTCTTCTGGACCTGTTGCTGGCCACCAAGGCGGATACGGTGACCACCCTCGCCCAGCATCACTATGAGAATGCCACCAACATGACAGACCGCTTCGCAGCGCTGTCTTCATTGGCCACAAGTCGGCCTGCGGCTGCGGAAGCATTGCTTGCTGATTTTCACCAGCGATATAAGGATGACGCTCTCGTCGTCGATAAATGGCTGTCCCTGCAAGCCTCCATTCCCGAAGAGGGCACCATTGAGCGCCTGCGCGCATTGATGAAGGCGCCTTTCTTCTCGATGGAGAGTCCGAACCGGGTCCGTGCGCTCATTGGTGCGTTTGCCATGAACAACGCATTGCAGTTCAATCGAGCTGATGGAGCCGGATTTGCGCTGCTTGCCGATGTGGTATTGGCACAAGACACACTTAATCCACAAACGGCGGCAAGGCTGGCGAATAATTTCAGATCCTGGCGTGCATTGGAATCAGAACGCCGAACCGCTGCCGAGCAGCAATTGCGCAGAATCGCCGAAAGCTCAATGCTATCAAAAGATGTTGCTGATATCGTCAATCGATGCTTGCAATGAGTGAATGGAGCTGAGTCTTTAACAGGCAGGAACAAAGTTAAAGTAATCTCTCCCCATTAACCTCTTATTAACCAAAAAAATCTTTCGGGACTCTAGACAAAAAGCCGCGCATCGATTCAAATAACTTTGGATCGGAGATGCGGCACACCTCCGGATAAGTAAAATCAAGAAGCTTCAGTCAGGAGGCCTTCAATGACGCAGGCTGGATCAGTCAGCGCGCATAAGGACGTACGATTCCGCTTTTTCGGGTCGAAAGCTATGGATGTGAACGATTCCATCTCCGGGCCAGCCCGTTTGCTGGCAGGGCCAAGCTATATGTCTCGCGTCCGCGAGGAGCCTCTTCTGCGGCATGCCATACCCGCTATCATTCTCAGCTTTTTCGCGTTGGTGGGAATCTGGAGGGCAGATGATCTGGTGTCCGACAAAGCGTCGTTGACGGCAGACGCCAAGAAGGAAATCGAGTTGCTGACCGCGTTGGTTACTGCGCGGATTTCCAGTCGTTATTCTGACCATGTTGCAAGCCTTAAAAACCAATCCGGCCCCAACGCAAACCGGATCACGACCAAAGAACCAGCCAAACCCATTTTGCCAAATCTGACTTCAGATTTGCCTGCAAGCGAAACAAAGCCGGAATCCTCCCCTTCGTCAGCTACAGCCTACAAGTCGCCAACCCCAACCCGGGACATGTTTCAGGAATGGTTGTTTGCGTCCTTGCCCAATCAGCATCTGGCTGACAATTACCAAATTTTTCTGACCAACAGCAACGGCATGATCGTTGCGTCGATCCCGCGCGATGCGCAAGACATGCGGAAAACCCTGATTGAATTGCTGGGTCGGTCGCACGGACTGCAAGCGCTGGGCGCCAGCGCTGGCGTGCTGGACATCACTCTTGAGGATGATGTCAAAGCCTTGGCATCGGTCCATCATCTGGGCGAAGGCCGCGGATCGGTGATGGTCCTGCGCAAAAAGAGCGAGATCTTCGCGGACTGGCGACAGGACGTGGCCACCAGCGTGATTGTTTTTCTCGTGATGAGCGGCACAATCCTGTTGACCGTCTACGCATTTTTCAGTCAGGGCGCGCGGGCACGTGAAGCGGACAATATCTATTTCACTGCGATCCGCCGAATGGACGCCGCGTTAAAACGCTCGCGCTCAGGCCTTTGGGATTGGGATCTGGCACGTGGCCATATCTACTGGTCACATTCGATGTATAATTTGCTTGGAATGGAGCCGACTGACGACCTGATAGGCTTTGCGCAGCTTAACGCGCGCATGCATCCAGACGATGGCAATCTGCATGAACATGTGGAATCACTGCTGTCGACGCAATCGACAATGATGGATCGCAAATTCCGGATGCGTCATGAAAAGGGTCATTGGGTCTGGCTGCAGATCCGCGCGGAATTGACCCGCAGCCCGAACAACCGCTTGCATTTGATGGGGTTGGTCATTGATGTCACCGAGCAGATTGTAGCCAATGAACGACGCAAGCGGGCCGATATGCGGTTGCGCGATGCCGTTGACACCATCTCGGAAGCCTTTGTGCTATGGGATGACAACCACAAACTGGTGCTGTGCAATCAGCCTTATCGTGATCTCTATAATATCCCTCATGATGAAGATATCATTGGGCTGAGCTACAGCCAGTTGATGGATCGCGGTCAGCCACATGTGGTTGGCATCGAAGATGATCACGAAATCAATGCCGACGATTTGCTGTTTGATCGCTCGGGCACCGCAGCCCGGATTGCCCGTACCTACAAGGCCGAACTGGCTGACGGGCGCTGGCTGCAGATCAGTGAAAGGCGCACCAGCGATGGAGGCTTCGTCTCGGTCGGCACGGATATTTCCAACCTGAAAATGCAGGAAAGCCGTTTGCTGGAAAGCGAGCAGCAATTGATCGAAACCATTTCCGATCTGCGCCATTCCCGCCAAACGCTGGAACGCCAAGCGCAGCAATTGGTTGTGATGACCGAACAATATGCCAAGGAAAAGGACAATGCGCAGGCCGCCAACCGGGTCAAGTCGCAATTCCTTGCCAACATTTCCCACGAGCTGCGCACACCGCTAAATGCCATCATCGGTTTCTCTGAAGTGATGAAAAACGAGATCTTCGGTGAGCACAAGACGGATAAATATCGCGACTATTCCAACGACATCCATACAAGTGGCGCCTATTTGCTGCATTTGATCGATGACATTCTAAGCATGTCGCGGCTGGAAGACGGAGATATCGAGCTTTATCCGGATTCCGTGGACCTGTCCGAACTGGTGAAAAAAATCAACACCGAAGCCATGGAGAAAAAGGCAGAGGAGCGCAATCTGTCTTTCCAAGACAGGATGCCGGAAAGCCTTAAAGCCCATGCGGACCCGCATCTGATTGAGCAAGTCATTTTTAACCTGCTCGATAATGCGGTGAAATTCACTCCAGAAGGCGGCACCATCGCCATTACCGGCACTGACAGCAATGCTCACGTGGTCCTGACCATCACCGATACCGGCGTCGGGATCCCGCAGGATGCTATCGACCGGGTCGGTCATCCATTTGAGCAGGTGCAAAACCAGTTTACGAAATCGCACAAGGGGTCAGGATTGGGCCTGTCAATCGCGCGCCGGATCATTTGTCTATCCGGCGGCACCGTGAAAATCCGTTCGCGGATTGGTCAGGGCACACGGGTATCGGTGCGCCTGCCGAAAAATCCAACTTCAAGTGAAAATCTACGTAATTTGACCCATCACAAGGAAGAAAGCCCGAATCAGCCGCAAAATGAGTCCTGACGATTGCACGTTGGTGGTTCGATATTAGTCCCTCCGGGCTCCATTCATTCGTGCAACCGTTTGGATGGTTGCATCCAGACTTCTCCCGAGGAGGCGCTCAGGTGGAAACCAGCACCAAGTGAGCATCAGCAGCCGCCTCCGACATGCTGGCACCTGGAGCGGAAACCGATCCCCACGATCGATTTTCCGCTCAAATTTTTCGTGCCTCTCAGCTTGAAGACGGCACCGTTCCTACCAACCTTTCAAAACAGCTTCTAACCGCTTGCTGGCAATCGCGCATGCGCTCTTCAAGCCGTGGCATATCCGGTTCAAATGACGCCCTTACAAGTGCTTCCCTGAAGGCCTTGGTCGCCGTTTCTGGGTTGAACTGTTTTGCAAAACAAACCCGCACAATCTGAGTCAAATCATGATAGAGGCGGATCGAAGGCACGAGAATGTCGGCATCACCGACATCGATCAAGCCTTCATCGACGCAGAGCCGCAGGGTTTCGGCCGTGTTGGCATGCAGGATTGTTGGATGCGCATGGGCGTGGATCAACTGGTAGCATTGGGCGATGAATTCCACATCGACCAGACCCCCGGCAGCTTGTTTGATGTCCCAAAGATCCTTGGTGCCTTTCTCGCTTTCAATGCGGGCCCGCATTTGGGCGATATCCTTGCGAATGGCCATTTCATCGCGCGGTTGGGTCAAGATGCCGACGACTTCCTGACGCACAATGCGGGAAAATTCCGCGTCGCCCGCCACCACGCGCGCTCTCGTCAGCGCCATATGCTCCCATGTCCAGGAATCCTTGGCATGATAGGCCTTGAAGGATTTAAGAGCAGTTGCCAAAGGCCCCGAATTGCCCGAAGGCCGCAAGCGGAAATCCACTTCATACAACTCCCCTTCGGCGGTAGGGGCTGACAAGGCGGTGATCAAACGCTGGGTCAGGCGTGCAAAATATTGAGAGGGGGCAAGTGGCTTGTCTCCATCGGAGAAGGACACATCCTCGTCATGGTCATACAGCAGCATCAAATCGAGATCGGACCCGGCGGTCATTTCACGGCCACCCAGCTTGCCCATGGCCAAAACGGCTACACGGCCACCGGGGATTCGTCCATGGCGGCGCTCCAGCTCTTTCTGGCTGAATTCAAGCATTTTGCGTATGATGACACCAGCCACCATGGCATAAGCAGCACCGGCCTGTGAGGCCGATATCGACCCCATCAGGATACGCACACCGATCAGAAACAATTGCTCCTGCCCAAAGATGCGGGCGCCATCCAAGGCTTGCTCATAATGATTGGCCTCCTTCAACAACCGGTCCAACTGGGCTTCGAGATTGTCACGCTCGAGCATGTCGCCAAAGAAAGCAGGGTCAAGGAGTGCATCAATAACGCGCGGGCGGCGGCCAACCGTTGCTGCCAGCCGGGGCGAGGTGCCAAGGATAATGGTGAGAATTTCCAAAAGCTGCGGATTGTTGCGCAACAGGGAGAAGACCTGGACGCCTGATGGCAATGCAGCCAGAAAGTCGTTGAAAGACAAGAAAGCAGCGTCCGCATTGTCTGTGTTGCTCAGCGCCTTCAACAGATCTGGGGTGAATTCGGTCAGTCGCTCACGGGCTTTGGTTGATCGGGTGGCAGGAAAGCGGCCAAAATGCCAGCTGCGGATCGCGGCGGTGACTTCCTTGGGATTCTGGAACCCCATGCGAGACAGAGTGTCGAGAGTTTCGGGGTCGTCATCCTCGCCGGTAAAGACCAGATTGCCGCCTCCTTCCGCGCCCAGTTCATCCTCCTCGCGGAACAATTCGACATAATGGCTCTGCACGCATTCGAGCCAAGCGCGCAGGTCTTTTTTGAACAGATCGGCATCCTGATAGCCCATCATCCGCCCAATCTCGGCGACACCTTCGTCGCTCTGTGGCAGATTCTGGGTCTGCTCATCGCGCTGCATCTGGATGCAATGCTCGACCTTGCGCAGGAAGGCATAAGCTTGGGTGAGAGCGTCACGGGCTTCGGGTTCAATCCATGTCAGCTTCACCAGTTCAGACAACATGGGAATGGTTTCGCGTCCGCGCAGCGCCGGGTTACGGCCCCCGGCAATCAACTGCTGGGTCTGGACGAAGAATTCGATTTCGCGAATGCCGCCACGCCCCAGTTTCACATTATGGCCCTTGATGGCGATGGTATCATGGCCCTTGTGGGCATGGATCTGGCGTTTGATCGAATGAACGTCGGCGAGCGCCGCATAGTCGAAATATTTGCGCCAGATGAAAGGCGTGATTTCTTTCAGGAAACCTTCGCCAACGGCAAGATCGCCCGCACAGGCGCGAGCCTTGATCAGAGCTGCGCGCTCCCAATTCTGCCCCATGCTTTCGTAATATTGCAGAGCCGCCAATAGCGAGACCGCAGGCGGCGTTGCACCCGGATCGGGTCGCAAGCGCAGATCGGTGCGGAAAACATAACCCTCGGCAGTGCGATCCTGCATGATCTTGACCACTTGTTTGGTCAGACGAACAAAGATGCTGCTCATTTCCATTGGATCGTCGCAAGGGGCCTTGTCGCCGTCATAGATGATGATCAGGTCAATATCTGACGAATAGTTCAGCTCCCCTGCCCCATGCTTGCCCATGGCAAGCGCCACATAGCTGCAGTCGCGCTCAGGGTCTTCGGGATACGGCAAGGTGAGTTTACCCCGGCGATGAAATTCGCTCAGCACAAAGCGCAAGGCACCGCGCAGAGTGGCATCGGCAATCTCGGTCAGAGCATTGGTCACTTGCTTGACAGTCCAGTGACCCGCCAGATCCGCCAAACCAATGGTCAAGGCGGCATCCTGCTTGATCAGACGCAGATGGCGCATGATCGCGGCCTGCGACGTTTGCGGCTCCTCGATCGCCTGCTTCACCAGACGGGCCATGCGGGTGGCTGGGCATTCAGAGAGGATGGAAGACAGCCGCGCAACATCCTTGGCCATCAGTTCGCGCAGATAGGGAGAGGTCTCGCACGTTGCGGCTAGCATCGCCATGAGATTGGGGACTTTGAGGGCAGCATCAAGAGACGCCACTTGCTCGGCGGCTGTTTCATCGCGCGACAGCAAGCTGTTGCGGCTATCAAACAGACGTTCAAAGGCGGCATCGGGGTCGCCAATGATTGGCAGGGCTTTTGCCCCAAGCCAGAATGGATCGATCAGGCCGTCTGTTTGTTCCCCTTGAGCCATTTGCTCCCCCTTCAAAGTCTTGAATTTCTTGATTGGCACCGCTCTGCGTGGCGGCTGTTATTCGTCGTCAACCATGTCTGTCTCGCCCTCATCCTGCACCGGCAATGGCGGGAACTGGAGCGAGAAAATCAGGCCCGGATGATTGTCGCCCAGAATGATGGTGGCGTCATGGAGTGTGGCAACCGCGTTAACCAGACTAAGGCCAAGGCCAGATCCCGGCTGGTTGCGGCTTTTATCGAGCCGGACAAAACGCTGCAAGACCCGCACCCGATCTTCCTTGGCGATGCCCGGGCCATTGTCAGTGACGCTCAGAAGAATGGGCCGTTTATCAGGGGCATCATCCTTTGGCGCATCACCCTTTCGGGTCACAGAGACATGAATGCGCGCTTCATCTGGCAGTTTGTCTTTGTGGTCTGGGGCGAGGTTACGGCGTTCCGTTGCGTGGCGCACGGAGTATTTGAGCGCATTGTCGATGAGATTGGCGATGGCCTGACTGATCAGCTCCCGGTTGCCGGCAATTTCGAAGGTTGGCCCGGCATCCCCACTTCCCACGTCCCACGTCAAGACGGCCCCCTCATCCTCGGCCACGGGTTCGTAAAGCTCCGCCATGTCGGCAGCGATGGCCCCGATATCAAGGGGAGTCTTTTCGATCTGAGTTGATTTCGCCTCAACACGGGCAATTCTCAACAAAGCATCAAAGGTTCGGATCAGGCTTTCGGATTCCTCCAAAGTCTGCTCCAATGCGGCGCGGTAGGTTTCGCTGTCAGCGTCATCTGAGGCCAATGTCAGCTCTACGCGGTTTCGCAGGCGGGTCAGCGGGGTTTTCAAATCGTGCGCGATATTGTCCGAAACTTCCTTCAACCCATGCATCAAGGCTTCGATGCGCGAGAGCATGATATTGAGGCTTTCGGACAAGCGGTCGAATTCATCACCGGACTGGGTCACGGGCAAACGCTCGTCCAGTTGCCCCGCCATGATATGTCGGGACGCTTCGGCAATCACATCGATGCGCTTTAAAACCTTGCGAGAGACGAAAATCCAGGACAGCAGCGCCAACAGGATCATTAAGATTGCAGAGACGATGAAGGCTTGCTCCACCACCTTGCGGAAAATCTCTCGCTCGCCAACATCGCGACCAACCAGCAGGCGATAGCCACCAAAGACTTCATAGACGCTGACGACAGCGTTGAATTCCTTGCGTGTGGTTTCTCCCAGCCGCTGATAGGGCACGGTTTGCTGGATCGCGCCGCGCTCGTCCAGCACCCATTTGGGCAAGGTGGAGACGTTGCCCGCAACAAAGTGACCGCGAAAATCGGTAACGAGATAGAGGCTGGCACCGGGACGACGCGAGCGCTCCTCGATCACCCGCACCAATTGGGGCAACCCGCCTGAGCGATACTGCTCGATCAGGCCACTCACCTCCAGCTCGACCGCGGAATTGAGTTGCCGGGTCATCAGGATCTGGGTGTTGATGGCAATATAGACAATCAGGAAGACAGCAAAAATTGTAAAGATGATCAAATAGATAGCGGAAAGCTTAAAGGCCGTTGTCCGCATGATCTTGTTAATCGAGCCCACTGGCATTCTGCCCCGCTATCTGGTTCGTCATCTGCAAGGCCGAAGCCCCGCGCTTCGCCCTATTCAGGCGCACGCAGGCTGTAGCCGGAACCACGCACGGTTTGCAGCAAGGCAGGCTCGAAGCCCTTGTCGATCTTGGCACGCAGACGGGAAATATGAACGTCAATGACGTTGGTCTGTGGGTCGAAATGATAATCCCAGACATTTTCCAGCAGCATGGTGCGGGTTACGACCTGACCAGCATTCTTCATCAAATATTCCAGCAAGCGAAATTCCCGTGGCTGTAGCAGGATGGTTTGGCCAGACCGTTTCACCGTATGAGACAGGCGATCCAGTTCCAGATCGGCAAGGCGATACATGGTCTCGACTTCACCGGGGCTGCGACGGCGGGCCATCACTTCGATGCGGGCAAGCAATTCAGAGAATGCATAGGGTTTGGTGAGATAGTCATCCCCGCCAGCCCTGAGGCCGGTAACGCGGTCATCGACTTCGCCAAGGGCCGAAAGGATCAGAACCGGCGTTTCATCGCCTTCCTCGCGTCGCTGTTCGATGATGGACAGGCCATCGCGCTTTGGCAACATACGGTCAATGATCAGGATATCGTAGCCACCCTTGGCAGCATGCTCGTAACCCTGATCACCGTCGGCAGCATGATCGCAGGCATGGCCTGCTTCCTTGAGCCCCTTGATCAGATAGCTCGCGGCTTCGATGTCGTCTTCAATGATCAGAATGCGCATGCTTTTCCTCTTCGACTGCTTCTCTCTGCCAAGGGCAATGTCCCTTTGGCAGTGCGGAAAATCAAGGCGATTATAACGGTCTTTGCTGGCGAGCAAAGGGGCATTGTCTGAAAGGTGCGATAAGTCACAGACTTGGCGGAAACGAAAGCAGCAAATTTGAATTTGGAAGACGGTGGATACAAAAAAGGCACGGTCTCAATGAGACCGTGCCTGATATTTTTGGAAGCGATTCTATCGCCGATTACATGTCTTTGAGCGGCAGAGCAACAAAGCGAACCCCGGTTTTGGTTTTAACCCGCATCAGAATGGTTTTGCGGTTACCTTTATTGGCGTCGGAGAGCTGCTTGCGCAATTCCTCGATGTTGGTGACTTTCTTACCAGCAACAGACTGAATCACATCACCCTGTACCAGACCTTTTTCAGCGGCAACACCGTCCGGATCGACATCAACGATTGCCAGTCCATCGCCCTCAGGGCTTGGCTGCAATTCAAGGCCGAATTGTTTCATGTCGGTAGGTTCCACAGATGGCTGCGGCATGCTGCCACCCTGGTCAGAATTGCTGGCCTGATCTGGGAAGAGACCAAGATGCACGTTCAGTTTGATTTCGTGGTCTTCGCGCCAGATGGTCAACTCGACGTCAGAATCAGGTTCTGCACGTCCAATGGCTCGGGCCAGTTCACGGGTGTTTTTCACCTCAGCACCATTCACGGCGAGAATGACGTCACCAACCTGGACACCTGCCTTGAAAGCTGGTGCGGCTTCGTCGGTATGGGTGACCATGGCGCCTGCAGCTTCGGCAAGACCAAGGCTTTCGGCGATGTCATCGGTGACATTCTGGATGTGAACACCCAGCCAGCCGCGTTTCACTTTACCGCCATTTTTCAGGTCAGTCACAACATCCTTGGCAACCTCGGATGGAATGGCAAACGCGATCCCAACATTGCCGCCCGATGGCGAGAAGATGGCGGTGTTCACACCAATCACTTCGCCCTGCAGGTTGAAGGTTGGGCCACCGGAATTGCCCTTGTTAACCGCAGCGTCGATCTGGATGAAGCTTTCGTAATTGCGCGCGTTGATGTCGCGTCCGTGGGCTGAAATAATACCAGCAGTGACTGTGCCACCAAGACCAAACGGATTGCCAACAGCCAGAACCCACGAGCCAACAGGTGGCAGGTCTTTGGCGAATTTCACATATTGATATTTGCGATCAGGCTTTTTCACTTTCAACAAGGCAAGATCAGAGCGCTCGTCGGAGCCAAGCAATTCTGCTTCAAGCTCGGTTCCATCATCCATGACGAGCGTGAATTCGCTGCCTTTGTCAATGACATGATGGTTGGTGACGACCAGACCATCTTCGGAGATGAAGAAGCCGGACCCCTGAGACTGACCGTAGCGAGGGCGCGGTGCCTTTTTCGGGTTGTCGTTATCCTTGTCTTCCCCGAAACGACGGAAGAAACGGTTAAATGGGTGATCCTTTGGCAGATCACGAAATTCCGGGAAACCGGGAATGCCGAATTTATTGCCATCCGGCCTGGAAATCTGTGTTTTGACCTGCACCGAAACAACGGCTGGTTTGACGGCTTTCACAACGTTGGAAAAGTCCACCGGGGCAGCCGGGGTGGTCACTTTCACGGCTTCCGCATGGGCCTGAGGCTGTCCGGTAATCAAGGTCGGCACGGTCGCTCCGGCAATTACACCCAGAGACAGGGCGGATGCCAACAAGGTCGTTTTCACTGGAGCATTTTTGAACATCATCTTCATTTAGTCTTTTCTCCGCTCGATCTGTCAGCCACAATGTTACATCAAGGATTGCGGCACAAAGAAGGTCAGTCAGTCTATTTGGTGGGTGCGCCCAGACATATCCGGTCGCAACTTGTCAGATTTTTCGAATGGGCATTGGTCGCAAACAATGCGTCATGCGTTTGATACATATTTTTATATGAGGCAAATTGGCCTATGACGAGATGTTACTATTAAAGTTGCGTAATGTTGATACAGGGGAAATTTGTAAATAAATTCAGTTATTTATTATTTCGTCCAGCGCATGGGGACGCCAAACGCAAAAACGGCTCAGAGCAGTTTGCCCAAATTGGGCCAGCTTTTGCCACATTCGGCCTCAGGCAATGTTATCGGCTTGGAGGGAGAATAACGGATGGTGGCAAGTGAAACTAGTCCTCAGGAAAAGCGCTGATGCGCCTCCAAAGCCAGACCAATGCCGACAGAACCGAAGGCGTCGCCATCAATGATACGGGCATTGGGGACCATGGCTGTCAGGCTATCGCGGATATAAGGCACCTTGGTTGAACCACCCGTGAGGAAGACCACCGAAATGGCGTCCGCTTTCACGCCCGCACTGGTTATCGCCTCGGAAATCACTTTCTTGACCCGCTCGGTGCCATCGCTCAGAGCATCGACGAGATCATCGCGCGACATGGAAGCTGTGAGATTGGCTTCAATGAAATCAAGATGCATTTCGGCCTGAGTATGATCGGACAAGGTGACCTTGGCTTCCTCGACACCCAAAGCCAACCGGTGGCCTTCTCGCAACTCCAGCACCTTCAACAGGCGCTCAATCAACTGAGGCTTTTTGGCTTCGCGACGCAAAACCTTCAGGTCGCTGAAAGTCTTGTGATCGTAAAGAAAGTTGATCCGCTGCCAAGTCGCCAGGTCGTGATAATAGCCGACCGGCATCAGCCGCCCTTCCTTGATCATCGGGCTTTGATATCCAAGCAGAGGCATGAGACGCGACAAAGAAAGCCAGCGATCAAAATCCGTTCCGCCGACATGAATACCCGCATTCGCCAGAACGGTGTCCGACGGCTTTCCAATGCGATTGGCGTCCTGTGGGGAAACTTTGAGGACCGTGAAGTCTGACGTACCACCGCCAATATCGATGATCATCGCCAATTCTTCGCGACTGGTGGTTTGCTGAAAATCGCGCGCTGCTGCTACGGGCTCGAACTGGAATTCAATGTGCTTGAAACCGACCTCTGCTGCAATGGCCCGCAAGGTGTCTTCCGCTTCCCTGTCGGCCGTTTCATCATAATCGATGAAATGGACGGGACGCCCCATCACCACATGGCTGAGCTCCTGACCGACAACCTGTTCGGCCTGCCTCTTCATGCGCTGGAGGAACAAGGCAAGCACCGCGGTGAAGGGTTTGCGCTCCGGGCCGATCATCGTGGTTTCGTGGATGGTAGAGGTGCCGAGAATCGATTTCAGCGCGCGCATCAAGCGCCCCTCGCCGCCTTCCATATAGGTGGCAATCGCCTCACGACCAAAATGCACACTATGGTCTTCATAATCGAAGAAAAGCGACGAAGGCAGGGTCACTTCTCCTGCTTCAAGTGGGACAAGCTGCGGCTTGCCATCGACAACCAGACCCAATGTAGAGTTTGATGTCCCGAAGTCCAGACCACAATAAGCGTGCTTTGCCATCCCTTGCTCCCATCCGTTGTCGCGCGTCGGTCAGGTCGGCATGATGCCGAATAAAAAGCACCCGATGCGATTGCGCCGGGTGCTGAGCGAGGCTGTTTATCACAGCACTATCGGGATGAAAAGGGGTTGGCGTCGGGATTATTCCACCAATCTGGTCACAACGACGCTGCCGTGTTCCATGGTTTGATGAACAGGACACTTATCAGCAATACGGAGCAAGGACTGTCGCTCCTTTTCGCTCACGTCGCCCTCAATCGTAATGCGCCGTTCGAAGTGGTCTATCTTGCCCTTCTTGTTGGCCTTTTGCTCAATATCATCTGTGGTGCATTCGGCACAGTCAGAGCCATGAACCTTGTTATGGATCACCTCGGTCTCAATATGGCTGACGGGAAGTTTCTTGAAATCCGCATACATCCGCAAAGTCATTGTGGTGCAGGCCCCAAGGGCTGTGGCGAGATAGTCATAAGGAGTTGGCCCACTATCCAGCCCGCCAACCTCTTTTGGTTCATCCGCCAGCAAGGTATGGTGCCCGACTTGCACATAGTTCTGGAATTTGCCCAACCCTGTTTCCGCCACCAAGGCCCCAAGGGGCACTTCCTTTTGTGGGGCATGTCCGCCTTCGATATAACGCGATGCCCAGGCAGAAATCACCTCGGCAACATAGATGGCATCATCTTTGTCCGTGATCAGATGATCGGCATTATCGAGCGAAACAAAGCTTTTAGGATGCTTGGCGGCAAGGAAGATTTCCGACGCATTATCGATGCCAACGGTCTCATCGAGCGGTGAATGCAGCACCATCAGGGCCTTTTTCATGTTGGCAATCCGGTCCGTTAGCTTGTGGGCTTTCAGATCTTCCAGAAATTGCTTCTTGATCGTGAAAGGCCTTCCTGCCAGCGAAACCTCTGCTTCGCCTTGGTCACGAATGTCGTCGAGATGGCACCCAAACGAATGCTCGATATGCTGGACATCGGCAGGCGCGCCGATGGTGACGACCGCCTTAGCTTCGGGAATTTGAGAGGCAGCAGCAAGCACAGCTGCACCGCCAAGAGAGTGCCCGACCAGCAGACTGGGACCAGCGATGGCCTCGCGCAAGGTAGCGGCAGCGCGCAACAAATCTTCGATGTTGGAGGAGAAATTGGTGTCCGCGAACTCGCCCTTGGACGAACCAAGGCCGGTAAAATCGAAGCGGAAGACGGCAAACCCCTTGCTCGCAAGCTGGGTCGCGATTTGCCTGGCTGCAAAGATGTCCTTTGAACAGGTAAAGCAATGCGCGAAAATGGCCGTGGCACGGATCGGGCCTGTCGGCATTTCAAGGCGGGCCTGAAGAACATCGCCCAACGAGCCTTCGAAGCTTAGCCTCTGTGTCGAATTTTCTTTCCTGATCATGTCCCGCCCCTCTTGTGACAAACAAAAAGCGCATCGGGAGGATGCGCCTCTTGTTTCAATATCTAGAAGAGAAACGGGCAAATGCCAGTATCTGTTCGATCTATTGCGATAAAATTTTCTTGAGCTTGGCTTCTTCTTCTTCGCTCAGATGGTCCTTGCCCTTCGATTTGGAGGTCTGATCCACCTGTTTGTTTTTGCGGTAAAGCCGAAAGATGGCAAACAGACCAAACAGCAGAACCAGCGGGCCAAAGGCCCAGAGGAAGATATTCTTGGCCGAGAAAGACGGCTTCAGCAGAACGAATTCGCCATAACGGTTGACCAGGAATTCTCGAGCTTCGGCATCACTGTCGCCTGCGACCAGTCTTTCACGCACCAGAATGCGAAGGTCCCGTGCCAACGGTGCGTCGGAATCGTCAATCGACTGGTTCTGGCAGACAAGACAACGCAGACCCGCTGAAATGTCACGGGCTCGTTCTTCCAACACAGGATCGTCAAGCATTTCATCCGGATTGACCGCAAAGGATGGAGAGGTCCCGACAAGCAGCCCCACAAGCATCGAAATGGCAACCACCATTGAGCGAAAGACAGAAAGAAGACCAAAGGAATTCATCGAAGATGTGTCCATAACTTGTTCCAACTCGCGTAAGGTCAAGCGGTGCCAGCGGCCTCTTTTGACCGCCCGCGCCGTGCAGGCGCACCGATGCGCAAACGCCGGTCCGTCAGAGAAATAAGGCCGCCAAGGAACATCACAAATGTTCCGAGCCAGATAAAGGTGACCCAAGGCTTGTGATAGATACGCACCGCTATGCTGCCATCCTTCTGCTTTTCGCCCAGGGACATATAGATTTGCGTCACGCCGCCGATGGTATAAATGGCGGTTTCTGTCGTTGGCATATTGCGCGCAGTATAGGTTCGCTTGATCGGATGCAATTCAGTGACAAATTCCCCATCCTTGGTCACGCGGAAGGTGCCCGCCATGTCGGAGAAGTTGAAGCGGGATTCTTCTTTAAAGCCGGTCAGTTCGAACTGGTAGCCGTCCAGTTCTGCGATATCACCCTGCTTCATCATCAGAATATTTTCGCTATGGAAGGCACTGGCAACAATCAAACCAAGCACGGTCATGCCGAGTCCGAAATGCCCAAATGCGGTCCCCCAGACCGAGCGAGGCAGACCTTTTAGACGTGAAAGTGACGTAGAGAACGGCATTTTGAAGAGGCCGATGCGCAGCTGGATTTCCGAAAGAGAGCCAATCATCACCCAGACCGCCAGACCAATGCCGAGCGGCGCAAGACCGGAACCGCCTTCAATCAAAGCAAAGCAGGCGGCCATAACGAAAAGCGAAAGTCCGAACGCAATATAGAGCCGCTGCGAAGCCGCATATAAATCGCCTCGCTTCCAAGCCAGCAAAGGACCAAAAGGCACTGCCAAAAGCAAAGGCACCATCATCGGGCCAAAGGTTGCGTTGAAGAAAGGCGCACCGACGGAAATTTTCGCTCCGGTGATGGCTTCAAGGGCAAGAGGATAGAGCGTACCCACCAGAACAGCGGCAGTAGCAGCCGACAGGAAGAGGTTGTTGAGCACTAGCCCGCCTTCGCGGGAAATGGGGGCAAAAACACCACCCTGACGCAACAAAGGTGCGCGCCACGCAAACAGAGCCAGACCGCCACCAATGAAGGTAACCAACAGGGCAAGAATGAAAACACCGCGGGACGGATCGGTCGCAAAGGCATGGACCGAGGTCAGGACGCCCGAGCGAACGAGGAAAGTGCCCAGCAACGACAAGGAAAAGGTCAGAATCGACAGCAGGATGGTCCAGACCTTCAGAGCGCCGCGTTTCTCCATCACGATTGCGGAGTGAAGCAAAGCCGTGCCGCTCAGCCATGGCATGAAAGAGGCATTTTCAACCGGGTCCCAGAACCAGAAGCCACCCCAACCAAGCTCATAATAGGCCCAGTAGGACCCCATGGAGATACCAAGGGTCAGGAAACCCCAAGCGGTCAGCACCCAAGGTCGCACCCAACGTGCCCAAGCGGCGTCGATACGGCCTTCGAGCAATGCGGCAATCGAGAAAGCAAAGGCAATGGAGAAGCCAACATAGCCAAGATACAGTAGAGGTGGATGGATGGCGAGGCCGATATCCTGAAGAATCGGATTGAGGTCACGTCCTTCGATCGGGGCGTTGGCGATGCGATGAAACGGATTGGACGTAAAAAGCACAAACGCCAGGAAGGAGGCGGAAACCCACCCCTGCACCGCAAGGGTGTTTGCCTTTAGCTGCGGCGGCAAATTGCGTCCAAAGACAGCAACGAGTGCACCGAATATCACCAGAATGAACACCCAGAGCAACATGGAACCTTCGTGATTGCCCCACACCGAAGTGAATTTGAACAGCAAAGGCATGTCCGAATGGCTGTTTTCCCAGACGTTGCGTACCGAGAAATCCGATGTCACATAAGCGTTTGTCAAAGCTGCGAAGGCCAACCCGACAAACAGGAACTGGGTTACGGCAACGGGGCCCGCCACTGCCATTAGCCGGTCGTTCCCGCGTTGCGCACCCCAAATCGGCACCACCGATTGAATCAAGGCCAGGGCAAATGCCAACACGAGCATGTAGTGACCGAGTTCAATGATCATGCTGTCTCTCCATTCGATACCAACGAACCCTCAAGTCCGGTTGATCGTCGTTCCACTTGACGTTGCTTACAAGCCTTTGTCAGAACGATGCTCCTGACAAAGGCCTGTAAATCAAAATTTATTAGATCATCCCGGTTCAGTTGGGTTTGACCTCTTCGGGTTCCTGCCAGTGTCCTTGTTCTTTCAAGGCATCGGCGACTTCTTTGGGCATGTAGGTTTCATCATGTTTGGCCAGGACCGTGTCAGCTTTAAAGCTGCCATCCGGCTTCATGGCTCCCTCTGTCACCACGCCCTGCCCTTCTCGAAACAGATCCGGCAGGATACCGGAATAATAGACGGAGACGTCCGCGCCACCATCGGTCACCACAAAGGATATCTCGGTCCCCTCACCGCGCACCAATGAGGCTTCCTTCACCAGACCACCCAAGCGAATGCGCTGGCCGGGTTTGACGCCATTTTCTGCAAGGTCACTGGGTGAATTGAAGAAAACGATCTGATCCTGCAAGGCAAAGAGGATGAGCCCAACTGCAGCGAACAGCACCGCGCCAGCGCCCCCTATCAGTAACATTCTGCGTTTTTTTCTTGTCATGAAACGATCCTCATTGTGGCCCCATCCTCAAGGACCGCATTTGTTCCAAACTTATTATTGATTGACGGAGACTCCCAAGGAGCGTGCTGCTGCCTTGACCTTTTCAAGGCCTTCCACATCGGACTGAAGCGCTTCCAACGCCTTGGCGACGGTTTTTGAGGCTTCATCGGGACGGTTTAAAACCAGTTCGGCCCGAATGAGCCTGACCCATTCATCTGCCGATCCACCTTCCTTGTTCAACCGCTCTGCCAATTGTGAAACCATATTTTCAATCATTTGCTGGCGGTCTCCAGCACTCATCTCGGAGGCTGCCTTGACATCGTCTGCAGACGGTCCAGACAAGGCTGGACGGTCCGTGGCGGTTGATCCATTGGATTGTGCTGTCTTATCCGCAGTCTCGCCGTTGATACGCTTTTGCAGGGCTGCAATCTGGCTCTTGGCAAATGACACCCACGGTGCAGTCGGCTTCGAATCCTTGATTAAGGCATCCCAAACCTCAATGGCCTTTTTCTCCTGCCCCTTTTGGCCAAGACTGATTGCGAGGAAGAAGCGGGGCTTGGGAGCGCGGGCATCCAGCTCGTTGGCCCGTTGGAACAGCCCAAAGGCCTGGTCAGGCACGATTCCAGCCTCTCGGACCACGATGGCCTCGCCAAGATCTGTCAGTGTTTCGGAGGTCTCGCCTTCCAAACGCAAAACATTGCGATAGGCCTTTATAGCCTCATTGGGTCTGCGCATGGACAGATAGATCGGCGCAAGTTTTTTCCAACCCTGCAAATCATCAGGATTCTGCTTGAGCTTTTTTTCCGCCGAGGCGACCAATTCCGTAAGGCTCTGTTGTGATGGCGGCTTTTGCAAGCGTGATGCCAAAGGCTGGCTTTGCAATCCCGGAGACCCCAAAACCACATAAAGGCCCAGAGAAATGAACGGCACAATCATTACCGTTGAAATGGCAATGATTCTCGCTGTGGTCGATGGAGCCGCAACTTTTTCTGCAACGGACTTTTTGCCGGATTTTTGCTTTGCTTTCGCCCGATCTTGCCTATCAAGTGCCTCCTGGGCAATCAGCAAACGCCGCGCGACTTCTGCACGCGCCGCGTCGGCTTCATCCGAAGCAATCAAATCACGCTCAACATCGCCATCAATTTCTTTCAATTGCGACTTGTAAACGGTCAGGTCATAAGCTTCTGCACTTTGAAGTCGCCGCGATTTCCGTGTCAACGGATAGATCACAACAGCTACAGCGATGAATGTCAGGATGGCAGCAAAGGTCCAGAACATAAGGGTCCATTTCGTAATTTGGTCTCGGCACAGCATTTAGCTTTTATGTGTGAAGTCAAATTAACTCATGTTCATCTGTTTGGGGTTTGCTTTTTATCAATTGGCCGCTCACGTTACCAAGAATTAATTTATGGGAAAGAGTTGGCAACATTCATCTTTCAGTCTTGGACAGGGTCATCATTTGGATGCCTGTCGAGACTCAAAGCGGCAAGGGAAATGAATTAGGGAGGCTAGACTTGGATCAGGAGCCGACTGCTTTTTGTTCGTTTGATGGCATTTCCTGAATCGACGAAGCTGCACGGAGCTGTCTTCTAAGCGATGAGGCATAGTTTTCATCAAAAACATGTCGAGCCATCGCCACGGCCGCTTCACCCAAAATCTTGCATGAAGCCACGTCTTCACCTGTCGCCTGTTTGGTTCGATCAACGATCGAGGTAGATAGGATCTCAAACGACTGGTCAAGCTCTTTGCGAATTCGGGAAATCTCAGCATTCAAAGCCAAAGTGTCTTTCATGCGTTCAACATGATGAAAGATCTCGACGGCCTTCATTGCGTCTTGAAGCATGTTTTCATCAACATGCTCGGCAGCGCCGTTCTTTGGTGCGCGGAGCGCTTTTCGCACCAGTCCGGGAGCTGGCACGATTTCGTTTTCCAAAATTCCGGACAGCTTTGCCTTCATATTTGCCAAAGTTTTGCCCCAAGCCGACTGAACAGACAGTTCCAACTCGGTTTCAAGTGCTTTGGCAAGTTGGCGCCAGTTAGACAATTGCTCGATCGCAACATCCTTGTCGCCGAATTTCTTTAGGGCATTTTCGAATTGGAGGAGACTTGCTTCAAGGTCGGCCAACACTTGCGTCACTGCCGGAGCGTAGACAGTGGCTGCAATCTGAATAGCGTCATCTGAGCCAGCAAGCTTGGTGGCAAGCTGGAGCTTGAGACGGGGTTTGGTAAGATGACGGGTTGTTGCAGAGAAGGTCCAGGCAGCCTTCATCGGCTCTTGCTGTACTTTCTTGGTCAGTAAAGAATAGGCCTCTGACCCTTCAGGACCACTCCAACTGGAAATCTCCGCAGGCAGGCGACTGAGTATCGGCTTGAGATTGTCATGACGTTCTTTACAGACCATCACTTCGAGCAAGTCTTCGTAGATGTTCGAATTACCCAGTTGATTTCCTAGCTTCTGGGCAATATCGAAGTCGTGCTTCATCTTGTTCAGATAAGTCTGAACGGATGACATCAGTTCCTGACATAGGACGCGGACTTTGCCGCGCAAAATAGCTTCGTCCTGCCCATTGCATGCTTCTTCCAAACGAGCTTTTTGTTCGGGACTGGCGACGTCCCGCGCAATCCAATTCCAAATCGCATCGATCGAAGAAGGACTGATGCGGGCCGGTACTTTTTTGACATGATCAAACTTGGCGATAAACGGCTCACACGATTTGAAAATTTCTTTGCGAACACGCTCGGAAACTGGAACCACAGGCTCCGACCCCACGCGGACGCTGCGCAATGCTTCGAGAATCAGAAGAGTGGCTCGATCCTGATTGTTGTCATTCCCTTCGCGCTCAAGGCTTTTCAGCAGCAGCAATTGCGCACTTTCAGACAAGGTCGAAAGATAGCGACTGAGCTTCTCTTTCATTTTTTCATTGTCTGGCATTCAAGCTCTCCGGCGGGCAGTCGTTACAATTCTCTACATTTCATTTAAAGCTTATAAAGGTTTAAAAAAATACTAGCCGCCCTGTAAAAACTTAGCGATTTTCCGGTTCTAGAAACAAAAAAAGGGCGATGCATGCCGCATCGCCCTTTTCCGTCAACAAATCTTATGGCTCAGCTGACTGGCTTCCATGTCCCGTCATTCTGACGACAGGCCCGACCGCGAGCCGTTTGAGGCTGACCGTCAATATAAATGGTGTGCGTATAGTCGCGACACATCAGGTTGTTGGTGGTATAGGCCTGACTTGGCACAACCTGGCCATAATGGCCGGTATCTGGATTGCGCCAATCGACAGGCGCACCCGAGCGACCATATTCCAGAGCCCTGCTCTGTGCCTCATAGGCATAACGCTGGTCATTCTCGTCCAGTGCACGACCAACGGCAGAGCCAGCAATCGCACCAATTGCGGTGCCAACCGCCGTGGCGATAACGCGGCCGTTTCCTTTGCCTACCTGGTTACCGATAATGCCACCAGCAAGTGCACCCGTCAGGCCGCCGAGTGTTTCTTTGGTTCCAATGTTGCCACTCTGACAACCGGCAAGAAACATACCTGCAACAGCTACAATTGCGATTGATTTCGTCTTCATTCTTAGCCCCTATTTCTACAATCCGGATCTTTTTGACAACCGGCCCCAAGTTGACCTGACTTGGGCTAAACGCATTGGGTCGATAGATAGTTCCCGATCTTGTCGAAAGTTTGGCGCAATCCGGGTATCACCAAGGCGCGCCAACGAATTCAAAAGGCTCCGCGTCACAGATCTTTGGTGCGTTGTTTTATCAATGCAGGTAAATGCAGCACAGCCCTCAGACCTCCCAACTCTGATCGACCCAAAATCAGCTTGCCCTGATAAAGTGATGCGATTTCTTCTACGATAGACAGCCCCAATCCAGAACCGGAGATGCTTTCATCCAACCTTTGTCCCCTTTGGGTAGCAATTGCTATCTGATCTTCACTCATGCCCGGTCCATCATCCTCAATTGTGATTGTTACCCAATGATGCGTGTTGGCTGAGCTCCGAGCGTCTTGCGGACGCGTTTGGTTTTCCTTGGCAAGTTCGAATGCCACAGACACAGTGTGCGCCGACCACTTGCACGCATTGTCGAGCAGGTTGCCAACCAGCTCTTCCAAATCCTGCTCTTCACCTCCGAAGCTGAGGGACGGTTCATATCCGGACTCGTAGCAGATGCTCTTGTCGGAATGGATTTTGCGCATGGCAGAGACCATGCGAGACATCACTGGTTCAATATCAGTCGAGGTGCCGATGACACTTCTTCGGGCAGCAATCCGAGCGCGCTCGAGATAGAGTTGGATCTGATCTTTCATCAATTCGCATTGAATTTGAATCAGGTCGGCATGCTTGTCTTCAACTTTGCGCGTTTCATTGGCAATGACGCTCAAAGGCGTCTTCAATGCGTGAGCGAGGTTGCCGACTTGGGTGCGAGCGCGTTCGAGCGTTTCCTTGTTGGATTCGATGAGCAAGTTGGCTTCATCGACAAGGCCCGCAATTTCCACCGGATATGTCCCTTCAATGGCGCTCGCTTCACCTTCGGCCACTTTTCTTACCTGCTCACTCATCTCATTGAGCGGCCGCAAGGCCATTCTGGCCAGGAAGGTGGAAACGGTCAGCAGGATTGCTCCAAACAAGGCCATAATTGTCCAGGCACGCGCCTGAAAGGCAGAAACTCGGGTTTCCAGAGTTTCGAGGTTGCCTGTTACCCGAACGATAAGCGTGTTCCCTTGAGCAAAGGATATCTGTCTTTGCAGGATCCGCACACGCTCGCCATTTGGTCCAATACCCTCCGCGCTCGCGCCCAGTGCATCAGTGAGACTGGTCACTGTGTCTGGCAATATGGAGAAAGTGCCACCAACGAGGGATTCTGATGCAAGAATGATTTCATCGTCATCGGCGCGGCTGACCGTCCAGTACCATCCGGATAAAGGAAGTCCAAAGCGCGGTTCGCCGACAATTGTTGGCGGTTTAAGCTCAGTATCCTCAATCCCCTGCCCTGCAATATCGCCCACCAAAATCTTCAGAACGATATCCAACTGTTCATCGAACGCTTGCAGAGCTGATGAGCGGAATATTTCCGATAGCAACAGCCCCGACGCAAAGGCGACGATGATGGCCCAGATAGAGGCATTGATCAGAAGATATCGTGTGATGGACTTCATGAAGCTTACTAACTCGGATCAACGAGATTGTAACCCAGCCCGCGAACGGTCTGAATGGCATCTACACCAAGTTTCTTCCTCAAGCGTCCAATGAAAACTTCAATCGTGTTGGAGTCGCGGTCAAAATCCTGATCATACAAATGTTCGACCAACTCGGTGCGGGAGATGATCTTACCTTGGTGATGCATAAGATAGGAAAGCAAACGATATTCGTGCGATGTCAGCTTGATGGAACTGCCATCCACAGTCACCCTGCCTGATCTTGTATCAAGGCGAATGGGACCGCAGTGAATTTCATTTGATGCCAGCCCGGCCGAACGCCTGACAAGCGCTCGAACTCTGGCAATCACCTCCTCCATATGAAAAGGCTTGGCGACATAATCATCCGCTCCGGCATCAATTCCCTGGACCTTGTCGCTCCAGCGGTCACGGGCGGTCAGAATCAAAACCGGCATTTTGCGCTCATTTCTCCGCCAATCCTCCAGCACGCTGATACCGTCCATTTTTGGCAACCCGATATCAAGGATCACGGCGTCGTAGGTTTCGGTGTCACCCAGAAAATGGCCTTCCTCACCATCAAACGCGGTATCGACAACATAACCATTTTCCTCAAGCTCCTCTTTCAATTGCCTGTTCAGAGCTTCTTCATCTTCAACAACCAGTACACGCATTTTCTCACCCACATTCACTTCCGGAACTTCATTCGATTGAGGCGACCCAAGCCATCCCGCTCATGAGCCACTCTTTGACAGGATCGCGCCCGATTTGGCATCAATCACGAAACGGGTGACTGCGCCTTGACGCGACAAAGTGACGAGTTGGTAAACCAACCCGTTGCCGCTTCGACATAATTTGACTTTGATGACATCTCCACGCGCAGCACGGCTCACCGCAGCCGAAATCCCGGCTACGTGGCGCGCCTGTCCACTGTCAATCGCTTGTCGGGTTTCCTGTGCCGATAGACAATCCGCAGCATTTGCAGTGTCCGAAAGGCCCAAAGACATGCCCACAGGCGAGACCAGCAACAGTAGAAAAAAGATGATGGTCCGAATTTTCATGGGGTCAATCTAGTCAATCATCACTGAACTGAACATGAATATGAGTATGATATTACATTCATCTTTTGGCCCAGTCTGGCATGACGTTCATTGCGCAGACAGCTTGCAAAAGCGGTTGAGACTGCGATTGTGCTGTTTGATTTGCGAAATGGTCTCTGCAGTGTCTTTGCCTGACCATCGGATCGGATCAAACAAAAGGCAAGGGATGGCCTTGGGATCTGTTGTCTTGGACTGCATGGCTGATTGAGAAGCCTTATGCTTGAAAGGATCAATCACGCCGATAGCCGTCGGAGCGGTGCAGGCTGTCATGCTCATCAGACCCCAAAAGGAAATCATCGCGGGTTTTGTCAAGTGAAGCCACCTCTTCTTTAGAGGACGGATATCGCCATTTGCTGCGGTAGGCATGATCAAGTTCATTCGAGTTGGATCCCTCCCTGGTGATCTGTGTTCTGTTGGTGACTTGAAACGATGCCCAAAGCTTTGCGACAAGCAGAATTAGGCCCCACAATTGGTTGAGAAGCGTCATGATTGTGTCTCCTTATGAATGCTCCGCCCGGGATCAGGGCGGAGCGCAGATTTGAGACGCACAAAACCCTCGAAGTGGCTAAATAAGAGTTTTGGTGGTGAACCAGGTGCGCCAGATGATGGTGACTGCAGCAGCGAGGCTTGAGAGCGCGACCGCGATACGCTCCTGAAGATCTGGTTCGAGATCGATGCCGAACATGGCCAACCCCATTGCAATCACGGCAATGATTTGGGTCCAGTTGATCTTGGATTCCCAAGAGGGTTTGGTATTGGAAGAATAGATCATGGAATTTCTCCTAGGTTTGTTGCTGGCGAAAGGAAAAATGGGGGATCACATCGAGCCACTGTCGGAGATCGTCAGTGTCGTCTGATCAACAAGTCTCGACAATTTGGCACCGGCGCCGAACAAACGGCTGATTTGCTGGATTTCAAGGATGAAGGGTTCGGTTTCAGCGATTGCGTCAGCCTGCCGTTCGGCATTGCTGTACAGCCATTCAGGCTGTTCAGTGATCACTTCACGCACGAGATTTCCCGTGTCAGATCGGAGGATGCGAAGCTGATAAAGCTCACTATCCTCATTGAGCGGAATGCTCGCGCCAACCCAACTGTCAGCCTCCAGTCGATCTCGACGGAGCCAGCGAAATTGCAATCCACTATCCTCGACGACCCCAAGCCTCATATGAACCGGCGACAAGGGCTCTAATCCGCGTCCTACCAACTCGATCACCTGATCGCTGGCGTCAGGTGCATTGATGGCTTGACCACTCTTTACAATGCGGTAATTGAAGGACTTGCCGACATCTCGCTCGGAGCTTTCCAACGGAACGATGGCCTCATCAAGCAATATGAAGGAGGCTCCGGTCAAGGCGCCCAGACTTGTCGCTTGCTCCGTCCCCAATTGCCCTCGGAGCAGCCCAGTCAGAACCCAGCTATTGTCGCCAACCAATTCGGCATGGGCAAATTGCAGCACTTCCCATGATCCATCCAGAGTACGAATGGCCGCAGCATTGGCGCCGGACAATAGAGCTTCTGGCAGAATGCTTGCCAAGCTACCGTTAAACAGTTTGACTTTGATCTGGTTACCGTGGTCCCAGAGATAGGGTGAAGCAGGACCAAGATCTGCCTCCAATCGTCCCATGATTGCCGGCACTTCAAGGGTTTGGCGATAGGCAAAGCCCGTTGAACTCTCCCCCTGATAAAGAGCGACCGCACCTTGCCATGGCTTGCCATAGACAGCCAGATAGGGCGCATAAGGCTTTTGGCTTTGCCCGGGCAGCAGCGGCAGGTGTAAAATCTCCAGAATTGGCTGCATAGTGGCGTGGCTGAGTTCGCGCGCGACCCGGCTTCGGCCAGATCTCGGGGCCGTATTGCGCGGTGCGAGCCGCGTTGCCTGAAGCTGGCGCACCACGCCATCCTCAATTTCAGCAATGCGGTAGCGGTTAGGCTCTCCATCCATGTCGAAAGAAACGGTGTCTCCCACCTCCAACGCCATTTTTGAAGGTGGGAGGGCAAATTGAATTGATTGACGCGCGTGGTTCTGCTCACGCAGCCAGTTTCGCGCGGTATTCAGCATGACGGGCTGTGTCGACAGAATTGAGGTCGATTGGTTCACCTCCCGCAAGGACCGAGCCGCTGGCTGAACAAACCGAGCCACCGACTGGCGATAATCGAGAAACAGTTCCTTGAAACCAACAGAAACCGCTGAGGCTTCACTCTCCCATGCCTGAGATTGTGTAACGACCTGTGGTGTCTCGTCGCTGTCGGCCAGATCGTCTTTGGTCAGGCTGACAAAATGGGCTTTCTGGATAGGATAGAAGGCCAATTGGTCGTTGGCGGTTGTCATGCTCAAGCCAAACAGGCTGCAAACTCCTTCCAGGGCAGCGCGGGCCGACATGGGGCGATCAACGACGAAGCCGTCGACCACGGGCATGCTCGACATTATGGAGGCTTCGGGCAGAGCAAAGTCATTCAGTAGGGTTTCGATCATTCCATCAAGGTTGGCGCTGCCCAACCGACCATTGAGCCAATGACCCTTGTTCCAACTTTCGCTGTCGGACCATGTCTCCCGACTCAGAGGAAAAGCCGGAAAAGGCCTCGCATCCCATGCCCAGAGATGGATCCGGTCAGGATCCACCATTGGTCGACCATAGAGCATAGATACCGGATTGGTGCTTCTCACACCTTGGGACCAATAGGAATGGCACGCCTGCAACATGGCGCGTTGAGCACAATCATCCCGTGCCCCGACAGAATGATGAGGCAAACCACTTTCAGCTGACTTGGGGTCAGGAAAGCGGTTGGGTTCATTGGACCAAGATGCACTGCGGGGCAACCAAGTTCGGTAAACCAGATTGGCTTTGATTGTGGTATCCAAGCAGTGGCCGCATTGCTTTCTTGTCCATTGAAACGATCATAATGAGCGTTTTGCCACCAATTCACCAAGTCTTTGTAGCGATAAACCCAGTCTTTACCTGCCACACCATCGCTGATTGGTGTTCTGATTTGTGACTGTCGATCCTCTTGGCTGGCATAATACCAATCAAAGCCTTCGCCACCGGCGATGTTGCTTTGAAGATAGGCTTCGTCAAGTCCATTGTTGGACATGGCGGCATCAAGATGCGTGTCACCTGCTCGCCAGTCAGACAGAGGCATGTAATTATCAATGCCAATGGCATCGATGTTGGTGTCACTCCAAAGCGCGTCGAGGTGATAGCGGACATAACCGGATTCATTGGCTGGTTGATGACCAAAATACTCGCTCCAATCGGCGGCATAGGTAAGCAGACAATCCGACCCCAGCATTGCCCGCACATCAGCGGTCAGATTTTTAAGGGCAGTTACGAAGGGGTATTGGGACTGCGCATTGCGCAACCATGTAAGCCCGCGCAGTTCCGAACCAATCAGGAAAGCATCCACACCGCCCGCTTCTGACGCCAATTGGGCATAATGGATGATGAAGCGGCGATAGCTCCAGTCCTGTCCCGTTGCGAATTGCGCAACTTGCGCATCGACCAGCTCGGTCTTATCAGCACTGTCCGGCTGGTTTGGTCCGGGGAAGCAGGTGATCCGGCCACGCCAGGGATAAGGAGCCTGTTTGGTGTCGCCATAAGGGTCTTCAAGGCTGTTGTCTGGCGCAATGTCCATCATCAGGAAGGGATAGAGCACAACTTCCAAACCACGGGCACGAATGGCGGCAATGGCCCGTTTGACACTGTCATCGGATGGTGTGCCACCATAAGCAGGATGACCATCGCTTTTGCTCACCACAGGCGCATTGGCCCGCGTCAAGCCCGCGACCGCCCATTGCGCTCCGCGTGTCGCTTTGTCAGGGTCGTCGACAGCTGGTTTGATTGTACAATGTCCCGCACGCAAGTCCGAGCCAAACCAGCTGACCACCAAAGCGATGCGCTGTAGATTTGGGCACAGGGCACAGAGGTGATCGAGTGAGGTTTCGAAATCGGTCAACGGCTCAGTCGAATGCCGGTTTTCGCTCGTCCATTCCCCTTCCCCGTTTTTACGGGTCACTTCGATTGTGTCATATCCGAACTCGGTTGCCCCCGGGATCATCACCATGGAACGGATCTGTTGTTCCAGCTTGCCAACCGAGCGGACAACCTCAAAGCTCAATTGCGGGATGCGATTGCCAAAAGCCGCTAGGGGGAGATCCTCGAACACCACATAAGCAAGCCCTTTATAGGCAGGCACATTGCCTGCTCCTTGTTTGGCTTCGATCAGGCTATCGGGCAACTGGTCTTCCGAGCCGCGATAGACACGATAGGTGACGTCTTTCAAATCCAATTCGGTGCCATTCGCCCAGATACGCCCAACATAGGCGATTTCGCCTTCACACAGGCCGACGGCAAAATTGGCGTAATAGCTATATGTCGTCTCCTTCACCGAGCTGCTGGACATACCGCCTTTGGCCGCGCCTGTGCGCTGTTCGCGGCGGGTGACGACCTCGCTAAAGTTGGTCGCCCAGATAATCTGGCCATTGAGTCTTGCCCGGCCATAAAGGCGGGTGACGGGCGCACCCTCGGTGGAAGTCTGGACTTCCAGATCAGACAGACGCGGGCCTTCGGCCGAGCGCTGACCGGAGCCAAACAGGGACTGATCAATGGCGTAGCCTGCACTTGCACCCAAAGCGCCACCGATCGCGGCCCCGATTGGGCCAAGCATAGCGCCCCCGATCACACTGCCCGCAGTGCGCAAAACCAGCGTCGTCATGGATAATTTCTCCCTAAAGTAGGATTATTGAGGCTGAGACAGGGGAAAGGCGAAGACATAAGCGATGTGTCTTTTCCACCATTCGGTCAGGGATACACGGCAAACAGCACTCTTGTGCTGGGCATGGAGAAACTGGGTCTCGTTCAGCAAAATACCCGTATGTTTGGCTGGGAATTCGGACCGATAGCGAAAGAGCAGCACATCGCCGGGGCTGCGTTCCTCAATCCTCTTGGGTACCAAATAGCGATAGGCGCTATCGGCCAAAGATTCGTTGCTGCCTGCATCGGCCCAGTCGGGACTGTACGCAGGCAGGGCCTCTTCAATTGGCCAAAAAGCCCCATAGACGCCACGCACCAGCCCCAAACAGTCGCAGCCATGGCCCTTACAGCTGGCCTGATGCCGATAGGGCGTCCCTTCCCAGCTAAGAGCTTCGGACAGAATGTCTTCAATCCCGATTGCGATATCAGATTGTGGGGCCATGACATCACTCCTTCATTCTGGATGAGCCGTCCTTGACTGCATGTTGGTCCGGGGAACTCAGGACGAAGTCATTGCCCGGAATATGGGGGAAGCCGCGAAAATTCTGCTGATTGGCATAGATATCGCGGCAAGTGGCAAAGCTCTTGTCGCACCCCACATGAAGCTGGACGCTGTCGCCGGGGCTCACATCCTTGTGGAGTGGCAACCACAGCTCCAATAAATCCTCCGCGCCATTCTGGTTGTGGTTCAGAATGTCAAACACCATGCCTTCGACCGCCCCTGACATCATGGTGATCTGTCCCAGAGAGAGGCGGCCTTCCGCAGGGCGGGAAGCAAGGGAAACCGTCAGATTGGTTTGGCTGGAAATTGCCAACACCGCGCCATCGAAACGCAGATCGGGTCGAGACAGATCAAGGCCGCACCGATGATCGCCAAAGGAGGCATCGCAGCCATATTGATAGATCCGTCCTCGTTCCTGCTCCAGAGCGACTGACAAGCCGCGAATTTCAACCTGAAAGCTTTTATCGGCAAGTTTCACCTCGCCAAGATAGCCGGTGCGCAATTGCAAATTTTGCTCTGGATCTTGCCAATTGACCCGCCAGGTTTCGATGGTCGCTCCGTCAAAACGGCCAGATATCAAATCACCTTCCGAGATCGTGTCCGATGAAAGAATGCCATTGATCGTTTGATCATCGCTGGCAAAGCCGTCGCTCTGGCGCATTTCTGAACCGGTCATCCCGGTGGCAGGTTCGCAGACCACGCCATTCAAAGCCAGTGGCTCATCATGATCGGTGAAGCCAAGCTTCAAGCCATCGGGGCGTTTTAAAATCCAGCAGGTGGCGAGGGTCGTCGTTCCCGTCTGCAAATGGGTGATAAGTTCGGGGGTCAGGTTTTTCATAGGCGGATCTCCATCAAGGGGACGGATGGGATGTCTCCGGCTTTAAAGCCACTCAACGAAAACTCCAATTGGTCGGTGTCAAAACGCACAGGCACATCGAACTGAAAACCAGCAGTCAGGGTCACGCCCTCAGCTGGCGGGCTGGCAAAGGTGATCAATCCGGTTGTTTCGTCAAGTGTGAAGCCGGTGCTTTCGGCGCCATCGAGCGCTACCCGGACCGAGCCTGATACAGGCTTAAAGATTTTGCGCTGATAAGGGGCGTGCTGTGCGCCATATGTTTTGGTCAATTGAAAGACGGTCGTTTCGCCATCTCCCAAGCCCAGAGGTTGATCGGTCGCTTGGAGTTGTTGGCCGATTGGGCAAGATGCATGATCGAGCGGATCACGAAACCGGAACCCGTAAAGCCGCCCTCGCCTTTCTTCAAAGAAAGACAGCACAGTTTGCAGATCCCGCAAGGATCGCAAGCCGGTGCCGGCATCATAGCTGCGTCTTGAATTGGCCCATCTTGCATTACGCTCCTCAAACCCGGAGACCAGAGCGGCGATATCGGTCTTGCGAACAGGCCCACCAGATGAGCCAAAGCCAACATGCAAGGGAAAGAGAATTTCGTGGAATCCGTTCATATTGTTGATCCGGTCTATAGGGTTGGACATAGGTGATCATGCTCTGCCTGCGAGCACAGAATGCCTTTGATTAACGAGGGAGAATGCGGCTTGAAGACAGGCGAGAATCGCGCGCAATTCCGGTTTTCCGCGCTCAGGCGGTCGGTCCAATTTGTTCCCCGCTTTGCTTGATCTTGATCAAGGTGAGACAAGTGGTCGCGTGGGATAGTATATTTACTGTGCAGTTCACTCTTTTCATGAAGCGCCGGGGGCTGATTGGAAGGAGTACGAGATTCACTTCTCCTGACAGTTGGTTGGTGATCGAGCCCCTCCTCGTCTTGCACCAGCTTATTAAAGCCCGCGCCGTCCCCGTCCGACGGCGCGGGCTAATTTTGTTGCAATCTGGTTTTCTGATTTGGCAAAGGACTGTGCATCAGGCGTGGTGATGTTCATCACGATGGAAACCGGTGCGCTTTGGCCTGCGCCGGTCATGACGCCCAGGCGACCATCCGCGCCCCGTTGCAAGGGCAAAATGGCCTCTGGCCCCGCTTCGCCCATCAGGCCCGTACGAGATCCCATGGGGAACAATGTCGGTCCATTGATGACACCACCTGTCGCAAAGGGAGTGATGCTGCCACCTTGCGAAGATGAAGCCCCCAAAAGCGACGAGAGAAATCCCTGGGCGAGGTTTGAAATGCCGCCCGTGACCATCTCCCGCAAGGGCGCGATACCGGCGGTTAAAAATCCTTTGCTGACATCCAGCGCCAGATTGCGAAAGATCTGTTCCAGACTGCGGCCACCGATCAGGGCGTCGGCCATGGCGTCGCCAACCTTGTCACCCAGCATATCGGCCTGCTTCTTGGCGGCAGCGAGATCCTTGGTAAAAGATTTGAGATCGGCTTCCACCTCGATGACGGCCGTTTCCACGACTTCTGCGGACATGATATTTCCTCATTTCGTCAAAGCTGTTGGGGGTGCCCCTCATCGGGGAAGGCATGTTGCAACTCATCGAGAGTTGCGCGGTTCAAAGGACGCACCATCTGCCTGTTCACTGCGAAAGCCATACACACTTCCCTCGGTGTCGACTGCCAGAAGGTTTCAGGGGACCAGTGGAGACCTTTAAGGGCGATGCTGGTATATAAGGTCCACGGGAAACCACTTTCTGCGCCATCCATAGAATGGTTATCTCTTCGGTTCATGATGGATCGGGTGCGCTTGTATCGGGATTGAAGGTGAGCTGCAGAAGCTCCACCAGAGCAACCGCCAGCGCGCCAGCGCCGCCCTCACACCGCATCATGGCTGCCTGCTGGTCGGAGAGATCATGGCCGCCGCCGCGCAAGGCCGCCCCCAGGATCTTGATCAAATCAGCGCTGCGCACCCGCCCATTGGAAAAGCGGTCCGCCAATTCACCGATATTGGCAAGTCCCATCTTGTCTTCCAATTCGGCCAAGGCCCCAAAGGTCATGCAAAGCGGATAGGACTTGCCATCAAGGATGAGATCAATCTCGCCGCGTCTTTTGTTTGCCATATTATGGTCTTCCCTAAAGCGCTGCGAAGCTGAGGGCACCAGCCGATTCCAATGCAATCTCGAAGGTCAGTTCATTGTCATGCTGACCGGAGTATTCGAGCGCTGTAATCTGGAACGGGCCTTCCAATGTGCCGAAATCGGGAATAATGATTTGCCATTGCGCCGCTGCTCCTGAAAAGAACAAGGCCCGCAGGCGTTCATCGCTTTCGCCATCCTTGAACAGGCCGCTGCCGGACAGGCTCGCGCGTCGCATACCGCCACCGGACAAGAGCTCGCGCCATTGACCTGCGGATTCGGTGTGGGTGATATCAACGCTTTCCGCATTGAAAGACAGGCTGCGTGCCCGAAGGCCCGCTACGGTGACAAAGGCACTGTCCGCATCGTTGCGCACTTTAAGCAAAAGGTCTTTACCGCGTTGTGCAGTCATGAAAAATCTCCAGATCAGGTGAGTGAGAAATCAGGTGGTGATCGGTTCGGTCACGGCGCGCATTTGCAGCAGGCCTTGCAGAGCGCGATTGCGCTGGTCGGCGCGGATTTCGCAGCTCTGCATGAGCAGGTTGACCAGATGGTGGTTTGGCAGGGTCAAACCCTGCATTTGCATCAGGATTGAAAGCCTGTCCAACAAAGCCGCTAATTGATCCCGACGATTCATTGCCGTCCAGACAGTGAGGATCAGACGATGGTCTTGCCCATCTTCGGTGCCGGTGCTCCAGTCTCGCGACAGAGAAACTGTGAGCGTGACATAGGGAAAAGAGGCTTTGCGCGGCGCTAGGGCATAAACCTTCGCGCCACCAAGCAAGTCGGTCAGGTCCGTGTCTGCGATAAGACGGGCATGGGTGGCGGCTTCCAGTTCGGCGGCTGCAAGGGTCATGGCTAACGCCTCCTGTTGTTGGTGGATGCCATCAGAATACGGGTGATCGGATAGTCCGCAGGGCTCTCTGGCGCGCCATATTGCCGAGCCAGCAGATCAGGACCCGTCAGAACAATCTGGGCCTGCTCCTTGCCCATCTCCAGCTCCATTGTCAGAGCAACATCCGAACGTCTGGCCTCAGCTTCAATATCTTCGGCAAGAGCCGGTGTGACCCTACTCAACAGCCTTTGCGCCATTTTCTGGATGGATTTGGACCTAGAGGCCATGGCCGATCTCGCTTCGTACTTTGACGATCAGCCAGTTTTTACGGTGATCAGGGTCATGCATGGATTGCAAGGCATAGCTTTGACCGTCTTCGTCGATATGGGTGATGCCATTGACGTCATTGCGATAGCGGATGACAAAGTTCAGCTCCTGAGCATTGTCGATTTGCTCGGCTGCCAGATTTTGCCGCGATTGTGCAGCAAGGATGCCCGCCCAAACTGTGGCGACATTCTCAAGGCTTTCGGGTGTGGTCCAGTCCTCATCTGGTGCAACGGGCTTTTTGAGAGTGATCCGATGGCGCAAGGCAGATGGATCAAAGGCGAAATAAGCAGATGATGTCAGAGTCATGTTTTGTCCTCACAAACGCACAGAGCGGTAAGGAGCAATCAGCGGAGAGAGTGCCTTCAACAGCGATGGCAACGCGGCAGGATCGGCAATCAGGCGGCGTTCATACCATTCGGCGGCAATCATCCGCACGGCTTGCAGCAAAGGTGCCGGGACATCCTCTGGGGTCGCACCAAAGCCGGTTTCGAGATCAAGCTGCAGGCGATAGCCCGCCAAGGCGACTTGGCCGCCAACATTGCGAATGGTTGCCGGGCCGCTTAGTTGTTCAATTGAAAAGGCCTCGCTGCCCAGTGTCACCAAATCTCCGTCAGGCGACAGGAAAGCGGCATTAAGGATGGATCCAAGTGGCGCAACAGGCACGCTCATCACCGAGCTGAATGGACAATCGAGCAGGACGCGCCAGGTCTGGGTGATCAGGTGCTGCCCGATCAATTGTTCAAGATGGATCCGGGCGCTGGTGAGGAAGGCACGCAACAGATCATCTTCATCGCTATGTTCGATTTTCAGATACGCCTTGATGTCAGACAAGCTGACAGGCTCGATCTGGGGTGGTGTCAATAATGTCGCCGACATGCCGGGCCTCCTCCGTGATTTGGTTGGTTTTGGTAAAAAAGAAGCCCCTGCCCCTTTCAAGTACGGAAGGAACAGAGGCCCAGTTGAGGGGCGGTCACCCCACCCCTGCGGGGAGGATCAGGCTGCGAAATTGAGCAATTTGATCGCGTCGAAATCCTGTACACCGCCTCCAACACGCTTGGTGGTGTAGAAGAGGACATATGGCTTGGCAGAGAATGGATCACGCAGGATCCGCAGGCCGAGACGGTCGACGATCAGATAGCCGCGTTTGAAATCACCGAAGGCAATGGCATTCGCGGTTGCCGCGATATCAGGCATGTCTTCCGCTTCGGTGATGGCAAAATTGAGCAGAGACGCCTTGGCACCAACGCCTGCTGGCGGCTGCCAGAGATAGTTGCCGTCAGAATCTTTCAGTTTTCGGATGGCAGCTTGCGTGCGGCGGTTCATCACGAATTGGGCATTCTGGCGATAACCGGCCTTCAGGCTATAAATCAGCTCGATGAGTGCGTCACCCGGATCGGAGCTGGCAAAGGCCCCTGTGGCACCAGTTTTGATATGGCCCAGATTGCCCCAACTCCACGAGGCTTCATCCACGCTGGTTTCCGCCATGAAACCCTTTGGCTTGTTGACGCCATCACCATTGACGAAGGCGGCCCCTTCCTGCTGGGCAAAGGCGGACTCGACCTCGGTGGCGATCCATTCTTCGATATTGATTGCCCCATCGTCCAGCAAGCTTGGGGTGGCAGCTGGCATGGCATAGAGTTCCATGGTCGGGAAAGCCAGCTCTGACAGGGTCGAAGCATCGGTCTGGGGACGGGCTGCGGTTTCGCCAACCCAGCCAACCGCCGGACCGCTGACGGCAAACGGCTTTTTCAACACCGAGCCTGAGACTTCCCGCACATCTGCAATGGCGCGGATGGGCGAAATCGCGGCGAGGCGCTTGCCAACCTCCGCTTCGATCTGATCCGGCACCAGATACCCGCCATCAGGATCGGAACTGGCCGACATGGCTTTTTCTTCCAACTGACGCAGATCCTGTTCAACGCCGGAGCGGATGTAGCGATCAAAGGCGGTTTTGTGTTCCATTGCATGGAGCGTCACGGCACCAGCCAAACGAGCATTGTCGCCAAGACCGGGGCGTCGTGATTTCAGCAGAAGAGTGTCAAGCGCAGCCTGCTGATCATCAAGCGATTTGGAAATGCGGTTGACCTTGTTTTCGGTCAGCGCATCGACGGAGCGTTTTTCGATCTGGTCAAGACGCTCGTCGTTGGCTTGCTTGAAGGCTTCAAAGGAATGCAGGAAATCATCGAAGGCGGAACCGAGATCGGCATCAACGAGTGATTTGGTTTCAGGAGCGGGCAGAATGGAATGATCCATTGGGTATCCCTCTTTTCTTGAAAGGTTGGTCGATCAGCCAATAAGACTGCGGGTCGCCTCGTGCATACAAAGCGTCAGGCGGTGCAGTTTGTTCAGCTGGGATGGATGACCGGTGGAGACAGCGTCCTGCTTGCCTGTAAGACCGGAAAAGCCGTGCGCCAGAAGCGCTCGGGCCTGGGAACGAGAGAACCCCGCGTCCTGCATGAGTTTTCGTTCCAAGTTGCGTTTGCTGAAAGTCCCGAATGCGGGGGATGCGTCAGCGGAGTCGGATTTGACGGAAGAAATCCGCGCATCCGGCTGCATTGGAAAGGTGACGACGGAGATTTCCCAAAGATCGAGTTCGAGCAGATGTCGCGCTCCCGATTTGGTGTCCTTATGTCCCTTCACCGTGCGAAAGCCTATGGAGAGGCCGTCGAGAATGCCCGCCTGCATCATGGCATGGACTTCTCGCGCCTTCTCAACATCAAGTGCCAGTTGGCCGCGCACAAACAGCCCCCGATCATCCTCGCGGATGGTCAGCCAGTGGCCGATGGGTTGGGCCGGATCATGCTGGTAAAGCAGTTTGACTCCGCTGGAGCCGCGCTTTGTGAGACTCTGGCGAAAGGCTCCGGCGCGGATGATGTCGCGGCCGAGATCTTCCTTGCCAAACAGGCAGGCATAACCTTCAAACAGCCCCTTGTCGTCCACTTGATCCAGCGAGGCGGCAATGGCTTTCTTTTCGCGAAGTCTGGAATGATGATGATCCATAAAACATCCTTTTCGACGTAAATTCAGACTGTTATCGGCGATCCTTGTTTCAACCAGTCAACAGGAAGCGGGCACGGACGACCGGCTCCTTGCTGAGATGGCGTTGCAGGGTCGCAGCAAATTGCGCAAAGACTTCCCGGTGCTGGCCTGAGTAGGCTGCAAGACGCGATGAACCGGTTTGTGGTTCACGAGTCCAGCAGGCTGGTGATCCGCGCCACTTCCTCGACAAAATCCTGAAAACGTTGATTGGAAGCGGCCTGCTCTTTGAGGCTCCAGACCAGCAACGCACTGGCGGCACTGGCCCAGCGAAATAGCGCCACATGCGCCAGATCGCCTTTACTGGCGAAAATGTCCAAAGCGTCGCCCACATCATGCCCCTCCCTCACCATCATTATGATCCGACAGATCCAAAGTGGATGGGGCATAGCCGACGGCGGCGCGTTTTTCATCTTGGGTCAGGAAGGCTGCCTCCCCTAGTCGCCGCCAGAGGGCTTCGCGTTCGCTGGCCAGAGCGGAAATCTGATCAAGATCGACCTTCAGGTCGAAAGGTTCGTCAAAGGCGGGCGACAGCCAGATGGCGAGCGATTGAAGGCAGCGGGTGGCCAGTGGCAAAACAGTCTGGCGCCAAAAGGCGCGATTGGCTTCGGCATAATTGGAATAGGTGTTGTCGCCGGGGATGCCGAGCAGCATTGGCGGCACGCCAAAGGCCAAGGCAATTTCGCGCGCGGCGCTGTTTTTGGCTTCGATGAAGTCCATGTCGCGCGGCGACATGCTCATGCTCTTCCAATCAAGCCCACCTTCCAACAGTAGAGGCCGACCGGCATTGACCGCCCCCTGATAGCCCTCTTCCAGCTCGCGCTTGAGGCGTTCAAATTGCTCATCGCTCAAATTGCCCGCTTCATTGGCTGCATAAACCAGCGCACCGGACGGGCGGGCGGAATTGTCAAGCAAAGCTTTGTTCCAGCCCGCCGCCGCATTATGGACATCAAGGCTCGTTTGCGCCGCTTCCAGCGGACTGAGGCCATAGTGATCATCGTAAGGGTGGAACAACGTCATATGCAGGATCGGGTTGGTCGGTTGGCTCTCGGTCTCCTGATCAAAGCGCACCGTCCTGCTGCCAACCGTGTAGGCATAGGCTTCGGGCCAACCATTGGCTCCGGGGATCACCTTCATCCGGTCCGGGCGCAAGGCATGCAATTCCCGCAAGGCGCTGGCGCCATAGACCGCTTCGACATAGGCATTGCCGGAGACGAGCAAGTGCCCGAACAGCATTTCAAGCCAGTCCACGCCGGCCTGACTGTCATTTGGCCGGCGCAAAAGGCCAAGCACCGGATGATCACTCAACCGGTCATCGCCGCATTGACAAATGATCTGCACCGAGGCTGCGGCTTCGGCGATCATCCGGATCGAGCGATACACAATGGGATTGCGGGCAAATCCCTGCTGAGCAAGCGCCGCATAATCACGGGGGGTCCAGCGGGGGCGCCCGGTTTGATGCATCGCGAGGACGGCGCCGGTTCGCGAGCTCTTGCTCTGTAGCAAGGCATCGCGTTGATCGTTTGCGTTTAGGGATTTGGATGCGTTGGACCGCTCCGGCCCCTTCCAGGTCCAGCGAAACATGCGCGCTTCCTTTTGTTTGAATGGATCTTGCTATCCCCCGCCATCGGTCGGATCGATACTGCGGGAAGGCTTGGGTGAGCCCCAAATGATTTAGATGGATCTGACCTTCGGCTGGGCCTGCCCGGAGAGGCAAAGATGGGTAACAGCCCAAACCATCGCGTCCAGTCGATCGGGACTGCTGCCATCAGACAGTCCATTGACGCCAAAGTCACACATTTCGTCTTCTAGTTCCGATAGGTTGCCGACATGGCGCACCCTGCCTTGCTCATAAAGAGCCGAGACCGGTTCGGCGCGAAGATATTTGCCCCGATTGGCATGCACGGCGCGCACTGGCACGCCGGGATCGATATTGGCAAGGATGGTGGTGACCATTTCTCCACCCTGATTGACTTCGGCCAGCACACAATCGGCCTTCAATCGCTTGTAAAGAGCAATTGCCCTGTTGGCCCAAGCCGTTGGATTCAGCTGGCCTTGAGAGGCATCTTTCAAAATATAGGCATTGCCATTTGCATCGACGCCCGCTGCTACTATGCCGCAGGCGTCTGCCTTTTTGGTCGAGGTGGCGGGCGGATCTATCGCCACGATGATCCGCTCAAGCCCTTCAGGTGGCGCATCGACTCGCAAACGGTCAAGCTGCGCGCGCTGCCACAAGGCGTCTGTGCGTTCTTCGATCAACTCGCCATCCAGTTCCTGTCGCCCCAGACGAGACCCCTGATAGCGGTTGACGATTGTGTCCAGAAAACCCGGCGCCAAATTGGCCAGATTGGCCTTGGTGGGGGCGTGGGATGTCACGGTACGCGGGTCTTTCAAAAGCCGTTTGAGCAGAGCTGTCGGTCGCGGAGTGGTCGTAACGATTTGGCGTGGACGCTCCCCCAGTCGCAGGCCAAATTGCAACATGTCCCATGTGGCGTCTGCATGCCGCCATTTGGCGAGTTCATCGCCCCACGCGGCATCAAATTGTGGTCCGCGAAGGCTTTCGGGATCTTCCGCCGAGAAGGTCTGGGCAATCGCGCCGTTGGGCCATTCCAGCCGTCGGCGCGTGGCATGCCACGTGGGCCTTTCATCCTTGGTGTGGATGGCCAGAAGTCCGGAGACACCCTCCACCATCACCTCGCGTGCGTCGGCCAAGGTCTCTCCAACCAAAGCGATGCGCCCATGGGGCTGGGTGGCAAAAGGCTCCCGTCCCAAGGCAAGTGCCCTGATCCATTCCGCCCCTGTGCGGGTTTTCCCAGCCCCTCGTCCCCCCATCACCAGCCATGTGGTCCAGTCACCTTGCGGGGGCAGTTGGTCGGGCCGGGCCCAGATTTCCCAATCGCTGAGCAGCGCATTCAGTTCCCTAGCCGACAGGCTTGCCAGAAACCGGCTCCGATCCAACCTGTTGCAGCCGATCAAGGCGTCGCGCAAGGTCCTGGCGGAGGCGGTCAAGATCGATTTGCTCATCGGGTTGCTCATTGACTTTGTCTCCAGACCTTGCGCCTTTACCATTGGCCTCTTCCCCGCTGTTCGCGGTCGGCTTTTGACTTGTGAGATCCATGATCTTGTCGAGGGTGCGAGCGATTGTGCCAAGCATGCGGGCTTCTTTTTCATCGAACGCCGCCTCCCCGCTTTCATGCTGCTGCTCGAGATGACGGATCTGCTGGTCCGTCGCGTTGAACAGCCGCTGCACCATGGTCAGATGATCCTGTGCCTCTGTGCTTGGTGCTTGTTCGGTTTTGCTTTTTGCCGTCCGTTTGGCTTGCTTTTGAGATGCTTTTTCGGGCTTTTGTTCTGCGGCTTGCTGGCGCCAGACTTTCGCCCGTCGATAAATCTTATCGCGATGGACCCCGAATGCCTTTGCAATTTGTGTCACAGGCTTATCGCCAGCCTCCCAGGCACACCGAATGGCTTGCCAGTCTGTTTCGTCTGACCTCATCTTGCTCATGCATTATCCCGATAATGTCCCGATTGCCCCACTGCACCTTTACCCCGCTATGTAGAGCAAGCGACGCTTGCACCATCCCGGCGTCGGAGGAGCAGCCACAAAAAAACCGCACCTGAAAGGCGCGGTTACTCGGATGATTGCAGAAATATGCAATCCAGTCAGCAAGAGGTGACGAACTCTCGCACCTCTCCGACTGTATCTAATGTCTACACGACCTGCGTACGCATGTCAACAAAAATGATCGTTAAAGTTGCATATTGTGTTTTTAGGATACTTTTCTAATGGAAGTTCAACGAGTTACCATCTTGCAAAACACAACCTAGCATTCATTTCTTAAGCGGCGTCGGCGGATCGTCATCTTCGAAGCCGGGCCAAAAGACCACATAATTCTCATAGTCCTGAACCTCCATGCCATCTTCCGACACCACCTTGTCGCGCACCGAAATGCCCGCTTGATGGATGCTTTCAGGATCACCAGAGACCAGCGGATGCCACCAATAGAGATCGAAGCCCTCATCGAGCAGACGATAGGCACAGGTAGGCGGCAACCAGGACAGACTTTGCACCTTCTCGACATTCAACGGCACACAATCAGGCACCGTTTCAAGGCGATTGTCATAGTCCTTGCAGCGGCAGGTCTGATCATCGAGCAAGGTGCAGGCAACGTTGGTCCAGATGATTTCTCCGGTGTCCCAGTCTTCAAGTTTATTCAAGCAACAGCGGCCACAGCCATCGCAGAGCGATTCCCATTCGACTCTTGACATTTCCGACAGAGTTTTACGGTGCCAAAAGGGCGTGGTCTCGGCATTGCCGTCGGATATGGGCGTCAGGAAATCATTGCTATCGGTCATGGGAGAAAGATCCTGTTTTCGGTCTGCTTTGATGACTGGCCCGCTTTGCATTGCCTGTCAAGGGAGGAAGGCTTTTCGGGTCTGATTTCCCAGTTGAGAGATTTCTTTTGCGTATGCTTGGCATCAGGCTTGCAACGCCCCCCCAAAATATGAAAAAACTCATACCAGATCCTTTGACCCCGAGTGAAGTTGCCCCAAATGCTACGAGATCCGTATCAAAATAGGACAAAGACCAAGCTTAAGACCAAGCTTTTGGCGCTTGATGCCTCGATCGATACAGCTGTCTACTATTTCTGGGGCATGCTGGGACGCTTCATTGATATCAGCAACAGCTTCATGCGGCGCTTTTCGGTAAATGGCTGGAAATTCTGGTTGGTTCAAGCCTTGTCCGGCGGTTTGACCATGGCGGTTTTCGGATCGATTTTCGCCCTTTCGCTTGCCCTGTCAAACTTCGAATTGACGGAAAATGGTCTGCCTGCACAGGAAGATTATGCGGTGACGTTCCTTGATCGCTTTGGCAATGAAATCGGAAAGCGCGGCATTTTGCAGGATGATTCGTTCGAATTGCAGGATCTGCCGGACCATTTCATCAAAGCAGTTTTGGCAACCGAGGATCGACGGTTCTTCGAGCATTTCGGAATCGACTTTTTTGGCCTGGCCAGAGCCATGATCGAGAATGCGCGCGCTGGGGGCGTGGTTCAGGGTGGCTCGACACTGACCCAGCAGTTGGCAAAGAATATCTTCCTGACAAACGAGCGCACATTGAAGCGCAAGATTGATGAAGCATTTTTATCGCTGTGGCTGGAAACCCACCTGACAAAACGCGAAATTCTCAAGCTCTATCTTGATCGCGCCTATATGGGCGGCGGTGCCTATGGCATTGCGGCGGCAGCAGAATTCTATTTCGGCAAATCGGCCAAGGATCTGACGCTGGCAGAATCGGCCATGTTGGCAGGTCTGTTCAAGGCTCCAACCAAATATGCCCCGCACGTCAATCTCCCGCGCGCCCGCGCAAGGGCCAAGGAAGTGCTGATCAATATGGTTCAGGCCGGCTTCATGACCGAGGGCCAGATTGTTGGCGCGTTACGGGATCCCGCAACACCAATTGACAAGAATGATGCGGAAACGCCGAACCACTTCCTCGATTGGGCCTTTGATGAGGTCAAACGGTTGGCGGGCGGCCAGCATCGGGTTTTGACGGTCAAAACCTCGATTGACATGACGTTGCAAAAGCAGGCGGAACAGGCTGTCGAGCGCATTCTGCGCGACAATGGAAAGCAGGTCGGTGTCTCTGAAGGTGCGGCTGTCTTGATGGAGCCTAACGGGGCTGTTGTCGCAATTGTCGGTGGACGCGATTATGGCAAGAGCCAGTTCAACCGCGCAACGGACGCCAAGCGCCAGCCAGGATCTTCCTTCAAGCCCTTTGTCTATACGACGGCGATGATGAATGGATATTCGCCCAGATCTGTCATTCAGGATGCGCCGCTCACGATTGGTGACTGGTCGGTGCGCAATTATGGCCGCAGCTATTCCGGTCCGGTCACCCTGACCAATGCGCTGAAACGGTCAATCAATACGGTGCCGGTGCGTCTGGCTCAAGCCATTGGTCGGGACAAGATTGTCGAGACTGCGCACAAGATGGGCATCAAGTCAGAATTGCTCATCACCCGCTCGCTGCCGCTGGGGGCTGCCGAGGTTACAGTGATGGAAATGGCGACGGCCTATTCGGTTTTTGCCAATGGTGGCAAGAAGGCCGAACCGCACGCGGTGTTGCAAATGCTCGACAGCAAGGGGCGTGTCATCTATGACCGCAAGCGCGATGTCAAGGAAGAACAGGTGATCCCTGAAGATGCAATCGCCAAGATGAACAAGATGCTGGTCACCGTGATTGAAAGCGGTACAGGCCGCCGCGCCATTCTGCCGGGCATTCGGGCCGCGGGCAAGACGGGGACGACAACCGGCTACAAAGATGCATGGTTCTGCGGATATACCGGCAATTATTCTGCCGCTGTCTGGTTTGGCAATGACAATAATGCGTCAGCAACGAGAGCCAATACGGGCGGTCGCTTGCCTGCAATGACATGGCAAGCCATCATGAGCGCTGCGCACCAACAGATTGCTCTTAAACCCATGCCTTTTGTGGATGATGCGGATAGTCTCAAAAAGCACAATAGTGCCATTCAACTGGCCGCAAGTGGGCGGATCAAGGATATCAAAACCAAACGTGGCAACCAGCGCCTCAACCCTGAAGTCGTAAAACGGCTTGATGCTATGTCTGGCCTTTTCCGATCTACAGAAGCACAGAAGCTCAAGTCACCAACGCCGCCACAAGCAAGCAGTTTTGTTGGGGGCCGCAAACGGGTTAGCAGACTTGTCGAGTTGAAATCTCCCAACTCTGGTGGCCTCATCGATTTGCAGGCCAGTTGGAAAACCAACTGATACATCCCACATTCACGCCTGCAAATCCTGAATTGTGCGTGGTCTTTTTTACCAATATCCCCATTCATCAATTGACCTTTCGTCAAATCCCTGTACGGATGTGATGTAGAGATTTTTCGCCCGTTAACATTCGGGCATGAAACGGAATTCTGGCTTATCGGTCGGGCTTGCAGTTGCAGACCGACACCAAGGATCGTATGGCGTGTTGTTGTTGAGGGACATACTTCTGTTCATCGTCGTCGCGGCGGGGCTGGGCACTGGCAGTGCCTTCTTTGCTGTCAACAATGCCGACCAACTTGAGCAGCTCGAAGTCGGAGCTTGGCGCTCCTGGCCCAATTCCATTGGTCCCGATGCCAATCCCTACACCATTGCCGATCAAGCGCGCCGCGGTTCGGTCCCTATGGGGGCTGGTGAAGGACTGGTCTTTGTTGCCACAAGCGACGATGCAGGCACGCCGCTTGATGGAGCCTGCCAATATCGCATCTATGGAGGGCATCTGCCCGCTCGACTCTGGAGCCTTTCGGTCCTTACCGACAAGGAGGAGCTTGTTGACAATCCTTCCCTACGCTACAGCGTGCATAGTCGGAATGTTGCCTGGAAGAGCGGTCAGGAATTTGAAGTGATGACGGGCCCCGACGCCATGGGGGGCAACTGGCTTATGACCAATCCGGTCGGCTCCTATTCGCTGGTGTTGCGCTTATATCAGACCTCTCTGACCACAGGCGTCGGTATGGGCGAAATCGAATTGCCGAAAATTGCATGGGTGAGTTGCCAATGATCCGCATTCTCTATGTTTTGGCTGCTGCAATCCTGACCGGTGGGCTCATCCATGTCGGTACGATCTTTGCCATTCCCTATTATTCAATCAATGATATCTGGCATCGGGTTCTGACCATGGGGCCAATGCACCGGGTCTTGGTGATTTCTGATCCCCACGAAGCGGTTGCCCTGTCTGCGGATCTCGACCCCACCTTTGTCTATGGCCTGTGCCGGACGGACATAGCGTTCGCGCCGATTGCCATGAAAGGCAAGCTGCAAACCGATTTTTGGAGCCTCAATTACCTCGACCGCTATGGGCGCAGCCGATATAGCCTAACCAATGAAGTCTCCGGCCCGAATATCAATGTGATCCTGGGCACCAAGGGCCAATATCGCTTGCTCAGTGAACGACGCGACCTGATTGACGAGACAACGATTGTCATTCAAGCCGACGATGACAAAGGTTTGCTGCTTCTGCGCGGCTTTGTTCAAGACGAAACGGAGCGAGCGCTATTGGCAGAATCGATGCGTCAAGTCTCATGTGTCCCGCTTTGGGAATCCGAAGCCGATCAATGACCTTGGGTCCTTGCCCATGGGCAGTCGTTGAGCAGATGGCGTCCGGGAATCATTTCACCAGATTTGGATCATCCTTCGCCCATTGACGGCGACTGTAGCGCGAGCGCCTTTCCGCAGCATTGGCACGATTGTCTTCTGAGGCATCAATGGCACCATTTTGACGTAGGAAATCTTCCTCAAGGCGCTTCAAAGCCCGATTGGCCTCGGCAACTTTGGGCGATGGGGTCTCAATTTCCAGCCTTTTGATCGCATAGGCATAGGCACGCATGCGATATTGAAGCGCTCGCCAGACCCAACCAATGAAACGGCGATTTTCATCCACCCGCGCATAGGCATCTTCCATCTGGCGGGGGTCCATGTCAGACAGGCGGCCTAGAGCTGCCATGCGCTGTCGGTCCATTTCAACCACCCGCTCGGCCACCGGGATGAAAGCTTGAAGGGCTTCACGATCCTGATTGATATCGGAGGTCACCCGGTCATAGCGCACGTGATGGGAGGCATAGCGCTCGGACCGCAGAGCGCGATAATAGTTTTTCGGATCAAAAGCGCTGTCAACTTCCTTGGTCAGGCGCGTTCGCTGTGTTTCGGTCAGGACATGAACGGTTACATCACGAATACCGAACAGGTTCCAGAGATTTGGCGACACCCAGTCCTTGGCATGAGGCGGGCGGATCAAAATCCACGCCTTGTTGCGCATCAGCTTTTCTTCGTCGGTGCGATTGAAGTCGGAATAGAGCTCACCGCTCAACTTTGCGCGGGCCTCACCACCCAATTCCATCAGGCTCTCGGCGAATTCATTCTTCGCCGGACGACCGAGATCGCCTTGCGTCGACGTGCATGCGGCAAGCCCCGCACATACGGATATCAAAACCAGACCATTTACCGCTCGGAAGCGCGATGGCTTTCGTTTCATGTCTGCGATGTTGAGTTGACTATTCAATGTTGCCGCCACACGCTCTTGCCTACTCCAGATTGATCCGGCCCTATCAAAGTTTTACAATAACACTATACCAGATCGAATCGAACGGCTTGATTGTTTCGCAGAAGCCCAAATATGCCAAGCAAGGATTGGCGACGCGTCAGCCGTTTCACCTGATCCGGCTTCGGTTCGTGGATAATTAACCAGTCTTGGTCATGGTTAACAAGAATTTAAAGATTGCAGACCACGATTGCCTCGTTGGGATAATTCACACTACAAGCGTTCAGGATCAAGTGAATGTCGGTTAAGCATTGCCGCACTCCGTTCTTTTCATTGCAAGAGGGGCAAAAATGATGCCCACCTCTGAAAGAACCAGCTTGTCAGCAATTACCGCGCTTTATTTGTCAGCCGGCCGATTTGACTCGAAAACGCGCGCGCGATTTTCATCTGACTTTCACCGCGGCTACAATTCCGCCCGACTGGATGACCGCATTCAGGTCTCCAATCTCATTTGCAAGTCAAACCACATTCCGCTTGATGTTCTGGCGTTGCTTTGTTGCGACGACGACCGGGTTGCGATGCCAATACTTGCGCATTCGCCTCTTTTGGGCGAAGGTGAGCTTACAACGCAGATTTTACAGGGAAGCGCAGCGGACCGGGAAGCAATCGCCCACCGCAATGATTTGACCCCGGTGCTGGTATCGCACCTGTTGTTTTTTGGCGAAGCGACTGTTGCGCAACGCCTTTGCCACAATATGGCGTATTTTTCGGGCATTTCGGATGCGCTCAAACAACGCATTGCTCGCATTAGCGGGATCGATTCTAGCTTGACGGGACAGCAAGCGATGACGAACAAGACAAACCAATCTTTCGAAAACCTGGTCTCTTCGATGGAGCAGTCCTGGAGCGAGCATTATCAGCCGGCTAGCTACGCTGCCACCCCTGTTGCAGGCACTCCGATGGTCGATGCAGCAAGCATGGATATGAGCGCCGAGCAGCCAACCGATGCGCCGTCTGTGATCTGTGATTTCGATGATCCCGAAGAGGCGCTGACTGTGGATGCGCAAGATGAACGACAATCAGAGCTGTCCGCCTATCAAGACCCGGCGGGTGACCTTTCAGAGACATCCATCTCCAGTGCCGCCCCTGATCCGTTACAGAGCAGACTTGAAGCTCTGTTCGAGGAAACAAAAGACGACCAGATGAATCCATATCCCATCGCGCCCCCGAATAGTGACATTGACGTTGAGACCGTGGACCAAACGGATCGTCTTGCCGGTGCGCCCGAGGCTGGCAGTGACGACTTCCTGAATGACACCGATTTCGCGCTGCTCGAGAAACTTGGCGGCAGTGATTGGGAAATGCTCGACGATGATGCGATTGAGGCGCTGGCCAGTTCTTTGGCCAAGCAAGATCTGGCAAAGGCTGAAAATGACGCGATTGCGACAGATGCCGTAGACTGGTCATCGATCAATGACGACGCCATCGCCTCCATGGCCAAAGCACTGTCCAAAGATGACCTTGAGCAAGCTGAAAGCGAAGCGGTTGCTGCGGGCGAAATCGATTGGTCAACGTTGGATGATGAAGCAATTGAAGCTCTGGCTGGCTCCCTCGCCGATGAAGACCTTGTGCGGATGGAAGCCGACTCGATGGCAGCCGCTGGTGGATCTGACGGCCGGATGGGCTTTACCATTGGTGTGTTTGACAAGACCAATGCTCCAATCCCGCCGCTCGAAGTGAAGGATGCTGTTCTCAGACCCGCCACCATTTCCTTCCGCACTCCGGATGGAGTGGATGAAGAGGCGTCAGAAGACCCAATAGTATCCGGCCAAAACACATCAGATAGCCTTGAAACCAAGGCAAAGGACGCAGCCACATCCGTGTTGCCCACAAAGCCGGTCACCGACAGTGTGCCAGCGTCTGCGGCTGCAACGGAAGCGCCACTATCTGTTTCGGCCAATGTTTCAGCCGCTCCTACTCAGCCAGAGCTTTCCAAAGCACCCGCCTCGACGCGCTCATCCGCTGCAACGAACGAGCAAGAAAAACGCAAACCGCAAATTACGCTGACGATACGCAAGCAAACATCTGCCGAGCGCGACGCGCAGGCCGATGCGTTGTTGGCAAGCGCCACGAAAAAGGTCGAGCTGTCTTCCATAACAGAGCAGGATTGGCTCACCGCACTGGACAAGTTGAATCGGGATTATGATTCCGACAGCGCCAACCGCGCGACCGTCGGCTTTGTAGAGACGGCTCAGGCTGCCGCACCCGTTCCAACCATTCGGGTGGAAGATTTGGTAGCGCCGATTGCGACACCGGCACCTGTGACCGATAAGACTGTTGTAGCAACCGAAGCCGAGGAAAAGCGCGCACGCATTGAATCCAGTCCACTCCATCCGGATATCATCGCCGAGCTTCAAATGGACGATCAGCCTCTGGTCCAACCCGTGAAACGATCTCCTGGCAATCTGGGCTTTGCGCCCAAGGTGATGTCACTGGACGATCTCGATCTGGTAGAGGCAAATCCCGACTTGCCATCTGCCTCAGAATTGATGTTGGGACAGAGCCATCCGGCAGTGCCTTATGTGGATTTGGTCGAGCCTATCGATATAACCATTCATGAAAATGGTCATACCTACGCCTTGTCAGATGTGGAAAATACCCCAATGCGGGTGGTGCTTGAGCAGCTGGCAAAAGAAAAAGCGGCCCTGACAGCTCCTGCGGAAGACACAGACATCACAACACCAAGCGTGCCCGATGCTCCAGATGACATGACGACTTTGCCGCAGATGGCCGCGCACCGTGTGGTGGATGTTGAAGAATATGAAAGTCTGAAGGCTTCTGAAACGGTCGCAGTTGCCAAGCAAGAGTCGCAGGCACCACAATCAACCGAGCCTCAAGAAGCCGAAGCGACCACCCCGTTGATCCACGCCCCACATCTGCGCGAGATCCAAGGGGTTACGCCACCCGAAGACGGAATGTGCGAGCGCTTCTTTGAACTGGACGAAGAGACACGTCTTACCCTATTGCAGGGTGTCATGGCCCAAACCCTGCCAGAAGCTGCCATGACGGCGCAGGATCGCAAACAGCGTCGCCTCATCGGCGAAGATACCGCTCAAGACCTGGTGATGGCGCGCTTCAGCAATGACCGATTCAAGCTGACCGAACTGTTGCACACGTTGTCGGGCCATAGTCGCGTACAGATGAACAAGCTGCTTCAGGATACGGGCGGGGAATCTCTGGTGTGCTTCCTTTATCATATCGGACTTGACGAGGGCAGCACGCTGTCAATGGTTCTGCATGGTCCGGACGCTGTTTCGCATAACTATGAAAAGGTCGCTCAGTTGATGACGCTCTATCATCAGCTCTACCCGGCAGCGGCCGCGCGCATTGTCCGCGATCTGTTTGGTGACGTGAAGAAACCCGGCTTTGTCCATCAGACTGTTCATGATGAGGGAATGGGTGCGGCCTCCCCTCGCCAACGTGGCTTTGCTGGTGGTCAACAAAATCATCCCAATGCTGCGCAAGCCCCAACTTTCGGGCGTCGCGTGCCGGACGCAGATCGCGCCTAGAGCTCACCGATCTTTATGGATGAGATGAAAACGCCCTGTCAATTGCAGGGCGTTTTTCTTAGAAATCAATAATCAGGCAGCAATCAGTCGTCGGGGTCAGCCAGAACGAGGTCGTGGGAGCCTTCGGGACATTCGGTTTCCAGCAGCCAGAAGTCGCGGTCGAATTTCTCTTCTGCCTCGATTTTGTCCATCACGTCAAACACATCGACGCCTTGAAGGCAGGGTTCAAACAGGCGCTCTCCCTTGGTGATATGCTCATCACGATAGGCGAATTGGCTGGCAGGCTGATAGAGATCAAAAAGACCATCAAGGCGATCAACGCGAACGAAAATCGCTCCTGCCTCTGTTGCGCCGCGACGCATCAGGACCGATGGTTTGCTTTTGGCATTTCGGGTGCGCAAATAGGCAGCAACCCATAAGTCCGATGTAACACGCATCGGCAAACCATCTCCAAATTCTGATTTAGTTGATCGTCTGGTGGTTATCCAAGATCCAGATATCCCATGATCATCAATTCCTGCAACAGGCGATCATTGACTTTACCGGTCACCGGATGGCCACGATTACGCTGGAAGTCAGCTATGGCCGTGCTGGTATTTTGTCCCATCAGGCCATCCACGGTCAGATTGACATATCCAACGGTCTTCAAGGCTTCTTGCACTTTGGCCAGCATCGGATCAGAGGTAGCAACCGGAATTGGCGCGGGCGGCACAGGACCACGTGCCACATTGGTTCGCCCGGAGGCGACCGGCATCGGCACCGCCATCCGCTTGTTGCTGGCCTGTTGCGTGCTAGCCTTTTGCTTCACAACAGACATCTTCGGCTTGGCTTTGGGCATGGCCTCAAGCTTGACTTGCGTTGCGGGCGGCGCGGCCTGCGGTTGAGGTAGCGTCGCTACAGGCGCCCTGCTCTGCTGTGATGCCTGTTTGCGACCGGTCAGCACATCATACAGAGACATACTGACACGGCCATCAATGGTCATCCCATTGGCATCCTGATAGGCTGCGATCGCTTCGCGCGTCTGCCCGCCTTCCATGCCGTCGAGCGGCCCAACATAATAGCCAGCCATAGTCAACTGACGTTGCACAGCCAGCGTGAGAGCTGCGTGATCTTTGCTCAAAGCGGCCACAGAGGTTTGCGCACTGTTGATCGTGCCGGTGATTTGTGGAGCGGTTGTCTGATTTACAGTCCGCTTCATTATCTCCCTTTCGGCAGATTGGGGCTGGTTGAACAGCGCATTGCCAATGATGGCTGAACTGGTGAGGGCCAGGACCAATATGCCAACCAGGGCTAGTGGGCTGTTTTTGGCCTCTTCTTCCCAGTCTTCATATGTGTCATAGGTATCAGACATCTGATTGTAACCTCGTTCCCAGTTAAGTGCCGGTGTCCATTTGCAGCGCCCGGCGGCGCGTCGTCTTTTTTAGCGAGTAGCAGATCAGGCGATCTTTTTACCTGAAAAGCTTACCTTTCCGTTATGAGGCGCGGTCATATCACCGTCATCCCCAACGTGGTTTTTCAAAGTGGCAACGGAATTTGTCGCTTCTTGGGCAGTATCCTTTTCCATGTCGACCGGTAGTGTGATGGTGACAGTTGTCCCTTTGCCAACTTTGCTCTTGATGTGGAAAGTTCCATTTTGCAGCTCAGCCAGACCGCGCGTGATGGAAAGGCCAATGCCTGCGCCCTCATAGCGACGCTGCAAGCTGCTTTCAGCCTGAACAAAGGGTTGGGCCAATTTTGGCAGATCTTTTTTGTCAATGCCAATGCCTGTATCGCTGACCTTGATCACCAAGAGTTCTGAAGCAAAAGCCTCTTCCTTGGTCGATCGGCACACACGCGCCACGGAAATACAAACCTGATCCCCCTTGTCACTGAATTTCAGCGCATTGGACAACAGGTTCAAAACGATCTGACGGCAGGCACGCGGATCAAGATTGACATCCGGCAAGTCATCGCTGCACTGGCTATAAAGCATGATGCCACGGCGATCTGCTTCGGTCTGCATCATCCGGCTACAGCCGGTGACCAGATCATTGAGATCAAAAGCTTGCGCATTGACTTCAAAATTACCCGATTCCAGACGAGACATATCAAGCAAGCTGTTGACCAGTTGCAGCAGATGGGTGCCGCCTTTGTGGATCAATTCGGCATATTCACGATTGCGCTCTTCATTGTCGCACGACAATTCCGGATGGCAGAGAATTTCCGAAAAACCGATAATGGTATTGAGCGGTGTCCGCAGCTCGTGCGTCACATTGGCCAGGAAACGAATTTTTCCTTCATTGGCTTTTTCCGCCTCGGCACGGGCCTCTTCCATAGCAAACTGCGTTTTCTTGCGCTTGGAGATGTCCCGCGATACGGCGATCACGCCAGCGATGAAGCCTTGTTCATCGCGTTTGGGGGAGCATTTCATTTCCACCCAACGCAAGATTGGTGCGGCCTTTGGTTTCTCACCAGCATTGCCGGCTTCGTGGTCAGAGATCGCCTTGGACATGACCTGCAATTCCACCGTAACCGGGTCATTGCAATCGTCTGGCTGGTTCATGCAGTCGGACAGGGCACGCAAATAGGCGGGACGATCCGGGATATGAACAAAATGAAACAGATTGTTGCCGTTCAACTGGTCCGGCGCGACGCCGAGCAAGGCGTAGCTGGCATCGGATGCATAGGTCACATCGCCAGAGCGGTCATGACGGGTAATCATGTCCGAGACTGTGTTCGCAATTGAGCGGTAATGCAGCTCTTTTGCCGACAGGCTGGACACTCTGAAGCGATGCAATTGTTCAATACGCACGGCCAGCAGACCGGCATAGATGATAGCCAGAATAATTGAGATGCTGCCGATTACAGATTGAGCCGGGCTGGCGACTTCCAGGCCGGAGAGCAGTTGCGCTTCTTGCAAGGCAAAGAGCCCGGCGACAGCGGCAAGGCAGATCAACAAGGCCTTTTTGATGATCCGGCCATTACCAGATAGAGCAACCTCAAGCGGAATGACGCCCAGCCAGATCAAATGAGCGGAATAGACGCCACCGGTCATCGAAGCGACCCAGCTGATACATGCAGCGGTCAGTGCTGCGGTCACCAGAAAGGCATTGCTGAGCTTGCCAGTTTTGGACAGATAGGCAACCGAGACAAGAGGGGCCAACATCCAGAGCGGCACAAGAGAGAGCGGTGTGGAAAGCGAGGGATCAATCTGACCGGATACCAGAATCACAAAGGGCAGCAAAGCCAATGCAGCCACACCGACGCAAAGATGCACCGCGATGAAAACCCGGTGACGGGTCATCTCGCTGTCACTTTGCTTGCCACTTTCATGCAGAAGGCCACCCACGAAGGATTGAATCGATGTGTTGGCCCAAAACGCGTCTTGCACTGTCTTACCTCACCCGAACTATGGCCAATAGAGATCTGGCCACAAAAGAATACGCAATACAAACTCAGGGTCTCGGAACGACGATCCGATTGGTATTGTGAGCCATAGAGTGCCACGGAGACTTTTAAGGAACGCTAAAAATCGGGGTCCGGAAGTGGACACGATCACCACGGCAACCGATTTTGGGCGATTTTGGCTTGAAAACCATTTTTATGGTTAACAAACAACTTCCAAAAAACAGCCTAACCCTTATTTCTTTTGAGATATCTGCGCTTTAGACCTGTGTGCATAATGTTTCTGGCCCTGTTGCAGGCTGGTCTCGCACGCACCGGAAGCTGTGTTTTTTGCCTCTTGATGGCCTTCCAATCCGCAGAAAGCAGCGACATTTCAGAAGTGTTACCAGTGTCTTACGGAATAGGTCAAATTTGAATCAATTCTGACTCGTTCCCTCAAACTGACTTTGAGATATTTCCTCTAGATTGAAGATCAAGCTCAACAGCACGCCGCATTCGTCGCACCGGATGAGGCACAAGAGGATCCGATAAAGAGATCTGCTGGGGGCTGAAATTTGGGACGGTAGCGGAGCAATAGGCTTCGGATATGGGTTACGAAAGGGCAAATCAATGTCATTCCTGATCAGAGCAGCATTCTGGCTTTCCCTGGTCATACTGATTTTACCTGCAGAACCGGATAGCAAGCGGTCGGACGCTTCGCTCTCCACGACGCAGGCAATTTCAGCGGCACAGGCAGCGCTGAGCGATTTCACCAGTTTTTGCTCGCGGCAGCCCGATGTTTGCGCAGCTGGCGAAGTGGCGCTTGACAATTTCGCCGCCAAGGCCCGCTACGGCGCCAAGCAATTGTATGTCTATCTCGACGATGACTCTGGCGAGAAAGACACAGAAGCACAGACCAAGTTGGCTCTAACTGAATCACCGGATCGTTCAAGCCTTGACCAAAAGCAACTCACAACTTTGGTCAACGATCTGCAGCAATAAAGAAAGCCTGCTCAATCCATAACGACTCAACCTCGGGAGGCCAGACCGTAAAGCCACCCGATCCCCAAGGTCAGACACCTGATGTGGCCATCCTTGTCGAACCAATGACAACCACCTCATCACCCCGGTCCCCGTCAGGAGACTGACCTTATACGTCCCACTGAGCCTGTGGCTGCGCCGAAATGAAATTGCCCTTTCATTTCGGCGCTTTTTCTTTTTGCCTTTCCCATTCAAGATCTTGCTCCGAGCGAGCGGCTTGGTTAGTCTGCTTTGCGACCAAGGCCACCAGGAAAGAGACTGCTGCACCATGCCCATGACCGTTGAAGAGCTGATTGAAAATTTCTCCTTTATCGAGGATTGGGAGGAAAGATACCGCTATGTTATCGAGCTGGGTCGTGAGTTGGAGCCGCTGGCAGAAGAAGAAATGAATGACGCCAACAAAGTGCAAGGCTGCGTTTCGCAGGTCTGGCTGAAAACCGAACAATCTGGTGATAGCGACAATCCCGTTCTGACCTTTAGAGGCGACAGTGATGCCCATATCGTCAAAGGTTTGGTGGCAATTGCCTTGGCGACCTTCTCGGGCAAGCCAGCCAAAGAGATCCTCACCATTGACGCGGAAGCCGTTTTCGACCAGATCGGTTTAAGAGACCATCTGACGCCACAGCGTTCCAATGGTCTCTCTGCTATGATTGGCCGCATTAAGTCTGACGCTCAAGCAGCCCTCGACGGCAAGCACCAATAGTCTGCAATCACATCTGGGGCCGAAAGTCCTCGGTTCCCCAATGCTGGATGAAATTGCGCTCTGGACCCTGTGCTTTTTCCGACAATCCATAGTGACGGGCCAGACGGTCGAGCGCCAACGACAGGATCTGCTTGGCGGATCGGGCAGGCCATTTTCGTTCGCGCTCTATCGCCTCAAGCCCTTTGAGGAAGCAGCAAAAGTCAATCAGGACGCCGGACAATTCATCACCGACATAAAGAACCGCCTTGCTGAAGCGCTTTCGGGCGCCCATGGCGCTGTCACTGATGTCATTGCGACCCAAAGGCCCTTGCCCTTTGCCTGATCCACCAGCCTCACCGAGTTTGTCCCAGTTAATCCCCATCATCGGTGCCATTTGGCCCAGCTCGAAGTCTTGGCGAAATCGTTCTCCGGCCTCCAATTGGCATGAAGACAATATGGGGCTGCCATCAGGACGTTTGCGGATCGCCAACATGGCGAGCGGGCTTTCCTGTTTGTTGATGCGTGGTGTAGGTTTTTTGACAGGCTCGCTCACGGACTGCCGGCCAAGGTCTTTGGTTGACTTACGCTTTTGCTCTTTATCATTGTCCAATGATACGAGGACTTGATGCTGGGCGGCAAAAATCTGTTGCTCGTCCTTTGCCAGCTGTACCCGCCGCAGAGCCTGTCTGCCTTCTGAGGTCACAACGACCTGTCCTTCGCATTGGCGCAGGCAACCCCTGCGCAGCAGGCTTTCCAACGCCGCTTTGTCTTCCTCTTTTTTTGCTTTTCCGGCTTTTGCCTCTTTTGTCCGGGGGGATTTAAGACAAGCTTTGAGCAAACGCACTTCATTGGGCGACAAAAGAGAAATGTGAGCGCGTGTGATGGGATGTCCCAAATGGTGATCGTCGGATTTGCGTCTCGTCATTTGGCCTTCCGACAGGTGAGAGGGGTGATAAGCATCATGGTTTCCAGCGCGCTTTCAAGGCTGTTGAGCAGCAATTCGGTCTCTTCTTCTTCCCGTCGGTCTTCAACCACCCGGCAGGCATAGGCCACCGTGGTTCGATCGCGGCCATAATGACCAGCAATCTGCTTGAGGGGATAGCTCAGACTGACATGCGCCAAATACATGGCCACTTGTCGTGCAAAGGCAATGGTTTTGCGGCAACGCGTGTCTGCATAAAGCGCCGTGCGTGGCATGCGATAAGTACGCGCCACCAGCTCATCGACGATCACCAATGCCGGAATTGTTTTTTCATCGAGCCGATATGCGCCCGGCGCCGCAACGTCCACCGTGTTCTGGGCGATTGCTGCGTTCAATTGTATATTCATGGTCTTGTTTCCCTTATGCCCATTCGAAAATTTGTAGGAAAATTTACCTGTAAATATACAACCTATACGTGCTCTAAGAATAAGTTGCATTTAAAATGACGTTTTCTTTTTAAAAAGATAGGCTGTTAAAAAAAATTTAAATATTAAATTTCAATAACTTAAATAGACTAAGGCAAGCGACGTCGCGCAACACGATCACTCAACTTATGCTCGCTTTCTGTTTGTGGATGATACTGACCACATGAAGAAACGCAGTTGTTGGCGCAGTGATTGCGCAAAGGGACAAGCTTCAGCGCGACGCGATCTTGTGCCTACTCACCGGATCGACCAATCCGTATCCTTATCAACCCGCCAGACCTCTGGATCTCATGGCGATAAGACAGACGTGATTGAGCAACAAGTGCGACATGGTGAGAAGATTTATAACCGCCGTCGAGATCTGCCGGGCCTTTTGCATCTCTTTCCCGCCGAGATTGAAAGACTGGATGAAATGTCCTCCAGAGCGGTACTGCAAAAGCTGACAAGTCTGGTGAAGGGTGAGCGGGCGCGTGGACGCACAGGGCATTGGCGTTATTCCCTGACGCGACATATCGGACTAAGTCAGGCGTTAAGGGCCGAAAAGCTCCGGCTTGGTCATGGAACGTGTTGAAGCGGCCCCATGACCATCTTGGAGAGCGCAACAAAAAAGGCAGCCTGGAGGCTGCCTTTCGATGTCATTAAAACAAGATCTTACATAGACCTCATTTATTTTTTGCGACGCTGCTGACCTAGGCCCATTTTCTTGGCCAGATTGGAGCGCGCTTCTGCATAACTTGGAGCGACCATTGGATAGTCGGCAGGCAAACCCCACTTCTCCCGGTATTCTTCAGGAGAGAGATTATAGTGGGTACGCAGATGACGCTTGAGCGATTTGAACTTCTTGCCATCTTCAAGGCAGATGATGAAATCAGGCGTGATCGATTTTTTGACAGTCACTGCAGGTTTGGGTGCTTCAACAACTTCTTCAGTCACTGGTTTTTTGGTGTCTTCCAGTGCCTTGTAGATGTCACCGATCAATCCTGAGAGATCATTCACCGGTACTGCATTGTTGCTAACATAGGCCGATACAATATCAGCGGTCAGTTCAATAAGTATATTATTGTCTGAGCTTTCCGACATTTTTTGGGATCTTTCTTGTTGAATTGCTCACAATCTCCCGTGGAGAGAGAGAAAACGCTAGAGCTAAACATTTTCGTGCGGGGCTGCACAGCCGCAAGCATTTGCTACAGTAGTAGTGGAACTCTCTTTTTACTTCAAGGAGGAAAGATCAAATCTTTGGTCACTTGTGGGCAACATGCTTACCTAAAGCAAATTATTAGTAATTTGTAATCTGGAAAATCAGCACAATAGTTAAAATTGTCAAGAGTTCCGCAAGGGAAGGCTCTTTTCCCAAGTCAACCTCGCCATTCGAGCTGCGGCTATTTGCCCTTCATTTTACGAACGTTGGCCGCATACTGATCGATGGCGGTACCCTTCCATGGTTTGGTACCGGTGATATAAGCAACTCTCGCGATCAAATGAGCGGAAATGGGAGCCGTGATCAAAAAGAACGCGATCCCCGCCAAAGCACGGCTGAAAACGCTAAATTCCATGGAATAGACGGCAAGTGCCAGCAACAGAACGCCAGAGCCGACAGTCCCGGCCTTTGATGCGGAATGCATGCGTGTATAGACGTCGGGGAAACGCAAGAGCCCTATCGATGCGGAAAAAACAAAGACAGCACCAATCAGCAACATCAGTCCGGTAATCAGATCGTGGATCATGCCTCTTCCCCTTTTCTGGCTTTTTCCGCCAATTGCTCGGCCGCCTCAGCTTCTTTTTTGTCATGGAAAACGGAATCATCGCCATGCCGCAGAATGAATCGGGCAAAGGCAACCGTGGACAGGAAGCCAACCAGCCCCAGGGCAATGGCGATATCAATATAGAGATAATAATCAGCCTTCACCCCAAATACGGCGATAAAGCCGATGCCGACGGCCACCAGCATATCAAGCCCGACGATGCGGTCAGCAAGGCTTGGCCCCTTGATGATTCGAACGCAGATCAACAGACATGAAATGGACAAGATCACCAAGGTGAGAAGGATGATTGCATCAAGAAGAGTCAGGCTGTTCATCATCTGAATGCCTCCATTATCTTGCGTTCGAAGCCTTCACGTATCTCGGTGCGGAGCACTTCAAGATCGTCAAAGTTGACCGCATGGATATAGAGTGTCTTTTTGTCGTCGGAGACATCGACCGACAAGGTGCCGGGGGTCAGGGTGATCATGTTGGCCAAAATAGTGATCTCGATGTCCCTATCGGTTGTCAACTCATAGGCGATAAAGCCGGGGCGCAAATTCAATTTGGGACTGAGGGCCAATCTGGCGACGCGAAAGGCCGATTTCATCAATTCAGTCAAAAAGAGCAAAAACAGCGACCCCACCCGCCGTGCACGACCAAGATAGCCGAATGTGCCGATTTGTTCGCGCAGGATGAACAACACGATCATGCCAAGCATGAAGCCAAAGAGCAGGTTCGGCACCGTGAAGGAGCTGCTTACGGCGGCCCAAACCAGAGCCAGCAGGATATTGACGAGAAGAAGATTCTGCATCAGTGCGCTCCTTCCTGTTTCAATGGATCAGTCAGGTCATCAAGATCGGTCGTAAGCTCGCTCAGCGCCTCTACCTCTTTTGCCCTTTGCTGTTCGATAGCGGCAGAAAAGACCGCGGAGACATAGCGCTCCGGTTTCAACAGCGACTGGGTTCCGGACTGTACAATGGTAAGCAGTGGCGAGGGGAAAACACCCATCAGGCAGACAAGCACAACCAAGGCGCCAACAGGCACATAAACCCGAGTGCGCACCCCGGCTGTAAGACCTTGCAAGGGCGTACCCAACTGGCCATCCTTGGTATCGATCGGACCACCACGCCAGAAGGCATGCGCCCAGACACGCCCCACGGAAATGGTGGTCAGGAAGCCTGAGAAGAGAATGGCGAAGGCCAACCAGCCGTGACCTGCATGAATGGTGGCATCGACCAGAATGAATTTCGGCCAGAAGCCGGAGAAAGGTGGCAGGCCAACAATCCCGAAGGCGAGAACCAGAAACACGATCGACAAGCCATCGGAGGCCTTATAACCGCCCCCCACATCCGTCAGGTTGTATTTGCCACCATTTTTGCGCATCAAAATTCCGAAAGCGAGGTAAAGCCCGGTGAGCGCGATGATGGAATGGACCGCATACATGATGGCGCCGGATATGGCTTCTTCCGATCCAAGAGCGACCCCGACCAGCATGGGGCCGATGCCGGAAATAACCAGATAGCCAAAGACCCGGCGAATGTCATTGTGCGCCAAGGTGCCCAGTGCGCCAAAGATCATTGTGAAAACAGCCACCCAGGCAATCACTTCGCTCAAAATGATGCGGGTGTCAGGCAGCAACAGGATCATTGTGCGGATCAAGGCATAAACGCCCACCTTGGTGAGAAGGCCACCAAACAGCGCGGAGACCACAATGTTGGGCGTGTGATAAGAGGCAGGCAGCCAGAAATTAAGTGGGAACGCCGCGGCCTTCATTGCAAAGGCGAGGAAATAGAGCGAGCCGATGGTAACGATTGGCGCCCCTGCTTCTTGTACGGCGGGAAGTTTCAAGGAAATATCCGCCATATTGAGACTACCAACCGCGCCATATAGAAGGCCCGTGGCAATCAGAAACAGGGTGGTCGCCAGCAAATTGAGGATGGCGTATTTCAGGGCCCCGTCGAGCTGAACTCTTTCACCGCCAAGGATCAGCAATCCAAAGGATGAAATCAGCATCACCTCGAACCAGACATAGAGGTTGAAAATATCCCCTGTCAGGAATGAGCCGGTCACCCCGGTCATCAGTAGCATCAGCAAGGGATAGAAACCAAAGCGGCGGCCCGTGATGGAAATTTCGACCAGCGAATAGATGCAGACGGCTAACGCTACAATGCCCGATATCAAGGCCATCAACGCACCGAAGACATCGACAGTGAAGGTGATACCGAAAGGCGGCAGCCATCGCCCCATAGTCATGGCAATGGGGCCAACATCAAGCACTCGGACCAGCAACAAAGTATCAACCAGCACAAGCAACCCAAGGAACAGGGTAGCCAGCATGCCATGCAGTTTTGTCTTTTCGCGCAGCATCAGCAGCAAAGCACCGCCCAGAATCGTCAAGATGATCGGCGCAATGATCAGCCAATCAGCCAATCGGGTTGGCTCCATCAGCATGCCGGCGGAATAATCGACCGCGTGATCCAGATTTCCTGCCATATCTCAGAGCCTCCCTAGAAACTTACCGGTGGCAGGTCGTCATCTGCCGGTTCAGCTACACGCATTTCGACTGCGTCGTCAGTGCCCAATTCCTGATAGGCGCGATAGACGAGCACCAGAAGGAAGGCGAGGAATGAGAAAGAAATCACGATTGCGGTCAGAATCAGCGCCTGAGGTAATGGATTGGCTGTTTCCCCGGCAGGGACCATCGCATCGACTGGAATGATCGGGGGCACTTCACGCATCAACCGACCGGACGTAAAGATGGTCAAGTTGACCGCATTGCCCAAAATCGCGATGCCAAGGATGATGCGGATGAGATAACGTGACGTCATCAAATAAACGCTGACCGCAAAGAAGACGCCAACCAAAACGGAAAGAATGGATTCCATATGCCTTATTCCTCCAACTTCAAAGCGATGGAGGTAATGCCGCCAAGAACGACGAAATAAACCCCGAGATCGAAAAAGAGCGGTGTCGACAAGGCCACTTCCACCCCGAAGATTGTTGGGAAGGCCCATTGACTGGTCAAAAATGGCATGCCCTGGGTGATCGAGAGAAGTCCAGACAGGGCCGAGAGCATCAATCCGAAGGCGGCGACGCTCAAGGGCTGGAAGTAAAGGGCCCGGCGTACATTCGCCACCCCGGCAGCAATGCCATACATGGCAAAGGCAGAGGCAGCGATGAGGCCGCCAATGAAGCCGCCACCGGGATCATTGTGACCGCGCAGGGTGACAAAGATCGAGAAAAGAACCATAAGGGCCGCGATGAAGGGCGCAATGGTTCTGAAGATCAGGGTATTCATTGATCAGCCCCTTTCTGGTCCTGAGGTTGCGGAATGACCGGTGTTGTCGGGTCTGTTGGGGCCTGCCCTGCCTTGAACTGTTTGGCGGTGCCCAATGTCAGAGTGAAGACACAGAGGGCGGTGATCATCACCACAGCGATCTCGCCCAGAGTATCAAGGCCACGGAAGTCAACGATAATGACATTGACGATGTTACGGCCATGGGCAATGACCCGGCTATAGTTGGTGAAAAAGTCCGGCAGGGTGGTATCAAAGGCGCCTTGTGTGACGGACATCAAAAGCAGACAGAGGCCACCGCCAATGACAATGGCTACGGTTGCATCGCCAATGGTTTGGGCAAGCGGTCTTTTGTCTCTTTCTTCCAGCGACAGTCGGTTCATCACCAAAGCGATGATGACAACGGACAGGGTTTCAACCATGAATTGGGTAAAGGCCAGATCCGGTGCACCAAACATCAGGAAAATCAGTGCGACCGAAAAGCCCTGAATGCCGAGCGAGATAATCGCCGTCAGACGGGTCTTGGCAACAATCACGGCAAAGAGACCAACCATCGCCAGCAGAATCACGGCCCATTCATAGAAGTGCATTGGCGGGATGGTCGGCCAAGCGGGCAGCTCGTCAAACAGGACCATCGGGATGAGCAAGGTGCCAGCAATGGCCACAAAAGTCGCGGCGAGATAGACTTCGAGATTGCCGGTCTGCATCAAACGAGTGACGCGGGTCGAAAAGCGGATCAATCCGGTGATGAAGGTATCAAAGAAATCATCCGGCCCCTTGCCAATCGTGCGAATGATCCCTTCGCGGATGCTCCGAATATAGTCAGCCTCATAATAGATGAAGATACCGCCAGCAATGGTCACCAGAGACAGGATCAGCGCTTCGTTGAAGTGGACCGCGAAGGTCAGTTTGGCCGAGGAATGGTAGCCGAGCACCGAATAGAGCATCGGGGTCAGCAAATTATCGCTAAGGAACGGGCCGATAAACATGAAGAGCAAACCGAGGGACGACAAGGCAATGGGACCGATCAGCAGCAGCCATGGGCCACGCTGAAAATCCTTCAACGCCCCTTTCATCTTTTCGGTTTCCTCGCCAAGGAATGGTTTCAACGACACCACAAAGACAGCCGCGAACATCATCGAATTACCGGCCACCGCAATGATGGTCAGCAGAATTTCGTTCCAGGACCCACCCTGCAAGCCGCGATAAATCTCTTCCTTGGCAACGAAGCCCAGAAACGGATAGATGCCGCCGACCGACATGGCCCCCAAATTGGCCGCGATAAAGGTAATCGGCATTTTATGGCGCAGGCCGCGCAATTCTGCGATCTCGGACGTGCCGCATTTGTCGGTGATCGTTCCAACCATCATGAACAATCCACCTTTGGCCAAGGCATGGGCAAAGAGATACAATACCGCACCAGCAATTGCCGCTTCTGACGACGTGCCAACCAGCATCACCAACAGTCCCAGCGAAGCGATGGTGGTATAGGCCAAGGCCTTTTTCAGGTCGAGCTGACGCAAGGCCATGCGCGTGCCCATCAGCATGGTGAAGCCGCCAACAATTTGCAGGGTATACATCCAGAGTTCCGTGCCGCCCAGAACCGGATGGACGCGCATCAGAAAATAGACGCCTGCTTTGACCATCGTGGCTGAATGCAGATAGGCGGAGACCGGGGTCGGCGCTTCCATCGCGTTGCGCAGCCATGAATGGAACGGATATTGGGCCGATTTGGTGAAGGCACCAAGCAGAACCAGGATCAACATCGGGGCGTAAAGCGCATGTTCGCGCAAGACATTGCCAATGCCGATCAGTTCGCTCATCTCCATTGTGCCACCGATGTAACCCATGAGAATGAGGCCGGGCAGCAGAGCCAGTCCGCCACCGCCAGTGATAACCAGAGCTTGCATTGCTGCGCGTCGGGAGGCGCGTTTGAGATGGTTGAAGCCGATCAGCAGGAAGGATGTGATCGAGGTCAATTCCCAATAGACGAACAGGGTCAGCACGTTATCGGCCAGCACAACGCCCAGCATGGACCCCATGAAGAGGAACATGAAACAGAAGAAACGTCCCTGCTCGGGATGTTTGCGCAAAAATCCGCCTGCATAGAGAATGATGAAGAAACCGATACCGGAAATCAGCAGAGCAAAAAGCAGGCTGAGACCATCAACAAATAGCGAATACTGGATCTTGTATTGCGGCAACCAGCTCAACGGCGTTGGTTTGACACCAACGCCTTCATGGGCGACCAGCCTGATGAATCCGCACAGGTAAGTAAAGATCCCGGCAGGCACGAGAGAGAGTATCCAGGCTGCATTGTGGCCCATCAATCTCCATAAATATGGCGCAATCAAAGCCGCAGCAAAAGGTGCAGCCATCGCAAAGTATAATCCATCACTGAATTCAAACGCCATGCGTCAAACCCCATTCAGCTTCTCTGCCTGTTGTCCGCGCCTCAGGCTCCTCCCTGAATCGCGCCGGGCATATGCCCCTGTTTGTGCGTGGTTAGCGATGCAACTCACGCAGTTCATTTTGTCCAAGTCAGCAGCAACTAGTTGTATCTCAGATTCGCATCTTCAACCTTTTTCCAGAAAGGATGCGGCTCTTTGTGTCATTGGTAAAGCCTCAAGAGTTAGCCATTCAATAAAACAAAGCAAAAAAATTACACAATTTCGCCTTATTGCGCACTCTTTGACAAAAAACCTTCCGTTTCGGAATTCAAATTCTTTATCTTTTGCCGATTCTACGCAATCCTCACATAGGTATCTACACGTATACACTGATATGTGAAAATGCGCGCAAAGATTCTTATGTTATGCAGTGGATGAATGGGTCAAATGCAGATAGGCCTGCGTAAAATCTGCCGGATTTTTCGCTATTTCTAACAATGGCCACACAAGAGCCAGATAACAGATTTGTATATTTGTCGTTTTTCACCCGTATAAAATGTAGGAACCCAAAAGGACGGCGAGAAGATCATGACGAAAATCGAGAAAAGTGACTCAGAATGGAAAGATCTGCTAACAGAAGAACAATATAAGGTGACCCGACAGCATGGCACAGAGAGGGCTGGCACTTCGCCACTGAATGACGAAAAACGCGATGGGCATTATCATTGCGTAGCATGCGGCAATTTGCTCTTCCTTTCAGACACGAAATATGAATCAGGCAGCGGTTGGCCAAGCTTTTTTGCACCGGCCAAGGAAGATTCCGTCACCGAGCATGTGGACCGGAAACTTTTCATGAAAAGAACCGAAATCCGCTGTTCTGAATGCGATAGCCATTTGGGTCATGTGTTCGATGACGGCCCGGCGCCGACAGGCCTGCGCTATTGCATGAACGGGGTGGCCTTGCAGTTCGAGCCCGAAGAGTAAGGCGTCCTTGCGTCTGCACTTCTTTTTTGAACGATACCGCATTGCGCGTTAAATCCAAATGACGCTACTTCTCAGGGCTATTTGCCATTGCATTTCACCTTGAGAGGAATACAGTCGCGCCATCCCCCTGCTTGATGTCGTTTCAAGCGGGGATCGCGCTCGCCTTGCATTATCTGGACTGTATCATGACCCAAGACACTTCCCCTCAAGACACCTCCCCTCGCCGCTCTTCTTCGCTTCTTGTATTGCTGCCCTTGCTGGCGATCATGTTTGGTGCCTTTGTTTATGCCGGGCTTGGTTATATGGGCTATCAGGAAGCCCAGATACCGGAGGACTGGAAGTCGGTCAAAGGGCAGATCCTGTCGCGGGGCATTGAAACCATCGAAGCAACCAAGGCGGACGGCTCGAAGGTTGAGATGTTCCAGCCGAAAGTGCGGTATCGCTATGAGGTGGACGGATCGTTTCTGATTGGCACCCAAATGAGCCGACATCATCCCGACCGCACCCTGAAAGGTGTAGCAGAAACCGAGATTGAGGATTTGCCGCAAGGATCCGATGTGGTTGTTTATTATGATCCCGCAGATCCAGCCCAGAGCGTGCTGCGCAAGTCGGACACGATCGGGCCATTGCAAGCCATCTCGGCAGGCTTGGCGATTGGCTTGACGACCTCGGCGATTTTCCTGATCACTTTGCTGCGCCGTCGCACCGCCCGCCCCAGCGCACAAGCCTGATTGGTTCTAAAACGCGATTAGGTACGTTCGAAATCATGTTCCAGAGCGCAAGCATCCACCCTCTGGCCTAATTGATGACGTGTCCCGTTTGATGCGGGGCGTCTCTTTCACTCATCAAGATCGATCCGGGCAGGAGCTTCATGGAAGACCTGTTCGGGCTGCGCTTTCGAAAGGTTCAGCTTTTGATGTAATTCTGTTTGTCCATGTCGATGGCTTCAACACTGATCGATACAGTGTCAGGCACGAGGCCCTTCAAGGCATTGAACAGATCCTGAATCATGGCCTGCTTTTGTTCATCGGTGCGCCCTGCAAACAATTTTGCGTCCACATGGACGAACGGCTGATCGGTGTTGGCGGTGACGAAATGCTCCACCGGCAAGGCACGTGCCTTGATCGCAGCGGGATTGAACAAGCCAGTTTTTTCGGCTGTATCCCAGACGAGCTGAACCATTTGCGCGATATCAACGCTGTCTTCAATGGGCCGAGCGTATGAAATGACCAAATGCGGCATGGAAATGCTCCTTCTTGCGCCTTGTTGCTTTGACTTTTATAGCTATCATTTGTGCCTGACTTTTCAATACAGACTTTTCCGCAAAGCAAAATTCATGACCCTTATTCCAGAAATCGAAACCGAGCGTTTACGGCTGCGTCCCATGATGATCTCGGATTGGCCCGATTATGCCGCCTTGATGGCCTCGGATCGCGCCCGGTTTATGGGTGGGCCTCACGCGACATCGGATGCATGGGGGATGTTTTGCCATGATGTCGCCAATTGGCAGCTATTCGGCCACGGCGCCTTGATGGTTGACGAGAAGGATACCGGCCTGTGTGTCGGCCAGGTTGGCATCAATCATGGCCCGCTTTTTCCCGAAAAGGAATTGGGCTGGTTTGTCTATCCAGCAGGAGAAGGCTGTGGCTATGCGTTTGAGGCGGCCTGTGCCTTTCGTGATTGGGCCTTTGCCACATTGGGGCTTGAAAGCCTTGTCAGCTATATGGACCCGAAAAATGAACTATCCCGGCGGCTTGCCGAACGGATGGGCGCATTTGCTGATCTGGATGCCATGCGACCGGAGCCACAGGATCTTGTCTATCGCCATTTAAACAAAAGCCCGTGAACGCAGGAGACGCCTTACAGAGCATGCTTGCACAACGCTTTGCGAGACCTTACCTCTGAGGTTCACGGCTGGACCCAAAAATGAAGAAAGAAATATGTCTCAATTGACCACCTCTGCCGCCACAAAGGCCGCCTATCCGCTTGAAGCTCCCCGCGCCGAGAAGCGCGCCCATAGCGTCACCCATCATGATATCGAAATGACCGACGCCTATGCTTGGCTTAGGGCAGACAATTGGCAGGAGGTGATGCTCAAGGGCAAAGAGGTTCTTCCTGATGACATTGAAGCTTATCTGGAAGCCGAGAATGCCTATACGAACAAGGAAATGGCAGACACGGAAGCCTTGCAGGAAGCCTTGTTTGAGGAAATGAAAGGGCGCATCAAGCAAGATGACAGCTCGGTTCCCTCCCCTGACGGCCCTTATGCTTACAGCTCTCGCTTCATAGAAGGCGGGCAATATCCTCTGATGGTCCGCACCCCGCGCGAAGGGGGTGACGAAGTTATCCTGTTTGACGGCAACAAGGAAGCCGAAGGGCATGCCTTCTTCCGGCTGGCGTCTCTGGCCCATAGTCCGGACCATGGCTTGCTGGCCTGGGCGGTGGATACCAAAGGATCGGAATATTTCTCCATCCGGGTGCGCGATTTGGCAACCGGCGAAGAGATTGCTGATCACATCGAAGGCACCACCGGCGGAGTCGTCTGGAGCGCCGATAGCACTCACTTTTATTATACGTGGCTTGATGAAAATCACCGCCCCTGCAAAGTCTTCCGGCACCGCATCGGCACTGAGCAAAGCGATGATGTGCTAATTTATGAAGAGCAGGATCCCGGCTTTTTTGTCGGCATTGGCAAGAGCCAATCCGGCAATCACATCTTCATCGACTGCCATGACCATGAAACCAGCGAATGCTATTTGCTTGATGCGCGTGACAATGCGGCCAAGGCTCGCCTGATCGCAGCGCGCGAAACGGGTGTTGAATATAGCGTTGATGAGGGCATGGGTGTCCTCTATATCCTGACCAATGCGGACGATGCAGAAGACTTCAAGCTGGTCACCGCCGCACCAAGCCAATGTGGTCGCGACCATTGGCAGGATATGATCCCGCACGAGCCGGGGCGTCTGATCCTCGGCCACGAGATTTTCAAACGGCATCTGGTCTGGATAGAACGCGCCGAAGGCCTGCCGCGGATCCAGATTCGCAATATCGCGAATGGTGCACAGCATGCCATCGCCTTCGAGGAAGAAGCCTATGCGCTTGGTCTTGGCGGCTCATTGGAATTCGACACGGACGTCATCCGCTTCAGCTACAGCTCGATGACCACCCCGCAGCGCACCTATGATTACAATATGGCCAGCCGGTCGCGTACCCTGCGCAAGGAACAGGAAATCCCTTCCGGTCACGATCCGGAGCAGTATGTCACCCGGCGTTTTATGGCCAAAAGCCATGATGGGGTAGAGGTGCCAGTCACCGTGTTCTATCGCAAGGACACCCCCCTTGATGGCTCGGCCCCCTGTCTGCTTTATGGCTATGGCTCCTATGGCTTACCGGTTCCGGTAGGCTTTTCAACCAACGCCCTGTCACTGGTGGATCGCGGTTTTGTCTATGCCATTGCCCATGTACGCGGCGGCAATGAAAAGGGCTTTGCCTGGTATCGCAATGGCAAACGGGAAAAGAAGCCAAACACCTTCAAGGACTTTATCGCAGCGGGGGAATTCCTCGTGGAGCAGGGCTTTACCGCGCGCGGCCGGATTGTCGCCGAAGGTGGCTCAGCTGGCGGCATGTTGATGGGGGCGGTTGCCAATATGGCACCGGAACTCTTCTCCGGCATTCTGGCGCTGGTGCCGTTTGTCGACGTGCTGAACACGATGCTCGATGACACCCTGCCCCTCACCCCTCCGGAATGGCCCGAATGGGGCAATCCGATTGCGTCGCAAGAGGACTATAAAACCATCGCAGCCTACAGCCCCTATGATCAGGTGAGCGAGCAGGCCTATCCTGCGATTTTGGCAGTGGGCGGTTTGACCGATCCACGAGTGACCTATTGGGAACCCGCCAAATGGGTTGCCAAATTGCGTGAGAAGCGGCTTGATGACAATCTGTTGCTGCTGAAAATCAAAATGGAAAGCGGCCATGCGGGTGCTTCGGGGCGGTTTGACCGTCTCAAGGAAACTGCTCTGGAATATGCCTTTGCTCTCAAGATCAGCGACAAGATCTAATTTGACCATCCATTAAAACAAAAAAAGCCGCCCATCGTCTGGGCGGCTTTTTTGTTAGTTGCTATCAGTCTTGTTCAACCAAAGCGCTGACCGGCAATATTGGCGGCCTTTTTGACAAGCGTCTTGACGAAGCCGCCCTGATTGTAAGCCTGCAGGGCGAGAGCACCCATGACGCTTTCGGCCTGTGCGATATGCTTGAGTTGGGTTGGTGTTGCACCGAAGCGGGCCTTGTAGGCCTCATCGCCGATGGTGAAGTCGGCACGCTTGTCACCCTGCTCTGCACGATATTCCAGCACATAGTCCATGGCCAATATGCCAGGTGACAGTTTGGAATAGGGGCCATCGGTGATGCCGCCGAGAATGAAGTGATAGCAATGGTCGTGGATCAGGCCGAACTCTACCGCAACAATATCGGAGCCTGCACGCAGGATTGACGTTTGCGCCAACCCGTTCTTGACACCTTCCTTGGCAACCATCGAGTAGAAATCAAAGAAGTCGTCTTGCTGGAACAGATCGTCGTCATAACGAAGCGATCGCTGCTCTCTCATTAGATCAAGGGCCAGTTGGATTTCGATCGGATCTTCAAGCACCTCGTAGGAGACCGGCCCGAACTCTTCAAGCTTGCGACGATTGCGGCGCAGGGTCTTGCGGAAACTGGACGACATGATTTCCTTTTGCCAGTCTTCGTAAGGCGCAAATAGCTCTACATCATGGGCGCAATTTTCCATTTGCCCCATTTCGCCTTCCCCAAGCACCTGCTCGAGCACCTTGCAGTTGGACGGGACCTTGCGGAAAAAGATCAAGTGCACCGGGCGCAATTCCTTGACGATCTTTTCGCGCAACCCCGTATCGAGAAGCAGATCCTCATCAGAGCTCTTGATGGAAATTTCCGCGTTATAATCGCAAATACCAAGATCCGCTGGCTCAATGCAGCTCAGACCGGCATATGTCGTGCGCACCAATGGCAGGACCAGCTTGAGGGCATTGGTTTTTCGATCTCGCGCGGTAATGATAATGGGCGTTATGCCGCATTTGGGTATGAGATGCTGATACATGAGATGAAGCCACAGCGGATGCTGAAACACTGTTGCATTGCTTGCTTCAAACAAGTGCTGAAATTCCTCACTCAGGAAGTCAAATGCATCCAGGTAATCAATTTTATAACATTGCCTGTTGGGCACGGCCTTCTCCCCAAATCATCCACTTGCGCCATCGATATCGCTTTTCCAGAACCTATTCTGAAAGTCTTCAGATTGTCTTTCCGAAAAATTCTCTTTTCTGATCAAACGGATGAATCGAGGAGAAGAAGATTTTTAAAGTTAATGAATGGCAAATTGTTCTGGGGAAAATTGGCTGCATTGTTCACCCGAACCGGCTCGGTTGATCTCGATCGATTTTTGGCGTTGTTCGCGGTGTGTTATCACTTTGTCGGCGTGGTCACTCGCCGCTGATGGCCGTCGCCGGTGGTTGCCCCATCCTGAGCTTGTTGCAGCCTTTGCGCAAACCTGCCATATCAGGGAATTGTAGAGACTTCAGCGTGATTCGCCTGCTGCGGGCGCGTTTTTCAGGTTGTTAGAGTTATGAATATAGATACCTCGGCCAATGAAAAGACAGCCATGCGCCCCAGCTTGCTGTTTTTTGCACCGGACCGCCCGGATTCCGTCCGTGCCGAGGCTTACTCGCTCTATCTCGATGACCTGCTGGATTCCCGGCAGTATGACATCACCATCATGGCCTCGAATGGCTCGCCACTGGCAGAACGTGCCCGGACCGAGGGGCTGACACTTTACCCCTTGTCTGACTTCGCACGAAAGCTGTTGATGCGTACGCCGCAATTGTGGCCGATCCTGACGGCGATGCGGCGTTGGCGCTATGACATTGCATTAACCCACGAAGGCTATGCCTGCCGGGGCCTGGGGATGATTGCACGCAGGGTCGTGGGTGTGTGTCATGACGACCGGGTCGAGCGGTTCAGCGCTGCCCATCAGATTATCGTGCTCAATTCGGGCGTGGCCGACTATGCAGAGGACATGATCGAGAATTGTCCGCCAATCTCGATTCTGCCCTATCCCCATGATTGCCGCTTTGACAGCATCAAGGCCTTGCCGGACGTCCCCACGCCCTTGCGGATTGGCACGTCAGCCGCCTTTGTCGAGGGGGATGGACTTGGCGTCTTCATTCATATGGCGCAATTGCTCAAACAGAGCCATCCGGAGGTTGAATTTCTTATCGCGGGCAATGGCACGACCGAGCATGACATGAAGGAATTGGCTGATCAAATAGCCCCCTTCATTGACTTTGCCGGGGCAATGTCGCCCCAAGAGCTGGCCAACAGCATTGATCTTTATTGTCTGACCGCAAGCGAGGCAGCTTATTCGCTGGATTTGTGCAGGATGATGGATGCAGGCCTTGCCTGTATTGCCACCTGCACCAACGGCGCGATGGACATATTGAAAGGCGGCATGGTGGCCCCTTTGGTGCCGATCGATGATGCTTTCATGCTAGCGGTGCAATTGCAGGAATTGCTTGATGACCGGGCACACATCAATCGCATCAAGAAAGCCTGTTATGAGCGAATCCGCGAGGAAGATTTCTCTCGATCCCATTTTTCCTATCGATTGCAAAATCTGTTGCTGTCGCGCACAGAAGCATAAATTGCAATTGGAGGTCGATTTGTCATCATAGTGTGACAATCGCTCTTATCTGCTCAAAGATTGATCTATGTCTTTCTTTTCAATTGTGAATTTTTTAGCAGTTCGTCGAAGTTTTGCCCTCTACCCCTTGTTATCGAGGCACTTTGATCTTATTTTGACCTAAATCAATCAACATCGCCCTACTGGAGATGTTGGCTTTTCGACAAGGAGATATTCGATGGCTTTTGAACTTCCCGAACTTCCTTATTCCTACGACGCGCTGGGTGACTTCATGTCTGCTGAAACCCTTGAGTTTCACCATGACAAGCATCATCTTGCCTATGTCACCAATGGCAACAATCTGCTGAAGGATTCCGGTCTGGAAGGCAAGAGCCTTGAAGAAATCGTCAAGGAAAGCTACGGCAAAAATCCTGGCCTCTTCAACAATGCGGCTCAGCATTACAACCATATTCATTTCTGGAAATGGATGAAGCCGGTTGCACAGAGCGCAGATGTGCCTGGTGCGTTGGCTGCGAAAATCGAGTCCGATCTGGGCGGTATGGACAAATTCCGCGCCGACTTCATCAATGCTGGTCTGACCCAGTTTGGTTCCGGCTGGTGCTGGCTGGCACTGGTAGACGGCAAGCTCGAAGTCACCAAGACCCCGAATGGCGAGAACCCACTGGTTCATGGCGGCGTTCCGCTTCTGGGCTGTGACGTTTGGGAGCATTCCTATTATATCGATTATCGCAATGCCCGCCCGAAATATCTCGAAGCATGGTTCGACAATCTCATCAACTGGGAATATGTAGCCGAGCTTCTTGAAAAGGCTTCCTAAGCCAATCAGTCCTTTATGTGACTGACGAGCACAGAAACAGAGAAACCCCGTCTCATTGCGAGGCGGGGTTTCTTTTTGCTTTGGGTTGTGTATCGCGCTACTAGAATGCTGCTAAGGCGTCACAGACCGCGTCGGCAGGGTTTGATTGCCTGGAAAAAGTCGTATTCGGTCCTTTTCCAATATAGCCAATTCTCACAATCCTGACGGGTCTTGAAGCAGCCGATCCCGTTGAAATATTCCCGGCGGGGGCCCCAGTCGAACATCGTGTCCCGCTCGCGCCAACCAACATGGCGTCCCCACCAAACGCGCGAGGCTCCAATTTCTTTGGCCAGTGCAAAGCATTTTTCCGGCTTTGGATTTGGACGCTGAGCGGCAAAAGATGGATTGGAAAACACGATCATCGGACCGACAATCACCGGGAGCATAAGCGCCAAAGAGAGAAACGTGTGAAGACTCTTTCTCGCCAAAACCGAGCTCCTGAAATGCGAGATCCGCTTGGATCTCTTTCCTATCGGGTCTGATTTGTCCCGATCTGCACGATCGGAACGCTGCCATGGATGGTTCTCCATCCTTGGCGGTTGATGCAGGTGTAGATCAGCAAAATGTCAAAAGCTGGGCAATGGCCCAAAGACTACAAAAAGCCCTAGGCAAAGGGAGCGCAATGCAAAAAAGGGGAAGCTTTGCTCCCCCCTTTTTTTAGCATTCTCTTTCATCTGGCAGGCACGCCCTTAACTGTGGGCATAGTCCCAATAGAGCGACCGGGCACGCTCACCGATTGGTCCATCACCAAATTCACGATCGCAGAAGGTGTTGATCGGAGTGACCTTTGAATAGTTGCCGGTCGAGAACAATTCATCGGCCTCAAGGCAATCCTGCGTTTTCAAAGAGCATTCAACCACAGTTTCACCGGCGTCGCGGAGCAGCTTGATCACGCGCTGACGGGTGATGCCATTGAGAAAGGTGCCATTGGGGATCGGGGTCTTGATGACGCCATCCTTGACAATAAAGACGTTGGCAGTGGCAAGCTCGGCTACATTCCCCAGCATGTCGCAGACCAGCGCATTGTCAAAGCCATTGGCGATGGCTTCATTAAGACAGCGGGCATTGTTTGGATAAAGGCAAGCGGCCTTGGCATTGACCGGCATGGTCTCGATGGTTGGACGACGGAAAGATGTGGTGCCAACGCGGATGCTGCCAGTTTTATTCAGAGGCGCGTCAAACATGGTCAGGCAAAAGTCAATTTCGTCCGGGTGGGCAGCGATAACACCATTGCCCTGCCCCACACCCCAATAGGTAGGGCGCACATAGATGGCGGACCCAGCATCGAATTTGGCGGCACCTTCTTTGGTCAACTCCATCATTTCACCGACTTTCATGGTCGGGTTCATACCCAGCGAAGAAGCCGAATCGTTGGTGCGGGCACAATGCAGATCGAGATCGGGCATGACCCCATCAAAGACGCGGGCACCGTCAAAAACCGTTGAGCCAAGCCAGAAAGCATGGGCTCTTGGGCCCATGAGCGGTGGGTTGCCTTCGTGCCATTCGCCTTTATACCAGGTCCAGGTTTTTGAAAATTCCGTCATCGTCTTTCCCTCAGTTGGTGCCCTACACCTGATAAGTGGCGCGCATACACATGATTGCTTTCGAGCCCTTGGCCCTTTTCGGTGCCGGCCTGATTACATGCAGTGCTATATGTCCGGGGTGCCTTTCGGCAGGCAGGGCAGGATATCTTTCAGATTGAATGAAACCAAACTGAGTGGTGAGGTCAAGACATTCCTGCAACTTGGTGAAATAAGGTGCATATCGTCCCCTCTTTTGTTGAAAGCGCAAGGAAACCGCATCATTCCTTTTAAAAATACGTTATTTCAATTTCATGCAATCAGGACAGGCGTTGGCTACGGCCCTTTGTCCTCTTGAAAAATATCTAACCATCGGCAACCCTGCCCTCTCGCCCCACCCCGACACCGGAGCGAGCCCACGCAAAAGGCGGGCTTATTCAACCAGCATCAAGGCAAGCTTGACCACCAGAGCCAGCCTGAAGACAGAGGAGAGAGACATGGCGGGACAGGCTCCATGCTCCATTTTCGTATTTGACGCCTATGGCACCTTGTTTGACGTCCATTCTGCTGTGCGCAGACATGCAGAGCGGCTTGGTGCGGATGCGCAGGCATTTTCAGACTTATGGCGCTTGAAACAACTCGAATATAGCTGGGTTCATGCCTTGATGGAGCAATATGTTGATTTCTGGATCCTGACAGAGCGTGCCCTCGACTTTGCCTTCAGCAAGTTTCCGCAGATAGATCCCGCCATACGGGCGGACTTGTTGGCGGCCTATGAAAAGCTCGATGCCTATGACGAGGTGCGGGGCATTTTGGAGCAGCTGAAAGGGCGCGGCAATGAGCTGGCGATCCTGTCCAACGGTTCCCCTGCCATGTTGGCATCAGCGGTGGAGCGCAATGGCCTTGGGGATCTGTTTGATCATGTTCTGTCAGTGGACGGGATCAGCACCTTCAAAACAAAGTCGGAAAGCTACGATCTGGTGACAACCGCCTTTCGGTGCTTTCCAAGTGCGGTGTCATTCCAATCGTCAAACCGCTGGGACGTTGCTGGTGCCAGTGCCTATGGCTTCCAGACGGTCTGGATCAACCGCACCGGCCAGCCGGATGAATATCGCGATTTCTCGCCAATCGCTCAATTGAAGGATTTGACAGGGCTTTTGAATATCTAGAGTGCCTTGCCTAACACCCAATAGTCCGAGCCGTTTTTGTCGAACGGCTCGATGATCTGGTAGCCTCTGGCGCGATGCTGACCTGGTTCGGCGGTGGCGATGAACAGTTCTTCGTGGCCATATTCGCGTGCGATAGCCTCGATCTTCTCGACCATATCAAGAACCATCGACGTGTCTTTGAGGTCTGTGGCAACCGAGATGGCAGATACCCATGGCCCAAGGTCGTCAAACGCTTCCAGATCAGTCTGGACCAGAGCGGCTAGGCCGACAATCTGCCCCTCCTTTGCTCCGTCTGCCCGATAGGCAACAATCACATCTTCCCGCTCACCATCAAGCGCCAGCTTACGAAAGGCAGCCAAACGCATCTCATAGCCTTCGGCGGTGTCATCGCCGGCCAATCCAGCATGAAAAGAAGCGCACGAAGCGGCAAGATCTGGCAATTCAGACAGGCGGATAAAGTCGAGCATATGGTCAGAATCCATCAAGTCAGTGTCCATCAAATCGGGGCCATCAAGTCTGTTTTTCCTTGGTGATCCATTTGCCGACATTCTGCGGCGCTTGGTAGGCTTCCATGCGATCGAGCAAGGCAGCTGCCTGATCTTCAACAATCAGCATGTCGCGATGGTTTTGTTTGACGAAGGACTCTGCGACGGTATTGTCCAGAAACTTGATGAGATGGTCGTAATAGCCATCAACATTGAACAGAGCAGATGGTTTCCCGTGCCAGCCGAGCATGCCCCACGTCCAGACCTCGAATGTTTCGTCCATGGTCCCTGCCCCGCCCGGCAGAGAGACAAAGCCATCGGACAAGTCTACCATCATGGCCTTGCGGGTATGCATGCTATCGACGATGTGCAGCTCGGTGAGGCCTTTGTGATCGACCTCCTTGCCCATCAGTGCATCTGGCATAACTCCGATCACCTCACCACCGGCTTCAAGCGCGGCATCGGCGACAACGCCCATCAGGCCAACAGACGAGCCACCATAGATGACGCGATATCCACGTTTGACGATTTCTTTGGACAGAAGAATGGCGGCTTGTTCATATTCCTTTTTGCGGCCCCAGCTGGCGCCGCAAAAGACACAGATGCTTTTCATTGCATGTCTCTTGTCTGTTCAATTTCCAACAGACTATCGCAGATTCGTTACTTGATGACGACAGCGGTACCAGAGGCTGCGACCATCAGCATCGAACCGCGTTCGCCAACGGTTTCATAGTCGACATCTACACCGATAACGGCATTTGCACCAAGCCGCTGGGCATAGTCGGTCATTTCATCAAGAGCAATCTCGCGGGCCCGCTGCAATTCGCTTTCATAGGAGCCTGCACGGCCGCCGACGATATCGCGGATACCGGCAAAGAAGTCCTTGAAAACGTTGGCACCCAAAATGGCTTCGCCATTGACCATGCCTTTATAGTCAACGATCTGGTGGCCTTCGACATTGTTGGTGGTGGTGATGAGCATGGAAATGTCCCCCTCGTACCTTTTGGATCAAGCTTGATTGTGTCCCATAAGTGGGATGCCCGCCAGAGGGATCAAGGCACCAGACAAAAGAAAGCCGCCCCGAGGGGCGGCCTTCCTATCTCGTTCAAACGTTAAGCGGCTTATTTGTAGCCGAGACGTTCGTTGAGTTTTTCGATCACGTCGATTGCGGAGTCTGCAATCACGGTGCCTGGAGCGTAGATCGCTGCAGCGCCAGCTTCGTAGAGAGCATCGTAATCCTGTGGAGGGATAACGCCACCAGCTACGATCATGATGTCGCCACGACCTTCGTCTTCGAGCACTTTCTTCAGAGCAGGAACCAGGGTCAAGTGACCAGCTGCCAGAGAGGAAGCTGCAACGACGTGTACGTCGTTTTCAACTGCCTGACGGCCAGATTCTTCTGGGGTCTGGAAGAGAGGCCCGATATCAACGTCGAAGCCGAGGTCAGCAAAGCCGGATGCAACCACTTTCTGGCCGCGATCGTGGCCGTCCTGGCCCATTTTGGCGATGAGGATACGAGGACGACGACCGTCGTTTTTCTCGAAGTCAGCAACCAGTTTCTCGATTTTCTCGATTTTGTCGGACATCGCAGCAGCCTCTTTACGGTAGACACCGGAGATGGACTTGATCTCTGCTTTGTGACGGCCAACGACTTTCTCGATAGCGTCGGAGATCTCACCAACAGTTGCCTTAACGCGAGCAGCTTTCACGGAGAGGTCAAGCAAGTTGCCATCGCCAGCCGCACATGCGTTGGTCAGAGCGGTCAGAGCGGAGTCGACATCAGCCTGATTACGCTCGGCGCGCAGGCGCGCGAGTTTTTCAAGCTGCTGCTGACGAACAACCGTATTTTCCACTTTCAGAACTTCGATCTGTTCGTCAAATTCTGGAACATACTTGTTCACGCCAACAACGGTCTGGGAACCGGAGTCGATACGAGCCTGAGTTTTCGCAGAAGCTTCTTCGATGCGAAGCTTAGGAACACCAGATTCGATGGCTTTTGCCATGCCGCCCAGTTCGTCGACTTCCTCGATATGCTTAAGTACTTTTTCTACCAGTTCGGCAGTCAGTTTCTCAACATAGTTGGAGCCACCCCATGGGTCGATCACGTTGGTGGTGCCGCTTTCCTGCTGCAGGAACAGCTGGGTGTTACGAGCAATACGAGCAGAGAAGTCGGTTGGCAGAGCCAGTGCTTCGTCAAGCGCGTTGGTGTGCAGGGACTGCGTGTGGCCCTGGGTAGCACCCATTGCTTCGATCGCGGTACGACCAATGTTGTTGTAAACGTCCTGAGCGGTCAGCGACCAACCAGAAGTCTGGGAGTGCGTACGCAGGGAGTAGGACTTAGGATTCTTCGGATTGAAGCGTTCCTTGACCAGTTTCGCCCAAACCAGACGACCAGCGCGCATTTTGGCAACTTCCATGAAGAAGTTCATGCCAATTGCCCAGAAGAAGGACAGGCGTGGTGCGAAGGCATCAACGTCGAGGCCGGTTTCTACACCAGACTTGATGTATTCCAGACCATCGGCGATGGTGTATGCCAGCTCGAGGTCAGCGGTCGCACCTGCTTCTTGCATGTGGTAGCCGGAGATCGAGATGGAGTTGAATTTCGGCATATTCTGCGAGGTATATGCAAAAATGTCCGAAATGATGCGCATGGAAGGTGCTGGTGGGTAGATGTAGGTGTTACGAACCATGAACTCTTTCAGAATGTCGTTCTGAATGGTACCGGCCAGCAACTTCTGGTCTACGCCCTGCTCTTCGGCTGCGGTGATGTACAGAGCCAGAACTGGAAGAACGGCGCCGTTCATGGTCATGGACACGGACATCTTGTCGAGCGGAATACCGTCGAACAGGGTGCGCATGTCGTAGATGGAGTCGATGGCCACACCAGCCATACCAACGTCACCTACCACACGTGGGTGGTCGGAGTCGTAACCGCGGTGGGTTGCAAGGTCAAACGCGATGGAGAGACCTTTCTGACCAGCGGCCAGGTTACGACGGTAGAATGCGTTGGATTCTTCAGCGGTGGAGAAACCGGCATACTGACGAACAGTCCAAGGACGCTGGGTATACATGGTCGGATATGGGCCACGTACGAACGGAGCCAGACCAGGATAGCTGTCCAGGAAGTCATAAGATGCGATATCTTCATCTTTGTAGGTGTTCTTCACTGCGATGCCCTCAGGGGTCATCCAGGAAGCGTCGCTGCCTTTGGCCGAAGGGCCTTCAGGCTTGAATGCGACGTCGGCAAAATTAGGGAGTTTGCTCATAATTCAAGTTCCTTAAGCCTTAAGCCTGCGCGATGCCCAAACGAGCGTGGATATTCTGCAGTTCACCAAGAACGTCGCAGCCTTCGAAGCAGTAAGCTTCAACACCGGCAGCAGACAGTTTTTCCATGATGTCAGCAGGACGACCAGCCAGCCAGAGCATTTCAACGCCAGCTTCTTTGAGTTCCTTGGCAACGGCTTCGCCCATTTCTTCGTAACGCGCATCAGATGCTACGATACAAGCGATTTTCGCACCGGAAGCCTTGAAGGCTGCGCCGATTTCGCCGGTTTCCAAGAAGTTCTTGTCAGACAGGGACTTGATGCCACCAGCTTCGAAGAAGTTCTTAGCCCAGGTTGCACGTGCGGTGAATTCGGCGATTTTACCGATCTGTGCAAAGAAGACGGTTGGTTCACCGGCAGCTTTGGCAGCGTCACGCAGCGCTTCGAAAGGCATGGAGTAACGGAAGACTTTGAGTGGTTCGCAAGATTCGCCTTCTGGAGCAGCAGCCAATTCAATGCGTTCAGCTTCGTCAACGGCGGTTTCGCCTTCCAGAATGTTCGGGAATGCGGAAGTACCGGTCAGCGCATCTTTACGCTTGGCGATCAGAGCGTTGCGGGTTTCGCTCGACTTGGCGATTGCGTCCTGAACGAGACCAGATTTCAGAGCTGCGTCAATGCCGCCAGCTTTGAAGATTTCCTGGAAAAACGCCCAAGCAGCAGAGCCATACTGGTCGGTCAGGTCTTCAACATAACCCGAACCAGCTGCAGGGTCGGTAACGCGATAGAGGTTGGATTCCTCAATCAGCATGACCTGCAGGTTACGAACGATACGACGACCCAGAGCATTTGGCAGGCCGATTGCGATGGCATGTGGCAGAATGCAAACGCTGTTTGCACCACCAACACCAGCAGCGAAGCCAGCGGTGGATACGCGCAGGGTGTTTACCCATGGATCCAGGCGGGTTGCCATTGCGAAGGATGTTTCAGCATGCAGGCTGAGCGCTTTGAACTCAACGCCAGCAGCTTCTTGCAGGTTGGCCCAGAGTTTACGCATGGCGCGCAATTTGGAAAGGGAACCAAACTGGTTGGCGCTTACGGACAAGGTGACATCGATGAGACCAAATGCCTCTGCGGTATCAAAGCCGTTTTCTTCAAGCGCTTTTACATAGGTGATGATGGTTGCGACAACAGCGCCGAGTTCCTGCGAGTCAGAAGCGCCAGCATCGTGGTAAGGACGGCCATCAACAGTGATGAACGGACCTTTGAAGCCTTTGCCTTGCAAATCACGGATGGTTTCAGCCAGTTCAGCTGCCCAGCCGGTAGCGACGCCGCCGGTGGAAGCGAAGTTGCCGAGCGGATCAAAGCCGAATGACAGGCAGAGACCGGAAGGGGCTGCGCCGCTGGCTTCTACGAACTCTACGAAAGCAGCCTGGCCAGCGCCTTCAAGGCGGAGGCTAACGATATCAAGCATGACACCGTCGAGTGCTTTGGCGATTGCGTCCTTGTCAGCGGCAATACCGTAGCCACGGGCCGCTGCGCTGCCTGCAAAAGGAATAACAAGCATGTTGGAGCCGTTTTTCAGGTCGTCCAGCGCTTGTGCGTTAGCTTTTGCGACATCTGGATTGTCGACGCGCTGAGCAACAGCCCAAGGGGTGTTGTCTGCACGCATTGCCAGTGGCTCTTTGCCTTTGGCGCGGTGGTACATTGGTTCCACTTCAAGACCATCAACGGTCTTGGTGGACAGGCGGGAAACGGGTTTCCCTTTGAGGGCCTTTTCTACTGCTGCAACCCATTCATCACGGGAGAAGCCAGGAAAAGTGTCAGTTATCCTCAGAGCATCGCTCATCGTGTTCGCTCCAGTTAGTTAAAGATGAATACAGGAAACACGCCGCTCGCGCCCCTGCTCCAACCTTGGATTTAGTTTCCCAAACGCCGCCCCCTCTCGCTCACTCAGAGGCTTGGCGCTTCCCTTGCGAAACATACATGTTGGCTGAATGATAGTGCCTAGAACGTCGACCGCTTTGTCATATCGCAAGTCCCTGTCCAGATTAGCGCTATTCTCCTCAGTTCTCATGGTGTTCCTGTCGAATGTCGTGGACCCGAAATCAGAAGCCATTCTGGCCCAGCGATTGAACGACGGATTGAAGGTGACCGGACTGGTCGGGATCCAACTATGGTGTAAGACCCGCCCGCGAGATCCGCAAGCTGTCCAAATGGTCCGGTTTGGGTTTGATATGTCTCAAATCGAGTTTTTCCAAACCCATGAAATGGCAGAATCCCTTGAATATGTGCCAGGACTCTGTCTTTTCCTCAGGTGATACGAATCATCGCACAGATCTGTCGTTTTTCGCCGCCTGTTCATTGTAAAGTTGCAAACGGTCGCGTTGCCGAAATCAGCAAAACATCGTTATTTTTACCAAATCCAACGTTGCAAATGCTCGTTGCAGTTGTTCAGAACTATACAAAAGTGATCTCGTTAGCGTTCTTTTGGGTTGCTCTAACGGCAACAATGGTTCAGGTATACAAGTGGGTATAAGTGGGGAAAGCGACTGTGTTTCGATCCTGATTCTTCCGGATTGCGATTCACGTTGCCTTGAATGTCAAATCAGGCGTCCCCCAAGGGGCGCTCAAATCGCAACACCAGAATTGCAGATAACAAAATGTTCCATACCCAATGGTCTTCCGACAAGGAGACTCAGTCTGGTCAGACTCGCACTGGCACAAAGAGCTTTTATCAGGAAATCAGACAACGGTTCCGTACCTATGGTGCAGAACGGCTCCTGATATCGGGTCTCCCGCTGCCTGGTCGCGACATGAGTAAACTTGTCCTTCATCAAAAATGGGGTCAGGAGCCATTCACTGCGGCTCAGTTGACACAGATTCGTGGCCACGACCCTTTGGTGCGCCGCGTTGCAGTGGCTTGTAAACCTGTTCGCTTGCTAAACGACAGTGCGCAAGTCGATTGGCTGTTGAACTCTCCTCTTTATAATATGCTGATACGCGGTGCTGGCGGTCAAGACGAGATCGGATCGATGATCGGTGTTCAGATCCCGCTTGATCTGTTGCAAGTGATGATTATTCTAGCGGGCCCCAGTATCACTATCTCCGACGTGGACCTTTGCGCTGCCATAAGCCAAATCGCGCGTGATTTGGAAACCATGCATGGCCTCAAGCCGTTGCTGCCTCCTCGCCCCGGCGAGTTGTCCGTGCGTGAGAAAATGGTTTTGATCAAGACAGCGGAAGGCAAAACAGCGGGTGACATCGCCGGCGAGCTGGAGATTTCCCAACGCACCGTGCATGCTCATTTGCAAAATGCATCCGAAAAAATGCAGGCCGCCAACAAGACCCAAACGGTCGTTGAAGCGCTTCGCTATGCTCAAATTTCGCTGTCCTAAGGGTCAGCTCCGAGCAGAATTCCTCCCCCGAAACATTCAGGTTAGAGTCCGGAAAAATGCCGCTTTTCTGCGGCATTTTTCGTGTTTTGTAACAAAGTATGTCCAAGCGGAAACGGGATACAGTGAGTTACCAAATAACTGGGATCTAATTTGCCTGTTTTCGCTCCGGGCCGCGCCAAACGCTCCTGTAGTTGATAAGATCTGAACATACAGATCAACTCTCGGAACAGGAGATCATCATGAAAATTCTTTTCGGCGGAACCCTGATTGCGGTAGTTGCAATGACCGGCACCGCATTCGCATTTGGCCCCGGTTATCAATCAAATCAGCAACTGGCGCAAAATAACGCCCAGTTCCAGATGCAGCGCCCCGGCTTCAGACAGGGAATGGCACCCGGAATGGGCCGCAGAATGACCTTCAACCAGACCCAAAGCAACCAATTTCCAAATCGCGGCAACCGCACCGGTCAGCCGGTCTTCATGGATAGCTGGGACAGCAATAACGATGGCACCGTCAGCCTTGCAGAAGCAAAGGCGCGCCGGGGCGAATATTTCAACGCACTGGACGACGATGACGACGGCAAGCTCGACACGAAGGACTTCAAGACTTTTCTGACCAATCAAAAAATGCCAGTCGCTCAAGCCACCAATCGCCAGCGTGGCCTGTTGGGCATGAACCTCGCGTTCAACGACGTCAACAAGGACGGCATCGTGACCCGCAAAGAATTCCTGGCTCAAACCAACAGCTGGTTGAAACGCATGGATATTTCTGGCGACGGCAAGGTCACAAGCGCCGATTTTGGCCCCGGCAATGGCCGGCTGGCCGTCAACAGGCGAAACAACCAGAACTGGACGCAAGGTCGCGGACCTGGTCGTGGAATGGGACGTGGCCAAGGGCGCGGTCGAGGACTTGGAATGGGCCGAGGCCAGGGTCGTGGACAAGGACGGGGCCAAGGGCGTGGCATGGGGATGCGCTGGCAGTAAAAAGCCAGTGAGCCTCACCAAGTTCTGACATTCTGATTGCCTAATATAAAAAGAGCTGGACCATCATTGTGAATGGCCCAGCTCTTTGTGGTTGCTACAACCTGTCGACCGATTGCGCGCAGGCAATCGCTTAGTAGGTCATCATTGGCGGCAATTCCTTTGCCTGATCAACCCATTTCTCAACATTGCTTTGAGCCGGAACCTGACGCACGAGTTTCCGCTTTTGGTTGGCTTCTTTCATGGCGACAGTCAAATTGGCTGCATTGCGGTTGCGCAATTCCTTGACCGTATCGACGCCAGCGGCTTCGAGCAATTCGGAATATTCCTCGCCTACACCCTTGATGCGCATCAGATCAGCCATGTTGGCCCATTTGAGAATGCGGGCATGTTCGATGCCGGTCTCGGCTTCCAGCGCCTTGCGGCCAGCGGGATCTTTCGCACGGTCCAGATAGGCCTTGGTGTTGGTAATGCCCACGGTTTTGAGCTTTTCAGCATAGGACGGGCCGATGCCTTCGATTTTCGCTATTGGATAGGACGACATTCTTTCCTCCACTCTTTCAACGCCACCCATTGCAGATGGGCAGGCTTCCCCATTTGATCCCCATTGAGATTGCGTCCTGATTGTTGATCGCTCAGGAAACAGCCCCATCATATCCAGAGTGAGCCAAAAAAAAGCGACCTGCAAGGGCCGCTTTCAGATTAGATGATCTGGCTCAGGCCGGGAACCGATGAAATCACTTCGTCGACGGTCGCTGGGTCGACATGCTCTTTGGCAATCGTGATCATTTCCTCGGCAACGGACTTCACTTCACCCATGCCGAGACCTGCGCTGTTCAATTCGCTCATGGCTGCCATGGCACCACCCATGCCACCCATCAGACCACCAAGCAGACCGCCACTTGATTTGCTTTCCTCTTCCAACATGCTCTTGGCATTCAGAGCGCCAGCAATTTCCTTCACCTTTTCGGTGTCGGCTTCCTTGGCAAGGAAATTGAGGATGATCTTGACGGCGGTTTGAGCCATCTCTTCGGAAATTCCCGCGGCCGATGCGATGCGCGCAATAATGATATCTTGCATTCTAGTCTCCCTTGCAGCAGCCAAACACTCTAAAATCGCTCAACTGCCATCAACTTTTGCGAAGAGTGCCTTCCCGGCTTTTATAAAGCCTTGCGAGAAGAAACTCGTCGCCCGATTCAAACCTTACGTTTGCGTTACCCTACACATGCTTTCACCAAAGGCAAGAGCATAGATGCTCCGTCTCAGACACAAGTCTTATCCATCAGCGTCTTGCCGAAACAAAGCAAGAGTAATTTCCGAAAAGCCGGTTGCAGGCATGTGACAAGCACCGTAAAAGAATCGGTGAGGGATTGATCTCTTCTTTCGTATTGAGCTTTATCGCAGGCTGCCTGAACGCTGGATGAACGCTGGATGAGCGGTAAGAATAGATCATGGGATTGGGCACGAAACAGGATGCCCAATGGTCGCAGGACCGGAACGAGGAACGGGGAAAGCACATGCTGCAGGACGGCAAGGTCTATCTGGGAACTTCTTTTCTAACCAATGCAGACGGGAGCGAGACCAGTCAGGGAGAATATCTTGATCTGAAACTTGCCAACCGGCACGGTCTGATTACCGGAGCAACAGGCACCGGCAAGACAGTGTCTCTGCAAATTCTGACCGAAGGCTTTTCCAATGCAGGGGTTCCTGTTTTCTGCGCCGACGTCAAGGGTGACCTGTCCGGGCTGGCCGCAGCCGGAGAGCCAAAAGACTTCCTCGCCAGCAGGGCAGAAAAAATAGGCTTTGCCGACGAGTATGTGTTTGAATCCATGCCGACGATCTTTTGGGATCTGTTTGGCGAACAGGGCCACCCGATCCGCACCACCATCACAGATATGGGGCCCTTGCTGCTGGCACGCCTGTTGGGTCTGAATGACACGCAGGAAGGGATTTTGAATATCGCCTTCAAATTGGCCGATGACGAGGGACTTTTGCTCCTCGATCTCAAGGACTTGCGTGCTTTGCTGGTCAATATGGAAGAGCGGCGCAAGGAATTGTCCGCCGCCTATGGCAACATCTCTACGGCCTCGATTGGTGCCATTCAGCGGGATCTTCTGGTGTTGGAACAACAAGGTGCCGAGCAGTTCTTTGGCGAGACGGCGCTGAACATTCTGGATCTGATGCGGACCACCCGCGATGGTCGCGGTGTGGTCTCCGTGCTGGCGGCTGACAAACTGATGCAGTCGCCGCAACTCTATGCGACCTTCCTGTTGTGGTTATTGTCGGAATTGTTCGAAGAGCTGCCGGAAGTCGGCGACAGGGACCGCCCACGGCTCGTCTTCTTCTTTGATGAGGCCCATTTGCTGTTTGATGATGCGCCGAAGATTCTGGTCGAGAAAGTCGAACAGGTGGTCAAGCTGATCCGCTCGAAAGGAGTCGGCGTCTATTTTGTCACACAGAATCCACTTGATGTGCCCGATGGGGTTCTCTCCCAGCTTGGCAACCGGGTGCAGCATGCGCTGCGTGCCTTCACGCCCCGTGACCAGAAGGCGGTGAAAGTAGCGGCCGATACGTTCCGTCCCAATCCGGCGCTCGATACCAGACAGGTTATCATGGAAATGGGTGTCGGGGAGGCTTTGGTCTCGACCTTGATGAAAAAGGGTGTGCCCTCAATGGTGCAGCAAACCCTGATTCGTCCCCCAAGTTCACGTCTGGGGCCAATCAGTGCGGCTGAGCGAAAAGCGGTGATCGATAACAGCCCGATCTTCGGGGTCTATGACACGGTCGTGGATCGTGAAAGCGCCTATGAGATTCTCAAAAAGCAAGCGGAAGTAAAGGCAAAGCGGGAAGCGGAACAACGCGCCCACGAAGACCAACAGCGCGAAGAGAAAGGTCGGGTGAAACGCGGCCGGACAGGCTTCACCCTGCCCGATTTTGGTCGTGATGACCGACCGACACGGCGCTCACGCAGCAAGACGTCTGCACGCAGGTCAAACAGGCAGACGGTTGCAGAGGCTGCGATAAAGTCGGTTGCCCGTTCGGTTGCGACTTCGCTTGGCAAAGCCCTAGTGCGCGGTATTCTCGGCAGTTTGAAAAGTGGTCGATAATTGCAGCAAATGATTATTAAGTTTAGCCATAGGATGTCAGGCCCGTTTACCAAATCCAAGGGATTCTGAAACAGACTTGGATCAACACTTTGCTGGCTCGGCGTTCAGGCCCTCCAGTCGTGATTTTGCAAATCGTCCCTTTCGTGGCACCTTTGCCTTGCTGCGGAGCGATTTAGCATAGCTATCTTGAAGGATGCTTCTCTCTTGTCGAGTCGCTTGAAATCGATAAAAGATCTTTCTGTCCTCATCCTTGCACCGCGCAAGCATGATCGCCAATTGTGGGCAGATCTTTTGAAGAATTGTGACATCCGCAATCCAATCTCCATGGCGGACATCGAGCAGGCCGCCATCCCCATTGGCTCGGGTCAGGTCGATGTGGTCTTTGTCGATGAAGCCTATGGACCTCAAGGCATTGCCAACATTCTCATCCCAGCCCGCAATGTGGAATTTGCCGGGGGACGCGGGGTGTGCCTGATCCTTTGTTCGAAAAAGGCAACGGCACAAGATGTGCTTAATGCCAGAAAACTGGGCTTTGCCTCGCTGGTTATCCTGCCTGCCTCCATTGGCACGGTGCAGAAACATCTGGAATTGGCCGCTCGCTATATCCCCAAGAGCGATGAGGAGTTGGGCTGGTCCGCACCCAAAATTCAGGAGCATCGGCAAGCCACAGCCAGGCACGCACCCAAGGCTGATCCCGCCCAGACGGCACCTTCCCAAACCACGGATGCGAAGATGCCTCAGAGCGCGCCTGAACAGCCAAAAGCCGTTGCAGACACGCCCCCACAGGTCGCATCATCGCCGTCAGACGCACTCTCGGCAGCGCAACGGGCAATGGCAGACAGCCAAAAAGCCGAATTATCAAAGTCTTCTAATGTTCCGACCACACCAAACTCGGTTCAAGGCACAGTCAAACGTTCCAGCCCGCATTCAGATCTGGACCCTATGAGTGCTCCGGGCCGCACAGCCACCGTTGCAGATGAAGACGTGGTATTCCTTTAGCGGCCTCCCCAGCGACCATCGGCAGCAGCATTTGGGGTTTAATGAAAAACCGGGCTTTTGGCCCGGTTTTCGTTTTTCAGATCACCTTTTCTGAACAGATCAGGCTCTCCTGTTGCTGAAAAACAGGCCCTCTATCGTATAAGCCACCATCACGGTGCCAACAGCTCCCGCGATCCAGATAAGAGCCAGAATGATCAGGTCGATAGGGCCACCGATGTCGCCATAACCCGACGAGGTCATGGTCTGGACAAACCAGATGGCTGCAAAGCCGCCGATCACTCCGACAATCTCCGAGCGCAGAAAGCGGCCAGAGGCCAATGTCTTTTCGCGGAACACGACATAGAGAAAGGCGATGAGGCCCAGAACAGCCAGCACGACCAGAGCCCAAAACAGGGTGGGTCCGAAGACTTCTTCGAAAACCGCCAGCAGGGTGGAAAGTGTTAGTTCTTTCATTGTTTCAACTCCTTTGCCGAGGGTTAGGCGCGGCCGCGCACCATGGCCAGATAGGTGGCCTTCAAGGCGATTTCCTTCATCAACCAAGAAATCCAAAGCTCTTCCAGAGGCGAAATGACACCCGGGAAGCTGGGGGTGAGATTGTTGTTGTAATCAAACTCGATCAGCATGGCGCGACCGATCTTGGTAATCAGCGGACACGAGGTATAGCCGTTATAGACCTCATCAGACGTCTTGCCTTGGATGTCGGCAATCATGTGATCGATTGCCACCGGCACCTGCCATTTGACAGACGCGGCAGTTTTGCCTTTGGGCACGCCTGCGACATCGCCAACTGCCCAGACATTTTTGAAGCGATTATGGCGCAGTTTATATTTGTCGACATCGACCCAGCCGCCCTTTGCCATATCGCCCGGATGGATCGGCAGCGGACTGTTCAGCACGGCGTCTGGAGCCCGCATCGGGGGGATGACGTTGGTGAAGTCATAAGGCATCTGCTTGTCGCCGTCAGGCGTTGCGAAGGTGCAGATTTTCTTGCCGGGATCGATGGCTTTGAGCACGTGATTGTAGACCGGTTTGAAATCACGATCCTCAAACAGCATGCGGAGCTTTTCATTGACAATGGGCACGCCGAAGAAGCCATTATTGTGGGCAGCATAATGCACTTCGATCTTGCCGCGGGTGCCTTTGCGGCGGGCGCGGTCATCGGTGAGGAAGGTATATTTGAGCGGAGCGCCAGCGCATTTCATGCTGGTGGCCGGTCGATAAAAGAGACCGATTCCCCCCGTATCGGTGAAGCGATCCATTTCCTGCCAAGTGGCTTGGGCTTCCTCAGGCCCAGCATAGACCGCGCCTACACCATCCTTGCCAATCAGACTCATTTCAAACCCTTCGATGGCGTCGAAATCGAGCATCAGGCCGGTGGTGACGAGCAAATAATCATAAGGAATGACCTTGCCGCTTTCGGTGACGACCTTGTTGCTGTCGGGGTCAAATTCCGCAACGGCTTCCTCGATCAATTCTGCATTCGATGGCATCCATTCCCGCGTCGTGGAAACAGAGTATTGGGCGGGTTTGAGACCTGCAGCAATCAGGGTGAAGCCCGGTTGATAAAGATGACGCTTTCGGCCATCGATCAGGGTGATTTTGACCCCGTCGAGCCGGGCTGCCAATCGATTGGCAGCGGCAAGGCCTGCGGCCCCTGCGCCAGCAATGACAATGTGGGCTTTGGTCTTGGTTTGCGCCTTGCTTTGGTTTGCTGCGGTCGCGGCAGTGAGAAGCAGCCCACTGCCTGCGGTCAGTTTAAGCAAATCCCGGCGAGATGGTCTGGCGAGCTCCTTGAGCATTTCGGACATCTGGATCCTCCCGTGCTGAGCCAGTTTGCGGGGGCGTCTGTTCCATATGCATGGTGCAGATCGACGCGGAGCGCCCCTTTGTTGCGGTTTGATAATGACATAGTCACGTGGTGCCGTATGGCGGTGTGATATATTGCGACCACCGGCCGCGCATGTCGCAGGTTCAGCCATTCATTGGTTTCGGAATCAGAAAAATTCAATTAAGTCATTGAATTTTATGAATTAACAAAGATTTTCAGAACGATTTCCGTATCATCAATCCCGAAAGTGCGAATGGTCCAACCTCCTGTTCCTGCCTTATATTATAATTTTCTTACTTTCGAAATATACTAAACTAAAGAAAAGCGGCAAATTATATACTACTTTATAATGAAGCTTGCTGGCTGATGCCAATGGAATTGGGTAAAGTGATCCTTTTCATTGGTGTATGGAATGGAAAAAGCATGAGCCGATGACTGGCAAGTGGGGCAGCTTGCTGATAAATTGCCATCTCCTATTTGGGTTTCACAGCCCCTCCCTCCCGACGATCTCACCTGATCCAACAAGGATGTTCGATGTCAAATCTTGATGCTGTACTTGATCATATCGATACTCATATCGATGAGTCTCTGTCCCGTCTCGAAGCGCTGGTGCGCTTCAAGTCCATTTCGACGGACCCAGCCTATAATGGCGAGTGCAGAAAAGCCGCTGAATGGCTGGTTGGTGAGCTAAATGACATTGGCTTTAAGGCAGAGATCCGGGATACACCCGGTCACCCGATGGTTGTTGCCCATGATGCAGACTTGAGTGAAAAATCCGGCACGAGCGTTCTGTTTTATGGCCATTATGATGTTCAGCCAGTTGACCCGATCGAGCTATGGAAAACCGACCCGTTTGAACCCACCATTGTCGAGCGCGACGGTGTGAAAATGATGATGGGCCGTGGCACCTCTGATGACAAAGGCCAGCTGCTGACCTTTGTGGAGGCATGCCGCGCCTATAAGGCGGTGACCGGGTCGCTGCCGCTGGCTGTGTCTATCCTGTTTGAAGGGGAAGAGGAAAGCGGCTCGCCGAGTCTGTTGCCATTCCTGCATGAAAACAAGGATGAGCTTTCGAAAGACCTTGCGCTTGTCTGCGATACTTGCATGTTTGATGCTGATACCCCAAGCATCACAACAATGCTGCGTGGTTTGGTGGGTGAGGAAATCACTATTACAGCGGCCGACCGCGACTTGCATTCTGGCATGTATGGCGGTCCTGCGGCCAACCCGATCCGCATTTTAAGCAAAATCCTTGCCGACCTGCATGACGAAAATGGCCGGGTGCAGATCCCTGATTTCTATGAAGGCGTTGAAGAGCTGACGCCAGAGGTCAAGGCGCAGTGGGATGCGTTGCAGTTTGATGGCAAGAGCTTTCTCTCAGAGGTCGATCTGTCCATCCCTGCTGGCGAGACAGGCTACAGTGTTTACGAACAGATCAATGCGCGCCCGACTTGTGAGTTCAATGGCATTAGCGGCGGCTATACAGGCGATGGCTTCAAAACGGTGATTGCTTCCAAGGCATCCGCGAAAGTTTCCTGTCGACTGGTGGGCAAACAAGATCCAGACAAGATCCGCGAAAATCTGCGGGCCTTTGTAGAAGCGCGCGTTCCTGCGGACTGCACGGTCACCTTTGAAGAGCATGGTGCAGGACCGGCTCACAGCCTGTCGCCAGATTTTGCTCCGTTGGCCAAAGGGACTGCCGCCCTCAAAGACGAATGGAACAAGGATGCCATTCTCATGGGTATGGGTGGTTCAATCCCGATCGTTGGGGAATTCAAAACGATCCTTGGCATGGACTCGATGCTGATTGGTTTTGCGCTGGATGAAGACAACATTCATTCGCCGAACGAGAAATACAATGTAAAGAGCTACCACAAGGGCATTCGCTCCTGGGCACGGGTGATTTCTTCACTCGCTGACGCCTGATGGATAGCGCCGATTGACTGAAACGCAAAAAGCCGGGCATTGCCCGGCTTTTTCTTGGTGTCTTGCTTGCAAGAGGCCCTTATTCTTCGGTCATTGGAGCGGGTGAGCGCTGTCCCAGACGGTCATCCATATCTTGCAGGTTCCATTCATCGTCTCCGGCAGCCAGAGCCAGTTTGTAGTTGCGGCGGAACGTATCCTCTTCCTCTACCTGCTCTTCGAGGAACCATTGCAACATGGCGGTGGTGCCATATTCACGGGCTTCAGCAGCGGCAGAGAAGATGTCGTGGATTGCAGCGGTGACATGCTTTTCATGCTCATATGCGGTTTTCCAGGCATCGGCAGGGGAATCAAATTCGGCCTGTGGCGCGTCCAGATTGCCGATTGTGATGCGGGCACCGCGTTTTTCCATGAAATCGAACAATTTGCGGGCATGCTCATGCTCTTCAATAGAATGCGCCTGAAACCATTTCGCCATCCCGGTCAGATCCAGCGATGCAAAATAAGCCGCAATCGACATATAGAGGTGAGAGGCAAACAGCTCGCTGTTGATTTGTGCATTGAGTTTTTCAGCAACTGTATCGTTAAGCATGAAATTCATTCCTTGTCATGAGATTGCCACCCTTGGCAGGTAGCCGGACGCAAAGGATCGCAGACGTTCGCTTTTTTGCGCGATTTGTTGAATGTAAACCGCATATTAAGGCAAGATCAATGCAAATAAGATGGTTAATCACGTGCTTTTCCCCATTAGACGACCTTGACTACTTTCACCTGCTGAAACGAGGTGATAGGCTCTCGAACAACTGGGGGAATTGAACCAACAACCCGTTCCATCAAGGCTATCTTGAGCGGGTGTGTTCGGATCAGAAGAGGCCAGAAAAACCAAAAAGAAAGAAGCCAATAAAGTTCATGCAAGTATTCCTTTCTACTATCCTGCGCCCTGCCGTCTTGCTGCTTTTGAGCGGAATGCTCGCGGCTTGCGGTGTTTCCATGGGACCCATTGCCAATCAGGGCGCCGCCCCTCCACCCAAAGCCGTGCTTGCTGTCACTGATGCCGGGGTTGGCGGTCTTACGTCTGAGACCCATTATGGGCCGAAAGCCATTGGCGAAGCGATGCCCGGCTATCAGATCGAGACCATTCAGACTGCCGGGGAAACAGGCACGCAATGGACCTATGCGGCTTTTCTCAATGGTTTGCAGATGGCACAGATCTTCAAGGGGACAGGTGGCAAGATCGGTGTGGTTCATGGTGTCGGCGATGCGGTTGCCGGCCCGAATGGAGAACGACTCGGCATGACCTTTGCGCAGTCGCGTCTGCCGCGCAGTGCCTGCCGGGTTGGCAAGGGTCTTTGGCGCGGTATGGGGATTTGTCAGGCGGCCAACACCGAAAAAGTAACGCTGATCTTTGCGATTGCCGGCTTCTTGGGTCCGTTTGATCGATTGCCTCCAGCCAATCAGTTCGATCAGGCCACCCTGCAGCGTATTCTTTGGACACCTTGACGTCTGCCTTATCCGAACGCCCTTTCGTAGCAGAAGGATAGGTGGGAAAACAGGCTTGCGCATTTTCAAAGTGCCTGTTGTTGGTCAAAATGCTCCGAATGCACAAAAGTGCGATATAAGATCTTGCCTTAAAAACGTGCAGATGCATGTTTATACTCTAATGACATTTTTGAATTGGACCTTCACGTAAATGCAAAATCCACTTGCAGTGATTAATCAGGACGCAACAACAGGCAAACGAGGCAAAGCAATGGCCCGTGCCTTTCCTGCGTCATTTGCATTGCTCGTCGGACTTTTGCTCTCTGGCACCGCATTGGCGGATGGACGGATCGAAGCCGTCAACTACATTGTGCAGGATACACCGCAGGATTTGGGTAGCGATTTGCTTCCCCTTTCCCCAACGCCTGATCCGGCCCAGATGAAGCTGGTTCAAAGCAAGGATGAAACACCCCCGACGCTGCAAAAAGAACCCACTCCCCGCCCGGCTGCCGATGCTGGCGCGGATGCTCCATTGGTCCCGGCAGCTCCGGCAAAACCGGTTGAGAGCATGCCACGCGCGATGACCAGCCCGGTTCTGGAAAATGTACCCACAACGCTCGACAAGTCTCAGATGAGCGAAACGATGAGTGAGCCCGCTTCGAATTCTTCCAAGGCGAGCGATCCTGCGCCTGTTGCCGACCCGGCGGAGCAGCCTGAAAATCCTTCCACCGTCAACCAAACACAAGAGACCGGTCAGAGCGATGAGACGCCCGAAGGGCCCCGCCTGCGCAAGCGCTTTTCCGTGCTTTTCACCGAACAACGCCCGTTCCTCCTTTATGCGCAAGATGCCTCCATTTCCTATCTGATGCCCAACGCGCTGGTGGAGCATCCCTGGATCAGCCGGATCTTGCGCGGGAACCTTGAAGACCGGGCGCTTTCGAAATGGCAGACATTACGAAAGCAGCTCAAGAACGGACAAGCTGACGCCAACGGAACAGATCGGCCAGCGCTGGTTATTTCCGGTCGCGTGGAGGACCGTTTTTCTTCGTCCGAACTCAGCTCGCTGTTTCTCAAGGAAACTCTCACAAAAAGCGATGCGAGCAAGCATGTGCAGCTGTTCAGCTTCAATTTTGACCACCGCACGAAGCAGGCCTTTGGCTTGCGCGACCTGTTCCGAAGCCAGAATGAAGATGCGCTAAAAGCCACCATCAATCTGATTGCGGCCTATATGCGGGCCGATATCGTGCGCCAAAAATCCGTTCGCCTCGGAACACCAATCAGCATTGATCAGGATTCGTGGCTGAAGGATCTCAATCCCGATCTCAACTTGCTCAGGACCTTTACTCTGGTGCCTTCAAAAATATCTGGCAAGATTGCGGGACTGACCTTCCATTTCAATCCCGGTTTGCTTGGCGCTGAGTCAGATGGTCCCTATGCCGTCTATATTCCGGCTGCGATCTTTGCTGCTGCTCTTGATGATTCCTTTGCAGGCCTGTTTGAGGGGGAAGCCATGCTGGTCTCTCGCCATACAGCGACCGGATTCTCAACTGCAAGTGTCAATCTTGATGGCCTGCGACCAAATGCAGAGCTGGGTGGCGACATGCTCATCGAGGGTGAAGTGCCCGGCAACTGGTGCGATGGCTTCCATCTCACTCTTGTTGATAAAAAAACCGGTCAAATCGTCACAGAAGCGCTTATCGAATTGCTGCCATCCCTGCCACCCTATGGTCTTGCGGGTAACATGATGCGATTCCGTGCCGAATTGCCGGTTTCTGGCAGTGGCGGCCAACAGGGCCAGTTGACGTTCGAGCCATATGCCGTGGAAACCGAAGGGGACCGGGTTGTTTTGCGACCCCAGAGTGCCTGTGAAGTGGACAGCGTGATGACGTTGCCCGACCCAACACGTGATTCCATCGCCATTCCAGTTACTTATTGATTGTTTACACACTGATCCGGATGATCGCGCTTGGCCCGGGTTGTTAGTTGGACCATTTGGTCAGGCAGACATTTGGCGATTTATACGATAGACCAATTGGGAACATCCATTGAAGGCGATTCAATGCCTTTCATGGATCTGGGTTCGCGGAACCTGACTTTAAGATGTCCGAAACGAATAAAGCTCGCTGCAGCGGGCCAAGGAAGCACTGTTATGGTACCTGATCGTCTGAATGCGGAGAAACTGTCGGAGCAAATTCTGGAAGGCAACAGGTCAGCTTTGGCGCGCGCCATCACGCTGGTTGAGAGCCGCAAGCCTGATCATAGAAAGATTGCTCACGACCTGTTGACCCGGCTTTTGCCCCATTCTGGCAAAGCTCACCGCGTTGGCATCACCGGGGTGCCCGGCGTTGGCAAATCGACGACGATCGACCAGCTGGGCTCCAACCTGACGGCTGCTGGCCACAAGGTTGCTGTCCTGGCCGTGGATCCGTCCTCAACCCGCACCGGCGGTTCGATCCTTGGCGACAAAACCCGCATGGAACAGCTTTGCACGGACACCAACGCCTTCATTCGTCCTTCTCCTTCTGCGGGCACATTGGGTGGTGTGGCGGCACGGACACGGGAATCGATGTTCCTGTGTGAAGCCGCTGGTTATGATGTCATTCTTGTCGAGACCGTTGGCATCGGCCAGTCGGAAACGACGGTTGCAGACATGGTGGATTTCTTCCTTGTTCTGATGCTGCCCGGCGCAGGTGACGAATTGCAGGGCATCAAAAAAGGTGTGCTGGAAATCGCCGACATGATCGCCATCAACAAGGCAGATGGTGATGGTTGGGCACGCGCCCGCAAGGCGGCAGCTCAATATCGCACCGCGCTGCACATCATGAAGCCGACCAGCCCGAACTGGAGCCCTCCGGTCATGACCATTTCGGGTCTGGCCAACGAGAGCCTCGATAAAATGTGGAAACAGGTCGAACTGCATCAGGAGAAATTGTCGGAAACCGGCGAGTTTCAAACGAAACGCAGTGAACAGCAGGTGCGCTGGATGTGGGCAATGCTGGAAGACCGCATGCGCGCCATGTTGCATGAAAATGCCAGCGTTCAGAGTTTGTTGCAACAGGTTGAGCATTCCGTCGAGATTGGTGAACTGCCTGCTTCTGTTGCGGTTGAGAATGTTCTGGACCGCTTGCTGACAAGTTTGAGAAGCGGGAATTCCTAACTGGATTTGGCGGAATGAATTTCGTATATGTTCATTTTGCCTACATATTGAACAAAAAATGTGTATCGTCTCAAGGGGACTAGACTTAGACACCTTCAAATCACCATAAGTTTGCCAAGTGTTCCGTAGGAGTTCATCAGGTGAAGCTTACTGGGAAGGTCAGGTTTCAATGGTGCGACAAAGCAGACAAGTCTTGATCGCGGATCAATCCGCGATCAACCGGGAAGAGCTTTCAAAGCTCTTTCAACAAGCAGGCATGCCGGTTGACCTTACGGAAGCCGCGACACTGGAAGACTGTTTGAACAAGCTGAAAAAAGCCAGGAAGCACCCATTTGATCTGGCGCTGATTGGCAGCTTTTCAGATGTAGATCAAACTGAAATGCCATCGAGGCTTGCTACGCTCGGCGATGAAACCGTCATTGTCTTGATTACGGACGCTCCAAACCCCGCTCTTTTTGAGAAAGCCCTCCATTCTGCGATCTATGATTGCCTGATCGCACCGGTCGAGTTGCAAGACATCAACCGGGTGATGAAGCGTGCGAGCATTCCCAAAGACCCTTTGCCGATCCTGATTGTCGACGATACGCGTGTCATGCGCAAAGTGGTGATGAAGGTTCTGAATGAAAGCGAATTCTCGCTGGCGATTTCGGAAGCAGAATCCTGCGACATGGCGGTGTCTCTATGCCGCAAAATCCCTTATTATTGCACGTTTCTTGATCTGAACATTCGGGTTCAGGACGGTTTGCAAACAGCCCGGAATATTCTCAAGTTACAGCCCAAATGCCGTATCGTGCTGATGTCGACAAGCGATGCCGATATGCGCGCGGATATTGAGAAAAACGGTTTGGCCAGTTTTCTGCTCAAGCCCTTTTATCCAAAAGACATCAACCGCTTGCTGCACACATTTCTTGGGTTGGAGCAGCCCAACCTGACCAATCCGGACTTCTTGGCCAGCGGCGGGGCGCCATCTGACGATGTGTCCAATGATCCTGACAAGGATGACAGGGAATATATTCTGGTGTAGTCCAGATTTCACTCTGGCAATTCGCTCGGGGATTTCACTCGGGCAACGGAATGGCTCAGCCCTTGTAAAAACGCAGTGACATGCAGGACAAGCCGCCATCAACGCGAGCGGCTTGGCTCGTGTCCAATTCAACCACATTCAAATCTGGCAGGGCGTCTCGCAATAAGGCGGCGGTTTTGGGAAAGCCCGCAGACATCAAGATCGTGTCGTTGACCCGAATGGCATTGGCAGCCACGTCTTCGCCGTGCGGGATTTCGAGGGTCTGATAGCCTTCAAAAAGGCCACTTTGCACCATGTCCCGGGTGCAAAGAATCCTGTCCTGTCCGAGATAACTGCTCGCGGTCTTGAAATGCAGGATGTTTTCCGGCGTCTTCATCATGCGTGGGCTATAGCCCCACTCTTTCAGGATCGATGCCAGCTCTTCAAATCCCTCTTCATTGGTGCGGGCAGACAGGCCGACAAGAACCTCCCGATCCGTGACCATGATATCGCCGCCATCAACATAGCCCGGCCCGGTAAGTTCGATCACCGTTGCAAATTGCTCTTTCAAAGTTGGCAAAATGGCTTCCGCCTCACCAATGCGGCTTTCGGCACCGGGGCGTAGCAAAATGGCACCTTGCGGGAAACAAAGCGCAGGATCTTCGACAAAAACGGAATCGGGAAAAGCTTCAAGTGCTGGCAGACAGAGGGTCTCGACCCCAGCGTCCGCCAAGGCTGCCAGATAGGCCTGATGCTGGGCCAAGAACAGGGCGGGATCCGGATCAGGCCCGCCGTCAGCCCTCAGCCCCTCGGCAATCGATTTGCCCGGTGTGCGGCTGATCGTGTGGGTGAAGCGATATCCAACCTCTGGCAACATGGCTCATCTTTCCTTCTCTGGCCAAGTGTGTGGCCCGTCTTTAATTTTCAGGTGTTGTCAGTCAGTCTTTTTCTGGATGAGATGGGAGAGGACGCCATCGGCCAGCTTGACGTCGCCATAATGGATACCATTCCAGTTGCTCATTTTGGTCTTGCGCCATGGATCAAGCGCCACCGCTTCGCCTTCACTCATTGGCAGGAAGGCATCGATGACCGCAGCCATCATCACTTCTGCTGCACGGGGCGCCCCGTCCCAGCATTTGAGCGCGATGCCCAGTCCCTGCTCTGGCAGAGTAGCGCAGAAGACGCCTTCAGCTCCGAACTTGACAAAGGCCCGTTCGCCGAAGATCTCCATCACACCGGTGCAGAACCGATCATGGCCCGCAACCATGTAAGGGGCTTTGGCAACAGCCTGACGGATGCGGGTGGCGGCTTTGGCGCGTTCTGGTGTGAGGTCCTGCCCCGTGCCGAAGCGGGCAAAGGCATGGGCAAGATTTTTCAACGGCATCGCATAGGTAGGGATTGAACAACCATCAATGCCGCAGAGATCATGGGCGGTTTGATCATCCATATGGAAACCGGTCATGGATTCAACGACGGCGCGGATTTCGCGCTGTACCGGATGCTCGGCCTTGACATAGCCATGATGATCGAGACCGGCTTTTTGCGCAAAGCACAAGAAACCCGCATGCTTGCCAGAGCAATTGTTGTGGGTGGCATTTGGCTCAAGGCCAGCGCGATGGAGAATCGCCTGATCAACCTCATATTTCGGGCTGTGAGCTCCGCATTCCATGGCGTCTAGATTTAGATCGCAAGCCGCCAGCATTTTCTGGACGGTCTGAACGTGGATTTCCTCGCCATTGTGCGAAGCGCAAGCAATGGAGACCTCTTCGCTCGACAGGCCATAGGCGTCAACCGCACCGGATTCGACAAGTGGCAGCGCCTGCAGACCCTTGATGGCAGAGCGCGGAAAGACCGGGCTATCGATGTCGCCAATGGAGGAAACCAGATTTCCCGTCGCATCAACAACAGCGATTGCACCCATATGCCAGCTTTCAACGCGTTTGCCACGTGTAACTTCTACCAGAACAGCCATGAAAGGCCCCTTCGACATATGATGATAGCAGCTCCAGAGGCTGCGGTTCGGGGGAGACTAACGGTCGTTGCCAATCAGAACAAGCGTGATTGCGTGACTTTGAACAAAAACGGCCCCGCAAATAGTGCGCTGCGAGGCCCTTACTTTCTTTTGATCATGTCACCCAAGGCCGTTCCTATTTCACACGCTCAAGGATCGAGACATAGTTGGCAACCGCTGCGCCGCCCATATTAAAGATGCCGCCAATATTGGCATTGGCGATTTGCATGTCACCGGCATTCCCGGTCAGCTGCATGGCCATCAGGGCATGCATGGAAACACCGGTCGCGCCGATCGGGTGGCCCTTGGATTTAAGGCCGCCGGAAGGGTTGACTGGCAGCTTGCCATCCTTGAGGACAAGGCCGTCCTTAATGGCGCGCTCGCCCTCGCCTTCTGGGACAAGGCCCATGGCCTCATATTCGATCAGCTCGGCGATGGTAAAGCAGTCATGGGTTTCCACCAGCGCCAGATCGTCAAGGGTCAGACAGCTGGTCTCAAAAGCGCGGGACCAGGCGGTGCGGCAGCCTTCGAATTTCAGAATGTCACGCTTGGACATGGGCAGGAAATCATTCACCTGAATGTTGGCGCGGAACTGGATTGCCCGGTCGTGGCTTTTGGCCGATTCATTATCGGACAGCACCACCGCGGCGGCCCCGTCAGACACCAGCGAGCAGTCGGTGCGCTTCAGGGGACCGGCAACAATCGGATTTTTCTCGCTTTCGTCGCGGCAAAATTCAAACGGGAATTCCTTGCGCATCTGGGCATACGGGTTGGCCATGCCACATTTGTGTGCCTTGGAGGCGATCATCGCCAAAGCGTCGGTCTTGTCGCCATAACGCTGGAAATAAAGATGGGCGATTTTGCCAAAGACGCCCGCAAAGCCCATTGGCGTGTCGCCATCTTCTGGCAAATAGGAGGCTTTGAGCAGGTTGGCGCCGATTTCCGGTCCGGGGGTGGTGGTCATTTGTTCAACGCCGACCACCAACACCTTGCGGGCGCGCCCTGCCTCTATCGCCTTGACGCCCTGTGCGATGGCAGCCGAACCAGTGGCGCAGGCATTTTCAACACGTGTTGCAGGCTTGAAGCGCAGATTCGGGCTTGCCTGCAAGACCAAAGATGAGGTGAATTCCTGCTGCGAGAAACCGGCATTGAAATGCCCCAGATAGATTTCATCGATATCTGCGGGCGCGAGGCCCGCATGGGCCAACGCTTCGGTCGCGGCGTTGACCACCAGCGACTCAACTGTCTCGCCTTCCAGTTTGCCAAATTTGCTATGTGCCCAACCAACGATGCTTGCTGACATGAGGTCCTCCCCGACCCTTTCGCGTAGGCAGCCTTGATGACTTGCTTTGGCTGACAACGCCTGATTTTTATTTGATGGTCATAGAAACGTGTTTTTACGTAAACGTCAAAACAATTTTCTCTTTTCTGCAACATGCACGAGTACGCACGCCGAAAATCCCCGACGAATACCACCCGACAGGCGTTGGTTAGCCTTCCCTCGCGGTGCGAATCTCTCACCTTGGCTTGCACGCGGCCGCCTCGATGCCTAGGGTCTCGATCAGAATAGGCGAATGATGGTTCAGAAGGGCAAACAGCGATGAGCGATTGCAGAGCGGCAGATTTTGGCATCCGAATTGGAGAGATGGCCCCCGGTCCTTCCAACAGCATGGCTGATATTGCGGGCCTGTCCTTTGGCCATGTCACCTTGTCTCAAGGGGCGGTGCAGACCGGGGTGTCGGTTATTCATCCCCATGGCGGATCGGTTTTTGAAGAAAAATGCGTCGCTGCTGCCCATGTGATCAATGGATTTGGCAAAAGCGTCGGCTTGATGCAATTGACCGAGCTGGGGCAACTCGAAACCCCGATCATATTGACCAACACCCTGTCAGTTGGCACGGCGTCGACAGCTTTGGCGCGGCATATGCTCGCTGATCATCCGGCAATTGGTGAGACGACAGGAACCGTCAATCCACTGGTGATGGAATGCAATGACGGGGCCTTTTTAAATGACATTCGCGGTCTGCATGTGAGCGAAGCGCACGTCGCTGAGGCTTTGGCGCAACGGGATAGCCAGTGTCTGCATGGAGCGATTGGGGCTGGCACGGGGATGAGTGCATACGAGCTGAAGGGAGGCCTTGGCTCTGCCTCACGCTTGGTGCCCGTGGGTCCATGCCTTTATAGCCTTGCGGCCCTTACCCTGTGCAATATGGGTTTGCGCCGTGATCTGGTGGTTGCAGGTCAGCCAATCGGACGCATGCTGGAGGCGCAACAGCTACCGGGTGCGACCACGGAGAAAGGCTCGATCATCATTATCCTTGCCACCGACGCCCCGCTTGATGCGAGACAATTGCAGCGCCTTTGCGTCCGGGCGGGCGCCGGATTGGCGCGGACCGGCACACAATTTGGCTCAGGCAGTGGCGATATCGTGTTGGCCTTCAGCACGGCCAACCGGATCCCGCACGATATGCCATCGGACCCGGTGGCAAGCATCAATCAGCTGCATGAAAATGCGCTTGATCCCTTCTTTCGCGCAGCGATTGAAGCCACTGAAGAGGCGATTATAACGACGTTGTTTGCGGCCAAGCGGACGACAGGCAAACAGGGCCGTATCCGCAACAGCCTTGCAGATCTATGGCCGACGCTCGAATTGTCGCGAGAATAGGCTTAGCGTGTGGTCAGCAAGCTGCGGGTGATCAGCGCCAGCATCATCGCCGGCACGGCCTTGAGCAAGGAGCCGAGCGGATCAGCCCAGAGTTCTGGCACCAGGATGGTGGCCGACCCCAGATAGATGATGGTCATCAACACCATGGCCAGACAAACCTGACGCGCCAGATTGCGCAAAAGGATCGCCACACCCAACACAATATCGATCATCGCGGCAATGGCGAGCAGGAATTGCGATTGCAGGATCGTGGCTCCTGACCCTGCGAGCAGATTGGTCGCGTCCTGCATCTGGATGAGGGTTATTATCCCGGTCAGCACCCAGAAGAGCGACAGGGTGAGAACGAGAACCGGCAACATCAGCGACAGTTTGGAGAACCAGCGCTCCTGCGTGGTGCTGGGCAGAATGCCCAGCGTGTCCTGATAGGAGCGGCAATAGCGGCCTGAAATTGCATGCCATAGGGTCGGATCGCCAGCGACATGACCTTCCAGCACTTGCAGAGCCGTAGAGCGGAGCGGAGAGCGCCATCCCAAATGCCCCAATCCGTTCGCAATGCTTGTGATGACACCGGCCCATTTCTCCGACATGCGAATGGTATAGCGCGCTGGTGGGAAGCCAAGCCAGGCCCGCATGCCGCGCACAAGATCTTCAAAGGAATGGGTTTCCTCTTCCACCAGATCAATGTCTGCATGCGCTGGAATACGGCCTTCAATGGCCATCAAGGCAGCTTCGGTCAATTCCTCGACATGCACGGTCTGCATGCGACGGTCGGCCATGACCAGCGGTTGCCAATAGGGAAAGGCGACCAACAGGCGCAACAGGGCCGTCCCACTATAGGCCGAGGGGGCCAGCACCAAACCGGGGCGCAAAATGACCCAATCGATGGACGAATCCATGATCGCGTCATCGCCTTGAGCCTTGGTACGCATGAAGGGGGTCGGAGCATTGGGTTCTGCGCCCGTTGCGGAGATCTGGACAAAGCGGATGATGCCTCGCTCGATGCAGGCATCAAGACAGGCTTTGACCGAATAATGATGCACGGCTTCCAGATCGGATAATAGGCCATCCTGCAAGGCGCTGGCGGCATTGATCACCGCATCGACGCCGACGAGCATATGGTTCCACTCTGCAGGATCTTGCAGACGGCGCATGTCTCCGGTGTGCCACTCAACCTGTGGCAAAAGGCGCGACGCATCTTTGGGCGTACGGGACAAACTGACAACCTCATGCCCGGACTTGAGCAGAGTTCGGCAGATTTCCGATCCGATAAGACCAAAGCCACCAAGAACCAGAACTCGCATGGGTCGCATACTGCTCCTGTATCAGCTATCCCGGGCGCTAAAAAAGCCCGATTGTTCAAAAGGTTGTATTGAGAGACGGATCAACGCCCCGAAATACCAAATCAGTTTTCAAGTCGCGTGGACTTTAATGGGCGCTGACGCGTAGGTCACCACCTCAATTAGCATTAGACAATTGCCCCTATGCTGGTCTTTTGACCCGTTGCGACCAATTTACGCAATCGATTGTGGACAGGCAAGAGGCAGGTTTCATCCCTTTATCCATTTTGACAGCCGGGCGATGGCCTCATCGAGTATATGGATCTGTTTGGAGAAGCAGAAACGGACGAATTGGCTGGGGATATCGCCATTCTGTCCGGGACGATAGAAGGCCGACACAGGAACCGCGGTCACACCCGCCTGCTCTGTCATTGCCTGACAGAAGACGACATCATCAAGGGGCAGCCCCTTGTGGCGACAGAGGGACGCAATATCGGCGGTGAGGAAGTAGGTGCCAGCGCAAGGAATCATCTCAAAACCAATCGCGCCCAATCCTGCATTGAGATGATCGCGCTTGATTTGCAGATCACCTGCCAGCGCCTGATAATAATCATCACCTTTCCCCAAACCGAAGGCGACTGCGGCCTGCAGGTTTGGGGGTGTTGTAAAGGTTGTGAACTGGTGCGCCTTGGCGACCGGATCGAGCAGATTGGCAGGGCCGGAAATATATCCAACTTTCCAACCAGTCAGGGAAAAGGTCTTGCCCGCGGAACCGATCCGCAGGCAGCGCTCTTTCATGCCTTCAAGGCTCATCAGCGCGATATGGACCCGGTCATCAAACAGGATATGCTCATAGACCTCATCGCAAATGGCATAGGCGTCGTGCTTTTTGACCAGTTCGGCGATCAACCCCAGTTCTTCGCGGTCAAACACTTTACCTGCCGGATTGTGGGGATTGTTCAGCAATATGGCTTTGGTCTTGTCGCTGAAGGCAGCTTCCAGCGCGGCGCGATCAAGCTTCCATGCGGGCGGCACAAGGCGGATGCTTTTGACGTGCGCGCCTGCTCGCTCTGCCAGCGGCAGATAGCAATCATAAAGCGGCTCGATCAGAATGACCTCATCCCCCGGCTCCACCAAGGCAGTCAAGCAATCGGATAACGCTTCCGTAGCCCCGGACGTGACCAGCACATTGATGGCTGGGTCCATTTCCAGATTGTAGAAGCGGCGATTCGCCTTTGCCACCGCCTCACGCAGAGACAGCAGACCGAGCATGGGTGGATATTGGTTCGGCCCTTCAATCAGCAGGTCTGCGGCTTTTTGCCGGATGTCGAGCGGCCCATCTTCATCAGGGAATCCCTGCCCCAGATTGATCGCGCCATGCTGCATGGCCAGTCTGGACATGGTTTCGAAAATCGTGGTCGGCAAACCCGAATAGATGGAATTGGTCGGTTTCATAAAATCCTCCAGCGATCACCCAGCTTATGAAGGCGAGCCCTTGACGGGCAGACCATGAGGCCTACATGATTTCGATCCGGAAGAAAAGCCGGAGGTCCAGTTGGGGGAACGCATGCCAAAGATTGAAGATATCAAGGACGGCTATAGCCTTGAGGAACGCATTGCCTTTTTCGAGGCCGTCTATCAGCGGGCGGCAGGAGATCAGGCCGCCGTGCCTTGGACAACTGAAGATGCCAAGCCTGAAGTGCTGGACTGGCTCCAAGCCAATCCGGCCAAGCCGGGCGCGCGGGCTGTCGATGTTGCCTGTGGTCTTGGAGAAAATGCCGAAGCCCTCGCCAAGGCGGGCTATCAGACTCTTGCCTTTGATGTCAGCGCGGATGCGATTGATTGGGCGAAAAAGCGCTATCCCGACAGCGCGGTGGAGTATCACGTCGCCGACATGTTTGATCTACCCGCCGACTTTGGCCAGTTCGATCTGGTGCATGAATGCTACACATTGCAATCTCTGCCGGATGCCATTCGGCAGCCTGCCTTTGCGGCAATTGCCGATTTGGTAAAGCCCGGAGGCACTTTGCTGGTCTATGCCCGCACGCGCCCCGACGGAAGCCAATGGGACACAGTCCCCTGGCCGGTGATGTTGGAAGAATTCAAGGCTTTTGAAGAGGCGGGGCTGAGTTTGGTCAGCGAGGTGCATTTTGATGCACCGGGGCGAAAAGGCATGATCCCGCATGCTTTTCTTGTCTATCGCAGGGAGAGGTAACCCCTCCCCGCGCATTGGAAGATCAGACCGTCATTCCATCAGGCACCCACCACGAAGTAGCGTCCAATGCCATAGACATAGAGAAGACAGAAAACGATATTGATATATTTCAGCTGCCGTTCCGTATGCAGCCAAGCGCAATAGATCCAGATCAGGCAGAAGGGCAGATTGATGAACATCGTGTAGGGATACCAGTCCTGCACGATGCCAATCGTGCTGACCACGCCCAGCATGAGTGCGAACCATTTGAGATGCTGTTCATAGTCGGACAAACGAAAACTTGTCATTGGTCACCTATTCAATTGACGCATTTCCACGAGGCACGGCGGCAAGCCGAGACTGAGGACGCGTCCATTCAGCACACAGCCGATCATGTCAGATCGAGCTGAGAGCATAATTCCTGGTTTTTTGAAAAGGCGGCGCGCAATCCGTTTCCATGACGGATCGGCTAGGCCAAGGCCCAGAGTGGGTCGGGGAAAGCATAGCGATCCGGCGTCAAAATGCAAACCGGGCTGTTTTTTGCCCGGAATCGCTACGTGAAAAAACCGGTTCAGATCATGCGACGATAGATTTTTGCAAGGGCGTCGATGGTCTTGCGAATGGCTGGTTCACGCAGCAGATCACGATTGACGAAAACATGTTCAGGTCTGGTCATGTCATCCAAAGTGCCGGAAAGATTGATCAGGTCCGGCTCGGCTTCTCCCATGAAGCGGGGCAATATGGCCAAGCCGACGCCCTCCTTCACCCCAGCCAGACAATCGGCAATGCAATTGTAGCGCAGACGGACCGATGCGGTGACATTGTCTTGCATCCAGAGACGCTCCTCCGGATACCATTTGGTATCGGTGCTGAACCCGATCCAAGGGGTGAGTGTCAAATGCTCTTCCAAACTGCGCTGGGGTAAAGTGGCGACCCAGCCCTTGTTGCCATAGATTGCATAGGACAGATCCCCCAGCTTGCGCATGATCACCGTGTCCGTGTCAGGCAAACAGGTCCGTAATTGCAAGTCACTGGTGCGGTCAACCAAATTGAGATGCTGGTGGGCAGAATGAAATTCCAGTTCGATGTCCCCCACTGCCTCTAGCAGTTCGCTCAAGTGGCGATTGATGAATTGAACGCGCATGTCATCGACGGAGAGGCGGACTTTGCGCAGGCCCCGAGTGGACAGATTCGGCGTGACACGGGAGACCGCATCCGCTGCAATACGCATCTCTTCGGCATGGGGCAGCAGTGTCTCCCCGGCCCGGGTCAGCTTCAGGCCTTGCGGCGTACGATCAAACAGGCGGGCGCCAATGCCATCTTCCAGCTGGCGCAGGCGGCGGGACAATTGCGGTTGCGACAGGTTCAGGCGGCGGGCCGCACCGGTCATAGATCCAGCAACGGCAGCAGCGTGAAAGAGCTGCATATCATCCCAGTTTAAATTCATTTTCGCATCCCTATCATTTACTTCATGCAAATCCGCATACCTATAATGTCAAATTGAAGACTGCAAATCCACCCTTTCCCCGATCATTGTCTGAGCTTAAGGCTCGGTGGGCAAAGGTAAAGGTAAAGGTAAAGGAGTGGCCGTATATGACTGGCATCGACAAGAATGTGATGAAGGCAATTGCCTTTTCATTGGTCGGAACGGCCTGCTTTACACCAATTTTCGCTGCGGGCAAGCTGATGGGAGCGGACATCCCGATCCTGCTCATCGTCTTCATGCGGTTTTTGGGAGGTTTTGTGTCAACACTTGGCCTCGCCTTGGCCACGCGCACACCGATCAAGAGCCTCAAGGCCTCCAATCCGGCACCCCATGTCTTGCGGGCGATGCTCTCACTTAGTGGGGTTGGCACGACCATCTATGCAGCAGCCAATATGCGACTGGCCGATGCAACCGCGATTGGTCTGCTTGAAGGCTTGCTCATCATAGGCCTGGCAGCTTTGTTGCTAGGGGAAAGCGTGCGGTGGGCGCATTGGAGCGCGGGTGTCCTTTGCGCGGCCGGAGCCTATATCGTGCTGTTCGGGGATAGTGGTTTTTCGCTCGTCCTAACCACACAGGAATGGATAGGGGCAGCGGCAGCTTTGGCGGGGGCTGTCATTCTGGGACTGGAAGCTCTGGTGCTGAAGGTGGTGGCCCGTCGGGATTCAGCCTACAGCGTCATCCTGCATGTAACCGGAATCAGCTGTCTTCTGGTGCTGTTTCCTGCGACACACCTATTCATGACGTCTTCTCTCACCCTTGCCGATTTGGTCCCATTGCTGTGGATCGGACCGTTGGCAACCATCGGTCAGCTCTTCAACATCAAGGCCTATCGTCTGGCGGATGTGTCCATTCTCGGTCCGATCAATTACAGCTGGATCCTGTTTGCCACGCTTCTGGGGTGGCTCGCATTTGAGGAAATACCAGGCTGGTTCACCATACTGGGCGCGTTGTTGATCCTGATTGGCGGAGCGAAGCTGGCGCGCATTCCTCCCATGCCCGCAGATCCAAGCCGCTCGCTGTTGCGGTATTGGCCCGCGCGATTGCGCAAAAGCTGACCTCAATTGCAGGCAGGCTCGTGGATATCGGACAGTGCGCTGAGCTGATCCCCAAGGCCAAGCAATGGTTTCAAGCATTCGGGATGGCTCACAAGATCGGCCAATGTGTGAGAATCGAGCACCTTTAAAAAGGCATCCAAGGCATCCATCAACAACAGGCGGAACTTGCATTCGTTAATCAGGGGACAGGTATTCGTTTCAACTGAAAAGCATTCAACGATCAACAGATTCTCTTCGGTCTGACGTACGACTTCACCGACATTGATTTCGCTCGGATCCTTGGCGAGGCGAATCCCCCCATTGCGCCCACGGATGGCATGAATGGCACCGATATGGGTCAATCGTTGTGCTATCTTATTGATATGATGACCGGAAATATCATAGGCATCGGCAATTTCGGCCAGACGCACAGGCTGGTCAGGCTTCAGGGCGCAATACATCAGCAGCCGCATGGCATAGTTGGAATGCTGTGTTAGTCGCATAAAACCTCCCCAATGCATATGCGCATTTTTCTTAGTATATTCGTTATTATACGGACTGTCTCACAGAGTACAAACATCTCAACAACCAACTCACTGAGCTGCTTCTCTAATTTTTACTGACATATCCGATTGTCTGTTGCAAAGCAAAATGCACTGCCACCCAAGCTAGCTAGAGACCGGGGTGACAAGCCCGGATGGCAGTGCCATCGTCTCTCCTCGTCGGAAAGCGATGATGGGTCGAAGTAAATTCATACTTTCGAATATTTTTAACTTTTTCCCGTGACCTAAGCGATCAGTTGTTGCAATCCTTTTAGCACTTAATATAAGAAGTATCAAGTTTACTTGTTTAAACTCCATCCATCCATGGAGAGGCACAATGACGCATACGGATAACAGCGAAACCAATCAACAGGCTGATAAGGCCAAAGCGGCACCATCAAAAGAAAGCTGGTTGGCACATTACCCCAATGCATTCTTTGCCATGGTGATGGGGCTTGCAGGCTTTACTCTGGCAACCGAACGGCTCGAAAAGAGCCTTGGGGCGGAACATGGTGTCAGTCTGATTCTATTGATCTGCACGATCCTTGTGTTTGTGGTGCTGTTGGCGATTTATGCGGTGAAAGCCTTGCGTCATCCCGACCAGATCGCCTGGGAATGGAATCACCCGGTCCGGATTTGCTTCTTTCCTGCCGCTTCCATCGGCATCATTCTGGTGGGCACGGCCATGATGCCTTTCTCTCATCCACTCGCCATGGCGATATGGTCGATCGGCGCAGGATTGCATTTGCTCGGCACTCTAGCGGTGCTGACCGCATGGATCGGCCACCGGACCTTTGAAACCCTGACCCTCAATCCGGCCTGGTTCATTCCGGTGGTTGGCAACATCATTGTTCCGATTTCGGCGAGCCACTTTGGCCTGATGGAACTGGGATGGTTCTTTTTCTCGGCTGGCATTGTTTTCTGGATTGTCCTGTTGACCCTTGTCTTTAACCGACTGGTCTTTCACAACCCCCTGCCTGAGCGTTTGTTGCCAACCTTGATGATCCTGATTGCTCCGCCTGCGGTTGGCTTTATCGCCTATGTCAGCATGACGGGGGGGCTCGATCCCTTCGCGCGGATTCTTTATAATATCGGGGTGCTGTTTCTGCTGATTGTCCTCACACAATTGCCAAAACTGGCCAGAATTCCCTTCGCCATGTCGTGGTGGGCCTACAGCTTCCCGTTGGCTGCCTTGACCATCGCAACATTATTGTTTGCAGAAAAAGCGCAATCTGAGCTTCACCTCATTGCGGGCATTGGCCTTTTTGGTCTACTAATTCCAGTTATTGTCGGTCTGCTGTTCAGAACGGCAAAGGCCATAGCCAATCGACAGATCTGTAAGCCCGAGTGATTTGGACCCCTGTCATCCATGGGATTATCCCATGATTTGACAGATGACACTGGCAAATTGAAGACCAACAATTTGCCGGATCGGAGAGCTGCGATCTGTATGGGGAAGGATTGCAACTCGCTTGATGACCAAGATACAAGCTGCTGAAGACCAGACCAAGCGGAGCAAAGCCCCGCAAAAAGGCAAAGCCAGAGGGCGGAAAGCAAAAAAGCCAGCGGACCAATGGCTGGCCTTCATTCTTTCACCATACGCTTCGCGCTTGTCGCGCAAGGCTTGGCTTGATGTTGCATCGGGCCTGATGGCCATACCTATTGCCTTTTTTCTCGCTTTTGGCATTGACGCTTTGATCGCTGACAAGGCCGGGCTTTCCGGCCTGCTTCCCTATGCTCTGGCTTTGTTTGCCTCGATTGCTTTACGCGCGTTTCTTGCCTATCTGGCGGGCCGGATTGGCCATCATGTGTCGAGCGCGGTGCGCCGGGATTTGCGCGGCCTTCTGGCTCTCCGGCTGGCCAATCAACCGCCGCTTGACAAGGATCGCATAGCTGCTGGTGAAGTTGCCGCTCTTGGTTCCGACGTGATTGAAGCGATCAATGATTATACCGCCCGCTATTTGTCGCTGAAGCGGCAACTGATCTTCATTCCGCTGGCGATTGTCATTGCTTCGGCCAGCATTTCATGGACTGCGGCCTTGATCCTGCTGATCTGCGGCCAGTTGGTGCCGGTTTTCATGGCGATTGTCGGCATCCGCGCCAAGAAAGCTTCAGATGATCAGATTTCTGCTCTGTCAGACATGAGCAGCCGTTTTCTTGACCGGCTGTCGGGCATGACGACGCTGAAACTGTTTCGTGCCGTTGGGCGGACGCGGCAGGAATTTGACACTCTGGCCTCGGATTATCGCAAAGCGACGATGCGCGTGCTGCGGATCGCCTTTCTGTCATCCGCAGCGCTTGAATTGTTTGCCGCGCTCGGCATTGCGCTGACGGCCATTTTCGTCGCCTATCATTATCTGGGCAGCATTGATTATGGCACCTATGGCGCGCCGATCACGCTGGGTACTGGTTTGTTTTTGCTGTTGCTGGCACCGGAATTCTTCTCCCCGTTGCGGGAATTCGCCGTTGCCTATCATGACAAGGCCACCGCTCAATCGGCAGCGGATCGCCTAAGCCAGATTCTGCCAATAGACTGGCTCTCGGCGCAGACGGCCTCAACCGACGCTGCTTTCCTGACCGATCTGGAGGCTGGTGTAAGCACGGAGGCGATCGATACGATCACCTTTGAGAATGCCAGCCTTGGCTATTTGGCGAACGAGCCGGCCATTTTGCAAGATGTCTCCTTCCATTTCAAAAAAGGCGAGAAAGTTGCCATTCTGGGGGCGTCAGGTTCTGGCAAGTCAACCATTTTGGGGGCTTTGTGTGGCTTTCTGCCACCTCTTGCGGGTCAATTGCTGATCAATGACCAGGTGATTGAAGCAGACCAGTGGGCAAAGCAGCGCAAAACGATTGGCTGGATTGGCCAGAGACCACACATATTTCATGGCTCGGTTTTGATGAATGTGCGACTGGCGGCTCCTGATGCCGATCGCGATGCGGTGCGCGGGGCTCTTGAAAAGGCCCATGGCGACCACTTTGTTACCCAGCTGCCGCGCGATCTTTTGACCATTTTGGGCGAAACGGGCTTTGGCATATCGGGAGGACAGGTTCGACGTCTGGCCATTGCCCGAGCGATGCTGAGCGAGGCCAGTCTTATTCTATGTGACGAACCAACCGCGGATCTGGATGCCGGGACGGCGGCCCTGATCACCAATAGCCTGATGCAGATTGCCGAGGGGCGGCTGCTGGTGGTTGCGACTCACGACCGCTCGGTCGCCGAGCGCTGCGACCGGATACTCTACGTCCATCATGGAGGCGTGAAAGTCATTTCGCATGAAGAGTTGGCCGCGCTTGATGACGCTGCTCTGGCTGGAAACTCTGCCACCAGCCAAGCCAGCGCGCAGGAGGATGCATCATGAAAATCTTGATGAAAGTCCTCTCCCTTTATTGGCGCCACTATCCCAACTGGTTTCTGTGGGGACTGTTGATCGGGCTGGTGGCTGCATTGTCCAGCATTGCCCTGATGGCCACTGCGGGCTGGTATCTTGGCGCGACCGCCTTGTCGGGCCTTAGCGGCGCCAGTGTGGCGCTGGCCTTCAATACCCTTTATCCCGGCTTTCTCATTCGATCCGCCGCTCTCACCCGCACCTTTGGACGATATGGGGAGCGCGTGATCACCCATGACGCGACCTTCCGATTCATTGCCCGACTGCGGCTCTATGTGTTTGATGGCATCTCGCAACTGTCTTTCCGACGCTTGCGGGATTTCCGCTCGGGGGAATTGCTGGCGCGTTTGACAGCAGATATTGATGCGCTTGATGGCATCTATTTGAAGATCGTGTTGCCGCTGCTAAGTGCCGTGCTCTCGACGCTGGTGGTGCTGGTGGCGTTGCATGCGATCAATGGTCCGATGGGACTGGTGGTTGGCGGCATTTTGCTCTTGGCGCTGATTTTGCTGCCTTGGCAGGCCGGACGGGTCGGTGTTGGTCTTGGCCGGCGCATTGCCTTTTCATCGGAAGCCTTGCGGCTTCGTTACATCGATTTGTTGCGCGGTCAGGTCGAACTGATCATGGCGGGAAGACTGGCCGATCAGGTGACCGCAATTCAACGGGCCGCTGATCGCATTCATGGCTTGCAGGATCAATTGGCCAAGCACGATCTGATCGGCCGCGCGCTGATCAACCTGGCGGGTGGCGCGGCTCTGGTGGCGGTGCTGCTGACCGGGGCCTATGCCTACGAACGGGAGGCCATTTCAGGGTCGGTCTTGCTCATGGCGGTGCTGGCGACCTTGGCGCTGACCGAATTGCTGGCACCGATCCGCCGCGGCCTGTTGCAGATTGGCAAGACCATTTATGCAGGTCAACGCATCCTGCCGCTGGTTGCCGAGCCGCTCAAAGACGAAAGCACCGACTTGAGCGATCATGGCCCGATCCTTCTGGAACTCAGTCGGGTGGATTTCGCCTATTCTGACAAAGCAGCTTTGATCTTTTCCGACTTTTCCCTCACCCTGCGGTCCGGCGAGGCGATTGGCGTTGTTGGCGCGTCGGGAGCCGGCAAGTCAACGCTGCTTGGGCTGGTTTCCGGCTTGCTGGATCCTCTCTGTGGTCGGATCCGGCTTGACTATGAAGACGGGCGCGCGGCCCATTTGCAGCCACGGATCGGACTTCTGACCCAACGCACCGAATTGTTCCGGGAGTCGCTTGCATTCAATCTGCGCATTGCCGACCCTTCTGTCAGTGACGAAGTGCTAAGCGCAACGTTGCAAAAGGCTCAGTTGGGCAAGGTTCTGGACCGCTCCGAAACAGGACTGGGCCAGACGCTGGGCGATGATGGCCTTGGGCTGTCAGGTGGCGAAAGCCGCCGTCTGGCCCTGTCGCGGCTTTTGCTTTTCAGACCGGAGCTATGGCTGCTTGACGAGGTCACCGAAGGGCTCGACAGCCAGACGGCGGCTGCAATCCTGTCAGTCTTGCGCGCGGAAACCGCAGACAAGGCGCTGCTGTTCGTCACCCACAAGCGTTCGGAGGCTGAACTGGCTGATCGTCTTCTGGTCATGCATGAGGATCGCCCCCCTCAATTGGTCAGCCGGGCAGATCAGCAAAGCTGGGAGCAGATCGTAGGGAGCTTACGCTAAGGCACCTCCCTCGGCCTGCCTGTCCGGGTGACATCGGGCAGAGCATCAAATGCCATCACTCTGACAGCGCAAAGCGCAACAATCTATATGTGTCTCGATTTACAGCAAATCGACGCGCGATTCCCTGCCCGTCAGAAGGAACATTGATTCATCCCAAAACGCCCAAAAAAACGCCAATCTTTCCTCACAAATGTTGGCCTTTCGGACGCCTGACAGGCTCATTTTTCTCTTTTGGTCCGATAGGGAAACCCAAATCCCGGTGTTATACTTTTGTTCGAAGCAAGACCATCGATCCGTTTCAGGGATGAGGAACCGGGTATGTCCAGTTTTGAAGCGCTCTATCAGGCTAAGCTGACCACGCCGACCAAAGCAGTGGAAGCCATCAAAGACCATATGAATCTAATCATGGGATCAGGTGCCGGTCAGCCTCTGGCCTTGATGAAGGCTGTCGGTGAACGTGCGCGCACTGGAGCTTTTGCCCGTCTCAATGTCTACTATCTGCATGGCCATGACGAGCATTTGAATACGATCTTCACGGAAGATACGATTCCTTTCGTCAAGCCTCATCCGCTGTTCATGTCCCGCTCCGATCGTGAGTTGGCCCGCCGGGGCCATGAGAAAGGCGAGGAATGGGTTCATTTCGTTCCTTGCATGTTCCATCAGGCAGGACGCCTGCTGACCGAACATGTGCGACCTGACGTGCATATCGTGACCGTGTCGCCAATGGATAAGTCTGGTCACTTCTCCCTTGGCACCAACCCCGATGTGTCGGTCAGTGTAATCCGCAAGGCCAGACATGTGATTGTTGAAGTCAATCCGCAAATGCCGCGGACATTTGGCGAATGTTTGGTCCATGTCAATGACGTGGACCAAGTGGTCGAATATGACCATCCCCTGATGGAATATGAGGTGGAAAGCGGCTCCCAAGTGGATGAAACGATCGGCAAACTGATTGCCGAACAAATTCAGGATGGCGCGACAATCCAGATGGGAATTGGCGCGGTTCCGGACGCGGCCATGCGGTTCCTTGGTGACAAGAATGATCTCGGCCTGCATTCGGAACTTTTCTCGCCCGCCATGGCAAGCTTGATCAAGCAAGGCATCATCAATGGACGCAAGAAGACCTTCCTGCCACACAAACATGTCTACACGCTGGCTTTGGGCAATCGCGAGATGTTCGACTTCATGGATGATAACCCGTCCATTGTTGGCTATCCGGCGTCCTTTACCAACAGCCCGAAAAACATTCGCCAGAATAAAGGCATGATTTCGGTGAATGCGGCCATCGAGATGGATCTGAGCGGTCAGATCAATTCGGAAATGGTTGGCGGCTTGCAGTTTTCCGGCACGGGCGGTCAGCTCGACTTCTTGCGCGGTGCCTATGCATCGGAGGGCGGCAAGTCGTTCCTCGCTCTGCATTCCACGGCGAAGGATGACAGGGTGTCGCGGATCGTGCCGAAACTGGAGAATTGCGCAGTGACGGGACCGCGCATGGAAGTAATGAATGTGGTGACTGAATATGGTGTCGCCGAATTGAAGGGCAAATGCATGCAGCGGCGGGCCGCCGCTCTGATTGAGATTGCCCATCCGAAATTCCGCGAGGACCTGCGCGCAGCGGCTCGCAAATCGAACCTGCTTTAGGATCAAAGAAAACTCATGTCGGTGACAGTGACAGCAACAGCGCATGCGCAGTTTGCAAGGATCAATGAGAGACACGCCGGACTGCCGATCGGGCATGACCATGGTGCGGTCCTCGCCTTGATCAATCGCACCGACCAATCAATCGGGGCAGCTTTTATCGAGGCTGCCCCTCACCTGTCCCACTCGAACGCAAGAAACACTGCTCAAGAGATCAGACTTTCACTTCAAACTATCAAATTTGCTTTGGGAACTTTCCTCTGCTCGATCACGCATATCGGGAACCAAGCACTGGAAATGACCCTCGAATTCGTTGCTCGACCAAGAGCAACAGCTTAACAGGAGAAAAAGACGAATGGGTATGTATGGAACACTGGAAGAACGCATCCGCTGTCCGTTCCTAATGAACAAGGTCAAGAAGGTCGAGGAAGTCCTCCCGATGTTCAAAGACGGCATGAACCTTGGCTGGTCCGGCTTTACCCCAGCCGGTTACCCTAAAGCGATTCCTATTGCTCTTGCTGACCATGTTGAAGAAAACAATCTTCAGGGCAAACTGCGCTTCAACCTGTTTATCGGTGCATCTGTTGGTGCAGAGACCGAAGACCGTTGGGCAAGCCTCGACATGATCGACCGTCGCTGGCCTTACCAGACCGGTAAAAACATCGCCAAGGCCATCAACGAAGGCCGCATCCGGATGGGTGACAAACACTTGTCCCTGTTCGCGCAGGATCTGGCCTATGGTTACTACACCAAGGACACCCAGTCCGGTAAACTTGATCTGGCGATCATCGAAGTGTCTGGCATCACCGAAGATGGTGGCCTCATTCCTTCCGCTTCGGTTGGTGTGATCCCTGAAATCGTACAGACCTGCGAAAACATCATCATCGAAGTCAACACTGCGATGCCTAGCTTTGAAGGTATGCATGACGTGATGGTTCTGCATGCGCCTCCACATCGTGAAATCATCGGCATCACCAAAGCTGACAGCCGCATCGGCTCCACCTACGTGCCTTGCGATCCTTCCAAGATCGTTGCAATCGTAGAGTCTGAATATACCGACAAGGGCCGTGCGCTCGGCGGAGCTGACGACAATTCAGTCGCTATTGCCAACCATCTGCTCGACTTCTTCGGTGCTGAAGTGAAAGCTGGCCGTCTGCCTGGCAACCTGCTGCCTCTGCAGTCCGGTGTGGGCTCCATTGCCAACGCTGTTGTGTCTGGTCTGGCCAATGGTCCTTTCTATGATCTGTCGGTTTATACCGAGGTTCTTCAGGACGGTATGCTGGATCTGTTCGACTCCGGACGTCTGCAACGTGCATCTGCCTGCTCGCTTTCCCTTTCGGAAAAAGAAGGCATGCCACGCTTCATTAAAAACCGTGAGATGTATCAGGACAAAATCGTTCTGCGTCCATTGTCGATCTCCAACAACCCTGAGGTTGCTCGTCGTCTCGGCGTTATCGCCATGAACACGCCGATTGAAATCGACATGTATGGCCACGCAAACTCGACCCTGATCAACGGTACCCGTATCGTCAATGGTATCGGTGGTTCGGGCGACTTCCTGCGCTCTGGCTTCCTGAAGATCATGCATACCCCATCCAGCCGTCCAACCAAAACCGATCCGACCGGTATCAGCTGCATCGTGCCGCACGCTCAGCATATTGACCATACCGAACACGATCTGGACATCGTTGTAACCGAACAGGGTCTGGCTGACCTTCGTGGTCTGTCTCCTCGTGACCGTGCACATGCCATCATCAACAATTGTGCGCATCCGGACTACAAAGACATCCTGAACGAATATTTCAACAAGGCTGAAAAAGACTGCCTGTCTCGCGGCGTTGGCCACGAGCCACAGCTTTGGGATTGCGTCTTCAAAATGCAGCTGAACAATGCCCTGAACGGCACCATGAAGATCAACAACTGGGACGTTAAACTCGACCTTCTCTAATCGAGATCTTTCCCGGTGATGAGCCTCAAATGGCTCATCATTTCAGCATCTATCAAGGGCGGGTACTTCGGGATCTGCCCTTTTTTTGTTTAAAGTGATGCTCAATCCCACTTTAAGACGGTGCAAAAAAGTGAGTCCGATCAGGGGGATGGCGGCCACTTTAAACAGTTTGATTCCGGCAGTTAAGAGAATGATTCCGCGTCTTCATCTGTTGATTCAACTGGCTGAGACTTTGATTCAGTTGCTTGAGAAACTGATTCAGACACCCAGGAAAACGGGCCCGCTGACTTCCTTTGCCGAGTGTGCGCTTTTGTCTCTTGTGGCGATGCTTCAGGTATTATATTTTAATATTCGAATATTAGTTATTTCTAATTTTATATGGCATTTGTCGTCAATGCTGGCTGACAATGATCGCTGCAATCGGAGGAGATTTGCATGGCCTTTCGTCGTGATCTCAAGGACAGTTATAGCCCCCTGCTCTTTCTCGCCTCGCTCGGTTCTGGTGGGGCTTTGGTTTCGGTTTTCATGTTCCTGATGTTCATGGTGCCGCATAAGGGGCGACCATTGGCAACCTATCAGGACTGGATGACGGCCTTCCTGTCCGATCAGATCGCCTACAAAATCATGATCCCGATTGCGCTTATCGGCATTGCCTATTTCGCCTATCTGCATGTGCGGACGCTTGTCTGGAATATTTCCGAGTTCCGCACCTTTCGTGCCAGCCCGGCCTATGAGGCGTTCGTTGCGTCAAACAACGGCATTCAATTGATGGCGATCCCGCTGACCCTGGCCATGACACTCAATGGTGGCTTCATTGTCGGAGCGGTCTTTGTGCCGGGTCTTTGGAGCCTGTCCGAATATCTCTTCCCGGCGGCACTGGTCGGCTTTGGCGTGATCGGTTTTTACACCATGAAGATCTTTTCCCGCTTCATGGTCAATGCATTGGTGCACGGGCATTTTGATTGCGAGCAAAACAACAGTCTGGCACAGATGCTGTCGGTCTTCGCCATGTCGATGGTCGGGGTTGGATTTTCGTCAGCTGCCGCCATGAGCCACGTTAAAGAGACAGCTACCATCGGCTATATCGGCGCCAATCTGTTCTTTGCTGCGGCAATTGTCTTTGGTGTGATCAAGCTGATCCTTGGTTTCCGCTCGATGATGCAGAACGGGATCAATCAGGAAACCACACCGACCCTCTGGATCGTCATACCGATACTCACTGTCATCGGTATCGGCTTGTTCCGTCTCACCAAGGGACTTGAGCATAATTTCGGTGCAGAGGCTGACCCGGCAGGCATCTTTGCGCTGCTGACCGCACTGATCTCAACACAGGCGGTGTTTGGTATGATTGGCTATGCCATCATGAAGCAGGTCGGCTATTTCGAACGGTTCGTTTCCGGACCGGAGAAATCGCCCGGCTCGCTGGCCCTGATCTGCCCGGGCATCGCTGCAGTGGTGATGGCCAACTTCTTCATCAATTGGGGACTGGTGGGTGTCGGTATCATCGACAAGTTCTCGATTGCCTATTTCCTTCTCTATGTCCCGGTCGTGTGGCTACAGATCAAGACTTTTCTGGTGTTGTTCCGCCTGACAAGCAAACTGCTGCATGCGGACAAGTCGCTTTCCAAACCCACGCCTGCTCCGGCGGAGTGACCTTCTCCCTCTCGGTCTGATAAGCCTAACAGCCTGCCCCCCGTGATGCTCTGGCATTGCGGGGACTTTTTTGCGCGCCATCGCATCCCGGCATGGTGAACAAAGTCTTGCGCGAAAGAAGTAAATGGCTCGCTTGGCTTTATGTCACATTAAGGCTGGGCGGCAGAAGTGGTTGATAGTCTTCTTTTCTTTTCCCTCTTGAGGTATCGCTTCATCCGGGTGCATCCGGGCATCATCCTTAACAAAGGCTTTCATAGATAGATTAACGCCCGAGAATGCATCGGCTTTACAGGGCTTTGAAAAGGCGCGATTGACACCCAGTTTCGCCGCCCTCCCTTGATGGCCGTCTTTTCTGCTCTCACGGTTAAGAGAAATTAAAAGATTGGTTCCAAAAGCCCAATAGTTTCAAAGCTCTTATTTAAAACCGGCACCTACGATCAACCCTCTGTATCCAAGGAGGGTGATTTTGTTTCGGCTGCATTCACATCGAAACCAATTGCGCATTGTGCAAGCGATTCCGCTCGTTGCTGGCCTGATGTTTGGCGCTAGCGATGCTGCGGCCATCGGGGCGACGGATGTGTCCCTATCCGGGCTTGGCATGCGCGTTGTGGATCGCACCAGCCCGCCTGCGGGGCATGTTTACTATTGCGCCAGAGAGCCCAGGGCCTGCGCCCGCCATGGTCAAGGGGCTGTCATTCTGACCCAGTCCAGCTGGAAGCAGCTTGTCAGCATCAATAGCAACGTCAATCACAACATCAAACCCAAGGCTGATGGCCGCATTGATGAATGGTCGGTCTATGTGTCTGCTGGTGATTGTGAAGATTATGCCCTGACCAAACAGAGGGAACTGCTTAGCCATGGTTGGCCATCTGATGCGCTGCTGGTGACCACAGCTTATCTGCCAGACGGCACCTATCATGCTGTGTTGGTGGTGCGGACGGATCGCGGAGAATTTGTACTCGACAATCTCAACCCGCTGATCCTGCCATGGCAAAAGGTTAAATATCGCTGGAACAAACGTCAGGCGGTGGGCAATCCGCACATATGGCAAACCATCGCCGGTGCGCCCAAGCCACGCGACGGACAATCGGTCGCTCGTTTGAGACCGGCCTTTGAGAATTAGCCCTATCGATGCCTGAGGATCAGGCTGGGCCGAAAAGTTTGTGGTGCCAAGCATCACTGCCTCCCACTCCCGGAGGATGAAGACAGACCGTGCGGGGCGCGGTGTCTGGAATATGGACCTTTGGCAAACCAAGCGGAGGAGCCGACAGGATGTCAGGCCATATTCAGGGAGACCAATTGATCTTGAGCCGGACGGTTTTACTCACACGCTGTCCCAACTGCCTCCGAAGCCGCCCGCTTCGGAGGCTTTTCTTGTTGCTGCGCATTTGCAAGCCGTGCGGGAAGCCTTATGAAGGGCAAGATCACTGATCCGAATCGTGGATGGATAAAGGCAATGACGGCGCATCGCAAAAATAAAGTGGCCATCATCGGGGCAGGCACGGCTGGCCTGATGGCGGCAGACAGGCTGTCGCTTGCGCGGCCAGATCTTGCCATCACCCTTTATGACGCAATGCCCAGTCCGGCGCGTAAAATCCTGATGGCGGGCAAGAGCGGACTGAATATTTCTCATCAGGAAGGGATTGATGCGCCGGAGCGCTTCCTTGCCCGTTATGGCGAGGCTGCCGCCTTCATGGCGCCGCTTCTGGCCCATTTTGGCCCAACTCAATTGGTCGATTGGATGAAGGGGCTGGAGCAAGACCTGTTTGTTGGCTCATCTGGACGGCTCTTTCCCACTTGTATGAAAGCCTCCCCCTTGCTGCGGGCGCTTCTGGGACGCCTTGACGGGCGCGGTGTGACGCTTCAATCACGGCATCGCTGGCTGGGTTGGGATGAGGAGAGCGCCCTCCTGTTTTCAACGCCGGAAGGTTCACACAGCGTCCATGCAGATGCCGTGTTGCTGTCACTGGGAGGGCCAAGCTGGCCCCGGCTCGGGACAGATGGGAGCTTTGTTGAAGCCCTCAGGGCGCGCGGCCTTGCGATCCGTCCTTACCGTCCGGCCAATTGTGGCTTTGATGTTGAATGGCCGGAGGCTTTTTCTGCCCAATGGGCGGGCCAGCCAGTCAAATCCGTGCGGCTTTCCTTTGGCGATCAGAATGTTGCGGGTGACTTCATTATTACGCGCCATGGCATTGAAGGCGGACCGGTCTATGGCCTTAGTGCTCCCTTGCGCAATGCAATCGAACGGGACGGTCAGGCACTCCTGTCCATTGATCTGCGTCCCCAGCTAAGTGTGGACCAGCTTGCTGCCAAATTGTCCCGACCAAGGGGCAAGCAGTCGCTGTCGAACCATTTGCGCAAAACAATCCGTTTGCAAGGCTTGCAGGCATCTCTGGTCAAGCTGTTGACCGACCGCGAGACGATGCAGCATCCTGAACGGTTGGCCAAGTGCTTGAAGGCACTGCCTCTGTCGCTGGTTCGGCCCCGCCCATTGAGCGAGGCGATCAGTACCGCGGGGGGCGTTTCACTGGAGGCGCTTGATGAGCACTTGATGGCGCGAGCGCTGCCAGGGCTGTTTCTTGCCGGGGAAATGCTCGACTGGGAAGCGCCTACGGGTGGTTATTTGTTGACCGCATGTCTTTCGCAGGGGCTATGCGCGGCTGATGGCATCAGTGCCTATCTGTCCAGATAACAAACCCCGCGCCACAGACAAGCGGGACGGGGTATATATGAATTGTCTTTTTTGAAAAGTCGCGATCAGCTCAGGCTATCGCGTGCAAAGGCAATGTAAAGCTCACGCAGGCGTTTGCTGACCGGGCCGGGTTGACCATCACCAACTGGCTTGCCGTCAAACTTGGTCACTGGCATGACGAACATCGAGGCAGAAGTGATGAAAGCCTCAGAGGCTTCACTGACTTCCTCAGGCGTAAAGCTGCGCTCTACAACCGTGATGTCGGTTTCCTCAGCCAATGCCAGAACCGCCTTGCGGGTGATGCCATGCAGGATCTTGTTGGACAAAGCGCGGGTCACCAACACACCGTCTTTGGTGACGATATGGGCATTGTTTGAGGAACCTTCTGTCACATATCCATCCTCAACCATCCATGCGTCGTCGGCGCCCGCCTTCAGGGCTGCCATTTTCGCCATGGAAGCGGGCAGCAGGCCAACGGCCTTGATGTCGCGGCGCTGCCAACGGATATCAGGCACTGAGGCGACGCTGATGCCGGTCTTGGCGGCGGGATTGTCAATGACGGTGCGGGCTTGCGTGAACATGACCAAAGACGGTTTGGCCTCTTTGGGGAAGGCAAAGTCGCGATCGGCGGCACCACGGGTAACCTGCAGATAAAGTCCGCCTTCCTTCACATCGTTGCGGCGCAGCATTTCGTGCTGGGCGGCTTCCAGCTCTTCCATCGAGCAAGGAGCAGCCATCTCCAGCTCTTTGAGCGACCGCTCAAGACGCGCAAGATGGGCGCCATTATCCACCAGTTTGCCGTCAATGATCGTCGAGACTTCATACACGCCATCTGCAAACAGGAAGCCGCGATCAAAGACCGAAATCTTGGCGTCTTCTTCTGGCAGATATTCACCATTCACATAAACAATCCGGGACATGGAAAAGCCTTTCTTCGTAATGTTCGGAAAACGCGCCGGGACGTGCCCGCTTCTGAAGCGGAGAATCCGGGCTGCGCAGGAGGCAGGTTGATCTGGTTTGTACACAAGACCTGATTTTGCGGGCAGTTTATGTGGTGAGATGCTGCCTGACAATCGCCAGCGCCCGATTGGCGCACGCTTGGTGCACTTATACACGGCTTTGGATTGACAAATCTGACGGGGTGGGATTCCTGTCTCTGATATGCAAGAAAAGGCAATCACCCCTTTTGTTTTCCCTGTCATATCTATCAAATCATGCCATTTGCTCCTTCCAAACTGACCGCGATGCACCTCGCGATTGGCTCCATTTTCATCTCGCTGATTGTTCTGGCAATGAAATATGCGGCCTATCTGCTGACCCATTCCGTCGGTCTTTATTCCGACGCGCTGGAAACGGTGGTCAATCTCACCGCTGCCATCGGCGTGGTGATCGCAGTTTGGCTCAGTGCCAAACCGGCTGATGACAATCATCCGTTTGGTCATCACAAAGCGGAATATCTCTCCGCAGTGGCAGAAGGGGTTTTCATTGTGCTGGCGGCTCTGTCGATCTTTCGTGAGGCCTATGCAGGCATGATGCATCCCCGACAGCTCGATATTCATTGGCTCGGTCTGTCGCTCAATGCAGGTGCCGGTGTGGTCAATGGCCTCTGGGCGGCGGTGCTCGTTCGTCAGGGGCGACGCATGCGGTCCCCTGCCCTGATTGCTGATGGCAAGCATCTCTTCACCGACATCATCTCCTCCATTGGCGTGCTGGCTGGCGTTGGCATCGCAGCCCTGACGGGCCTTTATTGGCTTGATCCACTGCTTGCCTTTGCGGTTGGTCTCAGCATTCTGTGGGCTGGCTGGGGACTACTCAAGGGCTCGATGAGCGGCCTGATGGACGAGGCCATCGATGAAACGGAACAAGAGCAGGTCCGTACCATCATCATGGCCAATGCCGATGGGGCCATCGAAGCGCATGACTTAAAGACCCGCCATTCCGGGCAGGTCATTTTTGTCGAGTTCCATCTGGTCGTACCCGGTGCCATGTCGGTCGATGCCGCCCATGATATTTGCGACCGGATCGAGCAAGGCCTGATGGACAGTATGCCGCACGCCGATGTGATCATTCACATCGAGCCGGAAAACAAGGCGCATGCCCCCCATTCCGAAGGCAGCATGGTCTTCTGAGGAGCCCCCTGCCTGACTAGCGCCTGCCGCATGGTTAGGTGGACAAAGGGCGTGCTCCCTTCGAAGTGATTTACAGCGGCGACGATCTTCGCTAACCTCACCTTAACGTAACATGCAAAGTAATTAGGGGAATACGCATGAGCTTGCCAGCTCTTTTTGACACACTCACCCTGCCCGCTGTGGCGTCGCCGATGTTTATCATTTCCAATCCGGAGATGGTGATAGCCCAATGCAAGGCCGGGATTGTGGGGTCTTTTCCGGCGCTTAATGCCCGACCACAGGAAGCGCTGGGCCAGTGGCTGACGCAGATCGAGGAAGAGCTTGACCGCCATAATCAGGACAATCCGGACCATCCTGCTGCCCCCTATGCTGTCAATCAGATCGTCCATCGGTCCAATGATCGGCTGATGATGGATATGGAAACCTGTGTCAAACACAAGGTGCCGATTGTCATCACCTCGCTCGGCGCGGTGGAAGAGGTCAATCAGGCGGTCCATTCCTATGGCGGGTTGACGCTGCATGACATCATCAACAATCGCCACGCCAAGAAGGCCATTGAAAAGGGATCAAACGGCCTGATTGCAGTGGCAGCTGGTGCGGGTGGCCATGCAGGCACCCTGTCGCCGATGGCATTAATCGGTGAAATCCGTCAGTGGTTCGACGGCCCTCTGCTGTTGTCGGGCTCAATTTCGACCGGTTCGTCGATTCTGGCCGCCCAAGCAATGGGTGCAGATCTGGCCTATATCGGTTCGGCCTTCATTGCGTCCAGAGAAGCCAATGCAGAAGAGGCTTACAAAGAGATGATCGTCGAGTGCGGGGCAGATGACATCATCTATACCGACCGCTTCACCGGCGTGCATGGCAACTATCTCAAGCCGTCTCTGGTCGCCTCGGGCATCGACCCCAAAGAGGTCCTGAAGGAAGAGCGCAACAAAATGGATTTTGCCAAGGCGACAGCTGAAGGACCAAAGGCCTGGAAGTCCATTTGGGGCTCGGGCCAAGGGATCGGAACGGTCGAACGCGTAGAACCCGTGCAGGCAATTGTTGATCGGTTGAAGGTGGAATATACCGCAGCAAGGCAAAGAATACTGGATCTGGGTTAGCGCGGATACATAACCAATAGACCGGATGAACCGGTCAAGGGGAAGTATCTTTCATGCTTCCCTTTTCACGTTTTTTCAAACGTGCCTTGTTAGGTGAAACCGTGATCATTAGTCTTGATTTCACTTAACGCGACTCTTCCAATCACGAGGGATCTTTTCCATGACTGTCGCACTTTATGCTTCCCTGCTGGCCTTTTTGTTTATCGCCTTGTCGTTCAATGTCATTCGCAATCGCCTCAAAATGAAGGTTGCGTTGGGAGATGGAGGCAAGGACGCCATGCAGCAAGCCGTCAGAGCTCACGGCAATCTGGCGGAGTATGCGCCGTTGTTTCTTTTGCTGCTGGGATTGGCGGAATATCAGGGACTGCCAGCATGGGCCATTCATGTGCTAGGCACGGTATTTTTGCTTGGCCGTCTTTCCCATGCTTACGGCGTTGCCTTCCGCGAGCGCTACACCTTGACCAGTGTCGAAAATCTCGCTTTTCGGTCAAGAGGCATGATCCTGACCTTTGCCTGCATTTTCAGCTGCGCGGTTATCACACTGGTACAGTATATCCTTGCAACGCTCGGTTAAGCGTTGAAAAGACTTATCTTTTCAAAAGCAACTGATCAATTTTTTGGGAAGTACCATGGTCGGAGCGAGAGGATTCGAACCTCCGACCCCCTGATCCCAAATCAGGTGCGCTACCAGGCTGCGCTACGCTCCGTACCGTTGGTGGGCGGCTTATAGCCTTCCTATTCGACTATGGCAAGGGCCGCGAAGGCAATTGTGCGAAACTTTCCTAGATTTCCACGTCCATCGTTCCACAGGTCTCAAAACCTACTCAAAAGACCAGCATAAGAGCCGGATAGACAGCCTGAAGCGGCGGGAGGGAAAGCAACTTTTTCTGGCGCTTTCTTTGTGAAAAAGACAGGAAGGGCATTGCACCGCTGATATCGCTTCTGTATAGAAAGCCTACTTCGCGTCGAAGCCAAGCGCTTCGACCTTGCTGGGGTGTGGCCAAGTGGTAAGGCATCGGTTTTTGGTATCGTGTATCGTAGGTTCGAATCCTACCACCCCAGCCAATTCTTCTCTTCAATAGAATCCCTGAACTGTTCTTTGCTGGCCCATGCAAAGTGGTAGCGTCTGTTTGCGCGCGCTGAAGAGCAGCACCTAGCCTAGGACAGCATGGCGTTCATTTGAGCGTTGATCAAAGGTTTGTTGAGATGAAACTGTGCCCTTCCGGGTAGTCACTGTCAGCGCAAAGATCCATACTGACGAACATCATCAGCCGGGTCTTTGCACCAACAACGAGCGGAATGGCTTTGCCAACGACCACATTAGCCAATCCAGTCGCACTTAGAGACTAGGCATGCTCAAGCGCGACCATGATACCGCGTAGTTCAGCGAGGCCTTTCAGGCGACCAATGGCGGGATAACCCGGCTGAGCCTTGCGTTTGAGATCATCAAGGATATCGAGTCCATGGTCAGGGCGAAGCGGAATGGACCAGTCTTTTCGTCCTGCTTCACGCCGCCTTGCTTCCTCTGCCAGAGCCGCCTTCATCAAGGCCACCATATCCACATGGCCTCCAAGATGCTCGGCTTCGTAGAAGGATCCTTTGATGTCTTTGCTCTCCAGCACCACATTGCGCAGATGCAGGAAATGGACCCGATCCCCAAGTCGCTCCATCATGCCCGGCAGATCATTGTCCGGTCGTGCGCCCAGAGAGCCGGAACACAGAGTGATTCCGTTCGCAGGAATGTCCACCGCATCCATCAGATACTTGTAATCGGCCTCTCTTGACATGACCCGTGGCAAACCCAACAAGTTGAATGGCGGGTCATCGGGGTGACACCCAAGTCGCATGCCAAGGCTCTGGGCAACGGGTGCGATTTCCGCAAGAAAGTCGACAAAGTTGGAGCGGAGCTGGTTTTCCGAAATCCTGTCATATTCAGCCAGATTGGCCCTGACCTTTTCCATCGACGGAGCTTCTGCATCGCCGGGCAAGCCAAAGATAATGGATTCTGCCAGTTCGGCCTTTGCCGCATCATCCAGTTTGGCAAACCGCTCTTTCGCTGCCTCAATCACCTCGTCTGGAAAGTCTTCCTTAGCGCCCTTGCGTTCAAGAATGAACAGATCAAACACCGCGAAGTCGATAAAGTCGAACCGCATGCAGGTCGCGCCGGTCGGTAAGCGATAGGCCAGATTTGTGCGCGTCCAATCGAGCACAGGCATGAAATTGTAGCAGATGATCTCGATGCCGGCATCGGCCAGATGCTTCATGCTCTGCTTGTAATTGGCGATATGGGTGCGCCAGTCGCCTTTCTGCTTCTTGATATCCTCGGAAACAGGCAGACTCTCTACCACTTCCCAGGCAAGACCGGAGGCCGAACCATCCGAGCAGCGGGCGATCAATTGCTGGCGCTTGGTGATTTCCTCGGGTGTCCAGACATCACCGGTCGGGACATGGTGTAGCGCACTGACAACGCCTTCTACGCCGGCCTGCAGCATATCATCGATCATTACTCGGTCCTGTGGACCAAACCAACGCCACGTCTGACGCATGTGTGCCTCCTGCTCATTCTTGTTGGCACCCACAAAAACCCAAAAACTTTTCAAGCATTTTGAGGGGGCAAGTGCATTCGAAACGGGCTAGAAAGGCAGAAATGCAAGAAGAAGCCAAGCCGGGCTTCGAATGAATGCAAGATTCGTAACACAGCCAATGCCGGTTGACAAGTATGGTGGCATACCGGTATGGTGGTTTGCAATTGGAGGACCTAATGGTATCGATGGATGTGCTCGAACAGACGAAGATTGATCTGCGCTTGCCGGTGGCACCGCAGATTCATCAAATTCTGCGACAGCAAATAATTTGCAATCAATTGTCTCCGGGGAGCCGCATGTCGGAAGCCGAACTGGCCACCGGATTTGCCGTTTCCAGACAACCGGTTCGCGAAGCCTTCATCAAGCTTGCCAATGACGGCCTGCTCGACGTGCTGCCAAACCGCGGGTCCTTCGTACGCAAAATTTCCATCAATGCTGTCATGGACGCCCGCTTCGTGCGCGAGGCGATTGAAGCGGACATCGTCAAGCTTGTTGCTCAAGAGCATGAAGCCAACCTTGATCGTGTGCTCGGCCAGCAAATTGACCAGCAACAAAAGGCAGTTGAACAGGGTGACCCTGACGCCTTCATTGAGCTGGATGAACTGTTCCATCAGACCCTTGCCGAAGCTGCCAAAAAGGCGGGTGCCTGGGCCGTTATTCAAAGCCAGAAGGCGCAGATGGATCGCGTTCGATATCTCAGCCTTGGCCAGCAAAATATCGCAAAGCTGGTCGAGCAACATCGTGCAATCACGGTCGCTATTGCCGATCGCGATGGCGCAACAGCGGAACAGGCGATGCGCACTCATTTGCGGCGGATCATCAATGATCTTCCAACCATTGCGCAGCAAAAGCCTGAATTATTCGAGCCTGGGGGCAATTGACCCCCAATTACCAATCAACAGGGAGGGAAACCTGATGAAACAGAAGACACTCGGTACACTCATTCTCGCAGGTGCAATGGCCAGCTTGCTTGGCTCAACAGCCATGGCGGCAGACTATACTCTGAGCATCAACACAGCGCTTGCCACCTCGGATCCACTTTATAAAGGTCTGGAAGCCTTCCAGAGCAACATGAAGGAAGCGTCTGAGGGTCGTCTGGAAGTCAAACTCTTCCCGAACTCCCAGCTGGGTCCTGATGAAGACGTGCTTGAACAAGCCCGTGCTGGCGCTCCTGTTGCCGTGATTGTTGATGGTGGCCGTCTTGCGGTCTTCCAGAAGGAACTTGGCGTTCTTGGCGCTCCTTTCCTCGCATCCGGTTATGATGGCATCCGCAAGGTCGTCACCTCTGACCTGTTTGAAGAATGGGTCAAGAAACTGCATGACAATTCCGGTCATCAGATCCTCAGCTTCAACTGGTGGCAGGGCGAACGTCACCTGCTGACCAACAAGGAAATCAATGTCCCTGCGGACCTCAATGGCATCCGCATGCGGACCCCGGGCGCTCCGGTCTGGACCGGCACGATTGCCGCCATGGGTGCAACGCCGACCCCGATGCCTTGGGGTGAAGTCTATTCTGCCCTGTCGGCCAATGTGATCGATGGCGCCGAAGCCCAGTTCCCGGCAATCGTTGGGGCCAAGCTTGACGAAGTTATCACGCATGTCACCAAAACCGGCCACATCAATCTGATCACCGGCATGGTCACCTCGGCTTCCTGGTATGACAGCCTGCCTGCAGACCTGCAGAAAATCCTGCGCGACGAAGCCTTGAAAGCTGGCGACATTGCCTCTTATGGCACTCAGGATGCCCTAGCAGGCATCGAAGAAGATCTCAAAGCCAAGGGCATTTCTGTCCGCGACATCGATGTGACCCCATTCAAGGAAGCCACAGCCAAGGTTTATGATGATCTGGGCTATGGCGATCTGCGTGACAAACTTCGCGCTATGGCGGCAAAATAACCTCCCATAGACCATGAACCAGCAACCGCCGCAAAGTGCCTCTTTGCGGCGGTTAGACTATCGCTATCCTGTTGAACCTCAAAATGTGGCAACATGGATTGCGGTTAAAAAACACCATCCGGGGTTGCTCGCCAAGTCAGCAAGAACGGCAATCCTGTAGAAAGGCGAAGCGGTCATGCCGGGTTTTCTGGGAAAAATAGAATTTGCCGTTGGAGCAATCCTGCTGGCCATCATCACGGTGCTGGTCTTCATTGCGGCAGTCATGCGGTTTTTTGGCTATCCGTTGATCTGGTCGGTGGATCTGGCACAATTGCTGTTCATCTGGCTGTGTTTCATCGGCGCGACGCGCGCCATGCGTGAACGCGTTCATCTGGGCGTTGACTATCTTGTGCGCCTCTTCCCGTTTGGCACACGCAGGCTGATCGAGACAGTGCTGGCTGTGGTCTTTATCGGCTTTCTGTTGCTGTTGGCCAAAGAGGGATATCGCCTGACCATGCTCAATTGGCAGCGGATTTTTGGCGATTCCGGCCTTTCTTATGCCTGGGTGACCATTGCCGTTCCTGTTGGGTCGATCCTGCTTTCCATTTCCATCCTGTCCAATTTGATCATCTCCTGGCGTTCAAGCCCTGATAATGATCAGCTCATCTTCATTCGCAGATCCTCCGACAAAGAGGCTGCGACAGACACGACTTCAACGGAGCTGTGAACCATGGCCTTGATAGCATTTATCTTCTTTCTACTGATGGTTCTGGGCGCTCCGGTGGCTTTTGCCATTGGCATTTCCGGCTTCGCCTTCTTTGTAACCTCCGATGTCATGCCGGTATCCATTGGCGTTCAGAAAATCGCCACGGTGTCCCAGAGCTTTCCTCTTCTGGCCGTTCCCTTCTTTGTTCTGGCTGGCCATCTGATGAATGAGAGCGATATCACCGAACGGCTGTTTCGCTTTTCCAAGGTCGCTCTTGGCTGGATGTCCGGCGGTCTGGCTTTGGTGTCGATTTTCCTCTCCACCCTGATGGGCGGTGTGTCCGGCTCGGCGGTGGCAGATGCTGCCATGGAGGCCCGCATCCTTGGGCCTCAGATGCTCGCAAACCGCTATACCAAGGGATATACAGCGTCGGTGATTGCACTCAGTTCGCTGATCACCGCAACGATTCCCCCCTCCATCGGGCTTATCCTGTATGGATATGTCGGTCAGGTCTCCATCGGTCGCCTGTTTCTTGCTGGCGTGATCCCCGGTCTGATGATGATGTGTTTTCTGATGGTGGCGGCCTATCTGATCGCCAAGAAACGGAACTATGTCATCGACGCAGCCAAGAAACCCACCGCGCGCGAGGTTGGTGTTGCTGCATGGGACGCCAAATGGGCCCTGCTCTTTCCGGTTCTGCTGATCATTTCAATCCGCGGCGGGATTTTCACACCGTCAGAAGTCGGTGCGTTCGCGGTGGTTTATGCCATCGTGATTGGTCGTTTCGCGCATGGTATCATGACCTTTGAAGCCGCCAAGCGAGCCTTTGGCTATGCGCTCAGCGACATTGGCATGATCATGCTGATCATCCTGATGAGCGGCATGATCGGATTTGCCATCATCTTCATGCAGGTGCCTCAGTCGGTTGCGGGCTTCCTGCTCAGTTCGATCTCCGAGCCGCATCTGATCGTTGGGGTCATTCTGATCTTCCTGCTGATTTCAGGCCTATTTTTTGAGAGCACCATTCTGGTTCTACTGCTCACCCCGATTTTCGTGCCGGTGATCAAGAGTGCCGGGGTTGATCCCGTCCATTTTGGCATCCTGATGATGACCATTGTCACGCTTGGATCCATGACACCCCCCGTAGGGGTGGCCATGTTCACGGTCTGCAGTCTGCTCGAAACACCGATTGATGAATATGTGAAGGAAAGTCTGCCGTTCCTTTTGGCTATTCTGTGTCTGGTCCTGCTGCTTCTCTTCGTTCCCGAGATTGTCCTCTTCCTGCCCAATTGGGCCTTTGGTTAGAGACGATTTGAGATCCTTCCCTTAAGGCGAGGAGCACTTGTCCCATGTTTTTGATGCGCCAAAGGGCATCCCAAACGGGACAAGTGCCTCGCCCCTTTTTGATGAGCTTCCTCCCATGACAAGCACTCCCTTCCCCCCAAATCCAAATTCTGATGTTGCTCTGCCAGATTATGATCGGTCTTCCTTGGCTGTTCGCATGTGCCATATCGGCTTTGGTGCCTTTCACCGTGCCCATCAGGCCGTCTATACCGATCAGTTGATCGGGATGGGGGCCACGGACTGGGCCTATCGGGAAATCGAGCTGATGGGACCTCCTGCGCCGCTCAATGATCTCAAGACCCGCGATTATCTTTACAGCGTTGTTGAAAATGGCGCGGACAGTCGCAAGGCCCGGGTGATTGGCTCGGTGATTGACCACCGTCATATGGCAGATTGCGGTTCTCAGGCCATCGTTGAGGCCATCAGCGAGGAGGCAATCGAGATTGTCTCGATCACTGTCACCGAGAAAGGCTACACACTGGCGGCCGATGGTGGGCTGGATCTTAACAATCCCATGGTCAACGCCGATCTTGCCAATCCTGAAAACCCCAAGACCGTGATCGGGGTCTTGACCGCCGGTCTTGCCAGCCGTCGCAAGGCAGGCAAAAAGCCATTCACCATCCTGTCGTGCGACAATCTCCCATCCAATGGCCACATGGTGAAACGGGCTGTGCTCGATTTTGCCACGGCCATCGACGCGGATCTGGCGGCATGGATTGAAACCGAAGCCCGGTTCCCCTCCACAATGGTGGACCGGATCGTTCCGGCCATGACACCGGAAAGCCACAATATTCTATCCGGTGTACTGGGTTATGATGACCCGGCTGGCATTCTTTGCGAGCCATTCCGCCAATGGGTCATTGAAGATGATTTTGTGTCTGATCGCCCTGATTGGGACAAGGCCGGTGCCACCTTCACCAAAGACGTTCTGCCTTTTGAGAATATGAAGCTGCGGATGCTCAATGGCTCCCACTCTTTCCTCGCCTATCTGGGCTATCTGGCAGGCCATGAAACCATTGCTGACACGATGGGTGATCCGGTCTTTAAAAAGGCCGCCCGTGATCTGATGGTTCTTGAACAGGCACCGACTCTCGAAGCTCCGGGTGACGTCAATCTGGAAGACTATGCGGACATCCTGATCGCGCGGTATTGCAATCCATCGATACGGCACCGCACGTGGCAAATTGCCATGGATGGCAGCCAGAAATTGCCTCAGCGCGCACTGGAATCGATTGCCCATCATCTCAAACAGGACACCGCATTCCCGCGTCTCGCTTTGCTGGTTGCTGGCTGGATGATTTATGTCAGCGGCACGGACCTTGAAGGGCAACCGATCGAGGTTTCCGACCCGATGGCAGACAAGCTCAAGTCCCTTGCCAATGGCGACAACGCAGACGCGATTGTCGGGGGCTTGATGGGCGAGACCGGCATCTTCCCGCAGGAGCTGGCCAACAATGCGCGCCTGAAAACCGCTTTGATCACCGCATATGAAACGATCAAACAACAGGGCGTGAAAGCAGCGATTGCTGCTGTGGGATAAAGCACACGCACAGCCTCCCCCTCGCCTCCTAATGGAGCAAACCGCCATAAAAAAACCGCCGCGGCCAAAGGCATGCGGCGGAAGTTGGTGGGAGAAACTTATATTTTGCTTATCAGGTGGAGGCGTCTGCCAGACGCAGACCATATGTGATGGCACAGATCATATTTTCATGCTTGGCAAGGCCCTTGCCAGCAATGTCAAAGGCTGTTCCATGGTCGACCGAGACACGGTCGATGGGCAGCCCCAGCGAAACATTGACGGCACTATCAAAGGCGATCAACTTGATCGGGATGTGACCCTGATCATGATACTGGGCAACCATCAGATCAAACTCACCTTGTGAGGCGCGGTAATAGGCGGTGTCGGCTGGAATTGGGCCAGCCACATCAATGCCCTGTGCCTGCGCCATCTCGATACCGGGGCGAATGTTGCGCTCATCCTCATCGCCAAACAGACCGCCCTCTCCGCAATGGGGATTGAGACCGGCCACGCCAATTTTCGGCTTGTCGTAGCCAAGGCGCTTGAGATGCGCATCGCCTGCCTGGATGGTTGCGAAAATCCGTTCCGGTGTCGCCCGCTCGATGGCATCACGCAGCGAGACATGGGTGGAGGCATGAATGACCTTCAGCTTCGGATCGGCCAGCAACATGAAGGACGATTTTGACTGGGTCAGATGCGCCAACATGCCTGTATGGCCATCAAAATGGTGCCCGGCGGCATTCAGGGCTGCCTTGTTGATCGGCGCCGTCACAATGCCCTTGATGGCACTGGACTGGGCCAATTCAACCCCTTTGGCGATATATTGATAGCAGGCTTCGCCGCATACGTCGCTCAGCACACCAAATTGGTCAGGCAGGCCCTCAATCGGGATATCATAAACCTCAAGGCTGGCCCCTGCCTCTTCCGGCTCGGTGCCATAGGCATGAAACAGAGGTTTGAAATTGCAAGCAAGTGCGGCCCTCTTCAAGACGGCAAGGTCCCCAATCACCAGAAGGCGCGCGCGTTTCTCTTTGGGTAGGTCGTGAAACGCTTTCAGGATAACTTCCGGTCCGACACCCGAAGGGTCGCCCATGGTGATGGCCAGTTTGGAAACCGGCGTAGGAAAGGCACTCATTGATAGACTCCTGCATTGACAGTAAAAACAATTTACACCATATTTGTAAATATGTAAGGCTATAATTTCAAAAAACTGTAAGGAAGCAGAGTGAAATTTAAATATCCAATTGAAATTATTGGATATAATTTATTTCACTTTCATCTCTTGAATATGTAACAAATATCCTTGCCTGTCAGGCAATCACGACAACCGACGCCCCGGGAAAGAAGGTAAAGGCATGTCAAATTCAGCAACACCTCCTCTCGTCATCACCGTCGCTGATGACCTTACTGGTGCGCTGGATTCCGGGGTGGAATTTGCCAAATGTGGCCTTGAAACCTATGTGGCGACAGCCGCCACCCATGTGGAGGCAGCCCTATCCCACAAGCCGCAATGCCTTGTCATCAACACGGCAAGCCGGGAGATTGGCGAGGCAAAGGCCCATCATATCCATCGCACTCTGCGCGCGGCACTTGGCGACGATCTGACCCACAGCCTTCTGTTCAAAAAAGTGGATTCCCGCCTTAAAGGCAACATTGCAACAGAGATCAACGGGCTGGTTGGTCATGACAAAAGGCAGGTCATTGTTGCTCCTGCCATCCCGGACATGGGCCGTCGACATCAGGCGGGCATCTTGTCGGGGGTTGGCATAGACCAACCGGTTGCAATAGCAGAACGCTGCGACGGCATTTCCTCCCCGATCTATGTGCCAGATGTCACCGGGCAAGACGACTTTACGCCAGCGATTGACGCTGCATCAGCAGGGGCGCTTTTTGTGGGCGCCAAGGGCATGGCGCAAGCGCTTGCCCAACATCTGATCGCAAAGCGTCCTGTTGGCGGGAACGCAAAACGGCCATCTCAGTGTCTCGAAGGGTCTCTTCTAGCCGCCATTGGGTCACTAGACCCGATAACACTTCGCCAAATTGATTCCCTCATGACTTGCAATCTTGAGTCCTTACGTCACATTAAAGCCCCCAATGGCCATGTCAGCGACGTGATCACGAAAAAGACCACATCCTTGTTGCTTCAGCTCACAAAGGGGGACAGCACACAGGACAGTGCCGAAGTTGGCGAACGGTTCACTGCTTTGGCTGCTAGTATATTTAAGCTAAATCAATACGATAGCTTATTTTGCTGCGGTGGGCAGACCGCGCAGGATTTGCTCGAGGCCCTTTCGATTCCGCTGTTGAAACTGAACGGCGAGCTTTTTCCCGGCGTGCCTGTGTCAGAAGCCCTATTGGACAGTCGCCCTTTTTGGCTTATTACAAAGTCAGGCGGCTTTGGCGATCCTGATTTGCTGGCAAATTTGTTCGCACGCCAGTTCAGCACGCCAAAAGCATGAACTGAGATGAATGTCGATGAGTTTCACTGAAGATACGTCCTCCGGCAAAGGCAAAGGCAAGAGTTCCTTGTCTGACCGTGTCTATAACCTGCTCTATACCCGGATTTCCAACGGGGACTATCAGGAAAACCAGAAACTTCCAACCGAAGCGGTCATGGCAGAGGAATTCGGCGTTTCACGTCCGGTTCTGCGGTCTGCCATGGATCGTCTGCGTGACAAGGGATTGATCTATTCCCGGCAGGGTGCGGGCAGCTTTGTCAAGGTGCAGCACAACAAGACCCTCAGCTATGCCAAGGTTGAGACAATCGCCGACATTCAACGCTGCTATGAATTTCGGCTGTCGATGGAACCGCAGGCCGCTTATTATGCAGCCATGCGTCGCAACGATGAGGCCCTGAGTGAAATTGAGGCCGCGCTTGAACTGATGGATCAGGCGACCCACAATCTCACCCACAAGGAAGATGCGGATTATGCCTTCCACATCGCGATCGCCAAGGCTTGCAACAACCATTACTTCGAGGCCTCCATGGGCGCCCTGCGCGAACATATTCATGTGGGCATGAAGATGCACGGCCAATCGCTGATGGATGATGCCAGCTCAAGTCTGGGACGGGTATTCAAAGAGCATGTGGGCATTTGCGACTCCATCCGCAACAAAGATCCGGATCTGGCGCAAAAACTGATGACCCTCCATATCGAGCATTCCCGTGACCGCCTGTTTGAAGGGCGACTGCTGGATCTGGCTCTTTAGGCGCGCCCATTTTTCCTTTTTCATTAGATTTTGCATCCGCCCCGGAATGCCGGCTCCGCGCGACGCATACGCCCGCCCCGATTGACTTTTCGAGACGGGCGCATCGCGGGGGCCTTACCGTTTATGGTCGCTTCACAGCAACCTAGAGGTCTTTGGCATTCAGGCAGCGTTGAGGCACGCCACCTTCCAGTAATGTCGCAATATCCTCGACCACCATCAGACCGACATTCTCAACCGCTTCCTTGGTATCCGCGCCGGAATGGGGTGTGAAGATCGCATTGGGGTGAGAAAAGATCGGATGACTGACATCGGGCGGTTCGCTGACATAGGCATCGATGGCAACGCCGCTCAATTGGCCACTCTCAAGCGCATTTGCTACGGCGTCGAGATCGACCACTTCGCCGCGGGCCAGATTGATCAATTTGGCACCGGCTTTCATTTTCCCGACGGTGTCCGCATTGATCAGAGCAGCATTGTCCTTGCCACCAAAGACATGCAGGGAGACAAAATCGGACTGCGCCAGCAAGTCATCAAGCGGCAGAATGGCAATATCATGCTCGGCTGCAAAGGCCATGTCCGCATAAGGATCGGTTGCGACCACCTTCACACCAACACCGATGGCGAGCTTTGCCAGCCGCTTGCCGATGTTGCCAAGTCCGACAATGCCGAGCACCTTGCCACCGATCTGGGTGCCAACGCGACGGTCCCATCCGCCCGATGTAACGCTCACATGACCTTGCGGTATGAAGCGCGCCATGGCGTACATATAGCCAAGGGCCAGTTCCGCCACCGCATCCGCATTGGCCGCAGGGGTATTGCAAACAGGCAATTTTTGCGCCGTGCAGGCATCAATGTCGATATTGTCGACACCAACGCCATGCTTGATCACGGCTTTGAGCTTTTCAGCTCCCAGCAAACTGCCCGCGATGACTGGCACCAAGCCGACCACCAGAATATCGGCGTCGGCAATCTGTTCAGATACCCCACCATCCGGCTTACCGGTGTCGTTGCAGCGCACGAGCGTCCAGCCATGTTCTGCGATAAGGTCAGGCACCCGGCCGTGTTTGCCGAAGCCGGGCGATGTCGTGACGATCATGACCATCAGATCAGCTCATATTTCTTGAGAATGGCTTCCACTTGTTTGTCCTGCTCATCATTGGGCAGAAGCGCAGGCTGACGGGATGCACCAACGGATCGGTCCATCACCCACAGGGCGCGCTTGACCATGGCAGGTGGGAAACCGAGGCCATAGAGATCCTTGCGGAAACTGCCATAGATTTCCTGCGCGGCCGCGGCGCCTGCTTCATCACCCGCATTAAAGCAGGAAATGATTTTGGCCAGCACATGCGGCATCACATTGCCAAGGCCGGAAATGGCCCCGGCGGCTCCATTTTGCAATGCCCAATGGACAAGATGATCCGGACCGGAATAGACCGCAAAGCCTTCCACGTCCTTGCCGACCTGCATATAGGCTTCCAGCGTTTCCTGCTGACCACCGCTATCCTTGATACCGGCAATGTTGGGGTGTGCGGACAGGATACGAGCCGTTTCAGGCTCGATATGGTTCTGCGTGCGCGCCGGGATATCATACAGGTAGATCGGCGTTTGAACGCTGTCAGCGACCGTCTGATAGTGACGGATCAGGCCATCCTGGGTGCAGGCAATGAAGAAGGGCGTGATAACCGCGATGCCATCAACGCCGATCGCGTCAAATTCCTTGGCAAGCTGGACGGTCTCGTAGGTTGCAGGCATACCCGCATTGACAATGACCTTGCAGCGGCCTTTGGCTTCATCAGCCACTTGGGCAGTCAGCTTGACCTTTTCCTCAAAGGTCAGGGCCGAGAAATCACCATTCGTGCCAGCGCACAGGATATTGTTGCCAGCCTCAATCTGGCGACGCACCTGAGCGCGCGTGGCCTGATAATTGATGCTTTCATCATCATTGAAACAGGTGACAAGAGCAACATAGGCATCTTTTGTCATGGGTAATTGTCCTTTTCAATCGAGGCTGCGCGTCAAGCGTTAGCCTTGGAGCGAGCCCGGGAGATGAGCGGCCAGAGCAGCGAAAGCACTGTCAGGCCGAGAAAGAGAAGAGTGATGGGGCCAGAGACAAAGGCAACCACATCATCACCGGTCTGCAGCAGGCCGCGGCGCAAGTTGCTTTCCATCATGGGACCAAGGATCAGCGCGATACACAGAGCTGCCTGACTAAAGCCGAATTTCTGCATGCCCCAGCCCAACACCCCAAAGCCCACCATGGTATAGAGGTCAATCGGATTGAGATTGATCGAGAATGAGCCGATGAAACAGAAGATGACGATGGAAATGGTCAGCATCCGGCGTGGCACCATCAGGATCTTGGAAAAGAGCGGAATGAGGGTCATGCCGAAGATGAACATGAAGATCGTTGCGATGAAGGTGCCGCCAAAAATTCCGACCACGACATCGGGATTGGTCTGGAACAGCATCGGTCCGGGCGCAAGGCCCTGAATCATCAGCCCGCCCATCAGGACCGCAGTGACCACGTCACCGGGCACGCCAAGGGCCAGCAAGGGAATGAGGGCGGACGCGCAAACGGCATTGTTGGCGCTTTCGGTTGCCGCCACGCCGGGCGCATAGCCGGTGCCGAACTTCTCCGGCGTCTTGGACGAGCGGCGCGCCTCATTGTAGGAAATCCATGAAGCCGTGCCCGAGCCTGTCCCCGGCACGATGCCGATGAACGTGCCGATGATCGAACCACGCACCAAGGCTGAGGCGCTTTCCTTCATTTCCTTCATGCTGGGCCAGCGATTGGCCACATGGGAAATGGGAGTTTGGGACAAATGCAGCCGTTCAAGCTGGGTGAAGACCTCGGAAAGCGCGAACAGGCCAATCAGAGCCGGCGTGAAGGCAAAACCGGAGGCAAAGCCGTTGACACCAAATGTGTAGCGCATGACCCCAGAAATCGGGTCCGCGCCGACACAGGCAATCAGAATGCCAAGCAGACCGGAAATGGCTCCCTTGAGCAGGTCACCTGACAGCGAGGCAATGATGGTCAGGCCAAATAGGGCAAGGGCGAAATATTCGGGCGCGCCAAATTCCAGCGCAATGCTTGCCAATTGTGGTGCCAATGTCGCCAGCACCACCGCAGCAAACAGCCCACCGATGGTCGAGGCAATGGTCGCCATGCCGAGCGCCTTGCCCGCCTCCCCTTTTTGCGCCATCGGATAGCCATCCAGAACGGTTGCCGCCGAAGCCGGGGTGCCAGGCGTGCGCAGCAGAATGGACGAAACACAGCCCCCATAGATGCCACCGATATAAATACCGATCAGCATATTGAGCCCCATCACCGGGGTCATGCTGAAGGTCAGGGGAATGAGCAAAGCCACCCCCATTGTCGCTGTCAGACCCGGCAGAGCGCCAATGACAAGTCCGCCCAACGTGCCCATGGCAATGGTCCAGAGAACATCAAATTGGAACAGAGGGGTAAGATAGGAGAGCGTATCCATGTTCAGCTTTCAGACAAACGAGAGTGGACCAGACAAAAGCGCAGCAGGACGCGAGTTGCGTTGATGAAATGGAGCGCGAGAGACAGCCGCGCTCCATCGAGTTTGTAAAAAGATAAGCAAGCTTGGAACGGAACAGGCGCCAAGGGCCTATTTGTTCATGCCCAGCATACCCAGTTCTTCAAGCACCTTGCGGGATAGATCGCTGTCTTTGCGAACGCGCTTCTCGAAGGTTGCTGCATCTTCATAGGTGACGAACTCACCCATATCGGTCATTTTCTGAACGAAGGCAGGATCGGTCGCAACGGCCTTGGTTGCCGCGCGAAGCCAGTTCAGTTCTGCTTCCGGCGTATTTTTCGGCGCGATCAAACCTTTCCACGAGGACCAGGTGAAGTCGACCCCTTTTTCGACCGCAGTCGGGGTATCCGGGAACAGGTCAATGCGCTTGTCTTCCATCACAAAGAGCGGAACCATCTGACCGGCTTTGGCAGCAGCCTTGGCTTCGGCGGGAGAGGCAACCATTGCATCGATGTGACCACCGATGCAGGCGGTGCGTGCCTTTGAAGAGCCTTCAAACGGAATGGATTCAATCTTGATGCCAGCAGCAGCGGCGAAGGCTTCTGCGGAAATCTGGTTTGCTCCCCCGGCGCCGGAATTGCCAACCTGTGGCTTCTTGGTCTTGGCATATTTGATGAACGCATCATAATCGCTGAACGGCGCATCCTTACAGGCAACCAGCACCTGCAGAGAGCGGGCAAACAGGCCAACAAAGGCAAAATCATCGATTTGGTAATCCGTGCCACCAATGTGCGGCTTGATGGCAATCGGGCCTTGGGCAGCTGCGCCCAGTGTATAGCCATCCGGGCGACCATGAACCGCCGCCGACGTGCCAATGGCTCCGCCGCCGCCCGGCTGATTGCGCACCACCAACTGCTTGCCTTCGAATTTTTTCTCAAACACATCGGCAAAGACGCGCAAGGACAGATCCGTTGAACCGCCCGCAGAGTAAGGCACCACAACTTGAATAGGGCGAGCCGGGAAATCAGCAGCCGAAGCCATACCGGTCATCATGACGGCGGCGGCAGCAAGGGCCAAGGTAGATGTTGAAGTTTTCATTTCATGTCCTCCCATGGATCAGAAAAGGGGTCAGGCCAGTCAAGGAAGCCAAACCGAGAGCAGCTTGGTAAAGCCAAGATAGACGATTGTGGTCATGCAGATCGGGAACAGCACCAGAACGAGCCAGCGCCGCTCCCCCATCAGCCAAAGCCCAACAACGAAGGTGAAAAGTGTTGCTGGCAGATAACCAATCGGAAAAAAGGAAGCCGCATAAGCAATCAGCAAGAGAATGAAGGCCAAAAAGACGATCAGGGACCGTCCGGCAGGCACATCGATGCGCGCCTCTTCTGCTCCGTCACGCTTAAAGGCCAGCGTTGATCGCAGAACAAGAAACGCAGACAGCAAGGCGATCCCACCAATCATCATCCAGGGAATCATCCTCGGCCCAGCCGCAGAGCTGGACATGCCATTCTTGATGTCAGGGGTAAAAAAGGCCGCAGCGGCGCAAAACACCAACAGGCCCAACGCGATAACCAGATCGCTCTTGCGTGCAGAAACAGACGCCATTCATTCCTCCCGACAATTTCCCCTCAGTATCAGGCAGTTTACCACCCTTACGCCCGGGAAACCTCATGCTTGTGAAAGAAGAATGATTATTATTTGATAATTTGTCAACAAATATGTCGCAGAATCTGACATTCAAACCACTCACCTTGTGAAGAAGACCATCAAGGCATACAGATCACCTCACATTTAAATTTTGTTATCTAATTGATATTTATAATATTTTTAAAACTTCAATTGATTTTTACATCTCTTAAGGCACGCCAGAGCATGAGAACAATTTGTCTGTAAAGGTATAATTTTATTTGACAAATTGTAATTCTCGATCTTTATTACTGATACCATATTTACGGTTGAATTTGGCATGGATACAGAATTTTTGCCGAATTTCAATTAAAGGAGGAAGACATGCTGGAACTGACATCGCTGATCGAATTACAAATTCCACCCGTTGTTCGCTTCGGAGACGGCGCTGTCAATTCGCTAGCAATCTGGGCAAATGACAAGGGCTTCAAGGCTCCTTTCATCATTGCCGACGCAGCGAACAAAGACCGCATTGGTCTTTTGGGCCTTGAAAATCCCGTCTGCTTCAGCGACGTCGTCCCCGAACCCAGCATTGAAAATCTGAATGCTGCAGTGGCTGCGGCCAAAGGCTGTGATCTTGTGATCGGGTTCGGCGGCGGGTCCGCCATGGACATTGCCAAGCTTGTTGCCGTGATGGTTTCCCAAGAGGTCGCCTTTGACGACATTTCCGGCCCGCACCGAGCACCGGTGCGCACGGTGGGCCTTGCCCAGATCCCGACAACGGCAGGCACAGGATCCGAAGTTGGCACCCGCGCTCTGGTCACCGACCTTGCCACCATGAGCAAAGTGGCGACAGAGAGCGTGCATATGCTGGCTGATATTGCGCTTGTTGATCCGCTGATGACGGTGACCGTGCCAGCCAAGGTGACGGCTGCAACGGGGGTTGATGCGATGGCTCATTGCGTTGAGGCCTTCACCTCAAAGCGGTCCCACCCGATCATTGACGGTTTTGCCCTACAAGGCATCCAGTTGGTAGGAAAGTTCCTCAAACGCGCTGTCGAAGATGGCAAAGACAAGGAAGCCCGCACCGGCATGGCGCTGGCCGCTTTTTACGGAGGCATTTGCCTTGGGCCGGTCAATACCACATCCGGCCATGCGGTTTCCTATCCATTGGGGACCCGGCACAAGCTGCCCCATGGCATTGCCAATGCCCTGATCTTCCCGCACACACTGGCCGCCAATGCTCCTGCCGTACCGGAGAAAACAGCCCTCATTTGCCAAGCGCTTGGTTTTACAGCTTCTCAGCCTGCGGATATCTGCCAAAAAGCCAAGGCATTCTGCGAAGATCTCGGACTGGACATGACCTTGAGATCCTACGGGGTTGCGGCCACCGATTTGCCGTTGATGGCACAAGAAGCCCACGCCATTCGGCGTTTGCTGGACTGGAACCCGGTCGACCTGTCTGTCGATGATATTGAGGGTTTGTATCGCGCAGCTCTGTAAGCGCAACAACCTAATCCCGTGACGATCCTCTCCGCAGCCCACCGCCGTGACATATATGTCCATGGCGGTGGGCTGTTGTAGCCTCTGTTGACTTCAGACGCTGCCTGCCTTTTCGATGACAAGAACCCTTGCCGGACCATTCGGGAAGGCAACATGTTCATCGCCATTCTCGGCATGAAAAATGTCACCTGGCAGCATGTGCAAGATCTCTTCCCTCCCCTCGCAGCGAACATGCATGTCAACCTCTCCGTCCAACAGGACAAAGACCTCGGGGCCGTCATTGACGTGCCATTTGTAGGGCGCATCGGTCCAATGGAGCCGAACGGTGGCATCTTCGATGCGCTCGATATCCAGCGCATCCCAAGCCTTAAGACCGGTAAAGTCTTTCGCGGTGATCTTTTGCATCTCGTTACCTCAGCCTCTTTCGTTGATCTTGTTTGTGGCCGGTGCAATAGTAACGCCAAGGCCACAAATGCGATACTTGCATTGCGACGTGATTGGCTTGCCATTCGAAGGAAATTGAATTGGATCAGACGGATAAACGGATATTGGCGCTTCTGGAGGGCAATGCGCGGACCAGCGCAGCCGAAATTGGCCGCCAGATCGGTTTGTCCCGCACAGCGGTTCAAGACCGTTTGTCGAAGCTGGAATCCAGTGGTGTGATCACCGGCTACCGCGTTGAGATTTCTGCTAGCCAAGGCGATCTGATCCGGGCGGCCCTGTTCGTCAAAATCGCCGTGCGCCCCTGCGAACAGGCCCTTAACTGGATGGCCTCACTGGAAGGGGTGCAGGAAGTGATCTCATTGTCTGGCGACATCGATGCGATCGTAAAATGCGCGGTTCCCGATGTCAGCAGCTTGACCAGCCTTAACGACAGGATTGGTCAAAGTGACCTGATTGCCAGTTCAAACTCAAACCTCATCTTGCGCGTGATCAATTAGAGATCCCTGAGCAGATCGCACATTGCCATGAGGCCTGCCTTCAGCGTCGTTGCGGCTGAATGAGGCTTGGCTTTTCCGCCATCGGATTTGAAAGAGGTGCAGCGTGGGTTGGACTGCCGGGCAAGTTTATTGCCTGATACTGGTCCGGTCGGATCGAAGGAAGTGATCTTTACCTTCGGCTCCAGTTTCGGTATTGCGACCCACTTGTTGGTCATACCGGGCAGATCAAATGTCGCGCTGCTGCGATCAATCATCCGCCATTCTTTGGGTTATGCGTGAGGGATCAGACTTGGCGCGCGATGCGCTGTCTTATCCTGTTTCATACCCAAAGGGGCTTTGAGGCCATTGGCCTCAAAGATCAATGCCGCGCAGAAGTTTCATAGCTTCTTGTTCGCGTTCATTCAGTTCGTAGCGTTTTTTGGTGATGCTCAGACCAGGCAGTTTGCCGAAGGCGCTGAAGAGGGTTTTGGCGTTCAGTTCGTCGAACATTTTGATAACTCCGTTAGAGTGTGGCTTACAACGAAGGTATATAAGGGAAATTGCTTTTCTTTGAAGCGCTGGTTTGGCGGAGCACCCCTAACATTTTTGCATAGCTTCAAAACCACCTATCCAAACAGCCCAGCCACTTCAATTTAAATATATATTTCAATATCTTAATCAACGAACAAACAGTCGATATTTTATCGGATTTTCCAACCTCACCCAAAAGTGAACTTGCCTCAAAAAGCCGAGCCATATGCCTGTGACGCATAGCGCGTCGAAAATTGGTCAATAAGGATGGTCTGATTGCGCTGCCCAACCTCAAGTTTGACAGAGCATTTGGCACTGCGCGTTTTAGTAAGATTATCGACCAATTGTCACATGGCACCTTCTTTTGGATCACGGATCAATTTTCGGCCTCATCCATTGGTCTTGCGCGACACTTCGTCTACCTTCAATTTTTATATCTAAATTACATATAGTTATACAGAAATTACTCCATTTTTCGAAAATCCAGACGACCGCCATCGAGTTGACGATGTCGCGATTTTAGGAATATAGTTAGAAATCATACTATTTTAGAAGATCTAATAACCAGCGTTCGGTGCGGTGTGATGAATGACAAGATGGACCATATAGACAAGAGCCTGATGGCTTTCATGCGATATGTTCCAACGCACATCGCACCGATCCTGTATCGCGCAGACCATCGCGAGCGGCAATTGCCCGAAAGCGAAGTGATGGCGCTGATGGCCCTTGCTCAGCATGGACCACTCTCACCGACCCGCATCAGTCGCCTGCTGAATATGCAGAAAGGCAGCCTGACATCGGTGCTCAAGCGACTTGAAAAACTGGGTCTGATTGCCCGGCGCGCCCACCCGGATGATGACCGCAGCCATGTGGTTGAATTGTCATCGGAAGGATCTGAGCTGACGCGCAAGCTGGGGCAAAAGATGGAGCACGCGATAAAGGCGCTGTTTGCAACCATGGCACAGGCCGAACGGCAGACCGCGGCCAGTGGGCTTGATCTGATCGCGCGGCATTTTAACAAACTGGAGGAGGAGAAAATGGCCCAAGCTCGAACCGCTTATGCAAAATCTCTGAACTGGTACAAGGCAGCCAGTCCGGAAGATCGCAAAGAATATGACGCCTTCGGACCATGGCTCACCTTGGTGAAGTCAGAAGCAGACATGCCGCGACGCTTTCGCTCGCTCTATGAGGAGCATGCTGGCGCCAAATACCTGATCAAGGTGCCGAAAAATGCCGACCGGCGCAATTTGCGTCCCGGTATGGATCTCTATGAAGCCATCATCGCAGTTGAGGATGATGGAATCTTCCTTGCGCGTCTGGAGGATAGCGGTATTTGGACCCAACATGCGGTCTGGGATGAGATTGCCGCCATCTGCAGTTTTGGTGATCGCCTGCAGGGGATCTGGACCCTGTATCTCAAAGATGGCAATCGCCTCAATGTGACATTCAATCGGGTCTCTGGCGACTTGATGGAAGAGGTGACCGACACAGTGCGCAGCCACTTGTCAGATCAGCCAAGCACTGCTCATGCTGACAGCGATACAGACGATCTTCATTTTTCCGATGACGATCTGTTTTTCGGCTCAAGCCTGCTGGAACTGCGCCGTCGACCGGGAGGCCCTTTCACGCCGCTCCACTTCGAGCCACAGGGTCAACCATGCCTTGACGCCAACAACAAGGACGCCGTTTCGACCGGCATATTGTGTCTTGATGGCGGAAGCGAACTGGTGATCATCAATCGTGGTGACCCCTGTCATAAAAAGGGAGAAGCCTGGTTTGCGGGCAATGATATGTTTATCCCTTACAACCGGATTACATCCTCTCAGGTGGTTGGCGCGCCCATACCCGGATCTGGACAATTCTACAATCTGGTTATCGGCCTCGATCGTCAATTGATCGAGCAACCATGTCTGGATGACCCCAAAGATGTTTTGGCCGCGATTCGTGCGCATTGCCCAAACCTGACGTAACGTGAAAACAAATGAAGGCACTGGCATGCAGCGATCTTCTCACATCCGGTTCATGCCTGTATTGCAACATTTTGCAACCGTCCAAAATGCTTGAATCGCTTGGGAAATCCATGTAATAGCTGAATTATAAATGAAATCTTTTTGCAAGGGGTTGCAAAAGGATTTCAGCTGCTATTCTATGGATCGGCATGACGCACGATATCCCGATTGGGCGGGACGGCATTTAAGGCTCGCTACTCGGGAAAAGGAGGCCCAGTCAGCATGACTGTTACATTGAAAGACGTTGCGGCGCGAGCAGGCGTGAGCCGATCCGCCGTTTCTCGCACCTTTACCGACGGTGCCTCGGTCTCCAGCAAGATGCGTAAGAAAGTGGAGAAGGCCGCCGACGAACTTGGCTATAGCCCCAATGCGTTGGCTTCGTCCCTGACGACGGGCCGCACCAAGCTTGTGGGCCTTGTCTCCGACAACTTTCGCAACCCGCTCTTTCTAGATGTCTTTGATCGCTTCACGCGTGGTCTGCAGGAAAAGGGCCTGAGGCCGTTGTTGGTGAATTTGTCCGAAGAGACGGACCCGCAACATTCGGTTCGCATGATGCGGCAATATTCCGTTGATGGTGTTGTGGTTGCCTCTTCCACCCTGTTGCCTGAATTTGCGCAGTCCTTTCGCGATGCTGGCATTCCGGTGGTTCATTCCTTTGGCCGCCCATCAAGCACCGCGCGGGTGCATGTGGTGGGGATCGACAATATCGAGTGCGGCCGGATGGCAGCCAAAACGCTGGTGGCCAGAGACTACAAAAGGATCGGATTTCTCGGCGGACCGGAAAGTGCAACCTCTACGCAGGACCGCTATACTGGTTTCATGAGCGAGATGTCGGCCGTTCCTGAAGTCAAATGCAGCTATTCCTTTGCCCGCGCCTATAGCTTTATCGCCGGACGCGAGGAGATGCTGCGGCTCTTGGAAAACTCGCCTGCCGAAGCCTATTTCTGCGGTGATGACGTTTTGTCGATCGGTGCCTTGTCGGCAATCACTGAGCGCGGGATGAGCGTGCCCGACGATATCGGCCTGATCGGCCTCAATGACATGGAAATGGCGGGTTGGCAGAATATCGATCTGACAACTATCCACCAGCCGATTTCTCAGATCGTCAACAGCTCGATTGAGCTGATGGCGGCAATGCTGGCTGACCCGGACCGCTATCCGGAAACCCGGATCTTTCCCTGCTCGATCACTGAGCGCAGCACCTTAAGGCCCCTGCCATAGGGCGTGCCCCTTTGGCATCCACCCAATAAACAAAGAGCCTGCCAGATTAGTGTCTGACAGGCTCTTTGTTATTGGGTCTTCTGTGTCCTTGATCAGGCTCGTTTGAGTGCTCTGAGAGCCTCGCGGGTGGCCGCTACGACCGGGTCATGGGTCTGCTTGAGGATCTGAACGCGATCAAAGCGATCCGGGTCTTGATTGACGGCCTGTCTCAGAGCTGTCCCAAAAGCAAGGCGCAGCTCTGTGCCAATGTTGAATTTGCAGATTTTTGACAGCCTTGCCAGACGGGTTCGCTGTTCAAGGGGCACGCCGGACCCACCATGGATTACCAAGGGGATGTCCGTTGCAGCCTCAATCGCACGAACGCGATCTTCATCAAGGCCGCCCGAACGATCTGTCTGCAAATGGACATTGCCAACCGAGATGGCCATGGCGTCTATCTTGGTTTCGCGGGCAAATTGCGCGGCTTCTTGCGGGTCCGTTCCTGCGGATTGTTCCCCACCGGAATAGCCGACAAAGCCGATCTCGCCTTCACACGACACATTGGCAGCATGGGCAAGGGCAGCAATCTCGGCGGTTTCTGCGATATTCTGCTCCAGCGGTTTGCGAGAGCCATCAAACATCACCGATGTAAAGCCACAATCAATCGCCTGCTTGCACTCCTCGAAGGTGTAACCATGGTCGAGATGGGCCACAACCGGCACGGTGGCCTGCTCTGCCAGATAGCGGAACATCTTGCCAAGGATTGGCAAGGGCGTATGCTCGCGGCAAGACGGGCCTGCCTGCAGGATGATCGGGCAATTTTCCGCTTCGGCTGCGGCCACAAAGGCGCGCATGTCCTCCCAGCCTAGCGTCACAAGGCCAGCGACCGCATAGCCCTGCTCCAAGGCTGGCTGAAGGACATCCTTTAGGGTGACGAGGCTCATTTGAACTTGGCCACCATGTCCATGATCCCGGGGATCGTCTTGAGCTGTTCTGCATGGGTCGGCTGGAAATATTGCTTCAGGGATCGTTGGGACAGACCACCAAGGATCGTGAAGTAATACATCTGATAACCCGGTAGGACACAGCAGGGATGATAGCCCTTGTCGATCAGCACCGTGGAGCCATCCATGACGTGATAGGCATCGCCCGGCTCGTTGTCGACCCGCTGCAGCATTTGCAGCCCGGACCCGTAATTCGGCTTGAAGCGGAAATTATAGGTCTCGTCATGACGGCTTTCGTCGGGCAGACGATCCGTATCATGCTTGTGGCTGGGGAAGCCGGACCAACCGCCCTCACCCACCGTGAAAAGCTCACTGACCAGCAGGCGGCCAACCTTGTCGTGATAGTTGGCGCCCAGAATATGCTTGATCTTGCGGTGGGTCTTTGTGTCGTCCGAGCCATATTGCACGACATCGAGATCGGCGACACGAACATCGAACGGTTCCAGAACCTTGTCATATTTGGCGCCGGCAATGAAGCATTCGGTCTCATCACTCAGACAGTTGATACGCGCCTTGGCCCCGACCGGAACATAGACCCCTTCGGGGTCACCATCCCAGACATCGGCTGTTCTTGTCCCGAGCGTGTCGAAGGCTGCTCCTTCGACATCCACATGCACAGTACCGGTGGCCGGTACGATGCAGGTCTCATATCCGGGGACGGCATAGTCAAAGACCTCGCCCTTTTTAAGCTTGACGATATTGAAATAATTCAACGGCACCAGATCATGCCCGGCGTCTACGATGGGCTTGTTCTGATTGTCGTGGGGAGCAATATGCATGGCTCGTCCCTCCTCAGGCCTCTGTTGGGCCGGGATGTTCGGAAATGAAAGCTTCAAGTTGCGGCACGGTTGGCATGGCCGGTGCGCAGCCGGGCTGACTGACAACCATCGATGCGCAGGCCGAGCCTCGCAGCACGGACTCTTTCAACGAAAAACCATTGGCCAAGGATGCCAACAGGCCCGCCATGAAGCTGTCGCCCGCGCCATTGGGCTTGATGGCCGTGACAGGATAGATGCCGGTGCGGATTTCCTCGCCATCAAACAGGGTAAGCGCGCCTTCCTGACCCATCTTATAGATGACCAGACGGCCGGGCTTTTGTGCCAACTCGCGGGCCTTGTCCAGACCCTTCTCGATACCGCCAGCCATAAAGCCGAATTCCTCGTCATTGCCGACGATCATGTCGCTTTGCTCGCCTGCGAGGGAAAGCACTTCGGCAGCAACCTGCGGCGACGGCCAGCTGTATGGACGATAGTCGATATCGAAGATGACCGGAATGCCAGCCTTGCGGGCATTGTCAAAGGCGCGGAAGGTGGCGCTGCGCGATGGCTCGCTTGCGAAGACCGTGCCCGCCGTGATCAGCGCTCCAAAGGTGGTGTAATCCACCTTGTCCATATCCTCTTCGGTCACCTGAAAATCCACAGCACCATTGCGATAGATGACATTCTGGAAGTCTTCCAGCACGCTCTCATAGACCGCCAGAGAAATGCGATACTCGCCGCCAACAATGCGGATATTGTCTGTATTGACGCCATAATGTTTCAGCCGGTTGAGGCAGAACCGGCCAACGGCATCGTCTGAGACAGAGGTGACAAGGGTTGACCAACTGCCAAGCTTGCAAAGGCCTGCGCAGATATTGGCGGACGAGCCGCCAAGATCTGCCTTGAATGTATCTGCATGCTCGCTCTTCACCCCGATCGGGTCGGCATACATATCCATTCCCGCCCGGCCAAAGACGCCGAAGCGGTTGGATTTGATTGCATCAAGAAGGGTTGTCATCGTCACACACCCTTGCGCTGCTTGGGTCGAGCCGATTCCCAGTCTTCATGGGCGGCGCGGACTTTCTCATTGTCGGAGACTTCCGGCGTACCGCATTCCCACCAGGCATGACCCTGCGTGGTCCAGGCATCGTGGGCTGCGACCTTCATATAGATCACATAGGTCTTGTCCGAAGCCTTGGCGCGCTTGAAGGCATCGCCGAGTTCTGATGCATCTGCCACCGTTTCGACATTGGCGCCCATAGAGGCGGCATGAGCGGCATAATCCACGTCGAACGGATTGGGGATGGTTGGCGCATCTTCATAAAGACAGTTGAAGCTTTCCGAGCCGACATTGTTCTGAAGCTTGTTGATGACGGCCCAGCCGCCATTATCGAGCAGCAGCACGATCAGCTTCTTCTCGGTCAGAACGGAGGAATAGATGTCGGAATTCATCAGCATATAGGCACCGTCGCCGACAAAGACGATGGTTTCCTTGTCTGGCTCCCGCTCGGCCTGTGCGATGCGCGCGCCCCAGCCACCGGCAATTTCATAGCCCATACAGGAATAGCCGAATTCCACATCGACAGTGCCGATGTCCAGCGTCTTCCAGTTGGCGGTGACTTCGGCGGGCAAGCCGCCAGAGGCCGTCAGCACACGGTCGCGCGGGTCGCACAATTCGTTGACCACGCCAATGGCCTGAGCATAGGAATTGGGCTTGTTGCCGCCATAGGAAACATTCTTGGCGACATATTCGTCCCATGTCTTGCGCTCGGCCTGGGCGAAGGACACCCAATCCTGAGGCGCTATATAATCACCCAAAGCTTCGCCCAGCGCCAACAGCGACAGCTTGGCATCGCCCACGACAGGGGCGGCCATGTGCTTGCCAGCATCAAACCTGGCGGCATTGATACCAACCAGCTTGGCTTCATGGGCAAAGGCGGTCCAGGACCCGGTGGTAAAGTCTTGCAGGCGGGTGCCAACACAGAGAATGACGTCAGCCTTCTCGCCGATAATATTGGCCGAGTCCGATCCTGTCACACCGATCGGGCCGATATTGAGCGCATGATCATTGAGCAGATTGGCGCGGCCTGCGATGGTTTCGACAACCGGGATCTGATGGACTTCAGCAAAGTCGGTCAGCTCCTTGACCGCACCGCTATATTGCACGCCACCACCGGCAATGATCATTGGACGCTCGGCAGCCTTCAACAGAGCAACCGCGTCGGCAATTTCATAAGCGTCCGGTGCCTGACGGCGAATGCGATGGACCTTCTTCTCAAAGAAGACTTCCGGATAATCATAAGCCCAGCCCTGCACATCCTGCGGCAAGCCAAGGAAAGTCGGGCCGCAATCGGCAGGATCAAGCATCGTCGCCAGTGCGGTTGGCAGCGACTGGATGATCTGAGCGGGGTGAACGATGCGATCCCAGAAACGGGTGACCGGCTTGAAGGCATCATTGACGCCGATGGTCGGGTCATAGAAATTCTCCATCTGCTGGAGAACCGGATCAGGCAGCCGGGTGACATAAGCATCACCGCAAAGCATCAACATTGGCAAGCGGTTTGCGTGGGCCAATGCTGCTGACGTGACGAGGTTCGAGGTGCCCGGCCCTGCGGACGCGGTGCAAAACATGAAACGCTGGCGCAGCCATTGCTTGGCATAGCCAGCAGCCGCAAAGCCCATGCTCTGTTCATTCTGACCACGATAGAGTGGCAATTCTTCCTGATAATTGTATAGAGCCTCGCCGAGGCAGGTCACGTTGCCATGACCAAAGATACCGAAACCGCCTCCACAGAGCCGATATTCCTGCCCGTCAATCTCAATATACTGATTTACCAACCACTTAACGATAGCTTGAGCCGTCGTGAGGCGGCATGTCCCTTGTGCCTCTGTCATTTAGGCGCCTCCCTTGGGAAATGCGCGCATCCATATTGAATGCCGCTTGCGAAACATCGTGGCTCATGATACAGATCTTGAAACCGATTGCAAATAGTATTTCAATTTGGGAGGGAATGCTGTGACGGACATCGGAATTGGCATGATTGGTGGTGGCTATATGGGCAAGGCTCATTCCGCTGCCTTTGCTGCGGTCGGAACCATTTTTGAAACAAGCCTCAAGCCTCGCCTTGAAATGATCTGCTCGGCGTCTGCCGAACGGGCGGAGAGCTATCGACAAGCCTATGGCTACAAGCGAAGCACCGGGGACTGGCGTGAGCTGGTCAATGACCCGGCAGTAGAGGCCGTGGTCATCGCAGCACCCCAGAGCTTTCATCGCGCCATTGCCGAGGCCGCCTTTGCTGCGGGCAAGCATGTGATGTGCGAAAAGCCGCTCGGTGCCTCCATTGATGACGCGCTTGCAATGGTAAAAGCGGCAGAATCCAGCGGATTAATCCATCAAACGGCCTTTTGCTATGTGCGCTCGCCTGCCACCCAGTTTGCCCGCAAACTGTTGGCCGAGAAAGCCATCGGCGATATTACGTGGTTTCGCGCAGAGCATACGGAAGATTTTCTGGCTGACGCCAATGATCCGTGGCAATGGCGCTGCACAGGTGCTGCCAACGGCACATTGGGCGACCTGGCGGTGCATTTGTTCAATGGCGCGCTGGCCTTGATGGGTCCAATTGACAGCCTGATTGCCGAGACAGAAACCATTCACAAAGAGCGCCCAGGCGGCATCGTTGACAATGATGATCAGATCCATCTGATGTGTCGTTTCCAATCTGGCGTGATGGGGCATCTTCACTCGTCCCGCGTTGCAACCGGTCGCAAAATGGGTTACGCATACGAGATCCACGGCACTAAGGGAGCGATCCGTTTTGATCAGGAAGATCAGAATGCTCTTTGGCTTTATCGCATGGAGGGGCCGGAGGAAGAGCGCGGGTTTCGCAAGATCCTAACCGGCCCTGCGCATCCGGACTATAAGGCCTTTTGCCTCGGCCCTGGTCATGGCACGGGATATAATGACCTGATTGTTATTGAGGCGAAGGATTTCCTTGAGGCGATCCATTCCGGCCAGCCACGGTTCCCAACCTTTCGGGATGGCTTGGCTGCGGCGCGCGTCGTCGAAGCGGTGACCAAGTCCAACATATCGAGATCTTGGCAAAGCGTCACACAGGATTAATTCCGACATAAACCCCGGTGGGGCTCGTCCCCGCGGCCAAAGTCCAAAGTCCAATTTTCACCAAAACCGAAGAGCCAAGTTCCAGGGAGGAGTATGCCTGTCACGGGGCTCTTTTTGTAAGGAGAGGACCATTATCATGGCGATCAAAATAGGCAATGCCCCCTGCTCATGGGGTGTGGAATTTGCGGACGACCCGCGCAATCCTACATGGCAGAGCGTTCTGAAAGACTGTGCGGATGCAGGCTATAAAGGCATTGAATTGGGGCCGATTGGCTTCATGCCCGAAGATCCAGCAACCCTGAAGGCCGAGCTTGACAAAAATGATCTGGAATTGATCGGCGGGGTGATCTTTCGCCCCTTCCATGACGCCAGCAAATGGGACGAAGTGGTCGACGCCTCCAAGCGCACCTGTGAAGCCTTGGTGGCGCATGGTGCCAAGCATCTGGTGCTGATCGATTCCATCGCGGAAGCCCGTGCGCCAACCGCAGGTCGTCCCAATGAGGCCGTACAGATGGACGACGCCGAGAGGGAGGGCTTCAAAAACCGTATCACAGAGATCGCCAAAATGGGCCTTGATCATGGTCTGATCCCTGAATTGCACCCTCACGCGGGCGGTTTCATGGATTTCGAGCCGGAAGTGGAGCGCATTTTGGCGGAAGTGGATGCGGACAGTCTCAAGCTTTGCATTGATACCGGGCACTGCACCTATGCGGGCTTTAATCCGGTTGCCTTCATGAAGCGCCATATGGATCGCATCACCTATGTCCATTTCAAGAGCACTGATGCCAAGGTGAAAGCTGACGCCATTGCCAATCGCACAGGCTTTTATGACGCTTGCGGGCAAGGCATTTTCTGCAATCTGAGCGAGGGGGAAGTCGATTTCCCGGCGGTGCGTGATCTTTTGCTGGAAGCCGGCTTTGAGGGCTGGTGCACCATTGAGCAGGACTGCGACCCCAATCTTGACCCGGATCCGGTCGGCGACGCACGCAAGAACCGAGAATATCTCGAATCCATCGGCTTTCAATAAGCCTTACCCAATTGGTCAGGCGACAAGGCTGCCGCCTGACCCGACTTGATGTTTTGAGGGCATGCCCCTCAAATTCTGGAGGAACTTCTCATGGCTAAACTCAAATGGGGCATGATTGGTGGCGGCGAAGGCAGCCAGATTGGCCCGGCACATCGGCTCGGTGCTTTGGCGGACGGGCGATTTGACCTCACCGCTGGCGCCCTTGATCATCGCCCCGAAGAAGGCCGCGCTTACGCGCAACGCCTAGGCATTGCCGCAGACCGCGCCTATGGCGACTGGAAGGAAATGCTCGAAGGGGAACGCAACCGCGACGACCGGATTGATCTGGTCACCATTGCAACACCCAATTCGACCCATTTCGAAATCACCAAGGCGTTTCTTGAAGCAGGCTTTCATGTCTTGTGTGAAAAGCCGATGACGGTGACAGTGGAAGAAGGCGAAGAGATCGTTCGGCTTGCCGAGAAAAGCGGCAAAATCTGTGCGGTCAATTATTGCTACACCGCCTATCCCATGGTGCGTCAGGCCCGGGCCATGGTAGCCAACGGCGAAATCGGCAAGGTGCGTCTGGTGGTCACCGAATTCAGCCATGGCCATCACGGCAATGCAGCCGATGCGGACAATCCGCGCGTGCGCTGGCGGTATGACCCGGCTCTGGCTGGTGTGTCGGGACAATTTGCCGATTGCGGCATTCATGCGCTCAATATGGCCAGCTTCATCTGCAATGACGAGGTGGAGAAGCTCTCCGCCGACTTTGCCTCCTGCATCGAAAGCCGCGAGTTGGAAGATGATGCGATGGTCAATTTCCGGATGAGCAAAGGCACTGTCGGTCGTCTCTGGACCTCATCGGTCGCAATTGGACGCCAGCATGGCTTCACGATTCAGGTGTTCGGTGAAACGGGCGGGTTGAAATGGTTCTCAGAGCAGCCGAACCAGCTATTCTACACCAAGGTTGGTGGTCGCACCGAGATTATGGAAAAAGGGGAAGCGGGTCTGCATGACGAAGCAAACCGCCTGTCACGGGTGGCGATTGCCCATCCTGAAGGCTTCCCGCTGGCCGTTGCCAACATCTATTGCGACATAGCCGAGGCCATTTTGGGAGAATCACGCCCCTCCTTGCCGACCGCTGAAGCAGGTGCCCGCTCCATGGCAGCGGTGCATTATGCGGTTCAGTCCGCCAAACAGGGCGGTGTTTGGCTGGATGCCCGCCCACCAATGTTCCGTTGATCGCGCAAATTTGATCTTTGCCCCGGTCTTGCAAGACCGGGGCAAAGCTTTTTCACAGCCCCGCGCGAGCACCCAAATTGATTGAAATCGGTTTTCAATTGAGCGCTATTTCGCTCCCTCATTTGCCTCGCTGTGACCGCTGTGGCATCTGATTTCTGGTGCCGTCTGTTGCCTCTAAAGTCCCGCTTTCCAATGACGTTCAAGCAGCCAGAAATGTGAACATTCAGCGCGATATGACGCACCTTCAGGCCAGTAAAAAGTCAGCACAATCAATGAAGTAGAAATTTCATTTCTGCAAATTTCCGAACAAATATATCATGCATCCGTCAATCTAATTTTCAAAAGACAATCACGGATTGCTTCGCAACTCGACATCAGCGGCTTTATCCATCGGATATATGCAAAGATGTTGTTGATTAGATGTAATAAAACAGAAATATCACCAATCAGAAAAGCGAATTTCCAGTGGCATTTCCTTTGCCGGATATGTGGGAGCCTTTGACGGCGGTTCATCCACTAACATCTATTCGTGGTTCGAATTTTCTTGTCCTGATGGAACAGCCATCAACAGCCATTGACCGACCGGCAGATTAGGTTTGGCGCAGCCCGCAAAAATGGCGTTTTGACAGCCCCTTCAAGGACTTTCCGCAATGCAAGATTTGGTCAGCATTTGCTGAAATTTAATTTTTTGAAAATTTCTGTTGCAACCGATTGCAATATTGATACAGTTGCAGAGCGATGTTGGACAAATGAGGAGCTATTGTCCTGACATCGATCAGGCGACCTGGGAGGGCCTGCACGATCGCACTGACGCGCTTGACTGCATCACAGTCAGGCATGCATCGGAAATTGTGCGCGTCGCATCAGCTTTCCCTTTTGCCAGACACCATCATTTCGCCGCACCGCAGACTTGGCTGTTTTGGGGGCGGCTTGCAAAGCAGGAATTCTTGCATTTCGGCTTTTTCTAACGGAGGAACATGAGATGAAAAAGTTTATTATGGCGGCATTTGTCGGCACATTGTTGTCCACGTCTGCCATGGCCGAGAATATCGGCGTCACCATGGCTGCATTCGATGACAACTTCTTGACCGTTCTGCGTAACGCCATGATCGCCAAGGGCGAGGAAATGGGCGCCACGCTTCAGCTTGAAGATGCGCAGAACGAAGTGGGCAAACAGCTCAACCAGATCCAGAACTTTGTGGCTTCCGGCGTGGATGCAATCATCGTCAACCCTGTTGATACCGACGCCACCATCCCAATGTCCAAATTAGCTGCTGAAGCAGGCATTCCGCTGGTTTATGTCAACCGCGAGCCAGTGAACCTGAAAAAACTGCCAGAGAAACAGGCCTATGTCGGCTCTCTGGAAATTCAGGCAGGCAACCTTCAGGGTCAGCATGCATGTGAGCTGTTCAAAAAAATGGGCAAAACCGAAGCTCAGGTCGTCATCCTGATGGGTGATCTGTCCAACCAGGCAGCCCGTCTGCGCACCAAAGGCGCGGAAGATGTGTTTGCCAAAGACGATTGCAACTTCATCAAAGTGGCTGAAAAGCAGACCGGCATGTGGCAGCGCACCCTTGGTAGCGACCTTGTCACCAACTGGCTGTCGGCTGGCCTTAAAATCGATGGCGTGATGGTCAACAATGACGAAATGGCAGTGGGTGCCGCGCAGGCGCTGAAAAATGCCGGTGCTAATTTCGATGAAATCGTGATTGCCGGCGTTGATGGCACAATCGATGCCAAAGCCATGATCGAAACCGGTGAAATCGACCATACCGTTTTCCAGAATGCCAAAGGTCAGGGCGCAGGCGCTGTTGAAGCCGCTGTGAAATTTGCGCGCGGCGAAAAAGCCGATCAGGTCAACTACATTCCGTTCGAGCTTATCACTCCGGATAATCTGGCCGAATTCGCCAAAACCAACTGATCCATTTGATGTGATCACTGCGAGGGCGGTTCCCTGCCCTCGCAAGCAATGTTGCCTTTCAGCGCAAGCAAGGGAGGAAAACCATGCTTGATGAAAGCGCGGGTTCAGCGCGCAATACCTATACCGGCGAATACATTCTCGAAGTCGACAATGTGCGCAAGGAATTTCCAGGGGTGATTGCCCTTGATGATGTCCAGCTCAAGATCCGCCCCGGTTCTGTACATGCTTTGATGGGCGAAAATGGTGCCGGTAAATCAACCCTCATGAAGATTATCGCCGGGATCTACAATCCAGACAAAGGTGAAGTCCGCTTTGCCGGTAAGAAACTGGATATCAAGACGCCGATCGACGCCCTCAATTCTGGCATCGCGATGATTCACCAGGAACTCAACCTGATGAACACGATGACCGTGGCAGAAAATGTCTGGATCCGACGCGAGCCGAAAAACGCGCTGGGCCTGATCGATCATGATCAGATGAACAAGCAGACACAAGCTCTGTTTGATGAGCTCAATCTCAATCTTGACCCCAAAGCGATGGTTGGCGATCTGACCGTTGCCCAGAAGCAGATGATCGAGATTTCCAAGGCCGTTTCGTACAATTCCGACGTCCTGATCATGGATGAGCCCACCTCGGCCATTACGGAAAGCGAGGTGGAGCGTCTCTTCACCATCATTCGCGACTTGAAATCCAAGGGCGTGGGCATTGTCTACATTACCCACAAGATGGACGAGCTGTTTGAAATTGCAGACGAGCTGACTGTTTTCCGCGATGGACAATATGTCGGCACCGAGCCAGCCTCGAACGTCACCAAGGATGATGTCATCCGGATGATGGTCGGGCGTGAGATCACCGACATGTTCCCGAAAATCGAATGTGAAATCGGGGATGTGGCGCTGGAAGTCAAACATCTGAGCAATGGTCGCCACTTCAAGGATGTGAACTTCCAGCTGCGACGCGGTGAGATTTTGGGTGTTGCCGGACTGGTCGGCTCTGGTCGATCCGAAGTTGCAGAAGCGATCTTTGGTGTGAGGCCTGCCGACTCTGGTGAGATTTTCATCAATGGCGATAAGGTCGATATCACCAAGCCGTCGGATGCCACCCAGCATGGGCTTGCCTTCCTGACAGAAGACCGCAAGGAAAGCGGCTGCTTTTTGATCCTTGATTGTCTGGAAAATATCCAGATGGCTCTGATCACCCAGGGCATGGTCAACAAAACCGGCTTTGTCGAGCAAGGCAAGGTCACCCAGATGGTCGAGGAATATGTCGAGAAGCTGCGGATCAAGACGCCAAGTCTGTCCGAGATTGTCGAAAATCTCTCGGGCGGCAACCAGCAGAAGCTTTTGATTGCCCGCTGGCTCTTGACCAATCCGAAAATCCTCATTCTCGACGAACCGACACGCGGTATCGATGTCGGGGCGAAATCCGAAATTCACCGTCTGATTACCCAGCTTGCGGGTCAGGGGGTGGCCATCTTGATGATCTCTTCGGAACTGCCTGAAGTTCTGGGCATGTCCGACCGCATCATGGTCATGCATGAAGGCTGTGTGAGTGGCTTCCTGGATCGGTCCGAGGCCGACCAGATGAGCGTCATGAAACTGGCAGCGAAGTAAGACCGGGAGAAAATTCACAATGTCAAACGCAGATGTCACAGCGGCAGAGGCCGCACCCAAAGGCCGCAAACTCGCTCCAGAGGTGAATATTCTTCTGGTTCTGTTCGGTATCGCCATCCTGTTCGAAGTGCTGGGCTGGGTGTTTCAGGGACAATCCTTCCTTGGCAACATTGCCCGCCTGAAAATCATGATCCTGCAGGTGTCGGTGATCGGCATCATCGCGGTCGGCGTCACCCAGATCATTATCACTGGCGGCATCGACCTCTCGTCCGGCTCCCTTGTCGGCGCGGTGGCCATGGTCTCGATGTCCTTCGCCCAGACCGCAGACTATGGTCTGGACCGTGTGCTCTTCCCGGCTCTGGTTGACCTGCCTGTTCTGGTGCCGGTCATCGTGGGGCTGTTTGTGGGGGCCTGTGCGGGCTTCATCAATGGCTGGCTTATTGCCTACACCAAAATCCCGCCCTTCATTGCCACATTGGGCATGATGGTCTCGGCCCGTGGGTTCGCCAAATGGTTCACCAAGGGCGCGCCGATTTCCTTCCCCACTGACTCCTTTGCCTTCATCGGCTCTGGCATGATGCCGGTTGTCATCTTCGTGATCGTTGCCATCATCTTCCATGTCATGATGAAATATACCCGCTATGGCAAATTTACCTATGCCATCGGGGCCAATGAGACCGCAGCTCGCGTCTCCGGTATCGACGTGGAGCGCCAGAAGGTCAAGATCTACATGATCGCTGGCATCTTGTCCGCTTTGGCTGCCATCGTGGTGGCTGCGCGTGGTCAGACCGCCCAGCCGGGCATGGGGCTGATGTATGAGCTTGATGCCATCGCCATGGCGGTTATTGGCGGCACCTCGCTGACGGGTGGTCGCGGGTCGATCATTGGCACAGCCATCGGCATGGTCATCTTCGGTGTCATCATTTCCGGTTTCACGTTCCTCCGTCTTGATGCCTACTATCAGGAAATGATGAAGGGTGTGATCATTGTCGGTGCCGTTGTCATCGACACTTACCGCCAAAAGAAAGGGAAGACGGCCAAGTAAGTCTTCCCCTCCTCCCAAGACACCTTCAAGGGGCTTCGGCCCCTTGTTTTTTATCTGCAACAATGATCAGACTAGGCCCAAAAGAAAGCCGTCTAAACACCGCCTGACAACGTGCTGCAAAAGGAAAGCTCATGTTCAATTTTGACATCCCCTTCTTCCGCCCGCTCTGGGTTCGACTGATTGTCGTGGCCGTGTGCATTGGCTGGGGCCTGTTCGAACTGATGAGCAACTCCGTCGGCTTTGCGATCATCTTCCTGTCAGCCGGTTTCTATGCAGCCTATCGGTTGTTCGTGACGTTTGATCCGGAGAAAGATGCGGGAGAGTGAAACGGGGGCACGATGCGCGATCCCTCCGGGTTCGCTCTTGCATCTCGCTGGACAATGTGCTGGTCACCCGTCTCGACGTGACGGACACGACCTCCATCAATGCAGCCGTCTCCGAGGGGATCGAGCTGGTATCTCGGCACTTGGATGAGCTAGATTGGTGTCAACTGCTCACGACCATTGCAACGATGAACACAGCATTATCGACCATCATTCATATAGATGCCTAATAAAGGCAAAATTTGCGTTGGAAATCATTTCAGCTTCCGCGTGCATCTTCAGAGTTTAACTCGCCTTTAACCATAAATCCTTAGCCTCCCCTTAAAGTGCTATGCTTTTAAGGGGACATCCTAATGTTGAAAAAAGTGCTGATTGCAGCAGCAGTTGCAGCCATTCCCACGGTTTCAATCGCTGCAGACATGCCATATATCGAAGAAGCTCCTGCTACGTTTGATGATCGTTGGGCAGGATCTTACATTGGTGTTCAAGCAGGATATTCCAGCTTGACCGCAAAACAAACAGGCTTTTATGAGAAGACAGTCGATGGTCCGACATATGGCATTTTTGGTGGCCATAATTTCGTGTTTGACGATGTTCTTGTTGGTGTCGAGTTGAATGCAGATCTGACCAATGACCAAACGCGACTGACATCACGCTCGACCGGGCAAACCAACTGGAGCGCCGGTGCTGCCATGCGGTTGGGCTATATTATGGGTTCCTATCTGCCATATCTGAAAGTCGGCGTTGGCTTGACAGAAATGGAAGGAACTTATGTACCAACCGGGCAAAAAGACACCGCCATTCATACAAATCTTGATCTTGGCGGCGGCTTTGAAGCCATGGTTTTCGATGATGTCTCTTTGAGATTGGAAAGCATTTATCGCATTTCTTCCAAAGAAGACTACACATTGGCCGGTGTTACCGGTGGTGTTGATGTTGATGGCTTCATCACTCGAGTTGGTCTAGCTTACCACTTCTAAAAGTCTGGTGTAGTTACACGCCGCACAAAAAAGCCGGAAGCGTCAAGCTTCCGGCTTTTTTAGTTTCAACGCTTGAATGCAGACTCAGAGCTGCTTTAGCTGCCCATCGCGAACAGAGGCATCGGCAGCGTCGGCTAGGAGCTGGGCGCGCAGACCATCATAGCCGAGCGGCACGGCAACGTTTTTGCCTTCGCACAGGTCAACGAAGCTGTTCAGCTCGTTGACGAAAGCCTGACCATAACGTTCGAGGAAGAAGTCGAGGGCCGGGTCGACCTGATAGCCATCGGCATTGGCATAGGTCACAGTGGTGGCGCGGCAGTTGCCTGCGCTCAGCATGCCTTTGGAGCCATGAACTTCGATCCGCTGGTCATAACCATAGGTGGCGCGGCGGGAGTTGGAGATCTGGCAGATCTTGCCGCTTGCGGTTTCTAGCACAGCCACAGCGGTGTCGACATCGCCAACCTTGCCGATTTCTTCGTCCACCTGGCAGGAGCCACGGGCAAACAGGGAGACAGGCTCTTCACCCAACAGGAAACGGGCCATGTCGAGATCGTGGATCATCATGTCGCGGAACAGGCCACCGGAGCGTTTGACATAGTCAATCGGTGGGGCCGATGGATCACGGGAGGTGATCTGGACCAGCTCGACGTCGCCAATTTCGCCGGCTTCAATGCGGGCGCGGACGCTGGCAAAGTTGGGGTCGAAGCGGCGGTTGAAGCCGATCATCAGTTTCTTGCCGGTTTTCTCGACGGTATCCAGGCAGGCGCGGATCCGGTCGGTGGAGGTGTCGACGGGCTTCTCGCAAAAGACATGCTTGCCAGCCAGCGCAGCTTGTTCGGTGAAATCTGCATGGGTGTCGGTGGAAGAGCAAACGAAGACGGCGTCGACGGAAGGGTCGGCCAGCATGGCTTCGACGGTGACGGCCGGGATGGCATAGTCCGCGGCCAAGGCATCGGCAGCGGCCGGAATGGCGTCAGCAGCCGACACAAGGTTGGCTTTGGCCGAAGCGGCGATGTTGGCTGCATGCAGTTTGCCGATGCGCCCGGCACCGATCAGTCCGATGGAGATCATGATCAATCTACCTTTCCTTACAAAAATAAGCCCCCACTGGCGATTTGCCAGTAATTCGGGGGCAAAAGAGCTGTCATTTGCGGCTGATGATGCAACCGGTTACGAAAGAAGGCCAGACCCAGCCAGTCTGCCGGGGAATAGCTCAAAGATCACAGCGCCAATCTCACTATTCCCGCAATTATCCTGATTTGAAGGATAGCGCATCTTCATGCGGTTTTTAATCACCGGATCACCCACCATGCTTGTTTGGGATGAGTTTTCCTCTGATTTTTGAAACCGATTGCAAAACATGTGAAAGGTGACCACTGCCTTGATCCTTCACTGACAAAGGCTTGAACCGGTTAGGTGCAGTTTAGAGCGCGGTCCTGATGAAATTTATGGATTGGTTCAACACAGGCGCAACATCGTCGAGCTCATGAATTTCTGCGGCGAAGGGTTCGAACGATACCGGGCCGTCATATCCGGTTGCCAGCAGGAATTTGAGCTGTCCGATATTGTCGAGGCGGTCCGCTTTACCCACCAAAATTCGGTGGTCATCAAGCATGTCAGCCACCGCGATGGCCGGGTCTTCAACGCCGGAAATGTGAACAAGGCCTGTCATGTTGGCAAAGAAGCTCTGCTCACCGGCCAGATGGTGGTGGAAGGTATCATGCACGAGGCGGAAGACGCCCTCGCCTGCCACATCACGAATTGCTTCAACCGCCTTCGTTTTGAGGCGGAGGGAGCATTGCGCAAAGCCCAGCGGTTCGATCAGACCGATAATACCCGCTTCTTCATACATTGGTTTCAGGGCAGACAGAGACTGGCGCAAATTGTCGTCGAGCTCCTGCTCGCTCTTGCCATAATCATGGTCATTGACCGGGCACATGACCAAACCCTTTGCACCACATTTGGCAGCATAATCAATCAGCGCACTGGCTTCTGCGGCGCGGGCGTCATTCCATTCATTGAAGCGCTGCAGAGCGTTGATGCTACAGATTTCAACGCCATTCTTTGCGGCCAGATCTTTCACCTCTGCCGGGTCGAGGCCCAAAGCCATCGGATCATTTGGAATGTCATTGCGGATCTCGACCAGATCAACCTTCTGGGTTCGACAGAATGCGAAAAAGTCAGCAAGTGGCATGCTGGGCGCGATCATGTGATTGATCGAGAAACGAATGCTCATCAGTAAAGTCCTCCCAAATGTGACAAAACAAGTTGATTGAATTGCCATCAACCACGTCAATACCAGGCACTCTATGTTTGCACCCTACGCCTGTCAATCAAGGCATCCCAGCAATAAGCAGGAGGTTTAATTCTATTTAAACATCTGTTTTAATTGATTTATTCCTCTACATCTCGCATCTAGCATATTCAAGACCCCTCCCCACTCTATGTTTTGATTGAAAAGCCATCAATTGTGATGTCAAATAAAGTCAATTCACAGGGAATTTGAGTGAGCTTCGGACAATTATGAGACGCGCAGGCAAATTGGCTCCGTCGATTTCAGAAATAGCACAGATGGCGGGGGTCTCGACGGCGACGGTCGACCGGGTGCTGAATGACCGCGGTGGTGTGTCCGCTGCCAAGGCCCTGTTGGTCAATGAGGCCCTTGCAGCGCTCGGTGGTTCTCTTGGCAAAGGTCAGAGTGCTCTGCCACGGCTCACCATCGGCATGTTGATCGATTCCGGGTCATCCTTTACCGGCACGCTGAAAGCGCTGGTCCGGGAGAGCAATGAAACGGACGCGCGCATCGCGATCCAGATCCATTCAACCCTGACCAACCAGTTTGATGCAGGGGCATTTTCCGACAAGGTTCTGGAATGGGGCGAGATGCTTGATGGCATCATCATTGTCAGCCGCGAACATCCGGCCATTTCGCGCGCCATTGAGGCCGTTGCAGAGCGGGGCACGGGCATTGTCTGCATGACGACGGATCAGCAAAATACCCGCAGGCTGAGCTATGAGGGAATGGATCAAGTGGCGTCAGGCATGTGCGCGGCCCATCTTGTTGGCCGCTATGGCAAGTCCCCTCAAGGCGACGTTCTGATGCTGGTGAGTGCCCCCTATCGCTGTCAGGAAGAGCGAGAGTTGGGTTTTCGCCGCCTTTTGCGCAGCGATTATCCCGACCTGTCCGTGGTGGAGCTGCTCAATGCGACAGACAATTCCGAAAGCTCCTATCAAATCCTGCGCACGGCTTTGAAAAGAGAGGCGCCACCGGTCGCGGTTTATAATATGGCGGGCGGTAATCAAGGCATTGCCCGAGCCTTGCAGGAAGCGGACTTGCGCGACAGGGTTCTGTTTGTCGGTCATGAGTTGAATGCAACATCGCGCCAGCTTTTGGAAAGCGACGCGATGGATTTTGTCATCACCCATGATCTTAAAGCCGAACTGGAGCGCGCAAAGGCGCGGTTGCGCGCCCATCATGAAAGCGATCAGGCCCTGACAGCCGACAAGATACATGATCACCCGCTACTAAAGCCGGTCATCAAGTGCAAATTCAACATCTGAGCCTGAAGCTACCTGATGCACTGGCACGACGAAACAAGTCGCCCTTGGTGTCTGTTAACGTGCGAGCCAGCCGCCATCCACAGCGATGGTATAGCCTTGAATGTAATTGGCAGCGTCTGAGCAGAGGAAGACGACAGGGCCTTCGAGATCGTTCGGCGTGCCCCAGCGGCCTGCCGGAATGCGCCCCAGAATTTCGGCATTGCGGACTTTGTCGGCCTGAAGTGCGGCGGTATTGTTGGTGGCCATGTAACCCGGCGCTATGGCGTTGACGTTGATGCCATGCTTTGCCCATTCATTGGCCAACAGACGGGTGATGCCCATCACGCCATGCTTTGAGGTGGTGTAGGACGGCACCCGAATGCCCCCCTGGAAAGACAGCATGGAAGCGATGTTGACGATCTTGCCGCCTTCGCCTTGGGCGATGAACTGCTTGGCGACAGCCTGACTGAGGAAGAAGAGGGTCTTGATGTTGACATTCATCACATCGTCCCAGTCCTCTTCACTGAGGCTGATTGCGTCGTCACGGCGGATGATGCCCGCATTGTTGACCAGACAATCGATGCGACCAAATTTGGCGACCACCTGTTCGATGATCGATGGAATGTCCTTGGTTGAGGTCAGATCGGCGCGGATATCGAGGAAGGAGCGTCCGAGGGCTTCAACCTGCGCTTGGGTTTCAGCGGGCTCGGACCGGTTCACCCCGGCAATGTGGCAACCAGCCTTGGCAAGGCCCAACGCCATGCCTTGGCCAAGGCCGGTATTGCAGCCGGTGACGATGGCGATTTTGTCGGTCAAATCCATGAAATTATGCATGAAAGTGGCTCCTGTTCAGTCGGAAGGTGACACCCTCGACCAAGCCTCTAGACGGTCGAGGGTGAAGGGGTGATTGGTCAGAAAGGCATGGGCTTCGCACACCGTGTCGACGAGATCGTCACTGGCAAGGCTTTCACCCCAGAAAGAGACCTCTGCCAGATAGGCGCGGATCATTGCCTTGCGACCATCTTGCTCGCCGATTTGCTTGACTATATCAAAGCGGTCGATGACATCGCGATGATCGCGCGGCGGCAAGGCGTCGCTTTGGTCAAAATCCCCCTGATAGTAGATCAACCAGGCGGCCAGCGACAGGCTCATCAGGCGCGGCGGAGTGCCTTTGTACTGCCAACAGGCCTTGAAGCGCGGCAGGTTGCGGGTGCGGAATTTGGCGATGCCATTCAATGATATATCGTGCCAGCGATGGAGGATGAAGGGATTTTCGAACCGCCGCAGAACATCGGCGCTGAAGGCTTCGAGTTCCTCGCGCGGCAGTGACAAATAGGGCAGAATTTCCCCCTCCAGCATCGCGCGCAGGAAGGCCTTGGCCGGGGCGCTTTGCATGGTTTGACGCACAGCGAGGCTGTTGCTAATCAGGGCCAGCGGACAAAGCCCGGTATGCGCACCATTCAGGATCGCCACCTTGCGCTCCTTGTAGCCGTCGGCGCGTGGCACAATGATGGTGCAATCATCGGCTTTGGCCATTGGAATTTCAAGGTCCGGCTGGCCGTCACGCTGTTCAACAACGAGGAAATGAAACAATTCGGCGGCGACCAGAAAGGGATCGCGATAGCCGAGGGAATTTTCCAGCTCGTTGATCTCATCGCGTGGGAAGCCCGGTACGATCCGGTCCACCAAGGTGTTGTAAAAGGCGTTGGAGCCGTGGATCCAATCGATGAAATCGTCACCCAATGCCCATTGCTCCGCATAGGCCAGAACACAGCGTTTTAATTCATCCCCATTGTGATCGATCAGCTCACAAGGCAAAAACTGAAAGCCCGGTGCATCGCTGCCACCGAGGCTGTTGAACCGTTCCATCAACAGGCGGGTGATCTTGGCGGGAAAGGTTGCAGGTGGCGCGTCATCGCACTCACAATCAGGGCTGTAGGTGATACCGGCTTCGGTGGTATTGGAGATAACGACCACCATGTCAGGATTGCGGGCCAGAGCCAGCACTCCATCCCAATCCGCAGTCGCAGACAATTCGCGACGAACGGCAGCAATGATGCGGCTTTCACTCACCGCTTTGCCATCGCTGCCCACCCCGCGGGACAGCACCGTGTAGACGCCATCGCTATCATTCAGACTATGCGGGATGCCTCCGCCAATGGGTCGGACCACAACGATGCCATAGTCGGTGCCACAGGCTTCATTCATCCGGTCAATTTTCCAATCCATGAAGGCACGCAGGAAATTGCCTTCACCAAACTGGATTACCCGTTCTGTCGGGCGGGATCGTCCCTCAAGATGGCTTTGATTGATGCGTTGCATGGCATAGGTCTCGTGACTTTGGTTCAGGGGGTGGGGCATAGAGAAAAAGCATGGATCACATGACGGCTCCTACCTGCCAGGGGATGAATTCATGATCCCCCAGCCCCAGCAATTCGGATTTGGTCGGAGCACCGGATGCCACGTTGAGAATATGCTCAAGGATCTCCGCTCCCTTGGCATCGAGCGAAATCCCCGCGCTGAGAATGTCGCCGCAATTGATGTCCATATCGTCCGGCATGGCTTCAAACAGGCGGTCATTGGTGGCGACCTTGATGGTCGGCGCTGGCTTGGAGCCAAAAGCCGAGCCGCGCCCGGTGGTGAAGACCACCATATGCGCCCCGCCCGCAATCTGGCCTGTGGCGCAGACCGGGTCATAGCCGGGCGTGTCCATATAGACAAAACCGGGTTCGGTGACCTGCTCGCCATAATCATAGACCGCGGTCAGGGGTGTTGAGCCGGATTTGGCCGTCGCACCGAGGGATTTTTCCAGAATGGTTGTAAGCCCCCCTGCCTTGTTGCCGGGGCTTGGATTGTTGTCGAGGCTGCCATTGTTGATCGCGACATAATGCTCCCACCATTTGATCTGGGCGATTAGCTTGTTCGCAACGACCTCGCTCGCCGCGCGGCGCAACAAAAGCTGTTCGGCGCCATAGATTTCTGGCGTCTCGGACAGAATGGCCGTTGCCCCAAGACCGACCAGCAAGTCGGCAGTCTTGCCCAATGCGGGATTGGCAGTGATGCCGGAAAAACCGTCCGAGCCGCCACATTGCAGGGCGATTTTCAGCGCCGATGCCGAACAATGCTCGCGGCGAGCCTTATCGACCTCTGGCAGCAATTCGGCCACTTTGGCCTTGATGGCCTCGATGGTCTTGCGGGTGCCACCGACTTCCTGAATGGCCAGACTGTGAAAATGATCAAGATTGGTCTTCTGCCCTTCAGCTTGGAAGATCTCTTTCATCCGGGCCACCTGCATCATCTCGCAGCCAAGGCCAACGAAGATGGTCGCGCCGACATTGGGATGGGTGGCATAGCCCCAGAGCACCCGCTCGAGCAGGCCGAAGTCCCGCATGCCGCTCATGCCACAGCCGGTGCTGTGGGTGAGGCCCACAACGCCATCAACATGGTCATACTGGTCGAGGATACCGCAAGCATTGAGTTCAGCAGCGGCCTGACGGATGACCGTCGCCGAGCAATTGACCGTGGCGCAAAGGGCAATGAAATTGCGTGTCCCCACCTGCCCGTTGCGGCGCTTGTATCCCATGAAGGTGCGCGGCTTGAGCGTCGGGATTGCTGCCTTTGCAGCATCCAGATCGCAGCCGACCCGATAGGCCTGATCATGGTCGGAAAAAGCACAATTGTGCGAATGGACATGCGTTCCCGGAGCAATCTTAGTGGTTGCAACACCAATCTTTTCGCCAAATTTGAGGATCGCGTCGCCCGGTTTGTGAGCGATACGGGCAATCTTGTGGCCGGGCATGACATTGACGGTCAGTGGCGCGCCAAGCTGCAGCGGATCTTCACCCGCATGCGCACCGCCCGTCAGGACCGCGATGGTATCAGAAGGATTGAGAATGATCGGGGGCGCTTTGGTCATCAGTTGGTCCTGTTATAGCGGATGCCTGCCATCAGACCGCGCAATTCAGCCAGACCGCGCATCCGACCAACCAGCGGATAACCGGGATGGGTCTGCTTTGCGGCATCATCGAGCAATTCATGGCCATGGTCAGGGCGGAAGACGATATCGGCATCGGTGCGGCCTTCAGACCGGCGTCTTTCCTCTTCGGTCAGCAAAACGGAGACCAAAGCCGCCATGTCGGTGTCGCCTTCCAGATGGGCTGCTTCCTCAAACGAACCATCGGCAAACTTGCGCACATTGCGCAGATGGACAAAGTGGATCTTGTCGGCAAAGGCCTTGGCGATGGCCGGGACATCATTGTCGGGATGCGCCCCGAGCGAGCCGGAACAAAGAGTCAGGCCATTGGCGCGGCTATCATGGGCAGACAGCACCCATTGGATGTCGGCTGCGGTGGAGACAATACGCGGCAGGCCGAGAATATCGCGCGGCGGATCATCGGGATGGACAGCAAAGGACAGGCCCAACTCTTCGGCCGCCGGGATGATTTCATCCAGAAACCGCTTGTAATTGGCTCGCAAATCCTCGCGCGAAATGCCGTCATAAAGCGCAAGTCCCGCCCGCAAGCCATCCAGATCATAGCGATCATAAGCGCCGGGCAATCCGGCCATCACCGACTGCATCAACTCGTCCTTGTCAGCGTCGCTGGCTGCTTTGAACCAGTGGCTCGCCTTGTCCAAAGCTTCCTGACAATAGTCGCCTTCTGCGCCTTTACGCTTTAACATATGGACTTCGAGAGCGGCCATTCTCCCGGCATCGAAACGAAGGCAGCTGCCGCCACGGGCAACGGGGGCTTGAAGGTCGGTGCGGGTCCAATCGAGCAAGGGCATAAAATTGTAGCAAATGACCTTGACGCCTTCGGCGGCCAGATTGGCCATCGACTGGCGGTAATTGGCGAACAGTTCCGTCAGATCCCCCTCGCCGCGTTTGATCCGCTCATGGATCGGCAAGCTTTCAACCACCGGCCAGTTGAAGCCTGCGTCTTCTATGGTTGCGCGGAATTCGGCAATGCGTTCCCGCGGCCAAATCTCGCCATAGGGAACCTCATGCAAAGCGGTGACGATTTCCCGCGCTCCGGTCTGGGCAATTTCGGGCAGGGAAATGCGATCATAGGGTCCGTACCAGCGCCAGCCTTCTTTCATGATGTTCCTCCCGATGGTTCAGTTCTGGGGTTGACGAAGCCTTTGGCCAAAGGCGCCATGTGCGCCTCTGGCCTTCCTTTTCTTGGTATTCAGCGCAAATCTTCCATGGCAATGAAATCCATGTCGGTATAGTCAACATTGTCGCCAGCCATCGCCCAGATGAAGGTGTAGCTGCCGGTGCCTGCGCCGCAATGGATCGACCAAGGCGGGGAAAGGATCGCTTCTTCATTTTTGACAACAAGGTGACGGGTCTGATCCGGTTCGCCCATGAAATGGAAAACTCGGGTGCTGTCATCCATGTCGAAATAGCAATAGGCTTCCATGCGGCGATCATGGCGGTGGGCTGGCATGGTGTTCCAGACCGAGCCACCGTGGAATTTGGTGTAGCCAAGCACCAGTTGGCAGCTTTCCATCACGGTTGGATGGACAAACTGGTAGATGGTGCGTTCGTTGGCGGTCTCAGCCGCGCCCATATTGACGCTTGCGGCATCTTCTAGCTTGATCAGACGGGCCGGAAAGACTTTGTGCGCCGGAGCGGAGGCAATGTAAAAACGCCCCATGCCGGAGAAGGTGATCGCGCCCAAATCCTTGGAGAGATAGAGGACATCGCCGCGCTTCATGGCGTAGCTTTCACCACCGCAGGCAACAGCTCCCTCCTGCCCAATATTGACCACCGCCATTTCGCGCCGATCCAGGATCGATTTGGTGCCGCATTCCTTGACTTCATCGAGCTGCAATTCACCGCCATTGGGCACAGCTGCGCCAACAATCATCCGGTCATAGTGGGTATAGGTCAGGCGGATTTCACCTTCCTTGAACATGCCTTCGGCGAGGAACCGATCTCTGAGCTTTTCGGTGTCATAGGCCTTGGCGGCTTCCGGGTCGACGGCATGGACAGTTCTAACGGTCAGCATCATATGCTCCTTGATGTTGGAGAATTAAAGGAAGTCGGCCCGTCGCGGTGTGAAACTGTCTATGAGCCTGCCAGGCTCAAGACACACGCAGCCATGTTTCGCAAGGGAGGGAATGACGAAACTATCTCCCGGACCGACTTCAAGGACTTCGCCGTCAATGGTGAAGCGGAAACGGCCCGCCTCAACAAAGGTCGACTGGATATGGGGATGGGAATGCAGCGCCCCTTCGGCTCCCACTTCCTTGAAGCGGAAGGCCACCACCATCAATTCCGGGCTGTCTGCCAGCACCTGACGACTGACGGGCTTGTCGGCGTCAACCTCTGGGAAAGACTGAATAGGCATGAATTACTCCGGGTTCGTTTTTGCATGAGGGCAGCGGTCCGGGCGCAAAAGACCGCCCGGTGGCCCGGTTTATCTTCCACGCGCTCTAGTGGAACAAGCTTGGCAGCCAGAGCGACAAAGCCGGAATGTAGGTGACCATCATCAGTACCGTGAAGGCGGCAAAATAGAACGGCCATATGGTTCTGATGACGTCCCAGACCGGGATCTTGCCGACGGCGCAGCCAACAAACAGCACCGTTCCAACCGGTGGCGTGCAAAGGCCTATGCCAAGATTGAGAATGAGAATCACGCCGAAATGCACCGGATCGACGCCAAAGGCGGTGGCAACCGGCAAGAAAATCGGCGTCGTGATGACGATCAGCGGCGACATATCCATGAAGGTGCCAAGCATCAGCAAGAGCAGATTGATCAGCAGCAGGATGACCAGCGGATTGTCCGACAGGGTGCGCAGGGTTTCCACCAATTGGGCCGGAATGCGCAGAAAGGCCAGCAACCAGCCAAAAGCGGCGGCGCAACCGATCACCAGCAGAACCATAGCCGTGGTTCGCACCGCGGCATTGGTGGCGGCGACAAATTCCTTCCACTTCATGGTCCGGTAAGCCAGCGTGGTGACGAGAACCGCATAAACGGCGGCAATACAGGAGCTTTCAGACGCGGTGAAGACCCCGGACCGAACGCCTCCGAAAATGATGACGATCAACATGATGCCGGGAAAGGCATTGATGAACATCCAGCCAAGCGCTCGCCAACCGGCGAAAGGCTCGGTTGGATAATTGCGCTTTCTGGCGACCCAATAGGCGGTGATCATCAGAGCAAGCGCCAGCAAAAGACCGGGCAGGACACCAGCGGTAAACAGGTCGGCAATGGAGATTTTGCCCCCCGCGGAAATGGAATAGATGATCAGATTATGGGACGGCGGCAGCATCAGGGCGATAAGTGCCGCCAGCACCGTGACATTGACACCATAACTGACATCATAGCCGCGCTCTTTCATCTGTGGGATCATGATGCCGCCGATGGCCGTCGCATCAGCAGCAGCGGAACCGGAAATGCCACCAAACATAACCGACGCCATGATGTTGACCTGTCCAAGGCCGCCCTTCAAGTGCCCGACCATGCCACCGGCCAAGCCGACAAGCCTTCGGGCAATATCGCCGCGCACCATGATTTCGCCGGCGAAAATGAAGAAGGGAATGGCCATCAGCGCGAAAACCGAGACGCCGGAATTCAAGCGCTGGAACACCACCACCGGAGGGATGCCGAGATAAAGAATGGTGGCAAAAGAGGCGACACCGAGGCAAAAGGCAACAGGGGTGCCGATGAGAAGCAGCACGACGAAGGTGCCAAAAAGAACCCAGACTTCCATTGCATCAATCCTCGATACTGGTTTCGCCGAAACGGGCGGTCGGCAATCCGGCGGCTCTGCGGGCCAGACGCTCGAAGGAGAAAATCATCATCAAAACGCCGCCGCCGACCAGTGGCATGAAATTGACAGCGTCGCTGAAACCCAGAGAGGGGATCTTGATGTGCCAGCCAGAAATCATCAGCTGGGATCCATACCAGGCCATACCGAAGCCAAAGGCGGCAACCACCAGATCGGAAATGCTGTAGAGGATCAGCTTAAATTTTTCCGGAATGAACATGACCAGCACGTCAAAGCTGAGATGATTGCCTTCCCGGATACCCACGGCGGCACCAAGAAAGATGAACCATCCCATCAGGATGACGGCGGCAGGCTCGCTCCAGACGATGGAATCATTGAGGATGTAGCGGACGAACACCTGAGCGGAGACGAATATGGTCATCAGGATCAATCCGGCACCGGCCAACCAAAGCGAGAGCTGAGAGAGCAGCTTCATCACCTTTGCGACGGATTTCATGAAATCTTGCACGTTTCACTCCGAACCCATGGAACAGCACCGGATGCGGGGACGCCGGGACTGAAAACGAAGTGGCTTTTCATGGTCTCGCACTATCGGCAAGAGGCCGCTTCACGTCATTGATGGGGCAATGCCCGCGATGCAGAATCGCGGACATTGCAATTGATGAAAGGATCAGTCGGTTGCACGAATGCGCTTGACCAGATCTTTCAGATTTTCAGAGGTTACGTGCTTTTCGTAAACCGCATCCATGGCAGACATGAATGGAGCCTTGTCGATTTCGGTGATGACCTTGACGCCAGCTGCCCGAACTTTTTCTTCGGATGCTTTCTCGCGGGCGGCCCACAATTCACGCATTTTCGGTGTGGAGTCCTTGGCAGCCCTGCGCACGGCGGCCTGATCTTCTGGAGACAGCTTGTCCCAGGAAATTTTCGACATGACAAGTATTTCCGGTACGATCAGATGCTGATCGAGCGTGTAGTAGCCGGCAACGTCGAAATGGCCAGAGGATTCATAGGAAGGCCAGTTATTCTCGGCGCCATCGATAACGCCGGTCTGGATGGAAGAATAAACTTCGCCATAAGGCATCGGGGTGGCATTGGCACCCAGAGCAGTCATCATGTCAACGAAGATGTCCGACTGCATGACGCGGATTTTCATGCCTTTGAGGTCATCCATGGATTTGATCGGCTTGACGCTGTTATAGAAGCTACGTGCGCCACCATCATAGAAGGTCAGACCGACATAACCATGGGGTTCGAAAGCAGCGAGGATCTGGTCGCCGATTTCACCATCGACAACCTTATGCATATGATCAACGCCCTTGAAGATGTAAGGCAGGGAGACGACTTTGGATTCTTCCACGATGTTGTTGAATGGACCGAAGGACACACGATTAAGGTCAATCACGCCAAATTTGGTCTGCTCGATGGTGTCTTTTTCTTCACCCAGCTGGGCAGAGTGGAACACTTCAACGCAAATGCGGCCATCGGTGCGTTCCTTGAGCAGCTCTCCCATATATTTCACAGCTTCAACGGTTGGATAGCCGTCTGGATGGGTGTCGGAAGATTTCAGGGTGATTTCACAGGCAGACGCGGTGGCAACCATCGCAACACTGGCGACAAGAGCAGCTGACAGAGACTTAAGCATTGTGTTTTCCTCCAAGAAAGTGGCCCGTCAGAGCCGGTAAGCTTGCTTTGCAAGCCGATAAGCAAGGTCGTGTGAGACCTCAAATGCCTCATCCTCATCCAGTCGTCCCGTAGCGACCAATGTGGCGAGGAAAGCAGAATCCACCCGACGCGCAACATCATGACGCGCTGGAATAGAGCAAAATGCGCGCGTGTCGTCATTGAAACCGACCGTGTTGTAGAAACCGGCGGTTTCGGTCGTCATCTCCCGATAGCGCCGCATCCCTTCGGCACTGTCATGGAACCACCAGGCAGGCCCCAGACGCAAAGCCGGATAAACACCGGCAAGGGGTGCCAATTCGCGGGCATAGACACTTTCATCCAAAGTAAAGAGGATGATGGTTAGGTCTTTTTCCATCCCCACAGCATCAAGAAGCGGCTTGAGCGCCCGGACATAATCGGTGCGGGTGGGGATATCGAAGCCCTTGTCGAGCCCGAATTTTTCAAAAACCGGGTTGCTGTGATTGCGGTAGCTGCCGGGGTGGATCTGCAGCACCAACCCATCATCAAGGCTCATGCGGGCCATTTCGGTCAGCATTGCCCCGCGAAATCTGTCAGCCTCCTCAACTGAACAGTCTCCCTTAAGGGCCTTTTGGAACAGGGCTTCAGCCTCTGGGGTGGTGAGGTCTTCGGTGCGTGCCGTCAAATGCCCGTGGTCGGACGAGGTTGCGCCAAACTCCTTGAAATAGGCGCGGCGGACCCGGTGCGCTTTCAGATAGCCTTGCCAACTGGTGGTGTCTTCACCAGTCAGTTGACCAAAGGTTTCGACGTTGGCGGTAAAGTTCGTAAAATGCGGATCCACCACCGGATCGGGTCGATAGGCAGTGACCACCCTACCCTGCCAGTCGCTGTCACGTATGGCGCGGTGCCATTTAAGGTCATCGAGCGGGGATTCGGTCGTCGACAGGACTTCGATATTGAAGCGCTCGAACAGGGCCCGAGGCCGGAATTCGGGTTTCTCCAGACAGGCCGCAATGTGGTCGTAGGCCGCGTCCGCATTGTCTTCGTTGATCCAGCTGGTCCAGCCAAAGACATGCTCGAAGGCATGGCTCAACCACAATTTCGACGGGGTCGCCCGCAGCAAATAGGCATGTTTGGCAAACAGACGCCAGATCTTGCGGCCGTCCGTTTCAGTCCAGCCGCCATCGATGCGCGGCACGCCGAGATCCTCCATCGCCACCCCCTGCGAGCCAAGCATGCGGAATACATAATGGTCAGGTGTAATGAACAGCTGGGCAGGATTTGGGAAGGCTTGGTTTTCAGCGAACCAGCGCGGATCCGTGTGGCCGTGGGGGCTGATGATGGGGAGGTTTTTGACGGAACTGTAAAGCGCCCGTGCCATTGAGCGGGTCTCTTTGTCCAATGGAAACAAACGATCATTGTTCAGCTTGCGCATCGCTTCCTCCGGGTCGTCCTTCAGAAGATAGCAGCTTCACACCGGTCATGCCATCAAAATCTAGGATCCTAGTACTCTATTGCTAGGATCCTAATATCCCAGTTATACTTGTTTGTAAAGACCGGTGACACTAGTATGGCTTCAAATGGAGTATCAAATGCCGAAAGACTCACTGCGAGCCGCGCCAATCTCTCTCAACCGTACCGCGATTGCGGATAAGGTCTTTGACGAATTGCAGCGCCAGATCTTGTCTATGGACCTCAAGCCTGGCACCAAAATATCAGAAGCGGATGTCGCGAAAGCCTTTGGAATCTCAAGACAACCTGTAAGGCAGGTGTTTTTCAGATTGTCTCGAATGGGTTTTCTGGATGTTCGCCCACAGGTTGCATCTCGCATTACCTTCATTTCTGAAAAGGCGGTTATGCAAGCCCGTTTCATTCGCTGCGCGCTCGAATCAAAGGCCATCAAGGTGGCGTGCGAAAAGTTGGGTGAAGAGGACTTTAACTACTTCTCCGAGCATATCGAGACACAGCGCAAGGCTGTGCAAGATCAGGATTCCGATCTTTTTCACACGCTTGATGAAGACTTTCACAAAGAAATCTACGATCGGTCGGGGGTCGGATTTGTCTGGGATCTGATCAAGGAGCATAAGGCGCATATGGATCGGGTGCGCTATCGCTCTCTGCCGCTCAATCTCGACAATGCCTTTCAGGCCCATGCGCGGATTCTCGACGCCCTGAAAAACCGCGACAAATCCGAAGCCGCACGGCAGATGGATCAGCATTTGTCCGAAATTTTCGAGTTGCTGAAAAAGGTGCGCGACGAGTTTCCAGACTTCTTCGTCGAATAGATTTGACGAACGGCTCCTCAAAGCAGATGCTTCCGGTTGACTATAGAGACCATGCACCCAGCCAATATGGAGATCATGATGTCAAGCATCCCCTCTCTCACCATGAATGATGACCACTCGATCCCGCAGCTCGGTTTCGGCATCTGGAATGTACCCAAGGATAGCACGGCGGAGGTGGTCGCCAGCGCACTCAAGCTGGGCTACCGGCTCCTTGATGGTGCCTATATCTATCAAAACGAAGCGGGACTTGGCGAAGGCGTTCGGCAATCCGGGCTACCGCGGGATGAGATCTTCATCACCACAAAAGTCTGGAATTCTGATCAGGGCAAGGACAAGGCCCGAATGTCTGTCGAGCGCAGCTTGAAGGCAATCGGCGTGGACCAGCTTGATCTGGTGCTGATCCATTGGCCTGCGCCCAAGCAGGACCTGTATGTGGAGACATGGAAAGCGCTGATTGGCATGCGCGAAGAAGGGCTGATCCGTTCAATCGGTGTGTCCAATTTCAATGAAGGCCATCTGGATCGGTTGATTGTCGAGACTGATGTGGTGCCGGTGGTCAATCAGATCGAGGTCAATCCGAAACTTCAGCAAGATGCGCTTTGTGCCGCCAATCAGGCGCGCAATATCGTCACGCAGGCCTGGACGCCCCTTGGCAACGGGGCTTCATTTGAGGATGAGCCGATCCGCTCTATTGCAAATCGGGTGGGCAAAAGCCCCGCGCAAGTGATCCTGCGTTGGCATTTGCAATCGGGTCGGGTGGTTATTCCCCGTTCCACCAATCCGGGGCGACAGGCGGAGAATATGGATCTGTTTGACTTTGAACTGACCGCCGCTGAGATGGACCAGCTCAAGAAGCTTGACGCGGGAACGCGGACGGGACCAGATCCTCTGCGGTTCGAATAGGCGCACCATCTAAGCTAGTAAAAAGGGGCCATGAGGGCCCCTTTCTTTTTGGTGTCTTGCAATCACGCCGGATCAGTCGCCGATGGCAACCCCTTCGCGGCGTGGATCAGCACCGCCGATCAGCTTGCCATCCTTGATTTGAATGACATGAAGGCCGGAATTGAGATCGGTGACATTGATTTCATGTCCCTTGGCTTCCAGTGCGGCCGCGAGCGCGGTGGCCGAGCTGTCCTTTTCCAGATCGGTCTTGCCATTGCGATTGACGATATGGGGCAAGTTGATCGCGTCTTGCGGGTCCATGCCATGATCGAGAATGGCAATGATCGGACGCGCAACATAATTGATGATGCGAGACCCGCCCGGAGAGCCAATGACCAAGACCGGTGCGCCCTCTTTCAGCACGATGGTCGGTGCCATCGAAGACCGTGGGCGCTTGCCACCCTCCACCCGGTTGGCGATGGGTTTGCCATCTCTTTCGGGGGTGCGGGAAAAGTCAGTCAGCTCGTTGTTCAGCAGGAACCCACCGACCATCACTCGCGAACCGAAGCCCGTTTCGATGGTGGTGGTCAGCGAGACCACATTGCCATAGGAATCCACAATCGAGACATGGCTGGTGCCGGGCCGTTCGAGTTGGGTGTCCGGCGACAGGAGAAGGGCCTCTTTCCACGGAGGCGAGCCTGCCTTTGCCTTGCCCATGCTTTTTGCCTTGTCGATCAGAGCGGACCGGTCCTTCAAATAGCCTTTATCGAGCAGACCTTCAGGCATTTTGACGAAATCACTATCGGCCATATAGAGGCCACGGTCAGCATAGGCGAGCTTGGCAGCTTCAAGGAATAGGTGCTCCCCTTCAATCCCGTCAGCGACGTCAAAATTGGACAATATGCCCAGAATCTCGCCAATGGTCAGGGCTCCGGAAGAAGGCGGCCCCATACCGCAGACATCATAGCCGCGATAGTCGATGCAAACTGGCGCCCGTTCCACCACCTGATAGCCTGTGAAATCATCTTGCGTCAGGATACCGGGATTGATGTCGGTTTTGACTGCCGCGACGATTTCAGCAGCCAGCGGCCCTTCATATAGATAGCGTGAGCGCTGAGATTGAATTTTTGCCAATGTGGCAGCAAAAGCAGGGTTTTTGAGCAGATGCCCCTGCTCCAGTGGCTTGCCGTCCTTGTCGAAGAAATAAGCCTTGGACGCATCAAAGCGGTCAAGCTGACGCTTGCCCATCGAAGCCTTGATCAGACCGGCGAGCCGTTCGGAGACCTTGAACCCGCTGTCGGCCAGCTTGCGCGTTGGCTCGATCAGGTCGGCCCAGTCAAGCTTGCCAAAGCGCTGATGAGTGACGTCGAGCAATTTCAATGTGCCGGGCACCCCGACAGAGCGACCTCCGACCACGGCTTCAAACCAGCTAACAGGCTTACCATCCTCGCCAAACCAATAGGTCGGGGTGGCGGCCATCGGCGCCTTTTCGCGGCCATCAAAGGTGGTCAGCTTTTTCTCTTTGGCATCCCAATAAACAAGGAAAGCCCCTCCACCAATGCCAGAGCTTTGCGGTTCGACCAAATTCAGTGCCAATTGAACCGCAACCATGGCGTCAATCGCAGTGCCGCCTTTGGCAAGAATATCCGCGCCAATCTGGCTGGCAATCGGATTGGCGGCAGACACCATATAATGCTCAGCGGAAACGGATTTGCGTTCAGCAATCGCAATGGTGCTTTCCGGCTGAACCGCCTCCTGCGCAATCGATAGGTTGGTCAGCCCCAACATGCCTGCCAGTGACAAGCCCAACATTTGTCTTTTTCTGATCACAGCCCTCTCCTCTTCAGCCCAAGGTTGAAACGGAACTGTGCTATGTCTTGGTGCAAATAGAAAGACTTGAAAGTGAACTTTCTCACCCATGGATTGGTGCGATCAGATATTTATCGGTTCCGCACCGCTATGATATTCAGGATTTAAGGTCGCGACTTTGCCAATCTGCTACCCGGATCAACCGATCCATGGCCGCGTCGCCACTGACTGGCAGGCCGTTCAATCGCCGCTCTCCCCATGCCAGATTTTTGCTTGCGCATTCCAGACTTGCAAAATTTGCACGTAAAAACCTGTATAATTTGAGGCAAAGCAAGGTTGGGGCCCTGAATCTATGGCTAAGTGCGATTCAGAGGCTGATGCATGACTGGGCCATTTTGCGAACCATCCGGTTTCAGGATTCCGCAATATTCAAGGCCGTGCGTTCAAACCGGATCCAGCAAGTGGAACCGGGCTTGAAATGTTCCCGTCTGGTCATGACCTGCAAGGCATGGAGATAACAGATGCTTGAATATATCTATTGGATTGCTTTTGGTGCAACCATTGCAGTCGCTGGGCTTTGGCTCTTCCTGAAATGGGTCAAGGAACCAAGAGAAGGCCGTGGGCCGTCTCGCTAAGAAATGCAAGTCAAACAAAAAAAGGCCGCTCTTATGAAGCGGCCTTTTTTTGTTTCTTGATGGAGATATCCTTGCAAAGTCGCCAAGTCAGGCTGCGGATTCCTGTTTCACGCGTGCGAGGAAATCATTGACCTGATCACGCAGATTGGAGGCTTGTGTCCTCAATTCTTCAGAAGAATGATTGACACTGGTTGCAGTTTCACCGGTGTTGCGGGCAGCTTCGGTCACCTGCACGATATTGGCGGAGACTTCCTGCGTGCCCAATGAGGCCTGTGTCACATTGTTGGCGATTTCCTGCGTTGCCTCGCGTTGTTGATCAACAGCGTTGGCAATCTGGCTGGAAATGCCCGACAAGGACTGGATGGTCTCGGAAATGCCGGCGATCGCTGAAACCGCGTCGTTGGTGTCAGACTGGATCTGGGAAATCTGCTTGTCGATTTCCTCGGTAGCCCGCGAGGTCTGGCTTGCCAATTCCTTGACTTCCGCAGCAACGACGGCAAAGCCCCTGCCTGCTTCCCCTGCCCTTGCAGCTTCGATTGTGGCGTTGAGCGCCAAGAGGTTGGTCTGTTCGGCAATCGCCTGAATAAGCGAAATGACTTCGCTGATCTGCTTGGCAGACTGGGCCAGACGCGCGACCCGCTCATTGGTCGATGATGCCTCATCGGATGCCTTGAGCGCAATGCCATTGGAGGATTCGACCTGACGGGCAACTTCGGCGACGGATGCCGCCAGCTCTTCGGCAGCAGAGGCCACCGCTTCAACATTGGCGGAGGCTTCCTCAGAGGCCGCAGCAACCTGCACCGACTGTGACGAAGTGGTCTGTGCCGTCTGGCTCATGGCTTCGGATGCGGATTGCAGGCTCTGGGCAGACCCTGTGACGGTCGAGAGCATACTGGAAACCGTCTGATCGAAATCCAGACAAAGCCGTTGAACGGCCGCGCCCCGTCGCAGGGCTTCATCCTGCTGAGCCTGCTGGTCGATCATCATCGACTTGCGGGAAGTTTCGTTGCTGACAAACACTTCCATGGCGCGGGCCATATCGCCGACTTCGTCACCGCGATCGCCGCCCTCGATGTGAATGTCGCTGTTGCCTTCTGCCAGCTCGCCCATATTTTCAACCAACTTGGCAATCGGGCGATTGATCGAGCGGATAATGATAAAGGCGGTGACTGCAGCCACGCCAAGTCCGATTAGGCTAAGGATCAGGATGAAGCTGGCCTGGCTCCAAAAGGCTTGTTCCAGATCATCAACATAGACGCCGGTGCCAATCATCCATTGCCAGCCAGCCAGACCTTCAGCCCAACTGCTTTTGGCATATAGTCCCTCCAACCCCGGTTTGGGCCAGATGTAATTCAGAGCGCCGCCACCATTTTTTGCCTGCTTGATCATACCGGCAACGATTTCAACACCGTTGTCGTCTTTCATGTTGATCAGATTTTTGCCGACAAGGCTTTTATTGGTGGGTAGAACGAGGCAGTTGCCGTCCCAGTCATAAACAAAAATGTAGCCCGTTCCACCGTCAAACCGGATGGCATTGATTGCAGCTTTGGCCTGCATTTGTGCGTCTTCACGGCTGAGTTCGCCCTTTTGCTCTTTTTCATAATAGCTAAAAGCAATGGACTTGGCGGAATTGGTAATGTGTTTCAGACTTGCGACACGCTCCTTTTCCATACTGGTGTGAAGCTCGTTCAAGCTGACTGCTGCGATCACCACACTGAGCAAAAAAACCACCAAGGTGGGGAGCGCGATTTTCCAGCTGAGAGAGAGTTTAGAGAGTTTCATGTCGGTTGATCCGTTTTTAGAAACATTATTGCCTTGCAACAAAGAAACAGGATCAAAAATAAATTTTAGTTAATACCTGCCAATTTTCCTTAAAGCCTAGTCTAGATTTGACATCTATATTGGCAATTTTGCCTATTCAAAAGTGCATCTCGATACACATGCATCAAAAACTGGCCGCACCGCAAAGTAAATATACTATAAATACAAACAAATTCTACCAACTATTAGCACTCGTAAAAACTGTACAAACAAAATGACAATCAACCTGACGTTTACTCGAACGTTCAATTTATACCGAAATAGCCGCAACCAATCTCCAATGCTGAAAATCGATTGCGGCTATTTCGTTTTGTCATTCTATTGCTTGGCAGGCTTGGCCCTGCCCGAGGTGCCTTGGGTTAAGTTTATAGGGATTTCAACGGATAAGCCCTTTCTTGCGCAGCAGTTTTTCAACTTCTGCGACAGAATACCGCTTTTTCTTCCACCGTTTCAGGCGATCCTGAGCGCTTTCATTTTCCGGAACGGCCCATGCCAACGGCATGCCCACTGGCCAATGATCCGGATTGTGCGCCAGTCGCTCCAGCTTTGTGATTTTGATTTCCTGCGCAGCGCCTGCCTGAATGGTTGCTTGAGTGCTTGACGCGACTTTTGCAATCAAATCCTCTTTGGCGCCTACGGATGGCGGATTGATGGAGGCGCGAAGGGCGCTCCCCTTTTCGACAATCGGGGCACTCTTTCCTTGATCAGTCTTGGCTGCTTCGGATCGCGTTTGTGTCAGGCTGGCAACCCGCAAGGCTTGGCTTGGCTCGGCCCTCGCGATCATCTGCGTCGGTGCTCTGCCGCCACAAGTCGCAACCGCTTGACGATACCGGCCATTGCTGGCCAGATGCTGCTCGCTATAATTGGAGCAGAGTTGCGCAGTGTAGGGATGCCGCAACGCCGCCTTGGTGCAATGAAGGCCGGAGCCATCATCCTGCGCCATGAAACGCACTCCGGCTGAGCCGGTTTTGGGTTGATCCAGTTGGGCGGCCAAACCATTGAGGATTGCGATGCGGCGCGCACCCTGCGCGCCCCTGATCCGTTCGGGCTGCATGTGCGTTGACTGGATTGGCAAGGCCTCTACAGCTGCCAGCTCCGGTTTGCCGCCAGTTTCGCGAATGAAATGGGCACGCACCATCAAAGAGTAATTGAGGCAGCCATTTTTACGGTTCATATTGGCGGTGCCTTGATGATTGAAATTTCCAAGGCCATAGACCATCAGCGTGCCATTGCGGATTTCAATGCCGCGACTAACATGGGCATGATGCCCGATCATTATGTCTGCGTCGGTTTGCGCCACGAGGTTACGCAGCATCGCTATTTCGTAACCCGACGGGCGGATCACCCGTTCCGGGCCATGATGAACAGATAGCAAGCGCAGATCGGCGCCGGATTTGGCAAAATTGCTGGCAAGCAGTTGCTGGTCCTTTTTCAGGAACAGACTCAATTGGCCCGGACGTTTGGTCGTTGCGCGCGGCAAGCCGCCGCCATTGGCCCCGATACCGATGGCACCGAAGGCAACTTTCAAGCTTTTTTTCTCAAAGACTGGCGTTTTGCCAGCAGCGGCGCGGTTCGCCCCGATGCCTGCATAGGCCAGAAGGCCCTTGCCTGCCAACGGCTTGAGGTTCCGCAAGGATTCTCTGATGCCCTGAGCGCCATAGTCAAAGGAGTGATTGTTGGCCATGGAGAAGAGATTGAAGCCCGCCTTGATCAGATGGTTGATCCCATTGGGATGGGTAACGAAATTGTATTTCTTGCGACGGGGCACCAGATCTCGACGATCCGAGATCACGGTTTCTATATTGGCGAAATTGATGTCGGCATTGATGTCTGCCTTGATCCTTGCAGTGGTCTCGGCAAAGGTCAGCTTGCGGCCATATTTGTAAACCCGATCCGGCAAGGGCCTCGTGCGGCTAGGTGCAAAGCCCGTATCCCCGACCATCAAAATGGAAATATGCTCGATCCTAGTCTTCGCGGGTGCATCAATCTCTACAGGCGTTGCCGTTTGAAGCTTTGCGACTTGCACGGCGGCGGCCTTAGCCTGATCCACTGGTCCGTCATGCGCTGCGAGGACATCTGTCGAGGCTGGAATGCACGCAATGGCAGTCAAAAGAGACAGTCGCAGACTATAGCCACTTAAAAACCTCCGTCGGGACGACAATAAAGCCATAACAAATACCCCATATACAATCCACAATACTTGAATATCCAAATGGATATTGACTGAAATAGATAAATATTTTGCTACAACCAATACAGAAAACCTGCGGTCTGTCACGCGATATGCGGACCAGCCAGTCAAAGAACCGACAAAAACAGAGGGGCCGACAGGGTGTATATCGCCGATTTCGGCTTCAAAGCTTGAGACCCGTGCATCGAAGGCGGGGATTTTTCCGGCCATGTTGAGCCTCAATGGACACACACAGTTCGGTCACAATGATCAAGTAAAGACAGCAATAGAGAGATGCGCTACACTGTGGGAGAGGTGCATCGTGCAATATGAGACCAGCTAGATCTTTTGATGCCCTTTCAATATCTTAGCCTGCTTACAAAGGGCAATGCGAACAACAATCGGATGGGGGCATGACACAAATGGGTGCCTTTGTGAGCAATATTTAGGGAAAATTAAGCATAAACAGTCACTTTTGATTTACTTTCAGTATTTGCACTTGTTCGGGCTTGGTCAGCTTTCGGGATTGATCGGGTTTGTTGGGTTGTTTCCCCTCAGTGCAGCCAGCGTAGAGATCAGAGCTTATGTCTCAGCCCCAGTTTAAACAGATGGCACCCGTCGACCCCGTTCAACCGGCAACGGCAGGCAGAGAGCAGCAGCCACCTCAGGGTCCCGCGACTGGACAGCATCCCGCAGGCGCACCCCCATACGCTAATCAACCTCAAGTGTCTGGCCACCCTCAAATGTCTGGCCAACCTCAGATGTCTGGCCAACAGGGCCAAGCTCCCTCTGCCCAAATTCATCATTTGCCCGGCGCTCAGCGCCCACCTGCCTCCCCCCGGCAGGCGGCTATGCCCAGCTCGCATGCCCACCCGCATATTCAGGGGCATGCCTATGCACCAGCCATGCGCGCGCCGGTTGAGCATGCGCGTCACGGCTATCGCCCATTCGAGCATCAGCCCCAACACCCGCAACAGCACCCTTCTCAACAAAGGCCGCCTCACCCACAGCAGCAAATGAGGGCGCCACAGCCCCGCGTCGCGGTAAGGCCGCCCAATCGCGCAGCAGCAGAGCCGCAGGAACGTGGTCTGACGGCCATGCTGATGACCGGTCTTGTTGCGCTCAGCGCGTTGGCGGGGGTATCGGTTACCGGCCTGTATTTACTCAATACGGGACAGGAAGTCCCCGGCCTGAGCGCGCCAACCAAGCAGGCCAGCAGGCAAGAATTCGCGCCATTGTCCAACCGGGCACCGTTGGATGCCTTGCAGCGCAGCGCGCAGAAAATTTCCAAACTTGAAGCGCTCAATCATTCCATGATGCTGGAGTTGAAGCATTTGCGGCTAAAGAACCGCGATATGTCGCAGGCTCTGACGGAACTCAAAAGCCTCTATTCGCAGGTCCGGATAGGCAATAGCTGGAGCTTGGCGCAGCAGGATCTGAAGCAGGCAGAACCAATGCATCCGGCAGGTCTTGCAGTGGATCCATCGCTCTATCTCAGCGTACCGATGGAAACAGGAGCGATTGAGGTGGCAAGCAGTTTGCCTGCCATTGGGATCACCCCGGATACAGATCCGGCGTTCCGCGAGCAAATCGAAACGATGGCCCCTAGCCTGAAACCGACAACGCCAGCGCCGACGCCAGATGTGGAAATTGTCAAGGTTCTGCCACGCGAACAAGCTGAACGTCCAACAACAGAGGCACCCGAGGCTGATCTGCCCGTCAAGACGAGCCCTGACGCCCTTGTTGCCAATCAGGTGAAAACGGTGCCGGTCAAGCTCGCGGCTCTGGAGACCACTGATCCGATTGCGCCACAGCTGGAAGACACGAAACAGGTGCAGCTGAGCCAGTTGCCAAAAGCACGGCCAGCCAATTTGTCAATCAATGATACCAAGGTTGCCTCGCTTGCGCCACCAGCTGGCTTTGAGCCAGATCCGCAACAACAACCGGTCGGGCGTCTATCTGGCAGCAGCGCCGGTTTCCTGGCCAAAATGCGTGCTCTGAAGGCTGGCACTCTGAAAGAGCCAATTACCATTTTGCATATTGGCGACAGCCATATTGCGTCAGACAGCTTTACCCGTGGCATTCGCCGCCGCCTGCAGTCCATTTATGGCGATGCGGGCCGTGGTGCGGTGATCCCGGCCAAAGCCTACAAGTGGGCTTATGCGGACGGTCTGACCCTCAGCGCAGGGCGCGGTTGGTCGTCGGCAAGTTCCCTTAAAACAAAAAGCGGTCCCTACGGCCTGTCCGGGGTGCGGGTCAGTTCCTCTTCTACGGGCGCAAAGATGACCCTGACCTCGAAAAAGGGCGCGTTCGATTGGGCAACCGTCACCCTTTATGTCGGTCCGAACCAGGGCAGCGCGACCATTCGCACAGAGGGTGGCTCGAAAAAGATTTCAGCGCGGGCATCCAAGCCGGGTTCCAAACTGGTTCGCATCAATGGACGGTCCAAAACCCTGACTGTCACGCATAACGGCGGCGGCAAAACCACCGTTTTGAATTGGGCAACCGGCAAGGACAAGCCCGGTATTCAGTATGTCAATTTCGGCATTGCTGGCGCCACCGTGGCGGTCACCAACCGTTGGTCTGACGGGCTGTTGGCGAACGACATCAAGCGGCTTGATCCTGACCTGATCATCTATGGCTATGGCACCAACGAGGGCTATAACGACAATCTGAACATGGCGTCCTATCGTCGGATGGCGAGCGGTCTGGTCGACAAGCTGCGCGATGCCGCGCCGAATGCCGCGATGATGTTCATTGGTCCGGCAGATGGCGCACGTCGCCGCTCAAGCAAGCTGTCCTGTGGCGGCGGCTGGTATACGCCGAACAAGCTGCCGGCGGTACGCAACACTCTCAAGGACATGGCCAAGGATTATTCCGGTTTGTATTGGGATTGGTCCTCGGCGATGGGCGGTCGCTGCGGCGTGACCCGCTGGGCAAGTCAAAGTCTGGCAGCCAAAGACCGGGTTCACCTGACGGGCAAGGGCTATGATCGCAGCGCGGCAGCCTTTGTTGACTATCTGGAACGGACCATCAAAAACAGCTTGAAAATCGCCTCGAATTAATCCTCTATGGTTGGAACGAAGCCCAGAATCTCGGGGCTTCCGACATACTTTCGGCTCTGCCCCTTATGGTTTCATTTGGCCAAGATGGGGCGGGCCTCCTGTTTATTTCTTTGATAGTCAAAGTCATTCATGCTTTTCCCAACCGTCGATTTCGGCCTTTTCTTTCTTGTGGTCTTTTCCCTTTCGTGGCTGATGCGCGAACAGGCATCGATGCGCAAGCTGCTGCTGCTCGTGGCCAGCTATTTCTTCTATGGCTATTGGGACTGGACCTTCTGCCTTCTGCTCCTGTTCAATGCGGTGATCAGCTATATTGGTGGCCTGATGATCGATCGCAGCGCCGATGCGCGCCATCGCAAGCAGGTTCTGGCCGCCGTGGTTGCGATCGACCTTGGAGTGCTGGGCTATTTCAAATATGCTGGTTTCTTCATTGACAGCCTCAGGGACCTGTTCATGATGATCGGGCTGGAACGGGATCTTCCCTTCCTTGAAATCATCCTGCCTGTGGGGATTTCCTTCTTCACCTTCCAGAGCATTTCCTATGTGGTCGATATTTACCGCAAGGAGATCCATGCATCGCGGTCCTTCGTTGACCTTGCTCTCTATATCTCCTTCTTCCCCCAACTTGTGGCAGGCCCCATCGTCCGCGCGGCTCACTTCATGCCGCAGCTTGACACAAAGCCGGTTCTGACGCGGCTGATGATGGGCAAGGGCTTTTTCCTGATCCTGATCGGCCTGTTCAAGAAGATGGTGTTGGCCAACTATCTCGCCACGCTCTATGTGGATGAGGTGTTTCTTGCGCCAGAGCAAGTGTCTAGCTTTGAGCTGGTGATGGGCGTCTATGCCTATGCGGGGCAGATCTATTGCGATTTTTCAGGCTATAGTGACATCGCCATCGGCATTGCGGCTCTGCTCGGCTATCACTTCAAGCGCAACTTCAACCAACCCTATCGGTCCGCCAGCTTGCAGGAATTTTGGACCCGTTGGCATATTTCCCTGTCGCAATGGCTGCGTGACTATCTCTATATCCCGCTTGGTGGCAATCGTAACGGTGTGGTTCAAACCTATCGCAATCTGTTCTTGACGATGCTGCTTGGCGGTATCTGGCACGGAGCAGCCATGACGTTTGTCATTTGGGGTATCATTCATGGCTCGGCACTGATCCTTGAGCGATTGACGGGCTTTTCTCGCCTGACAAGGCAAGGCGCAGGGCGGGTCATTGGCATATTGATCACCTTCCATATTGTCTGCTTTGCCTGGATTTTCTTCCGCGCGCCTAATCTTCAACTGGCAATGGACTATCTTACGCTGATCTTTCAAGGCACGAGCGAAATCACCATGCTGACGCCCTTCATTGCCGGGTTGATCCTGAGCTGTGCCATCGGGCAATTTGTGCCATCCAGAACCTATGAGCGCAGCTATGTCATGCTGTCGCGGTTGGGGACCATCGGCATGGCTTTGGCCTTTGCGGCCGGATTGTTGGCAATCCAGTGGATCGCCCCTTCGGGCACTGCCCCATTCATTTACTTCCAGTTCTAGGAGCGCACCATGGCGAAGTCCCATTCCGATCACACCATGTTGCGCGTTCGCAGCGCGCTTGTTGCGCTCCTGTTTGCCACTCTTTTGCTGGCCCTGTTCCAGTCAAACGGGCTGGTCAGTTGGTCCTATGACCTGCCGATCTCGCCTCTGACAGAGAAGATCGTTGCGGCCTGCGAAACATGGAATGGTTGGATGGAAGCGCTGGGCACGACCACAATCAGCGAAAATGTGCAAGATTGGGTTCAGTCACTCAGGGATTATGAATTCTGAAAACCAAAAGCATTAATCTCTGATTTTGCTGCCTTTTAACGGATGGCGTCAAAATTATTGCCCTTGCCATCGAACTGAACAAAGGCACGCCCTCAAGTGGACCTGATGCAGGATTAACACTATTTAAATTAAATGCATCCAACCGCTTGCACGCGAAATCAAACGCACATAGGCTTCTGCCCCATATTTAGCGGATTGTTAACCGGGATTGCGACATGAGCGACTTCCAGAATGGCAAGTTCCTGCGCCCAATGGCGCGATTTTTCATCACTCTTTTGACCCTCATCACGATGAGCGCAGGGGTGGCTGCCGAGAAAACCAGCGACACCACGAGCGAAGATGCAAAGCCTCCCAAAAATGTCTCGATTGCAGTGCTTGGGGATTCCCTGGCTGACGGCCTTTATGCAGGGCTGGTGCAACTGTCCCGCCGCGACAAATCGGTGAATCTGAAGGTCAAGAAATACAGCCGGGTCAATACTGGCCTTGTGCGCTATGACCGCTATAACTGGTCAGATGCGGCCAAGAAGATCAGCAAGAAAGACAAGTCTTCGATCTATATATTGATGTTTGGCGCCAATGATTTGCAGACCATCCGCAGCAGCAAAAAGCGCTACCACTATCAGTCCGAAGGCTGGCTGAAAGCCTACAAAGAACGGATAGACACGGTGATGAAGTCGGTCAAGGCTCCCGGGCGCAAGGTCTATTGGGTTGGCTTGCCGATTGTTGGCAAATCCAATTTTGCCAAAGGCTATAAGTATCTCAATGGCATCTATGCCGAACGGGCCAAAGCCAATAACGTAAGCTATATCGAAAGCTGGTCATGGTTTGCCTCCAAGACGGGCAAGTTCCAGATGAGCGGCTTGGGGGCGGACGGCAAGAAGCGCCTGCTTCGTGCCAAGGACAAGGTTCATTTCACTGCGGCGGGCTATCTTGATCTAAGCCACTATGTGGCGCGTGAGATTGATCTCACCAAATGAGGGACATGCCAGAGCGTGAGTGGTAATTTAAGGGGGCTAAGGCCCCCTTTCCTGTTGCCTTTGATGCTCGAGGCAGACACTCCGCACCAATTCGACCAAGTTTCGCGCAAACATCCACTCCTCCGGCTGCCCTTCACCCTCGTTTTGAATGTAGATTTCAAGACCAACATAGACCGGGCATCTGGCGCGCCATACATCTTCGGGCAGTTCGGGTTTGGAGAATAGCTGCGAGCGCAAAGCCTGCATGCTGAGGCCGTCAAGGTCGGCGTCCGAAACCATACGAACGGGCCGCAGACACTTGCCTGTCATGTTCGGATCACTTGCATGTCTTTGCATGCAATGGCGGAGCAAGGCTTCATCGGCGGCGAATAAGTCAGCGTCCGTGTGATCTTTCTGGCGGCAATGAAGATCAATCATCACTTTGCATTCAGCATCAAGCTCACCGGCGATCCGGTGATACAAACGATTGTGATTGTCGAGATAGGCTTGCAATTGGTCAGGACGCGGCCGCCGAGCCGTCAGACCTTTGCCGACGCGCATGACGCCGAAGTCTTCGCCCGCCAGCAAGCTGGCAACCTTTTCACCAAAGGCGGCTTCTTCCCGGTGCACGCCGATCACAACAATTGTTTCCTTGGCCTTCGGCTTTGACGGCCAGAGCGTTTTCGAGGGGAAAAACGGAAGGCGCATACGCAAAGGCTCCTCACTCAAACGCGCACTTTCGGGTTGATGGCAGTTTGAGAGAAAAATCACGCATATGCAACCTTGCACCGTGAGCGGCGGGTCGTGTCAGGCGTCCAACCCGACACAAAGTTGCCGGGTTGGTTCGTTGTCATCGTCTCTTTTCATCGCCCCTCGTCAGTAGACAATGGTGCTCATGGTCAGGCGATCCCACATTTCGCGGACCGTCTGGCGAATGTCGCGACGGCGATCGGAATAGTGGGTATGGAGCAAGGCATGGGCCTTGTCCGAGTTGGGCGCTTCAAGGAAATCGCGATAGAGCGATTGGACCTGCATATTTTTGTGCGACTGACGAACGGTCTTTTTCCGATCCACGTTGTAAATTGTCGCGCGGCGCGCCATCGCCTTGTCGAGATAGGCTTTCTTGGAGCGCAACGAGCCGCCGCCATCGACGCATCCGCCCGGACAGGCCATGATCTCGATGAAATCGAAATCCGCCTGCCCATTGCGGATCGCTTCAACCAAGGCTCGCGTTTCCCCCAGACCATGACACATGGCGACCTTGACCGCACCGAACGGGCCTCCAAGATCAACGCTTGCGGAGCGAACGCCATCAAAGCCACGCAATTGCTCCAGTTCGATCTGCTCCAGTTCCTTGTCATTGATCACCGCATAAAGGGTGCGAACAGCGGCTTCCATGACGCCACCGGTGGTGCCGAAAATGGCTCCAGCACCGGAATATTCACTCATATAGGGATTGTCGAAGCTTGATGGCTCGATGGTCTTGAGATCAATTCCCTCACGCCGCAGCAAGCGGGCAAATTCACGCGTGGTCAGCACCACATCGGTGTCGGGCACGCCGTTGGTTGCCAATTGAGGTCGGGCGGCCTCTTCCTTTTTGGCGGTGCAGGGCATGATGGAAATGACCCGGATCTTGTCCGCAGTCACACCGATTTTCTCTGGCAAATAGGTCTTTGACAGGGTGGAAAGCACCTGCTGTGGCGACTTGGTCGAGGATAAGAGCGGCAGGATGTCCGGATAGTGCATCTCGGCGAAATTGATCCATGCAGGGCAGCAGGACGTGAAAGTGGGCTTCTTGCCTTCCTTCAGGCGGTTCAGAAGCTCGATCCCCTCCTCCATGATCACAACATCGGCGGCGAAGTTGGTGTCGAGCACGATATCGATACCGATCTTGCGGCAAGCGGCGATGATCTGTCCTTCCACATTGGTGCCGGCGGGCAGACCGAATTCCTCACCAAAGGCCACGCGGACGGCTGGCGCGAACTGGACGACCGTCGTCAGTTCGGGGTCGCAGATATAATCGAGCGCCCGGTCGGTTTCATCACGCTCTCCCAGCGCCCCGGTCGGGCAAACCAGCACGCATTGACCGCAGGAGACGCAAATGGAATTGGCAGCATCCACCCCGTCGCGCATCTGCACCAGCCGATTGACGCCGACGCCTGCCATAACAAGGGCGTCGACCTTCTGATGCTGGCGGCAGACTGCGACGCAACGCTGACATCGCACACAGCGGCGCATATCGCGCACCAAGGCAGGCGATGAACGATCAACCTCACGCATCTCCACCTTGGCGCGATCAAAGAAGCGGTTTTCCTTCAGGCCGACAAATTGCGCGAGATCCTGCAATTCGCAATCACCGTGGCGATTGCAAGTGGCACAATCCTGCAAGTGATCAGCCATCAAAAGCTCAACCTGCAGCTTTTGCATGTCGCGGATCCGTTGTGTTCGGGTCTGAACATTCAAACCTTCGCGCACAGGTGTGTCGCAGGCCGTAACAACCTTTGCCTTGTCTTTGCCTGCTTGGGTGATTTCAACAACACAGACCCGGCAGGTGCCCGGGGTGTGGTCAATGTCATCAAGCTCACACAGGGTGGGGATGTAAATATCGTGACGACGGGCACAGGCAAGGATGGTTTCATCCGGGAAGGCCAAACATGCGGTCTTGTTGATGGTCAGTGAGACGGTCGCCTCGTCCGGGTTGCGGTGGGCTTGGTGCGTCAGATCGGGAGTACACATGGCTCAATCCGCTCCTTCAGGGATGGAATGTTTGGTCACGACGGAATAGACCCGATAACAGCGCATGCAGCGCTGGGCTTCTTTATAGGCATCTTGGCTGGAAATGGTGCCTTCCACTTCGCCAAACATATGCTTGCGCAAATCGGGGTCGAGTTCGGGGTTATGGACCCGATAGGCGGCGCGGACCGGCGTCTGGACCACATCGTCTGCCAGAAATCTGTTGTCAGAGAGAAGTTTGCGCATACGGGAGCGCTTGAAAAAACGGATGGTGCCCAGCTGGATCCAGTCATTAATATTGCGCGCAGCGGTCAGGCCCGCCGCCATGGCATAAATGAGGGTCGACGGGCCAGTGACACAGTCCCCTCCGGCAAAGACGCCGGGTCTTGACGTGGCCATGGATTTGGCCGCTTCAATGCAGTTCCAGCGATCCAGATTGATGCCTCCCTGCTCGATGATCGCCCCGTCCTCGACTTGCTGGCCGATGGCGGCAATGACCGTATCGCAGGGCATGGTGAATTCCGTACCCGGAATGGGTCTGACGCTGCGCCGTCCGCTTTCGTCCGGCTCCGTCTCTTCCATTCGGATCAGTTCGACGCCAACCACCTTGCCATGTTCGGTCAGGATAAGGGTCGGATTGCACAGGGTGTGAAAGTGGATGTCTTCCTCATCGGCGGCGTCCACTTCCTCGGTGTCAGCAGGCATTGCGCCGCGGGTGCGACGATAGATGAGATGAACATCATCAGCGCCAAGCCGGATGGCCGAGCGGACACAATCCATGGCAACGTTGCCGCCTCCAACAACGACGACATTGCCCTTGAGGTTCAGTTTGTCAGTCTCGTTGACGTGGTCATGGACCTTCAACAAAAACTCAATGCCGCTGAAATAGCCCTTGGCCTTGATGTCTTCGCCCTCGACACCAAGGGTGGTGCCCTTCTGACAGCCAAGCCCCAGGAAGACCGCCTTGTAACCGCGCATAAAAAGATCATCGATGGTGAAATCCCGACCCAGTTGTTGACCATACAGAAAGCGACCACCCAGATCGACAATGATGTCGGTTTCCATCGCCAGTGTGTCCTTGGGCAAGCGATAGCTGGGAATGCCGATCTGTGCCATGCCACCAGCTTGCTCAAGCTTTTCAAAGACATCGACTTTATAGCCGTGAAGCAGCAGATGATAGGCGCAGGAAATGCCCGCAGGCCCCGCTCCAATGACGGCCACTTTCATGCTGTCATCAAGGGGCTTCTTGATCATGTCACGGCTGAATTTCAGGGCCGCTGGTCCCTTTTGCTGATCGGCGACATAGCGCTTTAGCACCTTGATGCCAACGGCCTCGTCAACAAACTTGCGACGGCAGGCTAGCTCGCAATAGCGCACACAAACCCGGCCACAGGTCGCGGCCATGGGATATTTTTGCAAAACCACCGCGAGCGAGCTTTTCGGGCGGCCGTCACGGATATAGTCGATATAGCGCGGCACATTGACCTTGGAGGGACAGGCCTCAATGCAAGGGGCGGTCATGTAGACCATGCCATGCTGGGCACGGATTGGCATATGGTTGGCGACTTCGGCCTCGAGCTTATCGCGGAAATGATGCAACACATCGAGCAAGGCAACCGAACAGGTTTGCCCCAGACCGCAGAGCGAGGTTTCGGTCATTTGCTCGGCAAGCATTTCGATGTCATCGAAGCTGAGCGCCGCATCAAGCCCGCGTCGCATATTATCCAGCGCATCGCGCACCAGCACAGTGCCCATTCTGCACGGGGTGCAGGCCCCGCAAGATTGGGTCGCCGCCTTATCCATATAGCGATACAGAGAGTCGATCAGACTGACCGTCTCATCAAAGACAAAAAAGCCCCGATCCGCAAAGAAGGCGCGGATTTCGTTGCCATCATCAAATTCGTTGAAGTTTTTCAGTTCCGAGAGAGGTGTTTCGCCTGTGATCGCGCCATTGCGCGCATCGTGGACCACTCCATCCCAGACGCCATACACAACCTGTGCCATTGCGACCTTGATCCTTGTGTCGGTTGTCGAGGTGCGACCCACCCTCAAAACCACCTGTCCAGATTGTCAAAGCCGGTCCTCCCACCTTGCCAATCAGGGTCCTTGACGCCTTTTGAACGTGAGTCTTCACAAGCTCGACTGTATGGTGGCGGGGTGCAAGGTTCCATGCATTAGGTCAAAGCAGTTGACGCAGAGGAAGCAACGTATACACAGCGTAAAAGTCCCTATTTCATCGGAACAATTCTGTATCTAATTAATTTTATACTTTGAAATAAATAACTCAGATGATCTAAACAGAGATTGCAGCTGGGGTCCATCGAACGAGAAACCGGAAACAGATCAGACAGATAAGTGATGGCACCAGCAAATTGGCCTTGTTTAAATCGTTCTAATTTGCAGTTATTAGAACCAATTTTATTCAATCACGGGCCCTGACCCTATTGTTAAACCGCGGTCTTTTGTTGCTGCGGCAAATGCGCACTATTTGACTTTTACTTGGATTCAAATGTGGGTGAAGTATGCAGAAGGGGTGGAGACCACATCCGGTCCCCACCCCTATAAAAGCGTTTGTCTATTGTGCGACCTCGTTATGCCTGACTTGGTAGCCAGAGGACGATCCATGGGAACGCCACCAGCAAGGCGATGGTGGCTGCGTCAGCCAGGAAGAAAGGCGTAACGCCCTTGAAGACATCCTGTACAGACAGATCATCGCGCACACCGGCCACCACGAAGCAGTTGAGGCCAATGGGTGGTGTAATCAGGCAGAACTCCGCCATCTTGACCACCAGAATGCCGAACCAGATGGCGCACATCGGGCCGGACATGCCGAAGGTGCTGTCAGCAGCGGAGACGAACTCGCCCCCATTGAGTGCCATCACTGCCGGATAGACAACCGGCAATGTCAAAAGCAGCATGCCGATGGCATCCATGAACATGCCAAGCACCGCATAGGCCAACAGGATGCAGATAAGGATCAACATCGGAGACAGGGTCAGCGAGGTAATCCAGTCCGCAAAGGCACTTGGCAGGTTGGCAAAGCCGAGGAAGCGGACATAGATCAGCACGCCCCAAATGATGGTGAAGATCATCACCGACAGCTTGGCTGTTTCCAGCAAGGCATCCTTGAATTCCGACCAGCGCATGCCATGCTTTAACGCCATCAGGAAGACCACAAAGGCCCCGATCGCCCCACCCTCGGTGGGTGTTCCAAAAGCATCGCCGCCAAAGGGGTTATAGACGAAAAAGATGATGGTGAAGACAACGAACAGGATCGGCAGGGCCGGAGGCAGAGCCTCAAAGCGCTGCTTCCAGGTGAAGCCAGAAACCGGAGGGCCAAAGCCCTTGATGGTCATCGCCATGCCGATGATCAGCAACCCATAGATGACTGCGGAGAAGGCTCCGGGAATGAAGCCTGCCAGCAGAAGCTTGCCAACATCCTGCTCGACGATGATCGCATAGATCACCAGAATGGCAGAGGGTGGAATGAGCGAGGCCAAAGTACCGCCGGCAGCCACGACACCTGCAGCAAAGCGCTTGTCATAGCCGATTTTCAGCATTTCAGGAATGGCAATGCGGGCAAAGACAGCGGATGTGGCAACAGATGCACCGGATACGGCTGCAAAGCCTGCGGTCGCAAAGACCGTGGAGACGGCCAAGCCCCCCGGCACCCACGCAAACCAGCGTTTGGCAGCTTCGAACAGGGCCTTTGTGAGACCGGCATAATAAGCCAGATAGCCAATCAGAATGAAGGTCGGAATGAGGCTGAGGGCCTGCGAGGAGACCTTGGAATGCGGCACCTGCCCGGCGGTTTTGACCGCAATGGTGACGGCCTTCATGAAACGATCCGGATCGTATCCGAATTTCGACCAGAAGATCCAAATCAGGCCGACCATGCCCGCAGCAGCAGCAGCAAAGGCCACCCGCATGCCCAACAAGACCATGACGAGCATGCCGCCCGAGACGACCAGACCAATATCAATCGGTTCCATATGAGGTTCTCCTATTGGTCATGGCCGGAAACATGTCCGGCTTCTTCTGCGGCCAGCTGGGCCGCATCGGCGACAAGCGGGACAGCGATTGGGGATTCGTCATTGCGGATAAAGGCGCGTGTATAGGCCCAGACCTGCACGACCAGTCGCACGCAAAGCAACGAGAAGGCAACCGGAGCCAACAGCTTTGCAGGCCAGATCGGCAGAGCGATATCCATCGAGCTGTCACGGCTCCACATTGGCATGGAGAAATCAAAACTGCGCATGAAATGGGACCAGGTGCCCCAGACGAGCAACAGCATCAGAGCGAGAATGAACAGGGTCGTGAGCAACTCCACCAAATAGAGCGGGCGTCCACGCAGCACGCTGACCACCATATCCATCCGGATATGCCCGCCATTGCGCTGCACATAGGAAATCCCCATGAAGGCAATCAGCGGCATGGCCTGCTCGATCCAGTCGACATAGCCCGGCAGAGGTTGATTCATAAGGTTGCGCCCTCCAACGGAAAGCACAGCCAACACCATCAGCACAAAAACGGTAAGACCGCTCAACAATGCAAAGAAGGCTTCGATTTTCTCAAGAAAACGGTCGGTGCGACCCAAGGCGCTGTCGTCAGTCAACAGCAAAGAGGAACCTGCCATGGCAGACCTCCTTCATCTCTAAAGGCGGAAAAAAGAAACTGCGCCCGTCACAGACGGACAGGCGCAGCATCAGGACGACTATTTCTTCTCGGCAATCATGCCGGTGACCATGTCATACAGCTCCTGAGCCGGCAGGCCGCGAGCAGTATTTTCCTTGATCCATGCTTCTGCTGCAGGGGCAGCAGCGGCTTTCTTGAAAGCGGCAATCTGATCATCGGTGAAGGTGACCTTTTTGATGCCACGCTCTTCCAGCGCAGGGCCCCATGCTTTCATGGTCTTGTTGTTGTAATAGTCGATATAGTAGGCCAGCGCCTCGTCAACAGACCCGAGCAACGCTTCGCGTTGATCGTCAGGCAGATCGTTCAGCGCGTCGGTATTCACCACGACCGGGCAATTCACAGTGCCAGGATTGAGGTTGGTGGTCCACCAGTTGGCTTTTTCAATGGTGCCAAAGGACATGTGGGCATGGGGTGCAAAGCTGGCAGCCTTGATAACACCACTATCCATGGCCTGACGCACTTCGGTCGCGGACATGGAGGTCGGCACAGCGCCAACGGTTTCCATGGCTTTGCCAATGCCGCCGGTGGCGCGCACAGACAAGCCTTGGAAGTCATCGAGCTTGGACGGAGCATCTCCAACGCCGACAATGTTATATTGCGGCAGCGGTGATGGCATCAGCAGCGTTGCATTCCAGCGGGCCAGATCCTTGACCACGGCAGGATGCTTGTAGAGTGCCATGGACAGCTCGACTTCCTGATCGAGCGTGGACACCCCAAGGAAAGGCAATTCAAGAACGGTGATGGATGGGTTCTTGTCGCGGTGGTAGCCAGCGCAGAACTGGGCCATTTCAAACGCACCAATGGAAATACCATCGAGGTTCTCACGGTTCTTGGACAGACCGCCATAGCTGATGTTGAGGGTGAATTCGCCGTTGGTTTTGGCTTTGACCAGTTCAGCAAGCTTCTCGACATGCTCGGTGAAAGCACGACGTTTGCCCCAGAGGGATACATTCCACTCCGTGGCATAAGCTTCAGAAACAAAGGTGACAGAAAGTGCGACCAGAGCGGCCTGGCCTAAGAATTTGCGCATGGTGATCCTCCCGATTTACATGCTGTTCTCAATTTTGTGTGCAGCAAGCATTCAGGATCGGTCAGGATTTGGCTATGAGTCTTTTCGCGCGATCTGTGGGGCAAGGCCTGCGGAAATCCGCAGGCTGGCAGATTTTGCCCATTTTCAGAGCAATGAGTCCTTGTTCAGACCGAGTTTCACGATCTTCTCGTTCAAGGTCCGGCGGCCAATGCCCAGAGATTCAGCAGCGGCATCCATGCGCCCTTCATGCTCGCGGATTGCCTTGCTGATCAATTCACGCTCAAATGCGGCGACCGCTTCACGCAAAGTGCTTGGAACACCAGCAATCAATTGATCGCTTTCGATGATCTGCATCATCGATGTCCTGCCCCGGCGCGCACCCAAAACCCGCCGCTCGGCCACCGAGCGCAATTCGCGTACGTTGCCCGGCCAGTCATGGGTCATCAGGGCGGCGAGATCCTCCGAGCCGAGCTCCGCGCCTTGCTCGGACAGTTCCGTTTCATAGATGCGGGCATATTCACCCATAAAGTGGGTCATCAAGAGGGCGATGTCATCCCGCCGTTGGCGCAGCGGCGGCACCGTCATGACGAATGTGTTGATACGGAACAGGAAGTCCTGTCGCAGACGGCCATCAGAGGCTGCCTTGGACATATCTTCCTTGCTGGCCGACACAACCCGGAAGCTCACCGGAATGGGGGCCGACGCGCCCACGGGCAGGATCCGCTTATTCTCGATCACCCGGAGCAATTGGGCCTGCACAGGCAAGGGGCATGAGCAGACTTCATCGAGAAACAATGTGCCACCAGATGCCGCGAGCAAGCGGCCATCCTTGCCACCGGAAACACCAAACATTTCACTCTCGAACGTGTCGGGTGAAAGGACGGCACAATTGATCGCCAGAAAGGGCCCGTCCGCATTGGGTCCAAGATCATGCAGTGCCCGCGCCACCAGCTCCTTGCCGGTGCCGGTTTCCCCCTTCACCAGAACGGCGGCGGGAATGTCCGCCAGATCGACAATGTCGCGGCGCAGGGTTTCGATTTCCTCGCTTTGGCCAAGCAGCATCCGGTCAAGGCCAGACAGGCGTCTAAGGCGCGCTTTCAAACGGACATTATTTTGGGTGATCCGGTATTGATTGGCGGCATTGCGAAGGATGGTCAACAGTCGGCGCGGCTCACAGGGTTTCTCAACGAAACTATAGGCACCATCCTGAATGGCCTGAACCGCCATGGGAATGTCTCCATGGGCGGAAATCAGAACGAGGGGTGGCGACAGGCTCTTGTCGAGGCTGGCAAGCAGATCAAGGCCGGACATGCCGGGCATGCGGACATCGGACAGGATGGCATCAGGCTGGAACCCTGCCAGTCGATCAGGCACCAGATTGGCGCGCGGGACCGCTTCGACGCGCCAGCCCGCCGCCTCCATGAGATCGGTCAGGGATTGGCGCATGGCCTTGTCGTCATCGACAATCAGAACACTGATTTGTTGATCTTCGCTCATGCGTCCATCTCTTTTTTCCATGCGTGTGGTGTTTGGTCCTCAGAGGACTCAGGGGCCTCAGAGACCTCACTGTCCGTGCCATCCGCGCTGTCCTTGATTGGCCATGCAGCATCCAGTGCATGCAATTCCACCCGGAAGACCGCCCCACCCTCGGGTCTATCCCATGCGGACATTTGGCCGTCATGATCATTGACAATCCCCGCTGAAATGGCCAGCCCCAATCCCATACCGCGGCCGCTTTCGCGGGTCGTGACAAAGGGCTCCTGCAATTCATCAAGGCTGGTGCCGCCCAGACCATGACCATTGTCGATGATTTCAAACCAGACCGTCTGCCGGGTGCGCCCCATTAGAATGGTAAGCTCCGGGCTATCGACCTCTTCGCTGGCATCGATGGCGTTGCGCAGCAGGTTGGTCATGGTTTGCTCAAGCCGGAAGCGATTGCCACGCACAAGGATCGGCTCGCTGGGCGGGGTGAAATGCACCGTTACGGCGCTTTCCTTGACGTTCGGCTCAACCAGACCAAGGGATATCTGCATTGCGTCACGCAAATCGACATCCTCGAAATTCTGTTCATCCGTCCGGGCGAAGAATTTCAGCTGCCTTGTGATATCCTCCATCCGGTCAATCAACCCACCAATGCGTGAGGACAACGTGGCGGAGAGTTTGGACGCGCCGCTGATTTCTGCGGCGGCCACATAATTGCGCATGGCGGCAATGGGTTGCCCCAGTTCGTGGGTAACCAGAGCTGCCAACCGCCCCAGCGCGGCGAGACGGCTGGCGCGTTCCAGCTCGTCCTGTGTCTTTTGCAGTGCCTGTTCGGCGGTGCGACGCTCTGTGATTTCAACGGCCAGTCGTTCATTGGCTTCGCGCAACAGGGCCTCTTCCTCCTCAGACCGCTTCAAGGCCGCACCGATGCGGCGGGTGCGTTGCAACTGGAACAAGATCAGAATGCCAGCCGCGATCATGATACCGAAACCGGTGACCAGCATGGAGCGGGCGACTGCCCTGTCGTCAGAGGCGAAATAATGCAAGCTCCACTCATGGGGCAGATTGGTGCTGACCAGATAAAGGCTCGAAAGGCCGTCTATGGTGGCGCGGCTTGGTGCGGGTTTCAGCCTTGGCATCCAATCGAGCGGCTCGAGGCTGTGGCCGGGAAATTGCCGCGACAAGCGGATGTGTTGCCTCTGACCGTCGGTCAGCGGTTTGAGGACCCGAAAGCGCCAGCTAGGCTCGGATGCCAGCAACACGACGCCAGAACGATTGGCGAGCAGGATCCTTTCCCCCGCATCACGCCAGCGCTCCTGCACTTTGGAAAGATTGATCTTGATCGCCAACACCCCCAGAATGGTGCCGTCCTTGTTCATGACCGCATCAGCGAGGAAATAACCGGGCGTCCCGGTGGTTGCCCCGATACCATAGAAGTGCCCCTGCTCACCCTTCATGGCGGAGAGGAAATAGGGCCGGAAGGAATAGACCTGACCGACAAAACTTGTCGGCGTGTCAGCATTCGAGGCGGCGATGGTCACACCGTCAGCATTCATCAGATAGATGGCATCAAGCCCCGTCGCAGCAACGAAATCCTTGAGGCGGTTGTTGAGGAAGCCGGTGTCGCCGCCAGCGCTGATTTCGACCACATAAGGGTCACGGGCAAGAATGTGGGTCAGATGGGAGAAGCGCTGCAACTCGGCAATCAGCGACGAGCGATAGAGCGACAGGCGGCCTTCGGCCTTGCTCTGCTCTTCGGACTGAAAATAGCCAAATGATCCCCAGAAGATTCCGGTGGCAATAGCAAAGACGGCAAAGAGGGCGAATATTTGGGACAGCCAGCGCATTCAGTTCTTTTCAGCCGAGATATAGGAAAGCGTCCTGAGGACTATATATCTCGGCTTTTTTTGAAACAAGCAAAGGCTGCCCGATGGGTATCTGGCCGTGTCAGGCACTCAAAAAGCGCGGGGGCTTGTCGATCGTGAGCGGCGGCAGGGGTTTGGACCACGTTTCGACAAAGACCAACGCGGTGTGTGCAATGTTGCCCTGTGCCAGACCGGATGTGCCCTTATCGATGGTCAGGACATTTGGGTTGCCATGCACTTCCAGCGCTTCACCATCCACTTGGGCAATATCGAGCCAAGCTCCGGTTGGCAGGGAAATGCAGTCTCTGCGGATGCCTTGCGTCAGGGAAACAGCGGCGAGCGTTGCGCCTCGCTCGTTGTAAAGGCGGACAAAGCTGCCATCCTCAATGCCGCGTTCTTTCGCGGTTTCAGGGTGGAGGTAACAGATTTCGCGCCCCTCACGCTTGCTGGCTAACGACTCCGCACCCCGATCATTCTGACTGTGAAGCCGAGTCCAGGATTGACCAGAGATGAGATGCAAGGCCCCTTCAGGAGCATCGATCAGACTTTCGGCCGGCTGCATCCAGCTTGGATGGCCCGGACAGTCGGACAGGCGATAGCTGGCAATTGTCTCATTGAACAAAGTCAGTTTGCCGCTTTCCGAGGTGAGCGGATGGGCATCGGGATCCGTGACGAAATCGGCAAGGGCGACGCGGTCATTGTCCTCGTGGTCAGGCAGGATGAAGCGTCCCATCGCCTTGAAGCTTTCAAAGTCCGGCACCTCGAAATCGTTCCTCTCAAAGCGCTTCTGGACCTTTTCCCACAGCGCCTCAAGCCAGCCATCGGCATCGCGTCCCTCGGTAAAGGCCTCCTCAACGCCCATTTCAGCGGCAAGCAGCCGCATGATGTCGAAATCATTTTTGGCTTCCCCAAGGGGCTTGAACATCGCAGACATATAAATGACCGATGGATCGGTTTTTTGCATCATGATGTCGGTGCGTTCCAGCGAGCTGGTGGCAGGCAAGACAATATCCGCGCGACGGGCTGTTGCCGTCCAGCTGTGATCGCAGACGATGACAGTTTGCGGTTTTCTCCAACCCTTTTGCAGGCGATGCAAATCCTGATGATGGTGAAACGGGTTGCCACCAGACCAGAAAATCAGCTTGATATCTGGATATTGGCAGGCTTCGCCCTTGTAGAAATACTCGCCGCCCGGATTGAGCAGCATGTCAGTGATGCGGGCAACGGGAATGGACCGCTTGACCGGGTTCTTGCCCTGTGACAGGGACGGCCAGCGAATGACCTTGGTCGGTCGACCGACGGTGCTGACGCCAGAATAGCCAAACGTGAAGCCGCCGCCCGGCTGGCCGATCTGGCCGATCATCGCCGCCAGCGCCCATCCGGCCCACAATGCCTGTTCACCATGGTCAGAGCGTTGCAGCGAGAAGGAAACGTTGACCATGGTGCGATTGGCGGCCATATCCTTGGCCAGTTGGATGATTTTGTCTGCAGGAATATCACAGATCGGGGCTGCCCAGTCGGCGCTTTTGGTCAGATCATCCTCTTCGCCCAGCAAATAGGCGCGGAATTTGGGCCAGCCGCTGGTGCAGCGATTGAGGAAGTCTTCCTTGTGCCAGCCATTGACCAGCAAGGTATGAGACAAGGCCAGCATGAGCGCGACATCGGTGCCCGGACGGATCGATAGCCATTCCCCATCGGTCATGTCGCTTTGTTGCGGCGAGACGTTGATCTTGCGGCCTTTCATGGCAGCCAACCAGCTTTCGGTCTCATGTCTGGAAAGGCCCGAGGAACTCACCTGCCCCGTGCGGCCGGAAATACCACCGAAGCCGACCAGCAAGGTGCAATGGTCGATCAGGTTCTGCCAGCTGGTGGTCTGTTCCTGAAACTGGGCCTGTGACAATCCGGTGATATAGGGAAACAGAACTTCAGCCGCGGCATGAGAATAGGTTTCGGTCGAGGTGACAGACCCGCCAGCAAGATTGAGGAAACGGCGCAGCTGGCTTTGGGAATGATGAAAGCGGCCCGCGCTGGCCCATCCATAGGAGCCACCGAAGATCGCCTCATTGCCATATTCGTCCGCGACGCGCCGGACTTCACCGGCCACCATCTTGGCGGCTTTTTCCCATGAAATCTCGACATAAACATCGTCACAGCGCTTGTCGCCCTTGTCACCCTCAAGCCAGCCCTTTCGAACGGCGGGACGCAGGATGCGACTGTTGGTATCGCGCGCCGCACTGACCCAGCCTTTGCCGATCCGGGACGGTTCTGGATCATCCTTGAATGGATGCAATTGGTCGCCCTTAATCTCATAAGCACCCCAATGCGCTGCGGTATATTTCATATTGGCCTCGTTTATGGAAGGTCTGGATCGGCGAATGGATCCGTAGAAGAAGGGAAGTCAAATGGCTACCATTGTCCCCTCGCCTTGGCAATTGCCTTTTGCCATTGTCATATCAGGAGGCATTACAGAGACGTCATTTTTGATGGTGCGGGTGACATAAAGCTCAATCGTTCCCATATAATCCCTATAAGAGGAAACCCGTAAACCCCAAGATGCCGGAAAGGTCACGAAAAGCCGTTCCCATGGATTCCATAACCAACACAACCGAGCCCTTTGCGTTTGACAACAGCTATGCGCGTGAACTGGAAGGCTTTTACGTCCCCTGGCAGGGCGAAGAATTCGTCCATCCGCGGCTTGAGATCTTCAATGAAGAGCTGGCTGCAATGCTGGGTTTGTCGCTCGACCTGGAGAAGGATCAGCTGGCGGCATTTTTCGCCGGTTCAGACATACCCAAAGGCGCAGCCCCTTTGGCACAGGTCTATGCAGGGCATCAATTTGGTGGCTTCTCACCGCAATTGGGTGATGGTCGAGCCTTGTTGATGGGGGAAGTGATAACGCCAGCTGGCAAACGCTATGACATTCATCTCAAAGGCTCTGGTCCCACGCCTTTCTCGCGCGGTGGCGATGGCAAAGCGGCGCTTGGTCCGGTCTTGCGGGAATATCTGATGGGCGAAGCGATGCATGCTCTGGGTGTGCCGACTACGCGGGCCTTGGCTGCTGTTACGACAGGTGAACGCATCATGCGCACGCGGCTGAAGCCGGGCGCCGTCCTGGCCCGTGTCGCGTCGAGCCATTTGCGGGTTGGCACATTCCAGTTTTTTGCGGCACGTGGCGAATGGGACAAGGTGCGCCAGCTGGCCGATTATGCAATAGAGCGCCATTATCCTGAGCTTGCCAAGCGTGATGATGCCTATCTCGCCTTTCTGGCTGCGGTCAGCAAGCGACAGGCAAAGCTGATTGCCCGCTGGATGCAGGTGGGGTTTGTCCATGGTGTGATGAATACGGACAATATGACCATTTCCGGAGAGACCATTGATTATGGTCCCTGCGCCTTCATGGATGCATTTGATCTCAATACGGTCTTCAGTTCGATTGACCACCATGGGCGCTATGCTTATGGCAACCAGCCGGTGATGGGGCGCTGGAATCTCACAAGGCTGGCGGAAACCCTGATCCCGCTGATTAACCCGGACAATGAAACCGAAGCGATCAATCAGGCCACCGATGTGCTTGCCGATTTCGTCAGTGATCATAAACAGGCCTGGCTCACCGGCATGGGGCAGAAGATCGGCCTTAGCGAGATTGCGGAAGGTGACGACGCCCTGATCAAGCATCTGTTTGATGCCATGGCTGCGGACCGGGTGGATTTCACCAGTTGCTTCCGGGCGCTGGCCGATGTCTTGCGAGGGGATCAGGGGCCACTGAAGGCTTTGTTTGCAGACCAATCGCGGCTCAATGACTGGCTTGAGCGTTGGCAAAAGCGGCTGGCAGAGGATCCACGACCCAAAGCGGATATCGCGAAGGAGATGGATCGCATCAATCCGCTTTACATTCCGCGCAATCATCTGGTCGAAGCGGCGCTGGAGCGTGCAGAGGAACAGATGGATCTGACAGACTTCAAGCAATTGCTGAGCTTGGTCACCAATCCATTCAACCGGCAGGCCGGGAATGAAGCGTTTGAAGGCCCGGCTCCGGCAGAGTTCGGCCCTCATATCACCTATTGCGGCACTTGAACTCTCAATTCATGAACAATTCTCATCAGAGAGATCGATTTTATCACATTGTATTCATGAATAAGGCAATTACCTTAGAGACAACACACCAAGCGTCTGTCGGCTCCACCTAAGGGAAACCGCCCAAGGCGCAATGTCATAGGCAGTAGGCCTGAATAGCGATTTGACCGCGCGCCCTTGCTGCCAAAAGGATGGAGAAAAAGCATGTCTATCAGACCCGTCGTTTCTACGTCGCAGGCTGTTCCGACCCTGGAAGGCGCTGGCGTAAAATTGCATCGCGCCTTTGGTTTCCACAATCCGGAAATGGCCGATCCTTATCTGTTATTTGATGATTTCCGCAATGAGCGGCCTGAAGATTATATTCAGGGCTTTCCCTGGCATCCGCATCGCGGGATCGAGACGATCACCTATGTTCTTAATGGGTCGGTTGAGCACGGGGATAGCCTTGGCAATCATGGCACCCTTGGGGCTGGCGATGTGCAATGGATGACCGCAGGCTCGGGCATCATGCATCAGGAAATGCCCAAGGGAAATACCAAGGGCCAAATGCATGGCTTTCAGCTCTGGGCCAATCTTCCGGCCAGCCTGAAAATGACGTCTCCACGCTATCAAGATGTGGAATCGAAGGAAATTCCTCAGGTAATCGATGATGACGGCACCAGCGTGAAAATCGTCATTGGCGAATTCTGGGGCAAGCGTGGTCCAGTGGATGGCATTGCTGCGGATCCGCTCTATCTGGACATTTTCGTGCCGGCCGGCGTGCGCAAGCGCTTCAAGATCGACACCTATCGCAATGCCTTTGCCTATGTGTTCGAAGGCGCAGGGTTGTTTGACAACAGCTCGAAACCCCGTGGCATCCTGCTGGAAAAGGAAGTCCTCGGCGAGGAAGTCAATATTCGCGACATGTCGGGGGACCGAACGCTGGTGCATTTCGGGACTGGTGACGAGGTGGAAGTGCTTGCTGGCCCGAACGGGGTTCGCTTCCTGCTGATTTCCGGTGCTCCGTTGCAAGAGCCGGTGGCCTGGCACGGACCGATCGTTATGAACACCAAGGAAGAGATTCATCAGGCGATCCGCGAACTGCGCAACGGAACATTCATTCGGCCCGCGCATTAAACAATAAATGGTGTCGCGTCCAAATGCCGACCCGAAACACACAGTCTCAATCCGAGGAAATGGATTTTACAATGACAAAAGTTCTCGTTCTTTACTATTCAGCCTATGGCCACATTGAAACCATGGCGAAAGCCGTCGCTGAAGGCGCAAAAGCAGAAGGCGCTGACGTAACCATCAAACGCGTGCCAGAGCTCGTCCCTGAAGAAGTTGCAAAGGAATCCCATTACAAAATGGATCAGGAAGCCCCGATCGCAGACCCGAACGAACTTGACCAGTATGACGCTATCATCGTTGGCGCAGGCACCCGTTTTGGCACAGTTGCTTCCCAGATGCGCAATTTCTGGGACCAGACCGGTGGCCTGTGGGCCGAAGGCAAGCTGACTGGCAAAGTCGGTTCTGTTTTCACCTCAACCGCCACCCAGCACGGCGGTCAGGAAACTACGATCATGGGCTTCATCCCGACCCTTCTGCATCAGGGCATGGTCGTCGCAGGTCTGCCCTATGCCTTCCAGGGCCAGTCTGGTGTTGAAGAAGTCAAAGGCGGCTCCCCTTACGGCGCGACAACGCTCACCGCAACCGACGGCTCCCGCCAGCCTTCCGAAGTCGAACTCGAAGGCGCTCGCTATCAGGGCGGACATGTGGCCAAACTGGCAGCAAAACTGTCAGCCTAACGCACAAAGCAGTCACGCTCGCCTTACTGAGCAATCATGCGGTTCGTTCATTGACCGTATGACCTTCATGGCTAGACATGCCAAGCAACCGGACGTCCGTTCAGAAGAAGCCGTTTGATAGCCCTGACGGTGGACAGACAGCCATTGGCAAGAGGGGGCGCAAGCCCCCTCATTTGTATTCGGATACACAGACTTCAAAGGAGAAAACCCGTGGGACTTCTCATCGATGGTCAATGGCATGACCAATGGTATGACACCAAATCAAGCGGCGGGCGGTTTGTTCGCAAGGATTCCGCCTTTCGCAACTGGGTGACCGCTGACGGCTCCGCAGGCCCAACCGGAAAAGGCGGCTTCAAGGCGGAGGCCGGGCGCTATCATCTTTATGTTTCCTATGCTTGCCCATGGGCGCACAGGACCCTGATTTTCCGTGCTCTTAAAGGCCTTCAAGAGATGATTTCCATCTCGGTGGTCAACAGTTTCATGGGGGAGCATGGCTGGACCTTTGAGCCGCAGGACGGAGTGGTCCCCGATCCGATCCACAATGCAGATTATTTGCATCAGGTCTACACGGCCGCGGACCCGACCTATAGCGGTCGCGTTACCGTGCCGGTGCTTTGGGACAAGCAGACAGGCACCATCGTTAACAACGAATCCGCCGAAATCATCCGGATGCTAAACTCTGCCTTTGACGAGATCGGTGCCAAACCGGGGGATTATTATCCGCAGGAACTGCGTGCCGAGATCGACGCCATCAACGAGAAAGTCTATGACAAGGTCAATAACGGGGTTTACAAGGCAGGCTTTGCCACCGAACAGGAGCCCTATGAAGAGGCCGTTGTCCCCTTGTTCGAGACCCTTGATTGGCTGGAGGATCGCCTCTCACGAATGCGCTATCTGAATGGATCGGCACCAACGGAAGCAGACTGGCGGCTGTTGACCACCCTGTTCCGCTTCGACCCGGTCTATGTGGGGCATTTCAAATGCAATCTCAGAACGATCGGTTCCTATCCGAACCTGTCCAACTATGTGCGCGATCTGCATCAGGTGCCGGGCGTTGCGGACACTGTGCGGATGGATCACATCAAGAATCATTATTATGCCAGCCATGATATGATCAATCCGACCCGCGTGGTCCCCATGGGGCCGGAGATCGACTATTCTGCCCCGCATGATCGGGCACGCTTTGATGATGCGCCTTAAAGCTTGATCCGCCATACACAGATCATGTATGCCGCTGATGACTTTTGTTTCAGAAGTTTGGCCTGCCCTGATTGTCAGGGCGGGCCCGTTTGTTTATTGACGTAATTTCACTTATCCATCAAACTGATACCCAACCGCAAGTGGGGAGATTTTCTATGAGAACCAAAGCAGCAGTGGCGTTAGCAGCGGGTGAGCCGTTGACCGTTATGGAAGTCGAATTGGATGGTCCGAAGGCGGGCGAAGTGTTGGTTGAAATCAAGGCAACTGGCCTTTGTCATACCGACGAATTCACCCGGTCAGGCGCTGACCCGGAAGGGCTGTTCCCGTCTATCCTTGGCCATGAGGGCGCAGGCATTGTGCTTGAAGTGGGCGAAGGGGTAACGACGCTGAAACCTGGCGACCATGTGATTCCGCTCTATACGCCGGAATGTCGCGAATGCCCCTCGTGCCTGAGCGGCAAGACCAATCTGTGCACCGCGATCCGCAACACGCAGGGTCAGGGCCTGATGCCCGATGGCACCACCCGTTTTTCCATGCTCGATGGCACGCCGATCTATCATTATATGGGCTGCTCGACCTTTGCCAACCACACGGTGATGCCGGAGATTGCGCTGGCCAAGGTGCGCGATGACGCTCCATTTGACAAGATCTGCTATATCGGCTGTGGCGTGACGACCGGGATTGGCGCTGTGATCAACACCGCTGGCGTTGAAATCGGCTCGACTGCGGCTGTTTTCGGCCTTGGCGGGATTGGGCTGAATGTCATTCAGGGCCTGCGGATGGCGGGCGCCGACATGATTATCGGGGTTGATCTCAATGACAGCAAGGCGGAAATGGCGAAGAAATTCGGTATGACCCACTTCGTCAACCCTTCCAAGATTGAAGGGTCTGTGGTTGAGGAAATCGTCAATCTCACCAAGAAGGGTGCAGATCAGATTGGCGGCGTCGATTATTCGTTTGATGCGACCGGCAATGTGAAAGTCATGCGCGATGCGCTGGAATGCTCCCATCGTGGTTGGGGTGTTTCGGTGATTATTGGTGTGGCACCGGCTGGCGCTGAAATCTCGACCCGCCCGTTCCAGCTGGTTACGGGCCGCATCTGGAAAGGCACGGCCTTTGGTGGTGCCAAGGGACGGACCGATGTGCCGAAATTTGTCGACTGGTATATGGATGGCAAGATCGAAATCGATCCGATGATCACCCATAAACTGACGCTTGACGAGATCAATCACGGTTTTGATCTGATGCATGAGGGCAAATCGATCCGCGCCGTGGTCGAATTCTGATTCTCCTTGTCTTCTGCACAATGCAAAAGCCAGCGTCCCCAAAAGGCGCTGGCTTTTCTGTTTACAGTGTAAGGTGGGAGTGTCGCGGGGCTTTTCTGGGATCCCAGTTTATGAAAGACTGACCACACCCTCCAGCGGCCTTAGCCATTCTCTCAGGCCCCTCACCTATCCAAAGGCCCTTGATCATGGATCAGTCAAACCGAGCCCATCGCGCCGGCATTCTGTTTGCCATTCTTGCCACCGTGATCTTTGCCTCTGGCGATGCGGCCTCCAAGACCCTGGTGGTGAATCATTCGGTCTGGTTCATCATGATGGCGCGTTACTGGTTCCATCTGATTGTCGCCCTGATCTGGGCAGCGACTCGTCCGGCTGGCATCGCCGGAGCCCTTAAAACCAATCATCGATCCATTCAGATCTTGCGTGGCGTTCTTCTGTTTACTGAAGTCGCGTTGATCATCATGACCTTTGCCCGTCTCGGTCTGGCCGAGACCACCACGCTGATCATGGTCCATCCGCTGATCGTGACGGCTTTGGCGGCTGTATTTCTGGGCGAGCAAGTCGGCTGGCGGCGGATTGCGGCCTTGCTGGTGGGTATGGCCGGTCTGCTGATCATCATGCAGCCGACGGGCAATATCTGGGGCGTGGGCGGTCTGATCGGCCTTGCGGCAACTTCGGCCTTTGCGGTCTATCAGCTCTTCACGCGCCTTGTCAGTCGCCACGACGATGCTTTGACATCATTTCTTTATGCAGGGATTGTCGGTGTGGTGCTGAGTACGGTACTGGGCCTGCCTAACATTCCCGCTTGGGAGGTGATCAATTGGCCTTTGCTGGCGATGGTTTGCATGAGCAGCACATTGGCGCATTTCTTTGTCATCAAGGCTCTGACCCTTGTCGAAGCGAGTGCCATTCAGCCCTATACCTATTTGCAGATCGTCTGGTCGATCCCCATCGGCTTTGTCATATTCGGCACCTTGCCGATCTGGTCAACTTTGTTGGGCGCTGCCTTGATCGTCGCAGCCGGGCTTTATTCGCTCCATCGCAGCCGCCTGCAAAAGCGCATTTCGGGCACACCAAAAAGCTGAATTTTCAAAGCAAATGAAATCCAGAGACGCAGTTTTTTCCCTGCGACAGAATCAACCATCTTCCCTAAGGTTAGTATCTAAGCATTTGTGCGTACTAATAAAATTCCAAAATCGCACATCATTTTGTGCAGATTTGAACGCGGGGAATTTTTGCGAGCTATGCGTTTGATGCAAACCGCGCATTCGAAACATTAAGTATATGAAATAACTGCGTTTTTCAGATCTTCTTGCTATGGGTATAATTTGCCTCCGGACTTTCCCTTCCTATATACTAAGGTCGAAAGGCGATGCTGGAGTATGAGCGAAGCCAAAGCAATTCTAACGACCATATTCCGCGCCGGGTAACCCCAGGCAACATGAAGAGAAACGCAATCGAGCAGTCCCCCAACCGCTCGAAACGGTGGTGCTGTGCCTGATGCGCGGTGAAGCCACGCAAGAACCATTGGAACCAAGTTCCAATCGTGACATGAGGAAGCAAGAAATGAATTTTATGAGTGACAAGCCAATCGTCGTGGATCCGTGGGCTGGCTTTTCTGATGGTCAATGGCGCAAAGAAGTTGATGTGCGCGGGTTCATTCAGGAAAACTACACCCCTTATGAAGGCGACGACAGCTTTTTGGCCGACGCGACCGACCGGACCAAGCAGCTTTGGGAAGAGTTGGGCGAGTTGCTGAAAGAAGAGCGCAAAGCTGGCGTTCTGGATGTATCTCCCATTCCTTCTTCCATCACCGCTCATGATGCTGGCTATATCAACAAGCAGCTTGAACTGATTGTCGGCCTGCAGACCGAAGCCCCTCTCAAGCGCGCCATCATGCCAAATGGCGGCCTGCGCATGGTGGAAAATGGCATGGAAGCCTTTGGCTTCACTCCGGACCCACAGGTGCATGAAATCTGGACCAAATATCGCAAAGACCACAACCAAGCGGTGTTTGATGTTTACAGCCCGGACATCATGGCGGCTCGCAAATCCGGCGTCGTGACCGGTCTGCCAGATGCTTATGGCCGTGGCCGCATCATCGGTGATTATCGCCGCGTGGCGCTTTATGGCATCGATTTCCTCAAAGAGCAGAAGCTGGCGGAAAAAGTCGAGCTGGACGATGCCGTGTTCGACATGAACACCATCCGCACCCGCGAAGAGCTGAGCGAGCAATATCGCGCGCTGGAAGAACTGCGCGAGATGGGCCTCAAATATGGCATCGACATGAGCCAGCCAGCCTCCAACGCTCGTGAAGCCATCCAGTTTACCTATATGGCCTATCTGGCCGCAGTGAAGGAACAGAATGGCGCGGCCATGTCCTTCGGCCGCACCGCGACCTTCATTGATATCTATATCGAACGCGACTTTGCCGCAGGTCTGCTGACCGAAGAAGAAGCTCAGGAGCTGATCGACGACATGGTCATCAAGCTTCGCATCGTCCGCTTCCTGCGCACCCCTGACTATGACGAGCTGTTCTCGGGCGATCCAACCTGGGTGACCGAAGTGCTCGGCGGCATGGGTCTTGATGGCCGGACACTGGTCACCAAGAACGCCATGCGTTTCCTCAACACCCTCTATAATCTGGGTCCTGCACCAGAGCCAAACCTGACGGTTCTGTGGAGTTCCAAGCTGCCACGCGGCTTCAAGGACTTCTGCGCCAAGGTTTCCAAGGACACAAGCGCCATTCAGTATGAGAATGACGATCTGATGCGCCCGAAATGGGGTGACGACTATGGCATTGCTTGCTGCGTTTCCGCCATGGCGATCGGCAAACAGATGCAGTTCTTCGGCGCCCGTGCCAACCTTGCCAAGGGCCTGCTCTATGCGATCAATGGTGGCGTTGACGAGAAGAGCGGTCAGAAAGTGGCCGAAGGCCTTGAGCCAATCACCGCTGACGTGCTCGACTATGACGAAGTTGTCGAGAAGTTCGAGAAATCCATGGACTGGCTCGCCAAGACCTACGTCAAGGCATTGAATTCGATCCATTATATGCATGACAAATATGCCTATGAGCGGATTGAAATGGCCCTGCATGACCGTGACATCCTGCGCACCATGGCTTGCGGCATTGCTGGCCTGTCCATCGCGGCAGACAGCCTGTCGGCCATCAAATATGCCAAAGTCAGCGTCATTCGCAACGAACAGGGCATTGCGGTCGATTACAAAATTGACGGCGACTATCCCGCCTTTGGCAACAATGATGATCGGGTTGACAGCATTGCAAGCTGGCTGACCGAAGTCTTCATGAAGAAAGTGGCAGCTCAGCCTTACTTCTACCGCGACTCAACCCCAACTCAGTCGGTTCTGACCATCACTTCGAACGTGGTCTATGGCAAGAAAACCGGCTCGACCCCTTGTGGTCGTCAGGGTGGCGAACCATTTGCCCCGGGTGCAAACCCGATGAATGGTCGTGACAAGAAAGGCTTCATCGCGGCAGGGACGTCCATTGCCAAACTGCCTTATGAATATGCTCAGGACGGCATCAGCTGGACCGCTTCTGCGACACCGGACTCGATGGGTCATAATGACAATGAGCAGATCCGCAACCTCTCCAACTGCCTTGATGGCTTCACCGATGCCGGCGGCTTCCACGTCAACGTCAATATGCTGACCCGAGAAACGCTGGAAGATGCCATGGATCATCCGGAGAAATATCCGCAGCTGACGGTCCGCGTGTCCGGCTATGCCGTGAACTTCGTCAAGCTGAACCGCGAACAGCAGCTCGATATTCTGAGCCGCACCTTCCATGCAAACATGTAAGGATCCGTTTGTTCGGAACAATTGAGTGACATGGAGAGCCGGAAAGCCCTTGCTTTTCGGCTCTCTTTATACCCATCTACACGGAAAGCCCTTCAAACCCTTGAGGAGTATCGGATTGACTGTCAGCATTCATGAAACCCACCTGCAAGAGGTGCACGCCCATGCAACCCACGGCTATCTGCATTCGATCGAAAGCGGTGCCGCAGTGGATGGACCGGGCATGCGGTTTGTGTTTTTCATGGCTGGTTGCCTGTTTCGCTGCCTTTATTGCCACAATCCCGATACCTGGAAATTGCACAATGGTCAGAAAGTCACCGTCAAGGATCTGGTGCGCGAAGTGCATGGCTATGCGGGTTTTCTGAAGACGTCCGGCGGCGTGACCTTTTCGGGTGGCGAACCGATGATGCAGGCGGAATTCGTCGGCAAGGCGGCTCACACCATCAAGAAACGCTATGGCCTGCATATTGCGCTCGATACACAAGGCTATCTGCATGGCAATGTGCCGGATGAATGGTTTGATGACTTCGACCTGATCATGCTCGACATCAAGCATATCGACCCGGATCGGTACAAGGCACTGACCGCCCAACCCTTGCAACCAACACTTGATTTTGCGGAGCGATTGGCGCGTCTGGGCAAAACGCTGAGGGTGCGATATGTCCTGGTGCCCGGCTGGAGCGATGCTCCGCACGAGGTGTCTGGCATGGCCGATTATGTCGCCCATCTCAGGGATGATCTGGGGGCGCATGTGGAAATGATCGAGCTGCTGCCCTTTCATCAGCTTGGGGTTTCCAAGTGGGACAAGCTGGGGATGGAATATCAATTGCGCGATCTGCGCACCCCAACGCCGCAAGAGACCGAAGCTGCCCGCGACATTTTTCGCAGTCGGGGTTTCACCGTCACTTGATCCATGTCCTGTTCAGACGGTCAGGGGTGGGTAAGCTCATGGATCGCAAACCTTCTTGCTGATGCCGTTATAAAAGAGTGCTCTTGCGAGCGCTGAATTGAATTCTGGACCCAAAGTCATGCGTATCCCTCCCCCCGTTGTCACACTGACTCTTAATCCTGCCATTGATCAGTCCGCCCGGGTCAAGGACTTTCAGCCCGGTGCGGTCAATCGCGTCCAATCGGTGCAGATCGATGCTGGGGGCAAAGGGGTCAATGTCGCGTCTTTTCTGGCCCATTTTGACCATCGGGTGACGGCGACGGGTTTGATGGGGCAGGATAATGCCCTGATTTTCGAGCGGCTCTTTGCAGAGAAAAATATCGAGGACCACTTCATTCGCATTCCCGGTCGGGTGCGGGTGAATGTGAAGCTGGTTGATGCAACGAGCGATCAGGTGACCGACATCAATTATCCAGGTGCCGCCGCCCCGGCTTCGGGCTACAACGCGATCAAGGACATGATCGTCTCGCTGAGCGATGAAGGCATGGAGCATTTTGTGCTGGCGGGGAGTATGCCGCAGGACGGGCCGGATCATTTCTTCCATGACCTGATCGATCTGTTAAAGGCCAAGGGAGCAAGTGTTTATCTGGACACCAGCGGCGAGGCTCTGCGTCTGGGCCTGAAGGCGACGCCGGACGTCATCAAGCCCAATCTGGCCGAGCTTCGTGCCGTTACAGGCAAAAAGCTGACCAGTCACAGCGAAATTATTGATGAAGTGCACAAGCTGAGCGACGGAGGCATCGGGCTTTCGGTGGTGTCGATGGGCACCAAAGGCGCTTTGTTCATTACGGAGACCCGCTGCGTTCTGGCCAAACCGCCCGCCACCCGTGTGGTCAGCTCGGTGGGCGCTGGTGACGCGATGGTGGCTGGCATTATCCATGGGCGACTCTGTGGTCTGCCGCTTCACACAATTGCTCGCCAGTCGACCGCGTTTGCTATCGCAGCTCTAGGGGAAATCGGGCCGCGCCTGCCCCACAAGGACACTGTTCTGTCGATGGCCGATGACGTTGCGGTGGAAGACCTAATCGCCTAGATGTCGCGCGGGTTGCCTTTGGCATCGTCGGCGACAATGCTGGCGATGAAATGATCCATCAGGGCGCTGTGATATTTCTGGCGATGCCAAACGAACTTTAGCGTGCGTGTGAAGCGTTGACTGGTTTCAAGGCTCACCAGCCGTTTTTGCTCCAAGCGCGGTGCAACGGCAAGCCGAGAGACCAAAGACACCCCCAGACCCTGTTCAACAGCGAGAATGAGCGCTTCGATGGAGTTCAGCTCGAGCATTTTTCCCATTGGAGCAAGATAGGGAGCGATGTCACGATCGAACTGATCACGCGTGCCCGATTTCGGTTCGCGCAAAACCCAGTTGTAGCCGGAAAGATCGGATAGCTCTAATCCCTGCCGCCCTGCAAGAGGATGGTCCGGTCTGGCGACCAGCAGCATTTCATCGCGACGCCAATGCCGCGTCACCAGATCTGGATGATCGGTGCGCCCCTCGATCAATGCCAAATCCAATTCGAAGCGGATCAGCTGTTCTGACAATTGCTGGCTATTGGCAATGCAGACCTTTGCATCCAGACCGGCAATGTCGGCCAGAAGACAGGGCAGAAGATAGTTGCCGATGGTCTGGCTGGCACCAATCCGCAAGGAGCCAACCGGCGCGCCACCATGGTCGAACATGTGACGGATATCCTCAACACGATCAAGGATGTCTTCTGCCAGCACCTGCAACTGGCGGCCCTGATCATTGAGCCTTAATCGGGGGTGGACCCGATCAAAAACCCGCGTGCCAAGGCGCAGCTCCAGCTCGGCCAAGGCCTGCGAGACCGCCCCTTTGCTCAGGTGAATGCTTTTGGCGGCATCCCCGAGATTTCCATAGCGGGCAATGGCAACGAAGGCATGAAGCTGCTTCAGTGTAGGCATTTAGTTTTTCCAAACGTAGTATTTAAATCATTTAGATATCACGAATACCAAAGCAGGTCTATGGTGCCTGCGTTGCGCAAAAGGACTCTTTTGCAGTAAATCCTTGCTCCACTGATGCGCATCTTAGAAAACCATATCTCAAATACGAAGCGAGATCCCCATGAGAAACACACGCTTTCGCACCATTCCCACCCCCCTTGCCGGCCTGGCGCTGGGGATCGCCAGTCTGGGTGCCTGCTGGGAATTGGCGGGACTGTTTAAAGGTGTGGCGCAGAGCCTTTCAGCTGGCATTGCTTTCATTTTACTGTTGCTGCTTGCCATCAAGTTTCTGCTCCATCCAGCGGCACTCAAAGAAGACCTGGAGCACCCGGTGGTTGGCAGCGTGGTGCCGACCTTTGCGATGGCGCTGATGGTCGTCTCCATGGGGCTCGGCTCCGACCTGCGTGTGGCATTGTGGTTGGGGGCTGTCTGTTTGCATCTGGGCTTTTTGGTGATGTTTGTGCGTGCGCGTCTGCCGGGCTTTGATCTGGGCCATATGGTGCCCAGCTGGTTCGTTCCCCCTGTGGGATTGATCGTGGCCAATGTCAGCGCGCCTCCTGCGACATTTGCCGGAGGTCTGCTGGAACTCTTTGCCCATGGTGTGTTCTGGTTCGCCCTTGGATGCTATGCGGTGATGTTGCCTCTTATGCTGTATCGCCTGATCTTTCTGGAGGAGGTTCCGGACGCTGCCAAGCCGACCATTGCCATTCTGGCGGCCCCTGCGAGCCTGTCGCTGGCAGGGTATCTGACGATGACGCCAGAGCGTTCAATGTTGCTGGTGATCCTGTTGATGGGGATTGCGCTGTTGATGACAGCGGTGATTTATGTCGCCTTTTTCCGCCTTTTGCGCCTACCCTTCAGCCCCGCCTATGCGGCCTTCACCTTCCCCATGGTGATTGGGGCGACGGCTTTGTTCAAAGTTGCTCCGCAACTTGCAAGCTGGGGCATGGACGAAGCCTCGCTCGGCATTCTGGTCGGGCTGGCGCGATTGGAGCTGGCGGTCGCGACGTTGGTGGTTGGCTATGTTGCGGTGCGCTATGGCCTGTTTTACTTCAAGAGTGATCCTGCCCCCCGGCCCGGACCCGCACAGTCCCTGCTGGACTAAAAAGCCCTGAGAGACTGGTACGCCCCACAAAGCTGGGGCGTGCGGGACCGCGCGTTTCAAATCTCGGGCAGTTCGACGCGCTGGCCATTGCGGTTGGCTGACTGTGTCATCGCCTCGATCAGACGATGGACTTCCAGCGCCTGACGGCCAGAGGCCAGCAAGTCTGCTTTGCCTTGCAGCGCATCGGCAAAATTTTCGATGATGGCCCGGTGCCAGTCGCAGGGGAAATCCATTGGATCGGCCCCGCCACCCGAAAGGCTCTCCTCGCCGAATGTCTCGACACGGCCATCGCGCCAATGGAGTGTCAGCTCGCCTGCTTCCAGCTTGGCAGTGCCCAATGTTCCATCGATGCAGATGCTTTCGGCATCGCCCGGGAATGCGGCCGTCGTGGCAACAATCGAGCCCACGGCACCACTTTCATAAATCAAGCCAGCAGTGGCAAAATCCTCTGTTTCCATCTTGTGCAGGCGAGTGGTTGTGAGCATGGCCTGCACGGCCTGCACGGGGCCACAGAGGGACAGCATCAGATCCAGCACATGGATCGCTTGGGTGATCAACACACCGCCCCCATCCTGCGCAAAGGTGCCTCGGCCCGGCTGGTCATAATAATCCTGTCCGCGCCACCAAGGCACATTGGTCCGCACCATGGCGATTTCTCCAAGCGCATCGTCCCGGAGCAATTGGGAAAGCCGCAGAGAGCCTTGCCGCGCCCGATGCTGAAAGACAATGCCGAGTTTGACATTGGATTTTTCCGTCATTTCGACCAGCTCGACGGCGGCATCAAGGCTCCGCTCTATGGGCTTTTCCATCAGGATATGCTTGCCCGCTTCTGTCAGCTTTTCAACGATTTCACGGCGTGCATTGGGCGGCGTAAGGATAAGGACCGCTTCGGTCTCCACGTCGGACGCAATGGCATCGATGCTCTCAAAGCATGGCCAGCCATAGTCGGTTGCCGCCGCTTTGCGGCGCTCTTGGTTGCGCATGTAAAGGCCGGTCACCGAAACGCGGCCTTCGAGCTGTTTCAACGCGGCAATATGGGGCCGTGCCGCCATGCCAAGGCCAATCACTGCCAGTTTCATTCAATCTTCTCCATCGCAAGGCCAAAGACGGCATTGCCTTATTGTTTCAAATAGCTGACTTCGGCCTCTATCGCCGGCAGATGCGAACGTCTCTGCCTGATCACCGACAAGCGCTTTGGTCGGTCGGGCAGCAGGGTGACACAATTGTCCGAGTAGATCCGATCGCCCCCATGGTGATAGGTGACGAAAAAGGCAGGCTTGTCGGACAGCAGGGAAATTTCGGTCTCGCCTCTTTCATTGATGTGTTCATCAAGGCGAATGGTCGGCGTCGGCAGCTCGTACTCCTTGGGCCGCTTTGGCAGATAATCATTCTCGCCGTGATGGCGGCCGTCCTTGCTCATCCACTCAAAGTGCAAAAAGGCATCCTCTCCCAGAGCTTCAGGTTTGATGCGGGTCACTTCCATCGCACGCCCCATCGGGCAGGTGAGATGGACGTCGCCATAGGCTGTAACGTTACCCTTGAGTTCGACCTTGGCAATCGAGATGGTCAATTCAAGCGGAGCCGGGCTGTCATTGATGGCAATAAGCATGATCTCGCCGCTTGCCGGGTCAGGCTGGGCGGTGACCAATATTGGAGCATAGAAGCGGCGCGCCATATAATGGAGCAGCTTCCAACCACCACCATATTCAAGGCTTGCCCAGCTAGCCACCGGCCAGGTGTCATTGAGTTGCCAATAGAGCGTGCCCATGCAGCGCGGTTTGGCGGAACGCCAACTCTCAATCGCCGTTTTCATGGCCAGCCCCTGACTGACCTGGCTGAGATAGGTCAGATCATCAAAGCCGTCAGGGAAGCGAAAATATCGGGCTATGGTCTCGACGATCCGACTGTTGCCGCCTTCATTGCGCTGATGGACATCCATGATCGGCGAGGAGACATTGCGGTCCTTTGGCTCGGTGAAACTGTCGATCACCCGTTTGGAGGGGAAAGACTGGAAGCCGAATTCCGAGCAGAAGCGGGGCTGAACGCTGCGATAATGCTCGAAATCCTTGGCCGAATGCCAGACATCCCAGAAATGCATGTCGCCGGATGTGTCATCATGCCAACCATCGCCAAAATTGAGTGGCCCTGCAGAGGGTGAGGATGGCCAAAAGGGAATGTCCGGTTGCTCGGTGTGGATGGCCTCTTCCAGCGCATGATTGAGCCGATCATACATGACGAGATAACGGTCGCGATCTTTCTTGCTTTCTTCATACCATGTCAGGGCGCCGACCAGTTCATTGTCACCGCACCACAGCGCCATGCAAGGCTGGCTGGAAAGCCGCCGAATTTGCTGATAGGCCTCACGGCGAACAAGGGAGAGCCAATCGGGGTCGCTGGCCGGGTAGAGATTGCAGGCAAACATGAAATCGTGCCAGACCATCAGGCCAAGCTCTGAGCAGAGGTCATAGAACCAGTCCGGTTCATATTGGCCGCCGCCCCAGACGCGGATCATGTTCATGCTGGCGTCAATCGCGGAGGTCAAAATGTCTCGCACCCGTTCCGGTGTGGCGCGCGCTGGCAGAGCGTCGGCGGGGATCCAGTTGGCCCCACGGCAGAATATCTCCCGCCCATTCACCCGAAAAGCAAAGCGTTTGCCGATTTCATCCTTGTCGGTCACCAGTTCCACTTGACGCAAGCCGATCCGTCGCTCGATGCTTTGGCCGTCCAGCATGATGGTCAGATCATAAAGCGACTGTTCGCCATGGCCCTTCGGCCACCAGAGGTGTGGATTATCGATGGTGATTGACAGATCTGACCTGCCCTCGCCCGGCCAGACCGTAATGGCTTGGCTGACCACCTGCCCGTCAAGGCTCGCAGCAAGCGTCAGTTCGGCAGGCTCGTGAGCCAGATAGAAGGCCGTAATGTCCAGTCGCACCGCACCGTCGCCATGATGCTGGCGGACCATCACATCATCCAGCCGCAATCGGTTGAGTTTCCTCAATCGCACCGCGCCATAAATGCCCAAAGGCGAGAGGGCAATGTTCCAGTCCCAGCCCGCATGGCACTGGGCCTTGCGCAGGAAATTGTAATGCGGCAAGCGGCAGTTCCAGAAAATATGGGGCACCTTGAAGGGGAATTGCTCCTGCTTGTCGCGCGCCATGCGGGAGCTGGACAAAAAGCGAATAGTGAGGCGATTGTCGCCCTGTTGCAGGGCTTGGGAGACGTCGAAATCATACCGCAGAAACTGGCTCTCGCAGCGGCCAACCTCGATGCCATTGAGCAGGAGGATGGCATGGCAGTCAACGCTTTCTAGCGTCAACATGTAGGTGCCAACCGGAACGTCCTCGATGGCAAAGACCGTCTCAGCCTGCCATTGGCTTTCATGCACCCAATCAAGACTTGTTTCCGTGTTGCGCCAATAGGGATCGGAGATTTCTTCTTCCGCCAGCAAAGCGGAATGGACATCACCGGGTATGGCAAAGGGCACTTTGGTTGACGCCCCGATCCGCGCCAGTGTCCAACCGTCATGCAACAGGCGCTCGCTTTGCGCCCCGGTCATTGCTCCAGTTCCCATCATTGTCATCTGCATCCCCCGTTCTGCTGACAGCTGCCTTTCATGGCCTTTGCAAGAAAAAACCCCGACACCATGGGCGTCGGGGTTATCATAGCGCTTTTTATCGGTTTTTCAGAGTCTTGGTCGTTGATTTCAATCTTCAAACTCGACCAGCAGATCCTTGGCATCGATCTGGCCACCGGGGGTAACATGCACTTCCTTGACGGTTGCATCCCGCTCGGCATGAATGCCAGTTTCCATTTTCATGGCTTCGATGGTCAGCAGCAGATCGCCGGATTTGACTTTCTGGCCCGCCTTCACACCAATGGTCGCCACAACACCCGGCATCGGTGCGCCAATATGCTTGGCATTGTTGGCTTCTGCCTTTGGTCGCTTGGCCGAACTTGCCTTGACCTGACGATCCGGCACCCGAATGGCGCGCGGTTGTCCGTTCAGTTCAAAGAACACCTTAGCGTCGCCCTCTTCGTTGGTCTCACCAACCGCAAGCATGCGAATTTCCAAGGTCTTACCGGGATCGATTTCCGCGGAAATCTGTTCGCCCGGCTTCATACCATAGAAATAGGTCATGGTTGGCAGGGTGCGGACCGGACCATAGGTGTGGTGACGGCGCATATAGTCGAGGAAGACCTTTGGATACATCAGGTAGCCGTTCAGATCCTCGTCGTCAATTTCAAGGTCTTCCAGTTTCTCGGACACTTCAGCGCGGGCCTGTTCCAGATCGACCGCTTCGAGATGCTTGCCCGGGCGCTCAGTGTTTGGCTTTTCACCCTTGAGCACTTTGGCGATGATATTGTCCGGGAAACCGCCTTCTGGCTGGCCGAGATTGCCGCGCATCATATCGATCACGGAATCCGGGAAGGAAACGTCCACTTTCGGATCTTCGACTTCCGCGCGGCTCAAGCCCTGGCTGACCATCATCAGCGCCATGTCACCAACGACCTTGGAAGATGGGGTCACCTTGACAATATCGCCAAACATCCGGTTGACGTCCGAATAGGTCTGGGCGACTTCGTGCCAGCGCTCTTCCAGACCCAGCGAGCGGGCCTGTGCCTTGAGGTTGGTGAACTGGCCACCGGGCATTTCATGCAGATAGACTTCGGAAGCTGGTGCCATCATGCCGCTTTCAAAGGCCGCATACTGAGCGCGCACTGCTTCCCAATAATCAGAGATTTCACGCACGGCATTGATGTCGATGCCGGTGTCACGCTCGGTGTGACGCAGGGATTCAACGATTGAACCAAGGCATGGCTGGGATGTGGAACCGGAGAAGGCATCCATGGCGGCATCGACAATGTCAGCCCCGGCCTCGGACGCTGCCAGCACGGTCGCGCCTGCAATGCCGGAGGTGTCGTGGGTGTGGAAGTGGAGCGGCAGGCCGACCTCTTCTTTCAAGGTCTTGATCAGCACGCGGGCCTGAGCTGGTTTCAGAAGGCCAGCCATATCTTTCAGGCCGAGAATATGGGCGCCAGCATCGCGCAGCTCTTTACCCATGCGGACATAATATTTGAGGTCATATTTGGCCCGGTCCGGATCAAAGATATCACCGGTATAGCAGATGGTGCCTTCGCAGATCTTGTTGTTTTCCAACACAGCATCCATGGCAACGCGCATATTCTCGACCCAGTTGAGGGAATCGAAGACACGGAAGACATCAATGCCGGTAATGGCAGCCTGTTTGACGAAGCTTTCGACCACATTATCAGGATAGTTGGTGTAGCCAACGCCATTGGAGGCACGCAGCAGCATTTGCGTCATGACATTGGGCAAACGAGAGCGGATGTCACGCAGGCGCTGCCATGGGCATTCCTGCAGGAAGCGGTAAGCAACATCGAAGGTCGCCCCACCCCAGCATTCCAGCGAGAAGAGCTGTGGCAGATTGGCGGCATAGCTCGGCGTTACCTTGATCATGTCGAGCGAGCGCATGCGGGTCGCCAGCAAGGACTGGTGGCCATCGCGCATGGTGGTATCGGTCAGCAGCAATTGCTTCTGGTCGTTCAACCAGTCAACAATGCCTTGCGGGCCTTTTTCCTCAAGCAGATTGCGAGTGCCTGCGGCTGGCTCGTCGGTTTTCAGCTCGGGCACGTGGGGATTGCGCAGGTTTGCCGTCGGTTCGGGGCGTCCCTTGGTTTCGGGATGACCATTGACCGTGATGTCTGCGATATAGCTCAGCACCTTGGTGCCACGGTCACGGCGTTCGGCAAAGTCGAACAGCTCTGGCGTGGTGTCGATGAATTTGGTGGTGTAACTGTAATCAAGGAAGGTCGGATGCTTGAGCAGGTTCTCGACGAACGGAATGTTGGTCGCGACCCCGCGAATACGGAATTCACGCAAGGCACGATCAAGACGGGCGATGGCCTGCTCCGGAGTTGGTGCCCAGGCGGTAACCTTGGTCAGCAGACTGTCATAATAGCGGGTGATCACGCCGCCCTCATAGGCGGTGCCGCCATCAAGACGAATGCCCATGCCGGTTGCCGAGCGATAGGCGGTCAAGCGACCATAATCGGGAATAAAATTCTGATGGGGGTCTTCGGTGGTGACACGGCACTGGAGCGCATGGCCGTTCAACGTCACATCGGCCTGACTTTCCTTGCCCGTGGCATCCGCGATGGTCTTGCCTTCAGCGATTTTGATCTGGGCGCGCACGATATCGATACCGGTCACTTCCTCGGTCACCGTATGCTCCACCTGAACCCGTGGATTGACCTCAATGAAGTAGAAATTGCCGCTGTCCATGTCCATCAGGAATTCGACCGTTCCGGCGCATTCGTAATTGACATGTTTGCAGATCTTGTAGCCCAGTTCGCAGATTTCGGTGCGCTGCTCTTCGGTCAGATATGGGGCCGGTGCGCGCTCGACGACCTTCTGGTTGCGGCGCTGGACCGAACAGTCACGCTCAAAGAGATGATACATGCCACCATGCTTGTCGCCGAGGATCTGAACCTCGACGTGACGGGCGCGAATGATCATTTTCTCCAGATAGCCTTCGCCGTTGCCAAAGGCAGCTTCGGCTTCGCGTCGGCCTTCAAGAACCTTGTCTTCCAGCTCATCGGGGCCCTGAATCGGGCGCATGCCGCGGCCACCGCCACCCCAGCTGGCTTTGAGCATCAGCGGATAACCGACCTCTTCGGCCTGCTTGGCGATTTCGCCCATGTCATCACCGAGCACTTCGGTCGCAGGGATGACCGGAACCCCGGCCTCGATGGCAACGCGACGGGCGGACGCCTTGTCGCCAAGGGCGCGCATGGTTTCCGCCTTCGGTCCGATGAAGGTTATTCCGGCGGCGTCACAGGCATCAACAAATTGCGGATTTTCCGACAGCAAGCCATAGCCGGGATGGATGGCATCGGCACCACATTGCTTGGCAACGCGGATGATGTGCTCGATAGACAAATAGGCGGCAACTGGCCCGAGACCTTCTCCAACCCGATAGGCTTCATCTGCCTTGAAGCGGTGCAGGCTGAGCTTGTCCTCTTCGGCATAGATCGCGACTGTGCGTTTGCCCAACTCGTTGCAGGCACGCATAATACGAATGGCAATTTCGCCTCGGTTGGCAATCAGGATTTTGTTGAATTCAGCCATAACTGTTCCTGTAGCTTGGTCGATCTCTATGCAGTCGCCCGCAAGGGCCACCCAAAGAAAGCGGCAAAGATGGGGTTTGCAATCGGGATCTTGGTGTCCGTTTGATCGCTTCGGTGATCTGGGAGAGACCGCAAGGGCACTTCCTGATAATGTCCATTTCCTCGCGCTTGAAACGAAAGGACGCAAGATCCGCAATGCCTCATGATACACTCAATGAGGCATGCGTCTAGCGGCTGGTTGAGTGAGACACATCTTTCGCGCAGGTCTCGTCGGTCAGTTTGGTAAATAATTTTTACCAAACTAGCGTGCGCTGCACAAGTTGCTGTAGCAAAAACTTTGACATTGTGCACAAATGCCAAATAAAAACGGCGAATAGCATCGATATTTCAATTTCTTGAAACTTTCTTCGCAGTTGCAGAAAAAATGGCATGCAAATGAAAAGGCACCCCGCTGACGGGATGCCTTTTCTTGAAAAAAGATGTGACTGTCGGTGCGTCAGCCTAGCGCGCGCGGCGGAACAGCGTCAGGGCATTGCGCGTTCCTGTGCCGAACTCACCATCGATCGGGCCACGATAGAATCTGCTTGATTTCAAGCGCACCTGAATCTGTTTGCGCGTATCGCGTGAGATGGCACCGGGAACTTCATAAAGGAGCTTTCGGGCCTCTACATCCTTCGCTTTGAGAGCCTTGAGGAAATAACGCGCGGCTTCATCCGCGTCCTTTTCCACGCCCTGCCCCCGATCAAGGAAGACCGCAAGGCTGGTCATGGCTTCGGCGACCTCCAAATCTGCGGCCTGCTGATAATAGGCTGCTGCCTTGCTGTAATCCTGCGCTGTGCCTGTGCCATCGCGATACAGTGCTGCGGCAAAGACCATCGCCGCAGGATTGCCTGCAGCGGCGGCTTTCTCGAACCATTCAAGGGCCTTGGACTGATCCTTGGGGACGGCTTGGCCCTGCTGGTACATCACCGCAAGGAATGCCATGGAGTGACCGCTGCCAAGTTCGGCCCCCTTGCGGGTGGCTTCAACGGCTTTTCTGAATTTGCCAGCCTTGTGCAGACCGCGTGTCAGCTGGGAATAGAAGCGTGCTTCATCGGGGAACATGTCGATGGCCTGCTGACAGGCTTCAATCACATCATTGGCCTTCAAGCTGGCATAGGGGACGCCTTCCCCCTTTGCATCGGGATCGAAGGGATGGGCAGCCAGCCGGTCGCATTCATTGATGTCCTCGGCGCTGGGTTTGGGAACCATTGCGACAGAGGGTGACGCATCCGGAGCGACAGGCTCAACGGCGACGTCAGGAATTGTGCCTTTGAGGTCGAGAGCCTCTAAAGGTGCCTTTGGCGCTTCAGCCTGCTCTTTTTTTTCTTCAATTGGCGGGACGGCTTCCTCAACAGGCTTGGCTTTTTCCTCGACTGGGGCGATTTCGGCCTTGGGAGTGGTAGAAGTCTCCTCCTTCTCAGGTGCCGCAGGCTTTGCGGTCTCCGTCTTGGCACCTTCGCCCTCAAGCATGTTGGCGTCCGGCGCAACAGGTGCCTTTTCATCGACTTCCGTCTTGTCAGAAGAAGCTGGTTCAGGCGATTTCACTGCGGCAACAGGCTCGGACGGCGCTTCAGGCGTTTTTTTCTCCGTTGGCATCTCATTGGCAGCGGGAGCAGACGTTTGGGGCGCAGAAGACTTGGCTGTTTGTGCTGCTTGTTCGTCCTTTTTGGCGACAGCTTGTTCTGATGCCTTTTGTTCTGCTGCCTTGGCCATTGGTGCCTTGGCCACTGGTGCCTTGGCCACTGGTGCGGCTGGCTCAGTTTTTATCACGTCCGCATCGGGCGCATCCTCAGCCTTGGCTGCCTTTTTCTCCGAAGGTTGATTGGCCAGTGTGTTGATCTGCACAGCAAAGCCGGCCTCGGGCATGACAACCGGCGCCCCATCGGGGATCGCGACGATAACATCGTCATTCACTGCCTTGATTGTCCAGCGCGTCTTGTTCGCCACCTTCGACATGGATCCCGGCTTCAGGGAAACGCGCACCTTGTCACCGATCGCCACCATGGTTCCTTGGGGCAACCGCAACTCGATGGCACCCGTGCGGTCCACTTTCTTGATGGCGCTGTTGATTTCCAGCGCATGGGCCGCCACACTCGCCATCAAAGTGGCAACAATTGCCAAGGGAGCAACGGTCATGGAGCGCTTTTTGCCCATCGTTGCCGCTGGTTTGCTGAACAGTCTGATCGCCATATCATCCCCTTTTGAACGAACCATCCGAATCCTTGCAGTTTCGATTTCATAGCATTTCACCCAAGGGCATGCATGACCAAACGGCAAAGTTTGTTCACAAGCATGTCATTTTGCCTTCAGCTCCAATGGTTTTTTGCGGTCTTTTTGACGCGTTTGCTCGCCGCCATGGATGATCAATAGGCGTTTTGACTGGTTGATGTCGGAAATGATGGCGCATGTTTCAAAAGGTCCGAGCGTAATCAAAGTGCAGCAAATATTTGCTATGCATGTCCGGGCATCATTGTTCCATTTGACTTTTTTCTATCCCGACAAGCACGAAGGACGAGGTCAGCCGCGTCTTTTGACCATTCCCCCAATCTTAAGGGAGCTTTGCAGCTGTCTGGTAACCGATATGCAACATCGGGCAGTTGCTTTGCTTGAAAGATGGTTGCCTGCGGCTTAAATGGGTTGCACCAAGGCGCTGAAAGATGGAATGTGCCACCGAAATTTGTGCTGCCCGCGTTGCGGCAGTGCCGGGCCATCGGGTCGCAAGAAAAATAAGGATTGCATGGAATGAAAATCTCGGTCATCGGGTCAGGATATGTCGGGCTGGTCAGCGGAGCCTGCTTTACCGATTTTGGTCATCATGTGATTTGTGCCGACGTCGACGCCACAAAGATCGAAGCGCTCAATGATGGCAAAATCCCGATCTATGAGCCGGGGCTGGAACAGATCGTCACCCGCAACAGCACCAATGGCATCCTGGCCTTTACAACAGACGTCGCAGCAGCTGTGCGTGACAGCAGTGTGGTCTTCATTGCGGTTGGCACGCCTTCGCGGCGCGGGGATGGTCATGCGGATCTGTCCTATGTCTATGCGGCGGCCCGCACCATCGCCAAGGCGATGGATGGCTATACGGTCGTGGTCAACAAGTCGACCGTGCCCGTCGGCACCGGCGACGAAGTGGAGCGGATCATCCGCGAAACCAACCCGGATGCGGATTTCTCAGTCGTCTCGAACCCGGAATTTCTGCGTGAAGGGGCGGCAATTGAAGATTTCAAACGTCCCGACCGGATTGTGGTCGGCGTTGAGGATGAGCGTGCCAAGGCGGTTATGGAAGAAGTCTATCGACCATTGTTCCTTAACCAGTCGCCTTTGCTGTTCGTCAATCGCCGCACCTCCGAGCTGATCAAATATGCCGCAAACGGCTTCCTTGCCATGAAGATCACCTTCATCAATGAAATGGCTGATCTGTGTGAAAGCGTTGGGGCCAATGTTCAGGATGTGGCACGCGGCATCGGGCTTGATAAACGGATCGGTCCGAAATTCCTCAATGCCGGGCCGGGCTATGGCGGGTCCTGTTTTCCAAAAGACACCTTGGCACTGGCCAAGACTGCGCAGGATTACGACAATCCGGTGCGCCTGATCGAGACCACCATCGCCATCAATGACAATCGCAAGCGCGCCATGGCCCGCCGGGTGGTTGCGGCCTGTGGCGGGGATGTCAGGGGCAAGAAAATTGCCATTCTCGGCCTGACCTTCAAACCAAATACCGATGATATGCGTGATGCGCCATCGATCTCGATCATTCAGGCCCTACAGGATGGGGGCGCAGACATTCATGCCTATGATCCTGAAGGCATGGAAGAAGCCAGCAAATTGCTCGACAATGTCACCTATTGCGAGAATGCCTATTCCGTCGCAGAAGGTGCTGATGCCTTGGTGATTGTCACAGAATGGGATGCCTTCCGGGCGCTCGATTTTAGCCACCTGAAGGGCAGCATGAAGAGCCATAATCTTATTGATCTGCGCAACATCTATCGCAAGGATTTTGTCGAGGATGCTGGCTTCCAGTATATTTCGATCGGCCGCCCATAGGGAAATCTGATCGGCCAATCCGTATATGGTTTCATGATGCCGGGGCGCAGCGCGTTCCGGCATTTTTGTTGCCTTGAGGCAAGACCTGACCAACAGACTTCATCCACTTTTTCTCAATTCCGCCTTATTTGCATAGAATTGCCGCAAAGCGGGGTTATACTGATTGACCTGTTTGACGATTTATTTCGCATGCCGTCAGGTCCACGCTCAATCAAGAATGGCTCCAACGGTCCTTTCATACTCTCTTTTATACGGGTTCCCCGCGCAACATTTTCGCGCGTTTGTATCCGCGCTTATCAGTGCATTTGGGAGCCATGTTGAATGATATTTCGGGAGGGGTCATGACCCGGTTTTTGACGACATTTGTCGCTTTGCTCGCATTCTCCATTCCATCCATCTCGCCATCTTTTGTCACGGCCCAGCCGCAGGGCGGCAGTCCCATGCGCGACGTGATCATCGAGGAGGATACCGATTATTTCGGCTTTGACATTGAGACCCAGCGCCGGGTTTCGTTCGATCAATGTCAGCAAGCCTGTATCGCTCTGAATAAATGCCGGGCCTTTACGTACAATGTGCGGGCGCGTTTTTGCTTTTTGAAGTCGGATTTCAAAACGGCGACCCCATTCAAGGGGGCCATTTCAGGCCGCATTGTCCAAAAGTCCGCCGAACCGGATCTGGGGGCGGCCCCTCGCCTGACTTATCTGGAGGGCAGCTGGTATCGCTCCGCACAGAAGCTCAAGCAAACCATCACCAAAATGCAAGGCAACGACACGGGCTTTGAGGAAATGCTCGCGCGCGGTCGTGATGAGATGAACTTTGACAATCCGGCCGGGGCGATTGGCTGGCTCCAGTCGGCCATCGCTCAGCGCCCTGACCATTCACCCGCATGGCTGGCGCTGGCCGATGCTCAGGCGCGGTTGGCTCTCACCGTCCAGAATCGCTCGGAAGCCCGTCGAGCTCGGAATGACGCGGTGAGCGCAGCGCTCAATGCCTATGAGACGTCGCGCTATCGCGCTGAACGCGCAGGCGCGCTGTCGCGTTTGGCCCGCAACCTTGAGGCCGCCAATTGGTATCGCGAGTCCATCAACAGCTTTAAGCTCGCCCTTGATCTTAAGGAAAATCCGGCGGATCGCGATGATTATATGCGTCTGTTGAAAGCCCATGGCTTCCGGATGCTGACTCATTCCCTGGATGCCGACCTGAAGGCACCGCGCGTTTGTCTGCAATTCTCCGAAGATCTCAAAAAGGGCTTTTCCGACTTTGCCTCCTATGTGCGGGTCGATCAGCAGCCACCGCAATCCATTGATGTCTCGACACGCCAGATCTGCGTTGAAGGTCTTACCCACGGCAAAACCTATCAGGTTGATTTGCGCGAAGGGCTGCCTGCGGAGAATGGCGAACGGCTGCTCTCCAATATCCAGCTTGATCTCTATGTTCGCGACCGGGCGCCATCGATGCGCTTTACGGGCAACAATTATGTGCTGCCTGCCAGCAACCGACGCGGGATTCCGCTGGTATCAGTCAATAGTGACGAAGCCAAACTGGCACTTTACCGCGTTTCAGATCGCTCTTTGGCGCAGCTGATGCGCGGCTCGAACTTTCTCAAGCAATTGTCGGAGTGGGAACTTAAGGATCTGGTCAATAACCTTGGCGCGCCGGTCTGGAAGGGTTCGCTGGAGATCCGGCCAAAGAAAAATCAGGATGTGGTGACATCGATCCCGATTGACGAGGCGCTGCCAAAGCGCCAGCCCGGGGTCTATTTGATGACCGCCTCGACCAAGACCAAGAATTTGCGTGATTATGGCGCTCTGGCAAGCCAGTGGTTTGTAATTTCCGACATTGGGCTGACCACTTTCATGAGCAGCAATCCCGCCATCAATGGCAAAGATGCCCAGATGGGCGGTTTGCAGGTCTTCGTCCGCTCGCTCGCCAGCGCCGAGCCTTTGCCGGGGGTAGAGGTCGAGTTGATCGCCCGAAACAATGATGTGCTAGGCCATGGCACCAGTGATGACAAGGGATTGGTCAGCTTTGATGCCGGTCTGGTGCGCGGCAAGGAAGGCCTGGCGCCTGCGGTCGTGACGGCGACCAAGGGGGACGCGGATTTCGTCTTTCTCGACATGACGCGGGCCGGTTTTGATCTGTCGGATCGCGGTGTCACAGGACGAGCGTCGCCTCAGGGTGTGGATGTTTATGCCTGGACCGAACGCGGGGTCTATCGCCCCGGCGAGCAGGTTCATGTTTCGGCATTGGCGCGCGATGCCAACGCCCGGGCCGTGGATGATTTGCCGCTGACTTTTGCCTTCTATCGCCCCGACGGGGTCGAATTGCAGCGACTGGTTGGCGATGGTCGGGCCTTGGGCGGCTATGCGGTCAGCTTGCCGCTGACCAGCAATGCGCCACGAGGCACATGGCAGGTGCAGGTTCTGGCCGATCCGGATGAACCGCCACTGGCGGACATGCGCTTCCTTGTTGAAGATTTTACCCCGGATCGCACGGATATGGCTTTGAAACCAGACGGCGACATCATCACTCCCGGCTCGGTTGCGACGGGCAGCATTGAAGGGCGCTATCTCTATGGAGCGCCTGCGGCTGGCCTTGCTGTTACGGGCGAATTGCTGGTGCGAGAAAGCCGCACGCGCAAGAGCTTTGATGGTTATGTCTTTGGGCTGGCCGAGGAAGACAAGGCCGGCACAGAACGGGTTCCGCTTGGTGCCTTGCCACCGCTTGATGATCAGGGAAAGGGGCGCTATGAAGTGGCGCTCGATAAGTTGAAGGCCTCTACCCGGCCGAAAATCGCCGATCTGGTGATGCGGATGAGCGAAGGCTCAGGCCGGGCCATCGAACGACGCGTGCGCTATCAGGTGCGTCCTGACTCAGTGATGGTTGGCATCAAACCCTTGTTTGAGGATAAGCGTGTATCGGAGAATAGCGATGCAGGCTTCCAGTTGCTCGCCATTGATCCAGATGGCAAGCGGGTGGCTCGGACCGGGCTCGACTGGTCGCTGATCAAGCTTGAGCGCCATTATCAATGGTATCGCGACGGGGGGCGCTGGCAATTTGAAAGCGTCGATCTGGAACGCAAGGTCGCTGACGGTGTCGTCGATATCTCAGCTGGTGACAGTCCGGCACAATTGTCCCTGCCTGTGGAATGGGGGCGCTATCGCCTCGCAGTGGGGGACGCGACCAGCATCGAATTTACCGCAGGCTGGAGTTCTGGCGGCTCAATGGATTCCCCTGACGGACTGCAACTGGCGCTTGACAAGGCCACTTACAAGGCTGGCGAGACAGCAAAGTTGCAGGTTTCGCCGCGCTTTGCCGGACGTCTCCTGATTGCCATTGGCACGGACAGCATTCGCGACACCCTGTCGGTTGATATCCCCGCGGAAGGGGCGACCATCGACATTCCGGTCGAGGAGGACTGGGGGGCCGGAGCCTATTTGCTGGCAACCCTCTATGGTCCGTCAGACAAGGACACTTCGCGCAATCCGGCCCGCGCCATTGGTGTGCAATGGCTGGAGATTGACCCAGAAGACAGAGCGCTGGACGTTGAGTTCAAGCTTGAAGACGGCCTGCGTCCAAATGAGCAGATGGTCATTCCGCTCAAGGTGAAGGGTGTGAAGGCAGGTGAAGAAGCCTATGCCCAACTCGCTCTTGTGGATGAAGGCATCCTGAAACTGACCAATCATCCATCGCCGGATCCGAAAGGACGCTATTTCGGGCAACGCCAATTGGGTGTTGCCATACGCGATCTGTATGGCCGCCTGATTGATGGCTCGCAAGGGGCGACGGGTGCGCTTAGAACCGGTGGTGACAGCCTTGGTCCACGGATGAAGTCGGCGGGCGACAAGCCAACGCAGGAGCTGGTTGCTTTTGTTTCCGGTATCGTTCGCCTTGACGATCAGGGCGAGGCCGAGGTGGCCTTCGATATTCCGCAATTTAACGGTTCTGCCCGATTGATGGCCATTGCCTGGACCAAGGACGCGGTTGGCGGTTCGGACAAGGATGCACTGATCCGCGATCCGATCATTGTCCATACGAGCCTGCCGAAAGTGCTGGCACCGGGGGACGATTCCCGTGCTTTGATCGAGCTGACCAATTTGGAAGCCACCGAAGGCGATTATGTCATTTCAGTTGAAACAAGTAAGGCGCTAAAACCGGATCTGACCCAGATCCCACAGGTGGTGCGGCTCAATCGTGATGAGCAGGTGTCTCTCAGCCTGCCGATTGTTGCCATGGCAGAGGGGCGTGGCGATGTGACGGTGATCTTGTCGCAAGTCACGGAAGAAACCAATGCACTTGCCGACATCAGGCACGAAGCCTCCTTGCCGATCCGCTCAGGCATTTTGCCTGTAACCAAGGTTACCAGCCTGCCGCTTGATGAGGGCGAGAGCTTTACTGTCGACATGAGCCTGCTGCAAGGACTGGTTCCAGGTGGGTCACAGGTCAGCGTCGCGGTCAATGAACCGGGGGGCTATGACGTTGCATCGCTTTTGTTGCAACTTGATCGCTATCCTTATGGTTGCGCCGAACAAATCACCAGCCGGGCCTTGCCGTTGCTTTATGCCCGCGACATTGCGCTCAATCTGGCAGGCCTGTCAGGCAAGAAAATGGATGAGCGCTTGCAAAAAGCGGTCGACACGCTTTTATCCTATCAAAGCAATGTGGGCGGCTTTAGCCTCTGGGGTGGCAATGCGCCCGATGATGCATGGCTGTCGGCCTATGTGGTCGATTTCCTGACCCGTGCCAAGGAACGCGGTCTCGATGTGCCTGCCGAACCGATGAAGCGGGCCCTCAAAAGCTTGCAAAACCGCCTTGCCTATCAAAGCGATTTGAGCCGCGATTCCGCTTCGCTCGCCTATGGGCTCTATGCGCTTGCACGCAATCGCGCCATTTCTGCCGGTGATTTGCGCTATTATGTCGAAACCAAGCTCAGCGGCTTCAAAACACCGTTGGCGCGGGCACAATTGGGTGCCGCTCTTGGCCTCTACGGGGATCGCAATAGAGCAGACTTGGCGTTTAACTCGGCTCTTGGTTTGGCGCAACAATTGGCAACCAAGCAAAGCATGCCTGAAGAGCAAGCTTATGCCTTCTCCTCTCTGCAAAGGGATGTGGCGGCGATGGTGGCGCTGGCAGGAGAGCTTTCGCCAGCACCGGACGCCTTATCAGGCCTCAAAGCCCTGGCCGCGGATCTTTATGATCCAACCAAACGCCTGAGCACCCAGGAACAGGCATGGATGGTGATGGCCGCGCGAGCATCATTGGCCAATCCGCAGGATCTGGGGATTGCAGTGAATGGTACCGTGATCAACGGCCCTCTCAGCCAGACCGTGTCAGGCTCGGATTTGGCAAACGCCCCCCTTGCCATTGAGAATAGGGGTGACAAGGCCTTGCAAGTCAACGTCACGACCATCGGCACACCCGTCGAGCCTCTGCCTGCAGGCGGAGAAGGCTTGGCCATTTCGCGCTCCTATCACAAGCTTGATGGCAGCCCGACCTCGGTGGCGGACGTCCGACAGAATGAGCGCTTTGTGGTCGTTCTGTCGATCAGTCAGCTTGATGATCTGCCCTCACGGATCATGGTCAGCGATCTACTGCCTGCCGGGCTGGAGATTGAAAATCCGCATTTGCTGAAAAATAGCGACATGAAGGATTTCAGCTGGTTGCCAAAAACCAACGTGGCTCATGTGGAGTTCCGCGATGATCGACTGTTGGCGGCGATCAACCATGATCGCGGTTCTGATCGCACCTATACGCTTGCCTACACGGTGCGGGCCGTGACGCCGGGGAGCTATATGCATCCCGCGGCTGTGGTTGAAGACATGTATCGTCCGGACCGCGGGGCCCGGACAGCCAGTGGCTTCATGCGGGTTACCCGTTAGGGGCGTTGGCCATGGCTTCGGTCCGCTCCATCCTTACCAAATGCCCCATGCCGAAGATTGGTCTCGGCATGGGGTTTGGCATTGGTTTGCTGCTGCTGATCATACTCGGTGGCTGGATCGGGTTTGTGCAGTTTGACAAAACAAACCCGCCGCCCATCTCAGCACTGACCCACTTGTCGGTAGAGGTGGTGGACCGGCAGGGCGGACTGCTCAGGGCCTATACGACACCGACCGGTCATTGGCGACTGAAGGCGGACATCGATCAGATCGACCCGGAATTCATCAGGATCCTTTTGGCCTATGAGGACAAGCGCTTCTTTGCCCATCATGGCATTGATCCGCAAGCTGTGCTGCGGGCCAGTTGGCAACTGCTGACCAATGGGCGGATCATATCAGGCGCGTCGACCATCACCATGCAATTGGCTCGGTTGCTGGAGCCGCGCGAACAGCGCACCATCGGGGCCAAGTTGTGGCAAATGCTGCGTGCGGTGCAGCTTGAACGCCGGATGAGCAAGCGGGATATTCTGGCGGCCTATCTGACGCTGGCGCCATATGGCGGCAACATCGAGGGCATTCGGGCGGCATCGCTTGCCTATTTCGGCAAGGAGCCAAAGGCGCTCAGCCTGTCGGAAGCTGCACTGCTCGTGGCCCTCCCCCAATCGCCTGTTGCCCGCAGGCCGGATGTCTATCCAGACCGGGCCTTGAAGGCGCGCAATACAGTGCTTGGTCGGGTGGCCAAGGCTGGGATCATCGACGCAAGTGAAGTGGCGCGGTCCGCCTCGCATCCGCTCAAAGGCATCCGTCAGGACTTGCCGCAATTGGCAGCCCATGCCGCAGACCGTCTTGTCCGAACGGCACCGGAGAAAGCCGTGCATCACACCCTGCTGCGCAAAGACAGTCAGGCGCGCCTTGAAGCGGTGGTGAAAGCCGCAGCGGACCGCTTGGGGCCGACCCTGTCGGTTGCTCTGGTCATGGCCGATGCAAAAACGGGGGCCATTCTTGCCGAGATTGGCTCGCCCGATTATGTCAGTGCGCCGCGTGCGGGCTGGATCGATATGAGCCGTGCCCTGCGCTCGCCGGGTTCGGCACTCAAGCCCTTTATCTATGGGTTGGCATTTGAAGAAGGCTTGGTGCGCGACCAAACCCTGATCGATGATCGGCCGGTCAATTTCGGTGGCTATCGGCCGAAAAACTTCAATATGGAGTATCAGGGGGAAGTGACCATCCGTGAAGCTCTGTTGCAGTCTCTGAATGTGCCAGCGGTTGCCTTGCTTGATGCGGTCGGGCCGCAACGGCTGATGGGGCGGATCCGGCGGGCCGGGGTCGAAGCCAAGCTACCCGAAGGGGAAAATGTCGGATTGGCAGTGGGGTTGGGTGGCTTGGGGCTGAGTTTGAAGGATCTGACCCAGCTTTACACGCTCTTTGTCAATGATGGACGGGTAAAGCCTTTGCGGTTGCAGGCTGTGCTGGACGGGAAGGACGACCAACCTTCAAAGGCAACTGTCCTTGATCCGGTAGCAAGCTGGCACATAGCCAATATCCTCAAAGATGCTTCCCCGCCCCGTGGCAGCGCCAAACTGGCCATCGCTTACAAGACCGGCACCTCCTATGGCTATCGCGATGCCTGGTCGGTGGGGTTTGATGGCCGCCACGTGATTGGGGTTTGGGTCGGCAAGGCGGACAACAGCTCTGTGCCGGGTATCACGGGATGGTCGGCTGCCGCTCCCATATTGTTTGAAGCTTTTGCCAAGTCCGGCCTTGCCCTGACGCCATTGTCCCCTGCACCACTCGGGGCGATTGAGCAGGCGCGGATCGATCTGCCGCCAACCATGCGACGTTTTCACATTGAAAGCCGTTGGGAGCAGGATGAGACCTTGCCAGAACCTCCCCCCCGGATCAGTTATCCGCCCAAAGGGGCCCAAATTGAGCTGGCCCAGACCAGCGACGCCAAGCCCTTCCCGGTGGTCATCAAATTGCAGGATGGTCGCCCACCCTTCCGATGGCTTGCCAATGGTCAAGCGTTCAACGCCAATGGCAATCGCCGGCAAATTCACTGGATACCGGACGGGGTCGGACAATCAACACTGACTGTGATTGATGCAGCAGGACGGGCCGACAGCGTCAGCCTGTTTCTACGCCCACAGTGAGGCGTTGAGCGGGGGTACTTGCCCCCTGATATTCCCGCATAATGATACCGACATCGCGGATCGGGCCGGAATGACCCGCGGCGCGGGCGACCACCCATGCGCCTTCCATCAGCAACAGAAACTTGTTGCCCAAATAGCGAACATCCTCCACCGTCATACCAAAGCGATCCCCTTGGGAGATGAAGGCCTCTTTCCATTCATCAAAAATGGCATTGGCCTCGCGACGAAAGACCTCATTGGACGCATCATTGAGAAGGGTTGCGGAAACAGGGCTTAGTTCCTGAATATCCATCTGATCAAACAGGTTCGCGATTTCCTCGATCAGATTTTGAACCCCATCGGAAAAACTGCCCTCTGCATTGTGCGCCTTCTCAAAGCATTGCGCCATAAGCGCCAGCAAACATTGGGAAGAATGGCGGGCTGCTGCAACGGCCAAATCCTGCTTGCCGCCGGGAAAATGGTGATAGAGCGAGCCCTTTGCAACATTGGCTGCCGTCAGAATGTCGGAAATACTCGATGCGGAATATCCCTGTTGCCTGAACAGTGAAGCTGCCACCATCACCAAATTTTCATATGTGGAATGTGACATATCATACTCTTTACAACGCTTGACCGAACGGTCTAGTATTAAATTGTACGGCACTGTCCCAATCATGCAAAAAGGCATCGAGTACCTTATGCTACCCATTCCAGAGACATTCAGGTTGCGTTTAAATTACACCAGTTTTGGTTTTGGGCTGAGAGGTTTTAGACAAAACTGATGTTTTCACGGGGCATTATGCACTTTTCGTTAAATTTGAACCAAATTATAAGCATTAACCCTGACTCAAAACCCGAACTTTATTCTCCTATTTTTCATTTAGGTTTGTTGTATCGATAAAGACACAAGAGAATCAACTGAACCCTCCTTACGAACAATCCTTAGTTTTTATAAAACCAGCTTCAAGATTGGCTTGTGGATCCCTGTCCCCACAAGGCGACACAAGCCATAGACCATACCGCGCCATACCCCCAAATTTGGCGCGGTATGGTTGCCCGATTGCAAGGCCCATTTTTTAAGGCGCGACAAAGAAAAAAAGCCCGCGCTGGGTGGCGCGAGCTTAAAATTGGTGTTGTCTGTCGATTTGACTTATCGGTGAAACACGACCGTTCGGTTTCCGTCGATAAAGACGCGGCGTTCCGCATGGAGCCGCAGGGCACGCGACAATACGCGCGCCTCAATGTCTCGCCCGCGCCGGACCAGTTCATCGGGATCGTCTGTATGGTTCACCCGCTCGGTATCCTGCTCGATAATCGGACCTTCATCCAAATCCGGGGTCACATAATGGGCGGTTGCGCCAATCAGCTTGACCCCCCGCTCCCAAGCTCGGTGGTATGGCTTTGCACCCTTGAAGGCTGGCAGGAAGGAATGATGTATGTTGATGATCTTGCCGAAATGGCGCTTTGACAAACGATCGGACAAAATTTGCATATATCGGGCCAAAACCACCAGCTCAGCTCCGGTGCGTTCGATCAGGTCATCGATCTTGTTTTCCTGTTCTTCCTTGTTCTCCTTGGTCACCGGCCAAAGATAGAATGGTATGCCCAGGCGTTCGACATTGTTGCGGCTGTCAGCATGGTTGGAAACCACAGCAACGATATCGAGCGGCAGAGCCCCTTTTTGTACGCGGTAGAGGATGTCGAGCAGACAATGATCGAATTTGGAGACCAACAGAACTGTTTTGACCACTGCGTCACTGCGATCAAGTGAATAAGTGGCACTGAATTTCTCAGCAAAGGCATCCACGCTTTGGCGCAGGGCAGCCAGATCGGCACTTTCGGGTTTCGACAGGACCACGCGCATGAAGAATGTACCAAGACCGTCTTCCCGCGTCGATTTTGGGGCAGGCTGGAAGAACTGATTGCTCTCCAGAATGTTGCAGCCAAATTCCAGCAAACGGGCGCTGAGATCAGCGACGACGCCGGGTTGGTCCGGACAGGTCATTTTCAGGATCATGCTCATGGGGAACTTCTTTTCATACGGTCACAAAAAATCAATGCCGGGGACGAAGTCAACGCTCGAACGCCAGCCCCGGAACGGGACGGACCTTAGCCAAGTGCGCTACCGCTGAAAAGCCTTCGCGGCGGATTGTTGCACCGGGAAAGACCTCATTTGCGTTAAAAGTTTGTCATTTGGCGGTTTTGAGTTCCAATCGGGCGCGTCCGAAGAGGCCGGGCCGCCCGTTGACCTTCCATTTGAAAGACTGTGTGGGATTGTTGACTTGACTTTCAATTGCAGATAGCCACCTTGCATGAAAGCCTTAGAAGGCGAAGGCAAAGGACGTTGGGAGGGATCGAGCATGTTTGAAGACAAATCCGTCATCGTGGTTGGCGCGGGACAGGCAGGCTCCACCTTGGTGCAACGATTGCGAGAGCTTGGATTTTCCGGGCGCGTGATGCTGATTGGCGCTGAGACCTATCTGCCCTATCAGCGCCCTCCCCTTTCCAAGGCCTATCTGCTGGGCGACATGAGCCTGGAGGGGCTGACCCTGCGACCGCAGGCTTTCTATGATGACTTTAGCATTGACGTGCGTTGCGGCATGCCAGTGACCGGGATTGATCCCAAAGCCCGGACCATCAAAGCCGGTGACCAAGTGCTGGGCTATGATCATCTGGCGCTGACCACTGGCTCGGTCCCGATCCGCCTGCCTGAAGCCCTTGGCGGCCACTTGCCGGGGGTTCATGTGGTGCGTGGGCTTGATGACATTGAGGGACTGGAGCCAGAAATCGTCAGCGGGCGACGGGTTTTGATTGTTGGTGGTGGCTATATCGGCCTTGAAGCGGCGGCGGTTTGCGCCAAGCGAGGGCTGGATGTAACGCTGGTGGAAGCGGCAGACCGGATCTTGCAACGGGTCGCTGCGCGGGAGACCTCGGATTATTTCCGCAATTTGCATGAGCGACATGGGGTCAAATTGCTTGAAGGCAGCAAACTGGCGCATTTTGTGGGCGATGAACGGGTCAAGGGTGCCTTGCTCGACGATGGCACCTTGCTGGAAGCTGATTTCGTCATTTGCGGCATCGGCATTCGCCCGGCGACAAAACTGGCTGAGTTGGCAGGCTTGACGCTCGACAACGGCATTGCACTCAATGCCTGTTCGCAGAGTTCAGACAGCCATATCTGGGCGGCTGGAGACTGTGCTTCTTTCCCTTATCGCGGCAACCGGATCCGTCTTGAAAGCGTCGGCAACGCCATCGATCAGGCGAAAAATGTCGCGGAAAACATACTTCAGACCATGAAGGGTGAACCGCTCAAGGATTATAAAGCCAAGCCCTGGTTCTGGTCGGATCAATATGATGTCAAATTGCAGATTGCAGGACTGAATGCTGGCTATGACCGGCTCGTCACCCGCGATGGCGGCGCTGTGAAATCTTTCTGGTATTATCGCGGCGACCAGCTGATTGCCCTTGATGCGATGAATGACCCGCGCGCCTATATGGTCGGCAAGCGGTTGATCGAAGCGGGCAAAACAGCAGACCCTGATATCGTCGCCAACCCGGGCGCCGACCTCAAGCAGCTCATGAAGCGGTAATCGGGCTTATGCCTTTAGTGCTTCGCCTGCAACGTATGTCTGGGCGATGGCGCGATCGTCAGCCATGATTTGCAGGATGAAAAGCTCTTCAGCCAAACTTTGGCAGGCTTCCATTCGGAGCGCCATGGCAGGGGTGGCGCGGGCATCAAGGACAATGATGTCAGCTTCGGTGCCCGCCTGCAACGTGCCGATCTTGTCTTCAAGGCCCAAGGCAAGCGCGTTGCCCAATGTCATCCAGTAGAAGGCGCGATAGGGGTGGAGCTTCTGGCCACGCAAGGCCAGCAACTTATAGCCTTCATTGAGCGTTTGCAGCATCGAATAGGATGTGCCGCCGCCAATGTCGGTTGCGACAGCACAGATCGCGCCCCGCGCCCTTAGTCCTTCATAATCGAACAGGCCTGAACCCAAAAACAGGTTTGACGTCGGGCAGAAGACCGGGCGCGACTTGGTTTCGATCATAACGTCGATTTCGCGCGGTTGCATATGAATGCTATGGCCAAGCAGCATTTTCGGACCAAGCAGGCCATATTGCTCATAGATGCCAAGATAATCTGGTGCATCGGGATAGAGCTGGGCGGTTAGCTCGATTTCGGCATGATTTTCATTAAGATGGGTCTGGATGTAGCAATCAGGATGCTCCTTGACCAAGGCAGCTGTGGCTTCCATCTGCGCAGGCGTCGACGTGATGGCAAAGCGCGGAGTAATGGCATAAAGCGCCCTGCCCTTGCCATCCCAGTCAGCAATCAGGGCCTTGGTGTCGTCATAGCCGCTTTGTGGCGTGTCACAGACATCGTCGGGTGCGTTGCGGTCCATCAGCACCTTGCCGCCAATCACCCGCATGTTGCGTCGAGCCGCTTCGGTAAAATAAGCCTCGGCGGAGCTTTTGTGCGATGTGCAATAGGCGACGCTGGTGGTGGTGCCATTGGCGATCATCTGGTCGAAGAATTGACCCGCCATCCGGGCGGCATGATCCGGGTCAGCAAAGCGGGCCTCGGCGGGAAAGGTGTAATTTTCCAGCCAATCAAGCAATTGCGCGCCCCAACTGGCAATCACCTGCACTTGCGGGAAATGCAAATGGGTATCGATGAAGCCGGGCATCAGCAAATGGGGTCGATGGTCGATCAGTTCGACATTCTCCCCTGCCAATGGGAGCACCCGGTCATAGCTGTCGCATGCGATGATCGTGCCCGCTTCAATCAACAAGGCACCATCTTCGATATAAAGATGGGCACTCTCATCTTGTGGGCTTTGCGGCTCGGCATGGAAGGTCAGAATCCGTCCGCGCAGGATTTTTTGCGACATGGTGTGCCCCGTCGTTGAAGTGAGTTATCGACTTGCTTGCTTAAGGTCTGATTGTTGCCCCGTCGGTCAATCGCGTGACCATGACCTGCCAGATGATGACCATCATGGCAATGAATAGCAGGCCGTCGCGCAGTATGCCGAAAGCCGACTCTGAGGGAAAGGGTCGATTGCGTTTTTTCTGGCTAAGCTGTTTCAAGCTGAGCCGAACAATGGCGAAGGACCGTTAGAAATTGACTGGGGCAAGGTTGAAAGCACCTGATGCTAACCCGCAACTGCCGACCCGCATATTCGCGAAAAAGCCGCTGAAATGAAATTAATATTAGCACCCCACCGAGATAAGAACCATTTACATACCAAAATTGATATAAGTCAAAAAAATCATTAAAATTATATCCGTATTTCTATTTATATTCGGAAGAATAATTGAAATTGGTTCTTATTGGTTCTCTACTGATACCAGCCTGAGTCTGTGTCCAGCAGGCTCTTGCCTTTGGTTGGCCTTGGATGTCCAAGGCCCGATTCCTGAGAGAGATCCGGCAATGACAGACACTTTCAATTACTTTTTGGGGATCAATGGCGGCGGCACTGGCAGCAGGGGCCGCCTTCGCGCCAAGGATGGGACTTTGCTTGCGGAAGCAACCGGCGGCCCGGCCAACACGCGGCTTGGTATCGTGCAGTCGCAGATTCAGGTCGACAGGATTGCAAGGGAAACCATCAAGGCAGCTGGCCTACCGGAAAGTGCATTGGAGCAAACCAGCGCGGGGGTTGGACTGGCGGGACTTCACATTCGGGCGGATCGGGAAGCCTTCCGTGCGTGGGATCATCCCTTCGGTGCGATCAAGATATCAAGCGACGCGCATGTGGCCTGTCTTGGCGCTCATCAAGGAGCACGCGACGGAGGCATCATGATCATTGGCACAGGCAGCTGTGGGTATGGTCTGGTGTCGGGTCAATCGGTCAATGTCGGCGGTTGGGGCTTTACCCTTTCGGACCTTGCCAGCGCGGCACAGGTTGGACTCAGTGCCTTGCGTTATTCTGTGGCGGCCCTTGACGGGATTTATGAGGTCAGCCCGATGACCGATCAGATCATGTTCCGTTTCAGCGACAGTCAGGAAGAAATGGTGCTTTGGACGTCCAATGCGACACCAGCCCATTACGGGGAATATGCCAAGCTCGTGGTTGAATATGCCGAACGCAATGACCCGGTGGCGGTCAAACTGATGACCAAATGCGGTTCGGATGCCAGCGCGATCCTGCGGGCATTGGCCTGGCGGGGCATCAACGATATCGCCTTGAAGGGCAGTTTTGCCGACAAGGTCGAACCATGGCTTGAGGCGGATGTCTATGCTCTTCTGGTGCCGGGCAAGCATGACCCGCAGGATGGTGCCATTCTGCTGGCGGGGGGCAGAGTTCCGAATAACAAGCAGGGGCAATAGGCATGGGTGATTTAGCACAATTGATCGACCATGTTCGCTCTCGCGCTGATCTGCAAGGCTACAGTGCTACGCCGCTTTATTTGCGGGTGCAAAAGGGGATCGAGGATGCCATTCAGATCGGACTTGTCGATGTGAATGACGCCCTGCCAGCCGAGCGGGAATTTGCCAGCGCCCTTGGCGTGTCACGGGCAACCGTGCGCAATGCTGTGCGCGCATTGGTGGACAAGGGCGTGCTGGTGCAGCGCCATGGAGCGGGCACCTTTGTTGCCGCCCGCATCGAGGCGCCACTCAATCGCTTGATAAGCTTCACCGAAGACATGCAGCAGCGCGGCGTTGAGACGGATACAGTCTGGCTTGACCGGTCCGTTGGCGTGCCGACTCCCGCCGAATGCGAGGCGCTTGAACTGATGCCAGACACTCCTGTCGCTCGTCTCTATCGCCTGCGCAAGGCCGATGGCGTGCCGATGTGTCTGGAGCATGCAGTGCTTCCTGCAAGCATCCTGCCGGACCCGACACTGGTGTCTCAATCCCTTTATGCATGGCTGGAAGCCAGTGATCGGCGACCAACACGCGCGGTGCAAGTGCTTTCGGCCCGCATGCTTGACGTCTCGCACGCCCATTTGCTGGAGGTCGCGACAGGGTCTCCATGTCTCTATCTGGAGAAACGCTCTTTCTTGCCGTCGGATCGGTGCAATGGAAAGCTGACCCAGTTGTCTGAAGAGACAACCATGCCAGTGGGCAAGGCCCCGGACAGGCCGATCGAATTTGTTCGCTCCTACTATCGCGCAGACCAGTTTGAGCATGTCACCGAGTTAAAAAGCTGACATCTCCGCAGGCGCTATTGGCCCGTCTCGGCAAAGGGGTTATTCTGGCTAACAGATTGTGACTCGTGCAACTGTCTGCACGCTGCCGGGACGGGTATGACCAGATGAAACAGCTTCTCCAGCATGCCCGCCTGTTTGATGGCAGTCAGTTCCATGCAGGCAAGGCTGTGACGCTCGACGGTGGGCAGATTGTCGAGATCATCGAACGCAGTGTCTCCCCCGGTGGCTATGAATTGTTTGATCTGACCGGACTGGTTCTGGCACCGGGCTTCATCGACATCCAAGTGTTTGGCGGCGGCGGGCATATGGTCGGCGCGGACATGGGGCTGCCGGAGCTGGAGGCAATTGCCGACACGCACAGGCAGTATGGCACCACCAGTTTGCTGCCCACCCTGATGAGCGATGATTGGGATGCTCTTACCCATGTCTCATCCTGCATTCTCAAGGCCCATAACTATTGGGGTGAGAATAGCGCGCTCGCGGCCATCAAAGGGATGCATTTTGACGGCCCCTGCCTATCGCCCTCTGTCAGCAGCCCCCACAGGGCAAGCCAGTTAAGACGGCTGGATGACGATCTGATCGATCTGATGTCCCACCCTGATCTCGGAATCCGTCTGGTCACGCTGGCTCCGGAACGGGCCGGGCTAGATAGCGTGAGCAAGCTGACCGAAGCGGGCGCTCTGGTGTGTGCTGGCTCCAGTGCTGCGACGCATCAGGAAGCGTCTCAGGCCATTCGAGCGGGTCTTCGCGGGGTGACCAAATTGTTTGCTTCCATGCCCCCCATCACCGCCACCTCACCCGGCCTTGCTGGTGCCGCACTTGATGACAGGGATTTGTGGTGCAGCCTGCTCGCGGATGGGTTCCATGTTCACCCCGCGGCCATGCGGATGGCAATCAAGGCCAAGCCCAAGGGTAAGGTCTTTCTGTCCAGTGGAGCCATGGCGACGATCGGGTGGGACAAGGACCAGTTCGATTTTCAGGGGCAACGGATTCGATTGCAAAATGGCGTTTGCGCCTATCCCGACGGATCATTGGCAGGCGGTCATTTGACAATGATCGGCGCGGTACGCAATGCGGTTGAGCTGCTCGACCAGCCGCTATCAGAGGCGCTCAGAATGGCCTCGCTCTACCCGGCCCAATTCATCCGCATGGACATGACCCATGGCACGATTGCTCCGGGCTTCGCTGCTGACCTGATCGCCTTTGACCCACAAAACTGGGTGGTCAAGCATAGCTGGATCAACGGCTATCATCGCGCTCACTAGAGCGCGTTTTCTGCATCATCAAAGAATGTCATTGCTGAGAATCTGATTCAACAACTTGAAGCGTTGAAGGCACAGGTTGGCGTTGGACCTTGAGAGTTTGATTCAAGTTGAAGCACTTGAAGTGCCTGCCGATTGCTTGTTCAAGCACTTTAACAGCGGGCGGATTGATGAGTCTTTTCAGTTGTTTGAGACTCGCTCTTGAGAGATGGATTCGGGCCACTTGAAGGGCTTGAGAGCTTGATTCAATTGGCGAATCTCACTTTCTGAATCAGAATCAACAAACAGCCAGAAGGAAGACTTTTCCCTTCGGGCCAAGGTGAATAGCGGCAAGCTGGCGCCATTAAGACCAGAGCTGCGCGGGGCCATGAACTCACATCATGGGCCTGAACATAATGGGACTTGAAACGAAAAATGCCGGGCAGTTGCCCGGCATCTTTTTTGTCACTTGGGTCAATCGGATCAATCGATAGACTGTAGCAAGGTGTTGAGGGACGCCTTGGCATCGCCGTAGAACATGCGGGTATTCTCTTTGTAGAAGAGCGGGTTTTCGATACCGGAATAGCCGGTGCCCTGCCCACGCTTGGAAACAAAGACCTGCTTGGATTTCCAGACCTCGAGAACTGGCATGCCAGCAATCGGAGAGTTTGGATCGTCCTGAGCGGCCGGGTTTACGATGTCGTTGGAGCCGATCACGATGACGACATCCGTTTCAGGGAAGTCATCGTTGATCTCGTCCATTTCAAGCACGATATCGTATGGCACCTTGGCTTCGGCCAGCAGCACGTTCATGTGGCCGGGAAGACGACCTGCAACCGGATGGATTGCGAAGCGGACTTCCTTGCCCTTGGCGCGCAGACGGCGGGTCAGTTCGGCCACGCTCTGCTGAGCCTGAGCCACGGCCAGACCATAGCCCGGTACGATGATGACGCTGTCAGCTTCGTCCAGAGCGGAGACCACCCCGTCAGCATCGATGGCAATCATTTCGCCGGACACTTCCTGAACCGGACCACCGGAGCCGCCAAAGCCGCCCAGGATCACCGACACGAACTGGCGGTTCATGGCTTTACACATGATGTAGGACAGGATCGCACCCGAGGAGCCGACCAGAGCGCCAACGACGATCAACAGATCGTTGCCGAGCGTGAAGCCGATGGCAGCTGCGGCCCAACCGGAATAGGAGTTGAGCATGGAGACCACGACGGGCATGTCGGCGCCGCCGATGCCCATGATCAGGTGCCAGCCGATAAGGCCTGCGAGGATGGCGACTGCGATCATGGTCCAGATGCCAGCGCCGGAGACATACATGATGCCCAGCACCAGAGAGGCCAGAGCCATGCCAGCATTCAAGGCGTGACCACCGGGCCACTGTTTTGGTTTGCCGTCAATCTTGCCTGCCAATTTGCCAAAGGCAACGACAGAGCCGGTGAATGTGACCGCACCGATGAAGATTCCGAGGAAGACCTCGACCTTCAGAACAGACTGCTCTGCAACAGTCTTGTGGGCCAGAACCGCAGCAAAGCCTTCAAGCGCTTTGCGGGCTTCACCATCAAGGCTGAGCACATGGGACAATTCCAAGTCGGCATTCATGCCGATAAAGACCGCAGCGAGACCGACCAGCGAGTGCATGGCGGCAACCAGCTGAGGCATTTCAGTCATCTGGACGCGTTGGGCAATGAAGTAGCCGATTACGCCGCCGCCAAGAATGAGCAGGACGGAGAGTGGCCACAGGCCAGAGCCCGGTCCGACGATGGTTGCCAGCACGGCGAGCGCCATGCCAACCATGCCGTAATAAACCGCGCGCTTGGCGCTTTCCTGATTGGACAGACCGCCCAGCGACAGGATGAAGAGAACAGCCGCAACCACATAGGCAGCCGTTGTGAATCCGAATTCCATAGTCCCGGCCTCCTTACGATTTCTGGAACATGGCGAGCATACGCCGGGTGACGAGGAAGCCGCCGAAGATGTTGATGCCTGCCATGAAGATCGACAGAGCAGCCAACACAATCACCAGCGACGAGCCCGATCCGATCTGCATCAGAGCGCCCAGGATAATGATCGACGAAATGGCGTTGGTGATGGCCATCAGCGGGGTATGCAGCGAGTGCGAGACATTCCAGATCACCTGGAAGCCCACAAAGCAGGCCAGCACAAAGACGATGAAATGCTGCATGAAGCTGGCCGGAGCAAAGGCACCAATGAACAGCATCAACAGGCCACCACCGGCCAGAAGTTTGATCTGGCTCTTGGTCTGCTGCTTGAAGGCTTCGACTTCTGCTGCGCGTTTTTCTTCTGGCGTCAGCTCCTTGACCTCTTTTTTCGGCTGAGCCGCGATCGCCGCAATTTTCGGCGGTGGAGGTGGGAAGGTGATGTCGCCTTCAAAGGTGACGGTTGCACCGCGGATCACGTCATCTTCCATATTGTGAACCACATGGCCGTCTTTTTCCGGTGTCAGGTCGGTCATCATATGGCGGATGTTGGAAGCGTAAAGCTCGGAAGACTGAGCAGCCATACGGGACGGGAAGTCAGTATAGCCAACGATGGTCACGCCATTGTCGGTGACGATTTTCTCGTCCTTGACGGTGCCTTCAACGTTGCCGCCGCGTTCTGCAGCCAAGTCTACAATCACCGAACCGGGTTTCATCGCCGCAACCATGTCAGCAAGCCAGAGCTTTGGTGCCGGACGGTTCGGGATCAGCGCCGTGGTAATGACGATGTCCATGTCAGAGGCGATTTCGCGGAATTTAGCGAGCTGCGCATTGCGGAATTCTTCGGACTGAACGGATGCATAGCCGCCGGTCGAAGACCCATCCTGCTGCTCTTCCTCGAAATCGAGATAGACAAATTCAGCCCCCATGGATTCGACCTGTTCAGCCACTTCGGGCCGAACGTCAAATGCGTAAGTCACAGCGCCAAGGGCAACGGACGTACCGATGGCAGCAAGACCTGCCACGCCCGCACCAACGATCAGCACTTTAGCAGGCGGAACCTTACCGGCGGCAGTGATCTGGCCGGTGAAGAAGCGGCCAAAATTATTGCCTGCTTCGATCACGGCACGATAACCGGCAATGTTTGCCATTGAAGACAGGGCGTCCATCTTCTGGGCGCGGGAGATGCGCGGGACCATTTCCATGGCGATAACATTGGCTTCTGCCGTTTTGGCAGCTTCCATGCCTTCTTCATTACCCGCCGGGTTGAAGAAGGAAATCAGGGTCTTGCCCTTGGCAAGATATTTCAGTTCACCGACTTCGGGCTGACGAACCTTGGCAACAATGTCGGCGGTCTGCCAAAGAGCGTCGGCATCAGCAACGATTTCCACACCGGCTTCTGCGTAAGCCTCATCTGAAAAACCGGCCAGAGCCCCCGCTCCGGTTTCCAGGACGCAGTCATATCCCAACTTCTGGAGCAGCTTGGCCGAGGATGGCGTCATCGCGACACGCGCCTCTCCCTCAAACAGCTCTCTAGGTGTACCTATCTTCACGACAGACTCCCTTCATTATCACGGATTAACACTCCCCCTACTTTTGGCGAGTATTTAGGATGAGCACTATAGTGCAAACAAAAGGCCGGTTGCCAAGCCTTGACTGTGGATCAAAGGCACTTTCTGGCATAAGAAAGTGCGCAACTTTCCGTTAATTGCCAATTCTGTCGCCACTCGCGGCAATTTGCATTAGGGCTATTACGTGTTCGGTGGAAAATTTGCTTCGGTGAGACTGCCGTACGCGGCACGTGATTTCACAGCAGTATGGCCGGGCATTCATTTGGTCTCATTGGAGAGCCAATTGAACAAAAATCCGGTTTAGATGCACCCAACCTGCAAGAACCGGACTCAATCGAACCAACTTTTGCAAATAGCCTTGATAAATCAAGAGATCCGGCTCCGAGCGTATCGGGGACGAATCAATTTGAAAACCAAACCAAGACTTCAACGGCCAAAATCTGACGGTCGGTCTAATCCGCGTAATGCACCGTGGTGGCACGCGCCCGATTGAGCACGATGCGGATCGGTGCCTCCTCAACAGGGCCAAGCTTCTGGGCTTCGCGCAAGACCTGCTTTTTGGCTTCGCCACAGAGCAGAACATGCGCCTTGCGCGCCCGCTCCAAAACCGGGGCTGTGAGTGTCAGACGCTGCTCTGGCAATTCAGGCACATCCATCACCATGATATTTGTCGCCCAAAGGCCCAGCGCTTCTTCGATTTTATCAGCGCTGGCATAAAGCGAGGCCGTGTGGCTATCGACACCAACGCCAAGGATGCAGACATCAATGGGCAAGACCTCTTCCAGTTCGGTCAAGATTGTCTTCAGCCGGTCCTCTTCTTGATCCGTGGCTCCATCGATATAGGACAGGAAAGTGGCTTCTGCCGCCGGACCCTTGAGAAGCAAGGCGCGGAGCATTGCATCATTGGATTGCTCAGGCGTTTCCAAACCATGTTGCTCATCGGTCAGAATGACCGTGACATGGGCCCATTCGATATCCATTTCACTGAGCTGTTCATAGAAAGCGCGAGGCGTTTCGCCACCGGGAACCGCAAGCGTCGCGCGGCTGCGTTTCTTAATGGCATTTGTCAGTTCTGAGGCTACCTGTTCAGCAAGGCCTGCGGCCATACTGCCGCGATCTGGATATACTCGGGTTTCAGTCACATTCGTCTCCAACACACACCATAGACAGGACGATAAAGCGCGCGCACGCACGCAACACCACTTCAGGCCACCTTTCCCAGTGACACTCAGAATCATGCTTGCGGCGGCTATTCAGAGTGATAGGGAGGGGATGTTGCAGTTTTATGATTGGACTTTCGTTTGATATCGAAATGCCAGATCCGGGCAGAATGTCGGTTCTTTATAAGACCCCTATTGCAAATCCGGATCGTATCTCATGGCATTGATCGCCCCCTGTAAACCGAAATTGTCATTCCGGTAGAGATAGATCGGTATCTTGACACGGAAGCGAGTATGGCGGCCACCTTGATTGAAGCCTTCGATAAAGGCGGGTCGGCCAAACAGCCAGGCATTTTTCAGCAAGACACCACCCGTGAGGAAGACCCCGCCATGGGCGGAGATATAGAGCGCAAGATCCCCCGCAACGGCTCCCAGATGATGGCAGAAAATATCGACGGCCCGCTCGGCAAGAGAGTCGGAATGCTGCTCGGCAGCGTGAAAGATATCACGGGCTGACATGTTGCTTGGATCACGACCATCCAATGCTTCGAGCGCCCGCATGAGATAAGGCATGCCGGTCCCTGAAACGATGGCTTCAGCTTCAAGTGCCAAACTATCCGAATCTCCCATGCGGGTGGCTGGCCACAGTTCGGCAAGCTTGGAGAAAATGGCAACCTCGCTTAAGTTGCGCGGTGCGATGCGCACATGGCCGCCCTCACCTTGCAACACTTCTGGCTGGCTGCCTGCCCAAGCCAGTGTCCCAACCCCCAGACCGGTGCCCGGACCGATAATCAGACGGGGCGGGGTTGGTGCCGGAGGTGTTTCCAATGGGGCAGGCAGTGCCCCTTGCACCAAGCTTAGATCCTTGGGATCAGCGGTGACCAGCGACCATGCCGCAGCTTCGAAGTCATTGAGGATGCGCGCGTTGGACGCTCCCGCCGCCGCTGTGAGATCATCGGCGGAAAAACCCTGCTTGGCATTGGTAAGCGTCACATAGCCATCAACAATAACGCCTGCGGCAGCCACCTCAACAAAGCGCGGCGAAGAGCCGATTTCGCCCACGAAGCTCCGGATCGCATCTGTCAGATGCATCGAGCCGGTCGTCTCGAACGTTTTCTGCTGGATGATCTGCCCGTCGCTGGCAGCTGCAAGTCGCATGTTTGTTCCGCCAACGTCGGCTACCAGATCCCAGAGCATCGTTTTTCCTCACACTAGTGTTTTTGGTCTTGAGCCACGGACGGGAACAGAGATCTGGCCCTCCAAAGGGTCAGGAACCTGTTGAGGCTCCAGCGGGGCAATTGCATTGTCGTGCGGCAATGAAGGCTCCCAGCACGAAGGCTGCAATTTATTTTCACTCCAAAAATAAACCATTCAAGACCGAAAGTAAGCAGTTTTTCGTGTCCTTGGACAATAAAATTTGGTGCCAGACCGGATTTCCGCCCCGCTGTCTTTCCCTGTTCCGTCCGAAACCCGGTTTCGGTCCACCCACCCTGTCATTCCACTTCACACTGGTCGATGACGATCATGATAGCCGACTTGAGATCTTTGCATGCCGCGATATAGTTTGAGGACATGCTGGAGTGCTGCCATCTGACACAGGAGAAGGAAAAGCTTTGGAAAGAAAACAGGATTGCTATGTGTTCGTCTATGGCACGTTGCGCTATCAGGCCAAAGGGAAAATGTCGGCGCTTTTGTCAGGATCTGCCGATTTTCTGGGCGAGGCCCATTTTCAAGGCAAGCTTTACCGGATCGACTATTATCCCGGCGTGGTGGCTTCCTCGTCCCCTGAGGATCAGGTGGTAGGCGATGTTTTTCGGCTGCGCACCCCTGATATCACGCTGCCAGCATTGGACGACTATGAGCGCGTTGGTCCGCCTTATGAAGAACCCTATGAATATGAGCGCTGCCTGTTGCCTGTTACATTGACGGATGGGCAGACAATCCAGTGCTGGATCTATCTCTATCGCCATTCGGTTGAAGGGATGGAGCTTATAGCCGACGGGGATTTTCTTGCCGGTCAAAGACACCAATGACGGCGACCAAGCCTCCTCTGAGAATGCCATTGCTCCTTATGACAAAGGCCCCCGTCCGAGACGAGGGCCTTTTATCATTTTAACAGAATTCAGTCACAAGATGCTTAGGCGCGGGACAACAAGGCTGCCGGGCGGGCGCGGGCAATGGCTTCCACCACAACACCGGCAACAACGGCCTTGATGACGTCGCCCGGAATATAGATCAGGCAAATCTGGGCGGCTTCGAGCAGAGACTTGTCGATCATTTTCGCAAGACCGATGACGCCGAAGAAATACAGCACCAAGATGCAACCAACCATGCTGGCTACTGTGCTGACGATGAAGATGTTGCCTGTTTTCCATTTTTCAACGATCAGGCCCGTGACAAAAGCGGCAATCGGGAAACCGACCAGAAAGCCAACCGTTGGGGAGGCAAAAACGCCAAGACCACCGCGACCGCCAGCCAGAATTGGCAGGCCCATGGCAACAAGCGCCAAGAAGAGCAGCACGGACAGGGCGCCACGACGCGCGCCAAGCACGGCACCGGCCAGCATCACGCCGAGATTCTGCGCGGTGATTGGAACGCCCAATGGCAGCATGAAGCTGGGCAGGAAGCCAAGGGCCGCGATCAGGGCGGTGAAGAGGGCAATGAATGTCAGTTGTCTTTCCATGACAGGAAGGTTCCTTGTATCGAGCAGAATTCATATTTTGTTTTTTGACTTTGGCGGATCTTGAACCAGTCCACCGCGCGCCTTGATGGCATCGGCCACCCGGTCGGCATCGTCGAGCGCGCCGAGGGCAAGGGGCACCAGCAATCTGGGGCTGACAGCTTTTGGCGAGCGCGCCCGCCAGGCTTCACTGAGCAGCTTGCCTTTTTCGAGAAAGACCGGGGTGAACCGGATCACCAATCCCATCGCAAAGCCAAAGGCACGCGGGGGCAACCCGACGAATTTCAACGGTGCGGTCAGAAATTCGACCACTTGCATCATGTCGTCAAGCCGCGACGTCATGGTCACAAGATTGGCAAGACCAACGGTCGCGAACAATTTCAGACTGATGGCAAGGCCAGCTTCGGTGCGACTGGTCACCACGTGATAGAGGAAAATCACCACCAGCAAATAGGCAATCGGCTTCAGACGCACGATACCAATCCGGGCAAATCTCAGCCCGGCGGAAAGATAGAGCAGAGCGACCGCGCTCGTGGCCGCCAGAGCCGGGGGCCATTGGGTCAGCGGCATGATTACCAAAGTCAGCACACAGAGGATGCCGAGTTTCAGGGAAACCGGGATCTGATGCAGCCATGTTCTGGTTTCAACCGTCAGCGCCAGCATTCAAGCCCCCTCTCCGGCTGCAGCGGCCATGGCTGGCATGGTGCCAAGCTCCAGTTCGGTTTCACCACTTGCAAAGGGATCCTCATCATTGACAAGCGCTTCCATTGCCTCGTGATAGGCGGGCAAAATGTCCGAAGGGTGGCCATCGGCCACAAGCTGACCCTTCTCGAGCCACAGAATGCGATCAAAGTCTTTCAGATGGTTGGTGTCGTGGGTGACAAGGACCAATTGCTGCTCAAGGCTGGAAAGCCAGTTGAACAGCCGGCGCGAGGTGGGCCAATCAAGCCCGGCAAAGGGTTCGTCAAGCAGAATGGCCTTTGGCTCCATTGCCAGAACGGCCATCAAACAGACGAGGTGGCGCTGGCCCTGAGACAGGGTATAGGTGCCGCGCTCCGCCCAGTCTTGGCGACCAAAGGCCTTGAGGAAGGCGCGCGCCTTTTCCCGGGCGGCCTTTTTGTTGCCCAGCAGACTTTCCAGACCAAAGGCGATCTCTTCCTCGACGGTTGGAAAGATGATCTGATGATCCGGGTTCTGGAAAATCAGGCCGATGGTGCGGATGGCTTCCTTGCGATCCTTGAAGACATTGACGCCATGGATGAGGATTTCGCCTTCATCGGGTTCGGTCAAGCCACAAATCATCCGCGACAAGGTCGATTTGCCGGAGCCATTGCGCCCGATCAGCCCGATCCGTTTTTCGGTCAGGGTCAGGGACAGCTTTTGATAAAATGGTTGTCCGTTGAGAGTGTGGGACAGGCCGGATATGACCATGCCATCGCTTTTGCGAGGATTACTCATATCGATGATCTTGTCAGCGATGGTTCTGCTCCGCTCCTGAAGGGCAAGGCCCCCTACGAAAGTTGGCCAAGGTAATACTGAAATTCTACAGTAAAAACCAGTAATCCGAACCATCCAAAAGGCCCTGTTTGTGGAGAAATCGTCGCAAGTATGGGGCGGATAACAGCGCAAACCCGCAGAAAACAACAAAGGAGGGACAATCGCCCTCCTTTGGTCGCACTTGCAATGCTTGACTTACATCAACCGCATTCTAACAAGCGTTGGTTTTTGTTGAATAATCCGGGTTATTGCCATTCCCACGGCTGGGTAAATTGCCCCAAAATATTGGTCAATTTGCTTTCATCAATGTCAGCATTGCGCTCCAGCTTGGCAACGAGACCACGTTTTTTGTCCTCAATGACCGAAACAACACGGGTGTTAAGCCCACTCTTTGCCAGCGCCTCATTGTAAACACGGGTAATAGCCAGCTTGCGCAGGTCCGGCTTGAAAACCTTGCCGACGGCCGTTTTTGGCAATTCTGGCAGGATTTCGATATGTTTGGGGATAGCGGCGCGCTCATGGATATGACGCTTGGCATAAGCCATCAGCTCATCCTCATCGACCTTTGCACCTGCCACCAGTTCCAGATAGGCACAAGGCAATTCCCCTGAATGGCGATCAGGCTGACCGATGGCACCAACAAAGGCCACAGCCGGATGTCCCGCCAAGGCTTCTTCGATTTCAGCCGGATCGATATTGTGGCCGCCACGAATGATCAGATCCTTAGCCCGTCCGGTGATCCAGAGATAGCCATCTTCATCAATGCGCCCCAGATCGCCGGTCCGCAAATAGATGTCATGATGGAACAGGTCGTGGTTTTTGTCCGCCTCGGTATAGGTGGAGCCAGTATAGACGCCGGGATTGTCGATGCAGATTTCGCCGACTTCGTCGGTTGCCACTTCGACCGGCCCGTCTTTGGTATGTTCGAGAATTTTTACCGTGGTGTAGGGGAAGGGCAAACCGACGGAGCCGACTTTCTTTTTCCCGACAATCGGGTTGCAAGAGACCAGACATGTGGCTTCGGTCAGGCCGTACCCTTCGACGATGTCAACACCGGTCGCCTCTTCAAAGCGTCGGTAAAGCTCGAGCGGGAGGGGAGCCGAGCCGGAAAACGCCCTCATCACAGTGGAGATATCTGCATTCACCGGACGCTGCATCATGGCCGAAACGGCTGTCGGCACAGTGATGATGAAGGAGATTTTCCAGCGCTCGATCAATTTCCATAAATTGTCGAACACCCCGTCTCCGCGATAGCCTTTTGGCGTTGGGAAAACAACATGACTGCCTGCCGACAGGGTCGACATACAAATCACATGGCAGGCAAAGACGTGAAACAATGGCAACGGGCACAGCACATTGTCTTCACGCTGAAACAAAAGCGTACTGCCAATCCACCCATTATAGAGCATGCCGGAGACGGTATGCTGGGCAACCTTGGGCATGCCTGTGGTGCCGCCCGTATGGAAATAGGCAGCGACACGATCTTCGAGCCGATCTTCAAATGTCAGGGCCTCGGATGGCCGCTTGCCAATTTCACGGTTGAAACTCAAGACATCCGCATGATGCGTTCCAGCCCCTGAATTTTTGGGGCGGATCAAGGGCACGACCAATTTCTTGATGCCGGTCATGTAGCGCAGCAAATCCACTTCAAGCACCGTATGCACCCGCGGGGCATGCTTGACGGCTTCGGCCACCTTTTGGGCCACATCCGACTGGGGAAAGGCTTTCAGGGTGACGACGACGCGCGCTTCGGTTTCGCGCAGAATGGCTGCGATCTGCTCGGTTTCAAGCAGAGGATTGATCGGATTGACGACCCCTGCGACCATCCCGCCCAGCATGGCAAGATAAGCTTCGTTGCAGTTTGGCAGGGCATAGGCAACCACGTCCTTTTCCCCAATGCCCAATTCGCGCAACAGGTTGGCGGTCTGGATCACCTTTTCCTTGACCTGTCGCCAGGTCAGCGTCTCTGCCTTGTCGGTTGGTCCCGAAAAGAGCTGGAAACTGATGGCCGGACTATCCGGATAGTCTGCCTCGGTGCGCGACAAGCGTTCATAGATGGTTCGAGCAACGCCCCGCTCTTCATATGGCATTTCTTCTTCGATCGCGAGAACGCTTTCCCGCGTGGCAAACGTAACCATTCTTTTCCTCCCAATGGGCGCGCTTGTGTTTGGCTGGTTGCCCTTATGTCATTTGAAAATAGGCAGGCAATCTCAGCAGGGCAAGGCACCGATTCCTCATTTCGCACTATAGCGCCTAACGTTACGTAAGATGGAGACATACTTTGGTATTAAACTAACAAGTGTTCGATTACCCACGCAGGCTGCTTGAAATGGCGCAAATACGGCCTTCCGATAGGGAAGGCATATCCATTCCAAGATCCCGCAGGACGCCAATTGCAATGGTCGCCCTACCCCGGAAGTTAGCCTTTACGAATCCCCCCCGGGAGGATACGATCAAACCAAGTCATCCACATTGTGTCTCCTGATTGAGGGTGACATGAGGCCAATTTGGCAACGCTATGGCCGCCCCAATGAACAAGGAAGCCCAAACAATGTCGCAAAGCGATTCAGTCACACCGCACCGACACGCCAGTCATCCGGCAATTGCCAAGCGACTGAAACGGGCTGGGGGCCACCTCACCCATGTCATCGACATGATTGAAAAGCATCAAGGCTGCGCGGATATTGCCCAGCAGTTGCATGCGGTTGAAAAAGCCATCGCCAGCGCCAAGCGGCAACTGATTCAGGACCATATTGACCATTGTCTTGAGGGCAGTGTCGCCATGGATGAAACCGTGCGTGCGGCCACCCTCGCCGACTTCAAATTAATCGCCAAATATCTCTGACTCTTCTCCGATAGAGAGGCCGACAAATCCATGCTTCAGATTCTGCAAATTCCTGCCTTTCGGCACATGTTTTCAGCCCAGATCGTCGCCTTGTTGGGCACCGGGCTTTCGACGGTCGCGCTGGGCTTGCTGGCTTATGATCTGACGGGAGGGGAAGCCTCAATGGTGCTGGGCGTGGTGTTTGGCATCAAGATGGTGGCCTATGTGGGCATTGCGCCCATTGCAGGCGCCTTTGCCGGATTTGTGCCGCGGCGCAAATTGCTGGTCGGGCTCGACTGCGTTCGGGCGTTGGTCGCCTGCCTGTTGCCCTTTGTCGGTGAGGTCTGGCAGATCTTTGTGCTGATCTTTGTGATGCAAGCCGCATCGGCTGCGTTCACGCCAACATTTCAGGCGACGCTGCCTGATATATTGCCCCAAGAGAAAGACTATACGCGTGCATTGTCCCTGTCGCGACTGGCCTATGACCTTGAAAGCATCATCACCCCGACGCTGGCTGCGCTTGTGCTGCTTGTTGCGAGCTATCACGAGCTGTTCTATGGCACGGCTATCGGCTTCATCGGCTCTGGTCTGTTGATCCTGTCCGTTGCTCTGCCCAAACCAAAGTGCGACGGCAAGCGCCGATCCATCTATGAACGCACGACCCGGGGCATTCGGATCTATTTGAAGACCCCTCGCCTTCAAGGCCTGTTGGCCCTGTGCATGGTGGTGGCGGCGATTGGCGCGATGGTGTTGGTCAATAGCGTTGTGCTGGTACAGGCAGTGTTGGGGCTTGATGAAATCTATCTGCCCTTCACCATCGGCGCTTTCGGGCTTGGATCGATGGCGATGGCGCTGATCCTGCCTCGGTTGCTCGATGACATCCCTGACCGGTTGGCGATGATGAGCGGCGCAACCATGATGGTGGTGGCCCTCACCTGCCTTGGCCTTGCCGCGTGGACTGGATTGTTTGTCTGGGCTGTGCTGCTGGTCTGCTGGTTCGTGATAGGGGCTGGCTATTCGGCGGTCCTGACACCATCGGGGCGCTTGTTGCAACGCTCTTCGCATGAAGAGGACCGTCCGGCCATCTTTGCTGCCCAATTCGCACTATCCCACGCCTGCTGGCTGATCTGCTATCCGCTGGCGGGCTTCCTGCAAACAAGCTTTGGCGCTGCGGTGGCAAGTTCGGTTCTGGCGGTGATTGGACTTGTCAGCCTGATGATCGCGCGTCAGCTCTGGCCAGCGGGCGCCATGCGGGCACCCTACCATACCCATCCGGACTTGCCGCACGATCACCCGCATTTGCAGGATATCGACCACGCGCACGGCCATGCCCATATCTTCGTGATCGACGATCATCACATGCAGTGGCCGCATATGAAGTCGTAGATCGAGAGATTGATCAAAGGTGGCTCAGGGTCCCTAAGATCTTACAAAGGGTGGCAAGCAAGAAGGCGACGCGGGATAGACCTGCGTCGCCTTTATCATTGAAGACAATACCGCATTATTGCGCCAGATTGAGAGCTTCAAGCCGCTTGACGGTCTGGGGCAGCAGGTGCTCGCGTTCACGCACTTCAAGCAGCAGGCGTGGGTTGGCATTGATCTTGTTCAGGGTGTTGAAGATTGCGCCCCAAGGCAGGGTGCCCTCGCCGGGATGCCAATGGCGATCGGCATAGCCGTCAGCATCCTGCAAATGGACATGGCCCAACAGATCACCCGCCATGGTGATGAAGTCAGTGACCGGCGGGGCCTTGTATTGGCCATGGGCCAATTGGGCATGGCCGGTATCGATTGACAGCTTGAAGTTGGGGCTATTCATGTGCATCACCAACTGGCTGCGGTAGGCGGGATGGGCGTCATCACAGTTTTCCAGCATCAAGGTGCAGCCGATATTCTCAGCCCGGTTCAACACTGGCTCAAGGATGGTGTTGGCTGCCTCGAGCATCTCATCCCGCAGGAAGCCAAAATTGGCAAAATTGAGCGAATGCCAGAAGGTGAAGGGGCTATGAACGACCATGTGGGTCGCGCCAAGCTTTTCGCATTTGTTGATCGCATCAAGCAGACGCACCTGAACGACATTCTGAATCAGCGGGTCGGTCGCTGCGATATTGAGACTGAAAAACGGGCCATGAATACCGAAGTCTCCCTCATACCCCTCCAGCAGGGTCTTGTAAGCAGTGATCAGATCATCCTGCTCTTCATCAACCACGTCCACCGCGCAGAAATCCTGCAATTCGAGGGTGCGGTTCTTCTCGAAAATCCAGTCCTTGAGTGCATCGACATGATCATATTTCAGAGCGGCACCCAGAATAGGCAAGTATGACATTGAGGTTTCCTTTGACTGGTGGAACGTTGGGGGAGGAGCATTGCCCGGCACAGGAGGTGGGGACATGTGCCTCATTTTATCCCTGCCCGCATGACGGTTTGATCAAACTGGCGTTGAAAAACACACTGTCGACCAGCAAGGGAACGAGTCTCCCCTCAATTGAGGATGATAAGAGGCCAGACGGAATTATTCCAGTGGGCCATAACCGAGACTAGACCAAAAGCCAGATATGGCGGGGGCTTAGACCAGATTGACACCTACGGGCGGGGGGCCCACCTCGGTCCATTCTGGACGCGGCGCGACTTTATGCTCGCAAAGGGGTTCAATTGCACCGCATCCCGTCATACGGCCAGGGTTCAGGGCAGATCGCGTCCCATCCAGAGGGTTTGATCGTCGCTGTCAGCGACCTTGAGGCGTTCAAAGCCATGCTTCTGCCAGAAGGCAATGCCGCGCCGATTGTGCGTGCTGACGCCAAGATGGACGGACCGGACGCCATGATGAATGGCAATGTCGAACCAGCGCTTGAGCATGATACCGCCCACGCCTTTGCCTTGAAGGCGTGGCAAGAGGTTCAAATGGATATGAGCGGGATAACGGGCAACGATTTCAGGTGGGGTCTGATGCGGGTTGTGAATGGCGTCAAGACAGTCGCGGTCGGCGACCATCAGGTCCGCTTCTTTTACCGGATCGAGCGGGTAGCGCGCGCGCAGGCTGGGCCACCAGTCCTGTTCCAAGCGGTTTGCCCAATCCTCGCTATCCAGAACGCCGAGCACATAACCCGCGACCCCTTCTTCGTCTTCGGCAACAAAAATCATTGAGCTGGCAAGACGCAAATAGGGGCCGACATAGATATCACCAAGCAGCTCAGGATTGTTGAACAGACTTGTCGCATTCTTGCCCGCCGCCCCGGTTTGCACGCAGATATCATAGAGGGTTTCGTAATCCTCGGGCCGATAGCCGCGAATTTTCATAGCCATGGTCTCTCTCCCAACCTTTGCCCGCACTTATTCTGTTGCTTCTGTTTTGGTGTCTCCCAGCATCGTCAGGACTAAATCCATTCATTGCTTGGTGACAATCAGCGGCGGTATCCCCGTCCGGATGTTGCCTATTGTGATCTTGAAGGACAAGCTCTTTTCGATGCCGTGTTGAACACCATCCTCATACAGCTGCACCACCGGGGCTTTTGTATTCCGATATTCGACCAGTCGTCACAGATCTGCAAGTGCCGTCTGTGGCCTCTTTGGCCACAGTCAATCATGTCATGACCTTTCGCCATCTTTTCAAGGCACTTGATCGCACGTCCGATGAAGTCGGCAAAGCTCTTTCTCAAGGCTTGGAGCGTTGTTTCACGCAGACCAAGCACGATCATTGCTTGGTTTGAAGATCGAGTGTCCTTCTCAAGGATACCGGCCTTTCTTTCAACGAACGCACCCGGTGCGCATATTTTTGTGGAGCCGTCAGACAAGAGTCGTCGGTTCATTATCAAACTGTCATCTTTGACAGGCATGTTTCCGGCAAATTCTCGTTCTGCGTTTTTGATTCAACAATAAGCCGCAGGAACCGGCCAATCCTTACCAAGGGCGGCTTCATTCCAGACCGTCCCTGTCCTTCTCCAGACAGCAACAGTCGAACCGGTTTCACGGCAGAATTCTATCTTGTCGGAGTATTGGGCGTGATTAAAAACCCAAATGCACTGAAATTCATTCATTTGACGGACCCGCACGTGGCCGCGCGGGATGGTCTTGTTTATGGCCGTTGTCCCGCCGAGCGATTGCGAGCAGCCATCGACAGCATCAATATGGACCACGACAACGCGGATTTTGTCGTCATTACCGGGGACCTGACCCATCACGGGGATATTGATGCTTATGACGTCTTTGCCCGCGAGTTGCGTCGCCTGTCTGTGCCGTCGCATTTGCTGGTAGGCAATCATGATGACGCCCGGGCCTTTGCCTATCAGTTTCCTGAAACCCAGCGCTGCGAGCATGGCTTCATTCAAGGCTCAAAGCGCACTCCCTTTGGGCTTTGCCTGTTTTTGGATACCAGTGAAAAAGGCTCTGCCAAAGGCCTTTATTGTGACAAGCGGCGCAATTGGCTGTCCAACGCGCTTAGGGAAACCGATGGACCGGTAATGCTTTTCATGCATCATCCGCCTTTTGCAATCGGCATTCCGAACACCGACGACAGCAGGTTGCAGGATAGCGATGCCTTCTGGCAGGTGCTGACCCCGCATAAAGAGCGCATTCGGCATATTTTTGTCGGCCATGCCCATCGGGTGATGTTTGGCAACTGGCGGGGCATATCGATCTCAGGCATGCGCGGCCTAAATCATCAGGTGATGCTGGAACTCGACCGTGAGCCGTCCGGTCAGGGCGGCAATTTTGAATCTCCGGCCTATGGCATCGTGCTGGCGGATGCGGAACAGGTGATGGTGCATATGCATGACTTCATGGACCGTTCTGCGCGCTTTGTCTTCTGATCGTGACGAAAAGGGATGTCTTATGACGCCCCCTTGAATTGCTTGCGCCATGCCCCCGGCGGCAATCCAAATGTCTGCCGGAAATGATGGCGCAACGAGATCACGCTGCCAAAGCCCGCTTCATAGGCCACCGCCTCCATGCTGAGGCTGGTGCTTTCCAGCAGCAACTGGCTGAGCGCCAGCCGTTCGGCCAGCAGCCATTGGGTAAAGCTGGTGCCGGTGTGATTGGCAAAATGGCGGGTGAAGGAGCGGCGGCTCATCCGGGCACTGGCTGCAGCCGTGTCGATGCTGTGCGGTTCCCTCAGAGATTTGCGGATCATTGCCATGACGTCCGCCACCCGGCTTTCACCAAGATCCTTTGGCACTGGCCGCTCGATATATTGTGCCTGCCCACCCTCGCGATGGGGCGAGACAACCAGATTGCGGGCGGTGTGATTGGCAGCCTCAACGCCGATCTGCTTGCGCATCAGGTAAAGACAGCAATCAAGCCCGGCAGCCACGCCTGCCGAGGTCACAACATCGCCCTCGTCGGCATAGAGCCGGTGGGGTTCGCATGTGACAGCGGGGTAACGTTCCACGAAGGCGTCAGCATAGGCCCAGTGCGTGGTGGCCCGCTTGCCATCGAGCAAGCCTGCTTCTGCCAAAACGAAAGCTCCAAGGCAGAGGCCCACAAGGGTAGCGCCCCTTTGATGGGCCGCTTGCAAGCAGCTGATGAGCGTCGGGGAAGGCTTTCTGTCTATATCCGGCCATGTGGGGACGATGACCATATCCCCTGCCGTGGCTTTGGCAACCGGATCAATGCCATGGGGCACCGTCAGGGTCAGGCCATCTGCGGTTTGGATCGGGCCGGCTCGTTCCGCACAAATCGTTACCTGATAGCGACCGCCCGTTTCATAGACACGGCCAAAGACCGTTGTCGGCACCCAGAGGTGAAATGGGCTGATGCCATCAAAGGCGATGACGGCGATCTGGATGATACCGGTCTGGTCAGGTGCTTTGTTCATAATTTTTGTTATGGAACTTTTAATCTTCTCGGCCAATGGGAAGGCATTCAAATTTGGCCCGATATTAGCATAATTTTCACTTTGGGCCACTTATTCATTCGCCTCTTGTCCTCTAGCTTCGGGTCGGTATTTGACTGCAATGAAGGATAATCTCATGACCCAATCGACCCGGCCTTCCAACCGCGCCCTTATTCTGATCGACATTCAGAACGACTATTTTGACGGCTTTGCCTTTCCTCTTTGGCAAGCGGAAGAGACGCTTGAACGCATTCTGGAAGCGGTGACGCGCGCCAAGGCGGAAGGACTGCCAATCCTCCTCATTCAGCATGTGGCAGATGCCAGTAAAGGCTCTGCCCCGTTTTTCAATCAAGGCACCGAAGGGGTGGCTATTCATCCGCGCCTCATGGAAGCGGTCGGGGATGGGATCGTTGTTCAAAAGCAGTTTGCGGACGGCTTTCTTGAGACCGAACTCGGCACCCGCCTTGAAACGCTTGGGGTACAGGAGCTGCTGATCGGCGGTATGATGACCCAGAATTGCGTCACCCATACTGCAATCTCGCCTTTGGCCAGTGACTATGACGTGACCGTCCTGTCGGACCTTTCCACCAGCGTCAGCGAGATGATCCATAAAATCGCACTCAACGCCATTGCGCCAAGATTGTCCATTACGGCATCAACCGAGCTTTTTTGATCGTCACACCCAGACAGGCGCTGTTTTGTTTGATTTGTTTGGCCAGAACAGCGCCCTCCCTTCATGACATTGCGGGCATGGATTTCGTCAATCCGGCCGATGCATATGAAGAAGCCTCACGATGTGACTGCGGGGGCGGCATGCAGGAAACGATGATCGGAGGTCTGGGACAGCATGAAGTGAGCGACGTCGGCGTGTGTGATCTTGAATTTCATTCCCTTTTCAACGGTTTTGAAATCGATACGGTAATTTTCAGTTTGTGGGCCGTCGATATAGTTGGTCGGGCGAACCAATGTCCAATCAAGAGCGCTCTGCTTGACGATGACCTCCTGCTTTTCATGGTCAGCGTAAACATGACGCAAGATGAGGGGCATGATGACGTAGCGATAGAGCCATGGCAGAGCGCTCCTGCTTTCTCCAGCCCCAAAGCCTGACAAACAAATGAGCCGCGCAACGGAGGCCTCTTTCATTGCCTTGACGATGCGCGCGGTGCCCTTTGTGCGTATGCCGTCCTTGTTGCCCAAAGGTGCACCAAGCGCAATCAGCACCGCATCCTGTCCTTTGACCACTTTGGCCACATCTTCTGAATTGAGCACGTCTCCAACAACGAGGGTCAGGTTTGCATGCTCTGGCAAATCGCCATCAAGTGACCGGACCAGAGCGGTCACTTGATGGCCAGCAGCAAGGGCTTGGCGGGTCAGATTGCGGCCTACTTTGCCGCTGGCACCGAAGAGGGCGAGTTTCACGATGATTTCCTTTCCATAAGTTGGTGACTGCTGTTTGGACATGTTTGGCGCGGACGTCAGGTCGATCCGCAATCCACCGCTTTACACAGTGTAAAGTTGACACCGTGTCAAGTAATGCTAGATTGACACCATGTCAAGTGAGAAAAGCGATACCAGACGCAAGATTCTGGAAGCCTGTCTTGCCCTGCTCGAAGAAGGAGCCGGCAGCAGGATCCGTATGTCCGACATTGCCAAACGCGCAGGCGTATCCCGTCAGGCGCTCTATCTGCATTTTCAAAGTCGGGGGGAGCTGATCATTGCAGCAACCTTGCTGCAGGATGAAAGGGAAGGTGCGCAAGAGCGGCTGACTGCAAGCCGAGAAGCGACATCCGGACGCGCGCGCCTGTCGGCCTTTGTGCAGGCCTGGTGCGGCTATATTCCGGTCATCTATCCAGTGGCACGAACCATTCTTTATCTGGCAGAAACGGACAACGAAGTCGCCAGCGCATGGACGCAACGGATGGAAGACATGCGCGAGGGATGTGAAGCGGCCATTGCCGCCCTGTCGCGGGATGGGGATTTGCCTGAGCCGTTTGATGTGGCTTGCGCCACTGACCTTTTGTGGTCACTGCTATCGGTGCGGCAATGGGAATTGCTCTGCCAGCAGCGTGGCTGGTCACAAGAAAGCTATGCCAGAGAAATGGAGGCTGCGGCCCTGCGCCTTTTCTGCAAGGAGGAAACAAGCCGCCCCTAATGTGCCTGCCTTGACTGGCGTTTCAAGGCCAGCAATCGCGCCAGCTTGGCAACAAGCAGCACCCACGGCACCCCATGGAAGGCCAGATCGAATATGTCGATTGGCTTGTTCAACGTCCCATCGAAGAGCATCTTGAGCTTTTCCCAGATATGGGGCTCTGGCAGAAAGGGCGCCAAGCCAAGGGTCAGAGCAACCACAACCAGCGTCGCAACCGGAATGCGATCAAGAAATTCTAACATGGCTGACTTCCTCCTGTTGCGTTGCGCTTCTGGTATGCCCTTAATCCGGTTTGTGAAACGAATAGGATGAGGGGGCTTCTTCGGTGTGATGTCTTTTTGCTTTTCTCTATTTGCACGTCATCACAACAACAGGCTTTTGAGATTAGTTCAAGCTTTCAATCTTTTCGTCCTGTCGACACCTTGTGCACTTCGTTGGTTTACTTATATCTAAATCAACAGCATAAGGCGTGAAACGCACGCCATCATCTAGCGAACTATTGACCGACCAATTGAGGGACCTACATGTTTGACGCATCAAAGTTGATCAGTGAATTTCTTGGCGCCGGCGGCCTGACATCCGGAACACAGCGTGGAACAAATGCCGGTGGCGATCTGTTGCAGCAGGGCAAGAACTATCTGAGCAACAATGCGGGTGGCATCGGTGGCGGCGCACTGGCTGGCGGCGTTGCAGGATATATGATGGGGTCAAAGAAGGGCCGCAAAATGGCCAAGAAGGCCGCAACCTATGGCGGCCTGGCGTTGGTGGCCGGTCTCGCTTACAAGGCTTATTCCGATTATCAGGGCAAGAAAGCAGGCGTTCCGGTGGTTGATGGCAATGTCGGATCGGAAGGCAAGACCATTCCGGCCACGATGCATGCACCCCATGGCACCAATCCGCAGCTAACCCATATTCCGGTGGTGCCGATTGGCTCGCGGTTTGAAGTCAATGAACTGACTGAGCGCGCCGCAGGCTTTGGAGCGACCCTTGTCAGCGCGATGATCGCTGCCGCCAAAGCCGACGGCCAGATTGATGCCGATGAACATAAGGCCATTTTTGCGAAAATCGAGGAACTGGACTTGAGCGTTGAAGAGAAGGGGTTCTTGTTTGACCAGCTGAACAAGCCGCTCGACATAGACTCTCTCGTCGCTCAGGTCCGGACGAAAGAGCAGGCGGTCGAGGTATATATTGCCTCTCTGATGGCAATTGACCCCGACACGCCGTCCGAGCAGGCCTATCTGACAATGCTGGCGGCACGCCTTGACATCGAGCCAGATCTTACCAGCCATATTCACGCAACCGTCTTGGCGGCAGGCGACGAATAGGCTGGCTTGCCTTTGTGGTGGGCAAGCGAGGCTGCCGACAGATGTCTGTCGGCAGCCTTTTCATTGGGTGGCTAACTTGCTGTGCCAGCTCCGGGCAGCGTCAACTGCATGATCGTGAGGTCCAGCCAGCGGCCGAATTTGGTGCCGACTTCATGCATGGTGCCGCATTGCGTGAATCCGAGTTTGGCGTGGAGACTGATGGAGGCGTGGTTTTCGGCTTCGATTCCCGCGATCAGAACATGCAAATCGGTGCCTTTGGCATAATCGATCAGTGCCGCCAGCAAAGCCTTGCCAATCCCCTGCCCGCGACAGTCAGATGCCACATGAACACTATGCTCCACCGTGTGGCAATAGCCGTCACCGTCCCGCCAGGGGCCATAAGTGGCAAAGCCTGCGACGTGACCATCGGGCAATTCAGCAACCAGAACCGGGAAGCCGTTGTCATTGCGCGCCTTGATCCAGGCAGTGCGATCCTCAATGGTATAAAGCTTGGTCTTCCAGACTGCGGTGCTGGTATTGACCAGATCATTATAGATGACTGTGATGGTGGGGGCATCTGCCGCAATGGCGGGTCTTATCTTCATCTTTCCAAACTCACCCATAGAACAACGGCGTCCTGTTTGCTGATGGAAACACAGCAGTGGCCCATGCCGCTGTCATAATAAACGCTGTCGCCGGCTTTCATCGCTAGCGGTCGATAATGCTCAGTATGCAGTTCCAGCTCGCCGGACAGAACATACATGAATTCCTCGCCGCGATGCCGAATCCAGTCGCCGAAATCAGAGATATCCCGCGCCTTGATGGTGCTGATATAGGGCAGCATTGATTTGCTGGTCAACTCATTGCACAGCAATTCATGGCTGTAGGTCGCGGTTACTTTTGGCTCCCCCTCACCCATGCGAGTCACGTCACGGCGACCGGACAGATCGCTGGTTCCCGATTGCAGAAAGAGGTTCGGGGTTTCCAGCTCCAGTGAGCGGGTAAGGCGGCGGACGATTTCAAAGCCGGGGCTGGTCTGGCCATTTTCGATTTTTGACAGGGTAGAGCGACCAATGCCTGCATGGCGGCCGGTTTCCTCCAGCGTCCAGCCCTTTTTCTTGCGAGCCTCGCGCACCAATTGGCCCAACTCACTAAGGTCTGGCGCCTGCGGTGCTGTGGCCCCGGCTGGGCCGACCGCGCCGGGCAGGCTTTCGGTAACGCTGATATCATTTTTATCATTTTGCAGGCTTTCAACAGCACCTTGCTCGCCACGTTCCAGATCACCCATATCGAACGTCCCTCTCTTTTCGCTTTCGACCTTCTTTGCCAGTCGATCCTTGAAACCCGACTCACTGAGCTGATTGCCGATATTCGGCAGTACAAGGTGGCACAATGCATGCCGTTGCTTCAGTGAATGTCCGCGTCTTTTCGCTTTTCAGGACGGAAAAAGGTGCGTTTCATCCCGGTCGGGCCGTTTAGTCTATACCACATTATTGCCTATGATGGAAATTTCCCCTATAAGAAACTTAAGTGACAGTCCGCAGCGTGGCCCCGTTTTGACGGGGTGTTTTCGAGGGTCCATCACACCGGCATGATTGACCCATGGCGCGCAAAGGTCTGTCCGTGATGGATGAGACTGGCTGCAATGCGGCCGCGATGCGCCACAATTGGTTGGTGCACGAAGCGAGGAGCGCGCGATGACCTTCAAACCGACCCGGTATGCCCCCTATGATTTCGCCAATCGACGCCATATCGGCCCTTCCCCGAAAGAAATGGAATCGATGCTCAAGGTGATCGGCTATTCCGACCTTGACGCGCTGATTGACGCGACCGTGCCCTCCTCCATCCGTCAGAAAGAACCACTGCATTGGGGTCCGGCGCTGAGCGAACGCGACACCCTGCATCACATGAGCAAGGTGGCCTCGAAGAACAAGATCCTTACCCCGTTGATCGGTCAGGGCTATTATGGCACCGCAACGCCACCGGTGATCCTGCGCAATATTCTTGAAAATCCAGCCTGGTACACCGCTTATACGCCATACCAGCCGGAAATCAGTCAGGGCCGTCTGGAAGCCCTGTTGAACTTCCAGACCATGGTGTCAGATCTGACGGGTCTGGAAATTGCCAACGCCTCCCTGCTTGATGAAGCAACCGCTGCCGCCGAAGCCATGACCATGGCCAAGCGCGCCTCCAAATCCAAAGCCAACATTTTCTTCGTGGACGAGAATTGCCATCCGCAGAATATCGCCGTCATCGAAACCCGTGCCGAGCCGCTGGGCATCGAGGTCAAGATTGGCAACCCGGATGATCTCGACCCTTCCGAAGTCTTTGGTGCAATCTTCCAGTATCCCGGCACCTATGGCCATGTGCGCGACTTCACCGATCTGATTGCTCAACTGCATGACAACAAGGCTCTTGGCATCGTGATTGCCGATCCGCTGGCGCTGGCTTTGCTGAAGTCACCGGGCGAAATGGGCGCAGACATTGCCGTTGGCTCGACCCAGCGCTTTGGCGTGCCGCTTGGCTATGGTGGCCCGCACGCGGCCTATATGTCTTGCCGCGATGCCTTCAAGCGCTCCATGCCGGGCCGGATCATCGGGGTATCCATCGACGCACGTGGTCGCAAGGCCTATCGGCTGTCTCTGCAGACCCGCGAGCAGCATATCCGCCGCGAAAAAGCCAATTCCAACGTCTGCACCGCGCAGGCCCTGTTGGCCGTGATCGCCTCGATGTATGCGGTCTATCATGGGCCCGAAGGCATCAAGGCCATCGCCCAATATGTGCACCGGATGACCGTGCGTCTGGCCAGTGGGCTTCAGAAACTTGGCTTCAATCCGGAGCCGGATGTCTTCTTTGACACTTTGACCGTGGAAGTTGGCGCCTTGCAGGGTGTCATCCTCAATGCCGCTGTGTCCCATGGCATCAATCTGCGCAAGATCGGTGAGACCAAGATCGGCATCAGCCTTGACGAGCAGACCCGACCGGAAACCGTGGAAGCGGTCTGGAAAAGCTTTGGCGGCGATCTGTCTTATGGTGCGGTGGAACATGAGCGGATCGAGGATGTGGAATATCGTCTGCCGACCGCCAATCTGCGCGAGACCGACTATCTGACCCATCCGATTTTCCATCTCAACCGCGCAGAAGCCGAGATCACCCGTTATATGCGTCGCCTCGCCGACCGCGATCTGGCGCTTGACCGGGCCATGATCCCGCTTGGCTCCTGCACCATGAAGCTCAACGCAACGATCGAAATGATCCCGGTGACCTGGCCAGAATTTGCCAACCTGCATCCATTCGTGCCCGATGATCAGGCCCTTGGTTACAAGGAAATGATCGATGATCTGAACGACAAGCTTTGTCAGGTGACCGGCTATGACGCGATATCCCAACAGCCAAACTCTGGCGCACAAGGGGAATATGCGGGCCTGATCACCATTCGCAACTATCATGTGGCGCGTGGCGAAGGCCATCGCAATATCTGCCTGATACCGACCTCAGCCCATGGCACCAACCCGGCATCCGCCCAGATGGTGGGCTGGAAGGTCATTCCGGTCAAATCTGCCGACAATGGTGACATTGATGTGGAGGATTTCCGGGCCAAGGCTGAGAAACATGCCAATGAGCTGGCGGCCTGCATGATCACCTATCCGTCCACCCACGGGGTGTTTGAGGAGACGGTTCAGGACGTCTGTGCCATCACCCATGAGCATGGCGGTCAGGTTTATATTGATGGTGCCAACATGAATGCCATGGTGGGCCTTGCCCGTCCGGGCGATATTGGCGGCGATGTCAGCCACTTGAACCTGCACAAGACTTTCTGCATTCCTCATGGCGGCGGCGGTCCGGGCATGGGTCCGATTGGCGTCAAGGCGCATCTCGCCCCTTACCTGCCGGGTCATCCGGAGCGCGATGCGACCATCGGTCCAGTGTCAGCAGCGCCTTTTGGCTCGCCTTCCATCCTGCCGGTCAGCTGGGCCTATTGCCTGTTGATGGGTGGAGAAGGCCTCACACAGGCTACCAAGGTGGCGATCCTCAATGCCAACTATATCGCAGCCAGCCTGAAAGAGGCCTATAACGTCCTCTATAGCTCGGCAAACGGTCTGGTGGCACACGAGTGCATTCTTGATACGCGGCCTCTGAATGACAGCTGTGGCGTGACCGTGGATGATATTGCCAAGCGCCTGATGGATAATGGCTTCCATGCTCCAACCATGAGTTGGCCGGTGGCTGGCACCCTGATGGTGGAGCCAACCGAATCCGAACCACAGGCCGAGCTTGATCGCTTCATTGCCGCGATGCTCGACATTCGCCGCGAAGCGCAGGACATTGAAGACGGCAAGATCGACAGCGAGAACAATCCGCTGAAGAATGCACCTCATACAATGCGGGACCTTGTTGGTAGCTGGGACCGCCCTTACAGCCGCGAGCAAGGCTGCTTCCCGGCGGGTGCCTTTGAGGTCGACAAATACTGGCCTCCTGTGAACCGGGTCGACAATGTCTATGGTGACCGAAATCTGGTCTGCACCTGCCCGCCAATGGAAGACTATGCCGAAGAGGCGGCGGAGTAGCCGCTAGTGAAACAAGGGGAGAAGCTGATGTTTGACTCTAGGCCGCTTCTCCTCTTGGCTATCACACACATGGCCCTGATCTCGGCGAGTTATTCTTTTTCTACAGACTTGCCAAACATACTGGACTTGGCTGCACAGTCTATAGATGAAGCTACGCACTGCTATTGGATTGATTTTGCTGTTTGTGGCGAGACTGTTTCAGCGGGAAAGTTATGGTCGTTCTTTTACAATTATTGGACCTATTTGTTTGTTCTTCCCACCAATGCAGTATTTAGCTGGTTGGTGATGTTTTCAAACATCACTCCAGAGGTTCAAGCTTTTGAACTTTTAAAAATGAGCCTCGTCTCCTTATCATTTACGGTCGGAGCGGTTGCATATATTGCTCCGATTTTGTGGATCGTTTGGAATTTTTTGCGCTGTATTTTGCGCATTCCGGCTCGTATCTTCAAAAAACCATTCTAGGATCTCACCCATGTTCCTTTCCGTCTTCGACATTTTCAAGATCGGGGTTGGCCCTTCCTCGTCCCATACGATGGGGCCGATGAATGCGGCGGCGCGCTTCATGGATGACCTGCGGAGTGGGATCTTCATGGGCGTCAGCGCCCAACAGGTGCGGCGTGTCTCTTGCGCGCTGCATGGCTCTCTGGCCTTCACCGGCAAGGGGCACGCAACGGACAGGGCTGTGATCCTCGGCCTCATTGGCATCACGCCGGACAAGCTCGACCCGGATGAAGCCGAAGGGCTGGAAGCACGCATTCGCGAAGAGAAACACATTGAGCCGGATGGCTTTCCCCGCCTGCGCTTCAACCCTGATGAGGATTTGGTCTTTGACTATGGCCCGCCCCTGCCCGGCCATGCCAATGGCATGAAGCTTTTTGCCTATGGCGAGGGGAACCAGCAGCTGGCCAGCGCCACCTATTATTCAATCGGCGGCGGCTTCATTGTCACGGCCAGCGAGCTCGACGAGCAAATCAGCCACGACCCCAAGGATCTGCACAAGGAGCAGGCGGCAGCGGGCTATCCCTTTCCTTTCGGTTCGGCTGCAGAAATGTTGGAGATGGGGGCAAAATCAGGCCTCACTATTGCCGCGATGAAACAGGCCAACGAAGAAGTGGAACTGAGCCGTGAGGCCCTGCTCTCGGGTCTTGATCGCCTGTGGCACACGATGCGGGCAGTGATCGACAGGGGCCTTGAGAAAGAGGGCGAACTGCCGGGGGGCCTCTATGTCAAACGCCGAGCAAAAGCGATCCGTACGCGGCTGATGGCCGACCGAGGCAACAATCAACCCATGCCGCATCAGGTCAATGACTGGCTCAGCCTCTATGCCATGGCGGTGAATGAGGAAAATGCCGCCGGTGGGCGGGTCGTAACCGCACCGACGAACGGTGCGTCCGGCGTCATACCGTCCGTGCTGCGCTATTATCGCGATCAATGCCCCGGTTCGAGTGATGAGGGCATTCGCACCTTTTTGCTGACAGCGGCCGCCATCGGTGGGCTGATCAAGCACAATGCCTCCATTTCGGGGGCAGAGGCAGGCTGTCAGGCCGAAGTTGGTTCAGCGGCGGCAATGGCCGCAGGTGGGCTATGCGCCGCTCTGGGCGGCAGCAACGAGCAGATCGAGAATGCCGCCGAGATCGCCCTTGAACATCATCTGGGCATGACCTGCGATCCGGTCAAAGGCCTCGTGCAGGTTCCCTGCATCGAGCGCAATGGCCTTGGCGCCATCAAGGCGGTGTCTGCTGCTTCGCTTTCGCTGCATGGCGATGGCACGCATTTCATGCCACTGGACAATTGCATCAAAACAATGTGGGAAACCGGCAAGGATATGGGCGAGAAATACAAGGAAACGTCGCTCGGCGGATTGGCGGTCAATCTTCCTGAATGTTGAAATGAGGCCGCCTCGCTTCATGCTTGTCGATAGGCTTCTCACCCTTGCTCCGCGCGGCTGGCCTATCTTTTGGCGGCTTGGCAGTCAATCTTCCTGAATGCTGACAATACAACCGCCTCGCTTCATGCGCGGGCGACCCAAAAAATCGGAGCTACAAACGCTGTCATGTTTGCTCGCCTTGCGCGCGCTGGTGTGCTAAATCTGGGAGACACGGTTGTTCTTCATTGCGCGCACTCGGGAGCCAGTTCCATGATCCGTTTGATTGCTTTGTTTCTTCTTCTCTCAGGTCCGGCACTGGCTGATGATGTGCAATATCGCAACAGCCGTTTTGGCACCACGGCCGTACTTCCGGCCGACTTTAGGGCGTCCCCAGCTCCAACCAACGGGGATGGCCGGAGCTTTTCCCATCCGTCCCTGCGCGGCACTGTATCGGTTTATGGATCACACAACATTTCTGGTGACCGGCTGGCAGATTATCGGGACTATCTGACGGACCTGTATCTCGATAGCGGCATGACCATCACCTATCAGGCGGGTGGCAACAGCTGGTTTGTGCTGTCCGGCTGGGATGGAGATGAGATCTATTATTTGCGGGCAGAAGGATGCACGGGTGGACCGGTGCATCACATCTATTTCAGTTTTCCCGGTTCTGAAAAACCCCAATGGGAACCAATCATCAAACGTTATGCCAGCAAGTTGAATGGGCCCTGTCGCCTGAACTGAGCACCAAGCAGCGATCTTTCGGATCTCCCATGGCGTCTCAACGCCCATTGCGAGGGTGAGGCTTCCTCTATCCATACCTGATATTCCTGCTCAGGCAATCATCCCCAAAATGCAGGTTAGCTGGATAGAGATTGACGCTGCGCCCTGCCTTGTAGTTCCAGTCACGACAGTGATTTCCAGCAAAATTTTGGCAACAAAAAAGCCGGGATGACATCATCCCGGCTTTTGTTATTGCGTAGAAGTCACAGCGATTAGCCACCAAAGTCATCAAGCATGATGTCTTCGCGATCCACGCCCAAATCGAGCAACATGTTGATCACGGACTGGTTCATGATCGGAGGACCACACATGTAGTATTCGCAATCTTCCGGAGCCTCATGGTTCTTGAGATATTGCTCATACAGGACGTTATGAATGAAACCGGTGTAACCGTCCCAATCATCCTCTGGCAAGGCATCGGAAAGAGCCACATACCACTCAAAGTTCGGATTTTCCGCTGCCAGCTGATCGAAGTCCTCGACAAAGAACATCTCGCGCTTGGAACGGGCACCATACCAGAAGGTGATCTTGCGATCGGTTTTGATCCGCTTGAGCTGATCGAAGATGTGCGAACGCATCGGAGCCATACCGGCACCACCGCCAATGAAGACCATTTCCTTGTCGGTATCGCGGGCGAAAAATTCGCCGAACGGGCCGGAAATGGTAACCTTGTCACCTGGCTTGAGATTGAAGATGTAGGACGACATCTTGCCCGGAGGCAGGTGATCCTTGCCCGGAGGAGGCGATGCAACACGCACATTGAGCATGATGAGGCCTTTTTCTTCCGGATAGTTGGCCATGGAATAGGCACGCTCGATTGGCTCATCAACCTTGGAGGTGAATTTCCAGAGATTGAATTTGTCCCAGTCCTCGCGATATTCCTCTTCGACGTCGAAATCGGAATAGTTCACAACGTGAGCAGGCGCTTCGATCTGGATGTAGCCGCCGGCACGGAAGTCAACATTTTCACCTTCTGGCAATTCGAGCACCAGATTTTTGATGAAGGTCGCGACATTCTCGTTGGACTTGACGGTGCATTCCCACTTTTTAACGCCAAAGACTTCTTCTGGCACTTCGATGACCATGTCCTGCTTGACGGCCACCTGACAGGATAGACGGTCGCCTTCGCGGGCTTCGCGCTTGGTGATGTGGGTCTCTTCGGTAGGCAGAATCGAACCGCCCCCTTCCAGAACCTTACAACGACACTGCGCACAGGTACCACCGCCGCCACAAGCGGACGGAACAAAGATCTTCTGACCGGCCAGAACGCCGAGCAGTTTGCCGCCGGCAGGGACGGAGATGGTCCGTTCCCCATTGATGGTGATGTTCACGTTGCCGCTCGAAACCAAACGACTCCGCGCAAACAGGATGAGGAACACCAACGCCAACACGATCAGGGTAAAGAACGTGATGCCAAGGGTAAATTCTTGCATTTTAAATCTCCCTTACAGCTTCACGCCGGAGAAAGCCATGAAGCCCATAGCCATCAGCCCTGCGGTGATGAAGGTGATGCCGAGACCCTGAAGACCCGCCGGGATATCAGAATATTTCAGCTTTTCGCGAACGCCTGCCATGGCGGTGATTGCCAGTGCCCAACCAACGCCGGAGAAGATACCGTAGGTGGTGGCTTCAGCGAAGTTGTAGTCACGCTCCACCATGAAGAGTGAGCCACCCAAGATGGCGCAGTTCACGGTGATCAGTGGCAGGAAGATGCCCAGCGCGTTGTAAAGCGCGGGGAAGAAGCGGTCGAGGATCATTTCAAGGATCTGCACCATCGCGGCGATGACGCCGATATAGGAAATCAGACCAAGGAAGCGAAGATCCACATTGCCCAGTCCCAACCAGGAGAGCGCCCCGTCATTCAACAGGTAGGTCAGGATCAGGTTGTTGGCGGGCACGGTGATGGCCTGCACGACCGTCACGGAAATACCCAGACCAAGCGCGGTTTCAACCTTCTTAGATACGGCCAGAAACGTACACATACCCAAGAAGAAGGAGAGCGCAAGGTTCTCAATGAAGACAGCCTTGACGGCTAGAGAAACGAGACCTTCCATTCTTAGTGGCCTCCCTCTTGTTCAATGATTTTGAATTCACGGGCTTCGACCTGTTTTGGTTTCCAGGTGCGGAAGGCCCAGATGATAAGGCCAATCAGGAAGAAGGCGCTTGGCGGCAGAAGCAGCATGCCATTTGGCACATACCAGCCACCATTGTTTGTCGTTTGCAAGATGGTGATGCCGAACAGGGAGCCAGCACCGAACAATTCACGGACAACGCCGACCATCATCAGGATCATGGAATAGCCAAGACCATTGCCCACCCCGTCAAGGAACGAGGCGACCGGAGGATTCTTCATGGCGAAGGCTTCCGCACGGCCCATCACGATGCAGTTGGTGATGATCAGACCGACAAAGACCGACAGGGTCTTGGAGATCTCGAAGGCATAGGCCTTGAGGATCTGGTCAACCAGGATCACCAGAGACGCAATGATGACCATCTGCACGATAATGCGGATGTTGTTCGGGATGTGGTTGCGGATAACCGAGATGAAAAAGCTCGAGAAAGCTGTCACCAGTGTCACGGCAATTGCCATCACGAACGCAACCTTCAGGGAGGAGGTCACGGCAAGCGCCGAGCAGATGCCCAGAACCTGCAGGGTGATCGGGTTGTTGTCGACCAACGGATCGATCAGCATTTCCTTATTGCTTGGTTCAGACATTAGGCCTCTCCCGCTTTAAGGTTTTCAAGGAATGGCTTGAAGCCGCGATCGCCCATCCAGAAGCGGACCAGGTTATCAACACCGCGCGACGTCAGCGACGCACCTGCCAGACTATCGATGTGATAATCAGCCATGGCGCCTGTCGGAGACCCCTTGGAGACGGTGATCATGACGTTGCCATCCTTGTCATAGATCTTCTTGCCAGGCCACATAGCCTTCCAGTTCGGATTGTCGACTTCAGCACCAAGACCCGGCGTTTCAGCATGTTCATAGAACTGGAAGCCGGTAACCTCGTTGGCATCGGATTTCAAGGCAACGAAGCCATAAAGGGTGGACCAGAGACCATAGCCATGAACTGGCAGGATGATTTTCTTGATCTCACCGGCATCGTCCCGGATCAGATAGACTGAAGCCAGTTTTGCCTGACGGCCGATGCCTGCAGGATCGTCTTCCAGTTTGACCGACTGGGCCGGATCCTTGGAAGCGGCACGCTGATCATAGGTTGCCGGATCCACTTTGTCGGTGAACTTGCCGGTTTCCAGATCAACAACGCGCGCTTCGACGTTGGAGAAGGCTTCTGCGATATTGATGCCCGGTTTATACAGGCCAGCAACCTCTAGAATGTTGCGTTTCTTGTCCAGCACCTTGTTGCGTTCCTGAACGGGCTTGAGCGCAACCGCCGCAGCCGATACGATCATGGAGCAGAACAGGCACAGGCAAACAGCCACGATGACTGTCTTGACCGGGTTGTCCGCTGGCATCGCCAGAAAACGACCCACAGGTCCTAGTTTTTTTTCAGTCGCTTCAGGCATTGCGAGCAACCCTCCGCTTGATGTTGGCGCGTACGACGACATAGTCGATCAGCGGCGCAAAAATGTTACCAAACAGGATCGCGAGCATCATGCCTTCCGGGAAAGCAGGGTTGATGACGCGGATCATGACGACCATGAAACCGATCAGAACACCATACCAGAAACGACCCCAGTCGGTGTGAGACGCGGTAACCGGCTCGGTGACCATGAAGAACAGACCGAAAGCATAGCCGCCCAACACAAAATGCCACCAGAATGGCATTGCGAACATTGGGTTGGTGTCGGAACCGATCAGGTTCAGCAAGGTCGAGAAAACAATGGTCCCAGCCAAGCAACCGACAATCAGGCGCCAGTTGGCGATCTTGGCCACCATAAGGATCAGGCCACCGATCAGGCAGGCCAAAGCGGATGTTTCGCCCAGGGATCCTTGCATAAAGCCGAAGAATGCATCCCACCAGGTCAGGCCCATATTCGCCAGACCTTCCATTCCCTGCAGAGCGGTCACACCCAGCGCGGTTGCGCCAGTATAACCATCGACCGGCGTCCAGACCGCATCACCGGACATATAGGCCGGATAAGCGAAATAGAGGAACGCGCGGGCAACCAGTGCCGGGTTGAGGAAGTTCTTGCCAGTGCCGCCGAACACTTCCTTGCCCATGACAACGCCAAAGGCGATGCCAAGACCAACCATCCAGAGCGGGGTCGAAGCGGGAACGATCAGCACATAAAGCACCGAGGTAACGAAGAAGCCCTCGTTGATCTCGTGACCACGAACAATGGCGAACAGCACCTCAACGGCGCCACCCACAGCCATCGTGACCGCATAGATCGGAACAAGATACATAGCGCCATGCAAGATGCAGGCGAGGAAATTGTTCGGATCAAAGCCGACGCCGAGCATCGACAGGATCGCGGCACGAATACCGGGCACTTCGGTCAAACCAAGTTGGGCAATGGCCGCGTTGGTGTTGTAGCCGGTATTGTACATGGCAAAGAGAATGCACGGGAAGGTGCAGACCCAGACATAGGACATGACACGCTTGAGATCGATATCGTCGCGCGCATGCGGTGCGACTTTGGTCACGGACTTGGGCGTGTAGATGAAGGATTCCACCATCTCGTAGAGGGCGTAATACTTGTGCAGCTTGCCGTCTTTACGGAAATGCGGCTCAATGCTGTCGAAAAAATTGCGCAAACCCACGATTTAGCCCTCTTTTTCGATTTTGGCGAGATTGATACGCAAGGCTTCACCATACTCATATTTCGAGTGGCAAATGAAACTGCAAAGCGCCAGATCTTCCTCTGCAAGTTCCAGCGCACCCAGTTTCTGAGCCATATCGGTATCGACGGTCAGGATCGCACGAAGCAGCTGGGTTGGGAGAATATCCAGCGGCATTACGCGTTCGTAGGATCCGAATGGCACCATAGCGCGGCGGCCTCCGCGCATATTGGAGCCGAAAGCGAATTTCTTGCCAGCACCGAAGATCGAGTTCAGATGCACATTGGTGAAAGACCAACTGCCCTGTGCGGGATTGATCCAACCAAGGAGCCGTTGTTTTTCGTCTTCCTCGATCAGAGTGATCTGCCGGGCAGAGTGGCTGAGGAAAGCAAACTGGTCAATCGCATGGCGGCCTGAGAGAACCGAGCCGGAAATAACGCGGCAATCGATGCCGGTTTCGATTTCGTCTGCCGTGATCTCGTCGGTGGAGGCGCCGACGCGGGTCGTGATCAGGCGTGGCTTGACCGCCAACGGGCCGGCCAGCGAGATTGTGCGATTGGTATCGATCTTACCCGTCGTGAACAGGTTGCCGATGGCAATCACATCAGCATAGGAGATCGACCAGACGGTCTTCTCGGAGCTGACTGGATCAAGGAAATGAATGTGAGTACCCGGCAAGCCAGCAGGATGCGGGCCCTCGAAGCTTTCAAAGCCGACATGGTCACTTGCGCTTTGGGGGAGCGTGTCGTTTGCGTGATGGCAAACATAGACCCGACCGTCGGTCAGCATCGAAACCACATCGAGACCGGCGGTGAAGGCTGCTGCATTTGCGTCGATAATCACCTTGGCGTCAGCGCAAAGCGGATCGGTGTCCATTGCGGTGACGAAGATGGAATGAGGCACGCTGTCTTGCGGAGGGACATGGGAGAAGGGACGCGTCTTGAAGAAGGTCCACTGCCCGCTCTCATACAAGCGCTTTTGTACATTATCACGCGAAAGATTCAGCAACTGCTTTGGGTCGGTTGCCTCAAAAGTGACTTCTTCTTCCACATCATCCAGAGAGATGACAACCGTTTCAAGCACGCGACGTGCCCCACGATTGATCGCTGTGATGGTTCCGCCACCAGGCGCCACATACATCACATCTTCTGAAGCTTTGTGTAAAAAGAGAGGTTGACCCTTCTTGACCTTATCCCCTTCAGCAACCAGCATCTTGGGTTTGAGGCCGATGAAGTCCCGACCATTCAAAGCCACCTTGGAGATTTTTGGCCCTTCATGAATGGTCTGGACAGGAGCGCCGGATATCGGCAGATCCAATCCTTTTTTTAGCTTCATAGCATACCTTGATTACGTAAGTGAATTGCGCCTGTATGGCAGCGTTTGTCGAGCTTAGCAGCGCCCTCTTGCTAACGATGGAATCTTAACAATTCAAGCCCATTCGGATTCCTTGGCCTTGTTTTGCAACTGAACCGGACACGAAGGGCCGAAAATGGAAAATTTTTTCCGTTATTTCCACCGTTTCAATGGCAGGTTCAGGATTTTCTTGCCTTGACTTATAACAATTTTGGTATGAAACCACCGGGCAACGACGAACCAGATTGGCTCGCCTGAGTCCCCCGGCGACATCGAGTTGTGATGTTGCAAATATCGCTATTTAGCCAATTATCGCCCAGAGAGTATCAGCCTCATGTTCCTGCGCTACCTTGCCGCCCTGTCGCTCATTCTAAGCAGCCTGTTGCTGGCAGGTTGCGATCTGCTGGCAGAACAGACCGATCACTTTGTTTTGCGCGGCAACACGATGGGCACCTCCTACACGATCAAGGCACTCAGGGCGCGCGGCAAGATCGACAAGGAGGCACTTTATAACGATATCAAGGCGACATTGGATGAAGCCAATGACAAATTGAACAATTGGACAGAGGATACGGAGATTTCCCGGTTCAATGCAAGCCCCTCGACCAATTGGCAAGATATTTCGCCGACTTTTCTGGAAGTTATGCAAGAGGCCCAACGGATCCATGAAGAAAGCGGCGGTCGCTTCGACATTACCCTGTCGCCCTTGATCGACATGTGGGGCTTTGGGCCGGATGATAATCAGACCCCGCCAACCAAAGCAGAAATCGATGCAGCTTTGGCCAATGTGGGGCAAGACAGTCTGCTTGAACTGCGCACCGATCCACCGATGTTGCGCAAGACGCGCGGTGCGGTTTCCATCAATCTGGGCGCCATCGCGAAGGGCTATAGCGCAGATTTGATCGCCCGCACCCTTGAGAAACACGAGATTACGGATTATCTGGTAGAAATTGGCGGTGACCTGATCGCCCGCGGCGTGAATGACATGGGTGTGCCCTGGCGCGTGGGGATCGAAAAGCCCAGCGATATCGGCCGCGCGGTTCAGCTGGTTGTCTCCGTTACCGATATGGGCATGGCCACCTCGGGAGACTATCGCAACTTCTTTCTTGATGATGAAGGACGGCGGATGTCTCACATTATCGACCCGGTCACGGGGCGGCCGGTGACACATAACCTGGCCTCGGTTACTGTGCTTGCAGCCAATGGCATGCGCGCCGACGGGCTGGCAACGGCCCTGTTGGTGCTTGGCGAGAAGAAGGGACGGGAAATGGCCAATCGGCTGAATATACCCGCCTATTTTATCACGCGGGAAGAGGAAGGCTTTGCCACCTCCAGCAGCAAGGCGTTTGACGCCTTGATGGCAAAGCAGACAAAAAAGACCTCCAAGGGCAAGTGATTGTCTGGGCCAGATACTGGCTCAGGTTGACATCTGTCCAGAGATGAATTTTGCCGAGACGCAGCGGCCCTTTTGATCTATAAGGTCCGGGAGACCGCTGAACCAAAACAGACAGCCCGGTCGGGCGAATTCAAGGAATAGAGATATGGAAACCTTTCTCGTCGCATTCGGTGCCTTTTTGATCGTTGTTATTGGCATGTCCGTTGGCGTCATGTTCAAACGCAAGCCGATTACCGGATCCTGTGGCGGGTTGAATGCGATCTCTGACAGCGACAAATGCCTCGTCTGTTCCATGCCGGTCGACCCGAACAGCCCCTTAAAAGAGCGCCTCGAATGCCCGCGCAAAAAGGCCGCCCGCGAAGCTGCGGAAAAACTGGCAGCGGAAACCAAGGCCGCCTGAAGATCCGTTTCGAACCAAATTTTCAAAAGCCGCAGGTCTCAGCCGCGCGGCTTTTTTATTGGCCATTATTGAACAGCCAGCCAGATCAGCCCTGAGGCACGAACGGCACGAAGGCGAGAATAATGAAACAGGCAGTCGCAACCAGGCCGGCGGCCCAGCAATTGCGCTTCCAATTGTCGCCCTTGCGTTTCCAGTTGTCGCGAAAGACCTTGCCTGCAAGACAGAAAACCACCAGCAGAGCGATACCGACATAAGAACTGGAAATAACGAGGTTGGACAAGATGCGGCCTTTGGTTTTTGGCGTTGGAATCGGCGACAATCTATCCTAATGTGCCGCCAATGCAAACGGTGTTGCGCGAGAAATTGATCGGCCACGCGACGCTCTGTATTCCGAGCCCTAGCCCATGTTTGACGCTTTGGAGCCCTTCCCTCTTGTCCCCTTCCCGCTCGCCCAATCACCCGGATCCGCTTGATCGTGGCACGCCATCGATTATGCGACTGGCTGGCTTTTTGTCCCTATCGGGTTTGTTTGCCACGTCGGCCATTCTGATTGATGCCAATATGGTTGGCCCCATCGGCGATGAGACATTGGCCGGGCTTGGCTTGGCGGGGGGCTTGATCGGCATATTTATGGCGTTGCAATTCGGCCTTGGTTCGGCGGCGCAAATCCTGCTCACCCGTGCGTTCGGGCTTGAAGCGCCCCAGCTCTTTGCCAAGCGTCTGTGGCGGACACTGGGCCTAGGGCTTGGCATCTGTCTGGTGCTGGTGCTGCTGTTCCGCTTCAATATCCATTTTCTGGTTGACCATCTGGCCAGCACATCCGGCGTTGGCTTCGCCGCCAAGCGCTATCTGGAGCTGATGGTCTATAGTTTGCCGATCACCTTTTCCGCCTATTTGATCTCTTTGTCCTTTGATGTGCGGCGACTGGCATCTCGCGAGCTTTGGGGCTTTGCGATTGAAGTGCCTCTGAATGTCAGCCTGAATGCCTTGTTGATTTACGGCTGGTTCGGTGCGCCGGAACTGGGCATAACGGGTGCGGCGATCGCCACTCTGGTCAGCCAGTCGGCCCGGTTGACCTTCCTGCTTTTCCAACTCAAGCGCGATCCCTATTTTCGTGGCACTTCTGACACATCCAGCAAAGAAACCACCCAGACAGACGCAACCATTCCCGTCTTGCCACGGTCTGTTCTATTGCCGGTGACGCTGAATGTTGCGGCTCTGATTGTTGGAGCGCAGGCCTATCAATTGCTGTTTGCCCAACTCTCCTATTTGCATTTCGCCGCAATGGCGCTGATGGCGCCCTGGCTGTCCATTTCCAATGTGTTGGGCCGGTCAATCGCCATTTCGGCGACCATCACCTGCGCGGATTTACCAAAGGGCAGCGACGCGCTGAGGCAAGCCATTTTGTCGAACCTTGCGGCCCTACGGGTTCTGGCTCCGCGCCTTGCATTGCTTTTTGTTGCAGCGACGCTTTTGACGGGCGGTCTGTCCTGGCACATTTCCGGGGCGGTGCGAATCAACTTCATGCTTTTGATCCCGGAAGCGGCTTTTCTGGTCTTGATCCGAACCGCGTCGGTGACCATCACTGCCATTCTGCGGGCAACGGATCGGCCCAAATGGGTTTTCTGGGTGCAATTTGCCCTGCAATGGGGGTTTGGTCTGCCGCTTTTGCTCGCGATGATCCTGTTGTTTGACATACCAATTTTCGTGGCGTTTGGCATTTTCCTTCTCGAAGAGAGCATCAGGTTGATCATCATGGCGCTGCGTTTGCGTCATCTTTTGGTCGCGTACGGCGCAAAGTAGAGCGACGCGCCCTTTCGCGGCAGGCCTTTTTATGCAATGGCTGGGGCTCAATAAAACAGCCTTTCCGAGCCCTCCATGCGAAATCATTCTCTTCTTGCCTATGGTCTTCTCGCCATTGCCACGCTCAGCTGGAGTGGCAACATCGTCATTGGTCGCGCCGTGCGCAGTGACTTGCCGCCGCTGGGCATGACTTTCTGGCGCTGGAGTCTGTGCTGCCTCATTCTTCTGATCTTCACGGCGCCTCGCCTCAAGGCATCCTGGCCGATCATCAAGCGTGAGTGGAAGCTGTTGCTGATCATGGCAATGACGGGCATCGGAACCTTCAATCCTCTGCAATATATTTCCCTTCACACCACCTCAGCGATCAATGTGACGCTGATTCTGGCCACCAGCCCCGCTTTCATGGCCTTGCTGTCAGTCGTGCTTCTCAAGGATCGGCTGGGTGTGGCACAAATTGCAGGCATTGCGGTGTCCTTCATTGGCGTGGCTATCGTCATTACCAATGGGGACTTGCAAACGTTGCTTGAGGTGCAGTTCGCCGTTGGCGACATTTTCATGCTGTGTGCAGCAATCATCTGGGCCTTTTATTCGATCGCCGTGAAAAAGCGCCCGGCCGATCTTGATCCGCTGGTCATGCTGACGGTGATCACGGGTGCGGGGTCGTTGTTTCTGCTTGGCCCCTATTTGTGGGAAAGCGCCACCTACAAGACGATGCCGATCAATATGACATCCATCCTTACGGTTGGATATATCACGCTCATTGCATCGCTTCTTGCCTATGTCTGTTACAACAAGGGCGTGAGCCTGATTGGCCCGTCAAAAGCCGGTCCGACAATCCATCTGATGCCCGGCTGGGTAGCGATTCTCGCTTTTGTCTTTCTGGGAGAGCGGCTTGAAAGTTATCATCTATTGGGCATTGCCTGCATCGCAGCGGGCATATTTCTCACTAGCCGCAAGGCGCGTATAAAAACTTAGTTTGGCATTGAAAAGCCCGAACTTTTACCCCGGTTGACCACATATATTGCGCAAAATTGCGTCTATTTAGCAGAAAATGTATCTCACCTCTTCCATTTGATGCTCATATATGCCCATAGGTTGAAGAGGACCAATTATCGGCCCTATCTTCGACTTGGAGGGATCATGATGATCGTGGAGAATATTCCCTGCGAAATGATTGCAGGGCAAAAGCCTGGAACGTCCGGTCTTCGCAAGAAGACGCGTATTTTCATGGAGCCGGGTTACCTCGAAAATTTCATACAATCCGTATTCAACGCGATCGGTGGAGGCGAAGGAAAGGCATTTGTCGTGGGAGGCGACGGACGCTACTTCAACCGCAAGGCGATTCAGACCATTCTGAAAATGGCGGCTGCCAATGGCGCCAAGAAGGTGATTGTCGGGCAGAATGGGATTCTGTCAACGCCTGCCGCCTCCCATCTCATCCGCAAGAACCAAACCGACGGCGGCTTCATCCTGTCTGCCAGTCACAATCCCGGTGGCATCAATCAAGACTTCGGGGTGAAGTACAATGTTGCCAATGGTGGACCAGCACCAGAGGCCGTGACCGAAGAAATTTTCCAGCAGACCATGAGAATCTCCAGCTACAAAATAGCCAACGCGCCAATGATTGATCTTGGCACTGTGGGCACCTGCATGCTGGGAGACATGGAAGTCTGTGTCGTTGATCCGGTTGCCGATTATAAGGCTCTGATGGCGTCCCTGTTCGACTTTGTCGCCATTCGCAATCTATTTGCCGGCGGATTTACCATGGTGTTCGACGCCATGCATGCGGTCACCGGTCCTTATGCCAAAGCCATTTTGGAGGGTGCGCTCGGCGCGCCGAAGGGTACCGTTGTCAATGGCTCGCCAAGCGAAGATTTTGGCGGTGGGCACCCGGATCCAAACCCTGTCTGGGCCAAGCCTCTTTATGACTTGATGATGTCCGATCAGGCCCCATGTCTGGGCGCTGCCTCTGATGGTGATGGCGACCGCAACATGATTTTGGGCCATGGCATCTATGTCACGCCATCGGACAGTTTGGCGGTTTTGGCGGACAATGCCCATTTGGCTCCGGCCTACAGCAAGGGCATTGCGGGCATCGCCCGTTCGATGCCGACCAGTGCGGCCAGTGATCGTGTGGCGCACAAGAAGAAGATCGGCTGCTACGAAACCCCTACGGGTTGGAAATTCTTCGGCAACCTGCTCGACGATGGCAAGGTGACGATTTGCGGCGAGGAAAGTGCCGGCACCGGTTCCAACCATGTCCGCGAGAAAGACGGCCTTTGGGCGGTTCTTTTGTGGCTCAATATTCTGGCCGAACGTCGCGAACCGGTTAAGACCATTCTTGAATCCCACTGGGCGCATTATGGCCGCGATTATTATTCGCGCTATGATTATGAGAATATCGACATCACAGTCGCCAATGATTTGATGCAGTCTTTGCGCGACCGTCTCGCCGACTTGCCGGGTCAGGTCTTTGCTGACAGAACGGTCGAGAAAGCAGACGAGTTTTCCTATGAGGATCCGGTTGACGGATCGATCAGCGCGGGTCAGGGCATTCGGGTTTGGTTCTCTGGCGGCGTCCGGGTGGTCTTTCGCCTATCGGGCACCGGCACTCAGGGCGCCACTCTGCGCGTTTATCTGGAACGCTTCGTGCCACCGACTGGAGAACTGGAACTTGATCCGCAAGTCGCGCTCTACCCCGTCGTCAAGTCGATGCTCGAATTGACCCAGCTGGAAGAAATCATTGGACGGTCCAAGCCGGACGTTATCACCTGATCGGCTTTTGTCCATTTGCGAGAATAAAAAAAGCGGCGCTGAAGAAAACGCCGCTTTCTTGTTGGGGGCAGCATATTTGGGGGAACAAGCTGACCTATACCCAAGGCCGTCATTGGGGGAGAATGACAGATCTTGGAATTCTTCTGTTGTGATCTCTTGCTTCTTGGCAATTTCAGCGTTCCATTATCCGACCCTGCGGACCTCAACGAGGAACTCGACCAGTTCCTTGCGCAAGTTGTCGAGATTGTCTTCCTGATGCACGAGGCGTTCCGACACGCCGAGCACTTCTCCGGCTGTATTTTCGGTCACGGCGGTTGCCTCATTCACCTCATTGATGCCTCGGGTCACGTCCTTGGTGCCGCTGGCCGCCTCATCGATGCTGGTGGCAATCTCTTGCGTAGCGGCACTTTGTTCCTCGACGGCGGCGGCAATTGCGCTGGAAATGTTGCTGACCTGTTCAATGGTCGCGGAAATTTCCTCATTTGCGCGCACTGCGCGGTCCGTTGCGCCTTGCAATCCTTCAATCTGCTTGGAAATTTCCTCTGTTGCACCAGCGGTCTGGGCGGAGAGATTCTTCACTTCCTGCGCCACGATCGCAAAGCCCTTGCCTGCATCGCCAGCACGAGCCGCTTCGATGGTTGCGTTAAGGGCAAGCAGGTTGGTCTGAGCCGCGATATCAGAGATAAGGGACACCACCTCGCCAATTTGCTGGGAAGCGGAGGCCAGACCGGTAATTTCGCCACTCATATCATGGGACTTATCGACAGACGTTTTTGCAATGTCGGAGCTTCTGACCACCTGATGGTTGATCTCGGCGATGGAGGCACTCAGTTCCTCAACAGAGGCGGCGACGGACTGCATATTGGCGGAAGCCTCTTCCGCGCCAGCTGCCACCATGACAGCCTGTTCCTGCGCACCGTGAGACGCATTTGACACTTTGCCCGATGAGCTTTTCAACTCGGATATCATCAGCTTCATGTCACTGGTGATCTGTTCGAGGTTGCTCTCGAACTTCGACCCCATTTCGGAAAAGGCATCATGGCGCTGTTTGATCTTGTAAGTTGCCCGGTTGATGCTTTCGGCGGCGAGCTTGAAGTTGCCCATCATTCCCTTTTCGGCAATGAGACGGAAATGCTGATTGCGAGAGACATAATCAAGACAGGCCTTGGATTCGCGAATATAGGCGTCCGTCCGGTCGATGAGCAAATTGATGGCATGCATCAAATCAGCCATTTCGCCCTTCTCCTCAATATTGAGGATTCTGGCTTCGAAGTCGCCATTGGCAACCGCTTTACAGACTTCGGTCGCACGCCGGATTGAAGATTTTGTACTCGAGAAAACCATAGGTTATTTCCATATTTGGTTCGGCAAAGCGCCATAAAGATCAAGTCAATGCAGGCCAGTTATCAACGATAACCACGCCGTTTGCGCTGCCCGAGTGTGGCGACGAATTCGTCATATTCAATATTGTGCTCAGCCAGCCTGCTATTGAGTGCGGCCTCGGCCAAATGCAGGCCATCCTTGCGATTGGGCGTGGATTTTTCTTTGGCGACCAGGTCTTTATAGAGGGGGATGATCTCCTCTTCCAAGATGCGTCGGTCTGGCACGCGCCGGTTCGAATGATAACCAACAATCTTGCCTGCCTTGTCACAGCTGGGCGTCACATGGGCATAAACCCAATAATTGTCGCCATTCTTGGCGCGGTTATTGACATAGGCGAAGATCTCTTTGCCCTGCTCAAGCGTGCTCCACAAAAGCTTGAAAATGCAGCGCGGCATTTCTGGATGACGGATCATACTATGGGGCTGACCGAGCACTTCCTTTTCCCGATAACCGGAAATATCGAGAAAAATCTTGTTCGCATAGGTTAGCCGACCTTTGAGATCGGTCTTGCTGACGATGATATCGTCATCGCCAAAAAATCGTTCATTTCCACTTAGAAACGTCTCAACTGCCATTTGATTATTCCCACTCAAGTCTCATCTTGAGGCTTCGCGAGCCTTGGCCCTGAATTTGGCTATAGATGTATTACAAGATTTAACCATGTGAGTTAAAAGAGGTTTAATCTTCAGGAAGATGCATATTTACCAAGCCATATTTTGATAAATCCTCACCCTCTCACCGAGCAAGCAAACACTTTTTGGAAAAATCTTTCTTATTTTCAAGGCTTTACGATAGTGTACAACTATTGATAAAACAATTTGTTTTACACACCTATTTTCCAAACCAAGCGGCAAACCACTTCCTTGGCGTCCAAAATGATTGAATCGGCGTAGATTAATTAAAGAATAGCTACGTACGTACTGACCATTGGATGATCAGGCTTTTTTGTCCGCTAGCCGATTATCCTATGGATCTGGGGGCGTGCTTTGGGGCATATCGGAAGCAGTAACATCGACAGGACGGTTCTGCTTCATGGCGACTTTGCAATTTGATCGAGATTTCACGCCCGCCTACGGGCAAGCCGTTGAACTGGCTCCCGGCGTTCGGCGTGTAACGTGCAACAATCCCGGCCCCTTCACCTATATGGGCACCAACAGCTATATCATTGGCGAAGGAGAGGTTGCGATCCTTGACCCCGGCCCGGCGGATTCCGCCCATATCGAGGCTTTGTTGCAGGCCACCCGGGGGCAGACCATCAGTCATATTCTGGTCAGTCACACCCATGTAGACCATAGCCCGGGTGTCGCCTTGTTGCAGCAGTATTGTGATTCACCGGTTTATGCGGAAGGCCCCCATCGTCCCGCGCGCCCACTGCATCTGGGCGAAATGAACCCGCTCGATGCCTCTGCCGATCTGGATTTGAAGATTGATCACCGGCTGGCGGATGGGGACCGGATCAAGGGGACCGGCTGGTCTCTTGAGGTGATCCACACGCCCGGCCACACGACCAATCACTTATCTTTTGCTTTCGAGGATGGATCAGGCCTGTTTTCCGCTGATCATGTGATGGCATGGTCAACCTCGATTGTCGCCCCGCCGGATGGATCGATGGCGGAATTCATGGACAGCCTTGATAAGTTGATGGATCGGAATGACGACGTCTATTGGCCCGGCCATGGGGGCGTGTTGCGAGATCCGGCACCGTTTCTGATTGGGTTGAAGGAGCACCGCATGGCGCGCGAGCAAGGATTGATTGATCGCTTGCATGCAGGGGATGAAACAATCGGTGAGATGGTGGCGACAGTCTACAAGGATACGGACCCCTCGTTGCATGGTGCCGCGAGCCTGTCGATGTTTGCGCAACTGGAATATCTGGTTGAGCGAGGACGGGTCCGCTGCCTTGATGCGGTGCCATCGCTCAGCGCTCGCTTTGAGCTGGTTGACTAATCCTGTCAGCCACCATTCCTAGCCGGTGCGGGTTGTGGCGTCCGGGCGGCGTTTCGGTTTTGGCCGCGGCAATGGCCCCTGCTCCAGACGACGCTGGCGCTTGATTTCTTCAAGCTTCAGCTCGAAATGCTGCACGCCCTTTTCCAGTCGCTCTTGCACAGAGGCGAAGAAGCCCCGGATGTGACGGGCATTGAGCCCCAGGTCATGCGACCCCCAGAGCGACGCCGATCGCATATCAACGACGGTGGCAAATTCTCCATCGGGTAAAAGCCTCACAGCCATCACATAATGCAGTCCTGTCACGATCGAGCGCGTATGCGCTTCGAAAAGAGCACCATCGACACTATCCCTGTGGTCAGTTTGGCGGATGATGTCCCATTTTGCTTTTTTCAACTCGTCCTCGATCACCAGATAGACCAGTTCGCTGGAATGATCGATATAGAGGCTTTCGAGATATGGATAAGCCAGTGCCTGCTTTTCCCGCACTTCAAGGCTGGCAACATCAAGGGAATTGTCTGCATCGGTGCGATAGGCCCTGGCTGCGGTGAATTCAGGCGGCTCGACCGGATTGGTTGAGAGGTCGGAAAAAGCCGGACGGGAAAAATAGAAATAGGCCAAGATCAGTGCGGGTAAAATAATGATCAAGCTGCGCAGGAAGGTCCCCCACAACGGCAGGCCGCCGCGATATCCCTCAAACCAAATGGCAGGAAAGGCAATCAGACTGGCAAGAATCGACAGGAATGACAGGGCGATGGCCGCGCCAAAACAATAGACAGCAATGGAGGGATGCAATCCGCCAAAGCGCATCAACAGGAACGAAATGATGGCAACCGGTATCGTCAAACGCGCCAACCAGAGCGCCCAAATCGCCATACGGGAGGATTTGAACTTATATTTCCCCGACATCAATCCGCTCTCGTCGCATTCTCTTACCCGGCCCTGTTGACGCCCTGGGCATCGCTCGGGCGGGTCGACGACGCACCGTCAACTGGGGTGCAGCTTAGTGCCGATTGAATTCAATCTCAATTGCCGTTGGATAGATGAGGCACAAAAAAAGCAGAAGGCCGATGGCCTTCTGCTTCAATGATCATGAATGCCATCAGAGCGACGGCATTATTGCAAAGTCCTCAGGCGCCTTTGACCCAGCGTTTGGCGCTGGTTGCAAAATGGGCACCGAAATGCTCAGCGGTGCGGTGGTCGGTAGCTGGCGGCGCAATATCTGGCCCCTGATCGGCATTGGCCTGCGCCATCATGCCCAAGTAGGAGCCGATGCGGTTGATGTCTTCAACGCTGCCTGCAGTGGAGTTGTTGCCCGGTGCCATGCCGGTCGGGACCCAGACCATGCCGTGCTGAGCTGCAAAGACGGTCATCTGAACCAGAGTATTCAGTTTGTCGCCTGATTGAGATGCAGAAACGGTGAAGCCCGAAGCAATCTTGTCTTTCCAGCCCTGAGTGAACCAGACTTTGGAGCTTTCATCCATAAAGCCTTTGAACTGGGCGGAGACGGAACCCATGTAAGTCGGGCTACCAAAGATGATGGCATCAGCTGCGGCCAGTTTGTCCCAATCCTTGTTTTCATCGTCGGCCTTGATCAGATCAACAGTTACGCCTTCAACGCTGGCGACACCCTTGGCAACCGAATTGGCAACAGCTTCGGTGTGGCCATACCCACTGTGATAAACTAGAACAACTGATACATCGCGATTGTCAGACATGGTATATTCCTTATTGCTTCCCTTGGGAGTGGGAGTGAAATCTGTGGCGGACAACCAAACCATCAAGCCAATCATCTGGCGTTGGTTCATCGTCCGATCCTTGCTATGAAAATAGCCATTGATCTCATGAACTCAAATGCATTAGAATAATATCTATTATGAGCAATTTCGATTACTTATCCCTCGATGGCCGGTCTCTCTATATGCTGCGGCAGATTTATGAATTGCGATCTGTCACCGAAACGGCGCGCCTGCTTGGAGTGACGCAATCCTCGGTAAGCCATTCCCTCGACAGACTTCGCGGATTGTTCGGCGACCCTTTGTTCATCAAGGTCGGACGCTCCATGGTGCCGACCGAGCGGGTTGAAGCGATGATGGAGGGCATTGATCAGGTCTTGCAGGGCATCGAAGATCTTTACAGCCAGAGTGATTTCGACCCGGCTCAGTCAAAGGATCGCTTCTCGATTATCTGCAATGACTTTGAGCATGACCTGCTTGTGCCGGAAATCTTCACGCGGCTGAAACAGGAAGCCCCCAATAGCACGCTGCGGACCCATCAACGACATATGCTGCAAACCTCAACCCAATGCAATGGCATGGTGGATCTGGAATTGTGCCCCTACCCGCCTCAGGATGCGGCGGATCTGGTTGTCTCGAAAATCTGCACCGACCATCAGATCACTTATTATGACCCCAATGTACGGGAGGCTCCGGATACGCTGGACAGTTTTCTGGAAGCGGAGCATGCCATTCTATGCCTTGGGCTGGACGAAGACACGCATATTGACCGCTATCTCAAGACAAAAGGCCTCAGCCGCAAGGTTTCCTATCTGGGGCCGAACTTTTCCGCAGCAGCTACTCTTGTGCGGGGATCAACCATGTTGGCAACGGCCCCTTCGCGGATGGCTTGCTCCATTTTCAGGGATTTTGCCTGGGTGGAGACACCGGTGCCGCTTGAACCGATAGACTTTTACATGGTCTGGCATGTGCGCAATCGCCATTCGCCGCGGCATAAATGGTTTCGTGAGCTGGTCAAGTCCGTTGCCCGAACCCTGCCAGCCAATCTGTCGGATGCAACGCTTTAGTAGGCCCCATCACGATGTCAGACCTTACTCTTTGTCCATCCGGCATTGTCATCCGTGCGGCAACCCGCTCAGATTTTGATGCCATTGCGCGCCTTCATGCAGCGAGTTGGCGAGATGCCTACAAGAATTTTCTGCCGCCGAGTTATCTCAAGGAGCGCGTGGAGCAAGATCTGGATGACCTCTGGGCCCGATGCCGGATCAAACCGGACGACTTAATACTGGTCGCCCTTGATGCTCGCAATAAGAACCGACTGGTTGGCTTCATCTCAGTCAGTTGCCAACCCGATCCCTATATTGACAACTTGCATTGTTCCCCAACGGAAACTGGAAAAGGGATCGGCAAAGCTTTGATGAGTGCGGCTTTTGAACAAATTTTATTTCGAAAGAAACAAACAGCCTCTCTGACTGTCATCACCCAAAATTCCAATGCGCGAAACTTTTACCTGCATCTTGGTGGTCGTCCCGTAAAGGCCCGGAAGGACGAGATTTTCGGCCATCCGGTTGATGTCGAACTCATTCGCTGGGACGATATCAGCATCGTCAGAACTTGGTAAAACTGGCTGTTTTCCGCCATTTTTCTGATGTTTTCATAAATGTAGCACAGAGCCAGTCCGGCCAATCTGCGGTTGATACATCGTAAAATATTAGATGACAAAGTTCATTAAGCGATTCTACTTATCTTTGCTGTTTGTTAATTTGGCAATAACCAGTCCAACTTTCCTTTATTTCTCTCGGTCACAACTTTAACTTGTTATCAAGAACTTTCTTATTAAATCAATATTTACTGCCAATGCGTTATCAAATTGAGCATTAGTTTGTCAGTTTTTGTCCAAGCAGCAATAAAAGCAGCTCGTATAATTGACAACTTGAATACGAAGACACCTGTTCACCCTCGCATAGGATCATAGATCCAACTTGAGGAAGAATAGGCAATTATATGGGGCGGTTTATGCCGATCAAGTACCCACAAGGTGAGCGCGAGATTGTTACGTTATCTGATGTGATGGCCGTAAGCGCACCCATGTGGGTGATCGATATTGACCAGTGTCAGATTGTTTGGGCAAATGAAGCTGCTCTTCTTCTCTGGCAAGCTGAGAGCCTTGACGCACTCTGCGCACGCAATGTTCACGAAGATCTTGGCCCTGATCTGATTGAGCGACTGAGTGGCTATCAAGACGCATTCAGAGGCGACAGCAAGCCATTCAGGGAACTCTGGACATTGTACCCTGAAGGGGAAGCGCGCCAATATGAAGTCAAGCTCTGGCGCCATGATCTGCCCGAGGGCGGCATAGGCACCCTCTGCAAGGCTCGTGAAGTGGCACATGACAGAGCCGCCCATCTTCATTGCGCCAAAGCGCTCAACAATATCGCTGTCAGCATCAGCCTATTCTCGTCGGACGGGGGGCTGATCTATGCCAACGAGCATGCCAGAGACGTTTATGGCGACGACCAGCATTCATTGCAAGCGCGGTTTCTCGAAAAGGCTGATTATGATCGCTTGATCGAGAAGCTGGAACAAGCAAACGAGATCACAGCAATCTGCGAGGTTTATGTGCAGAATGGGGTGCGTTGGCACGAGATTTCTGCCCGCAACTGCCAAGACGCCCGAACAGGTGAGGCCACCTATATCCTGTCCGAAGTTGATGTGACCGAGTTCAAGGAGCAGCAACGCCGGATCAGTTTCATGGCGCACCATGACATGTTGACCGGTCTACATAGCCGCAATTATGTCAATAACGAGTTTCCGGGCATTCTGGGCAAGCATATCGTCGCGCATCTCCCGATGGCGATGTTGTTGCTCGATCTGGACAACTTCAAGACAATCAATGACACGATGGGGCATATGGCGGGGGACCAATTGTTGGTCCATGTCGCCCTGACGCTGGACCGGGTCATTGGTGCACGCGCATCAATTGGTCGGCTGGGCGGTGATGAATTTATTGTCTTGCTGCCGTATAAAGAACGGTCCGAGATTGAGGCCGTTTGTGTTGAGCTGCTTGAAGAGCTTTCGTCCGAATGTCAGATTGCTGGCCACATGCTGCATAGCCGAGCGAGTATCGGCGTGAGTGTGTGCCCGGATCATGGATCCGATATTGCGACGCTGATGCGCCATGCGGATCTTGCTCTTTATGAAGCCAAGGATGCCGGGCGCAACACCTATCGCTATTTCCGTCCCGATTTGCAACAAGCCGCGATCCTCAAACGGACACTGGAGAAAGACCTCAACCGTGCCATGAGCGAAGGTGAGTTCCGGCTTTTCTATCAACCGCGCGTCGACTGCCTCAATCACAAGATCCTTGGCGCAGAAGCGCTGATGCGTTGGTATCATCCAGAGCGAGGCATTGTGCCTCCGGGCATGTTCATTGAGGCGCTGGAAGAAACCGGCCAGATCCATCAGGTCGGGGACTGGATCGTGACACGCGCCGGACGTGATCAGCGCAAGCTGGCCGCGCAGGGGTTCGACGTGCCCATTTCCATCAATATTTCACCCAAGCAGTTTGAGCGACCGGACTTTGTCTCGCGGCTGAGAAACAATCTCGCCCAAACCCGTTGCCCGGCAAGCAGGATTGAAATCGAGATCACCGAGAGCATGCTGGTGGGCGAAGGGTTTGATGCAAAACAGACCCTGCTCGATTTGCGCCGGACCGGCTTTTCCATCGCGGTCGATGACTTCGGAACCGGCTATTCCAACCTTGCCTATATCCATCAATATCCGATTTCGGTCCTCAAGGTGGATCGATCCTTCATTCAGATGATCGAAGACCAGACCTCTGTGGTCAATATGATCTTGTCATTGTGTCGTCTGGTTGGCATCACCGCTGTTGCGGAAGGGGTGGAGACGATGGATCAGCTGGAATGGTTGCAGCTCAATCACTGCAATCAGTATCAGGGCTATCTCTTCTCCAAACCGCAGCCGCTCGATGATTTCTTGGAAATCCTAAAGAGTCCGCCTGACTTCAGTCATCTGGCTGTGGCGGGTGACATTAGCGATCTTGAGGTCTCCTGGGCTTGATGGTGGCCCGGACCGGGCATGCCCTGCATCACGACAATCGGCATCACTTAGTATTGGAGTGCTTCGCGCCCATCGCATTGAAAATGCGGCGGATAGGCCCTTGATCAGCCCGGAATATTGATGGTCGAGCGTCGACGGTCTTGCCTGTTTTCATAGAGAATTGCCGACAAGACCAGCGCACAGCCGATCCCTTGGGCAATGCTTGGGCGTTCATCAAGCAACAGAATACTCAGCCCCAACACCCAAACCGGTTCAAGGCTCATGAGCAGCCCCGCCTTGGCAAGGCTGACCCGTTGCTGACCGGCAAATTGCAGCACAAAGCGCACATAGGTGCACAGCACCAGACTGGTCGTGAACCAACCCAATGTTTCCGGATCAGGCATCTTGTCCGGTAGTCCTTCGACGGGGAAAGCGGCGCACAAGATCATGATACCTGCAAAAAACAGAAAACCTGATGTGGTCTGCATGGCATTAAGGCTGTTCAGCCTGTTTTTGGCCAAGACCAGACTAATGGCAAGAAACAAGGCAGCGGCGGCAAAATAGAGATGGGCCAGCTCCACATGCGCACCGGGGCCAAGCAGCAGACAGGCAAGGCCGAACGCCGCCCCTACCAATGCAATGGCGGTTGAGCGGTAGAAAGTCCAGCCAAACAGCAACACGCCCAAAAAGGGCACCATCAAATTGCTGGTTGAGGAAATGAAAGCGGAAACTCCGGGGCTGGTGGTATAGAGCAGCCCTTGCGTCCAACAGATCATCGACAGCGCAAAGAAGAGTGCGCCGGGCAGGATCTGGATGAAAAAGCCTTTGTTGATCAAAGAGGGCAAATGACCCGTCGTGGCGGCAACGGCGGCACCGGCCAGAAAAAAGCGGCTACCGATGAAAAGCAGCGGCGTCAGCCCTTCCAGCGCATGGATCGAAAAAATCCAGCCCGCGCCTGCCAAAAAGGAGGCAAGGAACAGCAGCAGGGTCGCATTGACCGAGGATATGCCCAATTGAGCCGTTTTCATCGATTGTCCAAACTGAAAACAAGCCCGGAGCAAATATGGTCCGAGCTTGTGAAAGATGCGGCAGAAATAGCAAGTAAAGTTTGCCTAGACAAGCAAATCTTTCATTTCCGGAGCAGCGATAAAACGCCATTTGCGCAGCGGGCCAGCCATGACATTGAGATAATACATTTCGATGCCATAGGGCGTGCCGCAAGGATGATAGCCACGCGGCACACAAACAACGTCGCCGTCATGCACCGCCATGGTTTCATCAATGGATGAATCATCGGTATAGACCCGCTGGATGCCAAAGCCATTGCTTGGATTGAGGCGGTGATAATAGGTTTCCTCAAGCAAGGTGATGTCTGGATAATTGTCCTCATCATGGCGATGGGACGGATAGGAAGACCAGTTGCCCGCCGGGGTAAAGACTTCGGTGACCAGAAGGCTGTCACAGAAATCCTGCTCGTCCATGGCGATCACATTAATGAAGCGTTTGTTGCTGCCCTCACCGCGCTCTTCAGGGGTGATATCGGCGGGTGCGATATGGCGTGCCTTGTGGCCAGACTGGCCCGGAGCCTTGCAGACAGCGATGGTGCAGTCTGTGGTGGCAGTGGCGCTCCAGCTTTCACCATTGGGCACATAGAGGCAATGCGGAGGGGTCTTCTCGAACACGTTCATACGGTCGCCCAGCTCGCCCCAGGTCTGACCGGCAGCCTCAAACTGCGCCTTGCCTTCGACCATGACAAGCATCACTTCCTGATCGCCCGTATCCCCTGTCACCACTTCGCCGGAGTGCAATTTGTGGACGTCAAAGCCTACATAGCGCCATCCGGCGGATTCCGGAGTGATTTCTTGCACTTTGCCATGGGTCGCCTGAGGGCGATGAAGTAGATTTGCCATGCGGAGCTTCTCCCTGCCTTGAGTTGCCAGTTTCTGTATCAACCGGTGGGATGACAAGGCGGCAACAGAGCGCCGAAACGCCATCCTTTGAAACCAGCACTTGCCTTGTAACTATGCCTTTTCGAAGCAATTCGAAATTAGGTCTCCCGGCCATGTCTTCTGATTTATCACACTTCGCTGGGCTTTTCCTTATTTTTTGTGACCGGTTGCAAATTTTTGATCAATATCGCATCAAAATCGCCGCATGCATGTAGGGTGAGGCACACGGTGTCATTTAAGCTTCACTTGATGTAATCGGCTTATTTACGCCATTTTCATTCAAAAACTGATGCGTTAGACCCAAAAGATATCCACCGAAACCGCTTGCACCAAATATACTATATATGCCCTTTTTGTCGCTTTGATCTGAAAAGAATGGCTTAGAATGTATAGTTTCGGATTGGTGCAAATAAATTGGGGCCAATGAGATTTTGTTCTCTTTCGGCGAGCACTGGCACAGCCCACAAAGGGGTGTCGGACGAGTGGCATACCGCTGTGTTTTTGTAGTCTGGCAAACAGGCAAGCAGGCAGACTTCTATGTCTTTGGGAAGATCCGAAGCGCAAGCCGCGCCTTCCCTTACCCCAAGAAAAGCCGCCGGTCCTGATGGATCGGCGGCTTCTTTATGGTGCGTTGCTGAATTTTGGTAACGCAGATCTCAACCTTCCAGCTTGTCTTGTGTGCGCAGATCGAAGTCTGACGCGTCATGACGTTCATGGAGCTGCTCGCTTGGATCGCCGTTGACACGGTTGACGATCCGACCGCGTTGAACTGCTGGACGCTCCAGAATCTCATGGGCCCAGCGGCGGACATTCTTATAGTCTTCAACCTGCAAGAATTCACCGGCATTATATTGATTGCCAAGGGCCAGATTGCCATACCAGGGCCAGGTTGCCATGTCGGCGATGGTATATTCGTCGCCGCCAAGGAAGCGATGGTTGGCTAGTTCCTTGTCCAGCACATCAAGCTGGCGTTTGGCTTCCATGGTGAAGCGGTCAATCGCATATTCGATCTTGAAGGGAGCATAGGCATAAAAATGACCAAAGCCGCCACCGAGATAAGGCGCAGAGCCTTGCAACCAGAACAACCAGTTCATCACTTCGGTGCGTTTGGCGACATCCTTTGGCAGAAAATGGCCGAATTTTTCAGCCAGATAAAGCAAAATCGCGCCGGATTCAAAGACACGGACGCCAAGATCCTTGTCGAACAAGGCCGGGATTTTCGAGTTTGGATTGACATCGACAAAGCCGGAGGAGAATTGCTCGCCGTTGCCGATCTTGATCAGCCAGGCATCATATTCGGCTTCCTTCACGCCAAGCGCCAGAAGCTCTTCAAGCATGATGGTCACTTTCTGACCATTCGGCGTGGCGAGAGAATAAAGCTGGAGCAGATGCTCGCCCTGAGGCAAGTCCTTCTCATGGGTGGCACCGGAAATCGGGCGATTGATCTTGGCCCATTCGCCGCCATTTTCCTGATCCCATACCCAAACTTTCGGTGGAACATAGTCGTGCTTGTCGGTCATGTCGGCTTCCTTTTTCGCTGATCAGCGTCAGAGTGTGACGTCGGTGCGTCCATTCGTTGTTGGCATTTATGTAGCAAGTGTCGCAGTGAAATAAAGGTGGGATAGAGGGAAATTGGACAAGCGAAGATCAAATCTGCGCGAGCCACCTTGACGATTTAGGGATCAAAGGTGAGTTTTCTCCGGGTTTCCTCTGAACGCAATGCAGTGCGGGCAAAATCAAGAAAGCTGCGCAGCTTAACGCTGGTGCGCCCACCGCCTGCATGAACCAGATGAACCGGAATCGGGTCTGCGCGGTAAGCTTCCAGCACCGGCATCAGACGCCCGCTGCGGACATCTTCACTCACCTGATAGGACAAGGCCCGGCACAAGCCCCAGCCTTCACGCGCAACACCGATGGACGCAGCAACGCTTGTCACCTCCAAAGTCGGCTTGAGGCGAACGATCTGTTCCTGCTTGGCCCCAAATCGCCACTCGGTGGTCGGGCCGTCGGTTGCCGTAGCGATGATGCGATGATCAGACAGATCCTCAGGCTTTTCCGGTCGCCCCCAGCGGGCGAAATAGTCAGGCGCGCCGCAGATGACCAGCCGCACCTCACCAACACGAATTGCCGACAGGCCGGAGGATGGCAGATGGCCAATGCGGAGCGCGACATCGACACCTTCCTCGATGATGTTGACAATCCGGTCAACCACCAGAACCTGCGCAGTGACATCGGGGTGAGCGTCGAGATAGGCCGTAACAACCGGCATGATATGCAAACGACCAAATTCTGACGGACAGGTGATCCGCAAATGACCTTTGGGCCGGACAGCGGCACCAGATGCCGCATCATCGGCTGCCTGCAATTGGGCCAGTACCGCTTGAGCGTCGGCCAGATAGGTCTCCCCGACCTCGGTCAGCCGGATCTTGCGGGTGGTTCGGGTAAAGAGCCTCACACCAAGCCTTTCTTCAAGCGCATTGATGCCGCGGGTGACCGAAGGCGCACTCAAGCCAAGCGCGCGTGCGCCTGTCGCAAAGCTGCCAGCCTTGGCCACAGCAACAAAGATTTCCAGCGTTTGAATGCGATCCATGCAACTCAGATTACTATCATTTTGTGAAACAAACAATTGCCTCTGGCGATTATTATAATCAGAAACTGAAGGATATATGTTGGAAGCCGAGCAATCACGGGCCTTGTAGCCCCATCCTCTTCCTTTCTCTGAACCCCTGTCAGGACCGTCCCATGACCACACCAATCAAGCTTTACAGATATCCTTTATCCGGCCATTCCCATCGGGTTGAATTGATGCTGGCTTTTCTCCAGCTGCCTTATGAGCCAATCGATGTTGATCTTGCCAATGGGGCACACAAGGCTCCGGATTTCCTTAAACTCAGCCAGTTTGGCAAGGTCCCGGCAATTGACGACAACGGTTTCACCCTGTCGGATTCCAACGCCATTCTGGTTTATCTGGCCCAGACCTATGCAACTGACAGTCACTGGCTGCCGCGTGATGCGAAAGTGGCGGCTGAAATACAGCGCTGGTTGACAATTGCTGCTGATCAAATCGCTTCGGGGCCTTGTGCTGCCCGTGTGGCTGCCCTGTTCGGAGCGCCGATTGATCATCAGAGCGCCATCGGCAAAGCGCACGCCCTGTTTGACATCATGAACGCACATTTAAGTGATCGTGATTGGCTCGCCAGTGATACTATTTCCATTGCTGACGTGGCAGGCTACAGCTACATAGCCCACGCGCCTGAAGGCGGGGTCAGCCTTGACGCCTATCCACATATCCGCAGGTGGCTTGCCCGTATCGAGCAACAGCCGCATTTCGTGCCAATGGTTGCCTCGCCCCTGCCCGAACAGGCGTGAATTCAAGTTAAGGACCCGCCCCGTGACAAATTTCAAAGAGCCCCATTCTGTGTTCCATGCTGGTGAACGCGCTGTTCAGGCGCGCGCCGAGGTGTCCCAAGACTATGTCGACATGGTCAGCCGGGCAATCCGGTCTGTCATGCCCGAGCAGCATCGGCGCTTTTTCGCCAGCTTGCCTGTCTTATTCATGGGGGCTTTGGATCAAGGCGGTCGGGTCTGGAGCTTCCCGGTCTTTGGAGCGCCCGGTTTCCTTTCTTCTCCTCGTGCCGATCAGTTGGTCGTGGATGCCAAACCGCCTTTGGCCGACCTGTTGGCGCTTGATCTGAAGGTCGGGGCCAAGATCGGGGCGATTGGATTGCAAATGTCCACGAGACGGCGAAACCGGGTGAATGGCACAGTGCAAGAATCCGGGCAAGGGCTTGTGGTTGGCGTCGATCAGAGCTTTGGCAATTGTCCGCAATATATCCAGACACGGGAGATTGACTGGCAGGAGCAAGACCAACTGACGCCAAAGGCAGTGAAGCTCGACCGCCTGACCCCTGAGGCGGAGGCCTTGATCCATCAGGCGGATACTTTTTTCATAGCCTCGCGGGTCAAGGATCTGAACGCTGATCCGCGCGCCGGGATCGATGCGTCCCATCGCGGTGGCAAGCCCGGTTTTCTAGGCATAAATGAAGATGGCAGCCTGTCTTTTCCGGATTTTTCAGGCAACAAATACTTTAACACCCTTGGCAATATCGAGGATGATGGGCGCATTGGCCTGTTCGTTCCCAATTTTGACACTGGCTGGGCTGTTTTGTTGACCGGGCGTGGCAAAGTGGATTGGTCTGCAGACAGGGTCTTGGCCTTTGCCGGAGCGGAGCGGATCATCGACGTGATGCCGGACGAAATATGGCTCGTGGAACAGGCGCTGCCCGGTCAGGGACAATTGCTCGACCGCTGGCCTGCGCTTGAAACGACAGGCAGCTGGCAAGCATAATCCCCTGATGGTGCCTCACGCCACTGATGCCAGCAGTGCTTGGATATGGGCCGGGCCTGTTGGTCGGATACCCAACGGATTGAGCGCCTTGATAGAATAATAACCGGCCGTGATGTGGTCCATATTGACCGTATCAATCACGCCGGGCAGACGCAAAATGCGCTCCATATAGGCGGACAGTTTGGGATAGTCGGCGATCTGTTTGCGATTGGTTTTGAAGAGGCCGTGATAGGCGGCATCAAAGCGGATGAGGGTGACGAAGGTACGGATGTCGGTCTCGGTCAGTTGCCCCCCAACAAGGTAATCCAGCCCTTCAAGGCGCTGTTCCAGCCTGTCGAGCATCGTGAAGACATCCAAGACCGCTTCGTCATAGCTTTGCTGGCTGGAGGCAAAGCCCGCCCGATAGACTCCATTGTTCAGCATCTGATAAATCTCGGCATTGAGTTGGTCGATTTCTTCGCCCAAAGCCTTGGGATAGAGCCGCAGGTCAGACGGTATGATGGCTTCAAAAGCGGTGTCGAACATACGCACAATGTCGGCGCTTTCGTTGTTGACCATGACATTTTGCTGCATATCCCACAGGAATGGCACCGTTGCTCGCCCTGTAAAAGTGGCATCAGCACGGCTGTAAATCTCATGCACATAGGTGGATCCGAACAAAGGGTCCGTGTCGGCGCCCGGATAGCCAGCAAATTGCCAGCCTTCATCGGTCAAAACCGGATTGACCACTGTTACCGGGATGATCTCTTCCAGCCCTTTAAGTTTTCGAGCAATCAGGGTGCGTGAGGCCCAAGGGCAGATCAGGGCCACATAGAGGCGATAGCGCCCAGCTTCGGCCTTAAAGCCCCCCTCCCCGGTTGGCCCGGCACTGCCATCTGGCGTGATCCAATGGCGGAAGGAGGAAACCTGCCGGATGAAGCGGCCTTCTTTGTCCGATTTCTGGACCGGCTGCCAGTCCTTGGTCCATTTGCCATTCACAAGCATGATTGGCTCCTTTCTGATCGCCTAACCATGGAAGAGGAAGGAGCGCATGGAGACAGCTCCCAATGTCAGGTCTTGAGTTAAATAGGTAAGAGAATCCTGCTCGTTTGCCGCACCGGCAATCGTCAGAGCCGGGATATAATGGTCAATCGAGGGATGGGCGAGCTGGAACAGTTTACCCATGCCTTTGCGATCGACCAGGGCTGCCATGTCCCTAGCGGTCAGGCGATCCTCGAAATAGTTGTCAAATTCGAGGGCGAAGTCATGCACTTTGCCATCCATCCGCAGGGCGCGAAGATTGTGAACAACATTGCCTGATCCGAGAATCAGCACGCCACGATCCCGCAAGCTTGACAGAATCTTGCCTATTTCGAGATGCTCCGAGAATGGCATGGACAGATCGATAGAGAGCTGGAAGACCGGCACATCAGCTTTCGGGAAGAGGAATTTCAACACACTCCAGGCCCCATGATCGAGGCCCCAACGGTCATCTTCCTGCGCATGATGGCTGGCAAGCAGGGACACCACTTCGCGTGCCAGCTCCGGATTGCCCTTGGCGGGATAGGTCTCTTCATAGAGCTGTTGCGGGAAGCCGTAAAAATCATGAATGATTTTCGGCATAGCGGAAATGTCCACCAAAGTGTGCCCCTTCGTCATCCAGTGAGCAGAGATCACCAGAATGGCTTGTGGGTGCGGCAAACGCTCGCCCAGCGCCGTCCAGCTTCGGGCATAAGGATTGTCCTCGATGACATTCATCGGACTGCCATGGCCCAGAAAAACCAGCGGCATGCGTTCGGACAAGGCCAAACTGTCTTTGAGTTTATCAAGGGCGTGGGAGGCACGCATAGTGGGCTCCAGTCATTTGAGCATTTGCACGGCGAGGCACGCAAGGATGGCTAAGAAGCGGGTTGCCTACAGATGTGCAGGCGGCATCGCGCAGCAGGAACAGCATGATCTTTCCAATGGCTTTTACCGGCAATGGCCCTCGTCTGGACCCGATAATGACCATGGTGCTTTTGGCGGTGTTCATGGGTTTGCTCCGAGCTTGAAAAGGATCAATTTGTCGATTCCTGCCTTTCATCTGGAGCCAGTATGCGCTGCTTTTCCTATCAACAAAATGGAGACTATATAGAATGACTATCTACATTTTGTTCTCAATAAAGCCTTGCCTACCATGGTGGCGGCTCACGAATATCCAACCGTTCGGGATGGTCATTGGGCTCGTTATCGGGAAAGCGAGGCATGCAGATACCTTCGCGCGGTTCAGCACGTTTTGACGATATCTTCATGGAAGGGAAATTGGTCGGAGTGAGAGGATTCGAACCTCCGACCCCCTCGTCCCGAACGAGGTGCGCTACCAGGCTGCGCTACACTCCGACTTGCGCTTAATGGAGTATGACACTTCGATGACTTTTTCAAGCATGTGAGTTGAATTTGCTGGTGATTTCGTGCGGTAAATTCAACGTGGCTGCAATGAACTGCATGCATGGCCAGTGTGCTTCATCAGGACTATCACCAACAGGATGATGGCGACGCTTATCCGTCTTGCATCACCGGGTCGGTTTGGAAGCCCAGATGATCGGCGCGTTTTGCCCCCGCCGCGATCAGCTTGTCCTTCATTGTCTGCCATTTGGCCGTGTTTCGCGCCAGGATCGCCTCGTCAATCAGAGTGACCTCGAAATGTCGTTTGAGTGCGGCTTTGGCGGTGGCATTGACGCAAGCGGTGGCGTCCTGTCCAGTGATGTAAAGATGGCCAATCTTGTGTTCATCGAGATAGCGATTGAACATTGGGGATGTGAAGCTGTCCTGTTCATGCTTCCAGATGTGATGATTGGCATGATATGTCAGAGCATCATCACGCTTCAACCCAAGGGAGCCTTCAACGCCTGCGCCCCCGGCAATCAGCCTGATGACAAGTTTTTCCACCGGGTCGGTAAAAGCGTGGCTGATTTCGATCACGGGAATGTTGAGCTGATGCGCCTCGGCGGCCAGCTCATTGATCCGGCGAAAGGCTTCGGATCGGCGCTTGGCATCATGGGCCATACGGCCTTTGGCACGGGTGAAATCGTGCTGCATGTCAATCACGAGCAGCGCCGCATTGGGACGTGTCTCTTTGTCAATCGGCTTTGCCCTTGGCCGACTTGTAATCCGATAGAGTGCGTTTGCCATCAGAAAGACGATCAAGGCAAGGGTCAGTCCCAATATCAGGTTCATCTCTTTCTCCTTCTGATACGCGCGGAACGCCGCCTCGTTCCCTGAACAGACCAACGGGCGAAGGCATTGTAGAGCCAAGCTAGGGTATCCTCAACAGTTTGGGCCGAATGCGCCAATTCGCCCCGATAACCAACCACCGACCGGCAACAAAAAACCCGGCAGGCACACGCCAGCCGGGTTCAATGAATGACTGAGGTACAGCTTATTTCACTTCAGTGATACGACCATCAATGGCTGGCTCATAGTCAGGATTGTTGGCGAGATAGTCAGCGACGATCTGCTCAAGACCGGGACCGTAGTCATAGGCATTCATGCCGTTGGTCTTGAAGATTTTGTAGCCATCACCACCGGACCGCATGTAGTTGTTGGTAACAACGCCGTAAGTGGCTTCCATATCGATTGGCGCCCATTTGCCGTCTTTCATCACTTCAACAGAGGTGACGCGCTCGCCTACCGGTTTGGTGCGGGTCCAGCTGAATTTAAGACCTGCGACCTGCGGGAAGCGGCCTTTGATTTCTTCCACCTGGGACACGCCATTTTCCAAAGCGGTCACCACGTCGGCCCCTTTCAGCTGGAAGGTGGCTGCGGTATTCTGGAATGGCAGAACGGTGAGGACTTCGCCCATGGTGATTTCACCATCATTGATGGAGGCACGCAGACCACCGCCATTCTGGATGGCGATTGAGATGCCCTGTCCCTTCATGCGTTCCAGCATGGCATCGGCCACAAGGTTGCCCATTTCACATTCCATCTGGCGACACTTGTCACGCGAGCCGTCAATGATGGCCTTGGAAGAGCCGATTACTTTGGTCTTCAGCTCTTCGATAGGTGCGCCCAGCTCAGCAACGCGCTTGGCAAAGGCTTCGTCCGGCACCACGGACTTATCGAGCAGGATTGGAGCGCCCTTGGCGGAAATCACCTCTCCATTGTCATCGAAGGTCACTTCGATGTCGCCGACATATTTCGAATAGGCATAAGCCTGAACGATCGGCACGTCTTTGCCATCGGGATTCTTGACCATCACCGGATAAGGCGCCGCCGCCTTTTTATCGGTGTTGGACAGCAATGTGTGGGAGTGTCCACCGACGATCAGATCAATGCCTGCAACTTTGGAGGCCAGATCCATGTCTTTTGGCAGGCCTTCATGGGTGACGGCGATGATCTTGTTAACGCCCTGCTCGGTTAGTTCCTGCACAGCCTGTTTGAGATAATCTTCCGAGGACGAGAAGATGACTTTCTCGCCCGGAGACGAGGTTTCTACGGTGTCTTCGGCCAAGGTGGAGACGATACCGATTTTTTCACCACCGATTTCCTTGATGATGTAGCCCTTGATCTTGCCCTTCAAAAGCGGCTCGCTTGAGACGTCAATGTTGCCGGAAATAACCGGGAATTCGGCCTTGTCAACGAAGTCTGAAAGGCCTTTTGGGCCATCATCGAATTCGTGGTTGCCAACGGCCATGACATCGAAGCCGATGCCATTCATGAATTCAACCGCTGCTGCACCCTTATAGGTGGAATAGAAAAGCGAGCCCTGGAACTGGTCACCGGCATCAATGGTCAGAACATTCTTGCCAGCAGCCTTGAGCGCGTCGCGACGCTGGTCGATCATGGATTTGACGCGTGCGATGCCACCAAAGCACTTGCCTTCTTCTTCACCTTTGGCATTGCAAGTCGAGTCATATTTGTTGATCGATTCAATGCGGGAATGCAAATCGTTGATATGAAGAATGTTGAGAGAGAAATCTGCGCTGGCGGAGCTGGCAAATCCAGCAGTCAAAGCCAAGGCAGCCACACCAGTGAAAAGTCTTTTCATAATGGTTGAAACCTCCAAAAGAACCTATGTCTCCCCTCGTCTGGTAACACCCAGACTCACCATGCGATAGGTCCCACTTCTTGTTTTTGAGCGATATGGACCGCATGGTTTTAAGGAAATTCGTCTCCAGAGCGCTGTTTGCAATCTGAAGTTCAGATCACGTTAGCGACCTGTGACAACTGTTTCATGACATTGAGGCATTGACCAGACCTGCAGGCATGATCCCCACAAATATGTCGACAGAGGCGGACACGGGAAGAAAAAGCCACAGCAAACGCCCAATATATCGCCACCAAAGCGCACAAAGCAGTCACTCAAGGATGCTCATATGAAATCATCAATTGAATGCAGCAGCGCTGGTGCGATCGCCGAGATAGAATTTGCCCGCGCCGCAACGGCAGGCTTCTTGTCGCTTGCAAGGGTCATGGCCAACAAGGGTCGTGGCCAAAAGGTCCATTTCCGGGTTGGCGGTTTCGCGAGGGCGATGAGTGCGTCAGCTGCCAGCTTTCGCAGATTGGCCGATCTGTCCGATGCGGCAAAGCAGAAAAGCCCATCTGATGATGGGCTTAACAGTCTCTTGTCAGGCTTGTAAATTGCTCTAATGCTCACCGACCTTGATGACCATTTTGCCAAAGTTGCGTCCCTCAAGCAGGTCCACAAAGGCAGCAGGGGCATTCTCCAGACCTTCGATCAGATGTTCGCGATATTTGATCTTGCCCTGCTGGATCCATTCGCTCATTTGGCTCGCAAATTCCGGGTAAACATGGCCGAAATCGTCAAAGACGATGAAGCCTTGCAGCTTGACCTTCTTGACGAGGAAGGTTGACATCAGCAGTCCTGACAGGTCTGGGCCGTCATTCGGTCCGGTGTCGTTATAGCGTGCGATGAGACCACAAAGCGGAATGCGGGCGTTGGAATTGAGCAGAGGCAGGACGGCCATCAGCACCTCGCCGCCGACATTTTCGAAATAGACATCGATGCCAGCAGGGACCGCTGCGGCCAATTGGGTTTTGAAATCATCTGAATGGCGATCAATACAGGCGTCAAACCCAAGTTCTTGGACCGCATAGGCGCATTTTTCTTCACCGCCTGCGATGCCAACGACATGACAGCCCTTCAATTTGGCAATCTGACCGACCTGTGCACCGACCGCACCGGTTGCCGCTGCTACGACGACCGTTTCGCCGGCTTTGGGCTCGCCAATTTTCAACAGGCCTGCATAAGCTGTCAGGCCAGGCATGCCGAGGATACCAAGAGCCCAAGATGGATTGGCGGGATCCTTGCCCAAATTCTGCACCATGGTGCCATCGGACAGGGCATAGTCCTGCCACCCAATATAGGACAGCACCCAGTCGCCAGCTTCAAAGCCATCAAGGCGGGAGGTTACGACCCGGCCAACGGTGCCGCCAACCATGACCTCCCCCAACGCCACTGGCTCCGCATAGGACTTGGCATCACTCATCCGGCCCCGCATATAGGGGTCAAGGGACAGATAAACTGCACGGATCAGCATTTGGCCTTCGGCTGGTTCGGGAATGGCTTCTGAGACCATGTTAAAGGTTCTGTCATTTGGCGCGCCGACGGGGCGTTCTGCCAAGATCATCTTGCGGTTTAAGTCTTTTGATTGCGTCATTTTGGGATCCTTCATAATTATAATAGACCAGTCGTCTGATTTTTTCATTTAAAGTGCCACAGCACCATTTCGTCCTTGACGATGGGTGTTTGGCGTTTAAGAGACGGCGAACGTTTCAGAGACGGGGAAGCAGTTTTTCGGTGGTTTTCAGGGCTGCCTGAAAGGGCTGAATCGATTGATCAAGTTTAGCCATCAAGCTGGCACCCAACCACATTTGATAGAGTTGGTTAGCCAAAGAGCGAGGCTCAACATGGCTCGGGATTGATCCATCGGTGATGCCAATCTTGATTTGATCAGCCATGCGCTCAACGATCGAATGGGTACCTTCGGCCAAAATCCGGCGCATGCTGTCAGACATGTCAGAAATTTCGGCCCCCAATTTCACGATCAGGCATTGCTGAGAGCTCTGCCGCGTCGATTGCCGCATCATCCACATATTGAAAAAGGACATCAGATGGTCGCGACCGGTTACATCTTTGTCGGCCCACAACTCACTGAGCCGCTGATGATACCCTTCGACATACCGCTCCAGAAGAACGCAGCCGAAATCTTCCTTTGATTCGAAATAGTGATAGAAAGAGCCCTTGGGTACTTTGGCAGTCTTGAGCAACTCGCCCAAGCCAAGCGCGTTAAACCCTCGCTCGGACATCAGGTCCCGACCGATGGTGAGTATGTGATCGCGCGTGTTTGTACCCTTGGTTTGCATGGATGTTAGCTAATCATCTGTTAGACCAATCGTCTAGTTAGAATTTACCCGTATTCTGCACTTTTTCGCTGCATTTTACGGATGCTCCACCGCTTTGACATAGTACCAGCGGCCAGATTTCTTCTTGAACAGGCTATTTTCACGGTGTGTTTGCAAATTGCCTGCAAAGAGATAACGCGCTTCAAACAGAATTGTTCCCTGCCGATCCTTGGTGCCGCCTTGGCTTTTGTCCAGAATGGTCAAGCCAGCCCAATGATTCTCCGCAGCCCATTTGGCGGTGGAAAAGGCATCAAAGCCGGGTTGATAGGCAGGCCAGAGGGTTTCGCGCAGATAATCAATGCGCTGCAAGGCAAAGGCTGAATAGCGTGAACGCATCAATTGCTCGGCGGTCCGGGGCAGCGTGGAGCCATCATGAAAAGGGCCACAACAGGCAGAGAGCGGTTTTCCCGTTCCGCAAGGACAGGAAGCAGGAGTGTCGTTTGGGTTGCTCATAAATGCGTGTATCCTCTTCAAGCATCTTTCTTCGCTTCAAGGTTCCTTGTATTAAAAAGGTCCGTCGAAGCAAAGCCTGACCGGCCCCTTCCCGCTTTTCACACCCAAGTCCAAGGAGCACGTTCATGCGCCGCATTTGTTTTGTCGGAGCTTCCAACATTGAAGGGATGGGAGACGAGACAGCTCTCGGCTGGCCGGGACGATTATGGCAGGCCCACCAGGGCAAAGACAGCGAATTTGTCGCCTATAATCTGGGAATTCGTGGCCAAACAATGAGTCAGTTCAAGAAACGAGCTCGTCAGGAATGTGAACCCAGATTTCAGCGCACCATGGGACCGATCATTGTGTTGGGCACCGGAGCGAACGACCTAAGCCGATTTGCAGAAGGTGAATATGCGGGCAAGCCGCGGACGCCACAGGCCAGCCTGTTGCGGAATTTTCGCGCGTTGATCGAGGATCTCAGCAGCATCGCCACCCTGCTGGTGATCGGGCCACCTGTCATTGATGGCGATCGGATGCCTTATGAAATGAACCGGCATCCAAGTCTCGATTTCCGCAATGAAGATATCGCTGCGGTTAGCCTGCTCTATCGGGATATCTGCAAGGACAGTGATGTCTCGTTCTTCAATCTCTATGAGGCGCTCAGTCAAAGCCCGGTTTATCGCCGTTCTCTGAGGGAAGGCGAAGACGGGCTGCATCCAACCGGTATGGGCTATCAGGTGATAGCCGATCAGGTCGGCGCATGGGGCGCCTGGCAGGCAGCTCTTGGGAAAGGCTGGGCCTAGCGCGTCTTGCGCTTGAGGATTTTTTCCTCGATATAGGCCGCGCCGATGAACATGAAGACGGCTGCAATGACCATCACTTGCATGATCCCCTCGGAATGCCCCTCAGCGGCTGTGATGATTTCAGCGACATTCCAGAATTCCAGATAGATCGAAAGGGCGACAAGAATACTGACAACAGCAACGGCACGCAAAATCGTGATGAGTAGGGACATAGTGGATCCTTGAGGCTGGTTTTCTGGCCAGTCCGCCACGCTTCTATGCCCAAAACAGGCAATAGAAGATCGGCTGGCTCTTCTGCCTCGCGGTTATACCCCGATCAAGACGTTTGCGCTACCAGCTCAATGTTCAGGTTTGTGCGTATCTGGCGCTCTGAGCCATTGCTTTTTGCCACTCCAAAGCCTAATTCATGCTCAGAGCAGACCTAGGAGACAGATATGCCTTCCCTTCCGAGTATTTTCCAAATTGGCAGCTATGAAATGATCGTACTGCAAGTCCTGATCCTGGCAGGCACCATTGGCGCCCTTACTGCCAAGGCAAAGGGGCGGTCTGGCTTCATCTGGTTCGTTCTCAGCGTGGTGACCTGTGGGTTTGGCATTCTGGTGGTTTTGTTCATGCCAACTGTCACCAAAGACGCGCCAGATACGGAAGAAAAAGGCAAGCCGTCCAGCGAATAGCCTGCCCTCGCGCAGTCTTACTTGCGATTGAGGAAAGACGCAAAGGCCGCCATTGCCTCGCTCGATTTGAGCTGTTTGGCAAAACAATCTGCTTCTTCACGAATGCGGGTCTTCACCTCCGCCACATGGCTCTGGCGCATCAGATCGCGCGACAGCTTCATGGCGCCGGTCGGTTTCGCGGCGATCTTTGTGGCCACTTGCAGGGCAATGGCTTCCAGATCCTCTGCCGACGTCACCTTGTTGACGACGCCTGCCTTTTCCATCGCGGCAGCATCAAAGGCTTCCCCCATGCATAGAAGCTCAAAGGCGCGGGCATGGCCCATGACGCGAGGGGCCAGCAAGGTGCTTGCGGCTTCAGGAACCAGTGCCAGATCGGTGAAGGGGGTCTTGAACAGGGAGCGGTCCGAGGCGACCACGTAATCGCAGTGGAACAACAAGGTCGTGCCAACTCCGATTGCCAGCCCATCAACCCCTGCGATCAACGGTTTGGCCGTGTCGGCCAGGCATTCAAGAAAGGCAACAATCGGTTCGCCCAGAGTGCCGCTTTCCGACATTTTGACAAAATCACCAATGTCATTGCCAGCACTGAAGGCACCGGGTACGCCGAGCAAAACCGTGGCACGGGTGGCGTCATCGTCATTGGCGCCGCGCAATCCTGTGGCAATGGCATCATACATGTCTGCGGTCAGGGCATTTTTCTTTTCCGGTCGATCCAGCCGAATGGTCCGCACGCCGTCTTTTACCTCGACCTTAACCCATGCACTCTCCGTCATTCGTCATTCTCCCTGAATGTCAGTCGCTTTAATTTCACCTAACGTAAGCGGAATGAGTGTAGCAGACAAGGGTCAATGACCGCGAAACCGGCTTTGCTAACACCGCACATATACGAAGGAAAAGAGATTGAAACGGCCAGATAGGAAATCCGGCACGCATGCCTATTCGACGTCTAGTGGTTCTGTACCTGCGGCCTGTCCTTCGGCAGAGAGGCGAATCTTCTCGACCTTCTCTTCGGCCTTTTTCAGCAGAGAGTCGCAATGGCGTTTGAGGGCTTCGCCGCGCTCATAGGCTTCGATGGACTTTTCCAACGCGACATCGCCCCGCTCAAGGCGTTGCACGATCTGCTCCAGCTCAGCCAGGGCGGCCTCGAAGGTGAGAGTGGAAAGGTCGGACATGGTGAAGTTCCTTTGATAATCTGCAAGCCGAAATCGCCAGAATCACGGCAAGCTTCGCGATTCTTGTCTTCTTTCTACAGGTAAAATTCGGCTGGGAAAAGAGAGCTGCAGGCAAAGAAAAGGGCCCAGTGCCTGCCAGAACGTGGACCCGGAGTCGGCCTTGTGTCTTTTCCGCCTTTTATCGCAATCGCGCGAACGGATCCGCTTGATCGCTCTTGATCAAGATGTCGCCAACTTTGCCTCACTGGCAGAATGGCTGCTAGCCATGCTTTCGCCTATCCATGCATCAGCCTGTCGACATGCACAGCCACTGACCGCGCGAGCGCCGTCAGGTCGTAGCCGCCTTCCAGCAGGGAGACAATGCGATTGTCGCAGCATTTGTCAGCCACGTCCATCAACTTGCCGGTCATCCACGAGAAATCTGCCTCCGTGCACGTAAGATCCCCTAGGGGATCGCGGATATGCGCGTCAAATCCCGCAGAAATGATCACCAGATCGGGTCGGAAGTTGTAAAGAGCGGGCAGAATTCGGGCTTCGAAGGCCTCGCGAATATGGTCGGAGCCATTGCCCGCAGCGAGCGGCGCGTTGACAATGTTACCCTCATCATCCTTGCCGGTTTCATTCCACTCTCCAGTGCCGGGATAAAGCGGCATCTGATGGGTGGAGCAATACATCAGGCTGGGATCATCCCAGAAGATGTCTTGGGTGCCATTGCCATGGTGAAGGTCAAAATCGATCACGGCGATCCGCTCGGCATCATATTTGGCCTGCGCATAGCGGGCAGCGACCGCAGCATTGTTGAAGAAGCAAAAGCCCATGGCCCGATTGATCTCTGCATGGTGTCCCGGAGGCCGAATGCCGCAAAATGCATTATGGACATGACCCTGCATCACCTCATCGACGGCCTGCGTCGACGCCCCCACCGCATAGAGTGCAGCGTCCAAAGTCCCCGGCGACAGGGTGGTGTCACCATCGATTGCCACCAGTCCGCTTTCGGGCGACACGCTTTCCAACAAGCCAACATGATTTTCCGGATGGCAGCGGATAATATCTTCGCGCCGTCCCATCTGCGCCTCTTCGCGCGGCATGAAGTGAAATTTCTCATGTTCGAGCGCCATATTGACCGCGCGCATGCGGTCGGGCCGTTCCGGATGCCCCTCCGGTGTCTCGTGCTTGAGAAATGACGGGTGCGTGATATAGACCATGGACACAGTCGGATACTCCTCCAAGGGGCTCGCCGATCTCAGATTATTGATTTCTGATTATCGGTTGAGAATCCCCGCTATCCGTAATTTTTGGGATACCCCATCCAACGGGAGGACGGGTATGCAAGTCAATGCAACATTTGGGGCAAGAGGATGGCAATGCAAGCATTGCTATATGGTCAAAAGGAGAGTTCCTCGCCCAATTGACGGGTTTCTGCCGCCTTTGACCTGTGTCTTGACCTGCTGCTCGACGCGCACCCTCCCCCCGGTCCCTCACCCTTTTGGCTTGTCTGATACTTGAGCTGTTGCAAAAAGAGACAGACTTCGTTCATCCACCGCATTAACCATGCGTTGCAAAATAGTTCCCTTAAGAATTGATTAACCATAAGCACCCGATTACAGTTCGCTCACCAAGCAAGGTGACCGGAGCCAACTGATGTTTTCCTTTTATCGGAGTCTTTTCGTGACGTTTCGGGCGACCTTTCTCTATTCGGGTCGGTCTCAACGGAAGGAATTCTGGCTGTTTCTAACGGTCTATGTGCTGTTATACTTTGCTGCCATTGGGGCGGATGTCACCTATTATCGCCAGGCAGAGCCGTCTGGTCTGCTGATTGTGCTGATGGACTTGTTTGGTGGGCATGAACCTTTCTTGCCTTTGTTCTTCATTCTCTTCACGCCACCCTTGGTGTCGCTTACCGTGCGCCGCCTGCATGACAGGGGCTTTCACGGCTGGTGGTCCCTGCTCGGTCTGCTACCAATTTTGGGTTGGCTGCCCCTCGCTTTCCTTGTCGGCCGCAAGGGGCAGGAAGGGTTCAATCGCTTTGGCGCTGATCCCCTTGCAATGGCGCAAGTGATGCAAGCAAAGACCGAAGCCCAAAGCGAGCAAAGCTATGGCGAGGCCACCGGTTCGTCCTATGCGCCTGCGGAGTGAGCGTCTGCTTTTTCTTGCCTCAATCTTCAATCGCTGTAATGTTTGACCATACTTCTTTTCGGGATGGTCATCATGAATCTTGCGACAGCGATTAATACGGTCTTTTTCAAGAAATATGCCACCTTCAGCGGCCGTGCTCAGCGCAGCGAATATTGGTGGTGGGCCTTGGCGGTCTTCGCCATCGGCACGGCTGCGCAGGTCATCGACTTTACCTTCCTTGCGAGTGAAGTGCGCACCATGCGCGGCCCGGGTTTCTTTTCAGTCGAGCATAATGGCCCACTTTCGGTGATTGTGACACTGGCCACACTCGTCCCCAATTTCGCGGCCATGGTGCGCCGACTGCATGACAGCGACAAAAGTGGCTGGTGGTTTTTAATCATCTTCATTCCGCTGTTGGGTGTGCTGTATTTCTTCTATTTGCTGATCCGTCGCGGCACAGACGGCCCCAACCGGTTTGGACCGGATCCACTTGATCCGAACCCGCATGCTAATGCCAACGGGTCAAGAGAAGCAAGGACTGCGCCGGCAGGTCCGGATGGCAGACGATATCGGGGCATGCCAGACTCACCGGTTGAAGAAGAAGATCAGCTTGCAGTGCCTGAAGAAGCGCAAAGACGACGCCCGCCATCTGTCCCCACGGTCGCACCAAACACAAAGGACGCCCCAAAGTCTCGCCCGTCCTGGCGGACACCAAACGCGCGCAAAGATAGCTTCCAGACGACACAGGAGCGGTTCAAGGACAAATAGCGCAAAGCGTGACGAGGCTGTCTATTGACGCACATATGAGCGGGGTATTTAATTGGCGCGACACGCCTTTCCCGTCTCTCCTTCTCGTCAGGTTTCATAATGAACAACAAGGACACTGGCTCACTTTACGCCATTCCCCAACCAGCTGTTGCAACACTGCCAATCAGCGGTTCTGATCAGGTTTTTCCCATCAGGCGGATCTATTGCGTCGGTCGCAACTATGCTGCCCATGCCATCGAAATGGGCCATGATCCTGATCGCGAGCTACCCTTTTTTTTCCAGAAGAATCCGGACAATATTCTGCATGAAAAGGATTTTCCCTACCCGCCACTGAGCGAGGATGTGCATTTCGAGGTGGAATTGTTCGTCACTCTCAAGGCAGGCGGGCGCGATATTCCGGTGGATGAGGCTGACAACCTCATTTTTGGCTATGGCGTTGGGGTCGACTTCACGCGCAGGGATTTACAGGCTCAAGCGAAAAAACAAGGGCGCCCATGGGTGGCCGCGAAGGCGTTCGAAGCCTCAGCACCTGCCTCCGCAATCGTACCCGTGAGCAAGGTTGCGTCCCTTGCGGGAAAGCGCATATGGCTGAAGAAAAACGGCGAACTTCAACAGGACAGCGACCTTGATCACTTGATCTGGACTGTGCCGGAAGTGATCAGCGAGCTGTCGAAACAATTTGAACTGGCCGCAGGGGATGTGATTTTCACTGGCACGCCTGCCGGTGTCAGCTCTGTGCAAATCGGCGACCGCATTGATTGTGCGGTAGAGGACATTGCCGAGCTGTCTTTTAACGTCATCTGAACACTTATCGTGCAAAGCGAAAAACCCCGATGCGCCGCACCGGGGTTTTGTTTGCTTTGGGGATCCCTGAGGCGATCAGCTAACCGTGATATCGAGGCCAAGATCGAAATTGGGAGCCGAGTGGGTGATGTAACCGGCGGAGATGAAGTCAACACCGGTTTGAGCCACCGCGCGGATGGTTTCAGGGCTGACGCCACCGGACGCTTCGGAGACAATCCCCGTGCCTTCCATCAACGCAAGCGCTTCGCCAATGGTCTGTGGGCTCATATTGTCGAGCATCACCACATCCGGCTTGGCGGCGATGGCTTCTTTGAGTTGCTCAAGAGTATCAACCTCGATTTCCACCTTGACCAGATGACCCACATAATCGCGGGCGCGTCGGATGGCTTCGGTAACCGAGCCGGACACGGCAATATGGTTGTCCTTGATGAGGATCGCGTCATCAAGACCGAAGCGATGGTTCGACCCGCCACCACATTTCACGGCATATTTTTCAAAGGCCCTCAAGCCCGGAGTGGTTTTCCGGGTGCAGGTCACTTTGGCCTTGGTGCCTTCGGTCAGTTTGACCATCTGATTGGTTGCGGTCGCAATGCCCGACATGCGGCCCATGAAGTTGAGCGCGATGCGTTCGGCAGACAGCACCAGACGAGCCGGGCCAAAAATGCGGGCCACGACGTCGCCCTTTCTGACTTCCGTGCCGTCTTCCATTTGTGGGCTGAAGGTGACAATTTCACCATGCCATTTGCCAATCAGCCGGAAGGCGCTGTCCGCCAGCGGAATGCCGGAAATGACGCCTTCGTCACGGGCGGCAATCACGGCTTTCGCGTGGGCGGTTTCAGGGATGGTCGAAAGGGTCGTAATGTCCCCGGCCAGTCCCAGATCCTCTTTCAGCGCCGCCAGCACTGCCTCGTCAATGATGGGTTGTGGCAGATAGAGCTTGTCTGCTGAAAAGCTGGTCGCTTCGCTCATGGGCGAGATGTCCTCCTAGTCGACACTCGGTCGTGACAGATTGGTGTGGCTCATATGTGGGTATTGTGATGCAGGTTGGACCCATTGGCATGCCGATCAGTCCGGTTCTTCCTCACCGTCATATTTCTCAAGAACGGCTGCCACAATGGCGTCGGCCTGTTTCAAGGTCATGTAGGTCCGCTTTTCCCACGCTTTGTTTGGCGTAGGATAATCGGTGCGATAATGACCACCCCGACTTTCGACGCGTTGCAAGGCCGCAGCGGTGATCAGCTTGGCGGTGACCAATTGGTTTCGAAAGCCGTCACTGACTGCTTTTTTCTCCAATTTTGCAATGATGCGCAGGGCCTTTTCCATCCCTTCGCCGGTACGCTCCACGCCGACATAGCGGCTCATGGTCGTGCGCAACTTTTTCACATCTTTTGCCGGTTGTTGGGCACCGGGCAGCTGATCTTCACTCTTGAATGGCTCCCAGACATGCAGTTTGGGCCCATGGAACTGGCGATTGATGTCTTCGGCAACAAGGGAGGCGAAAACCACCGCTTCGAGCAAGGAGTTGGACGCAAGCCGGTTGGCACCATGTGCTCCGGTCGAGGTCACCTCACCTGCGGCCCACAAACCATCAAGCGTCGTGCGGCCCATGGCGTCGGTCAGCACGCCCCCCATGTGATAATGGGCGGCAGGCGCGACGGGCAGTGGATCCTTGCGTGGATCAAGCCCTGCTGCCTGGGCATAGGCGAAGACGGTCGGGAAGTCTTCGGGGAAACTCTCACCAATTGCATCGCGGCAATCCAGAAAGGCACCCTTGCCTTCTTCTACCTGACGATGGATCGCACGCGCGACAATATCGCGTGGGGCCAGTTCTGCATCAGGATGCTCATCGAGCATGAAGCGATGGCCATTGTTGTCGATCAGGTGAGCTCCATGACCGCGCAAGGCTTCAGTTGCCAGCGGGGCGGGATCCTTGTCGAAGTCCAGAGCGGTTGGATGGAATTGCACGAATTCAGGATCAGCGATCACCGCCCCTGCCCGCGCAGCGATGGCGATGCCGTCGCCTTTGGATTCAATCGGGTTGGTGGTGACGCGATAAAGGTGGCCACTGCCACCGGAGGCCAGAACCACGGCACGCGCCGGGAACAGCACGGTGCTGATGCTCTCGGTCTCGGAACCAGTGCGCTTGCGAGCGATCACGCCCTCAACATATCGACCATTCATATAAAGCCGTTCGGCCTGATAGCCCGACACAATGCGGATAGATTGCAGATCCAGCACCCGCTTGATGAGAGCCTGCATGATGGAGGCTCCCGCCATATCGCCGGACACCCGAACGATGCGGTTGGCCGAATGGGCGGCCTCGCGGCTCAGTTTGAGCTTGCCACGCAGATCCTTGTCAAAGGGCACACCGACCTCAAGCAGATCCAAAATCCGATCTGCCGCGCTTGAGACCATCAGCCGGGCGATACTCTCATCAACGATGCCCGCACCTGCGGACACCGTATCCTCGAGATGGGCCTCGACGCTGTCGCCTTCGGACACTGCGGCGGCAATGCCCCCTTGCGCCCAGACGGAGGATGAGCCTTCGCCGATGGGGGCCGCCGAAATGACGGTCACCGGACGTGGGGCAAGTTTGTAGGCACAGAACAGACCAGCCAAGCCGCCGCCGACAATGATGACATCGTCGTTGGTTTGCCAGCTTGCCGGACGGAAATCATCGGGCGCGGAGAAGATCATCGCGAGGTGTCCCTGACTTGTGAGACGATTGAACCAGTGAAAACACAATCACAGGAACCAAGGGCGCGCAAACAAAAAAGACCCGGCCAGACCTCTGCAAAAGGCGAGCAAACCGGGTCTCGGTTCGCACTTAGGATTTCAGATTGATCATCCGCTCAACGGCCCGATGGGCCTTTTGGGAAACCAACGGATCGACGGTCACTTCTTCCTGCATATAGAGCAGGCTGTCGAGGATCTTCGGCAGGGTGATCTTTTTCATATGTGGGCAGAGATTGCACGGGCGGACGAAATTCACATCCGGCGCTTCACTTGCCACATTGTCGGCCATCGAGCATTCGGTGATCATCATCACCTTTTCCGGCCGGTTATTGAGCACCCAGTCGATCATACCCTTCGTGGAGCCGGAGAAATCGGCCTCTTTAACCACTTCGGGCGGGCATTCGGGATGGGCGATGATCTGCACGTCCGGCATCTGGCGGCGGTAGGAGCGGATTTCGTCTGCCGAGAAACGCTCATGCACTTCGCAGGAGCCTGCGTAGGTCAGGACTTCAACATCGGTCTGACGGGCGACATTCTTGGCCAGATACTGATCCGGGATCAGCAGAACCCGGTCGGTGCCCATGCTTTCGACCACTTGCACGGCGTTGGACGAGGTGCAGCAGATATCGCACTCGGCCTTCACGTCCGCGCTGGTATTGACATAGGTGATGATAGGCACACCGGGATATTTGTCGCGCAGGGCACGGACATCGGCAGCGGTGATCGAGGAGGCCAGCGAGCAGCCTGCCGTCGCATCAGGGATCAGAACCGTTTTGTCCGGGCAGAGAATCTTTGAGGTCTCGGCCATGAAATGAACGCCGCATTGGACAATCAGATCGGCGTCCGAACGAGCAGCTTCAATGGCCAGCTGCAAGCTGTCGCCCTTGAAGTCGGCGACGCCATGGAAGATTTCCGGGGTTTGGTAATTGTGCGCCAGAATGACCGCGCCGCGTTCTTTCTTGACCTTGTTAATCGCAGAGATGTAAGGCGCATGGAAAGGCCATTCGATGGGCGGAATGACATTCTTGACCAGCTCATAGATCGGCGCGGTTTCGGCAGCCACTGCATCGGTATATTCGAGCGATGGCATCGGCAAAATGCCGCGCTCCAAGGCAGCTTTGCTTGGTTTGCGGGTTGCGAAATCGGTCGCGCTTTGTGCAGGCATCATGCTTTGAGCCTCCTCTCTTTTGCGAAACGGATCACAGAAACCTGTCGTTCTTCTGCGATTGGTCCCCGCCGGTGGGATTGTTTACCGGCTTGTATGTCTGGTGTTTGATGGCTTTGCTGAGGGCATTCTTGCTGGCTTTTTGGGGTCAACCAGTTTGCGCCTTGATGCTTATACTCAAACTGAGCATAAAGGGAGCCATAAAACAACCAGCGCTCCGCTGGTCCTCCTGCCGCTTGGCAGGTCTCAATTGCTTATCGATTGCTAATATAGGTGCGGGCTATTGAAAATTCCAGACCCCCGCGCGCATCAGGGGATAAGTGCTACCTAAGTCGGAACCAGAGTATCCTTTTCCTTAGAGCACCTGTCGGACAAAAGCAGCCAGGCAATCAAGCCGGAAAAGTGAAAAACCCGCATCCTGAAAAGAGGACACGGGTTTCTCGAAGAATTGTAACATTATGCTATCGCTCTGAAAATTTGACCGTCGCAAGAATGGTAAAAAGTCTGAACTGAAAATGTCTGGCTGATCACTCAATAGCAACGATGCTAGAGGGCTTGCGTGACAGATTGATGACATGCATCACAAGAATGCAGCCCTTATTGATTAGAGTTTTTGATGCATTGATCATGAATAATCACTTTTCCTGAGGCGGCTTGACGCTTAAACTGAGATTTCTCAGGGATCCTCAGCGCACTTTCACCTCATGATTCCGTTCAGTTTTCAGGGAGACGGGTCGATGACCGAATTGCATAAAAGCCGCCTGCCTTATGGCTTGATCATCTTTTTGGGTTGCCTTATTGCGATCATCGGCTTCGGCCCTCGCTCGACAATGGGCTTTTTTCTCACGCCTGTTACTGTTGAGAATGGATGGAGCCGCGAAGTCTTTTCGCTGGCCATTGCTTTGCAGAATCTGGTCTGGGGGGTAGCGCAGCCAATTGTCGGGATGGTTGCCGACCGCTTTGGCACAGCCAAGGTCCTGACTGCCGGTGCGGTGGCCTATGCAGTATCCCTTTACTGGATGTCGACGGTCACCGATCCCACCTCTTTCACCCTCAGTGCAGGCATGTTGATGGGCGTTGGCATCGCTGGCTCGGGTTTCTTTCTGGTGCTGGCTGCTTTCACCCGCCTTCTGCCGCCGCACTTCCGCTCGGTCGCTTTTGGTCTGGGAACGGCTGCTGGCTCGATGGGGCAATTTCTGTTTGCCCCGATCAGTCAGGGACTGTTGGCAGCCTATGGCTGGCGCGAAACCCTGATCATCATGGCAGTGATCGTGTTGATTGTCCCACTGATCGCACCGGTTTTTCGAGGCAAGCCCGCAGCCTTTGCCACAGCCGGTCAGGCAGACCAGACCTTGCTGGCTGCCCTGCGCGAAGCCTTTGGCCATAATTCATACATTCTGCTGGCTTTTGGCTTTTTTGTCTGCGGCTGGCATGTGGCTTTCATCACGACCCATTTGCCGCCTTTCATTGCCGATTTTGGCATTGATGCCAAATGGGGTGGCTGGGCCATTGCCTTGATTGGCCTTTTCAATATGATCGGCGCCTTTACCGCTGGCATTCTGGGAGGGCGGATGCAGCTGCGCTACATGCTCAGTTTCATTTATCTGGCGCGCTCTGTGGTGATTACGGGCTTTGTTCTTCTGCCGGTTTCGGTGCCATCCATTCTGGTCTTTTCTGCCCTGATGGGCCTGCTATGGCTGTCCACTGTGCCCCCAACGCAGGGGCTGGTGTTGAAAATGTTCGGCACACGCTATGTGGCGACCTTGTTCGGATTTGTCTTCCTGTCCCACCAGATTGGGGCCTTTCTCGGTGTCTGGCTTGGCGGAGTGCTCTATGATGCCTTTGGCAGCTATGACGTAATCTGGTTCATCTCCATCGGGCTGGGCATCTTTGCCGCTTTGGTTCATTGGCCGATCAAGGAAGAAGCGGTTGCTCGCCTTCAGACCAACGAAGCCTGACGCACAAACAACAAGAGCACCCGTTGGGTGCTCCAAACCATTCCAAACGTGTCAGAAAGGCATCAGGCCGGCGTGCCGGTTGCAAAACCGGTAATTTGCCAATCGCCATTCGGCACACGGCAAATCTCGCCCTGAATATTTTCAACCCCGGTCACGCGGTGCATCGAGCTTTTGAAGAAGCGGCATTCCTGATTGACCAGTGTCGGGAGCATTTTCACCTGGGTTATGCGACCCTTCGACCCGGTCACGGGATTGTCCCAATTGCCGGTGGCCATTTCGGTGTTTAGATCCCCTTGATCAAAGGATGAAATCTTGGCCAGCAGGATTTGCCAATCCGACGCGTCAATGCCTGCCAGCAGGGAGGTGTTGGTGCCGATGGATCCGGTTGTCGTTGTATCCACCTCAGGGCCACCAATTCCGATGGATGCACAGGCGCCAAGCGCGCAGCAGGCGGCCAAGGCACACATCCGAACACCCTTCTTGAGGATGGTGGGTATAGATGTATGGTAGCTATGACCAATCACGTTGCTGTCCTTTACAATAGTCGGGCGAAGCTGCATTGTCGCAGCGAAACCCGCCTGTCACACCGCATTTCATTTTCTGCTAGGAAAGTTAATGACTGGTAACTTTATTGAGGTAAACAAGCCTCTTGAACTCTTTTCCGAGTGGCTCAAGGACGCTGAAGCCAGCGAACCGAACGATCCAAACGCCATGGCCGTCGCCACAGTCGACGAAAGTGGTATGCCTAATGTCCGCATGGTTCTGTTGAAGGATTACTCGGAAAAAGGATTCGTTTTCTATACAAACTTCGAAAGCGCCAAAGGCCGCGAATTGCTGGCCTCGCAAAAGGCCGCATTGCTATTTCACTGGAAGAGCCTGCGCCGACAAATCCGAATCCGCGGTCCTGTCAGCGTGGTCAGCCAGGAAGAGGCAGACGCCTATTTCCATTCCCGTGCAAGGGGCAGCCGAATCGGTGCCTGGGCGTCGAAGCAATCGCGCCCGCTGGAAAGCCGCTTTGCGTTGGAAAAGGCGGTTGCGGAATATACCGCGAAATATGGATTGGGCAAGGTGCCCCGGCCTGATTATTGGTCCGGCTTCCTCATCAAGCCCGAGCAGATGGAATTCTGGCACGACCGCCCTTTCCGCCTGCATGACCGGGTACAATTCAACGCCGTTGAAGGCGGTTGGGAAAAGAGCCAGCTCTACCCATGAGGACCCCTCATAAGCCAATCGGCTGACAATGATACTCCAAGCTTCAAGAGCCCGGGCGCGCCAATTTCGCACCGGGCTTTCGTGTATCTCCATCAAGGCTTCTTAGCCGATGGATCACGAGGGGCAACACAATGCAGGCTGCAAAAAAAGCGCATCCAACAGGTATGCGCTTTTTTTATGGTCTCAATTTTTATCGATCTCAAGGCGACTGCTTTGGGGAACTGCGCAGGCGATCAACCATCACCAAGCGCCCAGCGTCGGCCTCTCCAACTACTTAGTAGTTTTCTGGATGCGGATCGTAATCAACGTGTTTCTGCTCATAATGCTTCTTGACGCAAGAAGCAGCAGCAATCGCGCCAATGCCGATCTGGTGGTATTCTTTTTCCAGTTGATCTTCTTTGATGTACTTTTTGGTCTGTTCTTTCATGGCTCTCTCTCACGCATTTTTGCCAAGGTAACAAGGATTGAACGAACTATACTGCATCATGGTAGGGCACTAGTTTGACTCAAACCTGACATGGGGTTTCTATCCCCGATAAAATTCAAGCCCAATTTTGCATGCAGCATGGCTCGTATTCCAGCATTGCAAATTTGAAGCCAGTTTGACCTTCCTCAATAAGAGTAATAAATATTAATCAAGAATGCATTAATTGAAATATTATTATAATTTTTTCCACAAAAAGGTTATTTTATTTCTATCGCTCATAAAGGGCCGTCAGCTTTCTTCGCCAAGAGCTGTGTTTATGAGGGCATTTTTCCGTAATCATCGACAGATATGCAATATTTTCATGCACGATATGCGCTGCAAACATATGACTAAAGTCGCGTTCCCTAGAAAAAACAGCGCCATTTTGGCGACGCATTGGGCAGATGCTATAGCTTTGGGCAGTGCTTCTCACCTGCTTTCCCATAAGGCATGCCTCATGGATGTGCAAATTCACCCAATGCACCTCAATCGTCCAAACGGATTGAAGGGAAAGCCAAGCAGGTTAGATCGGATTAGACTGGCGTGATATAAAGGGACAGCAGGCGGTTTGATTCACGCTTGATGCGGTCAATCACTTCGGGATCGCGGACCATTTCCTTGCGCTCCTGATTGGCGCGCATAAAGAGCGGGAACAGGGTCACACCCATTCGGAAGGACAAGAAAAGATCTGGCGGAATATCGCGCACAGTGCCTTCGGCGATGCCAAGCTGGATCGACTGGTTGAGAATCTTCAGCACTTTGCCAATCTTCACACTGGTCTTGTTAAAGATCGAATGGTCGTAAGGAGCAGGAAAGTCGGCCAATAGCATGCGCGCATAGCCACGCTTGGCGACGTAGAAGTCAATTGTCCGGTCTGCGCTGGCCAGCAAGGCCTCACGCGGTGGCAAACCCTGAAGGTTTTCATAGATCGCTAACAGCTCGTCCATCAATTGATCGGCCAGCGCTTCCAGCAATTCCTTGCGGCTGGCAAAATGGGCATAAAGCGAGGGAAGCTGGATACCAACCTGATCAGCGATGTCTTTCAGGCGCAGGCCCTCGAGACCCTTCTCGGCAATTTCCTCTTGTGCGATATCGAGTATCAAGTCGCGCGTCGTACGCGGTTCATTGGTAAAATTCTTACGCTTATTTGGCATGATGTGGTCCGGTCCGCCTTACTTTTGGTCTTTATAGGCGTGGCTATTGTCAGCCAGACCTTCCCATTCAGTGTCCGCAAGTTTTTGCATCAAGGCGCTTTGCATCATACGAGCCCCTGCTTCGCAGTCTCCAATCGTCGTTTGTAAAAGCCACGACCAGAAATTGCCTTTCATCACCTATTCTCGCGACACATTGTCCATCTTTTTCGTTATAAAACAAGAAACAAGTCTTGGGCCATTTGTCTTAGTGATAAAAATGAAAAATGGAAGGTTAAAGGCAGCTTTCTACTGTTTGCCGGACTTTATCCAACCACTCTTTTGCTGGGTTTTATTCTGCCGATGCAAATGGTCGCCAGAGACGACCATTTGCCATTTGTTGTCATTATCGACGTCGTTATGCGTTGATGTCGATGATGACGCGCCCCCTGACGCGGCCCTCTACGATGTCTTCTGCTGATTGGATGATGTCATCAAAGCCAACTGTCTTTGTCAGGCTTTCAAGCTTGGACAGATCGAGATCAGTTGCCAGACGTTCCCAAGCCGCGATGCGCTTGGAACGCTCAACCATGACCGAATCAACCCCCAACAGGCTGACCCCGCGCAAGATGAACGGCATGACGGTGGATGGCAGATCAAAGCCCTGCGCAAGACCGCAAGCTGCAACCGCGCCGCCATATTTGATTTGCGACAGAACGTTGGCCAAGGTTTTGCTGCCGACCGCATCGACGGCACCAGCCCAGATTTCCTTGCCAAGCGGGCGACCGTCCCCGGACAATTGGTTGCGGTCGAACAATTCTGCGGCACCCAAGCCTTTCAAATAATCTTCTTCGCTCAAACGGCCGGTGGACGCCACCACATGATAGCCGAGCTTGGAGAGGATGGACACGGCGACCGAGCCTACGCCGCCCGCAGCACCAGTGACCAGCACAGGGCCTTTATCCGGCGTGACACCAGCATGTTCCAGGGCCAACACACACAGCATTGCAGTATAGCCTGCAGTGCCGATGCCCATGCACTGGGCGGGGGTCAGACCTTCAGGCTTGTGAATCAGCCAGTCGCCTTTAACGCGTGCCACTTCACTGTAGGCACCCATATGGGTTTCGCCAACGCCCCAGCCATTGAGGATGACCGAATCGCCTTCCTTAAAGTCGGGATTGTCGGACTTCAGAACGGTCCCCGCCATGTCGATTCCCGGCACCATTGGCCAGCGACGAACCACGGGGCTTTTGCCAGTGATGGCAAGGCCGTCTTTGTAATTGACGGTGGAATGACTGACTTTAACGGTCACATCCCCGTCCATCAGGTCACTTTCGGTCAATTGCCGAACGGACACAGTCTGCTTCTTGTCTTCGCCGCGATCAACGACGATGGCTTTGAATGGCTCCATTGGAACGTTTCCTTCTCTATTCTGTCAGCTTATGAAGGGAGTCCAGACGTTCATCTGCTACCCGCGATAGATAGGTTATCCACGAATAGCAAATATCTCCGGCTCCCTTTCATTCGAAGTGCATCGAAACACTTTTTTCTAAGGTCTGTCAAAGGGAAGTCATGCATTCGGGCCATGCTTTGTGGGCATGGTACTGGGGAAGCTGAGCGCAAAGGACGCACCCACTAGATATAGTCCTGCCTGGCCAAAACTGCATGGATATTGATTTCCACTCCGCTTTCATGGCTCAATAGTGACACGAATGGATGTGATCAAACGATTCTGGGAAGCAGTCGAATGATTTATGAAAGTCCATCTGATCCAGCTTTGACCGACTGGCTCAACATCTGCGATTTCGAAGCTCTGTTTTGGGAAGAAAGCATCCGAATACAGAATTTCGATCGTGCGTTGGCCAACGAGCGACCGAGCTTTGTCCAGCAGCATCCTTCCACTTCCCATGTCGGACCGGGAGCCAAGCATGTTGATGAATGGCTCCCGTTGCTTTTGTTTGGCAAGCATATAGCCGGCGACATGCGTTATTGGGATTCGACGCTGGAGGTCTGCACCTGCCGGACAGGATGTTCCGACCCCAAGACGGTGAATGGCTGCAGCTTTGACGCTTTATACCGTATTTCCTCCAATCAACCCCATATTTCCCCGGACCGCTCGGGCTATCTGGAAATCACACGGGCGATGAACCCACGGCAGGGGGCGGCTCTGGTGCGGCGGGATCGGGAAATCTCGCGTATCGGTATGCAAATGGGGATTGCGACAAAATTCGGCTATGAAGTCCATGAAGTGGAGCGGGAAGTGTTGCGTGCTGTGTTGCGCAAGGCCGCCAAGCATTACGAACCCCACACCACCCTGATCATCTGGCTTAGAGAAGAGCCTCGCGCCCTCTCCTATCGGCTGGATGACCCGCAGTTTCTGCGCGATGTGAAACGGGCATGCAACGGCGTTTTTACCGGAATATGTGTTGTTGGCTTTCGCACCGGCATCAAGTGGCTGCTGGGTGATGGGGTATAAAAAAGCCGCGGCATTGCTGCCACGGCTTTTTTAATCTTTTGTATCAGCGGGTCTGAGACCTGATCGCTTAGTTCAGCTTGGTGCCGACTTCTGCGATAGAGGCTTTCAGAAGGTCTTTGCCGGGCTTGCCAGCCATTTCCTTCGTCAGAATGCCTTCGGCCGCCTTGACCGCCAGATCGGTTGCTGCACCCTTGACCTCGGCGACTGCCTGACTTTCAGCTTGGGCAATCTTTTCTTCGGCCTGCTTGGTGCGGCGGGCCACATAATCCGTGATCTTGGCGCGGGCATCCCGTTCCATCGCTTCCGCCTCACGCTTGGCGAGGGTTACGATTTCTTCGGCTTCGCTTTCGGCTTCACGCGCCTTGCGCTGATAGTCTGCGAGCAGGGCCTGAGCTTCCTCGCGCAAACGACGGGCTTGATCAAGCTCGTCTTCAATCGTTTTGGCGCGTTTGTCCAGAGCTTGAGTGATCATGCCTGGCACACCCATCTTGGCGATGAGAGCCAGAAACAAGATCAGAGCAACGAGGGCCCATAAAGTTGCATCACCCATTGGTCACTCCCCTAGTTCGCCTTGGCAGCTGAGACAGCTGCTGCGATGTCTTTTTTAGCGACCCCGGAGCCAAGAAGCTGCTCCAGAATGGCTTCGGTTGTGCTCTGGGCAATGGCGTCGACTTCACCCATGGCAGCGTTTTTGACTGCGGTGATTTTCTCATCCGCTGCTGTCAGCTGCTTGGCAATGTCTGCCTCCACCTTGGCGAATTCGGCGTCGAACTGAATCTTTGCTTCCTCGCGTGCGGTGTGGGCAATGCCATGGGCTTTCTGGCGCGCTTCCGCAAGAGACTGTTCGTAAGAAGCAATCGCTTCATCGGTCTCCCGCTTGAGACGCTCAGCCTCACCCAGATCACTGGCAATCCGGTCACGCCGAACTTCCAGAATATTTGCGATGCGTGGCAGGGCCACCTTGGACATAATGTAGTACAGAAGTCCGAAGGTGATGGCCAACCACAGAAGCTGTGAACCGAACGCATTTGGGTCAAAGGGCGGAAAATCACCCTCTTCCACATTATGCAGTCCATGTCCTGCAACTTCTGTATGCGCGTTCACTGGCTTGCCGTGATCGAGCACCAATGGCTGATCGGAATCGGCAGTGTCTACAGTTTCTGCGAGCGCATCACTCTGTTGCTGCGCCATCGTCATCTCCCAGTCAAAAGAGCCAGAGCCGTCTTGATGCCCATTCGCGGTGAAGGAGCTATCATACTTGATTATCTGTTGCCCCAGCAGGGACATCGGATCACCGTGTCAGACGGCTGCTGACGTGTTTTGAGTCTTCGTTCGGCTTAAATCAGAAAAATGAATTAAGCGACGAAGAGGAGCAGGAGCGCGATAACCAGCGAGAAGATGCCAAGACCTTCTGCAAGAGCTGCACCAATCAGAGCGTTGGTGAACTGTGCAGGGGCGGCAGAAGGGTTGCGAAGCGCACCACTCAGATAGTTACCGAAGATGGTACCAACGCCGATACCAGCGCCACCCATACCGACACATGCGATACCAGCACCAATCAGCTTTGCTGCATCTGCTTCCATTGTAATCTCTCCTATTACATCAATCGAGAAGTTCGAGAATTAGAGTTTTCGTTGGGTTGAATTTGTGTTCCACACGGACCTTGCTGCGTATCTTAGTGCGACGGATGGATCGCGTCATTCAGATAAACGCAGGTCAGGATCGTGAATACGTAGGCCTGCAGGACTGCAACCAGGAACTCCAGAGCTGTCAAGGCGATGGTCATGGCGAATGGGAACAAAGCCGCAAACCAGCCAACAGCCCCCATCGCAGACAGCGAGACCACGAAACCGGCGAAGACTTTCAGCACGATGTGGCCTGCAAGCATGTTACCGAACAGACGCAAAGACAGACTGACCGGACGCGACAGGAATGACAGAATTTCAATCAGGATAATGAATGGGGCGATGGCACCGGGAAGACCAGATGGTGCGAACAGCTTCAGGAAGCCAAGGCCATTGCGCATGAAACCATAAATGATCACGGTGGTGATCACCAGAAGCGCCAGAGCCAGCGTCACGATCAGGTGACTGGTCACGGTGAAGAAGTAAGGGAACAGGCCAATCAGGTTGGCGGTCAGGACGAAAGCGAAGAGCGAGAAGACCAGCGGGAAGAATTTCATGCCTTCCGTGCCGGCGGTGTTTCGTAACGTACTCGCCACTAGCTCATACATGAGTTCGGCCGCCGATTGCCACCGGGTCGGGACCAGACCACGACCAGAGGTGGACAGGATCAGGAAGGCGGAGATCGTCAAAACGATCAAGATCATGAAGAGTGCGGAGTTCGTCATCGCGAACTCGACGCCGCCAACTTCACCAAGCGAGAAGAAGTTCTTGATCTTGAATTGCTCAATAGGACCGGCCACGACTATTGCCCTCTTTAATCTGGTTCAGCCTATCCGGGGCTCAAGGACTGTTCCTTGATGCTCCGCAGATCCGGCACGTGTTCTTTTGGATCGGTATGCCTTTAGCAGCTTCCGCCCGTTTCATTCAAGCTCCCGGCGGAGGAATTTTACCCGCCGAACGCAGCATGTTTAGCATGCCAGCCAGAAAACCGAGAAGAAGGAAAATAATCAATCCCCAAGGTGCCAGCCCAAACCATGTATCAATCAGGAAGCCGACGCCGCCACCAACCAGAACCCCGGCAATGAATTCCGCCCCCAGTCGCCACGCCAGAGCGAGGCTTGAGGCACCGGATTGCTGCTGGGCCTGTTTGCGGAGATCTGTCGCCCGATCCTCTTTCAAACGAGAGAGTTCTGCGTCCAGCTGCTCCAGGCGATTGTCCAACTTCCCACCCTTGTCATCAGCAGTCTTACCAAGATTTTCCGTTTCATTCTGTCCGGTCATCCGGTTTATCCTGCCACTGTCAAAGACGGGCGCACCATAATCGGGGGGGCATGGGGTGTCAAGATAACTCTAACCAAAGCTATCTCTTTGATATTATTGAATTATCAGCAATTATAAGCCGAATTACCGGTCAATCTCCGTCGAATTGCGAATGCGAAACGGGCCAGAAGCGCGCAAAACAGGTGGAAATCCACGAAAAATCTCGCCATTTGTCTGAGGCTTAGGCAAGCTTGCCTGGCGATATACCACGAAAGTCGAAGCTTTTTACGACCTTTTCCTTGCTGCCGCCCCGTTAGTCTTGGTCAAAATGAGATCATTTTGGATAGCTGAGGAAGAATTCGGTCAAAAAGAGAATCTATTCGAGGACGCATCAAGGTTATTCCTTACGAACTTTTCATTTGGGTGTGATCCTATTCATCCCTACCTTATCAGAGATTACGAAATATTCATGCGCGGGCACGGGAAAATGCGTCCTTGGCCTCATCTTCGCCAAAAGTTGACCCTATTTCGAACTCTCACGCATCCCGGTTCAGCTGGTCTGCGGGGAAAACCGCAGACCAGCTGAACCGGGTCAACGCCTGATCCCTGTCGGGAAACATGAATATCAACCAAATGAATGCCAAGCACATGAATTGTGGAGGTTTGATGCCAATTCGCTCCTTGCTTAAAAATCGTTCCCAGTCGCTGGCCCAATCACAGGCCCAGTCTTTGGCCAAGCCAATGGTCCAGTCACCGGCTCCGAAACTGGCCCTGTTGCTGGCCCTTGCAGCTGGCGGTTTACTTGGAAGCACGATGCTGTCATCGGCTGAGACCGCAGGATCGGCCTCGCAATCTTCCGTTCCATCCAACGATCAGAGCATCGCGGGGAAAGGCGATACCCAGTCTGTCGCGTCTCTGTTGGGGTCGGATCTTTCCAGTTTGCCAGAGCTTGGTGCTAATTTTAGCAGTTTCACGCTGGATAATGGCTTGCAGGTCGTCGTGATTCCCGATCATCGCGCCCCTGTCGTCACCCATATGATCTGGTACAAAGTAGGGGCCGCTGACGAGGAACCGGGCAAGTCGGGAATCGCTCATTTTCTTGAGCATCTGATGTTCAAGGGCACCAAAGCCCACCCGGACGGGGATTTTTCCAAGATTGTCGCCTCAATTGGCGGGCAGGAAAATGCCTTTACGTCCCAGGATTATACCGCTTATTTTCAACGGGTTGCCAAGCAGCATCTGAAACTGATGATGGAGCTGGAAGCCGACCGGATGACCAATCTGGAACTGCGCAAGGAGCAGGTGGAGCCTGAATTGAAGGTAATCCTGGAAGAGCGCGCCAGCCGGATCGACACCAACCCCGCTGCCCAGTTGAGCGAGGCCTTGAACGCTGCGCTTTATCGGAATCACCCATACGGTATTCCTATCATTGGCTGGGAACATGAAATGAAGGGATTGAACCGCGAAATTGCGCTCGATTTCTACAAAAAATATTACACTCCAAACAATGCAATCCTGGTTGTTGCCGGCGATGTGACAGAGGCCGAGGTCAAGGCTCTGGCCATGGAGACTTATGGCAAGGTTGGCAAACGGGCAGAGATTGCGCCACGCAAGCGGGCTTCCGAGCCACCGCAGCGTACCGCTCGCACGGTCACTCTGCGTCATGAACGGGTGCGTGAGCCCAGCGTTCGGCGGTCCTACATGACCCCGTCTGGAACAACGGCAGCGCCGGGTGAAGCCGAAGCCCTTGATGTACTTGGCTATATTATGGGCGCAGGAACCAATTCGCGCCTCTATCAGGACTTGGTGATCAAACAGAAGGTCGCAACCTCTGCCGGGGCTTATTACAGTTCGGGCGGGCTGGATGATTCGAGCTTCCTGTTTTATGGATCCCCGGCATCTGGCAAGGATGTTGATGATGTGCTTGAAGCGATCAAGGCAGAAATTGACAAACTGATTGCAGACGGCGTGACGGATGAAGAGGTTCAGCGGGCCAAGCGTTCAATGCTGGCTGACGGCTTCTTTGCTCAGGATAATCAGGCCACCTTGGCACGGATTGTCGGCACCAGTCTGACCTCTGGCTCGTCGCTGGAGCGAATCAAAAGCTGGCCCAAACGACTTGCAGCAGTGACGCCTGAGCAGGTTGTTGCGGCTGCCAAAACCTATTTGCAAGAGCATCGTTCGGTGACCGGATATTTGCTGCCCCCAGCTCAAGACAAAACGGCCCAAAAGAAAGCTGCTCCGCCTGCAACGGACACAAAGCCAGCCCGAACAAAGCCAACAGAGTCAGGCGCGTCCCCTACGCAAGAGTCTATGACGGAAAAAGCCAAGCCAAGCGAAAAGATGCAAGCTGACCCCAGGGATGTCGTCTCCATGCCCGGCCCAAAAGCGCGGGCAATGTCGATGCCGAAACAGGCACCGAAAGAATCATCCAAGGTGCCAGCTCCGAAATCGCGTCCTCAGGGACATCCCAAGCCGAAGCCGTCCAAAGACTCCGAGATCAAAGAATAAGGGAATCACCTGATGAAAACCAAAATTTTTGCCCTTCATGATGACTCGAATGTCCAACATTTGAAGGCCCCGGCCCCAATAGAGCAGGTGCAGACCCAACCTCAACGCAAACCAAACTCCAAGGTATATTTGGCACTGGTGACCTTCATTTCGACTGTATCGATGCTGATCGGTCTCAGCACCGCCAAGGCGCAGGAAATCCAGGAAGTCACCTCTCCATCCGGCATCAAGGCGTGGCTGGTTGAGGATCATACGGTTCCGATCATCTCGATGGACTTTTCCTTTGCTGGCGGCACTGCGCAGGATCCTGAAGGCAAGGAAGGCACCGTCAACATGCTGACCAGCTTGCTGGATGAAGGCGCGGGCGACATGGATGCCAAGGCCTTCCAGACCGCGATGGAGCGCGATGCCATCAAGCTCAGCTTTGATGCCGGTCGTGACCGCTTCTTTGGCTCCTTGCGGATATTGTCACCCAGTAAGGCAGTTGGCTTCGATCTGCTGGCCAAGGCTGTGCAATCACCGCGTTTCGACGCCGCTCCCATTGAGCGGATGCGGGCTTCGTGGCTTTCCGCTGTGCGCCGCGCATCAACCCAGCCAGAGACCATTGTCAGCGAGGCATGGGGCAAAGCCGCTTATCCAGATCATCCCTATAGCCAGCCATCTCGTGGCACCGTCAAGAGCCTTGAAACCATCAGCCGTGACGATCTGGTTGCCATGCACAAGGCCATTTTCACCCGTCAGGATCTGACGATCGGGGTGGTGGGGGCAATTGACGCCAAGACCCTGGGCAAGCTTCTCGATCAGGTATTTGCACCTTTGCCAGAAAAAGGTGAGCTGAAGGTGGTCAAGGATGTGACGCTCTCCAAAACCGGGTTGGTCGAGGTACCGTTTGACGTGCCACAGACGACGATTCGCTTTGGGGCACAGGGCATCGACCGCAAAGATCCGGATTTCTTCCCGGCCTTTCTGGTCAATCACATTCTGGGTGGCGGCAGCTTTTCCTCGCGCCTTTACAATGAAGTGCGCGAGAAGCGTGGTCTGGCTTACGGGGTCTATAGCTATCTCGTCGATCTCGATCATATGTCCCTGTTTGGCGGTGGCATGTCGACACGCACCGACAACACCCAACAGGCTATCATGTTGCTGAAGCAAGAAATTGCGCGCATGGCCAAGGATGGCCCAACCGAAAAGGAATTGGCTGATGCGAAAAAGTTCCTAATCGGCAGCTATCCCTTGCGCTTTGACAGCTCGTCGAAAATCTCTCGTCAGCTGGTTGGAGTTCAGAATTCCGACCTCGGCAAGGATTATTTCGAGCGCCGCAACAGCTACATCGAAGCAGTAACGCTGGAAGACGCCAAGCGCGTGGCAGCAACATTGCTTGATCCGAACAAGCTGTTGATGATTGTTGTAGGCAAGCAGATGAAAGCCGCAGAAACCGCACCAACAGAAGCTCCGGTCGCGGCAAATGACAATCAAACGCGGCAGGTCGCAAAAGGCCAATAGGCCTGCGGGCACTCCATTGCAATTCTACCAAAAAAGGCGATCCGACAGTGTCGGATCGCCTTTTATATTTGACCTAGCAGGGCCATTTAGCCTTCGCCAAGGATGAGATCGCTGTCGAGAACGGCATCGCCGCCATTGATCACCAGATCCATCAGGGCGGTGGTTTCCGGAGCCATGTTTGTGGCGAAGAAACTGGCTAATGCCTTGCGCCGAGGGGCTGATGCATCTTCATTTTCAGCCGCTTTCAACGCTCCCTTGAGCATCAGGCAACCGCCCAGAGTGATGCCAACCATTCGCTGGAACGGTGTCGCGCCAGCAAGGGCCAGTTCGGTGCGCCCCTTTTTCAAGCAGGAAAGAAGCCATTCGGTGGTGAAATTCAGGTCTTCAAGGCTCTCGCCAAGTTCTTCGCCTGCTGCGGACAGAATAGCGTCATCGCTCTGGGCTGCTTTCTTGGCCCAGAGGCCCAATTCGACAAACAGCTCCTTGACCGCCATGCCATCTGACAAAGGCAGTTTGCGGGTCACCAGATCAATTGCCTGAATGCCATTGGTGCCTTCATAAATCGAGGCAATGCGGCTGTCGCGCAACAATTGGGCGGCCCCCGTCTCCTCGATGAAGCCCATGCCGCCATGCACCTGAATACCGAGGGACGCAACTTCCGTGCCCATGTCTGTGGAGTAGCTTTTGGCAACTGGCGTTAAAAGCCCTGCCCGCTCTCCCCAGAGCTTGGCCTCTTCATCATTGCCGGCTTTCGCTGCGGCGTTGGTGCGATCAAGGGCATTGGCGCAAAGATAACATATGGAGCGGATGGCTTCGGTTGAGGCGGCCATGGTCATGAGCATGCGGCGGACATCGGGATGGACGTTGATCGGTTCCATCTCGGCGTCTTTGGCAGCCCCGACGCTTTTGCCCTGCTTGCGATCGGCGGCATAGTCACGGGCCATCTGGAAAGCCCGTTCGGCAATACCGACACCCTGCAAACCGACCATCAGTCGAGCATTGTTCATCATGGTGAACATGGCAGCGAGGCCCCGATTTTCTTCACCGATCAACCAGCCAATCGCCCCGCCCTTGTCGCCATAGGACATGGTGCAAGTGGGTGAACCATGGATGCCCATCTTGTGTTCCAATCCAACGGCGCGCACGTCATTGCGTTCCCCGAGCGAGCCATCGTCATTGACAAGGAATTTGGGGACCAGAAACAGAGAAATGCCGCGTGTGCCCGCCGGAGCATCCGGAAGGCGGGCAAGCACCATGTGAATGATATTGTCGGTGATGTCATGCTCGCCATAGGTGATGAAGATCTTCTGGCCGGAGATCCTGTAAGTGCCATCGCCGACAGGTTCGGCGCGGGTGCGCATGCCCGACAGGTCCGAACCGCAGTTCGGTTCGGTCAGGTTCATGGTGCCCATCCATTCGCCGGAGACCAGTTTTTCGAGATATTTTGACTTCAATTCATCAGAGGCGTGGCGCTCCATCGCTTCGACCGAGCCCATGGTCAGGGTCGGGCCAATAGCAAACGCCATTGAGCCTTGATTCCAGACATCCATCGCGGCGGTGGCCATTTGCAACGGCAGTGCCTGACCGCCAAACTCTTCCGGCCCGGTCAAAGCATTCCAGCCGCCCTCAGCCCAGCTGTGATACAGTTCCTTCCAGCCTGGGGGTGTGGTCACCTCACCGTCTTCCATGCGGCAGCCATGCTGATCGGAATGCGCCAGCTTTGGGGCGACCTCTTCGGTGTTGAAGCGCCCCGCTTCTTCCAGAATTGCATCAATCAGATCGTCAGAAAGGTCGGGATAAATGCCCTCCCCGATCATGTCTGCAAGGCCTGCAACATGCTTGAGCGTGAAAGCCATATCCGCAACGGGTGTGCGATAGGTCATGATTGTTCCTCCCCGATCAATCGTTGGGCTGTGTCTACGCCCATATTTAACGGCAACAGTAGCCAAGCTGACGAATACGTCAAGGGAATGATTTATAGCCCTTCGCAGCAATCAGGCGGCTTTTCCACTTTTTGAAGATCATTTCGCCTCGCGCCGCCCTCCAATTGCGTTCGACGCTGGACGGATCGGCAGGGCTTATATAAAAAACGTCCACCATCATCATTGCGAAGCGACCACCATGACCAAGTCGACCGAAATCTGGCATCCGCAACTCTGTCTGATCGATCCCGTTAGCGGTGCGGCACTCGACAGCCTTGCCAATGATGCGGGATTTCAAGCGGTGCAAGACTGTCTGGACAAAGGTGGTCTTGTGGCAATACCCACCGAGACGGTCTATGGGCTGGCGGCGGACGCCACCAACCAGCAGGCGGTGGCCGGGATTTTTTCCGCCAAGGAACGACCAAGCTTCAATCCGCTGATCTCGCATTTGCCAAATCTGACCGCGGCCCAACGTCATGGGCGCTTCAATCAGGAAGCCCTGCTTCTGGCCAATGCATTTTGGCCCGGACCGCTGACCCTGGTGGTGCCACGTTTGCCCGACAGCCCGATTGCCGATCTGACCTCTGCAGGGCTGGACACCGTAGCGCTGCGCGTACCCGATGCCCCGTTGATGCGTGCCTTGTCAGCAGCGATTGATAATCCGCTCGCCGCCCCGTCTGCCAACCGATCGGGCCGGGTCAGTCCCACCAGCGCGCAGCATGTCATGGAGGAGCTGTCTGGACGAATCGACTTTGTTGCCGATCTCGGCCCTTGTCGGGTCGGTGTGGAATCGACGGTCATTCTCTGTGTCGATGACGCCCCGGTCACCATGCTGCGTCCGGGTGGGATTGCCACCAACGAGATTGAGAGCATTCTGCATCGACCCTTGGCGCGTGCGGGCATCAATGACCATGCTCCGGCATCACCGGGCATGATGACCTCGCATTATGCGCCCTCCATTCCGGTGCGATTGAATGCCACCGAAATCGAAATTGGTGAAGCTCTGCTGGCTTTTGGGCCGACACTTCCCAAATATGCTTCTGACGCGATTGCGACAATCAACCTGTCCGAGGTGGGCGACAGTATCGAAGCGGCGCAAAAACTGTTCGCCGCCTTGCGAGCGCTGGATCGTGAGGGGATCGACGCAATCGCTGTGGCACCCATCGCCAATGATGGCCTTGGGGAAGCGATCAACGACCGTCTACGGCGGGCTGCCAAGGGACGCTAAAACATCCTTTAATTGGCCTACCCCTTCACTGGCCCATTAAACGGGCATAGAGGATCAATTCCGGTCGATATTCAAAATGCATGCCATCAAAATGATGCCATTTGCCTCCCCAGATAAAGCCGCGCTTCTCGAAGGCCTCAACGATATCCTGCGGGATGGCATTGTCATAGCGCACCGCCTTGCCGGGCTTGACACCGAGCCACTTCCAGTATTTTCCAAGCTGGCTGTTCACATCGACCGCTGAGCCGAAGGAATGGCTGCTGAGCCGGTTGGTGCCGGAGATCTTCCGCCAGTTGAAGCTGCCACCGATCTTTCGGAAAAACTTGTCGCGGCTCGGCTTATGGGCCGCAATTTCGCTGAGCGCCGCTTGCAGTTGCGTGTGGACGCAATGTTTGGTCGTTACCGAAAAGCTGGCTGTCACCTTGGCACCGCGATAGCGTACTGTTGTCAAGCTCTTGCGGGCGCCCGCCTTGCTGTCAAACATGAGAGCGCGAAAGAAAGCCTCGTTGCGCACCCGACCGGGATCGTGGAAAGCGACTTTGCGTTGCTTGAGCGAGAAATCAAGGGGATAGAGATAGACAAACATGTCCCCAATGGTGGCATCCTCCAAACGCTCTGGCTTGGAGACCGAACGCGGGCCTTCAAGCGGCACCACCTGCCCAGTTGCCAGGTGGATCTTGCCTGCCTTGATGGTCAAACCCGGATAGCTTTGCGTCAGCGCGTCATGGATCGGGTTGCCACTTCTGGCGAGCGGCAGGTTAAGAAAATCAACGGGCTTTGCGCATTCAGCGGCCAAAGCAGGCGTGCCCCACAGCAAGCCCTTGGTCAAGCAAAGAGCAAGAACAGAAAATGCGAAGCAGTCTTTACGCATGAAAGGTTTCATGATCGGCTCCTCTTTTTGCTGAAGCACCCAGTGTATCAAGGGTCAGGCATCTTGATACTATCATTGATTTTCAGGCAAAAGACCATCCGTCAGATATAGCAGGTCAGTTAGCGCGGATCGTAACTCAATTCGAGCCGATTGCCGCCCGGCTCATAGAGCATACAATGAATCTTCGGGCCTTTACCGGAATATTCCGGGGCAAATTCTATCTCGACATCGGGCCATTGGCTCACCCGCTCGAACAGGGATTGCAAGGCTTCTTCGGTCGGTACTTTCAGCGCGATATGGTGCAGGCCAATGGTCCGGTGGCGGTCAAACTCCGTCGGCGTGTCGGTTTTGGCTTGCCAGAGGGTGAGCTTCGAAGTTCCGTCTGTCACATAGGCGGATGGATAATCGGGGTTGCCACCAAATTGCTCCCAGCCGAGGCAATCGGTGAAAAAGGACAGGCTCAACATCAGGTCCGATACAGTGAGACCGACATGATCGATGCCTTGGGTTGCTGCAGATTGGGGCATTCACTCCTCCGATTGGCTGTTGGTTATGGATGGTTGGCATAGATAGAGGTAGAGACAAAAAAAGCGGCATGCCATGGGGCATGTCGCTTTTTGTCAGGTTAGATCAACGGGCTTTGTTGTCAAGCTTTCGAGCTGTCCACTTCGCCCTTGTCAACGCGCTTTGAGAAGTCGGTTTCTTCCCCAGCGGCCAGCATTTTGGCCTGTGCGATCCAGTCTTCTCGATCTATCCGGCCCTTGAAGCTGAGGAAGGTGGTCACCCAATTGACTTCCTTGCGCGACCAATTGGCAATCTGGTCAAAGTGATAAATACCAAGATCATTGAGCTTGCCTTCGATCACCTTGCCGATGCCCTTGATGCGTTTGAGGTCGTCGGCAGAATCCCCGCGTGGCGCGGTCAGCATTTGTGGTTTGGAGCCTGCCGCGTTGGCTTTCTGCTCAGCCGAAGCATTTTTTGGCAAGGCTGCAAGGGCGGCGGCGATCTCGGCCTCTTCGGCTTTGAGATCCACAACCTCTGTTTCCTTGACCGGAGCCTTTGGCTTGGTCGCAGCTTGACCCTTGGTCGGGGCTTTGGCCGTAGCGGGAGCCTTGGGTTTTGCCGGAGCCTTGGTTGCTTTGGCTACCGGTTCTACCTTTTGAGCGTTGGCAGACAGGAGGCCTTTGGCCTGCGGGATCCATTCTTCACGCTCGATCCGCCCTCTGAAGCTGAGGAAGGTGGTCACCCAATTGACTTCCTTCTGGGTCCAGTTGGCGATCTGTTCGAAATGGTGGATCCCAAGATCGTTGAGCTTGCCTTCGAGCACCTTGCCGATGCCCTTGATCTTCTTGAGATCATCAGCTTTGCCGCCCTTTGGCTTTTTCAGCAGGGTCGGACGGGCGCCAACCGCGTTGGCACGGTCTTCTGCGGACGCGCCGGCCGGCAGAGCAGCAATAGCTGCGGTCATGCCCGCCTCATCAAGCGCCGCTTCGCTGGCGGCGGCATAATCGGTGCCAAGCTGGGTCAGTTCAGCATCGCTCGCGCCAAGGCTGACGGCTTCAACCACAGCCTCGCGGGCATCCTCGGCTTTTTCCTCAGCGGTTGGAGCATCGACTGCTTTCTCAGCCTTGGAAGCGTCCTTGGTATCTTCCGCTTCGCTGGCGGCGGCATAGTCGGTGCCAAGCTGGGTCAGTTCAGCATCGCTCGCGCCAAGGCTGGCAGCTTCAACCACAGCCTCGCGGGCATCCTCGGCTTTTTCCTCAGCAGTTGGAGCATCGACTGCTTTCTCAGCCTTCGAAGCGTCCTTGGTATCACCCGCTTCGCTGGCGGCGGCATAGTCAGTGCCAAGCTGTGTCAGTTCAGCATCGCTCGCGCCAAGGCTCACAGCTTCAACCACAGCCTCGCGGGCATCCTCGGCTTTTTCCTCAGCAGTTGGAGCATCGACTGCTTTCTCAGCCTTCGAAGTGTCCTTGGTATCATCCGCTTCGCTGGCGGCGGCATAGTCAGTGCCAAGCTGGGTCAGTTCAGCATCGCTCGCGCCAAGGCTGGCAGCTTCAACCACAGCTTCGCGGGCATCCTCGGCTTTCGCAGGGAGTTCATCGTTCAGGAAGCTTGAATCCGCATCGGAATATTGCTCGAAATGGGCATCATCCGGCGCTTCAAGCGGTGGCTCCTTGTCGTCCTCGATGGCAACCACCTTCATGTCGCGCAGCACGGCCTTGTCCACCTCGACGGATTGGCCTTCCAGCTCTTGGTTGGTTTGCGCGGCGAGGGCTTCGGCCTCTGCTTCCAGTTGCGCTTCGGCCATTTTGGTGAGCACCTTGTCCTTCACATCGGTCAGCTTGGAGACGGCAGCGGTGCCAACGGCGGTGCTGGTCGCCGCAGCGGCCAGTTTCTCTTTGGTTGCCTTGCGCTGATCAGCAGCAGAGGCGGAGAAATACCGACGGAAATAGCAACCGAGCATCATGCCAATGACGACGGCGAAAATGATCAGGACAAGTTCCTGCCAGAATAATGCAGTCATGAATCTTCTCCCTTTTCCTAGCGGTTGTCTTTTTCAGGGTCACAGGCCAACCAGCCGATAACCGCGCCCAAAGCCAGCCCAAGCAGCAGCAGTGGATAGAGATTTGCAATTAGATATCCCATTTCTATCTCCTCAGGTCCTTATTGAGCCAGAATGACAAATTCGATGCGGCGATTTTTGGCTTTGCCTTCGGCGGTATTGTTGTCTGCGACCGGCATGGTTTCGCCAAACCCTTTGGGCTCAAGGCGATCTAGCGACAAGCCCGCGTCACTCAGATAGGAAACCACCGCGTCGGCACGGCGCTCGGACAAAAACTGATTGGTGGCGTCATTGCCGTCGCTGTCGGTGTGACCGGCAATCTGGATGCGGCTATCGGGGCAGCGGCGGGCGGTATAGATCAGGCCATCTAGCAGGCCGAAGGAATCTTCCGAAATGGTCGATTGGCCGGAGTCAAACAGGATCGTATTGTCTGTCAGCGCTTCGCGCAGCAGGGTCTGGCAGACACCTGCATCAACCGTTTCGCCGGCTGCTGCGACCGAAAGGTCGGCATTGAGAGAAAAACCGTCTGGCAAGATGCCAGCAAGGCTTTGCTTCACCTTCTCCATGGCAGCCTCGTAATAGGCTCCCCCCTTGAGCGACAGGCCGTCTGCACTCAAATCAGCAGTGCCAGATTCAAGGCGTGATACGGCCTGAAGGCTGGTCAAGGCAGCCTGCTTGAACTCGTCATAGCCCAGGCCAGCGATCTTGACGCCTTGCTGAATGGCGAGATCCTGCTCCACACCGGACGGACCGAATTTGCGGGTTGCCTGATCGACCAGCAAGCCTTTGATTTCCTCACTGGGCACGGTGCCAACAATGGAAACGCCTTTATCCGTGCGGCTTATAAGCAATCCATCTTTGGCCTTGGCACTCGCCTCGTCTGCGGCTTGCTCAACCGGGGCCTTGGGTTCAGCGATTTTCAGATCGAGCTCGATAACGCCAAGATCTGTGGAGGCCAGACGGGACTGGATGGCCTTGAACAGCGCGATATGGTCGTTGTTGCCGTCTTCCAGTGCGCCCGTAATGGTTAGCTTATTGTCGACCAGCATGATTTTGGCATTGGGCAACAGGCTCGCCAGATCGGCTGAGAAGGCGACGACCTTGTCCATGTCAGCAGGCGCGCCACGGGCGGCATCGGTGCTGGAAGTGAAACTCACCCCATCAAACAAGGTTTGCATGTCGGCGGGTACGCTCTTTGACAGCTCGTAAGGCAAATAGCCGATCATGGCGAGATTGTTGCCATCGCGCTCCAGCCCCCAGGTGAAGGGCGATCGGGATGGCAACAAGGTGGTTTCGTCATTGATGGTATGAACGCCCCAGACAATGTCAATCAATTCAACCGCCCAGGCGCTGACGCCTTCTTCTGGCGCAACACCGGTCAGCACCCCGTCGCGGCCATCAAATGTGACAGTCGCCCAATCCATGCCCTTGTCCTGAAGCACTGCGGTCGAGCGCTCGGTCAGGTCAGCCTCCATTTTTGCAGTCTTGGTGTATAGACTGATCGCAGTGACGACCCCGACGGCCAAGGCACCGGGAATTACCCAGTTTTTCAACATTGACATTCTGACAGTCCCTTCTCGTAATCTCTGCGCCTGCCCCACATCTACCCACCGGGCGGCGCGGCCCGTCTTGTTGATGCCAGACTAACCCACTCTCATCAAAGGTGAAAGGCAAAGCACCGGGAATGATTGGAAAAATTAACCTTTCCTGACGCGACCTGTTCTGTAGGATAGGATCTCACCACCAAGCCAGCGCTGCATGATGCAGCTTTGACATCCTTTCATCCGCATTTTCTCTTATCTATTAACGGTTTCCATCAAGGGTTCGTTCCATCATCATGGCCATGCAATCGCTCTCCAACCGGCAAGCAAGGCGAATCGCTTTGAAGGCGCAAGGATTTCTGCCGCAGCGACGCAACCTGAAACGGCCCGATCAGCGCCATTTGGCTTCCATCTTCGATTCCATAGGTCTGTTGCAGATCGACAGCGTCAATGTGCTGGACCGGGCGCACTATTTGACCCTGTTTGCCCGGCTTGGGGCCTATGATCGCAATCTGATCGACCGCGCCGCCCATGCGGTGACACCTCCAAGCAAGCCGAAAGATTATTTCGAATATTGGGGCCATGAAGCGTCAATTTTGCCGGTTGCACTCTATCCGGCCCTTAAATGGCGGATGGAAGATGCAGCACGCCATCAGGGGCTTTGGGGCGGTATTGGCCGCTTTGCGAGAGAAAACCCCAAGCGGGTGGAAGCGGTCTATCGTCAGATCGAGCAACATGGCCCGATCGGGGTTGGTGCACTGGACAAGGAGCGCCGTGGCAAAGGGGCATGGTGGGGCTGGAGCGACACCAAGATTGCGCTGGAATTTCTGTTCTGGTCCGGGCGGATCACGTCAGCAGGGCGGCAGACCTTTGCCCGGCTCTATGACATTCCCGAACGGGTGTTGCCTGAACAGATTTTAGCGCAAGGCACCCTGCCAGCCGCGGACGCCAAACGACAGCTGATCGAGATCGGGGCGCGGAGCCATGGGGTCGGGACAGAAGCCTGTTTGCGCGATTATTTCCGCCTGTCACCCAAAGACAGCAAGCAGGCGATTGCGGAACTGGTTGAAAGTGGCATTCTGGAGCCTGTTGAGGTGGAGGGTTTTTCCAAACAGGCCTATTTGCACAAGGATGCAGCGATCCCGGCGCGCGCCACGTGCCAGGCTTTGCTGGCGCCGTTTGATTCCCTGATTTTCATGCGCGACCGGGCAGAGTCATTGTTCAATTTCCGTTACCGGATCGAGATATATGTGCCCAAGGAAAAACGCCAGTTCGGCTATTATGTGCTGCCATTCCTGCTTGGCGATCAATTGGTGGCGCGGCTCGACCTGAAGGCCAACCGGCAAGAGAGCATTCTGGAAGTCTTTGCCAGCCATCCAGAGCCGAAGATTGATCAGGGGAAAGTGTCAAAGGCGCTTGCAGCAGAGCTTGAGATAATGGCGCAGTGGATGGGGCTATCTGACATTCGCGTGCATCCAAAAGGGGATCTTTCGGCAAATCTCGGCCAAGCGGTTGCTGGGGCCTAGAAAAAGAAAACCCGAATGGAGGCGATGCGGTGAGCCTTCCATTCGGGCCGAAAGCAAAAGCGCTGGCTTTCGTGTTGAGCGGGAGCATCATTCTTGTCCCCAAAAATGACAGCCCTTTCAAAAGGGCGGCGGTCCGCTCGTTAAGGTGCCGGCATCCCCTTCTTGGCGGTTACGCCCCGCTAGAGGACAGGGAGATGGCCAGAGTTTCCACCACGGGAATACCAGAGGTCGAGTGGTCCATGGACGGGAGGCATCCATCGACCGGGGAGATGCGGTTATGTCTTGGAGCGAAAGACGGCCGAGGCCGACGTCATGAGCGTGCAAAAGGCCAGTCTGGCAAATTTCAGGCGCGATGGCTTCATGCTTGGCAAATGATAAGGCGTCATGGGTCTGCTCGCTTTGTTCGGCGTGACATATGGGGTTCAACTAGGGATCGTAGGGTTTTGATGCTGAGACCATAGCTGCCCTGCGCTGTCACTTGCCAATCACGACCGGTTGACCTTGCTAACAAAGTCATGACAAGAGCGTGAGATGTGAATAGTTTGCCTGCCTGACCAGATGAGGATTTGCCAATGCCTTTGGACGTGAGCCGGATTGAATGCCTGATCTTTGATCTCGATGGTACGCTCGTGGATAGCGAAGTCCTGTGCCAGCAGGCCCATTGCGATGTGGTGCCAGAGCTTGACTGGGATGCCGCCTATCTGATCGACAATTATCGCGGCACCAAACTCAAAGAGATTGTTGAAGCGATTGAAGAGCGGATCGGAAGGCCGCTGGGGGCGGATTATGAAGCACGCTATCGCGCACGGGTCGCAGACCTGTTTGACAACCAGTTGCAGCCCTTCCCCGGTGTGTCGGAGGCTGTGCAGGCGCTTGATCTGCCTCGTTGTATTGCCTCATCCGGCCCTTTGGCAAAAATGCGCCATTCGCTTGGTCTGAGCGGATTGTTGCCGCTGTTTGAGCCGCATCTTTTCAGCTCTTACGAAATTGACAGCTGGAAACCGGAGCCGGATCTGTTTTTGCATGCGGCTGCGGTAATGGGCACTGCACCTCATGCCTGTCTGGTGATTGAGGATAGCGGTCCGGGCATAGAGGCAGCCAAGGCAGCAGGGATGCAATATCTGCTGCACTGTCCGGACGGGCATCACCCTCCTGTTGGCTATCAGGGTCCGGTATTCACGCAATATTCTGCTTTTCCCCTGCTGGGGAATGGATGAGACCGGAGAGATAACAAAAAACGGCCCCAAGGGAGCGTTTCTGGGGCCGTTTTGTCTTTGCAATCAACTTTGGATCAGCCGAATTCCGGCCCGCGTGGGCGATAGGTGTTGGTGTCCTGCCAATCTTCCATCAGGGTGCGCAGGCCCGGGTCGGAGCCCTCGGGCAGAATGATCTTGGCGGTGACGAACAGATCACCACGCTTGCCATCCCGACCAGGCAGGCCCTTGCCTTTGAGACGCATTGACTTGCCCGAACTCATGCCCGCAGGCACCTTGATCTCGACCTTGCCTTCAAGGGTCGGAATGCGGATTTTCGCGCCCAAAACCGCTTCATAAAGCGTGAGCGGTAGATCAAGGCGGATATTCTGATCCTCAACCTTGAACAGCTTGTGCGGCAGGATTTCGATGGTTACCAAGGCATCGCCTGCCGGGCCGGTGCGCGATTCAAAGCCCTGCCCCTTCATGCGGATCGTCTGGCCATCCTTGACGCCATCTGGCACCTTCATGTCGAGGCTCTTGCCGGTGGGCAGATGCACCCGGCGCTTGTCGCTTGAGACAAGGTCTTCAAGGGTCACGGTCAATTTGGCTTCAGCATCCTGGCCTTTTTGCGGCTGGGCTTGTTGGCGCGCACCACCAAACGGATCGTTGCGGGCGCCTGTTCCAAAGGGGCTGCCACCTGCGCGACCGCCACCCATATTGCCGAAAATCTCGTTCAGGATATCTTCAGCCGCGCCACCGCCAAAGCCGCCGCCCGTTGCATTGCCAAATGGATTACCGCGTCCACCGAACGGGTCACCACCGCCGCCGCCACCGCCAAAGCCCTGAAAGCGCTCCTTGCCCTCGGCGTCGATTTCGCCATTGTCAAAGCGCTTGCGTTTGTCCTTGTCGCCGACGATCTCGTAGGCCTGATTGACTTCGGAAAATTTTTCCTGTGCATTTGGGTCGTTTTTGTTCTGATCGGGGTGATATTGCTTGGCCAGTTTGCGGAAGGCGCTTTTGATCTCACGCTCACTAGCCGACCTTGGCACCCCAAGAACGCTATATGGATCTCTCATTGTCTTTCCTTACCCCCACCAACCGGCCCGTATGGCACCAGATGGCAGTGTCTATGGTTGCGTGATGCAAGTCCGGTCCTGGCGCCCGTCGGCGGCCTTCAAAAATCCTTTTAAAGGACCTCTGACCAGACTCACAATCAGGTTCAAATGCCTTTCAACAAGCCTTCATGATCACTTTTCAGGAGCGAGCGCGAAGACGCGGGAAAAGCAGCACAGCGATGGTCGCAGTCCTTCAACAAGCAACCGCGAGCGAATCCGTCACGCTGTTCTTTTCATGTCACCCCTGATATAGAGAGTTCCAACGCAAATTTCCATAGGATTGCTAGAAACCATGAATATCGATCTTCTTCGTCGTCTTTGTGAAACGCCGGGTGTTCCGGGCCGTGAACATCGGGTCCGCGCCCTGATTGAATCAGAAATTGAGGGCCTGTTTGACGAGACCTATGTCGACCCGATGGGGTCGCTGATCTGTACCCGCTATCCGACAGCAGATCTGCCGGACGATTCGGAAGTGGAAAGCATTCTACTGCTCTGCCACATGGACGAGATCGGCTTTTTGGTCAGTCATGTGTCCGACAAGGGCTTTTTGCACATTGACCCGGTCGGCGGATTTGATCCACGCACCCTGTTTGCCCGCCGCGTGCTCGTGTGCACCAAGGATGGGGACTATAAGGGCGTGATGAATGCGGGCGGCAAGGCCCTGCACATCTCCTCCCCTGAAGAGCGCAAGAAGCTGCCTGAAGTCACCGACTTCATCGTTGATCTGGGCATGGGCGAGGAAGCCAAGAGCAAAATCAAGGTCGGCGACTTCATCGTCATGGACGAGCCACTGCTCGATCTCGACAAGAAAGTCGTCTCCAAGGCGCTCGACAACCGCATTGCCTGCTGGCTGGGCATCGAAGCCATCCGTCAGATGGTTGAAGCGGACGTCAAGCATGCTTGCGAAATCGTGGTGGCCTTCACCGCTCAGGAAGAAGTGGGCCTGCGCGGTGCGCGGACTGCATCCTTCGGCGTGGCCCCGGACATCGCCCTTGGCATCGACACGACGCTGGCCTGTGATACGCCCGGCACACCGGAAAAAGACACGGTCACCGTTCAGGGCAAAGGCTTTGGCCTGCATGTGAAGGACGGCTCCTTCATTGCCGATATTGATCTGGTGGAAGAAATCGAAGCCTTGGCCGAGGAAAAAGGCATCGCCTGTCAGCGCACGATCCTTGCCCGTGGTGGTCAGGATGGGGCCGCCGGTCAGCAGGCTGGTTCTGGCGCGCGAGCCATCGGCATTGTCGTCGGCACCCGTTATATCCATACGGTCACCGAGATGATCGAAAAGGCTGATCTGATTGCCGCCCGCGATATTATCGCGGCCTATCTGGGCAGCAAATAAGACCGTGCCTTTCGGGTTTACAATGGATGAGGGGGAGCACAGCTCCCCCTTTTTTGTTTCTCGTGTTTGGGTGACCGGCCCCTAGCCCACGCCGCGGCGGCCGAAGGTGGGGCCGTTGCTGCGGACCTCACGTCGCCCTGTCTGACGCTGGTTTCTTTTGCCATAATCATGGGTGGATGGGGCATGGGCCGATAGGTCTGGAGCGGATGGTGCGGTCGGTATCGCCTTGAGGACTGTTACATCCCCTTGACCTGCCTGATCCGTCTCGCGCTCATAACGCGCCTTCAGAGCATCAAGTTCCTTTTGCACATTCATTGGCCGCTGGATGGGATCACCTTTTTCGATGCCGCAGAAGTAAAGCATCAAAGGGGCCCCTATGACAGGCACCTGGAAGATCAGCCACCACCAGCCGGTGCGGCCGGTATTGCGCAGACGATTGACGCAGGTGCAGAAATTCATGTAGATCCCGGCGATTGCCAGCACGCTCGCAACAACAATCCCAAAGGGCGTTGAGAGGCCCTCAGCAAAAGCATCCCCTGCTCGCAAGGCTGCAAGGAGAAAATAAAAGGCCGCCGCGATCAGGCCGAAGATCACCCAGATGACAGACTGGTAGTTCCACCAGGCCTTGCGGGAAATCTCACCATAGAAGGGATTGAATAATGCAAACATCGGTCAGTTTCGGTGGGTGATGGCTCACTTTGAAAATAACCTAATGAAAAAATATTAAATACGGCTCAAGTGAAATGCTTAATGATTTCTTGCCATTGGATTTGCGCTGGGCCTTGTTTTTAAGAAAGTGATTCAACCTCCTCCCAATGGCATGAGCTGTCTTCACAGTTTGATTCAATCGCTAAAGACGTCACTTTAAAAGCCATCCAATTGCTGAGTCATTTGAATCACTTGGCATGCATTGCTGAGACCGTGCTGCGGCTTGTTAAAGTGTTTGTTAACCATGTTTTTTGAGGAGACGGTCGGACGCAAAAACAAGCTGGGCTTGCAGCCCTCTCTTTAGCATGCCATGGCGATGTTATCAGAACACGCCCCAGCCCCAGTCATGCGACAGGCGCTCGGCGGCCCAAGTGCCCATTTTGGAATTGCCCTGTTCATTAAGGCCCGGTGACCAGATTGCGATCGCACCCTTGCGCGGGGCGATGATCAGCAAGCCGCCACCGACACCAGACTTTGAAGGCAAGCCGACGCGATAGGCGAATTCCCCTGACCCGTCATATTGGCCGCACGTCATCATCAGGGCATTCAAAGAGCGAACCTTGGAAGGTGCGATCAGCTTGGGCGCGTTCTTGAGGCTGGCCAGAAAGCGCCCCGCCCTTGCCAGTTGAATGGTGGTCATCAGGATGGCGCATTGGTGATAATAGACGCCAAGGGTGTAGTCCGGCTCGTTTTGCAGATTGTCATAGGATCTCAAATAGTGGGCCAGGGCCAAATTGCGGTAGCCGGTGGCTTTTTCGGATGCCGCGACCTTTTTGTTAATGTGGATGTCGTCATCTTCCGCTGCGTTGCGGACAAACTGGATGATCTCGGACAGGGTCTCTTTTGGCGCATGGCCGGATAGCAGCGCATCGGTGGTGACGATGGCACCCGCATTGACAAAGGGATTGCGTGGCTTTCCCTTTTCCTGTTCCAGCCGGATGATGGAATCAAACGGGTTGCCGGACGGCTCCCGTCCAACCCGGTTCCAAAGGCTGTCGCCAACGCGTCCAAGGGCGATGGACAGGGTGAAGACCTTGGAGATTGACTGGATCGAAAAGCCGACATCTGAGCGACCTGCAGACAGGACACGGCCATCATTCAAAGCCACGGAAATGGCAAATTGCTCGCGCTTGATGCGGGCCAGTTCAGGGATATAGCCTGCCACCTCACCCCAGCAGTCCGGATGGGCCTCGCCCCGTTCATAAGCTTCGCTGGCGAGGGTTTCCAAATGCCGTTTGCTGATCATGTCGCCCATATTGGTGGCTACTCCCCTTTTTGCCAATTTGGCGGCCTGAAACCGCTGTGATGCTTTTCGGACAGGTTTGATCTGTGTTAGGCCTGCGAAAGACCAATGGCAAGAGCTGTGATGCACTTTATGGTGCAGAGAGCCTTGCTCCCATTTTGCGCGCCGGAGGTATTGATTTGCTGTTCGCCCTGACACTCATTTTCCTTTGCCAATTGCTTGGCGAAAGCATTGTCACCTTGCTCGGCTTACCGGTGCCCGGCCCGGTGGTGGGCATGGCCCTGATGTTCATCGGGCTTTCCATAAAGGGGGGCATTCCGGCCGATGTCGCCATGGTCGGAGACAGCTTGCTCAAGCATCTGTCCTTGTTGTTCATTCCGGCAGGTGTCGGAGTCATGCTGCATGCGAAATTGTTACGAGCGGAAATGCTGCCAATATCGATCTCGCTGTTGGTCAGCACCGTGCTGGCGATTGCCGTGACAGGACTGATGATGCGCTGGCTGATGAAGGAAGCAGCACCACATGAGGGAGAGACGGAACAATGACGGATTTTTCATCCCTCTGGGTGTATCTCAGCGCCAGTCCGCTGTTTCATCTGACCATGACGTTGGTGGCCTATCAGGTGGGGTTGGCGCTTTACCAGAAGGCAGGCATGACACCGTTTCTCAATCCGGTGCTCTTGGCGATCCTGATCGTGGTGGCCGTCTTGGTCATGTCCGGCACGCCCTATGAACGCTATTTTGACGGGGCGAAGTTTGTCCATTTTCTGCTTGGCCCGGCGACGGTGGCTTTGGCCATTCCGCTTTATCGCCAGTTTGACAAAGTGCGCCGCTCCGGCTTTGCGCTGATGGTCAGCTTGCTGAGCGGCTCCTTCGTGGCGGCCAGCACGGCAGTTTTGATTGCTTGGGCGCTGGGGGGATCGGAACAGTCGTTTCTGTCGCTTGCGCCCAAATCCGTCACCGCGCCCGTGGCGATGGGCATCACCAAGGAATTGGGTGGCCTGCCGTCTTTGACCGCCGTGCTGGTGATCTCAACGGGCATTATCGGCGCCATCCTCGGACCCTATATATTGAACTTTGTCGGGGTCAAGAGCTGGGCGGCCCGTGGCGTGGCCATGGGGACGGCCAGCCATGGCATCGGCACGGCGCGGGCCTTGCAGGTCAATGAGGAAGCCGGTGCCTTTTCCGGCCTTGCGATGGGGCTGAATGCCCTGGCAACCGCCATTTTGTTGCCACTGGTTTGGTATTGGTTGTTTTAGGTGCGTCAGGCCCAGCATGAGTCAAGCCAAGCGCGGATCAGGCCAAGCGCGGATCAGGCCTAGCATGAGTCAAGCCAAGCGTGGGTCAGGCAATTTCGCCTGCTTCCAGCGCTTCGTTGATGTTGCGGCCCAGAGCCTCGAAAACGGAGCGGACAATTCCGTCGGAATCGAGGTTGTTGTCCGCATACATGGCGTCCGGTTTGCCATGGTCGGTATATTTGTCGGCCATGGTCAGGGAGCGGATCCTGAGATCACCGTCAAGTGCGCCTTCATTGGCCAGCAGATGCAAAACCTGCGAACCGAAGCCGCCGGCAACCCCTTCCTCGATGGTGATCAGCATTTCATGCTCACCTGCCAGTTTCAGGATCATGTCCTTGTCGAGAGGTTTGGCAAAACGGGCATCCGCGACGGTTGTGCTCAGCCCAAAGCCGTCAAGACGTTCTGCGGCCTTCAGGCTTTCTGCCAGACGGGTACCAAAAGACAGAATGGCAACCTTGTTGCCTTCCTTCATGATCCGGCCTTTGCCGATTTCCAGCGGTACGCCCTCTTCTGGCATGTCGACCCCAACCCCTTCGCCGCGTGGATAGCGGAAGGCGATCGGGCCGTCATCATGCGCAGCGGCAGTGGCAACCATATGGACCAGCTCGGCCTCATCGGCGGCCGCCATCACCACCATGTTGGGCAGGGAGGCAAGGAAACCGACGTCGAAGGACCCAGCATGGGTCGGGCCATCAGCCCCGACAAAGCCTGCGCGATCAATCGGGAAACGGACGGGCAATTTCTGGATCGCCACGTCATGGACGACCTGATCATAAGCACGTTGCAGGAAGGTGGAATAGATGGCGCAGAAGGGCTTGTAGCCTTCACATGCCATACCCGCAGCAAAGGTCACAGCATGCTGCTCGGCAATGCCAACATCAAAGGTGCGATCCGGGAAATCTTTTTCGAAAATGTCGACGCCCGTGCCGCTCGGCATGGCGGCGGTGATGGCAACGATCTTGTCATCCTTGTGGGCTTCCTTGGTCAGGCTGTTGCCGAACACCTTGGTGTAGCTGGGCGCGTTGCTTGGTGCCTTGACCTGCGCGCCGGTTACCACGTCGAATTTCGAGACGCCGTGATATTTGTCGCTGGCATTTTCAGCAGGCTCATAGCCCTTGCCTTTTTGCGTGACCACATGGACCAGCAGCGGTCCCTTTTCGCTGTCGCGGACATTTTTCAGAATTGGCAGCAGATGGTCGAGATTGTGCCCATCGATCGGGCCGACATAATAGAAGCCAAGCTCCTCGAACAAGGTGCCGCCGGTGAAGAACGCACGACCGAACTCGTCCATTTTCTGGGCTTTTTCCTTAAAGAAGCGCGGCAGAGAATAGGCCATCTGCTTGGCGACATCGCGCAACGAAAGAAAGGTCTTGCCGGAAATCAGTCGCGCGAGATAGGCACTCATGGCCCCGGTCGGCGGCGCGATGGACATGTCATTGTCGTTGAGAATGACGATCAGGCGGCTGTCGAGCGCGCCGGCATTGTTCATGGCTTCATAGGCCATGCCCGCGCTCATGGCGCCATCGCCAATCACGGCAATCACATTGCGGTCGGTGCCTTCCAGATCGGAGGCGACCTGCATCCCCAGACCAGCTGAGATGGAGGTCGAGCTATGGCCCGCGCCAAAAGGATCAAAGTCGCTCTCGGCCCGTTTGGTAAAGCCGCTCAAACCATTGGGCTGGCGCAAGCTGCGCATGCGGTCACGGCGTCCGGTGAGGATCTTGTGCGGATAGGCCTGATGGCCCACATCCCAGATGATCCGGTCATGAGGCGTGTCAAAAACATGATGCAAGGCAACGGTCAGTTCCACCACACCCAACCCTGCGCCCAGGTGACCACCTGTGACGGAGACCGCGTCGATCATCTCGGTTCGAACATCGTCAGCCAGTTGCTTCAATCCGGCATTATCGAGCGAACGCACATCGTCAATTGTTGCGATGCCATCAAGTGTTGGTGTTTTGGACACTGGTTTCACCTGTCTCTGTTTTTCATTGCCCCTGACATAGTCGGCAGCTGCCGCCAGAGATCTATTCTTACATGACCATTTGCGTGCTTTTTATCAAGCCCGGCTCACAAGCACATGCTCGTTGTTTGATACGGCACATGCCCGTTGCTTGATACGAAAGCGCCCCTAACAGGGACCACTTCACTCTCTGAACTCCCTTTGCTTGGCAGTCCAGTAACGCAAGGTCTCTAAACCGACAGGTCTATACTGAATATGTCTTTAGGGCAAGATGATGGAGCCTCGCCAAATGGCCGCGAGTAAGGCAAGCAATAACCGGATTCGCCACTAACCGATTTGTGTTGTATTATAGGTAGTATTTCTAATATTGACTTAAAGGGCACACATCATGAGACCAATTTTCCTTACCTTGATTGCAACTTTTCTGCTGTTTACCGCACCACAAAAAGCGGATGCGAGAGATTATTTCGGCGCAATCGCCGTTGCACCCAATGGGGCTTATGGCATCTCTTGGGACTATTCAACACGCGGTGCAGCCACCACCCGCGCAATGAATGAATGCCGCAACCGTTCACGCGGTTGTCGTTCGGCTCTATGGTTCCGCAATGCTTGCGGCGCCCTCGCCATGAACAACTACAATGATTGGGCAACCGCCTGGGGCTCCAATCGAGGCGTTGCGCAAAATATCGCCCTGCGCAATTGCAACAATCGGTATGGCGGCTGCTATATCAAACGCTGGGCATGCACCAGTCGATAATTCTTTAAAAAAGGCCCGCAATAGCACTTACCCGCCTTGACAACTTTGCCCAAGGCGGGCATCTTTTATATGGAACATTTAGTGAACAAATATCAACTCTCAAGGGTTTTTCATGCCTACTACAGCATTTGAAGACGAGATCCCGTCGATCCTTTCGCATACATCCATAGGCGTTAGCGACTTCGCCAAATCGCGGGCCTTTTATGAAGCGGTTCTGGCAACCATCGGGGCCAAGATCATCATGGAGGTGGATGAAGGCGGCATGAAAGCGGCTGCCTTTGGCAAATATTTCCCGGAATTCTGGGTTCAGGTTCCCCATGATCGCGGCACCCCGAGCGTCGGCAATGGCACCCATTTCGGTTTTCTGGCTCCGAACAATGATGCGGTGCATGCCTTTTGGGACAAAGCCATCGAAATGGGAGCGACGCCTGACGGTGAGCCCGGTCCGCGCGCCCATTATGGCGAGGCCTATTATGGTTGCTTCCTGCGCGATCCGGACGGGCACAAGATCGAAGCCATGGCGTGGAACGCTCCGTTCGAAAAAGGGCATGAGTGACGACTAAAGGGAGAGAGCATAAGGCGAGGGCACGCGCCTGATGGATGGTTGATGATCAGACGGACAGACGCATTTCCCACAAACAAATGCCCGAGGCTGTTGCAGCAGACCGATACCAGAGAGAGGCAGACGCGCCTGTCTGCCTTCCGTCGATTATTGGTTTGTGCCATTTCTCCCATAATCTTGATAGTGTGCGACCATGTTTGATCACTTTCCCTTTCTTGCTGCGTTTTTGGCACTTGCTGCCCTCACCGTGACACCGGGGCTTGATACTGTGTTGGTGCTGCGCAACGCGGCGCGAGGTGGTGTTCAGGCAGGCGTCCTGACGACATTGGGCATTTGTTTGGGACTGTTCGTCCATGGCACGATTTCAGCGCTTGGGCTGTCGCTGATCCTGTTGCAATCAGCGAGCCTGTTTGGTTGGATGAAGTTTGCCGGTGCCCTCTTCCTGATCTATCTGGGCGGTCAATCCCTGCTTGCTGCCTGGCGCGGGGACGCGCTGGTGGTGGAGACAAATGGCGCTCCGCAAATCACCGGTCTCAAGGCTTTTCGCGACGGCTTGATCACCAATCTCTTAAATCCCAAGCTGATTGTCTTCTATATGCTGTTTCTGCCGCAATTCGTCGACCCCTCGCAACCGGCCCTGCCCCAGTCTTTGCTGGTGGCAGGCATCCACTTCCTGTTGGGCATGATCTGGCTGTCCGGGCTGGCTTTTGTGGTTCATGGCGCACGGCGGGCCTTTACCCGGCCCACGGTATCGCGCACCCTGAATGGGGTAGCGGGGCTTTTGCTGCTTGGATTTGGCGGGCAGTTGGCAGTCTTTGAACGACCTTAAAGCCGTCCATATTTGCAGTTTGCCTGCATGAGACAAAATCCGGCTTCTTTGAAGCGCACCTGATTTGTTTAATTCTCTGCATTGACGCAAGCGCAGACAGGGCCACAGGAGAAATGTTGCATTGACAGGACCCTGGTGATGTGGTGAGACCGTGACGCATGCCTTGGCTGGCAGACGCAAGAAGCAAAGGAACAAGTCGCAATGAAATTTGTCCGTTATGGCGCATGGGCCATTAGTGTTCTGTTGGCACTGGGTTTGGCCATCATGATGATCGACTGGTATCAGCAGGAACTGACGGTGCAGAAGACACAGGCCGGACAGACCACCGCTGCCGTTGGTGGAGATTTCACCCTGACCGACCAAACTGGCAAGCAGGTTACAGCGGCCGACTTTTCCGACAAGCCGATGGTCATCTATTTCGGCTATACATTCTGCCCTGATGTTTGCCCGACGACCCTTGCGGAAATGACCCTCTGGGTCGAGGAACTGGGTGCGGATGCGGACAAACTGAATTTTCTCTTCATCACGGTGGATCCGGAAAGAGACGATCAACAATCCATTGCAGACTATGCGAGTGCCTTTTTCGATCGGTTGGTCGCTCTTCGTGGCACCCGCGAGCAAACCGACGCGGTCATCAAGGCCTATCGGGTCTATGCGCGCAAAGTCGAGAATGACGCAGCGGACAGCAATTATGTAATGGATCACACAGCTTCGGTCTTTTTGATGAAGAAGGGGAATGTCTTCTCCGGCACCATCGCATATGGCGAGAATCATGACAGTGCGGTGGGCAAGCTGAGAAAGCTGATTGCCAGCGCAGAATGATCACTCTGCCTGACGGACATTCATAAAGTTGGCGAGCCTTGCTCTCCATGCTAGGATAACCGGCATGCAGGAGTGGACCATGAATGACATGAGCGAACAACACCAGGTTGAGGATGTGAACCGGTTGATCTATTGGTCAGCAGGCATTCTTGCTGCCATTGGAGTTGTCGGCTTAATCATCTGGTCTCGGGTTGGCATTGCAGTTTTCTATGATCGCATTTCTGGTGCGATCGCCAACTGCTTTTAAGCGGCCTTCTTCCCTATCGCTTTTTCTTCTTTTCGGCAGGTTCCAAAATCCATGAGCAAATTGCGGCTTGATCAGGCATTGGTGTCTCGAGGTTTGGTGCCAACACGGGCACGGGCGCGCGACGCCATCAAGCGCGGCTCGGTCAAGGTCAATGGCGTGCCAGCCGCCAAGGCCAGCCAGATGGTGGGCCCCGACGCGGAGCTTGCCTTTCACGATCCGGCTGCAAACTATGTATCGCGTGCGGCGCTGAAGCTGCTTCACGGCCTTGATCATTTCCGATTTGATCCCGCCGGTGAAGTCTGTGTTGACATCGGAGCGTCAACGGGCGGCTTTTGTCAGGTACTGTTGGAGCGCGGGGCACGCAGCGTCTATGGGATCGATGTGGGACATGGGCAGATGCATGAGAGCCTCCGGTCCAATCCAAAGCTTCATGTGCTTGAAGGGGTCAATGCGCGCCATCTGGATCACAGTCATGTGCCCGAACCATTCTCGCTACTGGTCAGCGACGTGTCTTTCATTTCGCTGAAGCTGGCCTTGCCACCGGCCCTGTCGATGGCATCACGAGGGGCTAGGGCCGCCTTGCTGGTCAAGCCGCAATTTGAGGTCGGCAAACAAGGCATCGGCAAAGGTGGCCTTGTACGGGATCCGGCAGAGGGATTGCGAGCGGCGGAGGCCATTGCCGCCTGGATTGACAGCGAAGACGATGAGGCTTGTCGCGGATGGCGGGTGTTGGAGATGGTCCCTTCCCCCATTTTGGGCGGGGATGGCAACGCGGAATATTTGCTCGGCGCGATCAAGGATCGCAGCTAACACGCCCTAGACCAGCAAGGCACCAACCAGTCCAGCAAAAAGCAGCCAGCCGATTTGGGTGTTGGAGCGAAACAGGTTGAGGCACTGGGCCGAATTGCTTATGTCGAGGTTCCAGATCTGCCAGCCCATATGAATGGTGGCAGCCATAAGCCCCAGATACGCAGGCCAAGACACGCCTGCAACCCAGAAAGCCCCGGCCATCAACAGAACCATCACCGCATAGAAACCAAGAAGCCATTGCTTGGTATTATCGGCAAACAGCAAGGCCGTCGACTTCACGCCGATCATGACGTCATCTTCCTTGTCCTGATGGGCATAGATGGTGTCATAACCGATGGTCCAGACGATGCCTGCGGCATACATCAGCACTGGCGCAAGAGACAAAGCGCCGTTGATCGCGGCCCATCCCATCAAGGCGCCCCAGGAAAAGGCCAGCCCCAGCACCAGCTGTGGCCAGTGGGTGACACGCTTCATGAAGGGATAGATTGCCACGACACCGAGCGACGACAAACCAAGCAGAATGGTAAAGGAATTGAATTGCAGCAGCACGAACAGACCGATCAGGGCCTGAAGCCCCAGCCACATCCACGCCCTCATCCGGGTGGTCTGATTGGCAGGCAGCGGCCGGGAGCGGGTGCGCTCCACCTTTGCGTCAATCTTGTGATCAACGAGATCATTATAGGTGCAGCCAGCGCCCCGCATGGCAACGGCACCAAGCCAGAAGACAAAAGCATACCAGAGGATTTGCCAGACCGGAGGCAGTTGATCGGCTGGTCTGGTTGCCACAGCCAGCGTCAGTGACCAAAGGCACGGCCAGAGCAGCAACCACCAGCCGATGGGCCGCTCAAGGCGCGAAAGACGTGCATAGGGCCGAAAGCCAAGCGGCAAGTATCGGTCAACCCAATGACCGGACACAGCGTCAGCAACGCGGTCATCGATTGTGCCTTCCTTCTCATTTATCGAGATATGCCCACTCATTGCTCTGTATCCCACCTGCTGCCCTTTGAGGCTATTCTGGTTCCTGTGTTGAGAGGTTTCGCCCATCAACAGCCTTGCGTCAACCGCAAGAATGCCTTGGTAGCCATATTGTGAAAACCATCAACGGACAATTCGCCTCTTTCTGATGCCGCATAGGGAGCGGTCGAGCCGCTGGCAAGGCAATCTGCACAGCTTGTATCCGCATCGCGTGCGAATGCGGCGCTTGCGGCTTGATTTTGCGCCATTTGAGCGTTAGCAGACTGGCAACAGCCTGAACTGCAACATGCATCGGCCCTGCCTTTCGGAAAGGATAGCTTCATGTCTGATCGCCTCAACATTCTCCTCATCGGATCCGGTGGCCGCGAACATGCCCTCGCCTATGGCCTCAAGAAATCGCCAAAGCTTGGCAAGCTCTATGTTGCGCCGGGCAATGCCGGCCTCTGGCAAATGGCAGAGAAGGCAGACGTTAGCGAGACGGATCATGACGCGGTCATTACCTTCTGTAAGGCTGCTGACATCGACTTCGTGATTGTCGGCCCAGAAGCCCCCTTGGTGGATGGTCTGGTTGACAGCCTGACAGCAGCGGGCATCGAGGCCTTTGGTCCCTCGAAAGAAGCCGCTCAACTGGAAGGCTCTAAAGGGTATACGAAGGATCTTTGCGCCGAGTTCAATATTCCCACCGCAGCTTATGCACGCTTTACCGCGCAAGAGGCAGCTCTTGATTATCTCAAAGAGCATCGGGCACCGATCGTCATCAAGGCTGATGGTCTGGCCGCTGGCAAGGGCGTGACTGTGGCGATGAGCGATGAAGAAGCGATCGCAGCGGTCAAGGATTGCTTTGACGGGGCCTTTGGCGAGGCTGGTGCAGAAGTCGTCATTGAAGCCTTCCTGCAAGGGGAAGAAGCAAGTCTGTTTGCCCTTTGTGACGGGGAGAACGCGATGCTTCTGGCGTCTGCTCAGGATCACAAGCCAGTGGGCGAAGGGGACACGGGCCCCAATACCGGGGGCATGGGTGCCTACACGCCTGCACCTGTCATGACAGAGGCCATGACAGAGACTGTGATGCGCCAGATTGTCGAGCCGACCATCAAGGGCATGGCAAGCCGTGGGGTTCCTTTCAAGGGCGTGCTGTTTGTCGGTCTGATGATCACCGAGCAAGGCCCAGAATTGATTGAATATAATGTCCGGTTCGGTGATCCGGAATGCCAAACTCTAATGATGCGCCTTGAAAGCGATCTGCTGGAGCTGTTGCTGGCCTCCGCGCGTGGCACGCTCGGCGGCATGGCAGCCCGGTGGTCCGACGATGTGGTGATGAATGTCGTGCTGGCCTCCAAGGGCTATCCCGGTTCTTATGAAAAAGGCACAGTGATCGAAGATCTCAGCGCAGCGGAAGCCATTGATGGTGTGACGATTTTCCATGCGGGCACGGGTGAGAAAGACGGCAAGCTGATCGCGACTGGCGGTCGGGTGCTCAATGTTTGCGCGCGCGGCAAGAGCGTGACTGAAGCGCAGGCGCTTGCTTACAAGGCAGTGGATGCAGTGCGCTGGGACAATGGCTTCTGCCGCCGTGATATTGGCTGGCGGGCCGTGGAGCGCGAACAGCAGGGCCAGTGATCGGTATCCTCGATCAAAAGCAACCTTTTTCAATATCCGCTATGCAAAAGGCCCGCTCGGGACAACCGAGCGGGCCTTGTTGTTGTCAGGTGACAGACATCGTCTGGTTCACGATTTCTGTAGACGTATCGTTGGGGTGTTGATCCGGCGGCGTCTGCGGCGATAGAGAATGAAAGCGACAATCGCGACGATCACAATCACTGACGCCAGGGCCATCAGCACATAGGGCATAATGCCTTGGCTCTGAACCTTTTGTGCAAGCGGGACGACAAAACCGGTGACGGTGCCTGTCACATAATAAATCGATGCATCGATGAGACCGCTGAGATAGAGCATAACGGCGCCAAACATGCTGCCAATCATTCCCATGATGTCGGAAAAGGCATTTGGCCCGGAGAAGCGCGCATTCCCGGACGCTGCAGGTAATTCTTCACCGCGATCCAAGAAGGCCATTTTAATTGGCTTTGTTTCACCACCTTGCAACCGATTGGTATTCATGGAAATTGCCTGCCCGGCGGCCACATTGAAGACATCGCTGGACAGTTTGCTGGACACTTCAACAAGACCTTCGTGAACACGCACATCAGCATGTCCGCCTTCTATGGCAACGGTGAACTGAGTGCCTTTCACCGCAGCGACCATGTAAGGTGTTACGACAGAGAAATGTTTGACATCACGCTTGTCGACCTCCAAGTGGGTGGTGCCGCTCATTTGATAGATCTTGGTATGGCCGGGTTCGGTCTCATCCAATGCAGGCAGGGACAGGACGGTGTTTGATCCGACCTGAATGCGCTGTTTGCCATGGACCAATTGAAGTCGCGTTCGCGAAGCGGTCGTGAGGGTTTGCCCCGGAAAGAGCACCCTGCCGCTCTTAAGGCGCATTTGCTCATGGCCAGGTGTCTGAATCCATGCATTGCCGCTCAATTTACCGATGCGCCACTCGGTTCCAAGTATCTTTGTGCTTTCATTTGCCCATGCGGGCTGCATCAAGCTAAAGACAACGCCTATCAATGTTACTATAAATGAAAATATTTTCATGGTAATGCCCCCTCTCGCCAATTGGCTCGTTAGGCTTCTCACACAATTGGTTTACCGCTTTTACCGTCTGTACTGAATTCTTGATCTGACGAATGACTTTCTGGATGCCAACGTAACAAACCTTAGTAAACCGGAGATGAAAAAAGCACACTTATTTGGCTATTCATGAACATTGTAGATTTTTTGGTTCATCAAATGTAAAAGGCGTCGGCGCATTTTTGTTGGTCTTCTGAGCGCAAAGGCACGAGTTTTTCCACTTTCATACCTGCCATACGTGGCTCTGTGATTATCAGCCATTTCCAACGGCGCAACTGCCTGATACACAGCAAAGGCTTGACTGCGTGGCCAAACGCAGCTTCCTGTCATCAATCAGCTTGTCGACCGATCAGACCACAGAATGACGACCTCCAGAAGGACCATGAACCATTGACCGACCCCGTAGAAATCATCATTGACAGCCTGGGTGCCAAAGGTGACGGCATTGCCTATCACGATGGCAAAAGCCTCTATGTTCCTTTTGCGCTGGAAGGCGAGCGGGTTCTGGTTACCCCCATGGGGGAACGGGGCGAGCTGGAAGAGGTGATCGAGGCGTCGGATGATCGTATCGAACCGATTTGTCCGCTGTTTGGCACGTGCGGTGGCTGCAGCATGCAGCATATGGCCAAGGAACCCTATGATGAGTGGAAGCGGGACATCGTCCGCGAAGCGTTATCGGCACGGGGCTTTGATGATGTTGAGATCCGTCCGACCATCAGTTTCGAGCCTGGGGGACGCCGTCGTGCGGTGCTAACTGCCCGGTTGATTGGTCGCCGCTTGCTGTTTGGCTATCATGAGACACGCTCCAACCGGATTGTCGATATTGAAAGCTGTCCTCTGTTGGCGGCTCCCTTGAATGCCCTCTTGCCCAAGCTGGCTGGCTATCTGCCTCTTTTCATGACCAAGAAGGGCGAAGCGCGCATCACACTGCTGGCGACCCGCTCGGGGGTGGATGTGTGTCTGGAAGACGTGAAAAATCTGACCGAAGGGCAGGATTATCTCAAGGCAGTAGAGATGGCCGAGACCCTTGATATTGCCCGCCTGTCCGCCAATGGCGATGTGTTGCTGGAACGCCGTGCGCCAAAACTGAAAATGGGCACGGCCGAGGTTTCCCCTCCACCGGCAGCCTTTGTGCAGGCAGATCGCAAGGCAGAGCTGGCCATGGTTGAGCTGGCTTCAAAGGCGATTGGTGACGCCAAGAAGGTAATCGATCTTTTCTGCGGTTCAGGCACCTTTGCGCTGCGTCTGGCACGCAAGGCGAAAATCTGGGCGCTGGAAGGGGACGAAGCAGCCTTGAAGGCACTTGAACGCGGCTGGCGGTTTGGACAAGGGCTCAAGGACATTCAGATCGAACGGCGCGATCTGTTCCGCAGGCCCGTTCTGGCCATGGAAATGAAAAAGGTTGACGCCTTGCTGTTCGATCCACCCCGCGCAGGGGCCAAGGCGCAAGCGGAGGAAATCGCAAAATCCAGCGTACCTGTCGTGGTCGCGGTTTCGTGCAATCCGGGCACTTTGGCGCGTGATTTGCGCATTTTGGTGGACGGCGGCTATAAAATTGATCATGTGACACCGGTCGATCAATTTCTTTATTCGCATCATGTTGAATGCGTTGCTGTTCTTCGACGATAACAAACTGCTGACAATGAGGGATATGCCTGTCGTATAAGGTGAATTTGCGACAGCTGGCCTTGATTGCGCCATTCTTATTCTTATTTAACGAATTACCCGCAAGCACAGGCAATGCGGCTTAGAAACGGACCGATTTTCATGCGCTATATGAATCGCCTCAAACGCTGGCTGATCATCACGATTGCGATCGTGATGTTTCTGCTCGGGCTGGCGTCGGTCTGGACGCCCATCCCCATTGGTGCGGTTCTGATGACCTTTGCGACGGTCCTGTTGATCACCAACAGCCGTAAAGGCCGCCAGTTCGTGCGCAACTTGCGACGGCGCTTCGCCTTTGTCGATGCACGAATGGCTTGGTTTGAGGCTCGTAGCAAAATCAAGATGGTGCGCGTGCTCAGAACGACGCGGCCTTTGGAACGGCGTCTTGCGTCTCACTAAGTGCCGCTCACGCAGTTATATTGCGAATGGTCATTGGACCAGCCTCTTTGCGTCATCCAACTGTCTTCAAATTGTTACAGAGGGCTCCTAAGGGAGAGATCAGCCCGGCGGGTGTTCTGTCGGCCTTGAACTTGACGTGGCGCAGCATTCTGCGTTGCACATAAGGGGATGCGTTCCGTGATTGCCAATCTCAAGCACTGGGTCATCATGAGTTTCGCGATTCTTTGCCTGATTGCAGGGTTGGCGACGGTTTGGCTGCCGATCCCGACCGGTGTGCCACTGCTGGCTCTGGGCAGCTTTCTGGTGATTGCCAACAGCCGCGTTGGGCGCAGCTATGTGCGGGCATTGCGCAAAAATGTCAACTGGCTCGACCGGAGCGCCTTATGGCTTGAGGAACGAACGGGGCAAAGTGTTGGCCGGGTTCTGAAAACCACCCGTCCGCTGGTTACCCGGCACCGCCAGAAAGCCAATCGGCGGACCAATGACCCTGCGGGCCAGCCGCCTTCTTTGGACCCGGTCCAAACGGTGTCACGGGAAAGTAGTGACAAGCCTGTCTGAGCAGACGAGGTGTCTGCCAACAGTTCGACGTTTGCCCATTCCATGGGCAGCAACTGCCCCTTTGCCCGATCAAGGCAGACCATTGGCGTGTTGTGGCAGGTGCCAGAAGGCGGTAGCCTTTTGCATCTATCCTCAGCCCGTGTCTTTTGCGAGGTTTCCGATGCTCAAGCCTATCGTCAAGGTGATTGAAGTTCCCACTGATGCAGCAACCGCGTATGATATCTTTGTCGATTTCAGCGGATGGTGGCCATTGGAGACACGGTCCATTTCTTTTCACACCACCAACCTGCCCGCCAAACGCATCGATCTCGACCCAAAGCCGGGCGGGGCAATTGTCGGGATCGGTTCTGATGACACGCGGCATGTCTGGGGCGTCTTTGCCGATTGCGATGCCCCCTCCTCGCTCGCAATCGATTTTCACATGGGCCATCCGAAGGAACATGCCACACATCTGGTTGTCAGCTTCATCATGCTCGCTGAGGAAGCGACCATGGTCAAGCTGGTTCATACGGGGTGGGAAAGCTATGGCGCGCTGTCTCATATGATGCGCAAGGGCTATGAAGAAGGATGGGATGACATCTTTGTTCAGGCCTATGCTGGCGCATGCCAACGGGCAAAGAGCCTGTGCACAAAAAACGGTCGAATCCGTACAAATCCCACCTAACAGCGCAATGAATGCAAAAACGAATAGGGCATATCAGCGCGAATGGCAAAATTGTATGAAAAAACGTATATTATTTCGTATTGCAGACCTTGAAACCGAGCCATGCATATCCAAATATGGTCAACAGGCGTGTGGCGTAGGAATTAGGTGGAACTAGCTGACACTGCATGCCAGGGTCTGGAGCCTGTTTGCCGATCGCAACGGCAAGGATCGCTGCAAAGCGATCAACAGGCTCAAGTCTGCCAACACAATCATCCTTGCTCTAACAAGCATGATTGGAACAGACCAGACTGACATGGTGACCGTGACATGCTCGCATATCAAAGTTCGCCATTCATCATATTGATCGCGCGAGAGCAATATGAGACCCGCCTTGGAGTAGACGCCCAAGGCGGGTTTTCTCTATCAAATCCCCATTGAAAGTTCGTTGCGTTACCTCAAGTCGCGCTTGCCAAAGGCAAGGGCTTATGCGGCCAAGACGCAAAAGGGCTCGATATATCAAATATATCAAGCCCTTCCTGCAGGTTCTGAAGTCTGTAAAACGCGGGATTGTGCCGATCCCGCTATCAAGAGGGACTTTTACAGACCCAGAATTGCTTCTGCTGAGAAATATTCGTAGCCGAGATCTTTGGCAACGGCTTCGTAGGTCACTTTGCCTTCATGAACATTAAGACCGTTGCGCAGATGGACATCGTCCTTCAACGCCTGCTCCCAGCCCTTGTTCGCCAGAGCGAGGGCGAAAGGCAGGGTCGCATTGTTCAGGGCAAAAGCAGACGTGCGGGCCACACAGCCGGGCATGTTGGCAACGCAATAATGAACCACACCGTCAACAACATAGGTCGGGTCCGAATGGGTTGTTGCCTTGGAGGTTTCAAAGCAACCGCCCTGATCGATCGCCACGTCAACGATAACAGACCCGTTGCGCATGGATTTGATCATCTCACGGGTGACGAGCTTTGGAGCGGCTGCGCCCGGGATCAGAACCGTGCCAATGACCATGTCTGCATTTTCCACCAAACGGGCGATGTTGCCCTTGTTGGAATAGACGGTTTTCACGGCCGTTCCGAACCGGTCAACGGCGGCACGCAATGCGTCGGTGTTGCGATCAACCACGGTAACGGATGCCCCCATGCCTAGGGCGATGCGGGCAGCGTTTGTGCCTGACACGCCAGCACCGATGATGACGACTTCAGCTGGATCCACACCGGGAACACCGCCGAGCAGAATGCCCATTCCACCGCCGTTATTTTCCAGAGCCTGCGCGCCAACCTGCGGGGCAAGACGGCCAGCAACTTCAGACATAGGGAACAGCAATGGCAGCGCGCCTGTGCGCGAGGTCACCGTTTCGTAGGCGATGCAGGTGGCGCGAGACGCGACCAGATCCTTGGTCTGCTCTGGATCCGGAGCCAGATGCAAATAGGTGAAGAGAATCTGACCTTCGCGCAATTTGGCGCGTTCCACGGCCTGTGGTTCCTTCACTTTGACAACCATGTCAGCCTTGGCAAAAATTTCGTCCGGATTATCAACGATGGTCGCACCAGCGGCGATGTAATCTTCGTCAGAACATCCAATGCCAACGCCAGCGTTGGTTTCCATCATGACCTGATGGCCATGCAGGACGAGTTCTTCAACGGACGATGGCACAAGGCCAACACGGTCTTCGTGATCCTTAATTTCTTTGGGGCATCCGATCAGCATGACTGATACTTTCTCTGTTGTGGTGTTGCGACCGCCACGTCTTGTTTTTGGTTCTTGCCTTGAAACGAGAGGAAAAACAGGGGAACCAACGACGTGTTCGGCATTCAAATGATCTTTCAATAATGACTGAATTTTTGCGCAATGTATCGCGAAACTGCCTTGCTATACCCCCCTTGTTTCGAATAAAATTTCACAAATTCTGACATTTGGTGAATTTTATGAATCTGAAAGATCTCGATAAACGTGACCGTTCCATTCTTAATCTGCTTCAGGACAATGGGCGGCTTAGCAATGCGGAACTGGCCGAAGCGGTGAACCTGTCGCCATCGGCCTGCTTGCGCCGCGTGCGGCAATTGGAAGAAAGTGGCCTGATTGCCGGTTACACGATGCAGCTTGACCTCAAGGCTTGCGGCATGACCGGCACGGCCTTCGTCTTTGTCACGCTGGATGGACAGGGGCGTGAGCATCTTGACCGATTTGAACGCGCCATCAAGCAGATCAGCGTCATTCAGGACTGTTATCTGTTGGCGGGGCAATATGACTATTTACTTCGGATCATTTATCGTGATTCCGCCGATTTGGAACGGATCCACCATGACATCCTGACCAACCTGCCCGGTGTGGTGCGGGTCAACTCGACCTTGACATTGCGGGCCGTCAAACATACGGGCAAGCTGGACGTTTAGAGGCAGACAAAAACCCGGCTTCTCATCCAAAATGCGCACTGCATCACCGCTGCCAGACACTGTGGCCAGTGAGTGCTTGTCCTTGTCACCAAATCTCGCCCTTCTTGTTTGGTGCCACTTCAACTCAAACGGGATGCGCGGACATACCCCCTTGCCAAAGACTTGAAATTCTTTATTTTCGAATAGTAGAATATTATAAAATAAAGCCCGTGGATGAGAGGCTATTTTGATCTGCAGGCGCAATCAGATTTGGTGCGGCTCCTTTTATGGACGGATTAAAGGCGCCTTTAAAAAAGTGGAGAAACGTGATGATTCTCAATTGGAAAGTGGGTGGACTATTGCTTGGAGGCGTGTTCTTTCTCGCTGTCCTGCTGGTTAAGCCCATCGGGGTTTCCACCCAATTTGTCATTTTTGACGGCATTTTATGGGATGCAGTCAATCCGGCGGTCGTGGTCGTCGATGAAACCGCCAAGAGCGGCTATGCCAGCCCGAATGCCTATTTGAACAAGAGCGGCGGCAAATATGCCAAGAATGTTGCTGAGCCAATGAATTACAGCTTCATTTTTGTGTTGGCGATGATCGGCGGGGCCGCTCTGTCAGCTTTCCTTCGCGGTGGTGTATCGGCTGACGAACGTGAAATGCCTGAAGTCTGGCGCGCCAATTTTGGCTCCTCGCTTACCAAGCGCTATGTCTGGTCTTTTGTTGCAGGCTTTCTGGTGCTGTTTGGCGCGCGCATGGCGGGGGGCTGTACGTCCGGTCATATGATGAGCGGCATGATGCAAACCGCTCTGTCGGGCTATATCTTCACTGCCGGGGCCTTTTTGGCCGCCTTCCCGATTGCCCTGATTTTCTTCAAGAAGGGGAACTGATCCATGACCATTTTCCTCGCTCTCGTAATTGGTGGCCTGTTTGGCTTCACTCTTGACCGGGTCGGCGCGACCAATCCGGGCTATATCATTCGCATGCTCAACCTGTCGAACCTGCATTTGCTAAAGACCATCATGCTGGCCATCGGTACGGCATCCCTCTTGATGTTTGTCGGCATTTTGGTGGGCTTTGTCGATCCGGGCCATATGTCGGTCAAAGACGCCTATATCGGCGTGTTTGTGGGCGGCCTGCTGCTTGGAGCTGGCTTTGCCATCGCGGGCTATTGCCCGGGCACCAGCGTCACGGCGGCAGCAACAGGCCGCAAGGATGCACTCTTTTTCGTGCTCGGTGGTCTGCTTGGCGCTGCGGCCTATATGCTGGCCTATAGCGGTATCAAGGCAACTGGCCTGCTAGACAAGATTGCTGGTGGCAAGGCCACTTTGGGGATGGTGGCTGACACCAACTATCCGTTCCTGATTGATGGACTGTCGGGCGAAATGATTGGGATTGTCCTTGGGATTGTTTTCATCGCAATTGCAGCCCTTGCACCGGCAAAACTGTCTGGCAAGGACTGAGTCTGCGCCATCAAAAAGAACACTCCGCACACAAATGCAAAAGCCCGGTAGAAACCGGGCTTTTTTAAACGCTACTTTTGAAGCGATGACGGGTTTTGGAGCGGCATCTTGATTTGGGCGTCGATCAATTAGTGCTCTAGAAGGCGCGCCAAAAGGCACCATGCACGCCGTGCAAAGCGTCTTACTGATCAGCCTATACAGGCTTCACTCGCAACAACAACGGTCTTTCAAGGCAGCCAGAGCCGAGATCGTGTGATTGAAAAGAGCTGAAAGAGCGGTCAAAAAAAGCATCGTGCGCATGCCTGCCCCCAAAATTTCTTATGCCCCCACGGGCGTCCCAACGGATCAAGTGACTGTTTTTATCTACAATTCGTCTTAACCATGACCTAAAAGGTCATTTAGGCATTATTACGGCAAGATCAATAAGCCGGATCACTTTTTCGTCCACCCGGCCGGTACGGTGAAAGAGCGGTTCGCTGCTTGGCCAATTCCTCATTGTCCTGCCAGGCCCCGCTCTCTCTCGAAATGCTTTGTCCGATGCAGACAGAATGGCGACCAATTGTCGACAGAAAAAGGCAAAATGTAATCCCAGCCTATCAGAGTGTATCAAATGGTATCCGCCGCCAATCAACTCCAGATTGACTGTCGGGAAATGGCAAAAACCCTTGCCAGACCAAGATGCGCCTCTCCTTCTTTCTTGATGAAGAAAATTTGACATTTGTTTGATACATGCAAGAGCAAAAAGCGGTAACCTGACTCAAACGGGTAAAACTGGTTTGATCTATTTAAAGTTATTCGAGACATAGCCAGAACAAAAATCAAACAAACGACTCAGTTTTTAATTTTCTCCTGCAGCCCAAAGAACAAAAAGCGATCAAAAAATTAAGAAAGACATTGATATTTCTTGGTTATTTGTTACTCAATTGGTTGATTAATCAAGCATTAACCTTCTTCTGACAATCGCCCGTTTCCTGATTTTGGACAGCCCCATGAATATGCACAGTCCCATTGATATCTACTGCGAACGCACCGATGCAAGCTATTGGTCGGAGCCGGTCAATGCCCTTACCAACCTGTCTTTTATCCTTGCGGCTTTGTGGGCCTATTGGACCTATCGCAAGCTGAAAAGGCAAGAAGGACAGGCTGCTCATTCGGACCTGCCTGTTCTGGTTGCAATTGTCATGGCCGGGCTGATTGGCATCGGCTCTTATCTATTTCACACCCACGCCACTGTCTGGTCATCGCTGGTCGATGTGATTCCGATCTGGACTTTTGTGGCCTATTATCTGTTTTTGGCGATGTATCGGATTATGGGCTTGCCCTTGTGGCGGGCCGCAAGAGTTTATGGCATCACACTTGTATCCATTGCCGGTGTCTTGTGGCTGGTCTCGACTGCTTTTTTGGCATCTGACGGGGCGCAAGCCAGCAGCGACGGATTGAACGGCTCGACCCAGTATTTGCCGGGCATGATCGCGCTATATGGCTTTGCACTCGTCATGCTGATCCGGCGTCATCCGGCAATGGGGTGGATATTGGCCGCTGCAGTGACCTTCTCGGTATCAATTTTCTTCCGCACCATTGACATGATGGTCTGTGATGCGCTTCCTCTCGGGACGCACTTTCTCTGGCACAGCCTCAATGGCCTGTTCATCGGTTTTCTGCTGCAAGCGCTGGTGCGTTATGGCAGAGCCAAACCCCACATTTCCACTTAGCCTGCAGACAAAAGACATCCCATGATCCCCAACCCAGTCTTCATTTTCGAAAATCTTTCTCCGGTCTTTTTCTATGCCGGGATCATTGTCTTTGCGATGTCCGGAGGCCTAAGGGCCATTCAGTCGGAAATGGATTTGTTCGGGGTGTTGATGGTGGGGTTCGTCACCGCGGCCGGTGGCGGCACTCTGCGCGACATCCTGATCGGCGCCATGCCGGTCAATTGGGTGGTCGATCCCATGCCGCTGGCGATCATCCTGCCGTCTGCGTTGGCGGCCTATGGCATCCACCGGATCGGCTGGGGACAGCGGCAAATATTCAACTGGATTGATGCCATCGGAATGTCGGTCTTTTGCATCACCGGTGCTGCCATGACTCTGGAAATGGACCTGCATCCGGTCATCTGCATTATCATGGGCATGATCACGGCGACCTTTGGCGGCTTGGTGCGGGATATTCTGTGCAATGTGGTGCCGCTGGTGCTGCGGCAGGAAATCTATGCCACCGCAGCCATGCTGGGCTCGACGATCTATGTGGCTTTGCAGCAGTTCGATGTCGATCGCTCGGTCAGCGCGTTGGTGGGTACGAGCGCGGCGCTGATCCTGCGTGGCATTGCGATCCGCTACAAATTCAATGTCCGCGGTAGCACCAGCGAGGCGCCACCGCAGATGTTCGAACGGCACGAGTGATGCCTGCTTTTGCAGCGTCTCAAGGTGCCGGGATTGCCATCACGTCGTCAGCGACCTTTGTGTTGGAGGCTGCTGTCGCTTTTGGCTTTCCATTGGCCAGACGCCGCCAGAGCCATTCTGCCGGGCCAAGGCGGAAAAATCTCAGATAAACGGCCGAAAAGATGATCTGTGCGAAGGCGATACCGAAGGCCATCATCAACAGATCAAAATGCCCCAATTGCCCATAAAGCCCGAAGCCGTAGCCAAAGAACAGACTGGTGCAAATGACGGTTTGCGTCAGGTAGTTGGTCAGCGCCATGCGACCAGCTGCGGCAAACAGTCGGGTGATCACATTAAACATCCTCACCTTTGACAAGGTCATGACCAGCCCCAGATGCCCCATCGCCATGGCGATCCGCCCCACATCATAACTGAACAAGGTCCATGTCGGGGCCTCAAGGCTGAGTGTCACCTGTAACAGGTCTGAGAAGGTCTCAAAGCCATTTACCAGCAAGCCGACCGCATATCCGCCCAGACAGAGCGAAAGATAGAAGGACAGACGTTTCTGCCCGGTGATGATGCCAAGCTTGAAGAATGCCATGCCGATAAAGAACATGATGCCGATATCGGTGAAATGATTGGTCAATAGCTCTGTCGAATAGTTTGCAAGACTTGTTTGCGCCAGATTGCGCATGATCGGCCAATAGCCTTGACGCATGCCTTCAATCTCGCCCGCCCACATGGTGGTCAGATAGCCATTCACCATGTCGTCGTTGTTCTCTTGCTGGTCTTCAGCCGACTGATTTGTCTCCGGCTGGCTGTCTTGCGGCTGGGCCGGGGCCGACGCGAACTGGTTGTCAGACTCGCTTCCCTTGCCTTGAGAAGATGCGTCAGGGGTTTGCTCTTCTGCCGTCTCTGCCGCGTTCTCCGCTGCACTTAGGGCGCTTTCAACGCTTTCAGTCTGGGTGGTGGCACCAGTAAAAAGATCCGCATTTGGCAGATTAAGCATAGCAGCCGAGACCACCATCCCTGCGGCCGCAATGGTCAGCAAGGCTCTTGGCGACAAATTTCGAAATGGAAAGAGAAACAGGCTCAGCAATCCGTAAATAAACAGAATGTCAAACGAACAGAGCAACAGGAAGGAATGCACAAGCCCGAAGGCCATAAGCCACATGGACCGACGGTAGTATAAATCAAGTTTGTCGAAATTTACTTTCCCAATACTTGAAAATACCATCATGGCGGCGGCACCAAACAGCAGCGCAAACAGCGCCCGCATCACCCCATCCACGAAGACCTCGACAAAGGCCCAACTCAAAATATCCGGATATTCATTGCCATTCCAGACCGTTGGAAAGGAATAGGCGTAAGGCGGGATACCAAAGGCAAAAATGTTGCGCATCAAAATGCCACTAACGGCAAACCCGCGCAGGGCATCCATGCCGAGATGTCTGTTTTTATATCGATGATTCAACGATCTATCACCAGTTAGACCACCTGAATTTGTATAAGTTTCCGTCATGTTCGGAAAGCCTCATCAAGGATGATAGGGAGAGGTCGGGTGCGACTGACAAACGGTTTCCGCACGCAATTACACGTGTGCCATCGCAACGCCGATACGTCGCTTGGAAGGCTCATTTCCAAATATCTCCGAGGATCGGCTGCAATTTGAACGTCTGGGGCAGCACGAAAAACCCAGGCAGGCGAATACAAAACCTGAACCTACCATTGGATAGAAAATCACAAAATCCGCAATAAAAATTAAATATTACCCACAGAATCCACAATGACCATGAATGAACACTTGGCCTGTTCTTGGTACCTCCAAATTTTGCAAGATGAGGCCGAATTCTGCCCAATATGATGGCCTGCCAATGCCCTCCAAAATGAAAAAGGGGACGGTTTGGAACCGTCCCCTTTGTTTTGTCAGTGCTGTAGCTGATCTTAAATCAGTTCAGTGCCGGTGATTTCCAGACCGAAGCCTTCAAGGCCGACATAATGGCGTTCCTTGGAGGAAAAGAGGCGGATCGAGGAAATGCCAAGCTCGGTCAGGATCTGCGCCCCCAGACCGATGTCACGCCAGTCTTCGTCGCGCCCTTTTGCACTGGAATGCTCTTCCGCTTCGGCCAGTTCCAGACCTTCACGCGCACGCATCGGGCCGGTGACAACGCCAGGGGAGCCGTCGCGCAAATAAACCACGACACCACGGTCGGCAGCGAAGCGCTCGACGATCTTGTTCAAATTGTCCGTTTTGCCGAAAACGTCTCCGATCACATTCTCCTGATGCAGGCGCACAGGAATGTCGGTGCCGTCGCGAATATCACCAAAGATCAGTGCCAGATGCTCCATATCGTCGAACTGGGCCTTGAAAGTGATGGCTTTGGCTTTGCCATGGCGGGTCTGGACAGAGAATTCTTCGACTTTTTCAACCAAACGCTCGGTACGCTGACGATAGGCGATGAGATCTGCCACGGAGACATGTTGCAGACCATGTTCTTTCGCAAAGTCGATCACCTGCGGGCCGCGCTTGACCGTTCCATTGTCATTGACCAGCTCGGAAATCACACCAACGGCTGGCAAGTTGGCGAGCTTGCACAGATCAACAGCGGCTTCGGTATGACCTGAACGGACCAATACCCCGCCATCCTTGGCCACCAGCGGGAAAATATGCCCCGGACGCACAAAGTCATCTGGCTGGGTGTTGCCATTGGCAAGGCCATGTGCGGTGGTGCAGCGCTCTTCTGCGGAGATGCCGGTGGTAGTGCCATGCTTGAAGTCGACGGATATGGTGAAAGCAGTCGACAAAGGCGCATTGTTGTTGGCGACCATCGGATCGAGTTTCAAGCGGATTGCGTCCTGTACGGTCATCGGAGTGCAGACGATGCCGGAACTATGGCGGATGATGAAGGCCATCTGCTCTGCAGTCACCTTGCTGGCGGCGACAATCAGGTCTCCTTCATTCTCGCGGTCGTCGTCATCCGTGACAACCACCATCTCACCCTTTTCAAAGGCACGGATGGCATTTGCAACACGTTCCATCTTGGACATTTCATGTCTCCCAAACTGAAGGACGGCGTTTGCCTGTGCGGGCCGTCTCATTTGTGTCCCGCTTCTGGTGCGGGAGTTGTCCTTTCAGGGTTGAGACCCGGGAAATCAAAGACCCTGGGCTCCCTTCCCTCTTGATGCGCTTTGGGGTTGGCTCTAGCCCTGTTGCGCACGATGCAGCAAAGTATGGTCGGCCAGCACGATGGCCATCATGGCTTCGCCAACGGGCACGGCACGGATGCCGACGCATGGATCGTGACGGCCCTTGGTCATCACCTCTACTTCCGAGCCGGAACGGGTGATTGATTGTTTCGGCGTCAGGATCGAGCTGGTCGGTTTGATCGCAAAGCGGACAACCACGTCCTGCCCACTGGAAATGCCGCCAAGAATGCCGCCTGCATGATTGGACAGGAAAACCGGCTCGCCGTCTGGTCCAATGCGCATTTCGTCGGCATTGTCTTCTCCGGTCAGTGCAGCCGTTCCAAAGCCATCACCGATTTCAACGCCCTTGACCGCGTTGATCGACATCATCGCCGAGGCGATGTCCTGATCGAGCTTGGCATAGACCGGCGCGCCAAGACCGACTGGCACACCGGAGGCAACCACTTCAATCACCGCGCCAATGGAGGACCCCGCCTTGCGGATGCCATCAAGATAGTCGGCCCAGAGGCTTGCTGCTTCAGCATCGGGGCAGAAAAAGGGATTGTTGCCCACTTCACTCCAGTCCCAATTGTCGCGATTGATCTTGTGCGGCCCCATCTGCACCATCGCACCGCGGATGGTAATATGGGGAACGACCTTGCGGGCAATGGCACCTGCTGCCACACGCATGGCAGTTTCGCGGGCCGAGGACCGACCGCCTCCGCGATAGTCCCGCACACCATATTTGGCGTCATAGGTGTAGTCCGCATGGCCGGGGCGATAGCGTTCGGAAATATCGCCATAATCCTTGGAGCGCTGATCGGTATTGTGAATGATCAAACCAATTGATGTGCCTGTGGTGACCGGCGCCCCGGTTTGAGGATGCGCAAAGACGCCGGACAGGATCTCGACCTGATCCTTTTCCTGACGCTGGGTTGTGTAGCGGGACTGACCGGGGCGGCGGCGATCCAGATCCTGCTGGATTTCGTCCCGCGTTACTTCGATCAGGGAGGGGCATCCATCAATGGTGCAGCCAATGGCCGGACCGTGGCTCTCGCCCCAGGTGGTGACACGGAAGAGATGTCCGAAACTGTTATGCGACATGGATGACTTGTTTCCCGTCAATCAGGCGCAAGACGGGCATCTATGACGCCCGGACCCACGCTTTTCATAAGTTCTGCTGACGGATGTATTAAAGAGCGGTGCGGCAAAGGTCAAATCTTCAGTTGATCGACTTTCGCCGGTAAGGCGCCCGAGAGACCATTGCTTCTACGGCGCACCATAACAGAAAGGCCCACCTGTGACAGGCAATCACAGGCAGGCAGCAGCTCGTTAGGGATCAAGAGACTGTCGGTCCAGCCGCCAATCTATTCAGTGAATGTGGTCGCCCAATAGCGGTTGCCATTCTGGACAATACGGTTCCCGCGCAGCTCACCACAGGTACGGGTCATTCGGATTTTCCAGTCGCGCACGCCGTTGACACCATCATAGAGCACCATGAACATCTTATTGCCACGGGCAAACATCTCATAGGTGCGGTATACATGCTTGTTTTCGCCCGGATCACGCAAGGACACGCGTTCGTAGAGATGAATCTTGCCGCCGCTGACTTCGCTCAGGGTTTCAAAGCTCCAGTTGCTGTTCAACTGACCTTTGGTGGCCTTACCGAGTTGAAAGCGCACCACCTTGTCCGGGAACCGATAGTCAATTCGCTCGATACTGTTGCCATGCACGCTGAAGCGATAATAGTGACCCGCAGATTCATTGCCGCCCTTGCAATAGAAATTGCGATTTTCAAAGGCCTTCAGAACGCCTTCCGTTGTAGCACCTGGGCCAGCCCACCCGCATAAGGTTCCAAAGACAATCAACGAAAGACCTTTGCTCCAAACCTTCATCATTCCAATCCCCTTGGTTGCTACGCGGCTCGTCCCCCCTTCCTTCAGGCCAAGGAGGAGCACCGCGTCGCACGGTCATAGCCAATTTCTTGATCGGCAATGTAACAGAGGAATCTTTCACTTTCGTCAGAATGAAGCGCGAGGTTTTTGACAAATTCGTGCAGAATTTTCTTCAAATTCTTCGAGGTTTTAGCGAAAATTTATCTCAAATTTTAAGAAAGGCTCATTGCCAGCTCGCCTCTGTTCCCGTCCAGCAATAGACCTTGTTTTGCGGCACTTCGAGCAAGGGCGCTTCCGCAACGGGCACATTTTCCAGAATTTGGCGCAAGACTCGCATGGTTCCGCCATGGGCAACGACGATGGTCGGGCCGGTCAGCGATTCGAGCCACGGGCGGACGCGTTCGGACATTTCGGCATAGCTCTCGCCATTGGGTGGGCAGGTTGACCATTTGTCCTTGACGCGCGCCTTGTAATTCTCCGGATCGTTTTTCTTTATTTCCTGCTTGGTCCAGCCTTCCCAGTCACCAAAGGTGATTTCAACCAGCCGTGGATCAAAGACCACGCTGTCAGCCCATGGCAGATCCTGCCAGCCAGAGGCTTCCAAAATACCGGCGAGGGTTTGGCGGGTGCGGGTCATGGGGCTGCAAAAGAGCGCCATGTCGCTGGGATCTGCCACAAGCTCGGCCAGGCGTTGGCCATTGCGTCGGGCCTCGGATTTCCCCTTCTCGTTCAGAGGAATGTCGCGCCGCCCCTGAAAGCGATATTGCGCATTCCAATCGGTTTGACCATGGCGGATGAAATAGAGTGGCGGGATGGGCATCGTCTCTCCTAGAGCGCTTTGAAGATAAACCGGGTCACCGGTTCAAATTTAAACGCCATTTCTCAGTATGATATTGCATTCTCGCGACCGGGTGTTCCCGAGAATTGCTCTAGCATCATCAAGAGCGGGGCAAAGCCTGTCGTCCGGCTTGCCGGTTACGCGCCCCACTTTAGGCCAAAAAAAAGACCCGCGGTCAACAGGCAGTTTGCCATGACCACGGGTCATTTTGGTTCTGATCGCTTTTCGTCCCTCACAAGCGCGTTTCATCACACTATGGATAGACGGCCACTGCTCAATCAGCTGGTGGTGATATCCGGGGCATCGACAGCCTTCATGCCAACAATATGGTAGCCGGAATCGACGTGATGCACTTCGCCGGTGACACCGCGGGAATAATCGGACAGGAAATAGACAGCAGAATCACCCACTTCCTCAATCGTCACGGTGCGACGCAGAGGGGAGTTATACTCGTTCCATTTCAGGATATAGCGGAAATCGCCAATGCCCGAGGCGGCCAACGTCTTGATGGGACCGGCAGAAATGGCGTTGACGCGGATATTCTGTTTGCCAAGGTCTTCGGCCAGATAGCGCACGGATGTTTCCAGTGCGGACTTGGCAACGCCCATGACATTGTAATGCGGCATCACGCGCTCTGCACCATAATAGGTCAGGGTCAGCATGGAGCCGCCATCCGTCATCAGTTTCTCTGCCCGCTGGGCGATAGCTGTGAAGGAGTAACAGGAAATGAACAAGGACTTGGAGAAATTCTCAGCCGACGTGTCTACGTAGCGACCGGTCAGTTCTTCCTTGTCCGCATAAGCAATGCAATGAACAACAAAGTCCAGTTTGCCCCACTTTTCCTCGATCGCAGCAAAGACGGAATCGATGGTTTCTGCGTCCGTTACGTCACAATGTCCGGCCAAGAAAGCGTCCAATTGATCGGCGAGCGGTTCAACGCGTCTCTTCAATGCGTCGCCCTGGTAGGTGAAAGCCAGTTCGGCACCAGCGTCCTTGCAAGCCTTGGCAATGCCCCATGCAATGGAGCGATTGTTGGCAACGCCCATGATCAGGCCGCGCTTACCCTTCATCAATTGCGGTATATCAGACATAGAAATCCTCTTAACATCATATGCGAGCGGTTCATGTCGCATCGGCGTGGCGTTGTGTTGCCACTGATGGAATGACACCAAACTTGAGACCGGCCGCGCTCTCGATGAGCGCGGAGGCGATGCTCAAGGTCAAGTCACCTTGGTATTTGTGCGAGAAACGCAGTCCCACGAAACAGAATCTGCGCGGGATGATTCCGGTGTGAACCACTTCACCTTTAGTTCGGCTTTTATCCAACAGGTGATGCGGAAAAAGCAATGCCTAAATGCACAGCTGATCAAGAGCTATGCTCAATCTTTGTTACAGTTTCTTAACCGCCTGACAGATCAACCACAGAAAAGACCGGGACTGGCGTCCATCCAGTCACGTGTGAAACACCTTTGACAACTGCCCTCAATGTCCGGGTAACGAGACAGTAAGCGGTGAAACATTGATTGTTTTTTCGAGGCACAGACATGAAATCCGGGATACAACCTGACATACACTGCAAGTTGACCCAGACATGACAAAGCCGAGTGCAATCTGCACTCGGCTTTGTATCCATGAAGCCAGCGCTCTTTCATTGTTGCAAGAGCGCCCCTTGCGGCAAGATGTCAGGCGATTGCCGACATCCGCCGCTCAGGGCTTTCAAGCTTTACCACATGCCCGGCCAGAAGGCCCTTTACGGACATTTCCAGATGTTCCTTGATATTGAAGTCACATCCGTTGTTCAGCCACAGTTGGCCGATGCCAAACAGCAGAGCGATAAAAGTATTGCTCAACACTTCCGGCTGCGTGGACGCCGCCAGTTGCTTGTTCTCGATTGCCGCATTGCAAAGACGCTGCAAAGCAAACGAAAGCTGCGTGATCGCGCATTTATTGCCCGATGGTCGACGCTCTTCGCCGGCAATTTCAGCTTCCGCAGCGATGCTGCGTTGGCAGATCAATGTGAGCCAAACACCCGGGGCGCGTTCAAATCCCGCACCCATCTGGACGACGACATCCTGCAATAGATCGTAGGGGTCGTTCCAGCGTTCAGATTGCCCGATCAGGCTTTTCAGATCCTGAATGACACGCTGATTGGCTTCGTCCAGAATGGCCTGGTGAAGTTGTTGTTTGGAGCGGAAGTGGCGAAAAATAGCAGGCTGAGAAATGCCAACCTTATATGCCAGTTCCGTAGTAGAGAGAGACAAGTGGCCAGTTGTAGCAATGCAGTCAAAAGCCGCATTGACAATTTCCACCTGTCTGTGGGCGCTGTTCATACGTTGAACAGGCCTTTTACGATTTGATGTACCTAATGTAGGCATCCAGCTGTCCCCTTGCTGTGATGCAGTTATATTGTGCAACGCAATTGTATAGACAATTTCGATCAGTTTTCCAACTTTTCGTACCAAACCGTCTAAATATGATTATTTTCGCGCCATTTTTGGATCAAATGATGCGCATTTCTGTGCGTAAGTGGACCCAAGTCGATCCATTTGGACGGGTTGTCGCACTATCTGACTATTGCGAGCTGCTTCAAATTAGAATTGCCACAAGTGATTCGGTTTTAACTTAGCAAGCGCGGCAACATCCCGCGAAAGCCTGAGAGATTTAACAGACAAAATGAGGCAAGCCTTGGTCATTTAGGGTTATTTTTGGCCGATCGGTCCGATTTTTTGCACCTGTCGGAACATCGCAGCGGCCGATCCCGGCACCAAAAGAGAGATTTTTCGCTAGTTATTTCTCCTCATCTGATTTGCAGATACGCAGAAGCCAATCGCCAACATCAAGGGTCAACGACTGCTTTGCAGTGTCCCGCGCTTCTGCTACATTCTTCGCGAAAAGAGGACTCTCCCACCCTCTTGTTAAAAGAGACCCTCCCCCACTTTTCCATCTCCCGTCCGCATTCAACAAGTGATCAGATCCGTGACAGACATTTCTTCTTCAAGCCAAGCTAGCCCTTCGATAGATCCATCCATCATTGCCCAGTTCGAAACCATTTTGGGCGCCGCCAATTGCCTGACAAAGCCGAGCGATATTGAAAGCTATTGTCGAGAATGGCGAAACAAGTTTTTCGGCGTTACGTCCCTTGTTCTCAAACCGGGTTCAACCGAGGAAGTCAGCGCTTGCCTCAAGTTGGCCTATGCGCTCGGGGTCCCGATTGTGCCGCAAGGGGGCAATACCGGGCTGGTTGGCGGACAGATCACCGACCGGTCTGGCAAAGAAGTCATCCTGTCGACGGAACGCCTCAGAACGATCCGCACCATCGATGCACAAAGCAATGTCGTGGTTGCGGAAGCCGGTGTGATTCTGGAAAGCCTGCAACAAGCGGCGGAGAAAGTAGACCGGTTGTTTCCGCTCTCCCTTGGTGCGCAGGGTTCTTGCCAGATTGGTGGCAATCTGTCGACCAATGCAGGCGGCACAGCAGTGCTGGCCTATGGCAATGCCCGCGATCTGGTGCTGGGACTGGAAGTGGTCCTGCCCGATGGACGCATCTTGAACGGGTTGCGCAGTCTGCGCAAGGACAATACGGGCTATGACTTGAAGCATCTCTTCATAGGAGCCGAAGGAACCCTTGGCATTATTACGGCTGCGTCGCTGAAGCTTTATCCGCGCCCAAGAGACCAGCAGGTCAGCTTTGTGGCATTGGAAACTCCGCAACAGGCCCTTGAGTTGTTCAACCTTGCGCAATCCCATGCAGGGACGATGCTGACCGGGTTCGAGTTGATGCCGCGGATGGGGCTCGAATTTGCATTTCGGCATTTGCAAGGCGCACGCGACCCTTTGACCGAGAGCTATCCATGGTATTGCCTGCTGGAATTGTCGATCGGGTCGGATGCGCTGGATGGACGCGCCCTGATCGAGACCATCTTGTCAGAAGCGTTCGAAGCCGGTTTGGTCGCGGATGCCGCTCTTGCCGAGAACAAACAGCAGGTGATGGATTTCTGGCATGTTCGCCATGGCATGAGTGAAGTGCAAAAGGAAGAAGGCGGCTCGATCAAGCACGATATTTCGGTTCCAGTCAGCGCCATACCAGCCTTTCTGGAGCGCGCACTGGCGGATTGCGAAGAGGCCATTCCCGGCTGCCGTCCTATTCCGTTTGGCCATATGGGCGACGGCAATTTGCATTTCAACATTTCCCAGCCGGAAGGCGCAGACACGGCTGCTTTTCTTGATCGCTGGGAAGAGATCAGTGAGCGAGTGCATGCCATTGTCATGGATATGGGCGGCTCGATTTCAGCAGAGCATGGTATCGGCGTCTTGAAGCGCGATCTGCTGCCCGGGGTCAAGGATCCTGTCGAGATGGAATTGATGCATCAGATCAAGACCCTGCTTGACCCGAAAGGTCTGCTCAATCCGGACAAAGTTCTCGCCCGCTCCCCCAATCAAGACAAGTGAAGAGACAGATGGCCAGCTTGACCATTCGCGATGCATCCGAGCAAGACAGAGAGGCTGTGATTGCCCTGTGGCGGGCCTGTGATCTGACGCGGCCCTGGAACGATCCGGATAATGATTTCGGCTTCGCGCTTGGCAAGCCCTCTTCCCACATCCTGATCGCCTTTTTGCCCGACCGTGACACAGCTATAGGCACTGTCATGGTCGGGCATGATGGCCATCGTGGCTGGTTCTATTATCTGGCGGTTTGCCCTGAGCAGCAAGGCCAGGGCTTTGGCAAGGAGTTGCTGCGGGCAGCCGAAGCCTGGCTTCTGTCAAAGGGCGTCTGGAAGGCCCATCTGATGGTGCGCACGGGCAACGAGAAGGTGATCCGCTTCTACGAATCCCTTGGCTATAATGTCAGTGAAACGCAGGTGATGGAGCGCTGGATCGATCCGAGCAAGCGCGGCGACACGGCCTCTTAGCAGGGCCTGGTGAAAGGGCAGCTTTGTCAGTTTGACAGCGCTGCTTCTGACCTCACCCCTTGGGGCCAAACAGGGTCAGAACGAGCCAGATGGGCATGATTACGACCATGCCGACCAACGTGTTGGGCACAGCCCAGATCACCAGCCAGTTGATGGTCAGCTCAAGGGCATCGGTAAGTTGGTCGATATAACTCGACATGCCGGGGAAAATGTCTTTGGTCGTAATGCCCAGAAATGTCAGTACGGTTCCGGTCACCAGCGACGCGAGCAGGGCCTTGCCCAAATTGGACAGCATTCTCGCAAAACGCATGGTCCTCTCCTCTCGTGCGCTTATCAGTTCAGGGATGGATGTGTCGCTTGTCGACGGCCCCACGCCGCATATGTGCTGCGGGCACCTGTCAGCTGGCACCCTAGCATCGAAGAGGTAACCATCGGTTAACGATGAAGGGCTGACCGCGTCAAAAATCATCCTTGGGTTTGAGCTGATCGTCTTTGCCTGTCGGGTTCGACTGGAACAGCTCGTTCACCGCATCACCAATTGCTTCTTTCAGCTTTTCGGCCGTGCTTGGTTCGGCTGGTTTGGCATCTGAGGCGGGGGTGTTTGGGGCGGGGGTGTTTGGGGCGCTGTCAGGAGCGGCATCGACTGGCGATGCCGTCAACGGGCTCACTGGTGCGGGTTGTTGTGTCCCGGGCGCGGCTTCAGAGCCAACATCGGGTGTCTTGGTGGTCTGCGAAGGCGCATTTGCATTCTGAGGCTGTTGACCTGGTTTGCGGGCGGTTTGGGGTTTGGTGGCATCCGCTCTGCTCAGGGTCGGCTGTGCCATTGGGCCATGAAGACGGAAGGGGAATTTTTTCGCTGATGCGTCGGTCTTTTGGGTGGCCGGGTCTGCGCTGTCATAGAGCAGCAACGTGGCGGGAACATCAAGGCTCATATGAGAAAGGGCGATATAGGCATCCCCTTTCACCGCCCGTTTGCCGGATGTAAGTCGGATGTCATTCAGGGCGAGGGAATCTCCCTGCAAGACTGCGCGAAGAGAGAGAACATCAAAATTCGTACTCCCCAGATACAAGCCTTCCGTCGCTTTCGCGGTCAGAGGTTTGTCGACATCTTTGAGACTTGCTTCCAATAGATCGAGATTGAAATGCTCGAACCCGCCTTCGGTAACAACAAGGCTCATTTCACCTGATGCCTGTTTTGCCATTTGGCGCAAGGTATGCCCTTCTCCCTCCACGTCAAGCTCGGCGAGTGTCGTGCCGGTGACAAAATCGGAATTGGCATAGTCCCGCGCAAAGGTGCCAGCCAGCAAACCATTGGCCTTGGCGCGCAGGTGGCCATACATGGTCTCTGGTTTGTTTTTGTCACGATGCATGTCAAGGCTGGCTTCCAGACGGCCACCATAGGCATAGGTTTCACCTATGGAAAAAGCCAGCTGGCTGTTGCGCGTAACCAGCGAGGCAGCGGTGCGGCCCAACCGAAGAGGCGAGGCAATCAGATTGTCGGTGGAAAGACGGATATCAAGATCGGCCCGCAAGAGATCTTCTGCCGAAACGCTCATATCCAGCACCGAGCGGTCTTTGCCGAAACTCTTCAAATAAGGATCGAGATTAATCTTGTCACTTGCCAGCGTGCCTTGGAGCATCGGGCGGTCGCGACGGAAATCGAGTTGCAGCACGCCATCAGCGCTATGGTCATCGAGCTGCAGGGTCATGTCAGAAAACGAAACCGAGGCATCAACCGAATTGGCGCGTGCCTTCAGGGCCACTGGGCCAAAGCCCTCGCCTTCTGGAAGCGGTTTGCCGAGCCAGGCTAGCATCGTGCGCAGAGATTGCGTTTCAAAGGAGAAATCGCCTTCCAACTGGAATTGCGCCATGGTGGCAGCCGATCCATCGAGAGACGCTTCAAACATTGGTGATTTGATCTCCAATGACACAGGCGACAGGCCGCCGCCAAAGAGGTCCATCGGATTGCCGGAGCGCACGAGATATTCGACAGGTTGGTTTCGCCACTCAACCGAGCCATTCAGCGAAGCCGCCTCACCTGTATTGGGCCAGTCAAAGGAGAAATTGATGGAATCGAGTTGTTCATCCCATCCGGCCTGACGATCGCGGATATGGGCGCTTCCGTTGGAGATGACAAACCGGCCAAGGGAAATGTCTGACAGCTTCAGTCGACCATCATCGGGATCGTTTGATACCAGAGATCCGTTCGTCATGTCCCAGGATGTCTTGCCCTCTTCATTGCGGACAAATTCGAATTTCGGTTTTTCGAGATGAAACCGTCGCACCTGAAATTTACCGACCAGCATCGGCAGCCAGTACATTTCAGCGCGCAGAACTTGCATGGAGACCAGATCGGGTTCGTCCGGTCCAATCCGAGACGCAACCTGAACATTCTTCAGCTTGAAGGTGATATAGGGGAAGACGGTAACAACGGGTTCGCCTCGAATGGTCACAGGCAGGCCCATCCAGTCAGAAATCTGGCGGGAAATCTGGTTCTTGACCACCTTTGTGTTGATCAGATGAGGCGTTGCGGCGATCAAGCCGGCCAACAAGACCACAAGGGCCAAACATGTCCATAAGATCCTGATACGCAACGTCCGCGACATGAGACTGCCGTCCTTTCCCGATTGACTGCGATCAAGATGCACAAGGTTCCAAGCCCCCATGCCTGACGCAGTCGCCCTCCTTCTGGCCTGCTCTTTGCGGCTGCTTGAGGCAGCTCTGGCAAAAACAGGCTGCCAAGAGTCGTATGCGGATGCAAGGACAGACATGGCAAGGATGTCTTTGTGCCTGAATAACGCTCTGCCATCGGGGATACAAGCGCAAAGCCGGTGCGAGACTGATATAGCGCTGAAATTGTGGAGCAAACGGCCTGCGGCAGGCTCATTGAGCGATGCGCCCTGCCGATCATCGCAGGGTGGCGCGATTTTGTGCCAGCGATAGGGCGATCCGGCTCCCTTTTTCATGCCCTTTCCGACCTGTGTGCCGGAAAAGTGGCGATGTAACAACCCGCGCCACCAGAGGCGACGCGGGTCTGATTTGGTTCGAGCGCACTTAGCGCTTGGTCAGTATGGTCAGTCCTGCAAATCGACGATCAGATTGGCCTCGGTCGCGGACAGAACGTCCTCGACTGTGACATCCGGGGCCAGCTCGATGAGAGCAAGGCCATCTGCGCGGACTTCCATCACCCCGAGACCGGTGATGATCAGATCAACAACACCCTTGCCGGTTAGTGGAAGCGTGCATTGCTTGAGGATCTTGCTTTCGCCCTTCTTGTTGGTGTGGTCCATCACAACAACAATTTTCTTGACGCCGGAGACCAGGTCCATTGCGCCGCCCATGCCCTTGACGAGCTTGCCGGGGATCATCCAGTTGGCGAGGTCGCCATTTTCCGCCACCTCCATTGCGCCCAGAACCGAGAGGTCGATGTGACCGCCCCGGATCATGCCAAAAGACTGGGATGAAGAGAAATAGGAAGAGCGCTTGAGTTCGGTGATGGTCTGCTTGCCCGCATTGATCAGGTCGGCATCCACTTCATCCTCAGTGGGGAATGGTCCCATGCCGAGCATGCCATTTTCCGACTGGAGGGTGATTTCCTTGTCGCCAACATAGTTGGCCACGAGGGTAGGAATGCCAATACCAAGATTGACGTAAAAGCCGTCCTGCAATTCCTGTGCGGCGCGTTCGGCCATTTGATCACGTGTCCATGCCATATCCGTCTCTCCCCTTAGCTGGCACGTACAGTGCGTTGTTCAATGCGTTTTTCATACTCACCCTGAACGATGCGCTGAACGAAAATTTCAGGGGTATGGATGGCCATTTTGTCAAGCGAGCCGAGTTCAACGATTTCCTCAACCTCGGCCAAGGTAACCTTGCCGGCCGTGGCGCATTCAGGATTGAAGTTCATGGCGGTTTTACGATAGGTCAGATTGCCCTTTTCATCACCGCGCCAGGCCTTGACCAGAGCAAGATCGGTCTTGATGCCGCGCTCCAGAATATAGGTCTCGCCGTCGAAGTCTTTATGCTCTTTGCCCTCGGCAATGATGGTGCCGACACCTGTCTTGGTGTAGAAGCCCGGAATCCCGGCCCCGCCTGCGCGCAGGCGCTCGGCGAGTGTGCCTTGAGGGTTGAATTCCAATTCCAGCTCGCCAGACAGATATTGGCGCATGAATTCGGCATTCTCCCCGACATAGGAAGAGACCATTTTCTTGATCTGGCGGGTTTGGAGCAGCAGGCCCATGCCGAAATCATCAACCCCACAATTGTTTGAAACAACCGTAATGTCCTTCACGCCGGTTTCGCGCAAAGCAAGGATGAGATTCTCCGGAATACCGCACAAGCCGAAACCGCCGACGGCGATTGTCATGCCATCGAATACCAGCCCTTCCAGCGCTTCTGCGGCGCTGGCATAAACCTTTTTCATTCTATTCTCCCACATTCGATCCGGCTTGCCTTGGGCAGGCCTTGTCGGATCTATCTCCTGTTTCCGGTTCTTTGATGCTTCAACGAAAGCGCTTGATCACGGACCAACCGGACATCACGCCTCATGTGACTGCTCCAAGGTGACAAAGGGCTGTATCGGCAACCGAAGACCTGTTGTCTCTTGGGATCTTTTGATCATTTATCCGTTTCGGCTCCCGTCCAACCCGGTGAAAATGACAAGATGACTTGCGAACCGGAGCAGTGACAGACTTACAAGTGTTCGCCGGATTTACAAGCCCGGAATGAGCCAGATTCATCTAAAGGCCGAGACGCTTTGGCTTTTTCCCCTCGCTGCTTGACCCGAGTAACCATTTATTTCGACTATTAGAAATCAACTCAAATTTTATATTCTCCGCAAGCGTAAATACCTATAATCTGGTTATACAATGTCAGGGCGTATTATGGTCCCCTAGCGCCTAGAGGAATGGTGATGAATATGACCTGACTTGTTAAGCGGCTGGCGATAAGGCCGCGTATTCCGTCAACTCAAAAACCCGGCTTTGCCGGGTTGTCTTTTCCAATTCAATCCAATCCAATTCAATCCAATCCAATTGGCACCCACTCCTTGCGCTGGCGCATGTGGATTGATCACTTTGTGCACGCTTGAACCTTCAGTTCGTGTGCGACCGGTTGGCCGTGCGCGAGAGCAGGATAACCGGCACGATGCCGACCACGACGATGGCAAGCGCAGCAAGCGATCCTTTCTCGAAAGCCTCCAGAGATGCCTGCCCATAGACAAGCGTCGCCAACGTGTCGAAATTGAACGGGCGCAGCAGAATGGTGGCGGGCAATTCCTTCATGACATCCACAAAGACCAGCAAAGCCCCAGACACCAGCGCGGGGCGGATCATTGGCAGATCAATCTCTATGAGGGTCCGCATGGGTGAGCGTCCGAGCGTTCTGGCAGCGGCTTCCAGATTGGGAGAAATGCGCTGCAATCCCGTCTCCCCTGCCCCGTAGGACATGGCCATGAAGCGCACACAATAGGCATAGAGCATGGCTGCGCCCGAGCTGATGATGATCAACCCCGTGGCAATGCCGAACCATTGCTTCATCGTTGAGGCGATCAAATTGTCAAGCATGGCGACCGGAATCAGTATCCCGACAGCAAGCACGGTTCCGGGGACCGCATAGCCGATGGCCGAGGTGCGGGTGATGGCTTCGGCCAGATTGCTCTTCTGTATTCTGGCGACATAGGCAAGGCTGGTGCCAATCATTGTGGTGAGGATGGCCGCAGCCGATGCCAGCAGGAGCGAATTCCCCATGGCCGACACAAATTCCTCATTCAGATTGTCGCCCCAATTAAGGATGACCGAACGGGTCAACACCATGGCAGGCAAGACAAAGCCAAGGAAGATCGGCAGGGCACAAATCAATGTGGCAATCATCCCGCGCAGGCCGGTGAGGTGGAAGCTGGGCAATGCCTGATAACGGCGTGTTGTCACTGCAAACCGCTGCTGGCGACGGCCACGGCGCTCCAACCACAAAAGAAGCAGCACGAACAATAGCATCACCGACGAAATCTGGGCGGCACCGGCAAGGCTGGAGCGGTTCAGCCATGTGTCGTAAACGCTAAAGGTCAGCGTCTTGACGCCGAAAAACTCGACCGCTCCAATGTCGTTGAGGCATTCCATCATGGCCAGCGTCACCCCGACGACAATCGCCGGGCGCGCCAGTGGCAGAGCAACCGCAAAGAACAGACGGATGGGGCCAGCACCCAAGGTGCGCGAGACATCCAGCGCACAGGCAGACTGAAGCAGGAAAGTTGCTCGGGTGGTCAGATAGATATAGGGATAAAGCACAAGGCTCATCACAATGATGGCACCCGGCAGGCTGCGGATTTCAGGGAACCAATAATCACGGGCATTTTTGAAACTGAACAGCCAGCGCAAGACACTTTGGGCCGGGCCGGAATAGTCCAGCAATTCAACTGAGGCATAGGCGACGATATAGGTGGGAATGGCAAGCGGGATCAGCAAAGCCCATTGGAAAATGGCGCGTCCGGGAAAGCGACACATGGTCACCAGCCATGCGGTCGAGACGCCAATCAGCATGGTCAGGCTCCCCACGCCCAGCATCAGCCAGAAAGTCGTCATCAATGAGCGCGGCAAGACGGTGGAGACCAGATGCGGCCAAACATCCCCCGCGTCGCCAAAGGCGATGATGACCAGCGACAGGATCGGAGCGATGACCAGCAGGGTCAAAAGGCACAACAATGTCCAACCAAAGATGCTTTGCCTCGTCGCAGTGACTGATTGCCAAAAACCCGGTCTGGCAAGCGGTGGCTCGGCACGGGACGGCTGATCAGCAGGGAATTGCGGTGACTGGGGCAAAGGTGGTCTCAATGCAGCAATTGTTGATTTTCAAATACATCTTATAGGGAGGTTTGCAGACAAAGATCAAGACGGGCCTGCCTTTTTGCCATCAAACATCTGTCAGCAAATAGTCGCTTGATAACGCAAAACCTGATGGTTCAAAAAAGAAAGTGCCACGATGCTGGGAAACATCGTGGCACTGACACAAAACGCTCGCCGGATTGCGGATTGAAAGGGACCAGCTTTCAGGGACCGCGGCCGGACAAGTTCATGTGCAATCCCACATCACACCTCATCAAGCCGAGATGCGTGCTGCGTATGCAGCCAATGTAATGAGCGGTTGAAGGGCAAAGGGACCAGCTTTGCATTTCTTCATCACATGTGGGACTTCGGGGAAGTGCGCTTTTCAGGCTCAGGGATGCAAGAGGACCAGAAATGCATCTTTTTACCGTAAAGCGCTATTGGAGAAAATCGCCTATTTCGCCAACTCATAGGACCAGTATGATATGGCTTGTCACGATAAGTGACCCAAGCGGTTTTCACCCAATTCTTTAAAACTCCTTTTTGTTATTCGGGCTGCCATCCCCGTCTGCCCGTTTTTCAGGCTATGAGGCGGGAATGACGAAATGATGGGCGCTGCCGATCAGTTCGGGCCAGCATCGAAGTCGACAATGTCGACCAATTCGGACGCCTTCTTGCGTGCCTCGGCGATTTTGTTCAAAGAGATCTTGTCGGCATTGAACGAGCCCCATGATTTGACCCGCTCTGATGGCTCAACGCTCTCAAGCACCGGATATTCGAAATTGACTTCTGCATAGAGATGCTGGGCTTCGTCGGAGGCCAGATATTCCATCAGCTTGATGGCATTGTCCTTGTTGGGCGCATGTTTGGCCAACAGAACGCCGGAAATATTCACATGGGTTCCGCGATCTTCACTGTTAGGGAACAGGATACGCACCGACTTGGCCCATTCTTGCTGCTCGGGCTCTTTCTCGTTGGTTTGCATCTGACCCATATAGTAGGTGTTGCCCAGAGAAATGTCGCACTCACCAGCATAAATGGATTTGACTTGCGAGCGGTCATTGCCGGTTGGACGACGCGCCAGATTGGCTTTCACACCCTCAAGCCATTTTTTGGTTTCTTCTTCGCCTTTATGGACGATCATCGAAGCGATCAGCCCGATGGTGTAAACATGCTGGCCGGATCGGGTGCAAATACGCCCTTTCCATTTCGGGTCGGCAAGCTCTTCATAGGTGATGCTGTTTTGATCGACACGCTCGTTGGAGGCATAAATCACGCGGGCTCGCGTGGTCAGACCAAACCACTGGTTATCAACATCTCGATATTGAGCAGGAATATTGGCTTCCAGAACCGCATTTTTCACCGGCTGGGCCACGCCCTCAAGCTTTGCGCCGTTCAGTTTTCCGATATCAACGGACAGCAGCAAATCGGCGGGGCTGTTCTCGCCCTCGGCTTTCATGCGGGCTTCCAGACCCTTTTTGGCGAAAATAACGTTGGTGCGGATGCCGGTTTTCTTGGTGAAAGCATCCAGAATCGGCTCGATCAGAAAAGGCTGACGATAGGAATAGATATTGACTTCGCCAGCGGCATAAGCAGGCAAGGACGCAGCCGCACCAAGCGAGGCAGCGAGGGCTGCAAGCATTGTCTTCTTCATGTTCTTCTCCAACGAATGGGTTCAAGGCCCAAGATCGGAAGCTTGAGCCTATCAGATTGTAGTGGCGATTGGCTCTCACCTGATTGATATGGCTTCAAATTGCTGCGAATGCATCTCAAAGTCAAACCGAAAGTTCTAACAAAACAGTAAGTTAAGATCTTGCAGTCCCGAATTTTGTTAGAATTTTTCCAAACAGGTCGAATAACCCCCTTTTTTTGTTGGGTTTCACTCTCAACTTTTTGTAGCCAGATGGCATGTGATTAATTGTTGAAAACAATACTCACATTTAAATCACGCATCTTCAGCGGCCATCGCAAGGGCTTTGGTTCGTTGCATAGATGCCGATTGACATCGGATTTGAGACGGGCCGCCATGAAAACAAAAAAGGAGCGCGACAGCAGTCGCGCCCCTTCTTTAAAGGAATTTAGGTCCCCACGTAAATTCCTTCCAATCCAATTGCAGCCTGTTTCGGCGCGATATTGGATTGATGATCCCAAAAAGATCATAAGAGAAGAATTTACTCCGAAGTGTTCACTTCAACAAGATCGTTTGTTGTTTTTCTCTCACTTTTTTACGTAATTTTGACATGGGTAGAAATTTTTATGATTTTATCGCAAGCTTTGCGAAATAAAACACTCACTAAAGAGACATAGTTATTCCGCCATTACAAAAAGGTCGAGAAAATAGCGCTTTTTCCCATAGGCATCCCCGCATAATTGGGGTAAGCAACGCTCAAAAAATGCGGAGCGACCGATGGCGAAACGAAACGACACACCAAGAGCATGGCAGCGCATGCTCTCAGGACGGCGGCTAGACCTTCTTGATCCATCCCCTTTCGACATAGAGATTGAAGATATCGCTCATGGTCTGGCACGAGTTGCCCGTTGGAATGGACAAACTTATGGCAGTCATCCCTTCTCTGTTGCTCAGCATAGCTTGATTGTCGAAATGGTCATGCGGCACAAATTCCCCGACATACCTGCCGATGCGGCCTTGATGGCGCTGCTGCATGACGGGCCGGAATATGTCATTGGCGACATGATTTCCCCTTTCAAGTCGGCAATTGGTGAAGTTTACAAGGCCATTGAGACCAAGCTGGAGGCGGCAATCCATCTGCGCTTTGGGCTGCCAGCCCATCCCAATCGCGCACTAAAACGTCAAATCAAGGTTGCAGACCACGTATCTGCCTATTTCGAAGCTGTGCAATTGGCGGGTTTTGATCGCGCTGAAGCAGAAATCCTGTTTGGCTCGCCTGACGGCATTGATCCCGATGATCTGCCGATCACCCCCTGGAGCACAGAGCAGGCTCAGCTAGCCTTTCTTGAACGCTTCCATGTGCTGCATGATCAATTGAAATAGCTGCATGCATGATTTGTCCCTGCGCGACCGGACCGCTTGCCATCACGCGCCGTAAAAAACCCCGCCGAATGCGACCAAAGGGCTAACTTCCATCTTGAGCCTTTGTCGTAGAAAAGCTGTAGGATGATTTTTCCCATTCGGAAAGCTGATCAATGCGCCCGTGATGCCAGAGACCGGAGACCAAACCATGCTTTATGTCTGCTCGCTGTCGAAACTCCAGCAGGTTGTCGACGAAGTCGAGGCCACTCATCTGGTCACCGTGCTTAATCCGGAAATGGGTATGGAACGCCCGGAGCGCATTGCGCCGGAACGGCATTTGCGTCTCAATCTGAATGATATTGCCGCCACACTGCCCGGTTTCAAGCTTGCGTCCGAACAGCAGGTGCAGCAGTTGATCGACTTTGTCCAAGCCTGGGACAGGCAAACACCTATGGTGGTTCATTGCTGGGCAGGGGTTAGCCGGTCGACGGCCTCAGCCTATATTGCGGCCTGCTCTCTCAGACCGGACATGAGCGAGATTGACCTGGCGAATGCGCTCCGCGAAGCCTCGCCACGCGCCACCCCGAATTCGCATCTGATCGCATTGGCAGATGATCTCATGGGTCGTGACGGGCGGATGATTGAAGCCATTGAGTCGCTTGGTCGTGGGGCCTATTGCTATGAAGGCGATATTTTTGCCATGCCCCATATTCCAGCGCCGGGCGTGGCGCCGCTTTCGTTGTTGGATGCTAAAACACGCCTGCGCACCCCCACACAGTAAGCGGATCATGCATCCTTTGGCTTTTCCTCTGTCGACTTTTGCCTATAGTTAAGGGCATGGATTCGTCGTGCCTGTGTGGCTTGGGGCGGATCGCAGATGCATGAGGCCCTACGATTGTGAGCAATCAAGTTCCCCCTTCCCCGACACATCCTATTTCGGTGGGTTTGAACGCGGCGATCATCGCCATGCACGGGTCCATGCCACTCATTCTGGAGGTAGACCCGGCATTGGTCGGTCGGCCCGCAGAGGAGCGTGCGGGCGCTCCGTCTCTTCATGGTGACAAGGGAACGCGCGGCGGTCTGCCTTTCGGGCCATTTGATCCGCTCCACCACCGGACCCTGGAAGCGGGGCTGCGCAGCTGGGTTGAGCAGCAAACCGGGTTAAAGCTTGGCTATGTCGAGCAACTTTACACCTTTGGTGATCGGGGGCGCCGCACCAAAGATGGCAGCAACAGCCCGCACGAAGTCTCCATCGGTTACTTGGCCCTGACCCGCCTTTATCGGGATCGGGAGGACAGTGCGGCGGAAGAAATGGCCGATTTGCGCGTCCCGGTCGGTGGGCGCTGGCACAGCTGGTATCGCTATTTTCCATGGGAGGATTGGCGCGAAATACGCCCTGCCCTGCTCGACGCGCAGATTTTGCCAGCCCTTCAGCAATGGGCCGAGGAAGCACCGGATGATGGCAACAAGGGTCTCAGCCCGAAACAGCGCCTGCGCCTGTCATTTGGCCTTGATGGGGCGGTGTGGGACGAGGAGCGTGTGCTTGATCGTTATGAATTGCTCTATGAGGCGGGGCTGGTGGAAGAGCATTGCCGCGACCGGGGGCTGCCTTCCTCAAGCACCGAAGGGCCATTGTTTGGACAGCCTTTGCGGATGGACCACCGGCGCATCCTTGCGACAGCCATTTCGCGCATGCGGGCGAAGCTGAAATATCGCCCGGTGGTGTTCGAATTGATGCCAGACAGTTTTACCCTGACCGAATTGCAAAGCACCGTTGAGGCCATTTCCGGTCGGCACCTGCATAAGCAGAATTTCCGCCGTCTGGTGGAGCAGGCCGAATTGGTGGAGCCAACCGGGGCCAGTGCGACCGCAACCGGTGGGCGTCCTGCCAAATTGTTCCGCTTTCGCCGCTCAGTAATGGCAGAACGTCCAGCGCCGGGGCTCAAACTTGGTAGCTCGGGCAGTTCTGGCGGCGTGTGAGGCTCATATGATAAAGAAAGTCACTCAGAGCCCCAACAGGGCCAAAGCATCGGCAAAGAAAGCCGGCAAGCCATCGCAAGGGGCCTTGTTCGAGATGCACGCAAGTGGGCCGGATTTCAGCCTTGAAAAGGCGGCGATCAAACGCTTTGGTGGCCCCGTCGCCGGGGTCGATGAAGTGGGGCGCGGTCCATTGGCAGGCCCTGTGGTCACCGCTGCGGTGATCCTTGACCCAGATGCCATCCCGGCGGGGCTGAATGATTCAAAGAAGCTCAGCGAGAAGAAACGCAACACCCTGTTCGACCAGATTTGTCAAAGCGCCCATGTATCCATCGCGTCAGCGTCGCCGGACCAGATTGATGCGCTGAATATTCGCGGCGCGACCCTGTGGGCGATGGTTCGGGCGCTCAGTGGTCTGAGCCTTTCGCCTGCCTATGCTCTGTTTGACGGGCGCGATGTCGCTCCCGGTGCACCCTGCCCCGGCGAAGCGGTGATCAAGGGCGATGGACGGTCCCTGTCGATTGCGGCGGCCTCAATCGTTGCCAAGGTGGCACGGGACCGGATGATGATGCGCATCGGCAGGCACTTTCCCGGCTATGGTTTTGAGACCCATATGGGTTATGGCACCAAGGCCCATTTGGAAGGGCTGGACCGACTTGGGGTTTGTCTCCACCATCGCCGGTCCTTCAAGCCGATTGCCGACCGATTGGCTTTGTCAGACAGTCTGGACACCAAAGTGTAGGCCCATTACCAGCCGCCGCCGCCGCCGCCACCACCGCCGCCACCGGAAAAGCCACCACCGCTGGAGCCGGAAGACGAGGAAGCAGGCGGCGTCATGGCACTTGCGAGATTTGTGCCGAGCGTTGAAGTCATCGCGGCCAGTGTTGCGGTTGGGCGCGCCGTGTCAAAGCGGCCACTATACCAACGTGGGCGATAGGCATTCTCTGGCGGCAATTGCGAGAAGACTTTCTCCTCAAAGGCCTTGGACCAGGTCTTTTCAACCCCCAGCCCAATCGCGTAGGGCAGCAAATCCTCATAAAGCTGAGGCGTCAGATCTGGCATGTCGACATGCTCTGCTTGCTCGGCAACGGTAACGGTCATGAACAGCCGCAACCCTTCCACCTCGTCGAGCACTTCGCGGCCCAGCTTGGTTGGTGCCTTCATCCAGTCGCTAAACAGGTAGAGCGCAATGACCATTGCCATGATGAAAGGAACATGGAGCCAGTTAAGGGTGAGCATGGCGGCGACATCATCGCCCGCCACGACAGTGAAAATCGTACCAAAGAAGATGATGACAAAGAAAGGCAGCCTGAAGAGCGAGCTGATTGTCTGCTTGCCCTTTATGAAATCAATGATGCCAATGACAATCGCCAGCACGCCAGTGGCGCAGCCCGCAGCAACCAGTGTGAGCAGAGGAATGTTGAAGGGCGGCGACCAGATAACAGACGCGACGCAATAGCCCAGCAGCCCAAGAATGGCAATGATGAAACCAGGCAGCATATAGCCATTGTTGCGGCGAAAATAAACCTGATCGGTTTCCACATCAACCGCATTGGAAAAAGCGGTCATGATGCCAGCCATGGTCTTGTAAGGCAGCTTTGCAAAGGTGCGCCGCTTTTTGGAGGCGAATAATTTGGCAAACAGAGCCTTCTGCCCGGCGGGCAAGCGGTTGGGATCGCCTTTCCCACTCTTTACCACGGCGACATCATCACCGGTGCTGTCGATGGTCAAATAGCCCTTGATGGCGAGATCCACCAAGGCTGCCATGAAGCTTGCCTCTTGACTTTTGGCAAAGGAACCAAGGCCGGAGACATAGGACGCGATGGCCGGAGAAATGTCTTTTGGCGGGTGAAAGCGCGGAATGATCGCGCCCCCTTCGGGGTCCCGTCCGACCTTCTTCCAAGCAGAATATAGCCAGAGCAACTGGGTCACCAGCGCCAGTATCAGAATGGCCAACGGACTGTTGTCGAATGCCGTTTCTGCCATCTTTTCCGCTTCGCTCGGAGCGGGAACAATGCCTTTTTGCCAAGCAACGGCAATTGTCATGCCTTCACGCGCAGCAAAGGGCCGGGTGGACCGGACCGTGACCTGACTCTCGGTGCGATTGACGACTTCAAAGTCGCTGGATTGCGCCCCCTGGCTGCCAGTATAAAAGGCCTGTTGCTGGATATTGGCGCCTTCGGGCAACAGGATGGAGACCTGTGCGTTATCAATGCCAAAGGGCCATTCGGTGCCGATGGCATTCCAGTAGATCTCATCATATTTTTCAAAAAAGCCGATGGAATCCGACACGCTATAACGAATTTCGTAGGTGTGGAGGCCATGTTGCAACATGACGTCCGCGTTGCCGATCCTGAGGCGGACATAACGGCCTTCATAAGACTGATGATAAGGTTCGGTGCGACCGTCGCGCTTGATGCTCTTCACATCAAGATCGATGTAGACCGTCTCGCCAAGCTTGCCGCGATAGCGAACCGGGATGTCCCGCAACAGGCCGCGTTTGAAGACGTTGCCTTCAACATTGATGGTGATGGTTTCGACAATGTCGACCGTGCGGTCCTTGTTGACCGTCAGGGCCACTGTGTAATCCGTGATCCGCTCGCCCCTCTGGGCATGGGCATCGAAAGAGGCCCCAAGGAACACAAAGGACAAAGCAATCAGCGGCAAAATGGAACGCATCGCGCGGAATATCATTGGCACCATGGCAAGATGGGGCACACGCCCCTCTCCCTGCAAAAGATAGTCGACCCGCAATGCGTGGGCGCGGGTCTGTCATAAAATCAAATCGGCTCGCCGGTTTAAACAGGCAAAGCAAAATACGAGAAGGGCAAGGGTTCCATTGCGGATCCTTGCCCCTTTGTCAGGCGTTAAAACTGGACCTGAGGCGTCAGCCGGTCGGCCTCATTTTCCAGTTCAAAATAGTCGCGTTTGTAAAACTGGAAGAAATTGGCAATCAAGTTGGAAGGGAAGGATTCCACCAGCACATTGAGATTGCGAACGGTGCCATTGAAATAACGGCGCGCCAACTGGATTTCATCTTCCACGCTGGCCAGTTCTTTTTGCAGATTCTGAAAGCCTTCATTGGCCTTGAGATCAGGATAATTCTCGGCAACTGCCATGAGATTGACCAAAGCCTTGGACAAGTCTCCTTCGGCCTGCGAGCGCTCGGCAGCCCCACCGGACGCAGCACCAGCAGCACGGGCCCGCATTTCGGTGACCTTTTCCAGGGTCTCACGCTCATGCCCCATATAGCCCTTCACGGTCTCAACCAGATTCGGAATGAGGTTGGCCCGCCGTTTCAACTGAACATCGATCCCCGACCAGCCTTCATCGGCCATCTGGCGATTTTTCACCAGCTTGTTGTAGATCGACACAGCATAGAAGCCCACAAGCACAAGCGCGCCTAGTAAGACCCAACTGATGGACATTTCTTTTCTCCCCTTCATTGCATGACCCATGGGGTCAATCGTGCCAAGGAGATTAACGGACACGGAGCAAAGTGCAAGTGACAGTTGCCCAACTGGGAGGAAACCTGACCGTGACGGCCATGGGTTATCGCCATGGCGCCGTTTCAGACGTTGGCTTGCGGTAAAAAATGGCACCTTCAAAGGCCTCGCCTTCGTATCACCAAAAACAGAATCGAGACTGAGCCGCAAACCGGTTTGCCTATAGATACAGACTGCCTTTGGGAGAGAGTCATGACCCAGCCTCATGCAAAATCAGGACGACGCCATGCCAAGCGGGTGCCTCTGGCAAACCGATGGATCACGGATGCCGTGATCGCCGGCCTGATCCTTGTGCCGCTGTGTCTCTTCCCTCTTTCCACCAAGGCCAAGGAGCCAGCCATGTTGTTAGAGGATCATCCACTCGCGAACACAATCTGGAATACCGCAACTGGCAAACAGATCGACCAATCCGCCTTGTTGAGCGCCATTGAGGACAAAATGGTGGTGATGATCGGCGAGAAGCATGACAATCCCCTGCATCATGAAAAACAGGCCCTGATGGTGCGCCACCTGCGCGAGGCCGGGGCAAAAGGCCGGTTGGTGATGGAGATGGCCGAGCAGGTGCATCAAGCGAATCTCGACAAAGCCAATCTTGAAGGACTTGATCAGCTGGGTGCGGATATCGCTTGGGAGGCGCGGGGCTGGCCTGCATGGAGCCAGTATCGACCAATCGTTTCCGAGGCCCTCAAGGCAGGCATGGAACTCAAGGCAGGCAATCCGGATCGCGCCACCCTGATGCAATTGGGTAAGGGGCAAGCACTGGATGCAGATCATCTTGTGGATCTGCGCTGGGATCGGGACTATACGGCTCCTCAACTTAATAGTTTGCTTGACGAGCTGGTCGACGCCCATTGCGGCATGATGGATCGGGATGCTGTAAAGCCGCTGGTCGGTATGCAGAAATTAAAAGATGCATTCATGGCACGTGCCTTGCGAGGGAAACGCAAGGCGGATGACGTCTCCATTCTGATTGCGGGCAATGGCCATACGCGAAAGGATCGCGGTGTCAGGATGTTTCTTGATAAATCCGAGACGGTTGCTTCCGTTGCGTTGATCGAAGTGGTCCGCGATAGAACCGATGCAACGGACTATCCCGCATTTGACCCCAAGCTGTATGACTATGTCTGGTTCACCCCTCGCGTTGATGAAGTGGACCCGTGCGAGACGTTTCGCGCGCAGCTTGAAGCCATGAAATCCAAGATGAAAATGCATACCAAAAAGGCCGACGACAAACCTTGATTAAAGATCGCGCCACTTTGTCAGAGGGTAAAATCCATCTAAAGTTGTAGAAAATGTAATTATTAGTTGTGTACAAAATTATTGCAATCCAATCCAATTTCTTGCTTCTCGCCCTAAAAAATGGCGAAAAGCAAAATAGGACCACAGATTTTGTGCATTTTCCTAACTAGTTTCACCTATAACCCTTCCGGTTGTTGAAAATAGTTATAAAACCCTCGATCAACCCTTTGCCTTTGCGAAAATTACGCTTCCAAGGCATTGAAAATTCTATTAATTTCAAATTTCAATAAAAATAAAACAATTCATAATGTAAATTCATGTCCTTTGGGTAAATGAGACAATTTTCCCATGATTTAGTCTATAATTGTCCAAATTGTTGGAAACCATTACATCCATTAACCAAACCTTAACTAAAACTCTTTGACATCTCCGTGATTATTGGTTCAAATCATCTTGCGGCCCAACGAAAATTATAAGGGCAAATATTTTTTTGGAGAACCGATATGACCATTCGAACTACCAATTTTGCTTTGGCAACTGCTCTGGCAGTAGCAACTCTTACAACCGCCGTCAGCTTTTCGTTTGACGCAGAAGCTCGCACGTTTACGGGCGACCGTTACGTCAATCGTGACAAATGCTACAAAGTGGAGAAGATTCCACAACTCGTGGAATATGACACGAAGGGCGTATTTGTCCGTGGTGCCAGCCGTTCCTGGAGAGGCAACATGCGCAGGGGTGGCTCCATTGTGACCAGCAAGTATCACGATCCTGTCTATATCCGGACGACACGTGTGCTTGAAGATCAGCATTACACGCTGATCCCTACCAGCTGCCGTTAATATATTGACATGTTCCGGGCGCTCATCAAGTGCCCGGAACATATGCTCTCGTCCACACCGCCCAAGCTGGCGGTGGCATCAATCACTGGGTGGAGAGATTTTTATGACGCATGCCGCTTCAAAACTGTTCTTTGCTTTTACGTCCCGATTTTACGCCTGTTTCCTCAAAGCCTTCTGTGTTCGCACCGGATGCCTTTTTGCTGCGTCTTTGAGCATGATTGCCTTGGTCAATCTGCCTGTCTCACCTGCTTTTGCGCAGGGTCAAACGCAGGACAGCCAGAAGGAACCGGATGAAAAGGACCTGAAATTCGTCTTTGTTACATCGCTTGCGATTGATGAAGATGGCGAGTTGCAGCCCAAGGACAAAGATATCCCGGACCTGTCCGATGGCGACTTGCTATCGGGAGACAATATTCTCAAGCGCCTTGATGCCAATGAAGAAGCCGCATCGCGTTCCCTGTTGCAAGATCACAATCTCGCAGCCTACATCGTGCATCCGGTTTCGGGGAAAAGTTTTGAGTTGCAGATTGGCAATTGCGCAGCGCTCGACTATGTGACTGGAGACTTGCCCTATCCGCAGCAGGTTCAATGCGACGATGACCTTTATTCCTACCGCGCAGGACCGCATGGCGTTGAGATTCTGGTCAATGGCGAGATTTTCTTTGATATTCCACTCGATGCAGGACTCTATCGTCTGAATGGGGTCGATGTGACCTTCACCAAACCCGCTTCAGACAGCTCGGATACGGGCAAGCCCAAATAATCCGCCACCAACATGCCAGATTCATGAACGTCTGCATCTGTTCAGTTTTGCAGACTGGTTGCCCAGAGGCGCATCGCGGCCGCCTCTTTTGACTCTGCACGATAGGATGACTTCGGCGTCCCTGCTTCCATGCCAGCCTGCATGGCAGACATCGTTCCAAACAACGCCATCACATAGCCCGGAATTGGTCTGTAGATCGTCTCGGGATGTGGTTCTGGGCTATAGCGAATGAAATCACCCTTCTGGCATATTTCGTCTTTCGGCATGCCTTCAATCACCCGTGTGTAACACCAGGTCGATTTTTGCTTGGTGACTTGAATGAAGGATTCGTTTGGCTGGGTAAGAGGCGCAGTGGGCGCTTCGGGCTTCGTGGCGCAAGCGGACAACAGGATTGCACCGCTTAGACATATGGCTTTTGACGCCAGCATGTTCCAATTTGTAAGCCGCACCTTCACCACACATGTCTCTCTTTAAAACTGCCATGATTTTTCGATTCCGACGGGAGAACCAACTGTCGAAATCCTTAATCATTAGTAGAGAAGTATGGTTAACAAACTCTTGCATTGTTGCAATATGCACGAATAAGCGCGCCCATCAAGATTCCAAAAGAGTCCAGTAATGCGAAAGTAACCAAATTGCTGACCGCAATACTGAAGCGAATTCCGGGTCTTAAACCATTTTTATATTTTCACGCGCATGGTCGATTTGGACCCATTCTTCATCGAGGACCTGACCAAATGCGTTTGTTCGTTCTTTACTTTGTAACGATGCTCACTTTCATGCTGCCCCATTCTGCTGCTGCGGACGAACATCATAGCTGGCTTGTAGCCAAGGTGACCGGCACCGCCTTTATTGCCGCCAAGCACGAACGTGCCCAGAGGGTCAAGCGCGGCATGTTGCTGAAACCGGGTTTTACGCTTTCAACCCGCTCCAAAACGCGGATATTGCTCAAGCGGGGCAATGAGCGCATTCAAGTGGGGCCAAGCGCGATTATGGCGCTGCCACCGGCCAAGTATAACAAGCCCGGCAAGACACTGATTTTGCAGCAGAGCGGGCGTTTGGATCTGACGGTCAACAAACGGAATGTGAAGCATTTCTCCGTTCGCACTCCATTCCTCGTCGCTACCGTCAAGGGCACGACCTTTTCGGTCGACGTCAGCGGGCGCGGCGCTGATGTTGCTGTTTCCAATGGTACTGTAGAAGTTTCGGACAATGCGAGCGGCGAGATGGCTGACATTACCCGTGGGCAGCAAGCCAGTGTTCGCCGGGTCAATGGGGCCTCCTCTGGCCTGTCGCTAAAAGCCGCCACACCTGCCGCGACCAAGGCACTGAATAGGCGCAAAACGAAGAAGCCCAAAACAAAAGTCAATTTCCGGGCGACAAGAAAGATCAACAACACTGTCATGACTTTGGCACCAGGCAGCTTGAAGGTCTCCAAGAAGAACGCAAAGTCGGCAGCAACTGATATGCCATCACGGTTCAAAAGCAAGGGTCGGATGACTGCAGCTCAAAAGCGTGCGGCAGCCAAGCAGGCCTATGCGAACCGCATGCAGGAATGGGCTCGTGCGGTCAAAAGGAATCCGCAACTAAGTGCCAAACAGAAAGCAAGAGCGGAAAGAAAGGCGGCACGTGCGGCAGCCCAGGCAGCGTCGGCGACACAAAGTGCCAATGCGCAGGCCAGCTCGACCAACCGCAGCAACTCAAATAGCAGCGTGAGCAACAGTAGCAATCCCAACGGGAACTCAAGCTCGAAAAGCAACTCCAGTTCAAACAGTAACTCAAGTTCGAACAGCAACTCAAGCTCGAACAGCAACTCCAGCTCGAACAGCAACTCAAGTTCGAACAGCAACTCAAGCTCGAACAGCAACTCAAGCTCAAACAGCAACTCCAGCTCGCACAGCAACTCCAGTTCGAACAGCAATTCAAGCTCGCACAGCAACTCAAGTTCGAACAGCAACTCAAGCTCGCATGGAGGCTCCAACTCGAACAATAACGGCAGATCCAGATAGCTCTGTCTCCAAACCGGCCTTCAACAAGAATGCCGCTTGATGCGGATCTCTCAAAAGTGCCGATGCGAGCTGCGGGGACCGGTTCCCCGATCTGGCTTGGCACTGTTGGGCCACGCTTTATGGATGATGCTTTCTAGCCGCGATAGCAAGCCAATATGAAAAAACCGCCTCACAAGGCGGTTTTATTCTTTGTTGGAAGTATAGGGACCTATTTCAACAGGTCCGATCCCAATGGATCACTTTGGCTCGTAGCCGACGCCGCCTGCATGGGTCAGCAGAAAGGCCTCGCCACAGGCTTTGGCGAGTTCGCGAACCCGCAGAATGTAGCTCTGTCGTTCGGTCACGGAAATGACACCGCGGGCATCGAGCAGGTTGAACAGGTGAGATGCCTTGATGCACTGGTCGTAGGCTGGCAACACACACAGATGCAAATTGCCGCCAGCTCCCTGCGCAAGAATGGCCTTGCATTCCTCTTCCGCATCCTTGAAGTGGCGGAACAATTTCTCAGTGTTGGCATATTCGAAATTGTGACGGGAATATTCCTGCTCTGCCTGCAAGAAGACATCGCCATAGGAGATTTTCTCATCGCCTTCACGGCCATTATAGTTCAGGTCATAGACGTTATCGACGCCCTGCACATACATGGCAATGCGTTCCAGACCATAGGTCAACTCGCCTGCGACGGGAGCACATTCGATGCCGCAAACCTGCTGGAAATAGGTGAACTGGCTCACTTCCATGCCATCGCACCAACATTCCCATCCAAGGCCCCATGCACCAAGGGTCGGGCTTTCCCAGTCATCTTCCACAAAGCGAATATCATGCAAAGCGCTGTCGATGCCAATCGCTTTCAGCGAGCCGAGATACAGATCCTGAAGATCTTTCGGGCTCGGTTTCAACAGAACCTGAAACTGGTAATAATGCTGCAGTCGATTGGGATTTTCGCCATAACGTCCATCGGTTGGACGACGTGACGGCTGAACATAAGCAACCTGCCACGGGCGCGGCCCGAGCGCGCGCAGGGTGGTGGCCGGGTGGAAGGTACCGGCGCCGACTTCCATGTCATAGGGCTGGAGAATTGCGCAGCCGTAATCGGCCCAGTATTTCTGCAGCGCGAGGATCATGCCCTGAAAAGAGCGTTCCGGCTGCATATGAGGGGCTAGAATGTCGGTCATCTTCCTGTCAGTCTCTTATTGCATCATGGTTGCGTCGGGCAAGGTCCCGGCTTTGGGGCGGACCCTAATGCAATCGGCGGCAGAAGAAAAGCCGGTTTTTCTCCCTGTTCAGTCCTGCCTGCCCTGCTTGGTGGCAATGATGCTGAGATTACCCAATTCAATCATGCAATTTGTCATGGTTTGGCACCCTCTCGCGGGTGTATGGGGCACTACCTTGTTGCCCCTTGTTGCCCCTTGTTGCCCCTTGTTGCCCTTTGCCTGAGCCTTGAATCAGACTTGAGAGGCGTGATCTTGGCCCTTCCCTCTCCCGCATACGGCTCTCTGTAGCACAATCGGCCCACGGGACTGAAGCAGACGCCAAGTCTGCCTTAATTTTCATCGCGCTGCACAAAGTCTAGACTGGATATAATATTTTCCCTCTGGCACCATATAGTAAGTACAAATATACCTATATTTCGCATTTAGTCGGACCGTACCAACCAAAAATCTGTATATGTGAGATGAAATGAGCGCAGTCACGAATAGCGAGCCGCTTGCCGGTCTTGAAAAGCATTCATTGCTGGAAGATGTCCAGGGCCTGTCCTTCGGCGTTCTGCTGGCCGCTGTCGGTCTGGTCTTTCTGACCCAGCTGGGTTTCATTACAGGACAGACCGCCGGATTGGCTTTGATAATATCCTACGCTACCGGTTACGATCTGGGGATCGTGTTCTTTCTGGTCAACTTGCCCTTCTATTGGTTCACCTATCAGCGCCTTGGCTGGCGCTTTACGGTCAAATCCGCGCTCTGTGTGGCAGGGTTGTCGGTGTTGATGCAGGTTTTGCCCCCTCTGATGACCTTCGAGACACTCAATCCGTTCTTCGGTACCCTCGCCTTTGGCGTGCTGACAGGGACCGGGTTGTTGGCTATCATTCGCCATGAAGGTAGCCTTGGGGGCGCTGGCGCATTGGCGTTGACCGTGCAGGAGGCCACCGGTTTCAAGGCCGGTTACGTGCAACAATTGTTTGATATCGGGATCTTTGGGACCGCCCTTTTCCTATTACCGCTCAATGTGATTGGCTGGTCCTTGTTTGGCTCGCTCATTCTCAATGCCATCATCGCCATCAATCACCGTCGGGACCGTTATATCGGACGCTAACGCCATAGCCTGATGCGCTTCTGTTGAGGAAGACTCTTCTCTTGATGAATGTTAGGGGGACTTGTCAGACATTCTGCTTTATGTTGATTGTCTGAGAAACCCGCCTATAAGCCCAAGCAAGAGAGACGACTATGGCTCACAGTTCCGGCCCCCGTTCCTTCATTCCCGTAAAGATCGCCATTCTGACAGTGTCCGACACAAGGACGCTGGAGGACGACAAGTCTGGTCAGATATTGGTGGACCGCCTTGAGGCGGCCGGACACATATTGGCTGACAGGGCAATCGTCAAAGATGATGTCGAGGCCATTCAGGCACAAACCAAGGCCTGGATTGCGGACAAGGGCGTCGACGTGATCATTTCAACGGGCGGCACAGGCTTTACCGGTCGCGATGTGACGCCGGAAGCGATGATTCCGCTGTTCGAAAAACATATGGACGGCTTTTCGTGGCTGTTTCACAAGATTTCATTTGAAAAAATCGGCACTTCAACCATCCAGTCTCGCGCGACAGGCGGCGTGGCTGGCGCGACCTATATTTTCTGTATTCCCGGTTCATCCGGGGCCTGCAAGGATGCATGGGATGGTATCTTTGCCTATCAGCTGGACTATCGCCATACGCCCTGCAATTTCGTTGAGATGATGCCCCGTCTCGATGAGCATCTCAAACGCTCCAAGCTTCAGACCCAGCCAGCAAAGTGACGTCTGGCCTTTTCGGCAACAAGACAAAAAAAGAGCGCGCATCGGACCTCGAGGCGCGCTTTGACTTTTGTGTCTCTTGAAAGCCTTTGTTGCCTCAGGCGACCTTTCGCAGATCTGCCGACATGCGGCGGATATCGTCAAAGTCTGTCATGGCCTGCTCGGCCTGCGGGTAACATTCCATCAGCACCGCTGTCATGGCAATGTAGAATCTATTGACATCGCTGTCATTGTCCAGATCCCGCAAGATTTGCAGCGCATCGAGCAGATTTTTGCAATCGGAATAACATGGGCTGCCCGACTGTCCAAACCATGACAGTTTGACATAGGCGGCAAAGCGTGGCCCGCACAAAGATCCGTTTTCAATTTGATGTTTAGCATAAGCCGCAATATCCGCGACAAGCAGCTCCAATGCCAAAATATCGGCTGGCATAGTGTGACCCCCAAAAGTCTGTCCCCTGTATGACCAGTTTGCCGGAAACAGTCTTAACAAAGCTTAAAAAAGCTTCGAGTTTTATGCTTGGTTAATCATAAAAATACTGCAATTTGCGAAAAAGATTGCAACATTATCTCAAGTTATAGAAAAATAACAAAATAACAATACTGCGATTAAATATTATAAACCGTGCGACTTACATGGAGAAATTTGCATAATCTGGAATAGAGAATGTCAAAGCCATGCCCATTACTTCAACAACCAGATTTTCCTCAATGGCATCGGCCACACGATCAAGCCGCACCAACGCAAGCCCTTTGTTTCCAGACACTTGGCCAAGGGTGCCTACGGCTTTCCCGCCGACGGAAATGGTCGCCTCAGTGGGTGAGGCAGACTGTCGCAGAGGTTGGGGCGCTTCAACCTGAACCACCCGCTTACGCGCGGTGCCGCGATGGTGCATGCGGGAGACGACTTCCTGACCGACATAGCATCCTTTGGAGAAATCGATTCCCCCCAGGAGATCCATATTCACATCGTGGGGGAAGGCATCACCAAAGTCGAAATCCGTGCCAGCTTGCGGAATTCCGGCTTCGACGAAACGGGCCGACAGGGCTGCATGGTCTGGATCTCGCAGCCAGTCGTCCGCCGGACCATATAGACGCCAGCCGAGCATCTCGGAGCGAGGATCCTGCACCCCCGTCTCTTGTGGCTCAAAGCTGTGCCCCACCTGATCCTCAAGCAGATCAATGGCTATGGCGGATCGCAGGCGATAGAGGGTCATTTTCTTGATAAAGTCATCCACCACGCGCCCATCAAGATCGAACAAAAAGCCATCAGGCTGACGCGTGACGATGAAGTCAAACAGGATCTTGCCTTGCGGTGTCAGCAAGGCGCCATACCCGGCTTCCCCGACAGCCACTTTGTCAAGATTGGTCGTGATCAAACGCTGCAACAATGCCTCTGTGTCAGCGCCCGACATGCGTACCAATTTTCGGTCTTCAAGTAGGGTGATGGCCATGAAAGCGTTCCTTATGGGTTGATGCAGGAAATGAGCACAGTGAGCGCAGAAAGGCTGACAAGCCTTCACGACACATCCGCCTTCCCTCTCCTCACAGATAGGCAGGCTGGCAACTGATCACAAGATGGCTCGACAGACAGGTCTACCAGACGAGGCGGGGCATGTATCCAATCGTCTCGACATCTTCATGATCAAGGCGGTGCTGGACCCGTTCATGATCCGGGTCATCAGGATCGCCGAACATCTGGGCATGAATGCCCGATGAAATGAACAGGGCATCAATTTTCTGATAGTGCACGCCCCGCAGATCCGTTGGGACAGAATCCCCGATCGCAAGGACATCGGTCTTGTCGATTGCGGTGCCTGCGGCCTTATTGAGGGCGGCCAGCGCTGCGTCATAGATGGCAGCTTCGGGTTTGCCCGCCTGCACGGTTTCCCCGGAATAGGCTTCGAACCGGCTCGCCAGCGAGCCCGCGCAATAGATCAGCTTGTTGCCGCGATCAACCACCCGGTCCGGATTGGCACAAACCATTGGCAGTTGGCGTTTGGCGAGATTTTTCAGCAGATCATCATAATCGTCCGGCGTTTCCTTAGTGTCGTCGAACAGGCCGGTACAGCAGATCATCTCTGCCTCTTCTTGCTCAACCAAGGTCAGGCCGAGACCTTCATACAAGGGTAAGTCACGCTCTGGCCCCAAATGGTAAAGCCGGGTCTTGCCGCTGTCGGTCAATATTTTGCGGGTGATGTCGCCCGAGGTGATCAGATCGTCATAGCTCTCCCGACCAATTCCCAGATTATCCAGTTGGGCAGCGATGAGCGCAGAAGGCCTTGGTGCGTTGGTGATCAGCACGACCCTGCCGCCATTCGCACGATAGCGGGTCAATGCATCTACAGCACCTTCAAATGGGGTCACTCCATTGTGAATGACTCCCCAGATGTCAGACAAAATGCCTTTATAGCGCGGTGCAATTTCGGACAAACCGGAGAGACGGGACGACATGACAGACACCTTTGGCTTTGGGCAATGGACGCGAGGCGAAACAAACTCGGCATGGCACGCAATGGATGTGCATTGTTGAACACTTCTCCCCTCTCCCCATGACAAGGTCAAGAGGGGAGCGACATCAAAACACAAGGATAAGCGCCTTTTGCGATCAGCGGGCGAAAGGGATGGCGCTCAGACATCCTCATGCACAGGCATTTACAGCTTTTGGATGAGACATCAACGGCCCCACGACAGCGATGGCGCAGATCAGCGAATGAGACGCTCGAAGTTGCCGCCACCTGCATTGGCCTCCTGCCGACCATCTGAGCGCGCGCCAGATGACGGACGGTCATCTGCAGGCTGGTTGCCCAAATCGAGATACTGGCCCCGGTCGGTGTTGGTTTTGAGGCCATAATCATCGGACACCGGCAGGCGGTCTGAGGCTGCGGGGGCTGCGGGGGCGGCTGGGGCGTGTGGCGCGGTGTTTGCGCCCGTTATAGGCTGGGCGGGGCGCTGAGGCGCGTCATCCATCAAGCCAGCCGCTTCGGCCAGAACGTTGCGAAAATGATCTCTTGTGCTGTTACCGCCACCATCGCGCTTCGCCATGGCGCGCAAGGCTTGTGCAACGCGCGGATTGTCACCCAGACGGCGTTGGCTGCTTTCGGATGGGGGCGCAGGCATATTGATTTGCGGTTGTTGACCTGTCTGTGGCTTGTCAGCCGGCAAGACGGACTGATTGCTGTTTCTTTGCCGATCATTTCGTTGAACATCATTTCTTTGGCCATGCGCCCGAACAGCGGGAATGTCCGATGGACGTACACCGCCCGGCTGGCCGCGATTGTCAGATGGGCCACCGTCTCCGCCAGAGCCGGCTCCCTTGACCGCTTTTGCTGCCGCAAAATGATTGCCTTGCGCCAAATTTATGTTGAAGTCGATGAGACTGACCAACATGCTTTCAGTTTCAACATGGGTGACCACCAGCTCAATGCCCTTGCGTGCAAGAACACGCGAGAAATCCGCCGGATGAATATCAAGCCCACGGCCAACATCGCGGCTGGTGAGGATTGGCGCTGCGATCTTTGCAAAGCGCACCCCTTTGCGGGCAAATTTGTCAAATTCCGCATTGAGGGTCGTCATTTGATCAACCGAGAATCGGAACCCCATGGAGCGCAGCAACTGAAGTGTCTCATCCTCCAAAATGCCAAAATTGTTCATGTCGGCAAGGGAGAATTCGAGAATGACATGTTCGGCTAGATCGCGGTTCTGTTCGAACAGTCCGCGTAACTGGGCAAAGAAATCGCTGTCGGCGAGGCTCGCAAGCGCCAGATTGCAGAAACAATCGACCATATGGCCCCGGTCTGCAAGACGGCGCTGCATCCGGAAGGTTTCATTGATGGCGAGGCGATCGAGCATCGGCAGGAACCCGTTTTTTCGGCAGACGGGCAGGAAAATGTCCGGCGTGATCAGGCTGCCATCATCGGCCCTGAGGCGCGCCAGAGCCTCATAATATTGGGGTTTGCGCATGGGCAGAGCGACGATGGGCTGCATGAACATCTCGATCTGTCCAAGGGCAAGCGCCCGACGCACCGCGGCTTCATCCTCGGGACGGACAAATTCTTCCGGTTCGGGTTCAGCCTCATCCGCAGAGCCCGATGGCTCGTCATAACGGGAGGCGGCATCTGTCTCAAACCCACCCGATTGGGATGGATTGGAATAGGATAAATGATCGGCGTTATAATCGGTTGCCCGGTCCTGTGCCTGGCCTGAGGCTGGCATTGCTCGGTTGGATGTCCGCAACAGACTTTCCAATTCCTGCACCGAATGCTTGGCGGACAGCACGGTGGCGTTGATCGCCTCGACCCGGCTATCCCCTTCCTGCACCCGTTCATCCAGCTCGGCACAGCTTTCTGCCAATTGCTTGACCAGCGTGCCAATGATTTCGAGTTCAGCCAATACGGGCTCGATGTCTCGGTTCACCCGCTCATCCAGATCGCTTTCCAAACGATTGGCCAGCTCGCGGACATCCTGCACTTCCTTGGTTAGTGCGAGTTTGAGCCGTGTCAGGTCGTCCATCTGCTCTTCGATGATCATTTTATCGCGCACACGGCTGATTTGATAATGAATGAGCAGCAAGGTGAGCAGGACACCAAAGGCGACTGGCGAGGACTCGGTGATCGACAGGCCGAATTTAAAATGCAACATCGCTCCGACAGAGGTGGAGATCGCAACCATACAAACGGCGATGAAAATGGCTCCAAGCCTTTGCATTTACTCTGCTCCACTTCGGCATGGCGCTGCCATGCATTTGGAATCTCGGACAGAATCCCTGATGGCTTGCTCCTTGCCTGCCATCAAAAACTCATCCGAACGCGACGATTGACCTGACGATTGAACCGCATTTGGGATCAGGCAACCAACAACTTGCCCGACGAATCAAGCATTTGACCTTTTATTAACCTAATCCGTGGCGCCAAGATGTAAAAGAGCCAACCGTCATATGTGGGCTAATTGCGTTACATGGATGGGTGATCACCGAAGAAAAATGGCGTCGCAGAACCATCCGGGCAAGACAAACAAGCTTAGCGGACAGCAAAACTAGAATAAGACAGTCTGAAAGCATCAGGAGACAAGAAAAAGCTGCCCTGCCTGATCAATATTGGCGGTGATCAGAACAGGGCAGCGTTAGGCGCAATGACAGGAAGGCCATTGTCATTGCGCAGCAGGAACGATGCGGCGGGTTCCTGCAAACCATTTGGAAACCCAGTCAAAAGACTCAGTTTTCGATTCGTAATATTTGCTTAACCAATTCGATATTCAAATGCAATTTGTGAAAAGCTGAATATTATCAAAAGCAACAGCCATTCCACCATTTTTGATCATTTATGTAAAAAATCTCCATTATTTACGCCGCGCACTTACAAATCAAAAGGGCAAACCACTTTAGGAAATCGTGGATATTGCCCTGATTGACCCGAGTTTTTGCTCAAATGGCAAAGGCTCCCACCCTCTTTTCGCTGCTAATCAAAAGAATTGGTCAGAACAGGGACAATTGGGTGACCTCGCATTCTGGTGGCGTGAAATGCTTGAGAGCCAGACGCGTTCGTCGGGTGGCGTAGCCCAGATTGCGGCAGGCGACATTCATCCGTTTGTGCAAGATATCGGCATAAGGGCCAGAGCCACGCATGCGGTGGCCGGGACGACTGTCATAGTCTTTGCCACCGCGCATCGAGCGCAAGACATTCATCACATGGCGGTAGCGATCCGGATAATGTTTCAGGAGCCACTCCTGGAACAGGGCGTTCACTTCGTTTGGCAGGCGCAAAAGGATGGTGCCCGCTTCCCGCGCCCCTGCCTCATAGGCGGCGGCCAGAATGGCCTCCAGCTCGTCGTCATTGAGCGCCGGGATGATTGGCGCGACCATGACGCAGGTGGGGATGCCAGCGTCTGACAATTTTTGAATGGCCTCAAGGCGCTTTTGCGGGCTGGCGGCGCGCGGCTCCAGACGTCGGCTCAAATCTTTGTCGAGCGAGGTCACAGAAAGGGCCACCTTGACCAGATTGCGTTCATTGAGCTCTTTAAGGCGGTCGAGATCGCGCAGAATCAGGTTGGACTTGGTAACGATGCCGACCGGATGACCGGTTTCGATCAGCACATCCAGAATGGCTGGCATCAATTGATAACGCCGTTCGATGGGCTGATAGGGGTCCGTGTTGGTGCCGATGGCAATGGCCTTGGGGCGATAGCCTTTGGCAGACAATTCCTTGCGCAATTGATTGGCGGCGTCCGGTTTGGCAAAGAGCCGCGTTTCAAAATCGAGTCCGGCGGACAGACCCATATAGGCATGGGTCGGGCGGGCGAAACAATAGACGCAGCCATGCTCGCAGCCGCGATAGGGGTTGATCGAGCGGTCAAAAGAAATGTCCGGGGAGTCATTGCGGGTGATGATGGTGCGGGCTTTTTCTTCCTGCACACTGGTGCGCAGCGGCGGCAGCTCGTCATCGTCAAAATCCACAGTCCAACCATCATCAACCGTCTCGCGTTGATAAGGTTCAAACCGCCCTGCCCGATTGGAACGCGTGCCGCGCCCCTTGATCCGACGACCGTTATGATGGTCCGGATCAACCTGAAAGCCGATGAATGGATCGGAATCCTCCGTCACATCCACTTTTGCATTGGAACGGCGGCGTGCCATGTCCCTCTCTCCCTCATGACAATGGTGCCACCGCACCGATTGTTGTCCTATGGCTTGCTGTGATGTCTGCTTGTCTCAAGCGTGACTTGTTTCACTTTTGTTCCATTCGACTTTGCCGAAAGAAACGGAACATAGCAAGAACAATTTTACAGATGGATCTGGGATTGAAAGGCGGTTGTTCAAAAAGGCAGCGCGCGCCTTGTCAGGCGCGCCAGAAAGGCTTGTTGACAAGCATCAGAGCTGTCTTGTGGGTCAGGTTGAAATCTTCAAGCACCTCGGGCGGGAAGCTTTGCAGATCGCGGGCCATTTGACGCCTTTGCGTGATTCTGCGCCACCAAAGCGCGATCAATTGGATTGGTGTGCCAAGCCCGATCGTCCGGGCTGCACCGTCCCCCATCATCCAGCGTAATTCGGGTTCATCAATGCGGCGGAAAGGACGCGTTGGACGTGTATCCATGGTGGGGTCTCCTTTTCAAAGTCGTCACTATAAGACCTTTTCGAAGGGGAAAAAATTGAATAATATGAACGGATCATGTGAGAAAAAGTGACATAATGCCCACACATCCAATAGGAGATCCTGATGGATAATCTGCCACCGCTCGCTTCGCTGATCGCATTTGATGCTGTCTATCGCACGGGGTCGGTGACCAAAGCCGCCTCAATGCTGGGACGCACCCATAGTGCAATCAGCAAGCAGCTTCATCAGTTGCAAGATCATGCCGGGGTGACAATCTTCCAGAAGCGCGGCGCGGGCATCGAATTGACGCCTGAAGGACGAGCTTTTGCGCAAGTGGTCTCGGATAGTCTGGAGGAAATGCGCAAGGGCTATCACCGACTTTGCGGAGACGACGGATCCCAGCGGATCACCATCAAGGTCAGTTCCACCTTTGCCCGTCTGTGGGCGGTGCCGACAGTCGCGCGCTTCAATATCGATCATCCGGAAATCGAGGTGCAGATCAAGCTGTCGACCGCAGAGAATGCAGGCGACAACGACGGCGGGGTGGATCTGGTTCTCTCGTGGGATCGGCTAGCCAGTCCGGCGACGGACCATCCTGATGCCATCACGCTTGGAGATGTGCATATTGGCCCGGTTCTTTCCCCAGCCTATGATCACACGTTTGATGGCAGCCGCCTCAGCTTCCAGACGCGCATCAGTCGCCGTGGTCTTGAGCAGTCCTGGAGCAAGTGGTCCAAGCTGAGCGGTATCGACATCGAGTCGTCACAAGAGTCGCTCTATGATCTTTCGGCCTTGTCTTATGAGGCAGCAGAACGGGCACTGGGCGTAGCTCTGGCACCGAAATTCCTCATTGAACGGGAGATAAAGGAAGGCTCACTGATCGCGCCCGCTGGCTTTGTGCTGTTTCGTGAGGGCCTCTTGGTTCGCCCCTCCAGCGAGCGGCCAAGACCGAGCAAACAGGCAATCGTCTTTCTCGACTGGCTCGAGGAAAATGGCAGATTGGGGGATGATGGCTTCCTTGCACCGGCAATTGACGAACCCCTTTGGGGATGAATAACAGGGACGCATTCTCATGGAAGCCACGCATCTGGAAGCCTTCAGCCTTGGCAAGTCGGAGGATGGTTATAGCGAGGATCGGTTGATCCGGACAGCACATCATTTCGGCGTGCTGGATGGATCACGCGGACCCGCCTATGGCGAAGCGGATGTGATCACGGCCATCATGGATGATGCGGTAAAACTGATGCAATCGGTGCCGCGGGACATCAGCCTTGAAGCTTTGGTCGAGGCTTTCACCGCACTTGTCAGAGCACGCAAGATCGAAGCCAGTCTTGATGATTTGCGGCGAACGGGTGGCTTTGTCTTTTGCCTTTATTCTGCCCATCACGCAGAAATCTGGCGGGTGGGTGACTGCAAATTCCGCATGCAGGGCTACACGAATGCAAAATTCTGGCGGACCGAAGAATTATGCGCAACAATCAGGGCAATGATGATCCGTTCCATGCTCCATGATGGCCTGTCAGAAGCGGATATCATGGCGCAGGACGATTATGATCGCCTGATTGCACCAGCGCTTTGTTGTCAATCGAATTATCTCAATCGGGAGGGAGATGATGCGGCCTTTGGCGCGATCATCGGCAATGCGGTTCCGGCCCCTTTCATTGAGCGGTATCCGGCAAAAACAGGGCGACTGGTCATCACGTCCGATGGCTATCCAGCACTGTTTGACAGCCTTGCAGAGACAGAGGCGCATTTGGCCACTTTGCTGGCAGAGGATCCGCTTTGCATTGGCCGCAACCTGCAATGCAAAGGCATGGGGCCGGGGCGACTTTCCTTTGACGACCGCACTTATATTTCAGCGCATTTGGCATAAGAGGCAGCAAGCACGGCAGATCACTTGTCGTCTTTTCGCTCTTCGAATTCGCCAGTGTCGGGGTCCATTTCCAAATCAATGATGTCGGCTTCGCGCTCTTCGCGTTCGCGCTTTTTGACCAATTGTTCCTTCTGACGGCGGACCAGAATTTCCTTGTTCTGCTCTCCCACCTTGGCAAGCAGCTTGACCACAAGCCAAATGCCGCCGAGAACCGCCACCAAAACCAGTAATTTGCCAATCACGTCATTTCACTCCGCCGAATGCCTTTTGTGGCATCACTCTTCGTCTCACAGTTCGTCTGGAGCGGGCCTGATGTGCAAACAAAGGCCCGCAGCTTCGTGCTTAGCATAGAGTGAGAACAAGGCCAATTTCTTCTGATTGGCGGGTCAATATACTCAGAGGCCCAGACGGGACCAGAGGGCGCGTTGTTCCATAGCGGTCAGCATGGCATCGGCCGAGAGGCCAGCAGCGATGCGGTCGACAGGGTTGCTGGCTGAAAGCCCTATGCCCCCATTGCGACCACAGCCAAACCAGCCAGAGGGCGGAGCGATCAGTTTCAGCTTGGTTTTCGTGCCGAAGCGTTCCTTGACATAACCGCTCATATCACCAAGGCCATCAATGAGACCATAGTCCAGCGCCTTGTTGCCGGTCCAGAATGCACCGGTGAACAGCACATCCTCACTTTCGGTCAGCTTGTCACCACGGCGGTCACGGACCATACCCTTGAAGGTTTCGAACAGATCCTGCAACAGGCTATCAAGATGGGCTACATGCTCGCTGTTTTCCGGCTGGAACGGGTCGAGCATGCCCTTCTGGGTGCCCGCGGTATAGATCCGGCGTTCGATGCCGAGTTTCCCAATCGCCTCGACAAAGCCAAAGCCACCAGACACGACGCCAATCGATCCGACGATGGAACTTGGGTCGGCGATGATCACATCGCCAGCAATGGCGATCATGTAGCCACCGGATGCGGCTGCATCCTCGCAGAAAACCAGCACTTCCTTTTCTTTTTCTTCGGCCAGTTGGCGGATGCGCTGATAGATGAAGCGGCTTTGTACGGGAGAGCCACCGGGACTGTTGATCGAGATGGCGACGGCCGGAGCTTCCTTGATCGAGAAGGCCTTTTGCAACTGTCCCGCAACTGATGCGAGATTGACAGTCGATCGCATATGCTGCCCGGCGGCAATCGGTCCATGCATGCGGACAACCGGGATAACCGGGGCGTCGTCGGCAAAGGATTTCGGCAGCAGCTTTTTCGGCAGAACTTTACGGATGGTCTTTTTTACGCTCACAACAGACGTCCTCGGGTCAATGGTCCTGTCAGGCAAAGCCCGACGCTTGACTAGTATCTAAGATGGCTGGTCATGAATTTCCAGCCTTAGACCCGCTGATCATCAATTCTCTTCTGATTGGTTGGGTTGCCCCGCAACATCAGACGCGCTGTTGCCCATCACATAGCGCGGTCCCGCCCCCAATTTTGCGGCGGCATCGTCTTTGTTGTAGAGCTTGCATTTGTCCAGCGACAGGCAGCCACAGCCAATGCAGCTATCAAGATTGTCCCGCAATTGGGTGAGCGTTTCGATTTGCTCGGTGAGATGATCGCGAAAACCGCCACTGATCCGTTTCCAGTCGCGCGCCGTCGGGGTTCGGTGGTTGGGCAGGCGGGAAAGCTCTGCACGGATTTGCGGCAGGGTGAGACCAAATTGCTGGGCGAGGCGGATGAAGGACAAACGGCGGATATCGGAGCGCAGGAAACGGCGCTGTCCTCCTGCGTTGCGGGCGGGATGAACAAGGCCTTCTTGCTCATAATAACGAATGGCAGAGATTGCAATACCCGTTCGCTCGGACAAAAGACCGATGGAAAGAATGTCATTTTTCTTCATTGCCAGTCATCCCTTCGTCTCCCGGTTCACGCCCATTTTTAAAGTCCAAGATTTTGAAATCATTTATCAATTTTATTTCACAAAACAGTCCAAACTGGCTTTTCAACAGCGCCAAAGAGAGGCTTGACCTAAAGTTAGGTTTAGCAATTACGCTTACCCCACGCAAATTAAAATTTAACCAATTATGAACCCAACAGGGCCTTCGTGCGTTGATGGGTCATAAGAAACGAAGCGTACCTTTGAAAAGGGCACGCTTATAAGGATCAAAACCATGCCTCTTGCATCGCTCGAACATGCCAACATCACGGTCACCGATGTGGACCGCAGCGCGCAATTTCTGATCGATTTGTTCGGCTGGACCATACGCTGGAAGGGCCCGTCCAAAGACGGCGGCACCACAGCCCATGTAGGGACAGAGGAACAATATATCGCGCTCTATTCCAAAGGCGCCAAAGATACGACGGTCAACAGCTATGAAACCATCGGCGGTCTTAATCATATTGGCGTGGTGGTTGACGATCTTGACGCAATGGAAGCCCGGGTTGTTGCCCTTGGCTATGAGCCCAAAAATCATGCCGACTATGAGCCTGGACGCCGCTTCTATTTCGACGATCATGACGGCATTGAATATGAGCTGGTTCAGTATGACTGATCAGCTCAACCATCTGACCCATTGAGCAAAGAAAGGCCAAAACATGTCATTGCTGGACCTGTTGAAACTCATCCCCTTGCCGCGCTTGTCTTCTCTGGTGCCGATGCTTATGGTGAATGATCTCATCCGCCGCCATCACGCCAGAAACTTGCGATGACGGGCCTTTCTCTTTTCTGATTATCGGGACTTTCACCGGCCATGTCGTTTCACTTGAGCAACAGCATGCTCGACCAACTGGTTGACTTTCGTCATGAAATCCATCGTCATCCGGATTTGCCAGGACTTGAGGGTGAAACGGCCAAAAGGGTTGAAGCCGCACTTGCGCCCTTGTCGCCCGACCAGTTGGTGACGGGACTGGGTGCGTGGCAAGAAGCAGATGGCAGTGACTGGGGTGGCACGGGCATCGCTGCAATTTTTGACGGCGAGCGAATCGAAGACGGGCCGACCCTGCTTTTTCGATGCGAGTTGGACGGGTTGCCGATCAGCGAGCAATCTGAAGCGGCTCATCGCTCGATGGTTGACGGACAGGCGCATTCCTGCGGCCATGATGGCCATATGACAATTTTGCTTGGGCTGGCGATGCGGCTGGCGAACAAGCGCCCTGCCCGCGGACGGGTGATCCTGTTGTTCCAACCAGCCGAGGAAACCGGCAAAGGGGCACGCGCCGTAGCCAAAGATCCAGCCTTCCAGACCCTCAAGCCAGATATGGCCTTTGCCTTGCACAATCTGCCGGGACTTTCCCATGGCGAAGTTTGGCTGAAGGATGGGGCCATGTGTTGTGCCTCACGCGGTATGCGGATCAAGCTTGAAGGCAAAACCTCCCACGCCTCGCTGCCGCAAGATGGTCTTTCACCCCTTGATGGAGTGATGAGGATTGTCGCGGGACTGAAGGCATTGTCCAATGGCCTTGATGAAGGCCAACAGCTGGATGAGGATTTCAAGTTGGTCACCATCACCCACATTGACATGGGTGAGCCCTGTTTCGGGATATCTCCCGCAAACGCCGAGATTTGGGTGACCCTGCGCACGGTGACGGATGATGCTATGGCCGGTTTGGTGGAAGCGGCCCATTCCCTTGCCACCGACACGGCGAAGGCCGAGGGCCTGTTACTCAGCCTCAGCGAAGATGACGTATTTGACGCCTGTACCAATGCGCCTGAGACCACCGAGATGGTTCGCCAAGCGCTGGTGGCAGAAGAGATCCCCTATTCAGCACAACCGGACCCGATGCGATTCTCCGAGGATTTTGGCATTTTCGGCCAGAGCCATCCGACCACATTGTTTTTGCTTGGGTCGGGGAAAAGCCATCCGCAATTGCATAATCCGGATTATGATTTCCCGGACAGTTTGCTCTCAAGCGGGGTGCGGATTTTCGAGCGGATCATTCGACAGACTCTCGACTGAAACGTCGCTTCTTAGGAAATGTCAATCGCCGCCCCATGGCGATGCACCGCTTCGATGCGAGCGGCGGGCACATCACGGCCTGCATCATGCAGCGCAATGGTGGGCAGCAGGCGGAAGGGGGCGCGGGATTGTTTCTTACCCTGTATGACCACCCGATGCGCCGCCTCCCCTTCCCTTGCCGAGAAGGGTTGGACTGTGATGTTGCCAAAGCGCCCCTGCATCAGTTGCAGTAGATCAGGCAACTCGTCAGCCCGCTGAACCACCGTGAAGGTGCCACCTTTTTTCAGGATTGACACGGCAGTGCGGAACCATGGCTCCATGCCCTCATCGGTCAGCATATGGGCCGTGGCGCGTGCCTCATTGGGTGAGGTCTGGAAACGTTCGGGGCGATAATAAGGTGGATTGGCAATCACATGGTGGGCCATATTCTCGGCAAGGCCCGCCGTCATTCGGGCGTCCCCGCGCAAGGCAACATCGCAAGAAATCACGCTGGCTGCAGCCAAATGCTCGGCACAGCGGGTCATGTTGCTTGCCGCAATGGCCGCAACGTCAGCATCAATTTCCACCGCCAGCAACTTCACACCACCGACGCGGGCAGCCACGCAGAGCCCCGCCGCGCCGATGCCAGACCCCAAATCAACCACCAGCTCTCCGGGTCTGGCCGGACAGCAGGCCGCCAACAAGACCGCGTCTGTGCCGGAACGGTGATGGCCCTTTTTCGGCTGCAACAGAGTGATCCTGCCACCCAGAAAGTCATCCGCGCTGACGGCCAGAGCATCAGGCACGTCCGCTGAGGCCAGATTTGGGCTATCGGGCAGCAAGGGGGCCGGGCTTTGGGGCATGAGACTGATCTTATTGTTTGAGGGCGCGGTCAGGAAGACTTCTTGGGAACTTCGGTTTCAGCCCCCAGACCTGCATCTTCGAGCAGGCGACGGGCTTCGGCCTCACGCTCTTGGGCGACCAGCAGACGGCGGGGCAAGATACCAATCGAGCCATCCAGAATGCTCATATTGTGGTCGAGAGATTGATGCTCAATGCCCGCATCGCGCAACAGGGCTTCAGCATAGGACAGGGTCACCATGTCATTGGTCTTGAGCAGCAATTTCACAGGCGAATTCCTTTTACGAGTCCATTTAGGGGCACTTTCAAGCCGTCAAGATAGTGGCTCGGCCTAGCAATGAAAAGAGGGCTTTGACCAGAAGCACAGGTCCAGTCAAGCGATTCCTTTTCCTTGTGAGGGGGTTAGCTTGATGGCAAAAGTGCCAATCCGGCGGCCATGAGCCGTCGCAAGAGATCTTTTCCCTTTGAATTTCTGCGCATTGGCTCGCTTTTTCCTTGTCGTCATCGGGTCTGGCCCCTATTCTCGCCCCCGAATTTGACCCATACGAACATCTGGAGCCGCCGCGTGAGCGTTGTCCCTACACTGGACGAGTCCAACAAGTCTCAAGCCAGCATTCAGCCTCTTATCGATCTTGTCAAAAGCGACATGGGTCGCGTCAACGATCTGATTCTGGAAAAAGCCGGATCGGACGTTGAGATGATCCCCGAAGTCGCCAAGCATCTGATCGATTCTGGCGGCAAACGCCTGCGCCCCATGCTGACGCTGGCTGCGGCCAATATGTGTGGCTATGGCGCAGACGAGATCGGCCATGTGAAACTGGCCATGGCGGTCGAGTTCATGCACACTGCCACTTTGCTGCATGATGATGTGGTAGATGAAAGCGACATGCGCCGGGGCAAGCTGGCCGCGCGTATGTTGTGGGGCAATCAGGCGAGCGTGCTGGTGGGTGACTTCCTGCTTGGTCAGGCTTTTCGGGTCATGGTGGATGTCGGCTCGCTGAGGGCGCTGGATGTTCTCTCGACAGCGGCCTGCGTGATCGCCGAAGGAGAAGTGTTGCAGCTGTCCGTCGCGCAGAATATGGCGACCACCACGCAAGATTACATGAAGGTGATCGAATCCAAGACTGCCGCCCTTTTTGCCGCTGCGTGCGAAGTGGGTCCAATTTTGGCGGGCAGCGGTGAAGACAAGATCACCGCCATGCGCACCTATGGCATGGAATTGGGCAATGCCTTCCAGCTGATCGATGATGCGCTGGATTATGGCGGTTCGGCGGCCGCGCTGGGCAAGAATGTCGGCGACGATTTCCGCGAAGGCAAAATCACTTTGCCGGTGATCAAGGCCTATGAACGGGGCGACGCCGAAGATAAAGCTTTCTGGAAACGGGTGATGGAAGAGCGCAAGGATGTGACTGACGGAGCGCTGGACTATGCCATGAGCCTTTTGAAGAAAACCGGTGCTCTGGAAGACACCTTGAAACAGGCCCGCAATCATGGGGCTGAAGCGATCAAGGCGCTGGATGCATTTGAAGACGGACCAATCAAATCTGCGTTGATTGACGCGGTCGAGTTCTGCATTTCAAGGGCCCATTGATCGCGCCGGGCACGGGATCTCCCATATGCCTTTACCCTCAAACCGAAAAACACCGCCCACAAGGCGGTGTTTTGCGATCTGGTTTCTTTCTTGACTGTACCATTTTCCGGACCATTTGCCGGTCGCGTTTCATCACATTGAAGTTATCCGCATTTCCGCCCGGTCAGGGCTTGCCCGTCAGCCCTAAAAAAGCCATTCTGCATTCCTAGAAATCAGGCAGCATCCGTCATTGTTCCGTCAAAGCTTTAGAGATCAAGGCCATTTATATGAAGCATTCACGCCGTTCGTCCCTGTTCCGCCAATTTCTGCTTGCCAGCATTTGCGGTCTTGCATTGTTCAGCAATCCCTTGACCAGCCGAGCAGCCCAGCAGGACGCGACCGAACTGACGGAAGCGCTGTCCGACCTTCCCGTCACCCTGACAGGCAGCTATCTGTCGGCACGCATTGCCCAGCAGGATCAGGATCTCGCGCTCGCGGCCCATTTCTTCGCAAAGGCAATGGAGCTGGACCCGACCAATCCGCTGCTGCTGGAACGCAATTTTGCCCTGACGCTGGCCACAGGTCAGCATGATCTTGCCTTCAAGCTGGCCGACCGGATGGAAGAAATCACCGCCCGGGAAGCGGCCAATCTGGGCAAGGCATCCGAGACTGCTGCTACAGACAGCAACGACGACAGCGACGAAGCCACACCGATCTTTTCCGGGTCGGATGCTGAATATCGGATCAAACCGATGATTGCCATGGCCTTGGGCGTCAAGGCGCTGAAGGGAAAGAACTATGCCAGCGCGGTCAAAAGCTTTGGCGATGGGCTTAATGTGCTGCAAAATCACCCGGTCGATCTGCTCGGCCCTGCCCCGTTCCGTCGATCTTTGAGCAATCCAAGACTGTTCAGCGCGTCGGCGCAGTTCGGCCCCTTTGCGGTGATTTCTCAGACCGTCCTGAAAGCCTGGTCACTGATTGGTCAGGACCGCGCCAACCTTGAAGCCGCACTGACCTTGCTCAATACGGTTGAAGAGGGACAGGTCAATCAGTTTTTCTTCTCGATGCATTCGGGCCTGATTGCCTCTTATGCCAAGGATTACGAGAAGGCGGCCCAGCATCTTCAGCAGAGCCTTGATGCGGACCCGAATTCCCCGATCACGGCATATGCGCTGATCAACAACTTGTTGAAGGCCGGAAATACAGAGCGCGCAGAAGAGGTGATAGAGGAATTTGCCCAGAGTGCAGCGGATGAAGCGGATAAGGAGTGGATCAGCACTTCATTCGCTGATCTGAAACCCGCTGCGAGCATGATCCGCACCCCGCAGGATGGCGCGGCAGAATTGTTCGGCACATTGGGGGATGCCCTGGCGCAGGAAAATGCGATTGAGGGCGGCGCGCTCTATTTGCAATTCTCTGACTTCTTGCGGTCCGATTTCGACCGCACCGAATATGCGCTCGCGCGGCTGCATGAACGGATGAAACAGGATGAGGTTGCCCTTGAGCATTATGATCAGGTCCCCGAGAAAAGCCCGATCTATCGACGGGCCGTGCGCCAGTCCGGCTTTGTGCTGACCCGCCTCAAGCGCCCTGACGAAGCCATTAAGCGGCTGAGCGGTTTGCTGGAGGGGAATGCTTCGGATCTCGAAACCGTTTCTGTTCTGTCTCGGGTCTATCAGTCTGAAGATCGCTACCGGGACGCCATCAAGGTCCTGACTGCCGGGATCGACAGCATCAGCACCTTGCGTGACATTCACTGGTCCCTCTTCTTCCTGCGAGGCTCGGCCTATGATCAGGTGAAGGACTGGACCAGCACGGAAAAAGACATGAAGAAGGCGCTGGAACTCTTTCCAAACCAGCCCACCGTGTTGAATTATCTCGGCTATAGCTGGGTGGATCGTGGCCTTAATCTGGACAAGGCGATCGAGATGATCCGACAGGCGGTGGCCTTGCGACCTTATGACGGCTTCTTTGTTGATTCTCTGGGTTGGGCCCATTATCGGCTGGCCGAGTATGAGGAAGCGGTGAAGTTTCTCGAACGCGCGGTGGAGTTACGCCCCGAAGATCCAACCATCACTGATCATTTGGGGGATGCTTACTGGATGAATGGACGCAAGAATGAAGCGCGCTTCCAGTGGCAGCGGGTCAAGACAATGTCCCCCAAGCCCGAGCTGTTGGTTCAGGTGGTGGAAAAAATCGCCAACGGTCTTGATGAGAGCAAGATTCCAGAGGTCAAAAGAAAATAATGTGACAGATTGACCATAATTTACATTCGGCCGATCCCGTTTGCGGGGTCGGCTTTTTTGTCTTTAGATGTAATCTCACGGTTGTCATGGGAACAATCATACCCTTACACTAGTTAAAAAGAGAAACACTGCTTCGCCGGTTCGCAATTTTATAAAATCAACTCTGTTTGGTGGGCCTGCTTTGGCTGCACCTTTGTTTGAAAAAGCTGCTCTTTTTACTTGGCAGACCGTCATTCAACAGGGATTTGATGGGAAGTGCGCAGCCCAGCAAACGAGATGTCGAAGGGAGGGGAACAAGGCAACATGACCATTCAATCAACGAAAGCTGCAGCCCTTGTTCTGGATGCCCCGGCCAAGGTCAACCTGACGCTTCATATTACCGGCCAGAGGGAGGATGGTTATCATCTGCTTGATTCTCTTGTGGTCTTTGGGGGTGCTGCGGATCGGTTGATCTTTGAGCAAGCCAGCCATCTTCATCTCTCGGTCACGGGGCCTTTTGCGGATGGCTTGCGGCAGGAACCGGACAATCTGATTGTGCGGGCGGCGCGCCTGTTGGCAAAAGAATTGAAATTGCCAGCCCATGCGATCATGACACTTGAAAAGCACCTGCCCATTTCTGCGGGCATCGGTGGAGGCTCATCGGATGCCGCGGCCGCATTGCTGGGGTTGTTGCGCCTTTGGGAACGAGCCATCAAGGATGAAAAGCTCCGGGCGATTGCACTCAGTCTGGGGGCTGATGTGCCCATATGCCTTGAAGGCAGTTGTCTCAGAGCCGAAGGCATTGGCGATCAGGTGCAACCGGGTCCAACGATGCCTAGAGAGCTCGGTCTGGTGCTGATCAATCCACGGGTGCCGATCTCGACGCCGGACATTTTCAAACGCCTAAGGCGCAAAGATAATGCGCCAATGGGGCCGGTCCCCTCGGCCTTCCTGTCTGCAAAGGCATTGGCGGATTGGCTGGCAGATCAGCGCAATGATCTGGAAATGCCCGCTATGGAGCAGGCCCCGATCATCGAGACAGTGCTGCAATCACTCAATGATGATGGAGACTGTCTGTTTGCCCGGATGTCCGGGTCAGGAGCTACCTGTTTCGGGCTGTTTGCCAGTATCAAACACGCGGAATATGCAGCGCGTCGCCTCTCCTTCACCCATCCCAATTGGTGGGTGAGCCACGGCGGCGTCCAATAAGGCCAAGGCGGCACGCTAAAGAGCCGCCAGCGCCGCTGCGATGATCACTCCTTGTCGATTTTGCCATTGGGCTCGCGGATCAGGCGATTTTTCAGCCTGTGCATGCCAGCCCAGACCAACAGAACAACCGGTATGACCAACATGGCTGACAGGATGGTCTTGTTCAGCGGCAGCACTTTGGTTAAGGGCGCCAGCAAATAGCTCATCAGGCTGACTGCATAGTAGGAAATGGCGACCACGGAGATGCCTTCAACCGTTTCTTGCAAGCGGGCTTGCTGGGCTGCTCTTGTGTCCATTTTGGCCAGCAGATTGCGGTTTTGCTCGGCAGTGGTGACAGAGACGCGCGTGCTGAGCAGATCAACGGCATGGGATGCACGTTCGGAAATATCCTCGAGCTGGGCATGAGCGGAATGACAGGTGCTCATGCTCGGGCGATAGCGCCGTTTCATGAATTCCGCGAGCAGTTGCCGCCCCAGAATTCGCTCTTCACGCAACAATTCGATGCGCTGTATGACCAACGATTCATAGGCGCGGGCTGCGCTGAAGCGAAAAGCGCTGCGGGCCGACAACAAAGCCAGATCTGAAGAAATATGAAGAAGGTCTTCAAGACTCTCGCTCGCATCGCGCTGCTTGGCACTCATGGATTCGACCGTCTCTGACAAGGACTCGTTCAACCGCCCAAGCTCCGCCAAAATATGACGGGCGACGGGCAAGGTCAGCATCGACATGGCACGATAGGTTTCGATTTCGAGCATCCGCTGCATGGCGCGCCCGGTGCGCCCCGGCCCGATGCCACTGGTCGACAGCAGGGCAACCCGCATGTGGCCGTCCGGATCGGTGGTAAAATCGGTAGCAATGGCCGCAGATCTGTCAGTGACAAAGGCAGCAGAATAGGTCGAATTCGCCCCGAACCAGTTTTGCACCCGTTTCGACAGGTAGGCATCCAGAGCGTCCGTGTCGGGGACGAGATCAATGCGTGCCGTTACGGAACTGATGATCTTGCTCTCGAACGCACTGAGCCAATCTGCCGCGAAATGGCGATGGAGAAAGCCGGCAAAGGGGTCATCCGCATCGGGCAGGTCGGAGCTGTAAAGCGTGTAGGTGGCAAATTCGGAGTGATGCTCCCACTTGATCACGAAGGAACCGAAATCGGCAAAATGGTAAACGGCGTCCTCATCAGGAGGGGGAGCGTCGAACCGCGCGAGGAATGCCGCCAGCTGTGCCAGGGATTGTGTGGGATTGTGGCTGCCATCCTGCTCGGGTTTGAGCGCAATATAGGCCAACCGACAGGGAGCCTTCAACCGCAGGAAGGGACGGGCATGAAGCTCGTCAATCATCGGCTCACGCAAGGTATGATAGGCGTTGTGGTCTGCCTCTGGCGTGATTGCGGTCATTGCGGCCTTCCCCTGTTGCTGCTTTTCCAAGCCTTAGTCACCCGTCCACTAAGCCCGACGCTTTGGGTCGGGTCAACCATTCGGGAGAAATGAGGCATTCCGTCGCAGGGTTATCCGTTATCTACATACCCTTTTTTGCTGTTTCATGCCGTTGCTGACGGAGTATGTCCTGAGGCTTTGGCAAAGCCTCGGCCTTGTCTTGTTCGAGAAGCAGGCGGCTCACATAGAGGGCAAGGAGAGATCCGACAATCTGGCACAGGATGAATATCAGCGCATCCTGCGGGCGGATGCCAGCAAAGGTGTTTGAAAAGATCCGGGCGATCGCCACCGCCGGATTGGCAAAGCTGGTCGATGCGGTGAACCAATAGGCCGCAGTGATATAAAGCCCAACGGCAGCCGGGATTGCGTCCGGTTTGTTGCGCAGGCAAACGAGGATCGTCAGCAAAAGGCCCACGGTTGCAGTAATTTCGGACACCCACTGGTGCGGCCCGGTGCGGATTTTTTCCGAAATCTGGAAAATATCCAGCTCGAACAGATAGTTGGCGAGCCAGCACCCCAGAATGCCACCGACGATCTGAGCCATTACAAAAGCGCCTGCGTTTGAGACGCTCATTTCCTTACGCAGGGTGAAGGCCAGTGTTACGGCGGGGTTGAAATGCGCGCCGGAAATCGGCCCCAGCATGGTGATCAACACAAACAGGATCGCACCAGTCGGGATGGTGTTGCCCAACAGGGCGATGGCGACATTTCCACCCGCCAGATTTTCGGCCATGATGCCCGAGCCGACGACGGTGCAAACCAGCGTACCGGTGCCCAGACATTCAGCGGCCAATTGGGCTCTGTTGCTTGATGCCATTAACGAGGCCCTCCGGTGGCGCCGGAAAAGCGGCCAATGGCGGCCATGGCAGCGGCGATTTCCTGACGGGTCATGTCTTCGATCGGCAAAGAGACAAAACGGCCGATCCGGTCGGACATTTGCGCATAGGTGGTGAGGAAAGCGAGCTTCATGTCCTTGTCGTCTCCACAAGCCGCTGCCGGATCAGGGATTCCCCAATGAGCGGTGGCAGGCTTTCCCGGCCAGATCGGGCATGCCTCACCTGCGGCATTGTCGCAAACCGTGATGATGTGATGCATAGGCGGGGCATCATCGGCGGCAAATTCGTTCCAGCTTTTCGAGCGGAAGGTGGAGAGGTCGAAATGCTGGCTTGCGAGCAGATCGAGCGCCCACGGATTGGGCTCATCCTTGGGCTGGCTGCCTGCAGAAAAAGCGGTGAAGCGGCCTCTGCCAACACGATTGAGGATTGCTTCGGCAAGGATCGAACGTGCCGAATTGCCGGTGCAAAGAAAGAGAATATTCTGCATCATCGTGGATTTTCCAGAACAGCTCGGCCCGGATTGGGCCAAGCCACAATTGATGGTCTTCTAGTTGCTTGTCTTTATGGATTTTGAAGGCGCTCGCTCATGCGGGCTGACAGGCCTCTGACTGCAGGTGCTCCAGCAGGCTCTTTGGCATGCAGGCCTCAGGCATGGCATTGCAGCAATCTGCCAGCAGGAAAAGCAAAAGATTGCTCAGGCTTTCCGGCACAATCCGATAGGTGATGTTACGGCCTGACCGCTGGGATGAAATCAGCCCAGCGCGGGTCAGAATTGCCAGATGGGTCGATAAGGTGTTGTGCGGTGTGCCCAATTGCCTGGCCAGCGACCCTGCACCGATCCCCTCATTGCCAGCGACCGACAAGAGGCGAAATGCCTTAAGGCGCGTTTCCTGCCCAAGGGCAGAGAGAATGGCCAAGGCCTGCTCTTGCTGGCTGTCTTCGTGAAAGCGCTCCTGATCCAAAAGGTCTGAGCGCTCGATGTCACTGTCTGTCTGGACTGCCCGTTGTTGGGTTTCAACCATCTAAATGCCCCACAGCTTGCATTGCTTTTGTCGAAATTTATCGACACTTAATGACAGTCGCGTGACACTTGCGAACCAATGTCAAAAACCGACAAAATAGCGCCAGGCTGAGGTTTGTGGGTCGGCCCGGACATTTGCACCGGCATATGGTCAGGGACAGCTTGTCATGTTGCGTTGCAGCAATAGCTTGTTTATAGTCAGTTCTCCGAGGCGCTGCTCTGCTTGAAGCCGCCGGGCCTGCTTGTGCACGACCATGGCCAAACACACCGAAAGTGGCAGAAAAACAAGAATTTCACGACTTTCGTCTTGATCTGGTCGGTCAGGCAGGTACACAAGTCTCGAAAGCAGAGAGGAATGTGGCATGGGTCAATCGACCGAACGGGCGACCAAATGGGTCTATAGCTATGGTGGCGGGCATGCCGATGGCCGCGCAGACATGCGCGCTCTGCTCGGCAGCAAGGGCGCACATTTGGCCGAGATGAGCAATCTGGGCTTGCCAGTTCCCCCGGGATTTACCATCACCACCGCGCTCTGCACCCATTATCTAGCCAGCGACCATTCCTATCCGGATGATCTTAAAGGCCAAATCGAAGACGCATTGGAGCGGCTTTCGCAGCTGTCCGGGCGACGCTTTGGCTGTGTCAAGCAACCCTTGTTTCTGTCGATCCGCGCTGGCGCACCGGAAACCATGCCGGGCATGATGGAGGCTATCCTCAATCTGGGCCTGAATGACGAGACCGTCGAGGTCTTGGCTCTGGAAACTGACAATGCCCGCTTTGCCTATGACAGCTATCGCCGCTTCATCCAGATGTATGGCGACATGGTGTTGGGTATCGATCAGAATGAATTTGAAGATATTGTCGAAGAGGTCAAGGACGAACGGGAATTCTTCTACGATACCGAGCTGAGTGCTGACGACTGGAAAGGCATTATCGAGCGCTACAAGGCGCTAATCCAACAAGAGCTGGACGAACCTTTCCCGCAGGATGTGAAGGCGCAATTGTGGGGTGCGATTGGGGCTGCCTGTTCGTCGTGGATGAGCGCGCGCGCCATCACCTATCGCCGGGTGCATGACATTTCCGAGGATTGGGGCACAGCGGTCAATATTCAGGCGATGGTATTTGGCAATCTTGGCGAAAGCTCGGCCACGGCGGTTGCCCATACGCGCGACCCGGAAAGCGGCGAAAAGCGCCTGATCGGCAAATATCTGCTCAATGCGCAAGGGGAAGATGTTCTGGAAGGCAACCGGACGCCGCTTGACCTGACGCTGGAAGCGCGGCTGGCCAATGGCTCGGCCGAACCGAGCATGGAAGAATTGATGCCGGAGCCTTTTGCCCGTTTCCGGGCGATTTGCGACCAGCTGGAACATCACTATCGCGACATGCTGGAGCTGGAATTCACCATTGAAGGCGGCCAGCTCTGGATCCTGCAAAAACGCACCGCCAAGCGGACCTCCAAGGCGGCGCTGCGGATTGCGGTTGATATGGCACTTGAGGGTTTGATTTCGAAGGAAGAAGCGGTGATGCGGGTTGATCCGCGCTCGCTTGATGAATTGCTTCACCCAACCTTGTCTGAAAGTGCCGAGCGGATTGTCATTGCCAAGGGTCTTGCTGCCTCACCGGGGGCGGCTTCTGGCCATCTGGTTTTTGAGACAAAGGATGCGGAAGCTTACACCCTTAATGGCAAGCGGGTGATTCTGGCCCGGACCGAGACAAGCCCGGAAGATGTGCATGGCATGCATGTGGCTCAAGGCATCGTCACAGCACGCGGTGGCATGACCAGCCATGCGGCAGTGGTTGCCCGTGGCATGGGCATTCCTTGTGTCAGTGGCGCGAGCATGATCCGCATCAACTCTGTCGAGGAAACGCTCACGGTCGGCGCTGAGGTGATGCACAAGGGGGATCTGATCACACTTGATGGGCGCAGCGGCGAGGTGCTCAAGGGCGAAGTTCCGATGGAAAAGCCGGAACTGACCGACGATTTTGCCACTCTGATGGACTGGGTGGACGGCATTCGGCGTCTCAAGGTGCGTTGCAATGCCGAAACCGTACAGGACGCCAAGGCTGCGCGGGATTTCGGAGCGGAAGGCATAGGCCTGTGCCGCACGGAGCATATGTTCCTGCAGGAAGACCGGATTTCGGTGATGCGCGAAATGATCATCGCAACCGATGCCCATGACCGAGAGCTGGCGCTGGACAAGCTGTTGCCGATGCAGCGGGCCGACTTTGCCGCCCTGTTTGAAACCATGGCCGGGTTTCCGATCACCGTGCGTCTGCTCGACCCGCCTTTGCATGAATTCTTGCCAAGCGAGACTGGCGACATCGCCAAGGTCGCGCGCGCTGTCGGCGTTTCTGAAGAGGTGCTGGCCAACCGCATTCACGCCATGCATGAATTCAACCCGATGCTCGGTCATCGCGGCTGTCGCCTTGCCATTTCCTATCCCGAAATGGTGGAAATGCAGACCCGTGCCCTGTTCGAAGCCGCCTTGGAGGCCGCCGAGAAGACCGGCAAACCGGTGCAGCCGGAAATCATGGTGCCACTGGTCTCGATCAAGGAGGAGCTGGAATTTGTCAAGGCGCGGATCGATGCCACCGCCAAGAAGGTGATGAAGAAGAGCGGCAAGGAGTTGAGCTACAAGATCGGCACGATGATCGAGTTGCCACGTGCCGCTTTGCAAGCCCGTAAAATCGCCGAGTCAGCTGAGTTTTTCTCCTTCGGGACCAACGACCTGACCCAGACGACCTATGGCATCAGCCGCGATGATGCGGCACGTTATATTTCAGACTATTTACGCGCCGGTGTGGTGGAACAGGATCCGTTCATTTCGATTGACGTGGATGGGGTTGGCGAATTGATGGAAATTGCCGTCGAGCGTGGCCGCTTTGCCCGTCAGGACTTGACAATCGGCATTTGCGGGGAGCATGGGGGTGAGCCTGCATCAATCGACTTCTGCGAGAAGATCGGGCTTGATTATGTGTCCTGTTCACCGTTCCGCGTGCCCATTGCCCGTCTGGCGGCTGCGCAAGCGACGCTGAGACGCCATCAGCGCGCGTGAGACTGACAGAAAAGACTAAAGATGGCCGGATATGATCTCGTTGGCAAAAAACTCTTTATCAGCCTGACCTTCGTCGATGCGGACGGCAAGGTCATTGACTGGCTGGAAACCCATGGCCCGATCACAGAAATCCAGTCGGACAATGTGATCATCGAGCAGGCCAATGGTGAAGGGTTGATAGCCATTCCCAACGATCCAGAAGGCATGGAAATTGCCGAGGACGGGGAATGTCAGTTGACCGAAAGCGGCGCAATTGTCGAAGTGGATTTCATCTCCGCATGGACCATCGAGATGGACCCGTCCGATCCGTCGAGCATGCTGGATGACAGCCAGTTCGCAACGCTTCATTGACACTTTCCCCAAAACCTGCGGCTCTCGCCCATCTGGGCGATGACGCCTTTACATGCGCCGGTTTCCTGTGAAGAGACGCTGGTGCCCCCGTGGCTTGTCTAAAATTTCCTTGCCCGTTTCTCCTTGCGATATGCACCACACTGCCCGGCACGGCGTGAAACGCCGCCTGAAATGCTATTGCATATCCCGAGATCACGCTCATTTTTCTCCCATTATAGACGCAAAACAGACAATCTTATTGACCATCCGCAATAGTTCAATATATATTATTGCACTATAAAACTTATTCCGTATATTCAACTGATCAGGATCTAAAATGATGGATATTTTCCTGCAGGGTGGGTTGATTGGCCTGGCGATTGCCGCACCTGTGGGGCCTATTGGGCTGCTTTGCATCAGGCGAACCCTACGTGACGGGCGGCTTGTTGGACTGGCGACAGGATTGGGTGCTGCGACTGCGGACGGCTTGTATGGGCTGGTGGCCGCGACGGGGCTGGCTTTTTCGGGCTTGCTGGTCAGTCACGGGGACTGGATGCGCATTGGTGGTGGCTTACTTATCCTCTATCTGGGCATCGCGACCTTTTGGCGTGGGCTTGATGCGCACCCTGATAACCCGGCCAAGGCACCTGCCAGTCATGAACCGCTGAAAGCCTATGGCACGACTTTTCTTCTGACGCTGTCGAACCCGTCGACGATCCTAGCCTTTGTCGGCATGATTTCAGGCCTTTCGGCCAAGGCTGCCTCCGGTCCGGGGGCTGCTTATTGGCTCATTTTCGGGGTATTTAGCGGCTCTGCACTCTGGTGGCTGTTTCTCGTCTTGGTCACAGCGATGGTGAGGCATTTTGTATCCGAGCAGATGATGCGCGCGATCGATTTCCTGTCCGGCTCGGTGCTGGCCGTCTGGGGTGGATGGATGGCTTGGCAAGGCTTGACGGCTTTAAGCCTATGGTAGGTTAGAACAGCCTGTCAGCTTGTGCTAGAGGTTGGGGAAACCCAATTTCAAGAGCCCATTAGCGGAAGTCAGGACGTCGTGGCCCAGCCTCTCTATCTTTCACTGGACAGCATACGCGAAGGCGGCAAAAGAATGCTCGCCCGGGCGCTGAGCGAAATAGAGGCCCGCGACGGCAGCCCGGATGTTGCGGCTTTGCTTGATGAAGCCACAAAAGCCGCCCAAGCCCATGTTGTGGGGCTAACCGGACCGCCGGGGGTGGGAAAATCCACCCTGACCAATGCCCTCATCCGCCATTGGCGGGACGCTGGCGAGAGTGTCGGTGTGATTGCGGTTGATCCTTCATCGAAATTCACCCGTGGTGCTTTGCTCGGAGACCGGACCCGCCTCGAAACCGATCCGCGTGACCAGAAAGTCTTTGTTCGCTCAATGGCGGCGCGTGATCGGCTCGGCGGGCTTTCTCATGAGGCCCTCTCGGCCATCATACTGATGCGGGCCGTGTTTGACCGGGTCATTGTGGAGAGCGTCGGCATTGGCCAGTCAGAAGCCGACATTGCCTATGCGGTCGATACGATTGTGCTCTGCATCCAGCCCGGTTCGGGCGACAGTTTGCAATTCATGAAGGCGGGTGTGATGGAATTGCCCGACATTGTGGTGGTTACCAAGGCGGATATGGGCGCTCCCGCCCGACGCGCCCGTGCAGATGTGGAAGGCGCACTGTCCCTTGCCCTGCGCAAGGAGGAAAGCTGGACCGTTCCGGTATTGTTGGTTTCGGCCACCGAAGGAGACGGTCTGCCCGCCCTGATGGAGCATGTTCAGGCTCACTATCGGCATTTATGCCAGAGTGGTCGACTGGAAAGGCAACGATCCGATCAGACCCGAGCATGGTTGCTTGACCGCATTCGCTGGAAGTTTGGCAGCCATGGCCTGTCTGTGATCGATCCAGACGCCGTGCTGGCGCAATCCGAAGGACCTTTTTCAGCAGATTCTGAAATCACAGCGACCCTCTCATTTCGATTGACGCAAAGGTAATCACCCAATTCGCTGTGATTTCATGATTTATTTCGGGCTGAGTTCAACGCCTATACACAAGAAATTTATTATGATCGCCTAACAAGATTTGGACATTGCCGTTTATTTGCATAAATGACCGTTTACGCCCGTAAATTCGTAGTTCTTCAAGTAATCAAGCAACCCTACAAACGTCTAAATTGTACGAGCTATAGTCACAATCACATACGAAAATTTGGCGGAATTTGACTGTCCCTCGCCGATAATGCACACTTTTTAGGTGATTTCATTGTCATTTCAAGCTAAGTTTAGCTGGTCTGCAGCGAGGCTCGGAGCTTGGCGCCGCTTTGGCTCTTGGTGCCATTTGGACATTCTGCGGGGACTGTTCTTCTTTCGCTCCTGATGTCGGAATTCTTTGCTGGTTTGAATCCGATATGTGAGCTGATATGCAGACATACTTGCCCGGACCTATCTTGATAGGTTCGGGCATTTTTATTTCTGCATCGCCATTTCCATCTCCCCCTGTCGCGATCCCTGTGGCATGTGCCCTTCCCGCCCGGCCTCATGCCTAGCGGTCACCGACATGGTGCAGGCCCCGCACTTTGCAATTTGCATAGATGTTTTTCAAAATGCGCAGATCCTTTCTGGCGCGTTAAACATTTTGCTGTCCCGTTTGTGCACATTGACCGGAAGCGGCTAACTTTTCGCCTGTTGCCCAAAGCTGTTTTCAAGATCATTCGCCCGCGCAGCGCGCAGCAAAGCCAGCTGCATTTTTGGCTCGCACATGGGCCAGACATCAGTATTTCCGCGCATTTTGGCCGTCACGCCATCGCCTTATTCTCGCCTTAAGAGCCTCGTGGTGACAATGAAGGGTGTTAACGCTCTTTCAAGGTTAATAGCGCATTATGATCCTCACGGGACCCGTGTGTACTGGTGTTTCCCGATTCATGTCGGCCTTCAAGACGACATGAGAGTGTTGTGTAGTTGCGTTGTGTATATTGGTGACAGAATGTCCAAAACCACGCTTGGCCAGAAGAGCCTTGGTTTAACCGTCCGCATGTTCCTTGCATCCGGACTGGTCCTCTCCATCACGCAGTCTCTTGACGAAAGAGGCATGGCTGGAAAGTCAATGGCCGAACTTCGACAGGAAGCGTGGACAAAGGAAATCATTGCAGGCCACAAACCGCAGTTGCGCGGTGGTGACGCGGATATTCTGGCTTTTCAGGCCAAGGATCACGAGTTGGTCACCGGATCTATGGTATCCCAATTCAGACGCAACAGTCCGCAACAAGCCGCCGCACTGGACGGCGCCGTCATCACCTTGGCGTCCACCCATAAAGGTCAAATTGCGCATAGCCTGAATCCTGCGACCGATCTGGTTTCGGAAGATTTGGCTGTCAATCGCGCGGCCAAGGGAGCCCGCCGCCTTCGCTGGCAGTGGGAACCTTATCATGTTGCTCATGGTCGCCGCGCCATTGCGCTGAACTGGTCCGGATCCATCTGGTCAATGAGTGGCCCCTTCTCTTTGGCCTCTCATGTGGAGCTTCCCAAAGAGGCCTTTGCCCCATCTGATGATTTGAAACTGGTGATGGCTGATGCCTCCCAGTTCCTCAAACCGGACCCAATCGCTCAGGCGCCAGACATGCTGCTCGCCAGCAATGACACCAAGGACGCAGCGCCAGCGAATGCAAAAACAATTGCTCCTGCTGCCAATAGCAACAGTGCGCTCGCCTATGCTCCCACTTCTGCGGAAGGACTGGAAGCCCCGTTTGAAGCAATCCTGACGGAACAACGCACAGGTCGGATTCACGAAGACAATCAGGTCACCATTCTGGGTGCCGTGGACGATCTGAACCGTACGCTGGATGGCGACGAGGCACCAGCCAAAGCCGCAACACCAGTCAACACCAAGCCCGAGGCTGTCACCATTGCGGTGTTGCCGCGCATGCGCGCGCCGCACAAGCCAGACGCAAAAGACGGCGCGGTGTCTCAACCGCTCGATGTCACTCCGGTTGTTGCGTCCCTTGAAGCCAAAATGGAGGCCGAGGCAGAGAAGGCACAAGCAACAGAGGCCCCAAAAGGCGGCCTGACCTTCGCCAAGAGCAAGGCCGTTCGGGCAGAGCTACAGCTGGCGTCTCTGTCTGGTGACAAGGAAGTTGTCGAGGAGAAAAAGTCGCCGTTTGCCAGCTGGTTCAATTTCTCCCGCAGCAAGAAGAAAGTCGCCAAGATCGATGCACGCGGTGAACATGCGTGGGTCACCAACAAACTGCCAAAATCCTCCTTCTCGAAAAAACAGAAAACCTGCCTGGCCAACGCGATCTATTTCGAAAGCCGCTCCGAACCTGTTGCTGGTCAGACCGCAGTTGCACAGGTGGTGATGAACCGGGTGAAGAATCCGACCTATCCGAACACGATCTGCGGGGTCGTCTATCAGAACAAACATCGTCGCAATGCCTGCCAGTTTTCCTTTGCATGTGATCGCATTCCCGACCGTATTCGCTCCAAGAAAGCCTGGGATACGGCTTGGAAAATCGCCAATCAGGTGGTCAACGGCGAAGTCTGGATGAAGTCAATTGGATCCTCGACGCACTATCATGCCACCTATGTGCGGCCTCGCTGGGCGCGCACCATGAAGCGGCTGAAGAAAATCGGCCTGCATGTCTTCTACAAGACCTATGGCGGCGGCTGGAGCTGAGTTTTTTAAAAAAGAGACCTGCCGGAATCAAATTTCCCAAATGAACAAAGGGTGGATTGCTAGCAATCCGCCCTTTTTGTTTGTTGCATTTGAAAGGTGCATATTGACGCATCCGGGCTTGTTGGCAAGCACGTCATAACCATCTGTTCAGATTTGTTAGATACAGGTGGTCGCAGTCGCTTCCCCAAGCGTCAGCGTAACCTTGAAATGTGTCTGTCCCAGCTTGATATCTCTTATATATCAGGTCGTTCAGCTCACCCCAAAAGGCCTTTGACTGCCGGGATGCGCACTGTCCCCTAAGTTCAGCAAGGTACCAATCATGCTCAAGACCGCCTTTGCGCCTTCACCAGAAGAAACCTCTGTTACCGCGTCTCCCCCCTCCAACACCTCTTTCCTTAAAAACATGAAAATCTATCACCGAATCGCCAGTCTGACTGTGCTGTCCGTTCTGTCGGTTCTGGTTTTGGGGGGCACCTATTATTATGGAGCCGCGATGAAGAATAAGGCTCTGGCAGCCATGCAGGACAACAATCAGATTGTCCTGACGATCAAGGATCTCAAACTTGATTTTCTCCGTTTGAGAGAATTCGAGCAAGCGTTCCTGACGAGTGGCAATCAAGCAACGCTCAGAGCCTTCAAGGCGGAAATGGAAACCATTCATTCGAGCATTTCTGGCCTGCTTGACAATCAGGCATCCAGCCTCGTCGTATCGGATCTCAAAGAGGTGGACGCAGATTTCCGCCATTATGATCAGGCCTTCGATGAACTGGCTATGCGAATCAATGCCCTTGGCACCCATAACAAGGATGGCTTGCTGGGAACGGTCAATCAGGCCGCAGCAGAGTTCGAAGAGGCAGTCCTTCAGTCTTCACAAAGCAAGTTGATCATTCCGATGCTGGCCATGCGCGAGCAGGAGAAGTCCTTCATTATCGAGAAGCGGGATGAAAACTGGCAACAATTCAACAGCTTGCACGACGAATTTCTCGGACAGCTGAAATATGCGATGCTGTCGAGCAAAGACAAAAAAGGCTTTTACAATCTGTTGGGCACGTACCAGGCGACACTGACCGGCTGGCGGGACACGCAGCTGAATGTGGCCGCCAAACGAGGTGTTCTGCAAAAGCTGTTTTCTGAAGTTGACAGGGATTTCAAACAGTTGATCGATGTCGCCAATGGTGACTTCGACAGAGCCAAACGGGAGCTGGAAGCTGCCGGAAATCTGGTCAATCAGTCCGTCCTGTGGATCGGCGGCCTTACCTTGCTGTTCGCTATTGTTCTGGGTGGTTTGATCAGCCGCAGCATCATTGGCCCGATCCGCGAGCTGATTGACGCGATGAGCCGTCTGGCTTCCGGTGACAATCATACCGACATTCCCTTCAGAGATCGGCATAACGAAATTGGCGATATCGCCAAGGCGGTTCAGGTCTTCAAGAATAACTCGATCGAACGTCATCGCCTGATGAGTGAGACCGAGAAAGAACAAGAAGCGCGCGCCCTTCGGCAGCGACAGATTGAAAGTCTGATTGGCCGCTTCCGCGAAGCATCCACATCAATGATTGATGGCGTGATCGCAACCACGGACAGTCTGGAAGACACAGCCACCGGTCTGTCCTCCAACTCGACACAGACCTCCTCTCAGGCCAACGCCGTTGCGCGTGCGTCAAATGAAGCAAGCAACAATATTCAGGCGGTTGCGGCAGCAGCGGAGGAATTGTCCAATGCCATTGCGGAGATCGGGGCACGCAGCTCTGAAACTTCGCACATTGTGCAGGAAGCGGTCGAAGCAGCCTCTGCCACCGATGCCAAGGTTGCCAGCCTTGCCAATGCCGCCCAGCAGGTGGGTGAAGTCGTCACCATGATCCAGTCAATCGCCGAGCAGACCAACCTGCTGGCGCTCAATGCCACCATCGAGGCTGCCCGAGCGGGTGACGCTGGCAAAGGCTTCGCGGTTGTGGCCGCCGAGGTAAAGGAGCTAGCCAACCAGACCTCGAAAGCGACGGAAGCCATTTCCGGCCAGATCTCGTCCATTCAGATGGAGACGGATCAGGCCGTTGCGGCCATTCGCGAGATTGCCACCACCATGCGCAGTGTTGGATCGGCGACCAATATGATTGCAACTTCGGTTGAAGAGCAGGGTCATGCAACGGTCGAGATTTCGCACAATGTGCAGCGTGCTGCAGATGGAGCAAGCGAAGTCAGCCACAATATTGACGGGGTTACCGATTCCGCGGCAAGCAACTTGCAGGCCTCTGAAATGGTATTGGTTGCCGCGCACGAGGTATCGACCCGTGCCGACGATCTTCAGGAACTGGTCAGCAGCTTCCTCAACGAGGTGGCTGCTGCCTAACAGCCTTGCAAACGCACCGTGCAAAAATGTCAAAGCCGCTCTCGATTGGGGAGCGGCTTTTGTCGTTCAGCCCTTTCATGAATGAAGGGGTTAGCGCAGGCTGTCGAGCTTGGCAGCCACCTCAAGCAGGTCTTGCCAAGCAGCGCGCTTTTGTGCCGGGGTGCGCAGCAGAAACGCCGGATGCAAGGTGGACATGACGGGGATATCGCGCCCTGCCGCCGAATAGGTCCGCCAGCGACCACGCAGCCGCATGATGCCATCCTTGCTGTCGAGCAATTGCTGAGCCGCCGTGCCACCCAGAAAGACCAGAAGCTTGGGATTGACCAACTCGATATGGCGATGGATGAAGGGCTGCAGCATAGCCTGCTCGTCAATCGAGGGCTTGCGGTTGCCCGGAGGGCGCCATGGCAGAATGTTGGTGATATAGCTGTTAGACCGGTCAAGCTTGATCGCCGCCATCATCTTGTCGAGCAATTGTCCGGCACGGCCGACAAACGGGACGCCTTGCAAATCTTCATCCCGCCCGGGCGCTTCGCCGATGAACATGACGTCGGCTTCCGGGTTGCCATCGCCAAAGACCAGAGATTTGGCCGACAATTTCAGGCTGCATCCTTCAAACTTCGCCAAAGCCTGACGCAGTTCCGCAAGGGTTTGTGCTCGCGCGGCCATCTGTCGCGCATCTTCCACCAATGTGGCACTGCCCGGATTAAGGAATGCGGGGGCCTGTTTTGTGGCTTCTGCATCCGACAAGCCATGTTGCGGTGCATTCAACGAAGGACGGGATTGATTTGATGGTGACTTTAACGTAAGCGTCGAACCGACAGGTTGGGAATGCTCGGTTTTGTCCCTGTTGTCGGATGAAGCAGTGCGGGAAGCGCGCAGAGCTGCTCGCTCACGTGCCTGACGCTGGCTTTCCTCAAAACGATCCTGAGGCAGGTCATCCAAGGCACAATCAGCCCCCATTGCCCCATACCATTCGATAAGGGCTGCGAGATCATGAGCTGATGTAACTGTATTTAGCATTTTGTGCACTTGGATTCGGGCTTCGTTTTCCGCTAGACATATCTTATAGGGCAACAAGTGACCATCGGCCAACTTGAAAATGTATGAAGCGTCAAGCCGCTCGACCCCAGAATAAAAAGGACCTGCAGATGGCAGACATGAACGAACTTCCCGAACGCGAAAGCATGGAATTCGACGTAGTGATCGTCGGGGCCGGACCTGCGGGCCTGTCGGCGGCCATTCGAATCAAACAACTGGCTGAGGAAAAAGGCGAAGACATCTCTGTCGTCGTGCTGGAAAAAGGCTCCGAAGTCGGTGCTCATATTCTTTCTGGTGCTGTGATTGACCCCATTGCCCTCACCCGTCTGATCCCGGATTGGCGCGAGGATGACAGCTGCCCGGTGAAAGTTGCCGTCAAGAAAGATGTGTTCCGTCTGCTTGGCCCTGCTGGTGCGATCCGTCTGCCAAATGCTCTGATGCCGCCTCTGATGAACAATCATGGCAATTATACCATTTCGCTGGGCAATCTGTGCCGCTGGCTGGCCGAAAAGGCCGAGGCGATGGGTGTAGAAATCTATCCGGGCTTTGCCGCCGCCGAAGTGCTTTATGACGAAAATGGCGCGGTGCGCGGTGTTGCGACCGGCGACATGGGTGTCGGCAAAGACGGTCAGCCGAAGGACTCCTATATGCGCGGCATGGAATTGCTGGGCAAATATACTCTGATCGGCGAAGGGGTGCGCGGGTCGCTGGCCAAGAAGCTGATTGCCAAATACGACCTCGACAAGGATTGCGACGTGCCGAAATTCGGCATCGGGATCAAGGAATTGTGGGATATTGACCCAGCCAAGCATAATGAAGGGCTGGTTGAGCATAGCTTTGGCTGGCCACTATCGGAAGGCACAGGCGGGGGCTCCTTCCTCTATCACCTTGAAAACAATCAGGTGGTGGTCGGGTTCGTGGTCTATCTCAACTACAAGAATCCGCATCTGTCACCATTCGAAGAATTCCAGCGCTTCAAGACCCATCCGGCTGTGCGTGAGACGTTTGAAGGGGGCACGCGCGTATCCTATGGTGCCCGCTGTATTGCCGAGGGTGGCTACCAGTCCGTGCCGCGCCTGACTTTCCCGGGTGGCGCACTGATCGGCTGTTCAGCCGGTTTCGTCAACGTGCCGCGCATCAAGGGCATCCACAATGCCATGGATTCGGGCATGCAGGTGGCCGAAGCCCTGATTGGAGCTGTCGCGGAAGGCCGCAGCCATGACGAACTCACCGCTTATGAGGATGGCTGGCGTAAAGGACCGATCGGCAAGGATCTGTTCAAGGTGCGCAACGTCAAACCATTCTGGGCCAAATATGGCCTGACGTTTGGTGTGTCTCTTGGTGGCCTTGATATGTGGCTCAACAGCCTGTTTGGCTTCTCGCCATTTGGCACTCTGAAACATGGCAAAACCGACGCGGAAAGCACCCTGCCCGCCGACAAATGCAAGCCGATCACCTATCCAAAACCGGATGGAAAACTGACTTTTGATCGTCTGAGTTCTGTCTTCCTGTCTGGCACCAATCACGAGGAAGACCAGCCATGTCATCTGGTGGTGGGCAATATGGAGCTTCAGAAAAGCTCCGAGCATGACATTTATGGCGGCCTGTCGAAGAATTACTGCCCGGCAGGTGTCTATGAATGGGTTGAGGACGAGACAGATCCGTCCAAGGTCAACTATGTCATCAATGCCCAGAACTGCGTCCATTGCAAGACGTGTGACATCAAGGATCCGAACGGAAACATCATGTGGACCGTGCCGGAGGGTGCTGGTGGGCCGACATATCCGAACATGTAGGATGTCACACGCATTTCCTGCGATAAGCTTGTCATGAGCGCCAAGCGCTCATGACAAGCTTATCTTGTGACATCAAGGATCCAAACGGAAACATCATGTGGACCGTGCCAGAAGGCGCTGGCGGGCCGACATATCCGAACATGTAGGATGTCACACGCATTTCCTGCGATAAGCTTGTTACGAGCGATTAACGCTCATGGCTTATCTCGTCCTACGATAAGCTTGTCACGAGCGATTAACGCACATGGCTTATCTTGTGACATCAGGGATCCGTTCCGGCCTGACGGGCTTTCGCGATAAAGCGGCGCTCGCGATAGGAGCCCTGCTCCAAACGGGAAAAGCCGCGCAATTGCGCGGCTTTAAAATCAATTCCGATTGAAATTGCGTCGTCTACTCAGTCTTAGTCGAAGAGGGCGTCGATGTCGTCCTGATTGCTCGCCCCGGATTCTTTTTCCGGCTTGGCCTTGAAATCCAGATCGGCAAGCATGGCATCAACGTCATTTTGATTGACCCCTTCGCCCGCATGCTGCGGACCGTGCAGGATCAGTTCGCGCTTGCGGCGTTCGTGCTCGCTTTCTTCCAATTCCGCATCATCGATATTCTGCATTTTCATGCGTTCAACGAAGGTGGAGACCCGCTTGTCGATCACATGGAGCGCATGAACAACCTTGCTGATACGCTGACCGGTAATGTCCTGGAAGGAACAGGCTTCAAAAATCTCAATGACCTTGTCGTTCACGAGGGCCTGATAGGCATCCGTATCGCTTGGATCAGCGGACATGATCTCCTCAGCGGACGACATGATGATGTTGGTCGCATTTTCCGTTGCCTCGACCACCGCGTCAAGCTCGCGTCCAGCATCGGGTATGGCATTATGGCGCATTTCTGCCGGACGAAGAGCCGCGATCTCGTCCTTCATGGAGGAGATCTCGTTGGCAATCGCCAGGAATTCTTTATAGACGGAGGCATCCATACTCTTGAGATGGGATTCAAGACTGCCGGCCATGACTTCTGCCAGAGACATGATGTCGGTCAGGGAAACGTCCTCGCCTTTGCTCTGTTCAAGAAAGGCAACCAATTGCGAGACCTTCTCCGCATTGATTTGTTTTGCGTTGGTCATTGTTCTATCCCCACAAGTCGGCTCGTCTTTTGCGTATCAGCGATTGCTGGTGAACAATTTTACCCTTGTTCGACGCAAGCAGACTGTTTCGTTTTATGTTCGGCGCATGGTTGATCATTCAACAGGTAGCAGCATTCTGTTCCCGCACACAGAATGTGCGAAATGGCTGGTTTGCTTCTTGTCAAATGGGTCTACGCCTTGAATTTTGCCGTCCGATCGATTTGCCTGATCTTGTTCGGGGCTGTGGGCCGGGCATATCGCCCGGCGCCTGGCCCGACCAAGCAATCGAAATGTCGACAAAGTCACATCATCGGCCCGTCACCGATGACCTTTCGCGCTGACAGGACTTAATTGTCGAAGACAGCGTCGATTTTGGTTTTCAACGTTGCTGCGTTGAATGGCTTCACGATGTAGTTGTTCACACCGGCCTTTTTCGCTGCAATCACGTTTTCGGTCTTGGACTCAGCCGTGACCATGATGAATGGGGTCTTGGACAGGCTATCGCTGGCGCGAACCTGTTTCAGCAGCTCATAACCGGTCATCGGTTCCATGTTCCAGTCGGAAATCACGAGGCCGTAACGGCGATCTTGCATTTTCGCAAGCGCTTCGGTGCCATCTGCTGCATCATCTACATCTTCGAAACCCAGCTGCTTGAGCAGGTTCTTGATAATCCGGATCATGGTTTTATAGTCGTCGACAACCAGTACCGGCATTGAAAGATCGAGGGCCATTTAATTACTCCAAACTCACACTGCTTCGCCACCTTTATGGCGGACTTTTCGACTTTTTCAGACTGTTGGTCTCTTTGATGTCATCAGGGTCAATCGCCTCCCTGATCTAGATTGCAGACTAGCTCAAGGATTTAAAAAAGCGGTTAACTGGCCCATTGAGCTGCCAGTAGAAATTATGCGAAATTGACCCGAATTACGGCCAAACTGGCTGAATTTGCTCAAAAATTTACTCAACTGTAGGACTTTGTTTAGTCTTTCATAACCTTGATTGCGATTAACCATTTTCGAGCCATGTTATTCACCGCTTTGCCTTGCAAGTAGAAATACGTATAAACACTTGCACTTGCTCATGGCCGGATTCAGCGAATAACGGGGTGAAAAGCGTCTTCCTTCTGCTTTATTGACAGATTGTTGCATTGCACCATTTTCGATTGTTGCCTATGCTCACTTCATACGGCAATGCAACAGAGCTTGTCAGTTGACCACATGATCCCGGCTCGACTGCCCCCCGCCAAATGCCTTGCCACATTCCAGACAGGTTTCATACCGGCATCCCCTGCTCGGTGCCGTCATGTGAGGCTTGTTTCTTCAAAAACAAAAAGACGCCAGGCGACAGCCAAAAGGGTGCCGTTCTGCCAAAAGTGCAAGTTGAGGAGGAGCCTCTAATGAGTGGACAAGAAACCAGCCTACAGGCCAAGACTGTATATTTCGAAGATATGTCTGTCGGTCAGGGTGTCAGCCTGACCCATAAAGTCACGCAAAGCGATATTGCGACCTTTGCCGAACTCTCCGGCGATCACAATCCGATCCATGTGGACAAGGCGTTTGGTGAAGCAAGCCGCTTTGGGGGCAACATTGCCCATGGACTGTTTACCGCGAGCCTTGTCTCGACCCTGTTGGGCATGCAACTGCCGGGCATTGGGACCATCTATCTGGGCCAGTCGTTGCAATTCAAGGCCCCGGTGCGCCCCGGAGACGAAGTGGTTGTCTCGGTGACCATCCGCGAGCTGGTCGCGCGGGGAAGACGGGTCATACTGGATTGTTCGGCAAAAGTGGGAGATGTGGAAGTGCTCTGCGGCGAGGCAACCGTGCTTGCGCCGAAAAAGCCGATTGCGGCTTAACGACCCGGCAAACCGTGCAATCGCGTCCAGAGAGACGGCCTGTGGCAGAAGCGTCCATAGTGTATATAGAAATGGCCCGAACCAATTGGCTCGGGCCTTTTTCACATTTCAGATAGTTCACTGGATCAAACCCTGGCCAGAGATCCATAAGACCTCCATTGGGCATATGTCGTCAGAATTTAATCAGACCCAGACGCTCCCTATGATGGAAACGGAAGGCTAGGATGACACCTGTCACCGCCAGTCCGATGGCCAGGCCGGCCCAAATGCCCTCCCCTCCCCAGCCAAACTGGAAGCCAAGGATATAGGCGATCGGGAAGCCGCAGCCCCAATAGCCAAACAGAGCGATCAACATTGGACCACGCGTATCGCCCAAGCCACGCAAGGCACCTGCGGTCATGGCTTGCAACCCATCCACGATCTGGAACAGGCCCGCATAGGCAAGGAAGGTGACAGCAAGACCGAAAGGCACCTTATTGATGGCTTCGCTCGGATCCAGAAAGAGACTGATGAAGAAGGTCGGGATGGTCAGGAACAGGCAACAGGTGCCAACCATAAAGCCGGTGCCCATAAAGATCGACACCCAGCCAGCGACCTTGACCCCGTAGCGGGACTTGCGGCCATAGGCAATACCGGTGCGGATGGTGGTTGCCTGACTGAGGCCAAGCGGCACCATAAAGGCAAAGGCGGCGCATTGCATGGCAACCGTATGCGCAGCAAGGGCATCCTTGCCCAGCCATCCCATCAGCATGGTTGCGGCGGCAAACAGCCCCACCTCGATCATGATCATCAGGCCGATGGGAATACCCAGACGCAGCATTTCCCAAAAACGCGGCCAATCGGGTTTCCAGAACCGGGCAAACAGATCATAGGGAGCATAGGTCCGCCGTTTTGCCACATACAGGAGCAGAGCAGCAAAGATAAAGCAGTTGACGATGGCCGTCGACAGACCGGCCCCTGCCAGCTCCATGCGCGGGAAGCCGAAATGGCCAAACATCAGAACATAATTGCCTGCCGCATTGACGAAAATGCTCAGGATGGTGATCATCAGAATGACCGCAGTCTCGCTATGAGCGGCCACCAATCCGCGCATTGCCAGAAAGCCGAGCGCAGGAAAAAGGGCAAATGCCGCGTAATTGAGATAAGTCTGGGACATGGCGGATGTATCCCGCTCCTGTCCTGCGAGAAGAAAAAGCTGCTCGCCCTGAAACAGGATCATCATCAGCATGACCGCAATCAGGAAGGCAATCCAGATGCCTTGCCGGGCGGTTCGGCGAATGGATGGTGTATCGTTGGAGCCAATGGCTTGAGCCACCATCGGGGCAACTGCGGTCACCGCTCCAATACCAAAGACCTGTAGCGGATGCATCAGGGCGGACGCCAACGAGCCGGCGGCCAGGTGATCGCGCCCCAGCCACCCCATCATGATGACATCGGTGGTTTGCAGGGAAAACTGGGCCACTTGGGTCAGAACCAGCGGCCAGGCAAGCGCCAATGTCGCGCGGAATTCCGTGCCAACGGATATGAAGGAGCCTTTTTCATCGGGGGTGTAAACAGGGGCAGTGTCAAAGACAGGCTTCCCTAACCCTTCTGGTCCATTGGACTGGTCGAGCATGATCGTCACCAATTGATTTGAAGATCCGGGATGGCTGCGTGATCTGGGGGCCGAACGCTTGGCAACAGGCCTTATCCACCAGAATGGATCGGCTCGCCTGCCAAAGGGCGCCATAATCTGGCAGCACCGGAACTGTAACTAGAGCCGCCACCCTATCGATCTTGTCAGCAGAAGTACAGGCAAAAAGTAGGTTGCTTTACGACAGCGTGACTGGACATTGGCGCTCGACTGACGCAGGGTTGGGAGACGTATTTGTGGCCAAAGTCGCCCAATTGGGCGACCAACAGGCCAGCCCCGTAATGACAAAGACACTTTCCGATAGCTTTCATGAGGATCTCATGTCCAAGATCAGATTCCTGCCTACGCTTTCCCTTTTGATGATCCTTGGAACGGCCGGGGCATTGACCGGATGCCAGACCATCACCGATGGAATGGGGTCGATGTTCCCGAGCGGCACACAGGTGACTGGTGAGGTCCAATGGCCGTTTGCCGCTTCCGATGGCGATCTGGTTTATCTGTCGCTTGAAAATGGGTCGCGTGTTTTGGTAGCGCAGGAATTGCTGCCAACGCCGGGGGCCAAGCATCTGCCGTTTGAGCTTGTGCCGGCCAATGCCGATATCCGGAATTGCGCGCAAGGGCTATGCAGCTATTCAGCGCGCCTGATGCGGGGCGAACAGATTTTGGCAAGCGGACGGACACCCTATCAGAGCAGTGGCAAGGTGCGCATTGTCCTTGTGCCTGCGGGGGCAACTCCACAAATTGTGACGGAATAAGAGGGCTGTTTTTTCATCAAAGGCTTGAAGGTGGTGTGCTTTCCCCAGTCCGCTGCCTTGATGTGGGTGGAAAAGCGACTAAATAACAGTCCTCCCTTGACGTTGCCTTGTGAGTTGGGCAACGTCCCGCCAGACACGGGACGCGGGATCCACCTCTCCATAGGCGGGATTGTCCAGCATCCCACTCCATTGACAGCATTTTTGACACAACCGGCAGGACGGACTTTGCCGCATGATGGCCCTAGCCCCTACTTTCTCCGATATCCAGCATCCGCAACAGTCTTTGCCTGAGACTTTGCGCGGTGGTGTCGTGGCGATCGGTAATTTTGACGGGATGCATCGTGGCCATCAAGCGGTGTTGGAAGATGCCATGCTGGAAGCGCGCGGGGCCGGTCTGAAGGCGATCATGCTGACCTTTGAGCCGCATCCGCGCTCGGTCTTTCGCCCCGATCATCCGGTTTTTCGCCTGACGCCACACGCAGAAAAAGCCCAGCTTGCCAAGGCGCTTGGGCTTGACGGCATCGTGTCGCTGGCCTTCACCAAAGACTTTTCACAGCAATCCCCGGATCGCTTCATCAAGGACATGCTGATGGATGGCCTTGCAGCGCGGAAAGTGATTTCCGGCTATGACTTCCATTTTGGCAAAGATCGGGCAGGAACGCCTGATTACTTGCGCGATGCAGGCAAGGCGCAGGGCTTTGGCGTCACCATCGTCGACATGAAGGCCGACCGTTCGGGTGATGCCGTCTCGTCAACCCGCATTCGGCAGGCTCTGGAAGATGGGGCGGTCGATACTGCCAACCGGCTGCTTGGCTACCGGCATTTCTTTTCAGGCACCATCGTGCATGGGGCGAAAAATGGTAGAAAGCTCGGTTATCCCACTGCCAATATGACCCTGCCGGACAATAGTCGCCTGCGCGAAGGCGTCTATGCTGTGCGTCTGGTGCGCAAGAATGGCGAGATGCATAATGGGGTGGCCAGCTTTGGCCGCCGACCGATGTTTGACAACGGACCGCGCATCTTTGAAGTCCATATATTTGACTTTTCAGGCGATCTTTATGGCGAAGAGGTCAAGGTGATCCTGTTTGGCCATTTGCGCGAAGAGGCGAAATTTGAAAGCCTTGATGCGCTGGTTCAACAGATGGATCGCGACAGTGCGCAAGCCCGTTGCCTGCTCTCTGCAGTTCCTCCTCTCTCCGAGCTTGAACAGCGCCTTTGGCTCTAATCAAATGTGAAAGCGTGGCCAGCCGCGCAAGACGCCACGCTCCAATTCGTTTTCCGGACAATCAGCCGTCGAGTTCGACGAGGGAATGATGGAGCCAGCCTTGCTGGCCGTCGGCTTCGGCCAGATGCCAGATTTCCGGGTGACCCAGGGCATTATAGGTGCCGGAGCGGATGATGTGGATCGGCGTGCCCTTGGCCAGAACCTTGATGATATTGTCGTGATAGGATGGCCAGCGGCGCAAGTTAGCGTCGGCCAGCAGCAGCGGGCCTGCCCCATCCCCCGCTGCCCCAAACAGGGTTGCACGCAAGCTTTGCAGCGGGAATAGCGGGTTGGGGTCGATCTTGCGGCCCGGCGATATTTCCCAATGGGTGGCAATGAAAGACAGATCGTAGCGCGCAATCAGCACCTGGCAGAGCGCGGTGAGCGTGCGCAATTGCGCCTCTGTATAGTCGAGCCACCAGCCCTTGCCGTGGGCCTTGCTCGAGGCGAAAGCAAAGGAAAGCCCGTCAGTGCCATCGCGATAGCGTTCCTTGAACCAGCTTTGCAGATGATTGTCGCGCAGCTTGACGCATTTGCCCACATTGACCAGTTCGATTCCGAAGGCAAAGCCATTGACATTGTCCTCGTCGCGATAGCGGCTCTTGCCCGCATGCCAGGCGCGACGATCAAAGCCCACCTGCTGGGTCACCGCGCCGTCGCGTTCAACGATCAGATGGGCGGAGGCACGGGCTTCGGCCTTTAAAAACCAATTGACCGCATGGCCCTTTTCCAGCCGTCCGGCGGTGTCATGCAGGATGATGCCACGGGGGGCAAAATCTGCGGACTGGTTGGGCGAGCGCAGAAAGCGGATGGGCGTGCCCAGATGGAACAGGCGGTGATTGCGGATCGTGTAGGGATTGGGTGCGAAGAGATCGGTCATGACTGGCCCTTTTGTCGGTTGGCGATTGCCAATGAGCGTTGCATGGCCACAGCATGTGGGAATAAGGGGGGAAAGGCGGCATAAGGGCCAAAAGAGAGGGCTTGTACTCGTCAAAGGCTTGAATTAATGTCGCGCCCGAACCGGAAGGCAGACATGATGCTGATGAAAAGTGCTCCTTGCACGCTGTTTGAAATGAAATTTGCCAGTTTGCGGTGCCCGCCGCCGCCCTCCCCGATTGCCATAGGCCTCTTTGCCAGTCGAATTACTGGCCCGGCCTTCGCGTGATCGGCGCATTGCCTTGCGCCCGCGAGGGACCGGGATTGATCGAGGGGTCGGAGCGTTAGTCACGCGCGCCTTCTGCCCTCATCCCCACCTCATCAGATGACGAACCCAATTGCCTTGCCGGGCCTGACCGTCCCCTTAGAAACACAGAGTGATGGTCCCATTCAATGAGGCAACCCGGCAATCCATTCACGAGAGTGAAAGAAAAATGACTGAAGCACGCGATTACTCCAAAACGCTTTACCTACCCCAGACCGAATTCCCCATGCGCGCAGGCCTGCCCAAGAATGAACCCAAGCTGACCGCCCGCTGGGACGAGATGGACCTTTATCGCAAGCTGCGCGATCAATCGAAGGGCCGCGAGAAATATGTGCTGCATGATGGCCCTCCCTATGCCAACGGCAACCTGCATATCGGCCACGCACTGAACAAGACCATCAAGGATATCATCGTCCGGTCGTTCCAGATGCGCGGATACGATTCCAACTATGTGCCGGGCTGGGATTGCCACGGTCTGCCAATCGAGTGGAAGATCGAAGAGAAATACCGCAAGAAGGGCAAGAATAAAGACGCCGTTGAAATCAACGAATTCCGCAATGAATGCCGTGAATTCGCTCGCGAATGGGTCGGTATCCAGTCCGGCGAATTCAAGCGCCTTGGCGTGATCGGTGATTTCCAGACCCCATATCTGACCATGAGCTATGACGCCGAAGCGCGCATTGCTGGCGAGTTGATGAAATTTGCCATGTCTGGACAGCTGTTCCAGGGCTCCAAGCCTGTCATGTGGTCGATCGTTGAGAAAACCGCTCTGGCCGAGGCCGAGGTGGAGTATCAGGACCACACCTCGCACACCATCTGGGTTCGTTTCCCTGTGACCGGTGTGCATGGGACAGTGGCGGAAGACCAACTCGATGCCTTGCTTGATGCCGACGTGGTCATCTGGACCACCACCCCTTGGACGATCCCCGGCAACCGCGCCATTTGCTATTCCAAGGCGATCTCCTATGGTCTTTATGAGATCACGCAAGCAGCAGATGACAATTGGGGCAAAGTCGGAGACAAGCTGATTGTCGCAGACGCGCTGGCAGAAAGCATCTTCAAGGCCGCTCGCGTCGATGGCTATGAGCGCAAGTTCGATGTTGACCCAAGCCTGATTTCTGAATGCTCCCATCCATTCAACGGTGTTGAAGGTGCTGAGGGCTATTATGATTTCGACGTACCGGTGATTGATGGAGACCATGTGACCGAGGATGCGGGTACGGGCTTTGTTCATACCGCTCCGGGCCATGGCGCGGAAGATTATGATGTTTTCGTCGCCAACCGCGAGCGCTTTGCCGAATGTGGCACTCCAGATGTGCCGCATACGGTTGCTGAGGATGGATCCTATTATCCGCATGTCACATTGTTCCAGGGGCTTTATATCCTCAACCGCAAGGGCGGCGAAGGCACCACCAACTCAGCTGTCATCGACAAGCTGGTGGAAGTCGGCGCATTGCTGGCTCGCGGCAAGGTGAAACACTCCTATCCGCATAGCTGGCGTTCAAAAGCCCCGCTGATCTTCCGCAACACGCCGCAATGGTTCATCGCGATGGACCGCAATATCGATGGCGAAGGCGACACCCTGCGTGCTCGCGCCCTGAAAGCCATTGATGATACCCGGTTTGTGCCAGCAACCGGTCAGACGCGCCTGCGCTCGATGATCGAAACCCGTCCAGACTGGGTGATTTCCCGTCAGCGTGCTTGGGGCGTGCCGATCACCATTTTCATCAAAAAAGACGATCCCACCGTCGTATTGCAGGATGAAAAGGTCAATCAACGCGTCTTTGACGCATTCATGACCGAGGGCGCGGACGCGTGGTTTGCAGAAGGGGCAAAAGAACGCTTCCTTGGCAGTGATTATGACGCAGCCGAATGGGACAAGGTCGACGACATTCTCGACGTCTGGTTTGATTCCGGCTCGACCCATGCTTTCTGCCTTGAGCAGCGCGAAGATCTGAAATGGCCTGCCGATTTGTATATGGAAGGCTCAGACCAGCATCGCGGCTGGTTCCATTCTTCCCTTCTGGAAAGCTGTGGCACCCGTGGTCGCGCGCCCTATGACGCGGTTCTGACCCATGGCTTCACCATGGCCGAAGATGGCCGCAAGATGTCCAAGTCCCTTGGCAACACCATCGCACCGCAAGACATCATCAAGCAATATGGTGCTGACATTCTGCGCCTGTGGGTGGCGACTTGCGATTATACGGACGATCAGCGCATCGGGCCTGAAATCCTGAAAACCAGCGCTGATGCCTATCGCAAGATGCGCAACACGATCCGCTGGATGCTGGGCAGCCTTTCGCATTATGATGGCGAAGCAGTTGCGCTTGCCGATATGCCGGAACTTGAGCGCCTGATGCTGCACCGTCTCCATGAGCTTGATGCCATGGTGCGGACTTCCTATGACAATTTCGATTTCAAGCGAGTGATGCATGAATTGAACTATTTCATGGGAATCGAGCTGTCTGCCTTCTATTTCGACGTCCGCAAGGATGCGCTTTATTGTGATGCCCCAAGCTCGACCCGCCGCAAGGCTGCGCTTTATGTCATCCATGAGCTGTTCATGCATCTGACTGCCTGGCTGGCCCCTATTCTGCCATTCACCATGGAAGAAACCTGGTTGAGCCGCTTCCCTTCGGAGACAGATTCGGTGCATTTCCGTCAGTTTCCGGATGTATCAAGCGAGTGGAAAGATGTCGATCTGGCTGCCAAGTGGAGCAAGATCAAGACTTTGCGTCGTGTGGTCACCGGTGCGTTGGAAATCGAGCGCAAGGAAAAACGGATTGGTTCTTCTTTGGAAGCCGCGCCGAAAGTGTATGTAACCGACAAGGACATTCTGACGGCTATGGCAGGCATCGATCTTGCGGAAATCGCCATCACATCTCAGGCCGAGTTGATCGAAGACACTGCGCCAGAAGGGGCCTTCACGATTGATGACGTGGCTGGCGTCGGCGTGGTGCCAGCTCTTGCACAAGGCAACAAGTGTCAGCGCAGTTGGAAGATCCTGCCAGAGGTTGGCAGCGATGCGGATTATCCGGATCTTTGCCCGCGCGATGCTGCGGCCATGCGCGAGATCGAAGCGGCCTGATCTGGCCTGACACTATCCGCGCCGGGCCCGAGCGGCCCGGCTGCGATCAAGTATCAATTGGAGTGCTCCATGTCTGCACGAATTATCGGCTTTGCCGTTGCCGCCCTGGCTTTGATCGCCGATCAGGCTTTGAAATTGTGGCTGCTGCTGGAATTTGATCTCGCCAACAAGGTCGCCAATAACGGCCCGATTCACCTGACCTCGTTCTTTGATCTCATCCTCGCATGGAACAAGGGCGTTTCGTTTGGTCTGTTCCAACAGGATGACCCAACTGGCCAGATCGTACTGATCATGGTTGCGGCTCTGGCCTGTGGCCTGCTGGTTGCATGGATCGGCCGGATGGAATTTGGCATGACGGCTGCTGCGGCGGGGCTGATTCTGGGCGGAGCGCTTGGCAACGCTCTGGACCGGATCATGCATGGCGCGGTGGTTGACCTGTTCCACTTCTATTGGGGTGATTTCAGCTGGTATGTGTTCAATCTGGCCGATGTATGGATTGTTGTCGGCGTGGCTTTGCTGGTCTATGACAGCTTCTTTGGCCCCAGCGCAAAAGCGGAAAAAGCGGCGGGCAAGTGATCGCCGTATTGATGCCGCAAAGTCGTGATTGGTGGCTCTAAGCAAGCAAATAGGCGCAAAGAATCGATCCCACCACCCGGCAGGCAAACGAAACAGGCGGATTGTAGTCTTGATCTCGAGCATCAATGCGCAGTATGTCTAGCAACAATTGATGCATTGCATGGCCCTTGGTTTGTGCCCAATGAGGCGACTGGAATGGGACTGCAATGAAGAGATGCTGCCGATCCGACGGATTTGCCAGCGCGTGTGTAAAGTGAGTGTGACATGTTGAATGAGAAGAAACAGAGCGCAATTGCTCCCGCAGCCGAAGCTCAGGTCAATCAGGGCTCTTCGATCACGTCCCGCTTTGCGGCGCTGACCGTGATCGGCTCCTTGGGCATCGCTCTGACCGCTTGCTCAAGCGTTGGCGGCACCACTTATGGCACTGGCAAAAGTCAGGAATCGGAATTGCTGAACACGTTCACCAGCGGATTTGGGCTTCTGGGGGACGATGAAGAAAAAGAACCAATCGACTATTCCGCACGGGGTGGTTTGGTTTTGCCGCCTGAAGGCACTCCGATGCCAACGCCACAGAATGAACGTCTGGTATCCAACAGTGTTGCCTCTGACTGGCCACAAGACCCAGATAAATTGAGAGCACTGTATCGCACACGTCTCACCAACATGACCGAAAGAGAACGTGCGTCCCTGATCGCAGAGATCCGCAAGTTGCCCAAAGAACAGCGTGACATGATCTTTAAGAGCGATCCCCGTTCCAAAAGCTTCATCAACGAAATCAAAGACCCGGACTACAGCAAGCCTGTCTCGCCTGGCGAAGCAAAAGCTTACAGCGAGCAGGTCAAAAAACGTCTGGCTCTGATCAAAGAGCATAATGGTCAGAACAGCAAGAACCGGAAGTATCTCACGCAGCCACCAACTCGTGTGACAGAGGTCACCCCGGAAGTGCAGCAAGAGCTGAACAAACTGTCGACCCAAGAGAAACAAGAAGAAAAGAAAAGCGGGCTGCGTCGCCTGTGGCCTTTCTGATTTTGAAATTGACCGATTCTGTTGGACCAATCACTCCAACCACAAAAAGCCCGCCTTGTTTCAGCAAGGCGGGCTTTTTGGTTCTTGCTACCCTATAAAAGAGACAGGCACTGCGTCTTTACGAATCGTACGTGCCGAATCTGGCATCAAAAAACCATCTCTTTGATGCCGTTTGAGGATGATTCCGTGAGTAAGAGGCAAATCAAATTTGCGGATTCGGTCCCTGAGATGCCTCTGACTCCACAAAAGAAGCCCCAAACCTTCCAATATTCAGGGGTGACTAATACGTAATTTCCGTTAACCTTTCGGTAACGAAGTGGCAGAAATCCGGGGTTTAGAGCTGATTTTGTGTTTTTTGTGCAACAGTCATAGCAAAGCGCTCCGGGCAAAGAGTGGAGAAGATTGCAACTCCGTGGGAAACGAGTATTGTCACCCTTGTCGCAAGCAGTGAACGCAAATGTCTGACTGGACTGATCACTGCCCCAAAAAAGTTTTTATGACAAATGAAGGTCAGAAACATGAACATCAAGAGCCTTATCCTTGGTTCCGCAGCTGCTCTCGTAGCAGCTCCTGCAATGGCTGCAGATCTGCCAGTAGCTGAGCCAGTAGACTACGTACGTGTATGTGACGCATACGGTGCTGGTTACCACTTCATCCCAGGCACCGACACCTGCCTGAAAATCGGCGGTTATGTTCGCGCAGAAGCTAAGTTCACCGAACGTTTTGCTCGTGCAGACGACAAATTCGAAATCTGGGCACGTGGCCTGGTAACCGTTACCGCTAAAGAAGAAACCGAACTCGGTACCCTCGTTTCCTTCATCGAAATCCAGGGCGACACCGATGCTTCTGGCTTCGAAATGACCAAAGCTTGGTTGTCCCTCGGTGGCATGTATGCTGGTTTGACCACTTCTGCTTCTTTGGTTGACCACGTTGGCGGCATGTACCTCGGCGACTACGACCTTGGTGACCAGACTGTTGGCGCAATCGGCTACAACGCTGACCTCGGCAACGGCGTATCTGCACACATCGCAATCGAAAACGAAATCGTTGACGGTGCTTCTCTCGCAGGTCCTGGCATCGAAGCTGGCCAGCAGATGCCTGCAGTTGCAGCACGCATCAAAGTTGACCAGGCTTGGGGTTCCGCTTCCTTGGGTGGTGTTGTCCGTCAGGTTAACTACAACAACGCTCTGTATGATTCAGACCTCGGCTGGGCAGTTGCTGCTGGTATCACCGGCAAATTCGACGCTCTGACCGCTGCTTTGAACGCTGTTTACTCTGAAGGCGCTCTGGGTTACACCGCTTGGGATAACGCTACCACCGCTGACGGCTTTGCTGGCAAACTCAACGACGTATGGTCCATCTCCGGTATGTTGAAGTACGCTTTTGCTGACAACGCATACGGCCTGGTTGCTGCTGGTTACGGCGAATACGACGTTTCCGGTACCGCTGTTGGTGACTATGACGAATGGCAGGTAACTGCTGAAGTTGGCTACACCCCAGTGAAAAACTTCCACGTTAAAGCTGCTGTTCTCTACAAAGACCGCGACTACTCCCGCACCAAAGTCGGCGACGTAGAAAGCTGGGAAGGCAAAATCCGCCTGCAGCGTGACTTCTAATCTAAGTCTATCTTAGATTAAGGAACGTCAGTTTCTTTGGGCCCCGAGAGTTCATTCTCTCGGGGCCCTCTTTTTGTTTATGATCGAGCTGCCGCCTGACAATCTTTGCTGTTTGGCGTCTTCGCCGGGATTTTCTTCAAGATTTCCTGAATTTTACGACATTGTGTCAAACATTTGGAAACTTCACGCCTTTAGGCTAGGACTAATTGCACCTTGTCAATGAAGAGAAGGTCAAGGCGAGTCCAGTATGTCAGATCAAGCACCTCTTCCTGATGAAGCAACTCTTCGTGCAGCCAACATCAACCCGACGACGTTGCTGGCGACGGATTATCTCAACCATTTCAATGAAGTCTTGATGCTCATTGAAATGTTGCCAGATATGCCCGATTGCGCTGAAGATCTGTTTTCCTGGCGCCCCATGACCTATCGCGACTACTTTTCCCAATCGACCTTCAAAGAGAAGCAACTGGCCATATCCCTTTATGCCTCGGTTGTGCTGAGCATTCGGGAGAGGTTCGAAAGCCTGATTGCGGAGATTGACGAAAAAGTTCTGCAAATCATTGAACGTGTCAGCGCGACGGATGAAGCCTCCATGCAAACCTCATTTGAGGCTCTGGCCTTTTCCGCCTCCACCGAAATTCGGCCTCTGATTGACCGTGCAAGCGCCCTGATCAATGATGCGGATGCGATAACCGACTGGATGCTGGCAATTGATCATCCGACTGCGCAGGACGAAGTCGACCGCCTCTTTGGCTAACATTCGGTATCCGGTTTACGCCCTGACGGTTCTCAAGTGTGATGGAAAAGCTTTGCCATGACCAATGATCGTAACTATCCGGACCGCCCCTTTGTTGGCGCGTCTGCCCTCATCATACACAATGATCATATATTGCTGGTTCAACGCAGCAATCCCCCCGCGATTGGCATATGGAGCTTGCCCGGAGGCGCGGTCGAGGCGGGTGAAACGCTCAAAGAGGCCATCGAACGGGAGGTTAGGGAAGAAACCGGCCTACAGATTGAGCCACATTATGTTGCCGATCTCGTCGAGGTTTTGCGCAATGATCCTGATGGACGATGCAAAAGGCATTTCGTGATTGCGGTTTTCTTCTGCACTGTGCCCGGGTCCGGGACTGTGTTTCCCCCGCTCGTGGCCGATGATGATGCGATGGATGCCCGGTGGGTCTCCAAAGAAGCCCTTGCAGGCTATCCCCTGACCGAGGGAACACTCGGCGTCATCGAGAAAATCATCGCAGGTTCACGCTTGCCATCGTAGAACCATCCTCGAGAACACCCTTCCAAGAGAATGCAATGGCTCACTGAGAAATGGCGTTTCAATTTAAGCCGGCGACCCGGATTATCATCAAAGCGCTATAGTGTGATAATCGGTTCCTTCGCATCTCTGCTCCCCTCTCACGATTGTTTGACGGCAAGTGATTTGGCTTGGCTCCGAGCCTCTGCCAAGCTACAGCGGCGTGCCGAAGGGCTACGCTCCCAGACTTCGCGTCAGCCCAATTGACAAAAGCCCGAGAAGGCTTCCTTCCCGAGCTTTGATTCAAATCCGAATGGGGAGCGGTTGCGCTGCTTTCGCATCTCAGACGCAGTCATCCCCTTAGGAGGAGGGTGCGGTATATCCCAGACCCCTCATGCTTCATCCTCCTCCACTATCCAACTTTCCTCAAGGGCAGCTTTTTCCCACTCTTGCCAAGATGGCAGGGCTTTCATGGCATCCTTATAGGCATGGAACACGGCGCTATCACTCAGCGCATAGGCCTCAAAGCGATTGATGACCGGGGCGAACATGGCATCCACTGCACCAAAGTCGCCAAACAGGAAAGGCCCACCTGATGCTTCAAGGCATTCAGACCAGATTTCCTCGATTCGCTCCACATTCTTGACCACGGCAGCGGCGCTGTAGGGGTCGAGGTCAAGGGCTTTGATCGGGCGGCGTATATTCATAGGGCATGCCCCACGCAGGCCGAAAAAGCCTCCATGCATTTCTGCCGCGAAGGCCCGCGCCTTGGCACGGTTGATTGGATCAGATGGCCACAAGCCAGCTTCAGGAAACAAATCCGCCGCCGTCTCGATGATGGCGAGGCTCTCGCAAATGGTGACAGGTTCTTTGTCAGGGCGTTCGATCTTGAGCGCGGGTACCTTTTTCGTCGGAGAGAATTCAATGAAATGGGCATGCCCGGTGGCTTCGTCAAAAGGCGACAGATATTCGGTGAATGGAATATCTTTGGTTTTCAAGGCCATCCAGGGGCGCATGGACCAGGAAGAGTAGTTTTTGTTGGCAATATAAAGCGTCAGTGCAACCTGATCGGACATATTTATCTCCCGTCTCTCTCATTGGGATCTCAGACTAAAAGGAATCCCACCCAAATCAAATGATTTTTGCTTGGGCCTGAGGGAGACGAGGAGAGTGAGCGATGGTGTGCGTGTCAGAGCGTGATTTGCATATGTGGTAACGTGCGGTCCGGATCGACTTCGGATCGGACGGTTCCGATTTTCTGCGCTCCATGTTTCTGATAGAAATTTTGCGCAAATGGATCCGACGCAAGAGACATTCTTTTCGCCCCGCACGCTCGCGCCTTATCGCGTGCCCAATCGAGCAAAGCACCACCGACGCCCATGCCCGTGGCGTCCGGATCGATGAATAATTTGTCCAACTCGGCTTCTTCGCCTGAAATGCTCAACTGGACGACACCCAATATTCGCGCCTCGGTCTCGGCCACCATCACATGGTCCGTCTCAAGATTGGCGGGATGGATGGTCAATGGGGCGCGACAGCCTTCGAGGAAATCGGGATCATAATCCCACATCCCCTTGGATCTTAAGCAAAGATCGGACAGGGCAGGCAATTCTTCAATGAGGGCGGGACGAATGATCATGAGGATCCTACCGAAGGGTGATTGGGTGGAATGGTGGCAAGGGCTGCTTTTTGGTCGTCTTCGGCGATCAGCTCCTCTGCCGCTTCGAGATTGACAGAGACCAGTTGCGAAATGCCGCGCTCGGCCATGGTGACACCGAACAGGCGATCCATCCGAGCCATGGTGATGGGATTGTGGGTGATCGTGACAAAGCGGGTTTCTGTCAGGGCCCGCATTTCCTCAAGCAAGGTACAGAACCGTTCCACATTGGCATCATCCAAGGGGGCGTCGACTTCATCGAGAACGCAAATCGGGGCGGGATTGGTCAGAAAGACCGCAAAGATCAACGCCATCGCGGTCAGGGCCTGCTCTCCGCCGGACAGCAAAGTCATGGTTTGGGGCTTTTTGCCCGGAGGGCGGGCAATGATATCAAGACCAGCTTCAAGAGGGTCGTCAGCGTCTGTCAATTGCAGTTCGGCCTGTCCACCGCCAAACAGTTTGGAGAACAAAGCCTTGAAATGCTCGTTGACCACATCAAACGCGGCCAGCAGGCGGCTGCGGGCTTCCCTGTTGAGGTTATAAATGCCCGTTCGCAGCTTCTTGATGGCTTCGATCAGATCGTCGCGCTCGGTCTCCATGGTTTGCAGCTGATCGGCAATTTCATTGGCTTCCTCATCGGCGCGCAGATTGACGCCACCCAGCCGTTCGCGCTCATTCTTGAGACGCTCCAGCTTGCCCTCGACCGCAGTAATCGTCGGCAGGGGAGCGTCTTTTTTCAAGCCCGCAAGGCCAAAAGTGGCAGCGGGGGAGCAATCCAGCGCCTCGGCGATCTGACGCGACAGTTCTTGCTTGCGGCCTTCGATTGCCTTAACGCGTTCGTCGGCTCTGATGCGGGATTCTCTTGCACTACCGAGCGTTTCCAGAGCCAATTTGGCGGCGACATCGGCTTCCATGGCGGCCCGCTCCGCACTGGTCAAAACATCGCTTGCTTCCTTTTGGGCGGCTTCTGCCTTGGCAATTTCCGACAGCAGCGCGCGGCGTTTTTCGTCAAATGCCTCAGGGGTGTCTTGCAGCGTTTCGATTTCGGCCTCGGTCTCGGCCAGACGTCGGTGCAATGTGGCGATTTGGGCATCGGCATTCTTGGCCCGCATTTCCCAGCTGCTACGCTCGCGGGCGATGGATGCAAGACGGCGCTCGCGCAGCTCGGCCTCGCGGCGCAGGCCTTGCGCGTGGGCGCGGACTTCCGCCAACTGACTGCGTTTTTCGCTCTGTTGCAGTCGGGCTTCGTCCCGTTCCTGTTTCAGATCGTCAAAATCCGGCAGGTCAAATTGCAGCTCTTCGGCTTCCACAAGAGCGCCGCGGGCTTCCTCTTCTTCTTCCTGTAGTCGGGCGAGTGTTGCTTCCAATGTCGCCTTGCGGGCCAAAAGCTGGTTGGCATCGCGTTCCGCGCGGGCCAAGATATCGCGAAGGCTTGAGAGACGTTTCTGCATGTCGCGGGCATTCATGCGCGCCGACTGCTCGGCCTTGGCCTTGTCGCTTGCAACATCGCGCATCACCTGAAAGGCCTGGCGGGTCGCGACAAGCTTGCTTTCAGCCTGTTTCAGGCTGGCTTCGATCTCTTCCAGCCGGTTGCGCTGTTCGAGCCGCTGAGCGGCAGGGGTCGGCGCTCCTGCCTTGATCACCAGACCGTCCCAACGCCACAGGTCCCCTTCCCGGCTGACCAGTCGCTGGCCGGGCGCCAGCTGCTTTTGCAGACCTGCGCCTTGGCCGGATGCGACAATGCCAATTTGCTTTAAGCGTCGGGCGAGCCGCTCTGGCGCTTCCACGTGATCGGCCAAGGAAGGCAAGTCTTGTGGCAGGGCCGGGTCGGTATCAAGCGCGATCATTTCGCCCCAATGGCGGGCCGCATCGGTGTCAATCGGCGCGTCGAGATCCTCTCCCAAAGCGGCAGCCAAAGCCACTTCAAAGCCTGTATCGACCTTGAGGCTGCCAACGATTGGCGAGAAACGATCATCCTGTCCCGCATGGACCACCTTGGCCAGCGTTTGAGCCTCGGTATCCAACCGATTGAAGGCAGCCTCAGCATCGGCCCGCGCCCGGCGTGCTTCGGTTTCGGCTTCCCGGGCCTTATTGACGTCAGCGCTGGCGACCTCGGCCGCCTGTTCGAACATTTCGAGCTGCTCGGTTGCGATCTCCACTTCCTCGCGACGCGGCTCCAGACCATCGTCGTTGGAGAGTTCATCGACGACTTTTTGCAACTCGCGCCCGGTCTGTGCGGATTGGCTGGCCAGACGAGCCACTCGGCCGCGGGCAGCTTCGGTTGCCTGCTGCAATTGGCGCGCACGTCCTTCCGCTTCGGCCAGACGGCCCGTCAGATCACTGGCTTTTGCCTCAATCTCTTGAAGATCGCTTTCTGCTTCGGCCAGAGCCTCAATCGCGGTCTGCTCCACTTGGGCGCTTTCTTCTTCCTCAGCGGTCAGTTGGGCTTTCTCTTCGTCGAGGGCTTTCAAGAGGTCGGCATTCTCGTCAACCAGTTGGCGTTCGCGTTGTTCGTCGGCTTTCAACTGCTCCACACGACGGGTCAAATCAGCCAGCTTTTCTCGGATCCGGGCCTCTTCGCTGTCCAGCTCTCGGACAGCGAGGGTCAAGCGCTGCAATGCTGCGGCCTTGGCGGCTTGAGCGTCGCGCAGCTCAGGCAATTTGTGGCTGGCAATGGCCTCTTCGCGGGCGGCGGCGCTCTGCGCAGTGGTGGCTTCGGCGACGCCCAGATCTGCTTTGCGCAAGTCCTGCCGGGCCGCTTCCTCCTCATCGGTCATTTGCTGCCAGCGCAAATGATAGAGCGTGGCTTCCATGGCGCGAATGTCCGAAGACAGATTGCGATAGCGGCTTGCCTGCCGAGCTTGCCGCTTGAGACCTTCAAGCTGGGTGGAGATCTGTGCCATGATGTCCTCGAGCCGTTCGAGATTGGTCTCGGCGGCTTTCAGACGCAATTCGGCCTCGTGGCGACGGCTGTGGAGACCGGAAATGCCTGCGGCCTCTTCCAGCAGGCCACGGCGCTGGGTCGGTTTCTGGCTAATGATTTCACCAATCCGCCCCTGCCCCACCAACGATGGTGATCGCGCGCCGGTGGAGGCGTCAGCAAACAGCAATTGCACATCACGGGCGCGGACATCCTTGCCATTGATCCTGTAACTTGAGCCAGATTCGCGCTCAATCCGGCGGGTGACTTCCAGATCATCGGCGTCATTGAAGCCAGCAGGGGCTGTCCGGGTGCTATTGTCAAGATAGACGGTGACTTCGGCCGTGTTGCGCGCAGGGCGATTGGTGGAACCGGCAAAGATGACATCGTCCATGCCAGACGCACGCATATTCTTGTAGCTGTTCTCGCCCATCACCCAGCGGAGTGCTTCAACCAGATTGGATTTGCCGCAGCCATTGGGGCCAACCACGCCAGTCAAACCGGACTCGATGTGAAAATCCATCGGTTCGACAAAGGACTTGAATCCCAGAAGGCGTAGTTTGGTGAATTTCATCGATCCAGCCCCCGGCCCTCAGGCCCGGATGCAAAAAGGCGCGCCACGCAGAGACTGAATGTCTGCGGGCACGCCTTGAAAGCGGCCAAACCGGGTAAGCTGCCGACCCTACTTGAGCAGAGGCTCCAGAATTTTGTCGAACTCTTCACTCGACAGGGCTCCGACATGCTTTTCGCCATTCACAAAGAAGGTAGGTGTTGAATTGATTCCGAATTCCTTCGTACCACGTTCCCGCACCGCTGTAATATCGTCCAGCAGTTTTTGGTCGCTCAGGCAGGCATTGAAGCTGTCCTGTGTAAAACCTGCCTGCTTGGCAAAGTTGAACAGGCCTGCAACCGGATTATCGGTAAAGGCCCATTTGCGCTGATTCTCGAGCAGCACATCAATCATTGCCACGGCATTGTTGCCCGGGGTGCAGCGCGCCAGCATGGCACCGGCTGCGGCCAGTGGATCGAGAGGGAATTCGCGCAGGATGAAGCGGACTTTTCCTTCTTTGATGTAAGTCTCTTCAAGATGCTTGAAGGTGGTTTTGTGGAAGTTGGCGCAATGACCGCAAGTCATCGAGAAATATTCCACAATGGTCACCGGCGCATCTTCCTGCCCTATAGCGACATCTTCGAGTGCCCCTTTTTCCATCAAGGCATCTTTATCGACGCTCTGGGCCAAAGCAGGCATGCTCGTGATAAGGCCGAAGCTGCCCAAAGCAGCCAAGCCGAGGCTCAGTTTTGAACCGGAAACAAGAAAATCTCTACGCGTCAGGGCCATGGTCACTTTCCTAAGATTGGCGATCGGAACAATCGGGATTAAGCGGCATCTTAGCGAGTCCGAGCCCGTCAGTCCTTGGTGTTTTCCTACTCTTCAATCACATTTTGGCGATGAGAGGGCAAGCTGCAAGCATTTTCTTTTTGTTACATTTTTGTAATTTTCTCAAATCTGCAACTATGCTCATTTTACCTTTCGGGCGACGATGAAGTGGGCCATTTTGACGTTGGCAAAGATCCCCTCTTCGACAATCTCGAACCCGGCCTCACGCATCATGCTCATCAAATGCTTGGCAGAAATGAACCGCAGCGCAGGCGCTTTGCCCACGTGTTGCATGAAGAAGAGCGGTATTCGAAGCAGGCCAAGCCAGCCAGACAGGCAAACGGTTTTGGAAATCAACAATCCGTCCGGCTTGATCAGATCATTGATGCGATCAAGGGCCTGTGGCGTATCCTCGAACAGATGGATGACATTGAATGCCAGCAGCGCATCATAGGGCGCCTGTTCATCGAGGCTATCGGAGTAAAGGTCCGCCGTGACAAAATTCAGATTGTCTTGCCCGGATTGCGCCAGCTTCTCGTTGGCAATGGTGATCATCTCACTGGAAATGTCGCTGGCTTGATAATGGGCGACTTGATCGGCCAGCAACAGGGCGGTTGATCCGGTGCCGCAGCCCAGTTCCAAAACAGACTGGTCTTTGGAGAGATATGCCCTCACCCGCTCCAGGGTCTGCTCATATGCCTTCATGTTGGAGATCGGTCGCTCTGCATAGCGCCGGGCCAGCTTGTCCCAGAAAGCAGCGGTCTTTGACATGGTGGCATCCTTCATGGTTGTGACAATGTCCCACATATATAGGTGGCATCTCATTCTGTACCATAGCGCTGGTCATTATGTACCATAGCGGTGGACGCCTGACGATTGATGCCTTGAATATTCATCATTGCTTATAGACAAACCTCTGGCTTTATGAAACGCTGCATACAAACCTGAAGATGAATTTTCATGAAGACCACATTCCTTCAATTCACCCTTGTTTCCCTCTCGTTTCTGCTTCTCCTACCGCTCTTTTCCACGCTTGCCACAGCTTCCGAACATGGGTCGCCCCAGACGATCATTCGAGACTATTTGATGGCGTCTGAAATGCTGAAACGCTGTCCCGCTGTTGAACAGGATGGACGGATTTCTGGTAGGCGGGAGCAGATTGATAACTTCGGGGAAATTCTGATCAACAGCCTTGCAAGCAGGGCTTTGAAGTTGTCGCCGCGTCTGACCCGCACGACAGCTGCGGAACAGGTGCGCCAGTGGCTTCAACGTCAGGCAGCTGCCACCAGCGACGCGTATCTGTGCAATTTGGCGACGAATGCGCAATTGTTGGAAATTATTGGCAGCTTCAGGCAGTTAAAGACACGGTTCTGGCTGAAGAGCTATGGGGAACGAACAGACATACACATTCGGCCTGTACCACTTCAGAGCAATCGCCGGCTCAAGACTTATGCCTTGCCTGCCTTTCAACGCACCGCCATCGCTTCCATCGTAAGGTTTCATAGTCCGGTGCAATGCACGCAACCATTTATCGAGAAAATCGAACTGATCCGCAAGAAACGAACCGAGACCGTCAATAAACCGGTTTATGTCATGAATGCCCTCTCCTTCATCGAGCGATGGGAGTTTTCTTGTATCGGTCGGCGCTATTGGGTTGAAGTCTCCTTCTCTCGCAACAATGACGGCATGATCGGAAGTAGCTCGATCAGCGGCAATTAGAGACAATCGCGGTCAATATCAGGGATGGTTTGCGGCCCCAATGGAACAAAGCCCACAATGAAACCGGCCTCAGAATACCAAAAGGCGGCACCAAATTGTTTGGGCCGCCTTGAGCGCATCTCGCTGCGGGGATACCGAGTGCTGCTAACAGGGTTTATTTCACGGTCAGACCGACGCGGATATTGCCACGCGTTGCATTGGAATAAGGGCAAACCTGGTGCGCCTTTTCTACCAATGCGATGGCCTCGTCGCGCGGCATGTCACCCAGATCGACTTCCAGATCGACCTCAATCGCAAAGCCTGCGCCCTTGTCGTTTTGCCCCATCCCGACGGTCGCATTCACCACGGGTACGGATGGAAATTTAATCTTGTCCTGCCCTGCGGCAAATTTAAGGGCACCAATAAAGCAGGCCGCATATCCGGCACCAAACATCTGCTCGGGGTTGGTGCCTGGTCCATTGTCACCACCCAGTTCCTTGGGCATGCTTAGCGAGACATCGAGCTTGCCATCTTCAGACTTCGCGCTGCCCTCGCGGCCACCGGTTACGGTGACGTTCGTGGAATAGATAATGCTCATCGTCTTTCCTTTTTCTTTGAAGAATTTCTGTCTTGATTTGATATTTAGTTATCGCGATAACTAAATCAATTGCCAAGCCCGCAAAATTACTCATAAGAGCAAGTCATCCACACATTTTGTTATCGCAATAGATAAATAGCCAATGAGAGCACGTGGTGTTTGCAAGGATTGGCAAATTTGGGGGAAATGAGAGGCAAGACACGCGCTTGTTCTGCCGGTCGGACCTGCCCAATCAGATACCTTCAAATCAAAAGGATCACTCGACGGGCATGGCGGCTATTGCGTCGGTCAGATTGTCTCGAAGCTGAACCAACTGTGTATGCAGATCCACCAAACCTTCGATGGGAACATTACAGGCACCCAACACGCTGTTACCGACATTTGCCGCTTTTGCTCTTAACGCCCAGCCATTTTCGGTCAGGCGGATATTCAATGCACGCTCGTCGCCCTCATCCCGCACGCGCTCCAATAGTCCATCCTGTTCCATCCGTTTGAGAACCGGGGTAAGTGCTCCGGACTTCTGGCCAAGCTGCGCGCCGATTTCCTTCAATGTCCGTCCATCCTTCTCCCATAGGATCAGCATGATCAAATATTGCGGATAGGTCAGGCCCAGCGGCTTCAACAAGGGTTTGTAGATTTGGGTCATGGCGAGCGATGCGGAATAGAGTGCAAAGCACAATTGCCTGTCCAGCGGCGCAGGAGAAGTAGCGATTTTGTCTGTGTTGCTATCGGCCATTGGTGGCGCCTCGATTTGGATTTGCGCAGGTGCTTTTGTACGTAGTCTTCCAGTTTATTAGTTATCGCGCAAATTAAGTCGTTCCCAGTCAAAAGACAAGCCGACCTTGAACCTTGTCACCAAAGGGCAAGGCAATACCAACAGAATTGGCTGATCAAGCTCATTTTCGCGGCATAATGTGATACACTGTCGGCAGGAGGATGACGAGATGCACTCACGCAAGTCAGTTTATTCCCAATTCTTGCCATCAGCGCGGTGGGCGCTGGTTGCTGCTTTTGCCCTGTTCGCGGTCGGAATCAGCCAACCGGTGCTAGCAACCTCGGGGCCGGGCTGTCTGTATGTCGTCAATGTTGCCAGTTGGGATGCATTGAATATGAGAGCAGGCCCAAATGCACGCTCGGCAGTTGTTGATCGGCTGAAACCCAATGCACATGGTATCATCAAGTTGAATTCCCCCTGCATCCCACTTGATCGCCCCTGGGGCAATCGATGGTGCCCGGTGACCCACTATAGTGGCTATGGGACAGCAAGTGGTTGGGTGAAAGCACGATATGTGCGGGATTCGGATTGTCCATGACGGGCACGTTGTCCATGACAAGCAAAAGGTGCCTTGTGGCACCTTTGTTTTTACGACAGCATTCTGGGTAACAGGATTGTGGGGACAATTAATTCCTCATCACCCCTTTGCCAACACTGCCGCACCGAAGCGACGCAGGGCTTCGGCCATTCTGTCGTCATTGACCCCTTCGAGCTGATGCTCCAGCGCCAGAACTTCGTTGCGTGTCAATGGCCGCAAGGGGGCCGGACGATCAGATTTCTTGGTGCTGACAGGGCGTTGCAGGATCTGGATACGGTCAATCGCCGGATAGCCAAAATAGGCGTTGACGCGCTGAATGATGGTGGCCTGCTCATGTTGCAGGAAGACCGACTGTGCGCCTTCGCAATGCAGGACAAGGGTGCCAGGCTTGAAGCCATCCCCTTCCCCACGACGCGGCCAGCGGATCCGGTCCGGCTCGGTGCAATCGGCAAATTGCGGCCCGACAATCTCGCCCCAATAGCGCAGGATATCGGCAGACGCAAAGCCTTGCTTGCGGCAGAGCGGCGTCAAGGACGAGCCAATCAGGTCCCCAAGTGGGCGTGCGCCTCTCTTGCGGGCTTTTTCCAAAGCCACGATGTCGGCGCCCTGACGCTTTGCTTTTTCAGTGTCTTTCTTTTTGCTCATGTTCCAGTCGACCCCATCAAGTCTGTGATGGTCCCATTTCGGGTCGCTTAACCCCAAATCATGCGTCCCTAATTCTGTTTTAAGCTGATTTGCGGATTTGCGCCAGAGTCCGCAAAGGGGCTAGGTGAAATATGGTGAAAATTGGGGCAAATTTTCGACTCTCCCTGCGAAAATCCCCTGTTAAAAAAAAGACTTGGCCCTGATTTTCCATTTTCACCCGCCGCCCTTTTTGAGACGCCATCGGGGCTTATTTGACCTCTCAATCCTCGCCTGACCCCACGACCAAAGGGCCAAAGTAACTATTCATTAATATAAACCACTTGGTAACCAATATTAATCAGTTGTTATCGATATAATTTCAATTTTGAGAAACGTTTTGTTGCGTTTCGCATAAATTCTTCATCGAAGTGAAGATGTTTAACTGGTGGTTTACCATGATCGCGCAGGATGGAGGCAGTTGCGGGCGGTCTGAAGGCCCGGTTGTGTTTCAGTATTCAGCAGTTGAGTAGGCGTATGCGTTCCAAACAAAACACTTTGTCAGCCCACGACCCGTTAGAAGCCAACCAACCAGATTGGCTGAACACGATCCTGAAGGGCGATTGCATTTCGCAGCTGGAAAAGCTGCCGAAGCATTCAGTCGATGCGATTTTCGCCGACCCTCCCTATAATCTCCAGCTCGGCGGTGGCTTGACACGCCCTGATCAGTCCGAAGTCGATGGTGTGACCAATGACTGGGACCAGTTTGAAAGCTTTGAGGCCTATGACGCCTTTACCCGTGCGTGGTTGCTTGCCTGTCGCCGGGTGCTCAAGCCAAACGGCTCGATCTGGGTGATCGGTTCCTATCACAATATTTTCCGCGTCGGCGCGATCATGCAGGATCTCAATTTCTGGCTGCTGAATGATGTCGTCTGGCTGAAAACCAATCCGATGCCGAATTTCCGTGGCAAGCGCTTTACCAATGCCCATGAAACCATGATCTGGGCTGGCAAGGACAAGGCTTCGAAATGCACCTTCAATTATGAAGCGTTGAAAACCTTCAATGACGATGTGCAGATGCGGTCCGACTGGACCCTGCCCATTTGCACCGGCGGCGAGCGCCTCAAAGGGGAGGATGGCAAGAAGGTCCACCCAACCCAGAAGCCGGAAAGCCTGCTTTATCGGGTGCTGCTGTCCTCGACCAATCCGGGCGATGTGGTGCTTGATCCGTTCTTTGGCACCGGCACCACCGGAGCCGTCGCCAAAAAGCTTGGCCGCAACTTTGTCGGTGTTGAGCGTGATCGCGACTATATCGCAGCCGCAAATGCCCGCATTGACGCCATCGAGCCGGTTGATCTGGGGGCGCTGAGCGTCACGCAGAGCAAACGGGCGGCCCCACGCATTCCATTTGGGCGTCTGCTGGAGAATGACCTTCTGCAACCCGGTACAGTGCTGACCGACAAAAAAGGCAAGTATTTTGCCATGGTTCGGGCTGACGGGTCGCTGAGTTGCGGCGCTCATACCGGGTCGATCCATAAGGTCGGCGCCCTGGTGCAGGGTCTTGATGCCTGCAACGGCTGGACCTATTGGCACTATGACAATCAAGGCACGCGCGAACCAATCGATGCGCTGCGCCAAATCATTCGGGACGCTGCGTAATAGCGCATAGTTCTACTCACTGCGGGCCACGGCCCGCCCAGAAAAGCTCCAGAAAAGTTTAAGGCAAAGGAAAAATTCTGATTTCCAACCTTGGTGAAGTCCAGTTCTGACCAGATATGCTCAAGAGAATGTGTTGCGTGCTTGAGCATCGGTCGATTGGTATTTGCGACATCATACTTCACCTACCTAGGGCGTTTTGTGTCTCTGACGAGCCGCAAAGCGCCCTAATTTTATGGAGCGTCTCTAGTCACACTGCCAGCTTTTTGCGCATGGTGATTGAGGTCGGTCGATCATATCCTTCATGGGCGTCTTCTCCAGTCTTGGCGAACCCGAGTGTCCCGAAGGTGCGATGGTTCTCGACCAATTCGACCCGGCTTTGCAGCTCAAGACAATCATATCCAAGGGCGCGCGCGCGGTGTTCGGCCAGTTGGATCATCTTTGACGCCAGTCCCTGCCCACGTGCGGTTTCCTCCACCGTCACCTTGCCCAAATAGAGGCAATCCGGCTTCTTGGTCATGAAGATGCAGGCAATTGGTGGCGTGCCGATGGCCCAGACCTCCCCCTCCTCGCATTGGCGTTCGATGGTCTCAACGCTCAGCCGATGCATGGAGCTTGGCGGGTCTATGCGGCCCTCCATATAGGCGAAATTGCGCTGAATAAGGGAAAGAATGGCGTTGAGGCTTGGGTCGCCTTCTCTGATACGTCTGGGATCAGTCATTTGTTTTCTCGGAAAAGTCCACCACCTTGCGAAACACCGTCGGCAGGGCTTCGCCCTTGATGGCGTCTGGCTCTGACCACCAACCGTCCTTTGTCGGTGCGGTCTGGTCTGAGCGGGTATAATAGATATCGAGTTCCAGGTGGAAATGGGTGAAGGTGTGGGTCACCTGCCCGACCTTCTTTTGGAAATAGAGACCCTCTGGCGCGTGGTCAAGGGCCGAGGCAAGATCAAAAGTCTCCCCTTCGCGTTTGTCAAACCAGTTGGTGGTTGGCACCTGTGTCATGGAGGCCAACAGGCCCTTTGCCGGGCGCTTTTGAAGCCACAACGCACCATCAGACCGGGCAATGAGGAAGGCAGCGCCCCTGCGGGTCGGCTTTTCCTTTTTCGGCGCCTTGACGGGGTAACGCTCCATGTCGCCTGCGCGTTGGGCTTCGCAGGCGCCAGAAAAGGGGCAAAGACCGCAGGCGGGTTTTTTCGGGCTGCAAAGACTCGCGCCAAGATCCATCATGGCCTGGGCAAAATCGCCGGGGCGATCCTTCGGCGTCAGGTGTGCCATTTTCTCCTTGATCGGCTTTTTGGCAGCGGGCAAAGCTTCGGAAATGCGATAGAGACGGGCGATGATCCGTTCGATATTGCCATCCACCACCGCGACAGGCTCATCAAAGGCAATGGCAGCGATGGCTGCCGAGGTATAGTCGCCGATGCCGGGCAAGGCCTTTAATTCGGCTGCATTGGCAGGAAAGCGCCCATTGTGCATATCCACCACCATGCGCGCGCATTTGTGCAGATTGCGGGCGCGGGAATAATAGCCCAGTCCGGCCCAAGCCTTCAGAATATCGTCTTCTTGAGCCGCCGCCAGCGCCGCCACGCTTGGCCACGTGTTCACGAAGGCGGTGAAATAGTCTTTCACGGCTCCCACCGTGGTCTGTTGCAGCATGATTTCCGACAGCCAGACATGATAGGGCTCTGGCACGACACCAAGTGCGGCTTCCCCCGGAGACACCCGCCAAGGCAGGGTGCGATGGTGGCGGTCATACCATGCAAGCAGAGCGTCGGCGCTTGGGGGGGCAAGGCGCTGATCCATTCTTTGATCCTTGTTTCTAGTCTATGCCGGTGCTGCCGCTGATCGGTCACAGGACGTAACGTAAGCTGCGGCTAAATGCGCTCACCGGTCTATTCTTTTCTGGATATTCTCGGTCAATCACCCTATGTCTAGGTGAAACAATTTTGATTGCCAACCGATACGGGTCCTAATGCTGTATACAAATGCCACTCTGCCTGCCTCCCTTCAAGATATCACCCCTGCTGCAAGTCTCATTCCCGGAGACGGCAAGGACTTGCTGGAGAGTTACGGCTTGGACAGGGAGGTGATCCGCCGCCTGTTGGCAGATACCCTTGACGGGGCGGATGACGGCGAGTTGTTTCTGGAACAGACCCAGTCGGAAAGCCTTGTCTTTGACAATGGCCGACTGAAAAGCTCTGCCTTCGATACCGGCCAGGGCTTTGGCATGCGGGCGATTGCGGGTGAGATGGCAGGTTATTCCCATTCCGGTGAAATCGATATGGGCAGCCTGAAGCGCGCGGCAGAGGCTGTGCGCAGCGTCGGTCAGGGCTATGGCGGTACCTTGGCCTTAGCGCCGAAGAACACCAATCGCAATCTCTATGACAGCCTCAATCCTGTGGATTCCATGGCCTTGGGCGCAAAAATTGCCCTGCTGGAAGATATCAACGCCTATGCCCGTGACAAGGACCATCGGGTCCGACAGGTGACAGCGTCCCTATCGGGCAGCTGGCGACGGATTGCCATTTTGCGCGCCGATGGCAGCTTTGTGGAAGACATCCGCCCCCTGGTGCGGATCAATGTCGGCGTGGTGGTGGGCGAAGGTGCACGTCAGGAAGCTGGCAGCCACGGTTTTGGTGGTCGGAATGCCTATGATTTCTATCTTGAAGACAAAGGTCTTGAAGGTGGTTGGCAAAATGCGGTGGATGAAGCCGTCCGTCAGGCTTTGGTCAATCTGGATGCGGTTGATGCCCCTGCGGGCGAATTCGATGTAGTGCTCGGCTCCGGTTGGCCGGGTGTTTTGCTGCATGAAGCTGTGGGCCATGGCCTTGAGGGTGACTTCAATCGCCGGAAAAGTTCAGCCTTTTCGGAATTGATGGGCCAGCAGGTTGCAGCCAAGGGCGTCACGGTCGTGGATGATGGTACGCTTGGCGGCAAACGCGGCTCTCTGTCCATCGATGATGAGGGCACGCCGACCCAACGCACCACCCTGATCGAGGATGGCATTCTGGTTGGCTATATGCAGGACCGGCAAAATGGCCGTCTGATGGGTGGTCAGTCGACCGGCAATGGTCGCCGTCAGTCCTATGCGCATTTGCCCATGCCACGGATGACCAACACGATCATGGAATCCGGAGCGCATGACCCGGAAGAGATTTTGAAATCCGTCAAGAATGGCCTCTACGCGGTCAATTTCGGCGGTGGCCAAGTGGATATCACCTCCGGCAAATTCGTCTTCTCTTGCACCGAGGCCTATCGTATTCAGGATGGCAAGATCGGCGCACCAGTGAAGGGTGCAACGCTGATTGGCAATGGTCCGGAGGCGATGAAACGCATTTCGATGATCGGCAATGACATGGCGCTTGATACAGGCATTGGCACCTGCGGCAAGCAGGGTCAGGGCGTGCCGGTTGGCGTTGGGCAGCCAACCTTGCGGATCGACGGTATAACGGTGGGTGGCACGGCCACCAGCTGATCGGCCCACAGCCCTTTCTGCTGGTGCATTCGGTCCCTCACTTGGCGTGATTGCCCGCCCCAAGACAATATCCAATGCAGGTCATTCTTTCTCCTGACCACATATGGTCACACCCTGTGACTGCATGACGCAGCGTGAATAAAACGAGCGCTTGTCTCTTTCCTTTCAACATCATAGTCTGAACATCCATTTTTGATTCATGTTTTTTGGGGGAACGGAATCATGCGCCGTCTCTGGCAGAAGGGGATGATCGCGCTCGCGCGCTCGTCCCGTTTGAAACATTTCATGCAGTCCAATAAAGGCACCTCTGCTCTGGCCACACGCTATGTGGGCGGAGGCAATGTTGTTGAAGCTGTGGACTGCGCTAACCGCCTTTCTCGGGCCAACATTCGCAGCTCCCTGTTCTATTTGGGCGAGTATGTCGACACCCCCGAACTGGTCACGCGCAATATTGCATCCATCAATCGCGCCATCGACATGATCGGCCAGTTCGACCTGGACGGCCATCTGTCCGTCGACCCGACACAGGTTGGTTGTTCGATTGACTGGGACAAGGGCACGGAGGCTTTCTGGCCCATCGCCAAAGCACTGAAAAAAGCGGTTGGCAATCGCAACGGCGTGCATTGTTTGATGATCGATATGGAAGATGACAGCGTTGTCGAGAAGACCGTCGCGCTCTATCACGCGTTGCGTGCAGATGGCTATCCGGTTGCGCTCACTTTGCAAGCCTATCTGAAGCGCACGGAGGCTGATCTTGACAAGATCATACGGCTGGGTGGCAAGGTGCGGCTGGTCAAGGGTGCCTTTGTGGCCGGATCAGATATATCCCATGTTGGCAGCGAAGCGGTGAAAGCCAACTACTATCGACTTGTCGACAAGATGTTGTCGTCTGAAGCGCTGGAAAATGGCTTTTATCCGATCTTTGCGACCCATGATCACGAAATTCACTGCCATGCCATCGATAAGGCACGCACCAATGGCTGGCCTCAGGGCAGCTACGAGATCGAAATGCTTTACGGCGCGCGCGACACGGTCGCCGAAGAACTGTCGGCCCATGGAGAGCGGGTAAGGCTCTATCTGCCGTTCGGCACCGATTGGTGGCCCTATGCAATCCGACGGATTGGTGAGAATCCGAAAAATCTGCGGCTTTTGTTGCGAAGCCTCATTTGACGCATTGCTTTGACGCATCGGCAGGCTGGTGCGTGCAAACTGCATGAAAAAGGCGACCCCAGAGGTCGCCTTTTTGAGTTTTTGATCTGATCCAATTCTGGTCTTATCCAAAGATCAGGCAGCGACCTCCTTGAGGAAGGTTTCGATCTGGGACCGCAGCTCGTCCGTGCTGTCCTTCAACTGATCCGTGGCTTCCTTGACCGTTTCTGCCGATTGGGTGGTAACCTGAGCCCGATCCGTCACATCGCTCATGTTGCCAGAAGCACTTTGGGTGCTTGCCGCAGCTTCCTGCACATTGTTGGCAATTTCGCCAGTGGCGGCGCCCTGCTGGTCAACAGCCGAAGCAATGGCCGTGGTATATCCGTCCACCTCGCTCATGACGCTGGCGATTTTGGCGATGGACTCGACCGATTCTCGGCTTGAAGACTGAATTGCAGTGATCAGCGAGCTGATCTCTTCGGTTGCCTTGGAGGTCTGAGTGGCCAGTTCCTTGACTTCGGAGGCGACAACGGCAAAACCTTTGCCTGCTTCCCCGGCACGCGCGGCCTCAATGGTCGCATTCAGGGCCAGCAAGTTGGTCTGCTCGGCGATGGCCTGAATGAGGCTGACAACTTCGCCGATCTTGCGCGAGGACACATCCAGCTGGGCAACTTTTTCGTTGGAAATGCGTGCATCTTCAGTCGCAATCGCCACGACTTCCTTACTGCGCACTGCCTGTTGCATGATTTCATTGATCGATGCAGTCAGCTCTTCTGCAGCGGATGCCACGGTCTGAACATTGTTGGACGCATTGATCGAGGAAGTGGAGGCTTCGCGTGAGCTGCCCTCGGTCTCGATGGCGATTTCCTTCAGCTTCAACGCGGCCTGTTCCATTTCGACGGTACGGGCATTGACGATGCCGAGATTTTCCGAAACCTGCTTTTGGAAGGTTTCGATCAGCTGCCGGGTGCGCTTGGCGTCCTCCATGCGCTGTTTGTCATGCTCTTTTTCCTGCTCTTCAAGACGCAGACGTTCAATGGCATTGACGCGGAAGGTTTCAACGGCACGGCTCATATCGCCGATTTCGTCAACACGGTCGGTACCAGACACCTCTACATCGAGCTCGTTCTGAGCAATGGCGAGAATATTCTGGTTGAGGGTTTGCACTGGTTTGGCAATGGACCGGGCAAGCATGAAGCCAAAGCTGACCGCGACCAGGATCAACAGTCCGGCAATGCCTGCGCTGGTCATGGCTGCCTTCCAGAAAGCGTCTTCAACGGCCGACATGAGAACGCCAGACCCGATCACCCAGCCCCAAGGCTTGAAAGCCTGGACATAGCTGAGCTTATCGCGCGACTTGCCCTTTGGATCTTTCCAGACATACCCCACATAACCAGAGCCGTCTCGCTGCGCCAGTTCAACAAATTCCTTGATGTGAAACTTGCCATCGCCATCAGTCGCATTGATCTTGTTGGTGCCTTCGGTTTGCGGTTTGACGGGGTGGACGACCGTGGTGCCCTTATAGTCAAACACGAAAACGTAATCTTTGCTCTGATATCGCATGCTGCGCAGGGCGATCTTGGCTTCGGTCTTGGCTTCTTCTTCGCTCAGAAGGCCTTCCTTATACATGTCGTATCGTTTGGCGACCACATTGTTTGCGACTTCAACAACGCTCTTGATCTCATTGCGCTTGAAGGAGTCGAGATTCCAACCCAGAGTTTGCAGTTGATAGACAAGCATCACGACAAATGACAGGGTAAAAAAGGCTACAAGCGCATATAACTTGCTTGATAGCGATCTAAATAGCTTCAACATCCCACTAGCTCCGAAAATAGAGATCTTTTGCATCGGATGCCATTTGGTTCCTCGACATCCCCACAGTAACAATTGAGACCAGAATCTATCCAATTTGTTTCCAAAGGGTTTAGTGAGACCCGCTCCAACCCGACTAAAAGGATAGGGAATGGCGGAAATCTGCGGATTCTCAGTTATAAATTACTCAATTATAACTTCTTGATGTGATGCAATTAGGTAGCTTTTTGCACCCAGTTGGTGCCCAAATGTCAACAATGTCGCAGGGTTGGACACCGCATTTGATAAAAGAAAGATCAAGGTCGAACGGATCTTTACGAACCCATTGGTGTGTCAGTTTGACACATACACTCAACGCAAAAAAAGAGGGACCAGCGCGCGCCAAATGCACTTTAGTTTGTATAACTCAATCAAAATTCATAAAGCAGGAAAACTGCACCGCTCAGTTGATTGTCATTGTATGAAATCGGGCTGTCGGCAGCATCGCCAAGCAGGCGGCTATAGGTCATCATAGAGCCAAGCATCAGATGCTCACCCATTGGTACATAGAGCCCTGTTTCAACAGACACAGACTTGAATCCAGCGGATGCTTTGTGGACTGGTTTTCCCGACGCTATGGCCTGTGTTGAAGACACCCCGAAATAGCTTTGCATATAGTCCTTGTCTGCCCATTGAGTGGAGAGGCCAAGGCTGATGGCTGGCATGCGAGGGGCTTTGCCGCCTGTATCATCGCCTCTTTCGGGCATGCCCTGCCCTAGCAATAGCGAGACAGGCAAAAAGGCCTTGACCCCAAGATCAATGGTCGTGCCTTTGGACCCAGCAAAATAATGCTTCACTTCCGACTTCGCCGAGCCGATACCGAAATTGTAGGAGAGAAAGGCCGACCCGGTGACGCCGTCGTCAATATTGCCCATACCACGCAGTTCGTTCTTGCTGTCCTTTTCCTCGCGGCCAAAATCATATCCGGCGGCAATGCCAGCCTTGAAGCCCTCCGAGGAGATGAGATTAACGCCCAACCCATCAATGGGACTGAGGAACAAGGCGTCCTTCCATATGATTTCTGCGTAGGGCAGCGCCTTCAGCTCATGCTTGTCGGAGCCTTCATATTTGGGTGCATACAGCGCGCCTCCGCCAAGTTTGACATTCCAGTTCTGCGCCTGTGTCGCGCCACCTTCCATAATGGCGGAGAAAATGTCTTGGGCCTGAGCGGCCTCGGGCAAGGCAACGGTCTGGGCGACAGCTGCCAGCGCAAGCGTCATCGCCGTCGGGATCTGGCCCAATGGTCCAGTGATCAGCTTTCGCATTTTGTCTCCAGTCATTCGTTACAATACTTATCCATTCAATCAGATCTACAATCCATTCTGCCTTGTCAATCAAAGCAGATCTCGGCCCTGCCAAAAGCAGCCTGCTAAAAACGTATGATAGTATCATGACAAATTGCAATCGCTGACAGCCGGATTTTATTGCGCTGGGCTTCATTTGTCGTCTTTTCTATCCCAAATCGGCAATTATCTTTTTGCCAGCGTTTGACCTTTTGCTTTCCCTCCAGTAAAACAGCCGCTCACCCCGTGCAAAGTGGCCTATTTGACGATGGACAACTGACGTGATCCATCTGACAGGGGTTTGGGCTTGAGAACGCGGGAAAGTTTGACTGGTAAGTCAGCAATCTGCTGACAGGGATTTCCCGGAAAGCCAAAATAATCATGACACAATACGACAATGTGCATCCCGCTCTGGGGACTGCACTGGAAGCGCGCGGCTATGAAGTTCTGACGAGCGTTCAGACCGCAGTGATCGAACCGGAAGCCAAGAATCGCGATCTCTTGGTTTCTGCACAAACCGGATCTGGCAAGACTGTCGCCTTCGGTTTGGCCATGGCGGAAACGCTGCTTGGTGAGGCTGAACGTTTCGGACGGGCTGCCGAACCTCAGGCCCTTGTGATTGCCCCAACCCGCGAGTTGGCCCAGCAGGTGAAAGCAGAACTCACATGGCTCTATGCCAAGTGCGGCACAATCATCGCCTCTTGCGTTGGCGGCATGGACATCCGCCGCGAGCGCCGCGATCTGGCGCATGGTTGTCACATTCTGGTGGGAACGCCGGGACGTCTGCGCGACCATATCGAACGTGGCTCGCTGGACCTGGCATGGCTGAAGACGGTTGTGCTGGATGAAGCCGACGAGATGCTCGATCTGGGCTTCCGCGAGGATCTGGAATTCATTCTTTCCAATGCACCGGACGGTCGTCAGACCTTCCTTTTCTCGGCTACCGTGCCAAAGCAGATTGCCGAACTTGCCAAGACCTATCAGCGCGATGCCCTCAGGATCACCACAGCCGAAGAGCGCAAGCAGCATGCGGATATTGATTATCATGCCCATCTGATCGCGCCCAAGGACAAGGAAAAGGCCGTCATCAATGTGCTGCGCTATCATGAAGCGACCAGCACAATGATTTTCTGCGCAACCCGCGAGATGGTGCGCCATTTGTCTGCCCGTCTGTCCAATCGTGGCTTTGCGGTTGTGGCCTTGTCGGGCGAATTGAGCCAGACGGAGCGTAACCACGCCCTTCAGGCCATGCGAGATGGTCGGGCCCGGGTTTGCGTGGCGACTGACGTTGCAGCGCGCGGCATCGATCTGCCGAATCTGGATCTGGTGATTCATGCTGATCTGCCGAACAATTCCGAAACCCTGCTGCACCGGTCGGGTCGTACGGGACGCGCGGGTCGCCGTGGCAACTGCGCCATCATCGTGCCGCAGAATAAGCGCCATGTTGTCAATCGTCTGCTGAAATTTGCCAATCTGCGGGCCACCTGGTCGCAGATTCCCGGCATTGACGAGATTTTGAAGCGCGATCAGGAGCGGATTTTTGCCAATCCGGTTCTGCAGAATGTGCCAACCGGCGACCAACTGGAAAATGCCCAGAGCTTGCTTGCCATTTATGGCCCCGAGCAGGTGGCTGCCGCGTTTCTGGCAACGCAACAGACCAATTATCCGGCTCCCGAAGAGATTGTCGAGATTGCCGATCGTTTTGAAGATCGCAAACCAGCGCGTGATCGAGCCGACTTTGACAATGGTGTCTGGTTCCGGGTCAATGCGGGCCGCAAGCATCGGGCAGAACCACGCTGGCTGCTGCCGATGATTTGCCGCATCGGGGGATTCTCGAAGAAAAAAGTAGGCTTCATCCGCATTCTCGAAACGGAAACCGTTTTTGAAGTGGCGCCCGATGTTGCGGACACTTTCTTCGAAGTGGCCCAAACCGAAGGCACCGGCGAGAAGAGCCTGCGGATTGATAAAATCGGAGAGCGCCCCGCCAACATCGGGGGCAGCGACGATGGCGGCCCACGCGGCAAGGGGCCACGCGGCAAACGCAGTGACGGTAGCGGGCAGGATCGCTTCAAGCGCGGCAAGCGTCCCGAAGGCCGAGGTGGCCGCAAGCAAGGCGGAGACTATAAGGGCAAGAAGACCTTTGGCGGCAAGCCGCGGAGCAAAGCTCGCGATTAAAGCCTAATCAGCCCAAACGAGATCAAATGGCAGAACAGGACTTTCCCTGTTCTGCCTTTTTGTTTGTGTGCTTGGCGGGAAACTTTGTCGGCCAGCCACTTTTTACGTATTATCCCTCCATATACGCTGCGGGCTCTTTTCCTGACCCGCGACAATGCCTATCTTGAAGATTCCCTCCTTTGAGCCCCAGCGGAGCCAGCATGACGGACAAAACAACGCAGCCAGACGAGCAATCCTCCGATGGCACGGATACCGCGCAGTCCAAACAACAAGAGACTGGCAAAGAAGAGTCTGGCAAAAAAGAGGTCGGAAAATTCGTAACCGGACCAATCTTTCGTCATGTGGTGACAATGACGAGCGCAGGCTCGGTTGGACTGCTGGCGGTGTTTGCGGTCGATTTTGCCAACCTCTTTTATATTTCGCTTCTGGGCCATACGGAACTGGCGGCAGCGATCGGCTACTCTGCCACTTTGATGTTCTTCAACACATCAGTCGGCATCGGTTTGGCGATCAGCGGTTCGGCAATTGTAGCAAGGGCGCTGGGCGCAGGCGACAAGGATCTGGCAGGTCGACGGGCGGGCAGCGCCTTGGTCACCGTTGGCGCAGTCATGAGCGTCATTGCAGCTTCAGTCTTTTCTTTCATCCCTCATCTTCTGACCCTGCTTGGGGCCACCGGAGAAGCCCATCTGGTGGCCGTCGACTTCCTGTCGATTGTCATCCCGTCACTGCCTTTGCTCGGCGTTGCAATGATGCTGGGCGGCATTCTGAGGGCCAATGGTGACGCCAAGGGCTCGATGATCGTGACGCTGTCAGGTGGTGTGGCTTCGGCCATTCTCGACCCGATCTTCATATTCGGCCTCAATATGGGGGTCACGGGCGCAGCGGTAGCCTCTGTCCTGTCACGGATGGTAATGATTGCCGCCGGTGTCCACAGGACCTTCTTCATGCATCGACTGGTCCTGTTGCCGAAAAATATCTCCGAACTGGTGAGCCACTGGCGCGTCCTGTTTCCAATTGCCATTCCAGCCATCGCCACCAATGTGGCAACACCTGTCGGGAATGCTTATGTGACAATGGCGATTGCCCGTCATGGGGATGCTGCGGTTGCCGGATGGGCGATTGTTGGCCGTATCATTCCGATTGCCTACACGGCCCTCTTCGCCCTGTCAGGATCCGTGGGGCCGATTTTCAGCCAGAATCTCGGGGCCGAGCGGTTTGATCGGGTGCGTGCGACCCTCAAAGCCAGCATGACCTTCATTCTGATCTATTCGGTCTGCATCTGGCTGTTGCTGTTTTCGGCGCAGAACCTGATTGTTACCTGGTTCAATGCGCAGGGAGATACCGAGAATTTCGTGCGCTTTTTCTGCAACTGGGTTGCGGCGAGCGGCATTTTCATGGGCTTTCTGTTTGTCTCCAACGCCGCCTTCAACAATCTGGGTTATCCGACCTATTCAACCTTTTACAATTGGGGCAAGGCAACGATTGGCACCATTCCACCGGTCATGCTGGGCACCTATCTGGCGGGTGCGGAGGGTGCCATACTCGGACAGGCCGTGGGCACCCTCGTCTTTGGCACACTGGCGATCGTGACCTGTTTCAGAGTGATCCATCGTCGCGAGGAGCAAGCCCCCCAAGCCGGAGCTGAGGCTGCCGCTGACGCTGCGATTTGGCGACGGGCGCTTTCGGGACTGTCTTCGGGCAAAGCCAACATGTAGGTTTGATTTCTCATTCAAACCCTTGCCAACAGGCCCCTCACTCGCTAGAGCAGGTCTGTGATATGCCTCTGGGTCCATCAAGACCCTTGGATCCGACAAATTCAGTTTCGACAGGACGTAAAAGACCATGATTTCCCTTACCGGCGCAGGCAAAGAAGCAAAAATCCGCTATCTCGACGGCGATTATCAGGTTCTTTCGGGCGGCACCTTTGTGACCTGCGCCATCACCGGGCGCGCCATCGCGCTGGAAGATCTTAAATATTGGTCGGTCAAGCGACAGGAAGCTTACATCGATGCTGCCGCTTCCTATGAAGCGGAGAAGCGTGCCGGGGATGCCTGACCCCCACCGCACCAAATGCTTGCGTGCGCTTTATCGGCGGGTATATTTTCGCTGAGCCTGTTCGAGCACGCGCCGGGGAAAACTTGCATCGTCAAATTGCATTTTCACATCGATGATATGGGTCTTGCGAGCCAAAGTGGCCGCAGCCTCACCAATGCCGATCAGCCGGACATGGTCCTTGGCTGTGGTGACGATGGTGAGATTTTGATCTTCCGCCTTGGCAAGAATTTCGTGGGCTTCCCCGTTGGTATAGGGGTGATGGTCGGCAAAATCCCGACTGTCGACAAGGTCCAGTTCCAGAGCTTCCACCGTGCGATAGAATTTGGCTGGTTGACCAATGCCGCAAAAGGCGAAGACCCGTGTGCCACCGATCAGATGACAGCGGGCGGGTTTGATATAGGCATGGTTTGACGCCTTGCCCATTTGTGCTGCCAACTGCCGCAAGCGTGGGCCACGATCCCCTTCTCCGATCACCACAAACTGATCTGCGCGTCTTACCTGAGGCACAAGGGGGGCTCTCAATGGACCTGCGGGCATGACAAAGCCATTGCCGATGCTCTGCTGGGCATCGACCACCACCAGATTGAGATCCTTATGCAAATAGGGATTCTGGAAACCATCATCCATGATGACGATGCTGCCTTCACGGGTCTCTGCCAAGGCTTCTGCGAGCTTGACGCCTTCAACGCGATCCTTGGCAACAATGGTTGGCGCAACGCGGGCCAGCAACAGCGCTTCATCACCCACTTCCGCTGACACATGCTTGGTTGTGTCAACAAGCATAGGCCCCTCTTTGGAGCCACCAAAGCCGCGCGTGAGATAAATCGGCGACAGACCGATTGAGACAGCGGTTTCCCCCAGAGCCAGCGCCATCGGTGTTTTGCCTGCACCGCCCGCAACCAGATTGCCAATGCAGATGACAGGCAGACGTGCCTTGTAGCGTGCCGGCTTATTGAAGCGGGACAGGGAAATACGGCCATAAATAAGGCTGGCAGGATAAAGCAGCCAAGCGAGCAGGCCGCGCTCGTTCCAGAAACGGGGCGCTTTCAAAGCCGGGTCCTCTTCTCAAGGTCAATAAGCAAATGCCGATAGATTAAAACCGATTGCTGGCACTGTTGCCAGAGCGCAGCAATTCTGCGTTGATTTTGAGCGGATTGAGGAACGGCGTCAAGGCCATCACGGTACGATCCAGCGCTCCGGCAAAGGGATGGAGCGCCTGACGGGCAAGCTCTGAACGGCGATGGACCTCGGCCGGAGAGGCAAACATGCGCGAGAGGGCCTGAATGAGATCACGTTCGGCATAGAGGCATTCCGCGCCGCCAGCTTTGTCGAGGACATTGTAAATATCGGCAAAATTCTGGATGTTGGGGCCGTGCAGAATGGTGCAGCCAAGGCGGGCGGGTTCAATCGGATTCTGTCCACCATGGGGAATCAGCGACCCGCCAAGAAAAGCGATGCGGGAAACCCGGTAGAGCAGACCCAATTCTCCTAGTGTATCGCAAAGATATATTGAGGTGTCTGGCTTTAATCCACGCTCCTGCGAGCGACGCTGGACGCGTTTGACGATACCGGACAACTCCTTTTCCAACTCTTCCCCACGCTCTGGGTGACGCGGCACCATAATGGTCAGCAGATTGGGTATCAAGGCAGCCATACGGCGGTGAGCCTGCGCTAGGACGCGCTCTTCACCGGGGTGAGTACTGGCGGCTACCCAGACCGGGCGGGTGCCGATGGCAGCGCGCAGCGCGCTCAGCTCCGCATCATCGGCGGCAGGCGGTGGGACGTCGAATTTCAGATTGCCCGTCACTTCCACATGGGACACACCAAGCTGGGCATAACGCTGCCCGTCTTCCTCGCTCTGGGTCAGGCAGAGGGGCACATTGCCGAACATCTCCCTGACAGCGAACGGAAAGCGTGACCAGCGCGCAAAAGACCGTTCGGACATGCGGCCATTGACGACGATCAGCGGAATATCACGCCGATTGAGTTCGGACATGATGTTGGGCCACATCTCGGACTCGACAAACAAGGCGAGATCCGGTGACCAGTGATTGAGGAAGCGTCGCACGAAAGGCAGAGTGTCAAATGGCACAAATTGATGCAGAGCGCCTTTTGGCAACCGTCGGCCGGCGACTTGGGCCGAGGTGACCGTGGTGGTCGTCAGAAGGACATTGGTGCCCATCTCGACGATCTGTTCAATCAGTGGCAGAACGGCATTGGTTTCGCCAACGGAGGCGGCATGGACCCAGACCAAGGGTCCCTGCGGTCTCTCTTGTCCGGCCTTGCCATAACGCTCAGCGCTCCGAGCCCGGACTTCCTTGCCGCGGGTGCTGCGAATGGCAACCAGCAAAGGTGTCAAAGGCGTGACGGCATACCCTACGGCGCGGTATGCTGAAAGGGCAATGCGTCCTGACCAGTCCATCAAATGTCCGTTCTACAGTCTGTGATTCTATTCATTCTGGCTCGTTGTTAACGATCAATCATGGCAAATGCTGGAAGCCACAATGCCGCGCAAGAATGAATACCGCTTTTGCACTGATTGTTCAGGCCTATAGCGTATTTAGTACAACTTCGCACAAAAGGCAGGTCTCTCAAATGGGCTGAGTGTTGGGTGATTGATAGCCCATTATTGAAGGATATGTCCACAGTCAGACGCCTCGCCTTCTCATCTGTGATCTTTCCTTGCTTTGGCAGCAGCCAAGCGCATCAGTGCAGATTTGTGGAGACAACTATCCTATGAAGGATGGTCCAGATGCAAGCGGTTTCAACGATGACGGGGGGCACATTTGGCGTAAGCCTCATCCGTGACCGCATTTAGCCCCGCTTCAACCGCTTTGCGCAGGCGTTCCATTTCAGCTTCATCGGCATCCCGGTCAACATAGATCGGCTGCCCCACCTTCAACGAAGCCCGACTGAAAGGCAGATTGATGACCGCGCGGTCCCAGCTGTTCAGCTCAATATATCGCGACGAGGCATAGGCAACCGGGACAATTGGTCGGCCAGACAATTTTGCCAAGGAAATCACACCCATGCCGCATTCGCGGGCGCCTGTCTTGGGAACGTTGACCGTCATCACCACGCTCAACCCTTCTCCAAGCGTCGAAATCAGGCTTTTGAGCGCATGAATGCCGCCTTTGGAGAGGGTTTTGGCCCGATTGCGTCCGCCTGAGCCGCGCACCACTTCAACACCAAGGCTTCGCGCTGCAACGGAATTCAGGTGCCCGTCGCCGGAGCGGGAAACCAGAGCACGGACATGAAAATCTTCCCGTCTCATAAATGGCACCATCAGATGTTGACCGTGCCAGAGCGCGACAATTACCGGAAAATCATCCTTGATCCCGTCATATTGCCTTGCCGGATTCTCAACCATCCGTGACGTGGCATGTACGAAACGCAGCCAATAGGCAATCGCCAATCCGCCAATCGTCAGGACGGTCTTGGAACGGGTTAATTTCTTCAGTCCGGACACGGTTTGGTTTGACTCCCAAAGGGACAACAGCCGCAGAACCCCTCAAGGTTTGGCGGCTGTGGTATGTTTGGCGATAGCTGCGGCTTTCATATAGGACTATTTGCCCACAAATGAAAGAGCGACCCAGAGGTGTGGGTATCCTGACAGACAGGTGTGAGTGTGATCACACCATGCGATTGCAGGGGCTTGGTGCCTGTTTGTCTATGGCCCTATTTGGGCGCTTCAGGATCCATCAAACGATGCATATGAACGACAAAATACCGCATATGGGCATTATCCACCGTGCTCTGAGCCTTTGATTTCCAGACATCATAGGCGGCAGCATAATTTGGATAAATTCCTACAATATCAAGCTTGTCCAGATCTTTGAATTCAAGGCCGTCAAGGCTGCTCAATTCACCACCAAATACAAGATGCAGGAGCTGTTTTTGCTCTTCTTGCGCCATCGTCTCTCTCCGCTAATGTTCATGAACCGTCGGGGTACTTGTTCTGTAACGGCAAAATGCTTGAAGAGCCAGTGCAGGAAGCAGGATTTTCAGCACAAAGGTGGCTTCTGCTTCGAAAGTTGACCCTAATGGTTCCCTAGACGACTTATCGGCGCGCGGGAAAGCTCAATCGCGCCATCATTGGTTGAACCAGCTCACTCAAATGCGCGTTGGCCGCATAGAGACTGGCATGACGTGTCTGGGGCTGATTATAGAGCAAGTGACTGCCATTCTTGTCTCGCAACTGGCCATTTGCCTCTTCAACAATCAGATCTGCGGCAGCAAGGTCCCAGTCATTGGCATGTTCACGGGCAAGCGCCAGATCGAGGGCACCGGTGGTGACCATGACAATGCGATAGGCGAGCGAGCGGATATAATCTTGGCATACGACACCGGCACGGGCCAGCGGTCCCTTGCGGATGGCACTGCCCGGTCCTGCGGCGCGCGCGCCCTGAAGCTTTTTGCGATCCGGGCAGATCAACGGTTCTCCGTTCAGCGTCGCGCCACCATTGAGGTGAGCGCAGTACATTTCATCGCGGACAGGTGCGAACAATGCGGCGGCGACCGGGCGGCCCCGCTCAACCACTGCCAGCGAAATGGTCCATTCGGTGCCAGCATCAATGAAGGCACGGGTGCCATCGATTGGATCGATCACAAAGACCCTTGCCTTTTGCAGGCGGCTCTTGTCGTCTTCGCTTTCCTCAGACAACCAGCCATAATCGGGACGAGAAGCCATGAGGGTTTCATTGAGATATTTGTCGACAGCAAGGTCGGCTTCGGTCACCGGGCTGCTGTTGCCCTTGGTCCAGACTTGCGGATCCGACTTGAAATAGCCAAGCGCAACGGCTCCGGCTTCTCTTGCGGCCTTCTCGAGCAGGGCGAGATCGGTGCGATCTTGCTTGGTTGGCTTAATGGTCACAGGGGGACACCTTTCCCAAAGTCTGATTGGTCTCAAAGACCTGATTTGCGAACCTGGCGGATGCGCGGGAAAGCGCGCACGTTGCGTCGATTGTTATCGACCGGCAACCGTCATGGCTTCGATCAGGACAGATGGCGCGCTGACAGCACTTTCGAATTTCAAATCATCGGCAGGTATCATACGGCCGAACATGTCGATCAGATTGCCTGCAATGGTGATTTCGGAAATGGATTCAGCCAGTTGCCCGTCGCGAATGCGGAAGCCAGAAGCCCCGCGCGAATAGTCGCCAGTGACACCATTGACCCCATGGCCGATAAGATCGGTGACGAAGACGCCATTCTTGACGCCAGCAATCAGGTCTTCCTGGCTTTGGCTGCCCGGTTGCAGTGTCAGGTTGGTGGTGGACGGGTATGGGTTGGCGCCGGATCGACCTGCCCGGCCATTGCTTTTCATACCCAGTTCAGCGGCGGAGGCACTATCCAGAATCCATTGGTTCAGATAGCCATCAGCCACCAGATCCAGAGGCAGACACTCGGCCCCTTCCCCATCAAAAGGACGAGACCCCAGACCGCGCCGCATGGATGGATCGTCGGTAATGCTGAGCCCTTCGGGAAAGATGCGGCGACCAAGCTTGTCGCGCAAAAAGGACGTGTGGCGGGCAACCGCTGCCCCATTGATGGCACCGGCCAGATGGCCAAGCAGTGTGCCAGCGACACGCGGCTCGAAAATCACATCATAGGTGCCCGTTTCGACCTTGGAGGGATTAACCCGGGCGACAGCGCGCTCACCTGCGCGGCGGCCCACATGGGCGGGAGATTTCAGATCGTCACGATAGACAGCAGTGGAGAAGGAATAATCCCGCTCCATATGGGTGCCGATTCCGGCAATGGCGGTGGTGGAGAAGGAAATGCGAGACGACATATAGGAGCCGACGAAGCCGTGCGAAGTCGCCAGCACCATGCCGCCGAGAAAATGCCCGGCACTGGCACCACCTGATTTGCTAACGCCTTGTTCGGCGAGAGCTGCCTCTTCGGCACCTTGCGCCATGGCGGCCAATTCGTCGGTGCTGGGGATTGTCAGGTCAACCGGGTCGAGCTGTTCCAAACGTTCGGCGATCAACTCCGAAGACAAAAGCGTATCGCGGGTTGCCAGTCGGGCAAAGGGATCGGGCGGCGACAGGCGGGCCATGGCCACGGCCCGCTCAGCAAGATTTTTCAAAATATCCGGGTCAGTGGTCGTATTGGTCGAGATCGACGCCTTGCAGCCATCAATGAAGACGCGAAGGGCCATCGAGTCGTTTTCGGAATGCTCATTCTCTTCCAACTTGCCATCCCGATAGCCGACAGAACTGGAGGCTGAGCGCGCGGCCACAGCATCAGCGGAATCGGCTCCGGCCTTGAGCGCGGCGTCTACAAGATGCTGCGCCCGGTCAAGGATGATGGATTGATCAAATAAATCGGACATATCGCTTCTAACATTCTTAAACAGAGTCAGTCCGGCAATAAGGCAGCAAGGCTGCGCCTTCTTTACCGGATCGGCTGCATGCATGGTCAGATCAGCCCGGACTGTCCCGACTTGACCCGAATGACGGGCACCATGCAGTGGCATTCACATAGACTTACACTTAGGTCCTGTTGCCCATGGGGGCAAGCAAAAAGGCATGAAACCTTCGCTTGTGGGCAACCGGTGAGTGGTTAGCAAAAGGTGAAGGCATTGCACTGGTAACCAATCTCTAACCCTATAATATATCACGCTTTTTTAACCCTGCTGCTTAAGAGAATAGCGAAACCTGCCTGCTAGAGTGAGCTTATTGAGAATGAAGCACCCGAAAATGGGGCTCGCAGGAGAAGGCACGTGAGGCGTCCAGACAATCATAAATACACGGAAGCCATTTCCTATCAGGTTGAGGGGTCGACTCGGATCGACCCCCACAATCTCAAGAAATATTTCCAGAGTTCAGAGATCCGGCAAAAGGCAGCCAAGCTTACCGGCTTGTCCGAGACCATCCTGTTTGGCGAGAGCTGCTCGGGCATGGTTCAGATCAAGGGCGAGCATGTGCTTGTGGAATGCGCTTTGACGAGCGGCTTGCCTCTCATCGTTCGGGTGCCAATGGGCTATTATCAGGGCATTGGTGCACGATTCGTGGTTGGCAACAGGGAAGGCAATCCGCTGGTCTGCATCCTTGAACTGGTGCATAAGGATACCAACCTATCCGTTCCGGTGGCGGTCTCGACCGATCTTGAAGATATTGCCATTGATTGGCAGAGCTGGTCCCGTCGCTATGACTTGACCATGCTGCATCAGCCCTTAGGGGCAGGCGATTATGTTCCCGCAGAAGCCAATGGCCAGGCCCTGTCCGGGCTGGAAGTGGCAAAATATCTGCCTCGTCGGCCGCATGCGCAGTTCTGTGCTCGCCGCCCGCGCTTCCTTGCCCGTCGCAAGACAGGCCTTGGTGGCCAAATGCCCGCCCTCAAGGGCCGCGAAATCATCGCCCGCGACTAGTCGGGCGATTCACTCTTTATTTCTCGTTACCCAACTTTCCTTTGGCCTGTTTTCAGCTGACCGCATTAATCGCTCAGCAAGGCGTCAAGCGCATGTTTGACGTCATCCTTGGTCTGTTCGCTTGCCTTCAGGATGGCGTCGGCTTTGAGGAAATCCAGAGGACGGAAGGCTCCGATGCGTGGATGGACAAGCAGATCCACCCTATCATGGCTCATTTTCTCCCGCTGGATGGTCTGCATCAGGATTTGTGATGCCCCAAAGCCCATTTCGAACGCGCCCAATTTGCCCCCTTCGGGTTGCTTTGGCAGGCCAATCACATCCACTGCGATAACGATATCGGCCAGGGCGCGAACATGATCGACCGGCATTGGATTGACGCAACCGCCATCGACCAACAACACATCATTGAGGGTGACAGGGCGGAAAATGGCTGGGATCGCCATGGATGCAGCAAGCGCTGGCATGACCTCGCCTTCCTTCAACACCACTTCTTCACCGGAAAAGTAATTTGTTGCCGACAGGCTGGCGGGGAAGAGCATCTCTTCAAAGCGGCGCTTGATATTTCCCGGAAAGAAGGCTTCGGCGATCCATTCGGGATCGAACTGGACCCAAGCACCGACCGGTGCGGAATTTGACCAGAAATCAGAGAAGCTTCTTGGGCGATTTTGCCAGACGCGGGATAAAACGTGCGTGCGGTTGCTAAAGACTTTCAAGCAATAGTCACGCAGCTCAGCGCCACTGATGCCGGATGCGTAGCAAGCGGCGGCAATGGCACCGATGGATGCGCCAGACACGGCAACAGGCGTTACACCCAGCTCATCAAGCGCTTCCATCACCCAGATATGGGACAGGCCGCGCGCCCCGCCGCCACCAAATGCAATGGCTACCGTCTTGTCGCTCATGGCTTTCATCTTTCATATTGATATCGATTGAGGCGTGGAATGTTCCATCTTGTGCCGCAATGACAATCGACATTGCTTCATTGCGCCTCATTAAAGCGGCAAGGATGAGGCCATGCCAAGTCTGACTTATCATTTAGGCAGAATTGACTTTCTTGCAATCCCCCCGATAGGGTCCGTTTGCATTGACCTCTTTGCCTTTGCCTTGCAACAGGAGCCCCACTTTGCTTAACGGCCCACGGAGCAACGCCCCCTTTCGACATGCCGATGAAGGCATGATTCGGCTTGCCAGCGGGCGGGCGGACCTTGCACGGGATATTGCGAAATTGTGCCAATGCCTTGAATCGGGAAACTCGATTCTTGCCGGTCACGACGGTTATCAGGATATGGGCAAGCCGCAAGCGAGCGGTGAGCAGATGCTTTTTTGCCAGAGTTCAGGGTCGAGCGGCAAGGCCAAAACAATCCGCCGGACGGCTGCGTCTTGGGTGCGATCCTTTCGCATGACCCGCTCTCTCTTTGGCCTCACAGACAGTGATCGCTATGCGGTCCTGGGAGCGCTTAGCCATTCTCTGACCCTTTATGGCATCCTTGAAGGGGTAGAAATTGGTGGCGGTGTGGATGTGCTGACCGGTTTGACGCCACGCCATCAGGCGCGTGCCATGGCAGAAGCGGCAAGCGCTGTGCTTTATGCCACCCCATCGCAATTGCGGCTGTTGCTTGAAGGGGCACGAGCCGCCCAACTCTCTCTGCCCGCCATCAAACTGATCTGGAGCGGTGGCGGCAAGCTTGACCGCGATTGCCGGGCCGGGCTGGAGGCACTTTGCCCCAATGCACAGATGCTGGAATTTTATGGTGCCTCGGAAACCAGCCTGATCACCCTTTCTGACAAGGACACCCCGGAAGGCTCCGTTGGCAAGGCCTATCCCGGTGCCGAGCTTGAAATCAGGGATACTGACGGAGCCGTGCTGACCGCGCCCGGGCAAGTGGGTGAGATATGGGTCAGGAGCCCTTATTTGTTTGACGGCTATGAAGTGGGGGCGAGCGCCGACACCGTCTGGCAGGATGATTTTCTAACGGTTGGCGAAATGGGGTCGCTTGATGAACAGGGCTTTCTGTTTTTGAAGGGTCGCAAAAACCGGATGGTGACGGTGGCCGATCAGAATGTCTTTCTGGAAGATGTCGAGGCAGCTTTGCAAACGGATCCGTCCGTTCGGGTGTCTGCCGCGCTCGCGGTGCCGGACGCCCATCGCGGCCATGTGGTGATGGCGATTGTTGAGTGTTGTGATGATGCAAGCAACGCCCTTGCCAAGCATTTGCAAGATCACTGTCGCGCGGTGCTTGGATCGCTGGCCACACCAAAAGCTGTCTTTTTCATCGACAAGCTGCCACAGCTCCCCGCGGGCAAGCCGGATTTGATCGCCTTGCAGCAATGGCTCAAGGCGGCTTTGGCAGAGGGGAACCAATGAGCAAAAGTTATCTGCTTGCCGCCCGGCGCAGTGCTGTCTCTCCGCGCCATGGAGCCTTTGCCGATTTATTGCCCCATCAACTTACAGCGCCTGTGGTCAAAGCGGTGCTGGCAGATGCGGGCCTCAAGAGCACAGATGTGGGCGAGATCATTGTCTCCAATGCGCTCGGAGCTGGTGGCAATCAAGCGCGTCTGGTCGCGTTGTCCAGCGGATTGCCGGAACGGATTGGCGGCCTTAGCATTGATCGGCAATGCTGCGGCGGGCTTGACGCCTTGTTGCTGGCGGATGCGATGATCCGCTCCGGCCAGCATGATATTGTGCTGGCTGGTGGGGTGGAGAGTTATTCCCGCCGTCCCCTGCGGTCCCACACCTTTGCGGATGGGTCAGAGCCGCAGGCCTATGATCAGGCTCCCTTCACCCCATGGCCGGAGCGGGATCCGGGTATGGCGGATGCAGCAGAGCGGCTGGCCGAGCGGCTGGGCATTTCCCGCGCCGAGCAAGATGCATGGGCAATCCAAAGCCATGCCAAGGCGCTGGCAACATCGGAGATTGCCGCGCGCGAGATCGTGCCGATTGCCGGTCTTGAGCATGATCCCTTCGGGCGCAAACTGAGCCAGCGGCTATGTGACCGCTCACCGGTCATTGCGGGCAGCATTACCAGCGCAAATATGTGCGTTGCGGCTGATGCGGCGGCCTTTATTGTGCTCGTCTCCGAACGGGTCGCCCGCACGATTTCTCATCCACTGCCTGAACTGGTGGCCGGCGCGACGCTCGGCGGCGAGCCAGACATGCCCGGCCTTGGTCCGGTGGCGGCGATTAAGGACAGTCTTGCCAAGGCGGGGCTTGTCGCAAGTGACTTGACCATCGCCGAAATCATGGAAGCCTTTGCGGTGCAGGCCATTGCCTGCCAGCGCGAAGCGGGCATTGATCCCGCCATTGTCAATCCTTGCGGTGGGTCGCTGGCGCGCGGTCATCCGATCGGGGCTTCGGGTGCTGTTCTGGCTGTGCGGCTGTTTCATCTTTTGCACAAGCAAGGCGGCATAGGGTTGGCGGCCATTGCTGCGGCCGGAGGGTTGGGCACGGCTGTGATTGTCAGACAGGTCTGATTTTCAAACGGGCCAGATTATCAAATGGGTCTGATTGTCAAATTGGCTTCGCGGGGCCTATAGTGGTGCCCAGTGAAAGCACCGACATATCGGGAATAGACATCATGATAAAATTGACCGTACAGGAAATGGCCTGCGGTGGCTGCGTCAAATCCGTCAAGGAAGCCGTCACCGCGCTCGACGGATCGGCCGACGTTAAAGTCGATCTGGAAACGGGCCTTGTGGAAGTCTCCAGTTCTGCCGAACCGGAAGCAATCCGGAGTGCAATCGAAGACGCTGGTTTCCCTGCTCAACTGGCCTAATGCCCTTAGGGCATGTAGCTTGATAGATCAATGCAATGGCGTTTCCCACCGGAAGCGCCATTGATTTTTTTGGACAGAAACTGCGCAAAAATCCTTGCATTCTGCGTCACTTTACCGGCTTCTTTGGTAAAGATTTCAATTTGCAAAGACTTTGTTTACCCTGTTTGCGCAACATGGCGTCGTAAGATGTTTTTAGAAAGGCGCCACCATCATGATATCAGGACAAGCGGATGCCAATTCCGTCCGCATTGCAGTTGTCAGTTCTGACCCCGCCTTCCGCCGCATGATCAACGACCAATTGTCGGGCATGCTGGAAGATCGGTTGATGCAGCCTTGTGACTTTCAGGTTTTCGACGATAAGGCACCAGCCACCTTTTTGATGGAGCCGAGTTGCGCCCTTGTCACATTCGAGGATGAGGAAGATCTTAAAAGCCTCTCGCGCCTTGCAAGCCGTCATCCCAATATGCTGTTGCTGGCACTGAGTGAAAATGGCTCGGTGTCGCGCGCGGTTGCTTCCATGCAGGCTGGCGCCCATGATTTTGTTGCCCGCCCGGTGACGGCTGCGGCATTGGCCACGCGATTGTCCGAATTGTTGGCCCAGCATCGCCCTGCCCCGCACCCGATACGGGTTGATGTGCCGGCCAGAGCGAATGCGGCTACAGCCACAGCCGATAAAAAGAGCGCGCCATCGCAAGATGTGAATGAAGCGATGCTCGACTTTGAAGGCTTCATCGGCAAATCCCCGGCCATGCAGGGGGTGTATGACCAGATCCTTCGGATTGCCGCTTCCAAAGCCCCTGTCTTTATCACCGGGGAATCAGGCACGGGCAAGGAAGTCTGCGCCCAGGCCTTGCACAGCCGCTCCAACAGGGGCAAAGGCCCCTTCATTGCCATCAATTGCTCGGCCATTCCGTCAGATCTTATGGAATCGGAATTGTTCGGCCATATGCGCGGCTCCTTTACCGGGGCGACCGAAGACCGCAAGGGCGCGGCAGAATTGGCCAATGGCGGCACCCTATTTCTGGATGAAATCGGGGAAATGCCCCATGACCTGCAAGCCAAGTTGCTACGCCTGATCCAGACCGGCACCCTGCGCCGCGTCGGTGGACGCGAAGAAATCTCGCTCGATATCCGTTTTGTCGCTGCCACCAACCGGGATCCGGTGGAAGAAGTGCGCGCGGGCCGTTTTCGCGAAGATCTCTTCTATCGCATGCATGTTCTGCCAATCAATCTGCCGCCGTTGCGCGAGCGCGTTGGGGACATCATGCCGCTGGCCCAGTCTTTCCTGACCCAATATGCGCAGGAAGAAGGCAAAGCCTTTGCCTTGTTCAGCACTGAAGCCGAGCAAATGCTCAAGGCCTATCGTTGGCCGGGCAATGTACGGCAACTGCAAAATATCATTCGCCGCCTTACCGTGATGTATGACGGCTTGATTGTCGAAGCGGATTTCCTGCCCGATCTGATGCATAGCGATGAGCAGTATGAGAGCGAACTGGATCATGCCATTTCCAATTTGCGCCATATTGGCTCTGTGATGGCGGAGAGCATTGAACCTTTCTGGATGCAGGAAAAGCAGATCATCGAAGGGGCACTCAGCCATTTCAACGGCAATATTTCACGCGCAGCGGCAGCGTTGGAGATCAGTCCTTCAACGATTTATCGCAAGCGGATGAGCTGGGCACAAAAGGAAGTCGGCTAGGCTTTTGCGGCCATCCCAGTCGCTTTCTTGTCGCCCTTGGACAAAGATAGCCTCTCGACAGACGCGTTTGTGCCGACTATGAGTGGGCTGATCCAATGTCTGGAAGAGAGATGGCATGATTTTTTGTATTCAGGGACGGGCGAGTGAAGCCCCCAAACCACCCCAAACAAAAGCACAACGTCGCAATTTCGTGGTCTGCATCGACAGCGATAATCCGCGCAAAGCACAAGAAGACGCAGAAAAGGCACTCGAAGCCATGCATTGCAGCTTCATCACCGTCACCCGCATTCTCGAAGTGCGCGGGGAGACGAGCGATCCGGCTTTGGCCGCGATTGTCGACCAAGCCCGCCGCAATGGCCTGGGAGTGGCGCTTTATCAATAAGCCCTCCGTGCTTTCATTTGTGCGAACTGAAAGAAGTCTTCATGAGCTACACCTTCATCCGCCCGGCCACCGATGAGGATGGCCCGGCGCTCAAGCCTCTGATCGCCGATATTTTTGCCGACTATGACAATTGTCACTTCGTGGATGAGGAAATGCCGGAATTGGCCCATCCTGCCAGCTATTATGCGGCACTGGGTGGACAGATGTGGGTGGCAGAATCCGATGGTGAACTGGTTGGCTCGCTGGCCGTTGGCGAAAGTCTGACGCCGGGCGTGTTCGAACTGTTCAAGGTCTATGTGTCAAAGAAGGCACGCGGACAGGGGCTGGCCTGGTCGATGTATAATCTGGCCACCGATCTGGTGGACAGCCGGGAAGGCCATACGCTGAAATTGTGGACAGACACGCGATTTGTCGAAGGTCATAAATTCTATGAAAAGGTCGGCTTCAAGCGCGTTCCGGTGACCCGCTATCTCAATGATGCCTCCGATACATGGGAATATTGCTACCGGCTGGAAGCCAAAGACGGCGAGGCTTAAAGAAGTCCGATCCATGAAAAGGGGCGCGGACCATCCGGGTAGCGCCCTTTTTTCGTTGAGCAGGAACGTTAAGTGCGATCTGGCGAGGCTCATTTCAGAGTTCCCGGGCTGCTGGCCTGCTTGTTTGAACGAAGCAAATAAAAAAAACTCCGCCATCCTTTCGAATGGCGGAGCAGTCAATCCCATCAGATATAGGCAATGGACAGGCGGGTCATCTGATCAGGATTTTGGAGCCTGTTTCGGGGCTGGCTGCTTTTGCATGAAACGGCCCCATTTGCGCTCGCGGCGATCGGATTTGTCGATCTTGCCGTCATCATTGCGGTCCATGCGTTCAAACATGAAGCTGGCCGGTTCGCTGATTTCTTCCAAGGTCACGGTGCCGCTGCCGTCACGGTCCATGCGCTGGAACGCGCGGACCATACGCTGCTGCGTCATGCGCATCCATTCGGCCTTGAATTCCTCAAGATCCACCGCACCGTCGCCGTTGGTGTCATTGTCCTTGATTTTCTTGGTCAGACCGGTATCCAACTCATCTTTGGTCAGGGCACGGTCACCGTTGGTGTCAAATTCCCGGAACATCTTCATCGGGCCTTTCATACCGCCGCGCATGCCTTTCTTGTGCCAACCGTGATGGCCTTTATGGCCATGATCATCACCCCAGCCGCGGGCGGAAGCCGGATCTGCGGCAATCAGTGAGGTGGCGGACAGGCCGGTCATCAGGGCGAAAGCCAAGGCAATTTTCGAAGCGTTCTTCATATCATTTCCTCTCAATGTATGATGCCAATTCGGTTGGCACTTTCTCTGCTGTATGTTGTCTTCAAAGGCAGAAACTCATTGTGCTTGGGGCAGGCTTGCAAGCCATTGTCTCCCTTGCGCATGACCAACAGATAGGGACCAAATGCCGCGAAAAAATGCCGAAACTGCGCTAATTTGTCACGCTCTGTAACCATCTTGCGGCTTGATACATTCGGTTACAAAAAAGCAGATTTGTCATAAAAGCCGTTCTCCCAAGGCTTTAGACAGCACAGAACACGGCTGCCAGGACAAACAAAAACCCCGCCGCCAGTGAAGGCGACAGGGGATAAAATGAGAGATATTTACCGGATCAGTTGGGTCAGTTGGCCTGTGCCACTGGTGGGCGCTGTGGGCCCTGAGGACCAAACTGCTGGCCATATCGAGGACCATTGGGACCCTGCTGCCAGTTACCCTGTTGCCAGTTGCCCTGTTGCCAGCGACCGCCACGCTTTCCACCGCGACGACCATAATCGCCATTCCAGCGGCCTCCACGATTGCCCATGCGCTGTTGCGGGCGATCGGCCTTGTCGATCTTGCCATCATTGTTGCGATCCATGCGGTCAAACATGAAGTTGGACTGCTGCTGCAATTCATCCAGCGTCACTTTGCCATCGCCATTGGGGTCGAGGCGCTGATAGGCGCGGACCATCATCCGTTCGGTCTGTTTGGCCCATTCGGTTTTGAATTCGTCAAGCGTGATGGCGTTGTCGCCGTCTTTGTCATTGTCGGTGATTTTCTGCTCCAGCGCAGTGGTCATTTCTTGCTTGGTCAGCGTGCCGTCCTTGTTGAGATCAAATTGCTGGATGCGCTGTTGCTGTCCCATGCCACGGCGTCCACCCTTGAAGCCACCACGAGGGCCCATGAAATTCTGACCCTGCTGCGGGCCGCGGTCGTTCCAACCACGTGCAGATGCTGTGTCAATAGACAGTGCCGTTGCGGATACTCCGCCGACCAAAGCGACTGCGAGTGTGATTTTGGTGAAGTTTTTCATTGATCCATTCCTCTGTTCAAGGGGCCAATTCCTCATTGGCCTTGGGGCCATGCCAAAGGCCGGTTTGCTCATGATGACCTGCCCTGTAGCGGGCGGACGGGTGATGTCGGAGGGCCAATTGCCGTTTGGTGTTGGCGTTACTGCCCTGTCGATGAGCTGAAGATAGGAGGTGATTGTCGCAGAACTATCGCGCCAGAATGCAATTTTGTCGCGCTCTGTAACGGCTATTAGAACCGTTACAATGGGATACAAATAACCGGCTTTTGCATTGAAAAAACCCGCTATTCTGGCTTTGCTGGAAAGGATTTCATGCTATTTGATGAAGCATGAGGCACTTGTTCATCGTGAGTGCTTATAACAGCGCGATGGGATCGCGCGGACAAGACACGCAACAAGAAGGAGAGAGACATGGAGCAATCGGCGCATATTCTGGTGGTTGACGATCACCGCGACATTCGCGAACTCTTGTCGAAATATCTCTCCAAGAACGGGTTTCGTGTCTCGGAAGCCGATGGGGGTGTGAAAATGCGGCAGGTCCTGAAGACCGCCTCCATTGACCTTATTGTGCTCGATGTCATGATGCCGGGTGAAGACGGGCTGACGCTGTGCCGATATGTGCGCGAGAATGAGAATATTCCGGTCATATTGCTGACAGCTCTGGGCGAGGAAACCGACCGGATTGTGGGGTTGGAAATCGGCGCGGACGATTATGTGCCCAAACCTTTCAGCCCGCGCGAATTGCTGGCCCGCATCAAATCGGTCTTGCGCCGAAGCCAATCGATGCCGCCCGAGGCGCAGCGCACGGACGAGCCGGAGCTGTTGCGCTTTGATGATTGGGTCTTGCATGTGCATCAGCGAGAGCTGGTCAGCCCGAAGGGTGTGACAGTTCCCCTCAGCGCGGCGGATTATCGCTTGCTGGTCACCTTCCTCAAGCGTCCGACCATGGTTTTGTCACGCGATCAATTGCTCGATTTGACCTCTGGTCGGACCGCTCAGATCTTTGATCGCTCGATTGACAATCAGGTCTCCCGCCTGCGCAAGAAGATTGAAGAGGATCCCAAAGTGCCCAAGCTGATCAAGACCGTGCGCGGTGGCGGGTATGTTTTTACCGGCAAAGTGACCGGCAAGGTATCCGATGCCGATCTGCATGACATCGGCGAGGAGGACGGCCATTGACCGACAAGCCCCAGCATAAGGCAAAATCCGGCGGCAAGCGCTCCTCATTGCCTTTTCGGCTCTGGCCGCAATCGCTGGCCGGACAGTTGGTGGCGGCCCTGATGATTGCCTTGGTGGTGGCACAATGCGTGACCATCCTGCTTTTTGCCTATGAACGTTCCAATATCGCGGTAACGACGACGCGTGGGCAGGTTCTTGACCGGACAGCGTCGGTCGTCCGGCTTTTGAATGAAACCGACGAGAGCCTGCATAAACGGGTCATTCGGGCGGCAGAAGGGCCGGATATTCTATTCCGCTTGCGGGACAAAACCAGTTTGCTGGTGCCACGCGCCGGGTCCAGGGAATCCCTTCTGGCGCGCCGTCTAGAAAGGCGCGCAGGGCTTGACGATGGCACGGTGCGGATCAGCGATCTTCCCGCCAGGCTGCGTTTTACCAAGCCAGTCAAGCGGCTTACTGATGACGATGACAGGTCGCGGGACGACGGTTGGCGTCAGAGAATGCGTCAAAGGATGGCGCAACGGGGTCGGGAAAACGACCGTGATTTTAGAAACTGGAAGCAAAGACATGGGGAACGCTTGCGCCAGCGTGGCTGGCGGGATCGTCGCCCGACGCTGGCGGCGCTCGACATGACCCTTGCGGTGCCTCTCAATAGTGGCAAATGGCTTCAAGTGCGCACAGGCTTGCCCAAACCACCGGAGAAATGGGGACGTCCATTTCTGATTTCTCTGGCAACCACTGCCACATTCATTTTTCTCGTGGTGATTTTCACGGTTCGCAAGCTGACCGCGCCTTTGCGCGATCTGGAGAATGCCTCGCGCAAATTGGGCCGGGGCGAAACCATCGAACCATTGGCTGAAAAAGGGCCAAAGGAAGTCCGCGGCAGCATCATTGCCTTCAATGCGATGCAGGAGCGGTTGATGCGCTTTGTGCAGGACCGGACCCGGATGCTGGCGGCAGTCAGTCACGACTTGCGCACACCCATCACGACCTTGCGGCTGCGGGCGGAATTCATTGACGACGAGGAAATGCGCGGCAAGGTGCTGGAGACGCTTGAAGAAATGCAGGCCATGACCGAGGCCGTGCTGGCCTTTGCCCGCGAGGATGCTACGTCGGAAGAAACCCGCGCGGTGGATATTGCTGCGATGTTGTCTTCGATGGTCGAGGATTATGAGGAGATGGGCAAGGATGTGCGTTTTGAAGGGCCTGACAGCCTGATCCATCCTTGCCGGGCGGTGAGCCTGAAACGTGCCTTGCGCAATCTCACGGAAAACGCCCTGCGCTATGCGGGGGATGCTTCGGTGAAATTGGCCAAAACCCCGAGCGGTTTGCGGATTGATGTGTGTGACCGGGGGCCTGGCATCCCGGAGGATAAACTTGATGAGGTCTTTTCACCCTTCTTCCGGGTCGAAGGATCGCGCAATCTGGAAACGGGCGGCGTCGGGCTTGGTCTGTCCATCACCCGCACAATCATCCGCGGCCATGGCGGCGACATCACGCTGGCCAACCGGCCCGGCGGTGGCTTGAAAGCAACCATCCAATTGCCGCGCTGATCTCTTCTGCATGACGGTTTGCACGGGTTTGACCGGTGGCAAGGGCGCGTTGTGCAAAGTTGGGCACGACGTCATATTTCTGTCATCTGTCTGAGTGCATAACCGGGCGTGAACCCAAAAGACCCGTTTTAAGCCGTGCCGCCATCGCCATTCGGGCGAGGCCCTGAAAGGCCGGTTGATCAAAGGACATATCGATGACAGCACAGTTGCGTCTCGCCAAGGCCGAGCAGATTGCTCATATCCGGCCTCTTATTTTCTCCGCTTTCTCCCCTATTGCCGAGCGCATGAACCAGCCGATCCCCGAGGATGCCTGGTCCGATCTTGGCGACTATGCAGAGCAGCGCAATCTCTACATTCTCAAAGAAGAAGATAGTGACACTATTGTCGGGATGATTTGCTTTAGCGAAGGCAATGACCATCTTTATGTCGACACGCTGGCGATCCATCCGGATCATCAGGGACGCCGACTGGGCAAAATGCTGTTGCAGGATGCGGAAATGATCGCAGAATCCCGAGGCCACCCCTATTTGCGCCTGCATACGCCGGAAGTCATGGAAGATCTGCTGCGCTTTTACACCCATCTGGGTTTCAGGGAAACCAAACGCGCCCTGCCCTCGCACGGTCGCGATACCATTCTGCGGGTGCATTTCGAAAAAGAAATTGCCCATAGCGAGCTGCGTGTCGATCCCGAATTCGAGCATGACCGTCAGCCGGCCTAGACGGCTGATACAGGCCCCGTTATCCCCGCCAAGCTATCGCGCATTTGCATTGCAGCAATGTCTAGACCTCTGCATCGAAGGCAGGGCTTGAGCCGCGCTCGCAAAAGTCTTAAGCAGGTCGTGAATTTTTATCAGGCCAACCTTTTTCCATTTCCTCCCGATGACCCCTTTGTGTCTAGGATGGCCTGCCTCTCGCGTGCCGGGGCAGAGCGCCCGCTTCCACGCCTTTTGTCAAGACAGGCTGATTTATGCGCCAACCAAAATTGCTGACCACTCTTCGAACCTATAATCGCCATGCCTTTGTCGCGGATTGTTTGGCAGGCGTCACGGTGGCGATGGTGGCGATCCCGCTCAGTCTGGCGATCGCCATTGCGTCGGGTGCTGATCCGGGGAAAGGTCTGATCACGGCGATTGTTGGCGGTTTCTTCATTTCATTGCTTGGTGGCAGCCGGGTGCAGATTGGTGGGCCAACCGGGGCTTTCATCGTTGTCGTCTATGATGTGATTGCCAATCACGGCTATGACGGGCTTGTTCTGGCGAGTTTCATGGCGGGGATTATCTTGCTGATTGCCGGTTTCTTCCGGGTCGGACGGCTGATTGCCTTCATTCCCGATGCGGTGGTCAACGGCTTTACCATAGGCATTGGCATCATTATCGGCTCAAGCCAGATCAAGGATTTCATGGGTCTGGATATCGGCTCGGTGCCTGCAGATTTTCTCGAAAAACTGCCTGTGCTGTGGAATGGGCTCGACAGCTTCAATCTGGCCGCCTTTGTGATTGCCTTGGGCACCCTTTTGTTGATTGTCGGTCTGCGTCATGCTTTGCCGCGCTTTCCCGGCCTGATCATTGCGGTGGCAGTCGGCTCGGCAATAGTGATGCTGTTGCAGTTGCCGGTGGATACGCTGGGTGGACGCTTTGGAGCGCTGCCCACTCAATTGCCGGTTCCCGCCTTCCCTGATCTGTCCTTTGATCGGATCATCGAGCTGTTTCCTTCGGCGCTGATCATTTGTTTTCTGGCCGGGGTCGAATCCTTGTTGTCGGCCATGGTGGCAGACCGGATGATTGACGGCAATCATCGTCCCAATGCGGAATTGCTGGCGCAAGGCGCGGCCAATGTGGCCTCGTCCCTGTTTGGCGGCATGCCGGCCACCGGTGCCATTGCCCGCACAGCGACCAATGTGAAAGCAGGCGGCAAGACCCCGGTTGCCGGCCTTGTCCATTCGCTGGTGATCCTGCTGGCCATGCTGTTTGCGGCTCCCTTGGCCGCCGGACTGGCAATGCCTGCGCTTGCCGCCCTGTTGATGTTGACCGCATGGAATATGTGCGAAGTCCACAAGTGGGGAGAATATTTGCGTGGTGACCGCACCGAGCTTGCACTGTTGCTGCTTACGCTTATTCTGACTGTTCTAGTGGATTTGACAGTCGCGATTGGTGTCGGCGTCTCGGTTGGCCTTGCCATTCGTCTGTCGCGCCGCAAATCCGTCGAAAGTGACTGGCACTTGCCGGAGCGTTGAGTTGACATGGCAGTTTCCCGTTTGCCCCGCCTCGTCCTGACCGGACCGGAAAGCACAGGCAAAAGCACCCTTGCCCAAGCCTTGGCCGAGCATCTTGATGGCATTTTGGTGCCGGAATATTTGCGCGACTATTTCCAAGTGCAAGGCAGTCTGACACTGGAAGATGCCATTCCGGTGGCTCAGGGCCAATGGGTGAACGAGGAGCGTGCCGCCGAAACGGCCCGAGCAGAAAACAAATTGCTGGTCTGCGATACCGATCTTGTCTCCTCACTTGTCTATAGCTGCCATTATTATGAAGACGAGATCAACACGCCTCTTTGGGCCTTGTGGGAGCAATGGTCGGAGCGCCACAAGAAGCGCCTCGCCAAGCCCCCTTACGCGCCCCGGCTCTATATTCTGTGTGGGCTTGACTGGCCGTGGGTTGATGACGGTCAACGGGATGCACCGGATCTCAGGGGCCTCTTTCTCAAGCGTTTCAAGGCCGAGCTGGAAGCCCTGGGGCACGATTTCATTTGCGTGACCGGAACGCTCGACGAACGCTTGAGCTGCGTATTGGCCCATTTGGTACGCAATTATGCAAACAAGCGCTGATCTTTTGAAAAACTTGCCTGAATTCCTCTGAAAACCATGGCAGAGTCCTTGTCCCGCGCCCTCTAGCGACCATATAGAGACCACGTGGTGTTGCCAATAATCCGGACATGACGTCAGACAAACCGCACGCGTGAATGCAACCCGGAATACGGGTTTCTCCACACGACTGATCGGGCCAGCATGGTTCCTGCCTGTCAAATATGCGCCAAATGTCAAAAAATTTCGGCCCCAATTGTTGACTTCTCCCGATGCCTTGCCTAAATGAAAGACCGTCGTTAGCACTCGCCTATTAGGAGTGCTAATACACTTGTTGAACGAGGAGCAGATCGCTCGGATGCCGCTATAAATGGTAGGGGCATAGCATGCCCACCAGGGTCCGGGGACTGCATAACAGATTAGGGAACGTTTCAGAGATGAAATTCCGTCCTCTGCATGACCGCGTCGTTGTACGCCGTTTGGAATCCGAAGAGAAAACCGCCGGTGGCATCATCATTCCTGATACCGCCAAAGAAAAGCCATCTGAAGGCGAAGTTGTTGCTGTAGGCAGCGGCGTTCGTGACGAAGCTGGCAAACTGGTTGCACTTGACGTGCAGGCTGGTGACCGTGTGCTGTTCAGCAAATGGGCTGGCACCGAAGTCAAGATCGACGGTGAAGATCTGCTGATCATGAAAGAGAACGACATTCTCGGCATCATGGGCTAAGGCCGGATCCGACGTCGTATCGCCTCAAATTCCAAGTTATAGATTTCAGGAAGAGCTCAAATGGCTGCTAAAGAAGTCAAGTTCGGTGCTGATGCACGCGAAAAAATGCTGCGTGGTGTAGACATTCTTGCCAACGCTGTAAAAACCACCCTGGGCCCCAAAGGCCGTAACGTGGTTATCGACAAATCCTTCGGCGCTCCACGCATCACCAAAGATGGTGTGACCGTTGCCAAGGAAATCGAGCTGGAAGACAAGTTCGAGAATATGGGCGCACAGATGGTGCGTGAAGTGGCTTCCAAAACCAACGATATCGCTGGTGACGGCACCACCACCGCAACCGTTCTGGCTCAGGCTATCGTTCGCGAAGGCCACAAGTCTGTTGCTGCTGGCATGAATCCAATGGATCTGAAGCGCGGCATCGATCTGGCTGTTGCTGAAGCCCATAAAGCGCTGGAAGCTGCTTCCCAGCCAATCAACAATTCTGACGAAGTCGCTCAGGTTGGCACCATCTCTGCAAACGGCGAAGCCGAAATCGGCAAAATGATCGCTGATGCAATGCAGAAAGTGGGCAACGAAGGCGTGATCACCGTCGAGGAAGCCAAAACCGCAGAAACCGAGCTGGAAGTCGTTGAAGGCATGCAGTTCGACCGTGGTTACCTGTCTCCTTACTTCGTGACCAACACCGAAAAGATGATCGCTGATCTTGAAGATCCGTTCATCCTGCTGCACGAGAAAAAACTCTCCAACCTGCAGCCAATGCTTCCAATTCTGGAAAGCGTTGTTCAGTCTTCCCGTCCACTGCTGATCATTGCAGAAGACATCGAAGGCGAAGCGCTGGCGACTCTCGTTGTCAACAAACTGCGCGGTGGTCTGAAAATTGCGGCTGTTAAAGCTCCTGGCTTTGGCGATCGTCGTAAAGCAATGCTCGAAGACATTGCCATCCTGACCGGTGGTACCGTGATCTCCGAAGATGTTGGCATCAAGCTGGAGTCTGTCACCCTTGACATGCTCGGCACTGCCAAGAAAGTCAACATCACCAAAGAAACCACCACCATCGTTGATGGCGCTGGCGAGAAAGATGGCATCGAAGGCCGCGTTGCTCAGATCAAAGCTCAGATCGAAGAAACCTCTTCTGACTATGATCGTGAAAAACTGCAGGAACGTCTGGCTAAACTGGCTGGCGGTGTTGCTGTTATCCGCGTTGGCGGTTCGACCGAAGTGGAAGTGAAAGAGCGCAAAGATCGTGTTGACGATGCTCTGAACGCAACCCGCGCTGCTGTTGAAGCTGGTATCGTGACCGGCGGTGGTACCGCTCTGCTGCGTGCTTCCAAAGCTGTTGCCGAACTGAACTCGGAAAATCCTGACATCACTGCTGGCATCAAGATCGTGCTGCGTGCGCTGCAGGCTCCGATCCGTCAGATCGCCGAGAATGCTGGTGTTGAAGGCTCCATCGTGGTCAACAAAGTCCTTGAAGGCAACGACACCCTCGGCTTTGATGCTCAGAACGAAAAATATGTCGACATGATCGAAGCTGGCATCATCGACCCAACCAAAGTGGTTCGCACTGCTCTGCAGGACGCCGCTTCCGTTGCTGGCCTGATGATCACCACCGAAGCCATGGTTGCTGACGCACCTGCCAAAGAAGGCGCCGGTGGCGGCATGCCTGATATGGGCGGCATGGGCGGCATGGGTGGCATGGGCGGCATGATGTAATAAGCATCACCGTTCAGCACCTAGCTGAAATTGAGGGCAGTCCCATTTGGGGCTGCCCTTTTTTGTTTTGGTGCACTTATACAGTCTGGCTTATGCGCCCGACTGCGCACGGGGGCGGCAAGAGGGAATATCGGCTGCCCAAACTGACGGCTTGGTTATTGGCTGCTCTTTTAACGAGCGCCCTTGTATGTGCGGTACCGTGTTCTACAAACGTCAGCCCTTTCCGGGACCCAAGCCCCGTGGGACGCCGCGAAGGCACCCCTGAGGGCTTGCGTGATGACCGTCGCCTTTACAAGATCGCAGCAAAAAGCGCAGAATCCCAGAGAACCGCCAATTGCTTCCATTTCCGTTGCCAAGCGTTTTTAAATTTTGTCTATCAAGATACAAAAAACAAGCCAAGGTAGAATGCGCTTGAAGTAACAAATTCTCAAAGTTGTCAGTTTTGTACAACAATAACAACCATAGGTATACTAAATCTAGGGTAAAATACTTAGCGAAATTTCTTATAAATCCTTATAATAGTAGAAACTCACTTGGATTTTTTCTGTCTAATTCACGAGAATTGAAAGTAAAAATACGCAATACCCAAGAAATTCATTTGTCAGTTTAATGATAATTTTACGGATAAAGGACAAGATTTTGAAAATGACTGTTTAGAAATGGTGCCACGTATGTTCAAACTATCTGGAAATCTTGATAAGGCTCGTCTTGACGCCATCGGTGAATCCTGGGCGATGATCGAGTTTGATATTGCAGGAAATATCTTGCAAGCTAATGACAACTTCTGCAAGGCCCTCGGGTATTCACTCGAAGAAATCAAAGGCAAGCATCACAGTATGTTTGTTGCGGCCACTGTCGCAGAGAGCAGTGCCTATCGCGATTTCTGGAAAGGACTTGCGGATGGCAAAGCTCAAACGGGCGAATTTCCACGCATCCACAAAAATGGCGATGTGATTTGGATCGAGGCCAGCTACAATGTTCTCAAAGATGGCTCGGGCAAACCAACGCGCGTGATCAAGATAGCTGCGGACATCACACAGAAAAAGCTCAATGCCCTGCGCACCGCTGGCCAGATCGCCGCGATCAACCGCTCGCAAGCGGTCATCGAGTTTGAAATGGATGGCACCATCATTGATGCCAACGAAAATTTCTGCAACGCACTGGGTTACACACTCTCGGAAATTCAAGGCAAACATCACAGTCTGTTCATTGAGCCAGCCGAGGCGAAAAGCAGCGAATATCAGGATTTCTGGAAGCACTTGCAGTCTGGCCAGTATCATTCCGACGAGTTCAAGCGCATTGGCAAGGGCGGTAAGGAAGTCTGGATTATGGCGACCTACAACCCGATCCTGGATGACGAAGGTACGCCAATCCGGGTGATCAAGTTCGCAACCGACATTACCGACACTGTTGAACAGCGTTTATACCGGATGAGCGTTCAGAAGGAAATCGACTCGGATCTTGATCTGGTGGCCAACGCAGTTGACGGCACCAATCAGCAGGCAGCAAGTGCAGCCAGCGCAGCGACACAGGCGTCCTCCAGCGTTCAGACCGTGGCCGCGGCCTCCGAAGAGCTGGTCTCCTCGATTGAGGAAATCAGCCGTCAGGTGTCCCAGGCCAGTACTGTTTCCACGCAGGCAGTGCATGAAGCCAATGAATCCGAAAGCATCATGGCAGGTCTGTCAGAAAGCGCCCAGAGCATCGGCGAAGTCATCGAACTGATCGAAAATATCGCATCGCAAACCAACCTGCTGGCATTGAATGCCACCATTGAGGCTGCGCGTGCGGGGGAAGCCGGCAAGGGCTTTGCGGTCGTGGCCTCCGAGGTCAAGGAGCTTGCTTCGCAGACCACCAAAGCCACCGAACGGATTTCGTCCCAGATCAGCTCGGTGCAGTCGTCAACCGGCAATGCGGTAAGCGCCATTCAGGAAATCAAGACGGTTATTCAGCAGGTCGCAACCATCTCTGAAAGCATCGCAGCTGCGGTGGAAGAGCAAGCCGCCGTGACCCGCGACATTTCCGACAATATGCAGATGGCCTCCACGGGTGTGGAAACCATCTCCGAGAATATCAGGTCAATTTCCGATGCGACCTCACAGATGCAGGAATCGACCACAAAGGTTCGTGCCGCCTCCCAGAAACTGGCCTAAGGCTACGCACGCGATTAAAGGCAAAAGGCCGTCTTCTTCAGAAGGCGGCCTTTTTCTATTGTTCGTTGGTCATGGCTACCATGCCATGAAGCATCAAACCTCAATAGTGGGGCGGCTTCTGATTGGCAGCTGGGCCAACATTGTCCTCAAGTTCGACAACGGCCTCTTCAAGGAATTTCATCTTGCGGGTCAAGCGGTCAATCAGATCCCACTGACGCGAGACCATGTCAGACAATTCCTCAACCGTCTTCGTTTGATGGGCGAGCTGGATCTCAAGATCGACGACGCGCTCCTCCAATGGATGTGACATCCCTGCTCTCTCCTTGTTCATGCAGCTTTGCTCTGTCGTGATGGGATATCGCGCCCGCAAGGCTTTGTCGAGAGTGTTTGTCAACCGAACGCTTCTCGGTTCGACACTGTTTTGTCAAAGATCACCCTGTTGGCAGCCCAATAGTTCTTAATTTTTTCATGAATTGACGCAGCGCAAGGAAAAAACTCCAAAAATCCGCAGATAGTCGGGAGCGTCAAGCTTGAGGAATAGACATGAGACTGGCCAAAGGCACTGATTATGCCTACCGCATCCTGATGCTGGTGGCGAAGAATGATGACCGCAATCTGACAGTTGAAAGCGTCGCAAGCGCCTTGAATCTGTCACGTACCCATTGCATGAAAATCATCGCAAAATTGTCGAATAGCGGCTTCCTGAAAACCACGCGCGGTCGCGGCGGTGGATTGGAGCTGGGCAATGAGCCTGCCAATATCCGCATGGGCGATGTGGCCAAGGTGATGGAGGCGGATTTTGGCTTTGTCGAATGCCTGTGTCCGCGGTGCGATAACACCCCTCAGCCGGACTGTCCGATGTTTGGCGGCTGTGAAATGAGCCGCATCATGTCGAAGTCCGTCAAGCAGTTCGTTGCCAGCCTCAATGAACACAGCCTTGCGGATATTCTCGAACGATCAAAACACACGCCCAATCTGGTGATGCGCGGATGTGAAACGGGTCGTGGTACGCCGCAAACATCGAGCTAGCAGCCGCAACAGATCGCCGTTCCCTGTCCTCGGATTGATCGAACCATCCCAGCTACGGCCGGATCACGGAATGTCGTAGCGGATACAATCGGCTTGATATTAAAAGTTGTACTGCCTATTCTGGCACCCGACGTCATGGAGGGGTGAATGCCGGATGATATTCGAGTCATGGATCGGGGTGCGCAGTTCTCATTTCTGGTGCGCCAAGCCATCACGCGCAGCGAGCGCCATGACATAAAAACCATCGCCAAGCAGATGGGGCTGAGCTATCAAGCCTTTTATCAGCGTCTCAACAGCACAACGGCCTTCACTGCCGACGAAATCCGTCGGCTGATTGCCGTCTTCCCAGACCCTTCAATCGTCACCTATCTGTTGCGCGGCACCGCCTATATCGCGGCTGAGCGGATTGACGACGCAGAAAATGGGCCCGAAGAATCCCTTTATCAAGCGACGCATCGTGTGGTTCTGGAAGCGTCGGACGTATTACGCGAAATTGAGATTGCGCTGAAAGATCATCGGATTGACCATCGCGACACGGCAATCATTGTCAAGGAAATAGAGGATGCGGAACGCAGCCTGATTTCCTTGCGAACCTTCATTATGAGCCGCTAGACCCTGCATTCGGTAGGCAAGTTTCCATCAGCGCTTTAAAATCATCCTACTATTTTAATCGACGGTGGGGCGTCCAACTGTCATCTCTAGAGCATTAAAAACAGCATGCCGTGCCCCGGTGTGCCCCAGAGCCACGGAGATGTGTGATGCCATTTGACGCTCCCCATACCTATCACAACCGTCAAAGTGACAGTTCAGTCACCCATTTGACACCGTCGCCCATTGCCCCCTCTGGCGTCGAGCTTGATCATTTACTGGCCCATCCGCAGAGCGCGTGCGATCTGGAAAGTCTTGCAGCCGCAATCAATATTCAGGATCTGAGTTTTGAATGCGAAGGTGATGGCCAGTTGGCCCAGCATCCCGCCCTCCCCGCTGCTGTTCGGCAGGTGATCGGCTCGGAGCTGATGACCACGGCGTCTCGGGAAGCATTGGCGGGATTGCCTTGTCCCTGGGGACCAGCCTGCGGTCTGCATGTCTTCTTTAATCGCCAGACCAGAGAGCAAAAAATGGGAATGGCACCGCCTTGGTTGTTGCGCACGGAATGCACCGGCGCGAACAGCATGCGCATCACGTTGCGCCTGTTCGGTCTGGGACAGCTCTGGGCTAGCAATTTGGGCGAAGCGGCTCATCGGGCACTGGAGCGCGGCATCAATCTGGCGGGTGTTGAAGCGGCCTGCCAAGGGGTTCTGATCCGCTCAGTGGAGCGTCTTTGGACCGATCTGGGAACCCCGCCCCCTTATGCCAATCACGCTTTGGTGCATTTTACCACGCCCTTTCGCGGGGATGAATCATCTGAGGAAGCATTGAATGACATGACGGTCGGGCGCCGCTTTCTCACGGACCTCATAACCCGTGCAGACGAAGTGGCCCGCTGGCATGGTTTGTCGCTGGAGCTGGATCGAGCCTCACTGGAAGGTGCCATAGCGGCATGCGAAATAAATGAGGAAGCACTTGAAGTGAGCGAGTGGAACCGGGCAATCAGCCAGAGAGGTATGGCCCGCATTCCCATGCGCGGTCATGCGGGCCTATTGCAATTGCGATTTGGGGCCAGTCCGTCATTAGATCTGTTGCGGCTTTTGCAGATCGGTGCGCTGCTTCATTGCGGCCAGGACCTTGCCTTTGGACTTGGGTGCTATGATCTGTTTCTGATGGGTGGTCAGGCTTATTCCTGTTGATCCTTGCGGCGGACAAAGGCGATGAAATCCTTTGACATGACACCATGATCGAAGGCATCGGGCGGTGCAATACGGCCTTGCAGAAAGACGGCCATTTGCAGCGTACGGGCGATGGTTTCTGCACGGTTGATATAGAGATTGGCCGCGTCTTCAGGACAAAGCGCGCGAGCGGTTTCCCGAAATAAAGTGAGCCAATCAGCAAAATCTTCCGGCTCCAACCCTTCAAGCTTGGCATGAGAGGGGATCGGCTTGCCGCCATATTCACGGGTCTGCATCAGCATGGAGCGCCAAAAGGCCTTCATCCGATCCAGATGTTCAGGCCAATCCATGCTCATGCCGCCTGCAAACAGCATGGAGAGACGAGGATGTTGACGAATTTTCTCGTAGAAGGCGTCGACGAGGTCAGACACTTGCTGCTCGGTGATGGAGTCATGAAGCGGTTTGCCAGCGCGCTGCATTCTCGTCATCGGACGACCGACAAGCGTCTCCGTTTCACCGTTGCGATTATTATTGCTATCGCTGTTGCGGTCATCGTGCTGCATATCACTCGCTCCCACCGACATCTAGCGCCCTGTTTCAAGGGGCGAACCAGTCCATTTGCTCAAAGCGCCGGTCCGGGTCATCGTCAAAACGTTCAAGTCTCGTCCGGTCGCGTTCTTCGTTCAGAGCAGGCCGCACTGCATACCATATTTTGGTATCCTGTTGCCAGCTCGCTTTCTGCGGCAGCCGTTTGGCCTGTTTGACTTCAACCAGCATGCGCCGGTTCCAGGCCTGCGTCTGGTGCAAATCACTGTTCCAGAAAAGCCGCCTTTCCAGCCTTTCGCGCATGCCGTCGGGGCGTTGCAAGGAAGGCACGACCATAGCCACCGAAGCAAGCTCAAAATGGCGCAGGCTCGCGGTCATGCCTTGTGCTGCCGGGCCAAACATCAAGATCGACTCTTCGAGCAGAATGAAAGCTGGCGACTGTCCCAAATGGGCAATGAAGCGTTTGATCTGGGTGCGAAACTCACCTTCCAGGACGCGCGCGTCAAGCCCTCCGAAGCGTGCTGCAGCAATCAGATCCTGTCGCCGTGGGAGCGCTCCATCCTTGATACGGTTGGCCGGAACAAAACCACTGCTAAGAGGTGAAAATGATCCGGTCAGGCTCAATTGCATGCCCAGGGCGACCTTTAAAGCAGGTTCACGACTGACTGTTCCCTGAAGCAACCGCGCGCTCTGCGGCCAAAGGTCCGATACAGGCAAACACGCCACCGCTCCAACCACCTGCTGTTGCACCAATTGCAACACAGCCTCGTTGATGCCATCGGTCATCGCGAAGTCCAAAGCACACAGCAAGGCGGGGTCCTTTTCTTATCAACCAGCACTGCGCCCCTGTGAATGAGGCGCAGGCAATTCGCTGCTTCTGATTTTCCAGAGTTACATATCAGATGGGTGTTTCTTTGTTGCCCTTTCAAGAGGCAGTTGATCACGCCCGTACAATTCCTGAGATTGCTTTGGATTGATTCGTCATCACGGCCATACAGGACCCTTTTCGCGCATTGATACAAGTGTCAATCTGTTCCTGGATGGGAAAATACGGTTGAAATCGTTAGAAAAAAATTCTTTCCACCGCAAAGACGGGCTCAATCTGTCGAAAAAATTGGACTTATTAATCAGACCATTCTCAGGCGCCGTGCTTTCCTGATATTCGGCGGAATGCTTTTGATGCGCCGTTTTGTCAAGCAAGATACTGCGAAAATTGGTATTAGATTTTCGAACCATTCAGGGTTTGATCATTTTACTCGTCAAGGCCAACATCTGCATTGCTTTCTTCTACAATATATTCGCACAAACAAAAAAACACCCCTTCATCACAACAAAATCGGCAATCTTGATGCCGTTTCCATCGACATCTGAGGTAAACCATATTTCAAATTTATTTTACCCCTCGATGAATCGTCTTATATTTGAAAAGAGTTTCTGAAATCAAATTTTACTAAAAATAAAAAATATTTTTCAAATATATTAAATTACATTACAGCAAAAAAATTATTTTATACTTATTTTTGATCAAAGTTCATTAATATTAAATCCTAGACAAATGATAATTACGGAATAATCCTAATCCAATAAGGAAAAATATTTGGATTTTTTGCGTTTTTTGAAGATTAGTCGCTTTTACTATGGATCTTTGGACTAACGTAAAATATACTGGCACTAGGAAAAACAAAATCAGCTCGACTGGCATTTGTCCCCCAAATTGATGTCGGATCGGAGCGAAGTTTTTCCCTAGACGGTCCCCACATCAAACCGTCACGAGAGGTCGTCGGCAACGACGACCTCTTTTTTAAACTGTTGCTTTCCCGCCACGCCGCGATGCCGATGCTAAGTCATTTCAAGGAAGTTTCTTGATTTAGCCGCAAAATCGCCATATGGTCTGACCATCATCAAGAGAAGGGCTGGCGCCCTCGCCAACCTGCCCAACCGCGGCAAGGTGGCACCTGTTACGGGATGTGGCGGCATCTTTGCAAACCGCGAAGATGGCGCAACGACGCGGATATTCCCATATCGTCGCCAGTCTTCCAAACCGTGTCAGGTGCACATAGCACTGTGACATGCAAGGAAGGAAGTAAAATGTTTGAAGCAGCTGATTTCGACCGAGATCTTCATGCAGATTGTTTTTCCATCCCGGCAGAGGGGACTGGAAAACGGATGCCATCTCCCCTGAAAACACCAACCGACGCCAAAGCCTATGAAAACGCGGTGCGCACCATTTTGACAGCGGGTTTCAAGGCGCGTGTGATGTCGTGGCGGTCAGCTTATGATCTGGGCGCGCAGAATAATCTCTCGCTTGAAGCGTTGCGGGAACGTGTCAGCCAGTGTGCTCGTTTGATTGACGCTGGTCTGGGCTGTGCAGTTGATGAAACCCTGTTTGCAGCTCTGGTCTTTCACTATGCGCCACAAGCACGAGCGATTTCCCGCCAGATGCGCTGAGGGCGCGCTGCTTAAGGAACGCCAATCAAGCCCATTGATTTTCGCATGTCTGAGTTCGGGCGGTCAACCGACCGCCCTCTTCGCTCACCCTGCCCTCAGGCAGAGCGGGAATGCTGGACTTTTTCCGCCGACTGGAAAATCCGACCTTCCTGAATGCGACCTTCCCGGATGGCCGAGCGGATCCATTCCACGGCTTCGGCCGGATGATCGGGGTCTGGCTTGAGGCTGTTGGACAACAGCAGCAAATCATAGCCCGCTTCCACGGCCTTGAGCACAGCTTCGCGCGGTTTGGCGACCTTTCGGACCGCTCCCATGTCAAGATCATCGGTCATGGTCAGGCCCTTGAACCCCAAGCCTCGTTGCAGAACATCACGGATCAAGGCGCGTGAAAATGTGGTCAACTCGCCATTGTCCTGCTGAGAAATCCGCACATAGAGATGGCCGGTCATGATGATGTCGGCAAGCCCCTGTCGGACCAGCAAGGAGAAGGGTTTCAGCTCCTCCGGATCCCAACTGTCGCGAATGTCGACAAAGCCATTGTGGCTGTCCTTGTTGGACAGACCATGGCCGGGGAAATGCTTCAACGCAGTGGTGATACCATAGCGGCGGTGGGCACGGATGAAGGCCGCAGCATAGGCGGTGACCGTGTCAGCATCTGCACTAAAAGCGCGCAAGTTACGCCCAATCACAGGATTGTAAGTGCGATGGAGGTCTGCCACCGGGCCTAGATTGAGCGTGAAGCCGATATTGGCCAACTCGCGGGCTGCCACTGCATAAAGCTTCTCGGCTCCTGCCACATCTCTGGTCTGGGCGACACGCAAGGCAGACGGCAGGCGAGTGAAGCCCTGTTTCTCACGCAGACGCTGGACGGCCCCACCTTCGTGATCGACGGCAATATGGATCGCCTTGGCATTGTGAAACAGGCTATTCAGCCCCTTCACATCACGGCCCGAGCCGATATTGCCAGAGAGATAGACGACCGAGGAGGCCCTGCCCTTTGCCACATGATTGGCAATGGTGCGGACAAATTTGCCTTTGGCACTTTTGCCTGAAAAGCCGATCATGATCAGCTGCCCAATTGCCCGATCCAGATCAGCCGCATTGACAATATCTGCCTTTATCAAAACGGGTGCAGCCAGGGTGCCTGCTGCCAATTGCACGGCCCGACGTCGGGACAGCAAGGGACGGGATTGCGAGGAAGGCTTTTGCATGACTGGATCCGCTCTGTTTGCCGAAAACCGATTGGCGGAGGCAGCAGATCTCGCCTGTCAGACGCACCGTGATTCTACCGAGCCAATATGCTGTCCTTGAAGCCAGAGCTTTGAGTCCAAATCAAGGCTCCGCTCCAAAGCCTAATCATCAAGGCGTGCGATGAGATGATCAAAGAGCGGATTGGAGGCCTCAAAGATATAATCAAGGCTTTTGACCGACACCTCGGTCGCCCCCAAAGCACGCAGGCGTGCGGCGATAGGATAGACAGAGCCTTCAGGAGCATGCAGCGTCACCCCATGATCCCCATGGCCAAGCGGCGCATAGACATTGGCCGCGCCAAATTCATCACATATCTGCTGGCTTACAGAGGCGGCATCGAAATGGGCAGCGGTGATTTCGCGGCGGGAGCGGGCGGCTTCCTCGGCCTGAATCCGATCAAGAATTTCACTCAGAGCAAGGCGCGCCTCTTGGGACCAGTCAGCAGTGAGGGACGCGACCAGATTGGCCTCGGAGCGCAGGATGACACCATCATCAAGGATCTTGAGATTGTTGGCTTCAAGGGTTGACCCCGTCGAGGTGATGTCAACAATCACGTCAGCAGAGCCTGCCGCAGGAGCGCCTTCGGTCGCGCCAAGGCTTTCGACGATCTTGTAGTCGACGATCCCATGGCTGGCAAAGAAACTGCGGGTCAGGTTGATATATTTGGTCGCAACCCGCAAGCGATGCCCATAGCGAGCGGGCATATCAATGGCGACGTCGCCAAGATCTTCCATGGTGCGCACATCGATCCACGCCTTGGGCAGGGCAATCACCACATTGGCATGGCCAAAGCCGAGTTTGATCAACAGATCGATATAGCGCTCTGGCGTGGTCAGATGTTCGCGTATCAGATCCTCGCCAGTCACACCCAGATGGACAGAACCAGCTTTCAACTCCTTGGCAATTTCCGAGGCCGACAGGAAGGCAATCTCGACATTATCAATGCCTTTGAGATGGCCGCGATAATTGCGAGCACCGCCGGGGCGCGCCACTTTCAGCCCTGCGCGGGCAAAGAAGGCGTTGGCATTTTCCTGCAGGCGGCCTTTGGAGGGCACGGCGATGATGAGAGGTGACTTGCTCATGATAAATATCCCTAGCCCTGTGCTTTGGTCAGGCGGTCCAGCCAGATCACAAACCCGATTGCCGGCAAGGCCTCGAGTGAAAGGTCGGCTTCAACGCGTGGGGCCAGAAGGCCCAACAGGCGATCATATCGGCCCCCCCCGGCAACCGGTCTGGCATCGCCTTCGAAATTCAGCTCATAATTGAAGCCGGAATAGTAATCGAGGCGGCGACCGAAATCGGCCTTGAAACAGATGGGTGCGTCGGAGGCAACGGATGCCTTGATCGCTTCGACCCGCTCGGCAAACTGGCTCAAGGCCACACCAAGGGGATTGCCCTCTGCCGTGTCGAAAGCCTGCAACTGGGCGAGACTGTCGTCCAGCGAGCCCGCAATGGCGAGATAGCGTGCGATGGTGTCGATCTTGCCTGCATCCCAGCCTGCATTGGCGGCCAGTTCGGCTTTTTCCATATAGCGTTCGGCAATGTCACCGACTGAGCGACCGCCGACAGCGGCAAGGCCCGCAATATCGAGCATTTCCTCGACCGCTTCGCGCACCGCTTGCGGGTCTTTTCCCTCAAGGATCCGAGCAAGACCTGCGGACGCCTCTTGGTCATCGGCTCCGCCCTGCGCCAGACGCTTGAGCATTTTGTCAAGCAGGGCGCGGTCGCCGAATGCGCCTTCAAGGCGACGTTGCCAAACGGTCGGGGTTTCCAGAGCGGTCAGCAAAGCCGAGAAGAGCGCATTGTCGCCAATGGTGACGATGGGTGTGCGGTCAGACAGGGTCTCGACGATTTTCAAGGCCCCGGCAAGGCTGTTGGCGTCAAAGCTGACACCGCCTTCAGGGTCGAACTGTTCAAGCCCTGCCTGCCAGCTTTCTCCGGGCTGATCATCGGCACGCTGACGAAAGACCGGACCGACGCAGGCATAATTGGCGGGCTGATCAATCGGGGCAGAGGAGAGATGATGAAGACAGGCAGGAATGGTGAATTCCGGCCGCAGAGCCATGGCTTCGCCATTGGCACCGGGGGCCACGTAAAGCCTGCGGCGGATGTCTTCTCCGATCAGATCGACAAAGACATCAGCATGAAACAGCACCGGCAGGTCAATTGCGGTGGCACCAGCGGCTGCAAATTGTTCGGTCAGCTCAGCCCGCATGGCATCTGTCAGATAGGTCATGTCATCTCCTTGCCCGGTTGCCCGGGATCTTGTTGGCCTCAGTAGCCCCGGTCGCCCTCAGTCAGCCTTTTTGGCAGCAGCGCGGTCGGCAGCCTGATCGGCCAGCATTTTCTTGACGGTTTCCACCATATCGGCAGTGGCCACTTCGACCTGTGCCGGACGGCTTTCGCGCCAGGTGGCATTGTCCTCGATCTCGGCAGACAGGCGTTTGCCCTCTTCGAGATCCTTGATCTGGACGATGCCTTTTTCTTTTTCGTCAGAGCCCTGAATGATGGCCAGCGGACAGTCGCGCTTGTCAGCATATTTCAGCTGGTTGCCAAACTTCTTCCAGTTGCCCTGATACAGTTCGGCGCGCACACCGGCAGCGCGCAGGTCCTGGACCATTTTCATGTAATGACCGAGGCTTTCGACGTCGCCATCCATGACGGTAACCAATACCGGGGCGACCATTGGGTCATTGCCCAATTTGCCGAGATTTTTCAGCGCGGTCATCAGACGGGAGACGCCGATGGAGAAGCCGGTTGCGGGCACATCTCGGCCAACAAAGCGCTTGACCAGACCGTCATAGCGGCCACCGCCACCGACGGAGCCAAACTGGACGACTTCGCCCTTCTCGTTGGTCACATCAAACAGCAATTCGGCCTCATAGACAGGGCCGGTATAATATTCGAGACCACGGACGACGGATGGATCGATCAGGATCTGGTCCTTGCCATATCCGCAGGCGTCGAAAATCTGCTGCATGGTTTCAAGCTCGCGGGTGCCGTCATTGTCCATTTCCAGCGTGCCTTGGGTAAAGGCAATCACCTTCTCGACATTATCGGAGCTGAGGCCTGCGCCCTTGGTGAAGTCGCCGGATTCATCCTTGCGGCCTTCGCCGAGCAGAAGGCGAACGCCTTCGGGGCCGAATTTGTCCAGCTTGTCGACCGCGCGGAGCACCGTCAGGCGGGCTTCTGCATGATCTTCACCACCAAAGCCGATTTCCTCCATCACACCATCAAGCACCTTGCGGTTGTTGACGCGGATGACATAGTTGCCGCGCTCAATGCCCAAGGCTTCCATGGTGTCGGCCATCATCATGCAGGCTTCGGCGTCGGTCTGCACGCCTGGTGCGCCAACGGTGTCGGCGTCAAACTGCATGAACTGGCGGAAGCGACCCGGCCCCGGCTTTTCATTGCGATAGACATAGCCAACGCGATAGGTGCGATAGGGCAGCTGGATTTCGTTGATATTCTCCGCCACATGACGGGCCATCGGCGCAGTCAGATCGTAGCGCAGGCTCATCCACTGTTCGTCGTCATCCTGAACGGAGAAGACGCCCGCATTGGGACGGTCCGTGTCGGGCAAGAACTTGCCCAGACAATCGGTATATTCGAAGGTCGGCGTCTCAATCGGGTCAAAGCCATGATGCTCATAGACGGCCTTGATCTTTGCGAGCATGTCTTCGGTTGCGCGAATGTCTTCGGCAGTCCGGTCCACAAATCCGCGCGGAAGGCGGGCCTTGAGCTTATTGGGCTTTTTCTTGTTTGCCTTGTTCTGGGCCATGATTGGACGTCACTTCGTTGGGGTTAAAAGACGGTCAGGTCGCCTTTATCGGAGCGGCAAAAGCCTGCCAGCCCCGCAAAGGCACCCTGTTCGGTCTCTTCCCTAGCCCATCACTCAAGGCGCGACAAGGTTTTAGCCAAGAACAAATGCCGCAAGGGGCCGATTTTCCCGCCCTTGTCGACAAGGACCGCACCTTTTTTGCGGTATCAGGAAAAGGTTGCGCAGACATGACAAAGGCAGCCCCGTATGGCGCTGCCTTTCAAATCGTCAAGACGGTGAGGCACCCAAAAGAGCGATCAGTCCTGGTGGACTTCGACTTTGCCGCCTTTTATGACTTCGACCTGATGGGGATAGGGAATGGAAATGCCCTTGGCATCAAAAGCTTCTTTGGTGGCCTTGAGGAAGGCAAATTTCAGCTCCCAATAATCCGATGCCGCACACCAGAGGCGAACTGTCAGATCGACCGACGAATCCCCCAGATTGGTCACCCGCACCCATGGGGCCGGGTCTTGATGAACGCGCTCATCGGCATTGGCCAGATCGAGAATGATCTGCATCGCCTTGTCAATGTCATCATCATAATCGATGCCGAAGACCATGTCGCAACGGCGGGTCTGATGGGCGGAATAATTGGTGACAATCGCGCCCCAAGCCTTGGAGTTGGGCATGATGATCTGGACATTGTCCGGCGTCACCATCTCTGTGACAAACAGATTGATATCCTTGACCGTACCAGAGGTGCCGCCAATATTGGCATAATCGCCCATTTTGTAAGGGCGGAAAACGATCAGCATGACACCGGAAGCGACATCGCTGAGCGTGCCTTGCAGGGCAAGACCGATGGCCAGAGACGCAGCACCCAGAACCGCGACAAGACTGGTCGCCTGAAAACCGAATAGCTGAAGAACGGCAATACAGACAAAGGCCAGAATGAGCCAGCGGACCAGAGACGAGGCGAAACTGACAAGGGTCTGGTCAAAGCGGCGGATGCGCGAGAGGCGATTGCGGACAAGGCGGCCACACAGACCGGCCACCAGATAGCCAACAATCAGAAAGATGATGGCCTTGGCCACATTGATAATCAGGGGTGCATAGACCCCAAGTTCCTTGATCAATTCATTCATACGAAACACTGCTTAAGGTTTGAAAAGGCGCGACTTATGGTTTGAAAGGCGTTTTACTTTGCAAATCAGCCAGTCAAAAGCAAAGGCCATTGGCTGAAATAACAAGGTAAATTTCCTTACAGTCTTATACCAAATGCAAAACAAAGCAAATGGTTGCCATATTTTTGCACCTCAAACCGGTATCAGCACATCAGGCCGCATTGGGTCGTGTGAACTTGTCGCGTTCGGTCTCGACGACCGCGCGGCAATGGCAGCCTTCGATATGATCATTGACCAACCCCATGGCTTGCATGAATGCATAGATCGTGGTTGGGCCGACAAAGGACCATCCGCGCTTTTTGAGATCCTTTGAGATGGCTTTGGAAATATCTGTCTGGCTGAGTTTGACCAGCTCTTCATAGATCGGGCGGTCCGGTCGATCCGACTGACCGGGTTCATGGGCCCAGAAGTAAGCGGCAAGCGAGCCAAATTCGCGGCGCATGTCCTGCGCTCGCTTGGCGTTGTTGATGGTGCTTTCGATCTTTTTGCGATGGCGGACAATGCCCGCATCCTGAAGACAGCGCTCGACATCGGCCTCGGTGAAGGCTGCCACTTTATCCATATCGAAATTGGCGAAGGCGGCGCGGAAATTCTCACGCTTCTTGAGGATCGTGTACCAGCTCAGACCTGACTGAAACCCCTCCAGACAGATTTTCTCAAACAAAGTGCGATCATCGGCAACCGGGCGGCCCCATTCATCATCGTGATAGGCCTGATAGTCCGGTTTGCCACCCTGCCACCAGCAGCGCGCTCTGCCGTCTTCACCGATGATCAGCCCCTTTTCAGCCTGTTGGTCTGCCATTGCCGTTCTCCCGCTCAATCAGCGCATTCGTTCCTTTTTTGTTCTTATTGCGATTCCATGGCTGAGTCAATCAAACGAAATCCCGCCTCAATGGGAATCGAAGCGGGATGTGTTGATGCAACAGCTGGTGTTATTCTGATGCTTCTATTCTGACCGGGTTTTCGGGGCCTTGAGGGGTGGCACCTCAATGGCTGTTGGTCTGGTTGCTTCATAGGCAGCGACCCATGCTTTGTCCGGCACCTTGGGACACGGGCGATAGACCTTGTCATAATCGACGAAGCGCGGGAAGAAGGTCAGATCTGAAGTGTCTGTCGGGTCGCTATTGAGGAACCCCAGTTCCTTGAAGGTGATCGCGATCAGTCCATCTTTGGTTTTGGCGGTCTCATCATCCTTGAGCCATTGCCCCGTTTCCTGCCCACCGATAAAGGACAAGGTTCCCTTGCCATCGAAGCGGAACATGCGCATCGGTATGAGGGTATAGTTGGGTGACGTGAAAGCATACACATAGCGCAGGCTGTTGGCGTTGCCGTCCGCATCCAGTGTCGCCTTGCTGGTGCCATTGGCCTCGTCCTGCTTTTCGCGCAGGCGCATGCCGGCAGCCCGCATCACAGCATGCGACATGGCGAGGCGTTCATAAAAACCATCGAGATCGCGGACCGCATCACTCACACGGTAGGCCAGGGATTTGTGCATCACATCATCAACCGGCCATGGGTGCGACCCATCGGGCAATGGCGGCCAATAATCGCGTGCACGCTGTTTTACATCCGCCAGATAGGCGCGATATTGCTCATTGGTGACCGGACCAAAACTACAGGCGTCCTGATCGGATTCCCGATAGACATAGGGCCATGCGATGTTGGCCAAATAAATGATCAGGACAATCGACAAAAGGATGCGGGGGATAAGCGTTACCAAACGCTTGGCAGAAGGCGCCATGTCAGTCTCCGGTAGTCAAACGGCACGTCCGGGCACGACCAGTGTGGTCTTGTCAGGGCAAGAGGAAGCTTGTTTCGCCTTGTTTCTTTCGGGGCGGAACAAACAACAAAAAAAGCCCAAGGGCATTTCCCTAGGGCTTTTAGACCATTTTTTGCCGGTTGTGAACTTAGTCGAACAGGGCGTCGATATCGTCCTGACTTGCCACGCCTTCTTCGCCACCCAAAGCCGGGCCATTGAGAAGCGCTTCGTCGCCGGTTTTAGCCAACGGATTGTCGACCTCGATTTCCTGGAAATGATCGATGCCACCCCAGATTTCCATCATGCTGACGATCCGTTCTTCGATAAAGCGCAGAACATTGACAACCTTGGTGATGCGCTGGCCGGTGAGATCCTGAAAGTTACAGGCCTCGAACATCGTGACGACGCTATCCTGAATTTCGTTGGTCCAATGGTCTTCTTCGCCGGTCAAAACCTTGGACAATTTGTTGGCATTTTCGTCGATGACTTCGGCTGCGGCAAGAATCTGCTCGGTTGCCTGCTCGGTGCCGTGCACGATGGCATCGAGTTCGTCAGTGACCCGGTTCATCTCTGCTGAATGCAGACCATTCACATGCAATGTGGCGATTTCGCGCTTGGTTTCGGCGATGGCTTCATAGATTTCGTCCATCTCCTTTTTCAGCTTCAGCGCTTCCGACATCTCGTTGCGGTAAGTCTCGACCAGATTGGTGTTGAGTTCCTGCGCCGGTTCGATGAGGGAGCGAAGAGCCGCCAGTTCCGCCATGATTTGGTTGTGCTGCTCGCCCGACAGCGCCGAATTGGCTGCTGTGGGATTTTGTGGCAAAGCATCGCCCAGAATTTGTTCGATTCGAAATGGTTTCGTAGCCAACGCCATTTCCACATTACTCCCGCAAATCATTTTTCGCTTGTTCACCGCCTCCGTCATCTGTCGTTTGACACAGGCACAAGATGTTCATCAAGGACAATCCTTCTTTCGCGGAAGTCTATCGTAGCTTTCGTTAAGATAGGGTTGTTGGAATATTGAAAAATGAGTTTTTCATCTGACTGTATTTGCAGTAGAAATCATGCCGTGCATTTCGTTTCCCACCATTGGATCAGATGCCCTTGAAAGCAACTGCCCGCGGGTACCGCTCAGGCGCATATGAATAGTCATGACCAGATCGCGCAGGAACGAGCGTTGGTTGCAATTTGATCAGGCCGGTGGCTGGCTTTTTTCCGGACTGTTGGCTAGTGTCTCTTTCAGCCCGAATAAATGGATCGCTTAAAGCTGGCCTTCCTTTCGGTGCGAAAGCTGCCGAAACTCAATAAGAATGGACCCCGATGTCTCGATTGTTCGACAAGTTGCCGTTCCTCGTTGCCATGCTTGCAAAGGGTGCCAAGCGGATGGGGTTTGGCGTGCTCGTTGCGATGCTGGTGGTGGTGTCCGCTCCGGTCGCAACACCGAAAGCGGCCAATTATCAGGACGCGGATATCACAGACGGCTTTTACAAGACGGTTTTTGGCGCCGAGATCCGGTCTCTAAGCTGGGGGTCACAGACCAACCGGGTGAAGAAATATGTCAGCACGGTCAAGATCTGGATCGACAATCGCGCCCGTCTCAATCGCCTTAAAACGGTCCGGCACTTTGTCACCACTCTGCCCAAGCAGATTTCGGGGCTGAAAGTGCGATTTGCCCGCACCCCCAAGGAAGCCAATTTCCGTATCTATATCGTCGATGCCAAAGATTATGAAGCGACTGTGCGCCATGAAGTGTTTGGCAATGCGGATATGGAGGTTCCCGGTCAGTGCATCGTGCGGGTCCTGTCACGCCGTTCGGGCATTCTGCGTTCGGATGCTGTGATTGTTTCCGATCAGGGCCTGTCACTGTTTCGACGCTGCATGGTGGAAGAGATCCTGCAGGGGCTGGGTCCACTGAACGACGATGCCAGCCTCACCTATTCAGTGTTCAATGACACCAGTACCTATGATCATTTTACCCGCTTTGATCGACTGATCATGAATATGCTTTACAATCCAGCGGTTAAGCCGGGCATGACTTTAAGGCAGGTTCGTCCGATGACCCCTCGCCTCTTGAAAGAAGCCAAACGGATCGTTGGTGGGCGCTGAGCATCTGCAGTCAAGCGTCGCTGGATATTTCTGCTGGAGCCAAGACCGTTCCGCTTTGTCCTTTGGGGATTGTTGAAAGCAGTCTTGGTAAAGAAGTTTGGTAAATATTCCCTATCTTTACCCATTCTTTACGCTGACTCCAATCAGGCAGTCGGGCAAGCTTTTGTTAACCTTTTCGTTTGGTTTCAGACTTACACTCAAAGCAATAATTCAGGAGCATCTTTTGTTGTCGCTCCATAAGTCAGCTATTCGCCCCGGTCAGTTTGTTCGCCGGATGACGTCGATAATGTGTTGTGAGTCTGTCGATGAAGCGTCTTGTTTATTCCCTTTGTGCTGTTGCACTTGGCACTGGCGGTTTGGTCTCGACCCCCGCTGATGCCACTTCTCTTCGCTATGCGCCACCACCGCCGGTGATGCTCAGTCCCGATCGGATTGAACCATGGATCATGCAATTGCGGCCCGGTCATGTGCGTGCTGTTCCAACGGATGCGCGGCCTAAGGTCAAGCGTCAACGCTATGCCTCGGTGCCGCCGCAAGGTCGGACACGGGCGCTTTCGGCCAAAAAGACCAAGCGCCGGGCGCCAACCATTGATCCGCGCTATTTGCCGACGGTGGTTGATTATCAAGGTCCGCATAAACCGGGCACAGTCATCGTCAATACCAACGAGCGTTATCTCTATCTTGTAGGGCGTGATGGCACCGCCCGTCGATATGGCGTGGGCGTCGGACGTCCGGGCTTTGAATGGGCAGGCACCCACAAGATTACCCGCAAGGCCGAATGGCCAACATGGCGACCGCCTGCAGAAATGCGCGCCCGGCAACCGGGTCTGCCTGTTTCGATGGAAGGTGGCCCTCGTAACCCGCTGGGTGCTCGCGCGCTCTATCTGGGTTCAACCCTCTATCGCATTCATGGCTCCAACGAACCATGGTCGATTGGGCAAGCGGTCAGCTCCGGTTGCATCCGGATGCGCAATCAGGATGTCAAAGATCTCTATGAACGGGTCGGCGTCGGCACGAGGGTGGTTGTCCTTTAAAGACACCACCTGAAAGAAATCCAAAAATCAAAAAGAGTTGAGAGAGAGAGATCCGTATTGGATCTTAAAACTGGGCTTCCATTCGGAAGCCCTTTTTTTGGCCTGTTCCCGATGCGACAAAAAGGGACGGAAGGACGACCCTAAAAGGCTACAAAAGCGCAAGCCCTCAGCATACCGGATTTGATGGAAATGTGAGTGGATCAGAGATCGAGCTCGATGAAGGACACAGAACGCAAGCGTTTGTCGTTATACATGCGAGCATCGGCTAGCGTCAGCAGGGAGGTCATGGAGCCATCCCCTTCAAAGAAATGCACCACGCCCATGGACAGTCCGATCCCCTCGAAGCCCTCTTGCATCAGTGCTTTTTCGATATCATCGATGTTACGACGCAAATCTTCAGATTCCAGCGATCCCGCGCGTGGGAAAACCTGAACAAATTCGTCGCCTCCCATCCGGAACACCCGGCTGTCCGGATCAATCCTGGACAAATGATGCGCCACAAGCCACAAGGCACGATCGCCTTCTTCATGGCCCATCAAATCATTGATACGCTTGAAGCCGTCCACATCGATGAGCATCACGATGGAATTGCGCATGGTGTCTGGATCAAACATCGCCAGAGCCGGTGAATCCTCGATCTCATAGGCCATGTCATCAAGACATTCCTGCAAATAGGCTTCGCAGGCGCGCCGGTTGCCCTTGCCAGTCAACGCATCGGTGTTGGCCTCAGCAACAGCAACCCGTGCCACAGACTGGGCAGTCTCTGCCTGGAAGAAGGGGCCATAAAGGGTGCAGACTTCGCGCAACAGCGTCACGGTTTCGTTGACATTGTCCGGTTCAATATCATCAGCCAGCAGAGCAAATCCAACGCATTGATCATGCAAATTCTTCAGCGACACACCAATCAGATGGCGGATCCCCATGGCCTTGGCCAATTCGGGTCGGGCAAAACATTTCGAAATGGCACTGGTGGCGACGATCGAACCGCAAAAGTCCAGATCATCATTCTGCACGATGTTGGGAATGATATCCGTGCGGACCTTATCCCCGTCAAAGGACACATCGAATGTCACGACACTGATTTCCGGATCGACGGCACCAATTGCAACCCAACGAGAGCTAACAAACTTACGCAGAACCTGCATGGCAGCCAGACTAGGGCTAACGCCATCAACCATTTGCCGGGTGAATTCGTCGCGCAATCTTTCGATGCGTTCCATCAACTGGTCATCTTGCCGGAAAATATAGGCCGTGTTGTCGCCAACCATGTGGCAGGACATCGACCAGCCTTCAGGGGCGATATCGGTCTTGGGTGCATGACATTCATTATGACTGCAGCAATCTTTGGCAAGCCGGCGATAACCAAGAACGTTGGTTTCGAGATCATCGGGCAAAGACAACATTGTCTGGTTGAGATACAAAACCTCACCAGCGGGCGACACGATCATGACACCGTCACTCATCCTATCGAAAATCGCGTATAGATCCATTTCTGGACCTCGCAATGTCGCCGTCATTCTGTCGACCCCCAATTGACATGCTTGACTTAAATATCGCGGATAATCGATAAAATCTCATTAAACAGGGGAAATTAAACAAAGATGGCCGAAAAAATTTGCAACCTTTTTCCTTCCGAAGACTTGATATGCCAAGACTAACATTCCACCTGCTGTGCTGAAGACCCTCCAAAACAGAGCGCTGTCTTTGCTTGCAACTGTGGATAACTACGTATTCGCCCCATATCGTGGCACCATGCTAAAGTTGGAAATAGTCATGCTGCCGCAGCGACAATTTGCCGCCATAGCCAGAAAAATGACGATTTTGATGTTTGTCATTAATCTAAGCGTGTAATGGATGCGATATAGAAATGCCATGTTCAGGGTCGAGGATGGATTGGGACCTGAACGATAAACTCTTACAAAGGACCAAATCATGAAGCGTCTTGTTTCCGTTGCCGCAATTGCGGTACTTGCCATGACCGGTGCAGCCCTTGCTGAAGGCGATGCCAAAAAAGGCGAGAAAGTCTTCAAAAAGTGCAAAGCCTGCCATCAGGTTGGCGAGAAAGCCAAAAACAAGGTTGGCCCAGTGCTGAATGGCGTCGTTGGCCGCAAAATCGCATCGGTCGAAGATTTCAAATATTCCAAGGCCTTCAAGAAAAAAGCCGAAGAAGAAGCAGATTTTGTCTGGAACGAAGAGAATCTTTCGAACTATCTGACCAAGCCTAAGAAATTCATCAAAGGCAACAAAATGGCCTTTGCCGGTCTGAAAAAAGAAAAAGATCGCAACAATGTGATCGAATATCTCAAGACCTTTTCCGAATAAGACGTCTCAGCGTCCGGCCTGAGCGCTGGCCCAATGGCCGCCAAGACCGGATCTGACCGAGCCATCAAGAACCCTCTGGTATTCCTGTGCCGGAGGGTTTTTCTTTGGGTGACGTTCACGATCAGGAAATGGACTTCAGAGTCAGGCGGGTGTGCAATTGACGCAAATCGTCCCAGCGCCAGCCTTTTTCGCGGAAAGCAATCCGGCCATGGGCGATTTCAACCCGCTTGCCCTGCTCCACACCGCCAATGGACCGGTAGAATTGCTCCGCCTTGTCGTTCCCTCCGATCATCCAGAGGCCGACTTTTGTGAAGCCCGCCTTGATCAAGTGCTCTAACAGCCCTGCCATCAAGCGCTTGCCAAGACCTGCGCGTTGGCAATCTGGATGAATATAGAGCGCGTAAATTTCCGCGTCTGCTTCGATTTCCGCCCCTTCCCGATCGCCTGTCCGCATGGGACCGGCAAGAGCATAACCGACCAGTCGACCGTTTGTCTCCAGCAACAAGGCGATGAGACCGGATGTGTCATCGTCCAACCAGTCGTGCCAATGGGGTGCTTCGGCCTTGGCATCAAGATTGGCGAGCGCACTGTCTGGCATCAGCCCCGCATAGCTATCCCGCCATGTGAGCACCTTGAGTTCCGCGATGGCCAATGCATCATTTGGGGTAGCGAGACGCATCTCGACGGATTGTGGGGACAGGTCTTTCATGTGCTTTTCTGCTGAATTGACGATGGGAGGAGATGGGGGAATGAGAATGGGATCAGATGTTTCATGCAAGTTGGGTAGGCTGGAGAGACACTTATTTCTCCCCAGCCACACCCGGCCCCCTCGAAACTCGACGGTGCGTCGCCCATTCACGTTGCGACTATCAGCACTCTGTCTCGTTCACATTGGACAAATAGGCCAGGTGCGCCATCACCGGATCAGCAAAGATGGCAGCCACAGTACGGTTTCGGGCATGATCAAGCAGGCCCCCAAACCGATCAACTGTAGCATAATGAACAAGTGCAAGCTGACGGATCCAGTCTGAGTCTTTCTCTGGCCCGGCGCAAGTGTTTTTGTCGCCATCTCGCCATTTTGCCTGGCATATGTCACCAAAGCTGTCATCAGGGACAACCACAATAGAGCGGCAAACCAGAGCTTCGCCTGAATGATTATCTCGTTCGCTGTCAGCAAGTTAGTCTGCTGAATCGAGGCGAAGTGGGTGCCGATACCTGCCCATTTGGGGGTCAACAGGCTGTTGAAATCCATATGGGTGAAAATCGGCATCAGCAGCGGGATAACCATTGCGGCAAGGATCAACCAGTCAAAGACCAACCCCAGCAGCGACAAAGCGAACAAAAGAGCCAGCAAGGCAAGCCAAGGCTGTGGGCCGGTCTCTGCGGACACTAGCATCGAAGCGAACTGTTCCAGCCTCACGGCCCCTCCGAGGTCAAGAAAGATCAGGTGAAAACAGTAGGCAGCAATCAGGATTGCAGCGATAGACCCCGTGGTGATGGCGGCCCGGTTCATCACGTTCAACAGCAGGCCTGGCCCCAAACGCCCCTGAGCGAGCGCAAGCAGAATGAGGCCAAGGGAGAGAATGGCAAGTGTGGCAAAGAGCGAAACCTGATAATGGATCAATAGCACCAATGCCCCTCCCGCAAGGATCATTGGTGACAACAGGCTCATCATCAGCGCAAGGCGGGAGGGCCTTTCCGTCTTCGGCACGGCCTCCTGGGTCTGATCTGCGGCGTTGGGCAACCAATCGCGCTTGAGTTTCTGGTGGCTTGCTTCGACCCACATGCCCAGGATCCAGTTGACCAGATAAAGCGCGATCAAAATGAGCGAGATCGGCAACAAACCCAAGGTAAGGAATTCGGTCGGGATTTCGAAAATGCGGGCCAGCACGATGCCGAGGACAGCGCCGGGTACAAACAGCATCATAAAGATGGAGCGGTTCGGTCCCTTAGGCTTTTTGGGTTTGGGGTGTGGTTTCCAGCTTTCATGTGCTCTTGACGACTTGATCGCTTCTCTATTTGCGGGCTGGAACTGCGCCTTGAGCAATTTGGAGAGTCCGGCCATCTGTCCTGTTTCAATCAACAGTTCGCAGAAAAAGAGCAGCAAGGGCAACGCAAGCAAAGCCGGATCGAGCAGGATCTGATTGAAGATCTGGGCGGGCAGTGTCTGATAATCAGCAAGATTGATGATGCCGGACATGTCTCCCAATAGAGCGAATAACAAGGTCGTTCCACCAAGAATAAAAGCGATTGGAAACCCGGTGAACAGCAGCAACAAAGCACAGACCAGTAGCAGATCCGGCGCATGCCCTTGCCAGACTGTCTGCAAACCTTGAAGAAAGGCGTCACTCATGTGCCCATTTCTCCGGACTTCAGACCGGCCCCCCACTTGTCTTGTGAAAGAGGGTTGGGGGCCACAGGTTTGGATTTGGCACTGGCAACCCTCAGCTCCAGATGGGCTGCTGATTGTTTGGCCAGATAGAGCGGACCGTAAAGGAAAATCAGCGACCGCAGGATAAGGCTAAGACCGGCCAATCCGAGCAGCGAGAATGCCAACGGGAACATGACATAAAAGCCCCATTGAGGCACAGACAAGCCGGGCACCAAGGCATCAAGCGCCATGGTCACGGCACTTTGATCACGGGCCAGCGTGGCATGGAACCAGCCAGCTTTGGTCATCGCCCAACAGGTCGGCAGCAACAGGATGAGCGAGCCGAAAATGTCGATCCATGCCTGCATGCGCGGCGTATGTTTTTGCCGCATCAGGAGATAGCGATGGTGGGCATTGCTGACGCAGGCTGCAGCCATTCCTCCGAGCATGATGATGGCGCTGAACCAGACAAACATCTGGATTTCCGGTCTGGCGGAGAGCATTGGTGCATCCCGCCATGACACCATATTGAGCGATGACTGATCGACAGGCTGGCTGGCATTGATTGCAAAATAGAGCGGCAAGATCAGCAATGGCAGATAGAAGAGCGCCGACAGACGCGCAGTGCCGGTGATCAGATTTTCCATATCGCCGCTGGCTTCATGGGCACTGAAACGCGCACCGCCGGGATGCTTGCGACAACTGAGAATGAAAATCACGGCCGCAAGCAACAGCGCACTGGCCAACGCGGCGATGAGATGGAAAAGATTGTCAGGATCCATCGTAATGCCATAGGCCACACCCAACCGATTGACCATGCTCTGCAAGCCAAGCGGATGGATGGCATAGGACACCGCTCCGATGAGAAAGGTGAGCAACAGGAAAACCGGCCGCGTCTTGCGCATGACGGCAACAAAAGCCAGCACTATAGCCAGAATGAAGGCAAAGGATACCAGATCAGAACGCAGGACAAAGCATGCCAATGCAGCCACTGTGGAACAAAGGGCGCATATCAAGCCAGTCATCTAAGCATCTCCCCTTTCGCTCTGAATGTCATTCATCATTTAAATGTCTAATCAGAGCGCCCCGCCGCGACATCCGTATTGTTCGGAAAGCGTGCCAGACGCTCTCCCTTTGCAATAAATTGCGCAGTGCATGACCCCAAAATCGGATTCGCCCGATCTTCCCATGCCAATCGTTAAAATTGAGACATGCGCTGATTGCTCATTCATGGTGTGGTTGACTCCGGCAATGTCTCGACATCAAGTTTGACACAATTCGCACCGCTCCGGTTCATTCTAATCGGATTTGTGCAGCATTTTATTTAGACATTGTTAACGACGTTGCGTCTCAACGGCCTTGGACGACACCGCGACATCATCGTTGGAGTTAGAATGGCAAATGCAAAATACGCACAAATGTCAGTGGTTGATCGATTTCTAAAATATCGGTAAATTAATTTTACCAAATAGACGTTTCCGCTCTTTGAATTTCTCTATCCTAAATGCAATAGTGGTTCTGAAACAAGACCTACTTTGTCTTGAATGAGAGCTGAAATCCTGGCCAAACCACCCGCTTTTCCACTTTTATGGCCACCAACCCTGCCCTTGGATGCACCCAAAATGATCTTCAGCGCCATCAATCAAAACAGAACATCGGATGCCGTGGTCAATCAATTGGAACGATTGATCCTGGAAGGCGTGCTGCGCCCGGGTGACAAGCTGCCACCTGAGCGTGATCTCGCCACCCAGCTCGACATTTCCCGACCGGTTTTAAGGGATGCTCTTAAGGATCTTGAACAGCGCAACTTGCTGCGCTCTCGCCATGGGGGCGGGACCTATGTGGCCAATGTGGTGGGCACGGTCTTTACCGACGAGATCTTTGACCTGATCCGCCGCCACCCGAAAGCCCAGAGCGACTATTTCGAATTTCGCCGCGATATGGAGGGCATCATTGCCGAACATGCCGCCTTGCGTGCCACCGACGCGGACAAGCTGATCCTGAGCCGGATCATGAAATCGATGCGCAGCTATCACGAGGAAGGCGATCTGCAAAAGGAGAGCGAGGCAGATTTTGAATTCCATCAGGCCATCGTGGAGGCCTCGCACAATATGCTGATGATGCATACGATGCGCTCTTGCTATCGGCTGCTGTCGGAAGGCCTTTTTTACAGCCGCATCCGGCTTTATGAGTGGCCCGGCGTGCAGGAAGCCTTGCTGGCCCAGCATGAACAGATCCACGAAGCCATTGTGACCAAGCAACCCAAGGAAGCACGGATCGCCGCCCAACGTCATATCGACTATGTTGAGCATACCATCAACCGTACCCAGCAAGCGGGCAGCTGGGAAGAGATTTCCCGCATGCGCCTGTCGCAGCTGGCCGATCGAAATGGCGGCAAGCAGGGATCGTGATGGATGATGGGTTTCTGGCACCAATGGCACTGCCCTGCCCAACTTCAGTTTTATCAATCAATAATGCAATTACCCAATGAACCGGACCGGACAAGATGGACCAAATCGAATTGAATCTGGAAGCTGAGGCTTCGAACGGCGAAGAGACGCAGGCCAAAGGCAAACGGGTCGGCCTGTTTGTCACCTGCCTCGTTGACCTCTTCCGCCCCACTGTCGGCTTTGCTGCGGTCAAGCTGATCGAAGAGGCGGGCTTCACCTTGGAGGTCCCGCGGGATCAGACCTGTTGCGGCCAGCCTGCCTATAATTCAGGCGACAAGCAGGATGCCAAAAAAGTGGCCAAGCAGGTTATCAAGGCCTTTGAGGATTATGATTATGTGGTCGCACCATCGGGGTCCTGCACCGCAATGATCGTCAAACATTATCCGAGCCTGCTGGCTGATGAACCAAACTGGGCCGCACGGGCAGAGAGCCTATCGAGCAAAACCCATGAATTGGTCAGTTTTCTGGTCGATGTGGCGGGCCTTGAGAGCGTTGCCTCACAGTTTGAAGGGGCTGTTACCTATCATGACAGCTGCTCAGGGCTGCGCGAGTTGAAGATCGAACAACAGCCGCGCAAGCTGCTCACTTCGATTGACGGCGTCGAGCTGAAGGAAATGCAGGATAGCGATGTCTGCTGCGGCTTTGGCGGCACCTTCTGTGTCAAATATCCCGATGTGTCCGATGCCATCGTCACCAAGAAAACCGGCAACGCAGAAAAAGCCGATGTGACGACCCTGTTGGCGGGCGACCTTGGCTGCCTGATGAATATGGCGGGCAAGTTGAAACGGCAGGGGTCTGCCATCGAGGTGCGCCATGTGGCCGAAGTGCTGGCAGGCATGACCGACCAACCAGCCATTGGCGAGAAGCCGGGACGTTGACCCCTTTGGGGACCAGCCTTAGGGGAGCAACATGAAAATCACCTCACCGACCTTTAAAGAGAATGCCAGGGACGCGCTGGCCAACCAGACGCTGCAAAAGGCGCTGAAAAATATCGAAACCGGCTTCATCGGCAAGCGCCAGATGGCAGTTGACGCCCTGCCGGAATTTGAGGATTTGCGCGATGTGGGCAGAGATATCAAGACCCACACATTGAAGCATCTGGACCTTTATCTCGAAGAATATGAACAGAAAGTCACGGCCAGCGGCGGCCATGTTCATTGGGCGGAGACGGCAGACGATGCCTGCAAGATCGTCAAGCAGATTTGCCAATCCGTCAATGCCAAGACCATCACCAAGGGCAAGTCGATGATTTCAGAGGAAATGCAGCTCAATGCATTTCTGGAAAAAGACGGTCTGAATGTCATCGAGACGGATCTGGGGGAATATATCATCCAGCTGCGCGGCGAGCATCCCAGCCACATTATCGCTCCGGCTGTGCATGTGACCAAGGATCAGGTGGAAGAAGATTTCCGCCGGGTGCATACCCATCTGGCCGAGGATCGTGATCTGAGCGAGGCCACCGCAATGTTGGGGGAAGCGCGCGAGGTGCTACGCGAGCAATATTTCGCCGCCGATGTGGGCATCACCGGGGCCAATTTCCTGATAGCCGAGACCGGATCCTCGGTCATCGTGACCAATGAGGGCAATGGGGATCTGACCCAAACCCTGTCGCGGGTGCATGTGGTGTTGGCGTCGCTTGAAAAGATCGTTCCAACGATGAATGATGCGGAGCAGTTGCTGCGTCTGTTGGCCCGCTCGGCCACCGGGCAGGAACAGAGCGTCTATACCACCTTCTCCACCGGGCCACGGCGCGAGGAAGACCCGGACGGGCCGGAGGAATATCATGTGATCCTGCTCGATAATGGGCGTTCGTCCATGCTTGGCACCGAGTTTGAGGAAATGTTGCGCTGTATCCGCTGCGGGGCCTGCATGAATCACTGCCCGGTCTATCATGCGGTGGGTGGCCATGCTTATGGCTGGGTCTATCCCGGCCCGATGGGATCGGTGCTGACCCCTTCGCTGATCGGGGTCGACAAAGCGGGCCATCTGCCCAATGCGTCAACTTTTTGCGGTCGCTGCGAAAGTGTCTGCCCGATGCGGATTCCCTTGCCGAAAATGATGCGCCATTGGCGGGAGAAGGAATATGAGCGTCACCTCAATCCATCCACCCAGCGCTGGGGACTGAAAGGCTGGGCCTTCCTTGCCACTCGGCCCGCCTTGTATCACACCCTTATGGGGCTTGGGATGGGAATGATGAAGCATCTGGCACCGATGACCGGTCTGATGCAAAAGCTACCCATGACCGGAGCATGGACCAAGCATCGCGAGCTGCCAGCGCCAGAAGGCAGCACCTTCCAGCAAATGTGGGCAGCGGAACTAAAGAAGAGGAAAGCCTCATGAGCGCGTCATCATCCGCCAAATCCGCCATTTTGAGCAAGGTTCGTCGGTCTCTGGGCTCGGCTGCCACTGATGAAAATCCGGAAACCCGCAAGGCTGCGGTTGCCGAGCGACTGGCAAAGCGTGAGCGGGGCATTCTGCCTGCCCGCGGGCAGATTGATCATCAGGCTCAGGTGCAGATGTTCCTCGATTATGCAGAGAAAGCCGCCTCGAGCGTGGCGCGCATTGCCAATTATGACGCCCTGCCCGCTGCCATTGGGGACTATCTGCGAAGCCGCAATCTGCCGCAGCAAATCCGAACCGGGACCGATCCTCGGCTGGCCGCGGTCAATTGGTCCACAGAGCCACAGCTGGAGCGCAAGGCCGGCCCCTCTGATGGAACGGATCTGGTGGGCGTGACCCATGCCTTGGGCGGTGTGGCAGAGACCGGCACGGCGATTTTTCTATCGGGGCCGGACAATCCAACCACGCTCAATTTCCTGCCTGAGGATCATATCATCGTCGTTCATGCGGATGATATTGCCGGGGACTATGAGAGCGTCCAAGAGCGCCTGCGCGATGAACAGGGTGTGATGCAAATGCCGCGCGTCATCAACCGGGTGACCGGTCCGTCGCGTTCGGGCGACATTGAACAGACCATCCTATTGGGCGCGCACGGGCCGCGCTCGGTTCATGTCATCGTGGTTGGCTGAGACCAAGTCAGCAATCTTTCGATAATGATCGACTGATTGCTGTCTCCCCCATCGTGGTGCCGCATCCCAATAGCCTGCGTCTACAGTTGTTCTTTTGCAAGTGATTGATCACTCGCTTGACGCCTCTTTGGGGAACAGGCATGCTGTCATCTGGGATTGGTTCGTTTTCTCAATATCTTGCCAAGGATGGAATCCATCTTGCGCAGGACTAAAAACAGGCAAGACGGGTGTCAGACAACAGGGAGGCGCCAGATGGGCAGTATGGCGAGCGGATATCTTGAGTTTCTCGAAGGGCTTTATGGCCGTGCCGCGATTGACCAGATCATGGAGGTTTCTGGCCTTGAGCGGGCCGAGATGGCAAAGGCCAGTGACGCCTTTGCGCCTGCCTTCCTCGACAGCCTTGCCAAAATGCGCGAACAGTCGCTGGCGGCTTTTGGCAGTGCTTCGCCGAAGACGGATCTGTCAAAGTTTTGGCCAGCGGAAATGAGCGAGCTGATGCAAGGCTTCCTGAAGGAAGCCAACAAGGCCGCTCAGTCTTTTGCTCAATCGTCCGGCAAAGGCAGCGATGCGTCCACCTTCCCCTTCTCCCTATATGCAGGGCAAATGGACAAGATGGAGAAGCTCAACACGGTCTTTATGGGGCAGATGGCACAAGCGCAATTGATGGACGATGTGGCGCGCAATACTGGCATTTCGACCGATCAGCTCAAAAGCCTGTTCCCGATGCTAACAACCTTTGGCCTGATGCCTTTGATGCCACAAATGGCATCTCCCTCGCTTTCGGATCCGTCTGGCTGGATGGATTATCTTGGCGCAATGGGCAGACGCAATTTCCGGCAAGCCAATCGCGAAATGGATGCAATGCCAAGCCCCCTGCATGCCGCTTTTGAAGGCTTGTTGGCGGGGCTTTATCCGAAAAGTGCGCCCGCTGCCCCTGCCCCGGAGGCAAAGACCGATAAGGCAAAAAAGATGCAGGATGCGGCGATGGAATTGCAGGCCAATTATCTTAAAGGCCTCAACAGCCTGTTTGAGCAATATGCACCTGAGCGCGACAAGAAACCTGCATCAAGTAAGCCTTAAACCGGAAATCAGATCTGAGAGCCGCTTCATTGGTGAAGGCTTGGATAAAATGTCGCGCCAATGGCGGGCACTTGATCAAAAAAAATGACCCGCCAATGGCGGGCCAAGGGGGTGGGGATCTTCGACAAGATCCCCGGCTGCTTAGCTTTTGATGTCGGACCCGGGAACATTGTCCCAACAGTCCGACAGTATAAAAAGTCCTTAGAGGCCCCCAACACGGTCGAAACCATGAGAACATGCGGTGCGGGGCGAGTCTGCCTCGAAGGACAAGACAGTGATGGGTTCAATCAGCAAGCGCTGCTTGCAGATTTGCATACCCGCGTCGTGCGCGGTTCCATATAGGGTTGCTCAGGCAGCGGGCGCGGCCAACGTGCCAGGGCTTCAAGCTCCATTGCCTTGATGCGACGCCGATCTTCGAACGGATCGATCAGGAATGGATCCCGGTAAAAGGGGGTGACACGTGCGGACACGATGTCCCCGCGGGTCAAACCAATATCAGCTAGGGTTTTAGCATCGAGCTCTTCGAGATGAGCGAGCGCCCGACGATTGCGCGAGATGGTTGTAAGAGTGGATCCGAGGCGGCGGAGGCCGCGTGCCGCGGATGACAAGGCAGAAAAGAGGCCTGCAGTCAGCATGGGTATCTCCGTTGTGTGTTGCGGTCGCAGACTGATGCCGTTGACCTGTTCAGATTCATGGACCGCTTTCTGATCCGACAGGATCGCTTTGAAAGCAGAACCGCCCCACCCTGATGGCCTCAATTGAGGGTTCATCAGAGCATAGACCACCGTTCCGAAACCAGCGTCAGCGAGCGCTGAAACTAAGAGGTTCGGTTAAGAGAAGGCTTCATATCCTCATCGGTGTTGCACTCAATATGAGCTTCTCGTTTCAATAAATCCAACGAATGTTTTTTATAGAATCCATCTATTTTTGTGATATGTTTTGATAAGAGAGATAAATGGCATCGATCAATCTGTTGGTTTGGGATTGTCTGGGCGAGTTCCTTTCGGGCCCGAGATGCCGTGGATGAACGAAAGAAATAAGGTATTGTCATGAATGCTTTGATGGATCTTGACCAGTTGCGCACCTTCATTGCCATTGCTGAAACAGGCAGCTTCACACGGGCTGCCGAACAGGTGAACAAGACCCAGTCGGCCGTGTCGATGCAAATGCGTCGACTTGAGGAACGCATTGGGCAAACGATCTTTGTGCGGGACGGTCGTCAAAGCCGATTGACAGATTCCGGTGTACGCCTGCTCGATTATGCCCGTCGGATGCTGTCGCTGAATGCGGAGACGATCTCGGCCTTTTCATCCGATGTCATGTCAGGCAAGGTGCGCCTTGGACTGCCGGATGATTATGCCCCGCGCCTGTTGCCAACGGTGCTGGCGAGCTTTGCGACCACTCATCCAAATATCGAGATCGAGGTGGTCTGTGAGCAGAGTTCCTGCATCCATCGGCGGATTGAAGATGGGCGGCTGGATCTGGGCATTGTCACCCATGGTGACAGTCAAAAAGCACGCAATGGCCGAATTATTCGCTCCGAGCCATTGCTATGGGTTTCGTCAGCCCATCACTCGGTTCACTGCCAATCGACCATTCCATTGGCGTTGGGCACCAAAACCTGTTGTTGGAGAGCCAGTGCAACCGAGGCGCTTTCAAAGGCTGGCAAGGCCTATCGCATTGCCTATGTCAGTTCGACCGCGGCAGGCTCTTCGGGGGCTGTCATGGCGGGGCTGGCGGTTGCTGTTCTGCCGGAAAGTGCCTTGATTTCGGACATGCGGGTGCTGGGCTCGCGGGAAGGCTTCCCTGAACTGCCTTACTGCAATATCGCGCTCATTCGCTCTGACAATGCCAAAGACCGCATTCATACCGCTTTGGCAGCTCATATCGTTAATGCGCTCGACAATGTGTCGGGCAACGTATCTTTGGCGGCAGAGTAAATCCGGGGCTGCGTACAGACATGAACCAGACATAAAAAGGCCACCCTTTGCCATGGGCAAAGGGTGGCCTTTTGTTTGATCAAGCTGTTTGAAACCGGCTTGTTCAGGCGGCCTTTCTGTGCTGCATCACCAGCACATTGCCTGCGATGATCGCAACCAGACCGACCATGCCCGGCAGGGTCCATTGATAATTTTCAAAAATGGTCGACAGGGCCAACGCGACGAGCGGAAACAGAACGGTCAGATAGCCAGCGCGGGCCGGGCCAATATTGTTCAGCAGGGTCATATAGCCCCAGAAGGCGACCACCGAGGACATGATGACCAGCCAACTCATGGCGATCCAGTATTTGCCGCTCCAATCCATCATGAACGGAATGTCGAGGATCCGTGAGAGAAACAACAGCCACAAAGAGCCGTAGAACATGCCCCAGGCATTGGCGCTGACCAGCGGCAGGTTGAGCTTCTTGTTGGCGACGGTCAGCATGTTGCCGGTGCAGAAGGAAAGCGTACCAGCAAGCCCCAGCCCCAGACCGATCAGAACGCCATCCTTGCCCGCATTGGCTTCGATTTCCGGCCAGAAAATCATGCCTATGCCGGAAAAGCCCAACAAGGCGCCAATGATCGCATTGCGGCTCGGGCGCTGGCCGAAAAGAATTGCCGCCAGCGCGATGTTGATCAGGCTTGCGGTGGAGAAGACCACCGCCATCAGACCTGATGCCATATAACTGGCGGAATAATAAAACAGCACGAAGTTGCTGGAGAAAATGAACATGCCAAGGACCATGAAGCGCAAATGGATACGCCATGGGAAGCGCAAGGGATGGCGGGCAACCAGCGCCCAGACGAACGTCACCAAAGCCGCCAAGGAAAAGCGGTATAGTCCGGTGATCAGCGGCGGGACGACATCAATCTGATTGGCCATGGCAATCCAGCTGGTGCCCCAGACCGCAAGCATCATCACATAGAGCCCCATGTCTTTTGGCGACATGACGCCAACCAAGGTCGTTGGCGTGGGCAGAGGGGATGGGCTTTTGTTGGCCAAGCTGGACTCTGGCATCGGATCATTCCCGTTTCGGGCGCCGCGCAGGATGTGGCGGACATGACCCGGTTTGATAGAGCAACAGTCTAGCAGGACAGATTCATCACGACCAATGACTATTGCGGGAATATCAATCAGAATAATTGATTATTTTAGACCAAATGGACAGAAAGTTGATGACACCACCAGTAAGCAAAGCTGTTGGCCGGTCGCCCGATACCACACACCCAATGCCTCACACCCAATGCCTGGCACCCAATGCGTGGAACCCGATGTATGGCGCCTGAGACGGCATATCGACCGACCAACGGACGTAATCGGTCGATATGATGCATATTGCCTTAGAGATCGCTTGGTTTGGTATCGACGATCTTTTCCCATTTGTCGTCGGCCTTTGCGATATAGCCGGGAATATCCTTTTCCCAGTCAGCCTGAATTTCATCCGACAGGTTCAGATAAAGCTCACCGTTGACGATCCTCCAGTTTTCCGGATCACCATCAAACTTGTAGCCCATGGCAGCGCCGAATGCGCAGAAACCGCCATATTGAGGCAAATATTTATCGGGATTGGCATCGAAAGCCGCCTTGTGTTCTTCATTGGCAAAGCGGTAGGTCACATCCTTGTAAACGGAGGTGATTTTGTAGCTGCCTTCGGTTGGTTTGCCAATGGTGAAGTAGGCAACCGGATCATAGCCCTGCATCGCTAGGCCGGTGTTGGAGGTGTTGACATGGGGGCCTGCCGCAAGGGCGGAGGTGACCAAGGTCATGGAGAGAAGAGCGCTCGCTGCAATTTTGTTCAGAGTTTTCACGGTAATTTTCCTCAAGTCGGTCGGCACTACACCGCCAAAGTTTCAGATGATGCCCACATGCCCTGCGTCGGGATTGCTGCGGGTGCGACCCATTTGGCCATTAAGACCGATCGGTTCAAATGAAGTCACCGTGAGGAAATTGTGAGCTGGTTCGCTCTGCTCTGCCTGCCACAAAGGAGACGGGTCAGCGTGCATGCGCCCCAGAAAGCCAGCTTCTGCGGCGTCATTGGTCTCTCACACAATTTTGTTGAGGCAAACGGTTTTTTGAAAGGCCTGAATCTGGCGCTGACAAAAAAAATGGTAGCCCAAGGAGCCAGACAAAATTCGCGGCCTACAAGCCACCCGACCTCACAATCTATGAGCGAATCAATTGCACATCACCGCAGCGACGCACACCCCATCCCCAAAAATAGAGCAAGCCCAAATAAAGTATGACTTTATTCAATTTGCAGACCGATAAAAATAACAGAAAAAAGAAGCAAAAACTGGCGATTTGTACAAGTTATAGTGGTCACGCCAGTACATATCGCAAAAATACGAGTGCCTTTTTTCAATCACCTTTGAAACCAATTGCAACCATTGACCAGGTTTACGGAAAATTAATTATTTTACTCTTCAAAATCAACAAAATAACTTGACGAACCCATGTATATGTCGCGTATCATATAGTTACAAAAGGTCGCAAATTTAGCCGGACGTTCCAGAATTTACGCAATGACGTCCTGATTTTGGCCTGACCATTTCTCATTAATGGGCACGGACAGCACGGCTAAGGTGACAATAATAAAATCTATAATGTTCAGGGATGCGTTCACGAGGGGTTAGGCGGGCTCGTTCTGCTTACGCAATCTCCCCCAAAGAAGAATTTTATGAAAGGGATACTGTCAGAAAGACCGTATCACTTCATTGGATGATCCCAGGGCGCTTTGACCTTCTTGCAGCAATGACTGCGACGACTGATCAGCGCCCCTGACCGCCTTGCTCGCGCCCTGATATATGTAAGATCCAACTGCGGCAGCTAACATTTTTTTTGCCGGTCGACCTAATCGGAACAAGGGAGGCCCCACCATGAATTCAATACCAAAGACTGCCGCAGTTGCGCCCAGTCTTCCGCCGGATGCCGCCAAGTCAAGTCCGGTTCGCCATTCCAATCTTCAACATGATCTGCCTTGGCACAAGGGCGAGCATCCCATGGAATCGTGGCACTTTGCCACCAATCTGCGGGGTGACGGCAGGCATTATAGCTTCCGTGTTCATCTGGTGATTGTCGAGACCCACGAGGAGGAGCCACAGGCTTCGATTGGCCTGTGTCTGGTTGACCAGGATACCGGCTGGATCCGGGAAAGCGAGACCACAGTCCCCCTCAGCGACATCGTTATACGCAGTGACGTTCTGCAAATCTCGTCACGAGCGCTGGATATCCGCTGCAAGGACACAGAGATGTCGCTCTCGGCAGAGTTGCCTGACGCCTTTGTTGAATTGTCTGGCAAGGTCGGAACGCCGATCCTGATCAATAATGGTGAGGGCAGCATCAGTTTCTTTGGTGCCCAGCAATATAAATTTGCCTTCCCCGGCATTCAGGTCTCTGGTGCCGTTTCCATCATGGGCAAGCGCCAGACCGTAACCGGGGCAATGTGGTTCAATCGTCAATGGGGAGAGCTGCCGCGACGCTTTCGGCTTGATCGCAATCTGGAGCATCGGCAATGGATCTGTCTTTATCCATCCCTGAGCAACGGTGTCAGCCTGAGTGCCAGTCAGGTGTGGGATTTCCGAACCAGCCGGGTCGAGACCAATTGCACGGTGGTGCTGCCTGACGGCACCCATGTGGTGGAGAAAATCCAGCCGCTGGAATTGAGCGACTATGTGGACAGCCGCCGGTCCGACAGGCGCTATCCACGTCATGTGATCCTGTCCGATCCTGCATTGGAAACCTGCTTGCAAATCAGCCTGCCCTACCAAGAGCGCGAGGTCGTTTCCAAAATGGGTGGCATGATCAAGTTTGATGGCAAGATGGTCGTCGATGGCTTCATTTTCGGAGACCGGGTCACTGGTGACGGTTTCGTCGAAATGGTTGGCCGCTGGCGTTAGCGGCTGTGATGAAGCATATTTCACATTGTCCCGCCATCGGGCCTTCTCCGGCGACGTTGGGGCGATGAAATAGGGTCATCCGGAATATGCACATATGGTGCAGTGAGCAGTATGACTATATAGGGCCGTCCCTTGTCGATCTGCCGCCCTTGTTGTCGCACTCAAAACAACAGGCGCGTTCGACGGGAACGTGTTTGGGTTCCATCAGACAGTCTTAAAAGGTTTCATCCCCGAAAATGCGATATTTCGGGGATTTTTGCTGTCTGACAATGCGTCACCAACTCAGTAGGCGAAGTCTTCAAAGACCCGGTTGATGTTGCCGCCCCATTCATTGTTGAAACGCATCAACAATTGGTCCGCCGGGGACAATCCCAGAGTGACCGTTTCTTCCAGAGCGGCGAGATACTGGGTTTCATCAAAGCCTGCCCCATTGAGACGATCGCGCGCAGCAAGACCCTTGCGGGCGATGGTGACCATTCCCTTGGCAAGTGACTGGACATTGGTGTCACGGAACTTGGTTCTGAGACCATCCTTTGCCACACCGATGCGCAGTGCGTCGCGCTCCTCGGCAGACCAATCTTTGACCAGATCCCAAGCCGCATCAAGACTTGACTGATGATAAAGCAGGCCGGTCCAGAGGGCTGGAAGAGCGCAAATGCGCCGCCATGGGCCACCATCAGCACCACGCATTTCGATATAGCGCTTAAGGCGCACTTCAGGGAATACGGTGGTCAGATGATCTTCCCAGTCCTGAAGCGTTGGCGCGGTGTCAGGCATGCCTTCTTTGCGTTTGCCGCCCAGATAGTCGCGGAACGTCATGCCGGTCATATCATAATAGGTGCCACCACGAGTGATGAAATACATCGGCACATCAAGGACATAATCGACATATTGCTCATAGCCGAAGCCCTCTTCAAACAGGAAGGGCAGCATGCCGGTGCGGTCCGGGTCGGTATCTTGCCAGATCGCGGCACGCATGGATTGATAGCCGTTTTTGCGACCATCGAGGAAAGGCGAATTGGCAAACAGGGCGGTGGCAATCGGCTGGAGGGCCACGCCGACGCGCATTTTCTTTGCCATGTCCGCTTCGCTGGAAAAATCGAGATTGACCTGAATGGTGCAGGAGCGAAACATCATGTCGAGGCCGAGATTGCCCACCTTCGGCATATATTTCATCATGATTCCGTAACGGCTCTTCGGCATGACCGGAACCTCGTCGCGGTGCCATTTCGGAGAGACGCCAAGGCCAAGGAAGCCAATACCCAACGGGTCGGCAACCTCGCGCAGCTGCGCCAGATGGCTGTGTACTTCTCGGCAGGTCTGATGCAAATTGTCGAGCGGCGCGCCGGACAATTCAAACTGACCACCCGGCTCAAGGGAGATCGCCCCACCCTCGATCGGGTCGACAAGGCCGATAATTTTGCCCTTGTCTTCGATACGCTTCCAGCCAAGCAGACCTTCCATACCCAAGAGCAGGCGTTCGATCCCACGCTCGCCCTCATAGGGAACCGGCGTAAAGCTGTCCTTGTAGAAGGTAAATTTCTCATGCTCGGTGCCGATGCGCCACTGGTCCTTCGGCTTCTCGCCACTGGAAATGGTTTCGATCAGGGTTGCACGATCATCAAGGGTGATGGCGACGGCGTCATTGTCGGAAGCGGCCATGAAACAGGCTCCTTGCAGATTGGCAGGGCGCGACGGGGCTCGAACCTCACAGTCGCGTTCTGTCAAATTAGGGATTCACCCGGCGGGTTACAATGGGTTGGTTTTGATATCCGCAAAATGAACCCACAACACAATCAAAGAATTGTGACTTTTGGGAATCCCTTGCGAACATGGTTGGTTTTACCCAGCTTCCTTTGTCCTGACCGGCGGGCCGAAACCTTTGTCGCCCTGATAGTCAATCAAAAGAGGTCAGGTAGCAGCAGGCTTGACCTGCTTGTCTGCGTCCCTTTTTTCAGCGCGTTGAGCCTGCTGCTCGCGATAGATGATATACAGCCCGGACGCAACTGTGACCAGGATGCCAAAGGCGGCAAGTTGGTTGGGCAGGTCGGAAAAGACGACCCAACCGATCAGGGTCGCAAAGGGGATTTCAAGATACTGCATCGGCGCGAGCGTGGCAGAGGGTGCAAATCGGATCGCCGCTGACATCAACAAATGACCCACAGAGCCAATGATGCCTGCCATGATCAGAAAGGGCCAATCCTGAGCCGTTGGTTCAACCAGATCCCAGAGCGGCCAAGCTTTGCCATTAAGGAGCAGCAAGGGAACCGCAACGAGCATAAGCGCCATGGCACCGGACACGGCCTGAATGGAAATCGGATCAACCTCGCGGCTCATCTGGCGGGTCGAGAGCATAAAGATCACGAACGTGAAGGCCACGCCGACCGGCCAGAGGGCATTGAGGCCAACCGCAACAAAGTTGGGCTGAACCACCAGCAAGGTGCCAATGAAGCCAACAATCGCGGCAATGGCCCGATGGGGGCCGACCTGCTCCTTGAGGTAGAAATGACCGACAAACAGCATCAGGATCGGGAAAATGAAGGCAATCGCCGTCGTGTCCGCCAGCGGCATATATTTAAGGCCATAATACATGCCGATAATGCCCAAAATATGCATGGCCGTACGCCAGAACAGGCACCACCAGGCACGTTTGGAATAATTCAGCACATGGCCAATCCCCCGCTTCTGCCAGATCATGGTTGTTCCCATCATCAGCACCTGAATGAGGTAACGAATGACCAGCAGGGTCATGACCGGTACGGTTTGACCCAGATGCTTGACCAGCGCATCACCAAAGGGGATGACGGCGCAAAAGGACAGCATCAATCCGATGCCGAGCAACGGATTGTCTTTCATTTCGGGCAGGATTGCGAGTTGTTTGGACATTGCGCGACGCTATCGGAACCATCCCCCTTGCACAAGTCAAAGAAAATGATCCATCCCTACTGTTTCGGTGATGAATGGTTTCGGCGAGAAGTGGGAAGGTTCTTTACTTGCCGTTCAATCAGTCAGCGCCAAACGAGCCCCAAGCCCCATCAGCAAGCCACCGAACAGGCGATCCAGCCAAAGCGCAAAGCGTCGATTGGATCGCAAATAGGCCCCGAGCGGTGCGGCTGCAAGAACGAAGATTGCCTCGACGATCAGACCGATGGCGATAACGATGCTTCCAAGAAGACAGGTTTCAAAAAATACCTGCATGCTGGTTTCCGTGCCATCATGGCTGATGAATTGTGGCAGGAACGCCAGAAAGAACAGCGCGACCTTCGGGTTGAGAATGTCGATCAGTACGCCTTGTCGAAAGGCGGCCCAAAAGGTCAGAACCTTCGAGCTGCCAGCTTGTTCGTCCATGGTCAAACTGCTTTCGCGCGAGAAAAGCGCCTGACAGCCCAACCATACGAGATAGGCGGCACCAGCATATTTGACGATAGAGAAAACCAAAGCCGACGTTGCCAGAATGGCCGAAACACCGAGCGCTGCCGCCATCACATGCACCAGCGCACCCGAGCAGACCCCGAAGGAGGCGGCAAACCCGATCTTTCGGCCATGTCCGATGGTGCGCGACAGGATAAAAATCAGATCCGGCCCCGGCGCCACATTGAGCATCACACAAGCAATGAGAAACAGGCCCCAGGCCTCGGCAGACATGATCATGATTTTTCTTTCTATTTAGCGGCTGCACCAGAACCGCATCTTGCAAGCCCAGACCGGCAATCTGCTTATGGGGAAACGCACAGACCGCGTCAAGCCCGTTTGCTTGAGCAGACGAAACGGCCAACAAGCCGACAAAAAAGGCAACGCGTCATGCCCCATCGAGACAGCTTTTCGCCATGGTGCCCAATGAGGCTTATTTGTCGGTCCAATCCCCAAGCACTGACTGGACAATGGCCAGAGCAGCAATGGCAGCGGTGTCAGCGCGCAAAATACGCGGACCTAGCGGGATCGGAGTGACGAAAGACGCGGCGCGCAGCATCTCGCGCTCCCCTTGCGAGAAGCCGCCTTCCGGACCGATCAACAAAGCCAGTGGTGGCACGCACTTGCCTTCGCCGCGAATGGTGTCGAGGATCGAGATCGGATCCTTGCCAAGTTCCCCCTCGTCGCAAAAGATGATGTGCCGCCCGTCTTCTTCTGCTTCCCAAGTCTTGAGCAACTCGGTCAGGCTTACCGGTTCATCGACAGGGGGGATGGTCAGGATGCCGCATTGTTCGGCGGCTTCAATGACATTCAACCGCATTTTGTCGAGCTTGGGGCGCCGTTCCTGAGTATGTTGGGTGAAGACCGGGCGCAGGCAGCTCGCGCCCATTTCAACGGCTTTCTGGGCCATGTAATCAATGCGCGCGGACTTCAGCGGTGCGAACAGATAGTGCAGATCACTTGCCAACGGGTCAGGCTGTGGGCGGACCTGTTGAATGGGGATAAGCGCGCACTTCTTGCGGCCAAGGGGCTGGACTTCGACCTGCCATTCCCCGTCACGACCATTGAAGACCAGCATTGCGTCGCCTTCGTCCATGCGCAGCACATTCAACAGATAGTTGGCTTGAGCCCGGTCGCAGGGAATGGCGATCCGTTCGCAAATATCCTGCTCCACCCACAGGCGTTGGCTTTTGAAATCGTAATGGGACATGACATCTCACTGTTGCTGCAATCGGGCTGCCTTTTGTTGGCAATGGCCGGAGTTTTGCCCCCTTTCGGCTTGCCTTGCAAGCCCTCTGGTCAGTGCCTTGATTGGGTTGGGGGCAATAACCACGATATAACAGGCCGATCTATTGACCCGGTGGCAAAAGCTGGGCACCAATGGGGATTAATCTCAACGAGCACGAATCTGTCTGGAAAGCGCCATGTCCGAGTCTGCGGCCACCAATGCAGCCGAATTTACCGTCTCTGAACTGTCCTATGCGGTGAAATCCTCCATCGAGGATCAATTCGGCTATGTGCGGGTGCGTGGGGAGCTGGGCCGGGTGTCACGTCCGGCCTCTGGTCATATTTATCTCGACCTCAAGGACGATAAGTCGGTCCTGTCCGGGGTGATCTGGCGCGGGGCAGCCAACAAGTTGGCCGTTAAGCCCGAACAGGGGCTGGAAGTCATTGCCACGGGCAAATTGACCACGTTCCCCGGCCAGTCAAAATATCAGATGATCATCGACCGAATGGAACCGGCCGGCGAAGGGGCGCTGATGGCCCTGCTGGAGGAGCGCAAGAAGAAGCTTGCCGCCGAAGGCCTGTTTGCACCGGAGCGCAAGAGACGACTGCCTTTCCTGCCGACCGTGATTGGCGTTGTCACCTCGCCCACTGGTGCGGTCATTCGCGATATTCTGCATCGGGTGCGGGATCGTTTTCCCGTCCATGTGCTGGTCTGGCCAGTGCGGGTGCAGGGGGAAAGCTGCGCTGATGAGGTGGCCAACGGGGTGCGCGGCTTTAACGCCTTGCCTGAGGGTGGCCCGATCCCACGCCCTGATGTGCTGATTGTGGCGCGTGGTGGTGGCAGCCTTGAAGATCTCTGGGGGTTCAATGAAGAAGCCCCGGCCCGGGCCATTGCTGAAAGCGACATTCCGGTCATCTCGGCGGTCGGCCATGAAACAGATGTAACGCTGGTTGACTTTGTGGCCGATGTTCGAGCTCCAACCCCGACCGGGGCGGCGGAAATTGCCCTGCCGGTCCGCAGCGAATTGGTGGCAGGGCTTGGCGATTTGCATTTGCGGCAATATGGGGCGATCAGCCGAATGATGGATCGGCGGCGCGCCGATTTACGCTCTGCCAGCCGCGCCCTGCCCCAGCCGCGCGACATTCTGGCATTGGCGCGGCAGCGCTTTGACATGGCGTCAGGCCGGTTGGGCCAGAGCCTGATTGCCTCGACCAAGAGCAGCCGCTCACGACTGGATGCAACAGCGGGCCGCTTGCGTCCCGCTTTGGTGACCGATCGCTTGCTCTTGCAAAAGGAACGGATTGCAGACCGCAGTGACCGCCTGAACCGGGTGGCTCTGCTCACCACGGAACAGAAGCGCAAACAGCTCGATGCGACCAGCCGCCTGCTTGAAAGCCTGTCGCACAAGGGTGTCTTGGCGCGGGGTTTTGCGCTGGTTCGGGACAAGGATGGCACACCAATGCGACGAGCCGAAACAATCCTTGCGGGTCAGGCCCTCAATATTGAATTTGCCGATGGCTGCATCAACGCGACCACCTCTTTGCTTGATCCCTATGCTGATGCCCCAACCAAGCTATCAGAACCGGAGGCATCCCCCATCGATGCGCCAGACACCGAGAAAAGAGACGCAGAGGTCGGGGCCTCCGGCATTATGGGGGCAGATGCGATTTCGGCCGAAGATATTGAAGCCCATCTGTTGTCCATCGCTGGCAAGCGGGCACGACGACGCACCGCCAAACCAAAAGGCGATGTTGCGAAGAAAGCCGCCCGAGCAGTCAAGAAAACCGAACCTGCGGCGCAACCCGAAAAGCCAGAAAATGCGACCGGCAGTGATGTGGTTGAAGTGGAAGCAGAACCAGCCGAGCGTCTGGAACGGGCGACCGCCAAACTGACCGAGGCGATCGAGCAGGAAATTCTGACGCGGATCAAGGAACAGCAGAAAACAAGTCGCAAGACCAAAAAGGAAAAGGATGACGACGCGCAAGGCAATCTGTTCTAGCGAACCCAAAGCGTTGCAAACACAAAAAAAGCCCGGACAGGATCCGGGCTTTTGTATGCGGTCTGTTTGATCCACCCGGTGCGCGACCGGTGGGCAGGGTCAGCCCTGAAGCTGTTCGATGATCTGAACCGCGCCGGTTTTCTCGGCAACGCCGGGATTGTCTTCAAGGTTCAAATGGGTGATCACGCCATCATCGACAATCATCGAGAAACGGGTACAGCGCACGCCCATGCCTGCGTCGGTCAGGTCAATGTCAAGGCCGCAGGCCTTGGCAAAAGTGGCGCTACCATCGGCGAGAAACGCAATTTGACCCTTGCCACCGCTGGCAGTGGACCAGGCATCCATGACAAACACATCATTGACGGCAACAACGGCCACTTCATCGACACCCAGCGCGCGGATACCATCAATGGAATTGATGAATCCTGGCAGGTGGTTGCGGTGACAGGTTGGAGTGAAGGCACCCGGTACGCCGAACAAGACCACCTTGCGGCCGTTGAAAATATCGGCAACGCTGCGGGTTTCCTTGCCGTCTTTGCCCATTACTAGAAAGTCTGCTTCTGGCAGACGCTCACCAACCTTGATCATGATTGCCCCTCTTATTTCTCTTTAATCGAAACCTGACTATCAGGCTTCCTTTCCAGATAGTGATCCTATCCTATTTTTGCAATGTTATGATTTGCTCGACAGCTTCCTCACCATTGGTCAGCGTGAAGCGCAGATCGGTTCCTTTGCTTTGCTCGTCTTTTGGCAAACCATCAAGCATCAGGACAAAATGCTGGATTTTGGCGGCCTCGCTGGCTTCGGAGCGCTCCTGTTGTTTGACGGTCAGGGGCAGCAGCCAGTCCTCTGGGCCTTCCACAAAAAGATCCTTGTGACCATACCCGTCAGGGATTTTCGTTGTGATCAGCAAGCGATCAGGCTGACCGTTTTGTCCCTTGTCATGAGTGATGTCGGTGATCTGGAAGCTATCGGATGGCTTGGCAGGCACCAAAGCCATATCGCGGTCGATCAACATTTCCATTCCCATGGCTCGGCTGCCACCAGCCGGAATATCGAGAGACAGATCAGCTGCCATCGGCACGCAAAGGTCCGAACAAAAGCCCAATTGCACGTTGATAGTCAGGCGGGTCGGCTTGTCCTTGTCAGCAGGCGTGACAAGGAGGGGAAAGATGATGGCATCCTTATATCCGAGAATTTCTGACATGCCGACCTTGATGCGGCTTGGCACAGGCCAGAGACTATCGATATCGGAGGCGTTGGCCGATCCACTGGTGTCAAGCATCGGTGGGACGCCGCTGTCGCCGGGTATCTTCCAGTAGGTTTTCCACCCTTCATCCAGAACAATTTCCAGACCGGCCTTGTAGCGTCCATCCTGCTGGCCGCCTGAAATAAGCCGGACTTTTCCGCCCAACGTCTCTTGCCACTTTGTTTCCACCGCTTGAGATGGCGAGGCCATGGCGAACAGCGGAGCCAGCAGCGTGAGCAATGAGACAGTCGGAATTTTTACCAAATTATTGAATTTTATTAGCAATTTCGCTTCTCTCAATCTGATGGCTCGGCCAATTGGGACGTCACAAGTCTGACATGCGGGTTTGTCACCCTTTTGCCTCTTGCCTAATGCAAGACTTGATGTCCATGATAATTCTTAACATTGCTATCATGGCGTAGCGATGGCAGAGCAGTAAATCCCGAAGGCCAGATACTCATTTTTTTGTGATCTGCCAATCTATCACCGCGTGCCGTGGTCTTTACATTCAGGCGCGCTCAAAGGTACCCTTGGGTCATGGTTGATTTGGATGAACAGGATAGAAGCGGCGCAGTGCAAGCTTCTCCGGCCAGCTCGCTGCCCACTTCACTGGAGGGGCAGTTTCTCGTGGCCATGCCCACGCTCAAGGGGCCTTTCTTTGAGCGATCAGTCGTCTATTTGTGCAGCCATTCCGACGATGGTGCCATGGGGTTGGTGGTCAATCAGATCTCGACACAAATCACTTTCCCGGACCTGTTGCGGCAAGTCGATATTCTGAGCGATGATGACCAATCGATCAACCTGCCAGCCCCGGCGCGCACCATGCAGGTGCTCAATGGTGGGCCGGTTGATCAGGGACGTGGTTTCGTGTTGCACAGTGCCGATTTCAAGCTTGAAAGTTCGACGCTTGATGTGTCGGACGATATCTGCCTGACCGCGACGGTGGAAATTCTACGGGCATTGGCGGAAGGCAAAGGGCCACGCTCGGCCTTGTTGACCCTTGGCTATGCTGGCTGGTCACCCGGCCAGTTGGAAGAAGAGCTGCAAGGCAACAGCTGGCTGACTTGCTCGGCGGATCGATCTCTGTTGTTTGACTGTGAACCGGAAGATCGCTATCAGCGCAGCCTTGAAATGATGGGCATCGATCTGACAATGCTTTCCAGCGAAGCCGGGCATGCCTGAGAAGGTTTGGCCTTAGAAGGTTTGACCTGACATAGCTTGGATTGAGATGGCTGTCGGAGTCGAACCGTAACTCACTTCACTTGAAAACAAGTTTGGCATCTGACCATTGGGTCAGATGCTTCGCTACTCTAGGGCGTTCAGTCTTTTTTGCCGCCCAGCATTGCCTGTCGGATGGCCGATGCGATGTCCTGATCAATGTCGGACATGTCTGGCATGGCAAATGGCAAGCCACCATCCTGCTCTGCATTTGGTTTGCGCCCTGCGGCAACGGCACGGCCAATGATATGCTGGCTTGTGGCGGTCTGCAAAGGCTTGTCAAGCTCGCTTGGCTGAGGCGGCGCTTGATGTTTATCGGTCTCAGCGGCCGCTTCCTCAATATCCTTGGCAGGGTCGGCTAAGACCTCCAGCATCTCATTTGCGGAAGGGTCGGCAGCTTTTTCATCATTGTAGGGCGGCACAACAACGGGTTTGCGATCCGAAGCGGGTTCAGCCTTCTGGGGCGCAGCATGTTCGTGAGGCTGATTAGCGGGCGCAGGTTCCACCGGTTTATTGGCCACGGCCTCAGAGCCTTGAGACGTGGCTGTCCTGAAATCAGGGTTACGCATGGTTGCCACTTGTGGGAGCGGCAAGACTGGCCCTTTGTTGGCCGCGGGCTGTCCCGGCGTGGGAGAGACTGCTGAATGAGGTGGCGAAGCGGGGCTTGGAGCCGGATTTTCGACCGCAATCGCCTCAACCACGGCCGCGCCAATGGCGTCTTCCAACGCATTTTCCATCTGCGCATCGACCGCAGACACGGCTTTTGGTGCTTCTTTCGCTTCTTTGGCCGCTGCCATCTCAGCAGGCTTTGCAGCCTCAGGCCCGGACTTGTCTTCGTCTGGCTTCCCCTGACCCGCCGGCTTGATCTCAACCGGTTTGGGTGCGCTGATCCGCCAATCGGCATTGTTGGCCGCGTCAGCTGGCTTTGGCAGCACAGGTCCGCGCTTCGTCAGATTGGCCTGTTGAGGGCCTGAATGCTGTGGCGCGGGTGCTGCATTTCTGGCGCCAGGTGCCATCTGCGGTCTTGGGGCCGGTTGTTGGGTGGCTGCGTTCGAAGCGGCATGCTGTGCATCCTTCGGCTTGCCCGATGTCTGGTTTGACGCATCGCCCGTCAGGTCGAAGGCAAGGCCTTCGGCAAGTTGGGCTTCCAGCGCATTGGTTGGCTGCTGACCGGTTGGTTTGACAGGATGTCCCAGTGCTTCCGGTTTTCTCATGCTTTGCTCGGCGATGGCACGGGCATGGGCCTGCTTACGCTCCAGCTCTTCGGTTTCCTTGCGGCGGCGCTCTTCACGGGCACGGCGCTCTTCCTCGGCTTTGCGGGCCTGCGCTTCGGCTTCCTGCTGCTTGCGGCGGGCGGCGGCTTCAGCCTGCAAATGCTTGGCATGTTCGATCTGGCGAGACAGAAGACCCTCGGCATCGGCTGAGGCCAGTGGCTTGCCGAACAGGAAGCCCTGCCCCATCGGACAGCCCATCTGGGTCAATTGCGCAACGGCCTCTTCATTCTCGACACCCTCGGCGACCAGATTAAGGCCAAGGTCATGCGCCAGCTTTACAATGGATTGCAGAATGACCGGTGTCACGCCATTGCCATGGCCGACAAAGCTCTTGTCGATCTTCAGTGTGTCAAACGGGAAATGCTGCAAATAGGCCAGCGACGAATAGCCAGTGCCGAAATCATCAAGCGACAGGCCTGCCCCCATGTCCCGCAGCTTGTCGAGCACTTGCGAGGCATATTCGGGATTTTCCATCACCAGACTCTCGGTCAATTCAAGCTTCAAGGTGCCCGGATTGACATTGGAGCGGGACAGAATGGTCTTCACATCATGGATCAGATCATGGCGCAGCAATTGCTCGGAGGAGACATTGACGCTCATGAAGAGGCGCTCTGCGCCATCAAGCTTTTGCTGCCATTCTGTCAACTGGCGCGCGGCCTGCTCCATGATATGAAGGCCCAAAGGCACGATCAGACCGTTTCGTTCCGCGGCCGGGATGAAGTCAGACGGTGGGATCGGCCCACGCTGCGGATGGTTCCAGCGTGCAAGCGCCTCGAAACCCTTGATCATGCGATCTTGGAGATTGACAATCGGCTGGAAGACCACATCGATTTCCTTGCGGTCCAAGGCTGCAACAAGATCCTTGTCGAGGGAGCTGCGGCCCCTTCCCTGCTGGCGCAGAGAGGGACGGAATGGCTCGATGCGGTCACCGCCCATGCGTTTGGCATGATAGAGAGCCAGTTCGGAATCGCTGAGGATTTCTCCTGCCGCCTTGTGCGACTGCAGATCAAAGATGGCGATGCCAAGGGAGACCGAGAGCGCAATTTCGCGCTCGCCAAAGGTGATTGGCACCTTGAGCACCTTGCGCACATTGTCGGCAAAGACCGCAATGCGTTCAGGCTGCTGCTCGGAAATGAGAATGATGGCAAACTGGTCGCCATAGAAGCGGGCGATCGAATCCTGCGGCTTGAGCAAGCGCGACAGGCGGCGGGAAACCGTCAGCAGCAGCGAGTCGCCGATGGACAGGCCATAGCTGTCATTAATCTTGCGGAAATTGTCGATATCAACCAACAGGACGGCAGGTTTGGCTGCGCCTTCGGCCTGAGTACGGACCATGGCGGCTGACAGACGATCTTGCAACAATTCACGATTGGCAAGACCGGTCAAATTGTCATGCACCGCATCATGCAGAAGTCGGGTTTCGGCGGTTCGCTGGTCTGTGATGTCAAGCAAGGTGCCGACGCACCGAACGACTTCGCCATCGGTGCCAACAACCGGACGGGCGCGCAGTTTGAACCAGCGATAATGGCCATCATCGGCCCGGAGGCGGAAATCCTGATTGACCCGCCCGCGGCGTTGATCGATCACTGCGTCAAGCATCGCCGAGAAGCGGTCTTTGTCCTGCGGATGGAGCATTTCCACCCAATCGCGCGCAGGGCCATCCAGTGCTCCCGTTTTGAGGCCAAGCAATTTTTCGGCCTCGCGGGTGGTGTGAATGCGATCCCGCGGAACATCCCAGTCCCATACCATGTCGCCGGAGCCAACAATGGCCAAAGCCCGGCGCTCGCTGTCGGACACGATGCCTTGCGCAAGAATGCCACCAGAGAAGGCATGCTGCATGATGGTGAAACAGAATAGCAGCACCAAAAGCACCATGCCGCCACTGAGCGCAGGCTGGACCAGATCATTGTCGATGAAACCGGAAACAGCAGCCCCTGCCGCCAACAGCCAGAGCAGCAGCAGTATCCATGTCGGAATGAGCATGATCGCCCGGTCAAAGCCGGTGAAGGCGAGATAGATGATCACGGCAAAGCCTGCAAGAGCGGTGACAACCATCGATAGACGGGCAATGCCGGCGCCAAGGGAAGGGTCATAGAGCGCAACCCCGAGAACCACCAGAAGGAAAATCAGCCAGATGCCCGATGCATGCAAATAGCGCACATGCCAGCGATGCAGGGTGAGATAGGTGAAAAGCAGAATGAGAATCGAAGCGGAGAAAACGACCTCGGATCCGGCGCGCCAGATCGGCTCGTAATTGGTCGGAATGTCGAACAATTGCGCCATGAAGCCGAAATCGATTGCCAGATAGGCAAGCACTGACCAGGCAAGCAGCGCCGCAGCCGGGAACATTGCCGCGCCCTTGACGACAAACAGGATGACGAGGAACAGGGCCAGCAAGCCCGCAATGCCCAGCACGATCCCGCGGAAGAAGGTGTAGCTGTTGACATAGTCCTTGTAGGCTTCTGGTTGCCAGAGATTGAGGCTTGTCAGGCTTTTGTCCGCCTGTTCACCCACAAAGGTGACCACATTGCCTGGGTCGAGGGTGACGCGGAAAACGTCGGCGTCGGAATCGGGAATACGCTCGGGCGCGAAGCCTTGTGAGGTGGAAATCGCAAAAACACGCTGCGCTCCGAGATCCGGCTTCAGCAGGCCAGAGCCGGGAAGACGGAAGTGAGGCACAACAAGATATCGGTCGATCTGGCGGTCGGTATTGTTGGCAAGTGCAAAGACGAACCAGCCGGGAATGACGCCTTGCTGGCGGGCGCGCACCTCAATGCGGCGCACGATGCCGTCGGGACCGGGGGCCGTGGAGACTTGAATGCGATCACCGTCACCATCATAGCGCTCGATCACATCGCTGAGGTCGAGAACCAAACTGTCCGCTTTGACATCGACAGCCTCAACCGCTCCAGCCCCACCTAGGGACGCAAAGCTGAACAAAGCGGTCAGCAACAAGACAATCAGGACGGATACGCGATTCACCAGAGATCCTCATATTTCAAAAATCCGCGCTTTGCCTACATGCGCGGAAACAGTGCATCATAGTTAAAATTTTGCTACCCGCCACACAAGACGAAATTCGCAAACTTGGCCTTTTCCAATGGAAAAGGCTCCACTTTTCCGCCCAGTTGGCAATGAAAGGACAGACGGGGCCAGACCTAAGGCAGGTTGCGTCCCCACAAGGTTGGTCCGGGGTGGACAGGAATCACCTGTTGTTGCCTCGGACCGTCGAATAGCCGGTTCGGTTATTTTGTCAGCATGCCACTCGGCGCCAAGCGAGCTTATGGATGATGCGTGGCCTGCGCAGCAGTACCGGGGGTGTTGCCCGGTGCCTGCAAATCCGAACGCAGGACCGAATAAAGCAGATGATCTTCCCAATTGCCATTGATGCAAAGATAACTCCGGGCCTCGCCCTCAAACCGAAATCCGCATTTCTGCAGAACCGCCTTGGAAGGCCCATTGCATGGCAAGCAGGCCGCTTCAACGCGATGAAGCCCTTCATGATCAAACAAATAGGGCAATAACAAGGCTACTGCCCGGGTCATGTAGCCGTGGCCTGCGAAATCCTCACCCATCCAATAGCCAATAGACGCAGCCTGGCAGATTCCCCGGCGGATATTGGAAACATTGATGCCGCCAATCAGACGATTGTCTTCATGGCGAAAGATCAGAAATGGCATTGCCCGCCCCATTCGGCGGTCTTTCTGATATTGCTCCAAACGGCGGCGAAAGCCGTGTGGCGTGAGGTCATCCGCACCCCAGAGCGGCTCCCATGGGCGCAAGAAATCAGCGCTGGCTGCTCGCAAGCATGCCCATTGGTGGTAATCGGCCTTGGCGGGCGGGCGCAGATAGATGACATCATTGCTCAAGGGGGAGGAATGAGGCGGAATGGTTGGAAGACCGGTCCAGGCCGAACCCAGACTGGCTGAAAAACGCAGAATCGGTTCTGCACGTGTGCGGGTGTCAAACCCTGCTCTCATGCGAGGACGCATAAGCTTGCCTTTCACTGCATGCAGCAAAAGGGTCATCCAGGCTTTGCCGGACCCAACCTGATCGCCAGCCATATCACTCTTCCAGCATTGCTTTGCCCCCTGCCCACCAATTTCAAGCTTCAAGCCTTTAGTCACAAGCCCAATGCACCGATGGAATCACAGTCAGGGAGCAGATAAGCGGATGTTCAAATATGCGAACCGTCAGGATCTGCTGCACGGATCCACAAAGGTTGCAGATCCATACTAATGGAACAATTGCAAATCCTCTAGCCCGAATTGGGGCTAGAAATCTGCGATTTTGTTCCCCTCTTGGCCTAGGCAGACGTCATATCAGACTTGAACACACCCTTCAGCACAGGTGCGGCAAGGGCAATTTTTCGCCTTGCCGTGCGCAATGAAAGAATAATGTCCTTTCCAGAAGATTTGATCCAGAACTGACCAAAAGGGAAGCAGCTCCTTCTTAGGTCAATTGGGTGCGGTGGACCAGTCGTCTGTTAGGGCAACCCCCTGAAACTCACCGCTCGTCCCCATGTCAGTTTGTCGCAGAGCCCATTCTCTCGGCCACCTCATCGACCCACATCAGCTTTTCAACCGGACCGACCGAGGCCATTGATGGCGCAGAGCCTGTGAAGATGTCAGAAGCGAGCGTGCGAATATCCTCAATGGAAATCTCGGCAATGGCGTCGACCATCTCTTCGAGCGAACGCGGTTGGCCAAAAATCATCCGTTGGCGCGCAAGCTGGCTGGCGCGGGCCGACGGACTTTCCATTCCCATCAACAGGCCGGCCTTGATCTGGGCACGGGCGCGATTCAATTCGGCATCGGAGAAATCCTCTGCGGCGCGCGCCAGTTCACCTGTGATGACCGGCATCAATTCCTCCAGATCCTCGGCGCTGGTGGCGGCATGGATCCCGAACAAGCCGTTATCGACAAAGCCCCAATGGAACGCATAGACAGAATAGCAAAGGCCGCGTTTTTCACGCACTTCCTGGAACAGGCGCGAAGACATGCCACCGCCGAGCATGGAGGCCAGAATCTGGGCTTTGTAAAAATCCTCACTCCGATAGGACAGCCCCTTGAAGCCAAGGATGACTTGCGCTTCCATCAGGTCCTTTTGAAGATCGCGGCTTTCCCCTCCAACATAGTGGGCAGGCGTCGCTTTCTGCGCGGGCTGGTTGGCAAAACCACCAAAGGCCTGCTCTCCAAGCGCCACCAGGTCCTCATGCCGCACGGCACCTGCAGCAGACAGCATCATTGAAGGCCCCTGATAATGGCGATCAAGATAAGTATGAATGGCGTCTGGGGTAAAGGACTGCACCGTCTCGGCGGTCCCAAGAATGGTGCGCCCGAGGGGCTGGTCCGGGAAGGCCAGTTCCTGAATGTGATCGAACACCCTGTCTTCGGGTGCGTCATGGGAGGCTCCGATTTCCTGCAAGATAACATGCTTTTCGCGGCGCAGTTCTTCTGGATCGAAGGTCGAATTGCTCAGAATGTCGCCAAGAATGTCAATGGCCAGCGGCACATCCTCTTCCAGAATGCGCGCATAGTAGGAGGTGCTTTCGATCCCGGTTGCCGCATTGACCTCGCCGCCCACTGCCTCGATCTGCTCAACAATGTCAGTCGCGGACCGCGTTGACGTGCCTTTGAAGGCCATATGTTCAAGCAGATGGGAAATGCCATGCTCGCTGGCCCCTTCCGACCGCGAGCCTGCCTCGATCCAAACTCCGACTGCGGCGCTTTTCAAGTGAGGCATTTCATCGGACAGAACGGTCATGCCATTGGCAAGGCGGGTCATATTGACAGTCAAACGTTTTCCTCCCTTTCCTGACGAGCGTCAGGGATGATGGCCAGACGCTCCCGCTTGCCTTGATGCAAGAGGGAGCGCCGGGTCGTCTCATAGATTTTTAGTTGTAGGGTCTGATGCGTTGCGGATCAAGACTCTTGAAGTATGCGCGCCCGGTCCCGCACAAAGGCTTGGACCGCGTCGGCGCTATTTTCCAGAATGGAGAAGCGCTCTTCGCGATCCATCAGGTCCGACAGCCAGAGGGGCAGATCGGGATATTGGCCCGAGGCTTCCTCAACCGCAGCCGGGAATTTGGCCGGATGGGCGGTTGAAAGCACCACCATTGGACTTGAGGATTGTTCAGCGGCAGCCACTTTGCGGGCCACATGCACACCAACCGCCGAATGGGGGTCGAGCAAATAGCCACAGTCGGCGAGCACCTGCTGAATGGTCGATGCGGTGTCTTCCTCATTGGCCCGATCTGCCACGAAGTCATCCCGCAGGCGGGACAGAGGCGCGTCAGCAATCGTAAAGGAGCCGGACTGTTTGAGGCCAGACATCATGCGCATGACACTGTTGGCGTCACGGTCATGGACCTCGAACAACAGGCGTTCAAAGTTGGAGGATACCTGAATATCCATGCTGGGTGACGCGGATGGCGTGACGCCACGCACTTCATAGCTGCCGGTTTCGAGCGTCCGGGCCAGAATATCATTCTGATTTGTGGCAATGACCAGCTTGTCGATCGGCAAGCCCATCTGCTTGGCAACGAAGCCTGCGAAAATGTCGCCGAAATTGCCGGTCGGCACGGTGAAGGACACTTTGCGATGAGGCGCCCCGAGCGACAAGGCGGCGGTGAAGTAATAAACCACCTGTGCCATGATCCGCCCCCAGTTAATGGAATTGACGCCGGACAGGGCGATCTCTTCGCGGAAATTCTTGCTGGCGAACAGGTCCTTGAGAATGGCCTGACAATCATCGAAATGACCTTCGAGCGCGATGCAATGAACATTGTCATCAAGCACCGAGGTCATCTGGCGCTGCTGGACAGGAGACACGCGGCCATTGGGGAACAAGATAAAGATATCGGTGTTGGAGCGCCCACGGAAGGCCTCGATTGCGGCCCCGCCGGTATCGCCAGAGGTGGCGCCGATGATGGTAGCCCGCGCATTGCGCTCGGCCAGCACATAATCAATCAGGCGCGCCAGCAGTTGCATGGCAACATCCTTGAAGGCAAGGGTCGGACCGTGGAACAGCTCAAGCACGAATTCGTTGGCACCGGTCTGGATCAACGGCGTCACCGCATCGTGACGGAAAGTGGCATAGGCCTCGTCAATCATGGTGCGGAAGGTGTCGTGAGGAATTTCGCCTTCGACAAATGGCTTCATCACCGCAAAGGCGATGTCCTGATAGCTTTTCCCCGCCAAAGCCGCCATGTCCTCGGTGGTCAATGTCGGCCAGGTCTTGGGAACATAAAGCCCACCATCACTGGCAAGACCTGCCAGAATGGCATCACAAAAACCAAGTTCGGGGGCCTGGCCCCTGGTGCTGACATATTTCACGACGAATGCGCCCTTTATCTCATGAGCCTGACATCTTTTCAGGCTCCTTTCTCATTTACGCGCGGCACCCTACATGGTCCGGTCAAGCAGGGCAAGCCTGAGCCAACCAAGCATTTACGTGCACCGGCGATCGCGCCGGGTAACAGCCTTGATGCACGGGATGACGGGACACAACAAAGGAAAAGCAGCGCAGATATACTGCGCCGCTTTGCCGGAAAGACAGTTATGTTCTGAACGAGATCCCTGATCGGAATTGGCTTGAAGCGATTATTCCGCTGCGATCCGGGACCGCAGGAGACCTTTGGTGCTTGGGATTACCAGACCAGCAGGTGCAACTTCAGAGGCGCTCGACGCAAGAGCACGCATGGCATCAGCCATGGAGTGCGAAATTTCGGATGTTTCTTCCGCCAGAGCTTCCAGCCTCGTTTCGGACCCGTCGTGCTTGGACAACAGTTCGGACTGCTGCAGGTTAAAGTGCAGCATTTTTTCTTCCAGAAGTCTCAAGCCAGCCTGCAACACCTCGGCATCACTGCCAAAGCGCCCCGAGGCGACCTGTTTGGAGATGAACTGTTCGAAGTAGGAGCCGATTTCTACCGCTTTATTTTCCTGTATCACGACAGTATTGCCTTTCCTTATGTTTTGGTCTTGCCATCCAAGAAAATCGGTCTCGAGTAAAGTGTGCCGCACGCACTCAAGACCGATTTAGACACAGAAAGAACGAGCCGCGATGGCACTTTACAGTGCCAAGCCTCTTTTGTTCGCGGCTTACGCCACGGATCGGGATTTGAAACAATCGAAACAAGGAATAGAACGCCTCGATCAGACATCCGCGCTCTGTCTGTATCTGGGGGCAGTTTGGCAAGGCTTCACGAAATAGGAAACGATTCTTTAACGATCTTTTCCAAAGCAGGCTGACAAGCATTTTTTTGGCTTTCCACATATCCCCAACGTGCGATGCGATAAGCCTCTGACTCTTCATGCCTCCTTGCGAGTCAAGATTGGGTCCGATCAATTTTTCGGCGCTTTTGGCTTTTTGGGCTTCCCCTCACTTATCCCCAATTCGTACTTTCTTTGTTCCTATCGCTCCTAACCTGTTTTTGTTGACTGCGGACAAGTACGGAGATTCTTTTTTGCCGTTTCAATCGATGGCCCCGCCAAGCGCGCACTATTTGATGTCCACTGCGCATTCATATGGAGAAAAACGGATACGCCAACTCAAACCATTGAAATTTATAATCATTCTAAAAAATACCCATAGAAGCACTCTGCCATTAACCTTCGGTTAACCTCCGAATCAGATCTCAGGTGCAGTCCCGGTCGGAAATTGATAAAATTCAAATCAAATGTTGCCCGATTGGTTGGGCACAGATTTGATGACACTCACAAGATGACCGATGCTCGACCCAAAAACGGTCCATCGGCTGAGCATTCTGAGGGACAAAGACAGTGACAAATACGCCGGAACGCCGCATAGAAGATCGCCAGCGCGTCCTCAAGGGTGGCAAGGTCTTTTACAACAATTTCGCGATCAGCCTCGACTGCCTCATTCACAATGAGAGCAGCCATGGTATGCAAATTCTGGTCGACCCGAATTGCATCTTGCCAAGTGCATTTTCCGTGCTCAATCGCAAGGATGGCACATTGGCAGACGCCAAGGTCGTCTGGAAAGATGGAGAAAGGATGGGCGTCGAATTCTGCTCCAAAATGCAGGATGTCCGCACCTTTGCCAAAGCGGATATTCGCCGGATGTCCATCATCGCAACCCGGGGCTAACCGCTCACTCGCACCGTTTGCAAGATTTTTATAGCAAGAAGTCGACCCATGTCTCCTTGTTCCCCATCTCGGAGACGCGGTCTTATGCGGCCGCTTGCAGGGGACCTGGTTGCAAAAAGCCGGTACAGCTTGATCTCACACGACCTGACTGGTGGGACCCTAACGGGTTCCACCCTTTTCTTTTATGGGTCTTGGTGGAGCTGAAGAGGCTCGGCTTGGCATCTCCAACCGACATCCTTGACTGCCTTCAAGACTTCCCGGTTTTGAAAGGCGCCATGCCGCGCCGGGCCAATTCATCGGCCCGTTCGTTGCCTTCATGGCCTGCGTGTCCTTTCACCCAGTGCCAATTCACCTTGTGCCGCTTCAACGCTTCATCCAGCGCCTGCCAAAGTTCAGCATTCTTGACCGGTTTCTTGTTGGCTGTCTTCCAGCCATTTTTCTTCCAGCCATGGATCCAGCCAGTAATGCCACCTTTGACATATTGGCTGTCGGTCCACAGATCGACCTCGCAAGAACGCTTCAAGGCATTCAGCGCTTCGATGGCCGCCTGAAGCTCCATCCTGTTGTTGGTGGTCTCCGCTTCGCCGCCGCATAATTCCTTTTCATGCTCGCCAGAGGTCAGCAAAGCACCCCAGCCGCCTGGTCCCGGATTGCCCGAACAGGCTCCGTCTGTGTAGATAGTGACTGTGCTCATTTCGACTTCCTTACGCTATGCTCGGCGGCATCATTTTTCTGGTTGCCCGTCCTCGCGCTAAACGCGCTGCGGGCGACGCGGGCAAGGTCCCGGATTTCCCGAACAAGCTCCGTCTGTGTAGATAGTGACTGTGCTCATTTCGACTTCCTTACGCTATGCTCGGCTCTGGTTGCCCGTCCTCGCGCTAAACGCGCTGCGGGCGACGCGGGCAAGGTCCCGGATTGCCCGAACAGGCTCCGTCTGTGTAGATAGTGACTGTGCTCATTTTAATGTCCTTGGTTCACTCTTGGCGGCTTCATTTTTCTGGTTGCCCGTCCTCGCGCCAAGCGCGCTGCGGGCGAAGAGAAGCTGGGCACCATCACTTCGATTCTGTGTTTGTTGGGACTATCTAGCCAGAGGGGGGACTGGTTTCAACCCATAGGCCTTGTGATCCTGTCATTCTGGCTGGACCTTTTCATAGTTGGCGTGTAGAGCTTCTGCCATATCCAAAGCAGGCAGGATCATCATGAGCGAAATCGACAAAGAAGCCCTTGCGGACGCCTATAATCGTGGGCTTGAGCTGGAAAAGGCCGGTCACCATGCAGAGGCCGCAGACGCCTATCGACAGGCGCTGGCCCTTGACCCCGAAGACCATGCAGGCGCATCGGTTCGACTGGCGGCGATGGGGCTGGGTCCTCAGCCGGACAAGGCCCCGGTTGCCTATGTGGCCACCTTGTTTGACCAGCACGCGGCGGCGTTTGAGAAAATCCTCGTTGATGATCTGGGCTATGCGGTGCCAATGATGGTGCGCGAAATGATCGTGCAATATCAGCCCGAGCGGCGCTTTGCCCGGATGCTTGATCTGGGCTGCGGCACCGGACTGACCGGCATCTCCATGGCTGAAAAGGTCGATGAGATGATCGGCGTCGACATTTCCACCGGCATGCTGGACGAAGCTTATGACAAGGAGGTCTATGCCGATCTCTATGCAGGGGACGTGGTCGAGTTTCTGCGCGATATTGAAGATGACGGCACTGGAGAGGAAGGCGGCTGGGATCTGATCGTCTCAACCGACGTTTTGCCCTATCTGGGGGATCTGGATGAGAAATTCTTCCATGTGGGTCGCTGTCTTGATGCCAAAGGCCTGTTTGCCTTCTCGTCAGAAACCTTGCCGGAAGAAGAGTTTGAAGGTGCCTCCTACAAGGTGGGTAGGCTACAGCGCTTTGCCCATTCGGAGGCTTATGTGCGGACTTTGCTCGATGCCAATGGCATGGATGTGAAGCATTTTCAGATGATCATTGTCCGCACCGATGAGGGCAAGCCGATCTATGGCCATCTGGTGCTGGCAGAAAAACGCCCGGATGCGGTCTGACATTTTGATGATGCCTTTCCGGGCTGATCAAACCTGTCGGTAGCTCTGCTCCAGCTCGATCAGCTTCTGCTTGCGCCACAGACCGCCACCATAGCCGGTCAAGCTGCCATCGGCGCCTAGGATTCGGTGACAGGGCACCACGACGGCAATCTGGTTGGCGCCGTTGGCGCGGGCAACCGCCCGCACGGCCTCCGGTTTGCCTAAAGACGCGGCCAAGGCCCCATAGGTGCAGGTATCGCCTGCGGGGATTTTTCTCAACGCGTCCCAGACCGAGCGGGTGAACGGCGTTCCGTGATAGGCAAGCGGGGTTGAGAAATGAGCATCCTTGCCGCTGAAATAAGCCTCGAGCTCCCGCTCGATGCTGTCGGTGGGAGCGGTGCGGCCAAAGCCGAGACTTCCCTTCGTGGCCTTGAACAGAGCCTTTAGCTCGGTTGGCAGGGCCTTGCGGCCGACAAATTCCAGCAAATGCAAATGGGAGGCATCACTGACGGCGATCATTGCGCCCAGCGGTGTATCGATCCAGTCGGCTTTTACCATGGCATTGGTTGTGAAATCGGACGGCTTTAGCCCCAGCAGCCGGGCAAAGGCCTGTCGGAAGGCGGAAGGAGAGTCGAACCCAGCGGCCTGTTGCGCGTCAATCACCCGATCCCCTTCGCTTAAGGCCTGAAAGCTGTCGCGCAGGCGAGAGATCCGGGCCATTTCCAGAAAGGTCATGCCAAAGCGCCGCTTGAAGCTGCGGCGGACACTGGAAGGATCAAGCCCCATGCGGACAATATCGCCTTCGCGCCAAAGCCGGGATGTGTCTGCTTGCAGGGCGTTGACCAGTTGGTCAATGACCGGGTCCGGTTCCCCGCCGGCAGAAAGCGGGTGGCAGCGTTTGCAAGGCCGGAAGCCTTCCTGCAAGCACGTCGAAACGCTCTCATGGAAACTGCAATTTTCCCGTTTGGGCTTGCGCGCTGGGCATGTGAGGCGACAGAAGATGCCGGTTGAGCGGACTGCAACGAAGATGCGCCCGTCCAAGGCCGGGTCACGGTCTAGCAAAGCCTGATAGAGGCTGTCATCACTGGGGCGATCATACAACATGGAGTCTCTATAGCCGGAATCGCCCGCGACAGTCGTCGAAAAACGGGCAGCTATTGAGGAAATGTCTGTTTGTCCCTCTGGCGCGGGCTGCGCGAGCCTTCGCAATACCCCCAAGAAGCACGGCTTTATCGCCTTTTGCTGCTTGACTTTATTCTCCTTGCCACGCACCTTGTCGGGACAGGATTGTTGTCGCAATTCTGGTTCCGTCTGTGGCTCTTGTCGAGCGAAGGGCGGGATATAAAGGTCAGCGGGAGAGCGCTGCTGGAGGCGGACAATCGTCCGATGCCAGACGCCGCCGAAGGAGCAACCGCCTCGGAAACTCTCAGGCACAAGGGACCGCCCGACCGGCGACACTCTGGAAAGCAGTCATGAGCTCTGTTCGAGTTCTGGGCTCACCGAAGGAAGCAACCATGCCTCCCGCTTGCGGGGCCCCATGGGAAATCTCTCAGGTTCTGGGACAGAGGAGGCACCGATGCAGATGGTCTGTTCGCCATGACGCGAAAGGCTGACGCACCCGTGCAACCCCCGAGCGCTGCCAAAAGTGCGCGCCAGACTATGAGGTGAGAGATGGCAGACCTGTCCGCCGCCAAAAAGACACCCCTGTATGATTTGCATGTCGAACTTGGCGGAACGCTTGTCGATTTTGCTGGTTATGCCCTGCCCGTTCGTTATCCGGCAGGAATCATGGCCGAACACCTGCATTGCCGTGAACAAGCATCCCTGTTCGATGTCTCCCATATGGGGCAGGCCTTGCTGGAAGGCCCGGATCACGAGACCACCGCACGCGCTTTGGAAGCCCTGACGCCGTCTGCTTTTACAAAGCTTGGGCTTGGGCGGATGCGCTATAGTGTGCTGCTGAATGATGAAGGTGGCATCATTGACGATTTCATTGTGACGCGCCCTGAAGATCCTGCGCTTGATGGCACTCTGATGCTGGTCGTCAATGGCGCTTGCAAAGACGGCGACTATGCCCATCTGGAAGCCAAGTTGCCCGAAGGCGTGACGCTGAAGCCATTGCCGGACAAGGCCTTGATTGCCATTCAGGGGCCAAAGGCCGTTGATGCGCTGGCCCGTCATTCGGCCAAGGCCGATGCGCTGACCTTCATGTCCCATACAACCGATGTGATTGATGGCATCGAGGTGGTGATTTCACGCTGCGGCTATACTGGTGAGGACGGGTTTGAGCTTTCCTGTGACGCGGCAGATGCGGAGCGTCTGGCCCGTCTGTTGCTCAAAGAACCAGAGGTGGAAGCGGCTGGGCTCGGTGCCCGCGACAGCCTGCGTCTTGAAAGCGGCCTTTGCCTTTATGGTCATGACCTTGACACCAACACCGATCCAGCTGAAGCCGACCTTGGCTGGGCGATCCAGAAACGCCGCCGCGAGGAAGGTGGCTTTCCCGGTTCAGAGCGCATTCTCAAAGGCCTTTCTGAGGGCCCTTCGCGCATCCGTGTCGGCCTGTCGATCCTTGGCAAGGCCCCTGCCCGCGAAGGCGCGGACATTCTCGATATGGATGGCAACCAGATCGGCGTAGTGACGTCCGGAGGCTTTGCGCCATCCCTGCAAAAGCCGATTGCGATGGGCTATGTCGCACCGGATTTCGCCGCAGTTGGCAGCAAGGTTCAATTGCAGGTACGCAAGCGCTTGCTGGAGGCAGAAGTGACCGCCCTGCCGTTTGTACCACAGCGGTATGTCCGCAAACCATAATCACCCAATCCATCATCCTTTATCGGGGCAAGAGGCATCCACCCCGAGACAGTTATAGCTCCAAGAGGGACCTGACCAATGAGCACCTATTATTCCGAAGATCATGAATGGATCACCGTGGAAGGCGACATTGCCACCATCGGGATCACCGATTATGCCCAGAGCCAACTTGGCGATGTGGTGTTTGTTGAGCTGCCAGAGGTTGGCGCCAGCATGAGCCAGGGCGATGAAGCCGCTGTTGTCGAAAGCGTCAAGGCAGCCTCAGAAGTCTATGCCCCGATCGACGGTGAGGTCACCGAAGTCAATGAAGGGCTGGAAGCAGACCCATCCAAGGTCAATAGCGACGCTGAAGGCGATGCATGGTTCATCAAGATGAAAGTCGGCGATGCCGGTCAGCTCGATGGCTTGATGGATGCTGATGCCTACAAGGCTTTCGTGGCCGAGCAGGAATAAGCTATCTGATAAGATACAATGGAAAAAGGCTTTCCCGTTTCATCGAGAAAGCCTTTTTCTTTGTCTTGATTGCTATTTGCCGCTCAGGCAATGCGACGAATGTGAGCGACAGGATCACTTTTGCGCTGGTGCCTCAGCCGGGCGGTCATTTTGAGATTGTTGACCGGGCGGCCGAACAGATAGCCCTGACCGATGGCGCAATTCTGGTCACGCAGGAAAGCAAGCTGCTCCTCGGTCTCGATGCCTTCGGCTACCACTTTCAAGCCCATGCCGTGGGCGAGATTGATGACACCCAACACCAGTTTGCAATTTTCTCCACCCTGCTCGATGCCGGAAATGAAACTTCTGTCGATCTTGAGGATGTTGAGCGGCAGACTGTTCAGATAGCCCAGATTCGAATAGCCCGTGCCGAAATCATCCATTGCCAGCGAAATGCCCCGATCAGCCAGTATCGAGAGCATGCTGGCTGCCGCCTTGGTGTCCTGCACATCAGCACTTTCGGTGATTTCCAGCGTCAGATGGTTGGGGTCAAAGCCGCACTGATCCAGATGGCTCAATATTTCGTTTGGCAGATTGGGATTATTGAGCTGTAGAGGGGAGAGATTGACCGAGAGATTGATTTTGTGCCCAGCCCGGTGCCATTGGACGGCATCGGCACAGGCTTGCCGAATGATCCAGTCGGACAGATCATCAATGATTCCCGCATCCTCGGCGATTTCAATGAATTCCATCGGCGGAATATGGCCTCGTTCAGGATGGAACCAGCGAACCAAAGCCTCCGCCCCGGTGATCCGCCAGTCGTTATGCTCGATCGCGTGGCTCGTTTGCTCGGCCAGATTGACCTGCGGCTGGTAAAAGACTTCAAGACCGCCATCATCATGCAGCATGGCCCGACGCAAGTCTGCTTCCAGTTGCATGCGGTGTTGAATGACAATGCCCATTTCCCGCTCGTAAAAGCGGTGGGTCGCCCGGCCATTATTCTTGGCCGCATAAAGGGCCAGATCAGCATCACGCATCAGATCGTCTGCGGACCCGGACAAGCTTGGAAAGCTCGAAATGCCGACAGAGGTGGAAATGCGCACTTCCAAATCACCAAAGGTGAAGACTGATGAGAGAGTTTCGATGATCTTGCGCGACATGGCCGCGGCCTGCGCGGTGTTTGCCTTGGTCAGGATGGCAAATTCATCGCCCCCAAGACGGGCCACGATATCGTCAGTGGAAGAGAAGATCCGCAGCAAGCGGCCTGCTGCTTTTTTCAACAAACGGTCACCCATTGGGTGGCCATAGGTGTCGTTGACATTCTTGAACTTGTCGAGATCGAGCAGCAGCAAATGGAAGCCATGCCCGTCCTCATCGGTATCGCGCATATATTGGCACATTTTCTGATTGAGAAAGGCCCGATTGGCCAGACCAGTCAACGGATCATGCTCAGCAAGAAAGCGCACCCGCGCTTCCCTTGCCCGCGTCTTACGCTCTTCACGTCGCGCGCGATAGGCTTCCGCCCCCAACAGAGACAGAAGCAACCCTGCCCCGAGCGCCGAAGTGGCCAGCAAATTGTCCATCGAGACAAGCACGGTTTCCAGACGCGTCTGCAATTCGGCAGCCCGCACTCTCTTGATGTGACTGATCTTGGAGGCCGCGTTGGTGATGATTTCACCATAGGGATCCAGTCTTTTGCGGATTTCCATCAGGGTATCATTGTCACCAACATGCACCTCTTGCACCATGGGTTCGATTTGCCGCAAGGTGCGCTTCAATCCAACGAGAATTGGCTGCAATGTCTGCAATTGCTCGCCTTCCAGGCCAACCGATTCCGAATTCATCTGAAAGACACGGCTCCAGAAAACGTCGAATGCCACCTGCAATTCTTCGCGACTGGCCGCTTCTGACCCATAGGTTGGATCGAGTTTTGTCTTCTGTACATAGGAATTCAAACGATCTGCGAACCGGCGAAAATCAAGTTCGAGACGAACACCTTCGTCTTGACCGGAGATCAATCGATGACTTTCTCCGATCTCGGATCGCAAATTGTCGACCTTGTTGAATTGTGAAAATTCAAGCGCCAACAGAATGACGACAGAGAACATATAGACAAAGGCTAGAAGTTTGAGATGTGTCTTCATTTGACCATCAATCTTTTAAGCTGCCAAACCAACCGCATACCATGATCATGGTTGCGCAGTTCCTTGTGCTGGTCGTAGGGATAGATAATGCGTGTTGGCCCACGGGTGCGAATTGACAAGTATTTGCCATTGCGTTTCAGCGCCACGATCACATCATAGGTATCAAAGTCAGACCGGGGGATGGTCATGCGATAATTGTCTAGCGCAATGACGTCTACTTGCTTTCCCTTGGCACCGACATAGGCAAGCAGATCCCGCATCAGGACACCACGCCATTTTGCACGTTTGGAAGTTGAAAAACTTCGGGTTTCCAATTCGTGCATGCCGAGTTTCTCGAGCATCTCTCTGTCAAAGCGCATTTCGCCGTGGCCATTGTGATGGGCGAGCTTGCCGGAAATGGTCAGAATAACCTTGCCAGTTGGTTCTGGCATCATTCGAGCCAAGGCTCTGCCGGGGACCGTCACGATCACCAAAGCTGTCATCAACAACAAGAAAGAAAGAAACGCTCCAACTCTAGAATGGCATACCCTTCTTGTGATCATCATCACTTCCCCACAACATTCGGCTGCCCCCCTGGCAACTCTAAGATGACGGGACCACAACTTGCATTCACAAAAGGTAAAATTTGTAACGTTGAGGCTATTATCGTTGGAAACAAAGGTGGATTTGGTTCTTTATGGTTAGAGAAGACTTACCCCAGAGGGTTCTGGCGGGAGATGGATTGACAAATTTGACAATAAACGAAAAACGGCCTCTGCCAGATCGAAAATCAGGGAGAGGCCGTTTCTGAAATTGATAGAGTTCAAGCGCCATTGGCGCTTTGAGATACCGTTTCTTATTCGTCGTGCCAGTCCTTGAGGGCTTTGATGGTGGCGGGCAGATCCGCAAGGCGACGCACAACGGTCTGCGCGCCTGCATCCATCAAGTGCTCTCCATGGCCGGGATAGGTATGGCCACCCCCAATGAACCCAATGACGCGCATGCCAGCGCTCACCCCTGCCTGGGTGCCATGGAAACTGTCTTCAATGACAATGCAATCCTGGGGATCGACATCCAACGTTGTCGCGGCATGGAGAAAGACATTTGGGTCCGGCTTTGGTTCTTTGGTGCCCACTTCGATGGCCGAGTAGATATAGGGGCGGAAGCGATCCCACAAAGCGGTGCGCCGCATGTTGGTTTCCAGCGACTCTGAGGAGCTGTTCGAACAGATGCAGCGGGCATCATCAAGTTGATCAAGCATCTCATGCGCACCGGCAATCACCTCTAGCTTTTCGATTTTGAGCAAGGCCCGATCTTCAATCCGCTGAATGATATCGTGGGGAATGCCGCGCTCGAATTCCTCTTCAAGCTTGGGGATGATCTCCTCATGACGCATGCCTGCATAACTGCTGGAAAACTCCTCAATCGACATTTCCATCTCTTCTTGAGCCAGCACCTCTACAGTGGCCTGAGCCCAGAGCAATTCGGAATCGACCAGCGTTCCGTCGAAATCAAAGAGTATCAGCATCGAAAATGTTCCTTGCAGTCGGAAAAGGCGGGGACAGCTGACCAAAGGTCAGATTGCGCCCCAGACATGGACGCTTCATGGGCGAACGTCAATGGCAGGGCAATCACTTATGCCTACAGTTTTTTACTGAAGTCCTGTGTGGGGTCTGATGTGGCGTTTGACCCGGTGGACCGCACGGTACGGAAAAGCCAAATGCCAAAGACAAGCACCAAGACGGCCGCCAGTCCATACCATGTCATGGCATATTGCAAATGGGAATTGGTAAAGCTGATCCGGGTCTCTCCTCCCTGCGGCAAACCGTTGACGCCTTGTCCCTTGGTCAGGTCGATCCAATAGGGAGCGGTGTTGCCGGGCGCAAGCTTCAGAAAATCTGCCATCTCTGCAACCTGCCGAACGATCCAGACATTCTTGACCTTGTCTGCGGCAGGGCTGTTCCAGTTTTTCGGCTCGTCAAAGCGCATCAACCCGGTCAGTGTCTGCTCACCGGATACCAAGGTGTCGGGTCGGCTGTCGGCTTCCTTTAAGGGATCAGGCACAAAGCCGCGATTGACGATGACGTCCCACCCTGCGTTTGTTCTAAATGGCGTGAGAATGAAATAGCCCGGCCCGCCATAGCTACCACCTTGTGGTTTGCCGAGCGCGAACCAGACATGGATCTCGCGGCTATGGTCATAGTGCCCGGTGACCGTGACAGGTTGATAGACATGGCTTTCACGGGAGACGCTGGCCCAGTCCTTCGGACCGGGAGCGGCGATCGGTTGACTTGCGACACGGTGGTCCACATCGGCAATCAACTGTTCCTTCCAAGCCAGTCGCCTCACCTGCCAATTGCCAAGGGACAGGAGAATGGCCAACGCAACCAGGGCGCAAAAGCAAAAAATCCAAAAGGCCGGTTTATTGATGGATTTGGCCACACATCTCTCCCTGGGTCGTGCTACACAAGCATCACGCAACAGTGCCATAGGACAAGAGACTGCGATGAAACTCAAGACTGACAGCTATGCTTTTCGCTTTTTTGCCCTGAACCTTTTCTTGCCGCTTGGCGTCCATCTGCTCGTTGGGGTGATTGGATTGTTCGGGCCGGATTTGCGCCAGCTCTGGGTTGCCTTGCCGGTGATCATGCTGATCAACAGTCTCAATCTGACCTACGCCTTTTACTGTCGGGCATGGCAGAGAACGGGCCTTTTGGTAATTGTCGGCTTCAATCTCATTTCGCTGTTCGCGATGGGGGCGCTCAGCTTCTTCACATCTCTGTTCGGCTGGGTGCATATTGTGCCAGCCCTTGTCAGTTTGTTGTTTCAGCCCTGATCGTTGAGACGCCCTATTGTTCTCTTTGCCCCTGCTCAGCCTTGGTGAGATATTGCTGGCCGATCAGAGCGCCTTTCAGCCAATAAAGGAAGGCGAGGCAGAGGATCACGGTCAGCGGCCCCCAGATTGCAATCAACAACCATAGCGGCGGTTCATAGGTGAATTCGGTATAGAGTACGCCGCCGGTGGCAATGAAACCGACAATCATGATGACGAAGACTGCAGGCCCGTCACCACTGTCGGCAAACCCATAATCCAGATCACAATGATTGCAGCGATCTGCAACGCGCAAAAATCCATCATAGAGCTTGCCCTCACCGCAGCGCGGACAGCGACCAAGAAACGCTGTTTTCCATAGACTGCCATTTTGCTCCGCCATCGCAAGACCTTTTCGCTTTTCGCTTTGTGCTCTTTAATTCCCGTCAAACAAAAAAGGGTGACCTGCGGCCACCCTCTATTTGACAATTTATCCGCATCAGTGGTGGGCGATCATGCCACCTGCATTGCCCCAAAGATAGATGGAGGCGAACAGGAACAGCCAGACCACGTCAACAAAATGCCAGTACCAGGCCGCCGCCTCGAACCCGAAATGCTTCTGCGGGGTAAATTGGCCCTTCAGCGCCCGGATCAGGCAGACAATCAGGAAGACCGTGCCGACAAAAACGTGGAAGCCATGGAAGCCGGTGGCCATGAAGAAGGTCGCGCCATAGATGCTTTCCTTGAAGGCAAATGGTGCCACGGCATATTCATAGATCTGAACGGAGGTGAAGATTGCTCCCAGCAGAATGGTCAGGATCAAACCCCATTTCAGGCCTTCGCGATCATTCTCGATCAGCGCATGGTGTGCCCAAGTGACAGTGGTGCCAGAGGTGAGCAGCAGCAAGGTGTTGAACAAAGGCAAGTGCCATGGATCAATCACTTCAATGCCCGCTGGTGGCCATGTGCCGCCGGTAAATTCAGCGCGCAAATATTGCTGGCTATCGCCAACAAACAGGCTGGCATCGAAAAAGGCCCAGAACCATGCAACGAAGAACATCACTTCGGATGCAATGAACATGATCATGCCGTAGCGCAAATGCAGTTGAACCACTGGCGTATGGTGTCCCTGATGAGATTCACTGATCACGTCACTCCACCAGCCAAGCATGGTGTAGAGAACACCAGCGACGCCAACGAGAAACAGCCAGATTGGCAGGATTTCGTGCATGTAGGTGATCGCACCGATGGCCATCACGAATGCCGACACCGAGCCGATGAATGGCCACGGGCTAGGATCGATAATGTGATAGTCGTGGTTTTTGGTATGAGCCTCAGCCATGATTGGGTCCTCCCAAGCTCCTGATGTCAATTGGGCGCTCGGCGCCGCATTGTCTGTTATTTATCCGCCCGTCTTCACCTTGGGCCGAACGCGATCCTTGGCGAGCGCGGCCGTCTCTTTCTCATCTGGAAAGAAGGTGTAGGACAGGGTGATGGTTTTGATAGAATCCAATTGCGGGTCTTCGTCGATGTCAGGATCGACAAAGAATACCACAGGCATATCGACGGTGCCCCCGGGCTGAACCGTTTGTTCGGTAAAGCAGAAGCATTCAAGTTTGTTAAAATAGATACCGGCGGCGGCTGGCGTAACGTTGAAGGTTGAGGTGCCAGACGTTGCGACTGCAGCATGATTGACCACCTGATAGGCGATCTGGGCGGTTTCACCGACATTCAACGTAACCGGTTTGTCCAGCGGTTTGAAGTCCCAATTGAGGCCACCGGCGACATTGGCATCAAAGCGCACTGTGATCTTGCGATCGATCACATCGTCGGCTTCGGTCTCTGCGGTCTGGGTTGTGCCACCATATCCGGTGACCTGACAGAAAATGCGATAGAGCGGCACGGATGCATAGGCCATTCCGACCATGCAACCGACAAAAATCACCAGACCATAGGCGAGGCGCCGATTGGCCCTGCCTGTATCCGGTTTTTTCGTCTCTTTGGTTTGCTCGCTCATTGTTGTTTCCGTTGCGTTCTTGTTATGCGTATGTGGTCATGACCCGCTTCTCTTTTGGCAGGCTGCACGGGCTTGGCTACATGGGCTTGGCTACATGGGCCGGTTGAGGACCTCAGCGCCCATTTTCACCAGAGTGACCGCATAAAACATCACCACCAACACGCCCAGACTGAGGGCAATGGCGACAGAGCGCTTGTGGCGGCGTTTTTTCTGCTCATCGGTCAGATTGATCTTTTCAACGATCTCAGCCATGTCAGATCTCCTTTTCGAGCTGTTCTGCTATCATGCTGCCGCGCTAGATCAGCGCTGGCAGCATCGGCAGTCCCAGCAAATGCTCCACCAACAGCGTGGCATAGAGCGCAAACAAATAGAGGATGGAGAAGGCGAACATCTGGCCAGCGGACTTGCGCGCCAGTGCCCCTTCCCGGTTACGATAGACGCGCAGAGCGGCCACAAGGAACAAGATCCCGAGCACGCCGGACAGGACTGCATAGGTTAGACCCGCAAAGCCAAGTGCCGCAGGTGCCATGCCGAGGGGCGCGACCACCAGCGAATAAAGCACGATTTGCGAGCGGGTCACCGCTTCACCTGCCACCACCGGCAGCATCGGTACACCGGCATTTTTGTAGTCGTCATTCTTGATCAGCGCCAAAGACCAGAAATGCGGTGGTGTCCACATGAAGATGATCAGGAACAGGACAATGGATTCAATGGTCACGGAGCCTGTCACCGCAGCCCAGCCGATCATCGGAGGAAACGCGCCAGCAGCACCGCCAATGACAATATTCTGCGGCGTGGAGCGCTTCAGCCACATGGTATAGACCACGGCATAAAAGAAGATGGTGAAAGCCAGGAGGCCAGCGGCAAGCCAGTTGACCAACAGGCCCAGTATCAGGGTCGATGCGACAGAGAGGGTCAGACCAAAGCTCAGGGCCTCGCCCGGAGTGATCCGGCCAGCGGGGATCGGGCGATTGGCGGTGCGCTTCATGATGCGGTCGATATCGGCATCATACCACATATTCAGCGCGCCAGATGCGCCGCCGCCAATGGCGATGCAAGCAATGGCAATGAAGGCTTCGAGTGGATGAAGATGGCCCGGTGCAATGGCCAGACCGACAAAGGCCGTGAAGACCACCAAAGACATGACGCGCGGCTTTAACAGCGCAATATAGTCCCGCACCTCCGCTCCGCCGAAGTCAACGTGAGCAAGATCTGATGCCCCAAGGGCGGTGCTGTCGTTGGTCTGGTCCAGAATGGTCATTGTCTTTACTCTCCCCTTCCTAGAGAACCCTGCTTGATGTGCCCACAACCGGTCGGTACGGGCTTATGATTTCAGGATTCGGTGGGACCGCCAATGGCGATCCCTGTTCGTGTCAAGCAGCGCGCAAGGGACGCTTACTTGATGCGTGGCAATTCTTCCCACTGGTGGAATGGCGGCGGCGAAGACAGCTGCCATTCAAGGGTATCTGCCCCTTCACCCCATGGATTGTCCGCAGCCTTGCGTTTTTTCGAGAAGGCTTCGAAGACGCCAAACAGGAAGACGGCAACCGCCACCATGGTGATGTAGTAGCCATAGGACGAAATGGCGTTCCAACCGGCATACGCATCCGGATAGTCGACATAACGACGTGGCATACCCTGCAGGCCGAGGAAATGCTGGGGCATGAAGATCAGGTTGACGCCGATGAACATGATCCAGAAATGCAGCTTGCCATAGAGTTCGTTATACATATAGCCGAACATTTTCGGGAACCAGTAGTACCAGGCCGCGAAGATGGCAAAGACAGCACCAAGCGAGAGCACATAATGGAAGTGTGCGACCACATAGTAGGTGTCATGCAGAGCGCGGTCGAGACCGGCATTGGCCAGCTGCACACCCGTCACACCACCGATGGTGAACAGGAAGATGAAGCCGACAGCCCAAAGCATTGGTGTGGCGAAGGTGATCGACCCGCCCCACATGGTGGCGATCCACGAAAAGATCTTAACCCCCGTCGGCACCGCAATCACCATCGTGGCAAACAGGAAGTAGGCCTGGGTATCAACGTCAAGACCAACCGTATACATGTGGTGGGCCCAAACGATGAAGCCGACAACGCCAATGGCAACCATGGCATAGGCCATTCCGAGATAGCCGAAAATAGGCTTTCTGGAGAAGGTGGACACGATGTGCGAGACCACGCCAAAGCCCGGCAAGATCAGGATATACACTTCAGGATGACCGAAGAACCAGAACAGATGCTGATAGAGGATCGGATCACCGCCACCGGCCGGATTGAAGAAGCTGGTGCCAAAGTTGCGGTCCGTCAGCAGCATGGTGATCGCACCGGCAAAGACCGGCAGAGACAGCAGCAGAAGGAAGGCGGTGACCAGAACCGACCATGCAAATAGCGGCATTTTATGCAGGGTCATGCCCGGCGCTCGCATATTGAAGATGGTGGTGATGAAGTTGATCGCTCCCAGAATGGATGACGCACCGGACAAGTGCAGAGACAGAATGGCGAAATCCATGGCCGGACCAGGATGGCCACCAGGGCCCGCGCTGGAAAGCGGCGGGTAGGCCGTCCAGCCGCCACCAAAGCCGGTGGAGCCTGATGGGCCTTCCACGAACAGCGAGATGATCAGCAGCAGGAACGACGGAGGCAGCAGCCAGAACGAGATGTTGTTCATGCGCGGGAACGCCATATCAGGCGCACCGATCATGATCGGCACAAACCAGTTGCCGAACCCACCAATCAGCGCCGGCATCACCATGAAGAAGATCATGATCAGACCATGACCTGTGGTGAAGACGTTGAACATGTGCGGATTGGTGAAATATTGCAGGCCCGGTTCCTGCAATTCGAGACGAATGCCACCTGACAAAGCACCACCGATGAGACCTGCCATGATGGCAAAGATCAGATACATGGTGCCGATGTCTTTGTGGTTGGTCGAATAGACCCAGCGCCGCCAGCCTGTTGGCGTATGGTGCGCATCATGGGCAGCTGTTGAGGACATGGTCTTTGCTCCCTTAGCTTCCAGCGCTTACTGCGCGGCGAGTTTCAAATTGGATTTGGTGGAGAGCGATGCGCGAAGCGACTTGTTGGCTTCATCAACATCGTCGGCAGCAGCCGCCAACCAGGTGTCATATTTTTCCTGCGAGACAACGCGCACAGCCAAAGGCATGAAGGCATGGTCCTTGCCGCACAATTCCGAACACTGGCCATAATAGATTCCTTCGCGGTCCGCCTTGAACCAGGATTCGTTCAGTCGGCCCGGAACGGCGTCCATTTTTACGCCAAAGGCAGGAAGGGCGTAGGAATGGATCACGTCAGCGGAGGTGATCTGCAGACGAACGATCTTGCCCACTGGCACGACCATTTCATTGTCGACAGCAAGCAACCGCGGCTCGTTGGTTCCCTTGTCGGCGCGCTCCTGATCATTGAGCATGATCGAGTCAAAGGAGACAGCTTCACTGTCGGGATATTCATAGCCCCAATACCACTGATAGCCCGTCACCTTGACGGTGAGATCGGCAGCGGGGATTTCCATCTGTTTGTAAAGCAGGCGGAAGGATGGGACCGCAAGCACCAGCAGGATCAGGATCGGCACAACGGTCCAGACCACTTCGATCATGGTGTGATGGGACGTCTTGGATGGCGTCGAGTTGGCCTTGGCATTGAAACGCACCAGCACGATGGCCAGCAGAGCGGCCACAAACAAAACGATGATACCGATGATCCAGAAGGTGAAATTTCCGAACCAGTGGATGTCATCCATCACGGTCGAGGCAGATTCTTGCAGGTGAATAGCCCATGGGGTCGGCTGAGCCGCCTCAGCGCTGTTGCTGCCAATCTGCAACGCGGCAGCCAAACCCATAATGGCAGCCACTGCATTCAGGCCCATTTTTTGGCCAAGCTGGCGCGCCATCTTGTTGGCCTTGGTAAGACGTTTGGCGATCAACACGTCCGTGATCCTCCCTTTTGCTTCGCTTTGGTCAGTGCGAAGATCTTGCGAACCTGACATAGACCTGCTCCGAGCGGGGCAAGTCCGGCCATGTCATGCGTGGTCTTCTGCGTCGGGTGACTGAAGCGACCATTTGTTGTTGTCCCAATCCGGCAGAGCCTCCACCCGGGATACGATCCTTGTTCAGGCACCCAATTGATCCAGATCAAACTCTCTCTATAGAGCCACATGCGACCGTCTGTCGCAACCTCCGGAGATAGGAAATTAGTGCGACAACATGCCACACTTCCCAAAGATATTTAATGAATTCCCTAATCTTCCTATCTGGGTTTTCCCCTATTTGTGAACCCAAATTATCATTATCCCCAATGTTTTCTTGCCATAATTGGGGGTTAGAGAGTGCGCTGCACGCAAAATTGCAGCATCGCTTTGACGAATCAGGCAATTAGTCTGATACAGCTGTTTCACGCCCCCCGATGGGCAAAACTTCATGGTACGTTCCCTATGAGATCCAAGCGCGAGCCTTTCCTTTCTTCGATCAAACAGGTGCTTCGGGTGCCGTTTGGTTTGTCGTTGGCCCTTGTCCCCTTTCTGGGTGCCATAGCGGCCTCGGTGCTGACCGTAAGCCCGGCACAGGCGCAAGGTGCTGTCCGTTCGGTTCATGGTGATTGGGAAATTCGCTGCGACACGCCTCCGGGTGCCCCATCTGAGCAATGTGCGCTGATGCAATATGTCACCGCATCGGATCGGGACAATGTCGGTCTGACGGTGATTGTTCTCAAAACAGCCGACAAATCGGCGCGTATCCTGCGCGTCCTTACGCCGCTTGGTGTTTTGCTGCCGCATGGACTGGGGCTGAAAGTGGATTCAACCGATGTGGGCCGCGCGGGTTTTGTCCGCTGCCTGCCACAGGGCTGCATTGCTGAAGTGATCATGGATGACAAGCTGGTCTCCCTGCTCGGCAAGGGCAAGACGGCGACTTTCATCGTCTTCCAGACCCCGGAAGAAGGCATCGGCATTCCCATTGACCTCAATGGCTTTCAGGCAGGCTTCAGCCAGCTCAAATGACGCGCATCGCTTTTGTTGTCACGACCATTGAAAAGGCCCCATGCGGGCCTTTTTTTGATTGTCCCTTGTCAGGATCGACTAGAAGGAGGAGGAAGCATAATGGATGATATCAAGCAACAATTTGCAGGCTCGTGTCTGTGTGGGACTGTGACCTTCAAGGGCAATGCTGCCATTTCGGGCTTTTATCTTTGCCATTGCAGCCGATGCCAGAAGGCGAGTGGCTCGGCCCACAGCGCCAATATCTTTTTAAAGAATGGCACGCTGGACTGGGTGTCCGGCCTGGAGCATGTGCAGTCCTATCAGGTACCAGACAGCCGCAATGCACGCAGTTTTTGTGCTTGCTGCGGATCCCCTGTACCGCATTTCAACGCAGCAATCGATCAATGGCAAGTGCCGGTAGGTTGCCTTGATACACCGATTGCCCGGCAACCAGACGCACAGATCTTTGTCGCTTCGCGGCCAAGTTGGAGCGAGAAACGCGACACGGTTCCCTGTTTTGACGGGCTGCCGGAGTGAGTGTGCACGCGGCAGGCTTCTCATCCTATCGCAAGACAATAGGCTGATTAATGCAGCAAAGGACGGTCTTTGGGCATGCCGCCGGGTGAGCAGGTGCCGCAGTACGAGCGGGCAGCCTGCGCTTCCATGGATCGCTTGAGGGCGGCCAGTTCGGCCTTGGTCCAGTTCTGATCAAGTGCGGTGAGACCATTGGGGCGATGGCCCATCAGGGTGGTGATCTTTTCGGCTTCCTGCTGGGAGGGAAAGGCCCCAAAGGCTGGCAGCATGGTGCCATCATCGCGCATGGCATGAATGGCAAAGATCTCTTCGTCCCGTGCCCATGTGGGCTTGCGCAGCTCAATGATGGAAATGTCGGAGAATGGCACCCTCTCCTCATGGCGCCGGAGCAGCCAGTCGCGCGAGGTTTGAACCAATTGCTGGCAGACCAGATCAAGGCGGGTTTCACGGGCTTCGCCGATCAGTGAGGACAGAATGAACAGGCTGCCTCCCACTGCACCGGCAATCCCGATCAGGCCGAAGGGGATGAGCAACCAGCTGAAATGGTTCCATTGCGGGGCAATCAACAGGGAATAGGGCAAGAGCCAGAGGACGAGACCAAACAGTCCGACCATGACGCGCACGGGCAGCGGGAAATGATTGCGGAAAAGGAATGGATCATCCTTGGTCTTGGTGCCGATACCGCAACTGCTCATCTTTTCCGTCCCTTTGGCTGTCCCTGCCGCCCCAAGCTCGCAATCGGCCCGCCATGAAGTTCGAGCGGAGCAGGATGATAAAGATAGGGGATTGTCCTCCCTTCTTCTATATCGTGCCGTCACCCCAAGAGACAAGTGTGGCTGTGATCACACAGCCTTGATCAGTCAGCCGCCGCCCCTCGCAGTCAGATGCCGATGCCATAGTCGGCAGTGGAGCGGATGGAACGGTGAAAGCGCAGTTTCTTGAGATATTCAATGGGATCTTTCGGCACGACCAAGGCCCCTTCAGGCACGGTCAACCAGTCATAGAGGCGGGTCAACAGAAATCGCAGAGCAGCTCCACGGGCAAGCAACGGGATAGCCTTATGCTCGGCTTCGGTCAGCGGACGGATAGACTGATAGCCTTTGAGCAGTGCCCGGGTCTTGGTGACATTGAACATGTCGTCGGGCTCAAAACACCAGGCATTGATGCAGATGGCCAGATCATAGGCCAGCAGATCATTGCAGGCAAAATAAAAGTCGATCAGACCCGAAAGCTGGTTGCGCAGGAAGAAGACATTATCCGGGAACAGATCCGCATGGATGATGCCCTTGGGCAGATCTGTCGGCCAATTGGCCTCAAAGAAATCCAATTCAGCGGCGATTTCAGCCTTCAGGCCCGCCTCAACCGAGTCGGCACGGTCCGAACACATGGCAAAGAGCGGACGCCAGCCGGACACCGAAAGGGCGTTCTCACGGGTCAATTCAAAATCCGAGGCGGCGGCATGCATCTTGGCCATTGCAACGCCCAGCTGTTCGCAATGCTCGACCGTGGGGCGACGGACCCACATGCCATCGAGAAACGTCACCATTGCGGCGGGCCGCCCGGCCAGATGGCCAAGGCTCTTGCCCTGCCGATTGCGCAACGGCGTCGGACAATTGATGCCATGCTCGGATAGATGCTCCTTCAACCCCAGAAAAAAGGGCAAATCGTTGGGATTGACCCGCTTTTCATAAAGGGTGAGGATAAAGGGACCACTTTCGGTCTGGACCAGAAAGTTGGAATTTTCGACACCTTCGGCGATGCCCTTGTAAGAGGTCAGCGCGCCAATGTCATAGCTGTTGACAAAGGCGTCGAGTTCTTCATCGCTGACTTCGGTATAGACCGCCATGTCCGGTCCCTTTCTTTCTTCTTGTCTGTCTGTTTTTGTTTGATCACGTCTGTTTGATCAGCGCGACAGCGTGGCGTCGCTGTGCCTTGATGGCAGGTCGGGGTTGGATCAGTTGACCGCCACAGCCTTTGGGCCTTCTTCCAGTACGCCAGCAGCGATGGCCGCCTCACGCAGCTCACGCGGGATGTTGAAAATGATATCTTCCTTGGCGGTGACAATCACATCGACCGTCACATCATAGCGCGTCCGAAAGGCTTCGATGACCTCTTCGACCAGCACTTCGGGTGCCGAAGCGCCTGCGGTGATGGCCACCGAGGAAATATCGCCCAGACTGTCCCAATCGATATCGCTGGCCCGCTGCAGCAAAAGCGACTGGCGGCAGCCAGCCCGTTCACCCACTTCGCGCAGACGCTTGGAGTTGGAGCTGTTTGGCGCACCCACGACAATCATCACGTCGGCCTTGGGGGCCACGATCTTCACCGCTTCCTGACGATTGGTGGTGGCGTAGCAGATATCATTCTTGTTCGGCCCCGTGATGGCGGGGAAGCGGTCTTTGAGGGCGGCAATAATGTCGGCAGTATCGTCGACTGACAGGGTGGTCTGGGTGATCCATGCCAGATTTTCCGGATCGCGCGGTTCAAAGGCCGCGACATCCTCAACCGTTTCGATCAACTTGACCACGCCCTCTTCGAGCTGGCCCATGGTGCCGATCACTTCAGGGTGACCCTCGTGCCCGATCAGAATGATTTCATGACCGCGCTTGTCATGCAGCATCGCTTCCTTATGCACCTTGGAAACCAGCGGACAGGTCGCATCAAGGTAGAAGAAATTCAACTCGCGGGCATTTTCGGGGACAGATTTCGGCACTCCATGGGCCGAAAAGATCACCGGCTGTTTGGTCGGCGGCACCTCGTCGAGTTCTTCAACAAAGACCGCGCCTTTGGCCTTGAGGCTTTCAACAACGAATTTGTTATGAACAATCTCGTGACGCACATAGACAGGCGCGCCATAGGTTGCCAAAGCCAGCTCGACAATCTGGATCGCGCGATCCACCCCGGCGCAGAAACCGCGCGGGGCACAAAGATAGATATCAAGTGGCGGCTTTGTCTCGTTCATTGCTGGTTCCCTGTTCGGCTCTGAGATCGCCCTGCTGGACTGGGGCTTTTGAAGCGGCTTGATGCAAAAAGGTCAGGACTGGTCTGACTGATTTCATCCTTGAGGATAACAAGGGCATTGCGCCCCGTTCTGTCAAGTCGGCAACAAAGACAAAAGGCAACCGGATGTGTCTAAAGCATCGCCTTTTGCGACTTTTATGCTAAAAGGGGAGCCGAATTTGCTGCCCGGTCTTGTCTATTTTCGTTGGCTGGGTCAAGAATGCGTCAAGAGCCCTGCTCTGCATGGCCCATGGTTTTGAGTATAGAAAGAATTGAGAATGTCGGTGTCCTTTCCCAAACTTCGCACACTTGGTGCTGTGAGCGTCCTCAGCCTTCTGCTGGTAGGGTGTGCTGGCGGCATAAGCATGCCAACCTTTGGCAGCAAGACTAATGAAACGGCTCCTGCCAATTCTATGCAGACGACCCAGGCGGATGCCGCCAATGCGGGAACGATCGTGGATGATACGACCCGGATGATGCTCAGCAATCCGAAGAAATTTGCCGGCTACTGCCCCAGTTTATCCATTCTTGGTGACACCAATGTGGTCAAACGCTATGACAAGCGTGCCGCTGGCAGCGCAGATCAGAAGCTGATCTATCAGGGTGTTATCCAACAAACCGCCCGTGAATGCACCACGCTGGGTGCGGAAATGTTCATCAAGGTAGGTGTTGCCGGGCGTGTGCTGGGTGGGCCGCGTTCGTCGCAGAAAACCGTAGCCGAACTGCCATTGCGCATCGTTGTGCGCAAGCAGGACAATATTCTTTACTCCAAGCTGCACAAGATCAGGGTGGCACTGAATACGCCGGACCGCTCGGCCCTGTTTGCCAAGGTTGACAGCGGCATCTCCATTGTCACCCCGTCCGAACGCAATGTGCAGATTCTTGTCGGCTTCGACAGCAAGTCAAAATAACGGTTATCAGCCCAGATCCACTTACTATAAAAAAAGCCCGGTTCACAAGGACCGGGCTTTTTATTTTAAAGGCTGGGAAGGCTCAATCCTTCTCGTGGATACGACGGATGAGGTCAACGACCGCGCACCGGTATGGGGATGGACCATAGCTGATGCGGGCGATGCCCAGCTTGGCCAGCTCCTTGTTGTTGGCAATCCCGGGCCGCTTGAAGGCATTGACCGGCAGAATCAGATCGTCACACAATTCGGCCAGCAGATCATTGTTTTTCAGCCACGGCACAAAGAAGCCATCCGCGCCGGCTTCCGTATAGGCGATGGCGCGTTCCTTGGCCTCGCTCATCAGGTCCCCATGCTTGCTGTCATCATGGGCATGCAGGAACAAGTCAGTGCGGGCATTGATAAAGAAGGGCAGTCCCAATGCATCGGTCGCTTCGCGAATGGCGCGAATGCGGTCCGCCTGCTGTTCAATCGAATAGAGGTCTTGCTCGCCGATAATCTGATCTTCGAAATTGCAGCCGATCACCCCCAACTCGACCAGACGAAGTACATTCTCCGCCACCCCTTCAGGGGTCTGGGCATAGGCGCCTTCGAAATCGATGGTTACCGGCAAATCAACGGTCGCTGTAATGCGGTCAATAATGGTCATGACCAAATCAAGCGGGATTTCCTCGCCATCGCCATATCCATGAGCGGCAGCAACTGAGGCACTCCCGGTCCCGACCGCTTTTTCATCGCAATCGGCAACCGCCTTGGCGCCACCCGCATCCCAGATATTATACAGCACAAGGGGACGACCCTTGACATGCAGGGAGTGGAAGACCTTGGCTTTCTCGATTTGCCGGTCAGTGACTTTAATCGTCATGGAGCTGGGTTCCTTGCAAGAAGATCTTAGCTGAGGGTGCTTCGTCTAAAAGCTAGCCCCCATCAAACATGCTTCCATGGTGCAAGGCAATTGCGATGTCTCAAATCAGTTCGCAATTCTACAAATTTTTTCGACGAAAGATGCATCAGCAGGAGTCCTGATGCATAGGGCTGCCGTAATATTACTCAATACCGACCGCTTTTTTGGCCAATACAATTTCATCGCGTAATTTTGCAGCCATCTTCTCAGCGTCTTCCATGCTTTCAAACATGCCCGCGCGCAGGAAGGCACGGCCATCCGGGGCCATGATTTCAATCATCCCCTCGCCTTCCAGAGCGCCTTCGCCGGTGATGCTGCCGGGTTTCACCTCAAGGCCCTCGATGCGGATGAAGGGGACGATATAGGGACGCGAACGTCCGAAGATGGTGCCGGAGACCTGGCGGATTTCGCATTTCTCGAAATCGAAATCATATTGTTTCGACCAGCCCATGAGGGCCTGGGAGATACCGGCCCAGCCCAATCCGAAACAGACAAAACCACCTGCCAGAATCATCGCCTGCAACATGACGCTGACTTCGGAGCGGGGGCCGAAAATGGCCAGAAAGGCACCAAACATCAGCGCAACACCCAAAGCGCCCTTTCGCGCCCGGGCCAGCGGGGAAAGATGATTGCGAACGGAAGTAACAAGCGGATTTGATTTGCTCATGGACGCGTAGCTGCCTTTAAAGATTCAGATATAAAACATAAAGGCTGAAAAGGCTCATCATAGTCAAGGTGCAAAAGACTGAGAAGGAACCTAGATCTTTGGCCTGTCGGGCAAACTCCGCATAGTCATTTGTCAGATGATCGACCAGCACTTCAATCGCCGTATTCAGAGCTTCCAGAGCGATTGTTGCGAGAAACAGAAAGGTCAGGATGACAAAATGCAGGGAACTGGCCCCAAGCAGTGCGTAAAGACCAAGCAGCAGGATAAAGAAGATCACTTCGGCCTGTGCTGCCGTTTCTTGCATCAGCCGTTTGAAGCCCGCATGGGAATATTGCGCTGCCATGAGGGTGTGCTGGAGATGCCGCATACCGACTTTATCCTCGTTGTCTTTCATCCCACAAAAATGTGCGATGGGTCATTTTGATTGGGCACAAACTGTCGCAGGAACAGGTGCTTTCCTTTCCCTGTTTTGTGTGACAGAGGCATGACAACAAAGAGCAAGAAGATGGCGCGGATCCGTTAGGCCTCAGGATCGGCCAAACAGGCGTTCGATATCGCCAATTTTCAGCTCAACATAGGTTGGGCGGCCATGATTGCATTGGCCCGAATGGGGTGTGGCTTCCATTTCGCGCAACAGAGCATCCATTTCCTCGGGCCGCAGACGACGCCCGGATCGGATCGACCCATGGCAAGCCATGGTGGCGGCGACATGCAGGATCTTTTCCTCAATCCGGGTGGCCTTGTCCCATTCGGCCAGATCGTCGGCGATGTCACGCACCAGAGCTTCGACGTTGGGCTTGCCCAGGATGGCAGGAGTTTCGCGCACCGCCACAGCACCGGGACCGAAGGCTTCGAGCGTCAAACCCAATTGGGTCAGTTGCTCGCTGGCCTCATCAATGCGGGTGACGTCGTCTTCGTCCATTTCGATCACATGGGGAATCAACAATCCCTGACGGGCGATGGTCTTTTTTGCCAGCGACGCCTTGAGTTGTTCATAGACGAGACGCTCGTGTGCAGCATGCTGGTCGACAATCACCAAACCATCATCGGTCTGGGCGAGAATGTAATTCTCGAAAATCTGAGCCCTTGGCGCACCCAGTGGGCGGGCCAGTTGCTCGGCGCTTGGCTCTGCCATGTTGGCACGGGTGTCGGCAGACGGACCGGCAACATCGGCCATGCGTCCCTGCATGGGCGCACCATCCATTGGGCTGGCAACCTGTTCAGCCGCTTCGTCCCCGAAGGGGGCAAAAGTCTGTTGCGGTTGCTCTTGCATGGCGGGCATGGTGGGCGGCGTTGCCCCTTGATCAGGCCCCTCATCAGGTCCCTCATCAGATCTCTCGGGGCGATAGACGCTTTGCCGCCAGTCCCAATTCACCGACCCTTGCGGTCGATAAGGCTGGGTTGGGCGGAAAGGTGCTTGAGGCTGGTGGCCTTGTGCCACATTGGTCGCCCGTACTCCGTCTGGTCGCAAGGCACCAAGGGTGTTGTCGCCGCCAGTGGAGGAGGATCGATGGCCTGCCTCAAGCAGAGCTTGCCGAATGGCACCAACCACCAGCCCGCGAATATGGCCTGCATCGCGAAAGCGCACATCGGCCTTGGTCGGGTGGACATTGACATCCACCTCGTGGGGGTCGAGATCGATGAACAGGACCGCACAAGGATGGCGACCGCCCGCCAGAAAATCAGAATAGGCGCCGCGCAAGGCCCCTAGCATCATCTTGTCGCGCACGGGACGTCCATTGACGAAGACAAACTGGTGCAGGCTGTTGGCGCGGTTCAGCGTTGGCAATCCGGCAAAGCCTGTCAGGCGCACCGTGTCGCGCAAGGCGTCGATTTCAACCGCATTGTCGCGAAAGGCCTTGCCCATCACCTGCCCCATCCGCACCAAATGGGCGTCAGGCCCCTTGGCTGCAGGATAGTCAAGGCGTGAGCGGTCCGCACCGGTGACGGTGAAGCGAATGGAGGGGTTGGACAAGGCGATGCGTTTGATCACATCGGAAATAGCGGTATTCTCAGCCCGGTCGGTCTTGAGGAACTTGAGGCGCGCAGGGGTGGTGAAAAACAGATCTTCGACATCGATCCGGGTGCCCGCAGTCAGCGCTGCGGGTTTGGGGCCGGTTTCCCGGCCACCTTCAACGGAGATTTCCCAGGCATGGGGTTCGGTTGCATGGCGCGACAGGATGGTCAGGCGCGCAATCGAGCCGATGGAAGGCAAAGCTTCCCCACGAAAGCCCAGATGGCGGATATCCATCAAATCATCCGGGTCGAGCTTGGAGGTGCAATGACGTTGGATGGCGAGGCTCAAATCGGCGCGGGTCATGCCCTTGCCATTGTCAATCACCCGTATGAGATTCTTGCCGCCGCCCTCAGTAATCACCTCAATGCGATCCGCCCCGGCATCAATGGCATTTTCCACCAGTTCCTTGACGACGCTCGCCGGACGTTCCACCACTTCGCCAGCGGCGATTTTGTTGATGGTGGCTTCATCCAGTTGCAGGATGCTTGAGGCGGTCTCGGTCATAAATAGGCTCTTTGCGGGGGCTGGTGGTCAATCGGGGCGAGGGATGGCTTTCAAAAACAGAATCAGCGCGCTGTCGCCCATGCGTTGGGCAAGATGCCACAGAGCCTCCCGGTCGTGCAATCGGGTCTGTTATCAGGAGCCAGTATCAGCGAGACGACTGCCAGTCAGCGGCGAGACAGGAATTCAAGCATCAGGGACAGGCTGTCTTCGGGCGCTTCCTCGGCAACAAAATGCCCTGCTGTGACCGTATGGCAGGTGAGATCGGTTGCCCATTGGCTCCAGATGGCCCGTTGGCCATCGGCATCAGAGGTTTTGCTGGCCGGACCGGAAATCACCATGGTCGGGCAGGCAATCCTGTTGCCTTTCTCCCTGTCTGCCAGATCGATTTGCTGATCGATACTCCACCCGGCACGATAATCCTCGCAGGCGGCATGGATCCGGTCTGGCGTGGCGAAGGTTGCGCGATAATGGGCCATAGCATCGGCATCAAAGGCCGAGAGATCACGTTTCAAGGCCCAACTGGCAATGGTGTGGTCTAGATAAGTGGCGGGATCGGCAGTGATCAGCCTTTCTGGCAGGGGATAGGGCTGGGCGAGGAATTGCCAATGGTAGGCCGCCATGCCCCGGGACGCTGTCATACCCTGCCACATATCGAGGGTCGGTATAATATCAAGACAGATGAGCCGGGTGACGCGGTTTGGATGATCAAGCGCCATGCGATAGGCGACGCGCCCTCCCCGATCATGGCCGATCACCGCGAAGGATTGATGGCCCAGATGCGCCATCAGTTTGACCAGTAGGTCCGCCCAATGACGCTTGGCATAGGCCTCGTGGCCCGGTTTTTCTTCAGGGATCGCTGACGGCAGGCTGCTATAGCCGTAACCGGGCAGGTCAGGAATGATAAGGGTGAAATGATCGGCAAGCGCCGGGGCGACGCGATGCCAGCAAACATGATTTTGCGGATAGCCATGCAACAGCAACAAAGGCGGACCATGGCCACCGGTGCGCAGGAAAAAGGTCTGATCGTCGACGCGAACAGAGGCGCGATCAAAGCCTGCAAACATGTCGGGCAGAGCATCATAGATTTCGTGCGTCTGCCATGAGCTATCCGTGGCGGGGGACTGGCGATCGGGCATGGTGCTGGGCTCCAATGCGACAGGAAAAGGTGGGGCCATCCTGCCAAGAGAGAGCCAAAGGCACAAGATATATGGCCTTAGGCTTTAGCCGAAGAAGCGCCATTCCACCTGCGCTTGCCATTTCATTTTCCAGCTCGGCAAACAGACGAGATGGAGGCATTTCAGAATAAATAAAGCATTCATTGTCTCTCTCCTTGAATCAAAAAATTACCCGGCAAGCATGACCAGCATGAGGATCACGGACGCCAAAAGGCTGGCAAGAGCGAGCCATTCGATGACCCGCGACAAAAGCCACCGAGGCACATAGTCTTCGCAATTGGCTCGACCTTTCATTTTTCATCCTCTCAAAATGCAGGTTACTGATGCTTGCCGGGTTTGTGGGTTAAAAATGGTAGCTGACGCCGACCATCAGTCGATGACTGCCCGCTTCGCTCTTGACGCTCGTGCCGCCAAAATTTTTACGCATGTCATTGACACCATTGATCGAATAGTCGGCGCGCAGATGGATCTTGTCGGACATGGCATATTCGACACCGGCCCCGAAATTGAGCGACAGATTGGTGGTGTCCTTCTTTGTGCCTTTGGCGCTCAGCTCGAAGTCGGCCAGCGAGACGCCAGCGGACAGATAAGGCATGAAGCGATCAATCGGCAGACCGACGCGGGCTTTCAAGCCAGCCGACCAGTTGTTTCTGGCTTTGACGGTGCCAAGTGTCGCGTGGGTGAAGCTCTTTTTGTGGCCGAGATAGGTGAAGTCCCCTTCAAGGCCGAGCACGGCGCGAGACATTTGCCAATTGTAACCGGCATAGACACCGCCAGCGGCACCACCCTTAACATAGTCCTTGGAGCCAGTGGCCTTGACCTCACCAAACAGGTGACCGCCGCCGAGCTGAGCACCGACATAGCCTCCTTCCCAACGAAGCTGATGGGTGGGCCCTTGCGGGCTATAGAGACCCGGCATGTCGGGCAGATCCGCGGAGCGGGCCTGCATGGGCAGCAAGGAAGCAACAAGGCAACCGGCGGCTGCGGCAAGGGTCAGGGAGGAAGTGGAGCTCAAAGCCATGATATTCTCGCGCTCTTTTTCAAAGCGCCCTTTCAGATGTGATTTCAATTTGGTTTGCGTTCTTTGACGGTCGGCATTGCCCACCAAAATTCAAACAATCATAAATCATCGCAAATTTCTGATTTATTATCGTTTGACGATAATTTTTAAATCATATATGTTTATTCGCAAGTCAAGTGGTTTTTTAAAAAATCACTGTCCACTTTCCATTGGTCGCGTTACAAGCGTGGCCGGTTCACGAAAATCTTTGACAAAATGTCCGAGGAAAAATTTTTGGGAGAAACCGCGATGGTGAATCAATCTGCGAAACTGGCAGAGGAACAGGATGTCCGGGTCGGGCGCATTGCGCGGGTCAGCGGGATCATGAAATGGGTTTTAACCTTCTTCATTGCACTGGTCGTTGTTATCGGCATTGTTTTGCTGTTTCTGCTGCTCAATCCTGACCTGCTGGAAGCGGGCAATGACGTGATCGATTTTGGGGATAGCGGCCGCACCTATGGTGAAATACCGCAGCTTCAGCGCTGGCTACTCGCATTTTTCTATGATGCGACGATTGGTACTTTCCTGATGACGCTCTGGTATATGCGCACCGTCTTTGCCCGGTTGCAGATCCTTGATTTCTTTTCCTCCAAGACCCTGTCCTCGATGGTCTGGTGCGGCATCTGGTTTGTGATTTTCGGAGTGATGGATTTCCTTGAGGAGCCGGTGGCATCCGTGCTGACAACCTTTGACCTGCCTGAGGGACAACGGCAATTGTCGATTGGCGTGGAAGGAGGCGAGATTTTCTTCATCATCTTCGGGGTGATGTTCATGACCATTGGCTGGGTGATGCGCGAAGCGTCCCTGCTGCAGGAAGAGAATAGCCAGTTTGTTTGAAACACTCGCTTTTGAGACCATTTCAAGAGGATGCCAAATGGTGCAATCATTGGCGAAACCGAGGAATCATCTGACATGACTGGTGCAGACACCCCTATCCGGCCCGTTGCGGGCAATCCCATCCGCAAGGGCTCAAAGACAAGGAGGGCATTGGTGCGATGGCAATAATCGTCGAACTGGATGTGATGCTGGCCCGGCGCAAAATGAAGTCCAAGGCCCTGTCAGAGCTGATCGGTATTTCCGAGCAGAATGTTTCGCTGCTGAAATCTGGCAAGGTGAAAGGGGTTCGTTTTGAGACCCTGAGCAAGATTTGCGAAGTGCTGGAATGTCAGCCCGGTGACATCCTGATCTATCAACCCGATGAGGATGAAAGCTGAAAGACGTTTTCAATCCCGGCGCTGGCGGAAGAAATCTTGCAACAAATGCGCGGCTTGGGTTTCATTGATGCCGGAATAGACCTCTGGCGCGTGATGGCAAATGGATTGACTGAAATAGGTGGATCCGCTTTCCACCGCACCACCTTTTTTATCCTGCGCCCCATAATAGAGCCGCCGGATGCGAGCAAATGAAATGGCGGCGGCGCACATGGGGCATGGCTCCAGTGTCACATAGAGATCGCAATCGGGCAGTCTTTGGGATTGAAAGCGGGTGCAGCCTTTCCGGATAACCAGAATTTCCGCATGTGCAGTGGGGTCATTGAGCGCGATGGTGCGGTTGCCAGCCTTGGCGATGACCTGTCCGTCATGCACCAGCACAGCACCAATGGGCACCTCCCCAACCAGAGCGGCCTGACGGGCCTCATCAAGCGCCATTTCCATGAAGCTTTTGCGATGCTTCCCATCGGCTTGATAACCATGCGGCCTGCACATTGCTGACCTCTCCACTTTCTTCTCGATTTTTCTTATGAACCTGTGGTAAAGGCTTTCGCTATGGAACGCAAATCTGCTCAAAAAGGACGCCGTTCTGCCGACGCGAGGTCGCCAGACGCATCCAAACATGCGCGCCGGGATGGCGCCCATCATTCACCAAAGTCCGGGTCTTTCAAGAAAAAAGGCCCTGGGACCAAAAATAAACCGAACGCCAAGCCCTTTGGTCGCGACCGCAAGGATGATGGCTGGTCTCCGAGCGTCGATGCACGCCGTGAGAAGCCCGAAGAGCGCGCCCTGCGCCAGCCGGGTGACAGCAAGACCGAAGCCCGGTCTGGCGAACGTCGGTTTGACGACCGCAAAGAGGGTCGTGGGTTCGACAAAGGACCACGCTTTGCAAAAGGCCCACGGGATGACCGGGGCCCACGGAGCGACAAAGGCCGTGGCCGTCCGGATCGCCCGGTCAAAGACCGTCCTTTCAAGGATCGTCCTTTCAAAGATCGCCCAGCGGCTCAAGCCGACAAGCCAAAAGGCCCAGCCTATACACCGCCGACCCGTGCGCTGGAAGAAGGCGAGAGAATTGCCAAGATCATGGCGCGCGCAGGGCTTTGCTCGCGTCGCGATGCGGAAAATTGGATCAAGGCAGGCCGCGTCAGCGTCAATGGCAAAGTGCTCGACAGCCCGGCAATCAATATTCACACCACAGACACGGTGCTGGTTGATGGTGCGCCGCTGCCTGTGCGCGAACGAACCCGCCTGTGGCTTTATCACAAGCCGCGCGGTCTGGTGACCACCACGTCCGACCCGGAAGGTCGCCCGACAGTGTTTGAAAAGCTGCCGGTAGGTCTGCCGCGCGTGATTACGATTGGTCGTCTGGATATCAACACCGAAGGCTTGCTGCTGCTGACCAATGATGGCGGTCTGGCTCGGGTTCTGGAACTGCCCACCACCGGCTGGCTGCGCCGCTATCGCGTGCGGGCCTATGGCAAGATCACCCAGGCCCAGCTTGATACCTTGGCCGAAGGTGTGGCGCTGGAAGGCGTGCTTTATGGCTCGATTGACGCGCAGATCGAACGCGAGGTTGGCGACAATGTCTGGATCACCGTTGCACTGCGCGAAGGCAAAAACCGCGAAGTGAAGAAGGTTCTTGGCCACCTCGGCCTTGAAGTGAACCGTCTGATCCGCGTGTCCTATGGTCCTTTCCAGCTGCTCGACATGAAGGAAGGCACGGCATCGGAAGTCAAGAGCCGTGTGCTGCGCGATCAGCTTGGCGAGCGTTTGGTGGAAGAATCCGGGGCTGATTTCGACGCGCCGATCTTGACAGAAGCGCCAAAGCAGGAAGAGCCAAAGCCGGAGAAAAAGGACCGCAAATCGTCCGGCGGGGCTCGCGCAGGCTTTATGTCGGCCAAGCAAGGGGCACGTGCCTTTTCCGAGACCAAAGACGGCAAACGCGGTGACCGTTCTGATCGTGGCGACCGGGGCGATCGTCCTGACCGCGGTGATCGGGGCGAGCGCGGTGGTCGCGGCTTTGGCAGAGATCGGGATGACCGTGGTGATCGCCCAGATCGTGGAGGTCGTGGAGATCGTTCGGACCGTCCAAGCTACAATGCCATTCCGTATGCCGAGCGCAAGCCATTTGACCCGGCAGCACCACGCCGGACCAGCTTCACCTATCGCGAAGAAGGCGCTGACGGCAAGAAGTCGGTTGGCAAGTCGGTGCGCAAGGTCGGCGGTCGTCCACAAAAGGCCGACCTGCTGGACCCGAATGCCCGCATTGAAAAGCGTAAGCCTACAGGCAAGCCAACGGGTCGCCCTACGGGTAAACCGACCGGGCGCCCATCTGGCAAATTCGGCAACAAAGGTGACCGTTCATTTGAAGGCCGTGATGGTGGTCGCGACGGTGGCCGTCCATCTGGGGGCCGTCCCGGTGGTCGTGATGGCGGGCGCCCGTCTGGTGGCCGACCGTCTGGGGGCAGACCTTCTGGTGGCCGGCCTTCTGGCAAATTTGGTGGCAAGCCCGGAGGCCCACGCGGTCGCGACTAAGCCACTCTGAACAATGGAAAGGGGCGGCGTCGCCCCTTTTTGATATCCCCTAACGCTCAATCCCAACCCTTCTTGAGACCAGAGAGCCCAAATATGCGCATTGTTGGTGGCCGCCTCAAAGGCAAGAGTCTTGCCAGCCCGAAAAGCCAGTCGATCCGGCCAACCACTGACCGGGTGCGGGAAACCCTGTTCAACATTCTTGCCCATTCCTATGATCACGCGGTCACAGACGCGCGGGTGCTGGATCTGTTCGCAGGCACCGGGGCTCTGGGCTGTGAAGCCCTGTCACGCGGCGCAAAAGCGGCTTTGTTTGTCGAGGATGGCATTGAAGGGCGCGGCTTGATCCGCTCCAACATGGAGACGTTGGGACTGAATGGGGTCGCCAAGATCTTCCGGCGCGATGCGACCAAGCTGGGGGCCGTCGGCACGATTGAGCCTTTCACGCTGGTTTTCATGGATCCTCCCTATCTCAAAGGTCTGGGTGAACAAGCCCTTGAAAGCGCTGCGGACGGTGGCTGGCTGGTGCCTGATGCGCTGATTGTCTGGGAAGAAGATGCAAAGGCAGAACTTGTAATTCCGCAAGGTTTTGAAAGCCTCGATCAGCGCTCCTATGGCGATACACAATTGGTGTTTCTGCGGTTTGCGGGATGATGCTCCGGCGCGCTGAGCTTCTCGGCGGCTCTTCCCCGTCACATTGGCAGGCTGTCCTTCTTTCCCTTTTTAGAAATACCACAAGACCAAAGACTTGCATCGAATTGGGGCAAGCTAAATCCGGTCTTAGGGCTTAATGCGCTTGTGGAGCGGCACGCGCCTTCCTACATCCTAATCAAGCCACCTTTTTCAGCTACGCAGCTATACGACGAAAGTGGTTTGCAAGCCTTCGCAATTTCCCTTTGGGCTTGATCCCTATCAAAGCAAGGCTCTTGAACCATGGGCCATAGTTTACCCGGAAGCCAAGCGTGCGGCTTCAGGGATCGAATCACAATGAGCATAAAAAGCTCAGAGCGATCCGTCTGCATGCAATCAAGTCCGGCCCCCCACCCATGACCGGACATATTTGGGAGAGGAGGCCATCATGGCCATCAAAGAAATCATCTGCCTTCTGGATATCGAAACCGATCTGACGACCGCTCCGATACAGATTGCGAGCGAGTTGGCCAATAAACTCGACGCCCATATGACCGGCGTTTCCCCGCTGATCGAACCAGTCGTTCCCGCCTTGATGGTGCAGCCCGTTCCGGATCAGTTCATTTCCGACGCGCGCAACCGCGCACAGGAAAAGGCCCAGTCCGCGCTGGAACGTTTCAGTGAATATAGCGAACGCTCTGGCAATGCCTTCGAAACGCGCCTGATGGATCTGACCCCCGGTGGTCTGGATACCTTCGTCAATCACACCCGCATGTGTGATATGCTGGTGGTGGGCCAGGACAATCCGGATCGGCCTGAACCTTTGCGCGCCGAATTGATCGAAGCTGCCTTGTTTGATTCCGGGCGTCCAATCATGATTGTGCCTTATGTCGGCATCGAGCATTTTGCCGCGAAGAAAGTCATGGTCGCATGGGACGGCTCGAAGACAGCGGCGCGTGCCATCCATACTGCCATGCCTATTCTTGAATTGGCGGACGAGGTTCAGGTGGTGATGGTCGAAGCCCAGAAACTGCATTTGCCGGGTGATCCGGGGGCGGATCTGGCGGTTTATCTGTCCCGTCACGGGGTGAAGGTTGCCGTGGAGAGAATCCCCGCTCCTGCTTCTGGCGTGTCAGATGCATTGCTCAATCATATCTCCGACAACCAGATCGATCTGGTTGTGATGGGTGGATATGGGCACAGCCGTGTGCGCGAATTCATTCTGGGCGGCGCCACCCGTGGCATGCTGCAGTCGATGACCGTGCCTTGCATCATGTCGCACTAGTCTTCCATGGAGAGATCCCTATGCCCCTGCCCTCTTCACGTCTTGTGACCTGTGAGACAGGCGGTCCATAGCGGAATGACAGATCGGGTCGGAGCCTTAGATGGCTCCGGCCTTTTTTATTGCAATGAAGGCTTGAAGACAGCTTTAAGACAGGGTTAGGCAGTAAGTCTGCGTATCATCGAAAGTGGCCCTCGCTTTAAGGGGGGCCTTGTGTGAGGCTGATCGGACAGAAGTAATCGGGGCGACAAGCCGCTTTTTTGCCTTTGGCATCCATGCCTTGAAGCCGCCCGAAACGCGAACGACCAGACTCTGGCATTGGCACTGAACAGGAACTTGCAGAAACCATGAGCAGCTATAATCTCGACGTGTTTTTCAGACCTCGCAATGTCACAGTGATCGGCGCATCGGCGCGTGAGAACAGTATTGGCAATGCCATTGTGCGCAATCTTCTCGCCGGTAAATTCAAGGACAAACTGACCTTGATCAATCCCAAGGGCGGACAGATTGAAGGACTTGATGTCCTCACCTCCCTTGATGCGATGGAAGGCAAGCCGGATCTGGCGGTGGTGGCAGTTGCCGCGCCTCGTGTTCCCGATGTGATCGAGACGCTTGGCCAGAAAGGATGTCGCGGGGCGATTGTCATTGCTACGGAATCAAGAGAATCCGATCAGCCAATTGCCCAGACTGTTGCCAAGATTGCCAAAAACTACGGCATGCGGATTGTCGGGCCGAATTGTGTCGGCATCCTTGCACCCCGGTCGGAGTTGAATGCTTCCTTTTGTCATTTGCCGGGCCTGAAAGGCGATTTGGCACTGATCTCCCAGTCCGGTGCTATCGTCAACTCGGTGGTGGACTGGGCCACACGCAAGCATATTGGCTTTTCAGGCGTTGTGTCATTGGGGGAGAAGTCCGACGTGGATTTTGGTGACCTGATGGATCATTTTGCCATGGATCCCTACACCCGCGCCATTTTGCTTTATGTGGAATCCATTCAGGATGCCCGCAAATTCATGTCCTCAGCCAGAGCAGCGGCGCGCGCCAAGCCCGTTGTGGTGATGAAATCCGGCCGCCATACCGAAGGCGTCTCGGCGACGGCCTGGCGCAACAATCGGCTACCGAGCGAAGACGCGGTATATCAGGCTGCCTTTGATCGCGCAGGCCTGTTGCGGGTGCATGATCTGGATGAATTTTTCGATGCGGTGGAGACGCTCACCCATGTCCGCAAGCTGCGTGGGGCCAATCTGACCATCATTTGCAATGGCACCGGGCTGACCGCTTTGGCGGCTGACGATCTGGTCGATCATACGGGCTCCCTGACGGAGCTGGATGACGAGGTGGTTGCAAAGCTCGACGATGTGATGCCGGCAAAATGGTCGCGCGCCAATCCCATCAATATTCTGGGCACTGCCGGACCGGATGCCTACCGTCAGAGCCTTGAGATCCTGATGGAGGACAAAAACAGCCATGCCATTCTGATCATGCATTGCCCGACGGCCCTGAATGATCCGGTGGCGATGGCGCAAGCGGTCATCGACCTGTTGGCCGAGCGGAAGAAAAACGGCAAGCGGCGGCTTCCTGTCTTTACCTGTTGGCTCGGCGGCGGGGAGAAGGTCTGGACCATGTTTGAAGATGCCGATATTCCCCATTATGCCACTCCGGCTGACGCTATGCGCGGCTACAGCTATGTGATCAAATACATGCAGGCGCAAGAGCAACTGATGCGGATGCCGCCTGCCTTTGATGATAGCCAGCCTAATCTTGACGTGGCTCGCAAGGTGATTGGAGGCGCGTTGGCGCGTGGGACAGATCGGCTTAACGCTGTGGAAGTGTCCACTCTGCTTGAAGCCTATGACTTGCCCATTGCCGCTGCCATTCCGGCAACCAGCGCAGAGGAAGCGCAACAATTGTCGATTCCAATGATTGCACGCCATGGCGCGGTGGTGATCAAGATCGACAGCCCGGATGTCAAATACAAGTCCGACATTGGCGGCGTGGTGCTCAATCTTGTCACCCCGGAATCGGTGGGAGCGGCCACAGAGGCGGTGATGCAGCGCGCGCGCGACGCTTATCCGGACGGCCAGATCAACGGGGTCACCTTGCATCCGATGATCCGCCGACCTCATGCCGTCGAATTGACGGCAGGTATGCATGTGGATGCGATATTCGGTCCTGTCATGATGTTTGGACGCGGCGGGACTGCGGTCGAGGTGATTCAGGACAAAGCGTTGGAATTGCCGCCGCTTGACCTGCTGTCGGCGACGCGAATGATCGAGAGAACCCGCGTTAATCGCCGTCTGGCAGGATATCGCGATACGGCCCCCTGCGACAGGGAAGAGCTGGCCTCGATCCTCGTCAAGCTGAGCCGGATGGTGGCGGATCTTCCGCAGATTTCCGGCATTGATCTCAATCCGCTTCTGGCGGATAGCGAAGGCTATGTGGTCACAGACGCCAGTGTGCATGTGGCCCCATCAAGCGTGGGCATCCATCCGCACAAACGCTTTGCGGTCAAGCCTTATCCGAAGGAATGGGAACAGGTCAAAGAACTCAAGGATGGACGCAGTGCGGTGATCCGCCCCATGCGACCAGAAGATGAAAGCCTGTTTCCTGGCTTCTTTGATCGTGTGACCGATGATGATTTGCGGCTGCGTTTCTTTACCGCTGCCCGGACGATCAATCATGCCTTCATTGCCCGCCTGACCCAGATTGATTATGCCCGCTCCATGGCCTTCATCGCCATTGATCAGGCAACCGGCGAAATGCTCGGCGCGGTCCGTCTGATGGGGGATGCCGATCACAACAAGGGTGAATATGCGGTGATGGTCCGTTCGGATCTGAAAGGTCTGGGGCTTGGCTGGAAGCTGATGAAACTGATCCTGCTATATGCAGAAAAGGACGGGTTCAGTCAGGTCGAAGGCGAAGTATTGCGCTCCAACCGCACCATGCGCGAAATGTGTGAAGCCTTGGGCTTCAAGACCAAAATGGACCCGGACGATCCGGATCTCGTGCATATGCTGTTCGATGTACCCAATATTGGCAGCAAGATCGACGCTTTGCCGCAATAGGGCATACCCGCCAAAGGCATAAAAAGGGAGTATGAATCACCATACTCCCTTTCTTATTGTTACCGACCGCCGCGTCGGCAACGGAGCTGTTTCTCCAAAATGCCAAGCTTTATGCCTTTGCCTGATCTGCGTCAGCGAGACATAAGCCAGCCTTAGAGGGGATCCATATGCGGTCAATTAAACCGGCCTATATGGAGACTGATTTTAAATGGCGATGGAGTGCCAGATCATTCAATTCGGGCTCTTGATCAACCGCAAACTGATTGGCTAAACGCGCATGTGGGCTCAGAGATTATCGACAGTGACGACCTGAAAAGTAAAAAGGTCACCATCTTCATCCTTGATGGACACATACTCGCCCGGCTTGAAGGCATGCAGGCCAAAGCGATAACCCGCTTCAACGTCATCTTCGCCTTCGATATCATAGGTAAAAGCCCAACTGCCGCCGGGGCGGTGGATCAGGTGACCATGCTCGTCATTCTCCCCCTGCCAGAAACGACGGACCCGACATTGAGTCCGGTGCTTTTTCCAGATCGTCGCATCGATGTGGCCTTCGTCGTCCAGAGGCGCGACAAATTCATAACCATGCTGTGCGCTGCCCGAAGGAAATTGGGCGTTGCGCGCCAGATTAAGTCGAACCTTTTTCATGATTCCATCAGACATCGCATCCTCCTTACTTTGCGGAATGATTTATATTGATGCATATCAAGCATCCTGGCAAACAAAACCGCAGATTGTTATTTCCACAGCAAATAAGGTTTACTTAAACGCTCCAAATTGCCGCACAAAAGAGAATTTTGTGCAGCTTTCTCCCATTTACCTTAAAAGGCTGATTTACAGGCAGTTTTTGCAAGATATGACGTGGCGTTTGATACAGCAATTGTCGCATATGGGCGCTTACTGACCTTGATTTCTATCAATGCGATTATTGTCGTCAACCGCCAAGGTTGAACCAACAGTAAAGGTAGGCATCCCGACGTTGCATTTAAAGCCCGACCTTTTTTCCTGATACCTCTTTCGGACATAATTGGATGGACATTCCCTTTTCCCAAGTTACGGCACCAAAGCCTTCAGATGGCACCAAGGAGGATCGCTTGCATCGCGATGCCCAGGCGTCCGGGGCTGTCTTGCCACTGGCTGGGGATGCGGGATTGCTGGCTTTTCTGGGCGACGTCAACAGCCATGCCATGACCAAGACGGTTGAGCGGATCGACTCTGCGGACTGCATTCTGTTTCTGACCGACCATCACTGCTACAAGCTCAGACGCGAGATGCCCCTTGAGCAGTCCTTCAGCCTGAGCCTTGAGCAGCGGCATGAACGGGCCTTTGAAGAAATCAAGCTGGGAAAGAGTTTTGCACCGGATCTCTATATCGGCCTTGTGCCCGTGCGCTTTAATGAAGACGGGTTTTATGTTGATCATGCCGCCATTGAGGAAGGCACCAGTCGCTCCATGCGGATTGCGGGCGTTGAAACGGATCCGGTGGTGGAATGGCTGATCAAGATGCGTCGCTACGATGTGTCGAAAAGCCTGAGCAAGAGCGTCGAGATCTACCGTCCGAATTTCACAGAGTGCCACAAGCTCGCCGAGCTGGTGGCGAAAACGCCTGATGCAGCCGAGCAGATTGACAGCCAACGGGCGGCGGTCTGGCAGCGGCATTTGTCGCAAATGCTGGCCAGCTTTTCACCAGCCGTGCGGCAAATGGAGCAGAAGACAAAGCAGCAGACCCTGCGTGCCTGCCTGAACCGCGCTCTCTATCGGGTTGGGGCATTGAGTGAGCATTTGGTGGATCGCAGCAAACGCGGTTTGTTCGGTGAGATTCACGGCAATGTCGGCCTCGAAAACGTGCTTCAGACGTCCAAAGGTTTGCAGCTGGTCAATCCTGCAGTTGGACAACTCGGTCATGACAGCCAGGCATGGTTTGGTGATCCGGTCTATGATCTTGCTTCGCTGGTAGCCGAATTGTGGGCACGGGGCCTCAACCGTCAGGCCAACTGGGTCTTTTCCCATTATTGTAACAATTTGCTCGACAGCCATGAAGTGGATGGTTTGCAGGCGATGGACCTCTATCTGTTTGTCAGCGCCTTTGAAAAAGCCCGTCAATTGTCATTTCAGAAGCCTGTCTTCGATAACGGCGCCTCACAGGAACAAAGACTGTTCCGTGGCTATGTAAAGACGGCGCGGGACAGTCTGGTTCAGGATGAAGCCAAGTTGATTGTTCTGGGGGGCAGCCTTCAGGCCAATCGGTCGCATCTGGCGCGCTTGTTGGCCCCCGTCATCGGGCGTATGCCGGGCGCTGCCTATATGTCAGCTTATCAGGAAATGCTGTCGCTCTATGACGTAAGCCATGAAAGCGAGCTGCCGCAATCCGCTCACAGGCGGTCGGTCTGGCATCTCGTCTATCGTCGGTTGGCGACGAAGGCGCAGCTGGCGCTGCAGGCTGGCTATTCCGTTATTTTGTCCGGTGCGTTCGACAGCCCGAGCAGTCGGCGGAATCTAACCATACTGCAACAGCAAATTGGCCCATCGGTGCCGCTGCAAGCCTTCTATCTGTTCGATCCTGTGGGCGAGCAGAGGACTTGTGCTGATGGCACCAATGCGCATAATGGACAGAGGCTTCCCAGCTGGATGCGGGAGATGGAGCATCTCAGCCGCCCTGACAATCATGCGATCACTGACCCTGTGCTCGGTAGCGTTTCTTTCGATGCGCCCTTGCCGCGCGACAATGGCTTGGTCCTTGACAGTGATGATGACAGTCTCGACTGGACGAGCTGGACCGAACTGGACGCGTCCCGCTCTGTCGGGTCGTTGGTCGATCAGGTGCTTGGCCATGTCAATCCGGTGTGGGTGCCAATCGCGGAAGGCACTTTGCATTGATGCCAATTGAGACCTACACCACACGATAACGCATGGTTTGAGCAAACAGGCTGGGTCAGTACATTCGCCTTATAGCCATGATCTGCTGACAGAATCACGTCAAACGATCAGGCTGCGGAATATTGTCGATCGCGTTCGATCTTAGCCTCGAGCCGGCGGAAACGGCTCTGTACCAGCGTGCCGAGACCTTCTTGGCTGGAGACAGAAATCTCCCCTCCAACCGCATCGACCAGACGCGCTACCAGCATTAATGGCAACACTTGCCCCAGACCGATGGAATCGAGAGCATGCTCTTCCTTGAATGGCTCAAGGATTGCTCGGATCTGCCTTGGTGACAATGCGGAACCGGTATCGAGGCATTCGAGCACAATGCCATGGCCGTGGCCATGTTCGCGCAATTCGATGCGAACCGGTTGGGCATCATGGCTGTTCAACCGGTTGAGCGCGGCTTCGACCAACAGATAAAGAATGCGATTGAAAGCATTGTGGTCACCGGCGGCGACCAGACCGCTTTTGGCAGGACAGTCAATCTGGATCGGGCTGTTGCGAATTTCGGCGCAGGCGGTGATATAAGTGGCTTGTTCAGCCAGCATCTCAGCCAGATCACATTCATGATCGCGCGAGAAGAAGCCACGGGCCCGGGCGTCGGTCAGGTCACGCATCAATTCGATGTTGTGAGCACTTCGAGCAATGACGTCGGCGGCAGTGATGACAATTGTCTCGATTTCCTTCAGATCAGCCTGAAGCTTCAGATGGCGGGTGAATTGCTCCAGATCGCGCATCATCGGCCCCATGAGGATCTCCAGTGCCTGCGACAACCATGCCTGGAACTGTGCCCCACCCATTTGGGAATTGCGTCCCCTCAAGGTGTTTTCCAGCAACAACAGAATGTCTTCAGCCTTCACCCGCAAAGTGTCTTCGGCCAAGCGGATGTTGGTGGTCATCTGGGAAGCCTGCTTGGAATCGGTACTGGTGGCCTGAATTCGGTCAGTTGCCCGATGGGTTTCGGTCCGCAGCTTGACGATCGCGTCGCTGAAACCGGAGGACAATTGGGTCAGATGCACCGTGTTGCTGTCCGGGGATCCATATTGCTTGCCGGTCGAGACCAGCAATTGAGAAATCAGGAAGTCCAACTCGCTTTGCAGACCAAAATGAGCACGAGACAGTCCAATAGCCTCGGTCTCTTCACTGACACGCAAGTTGATCACCATGGATATGATCTGGGCTGCCAAAAACGTGACTGAGTAAGACCATGCGGCGATCACGGCAATGCCCATGAGCTGCACCATCAATTGGTCGATTGAGGAAATGGCGCTGCTCTGCCACAAGGCTGGCGCGATGAGACCACCGATCAGACCACCGGCCAGAAAGGAAGCGATCAAATCACCGGGATCATCCAATTCGATGGTCACCATGAGGCGGCGCAACCCAATACAGACAGTGCCTGCAAACAGGCCAGTCAGCGCCGCATTGGCGTTGGTGCTATGCTGGGCAAAGGCAATGAGCGCAACAGCACCGGCCAGCGAGGCGGCCAGCAGATCAATCGCCGACCCGGTGCCGGAGCGAGACCGGATGAGCAGCAAACAAAGCGAGGCGATGGCGGCAAAGCTGGCACCCAACAATACCTTGAACATGAGGGATGGCATGGCACCAATGATTTCCACCTGCCCGGCACTCAAAAGGGCCAGCCCAAAGATCATCAGGATTACGCCCATGGCATGATAGGTGGGGCTGTGGCCACGTGGCCGATCATTTTGCAGCGGGAACCGACCGTGACGCGGGCCAATGAAGTTGCTCACAGCCAGCGCGACAAAGCCTGCTGACACAAAGATGACCACTGAACCACCGTGATCGATAAAGCCAAGAGCGGCGAGCCAGCCGGGCTCCCCTGCTCCGGATGCCCATGCCCAGTGAGCAACAATCGGCACAACAAAAATGGCTACGAAGATGGAAAGAAGTGTGCCACCAGCAAAACTGCCGCGTTCAACCATGGCTGCCGTAGCAAGGATTGGCGGAATGGAAAAGAGATAGATGGTGCGCAGATCTTCCGCGCCATTGAACAGTTCCATCTGATCGAGCATCAGGAAACCGGTGCCAACAAATCCCAGATAGCTTTTGCCTTCGAACAAGCCATAGCCGAACATCCAGAAGCAGACCAGCGACAGACAGAAGGCCGTCATGATGCGGGTAACCGTATCAAGCTCGTTGCGGCTTTTGACGCGGCCAGATAGCAGCAACATCACCCCCATGGGGAGACCAAGGCCAGCAATCGTCATCAGCAATTGCGCAAGTTCCAACATTTCAAACCAATCCGTAGCTAGCTGATGGATCTGATCTTCAGACGACAGTGGTCCAATGCGCAGACAAAAAAGCGCGATGCCGTCAAATCAGCTCACCAATCAGATCGAAGCTTAGGGTTAATATGGTTAACCGCGGGCTAACTGCCCCCAAAAGGCGCGAAAAGTCGCGAAAAAAGTGCAGAGAAGCGCTAGGAGGCCAATTGATTGATCAATCACCAATATAAATCTTGCCTATTGTGTGCCGCATATCAGGGGTTGAACCGGTTTCCATCTGCATCCGCCAGTCCCACTAGCAGATGCTCCCCGTCTTTTGCGACCCGCATTAGCCCAAAGCGGGCCCTTTGATAGAGGGAAGCATGACCTTCCTGAAAGAAGAAGGAGGTGGGCGTCAATTTGATGGTTTCGGGCTTGGCGCGGAGGCGATGCTGGACAGAGAGGAGCTTTTCTCCGTCTGCCAGACTTTCGCCTCGGTGCAATCGGGCAAAGCTTGCATGCTGGTTATCCTCTATGCGCACGACAAGGGCCTTCACCTTCTCTCTTGGGGTGTCTTGTCTGGTCTCTTTATCCTGTTGGGAGAGGGTTTGTAAGGCTTTGTTGGCTTCCTCGACCAGCTTGAAACGAAGGCGCATATAGTCCCCCTGCATGAGCGAGCGCGGGTCGACCGGGGCAAGCTCAATCAGGATCATTTCGCCGTTGGCGCGCAGATCTTCCTTTTGAAAAATCGCCGCATTGAAGAAGAAGAGGATCGGCAGCAGAACCAGCGGAATGGCAATGTTACGCATCTGACGCTCCTCCCTCATGTCCTTGTGATATCTGGCGAAGATCGGGACGGCTTTCGGGCTTTTTGTTCCAGCCGCGCCAGTGAATATAGCCAGCGGCCGCCAACAACAACAGGCCGGAGGCAACAAGGATGGCGGACTTTTCCAGCAGCGACAGATTGAGCGCATAATAGAAGCGGATGCCGAAACCAAGGGCGAAAAGAAAGCCCAATATCGAATGCGCCGGGCGATGTGTGGCATAACCAAGTACCAGAAGCCCCAGTGCCAGCAGAATACCGGGGTCGGACAAGCCACCAAGGATCAGCACGCCGATAATGGCAATCAAAAGCGGATGATCAAACGAAATGGCGCGCGACCGCGTCCATTGATTGCGACCAGCCCAAAGGATGAGGGCAATGAGCGCCATGGTCAGCAGGATCTGGGTTGGTGAGGTATAAAAAAAGGCATCAAAATGCAGTCCCACGTCCGGGCTCTGACCATTTGGCAAGACGACAGCTGCCCAATCAACGAAGGTGGCGACAATGCCCACCCCGATGCAAAGAGAGACCAGCAAGGCATCATAAAGCGACGTCAAATGCCGACGCCAAGCGCTCCACCGTAGGAAGGCGGCAAGTAGCAGCAGATGCAGCAGGATAAGGCTTGAAAAGGTCAACACACCGGATGTGTCCGGACCATCGCTGACCATCGCCACCCAGAGGGCAACGAGAAAAGCAATCGCCGCCAGAAACCGTTCAAGGGAGGATGGGAAGAGCAGGAAACTGAGAATCCCGACAAAGCCGAGTGCCGCAACAATCGGCCATATCCAGCCAATATCGAGCAAGGGCTCGAAATATTGCACCAACCCGGCAACCAGGGCCACCTTGCCTGCCTGCAACAAAGTCAGGGCCAATTGCAGGGAGAAATCCTGAACGAGACCTGTCTTGGTGATGCCCAGACGATAGAGCAGCATGGCAGCGATCATCAGCCCAACCCCATTCATGCTGAGGCTGATTGGCTGGCTATTGAAGAGGCCTAAGAGATAGAGCAGATAGGCTATCAGAAATCCGGCAATGATGGCCCCGATGCCTGTCAAAGCGCGCAAATAAAGCGGGGCTTCTTCGCGCTCTTGACCATGAAGCCGGACAAGACCGGTATAGATCGCGTGCTTTTTCTCAGCAGACAGGTCGGGACGTATCGTATCGATATAGGTCAGCCATTTGATGGCGTCGCTGCCTTTGCTTGTCCATTGAAACAGGTCAGACATTGGCCTCTTCCTCCCGAACATGGTCCTTGGACAACAGGTCGCGCAAATAGCCCGCCGATAAGGCAAACACCCCGATTGCGACAAGGGCAGTGAAGAAGGTGATACTTAGGTTCGAGAAATCAAGCGCGTCTAGCAGGTTGGCGCAGAGCAGCACAACGAGCAGAGAGGCAAGCAGCAAAATCATGGCAAGCGAAGGGATATCCTTAGCCATCAGGCGATAGCCAAGAAACAGGGCCGTGATCACGACAGAGGCGACAATCGCCGCCATCAGCAACAACGTGCTTTCAAACGGCGAGGAATAGCCTTGATAGAGAAACGGGAAGCATGTTGCCAAAATAACCGCCAACAGCAGCCAGCGGGTCCAGAGCGGAGCGAGCCAGTGGGATGGTTTGCCCAAGATCAGCGCTTCCCTACCTGCCAGCAGCAACAGATTGAAGGTGGCCATCACCATGCTCAACTTGTCTGTTTTGTGTGCCCCGGCATCAAGGGTCTGATCCCACCATAAGGACAGAGCGAGATTGACCAGGGCCACCCAAAGCAACCAATGAAAAGGAGACCGACTGAGGACAGTCCAGGGTGTGATCGCAGCAGCCCAGACGGCAAAAAGGGTCCAGGCATCGGCGCCACTTTGATAGATTTGACCAAAAGACGCCATAAACACCCCGACAAGCACGGACGAAGCGATCAGCAGCAACTGACCAACGATCGTGTCGCGCCCGAACCACCATGCTCCCAGCGTGGTGGCAATCAGAGCTGCCTGAATGAGGCCAAGCTTTGCAAGGTCAGGCAGGCTCGCCCAGTTGAAGGCAAAGAAAAAGACGATCCCGGTCAGGACCAGTCCGGTGCCAAAAGCCAGCAACAGGCGAATGACCCATTGCGCCCACATATGGGGCGGGTGCAGCCATTCAAGGCTCGCACGTCGAAGCTCGGCATCGATGTCGCCTTGAGCGGCCAACGCATCGAGCATGGATCTGTCGATCACAATGCGTGAGAGATCAACGGCCCCCGCCTCTTGCGCCTCACTGTGCCTTTGTCTCTTGGGCATTCCCAACCTCATCTGGCTCAACCTCATCTGGCGCAAGTCAACCTAGCCTGACGCCTCTCCCCCGAGACGTCGCAGTTCAATTCCCTTTGCGGAGAATCCATCCATCCGGCGGCCTTCTATCCAAGCATGGAAGCGGATGACTGGGGCGCAAATGGGGCCTCTGACTTTGGACTTTTGTCTTCTTGGCCAGTTATGGGCCAGTTATGGGCCAGATCCAGACCGGATCTAGGCTGCATCTGCGCTTCGCAAGCGTTCGGTGAACCAGATAATCACCAAATTCAACGCCCCACAGACCATGAAGCTGGCCGCCAAGGTGATGATCGTTCCGTCATAAAAATGGCCCAAAACCGACGCCAGCAGCATGGCAATCACGGTTGAAACGGAGCCAATGACAGCCGATCCCATTCCGGCGACATGGCCAACCTCTTCCATTGCCAGTGCATTCATATTGCCAAACAGCAACCCCATGCAGAAAAAGAGCGGGCTGAACAGCACCATAAACAACCACAGAGGCGGCACAAACCCGTCAGGTGCGGAAACAAAGAGTGCCAAGGCGGTCAGGCCCACCATCACCGACAAGGCAGTTCGGGCAAGAAAGCGCATGCCGAACCGCATCACCAGCTTGGAGTTGGAAAAGGAGGCAACGCCAATCGAAAGTGCCAGTGCGGCGAAGTAATAGGGAAACAGATCACCCAGTTGATAGGTATTCTGGAACAGATCCTGCGAAGTGCTGAGATAAAGCAGGAAAGGGCCCATGACGATGCCGGTGGCGATCATATAGCCAACGCAGCTTGGCGTCGTCAGCACAATCTTGACCCCTTGCCAGATAACGGACGGACTCAGCTTGCGGCGATTGGCCGGAAGGAGGGTTTCTTTCTGGCGGAGCATCAACCAAAAACCGCTGACTGTTGCCAAAATCAGGAAGGAAAAGAAAATCGAGCGCCAACCGGCCAATTGGGCCACAGTCTGCCCCATGATCGGCGCAATAACCGGGACGAAAATGAAAACACCCATGACGAAGGACATCACCCGGGCCATGGTGCGGCCGGAATAAAGATCCCGGACAAGGGCAATCAACACAATGCGCGGCCCCGCAGCGCCAAGACCCTGCAAGAAGCGGCCAAGCAGCATTTGGTCAAAGCTGGTCGACGCCCAACTGATGACACTGCCAAGAAAGAACAGGGACAGTCCAATATAAATGCTGTTCTTTCGTCCGATCTGGTCAGAAACAGGACCATAGACCATCTGGCCGACGGCTAGACCGGCAAACAGGAATGTGATGACTTTCTGCAACTGCTGGGGTGCGGTTTCACCAAATTCGGGCCCGAGAATTTTGAGCGCGGGCAAAATTCCATCGATGCTGAGCGCCACCAGAGACATGAGCAGCGCCATTAAAATAATGAATTCTCCAAAGGCCAAGTTCGGCTCGACACCTTGCGGAGCGGCATTTTTTTGACGCCCAGACGAGTCATCCACTGAATTTGTGGCATTCTTCTGCATTCAAAACTCCTGCGGGGAAAGGATCGAGGTTCGGAACGTTTGTTCCCGACCAAAAGAGTGCATTCTTGCTATCAGGTCGACACCCGCTTTGCATCCCTTTTCTTGCCAATCGTTGTTGGCGGACTGCGTTGAACGGGACTTTGGAAACCACACGCTGCAACAACCATGAGTTATAAACTATCAAAATAGAGGAGCATTTTTTAATTTTATTCGCACGCCCCTGGGTTGCAACGTTGCAACATGAGACAAATTGACAGTCCGGTTTGATACTTATTATATTTAGTCTTCTCTATTCAAATTCAAACAAACATAAATCCCTAATACTACGCAATTTACCTCAAACCTAGCAGACCTACTTTAAAAGACAATATTATACAAAATCGCATCAATAAATAACTCCCATATTCACATTAAAGATCAGAGATCCTTACTTAATCCGCGATATTCGTCATTTATTGTCAAAAATGGCTAGCTAATAGTTCTATTATCTCTCTTTCTATTTTGTCGATATTTGAAGGTTAGGCATCGCTTACGACTTTTTTAACGAAAATCAATAAGTCTGGCATTCAACAATCGTCGGTTGTCTCCCCATCTGGAAGAAGCCATCGCTCGGTGATATGCAACGGAGTAGGTTATTATGCTCTCATCGCTCTTTTCGTTTTTGCCCGCATCTTTACGTGGCTTGGCGGCAAAAATTTACTTCATCGTGTTTCTCGCAATTATCGGCATTGGCGTACTGACCATGCAGTCAGTCCTTTTCAGCCGTATAGATCTCGAAAACTCGAAAAGCCATGAACTCCAGCATTTGGTCGAGACTGCAATGTCTTCGATCAAGGCACAATATGCCGATATACAAGCAGGCAAGATTTCAGAAGCTGATGGAAAGAAAGCCGTCGCGGAAACGCTTTCCAGGCTAAAATATAATAAAGGCGACTATTTCTGGATCAACGACACCAACTATCGCATGATCATGCATGGAGCGGACGACTCTGCCGTTGGCAAAGACTATAGCAATGCCACCGATCCGAACGGTCTTTATCTGTTCCATGAATTTGTAAAAGCCGGCAAGCAGCCAAAGGGCGGGCTGGTGCAATATATGTGGCCACGGCCTGGTGACAAGGAACCGCAGCCGAAAATGGCCTATGTTGCCTATTTCGAGCCATGGGACTGGATCGTTGGCACAGGCACTTATGTCGATGATCTGAATGAAATCTATTGGGACAATCTGCGCAGTCTGCTGACCAGCGCCCTGGTAATCTTGCTGGTGATCGGGTTGGTCTCGGTTTTGCTCGCCTTGTCAATCACGCGCCCGGTTGCAAAAATCGTCCAAAGGATGCTGATGTTGTCCAAGGGCGACTTTGGCATGGAGATTCCCTATACCGAACGGGTGGATGAAATTGGCTCCATGAGCAAGGCGTTGCTGGTATTCCGTGACAATGGCCGAGAGCGTGCGCAGTTGCGCGCCGAACAAGAAGCCCAGAAGAAAGAAGCCGAAGCCAGACAGCGTCAAATGCTGCTTGAAATGGCTGACCGGTTCGACCAGCAGGTCGGAGCTATCTTTGAAAGCGTCCAGAGTGCTGTTGTCGAGTTGAATGACGAAACCAAATTGCTGGCCTCTCGTGCGCAGGAAAATAGCTCGCGGGTTCAGTCGATCTCCTCTGCAATGGAAGAATCGAGTGTCAGCGTGGAAACCGTTGCCAGCGCGTCAGAAGAAATGACGGCTTCAATCAATGAGATTTCCAATCAGGTAACCGATTCCAGCAATGTGGCTTGCTCGGCTGTTGAGGAAGTCAAGAAGGCGACCGATGTGGTCTCCACCCTGTCTGATGCGTCTCAGGCCATTGGCCGCATTGTCGGGCTCATTCAGGATATTGCAGAACAGACCAATCTGCTTGCTCTTAACGCCACAATCGAAGCCGCACGGGCCGGTGAAGCGGGCAAGGGCTTTGCAGTGGTTGCATCGGAAGTGAAGGAACTGGCCGCTCAGACGGGCAAGGCAACGGAAGAGATTTCCGGCCAGATCAACAGCATTCAAACCAACATTTCCAATGCAGTGGATGCTATCGGGCTGGTTGAAAAAACCATCGACCGGATGACGGCAATCGCTGGCACGATCGCAGCTGCGGTCGAGGAACAAGGCACTGCTTCAGGCGAAATCTCGCAGAATATCGCCATGGCCGCTGCTGGCAGCCGCGAAGTTTCGGACAATGCCGAAGCGCTGAACAATCTGGCCAATGAAAATGGCCAGTCTGCAGCGATGATGAGCGAGAATGCTGATGGTCTGTGCTCCGAAATGGATGTTCTTGCTTCCCAGATTGACTCCTTCCTAAAAACGATCCGGGAGCAGAATCAGGTCGATGCTGCGAACAAAGCGGCCTGAGGGCCCTTTCAATCAATGACAATGAAAAGCGCAATCGGCTGAACCGATTGCGCTTTTTTTTGTTCCGGGTACACAGATCGTGCGACGTCATCTCGCCCCCACCATGCCGAAAATGTAGGTATCCTCTGCAATATTGTGCTGGCACAGGCTGCTTGGCGTAGCTTTTAAGGAGCGAACAATTCGGCTCTTTTGCCTTATCCATATTTCAATACTTTTCTGACACCCTTTGCTCAACAACGGCATCAGGGCACGGACTCTTAAAGAGGCGTGCTTTGTGGAGGCTGATGCAACGAGGTTACAAGACGAGGCGGGGGGTGCCGTCAAGTACTGGGGTAAATGATGGAAACATTGAGATCGATCGGACGGGGTCACTGGATTAGCATCGGGCCTCTGGTGGCGATGGCATTGGGAGCAGCGTTGCTCGGCGTGGCCATAGTTCGAACCGATCCCGTTTCCACCAGACTGTTGGCCTCGCTGGCAGTGGGCGTTCTTTGCGTCACCATTGTCACACTCGTTGTCTTCATGCGTCAGCAGCGGAACCATATGACCTCACGTTTCGAGGCAATGGTACGTGAGCAGAGCAAAGCCCGTAAACGGATCAAGAAACTCACCTTGCAAAAGCATTGCGTCGATCAACATGCCATCGTATCGATCACCGATGCCAAGGGACGGATCACCTATGCCAACGACAAATTCTGTGAAACGTCCAAATATACCGAGGCAGAATTGATCGGCAAAAATCATCGTATCCTGAATTCCGGCTATCACGATGAAAGTTTCTTTGGTGCGCTTTACAAGGCCATAAATGCGGGCAATGTCTGGTCAGGTACGGTGCGCAACAAAGCCAAGGATGGCAGTTTCTATTGGGTGGAGACGACCGTCGCCCCCATCATGGATGAAAATGGCAATATCGAGGAGATCATTTCTGTCCGAACAGAAATCACTTCGATCAAGGAACAGGAAGAGGAACTCGAACGGTCGAACCAGCTTCTTCAGTCCATCTTTGACAATTTCCCCGGTGCCATTTCGGTTTATGACGATGACCTCAATCTCACCTTGGCCAACGCAGCCTTCCATGAGCTTTTATCGGTTCCCGAAGAGGCCTTTCCCATTGGAAGCCGTTTGGAAGATGTGTTGCGGTTCAATGTCCGGGATGATCTTTCTGGTGCCAGTGCCGACCATCATGAGATAGAAGACCGGATTGAAGGGCTGCTGGCTCAGGCACGGGCGCATTCATCCTATGTCTTTACATGCGAAAATAACGGCGGGCAGGTGCTTGAGGTCAAGGGATGGCCATTAAAGGGCGGCGGATTTCTTTCAACTCATATTGATGTGACCGAGCGTCATGAGATGATCCGCACTCTGCAAGCCAAGCATGAAGAGGCGCAGCAGACCGCAGTGGAACTGCAAGCTGTCCAAAAAATGCAAGCCAGCACTCATGAGCAGTTGCTCAACTCCATCAACAGCATGCAAAATGGATTGGCGATCTGGGACGCAAAAGGGTGTTTGCAGCTCGCCAACAGTGCTTTTCGCAAGTTTCATGCGCCGATTGCCGACATGATCCAACCCGGGATGTCCTTTGAATCCCTCTTGCGCGCTGGTTGTGCAAAGGGCCTGTGGGTTGGGATAACTATCGATCCCGAGAATCCCAATTTTGAAACCTGGGTCGCCCAGCGGGTTGAGGAGCATCTCACGCTGGACAATATGGAGTTCAATTTCACCTTGCTTCCAGGAATCGAAGTGGTGGTGCAAAAGCGCTTCGCGTCCAACGGCAATATCATCACGACCATGATCGATGTGACTGCCCTGCATGAACGCGAAGAAGAACTCAAACGCACCCGCGATGCTCTGGAGCATATTGCGTATTTCGACGCGCTGACGACCCTGCCGAACCGGGCGCACGGACAGCAGGATCTGGAAGCCTTGATGAATAAGGAAAATCCGGGCAGCAAATTTGCGCTGATCCAGATTGATCTGGACAAGTTCAAACGCGTCAATGACACGATGGGTCATGCAGCCGGGGACCATTTGCTCAAAGTGGTTGGGTCGCGCCTCTCCTTCCTGTCATCGAAAGTGCCAGCCTTCCGCCCCTATCGCTGGGGAGGCGACGAGTTTGTCGCCATCGTCCTTCTGGATGAAGATTTGGACCTCGAAGGCCTTTGTCAGGAATTGACGGACTTGATCGCAGTGCCGGTTCCTTACGAAGAAACAACGATTTGGCCGACGACTAGCCTTGGTATTGCGATCTATCCCGATGATACGTCCAGTCTGGAATCCCTGATGATCTATGCTGATCTGGCGCTTTACAAGACCAAGCGGATGGGACGTGACGGCTTTCAGTTCTTTGTTGCGGAAATGAAGGAGAAGGTCGACAGCGACAATCTCATCGAGATTGGTGTGCGCTCGGCGCTGGAACTGGACCAGTTCGTGCTCTATTTCCAGCCTCAGATCAGTGCTGTTGACGAGAGTATCGTTGGCATTGAGGCTCTTGTGCGCTGGAACCATCCTGATCGGGGCCAATTGCCGCCGGGGCTGTTCATGCAGGTTGTCGAGAATCATGGCCTTGCAGCAGCTCTGGGCAGGACGGTGTTTGACAAGGCAATGATGGCCGTCAAGAAATGGACCGATGAAGGGCTGTCCTTCGGACGACTGGCGGTCAATCTGTCACCGGGTCATATTCAGAAGGCAACTCTGGTCGATGATTTCTGCGCCAGCATCAGCAAATATGGCGTCGACCCCGGTCTGCTGGCAGTTGAGCTGCTCGAAAGTGTCTGGCTGGATAACCGAGACGGCAATATTGAAGAGATTTTCCATCGCCTGTCTTCGGCTGGCGTCCATGTGGAGCTGGATGATTTCGGGACAGGCTATGCCTCCCTCACCCACCTGTCCAACCTGCCGATCGATGGAATCAAGATTGACCGGTCTTTGATGAGTGCCGCTCCCCATAGCGAGAAACAGCGCGCGATCCTTGACCTGGTCATGTCGATGACCAAATTGATGCAGATCCGTGTGGTGTGCGAAGGGGTTGAGACCGTTCAGCAGTTGGAGACCGTTTCAAAGATCGCCAACTGCTCTGTCCAGGGGTATCTGATCTCCCGCCCCTTGAGCTTTGATCAAATGACAAACTGGATGCGCAACAAACGCAATATTGGCTCGCTACAGATACCCGAACCTCGGCTCGCGACGCAGCAGCCAACGGCGTTAACAGTTAACAGGCGCAAGGGCTTTGGTCCGTTCATATGACCGGATCAAAGCTTGTTTTGGTCCGTTCATATGACCGGATCAAAGCTTGTTTTGGTGACGATTTCTGTCTCTCCATCGGCTTCCTCGCTGTCTTCCTCTTCGTCAATCAGGTCGCTATTCTCCCATTCGTCAGGCACCACAACATAGCGATCTTCTTCGGATGGCAATTCTGGCGCAACGACAGCACCAACAGAGGCCGAGGTTGCCGCAAGGTCGAAGTCTTCCTTCCGGTCGTCGCCCACGGCTTCCTTGCGCAGGATCCGTTGCCATAAATAGAGCGACAAAAACACCAGCAGACATCCGGGAAACAGGAACAGCGCGTCCGGGCTCCAATGGCGCATCAACAACGCGGTGAGGAATGGCCCCAGTGAAGAGCCCGCCCCAAAGGCGACCAACAGGCCGGCGGCCATCCGCAAATAACCATTTTCACTGGCATTGTCATAACCATGGGCAGCGGCCAGCGAGTAGGCTGGCTGGGTGACTGCACCAATCAGGGCACCAACCATCAGGAAAACGATGAAGTCGACATCCTCCAACAAAGTGATACCGACGGAACTGATGACGCCGATGATACTGATGATCAGCAAGACCAGACGGCGGTCGACCCGGTCGGAAAAACGGCCGAGCGGCCATTGGCTGAGCATGCCGCCAACGCCGAGCATGGCAGCAAAGACCGGAGCTTGCGACAGCGGATCATAGCCCTTGTCGATGGCATAGAGAGGGGCAAAGGTCAAATGGGAACCAGCCACCATGCCAATGATGAAAGCGGAGATGATGGCCGCCTGTGAGGTGCGGAACACCTTACCCAGTTCTAACTTGACAATGGCGATGGGAGCGGGCTGGGCAGCCTTGGTCATTGCGACAGGCATCACCGCTATCGAAATGATGATTGAGGCGACAACAAACAGCAAGAAACCGCTGGGTGGCGTCAGGGTAGCCATCAACTGACCAGTGGTGAAGGCGGCATAATTGGTCACGATATAGATGGACATGATCAGGCCGCGGTTGGAATTGTCCGCAAACTCGTTCAGCCAGCTTTCGATGATCAAATAAAGACCTGAAATACAAAAGCCGGTGATGAAGCGAAACAGGATCCAGGCCTCAGCATCCTCGACCAACGGATGCAGCAATGCCGCTGCCGACATGGAAGACACCATCACCGCAAAGCCCCTGATATGGCCAGCGCGCACCACAACATGCGGGGTGATGATGGCGCCCATGACGAAGCCAAGAAAGTAAGCCGAGGCGCCCAAACCAATCATCAACTCGCCGAAGTCCAGAATACGCGAGGCGAGCGGAATGATCGTGCTTTGCAGACCATGACCGACCAACAGAAGGGCGACGGAAAATAAAAGGGACGCGAGTGGTGCTATCATTTTGGCCATGGCACTCATCCATTCTCTATATCGGGTCCATCGGCTCCTGCCTTTATGGCATGATGATGGTTTGGAGCTAATTTTTGCGCAAGGCCGAAGATGTATCCATTATCAGCCTTGCGGGCATTGTCAGTTGGCGACCCTCAGTCACCCCACTCAAATCATCTATTGCGCTCTTCGATCGACTGCCCTCGCCTGCCTTGCTGAGCTTGCCTTGTCGGTTGGGTTCCCTGACGTGCTATTGCAGCGAAAAACTGCAAGAGCGTGGCGTCAATGAGGCATGCGCCAGCGACCGGGATATCACAAAAGCGGCAGGAAAGGTTCGACAAGATAAAATTCGGATGGGGAACAGCAAAGCGCAATGAGGACACGAACATTCTTCACGCCCTCCTAACGCTTTTAAGGCGTTGAGCGCAAGTCCGATTGCACAGCTATTCATGAAAAATTGGTGGCTAGAAAAGCGAACACCGGGCTTGCGGGTGCCCGGTGTCGATGTCAATCGTCGCAGAATTGAAAAATAGAAAAAGAAAGAAACAAACAGGTTATGCAAAGTATCTCGTCATGACCCCAATATGAACCGCTGATGCATGTATGGCATCCCCCAACCGGGTGATGTCGCAACGAATAATGGACATATTCTATCAAATTTTTGCATAGCTCATAAACGAGCGTTGCATTTTTGAGATCAGCACAGACATCTTTGCAGCATTTTCATGGTCTAGAAGACATATTATTGCGAGAAAGCAAATATAGATCAAATATTTCGATAGCTGCGCTACAAGACGCCTATAGCGTAACCAGACCCATATTGACTGCGAACACAAGGGCCATTGGATGCCTGTTTTCAGGGTCCCAATTGTTAGGATGCCGATTGCTAGGGTGATGGGGGCCAGGGCCGTGTCTTGTCGGCTTTATCCCAGTTGGTCACCCAGTCGGGAACGGAAAATACCCAGTCCGATGCGCCAAGTGCGTCGCGAACATCTGCTGTCGGGACGGAACGCCCCCGCGCCGTGACGCAGGTTCTGACCAGCAGTGCGGATGTCGGCTCACCCTTCACCCACATGCTTTGAGCGATATAGAACCAGCGCTCATCTATACCGACAAGCTGGCTGCGCATGGTCACCTTGTCAAACAAGCGGACCCTCTTGCGATAACGCACCGAGCTGCCCGCAACCGAGAAGCCCCAATGTTGCCGTTTGAGCACATCCATCAGGCCGCCCCGGATGGAGAGATCAAAGCGTCCCAGATCATAGAGTGTCAGGACCCGACCATTGTTCATTTCCATGAACATATCGAGATCCCAAGGGCGGCAGCGAAAGCTAATTTCTCCTACGCCGTCAAAGCTCAGAGGTCCGGTTTTCTGGCCTCGTCTGGCCTTGAGGATGGAAAGGAACAGCCGACCGACGGGATACATGGGCGAAACCTTGGTATATTGGAAAAAGGACAGACAACCATTCCCTTTACGCAAAGGTTATCTTGCGCAGAGTCCTAGCTGATTTTGCGAGACTGGGCAAGAGGGCTGGTCATGTGGACTGGAGTTGCGAACCGAACTTGCGAACTGAACTTGCCAACTGGACTTGCGAACTGGGCGCGTAAAATGAAAAGCATCGCACAGAGGCTTTGACCATGGGTCAAATCTCGATAAGATCTCAGCCAATGTCGAGCGCAGGGGAGATTTGTATCGATGTGTGGGCGCTTCACTTTGCAGAAATCATGGTCCGAAATCCATCAGATGTATAATCTGGTCAAGCCTGAGGATGTGAATCGCAATGTCCCTGCCCGCTTCAATATCGCTCCAACGCAGGATATTCTGTTTGTTGCCAATCTGGCCCATGAGCAACGCTTGCTGGAAGGGCGCTGGTGGCTGGTGCCCCATTGGGCCAAGGAAGTCCAAAGCCGATATCCGACTTTCAATGCGCGCTCGGAAGAGGTGATGAACAAGCCGTCCTTCCGCGATGCTTTCAAACGCGGGCGCTGCCTCATTCCTGCGGATGGATATTATGAATGGACCACCAATCCGCAGGACAAGAAGAAAGACCCACATCTGTTGCATTTGCCTGATTTCGAACCTTTCTCCTTTGCTGGTTTGTTCGCCCTGAACGAGCGGCTGGACTTGTTAAGCTGCACAATCCTGACGGCCCCCGCAGTGCCGGAAATCAAGGCCATTCACCCAAGGATGCCAGTGATATTGAAGGAAGAAGCCTATGAGGCCTGGCTCGATCCGTTTCGGTCGGTAGAGGATGCACAGGCCACTTTGTCAGAGCATCGGGACAGCGAACTGATCCATTACCGGGTTGACCGGGCGGTGGGCAACAGCAAGGCGTCGGGTGAACAGCTGATCGAGCCAGTGCATGCTCAGACGTCGCTGTTCTAGTGTGTTTTCTCGTCCTTTTGTCCAACCGGCAGTCTGTTTGTGTTAATCGCCCTCCTCTATGGCACAGCAATGGACCAAGAGGATTGAAACACAGCCCGGAACAGCGTAGGAAATCGTCAATCCGGCCCGCCACAGCGGCGAACCACCCTGCCAATGATCAAAGAGACCCGATGTGACCTCTTCTCCCTTCGACTACCAGAGAGGCTTTGCCCAGACCGTCAAAGGTCCGGATATCGATCGCAGCCGCCCAATCACCCTGTCCCTGATCGTGCCAGTCTTCAATGAAGAGGACGGGATCGTCCCTTTTCTCGAAGCGGTGACCCCGATTGTCGAGGCAACGGGACAGGCCTGTGAAATCCTGTTTGTCAATGATGGCAGTCGCGACAATAGCCTCATGGCGCTGCGGGCCGCAGCCGCGCAGGATGCACGGGTCAAGGTGATTGATCTGTCGCGGAATTTCGGCAAAGAAGCCGCCCTGTCAGCGGGACTGGATTTTGCCAGTGGTGACGTGATGATCCCGATGGATGTGGACTTGCAGGATCCACCAGACCTGATCCCGGTTTTTCTTGCCAAGTGGCGTGAAGGCTTTGACGTGGTCAACGGGGTGCGCGTGGACCGGTCACAGGACACAACGGTAAAGCGCAACAGTGCAGGCCTGTTCTACTGGCTGTTCAATAAGCTCTCACCGACCGATCTACCCAATAATGTGGGCGATTACCGGCTGCTTGACAGGCAGGTGGTTGAAGCGATCAAGTTGATGCCGGAACGCAATCGCTTTTTGAAGGGCATTTTCGCATGGGTTGGCTTCCGGACCACCGAAATCCCCTTTGCCCGCCCGGAGCGCACGGTGGGCTCCACCAGCTGGAATTATTGGAAGCTCTGGAATTTCGCCCTTGATGGAGTGATTGGCTATTCGACAGCTCCGCTGAGGATCTGGACTTATACCGGCTTCGTTCTGGCCCTGTTTTCTTTCCTTTATGGTGCCTTCATCATCGCCAAAACCTTGCTGTTCGGGGTTGATGTACCCGGCTATCCCTCGCTGATTACGATCATTCTGTTCATGAGCGGGGTCCAGATGATTTCGCTTGGGGTGATCGGGGAATATGTCAGCAGGATCTTCATCGAGGTGAAGGAGCGTCCGCTTTATCTGGTGCGCGAAGTGATTGCCACCGCAGATCATCAGGATAGGTAAGGTGCCGCACTTTCCCCTCAGAGAATTCCTCACCCTTATGCGGTTCGGCATTGTCGGGGTCGGCGCAACCCTTGTGCATATGAGCGTCGCGGCAGGATTGGTGCATTTTGCGCTGGCCAATGTGTTCATTGCCAATCTGGCAGCCTATATGACGGCCTTTTTGGTGGCCTTTACTGGCCATTTTCTCTGGACCTTTCAGAAAGGCGCGCCGTTAAAGCAGGCGATCTGGCGTTACTTCGTGATTTCGCTCAGCGCCTTTGGCGCCAATAATCTGGTGCTGCTGGGCCTTGTTGAGAGCGGACTGGTCAGCAAGGTCACCAGCGTCATTATCGCAGCCGCCATCGTGCCTGCCATTTCCTATGTTGCGAGCCGTCTTTGGGGCTTCAAGGAAGCCCCCGTGCCCTTAGGACCAGAAACAGCTGCGCCAAGTGCAGAAGCATTCCAAGCTATCGCTTTAGACAGTGAGACTGACGAGGTTGATGAAGCCACTGATGTGCCATCTGTCAGCAGCCGATTGCATGATCGGGTGATGAAGCATCCGGCTTTCTGGTTCTGGGCATTGGTGATGATCCATCTGGTGCTATGGACGTTGGTGCCGACACTGGTCTATCGCAATCTGCCATTGGATGTGATCGAGCTGGTGACTTGGGGGCATGAATGGCAGCTTGGCTATTTCAAGCATCCTCCCCTGCCCTCATGGCTGCTGGAAGGGGCGACCATCTTGTTTGGCAAGGCTGAATGGCCCGCCTATATGCTCAGCCAGCTGTCCATTGTCATAGCTTTCTGGGCAATCTGGCGGTTGGGGCGCGCCGTGATTGGCGCTAAGGCCGCGTTGCTCTCGGTGTTCCTCACATCACTGATTTATTTTTATAATTTCCCGACGCCGGAATTCAATCACAATGTCCTTCAGGTGCCTGTCTGGGCGCTGATGGCGCTTGTCGGATGGTATGCCCTGAAACAGGACAAGCTGTGGCAATGGCTCGCCTTGGGGCTTTTGACCGGCACTGCGGTCTATATCAAATATTCGATGGCCATTCTCGTGGTCGCCCTGCTGCTCTTCCTGCTAATCGAGCCTCAGGCCCGCCAGCGCTTGCGCAGCAAGGGATTGTGGCTGGCATCCTTGCTGGCACTTCTGATTTCGGCACCACATCTATATTGGCTGATAGACAGCAACTTCCAATCCCTTGCCTATGCGTCGACCCGTTCGGCACCGCTTGAAGGCATCACCGCGCGCATCTTGGGGCCTTTGGGCTTCGTTGGGGCGCAGATCGGACATCACGGCGCATTGTTGCTGGTGCTTGTTCTGGGTGGCGGCTTGCTGCCTTTTTGGCGCAAGGGGCTGACCGGACGCGTTTCCTTTGCCTTTGCCGGGACACTGGAACAACGCTATATCCTCTGGATCGCGCTGGTTCCGATCCTGTTGACGATCCTTCTTTCGGTGATCAGTGGCAGCGAGATGCGTCCAATGTGGCCGGCGCCGATGTTTTCCTTCTCGGCCCTCGCGCTGCTTGGCAGTCTGAAGACTGCTTATTATAAGGACCGGTTTCGCGCCATGGTCATTGGCTGGGCAGCACTCTATTTCGGCATCTTGGTGGTGATTGCCTCGATGGGACTGTTCGGCTCCCACTTCATCAAGAAGCCGTTGCGGGTGGACTGGCCGGGTTCAACTATTGCCAGCCATTTTTCCAAAGCCTGGCAAAGCCAGTTTGGCCAACCATTGGCCTTTGTCGGCGGCAATGCATGGATTGGCGGCAATGTGTCCTTTTATGCGCCTGAACGTCCCTCGCTGGTATATCTGGAAGATTGGGGCAGAAGCCCTTGGGCGGATCCAGCACAGGTGCGTTGCCAAGGCCTTTTGATCCTGTGGCAACAAAAAGACGGCTCAGAGCCACGGCTTCCAGACTATGAAGGGATTGATCTGAAAAAGATCAGCGCATCCGGCCTAGAAGCCTTCCCTTGGAAGGTCACCGACAAACCCTTCCGCATCGGCTGGGCCATGATGCCGCCAGAGCCAGACGCTTGCCAATAAGTCTTGCTTCAATGAAAAAAGGCGGCCAGTTGACCGCCTTTTTTATTCCTGAATGACTGAGTGGCTCTTCAGCTCACGCCACGTGGCGCTTTTCGCGCTCGATAATTTCCATTGCCAGCTTGTCAAGGAGGTCGACAACCTTCTTGCTCGTCGCATCGAGTTCTCTCAAGGCGTCCAGCATTTCGTCATCATCGCCAGCGGCATGGGCGTCGAGGGCGCGTTTGGCACTATCATGAACCTGCTTGTGCGGCTCGACCAGATCCGTAAAGGCGCGGGATCCGCGCAAGTCCGGATCGGTGATCTTGTCATACCAGACACCAAGACGGCATTCGTGATGATCCGGCACCTTGTCTGAAGTCCAGTTGTCGTCACCGGTGCAGGTATTCAGAACCTGCCGCTTGAACAGGATATGATCAATCTTGGCGGCATAGCAAAGGGAAGCGGCATTGTCTTCATCTAGCATGTCGCGGGCGCTGCTGGAGAAATAGTCGGTGCTTTCAGCCAGAGACATGGCAACCATAGACACCATGGTATCATTGTCGGTCGCGATGTCGGCGATCTTGCCAATGTTGGCAGCCACTTCGGCGCTGGCATCTTTCTGACCAGACAGAATGCTGGAAATCTCATGCATGTTGCCAGAGACAGAGCCGATCTGTCCCGATACCCGTTCCATCAGGCTCGATGTTTCGTTGATCGCAGCTTCGCCGTCGAGCACCGCATTGGTCGAGGCTTCCATGGTTTTCTGGATGTTCGCCATGCCTTCGCGCAGCGTTGACACTTTCTGAATGATGTCTTCGGTCGAGCGAGACGTCTGGTTGGCCAGATCCTTCACCTCGGCAGCCACAACGGCAAAGCCTTTGCCAGCTTCGCCTGCACGAGCAGCTTCGATGGTGGCATTCAAGGCCAGCAGATTGGTCTGGGCGGCAATATTTTCAATCACTGCAATGATTTGATTGATCTGCTCGGATGCGGTCGCCAATTCATCCACGCGACGGGATGTCTCTTCCACCGAATTGGCGATGTGAGACATGGTGGTGGACATTTTGCGCACCGTGTCCTGACCATTGATCACGTTGGAATTGGTGTCTTTGGCTTCGTTGCTTACGCCTTCCGAGTTGCGGGACAGCTCTTCCACCGAAGAGACCATTTCGGTTGCTGCGGCCGAGATGGTCTGGCTGTTATATGCCACATCTTCGGAGTTTTTGCGCAGCAAGGCGACCTGCAACATGATGTCGTTGATTTCGGCAACGGAGTGAGACAACTTGCCCAGATTGGCCACATTGGAGCCGCGCGCTTCTTTGGCCGCCTCATCAACGGCAGCGCGCTCATAGCCAGTGATCGAAACACTCATGTCTGCAAAAGCGCGGAACAGCAAATTGGCAAGAACGCCGTCCAATTCCTTGCTTCTAAAGCTGTATTTCTTGGTGATGCTCGGGATCATTTTCATCAAAGCACGGCCATAGGAGGCAACATACCAATCAGTCGGAAGTCCGATGCGCTGATGAACAAGGCCGGTTTTGGCAGCTCGGGCCTCAGAATCCTCGTCAAATGGCTGCGAGAAAAGCTGTTCCCAGTGCTCCTGCTGACGGCCCTTCAGATTGCTCACAGCCTCGGGGCTTTTGGGCAACAATTCACCGGCGCAGCTCTTGCCAAGAGCCGCATGAAGTTCACTCACGACGTCCGGCAAATCCTTGGTCAGATACTTGTCGAGCGTATCTGTCTTCCGATTATGGGGAATTCCACTTTCAAGAAAGTTCAGTGCTTCCTTGCAGTTTTGCTGGTTCATACTACACCCGCTTCTTTGGCTCGCACATAAATTCAAAATTGCAAAACAAAGCTAAGAATGTGTTTACACTGACAAAACTACCCCCGGAAAACTATTTTGAAAGTATTGGAAGCCATGGCTGTTTCCCAAGCCAGCATATCGTACGCGGTTTCTTGAAGGATCACTTCGCTGACTGCGCCGGAAGGCTCCATGCCAGACCGGCATGATCCCGTTTGCGTATGTGGGTGATCTGACCACGAGACCTGCGCTGCGACAGGGCTTGTGGCATCTACGACAGGATGGCTAAGGAAGAGAGAGGCGATTGCGTAAGACAACCGCCATTCTTTCTCGGCCGTTTCCAAAGGAGATTATTGTTTTGCGTCGCTACTGATAGCGTTGCTTTGGATTTCTTTTACGAACTGACATTTCTTTTCCTTGCCCGCTGACATCAATGCTTCATGCTCGCCCTTCAGGCGGGACAATTCAGCCTTGTGGTCTTCCGTTGCGGCGAGGAGAAATAGACTTGGCCAAAAGAGTAGGACACCCACTCCCGTTATGACGGCGTCATTGGTGGCCGCCTTCTTCTGCTGGCCGGTCACTTCCTGTACCTTGGCGCTCAAGGTTTGAAGCTCTTGTTCCAGCTCTTCGCAATTGTAATTCTTGTATTGCGATGGAGAAACATAACTGGCCTGAATTCTCTTTGGTGATGCGGCGCAAGCGCTTAATGCGAGTGCCACGCAGCAGGTCACGACCAAACGCGACTTATTTTCCCAACTCAATTTTGTTACTCCAAATAAGATATTCATGAATTACATGAATATAACTTAGAGTTGCTATTTTTAAAAATACTACAATAGATAAACCCACCATTTCCGGTCAGTACGTAAAGTCCAAGCAGGTTGATTGGATAAGAGGGACTTTGTTTCGTCGGAATGCCTCAGCAGCGGTTGTGAGCCAGAAATCGAACTACGGACAAAAACGGGCGCCCTTCTTCTGAGAAAGACGTTAAGGACATCATGAGCACCACACGCAAGAACTGTTCAGCTTAAGACAAGTGCCGCACGGTTCTTTACGGAATTCCGAGGCAAAGCTCTACATCACGACGAATGACGTCCTGCGATACTTATCATTATATCAAACATAATGGGAAATGGTGCCCGGAGGCGGATTCGAACCACCGACACGCGGATTTTCAATCCGCTGCTCTACCAACTGAGCTATCCGGGCACATGCAAAGGCGACTGACGCGTTCTGGCTTGGCCAGCGGGGCTGTGCCCCGTGCAATTTGTTTGGGCGTTATAGAAGGTTCATATTGCCCTGTCCAGTGCGCTTTTGGCTTTTCTACAGGGGGAATGTGATTTTATCCCCGACTGGATTTCATTCGCGACTTTTAAGCAAAGGCTCGCGGCCATGACCCGTTAGGGAAGATCTGTTATCTCCTTGATGGAAATGGCTTTTCGCGGCGAACCAATTGGCTATTGCTCCACGCATTGAGGCTGGTAGCCATAGCGTTATGCGTTGAAATCTTCGTCTTCGGGGTCGTCCTCTTCTACAGCGGGGATCGCATAGGAGCCGCTGAACCAGCGGCTCAGGTCCACATCCTTGCAACGCGGCGAGCAGAAAGGATAGGCCTCCTTGGTGGAGGGCTTGTCGCAGATCGGACATGGCCGAGCGCGCCGCAATCCGGTCACCTTGGCAGCGGCGGATTTGACTTCGTCCTTGGGGCTGTTGGTCATGATTTCAGTCCACTATTGACACCGTGATGATGCTTTATCCTACACCGCCGAGCCATTTGAGACGCAGCGGATAGCCTTCACCCAGCAACAGGTTGGAGGTCTCGTGCAAAGGCAAGCCGACCACGGAACTGTACGAGCCCACCAGATTGACGACGAAAGAGCCGGCAATGCCCTGAATGGCATAACCACCGGCCTTGCCGCGCCATTCGCCCGACGCAATATAGGGGTCGATGTCCCCCGTCAAACGCTTGAAGCGAATGCGGGTTTCGACAACCTTGGTGCGGGTCTTGCCTTTCGGAGTGACAAGACTGACGCCGGTAAAGACCTTGTGGGTGCGGCCCGACAGCAGGGTCAGGCACTGGATCGCTTCTTCGGCCAGTTCGGTTTTGGGCAGGGAACGACGCCCCACTGCAACGACCGTGTCGGCAGCCAGAATATAGCTTCCACCAAGCCGTTCATCAGCCTTGTAAGCCTGATAAATGGCAGCTGCCTTTTCCTCGCTCAGGCGACGGGCCAGAGCGCGGGGTTGCTCGTTTTTCTGCGGTGTTTCATCAAGATCTGCAGGCTTCAGCGCAACCGGTTCAATGCCGATCTGCTGAAGCAGTTGCAAGCGGCGCGGAGAAGCGGACGCCAGAATGAGACGGAAGGAATCAGACATGTCGCAATGCTTTACTGATGAAACAAGGTCAGGCCAGCGCAATTGTAAATCTGATCGTAGCCTGCCAAATCAGGACCAAACAGACAGCAATTTCACGCAGGCAGGAATTGGCAGCATGAGAGAGCAGATGCACACACCTGCCCTGATCTCGGTCCCGACGAATGGGCGGGCCTTATTTGAACCGGTAGGTGATACGACCCTTGGTCAAATCATACGGGGTCATTTCGACCTGCACCTTGTCACCAGCGAGCACGCGGATGCGGTTCTTGCGCATGCGGCCTGCCGTGTGAGCAACGATTTCGTGGTCATTTTCAAGCTTTACACGGAATGTGGCATTGGGCAGCAATTCGATGACAACACCAGGGAATTCCAGTACTTCTTCTTTCGCCATAAGCGTCCTATATGTCCTTTACGGTTGAGTTTCAGGGTGGTTTCAAATCGGCTTTGAACACCAGTCAGGCTATTTTGCATCTTTGTGCGCCCGGCTGGAAAGCCCAAGACCGCACCACCCCGTCCTCGTCCGCAGCACCATTTAAGGCGGGTTGCAGGCAAAGGCGACAGGCTGATCGATCAAAGCTTGTCGATCCAAAAACCCTGTATCGTCTTTGAGATTGTCGGCAATCTAGTCGAAAGCAAGATTAAGTTCAATCCCCGACGCAGATTCTTGCAGTATAGAGGTGGGAAGAGGGCTTTTGACTGTGCTGAATTGCCCCAATGAGGCGAGCAGACACAAGCAAAAATGCGGACATCAACCGCCCGCTGGCGAGATCCACTCGAATCGATCCTTCAACTTGACCATCAAACCGTCGCGCACGGCGCGATAGGCATCCATGATCTGCTCGCGGGATCCAATGGCCAAAGCGGGATCCATGGTGGGCCAATATTCGGTTTCAACCGCGTGCCCCCTGCTCCATTCAAGAGACTTGTGATGGGCTTCGGGCGCAAGAGAAATGATCAGATCGAAATAGCTGTCCTCCATATCATCGAAGGTGACAGGTTCATGTTCTGATATGTCCAGACCGATTTCGTCCATCACGGCAGCGGCGAACGGGTCGGGCTTGCCACAGCGAACCCCGACCGAGCGCACATAGAAGGCGCCGGGGAAAAGGTGATTGGCCAGCGCTTCGGCTATGGGCGAGCGAATGGCGTTCATGCCACAGGCAAAGAGGACCGAGGCGGGACGTTCATCAAAGCCCGCAGTGTAATCGACCATCCGTCATCCTCGCCAATGCAGAGCGCAGATCAACGTGAAGAGACGGCGCGCAGTTGGGAAATCGGTGATGATCTTGCCTTCCAGTCGCGACTGAAGAATTTGCGATCCTTCATTGTGAAGCCCGCGTCGCCCCATATCGATGGCCTCGATGCGGCTGGGCGTGGCGGTCTTGATGGCTTCATAATAGCTGTCGCAGATCAGGAAATAATCCTTGATGATGCGGCGGAATGGGGTCAGCGACAGGATGTGAGTCGCGATTGTATCGCCGCTTTCGAGCTTGATGTCGAGCACCAGCTTGCGCTCAATCATCGATAGATCGAGGCAATAGGGGCCACCCTGTTCATGGCCAACAGGCTGAAAGCTGTTTTCCTCAACCAGATCATAGATCGCAACCGAGCGTTCATGTTCGGTTTCCGCATTGGCTGGCTGGATGGATTTCGGATCGAGATTGACGGCGCAAAGGCGGAATCTGCACGCATTCTGATCGACTGCCACGCTGTCAGGCTCGTTGGCCTCACTTGCGCTATTGGTCTCCTCGACCGCATCCGTCCCCTTCGTTTCAGCCATGCCTCACCATTTTCGATTGTTGCAATCCCCACCCACGCCTTTTGCCCGCTTTAAGGGGGGAAGTCAAATCCCCTCCCCCGAGCGCCAGGCCAACTTCAAGCACCTTCAAGACATATTCAACCGCTTGGCGACCGAGCGGGCATGTGCCTCAAGCCCTTCCTCGCGCGCCAGAGTGATGGCAGCAGGGCCGATTTCACGCAGGTTCATGGCATTGCATTGGAGCACCGAGGTGCGTTTGACGAAATCAAGCGTCGACAAGCCAGACGAGAAGCGCGCGGAGCGGGCCGTTGGCAGCACATGGTTGGAGCCGCCAACATAGTCCCCCACCGCTTCAGGGGTGAAGTGACCCACAAAAATAGCGCCCGCATTATGCACCTTGTCGACCATCGAGGCGGCATCATCCATGGCCAGTTCGAGATGTTCCGGGGCAATGCGGTTGGAAAGCGCAAGGCCGGTTTCCAAATCGGGCACGGTAATGACCGCGCCATAATCGGCCCAGCTGGCACCGGCAATCTCGGCCTTTGGCAGGGTTTCGATCAGACGTTCAACGGCTTTCTCGGTCGCGTCTGCCAGATCTGCATCATTGGTGATGAGGATTGCCTGTGCCGCCTTGTCATGCTCGGCCTGCGCCATCAGATCGACGGCGAGCCAATCGGGATCATTGTTCTTGTCCGCCAGAATGAGCACTTCTGACGGGCCGGCAATCATGTCGATACCGACCAGCCCGAAGACCCGGCGCTTGGCTGCCGCCACAAAGGCATTGCCGGGGCCGACAATCTTGTAGACCGGGGCGATGGTCTTGGTGCCATAGGCCAGGGCAGCAATGGCCTGTGCGCCACCGACACGATAGATTTCATCAACGCCAGCCAGACGGGCGGCGGCCAGCACCAGCGGGTTGAGCTTATTGTCCGGGGTTGGAACCACCATCACCAAGCGCTTGACACCGGCGACCTTGGCAGGGACCGCATTCATCAGAACCGACGACGGGTAAGCGGCCAGCCCACCGGGCACATAAAGCCCAACGGCTTCGATTGCGGTCCAGCGCGAGCCGAGTTTGACGCCCAAGGCATCCTCATACATATCGTCCTTTGGCATTTGACGGGCATGATGAGACTGGATGCGATCACGGGCCAGCTCCAACGCAGCCATGGTCTGTGCATCGACCTTGGCGACGGCTTGGTCAATTTCGGCCTCGCTGATCCGCAGGCCTGCAGGGCGGGCATCAAAGCGGTCAAATTTGGCGGTATAGTCGAACAGGGCCTCATCGCCGCGGCCCTTCACATCCTCGATAATGTCGCGAACGATGACGTCGACATCTTCTGAAACTTCCCGCTTCATGGTCAGAAGGTCGGCGAAAGCGGCGTCAAAAGCAGCGTCGGAAGCATCAAGGCGAATGGCCATGTCGGGGGGTGTCCTTACAATGATCGCATCGTTGGTGTTTTCGGCAGTCTTTATGGGAGTTTCCAGCCACGCACGCAAGAGGGATAGCCCCTAATTTGGAAGGCTGGGCCACTTTTCCATGCCTGTTCGCACAGCGCTTTACAATCTGCCACGGCAAGACTGGTGTCCGGACGGCTTTTCTGTCACAGTTAGATGATTGATCATACGAGTGCATTCTGTTTGGAGCCCACCAAAATGCTGTTTCGTCAAACCCATTTGCTTCGGCTTTTGAGTCTCGCTTTCCTTGCGCTTGCGTTGCCAACAGCGGGGTATTCCGCTCCACCCGAGGCTAACAGAGTGCGCGTCGATGCGGTGCCGGGCCTGAGGGCCTACATGGAGAAAAACTTCATGTTCGATCCGAGCTATCATGTCTGGGCGGTGGATCTTGATTTGCCGGGAGATCAGATTGATGAGGTGATCATCCATATTGAGGATCCGGGCTATTGTGGCTCTGGTGGGTGCCATTGGGTCATCTTGCGACGAGAGCCAGATGACAGCCTCAAAGAGATCGATGCTGTTTTGGCAGGCGATGTAACGCTCAAACGGGACCCGCATTCAAGTGTCATGCAAGTCATCGCGTCGACGCGGCACGGGGATTCAAACCTTGAGATCGCCAATAAGACCTCTGGTCAGGTGCGGCTGGCGCGTCAGAAAGGCCCGGCAAAACGCTCCACCAGACAGTTTTCAGGTCCCTGTAGAAACGGATTTCGATGGACAGGAGGCGCTGCGGATAAGGGCGGCATTGCTCGCTATGAAACCTGCAAGCGGGACGAGGTGCTGGTGCAATTTTCATGTCAGTCTGATACCGGATCAATCGCAATGACCTCTGCCATTTCACCCGGGAGCTATAAAGTCGGCGACACAATGCCGGCGCTTTTCTCTGTTATCCGTAAAAAACAGACAACTTTCTTTCCCAATCCGGGCATGCTCAAGAGTAGCGGAACGAAAGGGCCTTTATTGTCGGTGCTATTTGATCGTTATGACGGACTGCTGGATGCTTTGAAACAAGGGGATCGAGCCATGTTCAATGCATCGGGGTCCAGACTGGATCTGCATCTCAAGGGCTCCTCAAAAGCCCTCGCTGCAATGCTGTCTGCCTGCCCGGACGGTCGGCGCTATTGAAATTTACGTAAAAAATGCCCTTGCCATGGGCCTCATATGTTAAAATACTTATAAATAGACTGACCCTGAACGGGCAGAGCTGCGTATAGTGAATAACAACAAAACAAATATTACCTTCAGATATTATGAGGAACGATGATGAAAAAAACTTTCTTTGCGGCCTTTCTTGCGACCGGGGTCGCATTGGCAACAGCCAGCACCGCATTTGCCGTAGGATCGGATACGAGCGAGCCACCAGAACCAACAGAGACGACGAAAAAATGTGAAAAGGGGGAAGTGTTCAACCCCGACACAAAGAAATGCACCAAACCCACATCAAAGATTTTCAGTGATGATCAGCTCTATGACGCAGTGCGCGAGCTTGCCTATGCCGGCCATTATGACTGGGCAATGGACGTGATTGCGGCCGCGGCCAATCCGAACGATCCGCGTATGCTGAATTACAAGGGCTTCATTCATCGCAAGCTTGGACATTTCAATCTGGCGATGGACTATTACAAGGCTGCGATCAAACTCGATCCAGACTATATTCTGGCTCGGTCCTATATGGGACAGGGGCTTGTTGCGGAAGGCAAGATGAGCGCGGCACGCGCGCAGTTGTTCGAGATTGAACAACGCGGTGGCGGTGACAGCTGGGCCTATGCAGCGCTGGAGCAAAGCATCCGCGAGAAAGCCAAGGTCTATTGACCGTCTGAGCTCATTTCAAAAAGAACCAAAGAAAGGCGGGGCGTGATGCATGCCCCGCTTTTTGTTTGAGCTGATCTATGGGCTGAAAATTTGCGAACAAGCCTTGGGGTCTTGTTAGACCTCGCTGGCCAGTTGCTTCTCGAAGCTTTCGGCTGCTTTATGCTCGGGCAGGTTTTCGGTTTCCCAGGCAGCACCCGTATCGGCCAATTGGGCTTCGATACACTCGACATTCACGCGCAATTCTGCGTCGCCCGCAAAGATCAGAGAGACGATGCCATCAGGCCCCTCCCCTCTCGGCTCAAAACTGGCAGAGAGCAGGTTCAGTACTGCGTCCTGCGCGCCGGCGCGGATATTGCGCCCCTGAACGGACAAGACACGGTCAAAATGCAACACGGCTTCGTGACGCTCATAAATCGGCTTGGGGCCGAAGATGCGGCGTTTCTGCGTCACCGCCTTTTCCCAGGCAAAGCGGTTCATGCGGATCACCAGACGATTTTCAGCCTTCTGCCAGTGAATATCACCGACGCGCACGACTGCATCCTGAATTTGGCTTGAGACCACCTGCAGGTCTTCTGCGTCCAGTGCGGCAAGCTTGAGCATCGACATGGGTCACTCCTTAAAGGCGCGGGTCTTGTTCATCACTTTCCACAGATAGGATTATCAGGTCCGGAAAACAAGAGGTTGCCCGCAGCACAAATCGCTTCTGGACGATCCCGTCCAGCTGAGCTGTCGGACCGCCTCTTTTGGTCATCAGGCAGAAATGCGTTCCACCGTTGCGCCACAGGCGGCCAGCTTGTCTTCAAGGCGCTCAAATCCGCGGTCGAGGTGATAGACGCGGTTGACCTTGGTTTCACCATCAGCCACCAGACCGGCAATGACCAGCGAGACAGATGCCCTGAGGTCGGTTGCCATCACCTGTGCCCCGGTCAGCTTGTCAACGCCCGTGACATGCGCCTCCTGGCCATCAAGAGAGATTTTGGCTCCCAGACGTGCCAGTTCCTGCACATGCATGAAACGGTTCTCAAAGATGGTTTCGGTGATGGTCGAGGTGCCCTCGGCCATGGTCATCAACGCCATGAACTGAGCCTGCAGGTCGGTCGGGAAGCCGGGAAACGGATCTGTTTTGGCGCTGACGGCCTTCAGGGGCGTGCCATTGCGCGATACACGAATGCCCTCGCTTGTGGTTTCGACAGTTGTGCCGGTTTCCGCCAGAATGTCCAGAGCGGCTTGCAGCAGGTCGGCGCGGGCGCCTTTGAGCAAGACATCGCCGCCGGTCATGGCCACGGCCATGGCATAGGTGCCGGTCTCGATCCGGTCTGGCAGAACCGAATGACGCGCCCCATGGAGCTTTTCCACCCCGTCAATGGTGATGGTGTCCGTCCCTGCGCCGGAAATTTTCGCCCCCATGGCGATCAGGCAATTGGCCAGATCCACCACCTCAGGCTCACGAGCGGCATTTTTGAGCACCATCGTGCCTTTGGCAAGGCTTGCGGCCATCATCAATACATGGGTTGCGCCAACGGAAATGCGCGGGAAGGTGAATTCTCCACCCTTCAGGCCATCGGGTGCCTTGGCGACCACATAGCCCTTATCAATGTCGATATCCGCCCCCATGGCAGCCAGGCCGTCAATGAAGAAGTCGACCGGCCGGGTGCCGATCGCACAGCCACCGGGCAGCGAGACCTCGCACTGGCCCATACGGGCGAGCAAGGGGCCGATGACCCAGAAACTGGCGCGCATTTTAGAGACCAGATCGTAAGGTGCGCGGGTATCGATGATTTCCTTGGCCTGCAAACGGACCACCTGACCGGCCATGGTGTCTTGCCCCGGACGCTTGCCTTCGATCATGTAGCTGACGCCATGGTTGGAAAGAATCTGCTGGAGCTGCTGCACATCGCGCAGGCGGGGCAAATTCTCCAGAATCAATTCCTCATCCGTCAGCAGGGATGCGATCATCAATGGCAGAGCCGCATTCTTCGCTCCGGAAATCGGGATCACACCATTCAGCTGGGCACCACCTACAATACGAATTGCGTCCATGTCTCACTCTTTCTCTCGCCAGCCTTTGCTGACATTTCTGTTTCTCTGTCCGGACGGCATGCGCGCAGGATCGGTTGCCTTGTCTCCCGGCTCGGCCCCGTAAGGCTGAGCTTGATTAAGGCTCACGGCTTGTTGGCGTGCGCTGCCAGATCTTCCTGTCCGGATACGGTTTTCTGTTCGTCAGCCTGAGCATCGATTTGCGCATCAAGCATGTCGGTTCTCTGATCGCAGGTCTCACTCTCTTGAACGTTATCTTGGAGCTTTTCTGGGAGCTTTTCTGGGACCTTGTCTTGATCTTGGATTTCAACCTGAGCTTTGCGCGCTCGGACCTGTGCCTTTCGGCGGCGCAGATTGTCTCGCAATGCCTTGGACAAACGCGCCTGCCGATCATCGGACGCCTTCTCGCTACCCCCTTGAGGCGCGGCGGATTCGGTCTTGTTCTTGGACTGGTCGGCGTTGGTCATCGGTTTCAAATCAATTTCGACTAATTTCTCTTCGTCCACCGCCGCTTTATTGCGTGGTTTGGACGATTCAATCTCTTGGCACTCTGCTCTATACCAAATGCAGACGACAAGAAAGACCAGAATAAGGTGATTTCTGGGCTATCTAAGGCATTTTTGGGAATTTGGTTAGTGCCGCCAAGATTACTTCACGAGCAGGATACCCTCTTTGCTCGCATTTGCTTGCGCTGCTGTTGATCGCGCTTCATCAACAGGCAAACCCATTTGACGGCATAATTTTCACAGGTCAGATGAAATTCACCGCTTTTTTCAAAATGGTGCTTGCATAATCAAATCCGGTATGCAAAAAACCGGCCGCACCGGGAGACGTTTTCCGGTAACAAAAAACGTCTTGGAATGCTGCAGTAGCTCAGTGGTAGAGCACTCCCTTGGTAAGGGAGAGGTCGAGAGTTCAATTCTCTCTTGCAGCACCATCCCTTTCCCAACAAATTCAATATCCTTTTGGTATCTCAAGGCTTTTTCTTCCTGTTGTTCCATCAAACTGTTACAGTGGAACCATGGATAAGATGTCTGGTCACCCCCGCCTATACCGCCGCAATGCCACTTATTATCACCGCGCAGCAATCCCGGTGGATATCAAAGGCACCTACCCCAAAACTGAAGAAACGTTCTCGTTAAAGACAAAGGATTACCGTGAGGCACTCCGCTTGGTCCGCATAAAGGCCGTGGAAGTTGATCGGAAGTTCGAAGACCATCGGCAAGAAATAGCTAAACTTGCAGAACCGGCTCTTGAGGAACTGAGCGAAGAGCAACTAACGCTTATCCATGATGTCTACTACGCTCATCTCCTTCAAGAAGACGAAGAGACACGGCTTGAAGGCTTCGAAGACAATGACGAAGCAGAATCGCTGTTGCCAGTTCCGACCTTCGAAGAGTATTCCAACGAGATTGGCGAAGATCTGGAAAGCAGCAAAGCCCTCTTGGCACGAGGCAAAAGCAGTAATTTCCTTGATGATGAAGCCGAAGAGGTTCTTAGTTGGAGCAATGTCAACCTTAGCCTCGAACACAACTCCCCCTCATGGCGGCTGGTGAAGAGAGAGTTGGTCAAAGCCCAAATCCGAGCATCTCAAGCAAAACGAGAGCGAAATGCTGGAGAAATCATAGAGACACCGAAGGCCCCCGCAGTCGGCAAAAAGAACATGAAGGCGTCTTCATCTCCACTGCTGTCTGTTGCATCAAGAGACTGGATAGAAGAAAAGTCGAGAACGAGCTGGGTATCGAAAACCAAGCGAGAACACGAAGTTTGGATGCGGCATTTTATAGATATCGCCGGTGACAAACCCATCAATGAATATGCAAAGTCCGACGCCAGAGCGTTCAAAGCAGTGCTGATGAGCATTCCTCCCAATTGGTCAACAAAGCGGAAATTAAAGGGCATCAGGACGCTCTCAGACGCCGCTGAGAAGGCGAGTAGGCTCGGTCTTTCCGCAATGTCTGACAAGAATGTCAACAAGCTCCTTGGCTTTGTTGGCTCGTTCTGGTCATGGGCTGAAGGTCAGTTTGATGACGTACCAGAGAACCTGTTCAAAGGCATCCAGCTGAAAATCAATCAACGAGCAAGAGAAGAAAGGGAACCATTCACTTCGGACGAACTGAGAGCAATCTTCCATGCGCCTATCTATACCGGCTGTAGATCGCAACGTTACTGGGGACAACCCGGTAACGTGGTCCTAAGAGACACAGGACTGTTCTGGCTCCCCCTTATCAGCTTGTTCACGGGCGCACGGATGGGGGAGATTATCCAGCTTCAAACCAGCGATGTTAAGAGCACAGGCGACATTACCTACTTCAATTTGACCGCTAACGCTGACGACCAGCACTTAAAGACCAAGGCATCTTGGCGATCAATCCCGGTTCATCCCCAATTGATCCAAATGGGTTTCATGGATCTGGTGTCGACCAGACGGACTGAAAAGTCGCAACGGCTGTTCCCTGATCTCAAGAAAGGCAATGACGGATATTGGTCCTCAGGCTTCTCCAGCCCCTTTAGGCGCTTCCTGATCAGCGTTGGTGTTAAACGAGAAAAGAACGCATTTCATAGTTTTCGCCACAATTTCGAAGACGCTTGTAGGGACAGCAAGGTCCCCAGCGACATCATGGATGCTCTTCAGGGCCACATAGAATCTGGCATGAAAGCTCGATATGGCAGTGGCCACCGATTGGACAGACTCGATGAGGCAATGAAGAAGGTGGAATATCGGGGGCTGGATCTTAGCCACCTGATGGTCACCAATTAGACGCCCAAGAAGCAGTTCAATTGCCAGCGGCTGAAGCGGACAAATAAGCCGACAGCCCAGACCAAATTTTAAAGGTGCTCATACAGTACATCTTTCGCGCATTCCGTTGCCGCGAAGATGACCCAAGACCTCCAGCGTCGCACCCTCGCAACCTATTGATTGAGGTGCGGTGTTGCGGCGCTCGTGGCTGGTCGTTGCGCGTTTTATTCCCGCTGAATTCAGAACCTTACCATACAGCACATCAATCGTTTTTTGAGCGATCGTTGCGGCATTCCGAGAGGCGCCACCCTCTCCGAAAATCTCCTCCGAACAGGCACCACTCCTCCTCGAGCAAGGCATCTTCCCGATGCCAGGATTTACTATGCCCAAATTCCAAGAAAGGACAGACTATGACCAACATTATTGAGTTCCCTAACCTGCACGAAAACAACGCAGCTATGAATGATGGACTGCGAGACCAAGAGATAACGGCGTTCGTAATCCCATTTCCAGTCTGCGCCCTCGATGAAGAAGCCGAGGGAGATGACACCACATCCTTTGTTGAATTCCTTGACGCCCACCCTGAAGTTATGAGCTGGATCACGGAATTCTTTCTTCCACGTTTCCATCGTGAGCAAACTGTTTATCTGGACGATTTTGGCATGAAGGTTGTCAACGAGTTGATTTGGGGATTCAGAAGCGTCGCTTTGAACAACTCGAACAAGTCAATGACCGAATAGTCCTGACCAACTTCGCCACTCAGGCAGTTTCCGAGCCATCGCGCGTATAACTCGGCCCCCCCTCCCCCAACGCAAATACTCACGACACCCGGAAGCTGGCGGATATTTCCGCGCGGCTCATATCGTCACGTATGGTGACAAGGACGGACAAAATGTCAAACGCTCACCCAATCACAACCACCACAGACGCCCTTCAAATCATCAGGGAGGCACTAGACGCCAATGGCGATGGTCCTCCGCGCCCCCATCCAACGACAATTGATCGGAACCGGATCGCGAGAATGGCCGCCTTGTTCGGCACTCGCTCACTTGATTATCGCGGCATTGACGAAGAAAGCCATCTCAGAGACCTAGCTGATGCAATAGGCACCGCAAAGGCTCCTCAGTTTCTTGACCCCATCACTATTTGGTGGGGTGGCGATCGGTATTACGTAATCGACGGGCACATGAGATTACGCGCCTACGCCAGCAAGGGCATCGCAAAGGGCATCCCTGTCGAGATCTTTGAAGGATCACTCGATGACGCAATGGCGCAAAGCGCAATATTAAACTCCAAGAACCAGCTTCCGATGACAACCGATGATCGCTTGAACTGCGCTTGGCGTTTGGTCTTAGTGAGCGATCTTTCAAAGAAGAAGATTGCTAAGTCTTGTGCCGTGGGGAACGGCTCATTGGGAAATATGAGAAAGGTAAAAGCTCACTTCATGGACGAACTCGGCAAATCACTTCAGGACCTTTGCGACATGACGTGGAAAGATGCGCGGTACGAGGCAGCAGGGCACCAAAAGAAGGAGCCTTCGGATTTTGATGCTGAAATGCAAAAACGCGCTCTGCGTTTCTCCAAGGACATCGCGAGAGCGGTTGGGCCAAGGATCTTTCAGGATCCCGAGGCGTTTGCGTTGGCGCTCTCAATGATGGACAAGCGCTTACCCAAGATGCTCATGCAATCCTTTGAATGGGATGATGCACTGAGAGAAACCATAGTTGAAATGAGAACGGAAATGGACGAGGCAGACGAGCTATCCGAACACTGGGAGCAACAGCAAAAGAGCAGAGAAGCCGCTGAGGCCGCGCGGTTGGCCGAATGGGGTGAGGAAGAGGACTATTAGGTGTCCATGCCTACATGTCCAAAATGGACAGTTTGCACCGAATTCATCGGGAGGGCGGCATTTGTTGCCCTTCCCTTCGGGCCCACATTTTTTGGGAAATTTTTGAAGCCATATACTTAGGTGCGTGTTCGTTGGAATTACCCCCGTAGGGGGGGGGCTTGCGCCTCCGTGTGATAAATATCGCACAAACTTCTTGTGGAGGCAGATCAGGCTTGGCCCTTCTCTTCCTCAAGCAACCGATAGACACTTGACCGAGCAACGCCCAGTTCCTTGGCAATCGCTGCGGGTCCCCGGCCCTCTTGCTGGAGTTTTACGACAGCCTGTCGATCAATGGTCTTTTTGCGGCCCCGATACTTCCCGGCTTCCTTGGCCTTGGCTATGCCTTCAAGTTGACGCTCTCGCCTGATGTTGGTCTCGAACTCCGCGAAGACACCAAGCATCTGAAGGAAGGCATTGCCCGTTGCTGTGCTGGTGTCGATGTTCTGTTCGGTCACCTCAAGGGAAGCCCCCTTGCTCCTCAATTCCGCAACCACAGATGACAGGTCTGCCACCGAACGGGCCAGACGATCAATCCGAGTGATCACCAATGCGTCACCCTCACGGATGAAGTCTAGAAGGTTCCGCAGTTCTGATCGTTTCTTGAGGCTGGTGCCTGACTGCTTCTCTTCCCTGATCATGTCGGTGCGGGGTTCGAGCTGTTGGCGTTGAACTGTCAGATCTTGGTCGGTCGTGCTGACACGTGCATATCCATATTTGGTCACTGTGTGTCTCCCATAATGTCCGAATAGGGTCTAGACATGACAGTATCATGTGTCCGATAATTGCAAAACAATTCAAATAGGACGGTCCACAAGCAACCTCAGGACGTCCTCCTAGGGTATACTCAAAAAACACTTCAACTAATAGAACATTTTTCCGTGACGGCTACCATAGATTGTCTATAGTCGGTGATCACGAGGCTCATCATCAAAGGTTCAATCCAAAGGAACAAGATCAAATGGCAACCGAGTTTTCTATTAAAAGGATCGACGACAAAAGCCTAATAAGGATCTTTGAGAAAGCACAGAGTGCGGGACAAAAGGCTTTAGATGAAACTCAAGCAGAAAATAGGACAGTTAGTGTCACCGGTCGCGAAATTTCTCTGCAATTCTCCTCCAATCTTCCTTGGCAAATCGATACCAAAGAAATTTTGAAATCGAAAACGATCCAATACGCTATCAATACTGCTACACTCCGCTTGAGTCTTCGTTTAAAAGTCCAGAACAATCAGCAGGAGCAAAATGAGTACGTCGCTTTTCAATTGCGCCGAGGAGATTCAGGGCCACTTGTCGACACTTTCCAAATTTCAAACAGCACTCACAACACCGGCATCCGCGGAAAGCAAGAAGTTGCTGCTCAAAAAGCCATGCATTCAGTCCTTTCTAAGTTGCTGCAACCCGTTAGCCCCGAGGATGGCGGTTTGGTACCGACGCTTTCGAACTTAGCCGAAGGCTTCAACACAACTTACCAGCGCATAACTTTCGAATTGTCCGATGCTATCAAGGCAGTCAATTCAGAGCGAGCAAAGCAGCTATCTGACTTTCAAGAAGAAGGGAAGCGGCTGAGGGAAGAAGCAGCTTCAGAACGCGACAAACTGTTAAAAGAGGCTCACCAAAAGACCCAAAGGGATCGCGACGAGATTGAGAGTATACGAAGTCAACTCGCTGAAGAATGGACCAAACTTGAAATCAGTAGCCACAAGGATTCTCGTCGGAAGCAGTTTCAAAAGCTTCAAGATGACCTTCAGTCAACGCTCAGTGAGCCCGTTGCCGACAAAGGTTTGCGAAACACACGTTGGGCGGTCTTCTGGGCACTATGCACAGCAGGAATCGCTGCTGGCTTCTTCGCATACCTGACCATTTCTAGCCAACCAGACCTAAAAACAGATACTGCATCACTCCTGTTTCCGGCCATTCGCTCTATCATCTTAACCTTTGCTTCTATCGGTTCATTCCTAGGGGCCGCTGCTTGGTTGCGCTATTTCTACGTTCGCGACCTCCAAGCGCAAGAGGAACTGCGTCGTTTCCGCAATGACATGGCTAGAGCATCTTGGGTGATGGATGCCGCACTTGAGATCCGCAAAGAGCACAATGAAGAAATTCCTCCACAATGGATCGCGGGTGTAACGGAAGGACTGTTTGCCGCAAAAGGCAAGGAAACGCTTGAAGAAGGGGCACAAGCCTTAGCGGCTTTGATGGGCCTTTCAGCATCTGCCTCTTTTGGCTCTAGTGGGGCAACATTTGAGCTCAACAAAAAAGGCGGGAAAAAAATTGCTGCGGCTGGCAAACAGCTCGAGTAGCGATGCATTCGATCAAGTTTCGGTCCCAGTACTTTGGGTTCAGAAACCCGGAAAACCAATAGTAATTCGCTCCGGAGTTAGATCATGAAAGAGCAACCACAGTTGACACTTCGAATTGAAACGGAAGATCCAATCGAACTCCGTGCATTTGTCGGAGCATTTACATCGCTCGCAAGCGAGTTTGAGCGCCAAATTAAAGACCTTGTTCCTGACGGAAGATCAGAGGGACAAATATACGTAAGAGAGGTTCGCAAAGGCTCAATCGAAGCAGACTTGCTTCCATATTTGACAGCATTAGCGCCTTTTATCGCCCATCTCGATCAGGCATTGATAGTCGATCAGTTTGTTGAGACTTGGGGCAGAAGAATCTCTGCTTTGATATCGGGTGAGCTCGAAGGTTGGGTGCCTTCCAAAAATGATCTGAAAACCATCGCGGACGCGACAGAGGCTATCGCCTGTGATCCTATGGGAAGCTCCACCTTGGAGGCAGTCTACTTCAAAGATGGCAAGCGTCAGGTAACAGCTTCCTTCAAGTTTTCAACTCCCGAGGCCAAGCAAGCCCAGAAAACCATTGATGCTCAGTACAAGCTGCTTGATCAATCCGAGAATGAAACCAAAGAGCGTCTTCTTATGGTGTTTACTAGGACAGATGTCGGGAATGCAAAAGTTGGGAAACGCTCAGGCGAAAGGGTCCTAATTGAAGAGCTCTCGAACAAACCCTTGGCAATTATGTATTCGTCTGAGCTCGCCGAGGAACGCATCAAACACGAAATCAGGGAAGCGGAGGGCAATGTCTACAAGAAAGGATTTGTTGTGGATGTGAATGTCAAGACAGTCAATCAACGACCTTCCGTCTACGCTATCACTAACGTTCATACTGTGCTCGATCTTCCGGACGACGAATAACTGTCGACGTAACGCACCCCCGTAAAAAAGTATCTTCGTACTTGAAAAATGTTACATTGATATGTTACTGTCGCTCCCAACAAGGAAAGATTAAGCCATTGTTACTTATGGATTTTTTGGAAAATTTGCGAGAGTTCAATTCTCTCTTGCAGCACCATTTTCTCCTTTCAGTAAAAAAGACGCTAACACCTTGAACGGTAAGGTGGTTTTTGGTGTTCTATTGCCCTCATTTCGCTTGTATTCCAAACGCTCAGAAAACGCCAATCTGAGGACGATTTTCTGCAAGTTAAAATAACAAAAATCCCATATTTTACAAATACTTGACAAGAATCACATAGAGAATCCAAGCAATTCCGATGCCCTTGCCCCGGATTTGGACTCTTTTTCCAGTTTGTCGGTGATGATGAGCTTATTCTTGCCAACTTTTCAATTTTGCGCACATGGGCCCGCACAGCTGTGGCTCAGTCTGTTTCGACCAACCAATCCAACAAGCTATCAATCTGCTTCTCAAGCTTCACAGCGTCGTGTTGGACAGCCTTCTGCATGGCATCGAGATGGTGCTCGTGTTGGTTCCATGAGTCGTAGAACATGGTTTTGATAAAGGTGAAGAGCTTTCAGCACGCGGGGAGGATTAGCCCGGTAGCGCTTAGGGAAGATGCTGCTTTGACAGCAAAAGCGTGACAGATCAACCACGGGCCAATCTGTCACCGCTGCTTTGTCAGACGCTGTAACAGAGATATTTCTGTTCCAGAAAGTCCTCAATACCGTATTTGGAGCCCTCGCGTCCGAGACCGGAAGACTTGACGCCTCCGAAGGGCGCTTCGGCGGTGGAGACAAGGCCGGTATTGATGCCCACCATGCCGCTTTCCAATTCTTCGGCGACACGCCAGACAGTTGAAATGTCCCGAGCATAGAAATAGGCGGCCAACCCAAACTCGGTGTTGTTGGCAAGCTCTATGGCTTCTTCCACGGTTTCAAACGTGATCACCGGGGCAACCGGGCCGAATGTTTCTTCGGACAGGACTTTCATGCCAGCGCTGACTTCGGACAACAGGGTTGGCTCAAAAAAGGTGCCGCCAAGTTCGGATCGCTTGCCACCGGTCTGGATCTTGGCGCCTTTCGACACTGCATCAGAGATATGGTCTTCGACCTTTTCAAGCCCTGCCTCATCGATCAGGGGGCCGATGGTGACGCCGTCCTGCATGCCATTGCCGACCTTGAGTTTGCTGATGGCGTCCGCCAGTTTCTCGGTAAATGCCTCGGCCACGCCGCTCTGAACATAGATGCGGTTGGCGCAAACACAGGTCTGGCCGGAATTGCGATATTTGGCGATCATCGCCCCCTCGACCGCGGAATCGAGATCAGCGTCATTGAAGACCAGAAATGGCGCATTGCCACCCAGTTCCAACGATAGCTTCTTGATGTCATGGGCACATTGCTGCATCAGGATGCGACCAACTTGCGTTGAGCCTGTGAAGGTAAGCTTGCGCACCTTGGGGTTGGTACAGAGCTCTTTGCCCACGCCCTTGGAATCGGAACTGGTGACAATCGACAAGACACCCTTGGGCACCCCTGCCCGTTCGGCCAGAACCGCCATGGCAAGCGCCGACAAGGGGGTTTTTTCAGCCGGACGACCGACAAACGTGCATCCCGATGCCAAGGCGGGGGCCACCTTGCGGGCGATCATCGCATTTGGGAAGTTCCAGGGGGTGATTGACCCGACAACCCCAATGGGCTGTTTGATCACGACGATGCGCTTGTCTTCCTGATGGCCCGGAATGACATCGCCATAGACCCGGCGTCCTTCCTCTGCGAACCACTGAATGAAGGATGCCCCATAGGCAATTTCGCCCTTGGCCTCGGCGAGAGGTTTGCCCATTTCGGCGGTCAGGATTTTGGCTAGATCGTCCTGATGCTCCAGCAGCAAATCGTTCCAGCGCAACAGGATTGCACAGCGTTCCTTGGCGGTCTTGGATCGCCACGCCTTCTGCGCCACATAGGCCGCGTCGATGGCGCTGGCGACATCTTCGGCAGACAAATCCGCTACATCGGCGATTTTTTCCCCGGTTGCAGGGTTCGTTACGCTGAAGGTTTTACCGTTTGAGACCCACTCACCCCCAAGAAAGGCGCGGTGTTCCAACAGGCTTTGATCGGAAAGCTCCAACATGGCATCCCATCCTTTCTGCTTCTGATGTCATTTAATAGGCAGCCCGATAAATAGCAAGCGCATCGGCTTCTTCCATCGGGCGAGGGTTGTTGACGAGGAGACGCGTCTGGTTCATCGCATCAGAGGCAAGCTTTGGCAGCATATCTTCGGGCACATTCATGGCCCTCAGATTCGTCGGCAATCCGCACTCCGTAGTCAGCTCCGCCAAGCGATCACAGAAGGCAGCAGCGCGTTCCTGTCCTTCGAATCGGGACAATTCAGGAAAGGCGAAAGGTGCCAGCTCCGCGTAGGGTTCATGGGAGGTGACGATATTGAAGCGCAGCACATGCGGCAGGACAAGGGCGTTGGACAGTCCATGCGGGATATGGAAATGCCCGCCAAGCGGATAGGCCAGTGCATGGACAGCAGCCACAGGCGAATTGGCAAAGGCCTGCCCTGCGAGCATGGAGCCAAGCAGCATATTGCCACGCGCCACTTCGTCGCTTCCGGTCTGAACGGCCTTCAGAACCGATGGTCCCATTAAAGAAAGGGCCTGCGTGGCGAGCATCCGCGAAACCGGATTGTTGTTGGCACTGGCCGAAGCATAGGCTTCTATCGCATGCACCATGGCGTCGATGCCCGTGGCCGCTGTGATATGCGGCGGCAGGCCATAAGTCAGCTCAGGATCGAGCAAAGCAATATCGGGCAAAATCACCGGCGAGAGAACAGCCATTTTTTCATTGGTGCCAGTGGTGACAACGGAAATTGGGGTCACTTCGGAGCCTGTTCCGGCAGTTGTCGGCACAAGGATGAGCGGCAGCCTTAGTCCCTTGACATTGCCAATGCCGTAAACATCCTTGAGTTCCTCGTCACTCCTTGCCAACAGGGCGACCAGTTTGGCCACATCAAGGGATGATCCGCCACCAAATCCGAGGACACCGTCAACATTGCTGTCTTTTGCCCGTTCGGCGGCCGAAAGAACAACCGCTTCGGGCGGATCGGCTTCCACGTCCGAGAAGAGTTCGACCGCGACACCGGCACCCTCGAGTGCTTTTAAGGCGCGGTCCACCAGACCGGTGGCGACCATGCCCGGATCAGTCACCAGCATGATCCGGTCCCCGATCTCCGCTTTGACAATCTCTCCCACCTGGGCAAACAGCCCAACTCCGAACCGGATCGATTGCAACGTATTGAAAGTAAATGGTTTCATATTCTTCTCCTCCCAGAATTTCCCCTCGTTCAAGAACCGAAGCTGAAGGCCGTCAGCACTGCCAGACCAAATGTGATGGCCCCGGCGATGATCAAGGCGCGCAGCCTTTCTGCCTCCCTGTCTGACTGATCTCGTCTCAGACGTTCAATCGGTTCATAAGCGGCGATGGTCACCTTCATCGGGCTTGCCATCTCCAACTTGTAGGCCAGGAACCATACAAGCCCCACACCACAGATCCAGCTTCCCAGCGTCCATGCCCATAGAGATGGCATGCCCAACAACCAGACCGGCTGGTCTTGTGCACCTGCTATAAAAGCCTTGTTGCCGAAAATTAGCCCCGGACCGACACTCAGGAAGAACCAGATCAGCGTCAGCGACCAAGCCGCTGACTTGAGGCTGCGGTTGTTCCCCTCGTTCCCGCCCAATCCGGCCAGCATTGCGCGCACATCTCGTGCTTCGCGCCCCAGCGTGTCCCGATTGGTAATCGCGGAAATGATCAGGACGGCAGTGACGTTGAGCGCCATGCCCCACATGGCTGAGTGAATGGTCCAGGGCCATCGTCCCCACGGCAGTTCCAGTCCAAAGAAAGATAAAATCTGATAGCCGAACGGTTCAGTCAGAATGACGCCAAAGGCCCCGAAGGCCGCGCCAACCACTGCTGCCTGTCTGGTGATCCATCCGAACCAGACCACGCCCAGAAGCGGCGTGCAAAGCTGGAAGGACAGCGGCAGGGCCAAGGAGGCCAAAGCCGACAGGGTTACCGGTGCGATATTCTGCATAATCATCGCCAGAACGGCCAGAATGGCGATAACAACCCGCGTCAGCATCACGGCTTCGCGCTTGGTCAGCCTTGAATGGAAATAGGGTTTGTAGACATGCCGGATCAGACCTTCCGCGGCCACAAATAGCGACAAGCCTGCAAGCAACTGGACACCGGCAAGCAAGCCCAGAAAGATCGTGGCAGCGAACCATGGTGACTGGGCCATGATATGCAGAAGCACAGGTTGAAGCTGCATGTCAGGCTTGACGAGCCCCGCTGCGCCGATCAGGGCGATTGCAAAGACCACGATGAGGCCGATGAAGCCAGCGGTCACCCAGGTCTGGCCTGCCGCAAGGCCATTGGCGCTGCGGGTTGACAAAATGATCTTGAAAGCCAGAGGGCTGGCTTGGAAGCCCATCAATGCGAAAGCGAGCGAAAGATTGGCAAGGCTCGTCTGCGAGCCAGAGACCGCTCCGCCTCGCCCCAGTCCGGCGGTAAAGTCGATGACCTTGCCGACTTCGAAAAAGTGTCCATTGCCATCGATCATTGAAAAGGCAAGCAGCTTGGCATTCAGCGCCTCAAAGCCGCCCAGATAGACAAGGCAAAAGCCTGCCAGCAGAATGACTGCGGATGATGCAAGGACGGTCTGGAGCACGCCCAAATAGCCGATGGACCGCATGCCGCCAATGCCTATCCCGGCAAAGAGAATGGCGGCGAAAAACACCGACGCCCCCAGTTGCGACACCGTCCCATCGGTCAGGGCCTCGGCAAGATGGGCCAGAAAGCGCACCTGCAATCCGCAAAATCCCAGCGCAAAAAGCAGCGCGACCGCGACAGAAAAACAGACCAGCAACGGGCTTTGATAATAGAGCCGGAAGATGTCTGCCTGTGAGGAGACGCGCATGCGCTCGGCGATGAACCAGCTGCGCTTGAAGAATATGACGCCGGGCAGCGGTATGATGACACCTGCCAGCAGCAATGCAGGCAAAGAAAATCCCCTTTGGGCAATTTGCTGACTGCCCGCAAAAAGCAGCCAGACAAACAGGCTTGCACCCGCCAGCATCAAGGCGCCAACCCATGCGGGCAAGGCATGCCCGGCGGAGAAGAAGCCGTCCTCCCTGCCACCCGTATTGACCGCGAGCCGCGCCCAATAGAGAACAAGCAGTCCATAAGCCAGAACCAGCAGAGGCAGCCAGATCATGTGGGTTGCAACGCTCATTTCCCGGTCTTCCCCGTCTGATCATGCTTAATGTGAAAATGGGAAAAAGCGCCTTTCAACCCGTAGCGGGTAGCCAGATAGACCGGCAGCCCAACAGTGAGAACGGCAAAGAGAGCCAATCCGGACCAATAGTCGGACATGGACAACGCCCCCTGCAGCCAAGCTGCAATGAAAACCAGGATCGCTATGCCGAACAATCCCATTCCCAGCGCGCTTTCCCCTGAGGAGAAGCCGGTCCCGGCAATGGCATTGATCACCATATGCGCGACGAACCCGGTTACAATCACGCAGATCCCCACCAGAGAAAGCATGAAACTGTCATCTGCGAAGCCTTCCAGCAGAAAGGCAGCCCCACAAAGGCCGAGCACGGCCCAGTTGGCGTGGACCAACAAATCGCGTTCCGTTATGGATAGCTTCAACATTCAGTTCACTCCCTACCCTCTCCGGGTTTGAATGACACCCGGAGAGGAACTGGATCCCCATTGCTTCAAAGCGTGATGATGCACGCGATTCCAGCCGCTCTAATTCACCGGCTTGGACTCGCTGGTTGACGTGCCCTTGGCTCCTTTGGGGCTCTTGGCTGCCTTCTCCTCGGTGCCCGACGGGCCGTTTGGCTCCGTATAGACAATCTTGGAGAGGTCCTGCAGCGTGTGGGTGCGATGCACATTGTCCGCATTCAAGCCGATTTCTCCCAGAAGCTGGTCGACAAAGGGCGCTTGAGAGCGGTAGCGCAGAGCGGAGGAAACCACCTGATCGGCCAGATTGCCCTCGCGGGGGGAACCGCCTTCGCCATCCGGCGCACCAGAACCGCCCGTGCCAGCGCCACCAGCACTGGAGAAGCCCGGCATACCGTCAACATGCAGGATCTTGATGCCTTCGATCTTCTCCATCGGCTTGACGCTTTCGCGGATAATGTCTGGCAGTTTCTCGACCAGAGCCTTGTGCAGACCACTGCGGCGGGATGCATCGGACCGCATATTCTCGGCTTCATTAAGGGCGAGTTTGCCTTCCGCTTCCACTTTGTAGCGCTCGGCCATTGCTGCCACTGCAATATTGTCGGCTTTGGCGCGATCTTCGGCCGCGGCCTTCTCTGCCTCTGCCAGAACCCGGATGCGAGCCGCCTCGGCTTCGGCAATCTTTTGGGATTCCAGCAGCGCAATGGCTTTTTGCCGGTTGGCGATTTCAGTATCTCGAATGGTCTGAACGCGCTCGGCAGCCTCGACCATTTTTGCCCTTGCCTCTTCGGCCTCGGCCTGAGCCATGGAGCGTTCCTTGGACTTTGATGAAACCGCGATCTCGCGTGCCTGTTCCTCAAGCGCAAGAGCTTCCTTGCGTTTGATTTCGACCGTCTCGATCTGCTGTTCCATCGCGATTCGGGCGCGCTCGACAACTTCGCGTTCGCGGAGCTGGGCTTCCTCGATTTCGCGCTGGCGGGCCGCATTCTCATTGGCAATCTCTGCCTTGCGCTGGGCGCGCTGAACAGACACTTCCGCCTCGTGCGCCAGCCGCGCATATTCGGTGTCACGCTGAATTTCCAACGACCGTTTTTCTGCTTCGAGGTTTTTGGAGCGGATGGCGATCATCGCGTCTTTTTCGATGTCGTTGCGCTTTTTCTTCCGGGTTTCGATCTGTTCAGTCAGGATCGTCAAACCTTGCGCGTCAAAGGTGTTGGACGGATCGAACAGCGAGATATCCGTCTGATCAAGGGACGTGAGGGAGACCGATTCCAATTCCAGACCGTCCACTTCCAGGCTTTCGGCCACTTCCATGCGGACTTCTTTGACAAAGGCCTGACGGTTTTCATGGATTTCCTCAAGGGTCATGGTCGCGGCAGCGCCACCCATGGCATCGACAAAGCGACCCTGAACGAGATCCTTGAGCTGCTCGGCATCCATGGTCCGGTTGCCCAGCGAGCGGGCTGCGGTTGCAACAGCTGCTTCTTCGGGAGCCACACGGACATAGAATTCCACCGTCAGTTCGACCCGCATACGGTCCTTGGTGATGAGCGATTTCTCTCTGGCCCGCGTGATTTCGAGGCGCAACATGTTCATGTTGACTTCGGTGATGTCGTGCAGGATCGGGAGTACGAAGGCACCCCCACCCATTACGACCTTTTCACCACCAAAGCCTGTTCGGACGAAGGAGATATCCTTCGTTGATCGGCGATAAAGCCAATGCAAGAGATAGGCGCAGACCGCGATGACGATCGCCGCCAGAATGATAATTGCGATGAAGTCTGCACCCTTCATTTGGCTTCCCCTTCATTTTGAATAACAGAGTTATGGATGAGCTTTGGCAGGGATGTCTCACGCATCTTCTTTCTCCTTGCTGTCGATCAAGGCAGATGCCAGAACGGCCATGCCAAACGCCATGCGGTTCAGGAAATCGGCGATGTTGTAGGTTACGGAAAGGGCTCCGGTATCAGTGTAGCCGCTGAAGGAGGTCAGGAAGTTGCCTAGCGGATAGACGGCCCAGCCGACCGTCACAATCAGCCGAAGCCAGAAATAGCCTCTTCTTACCGGTTCGCTGAGCGATCCCCGGATAACCTCGTCCATGCGACCGAAGAACAGCTCTCCGAGAATGTAGAGCCACAGGACAAGCCCGATGAGAAAGGCCAGCGTCTCGTTCATCAGACTTGCCTCGCCGAGATAGCGGACAAATACCATGAGGTTGGTCACGATGGCCAAGCGCCAGAACAGACCGGCTCCCAGACCACCGCATCTTGCCGCAAAGAAATAGAGCGCCAGAATTTGCAGCGGCATGGACACTCCCCAGCCGACATAATGATAACCGACAGGCACCTGTTGCACCGCCATCCAGGCTTCCCGCGCCTCATAGACAGCGCCGACCCCGACCAAAGCCGCGATACCGCACAATGTCACGGGCAATTTCCAGCTGCGCTCTGCCCATCCCGACCCGATGAAAAGCAGCACGCTTGTTGCGACCAGACCCAAGAGCGCAGTCGAATAACTGGCCGCTGTGATATCAGCCGTTTCGAAAACCGCCATGTTATGTCCTCCCTGGACGATTAAACAGATACCTCATAACCACCTTCCTAGATTTGCGTTCTGATATGCGGCGAGCGGGCATAGAGCGCGACCATCGGCAGAATGAGCAGACCGAAAATGAATTGCTGCCATTCGAATTCGAGACCGATGCCGATGAGGAAAGATGAAAGAACTTGCAAGACGAGAACCCCGATGACGGTAAAGCCATAACTGCCCTGACCGCCCAGAAGGGACGTTCCCCCGACGACGACCGCCGCCAAAGTGAGGAACAGATATTGATCGCCTACGCCAATGAAGCCGCCGCCGGACCAGCCCAGCAGCAGAGCCCCGGCCATGGCCGCAAAGAAACCGGAAATGGCATACATCGTGACCCAGTAGCCAAGCTCTGAAATCATGACGCGGCTGGCAGACGTGCGGTTGACGCCGAGCGCATAAAGATAGCGTCCATACACCGTGTATCTCATACCCACGGTCAAGAGGATCAGAACCAGCCCCCAGATCGCGATCACGGGCGGGAAAGGCAGGCCGAAGGTCGAGCCGTTCATCGCAGCAAGGTTGGACAGCCAGTCAGGCACCTGACCGAACACGTTGCCCGAATAGGCCGAACCAATCGAGGTGATGATCTGAATGCCGCCAGAGATCGCAAAGCCGGTTCCAAGGGTGACAATCAGCGCCTGTCCCTGCAAACGATAGCTAAGTAGCCCGTTGATAACGCCAAGGATCGCACCCGTCAGCAAAACGATGATCACCGCCAGCCATGAAGGCACGCCAAGACTGATGAGATACAACAGGCCCACATTGGCCGCGCCAATGACGAAGGGGATCGACAGATCAAGTCCGCCCAGCAAGGCCACCAGCGTCTGCCCGACCGATGCAATGCCAAGGAAGGAGGCAAAGAGCAGCATGGCCTTGATGTTGGCACCGGACGCGAAGCCATCGATACTCATCGACCCGATGGAAAACAGGCCGCACAGGACCATGATTCCAATGAAGGCGGACCGGTTCTGCTCGAAATAGCGCCCGAGCGTGCGGGTCAGCACGATGATGGTCAGGATAATGAGAAAGGAAACAATGTTCCAGATGTTGAAGAAACTCTCGACCGTCAGCGACAGGACCAGAAACAGCGCCAGCAGAAACAGCAATCCGTAGAGTGGTGCCCTGAATTGCAGCCAGACCTTACGCCCTTCGCTGACGGCGCCTTCTTCGGTCTGCTTTTCGCTCTTGGCGAAGTGGCTGGCAAACTGGCCAAGCACAAAGCGCCAGCCCCACATGAAGGCCACCATGGTGGTGATGGCCGACAGGATGATCAATTGGACGGACAAGCCCTGCTTGAAGCCAAACACCACGCCAATCACAGTGAGAATGATGGCGATGGCCAGCCCGATGATGATTACGGGCAAGCTGAGACGCGGCTGGGGTGACATGGAAGTCATTTGCTATCCTCCATTTGCGAGCCGGGTGTCTGCGCATCAGGCATCGTTGCGCTGGGCACCTGTGTGCTTGGCGTCTGTGTGCTTGGCGTCTGTGTGCTTGGCGTCTGTGTGCTTGGCCTCTGTGTGCTTGGCCTCTGTGTGCTTGGCCTCTGAGTGATGGGCATCTGCGCGTTGGGAACGGGCGCTTTGGCGGGCGTCTTGGCCGTATCCTGCATCAGGAATGCGATATAGAGCACAAGCGAGGCAACAACCGTTGCGACGACCGGCGCGACTGTCTTCCGGTCGGACTGGCTCACGGCAATCCTTACAAAGACCGCGATGAAAGTGAGAAGCAGAACGGACAGAACGAGCGGCATCGCCATGGCGCGCAGCGCTTCGTCCTTTGCGGTCGGCTGGGCGACTTCCAGTGGTGCCACATAAAGCGCTTTGGCATCGATAGGCGCCAAAGGCGCAATGGTGGTTGCCACGCTCTCTTCCGGTTTCGCGTTCCTCGCTCTTGGATCGATATCGTTGGTCGAATGCAAGATGATGCCCATTGCCACGACGCCAAGGGCCACAAAATACAGGAGCGGCGAGAAATTGCGGATGTGACGGGTGATGAAGGGGATGATCAGCGTCAGCAGAAGGGAGATGACCAGAATGGAGCCATAGGCAAGGTTGGTCACAAAGCTCTGCACCGCACCGAAATTGAAGGTCGCCAGCACAAAGGTGATCAAATAGAGGTTCACGGCCCCAAGGAATGACCCAAAGACACCAGCCCGGCCACCAGCCAGAGATGCCCCGCCTAGCACCAAAGCGGTGACCGAGATCAGCGTGTAGGTGGTGCCTTGCGAAGGGTCACCCGACGCTATCAGACCGGTAAAGGCAATGGCGGTTAGCCCTGCAAAGCAGCCGGAAATGAGATGGGCACCAATGCGAACGATATAGATCGGCACACCGGCCGTGTAGGCCGCTCGCTCATCGGACCCCATCAGGCGCAAATGGGTATAGAAAGCGGTGCGCGTGAATAGTAACCACGCCAGGGTTGCCACGATCAGGATCACGAAGACCGGAGAGAAGATGGATGTCCCAAGACCCCATTCGGCCATGAATTCAGGCGCCATCCCCCCCGGACGCGGCAGGATCACCAGATTGATCCCTGACAAGGCCAGATAGCCAGAAAGAGACACGATGATCGGCTGCACCCGCACATAGAGCACCACCAGCGCGAACAGAAACTGGTAAGCTGCACCGACAAACAGGGCATAGAGAAAGACAGAGATCGGGTTTTGCAGCAGCCCGGCGGCATAAAGCTGGATCAACGTTACGTTGATGAAGCTGATCAGCGGCCCGATTGACAGATCTACGGTGCCACGACCGGAAATGACCGAGGCCATTAGCGCGTAGGTGGCCAGAACCAGTGGTGTCGCGACGACAATCGCGCTGCCAATGCCCGATACGGTCATCAGGCTGGGCGATCGCAGCGACGCCAGACCGAGCAGCAGGAAGAACAAGGTGATCGGCACCAAGAGGAACGGATTTGCCCGGCCGCCTTGTGCTTGTGCTTGTGCTTGTACAGCATTGTCGCCGGTCCCTGCGCTCAAAACTTCGGTCTTGTTGATACTTGCATCTGTCATGCTGCACCCCCTTTGGAACCAATGGAGCGCGGCTGCCCGGTTTCTGCATCGAACTCGACAATGCGAATGGGCCGAACAGCAGGGGCTTCGGGTGCGGGGTTGGTTGGTTGCGGATCCTTGGCTTTGACCGGCAGGCTGTCATGGGAAAGCTCAATCCGATCATCGGCTTGCATGGGGGCAACCGGCTGGACGATGACAGGGTCAATCACGACAGGCTCTGTGATGACAGGCTCGGATACCCCGGTGGCCCCTTCTGGCTTCAGGCCCCACGGCGCTTGCAGCCCACTCCCGTCCGTCTGTCCGAACATGGCTTCGAGGATTTCTTTGGAATCCAGCTGGCGGCCATCAAAGGCGTCGAAGGGCGTCCCGTTGCGAAACACGATGATGCGCGTCGCAAATCCGATGAATTCCTCCAGTTCCGAGGACATATAAACGACCGATTTGTCCTCACTGGCGAAGGTCCGAAGATGCTTGTAGAGCTCGGTCTTGGCACCAACATCGATGCCGCGCGCCGGATCATTCAACACGATCACATCAGGCCGCATGGCAAAGCCGCGCCCGATCAGCACCTTTTGCTGGTTGCCGCCAGACAGGGAGGTGATGGCATTTTCCTTGACGCCGAACTTGATCATCAGATTGTCGGCTTCGCGCTTGAAAATGGTGACAAGGGTGGCGAAGTCCACAAGACCAAGAAAGCCAGCGCGTTTCTTTTCCCGATAAAGCGGCATGACCATATTTTCAAAAATGGACAGGGAGGCAAAAATCCCCTCGCGCTTTCTGTCGCCTGATACATAGGCGATTTTGCCCTTCACCGCGTCAGCCAGCGTGCGGACAACCGAAAACTGCCCCTGCCGGTCTGACACCCAGACAAAGCCGCTCTTGACGGGTTCGACCCCTGCCAAGGCGCGCACGAAGGCATCCTGACCTTGGCCATCCAGCCCTGCGATGCCGACAATTTCGCCACGTCTTAATGCAAAATCAAAAGGGGCTGTTCCTTCGACCAACGAAATGGCCTCGGCTTTCATGGCGAGCTCATGGCCATGCGGTTGAGGTGCTTTGAGATCAACCGCCTGTCCGGCGGTTTCGTCCCCGGTCATCAGCGCCAGCAGGTTCTTCTCGGTGATTTCTTCTTTTTCTTTTTCGAGCACGCCGACGTCACAGCCATCGCGCAGGACGGTCGCGCGATCGGATATGCGGATCAACTCTGCGATGCGGTGCGTCACGATCAGGATCGTCGTGCCGCCATCGCGCAATTCCCGCATTTTGGCAAAGAGCCGCTCGGTGCTGTCCAGATCGAGCGCTGCGGAACTTTCATCCAATATCAGGATTTTGGGATCGCTGACCAAGGCGCGGGCAATGGTGATCCATTGCTTGAGACCAAGGGGCAGCGTGCCAACCAAGGCAAAGGGATCGACGGGTTCACCGGCAAGATCCTGCATCAACGCGGCAGCGCGGGCCACCTTGTGCTCCTGCGCCATGCTCTTTGAGAAGAGCGCGTCGGATCCCATGAATATGTTGTCCACGACCGTGCATTCATCGGCCACCAGCACTTCCTGATAGACCGTGGAAATGCCCAGCGCCTTGCTTTCTGCCGGGGTGGAAGGCGCTTCACCCAGAATGGAAACCGAACCGCTATCGACGGGCAGAACGCCGGAGACGACTTTTGCCATGGTGCTCTTGCCGCACCCGTTGCCGCCCACAATCGCATGCACCTCTCCTGCGCGGGCAGAAAAACTCACCCCATCCAGCGCACGGGTTGGCCCGAAAAATTTCTTCACATTGCGCACAGAGATCGTCTCGCGAGCCTGGCTTTGTGATGGTTGGGCAGATGACATGGTTGTGTTTCTCAATTCGCTTGGAATTCAAGGGTTCGAAAGAGTAAGGGGAGCCGCCGCCCTTGCTGATGCAAGGGCACTGAGAAGGGCGACGGCGTTGTTTGGTAGTGTCAGATCGCGATCCGTTCGGAACAGTTCCGATCAGATCAAGGCTTGTATTTGGTCGGATCTGCCGGATTAACGAAGAACTGATTGAGATACTCGGTAGAGCCCCATGCGTCCGCGCCGACATTCAGCCAGTTCTGGGCATTCTCATCGCAATCCTCAGGCAGCATTTTCATCACATCGTCATGGGTGATCACCACCGGATCGACCAGAACGGACTGCACTTTGGGGCCTTGACCCTGCAGGGTCCGCATCATGATGCGCCAGATGAGATTCACGTCGTCTGCCGGTGGCCAGGTCTGGACGGCTGCACTGATCATATCCGGATTTTTGCGCCATGTGCACAATGCACCGCGCTCGCCACCGATAGCGATTTTGACGCCCTGACGACCCGACTGTTTGATGGCGCGGATGACGCCCATTTCAGCGGCGGACTGCACGACAATGCCGTCAAGCTTGCCCGGATGGGTGGCCAGCCATTTCTGGACTTCGCCCTGAGCGACCTGATCGGTCCACATGCCAGCGATGGAGCCGACAATCTTGATGTCAGGCGCGGTTGCCAGACCGGCCTTGACGCCACGGTCCTGACTGTCAGAACCGGACGTGCCCGGAATGCCTTCGACAACCAGGACATTGCCTTTGCCGCCCAGCTCTTCAGCCATGCGCTTGCCGATTTCAAAACCCGCAACCTGATAGTTCACGGACGAGTTGATCGCGGTCGGGGCGGTCAGATAGCCAGTCATGGAGAAGACAGGCACACCCTTGTCATAGGCATATTTGATGGTCTGGTTGAGGGCTGTCGGGTTGGAACAGCAAACGAAGATCGCATCAACGCCTTGATCCACGAGCTGGCGCATCTGCTGGATCTGGGTTGAATCGTTAAGGTTGGATTGGGTCACGACCACTTCACTGATCAGGCCCAGATCCTTCCATTTGGGAATGATCTCATTCTGCAAAGCTTCCATTGCGTTGGCACGCCAGGTGTTGCCCGCATAGGAAGACGCATAACCGATCTTCCACGGTGGCGGGTTTTTGGCCTTGAAGTCGCGCAGTGGGCTTGGGCCGACAGGTTGCATCGGATCCAGCATATCCTTGTTATACAGGCGCTTGGCTACATCGGGGTTGATCTCGTCGACCCCTTCTGCCTGTGCGGCCATGGCGCCAAAAGCAACAAGGCCCAAAGCCACAACGGCTTTCTTAAACAGTTTCATCTATGTCTCCTCCTAAATTCACCCCTTGCGGCAAATGCCTTTGTCAGGGTCGTTCCAAACGGAGAAATCCCCGCTCAAAATGAGCATGTGCGTTCCTCATCGCCCATGCCCGTTTGCCGAGCCTTGCTTTATTTGCTCAGTCGTAAAAGTCATTCGGTGCCTTCAAAAAACTCTGCCAAGTGTCCGGGTCATGCCCGGTCACGACCATTGCGTTGGTGTCGCTTGCGATGCGCCGCAGCTTGTCGACGGAGTTGACCGCGTCGCTTGACGAGTGGACCAGTCCGGGTAAGGCCTTGTTCTCCCAGTGATCAATCGTGTAGGCCGCATCGATGGTCAAAAGCACTGGTCCGGTCCGTGGCAACGTGATCAGGAATGACTGGTGGCCGGGAGCATGACCCGGCGTGAAGATGATGCGCACGGTGCCATCGCCGAACAGGTCGAAATTGTCTGTATATTCGCCGCCAAGGAACTTCCAGTTGAGACCCGGACGGTCAAAATCGGCGCGGATATAGGCACCTTGCGAGAACCACTGCGGCTTGAAGGCATATTCATATTCGACACGCTGGCAAATGATCTGGGCGTTGGGGAAATGCCCAATCGCACCGGTGTGATCCAGATGCAGATGGGATTGCAGGACATAGCGGATCGAGGCAGGGTCGACACCCGCTGCGCGCAATTGGTCCACGCAATTCTCCGAGCGGTCCATGACGGGATCATAGGCATCCACCACAGCACCCCAATGGCCGCGCTTGTCAATGGCAGCTTCCACCGCATTGCCGCCATCGATGACGATATTGCCCGCCGGATGCTTGATCAGGAACCATGGCACGGGAATTTCGAAATCCTCCTCGCCCTGATTCATCTTGATATATTTCAGTTTCGTGCGCAGGGTTCCGGTCTGGAACATATGAAGTTCGATGCCGGAGGACTCGCCGCGTCTGCGGGATGAAGCCGTGGATTGCGAAACCGGTCGCGCCGCCAGACTGTCAGCACCGATTGTCTGGCCGATCGCGCTGGCATCGGTCGCAATCTTTTGGCCCTTTTCATCAAATTCAATGATCTTCATATGCCTGTTCCCGAATAAGATTGTTCATTCCGTTCCCGACCTTGCCGTCAGGTCCGGTTCTCGATCACGCGCAGCGCTTCTTTGAGATAAACCGCAAAGAGCGGATAATTTTCCGACATCGGGAAATGACCGATGTCCTCCATTTCGATATAGATGCCGCCTGGTATCTGACGCGCCGTATTCTCGGTCGCTTCCGGTGGGGTGAGATAGTCATAGGTGCCGGTCATCATCACGACGGGGCAGCGGGCGGTATCGATTTCGCCCAAACGACCGCGCATATCGTGGTCGATTGAATAGAAATAGAGGTCGCCCTGAAACACTTCCGAACCTTGGGTATAGTAATGCCAGGTTGCCCAGCGATCCTGCTCCGGGCTTTGCGGTGCCATCAGATCCCACACACCGGATGCACAGACCTGAGCGGCATTGACATGGGGGTGACGCCACCATTCCAGAAAGAAACCCGGCGCGTGTTCGGCGGCTTCAACCGGAATGACCGCACGAAAGCGATCGGGGTGATGAAGGGCCAGCTGCAAGGCAACATTGCCCCCGAAGGACGATCCCATGAAGATCGGGTCTTCCAACTCCAGCGCATCGCAAAAGGCGAGGATGAACTTCATGAAATGGTCGGCTGTGAGCTTGTATTCTTCTTTCCACCACTCCTTGTTGGTCGGCGGATCCGACTTGCCATGCCGGGCCAGATCATAGGCAATGACGTCATACTGGGTCGTGATGTCCGGATCTTCGAGCAGGTCGCGCCATTGATGGTTGTGACAGCCAGCCGTGTGCTGACAGACCAGTGGCTGCCCCTGCCCGTTGCGCAGATAGAAGACCTTATACTCGCATCCATCCACATCGATGGTTACATACCGACCCACGACCGGAGAGTGCTTGACCATCAGGTTCCCCCTAAAGAAATTGTATCGTTACACGTCGCGGTGGCGCCGCTAACGGTGCGGCTCAAACCGGCACGCCCACTTTGCGCAACAGCTCAAATTGAATGGTGAAATTGCGAAGATTTTGCATTAGGACAAGCAAGTTGCCTTCCAGCTTGAGATCGCGCCGGAAGCTCGCAGACCAAATGCCGTGATACATCGGATTGGGTACGGGTTGCGCGAATTCCCGCCATGTGTCAGGGCTGGCTCGCAATGCAAAATCGTAGGAATCAAGAGGGCCGGGATTGATATTGATTTCATGCACCTTGCCGTCCAACATTCGAACGATCGCCTTGGCGGCGCCCATGTCCAGCAGGTAGGTGCAAGTAAAATAACGCGCCATTGCACCAATGGCGGCATCATTATCCGAGGCTTGACTGAATCTGGTTGCCCAGTCTCTAACACTCAAGGCCATGCGCTCCTCCCAAACCACACGGTGATGACGTGACGAAATGTCAAAATCTTTTTTCTTGAAAGTAGTTCCTGAATATGTTCTTTGTTCAGTATATGGAACGTCTTTCGTTATCTGAAACAATATCCGGGCAACTGGAAGCCTGTCAAGGTGGAAAAACCGCGGCGAAATAAAAACGACGAGGAATTATGGACAACCCAACACCAAAGCTAGTACCAGCGGTTGAAAGAGCGTCACGCATTCTGGATTTTGTTGCTCGCAGTCGGACGCATCCGACCGTGTCGAAACTGGCGCAGGAACTGGATCTTGCGAAAAGCTCGGTTCATACGCTTTGTCAAACACTTGTGGAGCTTAACCTGCTCATCAAACGGTCAGACCAATCCTATCAGTTGGGGCCCCATGTGATGCGGTGGTCCAACGCCTTCAATCGGCAATCAGACGTTGCAACAGAGTTCGCATCCATTTGGGACACCGAAACTGAAATGCCCGGTGCGACCATCACATTGACAGTCAGAGATGGATCAGAAGTTGTCTATATTGCCGCGCGCAATTCGGAATTCAGTCACTCTTTGATAGAATTTCGTGCCGGAATGCGGCTTCCCGCAGCCTTCACGGCAACGGGAAAAGCCTTTCTCAGCTCCATGAGCGACTTTGAGGTCAAGCGCCTTTATGCGGATGGGCTGCCAGAACCGCGCACCCCTTTCAGCGAGCAATCGGTTGATGCGCTGTTGGAGGATTTGGCGACCATTCGCAAGCGTGGTTATTCCATCGACAATCAGGAAGTGGCCGAAGGAATCATTTGTTTCGGCGCACCGGTTCTGGACTCTCAGAATACACCGATTGCTGGCATTGCCGTCAGTCTGCTGATTGAAGATGCGGACGAGACGGACCGCGAAAATCTCATTGCCAATGTCAAACGCATCGCAAAACGGTTGTCTGTGCGCATGGGCGCCGATCTGGAATAAACGGATGACGCAAGACTGCGACCGGCGAGGGATCAAACCAGAAGGTGAAAACTAGATGATGGTCTCTTGCAGCAGCCTTCCACTGAGTTCACCAGTGGAGACAGCTTCCTGAACCAGTTCCATGATCAGTGTTTTTATCGCCAAAGTGGCATTTGACAGCTCTATGTCTTTACGGAACACGATGCTCATGATGCGTTCGGGAGTGGGGTTGACGATCTTGCGGGCAGACAGAATGCCAGCCTCGATGTCATGGGCAAAAATGGAATATGGAACGACGGTGTAGATCTCTCCGCACAGAACAATCTCGTGGTAGATGGCGGCAGAATCCTGCTCATACTCGATATTGATCGCGTAGCCATGCTTGATCGCCGTGGTTTGCAGCTCAATTCTAAGCTGGTCATTTTTCCCTCCCATAACCAACGGCAAGCGGTGTAAATCCTTGAGTTCTACACAGTCCGTTTCATCATCTAGGGATTGTTTGGGGCCAACCAGATACAAATCCTGCGCAATAAGCGGGAACGTGGTGACATCCTCAAAGGTAGACGCATTTGGCAAAAGACCGAAATCGACTTCCCTCGTCTGGATCAAGTGGCGAGACTCCCTGACCGAGGGGTCAAGCAGGCGCAATTGTATTTTGGGAAACCGTTCGTGACACCGCCAAAAGAGTTTGCCTGCCAATGGTGGCACCAGAGACTTTGACAAAGCCACGACGACCTGACCCGATGGCTCTGAGCTGACCTGTACGACCTCCTCACGCGCCTGTTCCACATGGCGCAGAATCGCGTCTGCATGCCTTTTCAGCTTGTTTCCTGCATCAGTCAGTCTGATACCGCGTACAGACCGCTCAAACAGGGTCGTATCCAAACTTTCTTCAAGTTGGCGCATGTGAACGCTCAGCGCCGGCTGCGCGATGGATGCGGCACGCGCTGCCGCAGAAATCGAGCCATGTTGAGCGATCAGGAGAAAAAAACGTAGCTGTTCAAGGCGCATGGAATCCAAGAGGTATAGTGAAATAATATGGGAGACATATTGAACAAATATTTTTCTTAGAGCAAGCCTGTGATTATGGTTTGAAAAAAAATTCACAAACGCCAAAACCAACAGGAGAACAATATGTTCAAGATGACAAAAGCTGTCGCGGCTTCTGCTGCGCTGCTGTTTGCTGGTGCGCTCTCCGCAACATCAGCTTTTTCCGCCGATTACCCAGACAAACCAGTTGATGTGATCGTCGCCTTCGGGCCAGGTGGTGGCACCGATGTTGCTGCGCGCACAATCGAGCCATTCATCGAGAAATATCTTGATACTGATCTGGTTGTGATCAACAAACCGGGTGCTGGTGGTGAAATCGGCTTCTCTCTGCTCGCCTCGGCCAAAACCGATGGCTATACAATCGGCTTCATCAACCTGCCAGCCATGTTCGCTTATTCTTATGAACGCGAAACATCATATTCCCCCAAAAGCTTCAAAGGCGTGGCAAACCTCGTCTATGATCCAGGCATCATCGCAGTCCCCGCAGACAGCAAATTCAAAAATCTCAAGGAACTGATCCAGTTCGGTCTGGACAATCCTAAAGCGCTTCCGATCGGCACCTCCGGCTCGGTTGGCTCCAGTGAGCATATTGCCATTCTTCAGATGCAGGCCAAAACCGGCGCGACCTTCAACCATGTTCCTTTTGGCAGCACCGCGCCATTGCGGACAGCTTTGTTGGGTGGCCACATTCCCGCAGCCGCTTTCAACCTCAGTGAAGCCGTTGACTATATGCAGGAAGGCAAAATGCGCATTCTTGGCGTGATGTCCGCTGAACGGTCCCCAATGGCACCAGACGTGCCAACCTTTAAAGAACAAGGCGTTGATGTGATCAATGGCTCGTCGCGTGGCCTTGCTGTTCCAGCGGGCACCCCCGATGACATTGTCGAGAAACTCAGCGCTGCCGTCGAGAAAGCCATCAACGACCCTGAATATGCTGCAAAAGCAAAATCAGCGGGTGTTCCGGTTTTGTATCTCGACGACAAAAAATATGACGAGTTCCTGACCGAAACCAGCAAGAATCTTGATATTACCTGGGAAAAAACTCCTTGGACTAACTAATCTCAATGGTGCAGCCGGCAGCAAAAAACGCTGCCGGTTTGTCTTTAGGATCAGGTAAATGAACTATAAAATTTCTGAAATCAGCCTCTCCATCGTGCTGCTGATCGGTGCTGCCTTCTTTTGGTTTTCGATCAAGGACATTCCGGCAGGCGCGCAAATGTTCCCGAATTTCATCTTGGGTGGCATCGCGGTCTGTTCGATCCTGATGATCATCAGAAGCCTATCGGGCGCCTCTGTTCGCACTTTGGGTGAAGATATGACTGGATGGAGATTCTCCATCAATGCCAAACGGATGTTTGGCGGCCTGATGATCTTTATCGCCTTTCTGCTCATCGTCAATTATGTCGGCTATTTCACGGCCTCAGCCCTGCTCATTGTCTCCATGGCCCGCTTTGCAGGATACAAAAACTGGCCCGCTCTCATCGGTGCTACCGCAGGGTTCTGCCTGTTTGTCTATCTCGTATTCGTTTTGCTTTTCGACCGTCCGCTGCCGGAAGAATTCTTCGTCAGCCTTTTAAGTGTAGCAAATTAGGAAGACAGACATGAGTGAAACAATTACAGCTATCTTTCATGCCTTCCCCTTTGTTATGGAATGGCAGAATATTCTGGGCATGCTGGTTGGCGTGTTCGCTGGCATGGTGGTGGGGTCCCTGCCCGGTTTGACAGCCACCATGGCAATCGCGGTGCTTATTCCGCTCACCTTTTCCATGCAGCCATTGGTGGCGTTGGGCATGATGGCCGGTATCTATAATGGTGCCATGTATGGCGGCGCCATCCCGGCAATTCTGCTCAATATCCCCGGCACGCCTCCCTCTGTGGTGACTACCTTTGACGGCAACCCGCTTGCGCAACAAGGGCGCGCCGCTTACGCGATGAAAATTGCCTGCTGGTCCTCCGCCATTGGCGGTGCAGCCAGTGCGATTTCCCTGATGCTGTTCGCCCCGCCGCTTGTCAAAGTGACCCTGATGTTTGGTCCTGCCGAATATTTCTGGGTCGGCGTCTTCGGTCTGTCGGCCATTTCCGTTCTTCTGGGCAAGGATCCGGTCAAGGGCATTCTTGCCGGATTGATGGGGCTGATGTTTGGCGCCATTGGCTCTGATGTCGTGACCGGGGCTGACCGCTTTGTCTTTGACCAACGCGAATTGCTCGACGGTATCAACATCCTGATCATTCTGACTGGTCTTTATGCCATTCCTCCCGCAATCAGAATGGTTGAGAAAAAGCTCGAAACCGCGTCACAGAGGATCAAGATTGAATCCGGTCCCGATGACAGTTTCTGGAAGAATGCCAGAGAGTTCATTCCAACCTGGATCCGCAGCTCCCTGATCGGTATCGGTGTTGGTATTCTGCCCGCAACGGGTGGCTCTATGGCGGCCTTTATCGCCTACAATGAAACCAAGCGGGCTTCCGATGATCCGGACAGCTTTGGCAAAGGCAACACGAAGGGTGTCGCAGCGGCAGAATGTGGCAACAACGCAGACAATGCAGCGGCCATGATCCCCGCACTGGTCCTTGGCGTTCCGGGAAGTGGCGTTGCCGCTGTTATCCTTGCAGGTTTGCTTGTTCATGGCCTGCAACCCGGCCCGATGCTGTTCCGCAACACACCTGACATCGTATACGGCTTCATGTGGCAAATGCTCCTTACCTCCCTGGTGCTTTTCGCCTTTGGTGGCACGATCTCCATCAAGCTGTTTGCCTATGTCATGCGGTTGCCGCAGACGGTTCTCGCACCCATGATCCTCTCCCTGACCTTCGTTGGCATCTATGCCTTGTCGAACAATATGTTCAACTGCTGGCTGATGCTCGGCTTTGGTGTCATCGGCTATGTCCTGTCTCGCGTCCATGTGCCTCTGGCACCAATCGTTCTGGGCTTGGTTCTGGGAGACATGGTCGAGAAGAACCTGCGCCTGACTTTGCTCATCAACCAAGGCGATGCCACTTCGCTTGTCGCGTCGCCCCTGTCTTGGCTGTTGGTTGGACTAAGCCTCTTGGTCCTCGCCTATCCTCTTTATGGATATTTCCGCAACAGCAAGGCAAAACAAGCCAAAACTGGGATCTAGCAAAATGACGGATGGAACCTTCAAACTGCACGAACGCCTGATCAAGGCCACGCGCCCTCTGCTAAAAACGGAGCTTAGCGATATCCTGATGATGGAAGACCGCAGGATTCCATGGCTTTTGCTCGTACCGAGAAAGGCTGGAGTTGAAGAGTTCCATCATCTTTGCCCTGAGGATCGAAAGATTTTCATCGAAGAAATTGCAACGATCACCAAAGGGCTTGAGCAAGAGTTCAACCCGGTCAGGATCAATGTCGGTGACCTTGGTAACATCGTGGGACAAATGCATGTTCACCTGGTTGCCCGACAAACTGATGACCCCTTTTGGCCAAAAGTGGTCTGGAGTCGCGAACGCGAGCCATTTTTGAGTGATGAGGATGCCGAGACCATGCGTGTGCGCTTGATGCGCGCATGCTCGGCCCTCAAACCACCAAGCTAGCGTTCGGCCTTCGGGCCAACATTCAAGTCCCAAATTCCAATCTCAAGAATAACCAACTGCCCTTCACAACGGCAGAACAGGAGGCTATTGCCTAATGGTATATTCAGCACGCATTCAAAAGGTGTTCGGTCACCGTGCAACGAACGCGCCTCTCTTCTCTTTCTGGACGCACTTCCCCGATTGCGACATGGATCCGGAGGCTCTTGCTGAACGGTCTGTAGAGAACCAGAAGAAATTCGATCTCGACTTTGTAAAAGCCGCGCCGAACGGAATGTATTCGATCGAAGATTATGGCGTTGATGTCGACTTTTCGGAAGTGCCCACAGGCGGCATAGCCAAATTGGTCGATACGCCGTTTAAAACGGTGTCCGACTGGCAGCAATTGAAAGAAATCGAGCCCGATCAGGGCGCGCTGGCCAGAGAAATCCATTCTATCAAGGTCATGCGGCAAGCCATGCCGGATGTGCCGATTTTCTTTTCTACCTTCAGCCCCATGACGACCGCGGCCAAATTAAGCGGTGGCAGAATTCGCGAACAGCTCAAAGATCGTGAAAATGCGCCTCTTATTCATAAGGCACTCGGCCGTCTCGCGGCCACAACGCGGAAAACCATTGCCGCTGCCATCGAATGCGGCGCAACCGGGGCCTTCTTTGCGCATCAGGATACATCGCGCGATCTGTTTACCTATGACGATTTCAGCGAGTTCGTGGCGCCTTACGATTATGAAGCACTGCTGGGAGCGGCGCGCGCGCCGTTCAACATTCTGCATATCCATGGCTCTTCAATCCGCTTTAACGAGCTGCTTGACTATCCAGTGCAGGGGTTCAACTGGCACGCCTGGGAGACACTGCCCAGCACCAGCGCCGGGCTGATGACCTCTGGCCGCTGTGTTTTGAGCGGCATCGATCGGCGTTCGATTACCGACAACGATCTTGATGCCCTGAAACGTCAGGTCAAGGCTTCGATTGAGTCAGCTGAAGGGCTTGGCGACCTGATCCTCACACCGAGTTGCATCGTGCGTGCCGGGTTCAACGAAGAGACCGTTCGCCAGTTGAGCGATTACGTTCACTCATTTTCAATTGATCGCTAGATCCATCTAATCATTTTAAAGGAAGTATCATGAAAGCAATCGCTAGCAAAAAGGCTCCCGGTGCGATTGGACCCTATTCTCAGGCAATTGCGACCTCCGAGCTGCTGTTCGTGTCTGGGCAATTACCGATTGATCCCGATAGCGGCAATATCGAAGCCACGGATGTGGTTGGCCAACTGCATCAAAGCATGAAAAACATCGCGGCCATCGCTGAGGCAGCCGGCACATCTCTGCAAAACACCGTCAAGACAACGATTCTCATGCAGGATCTGAGTGCATTTGCCGACGTCAACGCAGCCTACAGCACTTACGTTGAAGAACCATATCCGGCGCGTGCCTGCTATGAAGTGGCAGCCCTTCCCAAAGGTGCCCTGATCGAAATAGAAGCAATCATATCACTTGAAGGAGACAAATGATGGGACAGATTCTTCAAGTTGTTGAAACCATGCCGGAAAATTCCCTTTGTCGGCAAGATACACATCAGGCATGGGCTGCGGCGGCCCTCGACAAGCTGGAACGCGAGAAATGCCGCGCCGTTGATACCCATCTGATCAAGCTGGACCTGCCCGGTTTTGACGATACGCCCATCTATTTCAAGGATGAGAGCACACATCCGACAGGCAGTCTCAAGCATCGTTTGGCTCAATCCCTGTTCGCAAACGCGATTTGCCACGGCTATATTGGCCCAAAAACAACGATTATCGAGGCGTCGTCAGGCTCAACAGCAATCAGTGAAGCCTATTTTGCCCAGTTGCTCGGCTTGCCCTTCATTGCGGTCATGCAGAAGGACACCTCTCAGTCAAAGATTGATGCCATCAAGCGTTATGGCGGGTCCTGTCATCTGGTAGAGCATAGTGACCAGGTCTATTCGGCCTCAGAAAAACTGGCTGAGGAGACCAATGGTCACTATATGGACCAGTTCAGCAATGCCGCCCTGGCGACTGACTGGCGCAGTGACAAATGCATCGCCGGATCCATTCTGCACCAGATGGAGCATGAGCCAAACCCGATACCGGCATGGATTGTCATGGCGGCTGGTACTGGCGGGAATTCTGCTACCATCGGTCGCCATCTGCGGTTCCGTAAACTGCCAACGAAACTCTGTGTGCCAGACGTTGAAAATTCGGTTTTCATGGATGCCTGGTCCTTGCGAGACAACAGCCTGACATGTGTCACTGGCTCACGGATTGAAGGCATTGGACGTCCGCGCGTAGAGCCTGCTTTCAAGCCGGACGTCGTCGATGCGATGATCAAAGTTCCTGATCAAGTCTCCGTAGCCGCAATGCTCAAACTGTCAGAGCTTTTGGGGCGCCCTGTCGGCCCATCAAGCGGAACAAACTTTTATGCAGCCTTGATCATCGCCAAAGAAATGCAGGAAAATGGCGAGAAAGGCTCGATTGTTTCAGTCATTTGTGACGGCGGCCTTCGCTATATGGAGACTTATCACAATCCTGATTGGCGCTCGCAGAAAAATCTCGACTGCACTGGGGTTGCCAGCGAAATTGAAGCGTTGCTCTCAAGAGCCTGACGGAAATATTGGGCCGTAAGATCAGCACCTTGCGTTCCACTGCCTTTTATAGAGAAAAGATCCGTGTCCGGCGGTGCGCTGGACACGGGTCTGCCTGCGGATCCATCCCACCCGCCATGACATGCTTGCGATGTCGAAGAATATTTCCTCATTGATTGGTGACCATTTGGAACCAGGTATCCAGGATCCTGTTTTTCTTGAGCGGATCAAGGAAGACCAACAGTTCCGGCCCAATCTTGACCTGCTGGGTTTGCGGGATCTTGTCGTCCTCAAAAAACTGCCAGAAGACTTTGCTGGGAAACCGTTTTTGCGCGACCTGCAATTGCAATGCGGACAAGACGTTCAGCAGCAGTGGGTTGTCGGTCTTTGATGGTGCGACAATCACCCATGGCAGTGAGATGATATAATCTTTGGGCAATATGACGAGCACATTCTCCTGATCTGCGAATGAGACCTCGGACAACGGCACATTGTAGGCCAGATCGATCTCACCCTCTCCAATCGCCTGAACAAGTTCGGAATTGGAGCCATAAATCCGCGTATTCAATCGCCCGAATGCTTGCGCCAACTGCCAGAAAATCGGCGATCTGAGTTGATCCTGTGCAGCGTAAGCGTAGCTTTGTCTGTCCAGACCGATATTCACAAGCCCTACACGCCCGTCAAGCATCGTCGCGTTCTTTTCAAGGAACCGAACCAGTTCAATCCGGTCTTGCGGCTCGTCCGATGGGGGGACCAATCCCTTGCGGATCACAATAACGGACGGATCAAAGAACAGCGAGATCACTTCACCGCGCCAGTGCACGCCCGGATCAGTATTAAGACCGGTTGGCAATTCCCTTAAATGCCCCTCATTGGCAAGAAAAACGCCGGAATCAGGCGTTGGCAGCAGTGCCAAATCGATCCGGTCCGTAGCACTTCCCATGCTGGAGAAATTCGAAATGATCTCCCCTGCGCGCATTTGCTGATAAAGCAAACCATTCATTTCTGGGCGGGACTGCATGGCCAGAATTGCGGGTTTCATCCGTGCCTGAGATAAGGTGCCTGCCAAACGCACCTCACCGATCAGTTGTTGCGCCTTGCAGGGGAGTGCAATTGCGAGGAAAGCGAGAATAAAGACCGTCAAAGTGCGTTTCATTGTCTGCCTTGACCAACTTTGTTGTCTTTTGAACTGGCTGCAAACTGCAAGTCGATCACCAGACCGCCCTTTTCCCGCTTGCGAAGCCAAACACGGCCACCATTGGCCGTGACGATCTGTTTGACGATTGCCAGTCCCAATCCTGTTCCCGACTGCTTGTCAGGATCTTTTACAAAGCGCTCAAACACGGTCTCCCTAATCGCGTCGGGGATGCCCGGACCGCGGTCCTTCACCGCCAGCCGGACATGGGAGCCATCTTGCCACACACATAGATCAATCGGCCCTGCCCCATGCAGGATGGCATTGATCAGAAGGTTCTTGATGAGTTCGCCCATTGCCGCTTCGTTGCCTTCAATAAAGCAGGCGGGGTCTTCTTCCTGCGGATGGTTTATGTCCGGAAGCTCGACCTGAAATCGCATTTCAGCGATGGTTGTCTCAACCACTTTCGCGGTCAAGTGTGTCAGGTTGATCTGTTTGAACCGCTCCGTCTCCAGCGAATGGAGCAACTGGGCCTCCGTCATCAACTGGCTGGCCAACTGCGTTGCGGAAATGGCATTCTTGTTGATGCGGCTGATATAGTTTTTCAAGGGCGCTGGCAGATCCTGATCCATTGCCAATTCTGAAAGCGCTCTGACCGCAGAAAGCGGTGTTCTCAATTGATGGGCGGCATCAGCGGTGACCTGGCGCAGCCCTTCAAGCGTTGCTTCGAGCCGCGCCATGAACTGATTGATCGATCCGACCAGTGTTGCAACCTCCAGGGGAACGTCGACATCAATCGCCGACATATCGGTCGGATTGCGTTGGCGAATGGATGTTTCAATGGCACGCAGAGGAGAAAAGGAGCTGCGAATGGCCAGACTGATCAGCACCAATCCCAGAATGGTTGCCAGAATCGCGGGAAGCAACGCGAAGGATGCCAAATGCGTCGCCAGTTGATTGCGCGCTTCGCGAGTCTCACCGACAAACACATTGAACCAGCCGCCTCCCCGCCTGCCTTGAAAGAAATGGGCAATTTGCACAACGCGTATCGTCTCGCCGCGATATTCACTGTCGAAAAAGCGGCTTTCATTGAAGGTCAGGGGTGACTGGTCAATCCCCAGAACGGGCGTCCCAGTCACCGTGCTTCCGTCGGGAGCAACAACACGATAGAAAATCCGGTTCTTTCCCGATGTTCCCAGAATCGCAAAAGCGGCATAAGGCAGATCGACCGTCACGCCGGATTCGCCAAAGCTGATGGTCTCCGCAATGGTCATGGCAGCCGCGCCCAGCACCTTGTCATGAGCCTCATCGGAGGCCGTGTTGGAGAGCTGAAGGACAATGAATCCAGAAATCACGCCGACGGCGATCAGGACGAGCATCGCGCTTTTGAGCAGGCGTTTTTGGATCGAGTATCGCACTGAAATCACGTCATGTTCGAGGTTTGCAACTGATATCCGACGCCCCGTTGGGTAACGATTTTCACGCTTGATTTTTCAAGCTTTTTTCTCAGGCGCGAAACGAGGAGTTCAACGGCATTGGGAGAACCAGTTTCATCATATCCAAACAGCTTGGCAACCAGTTGTTCCTTGGAAATGGTCTGGTCTGGCTTTTGCATCAGATATTCCAGTAGCTGCACCTCACGTCCGCCCAGATCCAAAGGCTTACCATCGCATGAAATCGAGCGTGCCGATTGGTCCAGTATCAGATCACCAACACAAAGCGCCGGGCTGGCACGGCCCTCATTGCGCCGGGCAATGGCCCGTAGTCTGGCTTCCAGCTCCTCCAGAGCAAAGGGCTTGACCATGTAATCATCAGCCCCCAGATCGAGCATATTGACCTTGTCGCCAATGTGATCTCTGGCCGTCAAAACGACGATGGGCGTATCGATATTTTCAGCCCGCAGGGAGGCAAGAATTTCGAATCCACTGGCCCCGGGCAAATTGACATCCAGTATGACCGCGTCATAGTCCCCGAACTTGATCATGTCGACGGCTTCGTCACCGCGCGCACAATGTTCCGGCCGATTTCCGCGGGTTTTGAGCCTTTCACAAATGGCGAAAGCCACATCCTCGGCATCCTCAACGACCAGGATTTTCATCATATTCTCCTTCTGACAGGACTTTGACAGCTACTCTGATGCATAGTGTTTTCCTAAAGGCCATGCAATTGGCAATCTTGGAGGAGATTGGGAGTGGAAGTTCTGCGCAAATTCTGGTGCGGTCTGGGTTTGGTTGCCTATGCTATGCTTGGCGGGGTCGGCCCTGTGGCTGCGCAAGAGCCATGCACCATCACGTCAGATTTAGCACCTCAGTTCACAGATGCCAACTGTGACCTATTGGCCGACATGCCAACAGACCCCAGCCTTCTCAAAGATCCCAAGACCCTCGTGTGGGCCTATACCCCGATTGAAGATGCAGCCATCTACGCGGACTTGTTCAAGCCCTTTACCCGTCATCTTGCCAAATGTGTTGGCCGCCAGATCGTCTATTATCCGGTGCAATCGGAGATCGCTCAGGTGCGTGCCTTTGCCAATGGCCGTTTGCACTTTGCAGGCTTTGCGACAGGTGCCACGGTGGCGGCGGTGAAAACGGCAGGAGCCCATCCTTTCGCTGCCAAGGGCACTGCGGAAGGCATGCGCGGCTATCACCTGATTGCCATCGTCAGGGCTGACAGTCCATTTTATTCCCTCAAGGATTTGGCCGGCATGCGCATTGCTCATACAACGGAGCGGTCCAATTCAGGCAATCATGCGCCCAAATTCTATTTCGGACAGCATGGGCTGGAACCGGGCAAGGACTATAGCCCGATCATGTCGGGAGGCCATGCGCAATCGATCCTTGGTGTCCTTGGCGGGGACTATGAAATGGCCGCTGTTGCATCCGATGTCTTTGCCCGAATGGCAGAGCGGGGACGCATCAACAAAGACGATTTTAGGATCCTCTACAAAAGCCCTCTCTTCCCGACCTCCTCCTTCGCCTTGGCCTATGACTTGAAGCCAAGTCTGGCTGAAAAATTGAAGAGCTGTTTCTTCAATTTCACCTTCCCGAAGGAAATGTCAAAAGAATTTCAAGGGGATAATAGGTTCATACCGGTTCACTACAAGTCAGATTGGGACGCCGTTCGTACCATTATCACAATGACCAGGCTCAAACCGGACTAGCCCTTTTTTCACCCCGACACCTGAATTCAACAGCGCTTTGCCAGCGCTGAACGCTACCGCTCACTCTTTTTGAGGAAAATACCGTGTCAGCAATCAACGCGAATAGTGCAAAATCTGGGAGGTTTGCGCGCAAAGCCAAACGCCTTTGGTACAATTCACGCAACTGGGCGGCCGATCCGACGGCAACGCTTGGTCTGCTCCTCACCATCGTTGCGGCCTATTTCATTCTGGCGCCTGTCCTGCTCATGCTATGGGATGCCATCACGGTCGACTTTGCCGATCAGGTGCGCACTGGCCTGCCCGAAGGCGCATTCACCACTTACTATATCGAACGCGCCCTTTTCTCCCGGATCTCCAAATATATTTTCTGGATTCCGCTTGGCAACACCGCCCTGATTTCCCTCATCGTGATTTGTTCAACCCTGCTGATTGGCGGCTTGCTGGGTTGGCTGGTCAGTCGCACGGATTTACTGGGGCGGCGCTGGTTCTCGACCGCGCTGATCGTGCCCTATATGGTTCCGTCCTGGACCTTCGCCCTTGCCTGGATGACGATCTTCAAGAACCGGACCATGGGCGGACTGCCGGGTTGGTTTGAAAGCCTTGGCGTCACGCCGCCCAACTGGCTGGCCTACGGCTTCCTTCCCATTGCGGTCATTCTGTCGCTTCACTATGTGCCCTTTGTCATTCTTCTGGTGGGCAATGCGCTGCGCCAGTTTGACAGCCAGATGGAGGAGTCCGCGCGCACCCTTGGGGCCAGCCCGCTGGTTGTCGCCCGGAAGATCATTTTCCCCTTGTTGCGACCATCGATCATTTCAGCATCCACGCTGGTCTTTGCCAAATGTCTGGGGGATGTGGGTGTCACCTACATTATCGGCGCACCGGTCAAACTCGATTTGCTGGCGACCTCCCTGCTTCGGACCATCTCGACCGGCCAAAGCGGCATGTCGGCCATCATTGCCGGTGCCATCGTCATTCTCGGGGCAACATCGGTGTTGATCGACATGAAGCTGCTCAAGGCGGCCCAACGCTTTGTCACGATTGGCTCGAAGGGATCGCTGCATCGAACCACAGAACTGGGCAAATGGAAGTGGCCAGCCTTTGGCTTTGCAAGCGGCTTTGTGTTCGTCGGTGCCGTCGTGCCGATGGCGGCCTTGTTCCTGACAACAGTCATGCGCATGCCGGGGGTTTTCACCCGGGAGAATTTCACGCTTGATTTCTGGATTGGCAGAGACCTGCTGACCACAGCCTTGCCGCAGGGGATTCTGATCACGCCAGCCTTCTGGATGGCGGCATGGAACACCGTGTGGATGGTTGGTCTGGCTTCGATCGGGGCCGGTTTGCTCGGTCTGTTGGTGGGCTACATCGTCGCCCGCTCGCCGCTGCGCATTCTGGGGTCCTTTCTCAAGCAGGTTACATTCCTTCCCTATCTCGTGCCCGGCATCGCCTTTGCAGCGGCTTATCTGTCCATGTTTGCGGTCCCGCGCGGACCAATCCCGTCCTTCTATGGCACCGGGTACATTCTCGTGGTTGCCCTTTTGGCAAGCCAGATGCCGTTTGCCTCGCGCTCTGGCATCGCGGCGATGATGCAGATGGGCAAGGACCCGGAGGAAGCCGCCCGCATCACCGGGGCCGGTTGGTGGCGTCGTGCGATCTCCATCGTTCTGCCAATTCATCGCGGCGCACTGGTTTCCGGGATCCTGTTGCCCTTCATCTCGGGCATCAAGGGACTCAGTCTGGTGATCCTGCTTGCCGTTCCCGGCACGGACCTTCTCACAACCTATGCCGTGCGCCTTGTCGACTTCGGCTACACCCAAGCGGCCAATGCCGTTTCGATCATGATCTGCATCGTTGCCTTTGTCGGCACATGGATCGGCCAGAAGGTCGGCAAGAGCAACTTAGCCAGTGGCATTGGAGGATAATCATATGACCAACATCAACATTCAAAATGCCAACAAGGCCTACAGCAAGGGCGGCCCTTTGGCCGTGGCAGATCTGAGCCTTGATATTCCCAGTTCCGAGTTTCTTTGCCTTCTTGGCCCTTCGGGCTGTGGCAAGTCGACGACTTTGCGCATGATCGCCGGTCTTGAAAATCTGACATCCGGTCAGATCCAGATTGGAGATCGGGTTGTTGATGCGACCGAGGATGGCATTTTTGTCCCTGCCGAAAAGCGCAATCTGGGCATGGTTTTCCAGAATTATGCCCTCTGGCCCCATATGTCCATTCAGGAGAATATCGAGTTCGGCCTGAAGATCAAAAAGGTCGCGGCAGCCGAGCGCCGGGCAATTGTCGATAAGGTGCTAAAAACACTCGGCATCTATCAATTCAAGGACCGCTACCCTTCCGAAGTCTCAGGTGGTCAGCAGCAGCGCGTCGCCCTTGCCAGAATGATCGCTGTCAGCCCGGATGTAATCCTGCTGGACGAGCCCCTGTCAAACCTTGATGCCAAACTGCGGCTTGATATGCGCGCCGAGTTGAAGCGCATCCATACTGAACTCGGCTCGACCTTCATCTTCGTTACCCACGACCAATGGGAAGCCATGACGTTGGCCACCACCATTGCCGTTATGAATGAGGGGCGATTGCAGCAGGTGGGACCACCGGCGGACATTTATGATCGTCCTGCCAACCGGTTCGTCGCCGAGTTTGTCGGCACCCTGCCAATCAACATTCTCGAACGCTCGGATCTCGACAGCAACAAAAGGCTGGATGACTGGATCAAGACCATCTGGGCGGATGCGTCGCTTGATGCAGCCAAAGTCGGCTCTGTTGGCATTCGGCCAGAAACCATCGAGCTTTTCGCCCAAGGCATCGCAGTCCCGGACACGCTTGAGGCCTGTTCAGCCAAGGTCATGGATCTGGTTCCCACCGGGGGCAACTGGATTGTCGAGTTGAACATCGAAGGCACGCGCCTGTTCGCCTTGAAGCGTCAGGTGGATGACCTGGCGGTCGATGCCAGCGTTCAGATGGCGATCAGTCTGCGCGATCTGCACATTTTCGATACCAGCGGTGACCGGATCACCGCTTGAAACCCATCCATACATGTCAAAACTAGGAGGAAAGACATGACTGTTCGTATGAAAAAAACACGCAAGGCGGGATTGGCTCTCGCGCTGTTGTGCGGGACCGTGGCCAGTTTGCCAGCCATGGCGGCTGAGCTGGGTATCTCGGACGAGAATTTCTCGCTGGAGGCATTGATTGAGGCGGCTCGCAAGGAACCACCCATCGTGGTCGTCGATGCAACCGGCAAAATCAAGACCATGGCAAAGAACTTCTCGGAGCTTTATGGCCTTGAAGCCACCGGCGTGAAACTGGGTGGGCAGGAGCAGGAACTCATCCTGCAACGCGAGTTTGCCGCAAAAAACGTCACCCATGATGTTTTCAACATGAGCAACCTGCCATCGGTGACCTCTCAGCTGCTCGTCAATGGGGCGGGCGTGAGCTGGATGCCACCCGATCAGCTGGAAACCACGCCCAAAAACTATCAAAAACCAGCCATCACCAGCCTCAACCCTTGGGTCTGGGCCTACAATACCGAGAAATATGGCGACAGCTGCCCGATCCAGAATATCTGGCAATTGACGGATCCAGAATGGAAAGGCCGGGTCAGCATCCCCGATCCGCTGCTACGCAACGAGACCATGTTCTGGTTCAACCAGATCGAAACCAATCATGATGACAAGATGGCCGAAGCCTATCGGGCGCACTTCAATGAAGACCTGCCCAAGGACGCGGAAAGCGCCACCAGTGAGTGGGTCAAACGCTTTGCCGCCAATCAGCCCAATGTCACACGCAAGGACAGCGAAGTGGGTCCGGTCGTCGGATCACCCGGCCTTAAAGACCCGCATTTCGGTTTTCTCAGCGCCGCAATCTTCCGCAAGAAGTATGGCTACCAGATGGCTATCTGCGATGGCATGAAGCCATGGGCCGGACAGTTGACGCCGCGAGTGGCGGTCATAGCCACAGGCACTGACAGTCCAAACGCCGCCAAACTTTTTGTGCATTATATGATGCGCGGGGAAGGCATGGGACCACAATTGATTGACGGCAAGATGGCCACCAACATCAACACCAAAATGCCAGCAGAAGAAGGCTCCGGTGTCGCGAAGTTTGTTGACCAACTGCATGTGACCAATTCGGAGACGACGGATCAGGACTTTGCCAGATTGCAATATTGGCAGGATCTCTGGACAATCCATTCTCGCTAAAAACACAACGGCCCGGTTCCAGAACCGGGCCGCCATATGATCAAGCCATTGGTGTGCTTCACCCCTTAAACAGCTTGTCCAACGGCAGCGCGGCTGTGCTCTTGACCGGTTTGGTGACAACATAGGTGAAGTAACGACGCAATCCGATGTTGGCCTCCAACATGTGATCAATCAGCCGCTGATAGTGATCCACATCCTTGGTGACGATTTTCAGGATATAATCAAGGCCGCCGCCGACGGCCCAGCATTCGAGAATTTCGGGATAGGATTGCACGGCCTCTTCGAAACGATCGAAATCTTCTGCCCGATGGCTATCCAACTCCACCTCGACCAGAATGATCGAAAGCGCGCCGAATGCCTTGAGCGACAGGCGCGCTTCGTAGCTTTCGATGATGCCTGCCTGTTCGAGACGCTTGAGCCGCTCCCAACAGGGTGTCGGGGACAGATTGACCCGTTGGGCCAATGCAGCCTTGGTTATGCGCCCTTCGGTTTGCAGGATCTTGAGAATGGCGATATCACGATCATCCAGTTTCAATCCCAATATGGTCATAATCCTGCTCTCCACACACTGTTTGTCCGTCATGCCTAGCATGACAGGGCGGAAATAAAAATGGCGGGCCGATGGGGCCCGCCATTGATCTTTGCTGATCTGCCCTAGAGCTTGGCAGCAACCGTCTCGATGGCGTCCTTGGTTGCGGCAATCACGATGTCGGCTTCTTCACGGGTCATGCAAAGTGGTGGTGCATAGCCCAGAATATCGCCCTGAGGCATCGCGCGTCCGATGATCTTATGACGTTCCAAGAGCGCGCCGACAATCTGGTAGCCAACTTTGTCTGCCGGATCGAAGAAAGTTCGGCTGTCCTTGTCCTTGACGAACTCCACCGCCGCCATGATGCCTTCCCCACGCACGTCCCCTACAATGGACAGATCGCCAACAGCCTCTTTCAAACCGTTGACAAAATAGGCACCTGTTTCCCGGGCATTGTCGATCAGGTTCAGCTCATCAATAAGCTTGAGGTTGGCGACGCCCGCAGCCGCACCGATCGGATGGGCGGAATAGGTCCAGCCATGACCGATGGCGCCGAATTTGTCAGTGCCCTGTTCGAGAACTGACCAGACCTTGTCGGCGATGATAGAGCCGGATAATGGGGCATAGGCCGAGGTCAGACCCTTGGCGATGGTCATGATATCTGGCTTGAGACCATAATGATCCGAGCCGAACATCGAACCCAGACGACCAAAACCGGTGATCACCTCGTCGACAATCAGCAAGATATCGTATTTATCAAGCACGGCCTGAATGGCGTCCCAATATCCCGCAGGGGGCGGCACGATGCCACCGGTGCCAAGGACCGGCTCGCCGATGAAGGCGGCAACGGTGTCGGGCCCTTCTTTCTGGATCAGTGCATCGAGATTGTCTGCACACTGCTTGACGAAATCGGCTTCCGACTGGCCCAGATCCGCGCGATGGAAATAGTAGGGCGCATCCGTATGCACCACATAGGGAAGCGGCAGATCGAACTGATTATGGAAGACTTCAAGGCCGGTCAGCGACCCGGTCATCAGGCCTGACCCGTGATATCCGCGCCAGCGGGAAATAATCTTCTTCTTTTCAGGACGACCAAGCACGTTGTTGTAATACCAGACGAGCTTGATGTTGGTTTCGTTGGCATCCGAACCGGACAGGCCGAAATAGACCTTGGACATGTGATCGGGTGCGCGGTCAAGGATCATTTTGGCCAGCGTTATGTTGGCTTCGGTTCCGTGTCCGACATAGGAGTGATAATAGGCCAGTTCCTTGGCCTGCGTGGCGATCGCATCGGCAATTTCCGGGCGACCATAGCCGATATTGACACAATAGAGACCGGCAAAGGCATCAAGCAGCTTGTTGCCTTCACGGTCCTCGATATAGACGCCCTTGCCACCGGTCACGATGCGGTTGTTCAGCTCACCGCGTGCAAATTGTCCCAGAGGTGTCGACGGGTGGAAAAAGTTTTCCCGGTCCCACTGAGCCAATTGATCATTCTGTAGCATATCTTTCTCCTGAGATTTTAGCGCCCTTGGACGCAGGTTCGGATCGTCGCGGCTCTTATGAGAAGTCGCGGCAGACATATTTGATTTCGGTGAATTCCTCGAGGCCCTGGCGCGCCCCTTCGCGTCCAAGACCGGATTGCTTCATGCCGCCGAAAGGAATGGGCGCACCGGTCACCTTGGTCCGGTTGACCGCCACCATGCCATATTGAAGGCTTCTGGAAGCGGCATAGATGCGTTTGGCATCGCTGGTGTGCAAATAGGCAACCAGACCATATTCGCTGTCATTGGCCAGTGCGATAACGTCTTCTTCCGTGTCGAACGGAATAAGTGCCGCAACAGGTCCAAAGGTTTCTTCCGAACAGATCAGGGCATCTCTTGGCACGTCGCCCAGAACCGTTGGCTCAAAGAAAAGCGGCCCTGCTGAGTGGACCTTCCCACCGCAAAGCAGCCGCGCGCCCTTGGCGACTGCGTCTTCGACATGTTCTTTTTGCTTGCTGATGGCATTCTCATTCATCAAAGGCCCGATATCGGGATTATCCAACCCGCGACCGATGCTCAACGCCTTTGTTGCAGCAACGAATTTGGCGGCGAAGGCGTCATAGATCGACCGCTCGACATAGAACCGGTTGGCCCCGAGGCAATCCTGTCCGGACGTTGCAAATTTGGCCGAAATGGCGCAATCAACGGCTCGGTCAAGATCGGCATCGGCAAAGACGATGAAGGGCGCATGCCCGCCAAGCTCGAGCACCAGATGCTTGATGGTCTGGGCCGATTGCCCATAGAGCAAACGGCCGACTTCGGTGGACCCGGTGAAGGATAGCGCCCGCACACGGGCATCCTTGGTCCATGGCTCGACCACCTCTGCGGCATTGCCTGTCACGATGTTGAATATTCCGGCGGGGAAACCGACCTGTTCTCCCAACTCGGCCAAGGCCGTGGCGGAATAGGGAGTCTCCCTTGATGGATGCACGACACAGGTGCATCCAACAGCAAGGGCGGCGGCGGCTTTGCGCGTGATCATCGCGCAAGGGAAATTCCATGGCGTGATCAAGGCAACCACACCAATGGGCTCGCGCCAGACCTCGACCTCCCCATCAGGCAGGTGCGAAGTGATGCCTTCGATATTGGGGCGCTTGGCTTCTTCGGCATAAAACTCGACAAAGCTGGCCGCATAATCAATCTCGCCGCGCGCCTCTGAAATCGGCTTGCCCTGTTCCAGTGTCATCAAAAGCGCAAGGTCATCCTTGTTCTCAAGGATCAGATCGAACCACTTGCGCAAGATCGCCGCCCGCTCCTGCGGCAGCTTCGCCATCCAGGATGTGAGGGCGTTTTGTGCGGCGTCCACAGCCTTGCGGCTATGGTCCGCCGTCAAGGCCGGAATGGTCCCCAACAATGTGCCATCGGCTGGATCACAAACCGGCAATGAATTTTTCCCCGATTGCGACACCCACTCGCCATTGATGTAGGAAAATTCCTTGAAGAGGCGCAAGTTGGCCAAGTCGCCAAGGGCCTCCGACCTGTTTCTTGTATGGGCAATAAACATCGTGATCTCTCCTCATTCGGCCACATAGTGGGGGATCCGGGACCGAATGTGCCTCCATATTCTCACCGATTTTCAGAGCAACTCTCGGCTTGGCAAGGCATCGGTAGACGATTCCTCTTCTGCCCCGCCCGCTCCTGATGCACAGATCCTCAAGTGGCTTCTTCCAGATCAGCAGCAACATCATGCAGGAAAGACAGACATCTCGATATTTCAGATAGTTCTATGAATTCGTCGGGTTTGTGTGCCTGATCGATAGACCCCGGTCCAAAGACCACGGACGAAATACCAGCCCGCTCGAAATGCCCCGCATCCGTGCCAAATGACACCACCTCACTCATATTGATCCCCGTTACGCGGCGCAGAAACTGGACGGCAGCAGAGGATTCATCTGCCCAGAGCGGCGGCACATCTGCTTCGATTATGGTCTTGATGGATGCGTCGGCATAAGTCTCGCGCATCGCTGGCAGCAGCTCGGTGTCACAGAAATATTGCAGCTCGGCCAACAACACCCGCCCATCGTCGGACGGTATGGGGCGAAGTTCCCAGTCGATCGCGCAGTGATTGGCCGTGATGTTTCGGGCGACCCCACCCTCAATCTTGCCGATATTGAAGGATGTATAGGGAGGCTCGAACGGGGTTTGCAGATCGGGATTGATCGAACAGCGATCCGCCAGTTCGATGATCTTGTTCATGTAGCGCGCGGCCACTTCGATGGCGCTGACCCCTTTGCGCGGGTCCGATGCATGGGCAGCCAACCCCGTAAACTCGGTGCGCAATTCATATCCAGCCTTGTGTCCGTTTACCAACTGCATTTGCGTTGGTTCCCCAACGATGGCGACCGCCGGCTTTGGCCCTCTGTCGATGATATCGCGGGCCAGAATTGGCGCACCAAAGCCGCCAATTTCCTCATCATAGCAAAAGGAAAGCAGAATGGGTCGGGACAGATTGACCGCTTTGAAATGTGGCACCATGGCCAATATGCAGGCCAGAAAGCCCTTCATGTCGACCGCACCGCGCCCATAGAGACGCCCGTCTTTTTCCATCAGGATATAGGGATCATTGGACCAGTCTTGCCCTTCCGTCGGCACCACATCGGTATGACCATTTAGCAGAATGCCCCCTTCCACATCGGGGCCGATGACGGCAAACAGGTTGGCTTTCTCGCCTGTCTCATCATAAGACAGCATCGCGTTGACCCCTTGGGCGGCCAACAGGTCTTTGATATATCCGATCAAATCAAGATTAGACGTTCCGGAGACACTCTTGAAGGCCACCAGATCCGCCAATATTTCTTTTGTTCTTTCCAGGACTTGATGCACATCTGCCTCCAGACAAAAGGAGATGGGACCGACTGGCTGACGGCATGGTGCGCCATGCAACCAATCGGCCGACACGCTTTGATCAGTCGATGACGACCAGCTCACGGGGGACATTGGCCAGACATTCCGGGCCGGTCTCACCGATGGCAATGCTTTCCGTGATCTCAAGGCCCCAACCATCCTGCCAGAGGCCTGTCATGAAGTGGAAGGTCATGCCCTCTTCCAGAACGGTCCGATCCCCGGATCGCAAGCTCATGGTGTGCTCGCCCCAATCAGGGGGATAGGAAAGGCCGATTGGATAGCCGGTGCGGTTGTCCTTGACGATTCCATATTTTTTCAGAACGGCGAAAAAGGCATTGGAGATGTCTTCGCAGACATTGCCAACCTTGGCCATTTCAAGCCCGGCATCCATGCCTTCGAGCACGGCCTTTTCTGCGTCAAGGAACTGCTGGGTGGGTTTGCCCATGAAGAGCGTGCGCGAAAGCGGGCAGTGATAGCGGTGATAGCAGCCTGCAATTTCGAAGAAGGTGCCTTCTCCCCGTTTGAAGGGTCTTTCATCCCATGTCAGATGCGGTGCCGACGCATCGGCTCCCGAGGGCAGCAATGGCACGATTGCGGCATAGTCGCCACCGATCCCGTCGACCCCACGCAGGGAGGCATCATAGATTTCGGCGACCAGCTCATGTTTGGGCAGATCCGGGCGGGCATGTTCGCGAATGCGGGCATGCATCTGTTCAACGATCCGGCCTGCGGTGCGCATCATATCCAGCTCGGGTGCGGATTTGGCGGCGCGTTGCCAATGCACCAGCACGTTGCAATCCTTGAATTTCGCGTTCGGCATATGCTTGATCAGCGATAGATAGGCCGAGGCGGTGAAATAGTAATTGTCCATCTCAAGGCCAATGGTTGCCGAGCCGAGCCCCTTGTCGATCAGAATGGAAGAGAGAAGATCCATCGGATGACGCTCGGTGGTCTGCACATAATGGTCCGGATAGAACAGGATATTGTCGTGATCCAGATAGCAGGTCAGTTTGGCGCCGTTGGCATCTTGGGTTCGGCCATACCAGATCGGTTGACCTTCCATCGTGACGATGACGCATTGATGCACATAGAAGGACCAGCCATCATAGCCCGTAAGCCAAGCCATATTGGCAGGCTCGGTACAGATCATGACATCAACGCCCTTGGCTTCCATCGCTTTTCGCGTTTTTGCCAGCCGCCTGTTATATTCTTCCTGACTGAAAAACAGTCTGGGCTTTACCTGGTCCATATTCATGCTCAGTTCCTTCTGGTCTTGTTAATGCGTTGTCTTTTTCTTCTAGAAAGGCGCCCCGATCCGCTGCTCCACCGCGCGCTGGTGGGCGAGCGTTGCAATGGCTGTGTCCTGCACGCCCATCCCTGTCAGATCGCAAAAGGTGATATCCCGGTCGCTCTGGCGTCCGTCTCTGGTGCCTGCCAGAATGTCTGAAAGCTCGACAAGATCATCCGGGCTTGCCACCAGTCCACGCGCGAGCGCCGTGCGTAATTCTCCCAGTTCGCGGGTCTGGGTCAAGCGATCCGCCACATAGAGATCCGCTTTTGCAAAACAGGCAGCATCGATTTCGTTCTTGTAATCGGCATCCGAACCCATAGCGGTGAGATGCTGGCCTTGCTCGAGCCAGTCAGCCATGACGACGGGCTGTTGTGCGGGTGTTGTCGTGATCAGAATATCAGCTCCCTTTGCCGCCTCGGCCCCGTCCGCGCAGGCGACTGCGTCCAGTCCAAGCCGTTCAGCCATTTGCGATGCCATAGCCTCAGCCTTGTCAAAGGTTCGACCCCAGATGCGCACCGACGCAATTGGCCGGACAAGGCACAATGCTTCGAGCTGCAATCGCGCTTGCAGACCGGTGCCATAGATGGCAGCAACGCTGGAATCCGGTCGAGACAGCGCCTTGGCTGCAACGGCACCCGCACAGGCCGTGCGGATATCGGTGAGATAGCCATTGTCCAGCAACACCGCCTCAACAATGCCGGTTTGTGCGGAGAACAAAACCATCAGACCATTAAGGCTCGGCAGGCCCAGCTTGGGATTATCAAAGAAGCCCGGGCTGATCTTGACCGCAAAGCTATCAAGGCCCGGCACAAAGGCGGTTTTGACATCCACTTCGCCATTGTGTTGCGGGATTTCCATCGACAGGATTGGTGGCATGACAACTTGCTGGGTAGACAGGCTCTCGATGGCGGTTCTGACAAAGGCAATAGCCTCCAGATCAAGGGGAACGAGCTTGCGCAAATTGTCTTCATTCAAGATGAGAATCGACATTCAGCTCTCCCTAGCGCTCGACGGGCTGGTTGGAAATCAGTTTGTGATGCTGGGTGATATCGATGTTGCGCCCTGACAGGATCGCCACACACCGGCCCGGAGCCTTGATCTTTCCTACCAGCAAAGCTGCAATGCCGACAGCGCCAGCCCCTTCAACCACCTCTTCCTCGCACCAATAGGCATGGTGCACGCCTTTGGCGATTTCGTCTTCATTGAGCAGAAAAACCTCATCCACCAAGGCGCGTGTCATGGCGAAGGTGTAGGCGTTGTTCAATCCTATCCCTCCGCCAAGTGAATCGGCTAAGGTCGGCAGCTCTTCCACTTCGACCGGTTTGCCCGCGGCAAGACTTGCATGCATCGCCGCGCCCCGCTGCATGGAGATACCGACAATGCGGGTGGTCGGAGACACCGCCTTGATGGCGGCGGCGACACCTGAAATCAAGCCTCCGCCCGACAACTGTACCAACACGGTATCGATGTCCGCCAGCTGCTCGATGATTTCGACCCCCAATGTGCCCTGCCCTGCAATGACATCGGCATGGTCAAAAGGCGGGATCGTCGCCATTCCGTTTTCGGCGATCATGCGATCCACCGCCTTTTGCGCCTCATCTTGCGAGCGGCCATGGATGACCACCTCCGCTCCATAGGCCGCGATACCATCGCGCTTGTTTTGTGGCACCAGCTCGGACATAGCGACCACGCAGCGAGTGCCTGCTTGCTTTGCGGCCAGAGCCAGCGCCCGCCCATGATTGCCGGTTGAGACCGCTGCAATGCCTTTGGTCTTCTGATCATCACCAAGGGAAAGGACCGCATTGGTTGCCCCGCGAAACTTGAAGCTCCCGGTATGTTGGCGATGCTCGAACTTGAGATATATATCGCCTCCGGTCAGCCGTGACAGGGATGGGGATGCAACAAGTGGCGTGTTGACGATATGGGGCGCAATACGCCGCTTTGCCCGCAAGATATCCGCCAGCGAAACCCATTTATCCTTAGCGATTTCAACATTGGCCGAACCCATGTCTGTGACCTCATCTGTTACGATTTCAGTGACGCGCCGTCCCGTCGAGGGTTCGGAACAAATGACACGGATTGCGCTTTGGCTGCGGCAATCCCAGATGCCGCAAAATATGCCAAATGGCGGCCTGATTTGAGGTAATGACCGGTTTGCCAAGGCGGGTTTCAAGCGCGGGAACCACTTCCACCGCCCTCAGTGCCGTGCAGGAAATGAACAAGGCTTCTGCATCAGGGTGATCGGCCGCCACAGCAGCCTTGATCAGGCTCTTGTCATCCAAAGCTGCCATGATGCGGTCATCCTCGATCCCCAGACAGCAATGGGAGACCACGGAAAGGCCGGCTGACTCCATATAGGGGTCGAGCAATGCACTTGTTTCGGCAAGATATGGCGTCAGGACGGCGAGCTTTGAGACAGAAAGGTGACGACAGGCCGCAACGGCAGCCATCGTTGGTGTCACGACCGTCGAATTTGCCTTGGCCGCGCGGATATGCTCTGCGACCACATCATCACCGATGACGAAAGAGGCCGAGGTGCAACCATAGTAAACCACATCAAGATCTGCTTCAGGCAGGATCTGACTAGCCTTCTCACCGATCAGAGGCGTCATCTTGCGCAGATTTTCCGGCGTTGTCGGGTTGGCATAGGGGATCCTGTTGGCATAGACACCAACAAGATCGTGCGGCATGTGTCTGGCAAATTCCAGCTCGGTGGTGTGGTCCGTTTCCAGCAGGATCAGTCCGATCCGCGCAGGGACGGTTCTATTGCGCAGAGACAAGGTCAGATTGAGTTGCTTCACCATGGCCGGGGTCTTTTCATCTTTGAAATTGTGAAGGGATACGGTCAACGAATGATCATGACCGGGCAATGTGCAAGACTTGTCACCTTGTGCGACACACTCCCAAGCAAAAGCGCTTCGAGATCCCCCAGTCCGCGTCCCCCCATGACGATCAGGTCGGCCTTATTGTCCGAAGCAAAGCGCATGATCGTGCGCGCGGTGGGGCCCTGTTTGACATGGGCGGTCACATTCCGCCCCCCCAATTCGTAAACGCGGGCCTTGGCCTCCTGCACCACCTCTCTTGCATTCTGCGAAAGCGCCTTGTCGATCACCTCCGGAGCGCTGGGCCGCACCATTGAAAGGGAGGCTTCCTGCGCGCCCTGATGTCGGTAGACGCACAGAATTTTAAGGACACAGTCCAGCCCGCAGAGTTTTTGCAGCTCAACAGCCTTTTCCAAGGCATGCATGGAACATGGTGAGCCGTCTATGGGCACGATGATTTTTTCAAACATTCGCCTATCTCTCCCTGTCAGCGAAACGCGAAATCACGCAAGAACAGGGCAATCTGCGGAAACATGATAAGCAGCGCGGACACCCCAATCAGCATGAAAATGAAGGGCGGTGTGCCTTTGATCACGTCGAAATAAGGCCTTCTGAATACCGCCATTGCCGTGAATATATCGCACCCGAAGGGTGGCGTTGCCGATCCGATTGCCACTTGCAGGGTGATGATGGTCCCCACCAGCACAGGATCAAGGCCCACCGCCTTGATCACTGGGGTGAAGATCGGCACCAGTATCAATATGACCACAATCGGATCAACGAACATGCAGCCAATGAAGAAGGCCACCGAAATAACGACCAAGACGCCGATCGGCCCCATCTCGGATATTCCGATTGCAGCCAGAATATGTTGCGGAATTTGGGCAAAGGAAATCACCCAGGAAAAGGATGCCCCCGCCGCCACCAGAATGAAAACAACAGCCGTGATCAGCCCCGTCGACTTGGCAATTTCGTAAAGATCGGCCAAGTTGAGAGACCGGAAAACGATCATTTCCAGAATGACCGCATAAAAGACGCAAACCGCAGCAGCCTCGGTGGGCGAGAAGACACCTCCATAGATGCCCCCCACAATGATCACCGGAAAACCCATCGGCCAGATCGCGCCGAGCACCGCTTCAAGGCGCTCTCTCCAACTTGCCTTTGGTTCAGTGGGCACATCATTCACATAGGCATAGATGATGCTGTAGATTGAAAAGAGGACCAAGATCAGGAGCCCCGGCCCAATCCCGGCAATAAACAACTCGGCAATCGAGGTGTTGGACACGACGCCGTAAATGATCATGCCGATTGATGGGGGGATCAGAAAGGCGATGTCACTGGAATTGACGATCAGCGCCAGAATGAAGGAGTCCTTGTAGCCTGCCTTGAGCATACGTGGGCGTAAGGGCGATCCCACTGCAACCACGGTGGCCTGTGTTGAGCCAGAGACAGCGCCGAACAGGGTGCAGGCCGTTGCAGTCGTCACGGCCAATCCGCCTTTGATATGGCCGACAAATTTCATCACCATATCGATGAGCCGACCTGCTGACTGCCCCCGTGTCATGATATCAGCGGCAAGGATGAACATGGGCACCGCAATCAGCGAGGCCGGACGGATGCCAGCCATGAATTGCTGGACCATGAAGTCCATTTTGTCAAAGCCGCCAAACATCGAATAAAAACCGATGGAGGCCCCCGCAATCAACGGAATCATCATCGGAAATCCAACGAGCAGGAGCGCAAGCATCACAAAAAACATCGTTAAAGCCATGGTCAGCTCCTAAACCTCAAATTCGTCATCGGAATAGCCTTCAAGCACCTGGCTTGAAAGATAGATATCCTTCGATGTGATGTTGCGAATGGCGGTCAGAATATATTGCAGACCGGTGAGAAGAAGCCCCACGGGCACCCAAAGATAGATCCAGTAGACGGGAATCTGCAGGGCAGGTAAAAGGCGTCCGGATTTGGCAACCGTCTGGATGTAGGAAAAGGAAAAATAGGCCAGCGCGATCATGATTGCGGCTGTCGAGAGCGCGATGATGATCATCAGCACCTTGCGCACGGGTCCGGCCAACTTGTCGAAAATCGCCGACATCCTGATATGTCGCCCCTGACGGGCTGCATAGGATATGCCGGAAAATGTAATCAGAACGATGAGGAAGCGATTGAGTTCCTCGGAAAAGAAGATGCTGTTTTGAAAAACGAACCGACCGATGACATTGGCGACCGTGTTCGTTGCCATGAGGATCACGCCAAGCGCCAGCATCACCGACTCTATTCTGGCAATCGAAATGTCGATCAACCCGAGAAAACCGGGCAAAGTTGTCTCTGTTTGATTATCCATAGACATGGCAAACTCCCGACGAAGACAGAGGCCAACAGAAAAGAACGGGGGCCAAGGGAAAAGAACAGGAGTTCATCCCGCTCTTTCCATGCTTAAGCTGCATATCACTGCAAAAGGGTGTGGGACTTGACCAACAAGCCCCCTCACCGCATTGGCGTGGGCATTGAGATCGGCAGCAGGCATTCATGCCTATGCCGCCAACCTGATACACACCTTGAAGCAGGATTACTTCCCGTTGACGGCTTTCAGATCAGCTTTCATCTGGTCCAGAATAGCCTTGCCGCTGTCACCGGTCATTTCGATGAATTTGGCCTCAACCTTCTGTGCTGCAGCTTTGAAAGGTGCCCGCTCTTCTTCGCTCAGCACATTGACGACAATCGAAGGCTTGGCGGCCTTGATTTTATCAAGCGCCTCTTTTTCAAGGCCCTTCTGGTAGTCGAGAATGTAGTCGAATGCAGTCGTCGCGGCATCCTGAACGAGCTTTTTGTCTTCCTCGCTCAGGCCGTCATAAAAGGCCTTGTTTGCCATCACTGCGGTCGTGAAGTTGCTGTGGCCAGCATAGGTGATGACATCGGTCACTTCGTAAAGCTTGGTGGATTCAATGAAGCTTGTCGGATTTTCCTGACCTTGAATGATGTTGGTCTGAAGACCACCATAGACCTCACCCCAAGGCAGCGGCGTCGGCGTGGCACCGAAGGCCTTGTAGGCTTCCACCAGCAGCGGGTTGGTCATGACGCGGAACTTGACCTCGTTAAGGTCCTCACGGCTCTTGACCGGTTCCTTGGTCGTCATGGCGACTTCGCCTTCGGGGAACATTTTCAAGAGTTCCAGCCCTTGCTCGGCATAAAGCTTGGCGAAATCTTCGTTGATGGCTTTGGAGGTGCGGAAGAATTCATTGAGCTTTTCGGTGTCGGTTGGCAGAAGGTATGGCACGAAGAAAACCTGAGCCTCCGGGATCAACGCTCCGGTGAAGCCCGGAGACTGATCAACGAACTGCAAAATGCCCGCCTGGGTCTGTTCCATCGTGTCAGCGGACTCGCCCAGCGTCCCATAGGGGAAAATCTGAACTTCGTGATCGGAGTTCTTCTCGATCTCTTCCTTGAATTTCGTGGCATAAACGCCCTGAACTTCAGTGATCGCTTCTTCAATGGCATATTTCCAGGTGTCTGCATGCGCCACGCTAGGCATCATGGAAACACCCGCCAGCAGTGCAGCAGCACATGTTGCAGAGCCAAGACCGTTCAAAAATCGCGTTTTCATCGCTTCCCTCGTTGTGAACTGTGATTGCATCGTTGTTTATTTTTTCATGCACAATCAAACAGAGACAATTTCAGGTCAAATGAAACATTAAATCATGACAATTTTACTTGGTCGCAAGGGAAGTTGTTGACTGAACCATATGCAACTGGCCAAAAGTTCGGCGCAAATCAGATCAAAACATAGGCAGAGGTTTTTCATCGCCTGAGGCCAACAGCGTCGAGACCACTTTAAGGGCATGGGTCAGCAGACTTTCATCACACGGCCCCAAAGCAATGCGCACGGCATTGAGTTTCTCCGGATCCCCCTCGTTGGAATGTTCGGCCATAATGAAAGGCAGACTGCCGGCAAGCGCGACATTCTTCTTTCGGGCCCGGTCCAAAAACTCCTGTTCGTTCCAGATCTTGGGCAGCGGCAACCAGATGTGTGGTGCATATTTGTGCGATGAGAAGCGATGTCCGGCAAGCAGCTTGTCGGCCAGTTTCTGACGCCTGTTCAACGCCCTTGCCTGCCAGTTTATCAATTGATCCGCTGTTCCATTTTCAAACCAGTGCGTCAGCAAATCGACCATCAGAGGGTTGGCCATCCAGTTGGTCACAAGATGTCGGTTTTTTGTGGAGACATACATCGAGGGCGGCGTGATGAGCAAACCGATGCGCATGCCCGGCATGATCGTCTTGGAAAAAGAGGTAATGTAGAAGACCCGCTCGGGATCAAGCTGATGCATTGTCACCGGGGCGCCCTTGATCAGCGTTCCCAACACATCATTCTCAATTATGAAGACATCGTGCCTTCGGGCGATGTCGATGATTTCCTGTCGCCTTGCGCTGCCCATGACATAGGCGCGCGGATTGGCGACTGTCGGCGACACAATCAATGCCCGCAGGGAGGCATTCTGGCAGGCTGCCTCGAATTCGTCGGGCCGAAGCCCCTCTTCGTCCATACCAACCGTTTGCAATCGTATGCCCAGATATTCGCATAGCGGCCGGATGCTGTGAAAACTGACATCCTCTGCACAGATGGTCGAGCCGGGCGGAGCGGCGCTCATGATGGACGCCGTCAGGGCCGGGATCGCACCATTGGTGAAAATGGCTGAGTAGGGATCGGCATGGATATGGTGGGATTTCAGCCAGCGGCAAGCGATCGTCAGATGATCCCGAAAGGCCTCATCGGGACGAAAGGAATGGACTAGATCCCGTGTGAAGCCCTTGGATAATTCGCCAAGCCCCTTCTGCATCGCGTCATAATGCAAGGTCGAGGTAACAGGCTTGAGCATCGACAGATCGATCAAGCCCTCCTGCCGGTTCGGCAGGAAAGGCATGGACGCCTCAGAGCCTTCCCGATACCGAACAAATGTCCCGCGTCCGACCTCGCCCACCAGATAACCCAGCTTGCACAACGCATCATAGGTGCGCGAGACGGTCTGGACCGAAATCTTCAACTGGTAGGCAAATTCTCGATGGGTCGGCATGCGCTCGCCGGCACGCAAATCACCTGCATCAATAGCATCGATGATCAGGCTCTGAAGTGTTTTATAGACTGGCCGTTGCAAGTGGTCGGGGTCTGGCATCCAATTTGTCATGATTATTTTCAATATCAATATCATAACAATTGATCAAGCTGAGCCTTTCAGGCCCAGACACAGCAGCACGTCACGAGGCGTGTCAATCCACTGTTATTCCAACCAGTTCATCACCAGCCAAGTTGACATCAATCGCCAATGGACAAGATGCAGGGCCTCGATTGCGAGGCAAATGATAGCCTTAATCGTCTGGAGTGGCCAGATAGGCGGCCGTCGCGATGGACGGCCGCGCTTGTCTTCATATCAATGATCGTCGTGACCGATCCTAATTATGCTTGTGCTCGGCGTGTGGATCGGACTTGTCCATATCATGATCGTGGCCCGAATGGTCCATGGACATTGTTTCCTTTTTGCCTTTACGGGCTTGGACGTTGAACACGACATCCAACGCACCAGCTTTTTCAAACACCAGCGTTGCCGGGATTTTTTCACCCACTTCAAAAGGATCACCATCAAGGCCCATGAACATCACATGCAGGCTGCCGGGCTTGAAGGTGACGGTTTCCCCTGCCTTCAGCTCGATTTTGTGCATATGCGGCATGGTGGCGACGCCATCCTTGATGACGGTCTTGTGCAGCATAACCTGGGGGAAGTCTGCCTTGACCGCGATCAGGGCGTCATCTGCTTTGCCATTGTTGGTGATGGTCATGTAGCCACCGCCGGATTTCACCATTTTCGGTGTCTCGATGGCATATGGATGATGAACGGAAATGTCGCCAAGCTTATAGCCATGGGCAAAAGCGGCGGTTGCAGAAGCGGTAAGGCAGGCGGCCATAGCCGCAATTTTCAAGGTGGTTTTCATCGTTGGTCTCCAAGCTTCCTGCGCGCTTGCAACAGAGCAAAGACGCGGAAGTCTCACATATACGCGCGCTCACTCCATTATCCATCAGCTTTCAAGGCATGAGGGTCGATCACTGGTACAGGCGCATCACTCTCTAGCCCAATCGATCCTCAAAGGGCGTTCAGATTGGGCGGTTCAATTTATTGATAAGAGGCGCTATGCGATGGGAGGCGCACGGGCAAGGCGCGTTGCAACATGGCTGGAGGCATTGCCGAATTCAAGCAGGCCAGCAACCGCCATTTCGATCATATGCGTTGGCGCGTTGCAATCGGTGCAGGCCGTCACCAATCCGTTACAAATGGTGCAATGCTGGGACGTTGCGCTCGATTTGACCGGATTGCCATGTTCATCGATGGTGATGGTTTCAAGGCTGTTTCCGGTACAAATGACAATTGTCTGGGATGAGACAAGTCCCAGTCCCACAAGGCCAGCCGAGACCTGAGGGACCAGAAATCCCATAAATAGGCCGATGAGCAAAATGAGGCGTGGGGCAAGTCTTGTCATGGTTTCGTTCTAGCTGCAACCAAAAGAGGGCGCAACAAATTTAAGTGTAATTACTTGGACAAACTGCGCAAAGATCCCGTCTGTAACTGTGAGATTTCAACCATTTCATTGCCGAGGCAAACCGGGCAATCGGTCAAGCGGGACCCCAAGCAAGCAAGTGATGAGCGCAGCAAAAACCTCTTGGCATAGCCCGCATGAATAGCGGCAAACGCTCGGTAAAATGATATGAGAATGACTTTGGAAAGTGACCAAACCGGCTGCTGTCTTCATGACCCGACTTCAGCACGAAGTGGCGGATAATGGGAGTTGGGAATCTCCACCGACAACGCGGAGTGTGACCTTGATCCTCCCTCGCCCTTCGGCAAACAACAGGGGATAAGTGTCATTGGAACTAGCGCAAACTAGCCACAACACTCTGTATTAATACGCACTTTCCCCTATCAATATAACAAAAATTACAAAAACCTGCATTTAAATGGTTGATTATTTCCATTCACCCCAATTACTACACTGCAATGAGGCGGGGCGTGTACTTCGCCTTCTCACCATGCCATTGAAGGTCCGTGAAATGAAGCGGGAGCCTTGCTGACAAATCCCGCCATCGGAGGAAAAAATTATGAAATTCGTGAAAGCGTTGACTTGCGCGGCTATCGCAGCCCTGATCGCCAGTCCGGCTCTGGCCGACTATAAAAAAGAATATAAGGTATCGACGGTTCTGCCCGCTCCTTTCCCATGGGGCATTGCGGCTGAAAAATGGGTTGAGCTGGTCAAAGAACGCACTGACGGCCGCATCAATATGAAAATCTATTCGGGCAGCCAGCTGGTTTCGGGCGACCAGACCAAGGAATTCACGGCTCTGCGTCAGGGCATCATTGACATGGCCATTGGCTCGACCATCAACTGGTCGCCGCAGGTCAAGGAACTCAATCTGTTTTCCCTGCCTTTCCTGATGCCGGATTATAAAGCGGTTGACGCGCTGACCTCGGGGCCAGTCGGAGAGGCCCTGTTCGAAGCGGTCGAGAAAAAAGGCGCCGTGCCTCTGGCATGGGCGGAAAATGGCTTCCGCCAGCTTACCAACTCCCAACGCGAAGTGCATACGCCAGCTGATCTGAAGGGCTTGAAAATCCGTGTGGTCGGATCGCCGCTCTATCAGGACATTTTCACCGCCCTTGGCGCCAATCCAACCCAGATGAGCTGGGCCGATGCCAAGCCAGCACTGACCACCAAGGCAGTGGATGGGCAGGAAAACCCAATAACCGTATACAAGATCGCCAAGATCCATACGGTCAGCCAGATGTATATGACCCGCTGGTCCTATGTGAATGACCCGCTGTTGTTTGCGGTCAACAAACGCGTCTGGAAAAGCCTCTCTGAGGAAGATCAGAAAATCCTGAAACAGGCAGCGATTGATGCTGGCAAGGTTGGGATCGAAGCCTCGCGCGGCGGTGATGAAGCAGCAGCGAAAGAGATTGTCGGCTACGGGGTGACCATCACCGATTTGACAGACGACGAACGCCAGCAATTTGTCGATGCGACGCGCGGCGTCTATGACGAATGGAAGAAGAAAATCGGTCCGGATCTTGTGGATATGGCCGAAGAAGCCATCGCCAACCGCTAAGCCCCAAACGGGAAAAGACAGTGACCGAATTCAAAGATAAAAGCAGCGCAGCGTCTCCGAGAGTGTCGGGTACGCTGCGCATTGATCAGGCCTTGGCGGCGGGCGCCATGGCAATCATCTGCGTGATCAGTATGGCGAACGTAATTGTCCGCTATGTCACGGATATCAGCTTTGCTTTCACCGAAGAGTTTTCGGTGTTTCTGCTTGTCTTCATGACTCTGATCGGGACGGCTCTGGCCTTTGCTACCAAGGGCCACTTGCGGATTACGTTTTTCGTGGACCGCTTGCCAAGACCGCTGCGTCGTGGAGCCGAAGCGGTATCGCTGCTGGCGACTGTCACTGTCTTTTCGCTCGTGTGCTATTATGGCGCGCTATTTGCCTATGACCAGTGGGAGTTTGAAGAGACCTCCGCTGGTCTTGGCTATCCTAGCTGGATCTATTCGATCTGGTTGCCAATCCTTGGTGCGGTGATCCTGTATCGTGCCATTGAACGCACTTTGAAAGACTGGCGGGCAAAAACCGGCGAGGTGAATGATGTTTGATCCTAACGTCATCATGCTTGTCAGCCTTGCATTCTTTTTGGTTGCCGGGGTTCCGATTGCCGTTTCCCTGTGTCTGTCGGCGGTGCTCGGCATCCTGACCGGCCTCGACATCTACGCTTTGGCGACGGTGGGCACCAACACCTATAATGGCATTGCCAAATATCCGCTGATTGCCATTCCCCTGTTCATTTTGACCGGGATGATCTTTGAACGCTCCGGGGTTGCAGCAAAGCTGGTGACATTTGCCACCGCTGTTGTCGGCCCACGGCGCGGCGGACTGGCCGTGGTTGCGGTTCTGGTTTGCCTGTTGATGGGCGGCATGTCCGGCTCCGGTCCGGCGGATGCGGCTGCGGTTGCCACTGTGATGATCCCCTCGATGATGAAGGCGGGCTATCCCAGGAGCTTTTCGGCCAGCGTCATCGCCTCGTCTGCCTCAACTGCCATTCTCATTCCGCCCTCCATTGCGCTGATCATCTATTCGATCATGGTGCCGGGCATGGACTTGCGCGCCTTGTTTGCAGCAGGGATTATTCCAGGATTGATGGCAGGCCTTGCCATCATCATCCCGACCATCCTTCTGAGCCGCAAGTACGGGTTCGGAACGCTGGAAAGTGACGACCGCCCACCCTTTTGGGAAAGCCTTTTCGGCGCCGTTCCGGGACTTTTGGCGCCGGTGATCATTCTGGGCGGCTTGCGCAGTGGTCTGTTCACCCCGACCGAGGCGGCAGTGGTCGCGGTCTTCTATGGCCTGATCATGGGCACGCTGATCTATCGCAACATGACCTTGCGCGATGTCTATCAGTGTCTGGCCGATTCAGCGGAGACATCTGCCACCGTGATGATCATCATTTCGCTTGCTGGCATCTTCGCCTGGGCGGGCAGTACACTGGGTGCCTTTGACGAAGCGGCGGGCATTCTCTTCACTGTCTCGGACAATGGCTATGTTGTTCTGGCTATGGTGATGGTGCTGCTTCTGTTTGCAGGCATGGTGCTTGATGGAGTGTCGATCTATCTCATCACCCTGCCTTTGCTGATGCCAGTGATGGAGCGGTTTGACTGGAACCCAACATGGTTCGGCATCCTGATGGCGATGAATATCGCGATTGGACAGTTCACACCGCCCGTTGCGGTCAATCTGATGGTAACAACCAAAATCGCTAATGTTGGGATCGAGTCCACTGTCAAATGGGCCGCGTGGTTCATGCTGTCGATGGCGATTGCCATGGGGCTGGTCATAGCCATTCCGGGCCTTGCCCTTTGGCTGCCCGAAAGCCTTGGTTATGTAACCCATTAGAAAAGTTTTTCCCTTGCCACAAAACAAAAAGGCCTCTGCCGTTGCAGGGGCCTTTTTTGTCAATTCTCCTCGGGATAACCGGTTAAACAACGAGTTGGCTTGACTTCCTTTCATCTATACAATAATTACAATTTTGAAAATTTTGTACGGATTTTGAACGCAATGATCCCCTTATCCAACCTCGCTCCCCTTTGTCGCTCTGTCTGCCACCTGTTGCCCGGGCAGGTGGAGGTGGTTTTGCATGACTTGCACACCAATCGCATTGCTCTGATTGAGAATAGCTTTTCTCCGCGCAATGCCGGCGATGACAGCCTCAGCGATGTTGGTGACTTCCAGTCCGAATTGCGCGCTGATGATACGATCGGGCCTTATATGAAATCCAACAGCGACGGATCGCGGCTGCGTTCTGTCTCGGCGCTACTGCGCGATGAGGCTGGCAATCCTGTGGCGCTTTTCTGCATTAATCTACGGGTGGATGCGCTGGAAATGGCCCGCGATGTGCTGACGGCCCTCACCCAAATGGACCCGGCCCCGAACACAGCTTTGTTGCGCAATGACTGGCGTGAAGTGACCAATGCGATCATTGCGGCAACGCTGAAGGAATTGAAACTGTCTTTCAACCAGCTCAGGAAGCGTGATCGCGACTTGATCGTCGAACGCCTGATCAGTGCGGACATTTTCACGGCGCGTGGCGCTGTCGATTATGTTGCAGAGGCCTTGGGTATTTCCCGCACCACCCTCTACGGCCATATCAAACAATTGAAGCCTGACTCGTCAGAGACAGCCAGACAATAGGAGCCTATCATGACCCCTCCCCGTTCCATGCGCGATTTTGGTCTGGAAGTGTTTTTCTCCGAATGGGAATTCAAGGCCAAGCATCACATGACGGCATCCGACATGGAAAGCCTGTCGGTTGACGATCTGCTGGCAATGGCCAGCCCTGAAAATGCCGAGGCCTTTCGCTCGCTCTGGCTGGGATATACCCAGACGTGGGGTTTGCCTGCCCTGCGGCAGGAAATCGCCAGCACGTATGAGCAGATGGAGGAAAGCAACATTCTGTGTCTGGCAGGGGCGGGCGAAGGCCTCTATATGGTCGCCAAGATTTTGCTGGACAAAGATGATCATGCCATCGTGCCCACTCCCAATTATCAAAGCGCTGAGACTGTTCCGCTGTCGCTTTGCGAGGTCACGGGCCTGCCTTTGACAAAGGGATCGACGAAGGGTGGCTGGGGCCTCGATCTTGATGCCTTAAAGGCGGCAATCCGTCCCAATACCAAGCTTTTGTCACTCAACTTTCCGCACAATCCGACAGGACAGATCATTCCGCTTGCGGATCTTGAGGCGATCATCGAGATCTGCCGGGCCCATGATATCTGGATTTTGAGTGACGAAGTCTATCGTGGCGTGGAGCTTGACCCTACCGACCGGCTGCCGCAGATCTGTGATCTGTACGAGAAGGGGATTTCACTCAACGTGATGTCCAAGGCCTACGGCTTGCCGGGCCTGCGGATCGGCTGGATTGCCGCTCAGGACAAGACCTTGCTGGAGCAGGTTGAGCGCTACAAGCATTATCTCTCGATCTGCAATTCGGCCCCGTCCGAGCAATTGGCGCTCATAGCACTCAAGGCAAGAGACGGGATCCTGGCGCGCAATCGCGGGCTTGTGGAACGCAATATCACCGCGCTGGAACAGCTCTTTGCAGACTATCCGGGCATCATCGACTGGAGCCGACCGGTTGGGGGCTGCGTCGCCTTTGCGCACTTTACCGGGCCGGGTGGCGTGGAAGCCTTTTGCAAACGCCTGCTTGATGAGCAAGGGGTGTTGCTGTTGCCAAGCTCAATCTATGTGTCTGATCTGGGAAACACGCCGCAGGACCATTTCCGCATCGGCTTTGGTCGCGATCAGGTCTTCACCGACGGCCTTGCAGCAATGCGGCGATTCTTTGAGCATCATTATGCGGACTTTCGCGCCTAGCGTGGAGCGCGTGGTTATTGACCGGAGATCGGATCTTGCAGGGTGAGGATTTCGATGCGGGCGCTGTTTGGAAAGTGGATCTCTTCCAAAGGCTATGTCCTGCGGGAAAAGCCGTAAATAAGTAAGGGTTCTTATTTTCAATATTGACGAAATACCAAGAAACCGGGCCCCTCACCTTGGTGAAAGGCCCGGCCTGAGGCTCAACCGTTATTAGATTTCGGCAATGGCCTCGAGGGACTCCGGTAGGATCTGGCCACCATCGACGACGATCTGCTGGCCAGTGATATAGGCGGCTTCCTTGGAGGCAAAGAACAGGGCCGCATTGGCAATGTCTTCGACAACGCCGAGGCGCTTCAAGGGAATGGAGGCGGCCATGGTATCGAGATAGTCTTGCCCGAGATCTTGCAGGCCTTCGGTATAGATGTTGCCCGGCATTACCGCATTGATGGTGGTGTTGTAGCGCGACAGCTCCATTGCGGCGGTTTTGAGAAAACCGAGCTGGCCCGCCTTTGACGCGCCATAATGGGACCAGCCGGGAAAGCCGGTTATCGGGCCGGTGATCGACGAGGTGATGACCACACGCCCCTCACCCGCTGCCTCGAAGGCTGGAATGGCGGCCTTGACGCAAAGAAAGCTGCTTTTGAGATTGACCGCCATGACCTGATCCCAGTCATCGGGGGACATGTCGACCATTTTCACCTGCGGGAAAATGCCCGCATTGGCGCACATGATGTCGAGGCTGCCAAAGGCTTTGATCGTATCGGCCACCATGGCGTTGACCTGATCCCAGTCCGAGACATCACAGCTCATGGCTTGTGCGGTGCCACCTTCGGCGACTATTTCTGCAGCGGTGGCTTCGGCCTCTTCTAGACCACGGGCGACGACCATGACCTTGGCACCCTTGGCTGCAAAGACCTTGGCAATGCCCTTGCCGATGCCCTTGGAGCCACCGGTAACAATACAGGATTTTCCTTCAATGGAGGTCAGCATGGAATGGTTCCTTCTCTCAAATTTGATTGCTTTTGGTTTTTTGTGTTTTTGGCGATTGCTGTTGAGGGCGTCCGCGCGAGTGGCAATGATCAACTTTGACCAGAGCGACCTTCGCGCAGGCGCTGAATGAAGGGCGGGATCGAGGGGGCGATCAGGGCAACGGCCAAGATCACCGCCGAAGCGAGCACCGTGAGAATACCAACGGTTGGTACCAGTGGCGAATAGCCGGATACCATTTTGGCATAGAGCCATTCTGGCAAGGTGGAATCCGCCCCTGTGGTGAAGAGCGAGAGCGGAAAGTTGCCCCAGCTCAACAGGAAGGCAAAGAGGCCTGCTGAAATGACGCCCGGCATCAAGAGCGGCACCGTGATGTCGCGCAGGATTTGGAAGGTAGAGCAGCCCATATCGCGGGCGGCTTCTTCCAGTGTCGGATCAAAGCTGTAGGCGCGAATGGAGATGATCAAGGTGGCGATGGGTGAAATCCAGACCAAATGAGCCACCACCGCCGTATGCCATGAAGGCGTGACGCCGATGGCGTTGAACCACATCAGCAATGACAGGCCCAGCACGGTTTGGGGAAAGAAGATCGGCAGCAGGATCAGCTTTTGATAAAGCTTGCGGAAGCGCCAGTGATAGCGGGCAAAGGCCAGCGCGCCAAAGAAACCGACCAGCATGGAAATGATGGTCACAATGGCCGCGACCTTCAACGAGATGAACAAAAGCTCGGTGACCGTGTCGCTTTCCAGCGCCGCACCATACCATTTTGTATCATAGCGACGGATGGGAAAGCTGAGATAGCGCCCCTTGGAAATGGAGGCAAAGAAAACCGCCACAAGGGGCAGATAGAGCATCAGCAAAGCCCCGATGCCATAGCCCGTCAGCAGCCAGCGCGTGCGCTGCTTGTCCAAGATCGGCTTTTTGTAAACAACATCAAGGCTCATTTTGCTCTCCCCATGATGGCATCGAGATCGACTTTATTGACCGCCCAGATGGCCATGCCACCAATCAGGGTGATGAGCACCATCGACAAGGCCGAGCCAAGCGGCCAGTTCTGTCCATAAGTGAAGGCGGTTTCGATTTCGTCGGCAATGACAATCACCGCCTGCCCACCAAGCAGCTTGGATTCTGCCAGGGCGCCCGCCGCAAGGACAAAGGTGAGAAGACTGCCGACAACAATGCCCGGTGCTGCGAGCGGAAGATCAATGTCAAAGAAGATCCGAAGCTTGCCTGCTCCCAGATCTTCTGCCGCCTGCCGGGCATCGTCTGGCACCATGGAAATGCCCTGGGCCAGCGGGAAGAGCATGAAGGGAAAATAGACATAGACGAGACCGAAAATGATGATCGGGACATTATAGAGCAGACCATCAAAGCCGGTGCCGAACCAGTGCCGGACATAGCCTTCAATGAGGCCACCCTTCATCAGGGTCAGAACCCAGCCGAACATGCGGATATTTTCCGACACGAACAGGGTCATGACCACACCGATCGTCAACACGAGGGTGAATCTCTTGAAGATCTTGGCCATGGCAAAGGCCAGTGGCCAGCAAATGACCAACAGGGTCAATGTGGCGGCCAGAGCCATACCGAGCGACCATGCGAGCGAGCGCCAATAGCCGTCGTGGAAAATCTCCGCATAGGCCGAGAAATCCGGCATATTGAGCAGGGAAAAGACCTTTTGCGGCATGATCGAGAAGGCCGCGACCACGAGCAACGGGGCGAGGAAGGACAGGCAGAGCAACACCACAAGCGGCGCTGCTGTCAGCATACCCAACCGACGATCTATGCGTTCCATCAGGCAGTCTCCCGGATCACATGGCAGCTGGCCGCAGACCAGCCCAGTTTCACGGTTTCATTCATCGCGCCGGCATATTGATTGTCGCGTAGGGTTTCGACGATCAGCTTTTTGCCCTGTTGGGTCAGGACTTCATACTGAATGCGCGAGCCAAGATTGAAGTCGGCCTTCACAACCCCGTGCAAGGTGATGTCGTCCGTCTCCTCCTCGGCGAGGAACTTCACATTCTCCGGTCGCACCATCAGGGTGCCACTCATGTCCGTGTCAAGGCCAAGGCTTGATGCCCCTTCCTTGGTGATTTCGAGCGGTTCTTCGCCCGTGGTCATATCGAAGAGATTCACGTCGCCCATGAATTCGGCAACGAAGGTGCTGACCGGCCGGGTATAGATTTCATCGGCGGGGGCAATCTGCTCGAACGATCCGGCGCGCATGATGGCGATGCGATCGCTCATCCCCATCGCTTCTTCCAAAGAGTGGGTGATATAAATGAAGGTCTTGCCGGTGCGCGCGTGGAGATCTTTCAGTTCCTTTTCCAGCGTCTTGCGCAGGCGATAGTCAAGCGCCGAGAGGGGCTCGTCAAAGAACAGGATTTCCGGATCAAAGGCCAAGGCACGCGCGAGCGCCACCCGCTGCCGTTCACCGCCGGAGCATTGATGCACGCCCTTGCCATAATAGTCCTGAGGCAGCTGCAGCAAATCGAGCAGCTCAAGCGCCCGGACCTTGCGGGCCTCGGCGTCGATCTTTTTGATCTTCATCGGGAATTCGATATTTTGCCCGACGGTCATATGGGGGAACAAAGCAAGCGACTGGAACACCATGCAGGTGGGGCGCTTGTTGGCGGGCATGGTTTCCATGCGCGTGTTGCGCAGGAAAATCGCCCCATTGGTTGGCTCGTCCATGCCGACAAGCAGTCGGATGAGCGTGGTCTTGCCGCTGCCCGATGGGCCGACAATTGCCAGAAACTCGCCCTCTTCGACCTTCAGATCGACATTATTCAACGCGGTAAAATCGCCAAAGACCTTCAACAAGCCAGCGATATTAAGGATTGGGAGTTTTGCCATGGACGTGGTTACACTCATCATTCTGGGTTCAATCTCGTTTGCGGGGGAAGACGTCGCGGCGGGCGCGGCGTCCTTTTTGTCTTGGGAGGAGGATGTCTGGGCGCTGCCGTCAGGATCTCTTGGCAGCGTTGTAAATCTTGTTCAGCTCATCGTAGGAAGCGACCACGTCATATTCGACGGAGCGTTCCATTTCCTCAGCCAGAGTGTCCCACTGGATGGCGTCGAGTTCTTCTTCGTTCCATTTCTCGAACACTTTCGGATCGCCCATCTGGGAAACCGGATTGTAGGTGCCTTCGGCAAAGCCGACGGCCTTGCAGATTTCGGGTGTCTGGACGAATTCAAGGAAGTCTTCCGCGAGGCTCGAAGGATTTGGATTATTGACCAGAGAGGTCAACTCGATCCAGACCACGCCGCCCTTGCCATTGATCGGGCCGGATTTGGGCGTGATGCCGCGAATGTTGGTCAGGCCGTCAAGACGGGCCGGGCTGGCGGTATAGGTGCCACCGGTGAAATAGGCATCGATCTCGCCATTGACCAAGGCGGTGTTCATGGCCACCAGATCATCACTGAGCAGCTTGGCGCCACCAAAGATGGCTTCTGCGGTGCCCTTGAAGGTTTCCAGACCTGCTGCATCCATCGGATCGTAAGGGTTCTGATCCCCGGTCAGGCACATATGCATGATGTTCCAGTTGTCATAGGTCAGGACGCCGTAGCGGCCCTTCATGGCCGGATCGAGGAACAATTTCCAACCCTGATCCTCCGCCATTTCCTTGCTGATCTTGTCGGTATTGACCACGAAGGAAAAAGGCCCGTAGCGTTGGGGCATGCCGATCAGTTCGCCATCGCCGCCAAAGGCAAGGGGGTAAGGGCCGGTAAATTCTGGTGCCATCTTTTCGAAATAGGGCAGGAAGCGCTCTTTGCTGAGTGGCTTGATCAGGCCGGACGGATAGAGCTGTGACTTGGCCCATGGCTGGTTGACGTTGATCAGGTCCCAGACCTTCACTTCACCGGCGCGCAATTTGTTGATCATGTCCGGGTCGGACGTGCCACTTTCAGCGCGGACGGTTGCGTTTGGATTGAGCTTGCGGAAGGGGCTCAAGACATCATCGGTGTTGTAACCTTCCCAACACAGGATGTTCAGTCGATCATCAACCGCAGCCTGCGCGCGGCCAAGGGGCCCAAGGGCCGCAACGCCTGCAGTCAAGGCCAGCCCTTTTGCGAAATCGCGTCTCGTAAGTTTCATGTCTCACCTCTGTTCTCGCTCGCCAAACCCCGACCAGATTTCCCTGTTGCGCGGCAGGAGAAGGGCAGCGTGGGATTACACTTTTGTTGTAGATTGCATGGTCATTTTGAATGATATCCCACAAAAATCAATATTTTTTTGTTGTAAGACCAACTTTTTTTGCCTATTTTGAGAGAAAGTCCCACATTTTCATCAAGGAGGTGCTCCGATGGGCGGTCTGTATAATGATCAGATGGTCAACGAATTACATAAAGGCGCGCAAAGCCTCGTGCCCTTGTGGGGTTTGTCGGAGAAAACAGAAGTGAAGCTGCTGACCGTGTCGGAAAATGCCACTTTCAAGGCGGTCGACCCGGTTGGAGGTCGCACGGTTATTCTTCGCGTTCATCGCCCGGGTTATCACACCCGCGCAGAGATCGAATCCGAGCTGTCATGGATCAAGGCGCTGCGCCAGTCTGGCGTGGTGGATACGCCAGAACCTCTGCCCATGCTCGACGGGGAGCTGATTGCCAGCTTTCAGACCGAACATGAAACGCGTGACGTGGTCGCCTTTGACTTTTGCCAGGGCGCAGAACCACAAACGGGTTCTTCGCTTGTTGCAGGCTTTCGCGATCTGGGGGCAATCAGCGCCCGGCTCCATAGCCATGTCAAGCAGTGGGACCGACCGGTCAGTTTTGTCCGTAAGACATGGAATTTTGACAGCACTCTCGGCCATGTCGCTCTGTGGGGCGACTGGCGCGATGCCATGGGGCTGACCGAGGAGGGCAAGGCGCTTCTGATCAAGGCCTGCAACAAAATCGAGGCGAAACTTGATGACTATGGCATTGAAGATGACCGCTTCGGGTTGGTGCATGCGGATTTACGGCTGGCCAATTTGCTGGTCGATGGCGACAAGATGGCCGTGATCGACTTTGACGATTGTGGCCTTAGCTGGTTCATGTATGACTTCGCTGCGGCGATCAGTTTCATCGAGGAAGACCCGATTGTGCCGGAGTTGCAAAAGGCCTGGATTGACGGTTACCGCTCCGTTGCCCTGCTGAGCGAAGCCGATGAGGCGATGTTCCCGACCTTCATCACCCTGCGCCGAATTCTCCTGACTGCGTGGCTGGCAAGCCATTCTGAAACCCCCACAGCACAGGAGCTTGGGGCGGGTTATACCGAAGGCACCTTGCGGATCGCGGCAGACTATCTTGCCAATGACGCCTGATTGAGCGCAGCATAGATCCTTATCTACCCTGAATTGCAATTCCAACAGGAAGACATGCCAAGCGCCCCCAAAAGGATGTGCGGAGGCCCAAGCAAAGTCTCAAGTGAAGCAAATGTCGATAGAAAAACGCCAGATCCTGGACATGAACGCATTCCATGCCAAACATGGAGAGCCGTTGTCCGACTCCCTTCTGGGGCGGCGAACCCAAAATGCCGGGGCCTCTTCTGTTCTGTTTTACAACAAGCCACTGGATCTGGTCTCAGCCAAGGGTTGCTGGATGACCGACCGGGACGGCGTGTCCTATCTCGATTTCTATAATAATGTGCCTTCGGTTGGTCATTGCCACCCCCATGTGGTGGAAGCGGTTTCAAAGCAGTTGGCAGCGCTCAATGTCAATTCGCGTTATTTGTGCGAGACGACTGAGGCCTATCTGGAGAAGCTGAAAGCGACCTATCCGCCGCATCTGTCCAATGTGGTGCTGACCTGTAGCGGCAGCGAGGCCAATGATCTGGCCTTGCGAATCGCCCGGGCCAATACAAGGGCAACCGGGGTGATTGTCACGGCGACGGCCTATCATGGCAATACCAGTGCCGTCACCGACATTTCGCCTGCAGCCTTCATCCATGGGTCCTGCCCTGACCATGTTGCAATCATTCCAGAGCCAAGCTCGGCGGCCTATGGGGACGATATTGCCTCAGGCTTTGCTGCGGCAGTGAAACAGGCAATGGAGCAGTTGATCAACAAGGGGCATGGCATTGCGGTGCTGATTTGCGACAGCATTTTCTCTAGCGACGGGGTATTTGATGGTCCGAAAGGCTTTTTGAAACCTGCGGTGGATTTGGTCAAAGCCGCTGGCGGGCTGTTCATTGCCGACGAAGTGCAGCCCGGCTTTGGCCGAACGGGGGAAGCCTTCTGGGGCTTTGCCCGACATGGCGTGACCCCGGATCTGGTCAGCATGGGCAAGCCGATGGGCAATGGCTATCCGATCGCCGGTATTGCTGTGCGGCCTGATCTGCTGGAGGTTTTTTGTGGTGAGGTGGGCTATTTCAACACCTTTGGCGGCACTCCGGCAGCAGCTGCTGCGGGCATGGCGGTGCTAGACGTGATTGAAGAAGAAGGCTTGCAGAACAATGCCCTTCAGATCGGCACCTATCTAAAGCAGCGTCTGGGCGAGATGGCCGAGCGTGACGGCAGGATTGGCGCCGTACGCGGAGCGGGCCTGTTTATCGGCATCGATATTTGCGACAGGCTCAGTGGCGCTGCTGCCCCACACTTGGCGAGCCAATTGATCAATGCCTTGCGCGACGAACGGGTGTTGATCGGTGCTGCTGGGCCGTTTGGCCATACATTGAAAGTACGACCGCCGCTCTGTCTATCTGCGGATGAAACGGATTATTTCCTAGAGGCCTTGCAGCGCGCGCTGGCAAGTCTGCCGGGATAGCCAATGGCAAAAGCGCGGCGCTCTCCTTTGCTTGAAGGCACGGATTTGGGTGCCAAAGACCCATTGCGCGGAATGGAACCAGTCCACCTATTTGCGGGCGAGCGCCATCCTCACATCGGCCCCCTTCAACGCTTCGGCGATGGCGTTTGGCGGTTCCTGATCGCTGACCAGCAAGTCAATCGCCTTCCAGTTGGCATATTGCGTGGCGAAGGTTTCCCCATATTTGGAATGGTCGGCCACCACCATGGTGCGGGTCGAGCGCTGGATCATCTGGGCATAGACTTCGCCCGCCTCAATCAGCGCATCGGTCCCACCCTCCACGTTGAGCCCACTGGCGCCGAGAATCGCCCAGTCGGCGCGATAATTCTGCAAATAGCGAATGGTCTGGCCACCATGCATCGCGCCTTCACGGGCAAAATAGCGCCCCGGCGCCATGAACACACGGATGGTCGGATTCATCGACAAAGCCGTTGCCACGCCAAAAGAATGGGTCAACACGGTGACATTGTTCATTTCATAGGCCATGCGACGGGCCACATGCACAGTGGTGGCACCAGACCCGATCATGAAATGCTTCGAGCCTGCCAGCTCCTGCACCGCCGTACGGGCGATCTTCTGGCGCTCGTCCACCAGCATGTTGTGACGCTCATTGAGACCCGGTTCCTGCATATTTTGCCGTGCCACCGCACCGCCATAGGTGCGCCCGATCAGCCCCTTCTTGGTGAGCTCATCCAGATCGCGGCGGACCGTCTCGGTGGAGACATTGAGTTTTTCGGCAAGGTCACTGACGCGAAGGCTCGGCTGAAACGCCAGTTCCTCCACGATGCGCCGTTGGCGTGTCTGTTTCTTGTTCGATGTCATGGCCGAAAATTAGCCCAGTTGCAGGGGGGCTGCAAGGAAGAACACCCAGAAAAAACCAAGGATGCAGGAGATTTGCCATGAGCTGGAATTGGAAAACAGCCTATCGGTCTTTCTATTATCAAACGGCTGATGAACCAGACGATATCAAGCTTGATCCGGCACGAACGGCGCTGCTGGTCATTGACATTCAAAACACCTATCTGGAGCCAAAAGACGATGAAGAAGAGCAGGCCCGATGGCAGCCCTTCTTTGACAGAATGAACGGCCAAGTCATCCCCAAGGTGGCCGAGATGATCACCTTTTCACGCCAGAAGGGCATCGAGGTGATCTTTGCCCGCATTGCGTGCCAGACGCTGGATGGTCGGGACCGGTCTTTGTCACAAAAGAAACCCGGCTTCAATTATCTGCTGCTTCCCAAGGACAGACAAGACAGCCAGATCGTGCCGGAGCTGACCCCACAAGGGGATGAAATCACCGTATTGAAGACAACGGATTCCGCCCTGACGGGCACGAATCTGCGGCTCACCTTGCATAATATGGGCATAGACACCCTGATCGTGACAGGCATTTTCACCGATCAATGTGTCTCCTCAACCGTCCGCAGCCTTGCCGATGAAAGCTTTAATGTGCTGGTGGTTGATGATTGCTGTGCGGCAGCCACCGACGCCCTGCATGAGGCGGAACTGGAGATCCTCAACATGATTTATTGCCATGTTGTCCGCTCGCAGGACATTCCAAGCTTGATGCCTGAGGCGTAAAGGGAGCATGTCAGGCTTGGATCTCCGCCAGCAATGTATCAAGCGTCGGGATCGCTTGCGTCGCGGTCATGCCTTTCATTGAGGCAACAGCAGTGACATGGGCGAGCTGCAACGCATGCGCGGGATCAAAGCCCTGATGGATTCCATAGAGCAGTCCGGCGCAAAAGGCGTCCCCTGCCCCAACCGGACTGAGAATGGCTTCGGACGGCAAGGGAGCGGGCCGGAGGAAGATCGGTTCCGCTCCCTTGCCGATCCAGATTGCCTTTTTGGGGCAATGGATGATGATTGCCTTGTGAATGCCGCTGGTCATAACCAGTTTGGCGGCGGCCAGCAGTTTGGCGTCTGAGGGGACTTCTCCTGCCTTTATTGGCTGGTCGCCTGCGCGGCAGGCTTCAACCTCATTCATGATGAGATAATCGATATATGGCGCGGCATGCCGGACTATTGCCGAAAAGTCCGCCCGGTTGGCCGAGACAAGATCAACCGCCGTGATCATGCCTGCTGTGCGGGCGCGTGCCAGAATATGCGCCGCTCCCGTGGTATCGCCTTGCATTTTGTCAAGCCGCTCGAGCAGCATCAAATAGCCCAGATAGAAGATTTTGGCATCAGAGGCTGCAAAGAAACCGGTCGGGAAATCCGCTTCCGATAAGCTGTCATTGGCCCCACCCTGATAGAAGAAGGTGCGGCTGTCTCCGGGGACCGACATGACATGGGTGTGAGCGGTGGGGCTCTCTTTGCGGCGCAAAAGCTGGGTCGTTGGCAATGCCAGAGCTTCACAGGCCTTAACCACAAAGTCACCCAGATCATCCGCCCCGATGGCGCCGAAAGGCAAAAGCGGGAAACCAACCTGCATGCGGGCAAGTGCAGAAATGACATTTGCCGCCCCGCCTCCGATGCCTCGATCCTCACGGATGATATTTGCCAATTCGCTCTTGTTCGGCCACTGGTCGATTTCATGCACGATGTCGACGATCCAGTTGCCAGCGCAAATGATCCCCTGCCGCTCTATCTGTCGTTCCATCGCTTGCCTCCCTATTGTCAGGCTTATGGCCTTAGGTCTTCTAATCGGTCTGTTCGCGGGTCCGTTTCTTGGCAATTTCACGCTCCAGCGGCCTTGTATCCCCTAAAATGGCATGGGCCTCTGGATCCTGTTGAGACACGGCCACCGAAATGGCCTCGATAATCGCCAGTTGCGAGATACGGGTGCCGAGGATATCGAGGGCTGGCGGCATCCTGCGCACCGCAGACACCAGTATCAGATCGGCAACCTTGGTGGCCGGCGATGCCGGATCGCTCGTGATCAGGATACGGTCCAGACCTTTCTCGCCAGCGGTCTCGAAGGCATCAACCAAATCCCGGGTCCGTCCGGAGCAGGAAATCCCCAAAAAGACAGTTCCCGGCTTGCTGCGGGCTGTGACCACCGCAAGAATATGCGGATCGCTATGAGCCATGGCAGGCAGCCCGAGGGACAACAGCCTGCGGCAGGCATCAATGGCAATCGGGGCGGAACTGCCAAAGCCGACGATCTGGATCTGAGCGGCATTGAGCAGCCGCTCGGTTGCCTGCTCCAGAGCATCAAGCGAGAGCACCGTCGGCGTGCGCATCAATTGCTCGATATTGGCTTCGATGACCTTTTGCAAGATGGCCCCATAGCTATGGTCATGGGCTTCCTCGCTGGCTCCGGCCATTTGCGAGCCAAGAGCAAGCCCCCTGCCTTCTGCAAGCGCCAGACGCAGATCCTTGTAGCCGGTGAGACCAAGCAGTTTGCAGAAACGAAAGATTGTCGTCTCGCTAACCTCTGTGCGGTTTGCAAGGTCAGAAATGGTCAAGCGACGGCACACATCCTGATGGTCCAGCACCCATTTGGCCAGCGGGGCCATGGTCTTGTCATCGGATCGGGCAACCGAGGTCAACACCTGAAAGATATCGACCATCGGCTCGGCCTGTCGATTATCTGCCATCACAGAAGCCAGCCTTGAGGACCGGATCCGTCAGCTCGCTATCCTCATCAAGACTGAGTTTGGGTTTGATGCCCGCCTTCAACAGTCCATTATAATAAAGCTTGGTAGCCTCTTGCGAGCTGAGGCCCTCTTCCAGCATCAGCCGCATGGTGCGGACGATCTCTACCGAGCTTTCGGCAAAGAAGATCCGACGGCCAAACAGGGCGACGCGCGCACCATATGCCTCTGACTGCTTGATCATTTCAAGGGTATCGCGCGTGGTGGAGAATGCGCCACCAAGGATGCCAACGATCAGGTTGCCCGGATCGTAAGAGGCAAGCTCTTCCATCGCGCGGGGACCGTTATAGGCCATTTTCAGAAAGACGGGACGATCAAGGCTCGACACACCGGCCAGCGTGCGCACAATGGCGTCATTGTTATAACTGGCAAAATCGCTGCCCGGTGTCGCGACATCGAAATGGGGGTTGAAGACTTCCAGAAAGTGCCGCACACCGGCGCTGGATGCCTCATCGCGGAAGCGGGCATAGGCCTCCAGCGTATGATGGTCTTTCTCAAGATCATTATAGAAGGTGATGGCATAAAGCCCCAGATCGGCGACAGGCTTGACCCGGTCGAGACGGGCAGAACGAAACGGTTTGCACGCAAAGCGCTTATAGTCGGCGCCACGCATCAGCCAGATATCGCTGCCGTCATTGAGGCGTACGGCGGGGGTGATGTCGCTGCCAGCAAAATGCCCTTCGCGGGTCAGATATTCGCAGGACGACTGGGACGTGAGCATGATGTCGATGAGATCGGAGCGGCACATTTCAATCATGTCGTCGCGATAGACCTGCATCGGCCTCATCATGCCCGTCGGCTTGCCATCCTTGTCCAGACGCGGCCCGTTGGCGGCAATTCCGCCCGCCATGTCGGCATCCTTGGCATCGGCAATGATGAAATCCGAAGAGCGATAAAGTCCCTTTTCGATCCGCGCCAATTTCTCATCAAGGCGTTTCATCTTGGCCATGGCCCAATCCTCCTTTGATCGGGCATCCTTTCACGCTCTGGCTGTGCGCCAGATGTGCCTCCTGCCCGTCATTCTTCTACTGGGGACAGGATAGCAGTGGAGACAAAAAAGTAAATTCCCGATTTCTTCATCAATGGAAAATTTCTTTTTTATCTACCTAAAAAAAAGCTGCCGCACCCATGAGATCCATCCCATCAGCGCGGCAGCCGATCTTTTCAGCAATCAGGTGTCGACATGCTTCCATTCATGACGCAGGCCCATATAGAGGCTGACGCACATGATCAACAGAACAATGATGAAAGGCAGTCCAGCGGTGATGGACGCGGCCTGCAAGGCACCAAGCGCATCGGATCCGCCCCCATAGAGGAGTGCGGCTGCAATACAGCCTTCAATCAGCGCCCAGAATACTCGCTGTGGCACCGGAGCGTCGACCTTGCCACCGGCGGTGATGCTGTCGATCACCAGCGAGCCAGAATCTGACGAGGTGACGAAGAAGACCAACACCAACACAATGGCCAAAAAGGAAATCATCGAGGTCAGAGGCAGATTCTCAAACATATGGAACATGGCCAGCGAAACATCGCCAAGGCCCTTGGACAGTTCACCAACATTATTCTGAATCTGATCAAGTGCACTGCCGCCAAAGACGGACATCCAGACAAGGGTGACAAGAGTCGGGACCAGCAAAACTGCCGTAAGGAACTGGCGGATCGTGCGGCCCTTGGAAATGCGCGCAATGAACATACCGACGAAAGGTGACCAGGAAATCCACCAAGCCCAATAGAAGACCGTCCAGCCATGATAGAATTTGTCATCGGTTCGGCCAATCCAGTTGCTAAGCGGGATCAGGTTTTCCAGATAGGACGTGCCGGTGGTCAATATGTTGGTCAGGATGACAATGGTTGGACCAAAGACAAAGACGAAAACAAGCAGCAACAAGGCCATGCCCATATTGATGTTGCTGAGGATCTTTACGCCTTTGTCCAGACCCAAAGTCACTGAACAAAGGGCCACCAGGGTCACACCGGTGACGATGATGATTTGGGTGACAATGGTGTTTGGAATGTCAAACAGGAAATGCAGGCCACTTGCTGCCTGTTGCGCACCAAGACCCAGAGAGGTCGCCAGACCAAACAGGGTTGCAACAACCGCCAGCGTATCCACGAAATGGCCAGGCCAGCCCCAAGCCCGATCGCCGATCAGCGGATAGAAGGCAGAGCGTATGGTCAGCGGCAGATCTTTGTTGTAAGTGAAGAAGGCAAGCGACAAGCCGACCACCGCATAGATGGCCCATGGATGCAGGCCCCAGTGGAACATGGTTGCGCCCATGGCCATACGAGCAGCTTCGGGCGTTTTGGCCACGGCATTGAGAGGCGTGCCCCACCAATCGGTGTAATAGGCGGCAGGTTCGGCAACACTCCAGAACATCAACCCGATGCCCATGCCTGCTGCAAACAGCATGGCAAACCAGCTCATAATCGAGAAATCAGGCTTGGCATCCTTGCCGCCAATGCGGATTTGGCTCAGCGGAGAGACAATCAGGAACAAGCTGAACAGCACAAATACGTTGCCAGCCACCATGAAGAGCCAGTCGAAATTATTGATCGACCATCCCTTGGCACCATCGAAAATCTGTTTTGCTTCTGTGGGCGCGACCAACGTGCCAACAACAAAAGCGAGAATAAGGAGAGCGGAAATCAAGAAGACCGGATTGTGAACATCCATGCCAAAGGCATTGATATTGTCCTGTCCGACTTCATACTCGGTTTCGTATAATTCTGATGACTCAGACATTTCTTACCTATTTATTTCGTTCCGACATTGCCACAGATAGAAGCGTGCGCTCGCCGTGGGCGCGTGTCTGTGAGCGCGAAGGGGGGAGCCTTGAAACCAGCTTGCCGCTTACAGAAAGGGCATGAAAACTGATCTTCACCCGGCCACCCGGACTAGTCAAAATACTGGCCAAGAGATGCTGCAGGGCGCAGGTCCCGGCTATTTTATCGCAGCATTCTAGTGAGGGTTGCAGATTCCAACTTTAGTTTTACGCACGCAAAGACTTATTACACTAACAATTACGAGTCAAATAATCGAAGGACCTATATGGACAAGTCTGTCCGTATAGAATGAAACGCCCGGCAAGATGCTTTGAAATCCGGGCAAGAAAAACGGGATAGCAGGTGGCAAGAAACCATAAATCTGGCTCTGCAATCCTACCAGTACCAACGACGATGACAGGACAGACTTGGCAAAAATAGTCCAAATTGCCCCCTCTCCGCTCGTCTGATGATAAAAATGGCAGCAAATCGTCGTTTTAGGCTCACGTTTTTGCCAATGCCTCCGATAGTTTACCCTTTGTTAACCATGCTGCTTAACCATACGAGGAGAGCAAGCAGCCTGATCTCGTCACTGGTTTGGAAGCCTGTCTGTCCGTCCCTCTTATCGGGATTGATGACAAGGCCAGCATTGGGACCTCAGGTTGAAACCGACACGCCATGTCTATCCAGCTTTTGTTGGGAAATGCTTCAGGATGACGCCGGTGCGGTGCTCGTTAGTGGGTCGGGATATTGGGGAACAATATGGGACATTCATACAAGGTGAGGCCGCATTTGCTTGATGAAGTGGCCATCCAAAAGGCGATTGACGAAACAGGCTTTGAACATTTCGAGCAAGGCCAGATTGTCGACAGATTGGTAGAAAGTTACACGGTCGATCTCGACTTGCTGGCGCTCGCCATGCGGTCGTTGATTGCCAGCGAACAAAGCCCGGAGCCTCTTGCTCGCGCGGCTTGATTGCCTTGATCGCTGTAACAACCCGGCAGGCAAAACCCGGCAAGCTAGGATTGCCGGGTTTGCTTGCTCGTTCTTTTTTGTGCGTGTTGATCCCTTCACACGATCTGAACGAAGGTCACTCACGCCGCATTTCATGCGCTTGGCTCTTGCAGGTTTGAAACAGTTTTCTGCCCATGCCGGAAAATTTGTAAAATAAAATTATCCTGCCCCCTCCCATTCGGCCGACGAACAACTTATCTCAAAATAGACCAATCAGTCGCACCGGTTTTCTTGGCCGGTGTCTGCATCCCTTTGCCTGATCCCTGTTTGTTTGCATGGAGTTTTTACATGTCTGATCTCAAGTCTTTGGCCGATTTTCCCATCACGAAACGTTGGCCCGCGAGCAATCCTGACGTCATTCAGCTTTATTCCTTCCCGACACCCAATGGCGTGAAGGTGTCTATCGCGCTGGAGGAAATGGGTCTTCCCTATGAAGCGCACAAAGTGGGGCTTTCGGATGAAGATGTGAAAAGCGATGCTTTTCTGTCGCTCAATCCGAACAACAAAATCCCGGCCATCATAGATCCCAACGGCCCGGACGGCGAGCCGATTGGCCTGTTTGAAAGCGGCGCGATTCTGATTTATCTCGCCGAGAAAAGCGGCAAGCTTTATGGCAGCAACGAGCGCAACCGTCTGGAAGTGCTGAAATGGCTGATGTTCCAAATGGGTGGCGTTGGCCCGATGCTTGGCCAACTGGGCTTTTTCTACAAATTTGCTGGCAAGGATATTGAAGATCCACGCCCGCGCGAACGCTTTATCAACGAAGCCAAACGTCTGCTGGCGGTCATCGACAAGGAGCTGGACGGCAAGGACTGGATTGCCGGATCTTATTCTATCGCCGATATCGCAATCGCCCCATGGCTGGCGACGATCATCAAATTTTATGAAGCCACTGACGTGACCGGCTTTTATGACTTCAAGAATGTGGTCGATTATGTGGACCGCTTCGAAGCCCGGCCTGCGGTCAAGAAGGGCTGGACTATCCCCCCGCGTGATTGATGCATGTGCTGACATCGATAGCAGAAGCCGCCCCAAAGGGCGGCTTTCTTTGTTGTGGGGACCTTCAAGTGAACTTAGGCGTGAAGGCGTTTTTCAGCTGCCAATGCTCTGGCGGACTGCTGCAACAAAGACGCCAGATGCGGTGCAAAAGAGCGCCAGACATCGATACGAAACCGATCCTCAGCTTCGCACCAGAGGATGACCGACACATCAAAGCACAGGGTCCGGCAAGCCTTGCCAGTGGTAAAATGATTAAGGTTGCGCGGGCAACCAACGCACAGCAGTTCCTTGGCATCCGCCCCGGCAACGACCAGCGAGACTTCGCGCGATGAAACATCGACAAGCGCATGGGGGACGGCGGCAGATAAGGCGCGTTCCTTTAGAGAAAGCGCAAGGTCGTTATCAAGCCACAGCATCCATTCATCGGGACCAAGGCAGGCAATATCCCCGCCTTCCATCTGTGTTTGCTGGCCGATCTGGTCTGGCAGCGGGGCACCAATTTGCTTGCCGAACGCTTCGCGGTCGGCAGGGGCGACCCGCAAAGACAGGCGGGTCTTGTTTTCAGGCATCAGAGTGATGGCAAGGCCGTCCTGTTCGATCAATTGGACCGTCTGGATCGGGTCAGGCTGCAACGAGCTGGGGAGAATAGTCATCAGCACCTCTGGTCACATTTTCTGGCGGCTGCCATCGGGGTCATAGAAAAGGGTGTCATGAACGGTGGCGGTGATCACCCGGTCAGGCATTGGGATATGGACTTGCTGACCGATCTTGCTCCGACCGTCCGCTAACAGTGCGAGCGCAATCGGGCGACCAACGGTCCCACTGTGATAAGATGAGGTGACATGGCCAACCATGGTCATGGGGACTGGCTCGGATGGATCCAGCACGATCTGTGCCCCCTCTTCGAGTCGGGTTTGAGCATCGTCGGTCAACAGGCCAACCAGTTGCTTGCGACCTTCGGCGACAAGATCTGGTCGTGCCAGACCGCGCATGCCGACAAAGTCCGGTTTGTTTTTGGCGACTGCCCAGCCCATGCCAAGATCATAGGGCGTGACGGTGCCGTCGGTATCCTGGCCGACAATGATGAAGCCCTTTTCGGCCCTCAAGACATGCATGGTCTCGGTGCCATAGACGCAGAGATCGAACGCTTTGCCCGCTTCATAGAGGGTCTGCCACAGGGCAAGACCATACCGGGCGGGCACATTGATCTCAAAGCCCAGTTCTCCGGTGAAGCTGAGGCGGAAAAGGCGCGCCGGGAAGCCCGCGACCATGCATTCGCCCACCGACATATGCGGGAAGGCCTCGTTGGAAATATCCAACCCTTCGACAAACGGCGCGAGCAGCTTGCGCGCATTGGGGCCATTGAGCGCAATGGTTGCCCATTGCTCGGTGGTTGAGGTCAGCCAGACCTTAAGATCACCCCATTCGGTCTGGAGATAATCTTCCATCATATTGAGCACGCGAGCGGCCCCACCGGTTGTGGTGGTGACGTGGAAGCGGTCGTCAGCCAATCGGCCGATGACCCCATCATCGCGGACAAAGCCATCGTCGCCAAGCAACAGGCCATAGCGACAGCGCCCCGGCGCCAGCTTGGTCCATGGGTTGGTATAGAGCCGGTTCATGAAATCGACCACATCGGGGCCAACAACCTCGATCTTGCCAAGGGTCGATGCATCGAACATGCCGACCGAAGCGCGGGTTGCCTTGCATTCCCGGGCCACCGCCTCGTCCATGCTTTCGCCCGCTTTGGGGAAATACCAGGCCCGTCGCCATTGGCTGACCGGCTCGAATTTGGCGCCTTGGCTTTCCGCCCAGCCATCAATGGGCGTGCGGCGGGTCACTTCGAAATGCGTGCCTTTGTGATGGCCCGCATAGGTGCCAAATGTGGTTGGCGTATAAGGCGGGCGGAAGGTGGTGAGGCCGATTTGCGGCGGAGTCTTGCCTTGGGCATCGGCGATGATCGACAGACCATTGAGATTATAGAGCTTGCCCTGATCGGTCGCCATGCCTGCGGTGGTGTAGCGCTTCACATGCTCGACGGATTTCATCCCCTCACGCACAGCAAGACGCAAATCCTTGGCCGTGACGTCGCTCTGGAAATCGACGAAGGCCCGCTGCTTGACGCTGTCCAGATCGTTGGGCAATTCGCGATGGGAGATGCCGCTGCCGGTGCGATCCCCTTCGAGCGTCAGGCTTTCGCCTTCGACCATCTTGCCAAGGGTTTTGCCTGCGCGCTTTCCTGCGGCCACCCCATCGTCGAAGGCTGGTTTGAGGCCCCAATGGCCGCCGCAGGCCCCGGCAATCTGGCAATTCTGCGTGGTCTGATCCGGCAGATAGACCGCGCGTTCTTCATCCCAGCGGATGGAACCACCCGTATGGGAGAAGAGTTGCAAGGACGGGGTCCAGCCACCGCACATCAAAACCGCGTCACAGGCGATGCGTTCCGCCGCACCGACCTTGTCGCCACGAAGTGGATTGAAGGCCACCGCCGTCACTTGGGTTTTGCCATCCACTGCGGTGATCACATGGGCCTTGCAAAGACGGATGTTGCGCCTCTGCGCCTCCTCTTCCAGCGCGGCAGGGATGTCCGAGCGCGTGTCGATGATCGCCTGAATGGCCGCGCCAGCGTCAGCCAGATCAAAGGCCGCATAATAGGCGCTGTCATGGCTGGTCATGATGACCGGCTTTTGCCCCACCAGAACGCCAAAGCGGTTGAGATAGGTCTGGGCAGCACCGGCCAGCATGACGCCGGGACGGTCATTACCATGAAAGACCAAGGGCTTTTCGATCGCCCCTTGAGCCAGAATGATCTGGCCTGCCCGCACCCGCCACATGCATTCGCGTGGCAGATCCGGGTCAGGGTCCTTCAGGTGATCCGACAGACGCTGACAAAGACCCATCATATTGTCGTTGAAATAACCAATGGCCGTCGTGCGGCTCATGAGTTTGACACCGAGGGCAGCAAGATCCTCTAACTCATTGGCGAGCCAGTCCCATGCAGGTTGTCCATTGATCCTTGCGTGGGGCTCACTTAGAAGCGTGCCGCCAAGCTCTGCATGTTCATCAACCAGCATGACCGACAGCCCGGATTTGGCCGCTGTGCGGGCAGCAGCCAAACCGGCGGGGCCTCCTCCGACCACCAGCACATCCGTATGCCAATAGCGTGCGGCATAGTGATCGGGGTCTTTTTCCTTTGGTGCGACACCAATGCCCGCTGCATTGCGGATGATCGGCTCATAAACCCGCTCCCAAAGAATCTTCGGTTTCATGAAAGTCTTGTAGTAAAAGCCCGCCGCCAGAAAACGGGACAGCTTGTCGTTGATCACCCCAACATCAAAGGCGAGGCTTGGCCAGCAATTCTGGCTGCCTACGGTGAGGCCGTCCCAGACTTCCAGCATGGTGGCGCGGCTGTTCGGCTCGGTTCTCCCCGGCCCACGACGGCTCGACATTAGCGCATTGGGTTCTTCGGAGCCAGCGGTGACCACGCCGCGCGGGCGGTGATATTTGAAGGAGCGGGCCATTAGATGGACGCCATTTGCCAGCAAGGCGGAGGCCACGCTGTCCCCTGCCCGGCCACGATAGGATTTGCAATCAAAGGTGAAGACAATCGGCTTGTCCGGATCGATCCGGCCATAGCCGGGAATGCGACGGGCGCTCATTGGTCCATCTCCTGCAACTTGTCGAGATCCGGACGCGGTTCACCCGCCTTGTAGGTGGTCAGGAACTGATCGGTGACCGTGTGGCGCACCGCATTGAAGAAACGACCGCAGCCATGGATGTGACGCCAGCGTTCAAAGGTCAGGCCACGCACATTGTCGCGGATAAAGAGAAAGTCTCGCCATTCTTCATCGCTCACTTGGGCCGGATTTTCAGGCCGGGCGACATGGGCTTCCCCTGCATGGGCGAATTCGGCTTCTGGCAGGGTTTCGTTGCAATAGGGGCAATGAATATGCAGCATCTTTTTGTCCTCAAGTCGCCTTAGTGGGCCACAGCTGCGGCGGCGGCTTCATCGATCAGGCGACCGGTGGTGAAGCGCTCCAGCGTGAAGGGGGCGTTGATCGGGTGCGGCTCGTCGTTGGCAATCGTATGGGCAAAGACATGTGCCGACCCGGGTGTGGCCTTGAACCCGCCAGTGCCCCAGCCACAATTGACATAAAGCCCCTTGACCGGGGTCTTGCCGATGATCGGCGAGCGGTCCGGTGTTACATCCACGGTGCCTGCCCATGTGCGCATAACCCGCATGCGATTGAAGATCGGGAAGATTTCGCAGATCGCGGCGACAGTATGCTCGATCAATGGCAGGCCGCCGCGCTGGCTGTAGCTGGTATATTGGTCGGTGCCCGAGCCAATCACCAATTCGCCCTTGTCGGACTGGCTGATATAGGCATGCACGCTGTTGGACATGACCACACAAGGAAAAATTGGCTTGACGGGTTCTGAGACCAAAGCCTGCAGGGGGAAGCTTTCAAGCGGCAGGCGAACGCCAGCGCTTTGCATCAAGGGGGTGGTTGTGCCAGCAACCGAGACGCCAACCTTGCCAGCCCGGATGAAGCCTTTGGGCGTCTCCACCCCTTCTACCGCGCCATTGGCCGCGCGGCGAATGGCGGTGACGGGGCAATTCTGGATGATATCGACGCCGAGTTTGGCTGCCGCGCGGGCATAGCCCCAGGCAACCGCATCGTGGCGAGCGGTGCCTGCCCGGGCCTGAAAGGCGGCGCCCAGCACCGGATGGCGGGTATCCGGGCCGAGATTGAGCGGCGGGCAGATCTGTTTGGCTTCATCAGCGCTGATCCAGCGATTGTCGACGCCATTGAGGCGATTGGCATGGATATGACGCTGGAAGCTCTGGATGTCGTGCTGGTTATGGGCCAGCATCATTACGCCGCGCCGCGAAAACATGACGTTGTAATTCAGCTCTTCGCTCAGATCTTCCCACAGATCGACCGCATGGTCATAGAGCTTGGCGCTTTCATCATAGAGATAGTTGGACCGAATGATGGTGGTGTTGCGCCCGGTATTGCCGCCCCCGAGCCAGCCCTTGTCGATCACCGCAATGTTGGTGATGCCATGTTCCTTGGCGAGATAATAGGCAGCGCCCAATCCATGGCCACCGGCGCCAACAATCACCACGTCATAGCTGGATTTCGGCTCCTTATCCGGCCATTGCTCTGGCCAATTCTTATGGCCACTCAAGGCATTTTTGAAAACCGACCAAGCGGAATATCGGGTCATGGTGCGGCGGCTCCCTATGGTTGGGTTCGGCAGGCTGGAATTGGCCAAGATCAATGGAATGACGGTAGGACCGGGAGCCGTTCCTTTGATTGGACAATCACGTCAAAATGATTGTATATTTACGACAGACACCATGAAAGAAGCGCCCATGCCTGCTGCCGCCCCTCGCCCTGCGCTGCCTCGCTTGCGCATTGGGCTGATTGTTGCCCCACGCTTCACGTTGTCGGCTTTTGCCAATTTCGTCGACGTGCTGCGGTTGGCTGCCGATGAAGGTGACCGATCTCGGCCGATCCGCTGTGAATGGCGGATCCTGTCCCCTGACCGTCGCCCGCTCCTTTCAAGCGCCGGGATTGAGGTTCAGCCCGATGGACCTTTGCGCCAGCCCGAAGCCTATGACTATATCGCGGTGGTGGGTGGTCTGCTGGGGGCAGGCGCAGAATTGGGGCCGGACTATCTGGCCTTTTTGCGCCAGGCTCGGGACAAGAATGTGCCGCTGGTCGGCATTTGTACCGGGGCTTTCATTTTGCACAAGGCGGGGTTGATGGAGGGCTATCGCTGTTGCGTCAGCTGGTTCCACCACGAGGATTTTCTTGATCAGTTTGGTGGCCTGAAACCGGTGTCAGACCAGATTTTCGTGGTCGACCGGGATCGTCTGACCTGTTCGGGTGGGGTCAGTTCAGCCCATTTGGCAGCCTTTCTGGTGGATCGCCATGTTGGCAAGGCCGAGGCGCAAAAGAGCCTGCATATCATGATCATCGATGAGGCCCAGACCGAGGAAAAGCCCCAGCCCGGTTTGCCCTTGGAGCTTGCCACCAGTGATCCAGTGGTCCGGCGGGCTCTCTTGCAGATCAGGCAGCGTCTGACATCGCCGATACGGATGGATGACCTTGCCCGAATGCTGAAAGTGAGCCGTCGGACGCTGGAACGGCGCTTCACCGAGGCGCTCGGTCTCAGCCCGGCGGAAGCTGCGCTCAAGGTGCGCCTGTCCCACAGTCGGATGCTGTTAAAGCGCAACGAGGCCAGCATCACCGAAATCGCCACGGAAACCGGTTTTTGCGATGCGTCCCACTTCACGCGCAGTTTCATCAAGGAAACGGGCATGACACCAAGCCATTATCGCGATCATGCCTGAAACACTTTCGTCACCCACTGGCATCGGGAAGACATCTGGGGCAAATGGTCCTGTCTGGTAGGGCGCAAAAACAAGCGATCCCTGTTGCGGTTCCATCCATGTCGCCTATGATTAATCGAGTAATTTTCCATGCGGGCTGAAATGAAAGAAACAGGCTAGTCGGAATGAAAAAAGCAGATCGGCAGGGGCAGCACCGCGAAGAAATCTCCCAATGGATCGCGCAAGAGATCGAGCGGCGCGGACCGGGCGGCAGGCTTCCCTCTGTGCGGTCGATGATGAAGCAATTTTCAACCGCGCAACGGGTCATACAGGCGGCCCTCGCACCCTATGTGGAGCAAGGCAAGATCACCGCACGCCGTGGCGCCGGAATTGTCATTGCCAGTGAGCCGGAATCCACGTCCGATGAATATGAAGCGGATGTGCTTGTGCTCTATCGGCTTTCTGACAGTCGCCTTGCCAACAACCTGCTGCTTGAAATCGAAAAGCGCATGAAGGCAAAAGGCGTCAGCATTCTGGTGCTGGGTTTTGCCGACAATGGCCATGCTGAATCGGTCCTGCAACGTCTGGGGCGCTTTCGCACCTGTCTGGTGCAGGTGCATTTTGCCCTGATCCCCTTGCCTTTGCTGGCGCTTCTGCATCAGCATGCCAACAGCGTCATCGTCGATGGGATTTCGGCCACTGGCGTCGGGCTTGATGGAATTGGGACAAATTGGCGTGAAGCCCTGTCATCGGCCTGGTTCTATTTGCAGGATATGGGACATCGGGAGATCGCCTATCTCACATCGGCTCATTCTGCACGCCAGATCGCGATGGCCCGACGTGAATATCAACTGCTCTCGCGTGCCGATCAGGGAGGACAGAGTTGGCTTCTTGAAATAGACGCGTTGCCCGGCTCCTACAAAAGTGAACAGATCCGCAATTGCCTTGCCAATGTCAGAAACGAACATGGCGCATTTCCTTTCTCGGCGCTCATCGTTTGGGGCATTGTCGAGGGCTATCGACTGGAGATTGCCCTACGGGAACTGGGGGTGGAAATCGGGCGGGATTTGTCCGTGGTGATCCTAGGAAGCGTCGACTTCGCCTCCGAACATCTGAACCTGTTTGATGTTGTGGGATGCAGCAATGCCGAGAAACTTGACTGGTTCGAAAAAATCATGCTGCTCAGAGTTGCCGGGGAAGATGTCGAGCCGCAAACCCACTATTTGCCGATCCAACTGCAGCGCTTCGGCAGCACAGACAATTTGGAGAAACAGAACGAGGAGATTCTTTGAAGTTGGGTATAACTCCCATTTTCAGGAAAGTTGTACTCATCTAGCGTTGGAGCATAAGACCTCGAAAAGGATCGTTTATGCCCGCTGTCTCATCCTCTCTCACCGAAAAAGACCGTCCAATCGGCGTCGCCATCATAGGGGCAGGCGAACGTGGGATCTATTATGTCGGCAGTCGCATGGCAGAGCTGGCAGGGGAAACCGGACTGCGGATCAGAGTGGTTCATGATCGGCTGCCAGACCGTACAGCGCTCGCCGCAGAGCATCTCACCAATCTCTATATTCAGGCCGGTGTCAATCATCAGGTCGAAGCATCCGACAGCATGAAAGCGGCGATAGAGCGCGAGGACGTGGATCTGGTTCTCGTGACAACCCATACCAACGCCCATCTTGAACCGGTTTTGATTGCGGCAAGGGCGGGCAAGCGGATTTATCTGGACAAACCGATCTCCGTTTCCCTGTCTGATGCACAAGCCATAGCGCAGGCTGAGAGAGACGCGGGCAAGCCCATCATGATGGGCTTTACGAGACGCTATGAGCGTCCCTGGATCGAAGCGGTCAACATTGCCAAAAGTGGCGGGATCGGCAAGCCTCAAATGGTGTTGTTGCGCTCGGTTATTCCATACACCCGCTATTTGCAGCTCTGGCACCGGACGAATGCTGCTTCTGGGGGGGCGATCAACGACAAGGGATCCCATCATTTCGACGTTCTCAACTGGGTAACCGATGCCCGGCCCGTGACCTTGTCTGCCTTCGGTGGACGGTCAGACATTTTCAAAGCGGATCCCACCGCGCCTGCGCGCTGTAGCGAATGCAGCCGAGACTGTCCGTATCGTCGTCATGAAACCCTGATCGATATCGCGGAAGGCGTGGCGCGGGTGCCGAACAAATCCTGGCTCACCGCAACCAGCCCGGCGGACCGGAATGACAATTGCGTTTACCTGCCAGGATCGGACATAGACGACCACATGGTCGCGACCGTGCAATATGACAATGGCATGGTGGCAACGCTCTTTTTTACGATCTTCGGCCCCTATTCAGAAGATCAGGAAACCCTTGAAATCATCGGCAGTGCGGGTCGGCTTCGCATGGAACGGCATTCCGGCTCCATTGATCTTGTCAGTGACTATGGACGCAAACATGAGGTGATCGCCATGGCGAGCCCTGACCGGGACAGCTCCCATTTCGGGGCTGACAAGGAATTGGTGCGGAGCTTGCGCCGGCTGGTTGACGGAGATGTTCCGCCCGTTGGCGTGGCCGAAGGGGTTGCGTCGCTGCGGCTCGTCACGGCGGCGCAAAAGTCTCTGAGCTCGGGTGGCCGCACGATTAATCTTGAGACACTGGAGTTTGTTTGATGCCCGTCAATCCAATCGCTCTGCCAAATCCTGACCTGATGCCACTGGCAAAACGCCTTGGCGTTGTGCCCGCCTATGGCGACATTCACAATCACTGCGACATTTCTTACGGGCACGGACGCTTTGCCGATGCACTGGCGCGCGCAGCCATCCAGCTGGATTTCCTCTCGATCACCGGTCACGCCCACTGGCCGGATATGCCGGTTGATGAGCCGAGCGTGGCGCATATCGTGGAGTTTCACGTCAAGGGCTTTGCCAAACTGATCGAAGGCTGGAGCGGGCATTTCAGTGCCCTTGCCAAGGCCTGCAAGGACGGGTTTGTGGTTTATCCCGGCTATGAAATCCATTCCAACGAACATGGCGATTACACAATTGTTTATCGTGATCTTGCCATTCAGCCGCTCTATCTGGCGAACAGTCCCGGCGAACTCAAGGATGTTTTGCAAAGCGACTTGCCGGGCAAGGCTTTCGCCTTTCCCCATCATATCGGCTATCGGCAAGGTGCCCGCGGCATCAATTGGAGCAGCTTTGATGCAGAGCTCTCGCCCTTTGTTGAAATGATCTCCATGCATGGCTGTGCAGAGACGTCCGAGACCGAGCGCGGCTATCTGCATTCCATGGGGCCGGTGGATGGACATTCAACTATGGACTGGGGGCTCAAGCAGGGTCACATATTCGGCATCGTCGGCAACACAGATCATCACAGCGCCTTTCCCGGATCCTATGGGCATGGTCGCATGGCGGCTTATGCACCATCGCGTGAGCGCGGTGACATCTGGCAGGCCATGATCGAGCGGCACACAAATGCCCTGACCGGGGACCGTATTCATCTGCTGTGTGCCATCGGAGAGGAGATACAGGGCAGCATCATAGAGCCGCAGCAGGATGCCACGCTTGATATCGAAGCCGTCGGTGGCGGGTTCATCGATATGATCGACGTGATCCGCAACGGCGAGTTGTTTGACCGTGTGTCTCCTTCACTCGATCCCAACCCCGTTTCGCCGCAACCATCATCGCAGGCGGATTGGTTTGAAACCATTCTGTATCTGGAAATGGGATGGGGTGCGCGGGGGCAATCCCATCTTTGGGAGGGGCACCTCTCCCTCTCGGACGGAGAGATCATTGGAGTGGAACCCAGATTCCGGGGTGCAGAAGTGGTCTCGCCGCTTGAAGGGGATGATGCTGGCTACGCTCTGCCTTGCGCGACACTGGGCGACAATGAAGTGGCCTTTTCGGTCGTCGCAGAAGCCAATCCCAACAATGCAACATCGGCAACGCAAGGCATCGCGCTTCACTGCCGGCTTTGCGCCAACAGCGTGATCCACGCAGATCTTTGCGGTGTGCGCCTTGATATTCCCGCATCCCGGCTTCTTGAAGGAGCGCTCTCGGGCAATTTGGGTTTGATCGACACACCGGCCTACCGCTTTCATCCCCTGCCATTACCCCATCAGTGGCAATGGCAAGGCCAGATCAAGCTGGGTGCGTTTAAGGACGGCGAAAATATCTATCTACGCCTACGTCAGGCGGGCGGACAGATGGCTTGGGCGAGCCCTATCTACTGCCGGAAAGACGCTGAATGAAAAAATCATCAAACAGGGGAACATCATCATGAAAAACAAGACAATCTTGGCCGCTGGCCTGTTATCGACATTGCTCTTGGCGCAAAGCGCCCTTGCGACGGATCTTTCAATCGTACATGGCGCGGTGGGGCGCGATCATGACGTTCTGCGTGCTGCGCTGGATCGCTATGAAGCCGAAAGCGGCAACAAGGTGACCATCGTCTCCATGCCGGAACGCACCACCGATCAGTTCGCCCAGTTCAAGCTGTGGCTCTCGGCCAAGAATGCCGACATCGATGTCTACCGTCTTGATGTGATCTGGGCGCCGCAGATTGCAGATCATTTTGTTGATCTGACCGAAGCGACCAAGGATATTATCGGCGGCTTCTCGCCAATGGCAGTGCAGTCCCAGACCGTGGATGGCAAGCTCGTTGCCTTGCCGATGTTTCTTGGCGGACCTGCCCTTTATTATCGTGCTGATCTGCTTGAGAAATATGGAAAGGACGTCCCGAAAACATGGGAAGAGCTGACGGCGACCGCGAAGGAAATCATGGATGCGGAACGGGCCGCAGGCCATTCCGACATGTGGGGTTATGTCTTTCAGGGTGCCTCATATGAAGGCCTGACCTGCAATGCGATGGAATGGATCGCGTCTTCGGGTGGCGGTCAGGTTGTCGAGCCGGATGGATCAATTTCGGTTAAAAATGAAGCTGCGGCCAAAGCGCTTGATCTGGCGGCCACCTGGATCGGCGGGATTTCGCCAGAAGGCGTCCTCAATTATGCGGAAGAAGATGCCCGCGGCATTTTCCAGTCTGGCAATGCGGTCTTCATGCGCAACTGGAACTATGCCTACGCTCTTGTTAAGGGCGAAGACAGCCCGATCAAGGATGGTGTTGCCGTTTCAGTCCTGCCCTCTGATGGCACCCATGCTCCGGCTTCCATTCTTGGCGGATCGCATCTGGGCGTTTCCAAATACTCAAAGCATCAGGACGAGGCCATTGATCTGGTCCGCTTCCTGAACAACTATGAAAGCCAGAAAGCCCGGGCCATTGACAGCTCTCGCCCGCCGACCCTGATGGCCGTTTATGACGACAAGGAAGTGGCTGAAAAAGTCGAGTTCATCCCCCTTTGGAAACCGGTGATCGAGAATGCCATTGTGCGGCCATCTGCCCCGACCAAAACCTCCTACAATGAGATTTCGTCGGAAATCTGGACCGCTGCCCATGACGTTCTGGAAGGCAAAAGCACGGGCACCAAAGCGGTCGCCAAGCTGGCAGCCCGCCTGAAGCGTCTTAAAGGATCCGGCTGGAAGTAAGGCGCCGCATGGTCGCGTACTTCGCGATGCAATCTCACAGGGGTTCGGCGCAATGTGCCGGACCCGCTTACAAGAGCGTTTGAAATCGCCACAGAGGAGTGGATCCATGCCTCCAAGATCAGGGGCCCAACAGACCGGACTGATAAGGCAGCGAACGCGCTCTGCTTGGATGTTCGTCGCTCCCATGCTGGTCGTATTGGCCATCGTTGCCCTTTACCCCTTGGCCGAAACCATCTGGTATGGCTTCACCGATGCCTCGCTGAATTCCATCGATAATGCCAGTTTTGTCGGGTTTCAGAATTATCTCGAATGGCTTGATTATGGGGATGGGGACGGTGAATGGCTCGGCCTGCTGGCAGACGAGCGCTGGTGGCAAGCCGTCTGGAATACGTTGCGATTTGCCTTTATCTCGGTTTCGCTGGAGACAGTTTTTGGCATGATCATCGCTCTGGTGCTGAACAAGCAGTTTGCTGGCCGCAGTTTCGTGCGCGCCTCCGTGCTGGTGCCATGGGCTATTCCAACCGTCGTTTCAGCCAAGCTCTGGGTCTGGATGCTGCATGACCAGTTCGGCATCATCAATGACATGATGCTTGGAATGGGATTGATCTCAAAACCAATCGCATGGACTGCGTCACCTGATACTGCCATGACTGCGGTTTTGATTGTCGACATCTGGAAGACGACGCCCTTCATGGCCCTACTCATTCTGGCTGGCCTTCAAATGATCCCGCGCGACATCTATGAAGCCGCTCGTCTGGACCAGATCGGGCCTTTCACCCTGTTTCGCAAAGTGACGCTGCCTCTGGTTATGCCAGCGGTGCTGGTCGCCATCGTCTTTCGCGCCCTTGATGCCCTGCGTGTCTTTGATGTGGTCTATATCATGACGCCCAATTCCCCCCAGACACGTTCCATGTCGGTTTTTGCGCGAGAAAACCTCTTCGATTACGACAATTTTGCCTACGGATCGGCTGCGTCGACGCTGTTGTTCCTGATCATCGCCCTGATCACGATCAGCTTCATATATGGGACCAAGATGGATCTTTCGGGGGACAAGTCATGACGCGCAAGCACATCAATATTGTCAAAGGCATCGGTTTTTACGGCCTTCTTGCCATCATCGTCCTTCAGGCGCTGTTCCCCTTCTATTACGCCATTGTCACGAGCTTCAAGTCGGGTCAATCTCTGTTCGAGGTCGATTATTTCCCGCGTGTTTTCGACATATCGAACTATGTGTCAGCCTTTGAGGATGGATATTTCTTCTCGCAGATTCTCAATTCCATTTTCGTGGCAACCGTGGTGGTGATCGCTTCGCTGTTGTTGGCTGTGACGGCATCCTATGGTCTGGCACGGATCCGCTTTCGTGGTCGCGGGGTTCTGCTTTTCACCATCCTGTCGGTGTCCATGTTCCCGCAGATTGCGGTCCTTTCGGGGCTCTTTGCGATGATCCGCGCGTTTGGCCTGTTCAATTCGCTCTGGTCGCTCGTCTTCTCCTACATGATCTTCACGCTGCCATTCACGGTCTGGGTGCTCACCACCTTCATGCGCGAATTGCCGGTCGAGCTTGAGGAAGCCGCCATTATGGACGGCGCCAAACCACTCACCATCATCCGGCGGATTTTCCTGCCATTATTGTGGCCTGCGATGGTGACAACCGGATTGCTGGCCTTCATCCATGCATGGAACGAGTTTCTGTTCGCGCTCACCTTTCTGTCCACCGATGCCCAGCGCACGGTGCCTGTTGCGATCGCGATGATCTCCGGCCAGTCCGAGTTTGAAGTGCCCTGGGGCAATATCATGGCAGCATCGGTGATTGTCACCGTGCCGCTCATTCTTCTTGTTCTCGTCTTTCAACGCAAAATCATATCCGGCCTGACGGCGGGCGCGGTAAAGGGGTAACTATGGCCACTGTTGAGCTGATCAATGTCCGCAAATGCTACGACCGGGTCGAGGTACTGCATGACATCAATCTTTCGCTTCAGGGGGGCGAGTTTGTGGTCTTTGTGGGACCATCCGGCTGCGGGAAATCAACCTTGCTGCGCATGATTGCAGGCCTTGAAGGGATCACCGAGGGGGATTTGCGCATAGACGGCAAGAATATGAATGACGTTCTGCCCGCGGACCGGGGGGTATCGATGGTGTTCCAGTCCTATGCCCTTTACCCGCACATGTCTGTATTCGAGAATATGGCTTTCGGTCTGGAACAGGCAAAATTGTCCAAGCAAGAGATCCGTGTGCGGGTCGATGAAGCGGCGAAAATGCTCCAGATCACGGATCTGATGGACCGCAAGCCCAAACAGCTTTCGGGCGGGCAGCGCCAACGGGTGGCGATTGGTCGGGCCATCACGAGAAAGCCACGGGTTTTCCTCTTTGACGAGCCTCTGTCCAACCTCGATGCCGCCTTGAGATCTGACACCCGTGTTGAAATTGCACGCCTGCATGAAAAGCTCAGCGACACTACGATGATCTATGTGACCCACGACCAATATGAAGCCATGACGCTGGCTGACAGGATCGTGGTGCTGAATGATGGCAAAATCGAACAGGTTGGCACACCGATGGAGCTTTTCGACAAACCCGCAAGCCAGTTTGTTGCCGGGTTCATCGGCTCGCCCAAGATGAACTTCATCACCGGCGCTGAGGCCGAAACCCGCAATGCGCATCTGCTGGGGTTGCGTCCCGAAGACATCAGCGCCTCAACGGATAGCGGCCTCTGGGAGGGAAAGGTGATCCTCTCCGAAGCGCTCGGCTCGGACACTTACCTGCATGTGGAAACCGACTTCTGCGAAAAGCCACTGGTTGTTCGCGCCGCCGGGCGCATGCACTTTGCCTCTCATGGTCCGGTTTATCTGACCCCGGACATGAGCCGCGCCTATCTCTTTGATGCGCATGGTCGGCCCGTAACCTGAGCAATGGACCACAGCGCCAATCACCCGATAGGACCCACCATGTGCCGCATCACTGTTCTCATTCGGGTGTCTTTGAGGTAAGAAGCCACAGAAGGTCAATCATGGATAACAGCCGGAATGATCGCAGAATGATGTCCCAAATCATGGCTGCGATCCTTGAAGCGGGGGCCCTGTCAACATCGAAGCTGATGAACAGAACCGGGCTTGGGGAGACCGAAATTTTATCTCCTTTGAACATGCTGCATGAAAAGGGATTTATAAAAGCGCAAACAAGCGTTGCAGAAAGCCATCTGGGGGCAAATCGGGACGCTGGCTTTGCGCTTGCTTTTGACGTCGGCGGCACGAAAATCATTGGCCTCCTGCTGGATTTATACGGCTCGGTCCTTGCGCAAAAAAGAGTGGTCACCGATGCACAAGGTGGTTTGGCAGTCGTGGACCAACTTGTGGGGCTATCGGACGATCTGTTTGCGCTGGCGGGCAAAGATGCTGATCACCTGCGCGCCTTAGCTCTTGGCGTTCCCGGTGTCCCGGATCCCCGAACCGGAGCCATCCGGATGGCGAGCAATATTGCCCAATGGGAAGACATCGATATTGGTGATGCTGTATCCAAACACTTTCCCGGTTGCGTGGTCCTGATTGAAAATGATGTCAATCTGGCTGCTCTTGGTGAAGCACACTACTCCAAGCATCAAGTGGGTGGGAATTTTGGCTATATCAATGTGGGAACCGGCATCAGCCTGGGCATCATTCTTGGGGGGCAGTTGATCAAGGGGGCCTCTGGCGCCGCCGGTGAAATCGGCTTCATGCCCATTGTCCCGCCTCAAGCATCAGGTCATATCGGATACAATCAGCAGCTTGAGGCAACCTTTGGCAGCCGAGGTCTGGTTGAGCGCTACAATGCAACCATTCGGAACAAATCAGTAGCGACGGTTCGAGAGATATTCGAACTGGCCGAAAGCGGCGAGCCCACTGCCCATGCCCTGCTTGATGAAACCGCCCATTATCTTTCCATCGCCTTGCTTTGCATCGATGCCTGTCTTGACCTTGGAACCTATATTTTGGGTGGGAGCATTGGCATGCAGGCTATGCTGCGGGAACGAATTTCGGCCCATCTGGATGCCCAGCAGGCGGCAAATATCCGGCTGGAAAAAAGCTTTCTGGACAATAAGGCAGGCATTTATGGCGCCGCCTCCCTCGCCAGCCAGTCATTGCTGGATGCGCTGTTCGATTTCTCGTCAGCAGGGTTGCCCCTGCCGGACATTGCCATCAACCCCGCTTCGCTCTGACACCCCGCAGACGGGTTGGAAACCGGAAAATCCAAGGACCACTCACCATGAATGCGCTTGCAAAACAATCTCGTTTCTCTCAGCGGCCCCTTGTTCGCAATGGCATCCATGGTGTTGTTTTCAAAGCGCAAGACGGTCTTGCTCATCATGCCGCCAACATGATCATCGAGCAGTTGCGGGCAAAACCGGATTCGGTCTTGTGTCTGCCAACGGGGCGCACGCCCCTGCTCACTTACCGAAAGCTTGTTGAGGCCTATCAACGCAATGAGGTCAGCTTCCGGCATGCAACGATTTTCAATGTTGATGAATATGTCGGCCTTGGGAAACAGGATCAGGGCTCTTTCGCGACCTATATGCGCGACAATCTGTTCGACCATATCGATTGTCCTGCTACCAAACGATTCATTCCTGACGGACGTGCGGAGGATCTACAGCAAGAAACTCGGGACTATGAAACGCGCATTACGGAGGCAGGCGGGATTGATCTCATGGTGCTGGGCGTCGGCAACAATGGGCATATCGGGTTTAACGAACCGGGCTCGGAGGCGACCAGCCGGACTCGCATTGTCAAGCTTGCACCCCAGACCTTGCAGGCCAACGCCGCCGATTTGCCTCAAAAGAAGCGCCCTACAGAAGCACTGTCCATTGGCATGCAAACAATCATGGAAGCAAGGCGCATCGTGCTGCTTGCGATGGGGGAAACGAAGCGTCCAGCGCTTGAGCACCTCTTCGCGCGATTGCACCCGGAACAATGGCCCGTTTCGCTGTTGGCAGACCATCCAGATTTTACAGTTCTGATGGATGAGCAAGCGTTGCCGTTCAAAGTGCGGTAAGAAGTAACAGGACAGTCGCTTTATTGGAGAGCGGGACGACCCGGAGACCGGTCTCACCTATCTCCATGCCCGTTACTATGACCCGGCTCTTGCCCGCTTCATCTCGCCAGACTGGTACGACCCAACCCAACCCGGTGTCGGCACCAACCGATACGCATATTCCGCAAACGATCCAGTGAATTTGAGCGATCCCAAGGGGAATTGCATTTGGGATGTTTGTGCAACGGAAATTGCGGTTACTGCAATAGCTGTCACTGCAGCATATGCTTATGCAACCAATGTGCTTGTTCCAGACTACAAAGATGACGGATTAATCAACGGATCCATCTTACAGACTCGAAACACGCTAGAATCCAAAGGATATGTAAAACCATTGGGTGTAGGTCATCCAGATTCAGGGGTAAAAGGAATTCACATTCATGTTGGTGGGATAAAAGGTCAAAAAGGAGATATTGAAATTGGAATTAAGATTGGACAGAGTGGCGAATGGGAACTTAACGGCGCAAGGCCAAAAGACAAAAGAAATGAAAGTTTGGGAAAAGCAAAAACAATTGCAGAAAAGTGGTTAGGAACAAAATCGGGACTCAAAGAATTGGCAGATAAGGCAAAAAAAACAGCTGCCGCTCTGAAAGGGCGTGATGAAACCGTAAAAGGAAAAATTGACGAAATTGAAGATGTCGCAGAAAAAGCCTCAAGAGAACTCGATGAAAACGAAGAAAATAAGCAATGAAACAAAAAAAAATTCGTATACACACCACCCAGTATTTGATTTGTTGTCGAAGCGAGAAACTTTTGGCTTAGATAAATTTTGCGATTTAAATACAATTTTGCAAAAACTGGGCTCTCCTGATGAAGGCTGGGAAGATGATAGCCTTATGTGCTATGATGATTTAGAAATCGGCATTTGCAATAAAAGCACGTCTCCAAAGCCGGTGTACTTTGCTATATACCCTGAAAAAAACGAGGAAAAAAAGCTCATCATTCCTAACACCTACAAGAATGTTCCCGATAATTCGTCAAGAATCAAAAATTTTGTAGAATTCTTTTTCAGCAATAACATTGGCTTTGCATACGACCCTACCAAAGATTATGACATAAATCAGAAGTATTTGGTTACATCACATGGCGACGAGTTATTTTTTCAAAAAAAAAGTGATATGGATTTTTATTTGTATTCTATCTACTTTTCTTCGTTGTAATTATGCGTTTCTAAGAGCCTGAATCAAAAAATCTTTCGAAGAGGTGGTCAGTTTCATCGCCGGAAACCGATCCGGTAGTTTTGCGGCGGTCATATCAACGAACAACTCTATACAATTGCAGATCGATTGTGTTTCCTTGTTTTTCGAGCGTCACTTTTTCACTCGCGATTTTGGCAACATTCCAATCATCTATCTCGGCTCCCTTTTTAACCCATCGGCTTGTGCCGTTTGCAGGATCTGAAAACAGAGCTTTTGACTGTCCATCCGAAATAAGAATACCAGTCAGGTTTAGTCGAAAGTCATTTCCCAGACTAAGCGGTTTTTTGTTCGGGAAGTGGTTCGTTGCGCTGCGGAGATTGCACAGCCTCACTGCTCTTCTCATCCGTCATTTCTGAAATCGAGCGCAGGTCAAGTGCTTTCACTGGTGGTGAACCCGATAATGAAGATAATCGCTGGTCAGGTGGCTTATCCGGCACGTAGCTGCGGCATCCGTTTTGCCTGTTGGTGGGCGTCGGCCGATGACTTGCCATATGCTTGCGGAATGATTGGAATGGATGATGCGTTGTGCATCATCCATTCCCATTGTTTAGCCTGCGCTATCAAGCGTTTCATTCATTGCGTTGAGGATCACATGGGTCGATTCTGCGCCCGGGTCGATGTGACCAACGGAGCGGAGGCCCAGCTTTTTGGAGCGGCCACGGCGGCTTTCCATGTCGCAGGTCGCATCGGCTCCTGACCGAGCACCGGCTGCCGCTGCAGACAGGACCGCAGTGCTATCGCCACCCGCCTCAAGCGCCTTGCGGGCCGCTTCTGCTGCAGGCATCCAGGCGTCGATCATGGTCTTGTCGCCCGCGCTGGCCCCCCCGCGACCCAGAATGCCCTTATACATGCCCTCCACCCAGGCGGCCATTGCAGCAGCATCAAGGTTGAGCCGGTCCGAGACCGCCTTGCCTGCGGTGTTGAAGGCGCTGGCATAGAGGGGGCCGGACGACGCGCCGACCGCATCCAGAAAGGCCTTGGCAGACTTGGTGCAGGTCTGGGAGATGGTGTCCTGATCCGAGGCACCTTCCAGCGCCTTCAGTACGGCCTTCCAGCCGATATCCATGGTCACCCCGTGATCCCCGTCCCCAATCACACCATCCAGTTCGCTCAGGCGGTCCTTCTCGGCCGCAATCGCGTTGCCTGCGGCTTGCATCATGGCGCGGAAGATCTCAGGTGTAATCGACCCGTCTGTCTTCAGGCTCGCCCGGTCAATGGCATCCACCCGGCTTGTGCCCTCATAGGTCCGCGCGGTGTGGGTAGCACCGGCCACCGGTGCAGGGGCGCTGCCCACCGTCAGAGCGACAGTGCGGCAGGGATGATCCAGCAGGGATTTGAGATCCTCATCAAGCTTCATCAGCGTGACAGAGGCTCCGGCCATTTCCATCGAGGTGCAATATTCCCCGACCCAGGAATGATAGATCTTGACGCCCTTCTCCCCAAGGATCTGAGCCACCCGGCGGAAGACCAGATAGAGCTCCATCGGGCTGGTTGCGCCCAAGCCATTGACCAGCACCGCGACTTCATCGCCTGCCTTGGGCGCCATTTCCCCAAGGATCATCTCCATCAGCGTCTCGGTCACATGGTCGGCGGTATCCACCTTGCCGCGCCGCATGCCCGGCTCGCCATGAAGGCCCATGCCGATTTCCATCTCATCGGGGCCGATGTCGAAGTTGGGCTTGAGGGTCTGGGGCATGGAACAGGCCGAGAGGGCCACCCCCATGGACAGGGTGGAGGCATTGGCGTGGTTTGCTGCGGCATATACCTCATCCAGCGAGCGACCTTGATCGGCTGCGGCACCGGCGATTTTAAAGACAAAAAAATCGCCGGCAATGCCGCGCCGCTCACCAGCTTTGTCTTTTGGAGCAGATGCTACATCGTCGCTGACGGCGACCGAGCGCACGTCCATGCCGATCTCGGCGCATTCCTCTGCTGCCATGTCGAAGTTCAGCACGTCGCCGGTATAGTTGCCATAAAGAAGGACCACCCCGGCGCCGCCATCAGCGGCCATCGCGGCTTCCTTGATATGTTCGGGAGAAGGAGAGGCAAAGACATTGCCAACAGCGGCGGCGTCCGCCAGACCCCGCCCGACATAGCCGGCAAAGGCCGGTTCATGTCCGGACCCTCCCCCGATAACGATCCCCACCTTTCCATCGCGCGGGCCATCAAGAGCGACCACCGCGCGGCCGGTTTCTCCCTCAAGGCGCAACAGATGGGGATGCGCCAAAAGCATCCCCTCTACCATCTCGGGGATGATCGTTTCAGGCGCATTCATAAGCTTCTTGGTTGAATGGTCCTGCGTCAGTGACATGGTTGTCCTCCTCAAATATCTTGTCTGGCATTGGCCAGTTACCTGGCCAGTCATCCGGCCAGTCATCCAATCAGTCACCCGGACAGGCAGCAGGTCCGTCAGAAGACAGATGCGGACGTCCGGGTGACTGTTCGTTCATGCACGGGGCAGAATGCTGCGCAGGTAATCACGATTGCGCGCTGCAATGGTCAGGCCATCGCCGCCGTAATGCTCACACAGAAAAGCGCTTTTGAAGCCGTGTTCCAATGCAAGCTTGATAGCGGCACGATAGTTGATGATGCCTGCTTCCATGGTTGCTGGATGAGACAGAAACGCACCGGTCACCGGATCCTCGACGCGAATGTAATTTTTCACATGCCAATATTTGAGGAAGGGTGCAATCTTGCCCATCATGCTCTGCCAATGCTCCATTGGCCGATGCAGACGAATGAGATTGCCAATATCCGCATTGATGCCAACATTGGGCAAATCCACATCCTCGACAAACCGGACCGCCCCATCCGCAGTCCCGATATAGGTGTCCTCATACATTTCCAGCGAGACTTCTATATTTTGCTCCGCAGCATGCTGCCCCAGCTCCCGGATCCGGGTCACGGCCTTGTTGTAAACCGCAGGATCATCGGGATTTTTCTCACCATCTACGGTCCAAAACCAGAGCGCCTGCTTCTGTTCGTCGGTCAACGCGCCAAAAAGACCAAAACAGACCGCGTCTGCCCCAATTTTGCTTGCGGTATCGATGACGCGGTGACAATAGGCCAGATTGTCGTCTCCGTTCTGGGGATCAATGACACTGCGCCGAGAGGTCGAGATAGCCGGGATGGAAAGACCGAGTGATCGCGTCACTGCAAGAAATTCGTCAAGCCGAGAGGCTTCCAGATCGGCAATCCTCAGCCAGGAATCTGTCGGGTCCAGCTCTGTGAACCCCGCATCGGCGACCTCGCAAAGCGTTTCCTCCCAATGGCCGGCGGGCATGTCCTGAACCAGCCGACCATCTGCGAGCGTGTTGGGAAAGGGAATCATCGCAGCAGCAATCGGCCAGCTCTCCCGTGTCCAGTTGTGTTTGCTCATGAATATCCTCGTGATCTGTGCGATTGAAGGGACCAGTGATGAACCTTGGGCCAGGCCCAAGGCGTCCCACTAGCTGGTGCTTTCGGGTTCAGCGATTGGCTCTGCTGTTGCCTTTTTCCTGCGTCCCCACCCGAAGATCAGGGGGCCAAAGAGCGCCAAAACGGTCAGCAGAATGAAGAACAGGGACAAAGGCCGCGAGAAGATCAGCCACCATTTCTCGTCCAGCATCACCATGGACTGGCCGAAACGGGTTTCGAGCATTCCGCCAAGGATGAGACCGATGGCGAGTGGAACGACTGAAAATCCATAGCGCCGCATGAAGAAGCCGAGAACGCCCGCGCCCAGAGCAATCCAGACATCTGTCATGGACTGATCAAGTGCATATGCCCCGATGATCGAGAAGGTAAAGACAATCGGCCATAGAATGTTGAGCGGAATCAGCGTCACACGCGCATACAGTTTGGCACCCCAAAGCCCGACGAAGAAGAAGAGACAATTGACCAGAAGCATCGACCAGAAGATGGCAAAGGCGAAGTCAGCCTGCTCGGTGAAGAGTGCGGGTCCCGGACGCAGACCATGAACCATGAGACCGGCCAGAATGACCGCAGCAGTGGGGCTGCCCGGTATGCCGAGCGCCAATGTCGGCACCATGGCCCCGCCGGTGGCAGCATTGTTTGCTGCTTCCGATCCTGCGATGCCTTCAATTGAACCTTTGCCGAATTCTTCAGGGGTCTTGGACCAACGCTTGGCTTCATTATAGCCAATCATGGAGGCCACTGTTGCGCCTTCGGCCGGCAGAATGCCGATGAAGGTTCCGATGCCCGTGCTGCGCAGAATGACTTTCCAGACCTTGCGATAATCCTTGCGCGTGGGCAATTCTATTGCCTTCATGGTAATCTGACGGCGTTTGACATGGAGCTTCTCGGCCTGGAAAAGCAGCTCAGAAATCCCGAACAGGCCAATCATCATCGGGACAAACCCGATGCCTTCGGACAGCTCGTTGAGGCCAAAGGTGAACCGCTCAATCGACGTCAAGTGATCGATGCCGATGGTCGCAAGCAGAACCCCGGCGGCTCCTGCCAGCACATTCTTGACCGGCGAGCCATTGCCAATTGTTGCCAACATGGACAAGCCAAACATGGTCAGGGCGAAATATTCTGGCGGTGCGAAGTTATAAGCGACGCGCGCGAGGAAGGGAGCGGCCAGCATCAGAATGATCACGGATATGATGCCACCGATGGTGGATGACACCGCCGCCATCCCCAAGGCCCGTCCGGCTTCCCCTCTTTGGGCCAGAGGATAGCCATCCAGACATGTGGTGGCGCTGGCAGATGTGCCCGGCGTATTGATGAGAATGGCCGTGATTGCACCTGAGAAGGTCGCAGCGCAATAGACTGTGGTCAGGACGGCGATGGCCGCTATGGGTTCCATCGTGATGGTAAAGGGCAGCAACAGGGCAGCCCCAGTGGTGCCATTCAGTCCGGGCAATGCACCGACCAACACGCCACCCAGCGTAGCAATCAGAATGAGCCCCAAGAGATTGACGTCTGCCAAGGCAAGCAGACCATTGAATGCAGCATCCATGAGTATCACCCGTACCAGAAGTTCGTCAGAAGGCCGCGAGGGAACCGAACCTCAAAGACAAGATCAAAGAGGAAGAACGCCCCGAGCGGGACAAGGATTGCAACAAGCGCAATCATCACAGGGCGACGCTCACCCCATAATATCGTGAGGCAGCCGCAAAACAGGCCAATCCCGATCATCAAGTCGATCTGTGCAATCGCTATGAAACCAACCAACAAAGCAATCGTCTTCCAGACCACACCCGACAACGGGTCGGGCGCCTCGTCCTTGTCCCAGATGAAAAGCGACATAGACAGCAGGATAATCAAGCCGATGATGAGCTGCGGGAAATCCGATGGCTGGATACCGCGTTTGAGAATTGGGGGAACACGATCAAATTGCGTCGAAAGCCAAAAAGCCAACGCACAAAATGCGATGATGACGGTTGGAATTGCGTAGTGCGAAAGTCCGTAACGTGGAGGTCGGGACTGACCTTGATCGGATTGCATGATGGAGCCTCTTGAACTTTATCTGCAATCAAAAGGCATAGCGCACGGCAAGAGGCAGACACCACATCTGGGCGTCTGAATGCGCCATTGCTCTGATTGACCGGCATGTTGGAAGCTGCCCCGTTTGAGAATGGGGAAGCAGAGCGCGATGATACTTGACGTGGGGACAGGTATCATCGCGCCCCTATGTCAACTTATTGGATAAAGCCAAGCTCCTTAAGGGCGGTTCTCATGTCCTTATCCATCGTTTTGAGCTGTTTGCCCCAAACTTCGGCGCCTGCAACAGAGGTGCTATCGAGGCCGACCGATTCAAGATAGCCCTGATAGACACCGCTCTTCATAGCCTTCAGCAAAGCGTCTTCGATTTTCTTTGCCACATCATCGGGCACATCCTTATGCACCACGAAGCCGCGGACCGTGGAGAAGCTCACATCGATGCCCAGTTCTTTGGCGGTGGTCACATCCGGCAGACCGGCCATACGCTCGTCTGCAAGAACCACGAGAGGACAAATGTCGCCAGCCTCGATCTGGGAGCTTGCCTCGGCCAAATTGAGAACTGCGGACTGAACAGCACCGGCGATCAGCTGGGTTGCGAGTTCGGCCCCGCCATCAAAAGGAATGATCTTGGGCGTTTTCATGCCGCCTTTGATGGTGAACATAAAGGCAGAGACGTCATCAATATTGCCCAGATGGGTGGTGCCATAAGCGATGGGGGCTTTTTTCTGAGCCTCGACAAAGGCTTCCGCACTGTCATAGGCACCGCATTTGACCATCAGGATCTGAGGATCATCGGTCCCACGGGCAATTGGACGGATATCATCAAGGGTCATTTTGGTTTTGCCTTTGGCGATCGTTGCCGAATGGCCGATCGTGAAGGTCAAAATCGAGTTCCCGTCCGCTGGCAGGTCGAGATAGTAATCCATGGCAACAGCACCGCCGCCACCTTTTTTGTTGACGACAACCATGTCCGCACCCAGTTCGCGGCGCGCCTTGATCATCATCATCCGGGTTGTGACGTCAGTCCCGCCACCATTGCCAGCATGGGTGACAACTTCAATGGTGTCTGCGGGAAATTCAGCTGCGTTGGCTGCCCCTCCCACAAGGGCGAGTGCAATCACGGATGCAGTCGCTAGAAAATGTTTCATTGGTCTTCCTCCCTTGAGTTGCAACACCGAACCTTGTTCGGCGGTTCGAAATCTAAATCTTTAGGCCGCGTCCCATTTCCACTCCGTATCAAGCGCTCGGGAAACGAGACGGGATAGCGGCTCACCACTGGCTTTCCTGGATCCTCCCAGATCCATGAGAGCCAATTTTCGGCCAAGATTGACCGCATTGCGCGTTGCACCGAGATCAGCAATGCCTTTGCCGGCAATGTCATATGCGGTGCCATGCGCTGGTGTGACGATTGGAAACGGATAGTTGGCGATCAGGGTGACGCCGCGATCAAAGCCGATCAGTTTCATGGCGATCTGCCCCTGATCGTGATACATGGTCATCACCGCATCGAACTCGCCACGGGTCGCCCGCACAAAGACCGTGTCTGATGGCACAGGCCCTGTTACGCGCATATTCTCGGCACGGGCTCGCTCAATGGCGGGGTGGATTATGTCGTCATCCTCAGTCCCGAAATTGCGCCCGTCCCCGGCATGGGGGTTGAGGGCTGCAACGCCAATTCGTGGATCTGGATGGCCAGCCCCCTTCATGATCTTGTTGGTCAGGCAGAGACTGTCGTAGATTTTGTCTTCGGTGATCAGTCCTGCGACGGCAGAAAGAGGAACATGGGATGTCACCCGCGCATTCCAAACCTCATCAAGCACGTTGAACTCGCGTCCGCTTTCCTTTGACTGGATCGTCGCATCGATGAAGCCGATCTCGTCAATATAATCTGATTGAGCAAGGCGCATTGCAGACTTGTTGAACGGCGTGAAGAACGCGATATCTGCATAGCCTGCATTGGCCGCCAGCAAGATGGCACGGAAATTCTGCACCGAAGCAAGACCGCCTTCGTAACTTGCCTCACCTTTTTTGACCGTGGCGGGATCGCAATTGGCCAGATCCACAAGGAAGCTTCCCTTTGGCAATGGCCCGTCAATCTGGTCAAGGGATATGGTGGGAATGTTGACCTCAACGCCCGCAATCTCGGCACCTTGCGCCAACACACGGCGGTCGGCGAAGATCATGAGATCATCGGCATTGGAATCTGGATCCGCAATGATTTTTGCTGCCAACTCGGGACTGATGCCACCTGCATCCCCGATCGCCATTGCCACTCTCAATCCTTTGTCCATGCAATTAGCCCTTCTTTGCGATCGGTCGACGCCAATCCCTTCAAGGAAACACGCGTCAACGCTCTGCCTAAACTTTTAAGGGGGATGTGCCTGGCCGCAACGCGCCACAGCCTGCGATCCAACGCAGGACAAATGACAGATTGCATAGCCTGAACGGATCTTGTTTCGCCATTTTCGCGAACCGAGATAATCGTTCAGCTCCTCCTTTGTGTTATGTATAATGCATAATGAATGAGTAACGCAAGGCTCGCCTTTCATTTTTTTTTCGTTATAATCCGGTTGCTCAAACTGACGTTGGAGGAAACTTTGCAAGAACTGACAGTGCATTCGGCTGGTCCGGTCGCCATCGAGAAGCTGGCATTACATGATCAGGTGGCGAACCAGATTCGTGACATGATCATCGAGGGATATCTAAAACCTGGATCAAGAATCGACGAAGTTGCTCTGGCGAATGAACTGGGGGTTTCCCGCACGCCATTTCGCGAGGCGCTTCGCACCCTCGCCGCAGAAGGCCTGGTTGTTTCCCAACGCTCAAAGGGGTGCGTTGTGCGGGAGTTCACAGCCAAAGATGTGCGGGATATGCTGGAGTTTCTGGCTCACATCGAGAAACTCGCCGGAAGAATGGTTTGCAAGAAGGCATCGGATGCAGAGATCGACGATCTGCTTGCCATTCATGAGCAGATGCTGGAATTTTGGAACAAGCGAGACAGGCTGCCCTATTACAAGCTCAATCAGCAATTTCATTCAAAGCTGTCATTGTATGCTGGCAATGGGGCGCTGTCTGAAACGCAGGCCAATCTGCAGGCACGCCTGAAGCGAATCCGATTTATGGGCAATCAACACGCTGACTATTGGGACGATGCGGTGAGCGAGCATCAGGATATGATTGATGCCTTGAAGAAACGCGACGGAGACCGCCTTGGCTCCATCCTTGAGGAGCATATCCTCAATTCCTGGATGCGCGTCAAACATCTCTTTTAGGGGATGCGTTGTCTCTGGCTGTCTATACGGTTTCGTGTATGGCAACCAGAGACGCCCTCCCCTCACTCAAGGCCGTTGAAACGAGAAAATGTTGCCTGATGTATCTCCGGCTGGATCAAGAGGTTGATCCGTCAGTCTCCGGCGCCTTTTCTCGCAATGCATCCAAGCCATCGGACGATACTTTGAGCGGTTCGTTAAAGGTCAACGTGCGGTAAGGGAATGGAATTTCAATACCAGCGTTATCGAGAGCTGACTTGATGGCCGACACAGCCTCGCTTCTGGAAAGATGCTCTTCCTTCGGCGTGCTTCCGGTCCACCAACGCACCATAAAGTCGATTGAGGATGATCCGAAGGACGTTGTGAAAATATCGAACGAAAGGGAGGTTTCCCGTGTTGAAAGCCCCTCGACGGTCTTAGAGATGACCTTACGGGCGGTTTCCACGTCTTCCCCATAGGCGATGCCGACTTCGAGCGAAATACGTCGTTTCGGACGATCGGTGAGGATTTTGACCGGGTTTTTATAAAGATAGCTGTTGGGAACAAGGATCAGTTCGCCTGATCTCTGGCGCAGAAACGTGTCACGGATCGAAATGTGTTCGACCTGACCGCTCAAGTCTCCGCATTCGATGTCATCGCCAATCCGCATCGGTTTGCGCAGCAGAATGAGAAATCCTGCCAAAAAGTTTTCAAAGATATCCTTGAATGCCAATCCGACGGCGATGGACCCAAGCCCTAGTCCAGCCAAGAGTTTGGTTGGAGTGAGGTTTGGAAAGACAAGTGTCGCGGCGACAAGAAAGCCGACAAGCCATACGGTAAGTCTGCTTACCTTGGTAATGGCCTCGACGAGCGACCGCCTGAGAGAGGAACGGCGCAGCAACGAGGAGGAGAGCCGCCCCATTAAATATGCAAAGGTCCAGGTGAGAGTGATCACCATGACCGCAGCCAAGAGGTTTGGCGCCAAAGCGATCACAGTTCGCATAATTCCTGCTATTTGATCAGACAGAATGCGAAACGGTTCAATATCGACGTCCATCAAGGTCCTCTTTGATATGCCAGACACACGGAGATACCGCTTCTATCAGGAACGGCTCGTGCGCCTGACCGTCGTTTGGCAAAAAGCGCTATTGCTTTTTCTGGGAAGATTAGATCACACCCAGAAACGCAAGAACTGCGCCGACAACGACTACGAGGCCAACCAAGTAAATGATGCTGTTCATGATTATTTTCCTTTCGTGATTACTGTTCCTTACACAAACAACTTCTGCGCTGGCAAAAAGTTCCCAAAAGGGGAAAATTAGATCATTTCTGGGGAACACCTGTTCACAGGAATGCATTACTATACTGAGAAATGGCGCTTAAATCTAAACCGGTGACCCAGTTTGTCTTCAAAGCGTTCCAGATTGTTTGCAAGCAGAATAAGGGCGCTTTAAATCGTGTATAGATCCTCACAGAGTTCCGGCCTCGATTTGTTTAAGCCTGATGAGACAGTTCAACTTGATGAGGGACGTCAGGCATCTTTGAGCAGACGCAAGTCAAACACGCAATCGCACCCCAATCTCTGGAGCGTCAGTCGGCGTTTGATGCCTTGCACTTTTCAGACCTCTCCTAAAAACCAAGAGATCACAGCGTTGATGGCGGCAAAGAGCATGGCACAGATTTTATATCGACTTCTATATCGACAGCTCACAGCCTTTGTCGGGGTGATTGGTCTTTTTGTCTTTTTATCCGTTGGTTTTGCGATATCCGCGCATGCGCAAGCGGAAAACAAGACTGCAAGCGAGCCTGCGACCATCATAGAAACGGACCGCGAGTTTGACGCAGATCGCTCGATCACCAAGCGCCTTCAAGCGATCTACCGTGAAATCGATGCTCTTAGCGGCGTCAGGGTGCGGGTCAGCGAAGGGGTCGTCAGTCTGAGTGGATCCGTTGCAAATGAGGGCGTCGCAGAAAGAGCAATCGAACTTGCAACGCGCCTTGAGGGTGCGGTCGCCGTTGAAGACAGGATCGATCGCACGTTAAGCGTTGAGGACAATCTAAATCCTTTTCTGGAGAAAACAGAGAATACAGTCGACGCGTTTCTTCGGGCCTGGCCCCTTTATGCGATTGCGGCACTTGCCTTCATTGGCGTTTCGCTGATCGCTCATTTGATCGCGTCGGCGCGCGGGGTCTGGCGATTTTTCGCTCCAAACCCCTTTATCGGCGATCTGATTTCGCAGTCCATTCGGTTTGTGGGGATCCTCGCCGGGCTACTTCTGGCGCTCAGCATCTTGGATGCCATGGCCCTGTTCGGCGCGGCAGCCGGTAGCGCCGGTTTGATCGGACTTGCCGTGGGGTTTGCGGTCAAGGATACAATCGAAAATTATGTCGCAAGTATCATGCTCAGTGTTCGCCAACCCTTCCGCGCCGATGACCATGTTGTCATCAATGACATGGAAGGCATCGTGGTGAGGCTGACGTCTCGCGCCACCATCCTCATGACACTTGACGGGAACCACTTGAGGATACCCAATTCCGAAGTCTTCAAGGGGATCATCCTGAACTATACCCGAAACCCCCAGCGCCGCATGACCTTCAATCTTGGCGTCGATGCCGATGACAATCCAATTGAAGCGATCTCGGCAGGGCTCGATACCATGAACGATCTGGGCTTTTTGCTGGATGATCCAAAACCGATTGCCTTTATCGAGGAGGTTGGTGACTCCAACATCGTTATCACATTTGCAGCCTGGATCGACCAGACACAAACCGATTTTCTCAAAGCAAGAAGCGCGGCAATCAACGCGGTGAAAACGGTTTTGGAGGATCAAGGCTTCACGCTGCCCGAGCCGATCTACCGGTTGAGGCTGGAAGGTGGCGCTGGCAATCCACTTCCTGCACAAACGGTCAAAGAGGTTCCTGCCGCCCAACCCAAAGCGCCGCGGCCACCAAGGCCGATCGATTCCGACCAAATTGATGTCTCACAGGACGATGATGTCCGACGTCAGGTGGCTGAAGAGCGGGCCAAAGGAGATCAGGAAGACTTGCTCAGCGATGTCCGGCCAATCGAATAACGCCATTCAACCGGCCCGCAGAGACGCAAAAGGCCCCACAATTGGCAAAGACGGACGGCGCTGTGCATTCGCTTTCGGTGATTTTAGGCGGCTTCAAACCTGTTTTTCTTCAAACTTGTCTCTGTTGTGGGACAAGTTTGAAGACGAGTTGAGCAAGGATTGGTATCACACCTGCTTGATCGATGCCCTATGTCGTATCGCCGATGATGATCTTCTGTTTGAAGGAGACGGTGTGCGCCATCTCGCCTTCTTTTGCTTCTGAGACGATATAGTTTGCAGCGGCGCTCCCCATCTCATAGCGCGGTGTTTCGGTTGTCGTCACCCGTTGAGGTAAGGCCTCAAGAAACGACAGTCCGTTGAAGCCTGCTAGGGCAATATCATCAGGAATCGAAATCGAATGGCCCATGCAATACATCAGGACACCGGCGGCAATATCATCGTTGGAGCAGTAGATGGCGTCGAGGCGATGGGGCGCTCCAAGCATCTCCTCGGCCAGTTGAGAGCCAAGTTTGATCGAAGATCCTTCGTCGGCGATGCGCTTGTCGACGATCTGCCCGCCAGCACCTTGCACATAATTGGCAAAGGCCTGAAAGCGTTTGTTGGCGCGCAGGTCTCGCCCTCCCTGACTCGCCAGATAGCCAAACCGTCGGTAACCGCGTTCGATAAAGTGGCGGGCCATCTCTTCACCGGCATTATAATGAGAAATTCCAAAGCAGGCTGAAATCGGTTCGCCATCTGTGTCCATCACTTCAGCGACCCGCACGCCGGTCTGCTTGATGATCTGGCGAACGGCTGGGGAATGCTCCAGACCCATCAGGATCAGGCCTCGAGGACGCCAGGACAGCAGGTCGTAGACGATCTTTTCCTCGATATCGGTGGAATATTCCGAAACGCCAAAGACCGGGCGAATGCCTTCCTGACCCAAACGGTCATTGATGCCAGTAAAGATCTCGGTGAAGACACGGTTCTGGAGATGTGGAACGATAACCCCGACAAGTGGATTGCCGTATCCGTCCATTCCGCTCTTGAAGCGATTATGGACATAGCCGATTTCCAGCGCGGCTTGCCGAACTCTCTGTTGCACATCTTCAGAGATATAGTCCGCTCCCCGCATCACACGCGACACAGTCATCTGGCTGACACCAGCCAGCTTTGCCACATCGCTCATGGTCGGCATCGTGTTGTGTTTCTTGTCTTTTGCGGTCATGGGTCACTTTCCGAATCCGGGAGCATGTTATCGAGTTTTTTATCTAATACTAGTGTATGATTGACGTCTGTTTACGTAAACACATACCATCTGCCTAGATATGTTTATGTAAACATATTTACACGCGACACGGGCATTGCATGTCTGTCGAAGTGTATCGGCCCGGGAGGATATGGGCTTAAACGGAGGAAAATATGCAGAAATTGTTGATGGTTGCTGCCGCAACCATATTTGGGATCAGTGTAGCTCACGCCGACACCTATCGTCCGGAATGCTTCGCACCGGCACCGGGGACCTCATCCATCTCCTATCCCGCTAAGGATGGTCCCTATAAGCTTGCTTTCGTGAATGGATTTGCAGGCAACGACTGGCGGATTCAGGCAATCCAGTCGATCAAGGCATGGGCAGCACGCCCGGAAAATGCCAAGAATATCGAAGAATTCACCGTGGTATCTGTCGGTAATGACAGCGCGGCGCAGATTGCTGCTATCGACAATTATATCGCTGCTGGCTATGACGCGATTGCCTTCATTGCGGTCAACCCGACCGCGTTCGAGCCGGTCATTCGCCGTGCGAAACGGGCGGGAACAGTTCTTATTCCAGTCGATAACGTTCTAGATACCGATCAGATCGTGCAGGTCAATGAAAGCCAGATGGACCTTGGCGCTCTCAAAGCAAAGACCGTTATGGAAGCGTCCGAGGGCAAAGCCAAGAAGATCCTGATGGTCGATGGCCTGCCGGGCAATGCCACGGACCGCGATCGCCGCAAAGGCATGATGAGTGTTCTCGACCAGTATGAAGGTCTTGAAATCGTGCGCGTGACAGGCAACTGGGACACAGGAACGAGCCAGAAGGTCGTCGCCGATGCTCTGGCCACCCACGGACAGTTCGACGCGGTGCTTTCTCAGCTTGGTGGAGCAGGCACGATCCGTGCCATGCAGGCCGTCAACCATCCAATCGTGCCGATGGGCATGGGGGCCGAGAATGGCACCCGGATGCTGATGAAAGATCTCGGCATTCCCGGTGTCTCTGCTGCTCAAGCGCCAGCCATGGCTGCCGTTGCTCTGGAAGCTGCCGTTGCGCTTCTGCAGGGGCATGAGCTGCCGCAGACCCTTGCTTTGCCCATTCCGCACGTCTTTGCAAAGGATCTGAAAGACGGCGTAAATGTATTCCCCGATCTCCCGCAGTCCTTCAATACCGGTACCGGATATAGCGAGTGCTTCAAGCCCTTCACACCTGAAGAGCTTCTTGGACAAGATCCGAACGACTCCTGATCCTGATACTGTCATTTCCGGCGGCGTGCCCGTGGCGTCGCCGGAATTCATTGAAGAAGAAAAACAATGACCATCTCTGATATACCCGCATTTCGCATGCAGGGCATCACCAAGCGCTTCGGGTCGACGACCGCTTTGGATGATGTGGATTTCGCCTGCAATCACTCGGAAATTCACGCAATTCTCGGCGAGAATGGAGCTGGAAAATCCACTCTTATCAAGCTGATCTCCGGAGTCCTGCAGCCAACATCAGGGCAGATGTTTCTGGAAGGTAAGCCAATCGAATTGCCTTCGCCCCGTGCAGCGCTGGACCATGGTCTGGTCTGCATGTTCCAGGAGCTTTCGCTGGTTCCTGATCTGACCGTACGTGAGAATCTGCTGCTCGGTGATCCCGGGTCTGGCATCGGCTTTCTGAAAAGCGATTCCCTTGATGTGGCCGTTGACGTTCTCAACCATATCGATGGCGCTTCCATCCGCATGGCGAGCCGTGTGAGTGATCTGTCCCTTGCGGCAAGACAGCAGGTTGAAATTGCCAAGGCGATGATGCGCAAACCCCGTGTTCTGATGCTGGATGAAGCGACCTCGGCGCTCAATGCGTCAGTGGTCGAGAAGGTGTTCGATCTGGTCCGGGCCTCGCGCGATAGCGGAACCTCCATTCTTTTCATCTCGCATCGCTTTCATGAAATCGAAGCCCTCGCTGATCGGATTTCCGTTTTTCGCAATGGTCGCCGGGTCGAGACCTTTGAAAATCGGTCGCGCGATTATGCCGACATTGTCAACTTGATGGTTGGCCAAAGGATCGAGGATCTGTTCCCACCCAAGCCGAAGATCCGCCCCGAGGCAGCAGAGCTCATCCGCGTTGATGGCTTTGGCTTTGAAGATCAGGTCAAGGATGTGTCGCTGACGCTGAAAGAGGGCCAGATCACCGGTCTTGGCGGCCTTGACGGACAGGGACAGCGCACTTTTCTGCAGGGCCTTTTCGGGCTGCTCAGCAAATTCGAGGGCAATGTCAGCCTCGAAGGCAATGCCTTGAAGGCTCAGACCCCGAAGAGCGCCAAGCAAGCTGAAATCGGTCTTGCCTATATTCCGGAAGACCGCAAGACCGAAGGGCTCATTCAGGAGCAGAGCATTGCGGAAAATCTGGAGCTGGCGGCGATTGGCCGCAAGGACATCAAGGCGGATGATCCCGCACTCTACAAAGATTTCCTCGACGCACTCGAATTAAAGCATGGAGGGCTTGAATTGCCCGTATCCTCCTTGTCTGGTGGCAACCAGCAGAAGGTGGTGCTTGCCAAGTGGCTGGCGGTCGGACCGCGCTGTCTGTTGCTGGACGATCCGACGCGCGGCATCGATGTCAAAACCAAAACCCAGATTTACAAATTGCTTCGTCATCTGGCCGATCAGGGCAAGTCCATCGTGCTTTTGAGCACCGACTATGAGGAACTCGTCCAGCTGTGTGATGAAGCGCATATCTTCTATGGCGGGCGCATTGTCGAGACACTGATCGGCGACAGGATCACCGCTCAAAATATCATCGCCGCTTCCCTCAATCTGGGTGCGGCAGCGGAGGGTGCGCATGTTTGAGTATTTCCGTTCCAACAGGCGCGAGACCTTTGCCGGGATCGTGCTGCTGATCTTGCTGGTGGTCTATATCGGCACCCATCCACGGGGACTCTCGACCTATGTGATGACGATTTGGGCCAATCAATGTCTCATTCTCGCTCTGGCTGCCGCGGCGCAATTCTTCGCAGTTGTCGTCAGAGGCATTGACCTCTCGGTTGGTGCAATGATGGCTCTGACAAACACGCTGGCATCCTATGTCCTTGCAGGCTCGGGCTTGGAGATCATGGGCGGCATTCTGCTCGTGATGCTCGCCGGCTTGCTCTGTGGTCTGGTCAACGGGTTGCTGGTCGTCTATGGCCGCATTCAACCCATTGTGGTTACGCTGGCCACTTCGTCAGTCTTCATCGGGCTTGCTTTGTTGCTGCGTCCGACACCGGGTGGGGTGATCGATTACGATTTGGCCGACGCGATGACCCTTGATATCTTTGGCATCCCAACGTCACTCATCATTGTTGCTGTGCTTGTGGGCGGGTTCTGGATTCCGTTTCGCCGCACTGGCCTTGGGCTCGGCATCTATGCGGTGGGCTCCTCTGAGCTGGCAGCGTTCCAGTCGGGCATTCGGGTGGACCTGATCCGTCTTGCAGCTTTCTCGCTGGCCGGGTTCTTTGCCGGTCTCGCGGGGCTTTATTACAGCTTTGTGACGACCAGCGGCGACGCGGGCATTGCCGCCAATTTCACCCTCAATTCAATCGCAGCGGCCGTACTTGGCGGTGTGTTGCTCAGGGGTGGCGTCGGGTCGCTGATCGGGGCGATGGCCGGAGCTTTCATCCTGCGGACCATTTCCGCGCTGATGTTCTTCTCGGGCATTCCCACTCTCGCACAGCCGCTATTTGAAGGTATGATCCTTGCTGGCGCCATCGCCATCGGTGCAGCCGATGTGCTGCGCATGCGCAACCGTCTGGAGAAGTTTGGAAGATGAGCCAGGCAATCAAATATGTTCAACGGGTCAATCTTGACAGTCTTTTGCCCTATCTGGGGGCCATTGCTCTGGTGCTGCTGGCAAGTTTCGCCTATCCCAAGGTCCTTTCAGCGGACTATCTTCTGCAACAATTGCAGATCGCTGCATTTCTCGGCGTTCTGGCGACCGGGGCGACAATCGTGATCCTGCTTGGTCACATTGATCTGTCGGTGCCCTGGATCCTCAGCGGTGCGGCCATCCTGTCAACGGCTCTGGTGGGGTCGGGCAATCCGGTCCTTGCTGGCATTGCCATTCCGGCGGCATTGGCATTCGGCGTCATCTTCGGAATTATCAACGGCTTCGGCGTTGCCATTCTGCGTATCCCGTCAATGGTCTGGACCCTTGCGGTCAATTCCATGCTGCTCGGTCTGGCGGTCCTCAATACCGGTGGCTTCAATCCCAAGGGGGAATCGAGCGCTCTGATGTCCTTTATGGCAACAGGACGCGTTCTGGGGATCCCGGCAAGCTTGCTGGTTTGGCTCGCGCTTTGCCTGCTGATTACGCTGTTGATGTCCCGGTCGGCTTTCGGGCGTTATTTGCGGTCCATCGGTTTCAATGAGAAGGCAACCTTTCTGTCAGGTGTCTCCACGCCATCGGTTGTTTTTGCTGCCTTTGCCATTGCTGGCACCTGTTCGGCGCTCGGTGGCGTTTTGCTCGCCGGTTATGCCGATCAGGCCTATCAGTCCATGGGTGACCCCTATCTGTTACCAACCATTGCGGCCGTCGTCATCGGTGGCACATCGATATTGGGTGGTCGAGGCGGCCTGTTCGGCACCATAGGCGGGGCGATCTTCATCACTTTGCTGACTTCGATCCTCTCGGTCATGCAGATCAGCGAAGCCTGGAGAAGCATTATTTTCGGCGTGATCATCATCCTCATGCTGCTGTTTCAAACCCTGAGAAAAGGAGCGGTGAAATGACGAGCGCACCTTGCTATCTCACTATCGATCCACGTTTTGAAAGCTTCATCGACACAACCCGCGCGCCGGAAGTGATCGCCAAAGGCGTGACCTGGGCCGAAGGGCCGGTCTGGATGGATGGTGCCTTGTTCTTTAGCGATGTGCCGGGGAAACATCTTTGGCGCTGGACCGAAAAAGCCGGGCAGGAAATCGCCTTGCCAAACAGCGAGTTTGCCAATGGCAATACGCTGGATCTGGACGGCCGCATGGTGTCTTGCGAACATGGAGGGCGGCGGGTTCTGCGCAGGCTTGATCCGTTTGATTTCGACGCAGTTGAAGTCATTGCGGATTCCTTTGAAGGCAAGCGCCTCAATTCTCCCAATGACGTGGTCGTCCGTTCCGATGGTTCGGTCTGGTTTACCGATCCGCCCTACGGCATCAACTGCGATGTCGAAGGCTATGCTGCGGACAGTGAAATCGGGGGCTGTTATGTCTTTTGCGCAAGTCCTGATGGAACACTGACAGCGGTGGCGACCGACTTCGACAAGCCCAACGGGCTCGCCTTCTCGCCTGATGAGACAAAGCTTTATGTTGCCGATTCCGGTGCAATCCTCGGGGCAAGCTTTCCGGGAATCCAATATGACCTTCCCCATCACATCCGCGTTTTCGATGTGGAGGGAACCAAGCTGACAAATGGCAAGGTCTTTGCTGTGGTTGCTCCGGGCGTCCCTGACGGCTTCCGGCTCGATCATGAGGGCTATGTCTGGAGTTCTGCGTTGGATGGCATTCACTGCTATTCCCCTGAAGGTGCCCTGATCGGCAAGATCCTGCTGCCGTCACAAACATCCAACATGTGTTTTGGCGGCGAGGATGGCAGGACCATGTTCATCACCTCTTCTGACAAGGTCTACAAGGTCTTCTCGACAAGAACTGACGCGGCAAGCGTTGCCCGAGCCAGATCCTTGCCCTGAAAATTGTGCCTGAATTTTGCGGTCTGCGAACAGCAGGCGACCGATACCAGTCTGTGGCACCTCCAGACAGTTTTCCGAAAAGTTTCGAGCTGGCGTGCCCTTCCCATTTGGCAGCTCGTCCCCCGGTGATCATGGGCACATGCGGGTCTTGACACGCTGCCTTATGATCGCTCAGAAGCAAAGAAATTGGAGTGAATCCGATGTCGAAATTGAAAGTTGCCGCAATTGGTCTTGGATCGATGGGATATGGCATGGCGCAAAGCCTGATCCGGGCTGGGCACGAGACCTACGGCTTTGATGTGGTCCCCGAACAAATGGAAAAACTTCAGTGCGAAGGGGGGCATAAGGGTGAGCTTTCGACGGTGGCGAAAGACCTAGACGCTGTTGTTGTCGTAGTTCTCAATGCGACGCAAATGGAGCAGGTTCTGTTTGGTGATACCGGTGTGGTCCCGTTGCTCAGGAAGGGCGCAGTCGTTCTGGCCTGCCCAACCGTTGCCCCGGACTTTGCACGGGCCATGGAAGCCGCTTGTGCCAAGTTCGGCGTGCTCTATGTGGATGCTCCCATTTCCGGTGGTTCGGTTAAGGCCGCCAACGGCCAGCTGTCGATCATGTCTGCGGCAAAGCCGGAGGCCTATGCCGCTGCTGAGCCCTTGCTGGAAGCAACCGCCGACACTGTGTTCCGTCTTGGAGACTGCGCCGGTGCCGGTTCCGCCATGAAGGCGGTCAACCAGATGCTCGCTGGCGTTCACATCGCTGCCATGGGGGAGGCCATCACCTTTGGCCTCACTCAGGGCATCGCGCCGCAGACCTTTGTCGAGGTGATTTCGAAATGCGCCGGCACCAGCTGGATGCTGGAGAATCGAGCGCCGCATATCGTGGCGGGTGACTATACCCCGCATTCGGCGATCAATATCTGGCTCAAGGATCTCGGCATCGTGCTCGACATCGCCAAGGGAGCGAAATTCGGTGCGCCAATCACGGCCGCAGCGCTACAGCAATATCTCGCGGCATCCGGGTCCGGGTGGGGGGCACAGGATGATGCTGCCGTCGCCAAGGTCTATGCGCGCAATGCGGGGATCTCCCTGCCGGGTATGGTTTGAACGCTTCAACAAAACAGTTTTCAGAAGAATAGCCTCTGGAGGATGCGCAAAATGAAAACGATACTTGGCTGCATTGCAGACGACTTCACGGGGGCCACGGATCTCGCAGGCCTGCTTGCTCGCTCCGGTGTGAAGGTCTCATTGCGGATGGGTGTTCCAATTAAGGACCCGCAAGATACGGCCGCTTTCGAAGTGATCGCGCTCAAATGCCGGACCGCGCCTGTCGAAGAGGCATTGCAAGACGTTCGCGCGGCCTATGACTGGCTGAAGAAGGCTGGCGCAGAGCGCTTCTTCTGGAAATATTGCTCCACGTTCGATTCTACCGCCAAAGGCAACATCGGTCCCGTGGCCGAAGCCCTGATGGCAGAGATCGGGACCGATCAGACCATCTATTGTCCAGCTTTTCCAGAAAATGGCCGTTCCATCTTCATGGGCAATCTGTTTGTTGGTGAGCAACCCATTTCTGAAAGCCCAATGAAGGATCACCCTTTGACCCCGATGAAGGACAGCAATCTGATGCGCTTGCTCGAACCGCAAGTCACCAAATCTGTTGGTCTTGCCAATCGGTTATGCGTCGCCAAGGGGCCAGAAGCTCTTAAGGAGCGTTTGAGAGAGTTGGGAGATCAGGGTGTCGCTCATGTGGTGATCGATGCTGTGGCCAATGAGGACCTCTTCACGATTTCCAAAGCTTGCCGCTCGATGCTGCTGATGACGGGAGGCAGCGCCATCGCCATGCCTCTGCCGCATCTCTACATGGAGGACGGCTTGCTCGCAGCGGATGCCGAGAAAATGCAAGTTCCAGACCTTGCCGACAAGGCCATCCTTCTTTCAGGTTCCTGTTCCGCCATGACCCGGGCACAGGTTGCCGCCTACAGCAAGCTTTCTCCAAGCTATCGCCTTGATCCGCTGGCACTGGCACGCAACGGGCACAGCGAGGCACTTGACTGGCTTTCCGAGCAGGATCTTGGCACCGCACCATTGCTCTACGCAACAGCGGAGCCGGATGATGTCAAGGCTGCCCAGGCCGAGCTAGGGGTGCAGCAAGCAGGTGAAATCGTCGAAGATGCATTGGCCGCCCTTGCCATCGCCGCACGAGATCAGGGTGCGCGCCGGTTCGTCGTCGCAGGCGGAGAAACGGCGGGAGCGGTGACGCAGGCACTGGGCGTCAACAAGCTCGACGTCAGTGTCGAGATTGCCCCCGGTGTGCCTTGGTCCTTCTGTCAATCGCAGTCTATCGACATAGCACTGACCTTGAAGTCCGGCAATTTTGGAGCCGAGACTTTCTTCTCTGACGCCCTTACTGTCCTGAAAGGTCTGGAAAGCCAATGAGCACTGAAGCAAGCTTGCGCGAACAAATGTGCCTTCTGGCCAAATCTCTGTTCGACCGCGGCCTGACGGGAGGGTCAACCGGCAATATTTCCGCCCGCACATCCGATGGAGGTCTCCTTGTTTCTCCGACGGGATCCTGCTTTGGACGGCTCGACCCGGCACGCCTTAGCCATTTTGACGAACGCGGTACTCTGATCGGTGGAGACAAGCCGACCAAGGAAATGCCGCTTCACGCAGCCTTCTATGAGACCCGTTCGTCCGCAGGTGCCGTGGTGCATTTGCATTCCTGCCATTCCGTTGCGCTCTCCATGATGCCGGATATCGACGCGGATAACTTTCTGCCCGCGCTCACACCATACGCGATCATGAAACTGGGCAAGGTCAAGCTTTTGCCCTTCTTCATGCCCGGTGATAGCGCCATCGGTGATGCCGTCAAGGGACTGGCGGGCAAGCGCTCCGCCGTCATGCTTGCCAATCATGGTCCGGTGGTGGCGGGCAAGGATGTGGAAGCGGCCTGTTACGCAATTGAGGAACTGGAAGATAGTGCGCGTCTGGCGATGCTGACACGAGGCCATAGTCCACGCGGCCTCAGCGAGGATCAGGTGCAAAAACTCGTTACCAAATTTAATGTGGAGTGGGATGCATGACAAAGTTCTCTGCCAATTTGGGCTTCCTCTGGACGGAGCTAAGCCTGCCGGATGCCATTCGCGCGGCGAAAAAGGCCGGTTTTGATGCGGTCGAATGCCATTGGCCGTTCGACGTCCCTGCGCAGGATGTGAAAGAAGCGCTTCTTGAGACTGGCATGGTGATGCTCGGGCTGAATACGAGAAGGGGCAATGTGGAGTTGGGGGACAATGGGTTAGCCGCCCTGCCCGGTCGAGAAGACGAAGCCCGTGCAGCGATTGATGAGGCCATCGCCTATGCTGCCAAGATCGGCACACCCAATGTGCATGTCATGGCGGGTTTCGCCGGAGGCCCCAAGGCACATCAAACCTATATCGCCAATCTCAAATATGCCTGTGATCAAGCGGCCCCTCTTGGCATGACAATCCTGATCGAGCCGCTCAATCACTACGACGCTCCAAACTACTTCCTTGCCTCATCCGAGCAGGCGCATAGCGTCATTTTAGAAGTCGGAGCCCCTAATCTCAAGATGATGTTTGACTGCTATCACTTGCAGATCATGGAGGGGGACCTCACCCGCCGGCTTGAGACGATGTTGCCATTCACGGGGCATATTCAGTTTGCGTCGGTGCCTGACCGCGGCAGTCCGGATCATGGCGAGGTGAATTTCCCCTTCATTTTTGAGCAAATTGACGCGCTGGGGTGGGATATGCCGTTGGGCGCGGAATACAAGCCCGTTGGCCCGACAAGTGAATCCCTTGGATGGATGTCGAAATCCACCTAGCGCTTCCGCCTGAACCCTGATGAACCGCTGCAGGATGTTTCGTGTGGCGAGTGACGAAGAGTATCGATTCGAATTTGATAACTAGGCGTCCCTCGATATGCCGTGCTCGCCACACAATTTGGCCAACATGCCATGCAATCGGCTAATGACTTCCCCGCGCGGCGAGTTGATCCGCTCAACAATGCCGATCTGTCGGGTGATCTGCGGAGAGCCAAATGGCAGCCGGACAATCGCGTTGTCATCGGGCGCAGCCAAGGATACATGGGGCACCACTGCGACACCCAATCCCTGTCTGACACACGTGACGATCGATCCGATGGTATCGATTTCCGCCACATCGAGCGTGATGATACCGAGCCGGGAGATTTCTGTATCGATCAGATTGGCGAGCGGCACGTTGTTTACATAGCGGACAAACGGGTAGCTGCCGAGAATATGCATTGGGTCTCGCTCCTTGACTGATTCCGGCATGATCAGCCACAGGGGTTCGCAAAGAAATGGACTCCACCTTAATTGCGGCGGCAAACTCATATGTTCAGCCACAACTGCCGCATCAAGCCGCCCCGAATCGACATCGGCAATCATCGACGATGACAGGCCGACCTTGAGATTGATTTTCAGTGCAGCATATTGATCATGCATCTTCACAATCGCTTCAGGGAGCAGATTGAGCGCACTTGTTCGGACCGCGCCCATGCGCAGCAGGCCGGAGATTCTGTCGCCTTTCAAATTTGCAAGTGCATTTTCCTCCAATCGTAGAATTTCTTTTGCCAGATCAAGAACTTGAACCCCCTCATGCGTCAAGCTAGGAGGTCTGGATGACCGCTCGAAAAGCTTGACATTCAACTCTGATTCGAGGGCCTGAATCTGTTGACTGACAGCGGAAGGGGTAAGCCCCACGACGTCGGCTGCCTTGGCAAAGGTTCGATGGATCGCAATTGCGACGAAGGTCTTAAGCTGACGAGTGTCCATTTTTACATCCAGTTTTTCTTAACATAATAACCAGAATTTTTCGCTTCCATAAAGATATTTTTTTCATCTACCCTTTGGGAGGAGAAATTCCGCGATGGCCGCTGGGAGGCGGAAGCGGGTTCAATCGACAAAAAGCAAGACATAGTCGCTTGCCGTCTCACGGCAAGTCGGGAGGGATATATTATGCCGAACACGATCCTCGTGACAGGACCTGATCTGGCACCTGCTGCCCAAGCATTGGTGGAGTCTCATGGCTTCGAAACGGTACACACCCCCGCCTACGCGGCCAGTGATGTTATTGCTGACTTTCTGATCAAGACAGAAGCTGTCGGCGTGGTCTCGCGCCTTGGGCGCATTGATGCTGCCGCAATCGAGAAAGCTCCAGCTCTCAAGGTGATTTCCAAGCATGGTGTGGGCGTTGACAATATCGATCTTGAAGCCGCTGCTCGTAAGGGAATCCCGGTTCTAAAAGCCACCGGCGCCAATGCCGTTTCTGTTGCCGAGCATGCGATTGCCCTGATGCTGACCACCGTCAAGCGCATTTTGCCTCTGGATGCCAGCTTGCGAGCCGGTCGCTGGGACAAGCCCGGCTTTAAGGGCCGCGAACTTGCCGGCTCGACATTCGCCCTGATGGGAATGGGGTCAATCGCACAGGAAACAGCCCGCATAGCCGCCGGCCTTGGTCTTAAGCTCATCGGGTTTGATCCGTTTGCGGAAGACAAGGTGTTTGAAACGTTCAATGTTCGTCGGTGCGACAGCTTTGAAGCGTTGCTTACGGATGCCGACATTCTAAGCCTGCATTGCCCGCTCAACGACCATACGCGCCAGATCATCAATGAAAAAGCCATCGGGCAGATGCCAGAGGGCAGCTACATCATCAACACCGCACGCGGTGGTCTGATCGACGAGGATGCTCTGCTTGCAGCTCTGCAGTCGGGCCATCTTGCCGGTGCCGGACTGGACACCTTCGCGGTTGAGCCTCCGGCTGCCGACCATCCGTTCTGGAGCGAGCCAAACATCGTGACAACGCCCCATGTGGGCGGTGTGACCGCTCAGGCCAATGCACGGGTGGGTGTCGACGCGGTCCGCGGAATTTTTCAAGTCCTGAATGGAGAGGCCGTACCGGGCGAGCGCATTGCCAATGCACAGCTGTTGGCTGGTGCCGGTCAAAAAGCCTCATAAGTGGAGAAATGACAATGAATATCGGATTCCGGATCTGCAAACGCGAACGGGTGGCGACGAAAGAGTTGATCGACGCCTACGCAAAGGTCCCTGTCGCCAATGTCTCTGACAGCATGAACCGCATGACTGCCGCAGGGTCTCGTTTGCGTCCAATGCATAAAAATGGCGCTATGGCCGGTGCCGCCCTAACGGTACGAGCCCGTCCTGGCGATAACCTGATGTTCCAGAAGGCACTCGATTTGGCCGAACCGGGCGACATCATCGTTGTGGATGCCGGTGGCGACCTGACCAATGCCCTGATGGGCGAGCTGATGCTGGCCTATGCCATCACGCGCGGCGTTGCAGGTTTTGTGATCAACGGCGCGATCCGTGATGTTGATGCGTTTGTCGAAACAAATTTGCCGACCTTTGCCGCAGGTGTCACGCATCGCGGTCCTTACAAGGATGGCCCCGGCGAGATCAACGTTCCAATCAGCATTGACGGCATGGTTTTTGAGCCTGGCGACATTGTGGTTGGCGATTCTGACGGCGTTCTGTGCGTGCCGCTTGATCAGGCCGAAGAGGTCCTTGCCAAGGCAAAGGCCAAGCATGAGGCGGAAACAGATCAGCTGAAACGCATTGCCGAAGGAAAGAACGACCGCAGTTGGGTCGATGCAGCTCTCAAAGCAAAGGGTTGCTTGCCCACCTGACCCTAACCAGCAGCATGTAAGGAGGAGAAACATGCAAAAACTTTTCAAAACACTCGCACTTGCCAGTGCGTTCCTGACTATCGCCGGTGCAGCATCTGCAGAATATCCGGACAAGCCGATCAAAGTGATCGTGGGATATTCCGCAGGTGGTGGCACCGACGTCATGGCACGGACTGTCACTCCATTTTTGGAAAAATATCTGGGCGAAGGCACAAGCATTGTCGTCAAGAATATGCCTGGCGCAAGCGGCCAGATCGGTGTGACCGAAGCGGCCAACGCTGACAAGGATGGCTACACACTCGGCACCTACAATCTGCCGGGCATGATGGCACGCACGCTTGATCGCAAGGCCGACTATGATGCGGACAGCTTCACTTACCTTGCTAACGTCGTGAATGATCCAAATGTTATCGTGACGTCCAAGAAAGGCGGCATCGACAGCCTCGACAAACTTTTGGCAGAAGCCAAAGCCAATCCAGGTGCTGTAACCGTTGGCATGTCGAGCCTTGGTGGGGATGATCACTTCCTGCTCACCAAATTGCAGAAAATGACCGGCACCGAATTCACAATTGTCCCATTCCGCGGCTCAGCCCCGGCAAGAACCGCACTGATGGGCGGTCACGTTGCCATGGGCATTCTGAACGTGTCGGAAGTCTCTGCTTTCAAGGACGAAATCAACATTCTTGGTATCGCACTGGCAGAACGCTCAGAATTCGCACCGGAGGTTCCGACCTTCAAGGAACTCGGTGTTGATCTGGTCAATGGCTCCATGCGTGGCTTCATTGCCCCGGCAGGCCTGCCCGACGATGTCCGGAACAAACTGCTTGATGCCTTCAATAAGCTCAAAGATGACGCTGAGTTCAAGGCAGCGATGAAAGCAACAGCAAACCCGGTGGAAGTTGTCACCGGCGAAGACTTCAAGGCTTTGAATGCCGAGACCCTGAACCTTGCCAAATCGGTCTGGGAAGAGACTCCTTGGCGTTGATCCAGCGCGGCGCGAGGTTAAACCTCGCGCCTCCAATTTTCTCTCGGCTGGAGTCCTACCAATGCAAAAAAACAATCTATCGCGCGTGTTGCGCGCAGAAACGATCACGGCTATCTGCCTGATTGTTGCCGCTGGCGTCTTTCTCATCCCAACCATGGCCTTGCCAGCTTTGCCAGCTTTGCTCCCTGCGGCCATGTTGATCGGTCTTATCATTCTGGCGACCGCAATGCTCATCGTCGACCAGCGCAAGGCAAGTGCGGGTGAAGAAGCCACCCGTGTCGTCAAGGCGCCCATGCGGGTTATTTCGGCCTTTGGTCTGATCATTGCCTACGCGATCGCGGTTGATCTGATTGGCTTTTACATCAGCACCGCTCTGTCGTTGCCACTGGTTGCGTATGTCTTCGGCTACCGCAATCCGGTCGGTCTCGCCATTGCCACGGCGATCGTGCTTGCTGCGATCTATCTGATCTTCAGTTTTTCCATGTCTCAGGACTTCCCCACCGGGCTCTTGTGGCCCAAGTGAGGTAATATGTATTCCGATCTCATCCAATCTCTGCCGAATGTCATCGCATGGGCGAACCTGGCTGCGCTCGTGATTGGCGTGCTTGCTGGCATCGTAGTCGGTGCCATGCCGGGTTTGAGTGCCACAATGGCCATTTCCGTTCTGGTCCCCTTTACTTTCGGTCTTGATCCGCTGGTCGCTCTGGGGCTGATGGCAGGGATCTACAACGGCGCCATGTATGGTGGTGCTATTCCGGCTGTCCTGCTGCGTATTCCCGGCACGCCGGCCGCAGTGGCCACGACATTCGATGGCTATCCGATGGCCCAACGTGGAGAAGGCGGCTTTGCGCTTCAGGTGGCTGTGGTTTCATCGGCCTTTGGTGGTGTGGCCAGTGCCATTGCACTCATGCTTCTTGCGCCGCCCTTGTCGCGTGTGACGCTGCTGTTCGGTCCGGCTGAAGTTTTCTGGGTTGCGGTTTTCGGCCTTTGCAGCATCATTTTCCTGCTTGGTGGCAATGTCATCAAGGGCCTGATCAGCGCCTGCTTTGGTGTTTTCGTTTCAGTCGTCGGATCCGACCCGATATTCGGCATTGACCGGTTCACCTTCGGTCAGCTGGAGCTGCTGGATGGCATCCATATCGTTATTCTGTTGGTGGGTCTTTATGCCTTGCCGCCGGTCATTGACCTTCTGGAAAGCCCGCTTAAGACCGACTCGGACGCAGGGGACCGCCTCGGAACTCAACCAATCTGGCGCAGTCTGCCGCGCATGAAGGGCTTCTGGAAAACCTGGATCAAGTCCTCACTGATCGGCATCTGGATCGGTATTTTACCCGGTGCAGGTGGCTCAATGGCTGCCTTCATGTCCTATAACGAAGCGCGCAGAACGAGCAAGACGCCCGAGACTTGGGGACATGGCGAACCGGAAGGTGTGGCAGCCTCTGAAACCGCCAACAATGCCGACACGGCGTCGGCCCTCATTCCGGCCCTGACACTGGGCGTTCCGGGAACTGCCGTGGCTGCGATCATGCTTGGCGGTTTGTTGATCCATGGATTGCAGCCCGGACCGATGCTGTTCCGCAACAATCCCGACATCGTGTTTGGCTTCATGTGGCAGTTCCTGTTTGGTGCGATCCTGCTGGTGTTTCTCGGCGGCTCGCTGGCAACCAACAGCTTTGCCAAACTGCTGAAATTGCCACGCCCGCTTCTCGGTTCTGTGATCATCATCTTGATGCTGATTGGCGTCTATTCCATCCATGGCCGCATGTTCGATGTTTATCTGATGCTCGGCTTCGGCGCAGTTGGCTATGTCATGGACAAGATGAAGTTCCCACTGCCACCAGTGGTTCTGGGCCTCATTTTGGGTGGCTTTGCTGAAGAAAACCTGCGTCTGGCCCTGCGTATCGGCCGCGGCGACTGGAGCACCCTGTTTGCCAACACGACAAGCCAGATACTCGTTGGACTCACCCTTGCGGTCATTCTCGGGCCACTCATCAAACGGAGCTTTGTCAAAGCCAAAGCATCCAATGGAAAGACATAACCGATGGTCGGTGCTAGCCCTCACTTTCCGGTCAGGCCAGCTTGGTTGTCTTTGAAGTCTGAAGACGTCATCGACCCCGATCAACCGATCTTTGACTGTCATCACCATCTCTGGGACCGGCCTGAAGGGCTTTACGGCGCTGAGGAGCTGGCCCAGGATGTGGCAGATGGGCACAGCATTCTGGCAAGTCTGTATGTCCAGTGCCGAACCGGATACAGGCAAGACGGCCCCGAACCGATGCGACCAGTTGGAGAGGTCGAGACAATCCTTGACTGGTGCAAAGCGCAACCAAGCTTGCCAATCGGGCTTGTTGCCTTTGCCGACCTGCAACTGGGTGCTGATGTCGAGCCCGTCTTGCAAGCCCTCAAACAGGCCGGGGGCGGCTATGTACGGGGCATTCGAAACACCACCGCCTGGCATCCGGACCCGGTGGTTCGTTCCAATCCACGCCCAGCTGAGGACGGCCTGCTCCGTACGCCAGCCTTTCTGTCCGGAGCAAGGGCCGTGGCCAAAGCGGGCCTGACACTCGATATCTGGGCCTATCAGAACCAACTGGCCGAGGTTGCCGCCTTAGCGCGTGCCTTGCCGGACCTGACAATCATTCTGGACCATTGCGGTGGCCCGTTGGGCGTCGGTTCCTATAGCGACGCCCCCCAATCTACCTTTGAAGATTGGCGCAAGGCTTTATCCGAAGTCGCAAAACAACCCAATGTGATGATCAAAATCGGTGGGTTTGGGCTGAATGTGATTGGCTATCGTTACGCTGAGGAGCACCAACCTCCTTCTTCCAAACAGCTTGCCGAGGACTGGGCTCCGCATGTCGCGGTTTGCCTTGAGCTGTTTGGCACAAAAAGAGCCATGTTTGAAAGCAACTTTCCGGTCGATAAAGGACAATTTTCCTATCGCACTCTTTGGAATGCCTTCAAACGTCTGGCCAGCCCCCTTGATACAACTGCACGCAATGACTTGTTCTGGCGTACAGCTGCCCATTGCTACAAGATCGACCAAAACCTTTTCACGACAAATTTCGGGAGGACACTGTCATGAAGAAAACCCTCATCGCTGCCTTTTGTGCGGCTTCAATCTTTGGATCGCCTGCGTTGGCTGAGTATCCGGAGAAACCGATCGAAATCATCGTTGGTTACTCCGCAGGTGGCGGTACGGACGTCATGGCACGCTCTGTCGCTCAGTATTTTGAGAAAGCGCTGGGCGATGGCGTGTCCGTCGTGGTTAAGAACATGCCCGGTGCTGGTGGCCAGATCGGCTTTACTGAAGTCGCCAACGCCAAGCCTGACGGCTACACGCTTGGCACCTTCAACCTGCCAGCGGCGCTTGCTTTGACCTATGATCGCAAGGCTGATTATGACGTGAACAGCTTTACCTATCTCGCCAACTTCGTTGAGGATCCCAACACAGTCGTCGTCAGCGCGTCATCCCAATACAAGACGCTTGATGAGCTGCTAGCGGCAGCCAAAGCCAATCCCGGCACGATTACGGTTGGTCTGTCTGCACTGGGCGGCAACGACCATTTTTCGGCTAACATGATTGCAGATGCCGCAAATGTTGAATTTATCCTGGTGCCATTCAAAGGCGCGTCGATGGCACGCACGGCCCTGATAGGTCAACATGTCGCCGCAGGCACCATGGCTCTTAGTCAAACTGTTGCCTTTCAGGATGACGTGCGAGTTCTGGCGGTTCTGTCAGACAAGCGCTCTGCGTTTCGCCCGGACGTCCCGACGGCCAAAGAGCTTGGCTTAGATGTCAAGATGTCGTCCCTGCGCGGTATCGTGGCACCTGCCGGACTGGCTCCTGAGATCGAGGAGAAGTTGGTCAAGGCGCTGAAAGCTGTGAATGCCGATAAAGACTTTCAGTCAATGATGAAAGATCAGGGCAATCCGATTTCGTTTGTCCCCGGCAAGGCCTTTGAAGCTACGGCCCAACAACAAGATAGTGTCGCCAAGACCATTTGGCAAAAGACCCCCTGGAAATAACTCTACTCGGGCGCGACGCTTTGCCGTCGCGCCTTCTGACACCTTGTGAAGTCGGCGTTTTGCGTTTGACAGATCAACCATTGTCGCACACTTCATCGGACATCGACACCTGACTCTGAGAGTCAACAAGGTGGGGCCGTTCCTGCAATTCTCCGGTGGGCGAGCCGGTCCCGATGGGTTGGCTCTGACGGCCCAGAATGCTGTCATGGATTGCCAGACGGGTCTTGAGCTTGTCTGAGGTCACCCATTTGTCCGCACAAGGGCTGTGGGCATCATTACTCTTATCGAATGACTGGAACGCCGGGCACAATTTGCCGAGATAGGCAAAATGATCGTGGTTTGTCGCGATTGCAGTCGTCGCGCATTGCAAAAATCAAAGGGAATTCCTGAAGGCTTGGCACGGAAAGACTTGGCACAACTTTTGCTTTTATATTTTGAAAAGCAACCCACTTTGAGAGGTGACCATGAGTATTTCTGCCGCAGCATCATTGATGGCCCTCACCAGCCCACATGTCGCAAGAAACAAGACCGGTGTTACAAGCAACGTGCCAGCATCTGAGTTTTTGGCGGGCGCAGGTAAGAGTGCTCAAAACACCGGTGTTTCAACTGAGCTGTCAGGAAAAAAGCTTGATATCACGGGTAAAGCATATTTGGGCATGGTCTGGGAACAGTCCGATGCTTTCTATCAGGCTTGGCTCGACACCCAACAGAGGTGGTTGGAGCTTGAGCAACTTAGTCTTGAAGCAAACCACACCTTTATAGAACGTACACAGGCTCAATCGGAGCATCCCGACTATCAGCCCTTTGCCCAAGTCATTGTGCAAGGCAGAGTCGTGGCCGAGATCTCCAATAATGGCATAACCTTTTCCGATACATCCTTTCCAAAGGCGCTTCAGGACATCCTGGCGCAAGAGACAGGTGAGAAACAAGGGCCGAGCTATGCGCAAGCCCGTGCCGAGCAAATTGCCTCTTTTCTGGGAGGGCAGGTTGTGAAAGCCGAAACGGCCCTTAGCCAAGAGGAATTTGATCGACTTGAGAGGCCCACGTTATTTCGAAAGCGCATTGACTATGAAGGCATGAAGAATGATCCGATGTTCCTTGAGCATCAGAAATCCATCGACAAATATAATGATCTTCTGGAGAAAAGAGCAGCCTATGTCGCACAGCAAACTGTGCGTGTAGATAACAGCATATGAGCCGCTGATTAGCGTCTGTCACGAAGCGTATGTCCATTCGCGTGCCAGTGGCATCTCAATCGCCCTTTTGAGGGCCTTTGCCTATTCGCTCTACCGGGCACTTCTCATGACGCATGAATGGCAGTCTTGTCCGCATTGCCTATGCCCGAGGCAACGAAATGTGGCTTTCGCGAAGTGTAGTGGCGTAATCCCTCGACGGTCCAATGGCCGCTTCCTTGTTGGGATCGTCCGAACAAAATGCCGCGTTTTTAGCAATCAGATGACCGGAGGGCGGACGAAGCGGGCATTGGGTGCTGCGAAAAGATTACGAACAGGCTAAGGATAAGGTGGCTTACTGATTGGAAACAATTTTTAGTTGTTTTTATAAACCATATCGTTAAAAATCTACAGTCGTGAAAATCTTCCAATGTATCTGTCTTTGTTGAAATGATGGTCCAACGTATGGAAAACCCGAAGCTTGCGAATGATCTGAATTGGTGGGAAAAACACTCCGATGCCGTTATTACCGGAATCCTCGTTAGTGCCATGATTGGCGGTGGATCTTTTCTTTGGAATTTAAATTCAAATATATCGTCAACAAACGTTCGGCTCGAATATACAGAGAAAAGATTGCAAACCATCGTCGATGAGATGCCAAGTCTGAAAATCAGACTTGCAACAGAAGATATTAAGACGGTCATACAAATACACGATTATTCAATTCGCTTCAGAAAAGTTTGAAGGTACTACTATTGTTCTTAATTTTCCTAACAGAGAAGTCGAATTTTGGAATTTTCCGCGCTCTGACAATTTCAATCCTTCTTTAGCACGGGCATCCGTTTCTGGAAGCTTAGTGACATCGGTAAGCTATCCCCAAAAATTGTCTTACTTAGACAGAAGCTTCGGTTCAGTTGAAGGGAAAAGGATATTACCAGCAAGTGTTAGCGCGGATGAAAGTTGGGCGACAAATGACTCTCTCGATGTCCACTTAGCCAGACTTAAAGAAATGGGATGGGTTAAAACAGGCAGTCAAAAGATCCCCATCAATAAGGACTTCGATAGTCAAACATACCAAGACCTCGTTAGATCTGTTCTAATTGCTGCAGAGATTATTAAGAGAAAATAAATGTTTCCGTAGGCCGGCAAGGGCGGTACCGGTATTCAACATGACTTTGAAATGCACAGTTCTGTTTGAGGCATGGCCGACTATGCTCGCATTCTAATTCATTGGTTAATGCTGCGCATGATAGAACTTGTTTACCTGAAGGTCTCGAACAGGCTCAAACGGGACAAGAACGCATGCACTTTAGCGGTCCGACCATTTTTGCCAATCTTCCCCGGTCCACAAGCCAGTTTTACCAGAACGCCTGATTGTCGTGATCGGGGAGTTGCCTTGATGCATCGAGGCGATTAAGTCTTGGTGCGTCGATCCTTGCCCATGCCAGATCGGTTCCACTCGCAAGGCTGTGCCCAACTCAGTCCAGCGAGGCCCACAAGCAAAAGAAACATGTAAAGACCTTTATCATGACATCCAATCCCAACTGGAAAGCCGCCAACCAGACCGCCCTTGAGATCGCCAGCCAGTGGGGGTCAGAGGAGCCCGGAGGGGCGTTACTGGGCTTTGATCAAAAAGGTTTGTGCTTCGCTGTGGCTGGCGGATTGGCAGACCTTAATCACCAGACACCCTTCTCGGCAGAAACGGTTGGTCGCTTTGCCTCCAATACCAAGCACATTCTGTGCACCATGGTGCTGATGCACCCCGATCGCATTGGTCTTGACGATCCATTGGGACATCATCTGGAGGGCTTGCAGTCGCCGATTGATGCGGTAACTGTCGGTCAGGCTCTTGATATGACGGGTGGATTGCCTGACATGCGCGAATGCCTGACGCTGCTTGGGCTGTCAGTGCATTCCGAAACCGGCAAGACTGCGAATTTTGACTTCATGGCACGACAATCGCGCCTGAATTTTCCGGCAGGCAGCGAGATATCCTATTCCAACACCGGCTACCGACTGGTGGAGATGGCGCTGGAGCGGCAAGGCCTCACCCTCAAGACCTTTGTTGATGAACAAATCAACGCACCCATATCCCTCGCCCTTGATGTGCCAGAGCTTTGGGCAGAGCCTGTCGCCAATCTCATGCCGGGTTACTGGCATGATGGCAATCGATGGCTGACGACGCATGCCGGGTTGCAGATTTCTGCCTCTGGCAGCCTCACGGCCAGCGCAAAGGATCTGGCCATGTGGCTGCGTGCCCTTCTGGCCGGAAAAGGTGCATTATCAGGTGTGCTCGATCAGTTGGCGGCAGAGCGTTTTCTATCTGACGGCCGGCCAACGGGCTATGGACTGGGGCTGCGCCATGTGTCCCTTGGAGAGCATGATCTGGTTGGACATGGAGGCTCGCATCCGGGCTACGGCTCACACTTCCTTCTTGACCGGACAAGCGGCTCCGGCGTGGTGATCTTGTCCAATCGGGACGATACGGACTCGTTCTCTGCTGCCTTGAGAATAATGGCCTCCCTGCTTGGCGAAGAATTGCCGATCCCTGCATCAGATCGCCTCAAGGACGGACTCTATGTGACACAAAGCGGCTTTCACTGGATTGACGTTGCCGCAGATCAGCTGACATGGCTCGATGATAGCATCACGCTTTATGAGGAGGGCGACAATTGGGCCTCCTCCCGCTCGCCTACCACACCCGTGCTGTTGCGTCAGGAGGGTGAGGCAATTGTCGGATCTGTCGGTCATGTGGAGCGACATTTTCTGCCAGCGAAAACCGAGCATGTTGCAAAGGATCTTTCTGATCTCTCAGGCCTTTGGCGCTCTGGCGAAGGGGCGTTTCTGTCCATTGATGGAGATGCAGTGACGATGGGCGTCGGTCCACTAAAACAAGAAATGCCACTGACGCCGCTGGGCGCGGGGCGGTATCTCTTCACGCTGAAAGACAGCCTCTGGACCAAGCGCATCTGCCTGCATCAAGTGGATCACGACACCATCGAACTGGTCCTCAGCCGCGCCCGGATGATCCGCTATCACCGGTTTGGCTAAAAGCATGGCGCCGACTAGAGGCGACGCTCTTCGAGACTGACCACCAGTTGCTCAGTGAATTTCTGGGCAGCAACGGACATCAGATTCTGTGCCGAGGCGACGATATTGACATAGCCGGTTAGCAATTCGCGGGCCGACATTGGCACCAACTTGTAGCCACGCAACTGGAAATCGTCCAAATCCTCGGCAAAGGGCAAGCAGAAGGCAATGCGAGACTGCATGGTGGCGCTCAAATGGGGCAAGGGGTCCGGGCATTCCAGCACCATGCGCAGTTCGAAGCCGTTTTTCTCGCAAGCCCCGTCAAGCTTGCGGCGCAGTTCGGTGCCGCCGCTTGGCATCACTACCGGATGATCGATCAATTCATGCAGCCGCAAGGCTTGTGGATCGCGAAGCGGCGCGCCCACAGGCAAGGCCGCATGAATGGGGGTCTCGACCGCGTGGATGACCTGCAGATTGCGGCTCAGGTTGGGCTGGTAGAACAGCGCAATATCGATCTGGTTGAATTCAAAAGCCTGATCGAGGCTCTCCTGATCAATGATGTTCAAGCTGAACGAGACCTGCGGATAGACGGTCTGATAGGTGGCGATCTGTCTATGGATGAATTTCTGACCCAGATCGGCGCTCATGCCGATCCGTACCCGACCGGTGCGAAGGCCCTTGATGTCACTGATCTGGCTTTGCAGCTTTTCAAAGCCTGACAGCTGACGCTGGGCATAGCGGAAGAATAACTCTCCCTCGACCGACAGGCGGACCCCTTGGGTCAGGCGGTCAAAAATCTGGAAGCCAAGATCATGCTCCAGCGTCTGGATGTGGCGGTTGAGTGCGGATGGAGAGATGGCCAGATTCTCTGCTGCGCCACGGATGGACCCCGCCTCTGTAATGGTTTTCACATATTTAAAAGACTGCAGATGACGCATGGGAATCCCCTATTTCCGCAGAAAATGCCTTGCTGGTGCAAAAAACGCAACAGCCTTCTGAAAAGTTTGAGGCAGACCGCACCACCATTTTCCCCATAGCCTTGCTCCATCATTACCTGAGCTTCCTTCCAATGCTCACCAGCTTTCAGCCAACTGGCGCAGCTTTGCCGCCACTTTTCAGGGGAACGTCACAATGAAAAAACTGCTTCTAGCCACTGCTCTGACCACAGTCATGTCCACCGCCGCGTGGGCCGACATCAAGGTGGGCATCCTCCACTCGCTGTCTGGCACGATGGCCATTTCCGAAACCACCCTGAAAGACACCATGCTGATGCTGATCGAGCAGCAGAATGCCAAGGGCGGTCTGTTGGGCGAGAAGCTGGTGCCGGTCGTTGTTGACCCTGCGTCTGACTGGCCACTTTTTGCGGAAAAAGCCCGCGAGCTGCTGACTGTCGAGAAAGTCGATGTGATTTTCGGCAACTGGACCTCGGTGTCGCGCAAATCGGTTCTGCCAGTGATCGAGGAATTGAACGGCCTGCTCTTCTACCCGGTTCAGTATGAAGGGGAAGAAAGCTCGAAAAACGTCTTCTATACCGGTGCGGCTCCGAACCAACAGGCCATTCCGGCCACCGATTATTATCTGGAAGAACTGGGCGTTGAGAAATTCGCCCTGCTCGGCACGGACTATGTTTATCCACGCACGACCAACAAGATCCTCGAGCAATATCTCAAAGACAAGGGCATTCCTGAAGAAGATATCTTCGTCAACTACACCCCGTTCGGTCATTCCGACTGGTCAAAAATCGTGGCCGACGTTGTGGCCCTTGGCGCAGACGGCAAGAAGGTCGGCGTGATCTCCACCATTAACGGCGACGCCAATATCGGCTTCTACAAGGAACTGGCAGCCGCTGGCGTGTCGGCTGATGATATCCCGGTTGTCGCTTTCTCCGTGGGTGAAGAAGAACTGGCTGGCCTTGATACCAAGAACCTCGTTGGCCATCTGGCTGCCTGGAACTATTTCCAGAGTGCCGAAAGCGAAGCCAATGCGGAATTCATCAAGACCTGGAAAGCCAAAATGGGCGAAGACCGCGTGACCAATGACCCGATGGAAGCCCACTATATCGGCTTCAACATGTGGGTGAATGCGGTCAAGGAAGCAGGCACCACCGACGTCGACAAGGTGCGTGAGAAAATGTATGGCCAGAAATTCCCGAACCTCACCGGCGGCACCGCAGAAATGCTCGTCAACCACCATCTCTCCAAGCCGGTTCTGATCGGCGAGATTCAGGAAGATGGCCAGTTCGATATCATCAGCCAGACCAAAGAAGTGCCCGGCGATGCATGGACCGACTTCCTGCCCGAATCCAAGGTGCTGAAGTCTGACTGGAAAAATCTCGGCTGCGGTATGTACAATACCGAAACCAAGACCTGCGTCCAGCTGAAATCCAACTACTAAGCTTATCCTTTCACCAACATGTGCAGGGGCCCTGACCGGCCCCTGCATCAAGGAAAGTGTGTCTTGATGATCCGCATATTCGCAGCCTTTCTGGTGACCTTTCTGACATTCTCCAGTCTTGCCGTCACATCCCTATCCGCACAGACTGCGGCAGATCAGCCCGTATCAGAGTCCCAGCCAGCCCCGACACAGCCAACACCAACGATGTCAGCGCTCCAAACGGTGGTGCAGGCGAACTTTCCGAAAATCAAGAGAGGGTCGGTCAAGACAGCACAGCCGGTCATCGATGCAATTCAGGAAACCGGAGGCCCTGCCGCCAGCCGGTTTCTGGCCAATTGGCAATCCAAAGACCTCTGGTATCGCAGATCTGACGATCTGATCGTTACTGTCAAGCGAGAGGGCGGCAAGACCTACACCCTTCTGGATATCACCACCGGCGAGCCAATTGGTACGGCTGTCAAGAAGGAGATCAAGCAGATCAAACCCAATTCCGGTGTGCGCGCCCTTTTGGGTGCCGCTTTGGTGGCTTCGCAACTGGTTAGCGATGATCTGGCAACCCGTAAAGATAGCCTTGACAGTCTGGCGCGTGATCCCAAACCAGAGCATCTGGGTCCCCTGCGCAAGGCAATCTCCAAAGAAAGCGATGCGGGCCTGAAGGCAGACATGATCCGTCTGGAGCGTCTGCTGACCATGCAATATGACAAAAATACCAATGCCCGTGTCGCCGCGATCAAGAGCTTCTCAAGCGATCTTGGCCTTGACGTGCGTGGACGTCTCAATCCGATGCTTGACACCAGATTGATGGTCGCCCAGACCGCGCCGGAAAAAGGCGCTTTTGCCCGGATATTGAAACCCGGCGCCGATGGCGATCTTGGCCGCTACGAGGCCTATGAAATGCTGGTCGCAAAGGGCTGGGCACCAGAGGACATCAAGACCGATGACAAGAACAAGGCGCTGATCGCGCATATTGCAGATGGCAAGGTGGGAACCTTTGCTGTCAGCGAGTTGGGCACACAGGAAGCGCGCAACACGGCCTATGAGCAGCTGGTGAAAGAAGGCCTCGCGCCCGCCGACCCAAGCGATGAAGCGGTGACAGAGGCGCTCAAGCAGGCGTATTTTTATGAGGTCTATCTCGAACCATCGCCTGAGGTGGTGGCAGCCACAAAGGCGACCTTGTCCAGCATCGAGACCAAAGTGGCCTGGTCCGAGGTTGCCGACCTTTTTCTTGATGGCCTTTCACTGGCCTCGATCTTCTTTCTTGCAGCCATTGGCCTTGCCATCACCTTCGGTGTGATGGGCGTGATCAACATGGCGCATGGCGAATTCATCATGATGGGCGCCTATACAGGCTATGTGATCCAGCAATTTGTCACCAATTATACATTGTCGATCCTGCTGGCCATTCCGGCAGCCTTTGCGGTGACATTCCTGGCGGGGGTCGCGATGGAACGCCTGATCATCCGTCATCTCTATCATCGCCCTCTGGAAACCCTGCTCGCAACCTTCGGGGTGTCGATTGCCTTGCAGCAGCTGGCCAAAAACATTTTTGGCACGCAGGCCCGCCCCCTCACCTCGCCCGACTGGCTTGATGGGGCGCTGGTGATCAATGACGTGATTTCGATCAGCTGGATCCGGGTGGCGATCTTCGGGTTGTCGGTTCTGTTCTTCGCCATGCTGTGGTTCACCCTTAACAAGACCCGTCTGGGGCTTGAAACCCGCGCCGTGACGCAAAATCCGCGAATGGCCGCCTCCATGGGTATCAATCCCGACCGGATCAACATGCTGACCTTCGGACTCGGTTCGGGCATTGCTGGCATTGCCGGAGTGGCAATCGGGCTGTTCGCCAAAGTGACGTCGGAATTGGGGGCGGACTATATCGTCCAGTCCTTCATGACGGTCGTGGTTGGCGGCGTAGGCAATATCTGGGGCACGTTGGCGGGCGCGGCGATGATCGGCTTCCTGCAGAAGGGCATTGAATGGTTCAACCCATCCAACACCCTCGCTGCCCAGACCTTCATGATCATCTTCATCATCATTTTCATTCAATTCAGACCACGTGGCATCATTGCCCTCAAGGGTCGGGCAGCAGGAGACTAAGCCATGGGTGGACCACTGACAAAATTCCTGCTCAAACATCCCAGCGCGCTGGTATTTCTGGGTGTCATCGCGGCCTTCACGATCTTTGTCACCATTGGCAGCGAAGCCCTTGGCTATGGCTTCATCTCGACCTCCTTCGTCAAGACCTTGGGCAAGACACTATGCTTCTGCCTGATCGCCATCGCGATGGATCTTGTCTGGGGCTATTGCGGCATTCTCAGCCTTGGGCATTTCGCCTTTTTCGGACTTGGCGGCTATATGATCGGCATGTGGCTGATGTATGAACGCACCCGGTTGATCGTGGTGGAAGCCGCGCGCAATGCGCCCCTGCCCCCGACCAATCAGGAAATTCAGGATGCTATCGGCACGCAGATTTTCGGCGTGGTTGGCGGCGCTGACTTTCCCGCCATCTGGGCATTCTCTCACCTTCTCTCGGTGCAGCTGTTGCTGGTGGTACTGGTGCCCGGTCTGTTGGCCCTCGTCTTTGGCTGGTTGGCCTTCCGCTCACGGGTGACCGGGGTCTATCTGTCAATCCTTACTCAGGCCATGACGCTGGCCCTCTCGCTCTATCTGTTCCAGAATGACAGCGGCCTTCGCGGCAATAACGGCCTGTCTGGCTTGCAGAACCTGCCCGGCCTTGAAAGCACCCCTCAGGCGCTGATCTCGATCTGGTTTTTCTGGGGTTCTGCCTTTGCGCTAATGCTGGGCTATCTGCTGCTCAAGCTGATTGTCGAGAGCAAGCTTGGCAATGTCATCCGCGGCATTCGTGATGACGAAGCTCGCGTGCGGTTCCTTGGCTATAATGTGGAAGTCTATAAACTGTTTGTCTTCACTCTGACGGCCATCATCGCGGCCATCGCCGGGGCGCTTTATTATCCGCAAGCGGGCATCATCAACCCGGCGGAAATCGCGCCGATTGCCTCCATCTATCTGGCGGTCTGGGTGGCGATTGGCGGGCGTGGGCGACTGTATGGCGCGGCGATTGGCGCAGCTCTTGTGTCACTTCTCTCCAGCTGGTTCACCGGCGGACAGGCTCCGGACATCAATCTGGGCGTCTATGTCATCAAATGGGTCGATTGGTGGCTGGTGCTCTTGGGGCTTAGCTTTGTGGCGGTCACGCTTTATGCACCAAAGGGTATTGGTGGACTGTTTGATCACTTCTCCAAGGGAGCGAAATCATGACGGCAGGTGCATTGCTGGAAGTGGATTGTGTGTCAGTGTCCTTTGACGGTTTCAAGGCGATCAATGACTTGTCCTTCAATATCGATGCGGGGGAAATGCGAGCGATCATTGGCCCCAATGGAGCGGGCAAGACCACTTTCATGGACATTATCACCGGCAAGACAAGGCCCGACAGTGGCCAGGTTCTTTGGGGTGCGGATGTGATCAATCTGATCGGCAAATCGGAAAGCGACATTGCCCGGCTCGGTATTGGCCGAAAATTCCAGAAACCGACGGTGTTTGAAGATCAGTCGGTCAATGACAATCTCACCATGGCTTTGAAGAATAAACGTGGTCCTTTCGCCGTCCTGTTTCACCAAAAGACCGAACAGGAAGAGGAAAAGGTGTTGGCGCTTGCGGCCGAGATCGGTCTGTCTGATCAATTGGAGCGGCGCTCAGGCGACCTCAGCCACGGCCAGAAACAATGGCTGGAAATCGGTATGCTGCTGGCACAAGACCCGCAATTGCTGCTGGTCGATGAGCCAGCTGCCGGGATGACGGTTGAAGAGCGCAATCACACGGTCGAGCTGTTGCGCGAAGCGGCCAAGACCCGCGCCGTGGTGGTGGTCGAGCATGACATGGAATTCATCCGCAATCTCGATTGCAAGGTCACCGTGCTGCATGAAGGCTCGGTGCTGGCCGAGGGCAGCCTTGATCATGTGACCAAGGACCAGAATGTTGTCGATGTATATTTGGGACGATAGAGCATGCTGAATCTAGAAGGCATTACGCTGCATTATGACCAGAGCCAGATCCTGCACGGGGTCGATCTGGTGGCCGAGCAGGGCAAGATCACCTGCCTGATGGGCACCAATGGGGTCGGCAAGACGAGCCTTTTGAAAGTGATCTCCGGCACGCACAATCATTCCGCTGGCACCTATAAGCTGGATGGTGTTGAGCAAGGCAAGCAACCTGCCCATGTTCTAGCCAAGCGCGGCGTTGGCTATATACCTCAGGGGCGCGATATTTTCCCGCTACTGACAGTGCGCGAGAATATGGAAATCGGCTACGCATGCCTTGATAAAAGCGAACATACGCTGCCCGAGGAAATGTTTGAATTATTCCCGGTCTTAAAGGAAATGCAAAATCGTCGTGGCGGTGATTTGTCGGGCGGTCAACAACAGCAACTGGCCATTGCGCGGGCGTTGATCACCAAGCCGAAATTGCTGTTGCTTGATGAGCCGACCGAAGGCATTCAACCCAACATTATCCAGCAGATTGGCCGGGTGATTTCCTTCCTCAAAGATGAGGGAAACATGGCGATCCTGCTGGTCGAGCAATATTTCGAATTTGCCTATTCCCTCGCCGATCACTTCTATTCAATGCGACGCGGCGAAATCATTCTCGACGGACCAAAGGCACAGGTGGCCAAGAAACAGTTGCTGGAAACACTCAAGGTCTGACCAACCGGTGTGGCTTGCTCTTCCCGCTTACTGCCGGAGCAGATGGGCGGCTTTCTCGGCGATCATCACAACGGGTGATGCGGTGTTGCCGGAGACGATTTTCGGCATGATCGACGCATCAATGACCCGCAATCCTTCCACCCCCCGGACACGCAATTGCGGATCGACGACGCTTTTCTCGTCCACACCCATGGCGCAAGTGCCAACGGGGTGAAAAATGGTGGTGGCAATGTCACCGATCTTTTTGATCAAATCGGCGTCACTCTCGACTGCAGGGCCGGGCAGAATTTCCTCCGGCTGATAGGGTGCAAGTGCCTTGGCGGTCAGGATCATGCGGGCCTGACGCACGGATTTCACCGCCACGTCACAATCCCTTTCAGCCGAGAGATAGTTGAGATTGATCTGGGGCTGGACCGACAGATCCCGCGATGTAATGTGGCAGGTCCCTGTGCTTTCCGGCCGCAGATTGCAGACCGATACGGTGATCGCCTCGAAGGGATGCAAGGGATCACCGAGCTTGTCGGTGGAAAGCGGCTGGACGTGATATTCCAGATCCGGGGTCGCCATCGACGGGTCCGACTTGGTGAACATGCCGAACTGGCTTGGGGCCATGGACATGGGCCCCGATCGGGTCAGGGCATATTGCAGGGCAATCTGGGCCTGTCCCAACAGGCTATTGGCCTTCTTGTTGAGCGTCTTGGTATTTTGCACCTTGAAAACCGTGCGAATTTGCAGATGGTCCTGCAAATTGGCGCCAATATTGGCATTCTCGTGGGCAACCTCGATCCCGAGGGAAGACAGCAACGCGCCATCGCCAATGCCGGACAGTTCCAGAAGCTTGGGGCTATTGATTGCACCAGCCGCCAGCAAAACCTCGCGGCCTGCTTTGGCGATGAACGTTTCATCCTTCCAGCGGAATTTCACACCCGTTGCGCGCTTGCCTTCCAGCACCAGGCTTTCGGTCTCGGCCTTGGTGATCAGCCGCAGATTGGGGCGCTTGATGGCCGGCCGCAAAAAGGCCTTGGCGGCATTCCAGCGCCAACCCTTGTTCTGATTGACCTCGAAGAAGCCGCTGCCTTCATTGTTGCCATCGTTGAAATCATCGCGCGGCTCGATGCCAAATTCCTTGGCCCCTTCTTGCACTGTCTTGAGGATGTCCCATTTGAGCCGCTGACGGGAGACCTTCCATTCACCGCCGCTGCCATGGAGGTTGGATCCGCCGCCATGATGGTCCTCGGATTTGAGGAAAAAGGGCAGCACATCGTCCCAGCCCCAGCCGACATTGCCCAATTGCCGCCAATGGTCATAGTCGGCGGCCTGCCCGCGCATATAGATCATACCGTTGACTGACGTACAGCCACCCAGCAGCTTGCCGCGAGGATAGACCAGCGAGCGACCATTCAACCCGGCTTCCGAGGCGGTTTTCATCATCCAGTCAGTGCGCGGATTGCCAATGCAATAAAGATAGCCGACGGGAATATGGACCCAGTGATAATTGTCCGAGCCACCCGCTTCAAGCAACAGGACCCTGACGGCTGGGTCTTCGGTCAGGCGATTGGCCAACACGCACCCGGCAGTGCCCGCCCCAACAATGATATAGTCATAGTCGCCGTCAAGGATCTTGTATGTGGTCATGTTTCTCTCTTCATGACTGGAGGTTTCAAATCATTTATTGCCATGGAGTGTCGAGGTGGCTGGCACGGATTGGACAGGCTCAAACAAGCAAGCCTGTCACACGCGCTTGATTGGCGAAATCAAGCCGCAGACCAAAATCATATCAGGGGATTTGCGGATCACAATTATCCTAAGAACCAATCTGGAGCCATTAACGACAAGGTTCTTACATGGCGGTCATGTCGATGACCTTGTCCGCATTGCGCCGGTTGAAGGATATGGGCACGCCTTTCGCAATCGCTGTGTCCGGCTAAGCGTGTTTTTTGATGTCTTTGTTGATCTGCGTGCCGAATGGGATGAACTCTTTCTCCCAACGAGCCAAATCAATAACCGACATTGGTTTGCCAAGCAAAAAGCCCTGAACATTGTCGCATCCGATATTTTCCAGAAATGTGAATTGTTCCTCGGTTTCGATCCCTTCGGCGATGGTTTCGAAATTGAGAGCTTTTGACATGGAAACAACCGCCCTTAAAACAGCCTCGCTTTTGGGTTGGAAGCCAATGTCCGAAATCAGCGACTTGTCGATTTTCAAAATGTCGAAGGGCAACCTTGTGAGCAGCGAGAGGTTGGAGAATCCCGTCCCAAAGTCATCAATGGCGATGGAGATTCCCGCACTACGCAACTTGGAAAGCTGCGCCTGACTTGCTTCAAAGTCAGCCATGGCCATCGACTCGGTGATCTCCACAGTAATGAAACTGGGCGGGATCTTGTGGCGGGCCAGCAAGTCGATTATGCGGTTCACAAAAGAATCCGTATCAAACTGCAAGGGAGCGATGTTGATCGAGATTTTCTTGCATTTCCCCTCAGCCAGCCATTCATTGCTCTGCTGCAAAGCCAGATCAAAAACCTTTTGCCCCAGAGGAATGATCAAACCGGATTCTTCTGCCACCGGGATGAATTCACTTGGTGGGATGACACCATCCTTGGGGTGGTTCCATCGCGCCAAAGCTTCAACGCCAAAGAGCTCTCCGGTAGAAATCTTGAGCTTGGGCTGGAAATGCAGAAAGATTTGGTCGCTGTCGATTGCAAGCTTGAGCTCTCGCTCCAAGCGGGCTTGTTGCAAAACCTTCTCGTGAAACTTTGGCTCAAACAAAGTGATTCTGCGCTTTTTGTCGCGCTTTGACGCATACATGGCCAGATCGGCAAATTTGATCAATTCATTCGCATCACAGGTGTCTTGGGGGTAGCTGGCAATGCCGATGCTGAGGCCGACAGACGTGCTTTGCCCCGCTGCATAGAATGGCCGGTCAAATGCAGCCAAAATCTCCTCGGCAATTTGCAATCGCGCCTCTTCAGAGTGATTGCCGGGCAGAATGATCACAAACTCATCCCCGGCATACCTTGCGACCACCGCCTTTTTGGGTAGATATGTACAAAGCTCGCCGAAAACCGTCATGCAGGTGTCAAGGTCGTCGCGCCTGCAATGCAGACCCTCGTTGATGATGCGCTTGCTGGCCTGGGACAAGATCTGATCACCCGCCTCATGACCGTAGGTGTCGTTGATCCGCTTGAAGCCGTCAAGATCGAGAAACAGGACCGAGCATTCATAAGGGGCGTCGGAGGCCGCCAGTTGATTCAATATGTGCGCGACGACCGCGCGGTTTGGCAAATTGGTGACGACGTCCGTGTAGGCGATGATATTCATTCTCAGGACATTGGAATTGATTTTCTTGACCATGCCACGAAAGCTGTCGGCAAGGCCTCCAATCTCACAATTGCATTCGATGTCAATCGGGCTATAGAGCTTTCCGTTTGCAATGGCATCGGTGCTTGCCTTGAGGGCCGAAATCTGCGTCGTCAGTTTACGCGCAGCCACATAAGTGATCAGGGTAGGAAGGATGACAAAAGCGATCATCAGCGCAATCAAGGCCGATGGCGAAAAAGTGCCCGTTGGATTTGCCAGATCAAAATGCAGATCGAAGGCAAGACCAAAGGCCAGAGCGATCAAGCCACTAATTGCCAGCGACATCACAGCAAACCGAATTGGAATGCTGTTAAAACCCTTCCCTTTTTTCATCACTCAAACTCCCTAAACCTGTAAGTAGTCTTACGAATTTTCACTAAGGAACTTGTTAAGAAATACAAAAAAGGCAGCTCGCATCGGCCTAAAATCCCGGCATCGTAAATCTTGAATTAAATTGATGCATTGTCGAAAAGGATTCTGCACTATAGACAAGGCGATGCGTTTGTCTTTGTCGTCCTCATATGTCAGACCCGGTTGAGTTGATAAGGCCCTGCAAGGCCATCAAACGCACGTTCCCGCCCCAAATTCAGCATCGGCGCTGCATATAAAGGAAGAAAATGTCCGTTAAGGCCCATAGCCCAGCCAGCTTCTTTTCCGACGGTCAGGAGCATGTCATTCGACTGGCAATTGCTCAGGCGTTAGCCGGTGCCAACTCCGTTGTGACCTACGCATCAGGCTCAATCATCGGCCATATGTTTGCGCCCAGCCCGTCTCTTGCCACTCTGCCGATCACCATATTCGTCATTGGCATGGCACTTTGCACCCTGCCTTCGGGAGCGATCACACGGCTCTATGGGCGTAAAATGTCCTTCTTGCTGGGCACATTGGCGGGCGTCCTTGCGGGGCTGGTGGCGATGCTGGCTGTTTTCTGGGCGTCTTTCTGGCTCTATTGCGTGGCTACCTTCCTTGGTGGCGCCTATGCGGCCGTTGTCCTGTCCTTTCGGTTTGCGGCTGCTGAATGCGTGCCAGCGGACAAGCGTGCCAACGCCCTGTCACTGGTCATGGCCGGCGGTGTGTTTGCAGGGGTGATTGGCCCGCAATTGGTGACCCATACCATGGATCTTTGGCCGCCCTATCTGTTTGCCGCCACGTATCTCGGGCAGGCTGTGGTCGCGGCCCTGTCAGCCCTTATTCTGCTTGGAATCCGGATTCCACGGCTTTCGTCCCATGAAATGGCAAGCGGACGTCCCGTCGGAGAAATAGCCAGACAGCCACGATTCATCATCGCTGTTTTGTGCGGTCTGGTTTCCTATTTGCTGATGAATTTCCTTATGACATCGGCTCCGCTTGCCATGAAGCTATGCGGGTTGTCACAAGCCGATGCCAATTCCGGGCTTCAATGGCATGTGATTGCTATGTATGCCCCAAGCTTCTTTACAGGCAAGCTGATCACGCGGTTCGGTGCGTCCAGAATTGTCGCTCTGGGCCTTGCCTTGATTGGCGTATCCGCTGGCATCGGTTTGCTCGGCATTGAGGTCGCGCACTTTTGGGGGACACTCATCGTTCTGGGCCTTGGCTGGAACTTTGGCTTCGTTGGCGCTTCAGCGCTCGTGCTCGACTGCCATCGGCCTGAGGAAAAAGCTCAGGTCCAATCCCTCAATGACTTCGTCATTTTCGGCACCATGGCTGTTGGGTCCTTCCTGTCTGGCGGCTTGCTGGCCGCTTTCGGATGGGCAACCGTGCTCTGGCTGTCTTTCATTCCTTTGGCGATTGCCGGACTGGCCATTGCGAGCGCAACACGAATGAACCGGAAGCAACCCGTAGGGTAAAAGCCGCTTTTGCTTCCGTCTTGGTCACCGGCAAGTGATCCGGTCGTCAGCTCACGGCAAGCAGCTCAAGAACCTGCTCTCGCGTGGGCACCGCTTCGCTGGCCCCTGTTTTGGTCGTCGCCAAGGCACCGGCTGCGGATGCGAAGCGGAGGGCCTCGGTAAGCGGCAAGCCTTCTGCGAGTGCTGCGGCCAGACCGCCATTGAAACTGTCGCCAGCTGCGACCGTATCGATGGATTTGACCTTGAAAGGCTCGATTGAGCCTGTCTCGCCATCAGAGGTGGCAAATGCAAGCCCCTTGGCACCGAGCTTGACGATGGCGATCTTCGGACCTTGTCGGCACAAGTCTTTTGCAACCTCGATGGCATCGTCAAAATCGCAAGGCATTTTGCCGACAATGGCAGCCGCTTCGGTTTCATTGGGCGTAATGATATCAGCCTCGGCCATGAGGTCGCTCATGCCGTGCTTTGCGACGGGGGCAGGATCAAGAATGACGGTTGCCCCGGCAGCCCGAGCCTTCCGCATGGCTGAAAGCGTTGCTTCAAGGGGTGTTTCAAGCTGAAACAGGGCCACCTTGCAGCCGGCATAGGCCTGATCATCAGGCCCCTCGGGTGGCCAAGCCATATTGGCCCCACCCACAACCGTGATGGTGTTTTGCGAGTTCGTGTCCACATGGATGAAGGCCATTCCCGTGTCGGAATCGGGAAAGACCACCATGTCATCGACATTGACATTCAAGGCTTTCAGATCCTCAACCAGACTTTCACCGAAGGCATCCTGCCCCATCGCCGCGACGAAGCGGACCGGGCATGACGCCAATTTGGTGGCTGCCACGGCCTGATTTGCCCCTTTGCCACCCAGTCCTCTATGCAGACCGGACGCATGGTTGGTCGCGCCAGGTTGAGGCATGTGATCGACTGTGACAGTGAGGTCGAGGTTGAGAGATCCGAAAACCGTAATTGACATCTTTATGCTCCCAGAGCCTTGATTTTGGCGCGGAACTGTTCGTTCCCTTGTTCGACCCGATCAATGACCGCACCAAGCGCCCAGAATTTCTCTTCAATATCGAAGGGAATGGTGCGGCTGTGAATGGAAGAGAAGGTGCCACGACGCTGATGATAGAGCTTTGCCAGTTTCGGATAGCCCATCGGCTCGATCGCTGCAGACAGGACCATATAGACGGCCAGCTCTTCTGCCAGTTCTGGATATTCTTCACCATGATCCTGAATCCAGCGATAGAAATCAGGATGGATATTGGTGAATACGCCGCAGAACCCGGCAGACCCGGCGCGGATGGCAGGGACGGCGATGGCTGCATTGGCATTGCAGATCTTCATCGGAGTGCCCTCCACCAGAGCCACACGCCGCTTGACCGTTTCAAGATCGCACGAGACATCCTTGACGATGACGAACCGGCCGGACTTGGCACAATAGGTCACTTCGTCGTCACTCAGCAGACGACGATAGGGAGCTGGGCATTCATAAAGCCCCAGCGGCATGTCGGCTGGCAGGAAGTCGAGCAGCGCATCGAGATTGGAGCGGAAAATCTCGGCCCCTTTTTCTTCTGGATCGAGCCGGTTGGTGACCAGTACGATGGCATCGACCCCGGTCTCCACCATGGCGGCAAGCTCGGCTTTCTGGTCTTCAAGGCCATCAGAAACATGTCCCGATGCCATGACGGGCACGCGCCCTGCCACCTTGTCCACTGTGAAGCGCGCAAGCTCGACCCGTTCTTCCAGCGAGAGAAACTGCATTTCGGACGATTGGCAAACCGCGAACATGGCCTGAGCGCCATTTTCGATATACCACTCGATCAGATTGGCATAGCCTTCGAAGTCGATTTTGTTGTCATCGGTGAAAGGGGTTAGCATGACCGGGATGATACCGGCGAATTCTTTTGCCATTTTTCTTGTTCCTTGCTGGAATGCTTACCGGTCAAGTTTCAGGGTTTCGGGATTGACGACATAGGGCAACAACTCTTTCGGGTCCCCATGCAACCAAGCCAGAATATTGTCGACACAGCGGGTCGTCACGCGCGCCTCTGCCATCTTGTCCATGCCGGAGACATGGGGGCTGAGGATGACATTGTCACACTCGCGCAAGGGGCTGTCAGCGGGCAAAGGTTCGGTCTCAAAGACATCAAGACCCGCCCCATAGACCTTGCCGGATTTGAGGGCATCGAACAGCGCTTTTTCGTCGATCAATGGCCCGCGTGATGTGTTGACGATGATCACACCGTCTTTCATCTTGGCAAACGCTTCAGCATTCAGGGTATGCCGTGTCTCTGGCGTGGAAGGGGCATGCACGGAAATGAGGTCGCTCTGCGCCAAGAGTGTGTCGAGATCACATTTCTCTACGCCAGCCGCCTTGGCCTGCTCATCCGTCACATAGGGATCATAGACCAGCACATGCATGCTCTGGCCCACCAGACGGCGCGCCATGGCTCCGCCGATGCGGCCCAAGCCAATGAGGCCAGCTGTGCGCTCCCATAGGCCGGGATGAAAACCGTCAAAGGTCCATTTACCGCCATGCACCATCGCGTCGCGTCGCCCAATGCCGCAGGCAAGCGACAGGGCCATGGCATGGGCATATTCGGCAACGCTTTCGTGATTCTGGCCAAAGGCCATCGCGAGCGGAATATCATGCGCCGTTGCAGCCGGGACATTGACCTTGTCATATCCGACACCCCAACGGGCGATCATTTTCAGGTCCTTGGCATTGGCGAGCACATCCGGTGTGTAGGGCTCACCACCGGCAATGGTGGCGACCACATCCTTTGCCAGCATTGCCTTGAGCTTGGCTTCGTCTGGCAAGCGGCCTGTTTCATTCACCTCGACGTCATATCCCGCTTCACGCAAAGGATCGAACAAGGGGCATTCATTGGTAAATTGTTCTGTCAGAACAAGAATTTTCTGCTTGGTCATGATTTTGTCGATTGAGTTGAGGTCATTTGACCATGTTGGGCAGGAACGTGACGAGATCCGGCACAAGAATGAGAAGGGAAATGGCGATGATCTGTGCGATCAGGAACGGAGTGATGGCCCAGAACATGCGCCCGATGCTGATCTTGCCGATCTGGGCCGCAACAAAGAGACAAATGCCAACCGGAGGGGTCATCAGGCTCATGGTGCCGGACAGAAGGAAAACCATCGCAAACTGCATTTCGTCGATACCCAGACTGCGCGAAATGGGCAGGAAGATCGGGGCCAGCAGCAGAACCTGCACACCTGGCTCAAGGAAGAAGCCTGCAATCAGCAACACACCCAAAACGAAGAACAGGAAGATGGTCGGATCGTCGGCAAACAGGAATGTCAGCGAGCGAACCGAAGAAATAGCACCTGTAACCGTCAGGATGTAGGAAAGGACCGATGCGCCTGCGATCACCAGATAAAGGCTGGCGGTGGTGCGCATGGAAGCCCGCATGCAGGACAGCATATCGCGGCCCGACAAGGTTTTGAGGACAAAGCGCCCCAGCACCATCGCATAGACGCATGCAATACCACCGGCCTCGGTTGCCGTGAAGACGCCGGACAGGGTGCCAAAGATGATGAAAAGCGGGATGGAGAAGACAAGAGCGGTCTCGAGAGCCAATTGGCGATCCGATTTGTCGACGGCCTTGATCTCACCCTTGGGCAAGCCTTTCGTCAATGAAGTATAGAGCACGATCACGGCACAGGCGCCACCGAGCATGATGCCGGGCACGATGCCCGAGACGAACAGCTTGATAATGGAGACCTGAGCGACCGAGGCATAGACGATCATGATCACCGATGGCGGGATGATCGGACCGATCATCGAACTGGCAACGGTGACCGCAGCGGAGAATTCCTTGGTGTAACCCTGTTTGGGCATGCCGTTGATGAAGATCTTGCCAAGCGCTGCGGTATCGGCGATGGCAGTGCCCGAAATGCCGGCAAACAGCACGGAAGCCAGAATGTTGGCATAGGCCGCGCCACCGGAGACAAAGCGCGTGATCTTGGCTGCGAAGGTGATCAGGGTCTCGGTGATCCCGCCCCGGTTCATCACTTCACCGGCGAAGATGTAGAAAGGTGCCGCCAGCAGGGCAAAGTTGTCCAACGAGCTAAAGAAGCGCGTTGGGATGATTACCATGGGCAGATTGGCAAACCATGCAGCGCCCGCCCCGGTCAAGCCAAGGGCAATGGCAATCGGAGCGCCGATGAATACAAGAAAGAAGAAGGTGGAGAAGATGGCTGCGGGGCTCATTGAACGACCTCCTCAAGGCTGTGGGTCGACCCTTCCATGTAGCCAGCGACGGCCTGCAGCGCGATCATGAAATAGCCAACGACCACAGAGGCATAGGGGATCCACATAGGCAGACGCATTGACGGGGAGACCTGACCGGTATCAAGCAGGAACGGCAGACCAAGCACAACAATGACAGCGGCTAGCACCAGGGTCGTCAAAAGCGACAGCAGGGCGGCAATGCGCTTGATGGTATCTGAAGGAATGATGAGGATGAGATCGATCATCATCTGCTCGCCATGGCGAAATGTTGCCCCGGCCACCAGATAGACTGCCCAGACAATGGCATAACGAAGAGCTTCTTCGCTCCAGCCAATGGGATTGTTGAAGACATAACGGGCCAGAACGGCGAGGAAATTGACAGAGACGATCCCGGCAAAGATCGCCACGGATATATATTCTGTTGCGTTGGACAGTGCCGCTGTCCAACGCAGATAAGTCTGCGTCAGAGAAGAAGCCATGAGGGGAGATCCATTTGAAAATGGCCCGCCGTTGACCCAGGGGGAGAGATAGGGAGAACGGGAAACGGCGGGCCTTGTGTTTACGGGAAGGGATTATTTCCCGTAAAGCTTAGCTTCGGTATCTGCAACAGCAGAGACGAACTTGTTGACATAGTCCGCGCCGAGCTCTTTGGAGAGGAATTCCCGAACGGGTTTCTGGGCTTTCTCACCAAATGCCTTTTTCTCGTCGGGCGTGTTCACATAGACTTCAACACCCATATCCTTGATCCGCTGTGTATCGGACAAATAGCCCTGCCCTTTGCCAGCCAGCATGATCGTGGTGTAGAGGTTCACACCATCCATCACAGCTGCGCGGTTCTGATCGCTCAGACCATCAAGAAAGTCCGGATTGGCATATGCAAATACGGCTGAGAAAATGTGCTCGTCCAGAGACATATATTTGATGACTTCTGCCCAACCGCCATTGATGACGGTAGAGGGTGGGTTTTCGCCACCATCGACAACACCCTGACGAATTGCCATCGCACTTTCCGGGAACGGAATCGGAGTTGGGGCAGCCCCGAGGCTCTTCATCAGCGCGATCATGACCGGGCTTTCCATCGAACGCAGCTTCAGGCCTTCGACGTCAGCGGGCACTTTGATCGGATGCTTGTTGTTGACGAAATTGCGGAAGCCATCAGCGGCGAAACCAATGATGCGCAGGCCGGCCTCTTCTTCGACACTTGCGGTGAATTCATCCATAACCGGGGAATTGTTCATGAATTCGACAGCGGTGCGTGAAGAGCGGAACAGGTAAGGAATCGAGAAGACCTGAACGCCAGGATAAAAGGAAGCCAGAGCGCCATCGGTCGTCGCGGTCATCTGAAAGATGTTGTTGCGGACATTTTCGAGGAGCTCACGATCACCGCCAACACCACCATGCAGCAACTGCACATCGATCTCACCATTTGTATGGAATTCGACATACTGCTCGAATGCCTTCATGGCGTGGGTTTCGGGATTGTCAGCCTCAGGCAGGGTCGTTGCAAAGCGAAGCGTTTCTGCCTGAACTGAAAAAGACATAAGGGCGGTGAATGCTGCGGCGGCAACGCCAGCCAACAGTTTTGCTGAAGGTTTCATAAGTCCTCCTATTTCCTCCAATGGGAGCGCAGCACGCTTGCAACGCTTCTGAAAGTTTAGTAACATGTTTCTGACATGTTAGCAATAGACTCTGTCAGTCGAGCACATATTCTCCCCTGCATGCCTAGTGGAAATTTGGCAGAAAACGTGGTAGCCGAGCGCAGTGCATATGAAGAGCTATTGATTTGAAAGACGATATTATGCTCAAGACACCCATCAACAGGCAGACGCGCGACACAACCGGAACATCCCGTGGGACTGGCGGCATTTCGTTGAAACATGAGGCCTATGAGCGCGTCGTCGAGTTGCTGGATCAGGGCAAGCTCGTGCCCGGACAGATGGTTTCCCAGCGTGAGCTGGTGGAGATGACGGGATCCACATTGGGCTCAATTCGCGAAGCGATATCGCGCTTGCAGGCCGATGGCTTGCTTCAGACTTTGCCAAAGCGCGGTCTGATGGTCCCGACAATGGATGTCTCATTCGTCGCTGATGCCTATGAGTTGCGACGCATTCTTGAATTGAGCGCCGTGCACTCGGCCATCAACCATCTGCCCGAAGAGATGATCACCGGTTGGATTGATCGGCACGAAGCTATTTTGGAAAATATCAAGACGGACTCCGATCAGGATCAGGCCGATGAAATGCAAAAGCTTGACTGGTCGATGCATGATGCACTGATTGGCTCAAAGCATAACGCCTTGATATCCGAAGTTTACCGCGTCAATTCCATAAAGATTCATATGGTCGTGCAATCCCGCCTGCAGGTCACTCCCTTCAATGCAGAACGAGTTATCGGCGAGCATCTCAACATCTTACGCCCATTGCTGGACGGTGATGCAGATGCTGCCACAAAAGCACTCGACCTGCATATCAGCAATTCTTTGCAACTCGCCCTGACCGGAAAGCTGTAAGCGCCTTTTAAAGGGCCTGACCAAGCGCCGTGCTGAGCGCGAAGCGCGTGTTGGCATTTGCTGGATGGCAAATGTCGATGGGTTGCATCTGGCGGCTCGATATCAAATGTCAAAAGATACCCTCCCCGCCTCCTTTCGGATCAGACGGCCAGCAGATGTGTAGAATCGTGTTTCTATGAAATTCAAATAGGACACTGGAACGCTCTGCTGACCTATTGCAGCTGCGAATTTCATACAAACTTCGATCCCTATCCTACCCGCAACCATTCTTATCCCATACCGGCACGCATCTCCCATGCCGGCACGCATCAGATCATGCTGCCAGAATCGGATTCTGACCTCTTATCCCTGCAGCATTTTCTCTTTCTTCCACATCGACAGCATGGGTTTCTCACCAGCATAGGAGGCCAAAAGAATAGGTTTGGGGTTATGGCGCATTTCAAACTTTCGTATACAAAAAGAGTATGATAAAGGAATTTAAAAATCATACCACGGAGATCATGATGCGCCGTCACCTGTTGTTTGCCTCTGTTTTTGCTGCCGTTCTGTCTGCCACGACCGCTTTTGCTGCCCCACCTCCATTGGTATTGGCCGTGGGTGGAGAGCCAGCAACCGGTTTTGATCCGATCATGGGTTGGGGGCGGTATGGCAATCCGCTGTTTCAGGCAACGTTGCTGCGTCTGGATGCTGATCTGAATATGGTGGGCGATCTGGCAACTGACTGGTCCCTGTCTGATGACCGCCTCGTTTGGACCGTTGCTCTGCGTGAGGACGCCAAATTCTCGGACGGCACGCAGCTAACTGCCGAGGATGTTGCCTTTACCTTCAACAAGGCGAGAGACGCAGGTGGTCTGACGGACATGAAAATCCTCAAGGAAGCCCGCGCGACTTCGCCTTTCACAGTCGAACTGGAACTCACCAAGCCGCAGATCACATTCACTTCACAACTTGTGGCGCTGGGCATTGTGCCAAAGGACAGCTATGGGGATGATTATGCGCGTCATCCGCTTGGAGCCGGGCCATTCAAGATGGTTGAATGGAGAGAAGGCGAGCAACTGATTGTCGAGCCCAATCCCTATTGGCATGGCGAAAAGATTGCTTTTCCGCGTGTGACATTCGTCTTTGGTGAAGAGACAGTGGCGCTTAATTTGGCACGATCTGGCGCTGCACATCTGGTTGCCGTTCCCCCAACAGACTCCGAACAGGTCCCCAATGGAATGCATGTGGAATATGTTGACACGGTCGACAACCGAGGCATTTCATTTCCCATGCTTCCCGCAGGCGACAAGACAAAAGATGGCTTACCGATTGGCAACGATGTGACCGCTGATCGCGCCATTCGCGTCGCCATTAATCAGGGCCTTGATCGCAAGGCATTGGTCGCCCTCGCCCTCAATGGACATGGCACGCCCGCTTATGGCCCGGTTGATGGTCTGCCTTGGGACAATCCCGATGCACGGATTAAAGGCAGCGATGTGGAGACAGCGAAAGCGACACTTGATGCAGCAGGATGGCGGGATGACAATGGTGATGGCGTCCGCGAAAAAGACGGTCTGGAAGCCCGGTTCCCGCTTGTTTACCCAGCCTCTGATTCCCTGCGCCAAGCGCTGGCTTTGGGTGCCGCAGAACAGATGCGCGCGCTCGGAATCATCGCCGAGCCCCGCGGACTGAGTTGGGATGCCATCGGCAAAGAAATACATGCCAGTGCAATTCTGTTCGGCTGGGGATCCCATGATCCGTCCGAGATCTACGCCCTTTATCACGGCAGCAATGCCGGTGTTGAATGGTATAATCCGGGTTATTATCGAAATCCTGTTGTCGATGCCCATTTGGATGCCGCTCAGTCTGCCGCAAGCTTTGAAGCGTCTCTGCCTGAATGGAAAGCAGCACAATGGGATGGCAAAACGGGTTTCAGCGCCAAGGGCGATGCGCCTTGGGTCTGGATGGTCAACATAGACCATGCCTACTGGATCAGCGATTGCCTCGATATCGGTCCTGTCCAGACCGAACCCCACGGCCACGGCTACCCGATCACGCAAGGGCTTCCGTCCTGGAAATGGACCTGTGAATGAGCCGGTATCGTTGGCTCATAAGGCTGCTGCGTGAACGCTTCATCCGTCTGCTGTGGCTTCTGCCTTTGGCGATGGTCGGCTTGTTCACCCTCATCAGGCTTGCCCCGGTTGATCCGGTACAAGCCTATGTGGGAGCGCGTATCGCTCTGGTCGGACCGGACCAACGTGCAGCGATTGCCGAGGCTTGGGGTCTTAATGATCCCGTGCCAGAACAATTCCTGCGCTGGCTCTCCCATCTTCTCCAAGGGGACCTGGGCGATAGCATGCTGTTCAATGCTCTGGTCAGCGAGGTGATCATGGCCCGTTGGCCAGCATCGCTATCCCTGATCGGCACGGCCTTTCTTTTCTCCTTTGTGATCGGCACGTCTTTGGGCCTGATCTCTGCTGCAACAAGAGGTCATTGGCCGGACAGGTTCATCCGGGCCTTTGCGGTCACGCTGGCGGTTAGCCCCAGTTTCTGGTTGGCTCTCATGTTCATTGCCTTGTTCTCGATACAGCTTGGTTGGCTTCCTGCCTGCTGCTCTTCATCGCCCGGTCTGACCATCGCACAGGTGACGTTGGGCGACAGACTGCGCCACTTGATCCTGCCTGCAATTACCGTATCGATTGTAGGCATTGCTCCTCTGATCTTGCACACGAGAGCAAGGGCCCGCGCCTTCCTGGAAGGGCCTGCTGCGCGTCACCTCAAAGCTCATGGCGCTCGCGATTTGCCGCTTCTTGTTGGTCCCGGCCTGCGGCATGCCCTTGGGCCTGCACTCACAGTTCATCTGGCCGGTGCGGGAGAATTGATCGGCGGCTCGGTTCTCGCAGAAACCATCTTTTCCTGGCCAGGTCTGGGGGAAGCAACGGTGCGCGCAGCCAAGGGAGCCGATGCGCCGCTCCTGATGGGTGTCGCACTGGCAACACTGGCCGTGGTGTTCGTTGGCAATATGCTGGCAGACATCTGCGCCTATCTGCTCGATCCCCGTTTGCGCGAAAGGTCGCCTGACAGACGCAAAGGGCGCCGAAAGGCACGGTTGTTCGCGACAGAAATCGACAGGACCAGCGAGGGGAAATTGTGACGGATCTCACTGAGAAATCGCGTATTGCCGAATGGTCAGAAGAAACTGGGCTCAAAGCAAGACCTGTCGGCCGAATGCATGCATCTCGCATTCGGCAGCAGGCGGTCATAAGCGGTCTTATCGCCTTGACGCTTGTGATCGGTGTTTTTGCCTATTCCTTGATGGTCTCCCCTGATGACCTTCGCGTTAGTCCTTCCATGCGAATGCTCGCGCCGTCTCTGGAGCATGTGTTCGGCACGGATCTGTTGGGCCGGGACATGCTGCTGCGCACTGTATTGGCCCTTGGCCAATCCATCGGCATTGGGCTTTTTGCGGGTGTCGTTTCAACCGCTCTGGCGGTCGTGTTCGGACTTCTGGCCAGTATCAACAAGGTCACAGACCAGATAGTCGGAATTGCCACAGAGCTGTTTCTTGGCTTGCCTCATTTCGTGCTGCTGATGCTCGTCGCCTACGCGGCGGGCGGTGGCGTCAAGGGTGTCATCCTCGGAGTTGGCTTGACCCATTGGCCTCGCCTTGCTCGTGTGTTGCGTCATGAGACCCAAAGTGTTCTGGCATCGGACTATGTTGCCGTATCCCATGGGCTGGGACGCAGTCCATTGTGGGTTGCGCGGCGGCATTTATTGCCTCATCTCATCCCTCAAATCATAGCGGGCTTCATTTTGATCTTTCCTCACGCCATTCTGCATGAGGCAGGCCTTTCATTCATCGGCCTGGGCGTGCCACCGCATCTGCCCTCCATTGGTGTCATTCTGTCTGAATCCCTGCGGGCTCTCGGTTCGGGTCTTTGGTGGCTGGCTTTCTTCCCCGGTTTAGGCCTGCTGCTTGTAGCCTTATCCTTCGAGATATTCGGGGAATCCTTGCGTCGCGTGTCCGATCCTGACGAAGGAGTTGCCTGATGCTGATGGTCGAAAACCTGTCTGTCTATTTCCGGCAGCATGATGGCACCCGGCTTGCCCCGATCAGAGATGTCTCTTTCACCCTGCCACGCGGAGAACTGGCCGGATTGATTGGAGGATCGGGAGCAGGCAAGAGCCTGATTGCTGAGGCACTTATCGGCAACCTGCCACACAATGCCGAAATTTCCGGACGAATGGCGTTTGATAGTCAACCGATGCAGCAAGGCAGTTTGGCGTTGGCTCCGCAAAGCAGGGATGCACTGGATCCGCTTTGCCCGGTTGGCCATCAGGTCGATCGGTTCGCAAAGCTTGCCGGTCGGACTTGCGATGTGCCCGAATTGTTCGAGACACTCGGCCTTTCTGCTGAAAGCATCGAGCAATGGCCTCACGAGCTCTCAGGTGGCATGGCCAAACGTGTCCTGCTGGCAACAGCGCTTGCGACTGGTGCGGACTGTATCATCGCCGATGAGCCGACAGCGGGGCTGGATGGAGAAGCTGCGGATCGCATTATGACGCTTCTTGCATCCCTCGCTGCGCATGGTAAGGCCATCCTTGTGATCAGTCATGATCTCCTGCGTTTGGTTCAGATTGCCAATCAGATGGTGATCCTTGAAGAAGGGAAACAAGTGGAGGCGACCACTGCAGAGGCCTTCCATCAGGGTCGGCTCGCCCATCCCTTCACCAAGGCGCTGTGGCAAGCGCAAACTTGGGAAAGCTTTGCTTCCAACACGCAAGAAGGGAACAAGCATGCTGCGGGCTGAAGGACTGACCCATCGATTTGGCGACGCATTGATCCTTGATCATGCAGGCCTTGATGTTGAGGAGAATTCCCGGATCGGCATCGCTGGTCCCTCGGGCATTGGAAAGACGACGCTGGGCCGGATTCTGGCCGGGCAAATCCAGCCTCAGGCGGGAACTATTTCGTGGAATGGCAAGAGCATCTCAGACCTCAAACGACCGTCGCCGGTGCAACTCGCACCACAATCACCAGAACTGTCGGTAGATCCTCGATGGTCTGTCGCTGATATTCTCAAAAATGGTGGTGGCGTCGACGATGCAATCCTTGCAGGTCTGGGAATTCGTTCTGAATGGTATGGACGGCGGGGACGGGAGTTGTCCGGCGGAGAACTTGCACGGGTTTCACTCGCCCGCCTCATTCTGCCGACAACGCGCCTGCTCATCTGCGATGAGATCACAGCCCAGCTTGATGCAATCTCCGCTCGTCAGATCTGGAAAGCTCTTTTGCCAATCCTGGCAGACCGGTCTATTGCCCTTATTGTCATCAGTCATGATGACAGGTTGCGAAAAGCTGTCTGCACGAAAAGCTTCCGTCTTGAAAGCGGTCACCTGCAGCCAACCCTTCATGAAAACTAGAAGCTGTTTGAAGGTGTAGTCCAGAGCCGACGCTTGAGGCGAAAGGGCTTGCCGTATAGCAATATCCCGTAGCCGCCCTTCAAATATTGACGGGCGGCTGCGGTGCGTTCCTAGGTTATTGACCGAAATACAGAATGCCCATATCCGACCTTCCCCATTGCAACTCAAACTTTCAGACATTCGATGCGGGGCAAAGTCGGCATTTATGGGCAATGCTCAGTTTACCCTGTCATCGCCTCATGTTTTGTTCTTTCGATGCTGGATGCCTTTTGAACTTCCAAGGATACCAGAAGCTGTTTTTACAAGTTTTGTCGCAAAGGCTGTGTCGTCTGTCACACGAGGCACCACCCAAAATCAAGAGTCCAAAAGAATCTGAATGTTATCCAGTCATAACGTTTGGGATTCTTTTCAAGTTTACATTTTTTAAAAATTAGTATGCTCTAATTTAATATGGCAATCTCAAAAAAGTATTTGTATTCTCAAATACAATATTCAAGAAAAATTGGTTTGTATCAAATGTTTAAATTTGACCAATTCAAAGTTGAAACGAAGGTTAAATTTCCAATCTGGATACTTACCCTATTCACTTTAAGTATTGCCGCTCTCAGTCTTTACGTCGTTCAGAACAACCTAAAAGAGGGCCACATTGACAAGGTACAAGCCCTTGTGAATTCAGCCAAATCCATTGCAATGGCCAATTATCGGCTATCGCAAGAGGGTCGGTTGTCAAGAAACGAGGCCCAAACCAGATCCCGAGATGCCATCCGCTCCATGATCTTTGATGGCGGTTCGCGTGTGTTTGTCTTCAACGAACTAGGCATCAGGATCGTAAGCAATCAATTATACAGCGAGGGCACCAGCGCCTGGAAAGCAAAACACACCAAATCGATGATAAGACAAGCGATGGACGGTGGTGGACTCACCTATTATCACGGTGCCCGCGTGAAAAACGGCATTGAACAGCATAGCTTGCCAAAAGTTGCCTGGTCCGAACATTTCGCACCGTGGGGATGGGTGATCGCGTCCGCCGTTTACCTTGATGATGTCTCTGACTCATTCTGGCAAAATCTCATAGAAATGGTTGCGATCTGTCTTGCCGGCGGTGCGATTGTGATGCTGATTGCCAAATCCGTTATCAGCAACATTACAGACCCTTTGACATATCTCACCGGAAATCTCAAAAATTTGGCGAATGGCGAAACCGACATTTCGATCGAAGGCACGGAAAGGAAGGACGAGCTGGGCGACATGGCAACGGCCATGAAGACGCTCGTCAATCATGAAAACCAGCGTCAGCAGCTGCAACGCCAACTCAAACGCATGGCTTACACCGACAATCTGACTGGCCTTGCCAACCGTGCGATGTTTTACGAAGCCATTCAGAAAGAATTGAAGCTTTCATTGCAAGATGGTGCGCCTTGCGCCTTGATGATCATCGATCTGGACCGCTTCAAAGCGATTAACGATACACTCGGCCATATTGCCGGAGATGCCGTTTTGACAAAAGTGGCGAAACGTCTCTTGGATATCGTTGCAGAAAGGGGAATTGTTGGTCGATTGAGTGGAGATGAATTCTACGTTTTCCTGCCCCAATCCACGTGCAAAAATGAAGTTGAAAGCCTGGCTCATGCGATCGTCCATGAAATTGAAAAGCCGATTGATCTGGAAAGCAATACTGTGCAGGTCGGCGTCAGTATCGGGATAGCTTACGGCCCCGAAGATGCCGAGTGCGATTCAAACCTGTACCGTTTTGCCGATGTAGCGCTGTATGAGGCAAAGCAGACAGTCAGCCAGAATATTATGCGCTATTCCCCTGAAATGGCCCAAAAAGCGGAGCGCCGCTATGAATTGGAAGCCCTGATTAAGGAGGGTTTGGAAAAGGATCAGTTCCATGCCTATTTTCAGGCCAAGATTGACTTGGATACGGGACGCATTCGCGGGGCAGAAGCCTTGTGCCGCTGGCAACAACCAAAGCAAGGCTTCATCAGTCCTGCGGAATTTATCCCGATTGCTGAAGAAACAGGCAGCATCAATGAAATCGGCTACCGGATGCTCAAACAGGCCTGCGAATTTGCTGTCCGTTGTAATGAAATCTCACCGGAGCTGTTCACCGTGGCGGTTAACGTATCCGCCAAGCAGCTTATGTTCGGCAGGTTTCTGGCAACGCTGGGGCGCTGTCTGGAGGAGACAGAGTGCAACACAGCCTGGCTGGAATTGGAAATCACCGAAAGCTTGCTCCTTACCGATCAGGAAAATACCGCAGAAACGTTGCATGCCATATCGGATATGGGGATCGGGCTGTCTATCGATGATTTTGGTACGGGATATTCTGCGATGAGCTATCTGGCGCGTTATCCAATTACATGCCTCAAGATCGATCAGTCCTTTGTGAGCGATATGTGCGTAGACAGTCAAAAGCATGTTCTGGTCAGCGCCATTCTGGCTATGGCCAGTGGATTGGGCCTGAAAACGGTCGCCGAGGGCGTCGAAGACGCCCAGACCGCAAAAGAACTCAAAGCCCTGAAATGCGATCGTGGGCAAGGGTATTTTTGGCATCGCCCCTCTTCACCCGATGCGCTTTTTGAGCGGCTAAAACGCAGCACTGCTGCCTAGAAAGAAGTTCTATAGTCTGTAGTCCAACTGGAAGAGGCCCGAAGTGCACAACCACGGACCTCTGGACGCTTGCCTTTTGTGAGTTGCTCTCTTTTGGGATCGTTAGTTGCGGGCCATAGTCGGATATAGAGGTATCCCCTTTACCAAGTTACCCGACTGCAGGGATAATCTGTTTAAGATCCGGCTCTTTATGCGAGAATGTCATGGAGATGGTTCCAGAGAGTTCGCAATCGGTCTTGTCCGGCAAAGCCCTTACCGGGATTGCGTTCAACTGCTTCTCCTGCAATGCCTCCAGAAGGGCGTGCAATTTGCCTGCGTCAATTTCAAAGCGGGTTGTCGAGGCTTTGTTGGAGAAAAAGACTTCGTCGATGACCCATCCACCAGATGACCTGATTGCCACCCGAACGCGATCAATTGCTTCGTGGCGTTCCATAGCTGTCACAATATCAAATTGAATGATTTCTTTCATTTCCAACTCCGTATCTGATCAGCTTGCCTGTTCAAGACAGCAATATAATCGCTATGAATGGCAACCAAGCAGATTTGCTCTGAGGTGCCTGACTTGCGGATGTGTTATTCTTGGCCTTCCGCTTCGAGCTTAATATCCGATTGCTGCCGTCAATGCGTTTTTGATTTCGCCATGCAGCCTATTGATCGCCACAGCAGCATTCTTCCCGCCATTGATGCAATTTCAATGCCGCGCTCACAATGACGGTTTGCTATTTACATGTCATTTTAGGAAATTGGGTTTTGGGTACCGCACGAACGGCGGCAAGACCAACATGGCCCCACATCATTTTGGGCCACCGGGCGCACCGGGCGCTAGAGAGAGAAAGGCATGCACCTTTCTCTCCTTTTTGAGCCGCATCAACTTTTAGGCTGATTGCGACGCCGCTTCATGAGGCGGGCTGCCGGTGCTTTTGCAAGACCAAGAACAACAACGCCGAGCACCATGATTGTGAATGTAAGGCTGAGCGGTTTACTGATGAAGATGTCCCAAGAGCCCTGCCCCAGCATGATGGACTGACGCAGATAATTTTCTGCCAGAGGTGCCAGCACCAAAGCCAGAATGAACGGGCCGGTGGGATAGTTGGCGCGTTTCATCAGGTAGCCGACAAGTCCAAACACTACGGTCACCCAAACATCGAAGGTGCCATAGTTGATGGAGAATGCCCCGACCAGACAGAAGGCCACCACAATGGCATTCAAATGGTTCTGAATGAGGCGCAAAGCATTCACAAAGACCGGGATCAGCAGGATGTTCGACCCCAACAGGAACAGGTTGGCAATGGTCAGACCGGCAATGGTCCCCCAGACGATATCGGCGGACTGGATCATCAGCATGGGGCCGGGGTTGAGACCAAACATGATCAACGCACCCAACATGATTGCTGTGCCACCAGAGCCGGGAATGCCGAGGGTCAGGAGCGGAATGAGCGAACCGGGAACCGCTGCATTGTTGGCAGCTTCCGGGCTGGCCAGACCTTCGGATGCCCCTTTGCCGAATTTTTCCGGCTGTTTGGAGAGCTTCTTCTCGGTGATATAGGCAATGAAGGTAGCAATGGTCGCACCAGCACCGGGCAATACCCCAATGCCTGTGCCGATCACCGAGCCACGCAGGGTTGGAAAGCTGATATGTTTCAATTCGGCCAATCCGGGGATGAATTCGCTGAACTTGAATTTGGGTTTACCCATATTCAGGCGAATGCGTTCCTCGACATTGACCAGCACCTCGCCAATACCGAACAGACCGATAATGACGGCAACGAAGTCCACCCCTTCGATCAGCTCTGGCACAACGGCAAAGCGCACATTGCCCGAAACATAGTCGCTGCCGATTGTGCTGAGCAAAACACCGAACAATGTGGCGATCAGAGCCTTGAGTGGATCAGAACCAGCCAACACGATGATCATGCTAAGGCCGAGCAGCATCAGCATGAAATATTCAGGAGGCCCGAGGAAAATGGCATATTCGGCAATGATCGGCGCAAAGAAAATGAGCATCAGCAGGCCGAAAATACCGCCGACAAAAGAGGCGATAGCGGAAATGCCAAGCGCTTGGCCACCCCGGCCCTGCTGCATCATGGGATAGCCTTCCATGGCAGTCACAATGGCGGGGGCGTCGCCGGGGGTATTGATAAGAATAGCGGTCAAACGTCCACCATACATGGTGCCCATATATACGCCGGTCAAAAGGGAAAGCCCCGAGATCGGGTTCATGCCGAAGGTTAGAGGCATCATAAGGGCTATACCTGCCGATGGCCCGAGGCCAGGCAAGGCACCAACGAGCGTACCGATCAACCCTGCCACAAAGATGAGCAGCAGGTTTTCCGGTGTGGCGACCTGAGTGAACGCCACCATCAGGTGAGATAACGAATCCAGCATGCGTTTCGTCCCGTGAATTGTTTGCTGCGGCTCAGAGCACCGGCAGGTTCAGCCAGATGGCAAAGATGACATAGATGGTGGCGGTCGTAGTGGCACCGACAAAAAACGACAGCATGATCGGATGGTGCGCGACACGCCAGGACAGCAGGAAGATCATGGCAAAGATCGGAGCAAGCACAGAGCCAAGCGCCATGGCTGCAACACAACCAACAATGATGGCGACGGTCATCACAAGGCCCACAATATTTGGAGACGTGTCCTCATGCTCTTGCGGCGCTGCGACTTCAGCGACTTCCTCAACATCTTGCTGGGTTCCGGCTTCAGCCGCTTCCTTGCGGCTTCTTGCAAAGCTCCGAAAAGCCAGCAAAATGCAGCATATAACGATCAGGACGCCAACATTCAGCGGTACGAAACCAGGGCCGAAGGAAAATTCATCGGCATATTTGAGATCGAGTGACCCGATCGCAAGACTGGCGGCAAAAGCCGCCAGAATTGCCAGAAATGTAATTTCTGCAGTTTTCATGATGCCCATCAGTTCTTTTTCAGAAGACCAAGATTAGACAGGTTGGTTTCATAGATACCATTGGTTTTTTCCAGATAGGCGGCAAAAGCTTCGGCATCGAGGTAACCGGGGATAATCCCGTTTGGTTTGAGATATTGCTCGGTCCATTCCGGGGTTTTTTGCAGGCGATAAACCATGTCGGAAAGATAATCCTTGGCTTCTGCAGGAATGTCTTTGGCAGCAACCACACCACGGAAGACAGATGCGATAACGTCATAGCCATTTTCCTTGAAGGTCGGAATGTCCGGGAACATCTCGGCACGTTCCTCGGTGGAAATGGCAATGGCATTCATGCGACCGCTCTTGATGAACTCAGCCACAGCACCCGGATTGATCATGGCGAAATCCACCTGACCGCCGAGCAGTGCGCTGGCCACTTCGCCATCGCCCTGGAACGGGATGAAGTTGAGCTTCACACCAAGCGCATCGGACACCATGATGGTGGCAATATGCTCGATCTGACCACGACCACCACCTGCAACATTGAGCACGCGATCGGCTTTCTTGATGTCGTCAAGGCTCTTGATGGGAGAAGAAGCCGGAACGACAAGCAGGGTCGGGTCAATACCCAGACGTGCGATCGGAGTGAAATCCTTGTAGCTCAGGCCAACATCAGCTGTCAGAGGCGTGGTGATAAAGGACGAAGTGGAAGCCATAAGGTAATGACCATCCCCTTTGTGGCTATTGAGATAGCCAAGAGATGTGGCACCAGAGCCGCCGGGCTTGTTCACGACATTGATCGGCGCATCAATCAACTTGGTTTCGCGAATGATCTTGGCCATGGAACGCAGCATGGTGTCATGCCCGCCACCGGGGCCATAACCGGCAACGAATTCGAGACCACGGCTCGGGAAATCTTCGGCTTTGACAGGCAGAGCTGCGGCAACAACAAGTGCCGAGAAGACTACAGCCGTTTTAAGGGGTTTGAAAAACATCGATCAGGTTCCTCCCTATTGTTTATCGATAGGACTATCTGCGGGGTTATATTGAGCGTGAGCGTTAAGCGATGAATTCGCACCCAAGCTCTTTCAGATTCTTGTCAATCCAGTCACCATTATATTTGCCTTCAATGGTGGTCTGATATTGACGTTCCTCGGCGGCGTGCTTTTTGTCGGCACGGTCGAGAATTTCTGCGGCGCTGTCCTTGGGCAGACACACAAGGCCATCCCAGTCTCCGACGATCAAATCGCCCGGATTGACAGTCATATTGCCAAGGGCAATCGGCAAACCGATTTCACCAGGGCCATCCTTGTAAGGACCGCGATGGCTAATTCCGCTTGAGAAAACAGGGACATCCTGTTTGCTGATGCTATCGAGGTCGCGGATTGCGCCCCAAATGGCCACACCGGCAATTTTGGCAACGACACCGCGTGCGAGCATCAACTCACCCATGATGGCATTATCAAGCGCGCCACCGGCATCAACAACGATCACATCACCCGGCTGCGCCATAATGAGGGCTTTGTGCAGCATCAGATTGTCGCCGGGGCGAACACTGACCGTCAGGGCAGGACCTGCGAGGACGCCTTGGCGATGCCGTGGGCGCATGCTGGCAGGCGCTCCCGTGTGACGGTTCATCACGTCACTGATGTTGGATACAGGCAGCTTGGCAGCGCGGGCAATCAGGTCCGGGTTCACCCGGTCCCAGTTTTCCTTGATTCTGAAACCTTCAGCCATGTTTTCTCCTATTCTTTCAAACCGCCAAGCGCGGCGGAAGTCGCCAGAAAGGCAGGGTCTATTTCCCGACCTTCAAAATGGTCAATGATAAAGCGAGCGGCCATGGTCGCCATATTGCGCTCGGCTCCCGGCGTCAGGCCCGCAGCATGCGGAGTCACGATCAGGTTGGGCGCCTTGAAAAGCTTGCTATCGGCAGCAGGTGGTTCCTGCTCGAAGCTGTCAATGCCAGCGCCCGCTATCACGCCTTTTTCAAGCGCTTCAGCCAGTGCGTCTTCGTCGATCATTCCACCGCGTGCGGTGTTCACGATGACCGCGTGAGACGGCATCTTTTCAAGAAATTCGCGATTGACCAGATGCTTGGTCGCAGGAACAAGGGGACAATGCAGCGAGATGACGTCGCAATTGGTTGCGATGGCATCCATGTCGGCAACTGCTTCCACCCCTTCGGGACACACCGCACCGCCGCCGGTCAGCAGTGCCGGATCGAAGACAGACACTTTCATGCCCAGCGCCATGGCCATCTCGGCCACTTCGTGACCAATGGCACCAAAGCCGATGAGACCCAACTTGGTGTCGGCAAAGTCCTTGCCGATGAAGGACCCCTTGAGCCAGGTGCCACTCTTGGTCGCTTCGTCAAGATGTGGCAGAGATTTTCTCAGAGACAGGATAAGAGCGATAGCATGTTCAGCGACGGCACGGGCATTCGCACCTGCCGCTCTGTATACAGGGATACCGAGGTCTTCAGCTGCAGCAAGATTGATGTTGTTCACGCCACTGCCGTGCTTAGCAATCACTTTGACGGAACCGGATGCTTTGATGACAGCATTCGTTATCTTGCCCTGTGAGACCATAATGGCGCAAATATTGTTGGTTTTGGCCGTTTCGACGACTTCTTCCGGCTTTGCATAGGGCGGAGAGAAGACACATTCGAAACCATTCTCATTGAGCAGATCTATCGCGGAGCTATCAATCCGACTGCGCGTGACCAGAATTTTTCGCTTAGCAGCGCTCATTGTATGTATCCGTTATTCGTATTTCTTTTCTTTTTCGTATACATATAACGATATAATGTCAACAATGGAATACATTTACAAATTGCAGTCAAAAGGGTATATCTTTTTATCTAATTGAATTTGTGAGGGTTTTGCATCCATGTACGATGAGCAAAAATTGGCCGATTTACCGCTAAGCGATCAAGTGTATACAAAAATGCGAGAATTGCTGGGAGATGGCGTGTTTGTGTCGGGTCAGCGTGTGAGCGAAGCCGAGATCTGTGATCGGTTTCAGGTCAGTAGAACACCGGCACGAGAGGCGATCCGACGCCTTCTTAATGAAGGGTTTTTGGCTACTGTGGAGAGCGGCCGGGTCATTGTCGCTCCGATTGATATAGAACGGGCTGAGGAAATCTATGATATGCGCGAGGCGGTCGAATGCCTTGCTGCCAAGCTCGCTGCCAAAAAGGCCAAGACAAAAGATCTGATCGAACTGAGCGGCATTCTGGATGAACAGCGACGCGGCGCAACCGATGAGACCGATTTTCTCGATATCAACGACCGCTTCCACCGGTGTGTATATAGAATTGCGAGCAACCGATATTTGCTGCGTAGCGCAGAAATTCTTCTGGTTTCCGCTGGCATGATCCGCGGAACGACGCAAGGACACTATGACTACAACACCTGGTCACTAAGCGATCACGAGGCGATCTATCAGGCGATTGAAGATGGGAATACAACGGCTGCTGAGGAAGCGGCCCGTCGTCACATCAGGCGTGGGCGGATGCAACGTATTGGCCTTCTCAAAGCCATGTCTTTGAGCTGACGCTCTCCCTTTTAACGGGCCTATCGGACTAGCCAGGACAATGTCTGGACTTGCCACGGCCGGAGTGGCAAATGTCATCTATTGAATTTGGGTTGTCTTTTTTGAAAGCGGTCTCTGTCAGAGTTCTTCAACGACGACGAGCTGTCTTTCTGATGCACCGCGTGCATAAGAAATTGCCTCTTGATACTCTTCTGAGTGATAGCAGTTTCTTGCAGCCTCTATGCTTTCAAAGCGCACGACAACATTTCGCGGCCACTCTCTGCCTTCCAATTGCTCAAAATCACCGCCCCTTGCCAGAAAGACTCCGCCATGCTTGGCGATGGCAGGTCCAGCCCGTTTTGAATATTCAGCAAATGCAACGGGATCGGATACAGAGATATTGGCAATCCAGAGTGCAGACATGGGAAACCTTTCTATATTTCGACAAAAAAAGTGGCCCGACGTTAGCCGCCGGGCCGAACGCTCAGGTCCGTGGGGCAAAACCATCAGCGCCTTCGGGAGGATTGCTAAACAAACCACTGGTGATTGCGCCAGGGCCGGCTTTTGCGATGAGAACCAAGGCGACGACAAGGCCCCAACCGATGAGCATGCCCGCATACCAGTAGATGGATTCTGCTGGTGCGATAACGGCCGTCAGGCCTGACAAGCCAATCAACAGCCTTGCTGGAAGTGCCAACGGACGAACACACCATCCACCAAAAGCGACTGCCCACAAAGCCGTTGCGCCGAACAAACTCGCAGCACTGACAGCGATTGTGCCATAGCTTCCCTGTGCCAGAACGCCCATGTCAAACACGAAACCAAATGGAACGAAGAAGGCGACCAATGACAATCCGAAGGCTGCAAAGCCTGTTTTCACAGCGGGAGCCTTTCCGACGGCAGCTGCTGCGAAAGATGCAAGGGCGACGGGTGGCGTTACCATAGACAGCACACAATAGTAGAAAATGAAGAAGTGTGCGGCCAGCGGCTCAATGCCGAGTTTCTGGATCGCGGGCACGAACAAAACGGCACCGATGATATAGGCGGCAACCGTAGGAAGCCCCATACCCATAATGATGCAGCCGATCATTGCCAGCGCCAAAGAGGCATAGATTGACCCTTCCGCAAGATTGACGAGAGACCCTGCAAATTTCAAAGCCAGATTTGACTGGACTGCAACGGCAATCACAATACCAATTGCAGCAATCGGGACGGCAACTTCGGCGGCTTGTTTGGGAGCATTGCGCAAAGCATCGGTAATTTCAGGCCGACCGATCCACGTAGAACGGCGCAAGAATGGAACCACCAAGGAGGCAACAGAAGCGCCAACCGCTGCATAAGCGGCCGAATAGCCAGAAACCAGCATCACGACAAGAAGAATGGGAGGCAGGATCAGGTGCAAGCGGGGCAGAATGGGAGCCGTCGCATTGACTTCTTCTTCGGTCAGAGCCCGGATGCCTTCACGGCGGGCTGTTAAATCAACCACAAGAAGCAGCGAGAAATAGAATGCAAGGGCAGGAATAAGGCCCGCAAGAGCAAGGCTTGGATAAGGCATGCCAAGCATTTCCGCCATGACAAAGGCTGCAACCCCCATCACCGGAGGCATCAATTGACCACCGGTCGACGCAATGGCTTCCACACCAGCGGCCCGATAGTCAGCCAAGCCAGTGCGCTTCATCAATGGAATAGTGAAGACACCGGTCGAGACCACATTCGCCACAGCGCTTCCCGAAATCGACCCCATAAGGCTCGAGCCGAGAATGGCCGCTTTTGCGGTGCCTCCGGTCGCACGTCCTGCAACGCGAATGGCAAGATCGATAAAGAGCTGACCACCGCCCACGGCGCTGTAGAAGGCTCCGAACAGGATGAAATAGAAGATGAAGCTGACCGATGTCGAGGTGGTGATGCCCAGCACACCAGCCGTTGTCATCGAGACGATTTCGATAGATTCGTCCATCATGAAACCGCGGAATCCAATCCACCCGGGCAGATATCCGCCAAACAGGGCGTAGAGAATAAAGACCACCAGAACATAGACCAGGATCATGCCGACCGCACGGCGCGCCCCTTCGAGCAGAAGGAGAACAAGCGCAGACCCGGCAACAATGTCGACTGTAAAGATCTCAGACACATTCTCCATACGGGTCGTTAGTCTGTCATAGGCCAGCAAATAGTAGGCACAAACTCCCAAGGTGGAGAGCAAGACGATGCCATCAATCGCCAGGCGAGCCCAGCGCGGCAACCAGTCCGCCTCAAGCGGCTTGTATAAGAACAGAAGCAGAAGGGCGAAAGACAAGTGAAGTGGGCGTGAAAACAGCGGTTGTTGAGGGTCGTAAAGGACCCAAACCTGAAAGGCCACAAACATCAGGCCAATTAGAAACGCCACTTTCCGCGAGATACCTTCGTTGCTCTTGGCAGCTACAGCGGACATGATTTCCTCCGAAACAAAATTCAGCGATCGGGATCAGACACCTGAGCTTTACTTGACACGATGTGGTGTCTGATCCTTTCTGCGGGGGATTACTTCATCAAACCGACTTCGCGATAGTAGCGCTCCGCACCCGGATGAAGCGGAATACCGGTATTTTCCGGCAGCCATGCCTTGGAAGGATCAAAATTCTTCCAAGCGCCATGAGACGCTTTTAGCTCGTCGGCATGCTCAATCAGGGTTTTGGTAATCTTGTAAGCCATATCATCGCTCAAAGACGCATTGGCAATCAGCTCGGTTCCGATATTTGCGCCAATCGTTGGACCGGTTTGACCTTCGAACCAGGGACCGAAACGTCCGGCCTTCAATCCATGGCTCTCGATGAATTTTTGCGTATCTTCCGGCAAATCCAGGAACTGGACATCAGCGGTCAAAGTGACTTCCGTGATGGTCGGATGCCCTTTCAGAATCGTGTCGAAATAGATATCTGCCTTGCCGTTGCGCATTTCATCGGCAATTTGGCCGGCGCCGACTTGAATTACATCGCCACCTTGGTCTTTGATCTTGTCTACGCTGGTACCAAGTGACTCAAAAACCATTTTCGCGACAGGAACTGCGCTGGACCCGACTGGCTTCATGAGAACGCGAACAGGTTTGCCCGACGTAAAAATCTCTTTCAAGTCGGTGGTGCCGACCTCGTCAAGATAAGCCTTGCGAGCCATTGCGCCGACATAAACGTCATTCAGTCCGCCCACCAGAGCCCGGATGTCTGTCGCTTTTTTGCCGCCATAGACCTCAGACCCTTCATAGGCCCATATCGCACTTGCCACATTTGAAAGAGCAATTTCAGCCTTGCCTGCCTGCACGACCATCGGGTTTGCAACCCCGCCTCCACGGGCAATCACTTCAACCTGAGTGCCATCAAGGGACTCGATCATTTGCTCCAGAGTCGCAGCGAATACATACCAGGCGGAGCCTTCTCGCATCGCGCCAATTCTAATTTCGTCTGCAGAAACAGATGAACAGCCAATCCCGACAAGCGCCATTGCAGCAATCGCGGATTTGGCAGTTTTTGAGAACTTTTTGAACATTTCAAATTCCTCCCAGAATAGATGGCCCCCATGACTGGCATGGGGGCGATTTGCTTTAGAGTGCTGCAAGCACCTTGGGATCGACGGCGTCAATACCAGAAGCTTTGAGCGCAGCGAAGATTTCTTCTTCGGCTTCTTTGCCAAGCGGCTTGAGCGGCTCACGCACGGTCGCGTGATCAAGAACACCACGGCCCATCAGTGCGATTTTCAACGCTACGGTTCCTTCCATATGGGAACCACGATGATAGACGGTCTTCGTGATCGGCAGCAGCTGTTCAAACACCTTGCGTGCAGCAGTATAATCCTGAGCCTTACCAGCTGCGATCAGTTTGATAAGCAGCTCAGGCGCTACGTTGCCGTATCCCACAAGCAAACCATCCACATCAAACATGGTTGGAAGAAGCCATTCGTCATGGCAGCTAAGAACCTGAAGGTCTGGATTGGCTTCTTTGAGAGCTGGAATTTCAACATACCAGCGTTTCATGTTGCGTACGCCATTTTTTGTCGCAACAACGCCCTCTTGAGCAGCAATGTCCAGCTGGGTAGCCAGATCATAGTTTGCTTTGGTGACATCAGGATACTGGAACAGGATGCACTGAAGACCTGAATTTTCCCAAATCGCTTTGTAGCGATCCTGTGGTGCGCCTTTCTGGAAACCAAAACGAAGCCAGCCATGGTTCGGATAAACAAGTGCGCCGGTTGCGCCAGCATCCTTGCATTTTTTGGCTTCTTCAGCAGCAACCTGGGTGCCTTCACCGACGATGCCGGTAATGATCGGAATTGCTCCATCTACGGCATCTGCATAAAGGCGGATCATTTCAAGGCGCTCATCTTCGCTCAGGAAGGTGCCTTCGCCAGCATGCCCAAGAATCACAAGGCTTTTCACGCCTTTGATCGATGCCAGCCATTTAGCGACACGACGGTTTGCCTCGATATCCAGAGAGCCGTCTTTGTTGAATGCAGTAACCGGGGCCGGGTTCAGGCCTCTCAGATCCATCGGTTGCATTTTTGTCTCCTCTCACAACAATTCTGTAAATATGGGAACGATGCTGGGAACGTTCCCATTTATGCTTGCTTTTGTCAAGCCCATGGTGATAAGAATTTTATGTCATCACTCATCCGCTTGACCCAGAGGTCTCCAATGGCGAAGAATTCTCGTCCCACTGCTCGTTCTTCACGCGTCACAATTCTTGATGTGGCAAAAGCTGCTGGCGTGTCTAAATCCAGCGTTTCCAGACTTCTTGATGAACGGCTGCCACGCTCAAACAGCGAGGTTGCCCAACGGGTTCGCAGGGTCGCCAAAGAACTGGGCTATGTGAGAGATGTTTCAGCAGCCAATCTGCGTCGCGGCAGCACGAGCACGATCGGTCTCATTGTGCCCCGTCTGACAGATACGGTGATGGCATTGCTCTACGAAGCCCTGCAAAGAGCCGCTGCCAAGTCGGGAAAAGTCGTCATCGTGGCAACCACAGACGAAGCGTTTGAAGCTGAGCGAAGAGCGGCGGAAAGCTTGATCGGAAAAGGTGTGGACGCCCTCATATTGGCGACTGCCCGCAATGATGATCCTTTCATCGACGAGCTTGCCGAACGCGGCGTCAAATATGTTCTTGCTCTGAGAACCGACGGAAAGAGTCTGTCTTCAATCGGCAATGATGAATTGGGTGGCTATCTTGCCACCAGACACCTGATAGACCTCAACCACTCCCGAATCGGCCTGATTGCCGGTCCGTCCTATGCCTCAACGGCCTGTGAGCGAACAAAAGGCTTCCGCAAAGCCATGGCTGAAGCCGGCCTTGAAGTCGATGAAGCTCTGGTTGTCGAATCCACATTCGGCATTGAATCGGGACGCGATGCTGCGACAAAACTGATATCCAACCCGGAGCCTCCCACAGCGATCTTCGCGGTGAACGATAACATCGCGGTCGGCGCATTCGCTGCCATTCATTCGCTGGGATTGTCGGTTCCCGATGACGTTTCTCTTGTCGGATACAATGACATCCCCATCGTATCACATCTCTATACGCCAATGACATCTGTTCATGTGCCATTTGATCAAATCGCAAATGCTGCACTTGAGCTTATCGATACTGATGATGTGCCGGAGGATCAAAGGATTCAGATTGCAATGCCATCATTGATCCCTCGCCTTTCTAGTTCTTCCATACCCTCGGGGGCAAAGAATTCGCAATAATGCCGCTGTCAGGGACATCTCGATAGATCCCACCAGATAGCAAGAAATGACGCGCAAAACCGCGCTATTTGCGCGCACCCGGCGATTTAACATAGCTTTTCATGACCAAAGTGACCTGAAAATTGTTTTTCAAGCGGTTGCCATCCCGGCAGGCGCCGACAGCAGCTTTTTGGCGACCTCCATGGCCTCCTCGCGAGACGCGGTAAGCCGCATCGGATAGCCCCAGAATTTGGCAAAGGCCAAACCGAAAGGCTTCATCGCCAGACGCTTGGTGGCGCTTGGTTCGATCACGATCATCGCCAGCACGAGTGTCCGCAATTCGGCCTTGTGTTTTTTCATCCACAGCACAGTGCGCTTCTTTTCTTCCTGACTGTGCTCATGCTCTTCGGTCGGCGCGTTATTGGTCAAGATCACGAACGGCGTGCCATGCTTAAAGCTCGCCTCCAACGCTTCGAAGTCCTCATCGTGGTCATGATCGGGCTCTTCATCATAACTCATCCAGACGAACGGAAAATTTGTGTTGTCCAAAGGCATGGTGTGTCTCCTTATCCGAGATGGATGGTTTCCATGCGGGCGGCTGTGCCGCCGGGTGTCTCTTATGCCTCAAAACAATAGGTTGGCGCGCGCATGGCGTCATTGCGCAATCCTGCCATTATATGTTTCAATACGGCCAAAATGAACAAAGCCGAGGCCTTTGATGTATCTAGACGTTCGCAGTGATTGGCTTTCCTATGTGGATGAAATTCCGCGCGCGCTCGTCGCAGCCAACGCCGTCGCCAATCTTGACGCCCTTGAGCTATCGCCCCGGCACCAGCATCGCAAAGCGCAACTGCTTTTCACGGTCCGTGGAGTCATCAATTGCGAAGTTGACGACGCGGTCTGGATCGTGCCGCCGCAATGCGCCGTGTGGATTCCCGGCGGGCTGCCCCATAACGTTTTCGGCTCTGGCGAGGTGGAATGCATTTCCCTCTTCATTGACCCTCCCGAGGGTTCAAACCTGCCGGAGGACTGCTGCACGATCACCGTGTCGAGCTTTTTCAACCAATTGCTGATTCGGGCCAACACGCTTCCCGAACTCTATGATGCCGATGGCCCGGATGGCCGGATCGTGGCTGTAATCTTTGATGAGCTGGCTGCCGCGCCGGTCGAAGATTTGCGCCTCCCGATCCCAAGCGATGCGCGCCTGAAAACGCTTACCGACCTGTTGATCGCCTCGCCAGCGGATCATGCGACAGTCGCGCAGTGGGCCTCCCGTGTTGCACTTAGCGAGCGCAGCCTCAGTCGTCTTCTGACTGAACAGGTGGGCATGAGTTTCGGCCGCTGGCGCCGACAATTGCATATTGTCCTTGCCTTGCGGCATTTGAGCGCCGGCCAGACGGTTCAAGCCGTCGCAATGGATCTTGGCTATGAAAGCGCTAGCAGTTTCGTGACCATGTTTCGCAAACTAGTCGGCAAACCGCCAAGCCGCTACTTGCACGAGCGGCGCAGATCAACGCCTCGCGAACATGGCGAGCGATAGGAAAAGGATGCGTGATGCCGCGATCACGGCCCCATCCATGCCGTTCGACCAGCGAGAGCTAACGCCAACACGCTTCCCGGAAATCGCCATTCAACTTTGGCGCGTTTGATTGCTGGCCTGTTCCCTATGGGCGACACAGGAACAGGAACAACAATTCAGCTTTGCGCTTTTTTCACCTCAGTTTTTGTTCGCCCATGGCAGTTTTGCCGAAGCCTCTTCAGGCGCATCAATCATGGGGACATAGATCTTGATATCAAGCAGCGGAGTGCCATCGATGCAATCCAGCCCGCTCACTGTTAGCTTTGTGCCGTCAATCGAGAGGATCTTTACCGCGCTCAGAGCGATCGGATTGGGGCGATGGGGAGAGCGCGTGGCAAATACGCCATATTGCTTTTCAGCATTGGGTGGCGTTGTCTGCAATTGCGTTCTGTCGGCCCTGTCAAACCAGTAGAGCACGGCGATATGACGCCCCTCTTCCAGACCTAAAAAAGCATCTGCATAAGCAGGATCAACATCGATCACGCTTTCGCTCTCGTTAAAGCGGCTGTTGCGTGGGCATTCCTCGCGGCTTTTAAAGCCGGTCCAGATTTTGCCAATCGGTTGCAGAGTGAATGGGGGGAGCTGATCTGACATGGGTCTTTTCCTTTCTTGAAATCTTTATGCCGCAATATGGCATCATTCGGCGGAAACGGTTTGTTCAATGGCTGAGGTGACGCCTGTCGGTTTTGGAACAACGATGGGGGCGCCATCAATGGTGTGAATGCTGACCGGGATGTCATAGGTTGCTTCGACGAGATCTGCTGAAATCTCTTCGACATTGCCGCGTGCCAAAACCCGACTGTCTTTCAACAGCAGGAATTCATCGCCGAAGCGAAGAGCCGTGTTGAGATCGTGCATGGTCACCACAGTGGCCGTCTGACGCTCTCTCACAACAGAGCATAAAAGCGACAAGAGTTCGAATTGGTTGCGCATATCAAGAGCGCTGGTCGGCTCATCAAGCAGCAGCAAGCGCGGTTGTTGGACAAATGCTCTGGCGATAGCGACCTTTTGCAACTCTCCTCCTGAAAGCTCATCGAGATAGCGTAAACTCAGAGGCTCAAGGCCGAGACGGGCAATGGTCTCTCCGACAAGAGCCAGATCGTGATCCTTCACCCGCCACCCCATATGCGGCTTGCGCCCCATAAGCACCGCATCAAACACGGTCACACGGGCGGTTTGCGATTTCTGCGCGACGTACCCAACCTTTGCGGCCAATTGGGGTGGCGTCAAGGAAAGCAGATCTTGGCTGTCGAGCAGAACGCTTCCGCCTTCCGGCTTCTGGATTGCATTAAGGCACTTGAGCAAGGTTGTCTTGCCAACGCCGTTGGGACCGAGAATGACGAGAATGCGACCGGGTTTGAGGTCAAACGCAATGTCATTGAGAATGGCTCTGTTGCGATAGGCGAAATGGATGTCCTGAACCTCAAGCATCAGTCTCGTCCTCCGCGCAGAATGAGCCACAGGAACACCGGCACCCCAAGAAAGGATGTCAAAACAGAGACCGGCAGAACATTCGGTGCCAATATCAGACGCGCCGCCGTGTCAGCAACAAGCAACAAAACCGCGCCACCAATCAAACTGGCAGGCAAGAGAAAGCGATGGTCGGCTCCGATGACCCTGCGCACCATGTGAGGCACCACGAGGCCGACAAAACCGATGATGCCGAGAAACGAAATAGTCACCGCTGTCAGTAGCGAGGCGGCAAACATGCTGATGAGACGCAAGCGTTCAACTCTCACGCCGAGCCCTTGCGCGTTTTCATCTCCGGCATCAATGGCGTTGTAGTTCCAGCATTGCGCGACGAAATATATCGAGATTGGCACGGTTACGGCGGCTATCAGGCCGATGTCTTGCCAGGTGGCGCGTGCTGTGTCGCCAAAGGTCCAGAAGACCATGGCCGCCAATTGCACATCATCTGCAAAAAACTGCAAGAACATGGTCCCTGCTGTAAACAGGGACCCGAGCGCCACCCCCGTTAGCACCATGACCTCAGGGGAAGCCCCCCTAACGCGCGCAATCAGCACGATAAGAGCCGCCGCAAGCAGACTGAAGCCGAAGGCGGACAGCGTAACGGCCACCGGATTATAGACAGCGATTGTGCCTCCCTCTGCCGAAGGCACATCCATGGCTCCCACAGCCATGACACTCAGCGCCGCCCCGAAGGCAGCAGCATGAGAAATGCCCAGAGTGAAAGGAGAGCCAAGAGGGTTGCGTAGAACCGACTGCATGGCAGCGCCCGAGACCGCCAATCCAGCGCCAGCGAGCATCGCGGCCACAGCCTGCGGCAAACGAATGCTCCAGACAATAATGTCGCTGCGGCGCGGAGCCTCAGCCCCGATCAGTGACAGGACCACGTCCTTGACCGGCACGGATGCCGCCCCCAACGAGAGGGCGGCGATCAGTGCGGGAACGAGAGCCAACAATAAAAGCGCAATAACCACCGCCTTGCGGCGGATATAAAGCGTATAGCTGCCCAAATTGGCATCACACGTTTTCAGCATCATTGCACGGGCACCTGTTGGAAAACCAGGCCATTGAAAATGGTGTTCATGTCATCAAAGACCGGTTTGCCTAACAGGAAGCGATATATCTCATCGGCTTTCTTGGCAGGATCAATATCGGCAAAGCTGTCCGGATAGACCAGCTTCCCAAGAAAATAGGCATCGGCGAGGATTGAGCCAAAATTCTTTGTATAAAGCGCATAAGGCAGCATACCCCAAACCTGCCCCGTCTCTCTGGCTGAGAGAATTTGATAGGCCGGATCGCCCATTAGCTCAGCTTGCCCACCAGCGTCAGGGCCAAGCTGCAGCGTTGCCAGATCCAGCAAGATGATATCCGGATCCCATTCGATCAGCTTTTCCTTCGCAATGGTGGTGGCATGACCGCCACTTGCTTTCGCCTTGGATGCGGCAAGATTTTGAAGCCCCAAAGCGGAGAAAGGTGCATAGACCGGGTCGGTGGATGCAAGACCACGGGACCCTCGGTAGGAAATGCCCCCAACATAGATACGCGGAGCCTCCTTTTTAGACGCAGAGGCGCGCGCCGCAAGATCGGATTTTGTGTCCTTGAAGAAGGCGATCAGTTCGGCTGCCCGCTCTTTGCGATCCAGCGCCTCCCCCATAATTTCCAAGGCATGATAGAACTGGTCACTTTGGCCATCAAGATCCCCATATTGAACGGCGATCACGGGAATCTGCGTTTTTTGCTGAAGCGTTTCCGGCTTCAGCCCAGAAGACCCAACGGTTTTGAAGATGACCTGCGGGGCTGGATCAAGCGCCATGATCAGTTCGGGATTGTCCCGGCCCAGATGCTGCCCGAAAAGCGGCAAGCTTTTGTATTGGGGGTTGACCAGCGCGTAGGGCCGAGAGTCAAAAGGAGATTTGCGCTTTTCCATGCCATCAACAGCCACGACACGGTCTTCAACACCCAGATAAGTGAGAAGTCGCAAGCAGCCCGGACCGGAACAGATGACGTGATCAACTCTGTCTGGAATGTCATGCGCTACACCCAAGGTGTCTTGTACATCACGGGCGGAGACAGGAAGACTGAAAGAAGCAAGCGCCAGCGCTGCGGCAAATAGATATCGAATTTTCATATCGCGTCCATTTTCAAGCAATGGGGGAGAAAATTCATACAGATCCTGAAGCTGCCCGAAGCCAAAGCCCACCACAGAGCGCTGGCACGCCCTATGCGCACCATTCCCGCGGTTAAGCCAAAACCAACATCAGTTTGAAAAAAGGAATACAAAAAAGACCTTCCTCCGGAGCACCCCGCCCAGATCTGAATGAGTGACATGCCGGCAGGTCTCCTGGCTCACAGGTCAATGTGCTTTTCCACCTTCCCGGTTTCAAAACCAGTGGCAAATGAGAAAAGCACTCTCTGTTTACAGTTGCGGGGGCAGCTCCGGCTTCACAACAAGGTACACAAACCTTGCCACTCACCGGATTCCCTTTTCATTCCTATTGGAAACCGACACCCAATTTTTCATGCAATTGCCCTGAGCTGTCAACTGACAACATTGCCACAGCCGGACATTCAATATTTCCAAGGGTTCAGACTTGATCTGACACCGCCCTCAATCAGCGTGAGCAGAAAGAGGGCGTGAGATCTCTCGCGAGACGGTGTGGTTATCAAAAACAAAGCCGGTCTTCTGTCCCTTGCCAAAAATCTGGGCAAGGTTTCGCAAGCCTGCCAGGTGGTGCCCTACCCGGTCACACGTCTGGCTGTGTTGCTTTCTCAAGTCGGGCTTTACGAAGTCCGTACTTTTTCCAAGAACTCATTGAGTTTTACCGAAAGCAAGTCACCGTTGGTCGCCAACTCTGCTGCGGCTGACTGAACCTGAGCTGCCGCAGTGCCCGTTTCGGCGGCGGCATGGGTGACACTGGCAATGTTTGCAGATACTTCTCCTGTGCCTGCAGCGGCTTCTTGAACATTGTTGGCAATTTCGTTTGTCGCTGCCAGTTGGTCCTCAATAGCGATTGCGACGGCTTCCGATATATCACTCATCTTGGAGATCGTTCGGCTGATACCGTCAATGCGGTCGACGGAATCCTGTGTGGATGCCTGCATTGACGTGATTTGTGAAGCAATTTCGTCCGTCGCTTTTGCGGTCTGGCTTGCCAGAGCCTTAACCTCAGAGGCCACAACGGCAAACCCTTTGCCCGCCTCACCTGCCCTGGCCGCCTCAATTGTGGCATTGAGGGCCAGGAGATTTGTTTGATTGGCGATGTCCTGAATCATTTCAACGACACTACCGATCTTTCTGGCGCCTTCCATCAACTCGGTAACCGTCATATTCGCCGACGAAGCTTCGGCGACGGCTTGGGTGGAGATCTCTTTTGATTCTGCGACCTGACGCCCAATCTCATTAACGGATGCTGACAGCTCTTCGGTTGCGGCTGCGACCGTCTGAACATTTGACGTCGCTTCTTCGGACGCAGCTGCAACTGCTGTGGCCTGATTGGAAGTCTCTTCAGCATTGGCTGCCATCAAAGATGCCGTTGCATTCAGCTCTGTCGCGGAAGACGTAACGGTTTCAACAACAGCCCCGACTGCGCCTTCAAACTCGTTGGCAAGCTGGCGCATCATTGCCTTTTTCTGTTGTTCCGCTTGTTTCTCAGCCTCCAATTGATGCGCCTTCAAGCGTTCCGCTTCTGCCATCTTTTCTTTGAAAATCTGAACCGCTTTGGCCATGCGGCCCACCTCGTCTTTCCGATCTTGGTCGGGGATGGTGACGGAGAAATCTTGATCAGACAAACGCGCCATGACACTGGCGATGGCTACCAACGGATTTGCAATGCCCTTGGCCACGAACCAGCCCAAAACCGCAACACCAACCAAGATGACTAACGAAAAAATGAGTATGGTAAGTTTCAACTGAGAAATCGGGGCATTGATCTCGGCAAGATCCTTTTCACCTATGATCGCCCACTTCACTCCATCAAACTCAAAGGACGTGTAGGCAGCAAGCACAGGAACATTCCGATAGTCGCGTGTCTCAATAACACCTGTCTGACCACTCAAAGCTGCGGTAACAGATTTGCTGTCAATTTTGCGCGAAAGGATCGTCGACTTTTGCGAGAAGCGAGAGTCACTACGCATCAGGTGATCTTCGCCGACAAGATAGGTTTCGCCCGTCTCGCCCATGCCTTCTTTTGCTTGCATGACTTCGTTGATGCGGCCAATCGGCATCTGAAATGCAAGCACGCCCAGCAGCTTTCCGTCTTTAATGATTGGCGTTGCCATGAAGCTGGCGGGAGCATCATGGCTGGGACTATATGGCTGGAAATCGGTGAATGCGACGGTCTTGGTGTCTTGGCTTTTGCGAGCAATCTGGAAAACCTTGCTAAGGTCGGAATTTTTCCATCGACCGCCGACAAGATTTGTCGCGTAGTCGAGTTCCTTGAAAACGGTGTATACGAGGTTCCCATTGGGGTCGAACAGGAAGATGTCATAATAGCCGCGGGCTTCCAGAAACTGACGGAACCACGGATGAAAACGAGCATGGACTTGATTGTAGGAATTGTCAGTAGTGGCTCGATCCAGCTTGTGCTTTTCACCCAAAGGGTGAGAGTTGTCGCTGATATAGTCTTTCTGAAGCACGGTTTCAGCTGTTGAACCGAGTTCCGAGAATGCTTTCGAAAACTCTAAAACAGCCATTTGAGATTGCTCCGACGTCGCAAGTGTTGTCAGATCTTCCCTGATGCTGCTTATATAGAACTTCAGCTCGTGTGCTCTGGCTGCGGTAATGGACGTCAGCTGGTTGACATTCTGAACATTCAACGCATCGCTTGCTTTTATGATGCTGAGCGTACTCACCGCAGTGACCGAGATCAGAGCGATAATTCCAACCAGCACTGGGATCTTTTTTGAAAGAGTGATATTCGATAATCTCAACATCAGAACCTTGCCACTTCACTAAGCTTCTCCCTGCGTCACTTAGCCAATTCAAAGTTAAATATCATTTAAGGTTATATCTGTTCAAATATTCCAGCCGCCTTTTGCTTCGTGTAATTACTTATCAATTGAATCCTGAGTTAAAAAACCAATCCAAATTATTGATAGTTGTTCCTTTTAGTAATTACATCTCATCGAATATTCTAAAACACTATAAATATCATATAAGTATTGGTCTAAACAGCCGCGGTGTAGCAAATGTCTTGATTGTTCGCAGTGGCTGAATTCTGAAAGAGCGCAGCGGATTCTCACTTGCCCTTCGACACGCCAATGCTGCAGCATCAACGAGGGGCTCTTTATGGGAAGATCATCAGAGCCATTGTTTATTCGGTGAATGGTGGTCGTAGGCCGCGAGCCCAAAAAAAGAGGCTCCGCAATCGATTGGGGAGCCTCTTTTGTTATTCGTTGAAGCGCTTTTAGCCTGCGCGGATCTGAGCGATGAACTTGTCGACCTCAGTCTTCAGGGTAGCGGACTGCTGCTCCAGCTCAGATGCTGCCGACATCACTTGTCCGGATGCAGCCCCGGCCTCTTCGGAGGCTTTGGAAACAGCCATGACATTGGCGTTGACGACTTCCGTCCCTTGCGCGGCTTGATGAACGCTGCTGGAGATCTCGCCTGTGGCGGCAGACTGCTCTTCCATCGCTGATGCAATGGCAGCAGAGATTTCATTCACTTGCTGAATGGCCTGGCTGACGCCTTGCATCGAGACAGAAGCCTCATTGGTTGCAGACTGAACCTCACCGATCTGTTGTGCAATTTCCTCTGTTGCCTTCGCTGTTTGGCCAGCAAGATCTTTTACCTCGGCAGCAACCACTGCGAACCCTTTGCCAGCCTCTCCGGCTCGGGCAGATTCAATGGTCGCATTCAACGCCAGAAGGTTGGTTTGCTCGGCGATCTTGGAAATCATCTCAACGACGGCACCAATTTTGGAAGAGGTTTCGGCCAAAGTGGACATTTGCACGTTGGTCGCACTGACCTTTTCCACCGCGTCGATCGAGGCTTTCGATGCGTTGCCCACTTGTAGGGAAATCTCGGAAATCGTGCTGTTCATTTCCTCTGTTGCGGTCGCAACTGTCTGGACATTGCTGGAGGTTTGTTGCGATGCAGCTGACGCCTCGGTTGCTTGACGTTCGGTCTCGACGGCGACGTCGGACATCATTTTTGCGCTCGTGTTCAATTGGGCTGATGCTGCCGAAACGGAATTGACAACCGTGCCGATCTGAGCGTCAAACTCTTCGGCCATGTCCATCATGATTTTGCGTTTTTCTGCCTCCGCCCGCAATTCCTGCTCGCGCTGCTCGGCTTCAAGCTCTTGTGCCCGTATGCCATTTTGCTTAAAGACATCGACCGCCCGAGCCATCTGCCCGAGTTCGTCGGCTCTTTCGCCACCTGGAACAACAGTGGAATAATCCTGATTGGAAAGCCGCGCCATTGCATTTGTCAGGCTAAGGATCGGTTTGGTAATGCCACGAGCAATAAAGAAGGCAGCCAGGAGACCTGCGACAAGAGCAAAGGCGCTCACAATGGCCAGCAAATACTCAGCGCTGTTGATGCCTTCGTTCACTTCTTTTTGAAGTTTCATTTGGTCCTTATCGGCAGATTCAGTTATTTCTTCAGATTCTGCCAATATAGTCTTTGCGTTTGAATTCAACTCTTTATCACGAACTGTATTGCGCGCAAGGATTGTCTTGTTCAGATCTTTTACGGATAGAATATAGTTCGGAAGGACCTTTTGAATTTTCGAAAGCAACATGCGCCGTTGCGGATTCTGAAGGCTTGTATCGAGCTGCGCCAACGCATCTTCCAAAATGGAAAGCTCTGACAGGGTGCGATCAATCGCTTCTTGCGTGTTGTCGTCAAGAAATTTCATGACATACAGTCTTGCGAGCAGCAAATGCTCTTGTGCCGTGCCTGCATAACTGGCTGACTCATAGTCATTTGCAGCAAACGCGCCTTCGCGAATATCTGAAAGAAGCTTGCGAATATCGATACCAACCACACCCAATCTCTTATAAACGAGATCGTTGCGGTGATCTGTCAACTCTGCCACGCGATCAAAGCCGGCCTTGTATTCGGCGAGATTCAAACGAATTTTGTCGAGCAAAGCAACGCGCGTAGGATTATGGATTTCTTTGCCTGCAGCATCCATCAGCGTCAGAATATCTTTGTATCGTTTGCTGAATTGGGCCTTTTCGTCGTTATCAGAGGTTGCGAAAAAATCTTTTAAAGACAACTGAGAAAGTAAAACCGCGTTCTCGAGATTATTCACGAGCAAGGCGTCTCCGGACATATCGCTATAACTTGCAAAGCTTAGCTTCTGGCCGTTGAATGAACTGATTGAAAAGCCAGCAAGACAAACAAGAAGCAGCAGAACTGTTGCAAAACCTGCATAAATCCGTGAACCGACTTTAAATCGAGACAAAAAGGATCCCGATTTCTTCAATTCATCTTGACTGGGTGGATTATCCCCAACCACTGCAGTGGCGAGATTTTCGGAAAGACTAGACATCGCAGATGATCTCCGAGTTATAGAACAATTGGAGCTCGCCCACACTTAAGCTCGGCGGGAATTCAGAAAGTCACGATGCTGAAAGTCATTTCATCAGCTGTATTGCGCCACTTTAACCAAATTTATAATTACTATTATCTTAACGAGATTGGTTAATTTTTCGTAAAAATTTCAAATAAAGATAAATGTTTTTACCTATTTTAAAGAATTCCTTCCCCAACCAACATGACTTACTAAAATATTCATAAGTTAAAATAGTTAATTATGACATCGTAAAAAAAGACAATGTTATAAGTATGGTCTATATATATTACCATCCCAAGCACCGACAATATAAGTCATTCTAAACACTTGATAAGTTTAACTTCACGGTTTCATAAGTCTTCCATGCCGCCCGCGCAATTCCACCTGCGCCAGCAATCACAACGAAACCATGACCGAGCTTGAGAAAGCGAACCACTTCTGGCTGTGACACGCTTGACCGATTCCGGCGATAGGCCGCTTGAAGCGCTCTGAAGACCTTCATGTAGGCAGCCGGTCGCCCCTCATGTGCAGAGGTTCAAATACCCAAGTGTCAAAAAGACCGTCTTGATCTGTTTGATCGAGAAAGCCTCTTTGTTGCGGAATATTATGCTTTCAAAGAAGCGGCTCAAGTCCTTGACAGGTCCAGAAGGCGCGCAATTGCGTCTTTGTCGTAGGGCTTGCTGATGATTTGATACGTCGCCAGATCATCGGGCAGTGTCACCCCTTCCCCATATCCGGAAGCAAAAGCAAGCGCTATTCCCTCCGCTTTCAGCCTGCGTCCAATTTCGTAGCTCGTGTTGCCACCAAGATTGATGTCCAGGAGCGCGAAATCGAACTTACGGGACGCAGCCTCAATCGCCTCAAGGCCGGCTTCAACGGTCGATACGACGCTTATCTCCGCTGCACCAAGTGTCCTGAAGTTTTCTTCCGCTTCCATTGCAATGATGAAATTGTCTTCAACGACGAGAATACTCCGAAGCTTAAGCGAAGCCTGAGGCTCAGGCTCAAAGGCGGGAATAATCTCTTCGGGCTCTGGATCTGGCTGCTGCATGATCTCGATATGCTGAGCGGGAATGGAAAACTCCGCGATCACACCATCGGGCGGATACTCTATTTTTGTCTTTCCAGCCAGTTCAAAGGGTATCGTGCGCTCGACAATGACTGACCCGAAGCCCCGCCGTGTCGGCGGCGTCACCTTGGGGCCTCCCTTTTCTGTCCAGAGAATTTTCAACCCGTTATCGATTTCGACTTCAAGATCCATATGGACCACACCGGTCGTATCCGAAAGCGCGCCATACTTCGCCGAGTTGGTTATCATCTCATGAATGACCAGAGCCATGGAAGCATAGGCCTGGGGAGCCAGAAGGACATCTTCCCCTTTGATTATGAGCCGGTTCTTCTTCTCCAGCAGATAGCTCTCTGCTTCTGTATTGACCAGCTTTTTGAACGAGGCTGGCGACCAGTTCTGCTGGGTGATCTGATCATGCGCGAGAGCAAGCGCGTGCACGCGACTGTCAAGTTTTTCGACAAATTCCGCGGCGGTCTGGTTTCCGGAGTTGGACTGCGAGATAAGCCCCCTGACAAGCCCAAGAATGTTGCGAACGCGGTGGTTCAGTTCGGCAATGAGGATCTCCTGACGCTCAGTCGCCAGCTTACGCTCCCGTCCGGCTTCATCGGTCAAACGCAACACGACCTCAAGGAGCATGATGCGCAGCTGTGTTGCGGTGCGCAGATCCTGTGGCAACCAGCGAGCACTGGTATTCTTGACCTCTGCCTGCCAGGCCTCGAAACTCTCGCGGGGCTGAAGGCGTGAGCCATTGGGGCCGTAGGTGACAACCTTTTGCGGGTTGCCTGCCCAACGAACCTGTTGCACCAGCTCTTTGCGGAAGAATAGAATATAGTCGCTCGGAAGCCGGGACAGCGGAATGGAGAGCAACCCGGACGCCTTGGCCGAATAGCGCTTGGCGCTTTCAAGGAATTGCGAAAGCTCATGGGTCGCAAAAACCTCATTGCCCGGCTTGGCATTCAATGCACTGCATATTTCCAGAATATCGTTATGGTCGGGTGTCGTGCCCCCCACACTGACATCCTGATCTTGAACAAGAGCATAGCCATCCGCCTTCAGAATCTTTGCGAAGGATTCTGTTGAGGACCTAAGCAGATCCGGCGTGTTTTGATAGGAAGACAGGGTTTTGGAGATTTCTGCCGTCAAATGCGCGACGCATTCGTCATTCTCGTGCTCTTGGGCAGCCAACCGCGTTTCAAGAACCATCGAGAACATATGCCCGAACAGCAGCGCTGAATTTCGCTCCCGCATTGACGGAGTATGCGGGGAATTATGATGGCAGGCAATGAGGCCCCACAGCTCACCGCGAACAATGATCGAGATCGACATGGAGGCGCCGACCCCCATGTTTCTAAGATATTCCAGATGTATGGGCGAGACCGACCGCAAGCTGCTATTGGACAGGTCAAAGAGTGGCTGCCGATCGGTTTTACTGTCTATGCTCGCAAGGATTGGAGCCCCTTGATCGGATACATCAGCGATGATGCGAATAGGGTTTTTCAGATAGAGCGCCCTTGCCTGTTTGGGAATATCCGAGGCCGGATAGCGCAATTGCAGGAAGGATTCCATGTTGGTGCGTTTGACTTCCGCAACGACCTCACCGCTATCGTCGGGGTGGAATTTGTATAGCATCACCCTGTCAAAGCCAGTGATTGCGTTGACGAACCGCACTGCGTGTGAATAGAGGGCCTTAAGCTCATCAAGGTCCGACATCCTATTGATCGCGGAACGAACATTCGCAACGTCGGTTGATAATCCATTCTGCGACCCGGCAGGTTCGAACTCCATGACGATGTGTCCGTCCATCAAATGGACCGAAACGTCGAAGCGATCAGATGACTCCGCAATAGCAACATCATAGACAAGCTCGACATTGCTGTGAGGCCGTAGCATCTGAAGTCTGTTGCGGATCGCATGCACGGTATCGGGCGGCAATAGCTGGGATGCCGGTGCGCCGAGCAGATCGGCCGGGGCTATTGAGCAGAATGTGTCCGCATTGTTAGAAACGTGGGTAACGATCCAGTTCTTGTCTGTCGCAAGAAGGAAACCGAATTTTTGTATCCGACCCAGCAGATGAATGGGCTCGCGATCACAGTTTGTCAGATCAACTTCATTGGGCATGGCGGCACCTGTCTTGTCCAATTGCAGCGAGATAGACGAAAAAGACATCTTGAGCCGAAATGATGGCTTCTCGGACATCGTGTCCTGTCATGTCCAGCGACGAGACCCAGCCTTTGAAGGTCTTCCAGTAAGGCTCGCCCATTCCGTGTTCCAGAAAGCTTGTAGGCAACTCCGGGTTCTCTTTCTTTAGCTTCTTGCTGAGAAAGGCTCCCCCCAGACGAGAGCCCTCCAAAACATAAGAAATGCCAACAACCGAAGCGTCGTTTTGAAGGAAAAAGAAATCGGCGGAACCAAGATCAACGACCTCATCCTTGCCATCGAATGGCTCCATTGCCTTTAGATCCTCTTCTACGCACAAGGCTCGGAGCCTCGATGTCGCGTTGGGGATCGCATGGAATGCGGGCTGTTCAAGCAGCCAGAGCTCCAGTTTTGGCAAAATGCATGCATGCATCATCAAGAAGCGTTTATATCCATACAACGTAGTCAGATCATGCTTCGAAATTTCCGCATCCAGCGTCTCATGTAGATGCCGGGTATGTGTTCTCAACTGCTCTAGTGGCTGCTCTAGTGGCTGCATTGTCACTCTATCAAGGTGGCGGGAAAGCCCGCTTCGTATATCTAGACACAGATCAAACAATCCTGAGACAATGTCTCAAGTGCATTCTCCTGATGCTCGCGGCGATTAAGTAGGATGCTGGTTTGATCAGAGATCTATGTCATTCTTATTTGGTTCGAACCTGTCACCACTTAACGAATGAATGAGATTCTTTAAAAAAGTCATTAAAAAAAGACATGCTGCATCGCAAATTAAAGGGCGAAACGCGTCAATTGTCGCTTTGTTCACAGAGCCGCAGTTCCGCAGTATGAACGCACACCGGCAAATGCCACCAACTGCATTTCAAGCTGAATTCTCAGCAGATCCTGTCAAGCTTTCGGGCAGGAATTCACCATGAAGCTGGCTAGCGCAACCTGAAGCATTGTCGAAGCACGCAACTCACTCGCATCGGCTGATAGGTGAGCAATTTTCGTCACGCCTAACGGTTAGCCGCATAGGAACATCTATTATGTTCGAGAGTGTGGTGAGGACCGATTTTTCCGCATCCCTCAATTTTGGTGAAGCAATCCAAGAACGCGATGATTTGCAAGGACACTGCGGCTATCTGACAAATGAAGCCAGCAGTGTTGAAATGCCGCACCATCTATTCACCTTTGCCAATCAAGTTAGAACGAAATGTTAACGGGATCCTATATACAAGTAAATTAAATACCAGTTTTAATTATATAAATGGTGATACCATGGTCCCCCACAAACGGTGTTTAGAGCCAGTCGAGTTTCTGAAATCTGGACTGCTCTGCGGCAAACAAAACACAATTTCATCCAGCGACATTTCATCTGAGTTTGCGGAAGTAATCTGCGAGCTTTTCTCAGCTATGCAAAACAGCAGCATTTCCGGCTCTTTGCCTGAAGAAGATGAGATAAGGAAAATTACACTCAAGCAACAAGCCGATTGGGAGGCTTTGTTCCAGCAGGATTTCGACGAGGAGTCGGTAAAGACGGCTATGAGCGCCGGGATTGACCATCAACAAAAAGGTATTCCGGCTGCTTGGTATATAGCCGGCGTTGGCCGCGCCATGCTCAGTATTCTGCCCAAAGTCGTCAAACGGTATTGGTTCCGCCCTAAAGAACTGAATGCCGTCTTATCGACATGCATGTTTCGCGCATTCGCTGAAATGAGTGGCTCTGTTTGTGGTCAAGAGCAGTCGCTCGAAAACAGAGCGATGCAAGAAGTACAAGATGGACGAATTGAAGCCCTAGAGAGAATGTCTCGATCTGTTGTCGAAACAAATGACATTTTGTTGCAAGTCTCGCTTTTGCGCAAAAACACACAAGATGTGACATCGAACAGCCAGACCATATCTGCGGCGGCAACTGAGATGGTGGCCTCTGTTGGTGAATTGTCGAGAAACAGCAACGGCGTATCGAAGGAAGCCAACAAGACCAACGAAAATGTTGTCAATGGTCGCCAAACCATCCTCAAAATGTCGGATACCATGGCGCACATCTCAACCTCAGTGAAGTCAACCTCCAACAATGTTGATGAGTTGGCGGCTGCATCCGAGCAGATTGATCAGATTGTTACCGTAATCGAAAATATCGCAGCTCAGACCAATCTTCTGGCCCTGAATGCCACGATTGAGGCAGCAAGAGCCGGAGAAGCAGGCAAAGGATTTGCAGTTGTTGCCGCAGAAGTGAAGAATCTTGCCAATCAGACCTCACGTTCAACGGAGGATATTATTCAGAAAATTTCCATGCTGAGAGAAGGAATGCTCAATATTCAAAAAACCATGGAGACATCAACCTCCGCTGTCAAGGAAGGTGGAGAGGCCATTGAGGACACATCAAATTTGATGGAAACGGTTTCTCAGCAGATTGGGTCTGTCTCTGTCGATATGATGGAGATTTCCAATATTATCGACAGTCAGAAGGATGCCAGCCAAGAGGTTGCACAGAGCATTGGAAGAATAGCGGACATCGCATCAAATAATAACGACATGGTTGCGATGGTTGTCACCAATTTGTCAGAAACAACGGATTTTTATGCTCAGCAGGCAAAGCAATTATTTGATGAGGGCTCAGATGCCTCTCTCTGTTACGCAGCGAAGGTGGATCATATCTTGTTTAAGCGCATGATTTTGGATACTTGCATTGGTGATGGAACATGGAAAAGCTCCGAAGTTCCAGATCATAACCATTGCAACTTGGGCAAATGGTATGATCACATTTCAGACCCCGTAATCCAGAACTCGCCAACCTTTAAGCAGCTGATGGGCCCCCATCAAGAAATCCATGCCGCAGGCAGACGTGCCCTAGAGGCGCATGCCCAGGAAAATGAAGCCAACGTGCTAAAAGAACTTCATATAATGGATCAAGCGAGCAAGGAGGTTGTCACTCTTTTGGACACATTGGCCAAAGAAATCTTGAGTGAAGAAAAGCATCAAGAAGAAGCTGCGTAATTTTGAAATTCTCCCCATTTTCAATGTCGATTTGGGGCGGATAGCGGACATGCCGCGATGCAGCATGTTGTTTAGATGTAGAAGTCTCAACTTGATCTGACAAAGCGCCACCGTCAAAACGGTAACTGTCAGATCAAGTCTGAACTTCTACAGTTTAGATCCCGCAAAGGTTGATGGTTTAACGTCTTTCAAAGTGTGGGATGCTGGTCGTCAGGGTAAACGTGGCCTGTAGTATTAACTTTTCCCTCCATTTCTCCAATTTTCATATTTCTAAATATGTATTTTTCACTTACATCTATTGCAGGTTCTATTTGCTTTCGCATATTTGAGTTTTTTGAATGAAGTACCGTCCCGAGATTGATGGTCTGCGGACCGTTGCTGTCGTTCCCGTTATTTTATTTCATGCCGGTTTTGAGATCTTCAGCGGAGGTTTCGTTGGTGTTGACATATTTTTCGTCATCAGCGGCTACCTGATCACATCGATCATCCTCTCCAATCTTGAACAGGACAAATTTAGCCTGCTAAGTTTCTATGAGCGACGGGCCCGACGCATCTTACCCGCCCTCTTTTTTGTCCTCATTGCCTGTTTGCCCTTTGCCTACATGTGGCTGCTACCCCATCACATGAGGGATTTCGCGCAAAGTCTGGTGGCCATCTCGACTTTTTCCTCTAACATCCATTTCTGGCAAGAAACAGGCTACTTCGATACTGCCTCTGAGCTCAAACCTCTCTTGCATACATGGAGCCTGGCAGTTGAAGAACAGTTTTATATCTTCTTTCCGCTCTTCATGATGATTACATGGCGGTTCGGTCTTCGCTGGTTTTTTGGGGGAGTATTGTGGCATTCGTTATAAGCCTAGGGTTTGGCCATTGGGGAGCGCTAAACAAACCGGACGCGGCCTTCTTCCTTTTGCCCACTCGTGCGTGGGAATTGTTGGTTGGTGTGTTCGTCGCGTTCTATTTGCGCTATTTGATTACATTCCATGATCGAATGGACCGAAAAATCCATCAAGTGTTAGCCTCACTTGGCCTCGTGATGGTACTTTATTCGATATTTGCCTTTAATAAAGGAACCGCATTTCCGGGATTGCCTGCGCTGGTACCGACAGTCGGAGCCGGATTGATCATTATGTTTGCCTCTCAGGGAACATGGGTGAATGGACTGCTCAGTACCAAAGGTTTTGTCGGTATCGGTTTGATCAGCTATAGCGCCTATTTATGGCACAACCCTTTGATGGTTTTCGCCCGGCACCGAAGCTTAACAGAGCCGAACCAGTGGTTGATGGGCCTGCTCTGCTTTGTGACATTCGTTATGGCATTTATCAGCTGGAGGTATGTGGAGCGGCCATTTAGAAATAAACTGGCCACAAGCCGCAGGCTGGTGTTTTCAGGAGGAGCGGTGATTGCAGCCTCTATGATTTTCTTGGGATTGTATGGCAATTTCACAAAGGGCATGCCTAAACGCTTTTCTGATCCGAGCTGGACCATCGCAGCTGAAGAAGAAAGCCGAAGCTTCCAAGCACACCCCTGCCTTGCTCGGAAAGGAGAGCTGCCCGATAACTCAGCTTGCGTAACGGGTGATCCAAACTCTCAGGCAACTATTGTCTTATGGGGAGACTCGCATGCAACTCATATTCTTCCAGCATTTAAGAAACTGGCTAGAATGGGTAAATTTGCGTCTGTTATAATGACTAAAGCTGGTTGTAAGCCAATCCCGGGTGTTAATATGCTTCCACCTTCTGAAATGCGATCTGGCTGCCCAACGTTCAACCAAGCCGCTCTAGAAAAGATTAATTCTCTTCCAAATGTTCGTGCCGTATTTATTGCCGGAAGATGGCAAACAGGATTGAGCGGAAGCGAAGTTTATTCAATCGACAATCAATTTGTGTCTCTTAGTGATAGTCTTGAGTTGATGTCGAAGCGATTAAATGAAGTTTATGATACTTTTGAAAAACGACATATTCAAGTGATATTTGGCGGAATTGCTCCGATTGGTGATGGTAAGACGTACGATTGCGCTGTCAAAGCTTCCTTCTTTAATGCAAAATCAAATCATTGCAACGAAGGAACAATAAAGATTTATGAATTTTACCAAAATAAGCTCGTCAATTTACTTCCTTCTAAATCAGAAATTATCGATTATTCTTTATTTTTAAGTGAAGAATATTACCCGCACTATGGAGGAGATGAATATTTTCTTCTTGATAATACTCATTTTAGCAAAAGGACCGCACTTAGAGTCTTCCCAATTTTGGCTTCTTTAATCGGGGAAGAATTCATAGACTGAGCGGCTCGGATTTTGTTCTTCATAAATGTAAGAGGTAACCATTTCGGCAAAGCCTAGCATTACAGTTGCAATTTTGAATGACGTCTGAATCTATGGCTCACCATGGTTCGGAGGTCATGGATGACAGGATTGGCGATTGAGGCGACGCTTGAACTTGGGTCGTCTTCACTGCGGGATATAAAGTCGCGCATGCGACCATTGTTCAGTCAGGAGCGTTTCGCGACTTCGGCCGGACAGTTTCTGGATGGGCTGCTTGGGGAAGAACGGCGCAAGACGGGTTGGATGCGGGCGGAAGCTGCGGGTGATCGTGGCCCATGGCGGCAGCAGGCTATTTTAGGCCGCGGGCATTGGGACGCCGATGCCCTTCGCGACATTGTCCGCAATTACGCACTGGAAACACTGTCCGACCCTGATGCCGTTTTGGTGCTTGATGAGACGGGTTTCCTCAAACAGGGCAAGGCATCCTGTGGCGTTGCCCGGCAATATACCGGCTCGGCGGGTAAGATCACCAATTGTCAGATCGGCGTATTTGCATCGTATGTCTCCCGGCATGGTCATGCCTTCATCGACCGGGCGCTTTATCTGCCGAAAGCCTGGACGGATGACCGGACCCGTATGACCAAGGCTCATGTGCCGGCGGCGATCGGTTTTGCGACCAAGCCGGCATTGGCGCTGACGATGATGGAACGAGCAATTGCCTCGGATGTCCCTTTTTCCTTTGTTGCTGCCGACAGCGTCTATGGTGTGGGCGACATCGAAATGGCGCTCAAGCGGGCTTCAAAGGGCTATTATGTTCTGGGCGTCAATGCAAACCATGTCTTCCGCTCATGGGGTAAGCCGCTGGCCGTTGCCGGAACAGCAAAGGAGATTGCCGGAGCCTTGCCACAGGATGCCTGGCGACGGCTCTCAGCCGGTGAAGGAACCAAAGGTCCAAGGCTGCACGATTGGGCCTATCTAGAACTGGCCGATCTCGACGCCGACGATTTCGATGCGACATTTACCGGTAAATGGACACGCGGCCTCTTGATCCGCCGCAATATCGCAGACGGCGACCTTGCATTCTTCTCCACATGGTGTCCGGTTGGCACGTCCATGGAAAAGCTGGTGAGTGTGGAAGGCCATCGCTGGACAATCGAGGACCGTTTCGAGACTGCCAAGAACGAACTTGGCCTCGACCATAACGAAACCCGGTCCTGGCATGGCTGGCATCGCCATGTCTCGCTGGTCATGCTGGCCTTCACCATGATGGCCGTTATCCGCCACCGAGCCAATGCTATGCCGCCCCCAAAAACGGCACGGCGCAGGACCAGCAATTGATCTGCTGGTCTATCCAGGAAATCCGCCGCATCGCAAACCGCCTGGCACGACGGCAAATCGAACCCGCCAAAGTCATCGCCAGGTCTCTTTGGCGAAGGGCCCATCAAGCCCAAGCCAGAAGCGCGCACATCAAATCAAAATTGCAACTGTAATGCTAGCTTTCGTTCGACCTCACACAGCAGGCGGACGTCATCAAAGGACAGCCAATCGGATGCTGCAACGTGGGATCTGTCGGTCAGTGATAGTCTGCTAATGGGATGTACCGGCTGCTTCCCCCAACTCAGCAGGTTATAGTTTGACTGTTTGACCTGCAGATTAGGAGAAGTGGCATGACGAAGAAAGCAATTGATACGTTGATGTCGATTGGCATTGATATTGGCAAGGACACCTTCCATCTGGTTGGCTTTGATTCTGATGGCCATCTTGTTCTGCGCAAGAAGATCAAACGACTTGCCTTGCTGCAGACCTTTGAGACTCTTCCAAGATGCGTTGTTGGCATGGAAGCGTGCCTGAGCGCTCACTTTGTCAGTCGATCCTTGCGCAAACTCGGGTTCAAACCTCGTATCATCCCAGCCATTTATGTAAAGCCCTTCATCAAGGGGCAGAAGAATGACTACAATGATGCTGAGGCCATTGCGGAAGCAGCCTTGCGGCCGAACTTGCCGACGGTTCCCGAGAAAAGCCAGGATCAGCTCGACTTGCAAGCACTCCATCGAGTCAGGTCTCGCTTGGTGTCCCGCCGGACTGCAACGATAAACCAGATCCGCGCTTTCCTGATTGAACAAGGCATCACGGTTCGCAAGGGGCTGCGGGCTTTGAAGAATTCCTTCGAAACCATTCTCGAGCAGCGCAAGGATGAGATATCTCCCCGAATGCGCAAAATCCTGTTTGGCCTCTATGGAGACTGGCTTTGGCTTGATGACAGGATTGAAGCCGTTTCCAAAGAGATAGAAGAGATCAGCCAAAGGGAAGAAAACTGCATCAATGTTATGACGATCCCCGGTATCGGCCCGATGATCTCGACGGCAATGGTTGCGGCGATCGGGACGGGTGAGACCTTTGATCGCGGTCGTGACTTTGCTGCCTGGGTTGGCCTTGTCCCTCGACAATATAGCACTGGAGGTCGAACGATCCTTGGTCGAATATCCAAGCGAGGCAGCCGATATTTGCGCATGCTTTTCGTTCAGGCAGCAAAAGTCATCCTGATGAGGACCAATCGATGGCCAGACTTCAGCTTTGGTGAATGGCTAACACGAGCATCAAAACGGATGCATCGCAACAAGTTGGCTGTGGCTTTGGCCAATAAACTGGCCCGGATGGCCTGGAGTATCCTCAAACACAAAACGGCGTTTGACACGCCAAGAAATGCGGTCGTGATTGGCATCTGAAACCATTCTCGACCTCAAAGGAGTTCGCGATAGACTGAATGCATGGAACGGAAACATTACGCCCCCAGAATCTGACGGCCCATTCGGTCAATTTGGACCTGTCTGCTAATGAGATCACGGTGCGAGCGTAACCCCAACATGGCCACGACCCGCGTGTCGATCAAAAGGCCGGATACATATGAGCGACTTCCAGCGACATGCAAAGAAATCTCTTGCGAACAGCAGCCGGTACATACAAATGGGCCGCGATTGCCAATCAGCGACCTGGATGAGCGTTTTCGCATGATGATGCATTGCACTCGACCGCTTAGAGGCCAAACGCGACATTGAAAATGGTGGCACGTTCGGATGCTCGAAAGAGCTGCCCGGAAACCGCAGCCCATTGCGGACAGTGGGACGGTTATGTTAACGAGCACCATGCTTACTTTCAGACCTTCAACAGTTCAGGACTTGCCACGCGTCATGGAGATATGGCGTCGGGCGGTCGACGCCACTCATCACTTCCTTGTGCCCGTCGACAAGTCGGCCATTGAGGCCGAGCTTATGGAGTTCTTCCCACAGGTGAGTCTGCAACTTGCAGTCGATGCTGCAGACATACCGCAGGGTTTCATGTTTCTGCATGACGGTCATCTGGGGGCACTGTTTATCGACCCGGATCAACATGGAAAGGGTATCGGCAAAGCCTTCATATCACGAGCTATCGCGGCCCATCCTGAGCTGACAACCGATGTGAATGAGCAAAACCCAGCTGCGCTCGCGTTCTATGAGCATGTCGGTTTCGTCCGCACGGGAACGTCTTCCCATGATGGGCAGGGAAGGCCTTATCCCCTCATTCATTTGCGGCATCAGTCACGTATGTGAGCGGCGGCCCCGTTGCCTTGCTGTCGGACGCAGCGTTTCTCTTGCTCGGGCGGCGAATGACCGGAAGGTCCGCCCACCCGTCACCTAGCCACTAAAAATGCTGCGGCTTGCTCGAACGGCAGGAATGCGGAAGCTGCCTTGCGGTTCGTGGCAACCTGCGAATGTCGGGTTAGGGCCGCGATTGCTAAACGCCAGCCAGGATGAATGTCTTTCGGCGATGATGCAGTGCACCAGGCTGGTTCGAGCCCTCTCCAAACCTCCCCTACGTCATGGCTTTCGCAATCGCAGCATCGTTGCGTGTGGGAAGGGCGGCCCTGAGCCGTCCTTCGGCAGTCGAAAAATGCTATAAAGAGGCTTCCCCATTGCTGTCATTCGATTGAAGCGCAGCATTCTTGGCCGGTAGAGGGCGGCAGTGCGGACTTTTCTGACATTTACTGCACCGGCGATATTCTGATCTCGTCAAGAAGGTCAACTGGCAAGGAAAAGGGAGGAGAGCCTAATTTTGCTCAGATATGAAAGTTCAACCTGTCACTGATAAAACTGATACCCGCAGATGCGTCACCGGCTATGAGCTGGAATATTGATGCATTTGTTGTTCTACCAATTGAATGAAACGAGTAACTATCGGTAGATCATGAACGGTCCGGCGCACGAACAGGTTCATCGGCACATCCCAAAGCGGCTCTTCAAGTGGCAACAGTGAAAAGCCGGATTGCTGCGCAACCTCGGCCAAAGGCGACACCAGCACCGATATCAGGTTCGAGTCTCGAACAAAGGCCGTCAAGGCGGCAACCGAATTTGTGCGCATCACAATGCGCGGTGTCGCAAGACCTCGTACCGACATATAGTGGTTAGACAGATGCACAAAGCTCTCGTCTTCATAGAAACCAGCCCAATCCACAGCAACCAGATCAGCTGCTGAAATGCGTTTCTCGAACGCCAGGGGATTGCGATGATCTGCTATTGCAATCATAGGCAAGTTGGTCAGATAGATGCGATCGACATCTGCCAGATCATACCGAACAACCGGACTGGCAGAGAAGAACAGATCGATCTCACCCCGGCTGTAAAGGGCGGCGAGCTGGTCGCCGACACCGGAAATCAGATCGATGGAAAGACCGTGATACTCCCTGCGCATTTGGGCAAAGACACTGGGCAGTATCGTGCTCGTCCAGGCGACACCTGCACCCACTCTCAATTTCCGCGTCACGCCGTCCCGTGCCTCGACGAGAGCCTCGGCGGCCAGCTTCGCAGTCTGGCGAATTGAGCTGGCGTAGCGATAGAGCATGTCGCCTGCTGCAGTGGGCGACATGCCTTGCACCGAGCGCGTGAAAAGCTGCTCACCAAAACTCTCCTCCAGCTGTTTGAGCGAAACGGTGAGCGCCGGTTGTGAGATGCGCAATTCATTGGCTGCCTTATGAATATTGCTATGCTCATAGACCGCAAGAAACTTGCGCAACTTGCTGTTCAGTAAGGCATCCGACGCATTTAATGATAATTTTTTTTTATCAATAGATTTCATTCTTGTATTTTACATTATCAAGGCAGTCAGGCAACCTTCGCATTAAGGGAGGCACTGCATGCGCACTGTTTTTGTTCTATTTGACAGTCTTAATCGGACCGCGATCGGCGCATTTGGCGGCACGGCGGTCCAGACACCCAACTTTGACCGATTTGCAAAACGGGCCCTGTCATTCGACAACCATTATGTTGGTTCGTTGCCCTGCATGCCTGCGCGACGGGACATGCATTCGGGTCGTCTCAATTTCACCCATCGTAGCTGGGGCCCTCTTGAGCCTTACGACAATTCCTTTGCACAAATACTCAAGGACAAGGGAACCTACACGCACATGATCAGCGATCATCTGCACTATTTTGAAGATGGCGGCACCGGGTTTCACACACGTTTCAATAGCTGGGACTTCATTCGCGGACAGGAATATGACAGCTGGGTCGCAATGGTGGAGCCACCAATCGAACGTTTTCGCGATAAATATTCCGACGCGCATTATCCCATGACCCGCGAAAACAAACGCTTCCAGCATATGATCAACCGCGAGGAAATCGTTGAAGAATCCGAGTTTCCGGGTCCCAAATGCTTTGCCTCCGCCTTCGATTTTCTTGACAGGAACCACAAGGCCGACAACTGGATGATGCTGCTCGAATGCTTCGATCCGCACGAGCCCTTCCATGCGCCAGCGCGCTTCAAAGAAGCGTATGAGACCGGTTATAACGGCAAAATTCTCGACTGGCCTCATTATGCGCGCGTCACAGAATCCGAGCAGGAAATGCGCGAGATCCGGGCCAACTATGCTGCGCTCGTTGCCATGTGCGACCACTATTTCGGTAAGCTGCTGGACTATTTCGACGAGCACGATCTCTGGAAGGACACAGCTCTAATCCTGACCACCGATCATGGCTTCATGCTTTCCGAGCATGATTGGTGGGGCAAATGCCGGATGCCTTATTATGAGGAAGTGAGCCATATCCCTCTGATAATCCACGACCCGCGTCATCCTGAAGCGGCTGGCAAGCGGACCTCTGCTCTCACCCAAACTGCAGATATCATGCCAACCATTCTGGGGCTGTACGACGTCGAACCGCCAGCAGAAGTGTTGGCCAATGATCTCGAGCCTATTCTTGCAGATCCGGCCGCCAAGGGGCGCGACAGTGCCGTGTTTGGTGTCTTCGGTGGTCCCATTGGAGTGACCGATGGCCAACATGTTCTCTATCACTATCCACCGGATATCGAAGCGGATGGCCTGCGCGAATATACGCTGATGCCAACCCATATGACGGAGTATTTCCGTCCCGATGAACTCAGCACCGCAACGCTGTCACCGGCCTTCAATTTCACCAAGGGGGCGCCTCTGCTTTCCATCGCCGCTCTGGGCAATGCGAACAGGCCACCACTCAACGATAAGATCGGCTTCGATGACCTCGGCACGCGCCTGTATGATGTGCAGGCAGACCCGACGCAGAAGGCCCCGATCGAGAATGAAGCTAAATCCAAGACCTTGCTGTCCGCAGCAATCCAAACCCTGAAAGACCATGACACGCCGCAAGAGGTGTTTGATTGGTACAAACTTGATCACTGAATTTCTCCGGGAGGAAACCTATGAAAAGATCAGTTCAGTTCATGCTCGCAGCCTTTAGCGCTGCGCTTGTCGCCGGGCCTGCATTCGCCGAATTCCCCGAGCGCAACATTGAAAATATCTACCCATGGTCACCGGGTGCAACCATGGCAGCCAGCCAGGTGATTGCTGATGCCATGGGGCAGGAGCTAGGCGTCAACATCTCTGTTGTCTCCACACCGGGCGCAGGTGGCGTGAAGGCGTTTGAAACCGCCAACTCCCGCCCTGCCGACGGCTATACCTTGTATGACGGCTACGTCGCTCCGCTGGTCATCCAGCCGATGCGCGGCAATGCCAAATGGAGCTACAAAGATTTTGTGCCTCTCTGGTCTGCAACGTCGAACAGCTTCGCCATCGCCGTACGGCCGGATGATGATCGTTTCAAAAGCGTCACAGATTTGCTCGAATATGCTAAGGCACATCCGGGTGAATTGCGCTATTCTCCGGGTGTTGCCGGTGGTCTGCCCCACATGGTGGGTGCAAAAGTCCTGCAGGTCTCGGACGCTCCGGCACAGCTCGTTCCCTATCCTGAAATCGATCAGGCCATCCGCGATATGCGTGGCGGTATCCTCGATTTCATGATCACCAACCCGGGCGTTTATAACATCAACAAGGAAGACATGCGTATTCTGGCCGTCTTGTCGACCCTGCCGGATTCCTCCAAAACTTATGATGGCGCGCCGTTGATTGGTGAATTCGGCATCGACATGGGCATGAAAAACCTGTCACCCATGGGTTGGAACTGGTGGCTCGTCAAGAAGGGCACCCCGGAAGACGTCGTCGCCAAGCTGCGCGATACCATGGGCAAGGTGATGAACAGCGAAGCAGTTCAAAGTAAACTGCTTAGCATGGGTTATGTGCCGACCCTGTTCGCGCCGGAACAATATGACGAAATCGTCGGGCCGGTTGCTGAAGAGCTGCAGAGCGCCATTGATGCCCTAACCTGGGAACAGGATCAGCTCAAGGCGAAATAGGACCGAACCTTTATCGACGCAGTAAACCTTTGTTGTCCCCGATTGATCGGGGACAACAGCCACAGGACCACAGGATATGTCAAACCTGAGAAAATATGCCTATGACTGGATCGCATGTCTGTTTTTTCTGACCATACCGATCATCATGCTCCACCAGATCGAAACCTCGCTTGTGGAGCAGGGGGTCGCCAGCGGTGGCCCGATGCAGAACGCGGCTATATTTCCTCGCATCGTTGCATGGATCCTGATCGGTCTGGCGGGACTGAATGTTTTGCGTGTTCTGTTTGGCAAGATTTCCCATTTCTCGCCCATTGAGGCGACGGACACCACCGGACGGGCGCTCGTCGCGACTGCCATGTTTGTTGTCTACCTGATTGTCCTGCCAATCCTTGGCTATCACATCATGACGATCATTCTGCTTGCCGCTCTTTTCCGGCTGCTTGGACTTTCGATGTTCCTCTCCGGCTTGGGAGCGGTCGTCGCATCCCTCGGTGTTGCCTATGTGTTCGAAGGCTTGCTCAACGTGGTCCTTCCCGTCGGCATCTTCGAAATTGTCGTCTTTTCCTAAGAGGAGTGATCCAGATGCTAGACCTTCTCGTTCAGGGTGCTCCACTCTTCTTCACGTTTCAAACCATCCTGCTGACTGCCATGGGCATTGTTGCCGGTTTGATGATCGGTGTACTGCCCGGCCTCGGCCCTTTGATGGGCATTGTTCTGATGCTGCCGGTAGCCTTTCACCTGCCTCCCATTTCCGCAATGGGTATGCTGATCGCCATCTATGTCGGCGGCTCCGCCGGTGGCTCCATTTCCGCCATTCTGCTGCGCATCCCCGGAACACCCCTTGCTGCAGCAACCCTGTTTGACGGCTATCCCATGGCCCAGAAGGGGCGTAGTCAGGATGCCATAGGACTGTCAATTTCCGCCTCTGCTCTTGGCGGTCTTGTTGGCGGCATGGTGCTGTTGTTCTTCTCTCCGCTTCTGGCGAAATTTGCCCTGCGCTTTGCGCCACCAGAATATGCAGCCATGGCGCTGCTTGGTCTGATGACCATCGCCATCGTCTCGGATGGATCTGCCATCAAGGGCATGCTCGCAGGCGCATTGGGGCTTGCCCTTGCCTCGATAGGTACGGATGAGTTCACCCAAGCCTATCGTTTCACCTTTGGCAACTTCAACCTCAGCAGTGGTCCCCATCTGGTGGCTGTTGTCGTGGGCTTGTTTGCGCTCTCTGAGCTTTTCTTCCAGATTGAGCGCGGCGGCTTTCTCGAACATCCCAAGATTCAGAAACTCAAGATCTCGTTCCGAGGCATCCGGCTGGCCTTGTCACATAAGATCAATCTCATCCGCTCCGCTCTCATTGGCACCTTTCTTGGCGCCATTCCCGGCGCTGGGGGCGATGTCAGTGCCTTCATCTCCTATGCCGTTGCCAAGCGTGCAGCAGGGCCTGACGCCGGATTTGGCGAAGGGGCAGAGGGTGGCGTGGTGGCAACGGAGGCGGCCAACAATGGCTGCTGTGGTGGGGCGCTGATCCCGACCCTGTCGCTCGGCATTCCCGGGGACGCTTCAACCGCCGTGCTTCTTGGTGCGCTCTATCTTCTGGGCTTCTTCCCCGGTCCTGAGCTGTTTCGCTACAATCCCGACATCGCCGGTGGCATCTTCATCGCCTACATAATGGGCAACATCGCATTGCTCGTTCTGGGCATCGTGCTGGTGCCATTCTTTGGCTCTGTTCTCAAGCTTCAGAAAGCCTGGTTGCTACCCGGTGTTCTGCTGCTCTCCACCATCGGAACATTCGCGCTGCAGAATTCGGTGTTTGATCTCTGGGTGATGTTTACCTTCGGTGTGATCGGCTATCTGCTTCGCAAATCGAGCTATCCCTTGGCGCCTATTCTGATCGGCATGATCCTGGGCCCGATTCTTGAAAATAACTTCCGCCGCGCGCTGCTGATTTCCCGCGATGGACCGATGATCTTTGTCGAACGTCCCATTTCCGCAGTCATTCTGTCGATTGTCACAATCATGTTGCTCTATGTGATCTACGACACCATCCGGTCGGCCAAATCGAGAAACAAGGCGCAAAAAGCCAAGGACCATATGCAAACAGCCGTGGAAACCTACAAGGAAAGCCACCCGCAGACGTCAGACTGACAGGGTGACCACAGCACCCGTGATTGAGCGGTCCGATACGAACAATGGTGTTACAGCAGGAAGAAAATGATGCACCTCAAGCATTTGCTTATGCGTTTGTTGATATGGAACAAGAAACGATATCATCCGGAGAAGCATTATCTTCGAGGTCCTGGCCCTGCGTGTCAGAAAACGCAGAAAAGCAAGCAACTCAACTGAGTTGAGCCCATTGTGAGCGGTGTATGCAGCTGATGATATGGCGCGGCTTGGCAGCCTTCAAACCAACGAACGGGAGCTTTGTTTCATGACCGCCCAGACAAATCATCCGTTTCAGGTCATGGCCAAGCCCATCGGCCCGCGCTGCAATCTCGATTGCAAATATTGCTATTATCTCGAGAAGGAAAGGCTCTATCCCGAAACCAAGCGTTTCGAGATGAAACAGGATGTTCTAGAAGCCTACATTCGGGACTATATCGCCTCGCAAGAGGGGATGCCGGGGGACGAAATCTGGTTCAACTGGCAGGGCGGTGAACCCACCATTTTGGGCGTGGATTATTTCCGGCGCATCGTCGCACTGCAAAAGCAATATCGCCGATCCGGCAAACGCATCCGCAACGCCTTGCAGACCAACGGCACCTTGCTGGACAACGATTGGGCCGAGTTTTTCAAGGTACATGATTTCCTCATAGGCCTCAGTCTCGACGGCCCTGAGGCGCTGCATGACGGCTACCGCGTCGACCGTGCGGGACGTCCCAGCTACGCGGCTGTCATGGAGGGTCTGTCGCTGTTGAAGCTGCATGGCGTGGCCTTCAACATCCTCACGGTGGTTCACAGCGAGAATGTCCGACACCCCAAAGACGTTTACCGCTTCCTACGCGACATTGGCGCTGAGCATATCCAGTTCATCCCCATTGTAGAACGCAGCGCCGACGGTGAAACATTGGCCTCTGCTCCCCAGATTGACGAGGACGGCGTGGACTATTTCGTCACGCCATGGAGCGTTCTGCCGCGTGCCTATGGGGCATTCCTATGCGCAGTGTTCGATGAATGGGTGAGGCACGATATCGGGCGCATCTTTGTGCAGTTCTTCGATGTTCAACTTGGGCTCGCGATGGGGGCTCCGTCCAGCCTGTGCTGGTTTTCCGAGACCTGCGGACAGGGACTCGCTATCGAGCATAATGGGGATATTTATGCCTGCGATCACTATGTCTATCCCGAATATCGCCTTGGCAACATTCTCACCACACCAATAAGGGCGCTCGCCGCATCCGAGGAACAGTTACAGTTTGGCCTCGCCAAGCGGGACAGCTTGCCAAGCGAGTGCCGGACCTGTGACATCCGCTTTGCCTGTCAGGGCGGATGCCCCAAGCACCGCTTTCTCAAAACGTCGGATGGAACGGTGGGGCTCAATTATTATTGTCGCTCCATGAAGCAATTCATGAAGCACGCCGGCCCGTGTTTGCAGGCTATGTCCCGCCTCATTCGCTCCGGGCGCTCTGCCTCCGATATCATGGTGGAAATGACAAAGGGGACTGTTGCGTCGGCCTCAGGCGGGACCAGTGTCGTGAAAGTCGGCCGTAACGATCCATGTCCTTGCGGCAGCGGAAAGAAATTCAAGGCATGCTGCGGTTGAGTAGCAAGGGCAGCCTCCCGCCCGAACCGATTGTGATCGCCAGGGAGTGCCTCAAAATCCCGCAAATGGCCGCTTTGGCCTGCGACACCAGAAATCTCGCATCCGCAAGAAATGTCCGCTTTCCGCCCTCTCGACCAGTTAGCCATTTCTGCGGAATGGAAATATTGTATTGCACCCAATGTCTGGAAAGTCCGCTCACCCGTCATCTGGTCGATTGAAATGCTGCACTTCGTTCGAATGGCCGCAATGCGGAAGCGGGCTTCTGAGACGCAACCTCTACCGAGTGCCCAGTAAGGACCGCGATTGCAAATCATGACCTAGATAACGGTTTCCAACTCATGCTGCGCTGCACCAGTCCGCTTTGGGCCCAAAGGTGACGTTCGTCAACTGGCGTGAGCGTCAAGACGACTTCTCTGTTTCTGCCGTTCGAACGAGGTGCTGCATTTTGATGCTCAACATGATGCGAGACAGTAATCATCCTTACGGGCAAGCCGTATGACAGCTGCGTCATTTGGGCAAAAGCGAAGGAACAGGGTGCATGGGCAAGCATCCAACCAAAACCAAACCACAACAAACTCGTGACCTTTTGGAAACTGATCCATACACAGAGTAATTCCGCCGAGCGTTTCTTAAATAGCCTCAAACAGTTCTTGGCTATCGCCACCACAATAAAAACCGCTGAACCTTCTGGCGCGCATCACACTCGTTCCAACACTTGTCTGGATAAGGAGATTATGAGTTTAAGACCTAAATACTGTCGTCCTTGAAAAGGTAATCATGGTACGAAAGTTTAGCAATTTGCGAGTATCCTTTTGTCGAAAGATAATTTTCCATACGTTCAATATCGCGACATTCAATAAGCATATAAGAAAATCGATATGCAGTGAAGTCTAAGCCCTTCAGAACATAAAGCTCCGCTCCTTCCACATCAAGTGAAAGAAGATCTATTCTTTTTGGTGCATTAGCAGTATTTAAGATCGTATTTAATGGAACAGCTTTAGCGCCAAACGAAATGTCATTTTCAATATTGCCTACGTTAGGATTGTCCAGGTCAAGGCCAATCGCGACAGAACACAAGTTGTTATATTTTATCTCAACAAATTTGTCAGGAAAGTCAAAAGGTACACAAGCGGCGCAGAATACTGCGTTGCTTTGGCTTCTTGCTGATTTACACTTATGGAAATTATGTGGATCAGGTTCGATCAAAATTCCCCGCCAATTTTTCATAATTTCAAAGTGCAAAGAATTACACTGAGTTACACCATCATTGGCACCCAGTTCTACATAAAATCCATTGTCATAGTTGAGATACTCTGCCAGCTTCCTGTCGAGCCCGTTAAGCCCGAAATACCCACCTCTCAGAAACTTATTTTCAAGAATCCAGATTTTTCTATGAAGATTTTCTGACAAATATTTTTGAGTTAACTTTTTTAACAAACCCATAGCGCTCTCAAATTCTCATTTTTTTGCCCGTTGAGGTTCCTGACCATAAGTTGTGGTACCCCACCATAAACGGCCGGTCAATGTGTTTTACGCCCTAAACAACGGAACCATTTTGAAGTTGAGTTTTCCTAATTTTTTCACCGAGTGAGGGAGCGACCTGAATGAAAGAATCGAGGTTTTAGGGCGCACAAAAGCCCTTTAATTCATAGCAGAGCGACGGAGATTGAAACCCCTTGAAACAAGGTCTGCTTTTGCAATCGAAGCCATTGGTCTAGCTGTTTCAGTGAATTCAAACTTCCCGCCCACCGGTCATGTGATTGCTGAAAATGCTGCACTTTGATCGAATGGGAGTATTGGTGAGGCCGATCTGCGGCCAATGCCAGCTGACCAATGACCATGTGGGGCCGCATTTGCCAATCTCGACCAACTCTCTGTTTCAACTGACCATATGAGCTTTTGATTGTTTGAACACATAACTGGTTTTAGATAGTGAGATGTGGTGATTGAGGCGGAATGCAACAGCCTGATAGTTTTGACTGTTTGCCCTGTTATAGCTTTCACCGTTCCCTTGCCTTTTCTTTGCAGCATTTTGTCTGCCAGTTTGGGCGGCAGGGTCTGCGACAAATTGACTGTTCCAATCTAAATAATTGAAAAGTTTCGGTTAAATTCTTATTATCAATTAGGAAGTGCAAAGTCTGCCCTTCAAGAATGCCTCTATATGATGCTCTAAAACGGCTCAGGGATGGCCCTTGAAAACCGTTTCTCAAAGCCACTCGTGATGAGGCAAGAGGTTTGACGGATTGCTGATTGAATGCAAAGCAAAGGACGCACAATGACCAACGACAAGACCATCGAAAATCTGAACACAGCCCTGCAAATGGAAATGAGTGCAGCCCATCAGTATCAGCTGAATGCTCAGCTGCTGGATGATTGGGGGCTGGGTAAGCTGGCCAACCAGATGCGCGAGGAAATGCGCGAAGAATGGGGCCATTCTGACCGGTTCATCGAGCGCATTCTGTATCTCAAAGGTACGCCGCGTATCGAGTTTGAGAAACCCCCTGTTCTGCATACATCCCTTGTCGATCTTTTCAAGGCGGACCTTGAAGACGAGGAAAATGCCATCGCCACCTACACCAAAGCGGCCAAACTGGCCTATGACATCGGCGACATCGGATCCAAAGCCCTGTTTGAAGAAATTGTCCTTGATGAAGAAGGGCACAAGGGCTGGCTTGAGTTGCAGCTTGATTTGATCGAGCGGCTGGGCGAGAAAACCTATTCTGCGAAATTCATGTCGATCGGTGATGAAAACGAAGAAGGCGCATAAGGTATCTGGGCGTTCTTTTGTCAGGACTTTCTGCCTGTATCTTTTCCCTGTCTAGGTCTTTGTTAGGGGCGTGCCTCTTCAAAAGCCAAGAGAGGGCAGAAGAACGCTCCAGCTTTTGCAAGCGTTCGAAATCGGCCCAGCTCAGCTTCGAACTGGTCGGGTCGTTTTTGGGCGCTGTTAAAGGGCAATCTTCAACGCCGATTGACTTGCCGCTCACTGAACGAATGGCTGCAATGGGAAAGCAACCCAGCAGCGATTGCCCACCGATAAGTGCTCGTAAAGGGCCTGAATCTCAGATTAAGAGCTGGGATCGCAGTATTCCATTGATGTGCCACATAGGACTGTTTCAAGTTCTTTTGACAAACTTGTCGCAATTTTTGCCAATTCTGCATCGCCGGGATGGGGAAGCGATTGATAGGTCAGATTCTGTTCGACGATGTATCGAGCAGAGGTGATATCGGTCTCCTCAACCACTGGCACAAGATGACAATGTGCGTGGGCAATATCGCCGCCGGTGAAAAGAAGAGCTACCCTTTTTACGTCAAAAAGGGATTTCTGTGTGCAAGCAATTTTCTGACCCAAATCAATAATTCTATGAGCGATCTCAGATGGCAAATCGTCAAAATAGTCGTAGTGCTGGATTGGAATGATCTGAACATGCCCGGGCCTGATTGGCCCTATATCCAAAAATGCGACCAAATTTTCATCCCGGTAAACCTCATGCACTTGAATTTCGGATCTTGCAATCCTGCAGAACACGCATTCTTCGCTCATTGTATTAATCCCAGACAGCACTGATCGTGAAATATAGAATACTACTGTCTTATCATTTCATGTCTTCTTTGTCCGCAGAACTGGAAGCCTAAGCGTCGGAATACTACGCCGGCGCAACCGAGTGTCCGCTAATGGAATATCGCGCCGCGCAATGTGTCTGATCGCGAGAGCCCTGTATGGCAGCCAGTGCTAAGCTCGCACCAGGATCACCGTTTTCGCATGATGATGCGCTGCACCAGTCCGCTTTGAGCTGATTTTGATGACGAAGTCGCTTTGGATGATGCTTCTGATTGGTATTGACTGTCGTTGTGCGCATCCGTTCACGCCGGCTCAGGGATCAGCTTGGCGAGTTTGCGCAGGTTTTGAGCTGTTGCTGCGAGGTGGAATTCATCTTTAGCGCCGTTTGGTCCACGTAGGCGTAATCGATCCAGTTTCATGATACGCTTGAGATGGGCAAAAAGCATTTCGACCTTCTTCCGCCGTCGTTGAACGTCGAGATAGGTATCGGTTTGAGAAAGCTCTCTGGCAAGATCTCTCGAACCTTCATAGATGTGGCGATGTACCTTGCGAACGGGTTGCGTTGGACAGCATTTTGATTTCAGAGTGCAAAGGTCACAATCCTTCTTGCTGGCGCGATACAGCACCATATTGTCGGCATCAATGGGCGATTGTCTATTTTGGTAAACCCGTTCCGCAGAACCTGATGAACTTCCTAAATAGCGAGAATTAATATGAATGTTTCACAAATCGAAGCCTGGTTTAAAGATAGATGCGATGGGGATTGGGAACACCAAGGTGGCATTACAATAGAAACTATCGATAATCCAGGTGGTCTATTCTAATCGAGTTTGACGATTTTAAACATGGTGTTGATAGTACAATCAAAGAAAGAAATATTCAGCGATCAGATTCTGATTTTATAATGTTCAATTACCAGAAAGAAGCCCAATCATTAGGAATTTCATGTGGTGTAAACAACCTGTCAGAAGCATTGGAAATTTTCTTAGGTTTAGAGGATTAAAACAAACCTCTATCTGTCTAAATCTGTAGCCCCACTTGAGTGGTCCGGTTTAAGTGTTAGGGCCTTGGTGGCCTTTGGTCCATCTGGATGATGGCTTCCGGGACCGGTGGTTTGTAACCCAGTGCGCTGTGTGGTCGTTTCGTGTTGTAGTGTTGCCTCCATTGCTGGATGAGTATTTGCGCTTCCTTCAGGGTTTAGAAGACCTCGCCATTGAGGAAGCCATCTCGGAAACGCGCATTGAAGCTTTCGCAGCACCCGTTCTCCCAAGGTGATCCTGGTTCGATATAGGCAGCCTTCGCACCCACAGCTTTGATCCAGTCGCGAACGTTTTCCGCGATAAATTCCGGGCCATGGTCGGACCGAATGAACCCTGGAACGCCACGCATGATGAACAGGTCCGTCAATGCGTCAATCACATCGCCCGATTTCAGCTTTCGTTTGACCTTGATCGCCAGGCACTCCCGGCTGAACTCATCGATGATGTTCAACGTGCGGAAGACCTTTCCGTCGTCGGTACGACAATGCACGAAGCCCCCTCTCAGCGTTTGCAAGCAAACGCCTGCCGGGGCAGCGCATAAGACCAGACGTGATTGCGGTATTCTGGTCTCAGCCGGATGCATGATCCATCATTCAGCCAGAGCCGCCCCTTCTTAGGTTGTTTCATTGGCACTTTCAGCCCCACACGCCGCCATAGACGTTCAACACGCTTGTCATTGACCTCCCAGCCTGCATCCCGCAGCAAGGCCGCTATCCGGCGATAACCATGACGGCCATATTGGCGGGTCAGTTCGATCATGTCCGCAACAAGCCGTTCTTCATCAGCTCGACCCTGTGGCAACCGGCGCTGGGTCGAACGATATTGGCCCAGCACACGGCATACACGCCGTTCAGAACCCTTCATTTGGCTGCGAACATGATAAATGCAGGCACGGCGACGCGAAGGGCTTAGAAGTTTCCCTTTGCCGCCTCTGCAAGGATCAGCTTATCCAGCGTCAGATCGGAAACCGCTTTCCTCAAGCGCTCGTTCTCTTTCTGAAGGCGTTTGAGTTGGGAAAGTTGGACGCTTCCCATGCTGCCATATTGCTTGCGCCAGCGGTAATAGGTCTGTTCGGTTATGCGAACTTCACCGATCGCGTCGACCCGCGCCATTCCCTGCCCGACAAGGACCTCAACCTGCCGTAACTTCGTAACAATCTCTTCTGGTTTGTGGCGTTTATTGCCCATTTCGAATCCTCCGTTTTCCTAATCATAACGGTAGACCAATTCAGTGGGGGAAGATCACCACTATTTGCAGCAGCGTGGCGCTTTGACTATGTCCCTTCCTTTGAGTTGGCACCGAGAAGCAATCTCGAAGACTTGCTGATGCGCGCCGATGCTTTGACGGAAGCCGAGCCTACAAAAGGCAACGTTGACTGGTTGCCTACATGATGATCGAAGTGGCAAAGGCCGATTACAAGACAAGAAGAGCGAAAAGCGTTTGAACGGTGTTCGATTGAGTGCCCAAAAGGCGCAAAGGAATCCTGGTCGTCGATACGGGCAAACACTTCATGAGCCTGACGCCGCGTGACTGCTTACTCAATAAATGGACTGAGACGACAAGCCGGTTCGTCTGAGGTGGTCAGTCTGCTCGATGATCAGGCGTAGCCTGCGACATGATAACAAAACACCGATTCAAGATTGCAATAGGTCTGATTATATGCAAGATCTTGAACTCTATCTATGGTGGAGGAATTTCACGGAGCTTACCGACTATTCATCAAGTGCGCCTGCTCACCAAAATGCTTTTGATCTCTTCAAGGGAGGTTGGCGAACCAAAGTCCCGGGTGATTTGGCCGATACTGGCGGCGTCAAAAACGTCTTTGAAACCGATGAACGAGTAGCGCTGACTAAAAAGGTGCTCGGGTCTTATGAAGGCAAGCACATTCTTGAGATTGGCCCGTTTGAGGGGTACCAAACCGCGCAGCTCGAAAAAGAAGGTGCAGACGTATTTGCGGTCGAAAACTCTACCGCGAATTTTATCAAATGCCTTGTGATGAAAAATGCGCTGGGACTCAAGTCGACCTTCGCGCTTGGCGACTTCAATGAGTTTGAGGCAGAATCCAAGTTCGACATTGTTTGGTTTTCGGGTGTCCTCTATCATATGACTGACCCGCTTTCCTCGCTTGCAAAAATCTCTCGATGGGCGGACACGCTTTTCATCTGGACACAGTATTTCTCAGAAGAATTTGCTGCCGAAAATAGCAAGGCTTATTCCGACTTCTTTAAGCCGGAGAAAGATAAGACCGTTGAGTTTTTGGGCCGAGAAATCAAGCACAATTATCGGGCTTATCTGGCACCTCAGCGGAATGGGACATTTTCAGGCGGGAGCGAAAGCTTCAGTTATTGGCTCTCGCTAGATGACATCAAGTTCGCTCTAGAGGCATATGGGTTCAAGATCAATATGATATTGAATAATCCAAAGCACCCGACTGGTCCCGCCTGCTACTTCGTGGCTAGACGAGACTGATTGACCAGCAAAAGAGACGATATAGGCAACGGCCCGCGCAAGCGGGCCTTTTTTTGTGGAGATCGCAAGGTGGTTTCTGATCAGTGATTGCAATCTCGCTGGACCGCGCATGGCTTCCCGGTCCGGCCGATTGATGGTATCGTCGGGCCTGCCGGGGCACGCAAGTGGACGGACGAGGAGAAGGCGCAGATTGTCTCGGAAAGCCTGCAGCCGGGAGCCGTTTGATTGACGTTGCTGATCGTCATGGGGTTCGACCAAACCATCTTTTGGCGCACACAACCGCGCCTTGGCAAGTTGGCGTTGCCGGAGCCTGCAAACTCAATGGCGTTGACCCGCATGCATGGTTGGCCCGAACACCCCAAAAAACATTGTCATTGGACACAAGCAACGCGATATCGATGAGTTCCTGCTCTGAACCTCTCACCGCAACGTGTGAGCGGAACATGGATACAGGGAGCTTGCCCCGGTTATTCGGGCATTTCGTGCTGACTTCGCTGCCATATGACATGCCCCCATGATCAGCCCCACTTGAGGGCTCCGGTTTGAGTGCTGGTGCATTGCACAAATGATTGAAAATGGTCATCTAGGCCATGATTGGCAATCGCGATCCTGAGCGGCCACTCACGGCTTAGTATTGTCTCAAGGCATCTTCCCCATTGCTGCCAATTGTTGCAAATGCAGCATTTCGGCATATGGCATATGGCATACAGCAAGCTGCCACCAACTATAGCGAATGCTACTCCGGCATTCGTACTGGTTCATGGTGCACAGAATTGCTCGCTCAGGTAGTAGAGCTTTGTTAATCATTCGATGGAATAGTTTTATTACTTATTGTTAAGTGTAAATATACATGAGGGCACGATGCGCTATTCAGTATCCGCCAAGGTGATCACCATCGTAATGATCTTGAGCCTCGTTATCGTTGCTCAGTCCGTTTTCAGTGTGATGCAATTGGGGAAAATCGGTCAGGAAATCGAGACAATCGCCGAATCCGACATACCGTTGACCGAGGTTTTGAGCAGAATCACGACACATCAACTGGAACAGTCTGTGATGTTCGAACGGATCCTGCGTCTTAACGGCCTGGTTGAAGGGGATGTCCCGGCCCAGAAGACTGCGGCGGAGAAGAACTTCAAGGAATATGCCGCCCTTGTCGAGCGGGAAATCCAGCAAGGTGAACAGATCGCCGAGCAGGCACTTTCCCATGCAGCTGACGAGAAGACGCGGGCCCAAGTCCAGCATGTCTTCGAGGCGCTGAAGCATATCGAGGCCGAGCATCGCACCTATGACGAGCATGCAGCACAAATCATTACCCATGCGAACGATAACGAAGCCGGAAAGGCGCTCGCGCTCCTGCAGACGATTGAGCAGGAAGAAAAGGCGCTCAATCGGGAACTGGTGGAACTTCTGCGCCAGATCGAGGGCTTCACGCTGACGGCTACCCAGACAGCGGAAGAACACGAGAAGACGACAGAACATGTCCTCATCATTGTTGCTATTGCATCAACGCTGCTGGGTATCGCGGTTGCCAGCTATCTCACCCGAAAGACGGTCACAATGCCCTTGCGGCGCGTTGTCGTCGCGCTTGATCAGCTGTCGGACAACGATCTAACTGCGACAGTGACGGTCAAGGGAAATGACGAGATCAGCGATCTGGCACAAGCCTTCGACCGGTTCAAGGCAAAGCTCATTCACATGCGCCAGCTCGAAGATGAGCGCGAAGAAAGCGAACGCAAGAATATGGCACAACGCCGGGAAATCCTTTCAATCATGGCGACCGAGGTCAAAACCAAGACCGAGGAAGGCATCGACGTGATCGCCAACAGTGCGGGCGAGGTGAAAAGCCAGTCGATGGAAATGCGGACCTCGCTTGAACAGGCCAACAACAGCGTCGCGCAAATCCTCGTTCAGGCGCAGGAAACCCATACCCGGTCGCAAGAAGCGGTGGCGCTGTCAGAAGAGCTTCTGTCTGCAATCAGTGAAGTGGCCGAGAAAACGGACATCTCCAACAAGCTGACCATTGATGCCGTTTCGCTGTCGTCTTCCTCGCAGGGGACGATCGCCGAGTTGGCAACCGCCGCCGACAGCATCGGTCAGTTTGTGTCCGTCATCAGCGACATTGCGGAGAAGACCAATCTCCTTGCCCTGAACGCCACAATCGAAGCGGCACGAGCCGGAGAGGCTGGGCGAGGTTTTGCGGTTGTCGCGGCGGAGGTCAAGGATCTTGCTGAGCAGACGAATAGGTCAACCAAGCAGATCTCGGAGCAGGTGGTGACCATTCAGCAGAAAACCAACGCTGCAGTTTCCTCCATGGATCAACTCATCCAGAGCACGCGCGGGCTTAGCGAAATGGCAGCCACCGTCGCCTCTGCCACAGAAGAACAACGCGCAACGACCGAGAATTTCGGCCGGATTGTGAGCGAGTCCGGCCGCGCAGTGGGGATGATGTCGACTGGCATGTCGGAAGTAGCACAGATTGCCCATAGAACGCTCGCCTTCTCGGGCGCAATGAGCGAGAAGACCAACAGCATGTCAATGACGGCCCAGACGCTGCGCAAGGAAATTCCGGCCATCATTCAATCCTCGCTCGATGCAACCGAACGGCGCTCGGAAGCCAGAACAGAAGTTGAAACACAGGTGAAGGGGCGCGACGAGACAGGCGACTTTGTCACCACACTTTCCAATATCTCCAGGAAGGGCGCCTGCATGTCGGACATCGGTCGCGCTGTCCCCGACCAAGTCCAGCTGGACATGCCGGATCGAGGCTGGACCACCTTCAGAAAAATCTGGGCTCGAGACCACAAGATTGGACTCGAGCGGGTCTAGGCTCCGTTTGCTATGCTCCACAGGCTTTGCAGATCCGAAGCCTGTGGGGCAAAGCATGGAGACAAACGATGGTTCCGACCTTTAGCCGCGCAATATTCCACCTCCTGACCAAGAAGAGCAATCTACATTGCGGCCCGAAACGGGCATTCATCGCAGTGCTAGCGTTGCCGGACTGCTTCCCCATTCCTGACATTCGATTGAAGCGCATCATTTTTAGCAATCTGATGAAGGGTCTGCGAACAAAGCTCCAACGTGCTGCGGCTCAGCCAATGTCAGCTAAATTCCCGTTTCCAAATCTTCCGCCGAGCCTCGTCTCGGCGTTCGTATTCCTCAATCGCACCGTCCAAATCATCCGGTGAAAGCGAGGCGGCACCTTGCGCGCGCCGGGTGATCTGCATCGTATACCAAGCAGTCACGCCCCCTTCAGGAGGGTTCTTGAAGCGCGGAAACTGCGGCTCGGCTCGCTGACCAGTCAGCCAGTATGACGGCAATTCAGTGTCCACCACTAAGGCACGAGCCAAGCCAACGAGGTCGGCCTTGCCTTCTGCAATAGCGCCTTCAGCTTGAGTTAACGTTTTGAAGCCGCCAGTCACCATTAAAGGTACACTGGTCTTTTCGCGCGCGCGCCCTGCAAAATCTAAGAAATAGGGTCCAGAGCCTGCGCGATCAGAAGAGGATGCCGCTCCTGGAAAATACGTGCCGCCGCTGATGTCGATCAGGTCGATGGCAAGTTTGTCCATCGCGGCGATGACCTTAAGGGCCTCATCCTCGGCGAAACCGCCCTCAAGCTGATCAGTGGCGTTCAATTTGATACCCACAGGAAATTCCGGCCCGACCCCGTCGCGCACAGCGTCGATAACATCCAGCAACAAACGCATCCGGTTTCGTAATGAACCGCCATAGGAATCGTCACGTCGATTGAACAACGGCGATAGAAACTGGTTTAGTAGGAACCCGTGCGCCGCGTGGAGCTCCACGCCGCCGAACCCAAGCTCTTTGGCGAGCTTGGCCGTGCGTGCAAACTCAGTTGGCAATGCCTCAATCTCATCCAAAGACAACGCGCAGCAGGTCAAGCCGGGCAAGTCAAGCGCGCTCGGCCCTTTGGGTGCGCTGATTTGAGCGTCCGCCATCGCGCCTGCATGACCCAGCTGCAACCAAAGCTGAGCGCCATCGGTTGCGCCTGCCTTCGCCAGGCGCTCGAACTGATCACGGTCCGAACCGCTGTTAACGATCAGATTGCCGGGTTTCTCGGGATAGCAGGGAGTGCCTTGAACCTCACCAATGATCGACAACCCAAGACCGCCTCTGGCCCAGTGTCCATAGAGATTGATTTGGTCCTCGGTCGGATTGCCAGCTCCGTCGCCCAAAGAGTCAGACATTGCGGATTTGGCGATGCGGTTCTTGAGCGTCACGCCACAGGGTAAGATCAGTGGTTGGGCGAGAGCGGAAATATAAGTTTGGGTCATTGGGCGTTTCCTGTTCTTAGCCCAGACTAAATCAAAGCGGCCGCTCGTGCAAAGCGCAGCACTCGCCCAAATGGGCTCGAAGAGGACTAGTGCAGCGCACCAGTAATAGGAAACAGTCATCCACGCGCGTGATTTGCATTCGCGGCCCATTGTTGCCGATCGTCAGCTGACTCTGCCTCAAAACGACTTCTGCATTCCTGCCGTTCCAACAATGCGCAGCATTTCAATCGACCAGATGACGGGTGAGCGGACAAAGCCAACTTCTATGCAGCACCGGATGTCTGGTATGGTGAGATTGACAAACCGCCGCTATCGGTTCACCAAAAAACACGTCCTCGCCATCGTGAGAAGATCGGAGCCGTAATATTGACCTTATTTTCATGCCCTTATGATGGGCCCATCCTGAAGGCTTATAGCGGACATTTCTCTAATGTTCACATTGTCCTACATCCCTTCTTAAGACCAAACAGCATTCCGGCCGAACAGTTCAGGCCCGAAACCTATCCAACAAAATTTCAAATCGTGAATGATTGCGAACCGGTGACTTGGGCGGAAGTGATTGAGCAATCGGATTTCGATAATATCGGCCAAGTCGACGTGGCACTGAGGTGTTCAATCTCAGGAATCGTAAAAAGCAAACACCGCGAAGATCTCGTTGAGCTGCTCCAAGAAACGACCGAGAGGTTGGGTATCGTCGAGCCAGACAAAGGCGACATTGCCCCCCACGTTGAACTTGAAATTTGGAATGGGCTGAAAAAAGCGGGGTTTCGAAAGGCTCAGGTCGCTGATGAATTCGGTGAAGCAATAGAAGAGCACGCCTTGGATGGGATTTTCGAGAGAGACTGCATTCCTCCCCACGGTATCATTTTCAGTGAGGATCTAGATTTTCACATCGCATCTCACTGGGACAGCCATTGCACATTCATGGCCCTCAAAATTCAAATGGATGTCTCAAAACTCGAAAAATTCAAGTGCAACGAACGCACCGAGGTCTACTGGGGCTTATATCCAGAAGGAAACCCTTAGCTCAAAATTCCCCCTTATCCGCAATTGACATCTTAAACATACCAGGAGCAGACATCCGTGCGAAGTGCAGCATCGATCACTTTGGGCTCGAAGCGGTCTGGTGCAGCTTACGACCAATGGAAAACGATCATCCTGGCGGGTGAATAGCAGTCGCGGCCAATCCCGACATTCAGCGGTCGCCATGGAATTTGAAGTGACTTCCCCGTTGCTGCCATTCGAATAAAGTGCAGCATTATCAGCGACCAGATGACTGGTGGGCTAACGAAGGATACATTCGCTTCAACGCAACTATTTTGAGAGCTTCGACGGTCGGGCTGCGACGACGACTCCAAGCCTCACTGGTTGGAAATTGGGAAGGAGCAAGATGGAGCGCCTTTCATGAAAAAGCCGGCTTCAAGCGCCGGCTTTCTTGTTTCGCGATATCTGCAGGTCCGATGTTAGGCGGCAGCTACATTCTTGAGGAATGTCTCGATTTGTTTGCGCAGTTCACTGGCGCTTTGTGACGCATGATCAGCGCTTTCAAGCACCCCGTCCGCTGTCTGGGCCGTCTGCGTCGCTCCATTGGCAACGCCATGCATGTTTTCAGTCGCTATGCGCGTTCCCTGAGCGGCTTCCTGAACGTTCGAGGAAATCTCTCTGGTCGCCGCACCTTGTTCATCGACTGCACTTGCGATTGCGGTCGTGTAGCCGTGGACCTCTTCCATGATGTTGGTGATGTCCTCGATCACAGAAACGGTTTCGCGTGTCGAATTCTGGATTGCCGAAATCTGCGAAGAAATTTCTTCTGTGGCCTTGGACGTTTGTGTCGCCAATTCTTTCACCTCGGCAGCAACAACGGCAAAGCCCTTGCCCGCTTCGCCTGCACGGGCGGCTTCAATGGTTGCGTTCAGAGCCAGAAGGTTGGTCTGCTCGGCAATGGCCTGGATAAGGACGACGACTTCACCAATCTTTTGCGCTGCTTCATCCAGGCTGGTGACCTTCTCGTTGGACAGACGCGCGCTGTCGCTGGCCTTTCCAACAATGGCACTGCTTTGACTGACCTGACGATTGATCTCGCCAATGGAAGCGCTCAGCTCTTCTGCCGCGGATGCAACGGTCTGGACGTTTGCGGTCGCTTGTTCGGACGCAGCTGAGGCAGATGTTGATTGCTCTTCTGTACTTCCGGCAATGTTCTTGAGGCTGTGGGCTGCATCATTCAGTTGAGACGTGTTCTTGTCGACGATCTGAAGCGCGTGTTTCACATCACTTTGGAAGCTGGCAATCAGCTCTTGTGTGCGCCGCTGACGCTCCCGTTCGCGTATCTGATCCTGCTCAGATTGTTGTTCCAGTTGTTGACGAGCCAAGGCGTTATCGCGAAAGACAGCCACTGCACGGCTCATGTCGCCAATCTCGTCAGTTCGACCAGTGCCTTCAACGTCGCCGGCCAAATCATTGTCGGCAATCTTGTACATTCGAACGCTGAGGCGCTTGATCGGCAGAGCGATGGATTTTGCAAGCAGAAAGCTTAACACGATCGCAGCAAGCAACAGCGTGAGCGTCAGGCTCGTGCTTGTCAGAAGTTGTTTGCGGTAAAGAGCATTCACATCGTCAAGAAGTACACCGGAACCGAATACCCAGCCCCATTCCGGTTCATGCCCGATGTAGCTCGTCTTGGGAAAATGCCCGCCCTCAGGCGCTTCGAAATAATACTCCACGAACCCGCCGCCCTGCGATTGGGCTGTATCGATAAACTCTTTGACGTGATGTTTGCCCTTGGCGTCTGTGGCGTTTATGCGATTGGTGCCTTCGGTTTTCGGCTTGGTGGGGTGAACAATTCGGGTTCCGTCCGATGCGTAGACGAAGACATAATTGCTGTCATTATACCTGAGTGCCCGAATGGCCGTTTTGGCCGCTTCTTGCCCCTGTTCCAGTGTCAATTCACCACGCTTCACCCGTTCGGCGAAAGAACTTGTCACAGTAATTGCTGCGTTGACCACAGACCGGGCTTCTTGATTTTTGAATTCGACCAGATTAGAGCGCAAATTCACCATCTGATAGGCAAGTGTTGCCAAAAAACAGATGCCAAAAAAGGCAACCAGGCTGTAAAGTTTGCCTGACATGGATTGCGGGATCAGTTTCATAATAAGAAATCTTTCGCATGAGGACGCTTAACCATATCATCGGGAATTATTGTTAAAATAAACTGAATTCTTGAGTTTTAAATCGTCACCTAAACTCGAAATATTACTTTTAAATCCGATATAATTAACGCTGGGCATTGTTGTTCAAAACTTAAATTCAACCAATGTGCCAGTCTATCAGGCAGCCCGCGCGGGAGCAGTTCCAGTTATGGCCGGAAAAACAAAAGGCTTGGTCAATGCTGTCTCTTGAAGCTGGCGCAGATGGGGTTCTTGATAAGAAATGCCGTCTTAAATTCGCTTGGACACTTTCTAAGTACCTGAAGAGAATTGAAAAACACCGTTCGCTATGAAGAGTTTTTTGCCTTCATGCTGGTATTTTCCCAATGCGCATTGTCAGCGTCCCAGCAATCGCTCACCTAAATTGCAGCGGCCGACACAGAGCTCCGCTCAGGCGTAGGCAACAAGGTGGAGTTTTCGGCTATTGATTGCCTGTTATAAGGCCACGATCTCCACGCGCTTGTGTCCCGCACAAGCGAAAGGGCCCAAATCTCAATGTCGAGTTTGGGCACTGAAGCGGTCGAGCGTGATGCATCATCATGCGAAAACGCTCATCCAGGTCGCTGATTGGCAATCGCGGCCCATTTGTATGTACCGGCTGCTGTTCGCAAGAGATTTCTTTGCATGTCGCTGGAAGTCGCTCATATGTATCCGGCCTTTTGATCGACACGCGGGTCGTGGCCATGTTGGGGTTACGCTCGCACCGTGATCTCATTAGCAGACAGGTCCAAATTGACCGAATGGGCCGTCAGATTCTGGGGGCGTAATGTTTCCGTTCCATGCATTCAGTCTATCGCGAACTCCTTTGAGGTCGAGAATGGTTTCAGATGCCAATCACGACCGCATTTCTTGGCGTGTCAAACGCCGTTTTGTGTTTGAGGATACTCCAGGCCATCCGGGCCAGTTTATTGGCCAAAGCCACAGCCAACTTGTTGCGATGCATCCGTTTTGATGCTCGTGTTAGCCATTCACCAAAGCTGAAGTCTGGCCATCGATTGGTCCTCATCAGGATGACTTTTGCTGCCTGAACGAAAAGCATGCGCAAATATCGGCTGCCTCGCTTGGATATTCGACCAAGGATCGTTCGACCTCCAGTGCTATATTGTCGAGGGACAAGGCCAACCCAGGCAGCAAAGTCACGACCGCGATCAAAGGTCTCACCCGTCCCGATCGCCGCAACCATTGCCGTCGAGATCATCGGGCCGATACCGGGGATCGTCATAACATTGATGCAGTTTTCTTCCCTTTGGCTGATCTCTTCTATCTCTTTGGAAACGGCTTCAATCCTGTCATCAAGCCAAAGCCAGTCTCCATAGAGGCCAAACAGGATTTTGCGCATTCGGGGAGATATCTCATCCTTGCGCTGCTCGAGAATGGTTTCGAAGGAATTCTTCAAAGCCCGCAGCCCCTTGCGAACCGTGATGCCTTGTTCAATCAGGAAAGCGCGGATCTGGTTTATCGTTGCAGTCCGGCGGGACACCAAGCGAGACCTGACTCGATGGAGTGCTTGCAAGTCGAGCTGATCCTGGCTTTTCTCGGGAACCGTCGGCAAGTTCGGCCGCAAGGCTGCTTCCGCAATGGCCTCAGCATCATTGTAGTCATTCTTCTGCCCCTTGATGAAGGGCTTTACATAAATGGCTGGGATGATACGAGGTTTGAACCCGAGTTTGCGCAAGGATCGACTGACAAAGTGAGCGCTCAGGCACGCTTCCATGCCAACAACGCATCTTGGAAGAGTCTCAAAGGTCTGCAGCAAGGCAAGTCGTTTGATCTTCTTGCGCAGAACAAGATGGCCATCAGAATCAAAGCCAACCAGATGGAAGGTGTCCTTGCCAATATCAATGCCAATCGACATCAACGTATCAATTGCTTTCTTCGTCATGCCACTTCTCCTAATCTGCAGGTCAAACAGTCAAACTATAACCTGCTGAGTTGGGGGAAGCAGCCGGTACATCCCATTAGCTGCCGTTCGGCGGTCGTCATAAACCTTGAAGCGGCTTCCCCATTGCTGCCATTCGTTCAGTTTGCAGCATTTTGATACAGGGAACTTCAGCAGCGCGGACGAAGGGGGCATTCGACACTGCGCCCTGAGATCAACTATCCCGAATCTACCGGAATTGCCGCCCCTCAATCCCCGCGCCCCGCAGATCGAAGTCTTAGGAAAAAGTGCTGGTTAGGTGCAGCCGAACCACGTCTCATAGCTTCCGTCCTAAGCAACGGCAGTGGACTTGTCTTGCCTAACGGTGACGCTGCGAGCCCCCAAGACATGTGCAGCGTCACAGTCGCGTCACTTCATGCCGATGAACTCGTCATCGCGCTAAGTCTTGGAGCTGGTCGAATGCACCCGCTCAATTGTGTTGACAATAATTCTGCGAATGTCCTCGAAATTCAATCGGAAGAACTCACGCTGGTTGTTGGTGCGGTAAGGCGACAATTGAGCATGAACCTCCGTTTCTAACGCCTCTGGATTTTTGTGCACCCAACTTTCGACTACAACAAATGCAAGAGGTACACCGGTTGCGGACGACAATTGCTGAGCTCGTTCTGTGGCGGTCCCTGCTGTCCACCCAACTTTGTAAATCTCTTCCTGCATCAATGTACAACGCAGGACGTAGAGCACTCCTTGCGCCTCACTCGAAACTTCTGAGAGAGCGTCTTGTGCTGCTGATTTTGCGTATAACTCCTCGATCCGTGTTTTTGCTAAGGCGAGGCAGTCTTTAACATAGACGACATGATCCCTTGGGCTATCTGCCCTCCACGGACTTGATCTGTTTACCCAAGTCTTTCCAGGCACAGGGTTACCATCCCGGTCTCTTCCGGTCTGCCCGAATTTGAGCCGCCTCCAGTGACCTCCTGTCTCTGTCGAATACATGGGCATGCTCACTCTTCGAATGGCGGAAGGCGTCTCGACATCTTCGATTGCGACAGCTTCAACGGCCACGTACTTCGCCTTTATTCCTCTACCTCCTTTTCCTGTAAGCCCTTGTTTCTTGCCTTGGCCTTGGGCCAGGTTTATGGACACCGTAACGCGGGTCTCAAAGTACTGGGGCAACTGAAAAAAACCTTCAGCCATATTCCAAAGGACGTCTGCCTCTCCAATTCGATTCATCGAATTATCAATGATCTGTTGTTTGTCTTGTGGCGCTATAGCAAACAGAACTTCAGGATCGTCAGAGAACACAGTAAACGAGTTCTCTGTTTCAATGAAGATGCTTTTTCCAACGTGCTTTTCAGTGGAGATGTCAAACTCCCCGGCAACCAGTGTTCGTATCGCCGTATCGGTACCCTCAAGTTTCATTGGCGCTCCAGTCGTTGAGCCCGAACGCTCAATGCAGTCTTTTAGGAAGGCCCGTTTCCAAGGTGGAATATCAGAAAGATCAATTTCATACACATCTTTAGTTCTCAACTCCCACTCGTCCGAGGTGAGCATTTCACCTGCAACAAGGAACCAGTGGATCGAATTGCCGCGTCGAACCATGCTGAATCCCGAGAATATGTACTCACGCCCTGAAGCATCGAAAAACGTTAAGTCTTCGATTACCCCATTACTTGTAAAATGGAATGTTCGAGCTTCTGGAAGCCCTTGAAGATTTCGAACTTCAAATCCATCACTATCACTTGAGGTCAAGAAGTCAAAGAAATCGGCAGCGCTAAAGAGATGGTTCGTCTCTGGGACAAGATTGATGTAAGGCGCTACGGTGCCCTTCATGAGTTTTATGTCGTAAAAGGGCTCGAAGTAGTTGAAACTTATTGGTTGGTTTTGGGTCCCAGAGGAAGCGTAGCGATTTGTATACTCCACCGCCATATGGCGTACAGTTTGGTCAACGGGAAATCCAACACCGGAATCAGATAGACTCCGCAGCACCCTGTTATACTGTTGACCAATCTTTTTCCCTTCCGAATTCAGCTTGCGCCGTTCATTTCTGGTCAGTTTTTTTTCCCACGCAGGCCTACCATTCTCATCGAGTAGAAGTCGATGATCAAGCTGGGCTATCTTTGGGATTTTTTTTAACTCGCTGAAACGATCTTTGTGATCTGTCATCGTAAATCCAAACTTAAACTATTGGGAGAAGTCTCCAGCCTCACAGAAAACTCTGTTTAAGAACTGCCTTGTCGCCTTCTCGTGCGTTTCCGCGTCAGCATGGGCAATGCTTCACATTTCGCTACCACATAGACTCCGTGCAAAATCTAATTTCCTTTGTCACACGTTTTTGTTGTGCCGCGAAGACCGGACGTTCTTGCTAGGTTCAGCATCCTTACGATTTGGGGCTCAAAGCACTGAGAGGCCTGATGCACTGCATCATCACTCGATCCTAATCATCAAAGGTCGTGATTTGCATTCGCGGCCCCAAAGATACAATCAGTGCGAGCCAGTATTGCCGCATTAGCGCCCGAGAAGCCGCCATTTTAGTGCGACATCCTGTTGTCGCACGTGACTAAGCGAGTGAAGTCGGTACAAATCGCAAAGCAACGTCAAAAGCCATACCTTTCAAAGTGCGACTTTCGTCGCGCAATGTGATACGACTGAAAAAGGGGATCATGAATGTTCCATCATTGCGTGGTGCGTCTATGATGTGGAACTCAACCTTCCACCCGATCATAGCGTCGCCCATAGCGGTCTCCAAGGCGTTTGCTGTCGGGTCATCGGTCAAGTCTCTGACCTTTTCGACAAGTGCTACTCTGGCTTCTGGGATTGTTTTTAATATTCGGGCTGAGTTACTGCCTTGTTTAAAGAAGTGGCTCAGCACACTTGATTGTCGCGAACTTTTCTTCACATGGATTAGACGCTTACTTTCGATGTCGAGAAGATCGCAAGCTTCGAATTTGCCATATGGAGTCGCAGGTACCGTTAATATCTTTTGGTCCAGCAAAACTTGGCCATACGCACCTGCGCAACGTTCGTTGTAAGAGAGTTCGCTTTCGAAGCCGGACTTTTTGCCGTCTTCCGATAACTTCTTGATGATCATGAGGGGCGGATCTGGCCAATCCTCCTTTAGAGCAACGAAAGCTGCGTCAATGTCCGACTTGAATTGCTGATCTAAGCGATACCATTCCCCTTCGCTTATTGCATAAAGGCCTCCCGCTTCGACTACAGAACCGACCAGAGCTCTCTTGATGTTCCACCGCTTTTTGACAGCCGCATCATTGTTGAATTCGGCGACAACTCCATGCTTTAGGATGGCTTCGACATCAAGTTCGCCAAGTTTGCCGTCAAGAGCATACCTATAATTGGACATCAAAAGATCAGGAAAACGACCTCTCAATCCGGAGCCGTATAGGCCGTAATACACGACGTCATCTTCGGACCAACCGGGCATAGAAAGTTCGAAATTGTCAGCGCCGGCCTTGATAAGATCGACCGCCTTCTGATCAAGCGTGGCAAGCTCGAGCTTGTCTAAGATGGGGCGCACCTTGTCGATTATATAAAAGCCGGTGTACTGATAGTCTTGGGACTGCGAGCGCTTTAACGCTTCCTCCGCCTTTTCTGGAAGGTCCACAAATTCCATCTCTCGCGTGATTTTCAACGCAGTCGCACCAGAGATACTGTTTGCGAAGTCATCATCTTCTATGCGTCCAGAGATACGGCGGACGAGGTCGAGGGCTTCGTCTACCCCGAACGCCTGTAGATCGCGCTGAAAAGCGGATTGTGAAACGCCCTTAATCGCTTCACCAAGATGGCTGCTGTCAATCCGCTTGACCTTCGAATCGTCGAGCGAGTTGATTGCAACCTTCAAACCAAAATCTGACTCGATCTTTGTGTCATCGAGATACTGCCAGCCATGGGCAAACGCTGTGACGAAGATGCGATCAGCATGTTTGAAAACGACGACTGCGCAGGACGTCCTATTCGTAAGCGCCGGTGCCTCATCGAAAACTGTGTTTATGTCAGCCAGCCACCTCGGCGGCTTAGAGGGACCAGGAAAAATATACACTGTCGCCTTGTCACCGAGAGCATCGGACTCCCTCAAGACGGCGTCACCCGCCTGAATTTTCTCTTTTGCGGGTTCGGTGAAGACAGTTTCAAATTCCTCAATGTCAGGCTTTACGAGGTAGAGGGTATAACTCTTAGTCTTCGGCATGGGCTGAACACTCAAAAACAATTTATGGTTGATTTTTGCACGCTCAGCACTTTGAGTCAATTTGGAGTCATTTTTCCCGCAATGAAAGGACAGAGGCTGACTTATGTCGCGACGGTAGTCCGCTATTTGGACCAAGAAACGTTTTCTAGCATCTGCAGCGAACTTCCGCTTCCCGCCCTCTCGACCATTTAGCCATTTCTGCGGGATGGAAATATCGCATCGCATCCAATGTCCAAAAAGTCCGCATTCGACATCTCCGTAGTAAAAGGCGTTGATTGATCAACGATAGTAATCTCCACTTTGATCACATTTCGTACAAAAAAAGCCCGCCAGATTTCTCCGGCGGGCAAAATCTAATTGCTGATTATCAGCTCGTGGGCGTCTGTTTGCGACTGTTTCGAGATCGAATATTTAAGCTCAACCGGCTTGAACTCGAACGCCTTGAAAATCTCCCTGATGTCTGGCGTGTCGTTGATAGACAATAGGAAGCGACCTTCAATGGTCATTAGAATTTCGGCCATCTCGCCAAAATTTCTCCGCGCGAAAACCCCTTTGCCATAGTCATTCTCTCCCCCAACAGGGCGGATCCTGATAGAACAGAACATTGGCTGCATCATAGCAACGGATCAGATCACGCCAGACGAGCTTCTCAACAACCACATGACGCAACCTTTGCGCAGCCTGATGAAGGCTCACCCGAATATCATCGGACTTGAACCGCGCGCCACGGTCACCGGCAATCCCAAAAGTTTGCCCAGACACCTTGCCACCAAATGCCAGGCGCTGAAGATAGATAAACCGTGCTGCGCATTGGATATCGGTCAAATGCCGTGTGTTGCTGGCCTTCATCGCCTCGAATTCTTCGCGAGATCTAACCCAACCATCCAGCTCATCGGTCAGCGCCCGTGGGTGATTTCTCAGGACCAGCAGGAACGTGACCTGCTCGGCATTGATGATATTGACAACCTCGACACGCGTCTTGACATCCCGGCGATAGAAGACACCTCCCATGCCGAAAAACACCTCTGCATAGACCTCATGTGGGACTTGATGGATCAGTTGGACAAGCGTGTTTGCCAACTGGCTTTTGCCGCCAAGATAAGGCGCGACGGGAGCTGCGCGCTCGGCGAGCTCCTCACCAAATAGATTCTCCATTGAATGTTACTCTGAGAAATGCAATCTACTGCGCGCTGTGCACCTCAGCGGCGAGGATTGACCAAAAGTCTGCTTCTGGTCAGGGCAGCGTTAGTTTGGCGATTGGCCGCGGGTTGGAATGTTGCTGCATTCCGATCTCCTAGACTCAATGGCGAGGAGATATCGCGTTTCGAGATCTCAACCACAGGCGATCATGCGCACTTCTTTTAAGGCCGTGAACAGGTTGGAGACCTTTTGCAAGAATTGCTCGGTGATATACATGCCACCGGCAGCGGTGTTGAGTTCACCCTTTTCAACAAATTTTTATCGCGCCATCCACTTCATCATAGGCTTTTTCGATTTCCAGTTTCATGGCTTCAAAAACTGAGAGGCTCTTAAGATCGTCAATCCGCACGGTCAGTGCGCTGATCTGGCTTTCAAGAACAGCGTTTGATGTCTTGAGATCAGACACAGCGACATAGCCGCCAATAATCCCAGCTACTGTGGTGGTCCTGACAATATGCACCACGGTCCGTTCGATAGCACCGGGGTTAGATGCTGGTGTGTCGCTCATTTTCGCTTCCCGCCATAGTCTTTCTGGATTTTTGCATAATGGTCGGCACACCATTGAATGCGCTTATTCTCGTGTTCTCGCAGGATTTCCCAGCGGCGCTGCGTTGCCCAAACCGGCTCACCCTTTTCCAGGATCGCCTTGGCCATCAAGTCGCGACAATAAGGAGGCCAGTTTGGCAGATTGACCATGCCGTCAAATCATGGGCGCGCATCAGCAAGTCTTCGAGATTGCTTCTCTGTTCCAACTCAAAGGAAGGGACATAGTCATAGCGCCACGCTGTTGCAAATAGCGGTGCCCTTCCCCAATCATGCGAGATTTTTACACAAAACAGAGCGCAGCCAAACGACGACTGCATTGTGCTGCAGACAGTGATTTGATTTGTCGCTTCTTTGGGGAAAAGCATCAGGGTGAAATGGTACAGTCGGGTGGATTCGAACCACCGACCTTCGGAGCCACAATCCGACGCTCTAACCTACTGAGCTACGACTGCACAACACCTGAATGTGGTGGGTTTATTAGGCGGGCTGGGAGGCAAATGCAAGGGTTGATTTCACCTCTGCCCACAGCTTGTCAAAAAAATGACATTGTAGACGGGCTTTTCCAAAGCTTAACCCACCCTGCGAACGCAAAAAGGCTCGCCAAACAGTGACGAGCCCTTTTGCGTATAATGTCTGGGAGGTGCGGAGCAAACGCACCCTGCTCAAGCACACACAAACAACAAGGCGCGCCCGTCAAATGCCCACCACAGTTTTATCATGGGCGCAGCCTTATTGATCTGACTTGTGAGAAGCCTCTCCCCTCACCCTCCGACAACTGGATTAACCAGCGATTTTCAGGCTCTCCATGGTCTTGCCGGCAGCCGCTTTCATTGGAGCGGTTGTCTCTTCAAGGCTCTTGGTCAGGCTATCCTGAATTTCCTTGCTCTGTGTGGAGACGGTTTCGAACTGTTTCGCCGCGAATTCGGTTTGAAATTCGATGGCTTCGCTGATGGTTTTCGCTGCAACCAATCCATTGAGGAAGGAAAATCCAGCTTCAATGTTGGCGTTGGCCGCATCCACCATCTTGCCTTGAAGATCCTTTGAGCTTTCGGTCGCCAGTTCAATGCTCTTCTCAATCGCACTGCTCTGCTCTTGGAGATTGGATTTTGTCTGCTCGTAGAAATCACGAGCCTTGGAGATGGTTTTTTCGGCCATATCCACCATGTCCTGAGACGGAAGAGAAGACGGCATGTCATAGCTTGGCATTGCAAACAAGGCCGCAGCAACGGCTGGTGCTTCACTCGCAGCTTTCTTGGTTGTCGGGCTGGTCTTCGGTGCCGGGACTTTTGCCTCGACCGACGGAGCCACTGCGGCTTGTTTCTTTGCAGGCGCAGCATCAGCCTTGATGTCTTTTGCAGGGGTGGCGGTCGCGGCAGCCTTGGCAGGCGCCTTTTTGCGCGCAGGCGCTTTCTTGGCAGCAGTGGTCATGGTTCATCTCCGTTTAAACAAGCTCAGCGCGGCGGCTTCTTGATTACGGGAACCGTAGGAAGCGCGCGCTCTTGATGGATCACAGAAGCCTGGATACGCAACGGGAGGCTTCGCATGGAATTAATTGGTCTCTTGAGACTTTATCTTTTGAATCTCTGATTGCATGGGAGGCACATTCTGATGCGTCTCAACCTTGGCACTTTATTGGCTGTGGAACTCTGCTGGTAAATCAACTTCAGCGCAGTGCGCCTGTGGTTGTCTCCTGCCACACTTGGTTCCAAAGCAGCCTTACGGGGAGCGACACGCACCCTTTTCAAAAGGGATGGTGTTTCATCCATCCCAATCGAGAAAAAGTGGTATTGCGCGGTACTCATTACGCTGTTCCGCACAATACCTGGTCGCTCAAGTCCGATCAGGCTGTCGCCGGGATCAGTCTTTTTTGGTCGCGTCAACGGCGGTTTTGGTCGCCGCTTCGCCAAGCTCGCGCGCCACTTCACCGAAGCGCTGCATCTGGGACTGCACATATTTGGTCTGCAGTTCCATAACTTCCTGAATGTCTTTTGCTTTGACCAGATTGGTGGCCAGATCGAAGGACGCATTCATGCTCTCTTCGGTCGCAGACAGGGCTTTCTTGTTGAGGTCAACCGCACCATTGCGCATGGTTTCGGCAGAGGTCTCAGCTTTGGAAACAGCTTCGCTGGCAGCAGACGCAAATTCGTCATAAGCCTTGCGAGCCTGCTCAACGCCTTTTTCAGCCATTTCGCGAACTTGTTCCGGAACTTCAAAATTTTCTGGGGTCTTAATCATAATTCTATCTCCTGATCTGATTGAGTGACCTGTCATCTGATTGTGCGTCGCAACATAACAGAAAAAATGGTGCACTGCAACAAAATTATTTTAATGGCTGTTTTTCGCTCATTCCGCGGACAAATTGGTGTTTCATCGCGGGCAACACTGGCTGCCTAGAGCGTATTCTCGTCGCAGATTTTTATTGCGCCGCGATGAATTTTGCCTAAATTTGTTCGCACATGCAATGAAAGATCGGGATAGCATCCCCAATAACGTGCATATTCTTTTGGATGAACTTATACTGGAATCAACCCAAATGCTGGCAGGGGACGGGGAGATTAACCATCACAGCCAGTTTCAGCCCCGTTTGGGCCGGATTTGTTGGACCTGGACCAAAAGAGACTGTATTTACATATTATTAATCTATTGCCACAGTTCCCGTTGCCTGTGTTCCATTTGGCCAGAGCAGAAGGACGGGGCACATTGACACCTGAGTGAAGACAAAGACCAACTCACATGAATTTTTCTCGCCCGGCCAGTTTGGCCATGCCCTATCTGACGCTGACCGCGCATCCGACCATCGGAGCGGTCCTGCTCGATTCGCGCCCAGCCTGGGTGTGGAATGGCGAGGGCAACCGAGTCTTGTGGGCAAATGCGGCGGGTTTGGCTTTCTTCGGCGAGACCAGCATGGATGCCATGCTGGATCGCAGTTTCGGTGATGTTCATCCCGCGCGGCGTCATTTGGCACGTCTGGCACGCAACGCACGCGCCAATGCACCGATGCTGGACCGGCTGCGGTTTTTCCTGGGCACCGAGGCGGTTACATGCAGTTGCCTTTGCAAGCGCCTTGAGGTCGAGGGCGAGGCGGTTCTGTTGGTGATTGCCATGGATCATCCGGCCTTTGGCACGGACGAGATAGAGCGCACTCAGGCGCTGCTTGATGCACTGGCTGCAGAGCGGGATATTGCTGCTGTTTGTCTTGATGACACACTGACCCCAATTGCCAAGTCGCATGACACGTCAGAAGCGAATTCTGAAACAAGTCCTGAAGCCAAGGTCGGGGCGCTTGATACACTTCTGGCTGATCCGGATAGTCTTAAAGATCTGGCCACGGGCGCCGACACACCCTTGCGTCTGGTCTCAAAGCAACTTGGAGAAGAAGAAACCAGCCCTGTTGCGGCCCTCGTTCGCATTGGCGAAGGAGAACATACGCGCTATCTGCTGGTTCATTATCCGAGCCAGAGCGAGGCGGACCGTCTGTCGGAAAATCGGGCGCTGTTCATGGCTGAGCTTGGCGATAGCTCAGAGGCAGAAGAAGACGAGGCCGCGATTGAACAGGGAGCCGATATTTTTGCCTCGACCTTCGGCATGCGCGATGTGGCGCAGAGCATGGACCATTTGACAGCGGAACTGAAAAAAGCAGACAAGGTGCGGGATAGCGACTTGTCCCCTTTTCATGCTGATGGCACGTCCGATATCCCGGTAGCCCCTGATATTGAGGTGAAAAGGTCCAATATCTATACCCTGCACAGCAACAAAGATGGTGCGAACACAAATGAGCGGCCAAAGACACCATTGACCAATGCGGGCACGGCAAATCTGGCCGACGCTTTGGACAAGGGTGGAATTTATCACTTCGTCTGGGAAAGCGACGAGGTCGATCGCTTCAGCTATGTTTCGAACGATCTGGCCAAGGCAGTCGGGCCGGCCCATGCGGCGATCATCGGCAAAACCTGGTCGGAGTTGGCTGACGCGCTGCAAATGGATCCCGACGGCAAGGTCGCTCGTGCATTTGAAAGCCGGGATACCTGGGTGGGACTGATGGTCCAATGGCCGGTAGCCGGAACATCCCTCAGTGTCGAGGTGGAACTGACCGGATTGCCGATTTTCGGGCGCTATCACGGTTTCAAGGGCTTCCGGGGCTTTGGCATGTGCAACACGCGCCATAAGCAGGCCTCCAAAGGCAGCGGCGAGGATATGCAAAGCGTTACAAACCGCCCACATTCGGACACAACGCTGCCACAGTTTCACGACAATAAGGAAATAATGTCTGATGAATTGCTGCGCGCGGTCAATGATGCCGTCGCTGCAGCGGAATCCCTTATTTCGCCTGATGTGGGCCTCGGCAGAAAAGCGCAGTCGCCACATTCGGATTCGAATGGAGACCGCACCATGTCGGATGACCAGTTTGAGATTGGAGGCAACGAGTCCAACCAAACCCTCACGGGCTTTGGCACGGCGCAGTTTTTTGCTTCTTCTACTGGCGACGATACGGACAAGGGCGGCTCATCCTCCAGTTCCAACACGCAAAATGGCAATGGTGAAGACCCCTACCATCGGGTGCGTGACTTGCTCACCGAGTCGGCCCATGGCGTGAAAACTTTTGATCCCAAATCAAACCCACCCTCTTGCGACAGCACCGATGACAGCCAGGAGCTGAGCGAAGGCGAAATGGACGCCTTTGACGAAATTGCCGCCGCACTGAGTGGATCGGACTTTGACCGTAATCTCCCCGAAGAGGAGATTGACGAGGATTACGAAGATTTCGATGATCCGGTTGCCTTGATAGACGATGATGACGATGGCAATGGCGAATTGCCGTCTGTGTCGCAGACCGTCTCCCAAGATGCGGAAAAACCAACCAGTCAAGACATTGATCAGGCGCGTCTGCATCAGGCGCTCCAGACCCGTTCGCGAGGGGATGCCACACTGAAATCCGCAACCAGTTCCGCGTTTCGTGAAATATTCGAAATGGATCCAGCCTTCCGCCATATGCGCAAGAGATTGGCACAGGCCTCCAACAAACCACAGGCTGAAACCGGCGAGCAGAGCGAACAGGCCCGCGAGCATCAAAAACTGCTTGAGGCCGTTCAGGCCTTGGCGGATGGCGAAGACTTGCATGCCAAAAAATCAGCCCAAGAGTTCACAGACAAAGACGATGCGGCGATGACGGAAGACCTGTCTCAGGCCTCTGTTTCAGAAAAGCCGGACCAGCATGAGAATGTGTCGGACTTGGCCGATCTACCGGACTCTGATGCATCTGATGCGGATCAACCAGACACTGAACTGGTGGCGCTTGATTTGCCGGAAGCCACGCCTGAAGAGCAGGAAATGGAACTTTCCGAACTTGCCTTGCTGGACGGGGTGACGGAAGACGATGCGCGCGAGCCACTCACAGAAGATGACCCATTGTCTCAGGCGGACGACGCATCCGGGCAAGAGGTACTGGAAGACGATGGTGTGACTGCTGCCTCACCGGCTCTCGCGGTTGCCACGGCTGCGGGCGTTGCAGCGATTTCAGGGACCAAATTGTGGGACAGGACCGATGGGTCTTCGCCGCTGATCACCCTGCTCAACAAGCTCCCTGTCGCGATGATCGTGTCTGCAGAAAACAGCATATTGTTTGCTTCGCGCAAAGCACTGGCTCTGCTCGGATTTGAAAGCGACAAAGCCCTCGAAGATGCAGGCGGCATGGAAGGTCTCTTCTCGGGTCGCCCGGGGGATTGGCTGACCAAAACCAATGGCCGCACCACCCTGAGAGGCTCTAGCAAACAGCCTTTGTCTGTATTGGCGACCATTTCGTCGATCAATTGGGGTGACAAGCCCGCCGCGCTTCTTTGCTTTGAAGAAACACCGGACCAGCCACAGGCAATGGGGATTTCGGAAGAAGACGAGAAGATTGCCGAGCTGGAAGCCATTCTCGACACGGCCACTGATGGCGTCATGGTGCTGGATGGACAAGGGCATGTCTTGCGGATGAATCACAGTGCCGAGGCCCTGTTCGAAGTGGATCGCCATGAAGTGGCTGGCAACAGTTTCCTTGAACTGCTGGCAGAGGAAAGCCACAAAACGGCGCTTGATTATCTCGGCAATCTGCGCAGCAATGGCCTTGCAAGCGTATTGAATGATGGCCGGGACGTGATTGGCGTGGTTGCGTCCGGGGGGCTGATCCCACTGCATATGACCATGGGACGGGTGAATATTCCCGGAACGGAACGCTTCTGCGCTGTGCTGCGCGACAATGCCCAACACAAGCGCTCGGAAGAGGAATTGCTGACGGGTAAAATCATTGCGGAAAATGCCAACCAGCAGAAATCGACCTTTCTGGCGAAAATCAGCCATGAAATCCGCACGCCGCTCAACGCCATCCTTGGCTTTGCCGAGGTCATGATCGAAGAGCGCTTCGGCCCTGTCGGGAGTGAGCGCTACAAGGATTATCTCAAGGATATCAAGACATCCGGCAACCATATCATGAGCCTGATCAATGACCTTCTGGACCTGTCCAAGGTTGAAGCGGGCAAGATGGATATGCAGTTTGAATCGACCGACCTCAATCGGCTTGTGTCCGAAACGGTCAGCCTGATGCAACAGCAGGCCAACGGTCAACATATCATCATTCGAACCTCGCTGGCCTCCCAACTGCCCGAGATTGCTGCGGACCGTCGGTCCCTGCGCCAGATCGTGCTCAATCTGTTGTCGAATGCGGTGAAATTCACCCCTGCGGGAGGTCAGGTCATCCTGTCTACCGTGCATGAAGACAATGGTGATGTGGCGCTGCGTATCCGCGACACAGGCATCGGGATGAGCGAGACGGATCTTGAGACCGCGCTGGAACCGTTTCGGCAGGTCTCTGCCGTGCGGGATTCAGGTCAGGGAACGGGTCTTGGTCTTCCTTTGACCAAGGCGTTGGTGGAGGCCAATCGTGCCCGCCTGAGCCTCAAGAGCAAGCCGAGTGAAGGCACGCTGGTTGAAATCACTTTCCCCGAAGATCGCGTGGTGGAGCCTCAGGACTGAGGCTCCCTCTCCTCCCAATATTGGAACAAAATGCCCTGCCTAGGCCCATGCCTTGAGCAGCCTTTTGCATGCTTGGGTCAAATCGGCTCTGTCACGGGGAGAGGTGACACACAGGCGTATGCCGTCAGATTGCATGCGCCCCGCGCAGAAGGTAGAGGCCGGGACCACCTCAACCCCGGCAGCGCGGGCTTTGGCGGTGGCCTGATCTCCGTTCAACCCGGCAAAGGGACTGTCCTTACCTGCCCCGATCCAGAGGTGGGGGGCAGCGGGCTTGCGCCCCAGAGGCGGCAGGCCAAGTTTGCGCCTAGTAAGGCTTTGCCGTGCCTTGGCTTCCTGCCGCTGCCAGTCCATATGGCGATCGATTTCGCCGCTTTCGATCCAATGACAGCAAAGCTCCAGCATGATCGGGGCCGACATCCAGCTGGTGACATGGACCAGTTCGTCAATGGCGAAATTCTGCTCCGGCAAGCGGGCCTCATTGCCATCAAGCATCGGGATGACGAAACCAAAACGCGGTCCCGGAGCGACCAGTTTTGACAGACCACCAACCAGAATGGCGCGTCCTGCCAGATGCAGGCTCAAGGGTGGTTCCTTGGTAAAGCCGCCATAGACGTCTTCCTCAATTACCAAGAGGTCGAGTTTTTCCGCTAAGGCCACAATGGCTGCGCGACGCTCGGCATCCATGGTCGCGCCGGTTGGATTTTGCAAGATCGGACTGATGACAAGGGTTCGCGATCCACTGGCCCGCGCCGCCCGGTCAAGATCTGCGGGCAGGATGCCCTTTTCATCCATTGCCACAGATACCAGACGCAAGCCCATCTGGCGGGCTGCGATCTTCATGCCGGGGAAGGTCAATTCCTCAACAAGAACCGGAAGATCCGGCTTGGCAATCCATTGCAGAGCAGCAAAGAGCGCGGCTTGAGCCCCGGCACAGGGGAACATGTCTCTCTGGCGAGGGTGAAAGCCCCGTGGTTGGTAAAAGTGGGCGATGGCGCTTCGGCATCTTTGCATCAACTCAGGGGTCGGATAGTCCATGATGTCGGAGAGATTGTCCCGCGCCAGCAAGGAGGCAAAGCTCTGGCGCAAGTCTTCGTCGGAAAAGGCCTGTGCCGGGACGATGGTCGACAAATCGATCGTGTCGCGATTGCCGCCTTTGTTGATGGCATAGAGCTGGACGGCATCATTGCCCGGCAGGACATAGGTGCCGCGCCCGACCTCGCCGGTGATCAATCGCAGGCGGGTTGCTTCGCGGAAGGCTTCGGTGACGGTTGAAAGATTGACCTGCAAGGACCAGGCAAGGTCACGCTGGGTTGGCAGACGGGTGCCCGGAGGCAAGGCTCCGCTCTGGATGTCGCGCTGCATGGCGGCAACGATGGCGCGATATTTCGGTCCCGCGAACTCACCCAGATCCGGGCACCAATTGGCCTGATTGTCTTTCATACCTGACCCTGCCTTATGTTTGCATTGCCGTGGCTTTCAATGCTTTGGCCAAACTTCAGACTGTCGTCGAAACATCTCAAGTTTGTATGGCATACAATAATCATTGCCTCCCATACAATATATCAGTTGTCCCATACAATATCCTTTGTCATGCTTTTTGCAAGAGGGATGGATCATGGATGCGATGAGAAGCCACCAACAGGATCCGTCCGAGGCAAAGAACCCCAAAAGGACCATCATCATGCTGAGTTGCCGGGATTTTGAGCGCGCCGAGGAACTGGTTTATCGCGCCATGAAGCCAACCCCTTGTTACAATTGGCCATTACTGGGCGAAGCGCTGGGGGCCAACGTCTGGATGAAGCATGAGAACCACACCCCGACCGGTGCCTTCAAGGTGCGCGGCGGGCTGGTTTATGCCAACCGCTACAAGGCCCGCTTCCCTGAAGCCGAAGGGTTGATTTCAGCCACCCGTGGCAATCACGGCCAAAGCCTAGCCTTTGCTGCGCGCGTTGAAGGACTGCACGCGTCCATCGTGGTGCCACACGGCAATTCGGCGGAAAAGAACGCGGCGATGAAGAGCTTTGGCGCAACGCTGATAGAAGAAGGGGATGATTTCGATCTCGCCTGCGGCTTTGCGTTTCAGGAAGCCGAGCGGGCCGGGCTGCATATGGTGCCCTCCTTCCACGAGGATCTGGTGGCGGGTGTTGGCACCTATGCCTATGAAATGATGCGGCAAAATGCCGATTTTGATACGATCTATGTGCCGATTGGCAAGGGGTCGGGCATTTGCGGCATGATCGAGGCGCGCAACGCGCTCAATCTGAAAACCAAGATTGTCGGTGTGGTGTCGGATCGTGCCGATGGCTATGCCCGGTCCTTTGAGAGCGGCAGCCTGAGCGAAGCAGACCGCAGCGATACCTTCGCGGACGGTATGGCGGTGCGCTGCCCGGATAAAGACGCCCTTGAGATCGTCATGAAGGGGGCAGAGCGGATTGTTCGGGTCGATGATGACACCATCGCCGATGCGATCCGGTTGATCTTCCGTGCCACCCACAATCTGGCAGAAGGGGCCGGAGCGGCCTCTCTGGCGGCTTTGATGGTGGAGAGAGACAAGATGGCCGGCAAGAAGGTCGGTGTTGTCCTATCCGGGCAGAATATCGATTCTGACTGGATGGCCGAGGTGCTGACTGGCCATACGCCGACTGTTTGACGTTTTGGCCGTTTAGAGCCAATATTACGAAAAGTTTGCTGACCGGCGCGCAAACCAGCTTTTGATCAGGATGAATGCAGAACCCTGCGCTCCCTATGATCCGACAGGCCCGGAGAGCAACATGGGGAACAGCTTTCGTCCATCCTTGGGCGAAAGCTGTTTTCTATTCTGATCCCCCTCTTAAATGCAGCGACCGCCATCCACCTCCAGCGCAACGCCGGTGATGAAATTGGCTTCGTCCGACGCCAGATAAAGCGCTGCATTGGCCATATCTTCAGGCGTTGACAGGCGTCCAATGGGGATCGAGTTTTTGAAAAGATCACGCTTCTGCGGGGTGTCCTCCCCCATGAAAAGATGCAACATTCCCGTCTCTCCTGCCACCGGGCAGAGGGCATTGACGCGAATCTTGTCTGGAGCCAGCTCGACGGCGAGACTTTTGGTCAGCGAAATGGCTGCCCCCTTCGAACTGTTATAGACTACCAGACCGGGGCGAGGCCGCAGACCGGCGGTGGAGGCGGTGTTGATGATCACCCCACCCCCTTTTTGTCGCATGATTGGCACCACGCGCCGGGTGGCGAGAAAAATCGCCTTCACATTGACATCATAGATGCGATCAAACATGGCCTCATCGACATCCATAAAGGGCATGTTGCGGTGAGTGAAGCCCGCATTGTTGATCAGGATATCCGGCCCGCCTAGGTCTTCAGCTGCTCTGACCATCCGGTCGACCGCGTCCTTTTGTGCCACATCGACGACCACAGCAACGCCACCGATGTCAGATGCCACATTACGGGCGGCTTCCTCATTGAGGTCAGCAACGATGACTTTGGCCCCTTCGGCGGCAAAGCGCCGTGCGATGCCTTCACCAAAACCGGACGCCGCGCCCGTGACGATGGCAACCTTGCCTTCCAGGCGATTTGAGCCATTTTTAGCTGTCATCTTTCCCCCTCCCCTTGTCCGGCCTTTAGCCGTGTTTCATGATGATTGTCTTGAGCGCCGACATGTCCAACAGGCTGGCCATGCCTTTCTCGCGGCCATGGCCGGATTTCTTGAAACCACCAAAAGGCAGTTCAACCCCGCCGCCTGCCCCATAGCCATTTATGAAGATCTGACCGGCGCGCACGGCCCGTGCCATCCGCATGGACCGGGCAGCATCTCGCGTCCAGACACCGGCAACCAGTCCGAAGGGAGTGCCATTGGCAAGGTCAATGGCTTGCTGCTCATCCTGGAACGGAATCATCGAAAGGACCGGGCCGAAAATCTCATCCTGCGCCACAGGATGGCTGTTTGGCACAGGGCCAAACAGGGTTGGCACCGCATAAAAGCCGCCTTCTGGCGCGTCGGCCGCAACCGAGCCCTTGGCCAACACCGGGATGTCCCGGTCGGCGGCGAGCTGCATGAAGCTTTCGATGCGTTCGGCTTGTCCCCCTGATATCAGCGGGCCAAGGTCAGCATCCCGGTCGTGACGATCGGCCACCAGAGCGTTAAAGCGGGTGATCAGTTGCTCCTCAACCGCATCCCACAAGCTTTGATGGACCAGAAGGCGCGATCCGGCAGAACAGGTCTGTCCGGCATTCTGGATGATCGCATTGGTCACCACCGGCATCGCCTCTTCCAGATCGGCATCTTCAAACAGGATTTGAGGGCTTTTGCCGCCAAGTTCGAGGGTTGTGCCGACATGATTGTCAGCGGCAGCTTTCTGGACCAGAGTGCCAACCATCGGGGAGCCGGTGAATGTAAGGAAATCGATATCGGGATGGCCCGACAGGGCGCTGCCTGCCTCTTCACCATGGCCGGTGACCACATTCAGCACACCGGGCGGAATGCCTGCTTCATCGGCCAGTTCAGCCATGCGCAGAATTGACAGACACGCTTCCTCGGCAGGTTTGATGACCAGACAATTGCCCATGGCCAGAGCCGCACCGATGACACGGGCGCCAATCTGGGCGGGATAGTTCCATGGCACAATGGAGCCAACCACGCCATGGGGTTCACGCAGAGTGAGTGCAGTGAAGCCATCCAGCATCGGGATGGTATTGCCCATGATCTTGTCAGCCGCGCCGCCGTAAAACTCGAAATAACGGGCCGCCATTGTGATGTCGATATCAGCTTGCCGGAGAGGCTTGCCGGTATCCCGGCTTTCAAGGGCGGCGAGTTCCTCATGATGCGTGTCCACCAGAGTGGCGAGGCGGGAGAGGCAGCGCCCCCGCTGCGTTGCGGTCATGCCGCGCCATATCCGCCCCTCAAAGGCCTTGCGGGCAGCGGCGACTGCGGCATCGATGTCCGGTTTGGTGGAGCGGGCAATCTGGCAGAAGACTTTGCCATCGGAAGGACAGATAAGGTCCAGCACCTTGCCACTGACAGCAGGGGCGGCCTCTCCGTCAATCAGGTTGGACCAGACCTTGCCCTGGGCAATGGTGCAGGCCCTTTGTGCGAGTGACTCTGTCATTTCCCCTCCTTGCATATCAGACAGTTTGGGCAGAGTGTGCGCCGAGACAGGGCCGAGGGCAAGAGAGACTTTTCAATGCTTTCTCTGGTTTTGTCAGAAAAACAGTTCTGGCTCGGCGAGCATCAAATGCTGGATCAGCAGGATGGTCTTGGCATCGCGCAAGTGACCTTGCAATGCGGCTTCGCCAAGCTCGTCAAGGGCGATTTCCTCGACGATGATATCCTCGCCTTCATGCTCCAGCCCCCCGCCTTCGTGCAAGCGGTCATCGAGCGTATAACTGGCAAGAAAGGCATCAATGGTCTCGGTCAAGGTGCCCGGTGACGCATAATATCGGGTAACATGGTCCAGATCCCGGATGGCAAAGCCCAATTCCTCTTCGGCTTCGCGCAGAGCGGCCTGTTGTGGATTTTCGCCTGGATCGATTAGACCGGCGGCGACCTCCAGCAGCATCGGGTCTTTCTCGCCATTGGCCAGAGCGCCGATCCGTAATTGACGCACCATCAAGGCCACCCGGCGGGCGCGATCAACCGGCAGGACCGCAATGGCACTGCCATGGTCATGAATTTCGCGCGTTACATGATGAACGACGCCGGATTGATCCGTATAGCGCACCTTGCATTTGGAAAGGGTGACAAACCCTTGATACTGAATTTCGCTGTCGGTGATGGCAGGATCGGCGTGATCCTTGCGCGGCAGGAACCGGTCGGGCATGACTGTCTGTCTTTCTGTTGCATCATTTGCCAGCCAGCCGCCTCTTGGGGGCACGCCAAGGTCCGGTCAGCGCGGCCCGAACAACAGGGTTCGAGCCTCAAAGCCGGAAGCAAAGGTGCGGCCAAGCAGGTTGGCGACTTGTTGCACCGGACTTACCTGATCTTGCGGCCCGTTGAAAGCCTCTCCTTGATCAGAGCGGTCATTATAGGCAGGCCCGACAACCATATGCCCTCCCATGGAGAGCGCTGCAGTCTGGGCAGTCAGTTCCGATGGTCCGAAGGCAGCCGCCGACCAGGCTACCTTACTGGTGAGGTAAAGCTTGTCGAGCATGGTCAGAAAAGGGCGCAAATCATTTGCGTTGCTCGATGGTTGTTCGCCATCCTTTCCAAGGATGAACACCAAAGCCCGACAACTGTCCGGAATGATGCCATATTGTCGGAAGGCATAGAACCATTCAATGTCGCTGGGCTGACTGAGGGCGAGTTGCACGCCTGTGCCATGGTCATTGCAGAGGTCAAGCAGCGCGCGGGCACGCTCTTCATCCGCCTCATCCCCGTCTCGTGGCAGGATCTGGTCAAGACGGAGTTGGAGTGCATCAAGATTGCCCGCCGCCAAAAGTTGCTCGACGGTCGCGAGGTCAATGCCGGTTGCCGGATTGATATCCAGCTCCAACTGCAAAGCGGTTCCACCATCCAAGCTTTTTTTGAGAGCGGAGACCACTGGTAGTACAGTGTTCAAATCACAGGTTGTCAGTCCCTTGCTGTCCCGTACCGAGAAAGAAAAGAGCGATGCACCGGCTTCCTTGGCCAGACAGGCACTGGAAACGAGTTCGTCGGGTTTGATGGGAAGGGAGAGGCAATCCCGCTTGGAGCGATAAACCCCGTTGGCTGCATAGGTCAGAGCAATGGGCTTGGGCATACCAAAAAACATATTGTTTCAACGCTATAGGCAGTGGTAACTGGAATTATTTCAATTTGTGAATTCAATCCTATTCATTTTGAACGGGAATGAAACGCGAATCTTTCCGCGCGACACCATGTCGTTGCGCTGCTGTTGATTTTTCCCCATTTTACGCCTTCTTGCGCCACACTTTGCCAAATGCAGCCAACTTTTGTATGAAGGAGCCAAGAGACGCTGGCGCCTCTCGTGGTCAAAGCGCCACATGGATCAAACAAAAAGTACTGACATGAAACTCGACGATTTGCGACAATTGCTCTGGGATGCCTTTCCCGGCCTTTCTCCTCAAATGAAGGTCGCAGCCTCCTATGTGCTCGACAATCCAGCCGATGTCGCTTTCAAGTCAGTGCGTCAATTGGCCAAGGCGGCCGATGTTCACCCCTCAACCATCGTAAGGTTGGCGCAGGTGGCGGGTTTCTCGACCTTTGATCCCTTCCGCTCGGTCTTTCAGGAAGGTGTTCAGGTGCAGGAGGTACGGCTCGATGAACGAGCAGCCGCCCTTCAGAAGGGTGGCAAATGGGGCGAAGGCTCGGATGCCTTCGTTGAAATTGGACAGGCAACACTTAACAACCTGACCAGCCTGTTCCAGCCCAACACCCTGAAGTCCGTTCAGCGCATCGCCAACGCCATTCTGGAAGCGGACCGCGTTTATGTATCAGGCTATCGCTCCTCGTTTGCCTTTGCCCACTATCTTGCCTATGCAGGCAAAATCGCCCTGCCCTCGATCCAATTGCTCGAAAGCCCGGATGGTTCCCATTTTGACATGTTGGGACAGGCGGGGCCGAGAGATCTGATCATCCTGTTCACCTTTGCCCCTTATGCGTCGGAAGGTGGGCGTCTGCTGACAGTGGCCCAAAAGCGTGGCTGCAAAATTGTCGCGATCACCGACACCATGTCGTCACCAGCGGTCCCCTTTGCCGATATGGGACTGTTTGTTCCAATGACCGGGCCGCAGCTGTTGCCTTCGTTGGTGCCCGCGGCATCGGCGTGTGAGCTGATCCTTGCGGAGTGCACGCGACTGGGTGGTGAGAGTGTGGTCGACAATCTCAGAAGCTTTCGCGATCAGGTTCATGCGGTGGAAGGTTATCTCAATCCGGTCAATCCAGCCTATGATCTTGAGGACGAGGACGAGGACGACGACGAGCGCTTTCCTGACTGAACTGTCAGATGTATCCCAGCGTGAACCATTCATTTCACCAGTCATTTCAAGCCAGTGTGATTCGTCCTGCATTGCTGAGTTAAACGATTTTCCAACTGCTTGTTTTTGCTTTTAAAGTTTTTAAACGTTCTAAATGTTTCAGGCCCTTGGGAAAAATATGACTTTACCCACAGGACGCTAATTCAATTATTTGGTGTATTTATTTTTAGACGCCCGGTAAAATACTCGACGATCAGGTGCCGCAGCGGCAGCTCTGAATCATCCGCGGCAGGCAATCAAATTATTGCATGCGACTTTCAAATTCCCTTAAACTTCAAGTATATATTTTAATTCGAATATATTTAATTAGCAGTGAACAGAAACGGTTTTCAATTCCACTATGTCTTGATTTCAATTACCTAATTTACTTATGTTTGGGAATGTGAATATTTGCCTATACGCACAACCCACGCGTTATTTTTCTGTAATATGGACAGATAAGACAAAATTTTTCTCCGCTGACCAAACGCATTGCAGCTGGCGAAGGAGACGTTTAGATTCTAGTTATAACATATTCATTAACACACTAAACCGACGTTATGGGGTTTGTGATGGGCCGACCAAAAGAATTCGATTATGAGCAAGTTCTGGATGCAGCTACAGATACGTTCTGGGCTGACGGTGTTGCCAGAACATCCATCAGTTCGCTGGTGGACGCGATGAGGATCCAAAGATCGAGCTTCTATAACAGCTTTGCTTCCAAAGAACGCATTTTGGGCCTTGTTTTGGACCGATACATCAAAGCCAGCCCGCTTAATGTTCTGATCAATGCGCGCACTGAAATGGAAGCCAAGGAGCCTGCGCATGCGGCTCTCGATCTCATTCTGGATTTCAGCAATTTCCTAGCTGACAAGGGAGCCGGACGGGGTTGTTTGTTCCTGAATGGCTTGAGCGAGCTGACGATCAAGGATGGCGAATGTTATGAAATCTATCAGGATTACTACGTGCAGTTGACAGGAGGATTGTCCATTCTGCTCGAAAGGATCGAGCGGGAAAAATCTTCAGATCAAAATCCATCCAAGCTGAGCTTGGACCATATGATGGGGATCCTGCTTGGCATGAGCCATTTTTCGAAGCTTGATTGCTCCGAGAAACGCCTTGCAACCATAGGTCTGGATTTGCTGACGGGCCTTGCCCCCGACTTTTCGGATGCTCTGGCCACCCAAAACGAAGCACGTCAGGACGCATCTACAGAACGACTGCAAGCCTGATTGTCAGGATCTGAGGCCTCTGCACGCTCTTTCCTGATTAACAGAATAGAATTTCTAGATGCACGGACCCACGGTTCGTGCATTTTTTATTGGCTGCTCCTGCACACCATCCTTTTCCTGTCTTGCCAACGTCACACGCCGCAGAGGGATAGATATTCACATTTTGTTCCCTTTTTGCCTGCAATGCTTTAAAAAGACGGCCTGATGCTTGAAATTGTGTCTTTGCTTGGCCAGTGTCGGGCTTGCGATTCCAAGAAGGAAGCGCGCGTGATTCCGGTTCGAGGATATGACTGTCGTGGAATGGTCCGATCAACAGGCCGCCGCCCTGGATGCGGTCAATCAATGGATGAAGACCGGCGATACGCCGATCTTCCGGTTGTTCGGCTATGCGGGCACGGGCAAAACGACCCTTGCCAGGCATCTGGCCGAAGGCGTTGATGGCGAAGTCCTGTTCGGCGCCTTTACAGGCAAGGCGGCACAGGTATTGCGGCAGAAGGGGTGCCCCGGCGCCAGTACGATCCATGCCATGATTTATCGCCCCGACACGAGCGAAGATGATGAGGAAAGCGATAGCGATGTCCCGGCCTTTGTCATCAACCGCGACAGTCCGGCACATGATGCGGATCTGATCATCATCGATGAATGCTCAATGGTCGATGAAATGCTTGGATCTGACCTTTTGTCCTTTGGCAAGCCGGTGCTTGTTCTGGGTGACCCGGCGCAGCTGCCGCCTGTTTCAGGTGGTGGATATTTCACCGATGACGAGCCGGACATGATGCTGACGGAAATCCACCGCCAAGCCCGGGACAATCCGATCATCCGTCTGGCACAGGATGTGCGTGAGGGTGGCACACTGGATTATGGCGACTATGACACGGTGAAGGTGATCCATCGCCGTGATCTGGAGACTGACAAGGTATTGGAGGCCGATCAGGTGCTGGTGGGTCGCAATGTCACCCGGCAGCGCTATAACAATCGCCTTCGCGAGCTGAAGTCGTTTGACAGCCCCTATCCTCAGGTCGGGGACAAGCTGGTCTGCCTGCGCAACAATCATCAAAAGGGCCTGTTGAATGGCGGCATCTGGATGGTCGACAAGATCACCAGTCGCACAGGCAAAGATCTTAAAATGCGGGTCAGTCCTGAAATTGGTCATGAATTGTCAGGACGGGTGGCGCTGAAAGTGCCAAAAGTCCTGTTTGAAGAGCGTGAGGGGGAAATCCCGTGGACGGTGCGCAAACAGGGGGACTCGTTCGACTATGGCTATGCCTTGACCGTGCACAAGGCACAGGGGTCACAATGGAACGATGTGATGCTGTTCGATGAGAGCTGGGCGTTCCGCGATCACCGACACAGATGGCTCTATACGGGCATTACGCGCGCCGCTGAAGTGCTGACGATCGTGCGATAATCGGCGGCGATACATGGAGCATCTCGGAAGGCAGTCTTGGTGAAACGCTGTCTTGCTCAGCCAAAGGCGGTCGGCATGGCGACACCCTGTTGGCCCTGTTCGGGCATGCCGTCTCCGCCGCGGCGTGAGACCGCCTCGCGCGGGGCCGGACCATAATAGCTGTCCGTGCGCACGAAAGGGCGCTCCATCGAGGTTGCCGCCACCATCCGCAGATAAACATCCTTGGCTGAGAAGGGTTTGCGCAGAAATTCATGCACACCCAGTTGCTTTGCCTCCATGATGCGGTGCTTTTCGGCATAGGAAGAGATCATGATGATAGGCACGGTGCCCATGGGATGGTTTGGATTGCGCACCAGACGGACCAGTTCCGGCCCGTCAAGGATTGGCAGGACCCAGTCGATGATCACCACATCTGGCGAGAGCTGCTCAAGCTTCTCCAGTCCGACGCCCCCATCCTCGGCCTCGAATATCTCGCGCACACCGAGACCTTGCAAAATGGTTCTTATGATCGTGCGCATATAGGCGCTATCCTCGATCACCAAAACCCTCAATGCTGACAGGACTGTCACAGACATGAAAAACTCCGAACCTCAAGATCATCCGCCGTCAAGCGGACGGACGTCAGGCTGGGACCAGAGTAAAGCAAAAGCCTTTATGAATCTTTACCCGGCAATATGACCAAGTTGCAATCCGACCCAGCCCTATTCGGCAGGCTGCAAAGACGGCTTGGTGGAATTGATCTTTTCCCTTGCCACTTTGCGTTTTGCCAGCGCACGCATGACCTTGAGCAGCGCAATGGTGGCGCCGCCCAAAATCAGGAAGCGCGCGTCCTTCCAGGCATATTTCGGATAGAAAATGATGGCCGGTTCAATGGGCAAGGAAGGTCGGCGGAGGCGACGGTTGTGATAGCGCCCCAATCCCATTTCGTAAACGCCGCCCCCTTCGACCCGATAACCCAGCATTAGCAAAAGCGACCATGAATAATTGGTCACGGCACCGGCCGGATTGCGCAAGCCTTGCATCATAATCGACCAAATCCGTTTAAACGAATAAAGCCGTCGCAAGATCGAAGGCATCATGCGATCAAAATCGTCTTGCGGCAGATTCTCGTGATTGAACACCACATGGCCGAGATCGTAGCTATTGAGATCGGGATCCATGTAGGTTCCCGCCTCAGCCAGCCTTTTGTGGTCAACGGATCCGGGAAGAGGCGTGAGAACCGACAAGGTAAAGATTTCACCCGCATATTCTTCAACCAGGGTGTCGACATTTTGCCTTATCTTTTGGGCATCATCCCCGGGAAATCCGACAATGAAGCCGGATAGGGTGACGTATCCTGCCTGATACCAAGCGTCAAACATGTCCCGCACATTGGCGGCGCGATTGTGCTTTTTCCCTGCCGCCTTGATCGTGTCAGGATCGATGGATTCAAGGCCGAGAAAGACATCGGTGACGCCCGCCGCCCGTGCTTTTTCGATGAAGCCGGGAATTTTGTAGGCAACCGTATCGGCTTCGATGATCATTTGATATTTTAGGTTATGCTTGCGCTTGCTCTCGGCCAGAGCATCAAAGACCTGCGCCCATTCCTTGTTGCGGGCAATATTGTCGTCAGAAAGAAAGAAGTTTTTGACCCCTTTCTCGCAATAGTGCCGAACATAGTCTGCAATGTCCTGCGGGTCGCGCATCTGCATCTTCACCCCTTGGGTGTTGGGAATGCAGCAGAAGGTGCATTTGAAGGGGCAGCCACGACTGGTCTCGATGGGCAACATGCCCGAGCTGCTCCGTTTGATCATTTCGACCGAATAGTCCGGCATCGGGGCAGACTTCAGATCTGGCAGGTCATTGAGAAAATCATAAACATCCTTGTGGATGCCGGAATAGAGGTCTCGCACCAGATCATCCATATGGCCTTCGGCCTGACCGACAAACAGGGTTACGCCCATGTCAATCGCGTCTTGCAGTCCGTAGGGTTTATCCTTGAACAAGGCCATCACGCCATTGACATGGACCCCGCCAACAACAACGCGAATCCCTTCCTTGCGGAACATTTGCGCCAGATCCATCGCGCGAGGATAGAAGGCACTCAACACCCCAGTCAGAAAGACCGCTCCATTGCCCGCCTCTTTGATGCGCTTGATGATCCCTTCCACAGGCACTGGCCCAAAGATCTCATAATGGTCTTCACTGGTGATCGTGACGTCGGGTCCGAGAACCTGGCGGTCATCACAGTCCTTCAGCAAGGCTTTTACAGCCGCCTGAGCCTGGGTGACCATGGTGGGGTTCTTCCATTGCTGGACATAGCCATCACGGTCATATCGGGACGGAGTGATCAGGGCGACATGAAAATTCATAGCAACTGGCCTTGTGGTGAAGGGCAAAAAGGGTAAAATTTCTTATTTATTCCTTGGACTTCAAGTAAATTTAAAATTCCATCTTGCATGAAGAGCCTTTGCAGGAGGTCTGCGAAGCTTAAAATATTCAATATTGAACATCATAGGAGATTATTGCTTTCCACGCAAGATTACCACCCTCCCCAGACAGAGGTACGATGTGTCCCGACACGACAAGCCCCATCGGGTCCTTTGCTTAGAAACACTGAGGTGTGCGTTAAGGCGTTTGAACGAGATGGCAGTGACATAAACAGCGTTAACAAAGTTGTGGCTTGCCTTTTCTTCAGCTCTTTGCTGAATCTAACCGCAGCCTTACGAGTGCCTTACAAATTTGTAACAGGTGTGATAATTGACAAACCTCAAGGCTCTTGGTCAAAGTGTCGGTCAAAGTGACCGTATAGATTGAGGGCCTTACTTCCCCAGGACCACAGAATAGCTTGCAGCGTCAAAATGCTGCACGGGGATGTTTTGGATTGAGAGACCGACCGGTTCGCGAAATTGGACCAGAACAAGCGGATACCACTTCACATGAAGTATCTTGAGTTTTTTGAAAATGCCGTCTCCTCTTTGAAAGAGGAGAAGCGTTACCGCATATTCGCCGATTTGGAGCGACAGGCAGGTAAATTCCCACGTGCAATCTGGCGTGCTGACAATGGTCTGGAAAGAGAAATTCTGGTCTGGTGCTCAAATGATTATCTTGGCATGGGCCAGCATCCGACTGTCATTCAGGCAATGACGGACACTGCCGAGAAAATGGGATCAGGCTCAGGGGGTACGCGCAATATTTCCGGCAACAACCGACCTCTGGTCGAATTGGAAATGGAGCTGGCAGATCTGCACAACAAGGAAGCCGCTTTGGTCTTCACGTCAGGCTTTGTGTCCAACGAAGCCTCGATTTCGACCATCGCCAAATTGCTGCCCGATTGCCTTATCCTGTCTGACCAGCTCAACCATGCCTCGATGATTGCCGGCGTCAAAAGCTCTGGTGTTCAGAAGCAGCTATGGCGTCACAATGACGTCGAGCATCTGGAAGAGTTGCTGGCAGCCGCAGGCAAGGAACGCGCCAAGCTGATCGTGTTTGAATCGGTTTATTCGATGGATGGTGATGTCGCGCCGATCGAGAAAATTGCCGATCTGGCCGAAAAATACAATGCAATGACCTATATTGATGAGGTCCATGCGGTTGGCATGTATGGCGAACGTGGCGCAGGCATCTGCGAACGCGAAGGCCTGATGGACCGAATCGACATCATCGAAGGCACCTTGGCCAAGGCGTTTGGCACGCTGGGCGGCTATATCACCGCTAATGCGGCGATTATTGATGCCATTCGGTCTTATGCACCGGGCTTCATTTTCACCACCTCTATGCCTCCGGCCATTGCTGCTGCTGCGCGGTCTTCGGTCCGCCACCTGAAAACGAGTCAGTGCGAACGAGAAGGCCAGCAACGTCAGGCCAACCATACAAAACAGGTGCTGTCTGAGGCCGGTCTGCCAGTGATGCAGTCCGAAACCCATATCGTGCCTTTGTTCGTTGGAGATCCTGACCTTTGCAAAAAGGCTTCTGACATGCTGCTCGATCAGCATGGCATCTATATTCAGCCAATCAACTATCCGACGGTGCCTCGCGGCACCGAGCGCCTGCGCATTACTCCATCGCCTTTCCATGATGATGGTCTGATCAATGGTCTTGCCGCCGCGTTGCTCGATGTTTGGGACAAACTCGATTTGCCCTATATCACACCGGGGTCCTTTTATAATTTAGGCGCGGAAACCGAACAGGAAGTGTTCGAGGCGTCCGGTGGCTGATTGGCCACAATGCAAATGACAAAAAGCCCGCCTTAGGCGGGCTTTTTTGTTTGCAGATCAAAATCTTAGATCTCACTTCAATCTGGCTTCAGTCTATCTTAAAAATGGCTTCAATCAGTCTTTTCTGGCTTCTACCAGCAACAGGAATGCCACCAGATCCCGCCAGCGGGCGAGGCGTGGGACGATGGCACAGGCTTCCTCGCTGGGGCGTGGTTCTTCCATTCGACTGAGGCGGAAGCCAGCCTTGGCGATGGCATTGATATAGTCGGCCATGGTGCGCGGGAAGCGCGGCACAGCAAAGGGAGCCACCGCATCAAGATTGGGACGGCAACCAAATTTCCAATTTTCAACGAAGGTTTCTCGGGCAAAATAGCGCGCCTGTCCAAAGCCAATGGCATCCTGCTGGTCGTTGGCCGGTTTCCACTGGACGCCGGGAATGATGAAACAGGGATGGAGAATCGAGAAGGCAAGAAAGCCGCCGGGTTTCAACAGCCGGTAGGCTTCATTCATGGCACCGTCCAGATCTGGCCCGTCCATTAGCGCCATCGTCGAGAGGACCGCATCAAACGAGCCCTCTGCGAGTTCGGTTTCGTCGCAGAAAGACCCTTGCAGATAGCGAATGCCCAAGGGCCGTTGTGCTTCCTCGTGTCTTGCATGGGCGAGCATGCCCTCGGACAGGTCAATGCCGGTGACCTCTGCTCCCATTTTGGCAAAATGGCGGCTGTTGCCCCCTTCCCCACATCCAAAGTCAATCACCTCCAGCCCCTGCAGGTCCGGCAGAAATGCGCGGAAGGCGGGCAAAGTGAAATACTCACGATAGGTGTCGTAGCCATTGCGCACATCTTCAGCCCACTGGTCCGCATTCTGGTCCCAATGGGTGGCGACATCGCGAAGGGATATATGTTTCACCGGGCGGCTCCTGGAGATGGATCAGGGACCGTCCCCTGCCTAGCGTTGGGAAGTTGCCAGACGGACGGCCAGCGCTACAAAGACCAAACCGGCGAGGCGGTTCATGATCACTTGCGTCCTAGGATTATTGCTGAACCAGCCCCCAAGGAAACCTGCACCAAAGGCGATGCCCCCGAAAACCAACAAGGTGCAGGGGATAAACAGCATGCCCAGCAGCAGCAATTGCACCGTCAGCGACCCATTGGCCGGATCGGCAAATTGTGGCAGGAAGGCAAGAAAGAAAATCGCTACCTTGGGATTGGTGATATTCATCACGATGCCACGGCGATAAAGCGCCATCAGACTTGGCCCCTGGCCCGCGCCGCCCGTCATCGGGATGGCGCTGCTGCCCGCCCGAAAAGCCCCCCATGCCAGATAGAGCAGATAGGCCGCTCCGGTAAGCTTCAATAGCGTGAAGGCCAGCAGTGAGGTCTGGAAGATGACAGCCACACCAAAGGCCACTGCGGCTGTATGAACAAGCAGTCCGGTGCAAAGGCCCACCGTCACCGCCAGCCCTGCCTTGCGGCCATAGAGCGCCGACTGGGTCAGCACAAAGATATTGTCTGGTCCCGGTGCGAGCCCCAGCGCGATGACGGCGGAAATGAAGACGATCAGGGTGTCAAACGGGATCAGCATGGTCTTGGGGGCTTTCCGGGTGGGGTTCTTGTGACTGAACGGTGGTGTCGTCAGCGTTCGTTTCTGGGGTGACTTGCTGTTGGTTGGTGCCTGCCTGTTGCTGGCTGTAGCGACGCCAACTGGACCGCAGCCAGAGCGCTGCAAAGATGGCAACTACAAAGGCCAACAGGAAGCCGATGGCACTGCTCGTCAGGGTCGCCAAATCATAGATTCGATCCGCAAAATAATAGCCCATCAAACAATAGGTTGCGACCCAGATCGTCGCGCCGGTCAACGAAGCGACGGTAAAGGCATGCCATTTCACGCCGATTGCGCCGCAAAGATAGCTCATCCATGGTCCAAGCGGGGAAAGGATCGTACGGGAAAGCAAGATGGCGAAGATGCCATGCCTTTCAAGCAAGCGCTCGGTCCGCTCGATCATACGGCCCGCTCGCTCAGAGCTGCGAAAGTGTTCGATCAGTGGGACGCCCGCAAATCGGGCGGCGCGAAAGGCGGTTTGATCGCCAATCAAATAGCCCACGAGCGCCGAGGCCATGGCGCTGTAGAGATCAATATCACCAGACGCCGCAAAGGATCCCGAGGCCACCACCAGCATTGAGGCGGGCAGCGGAACGGCGAGGCAGGCAAGTGCCACCGTGAAGAAGATCACCCAATGGCCGTAGCTCGGAATCAGCGCCAATATGGTGTCTGTCATGGCGCCTCAACTCCCGTCATCGCGCGATTGCGATCTGGTGGGGGCGAGTAGTTTGCGGCCTCTTTGATCCCGAAGAATTTTGACCTTGCTCTGGGCGTCGCGGACCCGGCGCTCCAGTTCCTTCAGGCTGATATCGAGACCTTCGGCCACCTTCTTGACGGTGACGCGCTTCCCTTCGAAGCGATCAAGCTGCATCACATTGCGGATGACTTCGGGCGGCAATTGGTAGCTCATGCCGACATATTTGGGCGACATCCAAGGCTCAAGCGCCTGATTGCGACGGATAGGATCGTGGAAATAGGTGAAATGAAGCGCAAAGCGCACTCCGAAAAAAAGCAGAAAGGCCAGCGCCAGAAGGAAAGCCGACAGGGCCAGTGGCTGTTCTTTCCAGAAATAGCGCAGAGCCTTCAGCATTGGCCTATCCTGCCCCTCTTTTTGCGCTTAACCCTTTGTGCCGGATTGGTCCGGCTTGGCGTTGATCTTGGCCTGTTCTTCTGGCGACAGGTCGTCGTCATCAAGGATGCGATAGGCGGCGCCCTGAATATCCTCATACTGGTTGGATTTTAACGACCAGAGAAAGCCGATAAGTCCCAAGCCGCCCAGAATCAGCGCGACGGGAATGAGAAACAACAAAGCATTCATAGTCGGGTCCTTCCTCTTGCCAGCTCAACGCATCGGCTTGATCATGTTGTAAAGTTAAACCATACAGACCTGATGAAGCCAATGGCTTTTCACCCGGTCAGGGGCGATCAATACCCGGTGTCTGATCCTTGAGCGCATCATCAAAACCGACATTGTCAGTGAACCACGGGTCTGTCTTGGCCCGCGCTCGCAAGGCATTGAGGGTAACGATCAGCGACGAGCCGGACATGGCGAGCGCGGCAATCAGCGGCGTCACAAATCCGGCAATGGCAATGGGCACGGCAACGACATTGTAAATGGTCGCAAGCCAGAGATTTTGCTCCATGATCCGGCGGGCCTTCCTGCCGATATCGAGCGCATGAAGAACCGGGGCAAGCTTTTCGCCCAGAAACAGGGCGTCTGAAGCTGCCTGGCTGACATGGGCTGCGGTGACCGGTGACAGGGAGACATTGGCGGCGGCCAGAGCGGGGGCATCATTCAACCCGTCACCAACCATCATGACCTTATGGCCCTTGGCTTTTTCCGCCTCGATGCGAGCGATTTTGTCTGTTGGCGAAATGCCCGCTTCAAACTGTTCGATGCCCAGCTCTCTGGCGATGGCTTCAACAGCGCGAGGCTGGTCTCCGGACAGGATCAGCAAAGCCTTGCCGCTGGCTTTCAATTGAGCGATGACCTCTTTGGCATCCGAGCGCAATTGCTGCTCCAAAGCAAAGACTATCGGTGTCTGCCCTTCACGGGTGAAGGCCAACAGGGATGCCATAGGATGGGAGGCGCGGACGAGGTCTGCCTGCGCTTCGGCACCGCAGAAAGCAGGCGATCCAAGGCGCAATGTCTCGCCGTTGTATCGCGCGCTCAGCCCCTTGCCCTTTTCCTCGGAAACACCGTCCAATGGGGCGATGCGGCGATCCATCCCTGCAAGTGCAGCGGACAGCGGATGGCTGGAGGCTTTGGCCAAGGCAATGGCGAGATTAAGGCTCTCAGGGTCGCAATCCTTGCTGTTGACGATGCCTGCCGTTGGCCGTGTCAGGGTGCCGGTCTTGTCGAACACCACCATGTCAATGTCTGAAATCCGCTCCAAGGCGTCAGAGCGGTTGAGCAGAACCTGATTGCGAAAGAGAGAGCCAGAGGCCACCACCTGTACGGCGGGTATGGCCAGCCCCAACGCACAGGGGCAAGTGATGATCAGCACCGAAATGGCGATAACCAGCGCCGGCTGCCAGCCGATGCCATAGAGCCACCAGGCCACGAAAGTAAGGGCGGACGCGGTATGAACAATCGGGGCATATAGCTCGGCGGCCCGGTCGGCCAGTTTGCGATAACCCGAGCGGGCTTCCATGGCTTCATCGATCAGGCGGGTGACCTCATCGAGCAAGGTGCCCTTGGCTGCGGCAGTGACGGCAATGGTCAGAGCATTTTCACCATTCATGGTGCCCGCATAGACCGAGTCCCCTTCGCTCACCTCAACCAGCCGGGTTTCGCCTGTCACAAGGCTCTGATCGATTTGCGAGCTGCCGGACAGGACTGAGCCGTCGACCGAAACCCGCTCGCCCGGCCGCACCAGCACCCGGTCGCCGCTTTCGATCTTTGACAAGGGCACTTCACGCAAGGCCCCGTCGGCAAACAGCTTCATTGCTGTTTCTGCCTTCAGAGCGGTCAGATTTTCCGCAAAGGAGCGGGTTTTCAGCCGCATCATATGGTCCAGCCAGCGCCCGACCAACAGGAAAAAGAGCAGCATCAGGGCGCTCTCGAAATAGGCGTGTTTTTCGCTCTGGATGGTTTGCAGGACCGAGAGAAACAACGCCAGAATGACGCCGATGGATATCGGCACATCCATATTCACATGGCCCTTGCGCAGCACCCGCCATGCGGAGCGAAAGAAAGTCTGGCCTGCATAGGCCGCCGCAGGCAACGTGATGAAGGCGGAGAGCCAGTGAAAGAAATCGCGGGTTTCAGCTGTGATGTCCGAGACGTTGCCAGACCAGACAGAGACCGAGAGCAGCATGACATTCATCGATGCAAATCCGGCGACAGCCAGCGCCCGCAGAAGACGTTGATTTTCGCGTTGCTCGTCGCTCTTCACCCGTCCCGGATCGAAAGGGTGGGCGCCATAGCCAAGGTTATTCAATCGCTCGAGTAAAATATCCGGGTTGGTCTCTTCGGGGTCCCAGGTAACCGCAAGGCGGTGCGAGCTGAGATTGACGCGGGCATTGGAGACCCCGTCCAGATCCATCAGGCCCTTTTCGATGCGGGTCATACAGGCGGGGCAATAGATGCCCTCTACCGCCAGCGCCAGCTTCGACTTGCCATCTGGCAGGTTTTCCGAAAAGGCTGTCCAGTCGCGTTCTACCGTGTCTGAAGCGTTCATCTGTGGGTCCGTCTGGAAGGATTGGACTTATTTCAACGAGATCGTGCCGAGAGACTGGAACTTGACCTCATTTTTTTGCAGAGCCTCGAACTTGATCCGCCAGCGACCCGGATCGAGGTTGCCGATTTTGGCCTGATAGGTGCCGCCTGCGGTGGCTTCCAGTGTCAGGTTATGGTCGAAATCTTCCGTGGCCGGACGGCCGACATTGGCCTCGATGGTCAGGTCTTCGATCGGGTTGCCGAGCTTGTCCTTGGCGATGATCACCAGATAGACCTCATTCTGGCGGCGCTTGAATTCCATTGCCATGGCCCAGCCGCGGGCTTCCTGAGCGGCCGCTTCCGACAAGGTTTTGTTGAAATTCTGGCTGGCCGTATAAGGGCTTTTTTCGACCACGCCAGGCCAGGTGGTGCGGGCATAGTAAACGAAGAAACCATTGGCGATGAACATCACGCCGAAAAAGCATGAAATCCAGATCAGGACATGCTTGCCCGTAAACTTCTTTTCACCGCCCTGTTTTGCCTGTTCTGCCATTGGTTGCTCCCTCACACCGGAGACTGTCTTTGTCTGGTTTTACAAATTGATAGAGGCTTTCGATGTCAACCGAAAGCCTCTATTTCTATCTTTTTGGTAAGGTCACCTTATGGCGCCTTGAAATAGTCCTGCACGATCTGTGCTTCGCCACTTTGCATGTCTTTGACGCTGAAACTGATCGGTTGAGACTTTTCGAGCTTGGCCTTGGGTGGTGCAAAGACCTGAACGCGCAGCTCTTTGGTGATGTCCTGTTGAATCGGGACGATCATTGAGGTCTCATTGCTGCTGTCGATGCCGACCGCATTCAGTTTGAACCCTTCGGGTGCTCCGACCAGCGATAGTTCAAATTCGCGCGCAGTGCTCGCTTTGTTGATCAGTCGGATCGTAAAGCCATTGCGGATCGAACCATCAGACAAGGAGACATAGAGCGGGTTGCGGTCATGCAACACATTCATCGCCACCAGACGACGGTTGGCCAGTGAGAAGACCATCAGGCCACAAACCAGTGCGATCATCCCGATATAGATGATTGTACGCGGTCTGATAAAGCGGTAGATGCTTTCCTTGCCTTCCAGATGGCGCTGGATGTTGATGTCCGTATCATAGTCGATCAGGCCACGCGGCTTGCCGATCTTGTCCATGACATTGTCGCAGGCATCGATGCAGAGGCCGCACTGGATGCATTCAAGCTGGGCACCATCGCGAATGTCAATGCCCGTCGGGCAAACAGCGACGCACTGACCGCAGTCGACGCAATCACCGGCGTCGAGGCCTTCGGCGGCACGGGCTTTCATTTTCTTCAGCGATCCGCGGGGCTCACCACGGTCGGTGCGGTAGGTCACATTAAGCGCCCATTCATCCGTCAAGGCCGCCTGAATGCGAGGCCATGGGCACATGTAAACGCAGACTTGCTCGCGCATGTGACCGGCCATGATATAGGTGGTCGCGGTCAGAATGCCGATCCAGAGATAGGCCACCATAGGCGCCTGACCAAAGGCCAGTTCCTTGACCAGCGTTGGCGCGTCGGAGAAATAGAGCACCCACGCCCCGCCAGTCCACCAGGCAATCATCAGCCAGAGGAAATGCTTGAACAGCATTTTGCCGACGCGTTTGGCAGTCATGGGCTGTTTGTCGGCCTGCATGCGCTCGCGGCGATCCCCTTCCACCCAGCGTTCCACCAGCATGAAGAGGTCGGTCCAAACGGTCTGGAAACACATATAGCCACACCAGACGCGGCCGGCCAAGGCATTCATCAGGAACAGGGTCAGGGCCGCAAGGATCAGCAGGCCCGTGAGATAATAGACTTCCTGCGGCCAAATTTCGATGAAGAAGAAATAGAAGCGGCGCGCGGGAAAATCGATCAGGACGGCCTGATCGGGGGCACCCGGACCGCGGTCCCAGCGGACGAATGGCAAGAAGTAATATATGCCAAGCGAGACGGCCATGAAGGCCCATTTGAAATTGCGATACCGGCCCTTTACGCTTTGCGGATAAATCTTCGTGGCCTTGGCATAAAGCGTCCCATCGCCTGTGTTGGTCTCTGGAGCTTCAACCGTCATTGTTACTCTCCTTGCAGCAGTAAACCTGCGCATGTCTTGGTCGTGGTCACCCTGGTCTGGGTATCTTGGTATAGCTACCCGTGGTCTGGTCCGGAACTTAAAAGCAATGGTCGCGATTTCGAGATCACGATCATGTGCTCGATACCGGAAGAATATGTTTCAATTCAATCCGCTCAACCGGATTGCCTTAGAAACAGTCTAGCCACAAATGTTAAATGGCATATTATCTACCAGTATTCTATTTCTGATTTAGCGCATCCACCTTTCAGTGGTATATGACTTACTGCAATTCATCTGGAAAATTACCGAGGCAAATTGTCGCTGATGGCAGATTGACGGCCTTTTAACGCAGCCATTTGGCATCAGCCACAGACGAAAAATGGGGAAGCGCGCGGGGCTTTGGAGGACCTTGTTCACCCCTCTTGCGAGGCGGCAAGCCGGGCCTGATCCGTCCCCTCTTTCACTCCAACCGAAGCCGGATGATGAAGGGCCAGCGCAATGTGCACTGGTCCTTCCTGTTGGTTGGATGGGGGCGCGACAGGCGCGCCCCTTATCTTGTTCCTTACTGGCCACCACCACGGGTGTGGACATAGACAGCCAGAGACTTGACGGTCACAGGGTCGAGACGAGCTTCCCAGCTCGGCATGACACCCCGGCGTCCATTGGTGATGGTTTCGATGATCGTTGCACGATCACCACCATACAGCCAGATGGCGTCGGTCAGGTTCGGCGCACCGACATCCTGACTGCCCTTGGCATCTTCGCCGTGACAGGCAGTGCAGTTGTCTTCAAACAGCACTTTCCCTGCTTCCAGATCGGCCCCTTCTGGCGCAGTGCCAGACAGGGACTGAACATAGCTGGCGACGGTTTCGATTTCTTCCTTGGTCAGGAGTTCATCGCGACCGAAGGCGGTCATTTCGCCAGAGCGCTCGTCTTCATGGCCAGACCGGATGCCGACACGCAGGGTTTCGTGGATGGCGTCGATGGTACCACCCCAGAGCCAGTCATCGTCAACCAGGTTCGGGAAGCCGACGTTACCGGCAGCACCCGTGCCATGGCAGGCTGCGCAATTGTCACCAAAGGCGGCAGCGCCCTGAGCCACTGCGAACTGACGCAGTTTTTCATCGGCAAGGATGTCCGCAACAGCAGCATCCTTCAGACCAGCGCCCTGTTCCAGACGTTTGGCAACCAGAGCATCATAGGAAGCCTGACCTTCGGCACGGCTGGAATATCCAATCATGCCCTCGGTGTGGCTTGCCAGCAATGGCCATGCCGGATAGACGATCCAGTACCCAATGCCCCAGATGATGGTTACATACCAGGTCCACAACCACCAGCGCGGAAGCGGGTTATTGAGCTCTTTCAGACCGTCCCATTCGTGACCGGTGGTTTCTACCCCGGACAGGTGGTCGATTTCTTTTTTGTGATCACTCATTCTCAGTCCTCCCGCAGCGGCATATTGGCGGCTTCATCGAACTTTTTCTTGTTGGACGGCCAGAAGGTATAGACCAGCACGCCCGCAAAGATCAGCACAAAATAGAGTAAGCCCCAGGTCTGCGCGAAGTTAGCTAAAGTTTCATAGGTTGACATGAACCCGCTCCTTAGCGAAGGTCTGCCTTATTGTCATAGATCGAGAAATCGACCATGGTGCCCAGCATTTGCAGGTAGGCAACCAGTGCATCCATTTCCGTCACCTTGTCCGGATTGCCGTCAAAATCACGATAAGTGACATCTGCATAGCGTTCTTCGAAGCCATCGATATTGTCATCATCGGGATTTGCCTGGGCCAGCATATCGGCTTTGGCGTTGGCAATTTGCTCGTCCGTATAAGGCACACCGATCAATTTATTGATCGTCAGATCAGCAGAGATATCGTTGATCTTCAGTTCCTTTTTAGCGAGGAACGGATAACCCGGCATAACTGACTCAGGCACCACTGAACGAGGATCGATCAAGTGGTTTACGTGCCAAAGGTCAGAATATTTGCCGCCTACACGAGCAAGGTCCGGACCAGTACGCTTGGAACCCCATTGGAAGGGGTGGTCGTACATGGACTCAGCAGCGAGAGAATAGTGACCGTAACGTTCGATTTCGTCACGCATCGGGCGGATCATCTGTGAGTGACACAGATAGCAGCCTTCGCGGATATAGATGTTACGACCGGCGAGTTCGAGAGGGGTGTAAGGGCGCACGCCCTGTACCTTCTCGATGGTGCTTTTCAGATAGAAAAGCGGAACGATCTCGACGAGACCCCCGATGGCAACCACGATCAGGATACCAACGAGCAGCAGCATGGAATTGCGTTCGAGAATGCCGTGTTTATTCATCAATGACATGGATACCGTTCCTTATTCTGCAGGGACCAAAGATGGATCTGCGGCGTCAACTTCCGCCTTTTCACCAACCTTCACGGTCATCCAGAGGTTATAGGCCATGATCAGGGCACCGAGGACGAACAGCAGGCCGCCGATAGCACGGATCATGTAGAACGGATGCATTGCTGCAACAGTCTCGATGAAGGAATATTCCAGGAAGCCGAGCTTGTCGTAAGCGCGCCACATCAGGCCCTGCATGATACCGGAAACCCACATCGAGGTGATGTAGAGAACGATACCCAGAGTCGATACCCAGAAATGCCATTCAACCAGTTTGTTGGAATACAGGCCCTTCTTGTTCCACAGCCAAGGAATGAGGCAGTAGATAGCACCGAAGGAAATGTAGCCAACCCAGCCAAGAGCACCGGAATGCACGTGACCGATGGTCCAGTCGGTATAGTGCGACAGGGAGTTCACGGCTTTCACCGACATCAGCGGACCTTCGAAGGTCGACATGCCGTAGAAGGCAACGGAAACCACCATCATGCGCAGGACCGGATCGGTGCGGAGCTTGTCCCAAGCACCAGACAGGGTCATCAGGCCGTTGATCATACCACCCCAGGACGGCATCCACAGAATGACCGAGAAGGTCATACCAAGGGTCTGCGCCCAATCGGGCAGAGCGGTGTAATGCAGATGGTGCGGACCAGCCCAGATATAGATGAAAATCAGGGCCCAGAAGTGCACGATCGACAGCCGGTAGGAATAGACCGGACGCTCGGCGCGTTTTGGAATGAAGTAATACATGATGGCAAGGAAGCCAGCGGTGAGGAAGAAGCCCACTGCGTTATGGCCATACCACCATTGAACCATCGCGTCCTGCACACCGGAGAAGACCTGATAGGACTTGATGCCGAATACGGAAACCGGAATCGACATGTTGTTGCCCAGATGCAGCATTGCAATGGTGACGATGAAGGAAAGGTAGAACCAGTTTGCCACATAGATATGCGGCTCGCGGCGCTTCCACAGCGTGGCCAGGAAGACCAGCAGATAAGAAACCCAAACAATGGTCAGCCACAGATCGGCATACCATTCAGGCTCTGCATATTCCTTGCCCTGTGTCGCACCCAGCAGATAGCCGGTACCGGCGATCACGATGAATGCATTGTAGCCCAGAATAACGAACCACGGAGCCACGCGACCCGGAAGGCGCGCGTGTGACGTACGCTGGACAACATAGAAAGAGCTTGCCAGCAAAACGTTACCGCCAAACGCAAAAATCACTGCAGAGGTGTGCAGTGGGCGCAGGCGACCGAAGTTGGTCCATTCCAGATCGAAGTTCAGAACCGGGAATGTCAGCTGCCAGGCGATGAGGTCGCCAACCAGAAAACCGGCAATCCCCCAGAACATGGCGGCAACCGCACCAAACTTGATCGGGCCGAGGTTGTAGCCTGTTTCATCAACGTCCGCGGGACGCTTGAAATAGGCGTTGAAAATAAGGAAAACGCCGAGGGCTGAGAATATCAGCCCGACGGTCGCGTGAAATGCCATGACACCATCAACCGCTTTTGCAGCGATGGTCAGGCAAGCAAAGGCCAGCACAGTCAGGAATACTGCGAAAAGGCCTTCTTCAACAGAGAGTCTTTTAGTCGTGTGAGCCATCTTTCAGTCCCATCTGAACCACTTGCCAACAAAGGGCAGCGATGATTCAGCATATAAATTCGATCACCGTTTATTGCTTACGAATGCTTGAATTCGATTGCTTGTTGATCTCGGAACGCACTTCCCCCAAAGGGTAGCAAAACCCTATGGTTCACCCCACTCATACGCTTTGACTCATGTCAACGAAATGGGGGAGCCAACCGAGAGACTGCGACTCGTGGTCACAGCCCTTGAAAAACATGATTTCGATATCTTGCTTTAAAAGCTTTATATTACAGCCAGTTAATAATGTTTGAAATAAGGTTCCGGGCATGCCTCCTCATCCGTAAGTGGTATAAAAAATATGCAGGGAGAATGCACTTTATACACGGTCTTGTCTGCCAGTTGGAACGTTTTACAAGCCAAAACGTGAGTTTTCACTAACTGTATTTTTACGTATATCGCAAGAGCGTTCATTCACTTCGCCGTTTTAACCATCTTCAAGGTGCAATGATAACGGGGAATCAATGAGATCGACGAGGCTCAAGTGAGAAAGGCGAGCCATCAAGGCGTCCTGGTCAGGAGCGGCTTTTGCGGGTCAGGCGATCGGTGACGATCGGGGCCAAGACGACGAGGCCGAGATAACGCACCAGATGGTGCCCGGCGACATAGGCCGGGTTCATATCAAACAGGAAGGCCAACAACACCATCGCCTCAAAACCGCCGGGCGAGAAGGCCAGAAATACCTGCGCGAAGGGGAAGCCCAACAACCATGCGCATAGCATGGCGGTGCTGATGGCCATCAAGACGGCGGCTGCCAGCGAGAGCAGCGAGATGCCGGTCAGCTCAAGCAGTGTTTTGAGCGTGATGCTGCCGAAGCGAACGCCAATCAAGGCACCAATGCTGATGAAGCCGATGATTGTAAACCAATCAGGCAGAGGAGCTGACAGGATGCCCGAAAGATAAAGACTGCCAGAGGAGAACATGCCAGCAAGCAGCAGGCCCGCTGGCACTTTCAGACGCTGGACAATCGGGACCAACACCAAAACAGCCAGCAACAGCAGCGCCAGCGTGCCAAGGCCCATCGGATCGGGAGGCACGGCCCTGATCTCTGTTGCCTCACTCATCCCAACGGCCACATCTCCATGGGTAAAAGGAGCCAGGACAACCGGCAGAACGGCCAGCAACACAAACAAGCGGATCGACTGGGCTATCGACACGCGCGGCATGTCGGCCTTGGCGGCTTCGGCAATCGCCATCACATAGCCCAGTGCCCCCGGCAGGGAGGCAAACAGGGCGGTGGCGTGATCCCATTTACCGATATGGCGCAGAACCGCATAGGCACCCCATGTCATGCCAATAACATTGATCACGAGAATCGCAATGCTCAGGGGCCATGTGGCGATGGCCGCAAGGGTCTCGGGCGAAAAGCCCGTGCCGAGCACCAAGCCAATCAAAACAAAGGCAACATCGCGCACCCAGTCGGGCATGGTCAGTTTGCGCCCGGCAAACATGGCGGCCGCTACGGCCACCAGCGAGCCGGTGAGCCATGATGCAGGGAAATCAATCAGGTGGGCCAGCCAACCGCCGATGAAGGCAATGACATAAAGCTCGATCAGGTTCACCCAATTGATCTGTTTGACGGTTTGTAGCAAGGCGGACATGCATTATCCTTGAATTGATCTTTATAGAGCTGCGTTTGCTGGCGCGTCAAAGCCCGGCAAACTTGTCGGTGGTTGCGACCAGAGCTTCCAGAATGCCCGGCTCGTCGAAGGCATGTCCGGCCCCTTCGATCAAATGGAAATCTGCATCCGGCCAAGCCTTGTGCAGGCTATGGGCATTTTCCATCGGACATGGCATGTCATAACGTCCATGAACGATCGCGCCGGGGATCCCTGCCATTTTGTGGGCGTCTCGAAGCAACTGCCCCTCCTCAAGCCAACCCTTGTTGGAGAAGAAGTGATTTTCAATGCGGGCAAAGGCGATGGCGAATTGGTCGGCAGCGAAGCTGGTGCTGTAGCTCTCATCGGGCAGCAGGGTGATGGTCTCCCCTTCCCAGACGCTCCACGCCTTGGCGGCTTCCAGTTGAACCGCCGGATTGTCCGACGTCAACCGCTTGTGGAATGCCTGCATCAGGTCTCCACGTTCCTCTGGCGGGATCGGTGCGACAAAGGCCTCCCATTTGTCCGGGAACATCTGATTGACGCCAAATTTATAATACCAGTCGAGTTCGCGCTGAGTGAGCGTGAAGATGCCACGCAAAACCAACTCAGAGACCCGATCCGGATGGGTTTGGGCATAGGCCAGCGCCAAGGTCGACCCCCATGAGCCGCCAAAGACCATCCATTGGTCCACTCCGACAAGGGCGCGCAGGCGCTCGATATCCTCAACCAGATGCCAGGTGGTGTTGGCATTCAGTGCAGCGTGCGGCGTGGAGCGACCACAGCCGCGCTGATCGAACAACAGGATGTCATAATGGTCGGGATGGAAGAGCTGGCGGTGAATATCGGCGCAACCGCCGCCCGGTCCCCCATGCAGGAAAACCACCGGCTTGCCACCCTTTGTGCCCGCCCGCTCCCAATAGATCGCGTGACCATCACCAACGTCAAGCATGCCATGATCATAAGGCTCGATAGGCGGATAAAGCGGGCTTGGTGCGGACATCGTGATCTCCCGTAAATTAGGCTGAGGCAAAGGGGCGTTTGGCGATCGGGTTGAAGCACTCGGCTGGTAGTCTTGCTTGCTTAATGGCTGACAAGGCAGTGCCGCGTGAACTTTGGAAAGGGTGGGCGCACAGCCATAAAAAGGCTGGTACACGGACATTCTATTGAGTGGATACAGGGTTGGGCAGGATGGGTGATTTCATATCACGCTTGTCAGGGGACAGCAAATCTTGCTTGCAACAGGGGAGTAACATGCCTGTTGGTAGCCGTTGCCATTCGGCAACATGGACAAGGCAAATGCGTTAAGAGTATTTTGCTCTGTGAGGAAAGCTGCTAAAGGATGGTTTGGAGTGGCCTCAAGTCAGGCCGAAGCGTCCCAGACTTGGTGAAACATGATCAATCGCGCCACGATCAGACTTGCTGGCATAATTTTCAACTTCGCATCTCGTTTGACGGCATCCGGTTCTTCAAGAGGATCCGGAGTTGGTCTTGTGGTGGCCATGGGGCTGTTGCTGGCGGGCTGCTCGTCACCAACCGGGATTAAATTTGTCGCCCCCACGGCCAAGCCAGCCGATCTCACAGAAATCATGGTTGCGACCTCACGATTGCCATCGGACAAAGGGGATTTTAGCGGGCGCCGCAACAGGGTGATCAGTTACGCCTCTTACGAGGTTTCCATACCGCCGAACCACCGGGTGGGGCAGATTGAATGGCCAGAGCGCGACCCGGATCCGAAACGCCATTTTGCCGTTGCATCGAGCCAGCTTTACAAAAACGAGGCTGCTTTCTCTCAGGCACTGAACACGCGCATCAAAGCGCCCGGAGCGCGGACGACAGGGGGCAAGCGAGAAGCCATTCTGTTTGTCCATGGCTATAATACCGACTTTTCGGAAGCCCTCTATCGCGCCGCGCAGATGAAGCATGATTTCGAATTCCCCTTCCCGCTGACGCTTTATAGTTGGCCATCCGCCGGGAAGCCGGAATTGTATATGTATGATCGTGATAGCGTGAAGGTCTCACGGGACAATCTCGTTGGGCTGATCGAGCTGATCAATCGTACGGACAGTGACAAAATCACCCTTGTTGCCCATTCCTTGGGGACCGAATTGCTGATGGAGAGCCTCAGGCAGATCGCCTTGTCGCATGGCGGCCATTTGCCCAAGAAGGTTGGAACGGTGATCCTGATCTCTCCTGATCTCGATATGGATGTGTTCAACAATCAACTGGCCGCCATCAAAAAACTGCCACCCGAATTTGTGGTGTTCGTTTCGCAAAAGGATGATGCGCTGGCCCTATCGAGTTTCCTGGCAGGGGACAGGGGCCGGCTTGGCAACACAATCGATGTCTCCAAGATCAAACGGGGTGGCATTCAGGTGATTGACGTCAGCGCATTTGAAGGTGGCGATCAGCTCAATCACATGACAGCGGTCACTTCGCCAAGCCTTGTCACACTGATCAAGGGTTTGTCAGGATCCGGGCAACGCGGCATGTTGAGCGTGCATGGGCAGCAAAAGAGCGTCTCCCAGAAGGTCGTCGACACCGCAACACTGCCCATTTCTCTGGTGGTGCGGACGACAAGCGCCATTTTCGACCGCGACTGACGGGCTATACCGCCCCTCCTATTGTAGACCAAAGCGTGACGTGACAATTCGGTAAGAATTGACTTTGCTCAAAGCTGTTCACGCTCACCCAAAGCTAAATGCAGCCATGACCAATGTGACCCTCAAATATGCCACGCGCGCTGTGCCGCGTTATACCTCCTATCCGACCGCGCCACATTTCTCGGCCGATGTCGACAAAGAGGTTTATGCGCGCTGGCTTGAAACGATTGATCCGGCGACGCCGATCTCTCTGTATCTCCATGTGCCCTTCTGCCAGTCCATGTGCCATTATTGCGGCTGCTACACCAAAATCACCAAGCAAGAAAAGCCGCTGCAGGATTATGCGGACATGCTGGTGCGTGAGGTGGAGCTGGTGGCCAGCAAGCTGCCCGATGGGCAAAAAGTCAGTCACATTCACTGGGGCGGCGGTACGCCCTCGATCCTGCCGCACGATGCCTTTTTGCGGGTGGTTGGGGCGCTCAGAGCACATTTCACCTTTATCGACGGCATGGAGCATGCCATCGAGCTTGATCCACGCACGGTGACGCAGGCTCTGGTGGATACGCTCAAAGAGGCTGGTATCAACCGCACGAGCCTTGGGGTTCAGGATTTCGATCTCAAGGTGCAGGAAAGCGTGGGCCGCGTGCAGCCGTTCGAGCAGGTCGAGGAAGCGGTCAGATTGTTGCGTTCGGCGGGTATCGAGGAAATCAATCTCGATCTGATGTACGGCCTGCCGCATCAAAGCCGACAGACCATCCGGGAGACGGTGGAGCTGACTGCCAAGCTTAATCCCACCCGTCTGGCGCTGTTTGGCTATGCCCATGTGCCATGGATGAAAAAGCATCAGCGGCTGGTTCCGGAAGATCTTCTGCCCGATGCAGCCGAACGGATTGCGCTGTTTGACGATGCGACGGAAGCCCTGGGCGAGTTTGGCTATGAGAAAATCGGCCTTGATCATTTCGCCAAGGCAGATGACCCGCTGGCCATTGCAGCGCGTGAAGGCCGGATGCGTCGCAATTTTCAGGGCTATACGACCGACGATGCCGACATTCTGATCGGTATCGGCGCGTCCTCCATTGGCAAGATGCCGCAAGGCTATATCCAGAATAGTCCCGACTTTGCCGGTTGGGTGCGGGCGATTGAAGCGGGAGAATTGCCGATTGTCAGAGGTCTGGAGATGGATCAAGACGACCGGGCGCGCGCTGCGATCATCATGTCGATCATGACCGCCTATGAAGTGGATGTTGCGGCCGTTGCGCGGGATTTTGATGTCTCTATGGAGCCGTTGCGCGCTTGCTATGTGCAATTGGCGGAGTTGGAAGCCGATGGCGTTGCTGCGCGCGAAGGCGACAAGGTGCGGGTGACGCACGTGGGTCGGCCCTTGGTGCGGCTGGTTGCGGCTGCCTTTGATGCCTATTTGCAAGCTGGCAAAGGTCGCCATTCTGTTGCCGTCTAGGCGATTCTGACAGCACTGGCGCAATGAAAAGACTCAAAAAGCCGAGGCCATATCACGGGTGCTCGGCTTTTGCATTTAGACAGTATTTTGACAAAACCCTATCCGCGACAATATGTCCGTGGAGCTTTACCTATCTCTAGGGATAGGCATAGGGCCGATTACTTGTCTATTTCTTCAAAATACGTGGAATCACTACTAATATTTGCCCGTGAGATGGCAGAGGCCGCAAACATTCATCACCCGAATCCGGTCCTGCTTTTCCATCGTAATCACCTTGCGGCGCTTCATGTCCGAGAGAACACGGCTGACAGTTTCGATGGTCAAGCCGAGATAATCGGCGATTTCCTGACGGGTCATATGCAGGGTGACGACGCTTTCGTCGCAGTCGCTACCCTGTGGTCCGACGCAGGCAAAGTCACCGCGATGGGGTACAAAGCGCATCAGGAAGGAAGCGACCCTCTCATGGGCTGATTTCCGCCCCAAAAGGACCGCATGCTCATGTAGACTCTGGACCTGAGTGACGAGGCACTTTTTCATATGTTCCTGAATGGAGGAGGAATTGTCTGCCTCCTTGCGGGATACCATATGCACGAGGGTTTCGGTCAGCGTTTCTGCTGATGTATCATAGACTTCGCCAGCCGGAACACCGAACAGGTCGCCGGGTCCGAGGATTTCCACCACCTGCCGCCGGCCATCTGGCAACAGCTTGTACAGCATCACAGACCCGTCGGCGACTTCATATATATTGGTGGCTGGATCGCCCTCAAAGAAAATGATGCCATGGGCAGGGAATGTCTTGTGTCTGCTTTGATCGCTGGACATGATGCCTTTGTTTTCCGTCTCCGCAGGATAGGAAGAACGAGAAGCCACGTTGCCGCTGGCCATACGGTGGCTCGACATTTTGATAATACGTTCTTCCGACATGTTTCCCTTCTCCCGTTCCTGAAGCGATGGTTCAAAGAACCCCATCCCCCGCTCCGAGGATTGAGTGAACCTATACGACAAGTTTCTTCGTGCTGCAATTGGTCGCGCTAAAAAACAATTGTACACGTAATTTCCCTTATGCTTAAAGGAAAAACGACCTCAAAGCCATGTCAAGTTGATAAAGATTTTTTTGTGCAATTATTTGGCGATTTAAAATCATTATATTTCAAATAGATACAAAAAAACCGGATCAAAATCCGGTTTTTTGTCTGATGTGTCTTGAAAAGCGGCTTTCTTTTTCGGGACAAAAGAATTTTTCACGCCGCCTTGGCAAGATATTTCGATATGGATCGGCAATGGCCGGGCGTTGTTCAACGGCCGGTCAGAACGATGCGGACAAGATCCGCAGTGTTGCGAGCTTTGAGTTTTTCCATGATGCGGGCGCGATGCACTTCGATCGTGCGCGGCGAAATTGCCAGATGCTGTCCGGCTTCCTTGTTGGACGCACCCTGGGTGATCTGCAACAGGACATCGCGTTCGCGCGGGGTCAGGCTTTCCGCATGCGGGAAGCTCCAGTTTGCCAAGGCAGACTGCCCAGCATCCGGTGTCTTGTTGACCGTTGCCAGAATCTTCTCGATCCGGTTGACCACTTCGGTGCCGTCAAATGGCTTCTCGATAAAGTCATGAGCGCCCTGCTTGATGGCAGCGACAGCCATTGGAATGTCACCCTGACCGGAAATGATAAGAACGGGAGCCGCAATGTGGCGGGCTGCCAGCTCTTCCATGACCTCAAGGCCGGAGCGGCCGGGCATGTGAACATCCATCAGGATGATGGACGGCACAGAATCGCGCAGACCGGACAGGAAATCCTCACCATTGGAAAAGGTTTGAACCTGATAGCCTTCCAGCTCGAACAGCACGGACAAGGCGTCCCGGACGGCTGGATCATCATCGACGATATGAATAGAAGGGTGCAGATCAGTTGTCATTCGTTGCCTCTTGGCTTATTCGGGCGTGTTTGATGTCGTAAGTGCGCTGTCACTCTGCCAATCATCCTCCATGCCGGTGGCATCGGTTTCGTCCGATGACCTGTTTGACAGTGGGGATGCGATGGGCAGGGTCAGGATGAAACAGGCCCCCGGCTGGTTGATATCGGTAGGTGCCAAGTCGAGGCTACCACCATGATTTTGAGCGATGGACCGTGCAATGGCGAGCCCCAGCCCCATTCCATTGCGCCGTTCGGAGTCAAAGGCCTTGAACAATGTATCCCGATGGGAGTCGGGTATGCCCGGACCGGTATCCTTGAAGCGAACCATAACGCGCTTTCGCTTCTCTTCCTGACCGGAAGGAACCGAAACCGTGATGTTGATGTCCCGCTGATCCTGATCCCGCATGGCCTGGAAGGCATTGCGCATCAGGTTGAGGAAAATCTGCTCGATCTGAACAGGATCAACCGCAACCAGAGGGATGTCATCTGTGGCCGTTAGATTGACATGCACGTCCGTTGCGGCAAAGCCGACAAGCGCCAGTTGATGCGCACGTTGAATGATCTCAACAATGTTGCAATTGCTGCGCTCGGGCTCCTTTTTTTCTATGATGGACCGAATTCTGTTCAACAGAGACGAGGAACGCTGGGCTTCCTGACGGGCTTTGCCACACAACTCGGTCAGCTTGTCCAGATCTTCCTGGTCAAGTTGCTGGGCGCAGGGACTGGCGTTCAATTTGCGCTCGATCGCCTGCAAATAGAGAATGATCGCGGTCAGCGGCTGGTTGAGTTCGTGGGCAACGGTGGCGCCCATCTCGTCCATCGCATTGATCCGGGTCATCTGGTTGAGTTCGGTCTGCAGGCTGCGCAGGCGCTGCTCGTCCTCTTTTCGTGGGCGCAGATCGCGCAGCACACCGATAAACTGTTTGCCGTCTTCAGTCTCGGTCACCCCGACCGACAAGTCGAACGGGAAGGTGGAGCCGTCCTTGTGGCGGCCCTGCACTTCGCGACCAATGCCGATGATCGAATGCTCCCCGGTGCGCAGGTAACGGTCCACCCAGGCATCATGGTGACGGGCATATTTCATCGGCATCAGGATATCGACGCTCTTGCCGACGACCTCCTCGGATTTGTAGCCGAACAGCTTTTCAGATGCCTTGTTGAACAGCAGAATACGGGAATGGGCATCCATCAGACAGATGCTGTCGGCCGCCATGTCAAGCAGAGACATCAGGCGGGCGTCGATCTGTTCAAGCGGACGAAACGGCGGCGCCTGTCTTTTAGGCGAGGTTTCGTCCATTCGCTTGGGGCCGTTGATGGTTACCTTTGCATCCATGTAAGCTTAACTCTCAGGCCTGTTCCAAATTAAAAGCACGGTCCTGCGGCGTTTCTTTGGCTGAAAGCCAATGATTCAAGCGCATTACCGCACGATCCATCTGCTCGGAAGTTGTTGCAAAACATAGTCGCATAAATGCGCATCCGCTTTGACCAAACGCAAAACCGGGCGCCAAACCCACTTTGGCCTCGTCGACCAACTGTTTGGTCAGAGGCCATGCATCTGGCTCGTCTGCAAGTCCGAAGAAGAAATAAAAGCTGCCTGTTGGCGCCGCGAAGCGCAGCTGGTTGTTGCCCGCAAAGGCATCCAGCAATTTGGACCGGCCCATCCGGGCCTGTTCGATCTGCTGGTTAACAAAATCCTCCCCCCCTTCGAGCGCGGCAATGGCTGCGCGCTGCATAAAGACGGCGACACCGGAGGTGGAATATTGAATGAGATTCTCGACGATATCTCCCATTTCAGGGGGAGCGGAAATCCAGCCAACGCGCCAGCCGGTCATCGCCCAGTTCTTCGAGAAGCTGTTGACGAACAGAATCCGGTCATCCTCGTTCATGATTTCGTAGAAAGACGGAGCAGTGTCGCGGCCTTCGCCATAATAGAAGCGGGTATAGATCTCGTCGGCAATGATCCAGAGGCCTTTCTCGCGAGCGAAGGCAAGGATCGCGCGGAGCTCGTCTTCATCGGCTACCCAACCGGTTGGATTGCTCGGCGAGTTGATGAAAATGGCTCGCGTGCGGTCTGTGCAGGCACCAAACAGGGCGTCAAGATCAAGATGCCACCCTTCAGGCCGGAATTGCATCGGAACTTCAACCGCTTTGGCGCTGGCAATGCCAACCGCTGCGGACAGGTTCGGCCAGGCTGGTGTTGGCAGGACGACTTCGTCGCCGGGACCGGCCACCATGCGCACCGCCATCTGAATGGCTTGCATGCCCGAGCCGACAACAAAGAAACGCTCAGGATCAAAGCTGCGTCCATAGAGGCGTTCGTGATATCGGGCGATGGCTTCACGCAGTTCGGGGATGCCGCGCTGATAGGTATAGAAGGTCTCGCCGGCCGCGAGGGAACGGGTGGCCGCATCACAAATGAAATCGGGGGTCGGCAAAACGCCCTGCCCTGCCCACAAGGGCGTGACGTCGTCCTTACCGTCGGCATATTTGATGATTTCGATGATCTGGCTGGCTGGAGCGTCAATCGCCTCTGCGCGCAAACTGGAATTGATGCTGGACTGCATTTTCTGGACCTTCTGAATTAAATGCGTAGTTTACCCTAGCAGTTTGCACATAAAGGCATTCAATTAAAGAGGGCGTTGTTTGCGCTCATCATCCATGCTCCCATTTTTTGCTATGTGCAAGGGGTGATACTTAGCCAGAAGGTCTACTCCTCGCCCAAAGAATGGGTGTTGAGGAGGCTAAAGTGCGGATTTGGACGTAAAATACGCATCCCTCAGCAACACGGCTTTAACAAGGTGAGGAGTCCAGACTGCGTGTCAGGCTGATTCTCCGGTTAAAAAAAGGGCAACTCCTGGCGCGCGTTTGGTCTCAGTTCTGGAATCATGGAATTTTCTTATGCTATATCTGCTCTAAATGTGAGGGAGAATCGCCTTTTATGCTCCAAGGCTGGATGGTCGTGCTCACGACCCTGCTCTATATTGGTCTGTTGTTTGCGATTGCCTCATATGGGGATTATCGCGCAAGGCGTAATCCCGGCCGGGAACGCAACCCGAACCTCTATGCCCTGTCGCTGGCGGTCTATTGCACCAGTTGGACTTTCTTTGGCTCGGTAGGGTTGGCTAAATCCAGCGGTCTGGACTTCCTGACGGTCTATGTCGGCCCGATCATCCTGTTTACGCTCGGTTTTCCGCTGGTCTGGCGGATCATCCGCCTGTCAAAAGCCGAACGCATTACCTCAATTGCCGATTTTCTGGGCGCTCGCTATGGCAAGAACCAGCTGGTTGCGGCGGTCGCGACGGTCATCACCGTTGTCGGCACCATGCCCTATATCGCCTTGCAGCTTAAGGCCGTGGCGACTTCGGTCGCCACCCTGATGGAACATCTCAATATCGCCTTTCCCAATGGCAATCTGCCAGTGCTGGCCGACATTGCCTTTTTCGTGGCGATTGCCATGGCGGTGTTTGCCATCCTGTTCGGCACCCGGCATGCGGATGCCACCGAGCATCAGGACGGCCTGATATTGGCAGTGGCGACCGAGAGCGTGGTCAAGTTGATTGCCTTTCTGACGGTTGGCACTTTCATCACCTTCTGGATTTTCGATGGTCCGGCAGATTTGTTCAGCCGGGCAGACGATGCAGGCATTTCTTTCCTTGGGCCTCAGGGCGGACCTGATGCGATCAACTGGATTGTGATGATCGTGCTGTCAACCGGGGCTGCCTTGCTGTTGCCGCGGCAATTTCATGTGGCGGTGGTGGAGAATACCTCTGAACGCTCGTTGCGCCGCGCGACATGGATGTTCCCGCTCTATCTGGTTTTGATCAACCTGTTCGTCATTCCCATTGCGCTGGCCGGGCAATTGCTGCTGGGCGGTCAGGTGGATGCGGACAGCTATGTGCTGACCCTGCCGATGGCGCATGGGGCGGAAACCATGACCTTGATCGCCTTCCTTGGCGGTCTGTCGGCAGCAACCGCGATGGTGATCGTCTCCTCGGTTGCCCTGTCAATCATGATTTCAAACGATCTGGTCATTCCGTTGATCCTGCGCCGCCGTGCAGATCAGGCAATCAGCTCACCCGATATGGGTCGGACTTTGCTGAATGTGCGACGACTGGCCATTCTGGCGCTTTTCACCCTCGCCTATGCCTTTTATCGCACAGCGGTCAACAATACAGGACTGGCGCAAATCGGTTTGATAGCCTTTGCCGCGATGGCCCAGTTCCTGCCTGCACTGATTGGTGGCCTTATTTGGAAGCGGGCCAATTCACGCGGTGCTATTGCCTCACTGCTGGTTGGTTTCTTTATCTGGGCCTATACCCTGTTGCTGCCAATGTTTGCGCAGTCTGGTCTGATCCCGACGGATTTTCTGGCCGATGGACCATTTGGCATCTCCTTCCTCAAGCCACAGGCCTTGTTTGGCACGGATCTTCCCTCCCTGCTGCATGGAGTTTTCTGGAGCCTGCTGTTCAACCTGATCGCCTACACGGCGGGGTCGGTATCCCGGCAACCGGAAATGATCGAGCGGCTGCAGGCCAATATTTTCGTGCCGGACGAATTGCGCCCGCCGCAGACGCGGCGCCTGTTCCGCACCATGCTGACAGCGGGTGATCTGGAAGATATGGTCGCGCGGTATCTGGGTGCAGAGCGCACCTTGCGCAGCTTCCGTGCCCACGCCAAGGAGCGCAGCATGCCTTATGAGCGCAATATGGATGTGGATCCGCACTTCCTGCGCTTTACGGAGCAGTTGCTGGCCAGTGCCATTGGCTCGGCCTCTTCGCGGTTGTTGATGAGCCTTTTGCTCAAGCGTCAGGAAGCGTCGCCCAAGGGCACGATGAAGCTGCTCGATGATGCGTCCGAGGCATTGCAATATAACCGCGATCTGCTGCAAACCGCCCTCAATCATGTGCGGCAGGGCATTGCGGTGTTTGATACCGATTTGCGGCTGACCCTTTGGAACAAGCCTTTTCGCAACCTGCTTAATATCCCGCAGGAATTCGGGCAAGTTGGCACACCGCTGCAATCGATCCTGCATCACATTGCCGATCGAGGCGATTTTGGCGAGGGCCAGTCGGAGCAATTGGTCAATGACCGGATCGATTTGATCGTCGTCCAGCAGGCCCCTTATCAGGAGCAGATGGGGGGCTCGGGACGCACCTTGTCCATTCGCGCCGATGCGATGCCCGATGGGGGCATCGTCATCACCTTTGCAGATGTGTCCGAACGGGTGCGCGCCGAGCGGGCACTGGAAAGCGCCAATGAAACACTCGAACGCCGGGTGCGCGACCGAACCCGCGAATTGATGCACCTGAATGACGCCCTGCGCACTGCCAAGCAGGATGCGGAAGCCGCCAACGTCTCCAAGACCCGTTTTCTGGCCGCCGCGGGCCATGACATCATGCAGCCGATGAATGCAGCCCGGCTTTATACCACTGCGCTGGTCAACCGGCTGGAAGGCATGGCGGAGAAGAGCGAAGACCCCAAGGTGGCGGAATGCGCGGTGATGGCGGGCAATATCGACAGCTCACTTGAGGCGGTCGAGGATATTATCGGCGCCCTGCTCGACATTGCCCGGCTCGATTCCGGTGCCATGAAGGCGCAACTTTCTGCCTTCCCGATTGATGAGTTGCTGGAACGGATGCGGATCGATTTCGAGCCGCTTGCCAAGGAAAAAGGCCTTGATCTGCGGACCGTGCCATGTGGCCTGCATGTGCGTTCGGACAAGCATTTGCTGCGCCGCCTGCTGCAAAATCTCATTTCCAACGCCATCAAATATACGCCTGAAGGCCGGGTTCTGGTCGGTTGCCGCCGTCTGGAAGGCGCCATCGAATTTCAGGTGCATGATACGGGCGTTGGCATTCCCGAAGCGCAACGGGAAGAAATTTTCCATGAATTCCAGCGCCTTGATGAAGGGGCACGGATTGCCGGCGGACTAGGTCTGGGCCTGTCAATCGTTGATCGCATTGCCAAGGTGCTCGACCACCCGATCCGGCTGATCTCGGACGTGGGCAAGGGGTCGGTCTTTGCGGTCAAGCTGCCAGCCTTCCGTCTGTTGCATAGCGCCCGGCGGGCCGAGGCGCCCGCCTCAATGGCCAATCAGCCGCTTAGTCATCTATCCATATTGTGTATCGACAATGAACCGAAAATCATGGAAGGCATGCGGGCGATGCTGGAAGGCTGGGGCTGCACGGTGCTGACAGCAGGTGGCATCGAGGAAGCCGAGGCGACCTTGCAGGAGTCCGACATCAAACCGGATGGCATCCTGATCGATTATCACCTGGACAACATGCTCGGCACCGATGCTTGCACGGAACTAAGAGAGAAATTCGGCACCGATATCATGGCGAGCCTGATCACAGCCGACCGCACCGCAGAGGTGCGCGAAGAGGCCCGCAGCAAAGATATGGCGATCCTCAACAAGCCGGTCAAACCCGCCCAGCTTCGTGCCTTGCTCAACACATGGAACATGACCGCGATCAGAAAACGCGGCCAATAAAACTTCTACCTTCCTTAAAGACGCTTTTTTAAAGAAGAAGTGAAGCCCAAAACCAAAAAACCCGCACTCATTGAATGCGGGTTTTGAATTTTCAGCTTGTTGGCAGGGATCAGCTTTTAGCGCCAATGGCCTGCCATTGTCCGGCTTCGATCTTGGCAGCAGCGATGACCGCTTGGGTGCGGCTGTCGACATTGAGCTTTTGCAGGATTGCCGAGACGTGGGCCTTGACGGTGGCTTCCGAGACATTCAGCTCATAGGCGATCTGCTTGTTGAGCAAGCCCTCGGAGAGCATCATCAACACGCGCACCTGTTGAGGGGTCAGGGTGTTGAGGCGCTCCACCAGCTCGGTGATTTCATCGCTGTAAGGGGCATTGAGATCGATGCTTTCCGGCACCCAGGTCTCGCCATTCAGCACGGCGCGGATGCCTTGGGCGATGGCATCGATGGACATGGATTTGGGAATGAAGCCCGAGGCTCCAAATTCCATGCAGCGACGAATGGTTGGTACATCTTCGCTGGCAGACACAATGACCACCGGAATGGCGGGATATTGCGCACGAAGATAAAGCAGGCCAGAGAAGCCCCTTACGCCCGGCATGGACAGATCCAGCAGGACAAGATCGATATCTTCGGATACTTCGAGCCTTTCTCCCACCTGCTCGAGGGTCCCGGCCTCATGAATGGCAATCTGATCGAAGATCGTTTCCAAGGTCTGGCGCAGCGCGCCCCGGAACAATGGATGATCATCTGCGATAATGATATTCAGAGATGCCTGATGCACTTTCGGTCCTCCCCCAATCAGATGGGTGGAATGTGTCTGTCAGATCTGGCAGATCGGACTGGACCACCCCTCACGTCAAACTCACTTCACGACCAGAGGTGTAACCCTGACTGGTCGTTCACTTCCCGCCCAGCTCGGTCACGTTCGGCTGGCCATTCCCCTCATGTTGCTTTGGCTCCGTCTCATTTTGAGACTTGATGGAAGCTTTGCCTTTTCACGGTGCCTGTCGCAAAGGCTCTTTGCTACCCTGACTGGCAAATTTGCCAAAGAAAACATGATGAGTTCGAGCAAACTATGGGCGGTTGCTGCTGTCTTGGCAAGACGTAGCATTGACATATTCGCAAATTCGTTGAGCGGATACGGCAATTCACTCGAAAAACTTGGTGCGCAGCCACTTCCTTTGGGGAAATCCTTGCATGGACGACCAAGTTTGTTAACCATAACAATCATGTGGCGGTTTCACTGGCAAGAATCGCTGTGTGACTTCAAGCTGTTTCCCGTATTTTTCGCATCTGCAGCATTATCCCCCGCTTGTACTTAGCAAGCCACGGTTCCAGTCATCTGATCGATATATTTCGCCCTCCTCTCCGTCACCTTGCCCGCGGTTCATCCGTTTTGCACTCTGATGCGCCCACTGCGTGCTGAAGTGGCTGAATGTGGCACGTATTGTGTTAGCTCATAACGTGCCAGTGAATCTGGTCAATGTCCCTTGGCACTTTGCGCAAATACAAAGTGGATAGAGGGGAGCATGGCCACATTCCCACCATGTAGTCATCCTACTTTTCCCTTCCGGGTTGAGTGAAGACTTTTCCTAAGGTCCGGAAGTAAACATAGATAAAAAGACCCGTCACTAAAAACACCTAATCAAAACGAATACTACCACCAAATGCGTTTTGGTTATATAATTTACTTACAACAATTCCAATTTAGCATATCTTGCTACGAAGGAGTATCAATATGACACGTTTTGTAACGCTGAACCAATATATCAATACATGGGAATGCGATGAAAATGATCATATGAACGTCCAGTTCTATTTCTCGATGTTCGATGATGCGAGCAAGTTGTTTGCGTCCAGCAACAAGATGGAAGACGCCTTCTCGAAGCGTATCTCTCGTCATGTCCGCTTCCATTCAGAATTGCGCAGTGGTTCTCAGGTGCGCATATTGAGTTCGTTGGTCACGCCGGAAACCGATACTGGCATGCCGACAAGTGGCTGCTTCGTGCAGCATGTCATGGAAAATATCACCAATGGGCTGATTGCAGCGTCGTCTCTCGATCTTTATGAAGGCACCGCCTGGCCTAGCCATGCCGACCATCACGACAAAATCGATGACAATGTCCTGCCACGTGCCCTCACCGAAGAGGCCGATTTCCTGGTCAAGTCGCCTGAAGATTTTGGAGAAACGCTGATCGGTCGCGGGATCGTTCATCCGGCAATGTGCGATGCAACCGGTCAAGCCCGGGATCAGGCCTATATCAGTGCCGCATCAGATGTCGGTTCCCACGCTTGGGCACAGGTGGGCATGAACAGCAACTGGTTGAAGGTCAATGGCTTTGGGCGCGTATCGATCGAAATGCGGCTCTGCGTTCTCGAAGGCATGAAGGCGGGGGATCAATATAGCATCCATGTTGCTTTCACCAGCCTGCAGCCAAATATGTTCACCATGCGCTATGACTTTTTCGACATCCGCGATGGTCGCCACATTGCCTTTGTCGACACGGCGGCAATGGTCTTCAGTGTAGCCACCCGGCGCTCGAACCAATTGCCGGACTTTGCCAAAACAGCCATCAAGGAACGGCTGGTTTAGACAGTTTGACGGCGCCAGACATCGAGTCCATACATGTTAGGGCTCGATCAGGCCGGTTGTCCTGAAACCAGTTATTCAAAATACCGGCCCGAACCCGCGGTAGTCCCCACTGCGGGTTCGCAATTTCAGCACGCTCCTTTCTTTGCCTTGATATTGACCCTCCTTCGTCATCTGCCCCACTGGAAGGCCGCCCACAGCGGACCTTTCCTTTTGGTCGGCTTTATGCTGTCATTCAGCCGCAATTTAGTTTTTCAGGACCTTCGTGATGACCCGTTTCGTTTCGCTCAACCAGTTTGTCAATCTTTGGGAATGTGACGAAAATGATCACATGAATGTCCAGTTCTATTTTGCCAAATTTCAGGATGCGGCGATCCTGTTTCAGCTTTGTCACGGACTAGACAACCAGTTGGGGCCATTGATCAATCGCCATGTGCGCTATCATTTGGAGCTGCATGGCGGGGCCCAGATCCAAATCAAGTCATCGATGGTCTCCGACTTTGGTGACCTGACCCCACCCGGTGAAGGATGTTTCATTCAGCATATGATGCGCGAGACAACAACAGGTCGGATTGCAGCAACGGCACTCGACTGGCACAAGGGCGCCCTGCCAGAGGCACCGGGCACCATTTGTGATCCAGTTGATCCTGCGGTTCTGCCGCGCGGCCTCAAGGAGCCAGCTGATCTTTCTGTAAAGCAACCACCTCAAGACGACAACATGATCATTGCCCGCGGCATTCTGCATCCCGGACTGTGCGATGCTGCGATGATGGCGCGGGATCAGGCCTATATTGGCGCGGTGTCCGACGCGGCCTCGCATGTATGGGAACGTGTGGGACTTGATGTCAAATGGCTGGAGGCCCATGGCTTCGGCCGCGTGGCGGTGGAAATGCGCCTGCATATTCTCACCCCCATGCCAGTGGGCACCGCCTATCAAATGCAATTGGGCTATACAGGGCTTCAAAAGCGGGCCTTGACCAAGCGGTATGACTTCTTCGATGTGCGCGATGGCGGTCATCTGGCCATTGTGGAAGCGGCCGTAATGATCCTCAATCACAGCACGCGCAAATCCGAACCCCTGCCGGATTTCACACGAGCGAAGGTTGAAGCCATGCTTGGCAATAGCTGAGAATGATGGCCCTTGGCCAGAATGGGAAACCCGTCATTTAGGCTCGATTGTCATCAAATTCCTTGCGGAATTCCTTCACCACACCAAAGAAACGGCGCATCATCGCTTCACCCATATCGAGGAATTCCTCAAATTTATCAGGTAGCCCGCTTTCACTCTCCTTGCCGGGTTTGGAAGCGGGTTTGTCTTGGGTCTTCGGATTTTTCGCTTGGGCGTGGTCTTCCCGTCCAACTTCTGGCCTCTGGTCTTGTTGCTTGTCTTTACCCAATTCCATTGGAGCAGAAGCAGCAGGCTTGTCGCCTTTTGTTGCCTCGCTTGGGCGAGACTGAGCGGCAGCACCGGGACGCGCGGCATCTTCCATAGCACCCAGCTTATCAGTCAGCGCACTATTTTGGCTTTCAAGCTCATCAAGCCGGTGATCGAGAATGTCGAGGCGGTCGCGCAGCAACTGGTTGAATTTCTGCTCTTGCTCCAGCTTTGTTGCCAATCGCGCCATTTCAGCCAACAGGGGCTCGCGCCAATCCAGCTCTTCCTGCTCACTTTGCGAGACCGAAGGCTTCACTTCTCCCGATATAGCCCCTTCTTGTGCAAGACCTGGTTGGGTTATCAATGAGATGGACAGGCAGGACAATAGCAAGCCGGAAACCAGCAAGGCTGCTGGTTGTTTGAAGTGGTTTTGTTTATTCCACTTGGCAGGGATCATGGTTCAGTCCTCTGTTTTGCTCGCACCCGATTGGGTTGCCCACGAGCAATCTAACAGATTCCAAGTAAAAGCACCAAGACAGTCTATATATGCGCACGCCTGTTTTAAGTCTCGATAGGCGGCGCACGGGATATACAAAGAGGGAAACGTGTTTTTCAGGCCGAATGCTTCTGGCGCAGGTTCTGGCGGAATTGCTCAACCTCGCGATAGACATTTCGCTGGAGAAATTTGAAATGTTTGACCCGCCACTTCATCAGAGCTTCAAAGGTCTGCAGGCTGACATCCTGCTCGACAAGAATGCGCAACAGGGTTCGGTTGCCTTCGGTCGATAGCAAATGCTCCATCGCCTTGGTCGAAAGCCCCGGGCGATCACTCAGCAGCCATAGAATATCTTCCTTGCGCTCAGCCCTTAACAGGGCTCGCAGCAACTCGTCATAGGTGAGTTCGCCAAGATTGATCTGCACCGTTGCTTCTTCACGATTGACCGGGCCTTCTGACAGATCATTGGCGGGTTTCATGTTGGCTTTGGCACCCACCCCAAAGGCCACCTCATCAAGGGAGCCATCCTCGCTTGCCTTGACAATCGACATGGGAACGAAGGGGCAGCCATCGGCAAGACTATGCAGAATGCTATCATGGAAGGCCTGATCCTTCAGACAGCGCTCGGCGATCAGCGCTTGAAGCTGGGGTGAAGATTGGCCGACAATCGAGCAGAAGGTCATGGCTTGCTGAGAGAAAACGGCACCGATATTGCGCACCAACTCCTCGACCACACCAACAAAAGCACGTGCCATCAAGGCATCAACGAGGGTTTCGGGCACCTCGGTGCGACGGGCAATGGCTTTGAGAACATCCTCATCGCGCTTGCGAGAGGCTGCAATCAGTTTATCGAGGCCAAGCAAGGGGGAATGCTCGAACAAAGGCACCACATGCTCGTCTGCTTCCTGCGACAATCTTTCGGCCAGCTCGGCAGTGATGTGGGTTGTTTGGGCCAGAAGCGTGATGATATCGCGCCGGACAGAGATGCTGATATGATCATAAAGATCCATCACCAGAGCCGAGAACAAGTTGCGTTCCAGTTCGGTTGGCGTATGGCTGATGCGGCGGACATATTCTGCGGTGACTTTTCGGATCAACAAAGAGCGCGCTTCAGGATCAGTTTCCCGTGCCAGTGATTCCAAGGTCTGACTGATTTGCGCCCCCATGGCGATCTCCACTCCCACGCTACATGACGCAACGACGTCATTTGATTGTCATAGTTTAACGAACAATCCTTAAGAAGCCTTACGAAAGGTGCTTAAAGTCTTCTTTAGTGGGATCGAGATTATTTTCTCTTCTGATTGAAGACTGCGAAGAACAAAAATATTTCATCTTTCAATTTACAGTCGGTTATGAGCACAAAAACAGGCCAGCTCGAAAGCTGACCTGTTGCCATGCCCGGTCACGTCTTGGGTTTACACCCATCCATCTGCTGGTTTTCGATGTGCGGATCAGGGCATAGAGACAAATGCGGGACGTCCGGACTGGATGGCCTCTTCGACAAGGGAGAAGCGATCCTGCCCCCAGAAGGGTTCCCCCTGATAGACCACACACGGGGATCCGATGATATCGAGCGCGATGCCTTGCTCGGTATTGGCTTGATAAATATCAGCAATCGTATCGCTTTGCGCCTTTTGCAAAATGGCGTCGGCATCTTCACCCACTGCTGACAAGCAAGTGGCGATCACCTCGCGCTCGGCAATGTTGGCCTCTTCCACCCAAACCTTGCGCATGATTGCTGTCATCAAGGCGGCGGGATTGCGCCCTTCTTGAGCAACAGCAATAACGGCCGCATCGGCGAGAGCGGGATTGGTGGGAAAGAATTTTGGCTGAAAATTCATCTCAAGACCATGATGGGCGCTCCAGCGCTGCAATTCCAGCATGCGGTATCGGTTGCGGGCAGGATCTCGGTCACCAAGGGCAAGTCCACCCGAAGCGGCAAAGACTTTGCCCAGCTGGACCGGTCGATAAGTCACATCAAGACCAAGCCGCGCAGCCATATCCTGAAACGCCTGATGTCCGATATATGCGAAAGAGGAAATACAGGAGAAATAATAGTCGACAGAAGCGCCGGTCTTGTTGTCACTCATGCGGGTTGTCCAACTCTTGATCTTTGCTCAACTCTTGATCTTTGCTCAACTCTTGATCCCGAACAGCCCTTTGCCAGAGCGCTCTGGATCTAAGAGCCATGTTTCATTCGATATCTGGAGCCTATATTAATTTTTACCGATTAGTCTAAATTAAATTGCGCCTTTTGGTTTTTCCGCCCGCACAAAATCGTGAGGATGAGGCTCTTCCACAAGACATCATCCGCATAAGCCTTTCTATAGCAACTGTTTTTCATATTTCCTGATTGCCCAGCCGTCCAAATCCCTAAGGAAAGGACGACTGATTGGAAAGAAGACATAATTGTCAGAAACGTTTGCAGGCAGGATTTCCAACCCATCAGACATCTTCGAAAGGGTCACCCAGAATGACAATCGAGCAACTCTCCACCAAGCTGGTTTATGAGAATCGATGGATGCGACTGCGCGAGGATCAGGTGCGCTTTTCCGGCGGCTTTGAAGGCATTTACAGTGTGGTCGACAAGCCTGACTTTGCCTCCATCATCCCCATTCATGACGATGGGCGGATCCAGCTGGTGCAGCAATATCGCTATCCGGTCAGCGGGCGCTTTTGGGAGCTGCCGCAGGGGGCGTGGGAAGACAAACCCGATGTCGACCCTTTTGCGCTGGCAGCGGGCGAGCTGGAGGAGGAAACAGGCTTTAGGGCGGCACAATGGGAAAAGCTCGGACAGTTTTACAATTCCTATGGCTTTCTCAACCAGACCTGCCATCTGTTTGTCGCACGTGGCCTGAGTGAAGGGGTGATGAACCGCGAGGAGACCGAAGCGGGCATGGAGACAGCCGCCTTCACACTGGATGAAGTGCTCGCAATGATCAAAAGCGGCGAGATCCCGGATTCGGTGACCCTGTCCGCCTTGGGCTATTGGCGGATGATGGAGGGCTGATTGTCAGTGTCATGATCATGAAAAAGGCCGGGAGCGCATGCGTCCCGGCCTTTTGTTGTTTATGGTCTTGCCGGCCTATTCGGCAGCGACCTTGCCCGCTTCCGGGTTAAAGCGAACATAGAAACGGTCGTTGTTGGCCGCCATGTCCTCTAGCAAGCTCGGTGCCTTGAAGCGCTCGCCGAACTTGGCTTCCAAGGCCTTGCATTTGGCAAGAAATTCTGGTGTGCCCATGGTGTCAATATAGGAGAAGACACCACCGGTGAAGGGCGCAAAGCCAAAGCCGAGGATCGAGCCGACATCAGCCTCGCGGACATCTTCCAGCACGCCCTCTTCAAACACTCGCACCGCTTCCACGGCTTGAGCGATCAGCAGCCGATCCTTGATCTCGGCATGATTGATCGTGTCTGCATCAAGCTGTGGGGCAAGATCCTTCAGGCCCGGCCAGAGACGTTTGTTGCGGCCTTCATAATCGTAGAAGCCTTTGCCATTCTTGCGACCCAGACGCCCCTCATCGACCACCAGCTTTTTCAAGAGGGCTTCCTGCTGCGGATCAACCGAGTCTTCGCCAAGTTGTTTCTTGGTGGTCTGAAGGATATTCCAGGCCAGTTCCAACGCCACTTCGTCATTCAGCGACAAAGGCCCGACCGGCATGCCCGCCTGTTTGGCGAGATTTTCAATCATCGCCGCTGGCACCCCTTCGGTCAGCATCAAATGGCCTTCGCGGACATAAGCCAGAACCGAACGGTTGGCAAAGAAGCCACGGCCATCATTGACGAGGATCGGGGTCTTCTTGATCAACGAGACATAATCAAGCGCCTTGGCAATGGCCTCATCGCCGGTTTCCTTGCCCTTGATCACTTCGACCAGCATCATTTTGTCGACGGGCGAGAAGAAGTGGATGCCGATGAAGCCAGCCGGATTTGACACGGCCTTGGCCAGCCCGGTGATTGGCAGGGTGGAGGTGTTGGACGCAATGGTGCAACCCTCAGCGACGACCGCCTCAATTTTCTTGAAGATCGAGGATTTCAGTTCAGGATCCTCAAACACCGCCTCGATCACCAAATCGCAATCGGCCAGTTTGGCATAATCATCACTCGGGGTGACGCGGGACAGGATTTGCGTCACTTTATCCTCGGTGGTGCGTCCCTTTTTCAGGGCCTTGGTCAGGGTTTCTTCGATATGACCCTTGCCCTTGTCGGCGCTTTCCTGATCGCGGTCTACCAGCACAACCTCAAGCCCCGCCTTTGCGGAGACATGGGCGATGCCTGCCCCCATGAAGCCTGCGCCAATGACGGCAATTTTCTTCAATTCGGTCTTCGGCACCCCTGCAGGACGACGCGCGCCCTTGCCCAGTTCCTGCATATTGAGGAACAGGGAGCGGATCATATTCGCCGCTTCCGGGGTGGCAACGGTCTTGGCAAAATAGCGGCTTTCGATTTTCAAGGCCGTGTCCATGTCCATCAGCAAGCCTTCATAGGCAGCGCGGATCATGTAGCGGATGGCCGGGTAATTGTCGTGGGTTTCGCGGCGGTAGATTGCGCCGACCGCTGGCCAGACCTGAAAACCGGCTGGGCTATAGACGCGGCCCGATGGCAGCTTGAAGCCCTTCTGGTCCCATGGTTTGACGGCTTTAAGGCCGTCGCGGATCATTTGCTTGGCCGCTTCGATCAGCTCATCTGCGGGGACCACCTTGTCGATGATTTTCGATGCAAGCGCCCGTTTCGGGGACAGCATCGAGCCTTTCATCAGGAATTGCAGACCTTGCTGGGTGTCCATCATCCGCAGGATGCGGGTGGTGCCACCGGCTCCGGGGAAGAGACCGACCTTGACTTCTGGCAGGCCGAGCTTGGCGCTGTCCTTGTCGATCATCACCCGGCCATGACAGGCAAGCGCCAGCTCGCACGCGCCGCCCGCTGCAGTGCCATTGAGCGCTGCCACCCAAGGCTTGCCGGAAGTCTCCAGCTTGCGGAAGGTCAGGCTCAGGCGACGGCTTTCCTCGAACAATTCAGTCGCTGCTTCGGTCTGGCCTTTCTCGGCAATGGCTTTCTGGTACTGGCCCAGCAGCCCCTGCAACATGGTGAGGTCAGCACCGCCGGAAAACTGGCTTTTGCCGGAGGTCACGACAACCGCTTTGACCGCTTCATTGGCGGTCATGTCGTCGATCACCTTGTCAAGCTCAAGGATCACCTCTTCGGTGAAGACATTCATCGAGCGCTCGGGCATGTCCCATGTGAGAAGGGCGATGCCGTCGGCGTCAATGTCGGTTTTGAAATTGATATAGTCTGACATGTCTCTGGCCTCCCTTATACGCGCTCAATGATGGTCGCGGTGCCCATGCCTGCGCCAATGCACAAGGTGACGAGGGCAATAGTCTGGTCGCGGCGTTCGAGCTCATCGAGCACGGTGCCAAGGATCATCGCGCCGGTGGCCCCCAAGGGATGCCCCATGGCAATGGCTCCACCATTGACATTGACCTTGGCCGGATCCGCCTGGAAATATTGCATGAAGCGCAACACCACCGAGGCGAAGGCTTCGTTGACCTCGATCAGGTCGATGTCGGAGAAGGCCATGCCAGAGCGCTTCAGCACCTTGTCGGTGACATCGGTCGGGCCGGTCAGCATCAGAGCTGGTTCGGAGCCAATATTGGCAAAGGCGCGGATACGAGCACGCGGCTTGAGGCCTGCGGCCTTGCCAGCCTCCTCATTGCCGATCAAGAGCGCAGCGGCCCCATCGACGATGCCGGACGAGTTGCCTGCATGGTGAATATGGTTGATGGCCTCGATGTCTGGATAGCGTTCCATCGCCACGGCGTTGAAGCCACCCATCTCGCCGATCATGCCGAAGGACGGGTTGAGCTTGGCGAGATCTTCGATGGTGGTGCCGGGGCGCATATGCTCATCCTTGTCAAGGATCAGAGCACCATTGACGTCGGTCACCGGCACGACGGATTTGTCGAAATAGCCACTGTCCCAAGCATGGGCTGCGCGCTTCTGGCTTTCCACCGACAGGGCATCGGCCTGCTCGCGGCTGAATCCATATTTGGTGGCAATCAGGTCGGCAGAGACCCCTTGGGGCATGAAGTAAGAGGGCACATTAACGCCCGGATCCATGAACCATGCACCGCCCGACGATCCAAGCCCAAGGCGGGACATGGCTTCAACGCCGCCACCGATGGTCATATCGTGAGCTCCGGCCATCACCTGACTGGCTGCCATGTTGATGGCATCAAGGCCCGAGGCGCAGAAGCGGTTGATCTGCATGCCCGGTACGGACTGGTCATAGTCGGCCGCAAAGGCTGCCGCACGCGGAATGACGCCGCCTGCTTCGCCGATGGGATCAACGCAGCCAAGGATGATATCGTCCACCAGTTTGGTATCAAGCCCGTTGCGGTCGCGAATGGCTTTCAAGGTAGTGGCTGCCAGCTGCACTGCCGGCACTTCATGCAAGGACCCGTCGGCCTTGCCGCGCCCGCGTGGCGTGCGCACATGATCGTAGATAAAAGCGTCTGCCATGAATTTCTCCCCAAGGGGAAGGCTTGCGGGCCTTTCATCAGGCCCCCTTCCCTCACTCTGTTCAAAGTGATGCCTGCCACACCGAATTACAATCCGGCGTAGCAGGGTCTTTTGTTTGCCTGTTTTTAGAAAGCCTCTGCAGGAAGCGCCATCACACTGTCAGCGCCGACCATGATGCGGTCGCGGCGCATGGCGGTGGTTGGCATGGTGCGTTCCATGTAGAATTTGGCCAAAGCAAGCTTGGTCTCAAAGAAGCTCTTGCGGCTTTCATCCTCGTTTTTGAGAGCGACTTCGACGATCTGGCTCCACATATAGCCAAGCATCACCGTGCCAAAAAGGTGCATATAATCGACAGAGCCAGCGCCTGCATGATCGGGATTGCCAAGGGCATTGTTGCCAAACCACATGGTGGCTTTTTGCAGATCCTCGGCCCCGGCTTTCAGCGGCAGCACATAAGGGGCCATCGCTTCGTCGCTTGCATGTTTCTCGACATAGGCGCCCAACTCCTGGAACAGGGCCATGATGCCGCGACCGCCATTGGCCATCAGCTTGCGGCCGACAAGGTCGAGTGCCTGAATGCCGTTGGCGCCTTCATAGATCATGGTGATGCGGGCATCGCGGACAAACTGGGACGCGCCGGTTTCCTCAATGAAACCATGACCACCAAAGACCTGCTGGCCAAGGACAGCATTTTCAAAGCCCGTATCGGTGAGATATCCCTTAAGGACCGGCGTCAGCAGGCTCAAGCGGTCATCGGCGATTTGGCGGACTTTCTCGTCTGGATGCCGGTGCGCAATGTCGGACTGGATGGACGCATAGAGGCAGAAGGCACGGGCGGCTTCGTTGAAGCTGCGCATGGTGAGCAGCATGCGGCGGACATCTGGATGAACGATCAGTGGATCGGCCGGGCCGTCCGGGTTTTTCGCACCGGTCAAGGCTCGGCCCTGAAGGCGGTCCATCGCATAATCGCGGGCATGCTGATAGGCGGCCTCCGATTGGGTCAGCCCCTGAATTGCCACCCCGAGGCGGGCTTCATTCATCATCACGAACATCGCCTTGAGGCCTTTATTTTCCTCACCGACGAGCCAGCCTTGGGATCCGTCAAAATTCATCACGCAAGTGGAGTTGCCGTGAATGCCCATTTTCTCTTCGATCTTGCCGACCGAAACATTGTTGAAGTCGCCGGGATTGTCGTCAGCGTCTGGCACGAATTTCGGGACAACAAACAGGGAGATGCCCTTGGTACCAGCCGGGGCGCCTTCGATGCGGGCCAGAACCAGATGGATGACATTTTCCGACAGGTCATGGTCACCGGCGGAAATGAAAATCTTGGAGCCGGAAATCTTGTAGCTGCCATCCTCCTGCGGCACAGCTTTGGTGCGCAACAGGCCCAGATCGGTGCCGCAATGGGCTTCGGTCAGGTTCATGGTGCCGCTCCATTTGCCTTCGACCATTTTGGGCAGGAAGCGCTGCTTGATCTCATCGCTGGCATGGACATGCATCGCCGCATAAGCCCCTTGGGTGAGGCCGGGATACATGGAGAAGGACAGATTAGCGGTGCCAAGATATTCGTTGATGATCACATTGAGGGTGGTTGGCAAGCCCTGCCCACCATATTCGGGATCGGCGGACAAGCCCATCCAGCCGCCTTCGACAAACTGGTCCCATGCCGCCTTGAAGCCGGTCGGCGTGGTGACGCGCCCGTCGTCATGCAAAACACAGCCTTCGGTGTCGCCGGTCATATTGATCGGCTGGATCACTTCGGCGGAGAATTTGCCGCCCTCATTGAGAATGGCTTCCACCAGATCCTCGGTTGCTTCCTCATAACCGGGCAGGCTGTTGAGCGTCTCAAGGCCAAAAACGTCTTTGAGCAGGAAAAGGCTTTCTTCCACCGGGATGGTCAGATTAGGCATAATGTGTCTCCCTCACTTGATCCTTGCCGATTGTCGTCGGCTGGCTGGCCATTGGTGCCCCAGTGGCAGCGTCAGATCCATTCCTTGGTCACTTCGGGAGACATTTGATCTCGTGGCTCCCATATTATCGACCTTACGTTCGCGTAAGCGTTAGCTTAGATATAGCGCGAAGGGGGTCTTCATTCAAGGGAAGAAAGCATGGTCACCGACCAAAGTTTGCCTGCGATTTGTCACATCTGTGCGAATGTCACCATATGACGCAGGGGAGCGTTGGACTTACTACTGACGATGAAAAGGACGAAATCTTTTATTTCCCTTGGAAAACCGCTCCCCCTTTTTCAAGCACAGCCAACCAAGACGGAACGCCTTGCCTGAATGCAAAAAGGCGCACCGACCCAAGGCACGCCTTGAACGCACTATAGGTTTGCAATACTGGCAACCTGATGGCGGCCTGAGATCATCTTTCGGGCAGCTTTGTTGCAGCTTTCTGGCAGCCATCTGAATGGTCAGACTTCGCTCTTTTCCTTTTCGCGCAGCATGCCAGAGACTACGGCCACGGTGCGTTCGAGATCGGCGATAGCCTGATCGACATCTTCGCGTTGCTGACGCAACACGTTGATTTGCTGAGAGAAGCGATCCAACGCGACGCGCAGTTGTGTCACTTGCCCGTCACGCAAATCATAAAGATCGAGCATATCCTTGATTTCAGTCAGCGAGAAACCGACCTTCTTGCCCATCAGAACAAGCTTCAGTCTTGCGCGATCGCGGCGCGAATAGATGCGGGACATGCCCTCGCGACGGGGATTGAGCAGATTCTTGTCTTCGTAAAAGCGCAGGGTACGTAAGGTGACACCAAATTCCTTGGCGAGGTCACCGATCGTGTAGGAGAGTGGTCCGGTGTCGTTGGTCGATGCGGTCAGGACATCCTTGCCCTCATCCGGCGCACGCATGCTTGGTTGATCTTCATTCACGGCCCAAAACTCCCTCGCTTAATATCGCAGCTTGTGACGATACAAATCCCTTCAGCTTACCTAATGGTAAACCACCGTTCGCAGTCGCTGTCAATGCGACAGAGCAGATTTTGTGCACCAAATCGCCAATCGCGACATTGGGACCCAGCGCGCTTGCACACGGGTGAATCGCGATCTCTCAAGGCGCTCTGACATCCCTGCGCGGCTTTCAGGCTGATGCCCGGTTGCGACCGGAAATTGCATGGGAAAGTTGGCATTTATGGTGAGCAAAGGGTTAATGCATTAGGTAATTTTCGCAATTCGCGCCGTCCATTAACGGCTTCTTTACCCTAAATTCGGAAAGTGCTGGAGAGGAATTCCGTCGGTGACGGGTGAGTTATGCCGTCCAATATCCATGTCCGGGTGGCCGAACCGACAACCAGTTGAGTCTGCATCATGAGAGATGAATCATTCCATACGGATCGCGAAGTAGGTGAATTCATAGAGGGCCTGCGCGCCTCGTCCCGCAGACGCAAAAGGAGCGGACAAGCCCGCCAAGAATTCAACCAGTCACAAGGTGGCCAGAGACAAGGTGACCTCAGGCAAAGCGGTCAGACCACGGGTGGAAAGACTTCGGGGCAGAATGCCGAATTGCTGGCGATGATCCGGGACATGGAATCACAGCTGCAGGCATTGTCTGGTGGCAATGCGGACGCAGACATGAATTCCGCGCCCTCCTATCCGCGCGCCCAGACCAGCCGCAGCCGCTCCGTATCGGGACAAGAACGCAACCGTGACGCCAATTATCGCGGTGCATTGGACCGGATCGAAGCCCAGTTACAGCGCGTCGATCAAGCGCTTGGCCGCAATGGCAGCCGGACGAACGAACGCGCAATGGATCGCCCGGTGGATCGCCCGATGGATCGTACTGTAGATAGAGCTGGGTATAGATCTGGTGGTCGCGACAAGAGCAAGTTCGCACAAGCAAGCCAGCGGATGCATGAAGAGCATTCCTATACCCCGGACTTGGACTCATTCACCACGCAATCCTCCGATCGCCAAAAGAGCAAGGGCGGCGTTGATCTGGCATTGCGCCAAATCATGCAGCGCATGGAAACCATGGCACCCAAGGTGGACGGCAATTACACCCAGTTGCAGCAGCAGGATGACAAAATCAACCGGTTGCGCGACGATGTTGCAGCCCTGCGGGATTTGCTGGATCAGGCCAATTATTCCGACGTATCGGATCGAATGCTGACCGAAATTGCCTCCCTATCGGGGCGCATTGCGACCCTGACAGAACTGGTCACCCAGACCGATCAGGACCCGATGTTGATGGATGCCATCAATGACATTCGTGCGCTCTTGGACCGCCCTGCGCAGGATCCGGCTCTCGATGCTCATTTCGAGCGGATCCTCAACAAGCTCGACAATCTGCCAGTGGCGGATCATTTCGAGGATTTTGCGCGCCTGTCAGGGCAGCTGGATCAGTTGCGGGAATTGCTGTCGGCCTCGCCGCGCATGCAGCATTTCACCGACATGTCCGGGCAGATGGGCATGATCGTTGACCGTTTGGGACGGCTCGAGGAAACCATCCGGCAGACCGCAGATTCAGCGCCGGTTGACACCTTGACGCAACAATTGGGCAATCGTCTGGCCGGATTGCAGGACCAAATCGAACGTCTGGATCCAAGCGACCGGTTGATGCGTCTGGAAGACCAGTTTTCTGCCCTTGCTGACCGGCTGGAAAGCAATCAGGGTCAAGATCAGGGCGCTGTAACCGAGCCGATTGAAATTCTGGCCCGGCAAATGGAAAGCCTCGTCGAGATGATCGACAGGCAGGATCCCACGGCTCAACGTTCGGCACTTGACCAACTGACCGCTCGCATCGGTGATCTGGATGAGCGTCTGAATAGCAATATCGCCAATATCGGGTTGGGGGCTTCGGACCAAAGATTCGAGAATGTCGAACGCACTTTGGCCCGGATCGATGATCTGCTCGCCCAGCGCATGGCCAGCACCGATTTGTCAGGAATCGAAACCGGCCTGTCCCGCCTTGCTGATCGTGTGGAAGCGCAGGAAGCGGCTCTGAGATCCCAACCAGCCCAATCTGGTCAGGGAGATATGGAAGGCCTGTCGCGGCTTGAAAGCATGATTGCCGATCTGGCGGATCGGCTGGATGATGCCTCGCAAAATAATTCAAGTGGCGATCAGCAATTCTTTGATACGCTGACCAGCCGTCTCGATAGCCTCGCAGAGCAATTTGCCGAATCGCAAAGCCGCTTCGACGCGGTTGACCGGCTTGGCCGCGACATTCAACAATTGGCTTCGGCAGCACCCAAGGCGCCGATGAATGAAGCCAAAATGGCTGAAGCTGCCGCCATCAAGGCATTGCAGAAGATGGGGCCTCTCCCTTCCGCTCCGATGGATAATGTACTTGAAGCCATCATGGATGGGCTGAAGGATGATCTCAGTGGCTTGCGTCGCCTGGCGGAGAATAGTGAAACCAGCACTCAGGAAAGTCTGACCAGTGTCAGTGGTATGCTCAAGGGCATTGCCGACCGTCTGAGCGTGCTGGAAGAAGAAGTGCGCTCAAGCGAAAGCAAATCGACTGCCATGGCAGTCGAAGCAGACCGCGAGGATGATGAACCGCGTGGCCTTGGTCGGCTGTTGCGTCGTGGCCGGAAAGCGCAGAAATCTGACGCTCCTCAAGATGCCAGAGCATCCGAAAAACAGGTGGTCGAGAATGCGCAGCAGATGAGCGCTTCAGACTTGCTGGCGAGCCGTACCAACCGGACACCTCGTGATGGCGCCGCGCCAAGTGTTTCCGGCTCAGCACGGCCACAGGGTCGCCCCTCCGGGCAATCTGTTGATGCGCAAGCTGCACCCACCGGCGAACGCCAGCCACGCATTTCGGTTTCCGGTCGCGCCGTAGCCGCTTCGGGTGCCAATGCCACTGCGCCACAGGCACGCGCCGGCGGTCAGGCTCAGCCACAGATGAAGACGACTGTTCAGGGCAATGTGGCGCTGAACACCGCTGCACAACCAGAACCACAACGCCGCACGGCGCAGATTGTTGATGGCAAGGCTCAAGGCCCTGCCCGCAGCGATGCCAACCCAGGCGCATCAAAAGCCGACTTCATTGCCGCAGCCCGCCGTGCAGCTCAGGCCGCAGCCCAAGAAAGCGAACGGGTTGAGAATGAAGATAGCGAGAAACGCAGCTTCCTCTCCCGCTTCAAAGGCAGCAAGAAGGGCAAGGTCGAAACCAAGCCATCAAATGCAGAACAGATGCTTGCAGCCCGTGGCATGAATGGTGGTCAGGGTCGCGACAACACGCCGGATGGCAAGCAAGGCCAAAACCGGAAGGAACGCCGCGCCGCGGTGGCTGAAGCTGCACGCAATGCCAAACAACTCAAAGATCTCGACCCAGACAAGATTGCCGAAAAGCTAAGCGGTTCACCCAACGCAGCACTTGTTGCCGAAATGCTGGAGGATGAGGAAACCCGCACCAGCCTGTTGGGCAAAATCGGATCAGCGGTATCGCGCCACAGCCGTCCGCTATTGATGGCTGCGGCTGCGATCCTGTTGGCCATCACGACGTTGCAACTGGTACAAAACCCCAATTCGAGCCTGCATGGCTTGTTCAACAAGTTGACTGCCGAAGAGGAAGCCGCACCGACGACGCTCGAGCAGGCACCAGCGGCCGAAACACCGGGGCCACAATCAAGCCTTGCACCGGCTTCGGGCAATGTAATGCCACCGATGAAAGGGGAAGAGGCCAGCCGCGCCATCACCTTCTCGCAACCATCCGGCGCGCAAGCCTCGTTGGCAGGCCCCCGCCTGCCGCAAAAAGCAGCCACCACAGAGCCCGAAGGCATCGCCACCTTCGTGCCAGAGCAAACTGATAAAGTGCCCGGCATCACGCCCGGCGCTGGTGACGGAGTCGACCTGACGCCGACAAGCTCGATTCCGGGAAAAATGTCTGCTGACCTCTCCGCCTTGCAGGCCAAAGCCCAAAACCAACCAATGCCACCAAGCCCGGCAGAGGCCCCTCTGGCTGCCAGCGACACCGAGATTGATCCGGCATTGTCTTCGGTTCAGGCAGCGGTTGACATGAACAAGATGCTGGCACCGGGCATTGCCGCTTCACCCCTGCGCATTGCTGCCAAGGGTGGCGACGCGCTGGCGCAATTCGAGATGGGCCGCCGCCTGACGCTGGGCGAAGGCATGACAGCCGACTTGCAGGAAGCCGCCACGTGGTTTGAAAAAGCAGCAGCCCAATCGATGCCACAGGCGCAATATAGCCTTGCCAACCTTTATGAGAAGGGCAAGGGGGTCAAACGCGACTTGCAGGTGGCGCGTCTGTGGTACCAACGGGCCGCAGAAGCCGGGAATGTCAAGGCGATGCACAATCTTGCCGTGCTTTATGCCGAGGGTGGTCTTGGCAAGCCGGATTTCGCGCAAGCCTCTAAATGGTTTATCGCCGCATCAGACCATGGCCTGAAAGACAGCCAATATAACCTTGCCATCCTCTATGCCCGAGGCATGGGCATGAAGCAGGATTTGTTGCAAAGCTACAAATGGTTCGCCATCGCTGCCCAGAATGGTGATCGGGGCGCGGGAGCAAAACGGGACGAAGTTTTTGCTGTGCTCAGTCCTGCCCAACAAAAGGCGGCGAAGGCACTGGTCGCGACCTGGGTTCCGAAGGTTGCAAAGCCATCGGCTAACCAGTTGGCTACAATTCCTGATGCCTGGAGAAACAAGGCACCCGCCGTTGTAACCGGCAGACAAATCGGCTCGCAAGCTTTTGTGGTCAACCAGCAAACCATTGCCAAAGCCCAATCGATGCTTGGTGCACTTGGCTATAATGCTGGCCCGGCCGATGGTCAGATGGGCCCCATGACTCGCACTGCCATTCGCAACTTCCAGGAAGTGGCTGGCATGAAGGTGACGGGCAAGGTGGATAAAGCGTTGATCGACGCTCTCAATATGCGGGTCATTTGATCCAGCGACGACTGCGTCAGCTGCAAGCTGTCTGAAATTGCACAAGGAACAGGCAGTCTTTGCTGCCTGCGTCCCACTTATCCAACGCTAAGGGGATGCAGGTGACGTCCAATTGTCACTTATCGTATATTTATAACGAAACAGATCAAGATCCGTTGACTTTCCGCCCCGCCTTATGGGATTGATGCGGCAGGGGAATGACCACTTCTTGACCTTTTTTCTGTTGGATTGAAGGACCAACTTGCGATCACTGATTGCTTATCGTTATCATTGATCCAAATGCGACCATAAGTCTCACCAAAGGGACCGGTCAGCGCCCCGTTTGTAACCGCCCTTCGAGGCATACCCGAGACAGGAGTGAGCGCGTGGAGCTCTATCTCCCCATCGCTGAACTGCCGGTAAATATCTTTGTCATTCTGGCAATGGGTGGCACTGTGGGATTTCTGTCTGGCATTTTCGGAGTGGGCGGCGGCTTTCTCCTTACGCCCTTGCTGATTTTCTACGGCATTCCGCCAGCGGTCGCCGTTGCTTCGGTTACAGCGCAGATCACCGCGTCCTCGACCACCGGCTCGCTGGCCTATCTCCGCACGGGCAATCTCGATTTAAAGCTTGGGTGCGTGCTGTTTAGCGCAGGTATCGTTGGTTCCTTTATCGGGGTAGAGGTCTTTGCGATCCTCAGGACTCTGGGGCAGCTGGATCTGATTATTTCGGTCTCCTATGTCACCTTTTTGGGAGCCATTGGCTCTCTGATGGTTATGGAGAGCGTGCGATCAATTGTGCGTAGCCGCAAAAACGGCCCCGCGACCATGCGCAAGCCCGGCCAGCATAACTGGATCCACGGCCTGCCTTTCAAGATGCGGTTCAAGAAGTCAAAGCTCTATATCAGCATCTTGCCAGTGATGGCGATTGGCGGCACCATCGGTTTTCTGGGCACCGTGCTTGGTATTGGCGGCGGGTTCATGCTGGTTCCGGCGCTCATTTATCTGCTGCATGTGCCAACGGCGGTGGTGATCGGGACATCCCTGTTCCAGATTCTGGTGACCATGGCAGTGGCAACCATCCTGCATGCGACGACGACCCAATCTGTCGATATCGTGTTGGCGCTGATCTTGATGGTTGGTGGCACGATCGGGGCACAATTCGGCGCGCAATTCGGGCAAAAGATGAAGGGCGAGCAATTGCGGGCGCTCCTGGGCTTGCTGGTGCTGATGGTCGGCATGCGCTTTGCCGTTGATCTGGTGGTTGAACCGAAGGAACATTACAGCATCGAAGTCAGGGAGATGCAGTGATGGTTCGCCTCCTATTCACCCTTCTTGCTGGCTGTTTGATGTTTTTTGCATCCGGGCGTCCCGTGCTCCATGCGGAGACCATCATCGCTGACATGTCGGACAGGGTCATCCGGATCAATTCCAACTTCACCGGCTCGCAAATCGTGGTATTTGGCATGATTGAGCGGGATGTCAATACAGTGTCGCGGGGCGAGCCCTATGATCTGGTGATTGTCGTGAGGGGTTGGGACCAGAAGCTGGTCTCCCGCCGCAAGGAGCGGGTGGTCGGTGTCTGGATCAATACAGAGAAGCGCTCCTACGACAATGCGCCCAATTTTTATGTGATGGCCTCAACCCGCAAGCTCGATGACATTGCCCATCCTGCCCTTCTGTCGAAATTGCAGATCGGTACCGAGTATCTCCTGCTGCCATCGACCGGGCGCGATTTGACCAAATTTCCCACTTACGATCCGTTCCGTGAAGCAGCTCTGCGCCTGAAACGGAATAAAGGGCTTTATCGCGACGATCTGTCCTCGATCACCTTCCTCAATGACACTTTGTTCCGCAGCAGGGTGGATATTCCCGCCAATGTGGAAGTGGGGCGCTATGACGTGACCGTCTATTTGTTCCGCGGCGGGGCCTTGCTCCATTCCCAGACCCAGCCATTGAATGTTGCCAAATCGGGGTTTGAGCAGGTCACCTATAGCCTCGCCCAGAAGCAGAGCTTTGTTTATGGCCTGTTGTGTGTGCTGCTCGCCGTCTTTACCGGGTGGTTTGCCGGTGTGGTCTTCCGCAAGAACTAGCGTCTTTTGCGTTTCAACTGGCGCAAGGCATGCTCGGTGATGGTTTGCCGTCCAATCACCAGCAGGCGGCTTGAGGGTGTGGTAACGCTTTCGAAGGCCGGATCCTGAATGTTCAATCCCCCCGTATAAGCCCCATAAGCGGGCATGATGATCCGTTCGGCGCTGACAAGGAAGCATTTGCGGCGCAGGGTGCGACCACGGGAGGGAATGGTCGCAACAGGGTGCAGGTGACCGCAAATTTCGGCAGTGTAATCTCCCCCTTCCCCCGGTTCGTCACCCGGTTCATGGCAAAGATGGATTGCGCCTTCTGGGTGCTTGAGTGTCTCACTGAGCGCCACCATGCCGCCTAGGCATTCCGGTAGATGCGGGTCATGGTTGCCGGTGATCCAGAGCCAGTCCAAGCCTGCGGTGAGTGCTTGCAGCCGGGCCTTCACGGCCTCATCCAGTCGATTGGGACCATCGACATCATGGAACGAATCCCCAAGGCAAATGACGGTTTGCGGTTGATGGCTCGCGATATCCGTTTCCAGTTGGGCCAAGGTCATATGGCTGTCATAGGGGGGCAGAAACTGACCGAAGCGGGCAAAGGCCGAGCCTTTTTCAAGATGCAGATCGGCCACCATCAGCAACCGACGCTGGGGATGAAACAGGGCACCGGAACGCAGGGCAAGGAATGTCTGGCCAGCAAAAACAAAGGGGTGGCTCACAGGCGCGTCTGGCTCCTCATCGGCGGGTCGTGAGGCGTGTGGCATGCCCAGTTGTGGCTGACCGGTTCGAACCATGCGCGGCGCATCCTTTCTTGCTACCTAATCTTGTGATGTGGTCTAAAGCCCGAATTGGGCCGCAGCTTCCATAAGCAGATCGTCTTCAGCCGCGCCAAAAATCGGCTCCTTGCCAATCTCCAACAGGACCGGGATCGAGAGCGGGGACGGCTCCTCCAAGGCGGCGTGGACGATTCGTCCTTTGATCCGCCTGAGCATATCGCCCAGACGCTGGATATCCAACAGACCTGCGGCTGCATCATCCCATGTGGCCTTGAGCAACAGGTGGTCAGGCTCATGCTCGCACAGGACGTTATAGATCAGATCCGAGGACATGGTGATCTGGCGGCCGGATTTTTCCTTGCCCGGATGGCGGCGTTCGATCATGCCCGAAATCAGGGCACAGGTGCGAAAACTGCGCTTGAGCATGGCGCTTTCAGCGAGCCAGGCCTCAAGGTCATCGCCCAGCATGTCTTCGTCAAACAATTGATCAAAGCTCCAGCCAAGCGCGCTTTGCAGTGTGGCAAGATCTTTCAGCCCCCAGATCATCAGGGCGTAGTCAGACGCAACGAAGCCCAGGGGCCGCGCGCCTGCCCGCTCCAGCCTGCGGGTCAGCAGCATGCCAAGGGTCTGCAATGCGAGCCGTCCTTCAAAGGCATAGAGCGTGAGATAGAATTTCCCCGCCCGCGGAAAGGTCTCGACCAGCAGCTGGTCTGCTGCGGGAATGACGGATTGTTCCTGCTGGCGGGTTAGCCAGTCGCGCACTTGCTGCGGCAGATTGTGCCAGCTCTCCGGGTTGGCCAGCATGGCGCGAACACGGGAAGCCAGATAGGTCGAGAGAGGGAATTTGCCCCCCCAATAACTTGGCACCTTTGGCTCGCGATGGTGGGTCTTGGTGACGAAAGCTGTATTCTCCTCCAGTGTTTCAAAGCGCAACACCTGTCCGGCAAACAGAAAGCTGTCGCCGGGGCTGAGGCCATCAATGAAGATTTCTTCGACTTCCCCCAGGGTCCTGCCACCGCGTCCCAATCGTTTGGGCTGACCGCCCCCGCCTTTCCAAGAGGTCAACCGCACCTTGATCATCGGCTCCTCGACAATGGTGCCGATATTCAGGCGATATTGCTGGGCGCGTTTGGGGTGGGACAGACGCCACAAAGTCCGGCCTGATTCCTTGTCTTTCATCACCTTGAGCTTTGCAAATTGCTCATAGGCCCGCATGGCGTAGCCACCAGTGGCGACAAAATCGATGGCCTGTTCGAACAGATCCCACGGCAAATTGCGATAGGGATAGGCGGCGGTCACTTCATCATAGAGCTCTTCGGCGGCAAAGGGGCCTGCGCAAGCCCGACCCAATATATGCTGAGCCAGCACATCAAGGCCGCCACGGCGGATCGGCGGGGTATCCTGATCGCCGATATAATTGGCATCAAGCGCTGCACGGCATTCGAGCAGCTCGAAACAGTTGGAGGGCACAAGAATGGCACGGGAGGGTTCATCGAGCCGGTGGTTGGCGCGGCCAATCCGCTGGGCAAGGCGGCTTGCACCCTTAGGCGCGCCAATATGCATCACCAGATCGACATCGCCCCAGTCAATGCCCAGATCAAGGGTTGAGGTGCAGACCACGGCGCGCAAACTGCCTGCGGCCATGGCCGCCTCAACCTTGCGCCGCTGACTGACGTCAAGCGAGCCGTGATGCAGGGCAATTGGAAGCGTGTCGTCATTGATGCCCCATAGGCTCTGAAACAGATATTCCGCCTGTGAGCGGGTATTGACGAACAACAGGGTCGTCCTGTGCGCCTTGATGGCCTGATAAAGGTCGGGCAAGGCATAGCGGGCGCTGTGACCGGCCCATGGGATGCGTTCTTCCGATTCCAGAACCGATATGTCAGGCTTGCTGCCCCCTTGCAGGCGGAGGATCTGGGCTTTTTGGGTTGGTGTGCCATCCTTGTGCGGGACGAGCCAGTCAGCCAATTCAAAAGGGTTTGAGACCGTTGCGGACAGGCCGACCGGGCGCAGGTTCGGAGCAAGATGCCTTAGCCGCGCGAGACAAAGGCTCAAGAGTTCTCCGCGTTTTGAGGTAACCAAGGCATGGAGCTCGTCAAAAATGATCGTCTTGAGCGAGGCGAACAGGGTTTCTGCCTCACGGGAGGCCAGCAGCAGGGCCAATTGCTCCGGTGTGGTCAACAGGCAGTTGGGCGGGATCCTCTTTTGCCGCTGGCGCTTGTGGGCCGATGTGTCGCCCGTGCGGGTTTCGACACTGACATCCAGCCCCATCTCTGCGATGGGTTGTTCAAGATTGCGGGCAATATCGACCGCCAGCGCCTTGAGGGGCGAGATATAAAGCGTGTGTAGCCGCCCTTGCCAATCCTCTTGGGATTGGTGGAGATCGACCAGAGTGGGCAGAAAGCCCGACAAGGTCTTGCCCGCACCGGTGGGGGCAATGAGGAGGGTAGGCAGCGATGCCTTAGCCGCTGTCAGCATCGCTGCCTGATGCGGGCGCAGCCGCCAGCTACGACCCGCAAGCCATTGGGCAAAACGATCTGGCAAGATCGCAGCCTCTTCGCCCATGGCAATGCGCATGGCGAGCCCGTCCGGCCCTGCCTCTGGCAGGTCCGTCAGGTCGTTGTGGCCGGGGCTAGCGAGTGCGCTGGCGTTGGTGCTGGCAGACTGAGTCATGCCCCGGACTATGGGTCAAGGAAACCGGCTTGTCACGAAAGGACTGGCCGGGAGGCGGAAAATCACAAGTGCATGATGGCCTCACTGGAAAATGTCGGATCCTCATCAGGCAGCAGCGTCGCATAACGCGACATCGAGCTCGAACCCGTCCACCGGCTCGGTTTGCTCATGGGACAGCTGGACCTGATTGCGGCCTTTCGATTTGGCTTTATAGAGCGCTTCGTCAGCTCGAATGATCATGTGATGCAAGTCATCGTCATCCTGCTGCCATTCTGTGACACCCGCGCTCATGGTTATCTGCACCTGCTTGCCGTTCCAGTAGAAGGGGGTGCTGGATATCCGTTCGCGCAACCGGTCGGCAAAGCCGAAGGCCCCCTGCAGATCGGCGCCACGCAGCAGAATGGCAAATTCCTCCCCTCCCCAGCGCGCAACCACATCGCTCTCCCGGCTGGTTTGACTGAGGATTTTGGCCAGATGCTGGAGGGCCAGATCGCCTGCCAAATGCCCGTGATTGTCATTGATGCTCTTGAAATGGTCAGCATCGAGAAGAATCAAAGACAGGGGTGTCTGTTGCAAATGGGCTTGCTGAAGCATGTTCCGACCACGACGCACAAAGGCATAGCGATTGGCCAGGCGGGTGAGATTGTCACGCGCCACCTCTTCGCTGAGTATCTTGTTGCGGCGATCAAGAATCTGAAAGCCGCGCAGCAGCAGAAAGCTGGAAGCAAGAATGAAGGCAAAGGGCAGCAGAGAGGTCCATATGATGACCAGTGGCAGGAGAGGCGTCTCGGCGGCGCGAAAAGCCAGCAAGGCGCCGGCGCTCGACAAAAGGCTGCTAATGGTCGCAATAATCCCGGAAATCAGCAGAGCCTGCCCTGATGTTTTTACTTTCCCCAATTGTCGATAAATTGATTCCAATGTTGTTTCGCGATGCGTGCTCACGATGTCCCCCAACGGCTCATATAAACGCGTGTCTTGGAAATTAATTCAATTCGAGAGCCAAACAGCTCGGCAGTGCGATAGAAGAAACAGAGATTCGTCTGTCTGTCACCCACTGGCAGCTGATTTGGGAGCAGAAGCAAGAATAGTTCTAATCCTGCCATTAATGAAAGGTTGAAGCCGTCATTCAAGTTGTTTACATGGTTCAGTATGAACCCGACACGATCACGCTTTCGGCTCATTTTTGAGCTCTATTAACCTTGCGTGCGATCGATATTAGGAGCTTTGAGATATGACCAATTCGACTCTGTCGCGTTTTTTCGGCGGCTCACCCGGCCCGGTCATTTTGCGCCTGATCGGCCTGTCCGTGGTCGTCGGCATCATTCTTAGTGCGCTGGATTTGCATCCGCGTCAGGTGCTCAATCATCTCATTGGGATGGTTGAGCATGTCTATTATATGGGGTTTGATGCGGTTCACTGGGCCCTTGAATATTTCCTGCTCGGCGCACTGATCGTCATCCCGATCTGGCTGGTGATGCGGATCCTGAAAATGGGACGCAAAGAGCCGGAATAGACTGGGCTCAATCTGAGTCTTTTGAAGGCTTTTGCGCATGGGTCGCCGGTGTTGACCTAGGGACAGGTTGCGGGACAGGTGGAGCGATTTGCCGAGGGTTTGGCCAAGGCTATCCTTTCCGTTTCCTGACCAGCAGATTACGGATGTTTAAGATGACTTTCATGCGCGTCTGAGCGATAGTCAGATCAACAGCAAGACCAAGAGGCACAGGAAGCCGACCGGGAAACCGGGAGGAGCCTCAGGGTCAAACGGGAGACGCAGCCAACCGGTCCGGCTGTCATCCCAGCGTCTAGCCCCTGCACTCTGAGCCATCAGGGAAATTCGGGTCCTCGCGCAAGTAAATCGACCGCCATACGATTGGTCCCGTATGGCGGTCGATTTGTTTTTATGGGGCGCTTTTTCGTGTTCCCAACCAAGCTTTCACCATGCTAAATATGAGCGCAGCTGATCTGGTGCTTCAGCCCTCACAACCCCTTACCCTTTGACAAGGCTTTGCCAAGACGGTCGTCCTGTCGCGTGCCCTTTGCCTTTTCTTATTTCTCTTGTTTTCTTTCGTCCCTTTCATTACCAACGCCCTTCTGCACTTTTTTCTTCTTGCCGACCGGACCATTCATGACGAACACCACCCAAAATCCGCGCTATGCCTTTAATGTCACCCACCAGATGGTGCTCGCCATTGCGGTGCCGATGACTCTGGGGCTGGTGACAGTGCCACTGGTTGGCATTGTCGATATGGCGGTGATTGGCCAATTGGGGAATGCGGCCTTGATGGGCGGCATCGCGATTGGAGCATTGCTGTTTGATATTGTTGCCATGTCGTGCAGTTTTTTGCGCATGGGCACCACGGGTCTGACAGCGCAAGCTGTCGGAGCGCAGGATCCTGTGTCCCAGCGTGCAGTGGCCTATCGCGCGCTGATGATGGCGGTGCTGATCGGCATTCTGGTCATTCTGATCGGTCCGTTCCTGATACCCTGGGCGCTGGCTGCAATGGGTGGATCGACCGAGGTAAACGAAGCAGCCAGCACCTATTTGCTGATCAGGCTTTATGCGATGCCTTTTTCGCTGGCCAATTTCGCGATCTTTGGCTGGTTGTTTGGCTTGGGCAAGTCGCGCACCGGAATGGTGCTGCTGATCCTGCTTAACAGCATCAACATCCTCTTGACCATCTGGTTCGTGCTGAAACTCGATATGGGTGTATCCGGCGCGGCGCTTGGCACGGTGGCTGGCGAAGTGTCGGCAGTCGTGATGGGGGTTAGTGTGATGATCTATATGTTGCGCGACGATTGGCGCGTTGCCTTGCCCAGACTGTTCAACAAGATTGCGTTCCTGCGTTTCATGGCCCTTAACGGCGATATTTTCATCCGCTCCATCGTGATGCTGGTGACCTTTGCCTTGTTCACATCCTTTAGCGCCCGCCAAGGGGATGCGATATTGGCGAGCAATGAATTGCTGCTGCATTACTTCATGTTTGGCGGCTTTTTCCTTGATGGCATCGCCACCGCTGCCGAGCAATTGGGTGGACGGGCCGTTGGCGCGCATTATCGTCCGGCTTTTGACAAAACCGTGAAATTGACCCTGCTCTGGGGCTTCTGGCTTGGAGGCGGCTTGAGCGCCTTGATGTGGCTCTCAGGGGATGTATTCATCGATTTCCTGACCACGGCCCCAGATGTCCGGCTTTTGTCGCGGGATTATCTGCTTTGGGCGGCACTGACCCCGGTGGTGGCGACCCTTGCCTTCCAGATGGATGGCATCTATGTCGGCGCCACCTGGTCAAACACCATGCGCAATGTCATGCTGGTGGCAACGGCGATCTTCATTGCCGGGGCGTTTGGGATGATGGAGTTGTTTGGCAATCACGGCTTGTGGCTGGCCCTGTTGACCTTTTTGGCGGCCCGCGGTGTCGGTCTATGGGTTTTGTTGCCATCCCGCCGGGACAGAAGCTTTGCGGCACCCAGTCCGCAAAGCTGACATCGTCGCAAGTGCGACATCTCTCGCCGCTTGTGCTTTTGAGTCCTTCAAGCCTTATAAAATGTCCAGCACCGCTTCGGGTGGGCGGCCAAGGGCGGCCTTGCCATCCTTGATGACAACGGGGCGTTCGATCAGCTTTGGATGCTCGACCATCGCTTGAATAAGGGCATCGGCTTGCTCGACATTGGCCAAATCCAGCTCTTTGTAGAGAGCTTCCTTGGTACGCATCAGGGCGCGCGGTTCCATGCCCAGCATGGCGAGCACATCGCGCAACTCATCGGCAGTTGGTGCATCTTCAAGATAGGCGCGGATGACCGGTTTTTCCCCCTGCTCCTCTATGAGAGCAAGGGTTTGGCGGGATTTGGAGCAACGGGGATTGTGCCAGATTGTGAGGGCCATGATGTCCTGTTCCTTATATATACATGAGAGCAGGCGAAAAAGCGGGCGGCATCGATTGACCCTTCCCGCTTTGTCAGGTGCCTTAGATTATTCGTCCATGGGGCGCGAAGCCCAGTCGCTGACGGTCTCGCCACGGATCTGTTCAAGGCTGGTGATGCCCCGCTCTTTCAGATCGGCGGACATTTCCACCAGCATGACAGCGGGCATGGAAGCCCCTCCATATATCATGCCGGAATAGAATTGCACGAGGTTGGCACCGGCGCGGATTTTTTCAAGGGCCGTCACCGCATCGGTGACCCCGCCAACGCCCACCAGCGGCATTTTTGGCCCAACCCGCTCACGGGTTTTTGCCAGAGCAATTGTCGCCCTGTTGAACAAGGGTGCCCCAGACAGACCGCCAGCCTCATCCATCTGTTTCCTGGATTTCATGCGATCCGGACGGGCCAGGGTGGTGTTGGAGACGATCATGCCGTCGATGCCGCGCGCCACAGCGATGGCGCAAATGTCATCAAGGCCGAATTCGTCTACATCGGGCGCGATCTTGACCAGAATGGGCACCTTGCGCCCGGCCGTCTCGATCTGCTTGTCCCGTTCAGCAAGAACACGTGCCAACAAATCATCAAGCGCCTCACGGCCCTGCAGCTCGCGCAGGCCCGGTGTGTTGGGCGAGGAAATGTTGATGGTCAGATAGGACGCCACATCGGCAAAAGCCGCAACGCCCTTGACATAGTCTTCGGTGCGATCCTCGCTGTCCTTGTTGGCACCAATATTGACGCCAACGATGCCGGGCTTGTCCTTGCGGGCAGACAGGCGGCGCAGGGCCGAATCGTGCCCCTGATTGTTGAAACCAAGCCGGTTGATCACAGCTTCGTCGTCGACCAGCCGGAACATACGTGGCTTTTGATTGCCAGGCTGGGCCAGTGGGGTGATTGTCCCCACTTCAACAGCGCCAAAGCCAAGTCCCAGCAGGGCGTCGGCGACCTCGGCATTCTTGTCAAAGCCGGCGGCCATACCCAGAGGATTGGGGAAAGTCAGGTCCCACAATTTGACCTCAAGGGCCGGATCGGGGGGCAGATCGATGCCGCGCACCAGACCGAACCGCAGAGCCTTGATCGCCATGCTGTGGGCAGCCTCGGGATCGAGCAGAAACAGGGCCTTGCGTGTCAGTTTATCACGTGTGGAATAGGACATGACTGAATCTCCTCCTTGTTATTGTTCCTGAGGCAGGGGTGGAATTTCATGATAGCCCTCTGCATCCAATGGCAAAGAGAAGAGTTCAATGACAGCTTCCAGCGGCAAGGGTGCATAAAGGTGCGGGAACAGATCGCCCTTGCGGGCCGGTTCCCATTTCAGCGGTTCGGCGAGCTCTTCAAGCAGGTCGACCTGAACAACCAGTAGCAATACCTTTTCGATGCGGCGGAAATATTTGTGAGCGGTTTCTTCAACCTGTGCGGCGGTTGAAAAATGGATATAACCATCTTCAATATCCACCGGCGCACCTTCAAACTGGCCCGCATTGAGGGCTGCTTCCCACTGCGCTTCGGTTGCCAGCTTGTATATCCACTTCGTCATCCACCTTCGCCCTATTCTGTATTTGTTGACTGTTTTACCTTTCCTTGTCCCTACGATACCAGAGCCGGTAGCGCAAAGATATTTTTTGCCGCATCCCACCGCATGTGTCCGTATCTGGACAAAGGAACCGCAACTTGGATCGAAAGGCCCTGTTTTGCAAGGAATACGCGCAAAGGCCCTACAGGACATGCGTATCGCCTGACCTTAATCGCCAGAGTTTGTTTTGACAGTCGCGCCCTGTTGCTCGCTTATTTTTGCTTATGTTCATTTTTTGGATTAAGATTGCAAACGAACAAGACTCTTCTTATGGTTGCAACGTCATTTTATACTCTCAAGCATCGAACACAGGATGTCGAGATGCTATCTCATATAAGCATATGGAGCGCAATTGACAGGCTCGCTTCTGAAAACAGCCTGACAGCCTCTGGCCTTGCACGTCTAGCAGGGCTGGACGCCACTTCCTTTAATCCGTCCAAGCGGTTCAAACCAGATGGTCGACCACGCTGGCCGTCAACCGAGTCGATTTCCAAGGTCCTGAGCGCCACCGATACCAGTGTGGAGCAGTTTTTTCATTGTTCTGGCCTAGAAGATCGAACCGGTTTGGAGAGCAACATCACGGATCTGCCGTCTTTGATGCCCTTGCCACAGGATACAACATTGTGGGAAGTATCGGGCGGGGAATTCTATCCGTTTTACAAGGATGGCGCGCAGTTGCTGATCCTCAAAGGCGATGGCTTTGAGGTGGGTGACCGACTGATCGTCAAGACAAGCAGCAATGATCTGGTGCTCGGCGACGTCAGCCAGACCCGTTCGCGCTCCTTCAGCCTGAGCATGATGCAAGATAATGGTCGGATGCGAACTTTTAGTTCAGAATCGGTGGATTGGGTTGCAAGAATTCTTTGGGCCAGCCAATAATAATGGTCTCGATTGACCTGAGTCCAATGTGAATTGAAACAGACCTGAGCCATGTCCCGTCCTGACTCTCATGACACCGATGCAGCCCTTGCCCCTTCTTCGCTTCCGCCCAAGGGGTCGGGAAAGGGTCACAAGCTCGCCAGGGGCATGGCCCTTTTTACATTCGCTCTTTTGTTGTTGGGCCTGATTTTCTGGCTGCTTCATCTGGGCTTCGGTTCCAGCGTTATGGCTGAAGTGGAGGATGGAGCGAAGGCGCGCAAGGAGATTGTCCCCGATGAGCCGTCAAGCCATGCGCAGCCACATCAGGAGAAACCGGAAGGCAAGCAGCAGGCCCCGTCGGACATGCGCGCGAAATCGGATAACACAGCTGATCGAGCAACCCACGCAACGAAGTTGCAAGGACCGGATGCTGGACAGATTGTGATGCCACCTTCACGCAATGTGACGCCGAATTTCCAGCTATCACCATTGCAACAGACCAAGCCACTGGCACGAACGGTCGGGAAAGCCTTGCCACCGCCGCCCAAGCTTCCCCCGTTGCCGCTGATCTTCCGCAAAGTCGGTATTATCGGGCCTGACCGGCTGGTCTTGACAACCAAGCTACGCTCCCAAAGTGTCCAGCTGTCTCATGTCAACGGTCCCGATCCCAAGGCCCGGTGCAACTTTGGTGGTCTTAAAGTTCCTTGCAACAAGATGGGCAAAACCGCACTAACCCGCTTCATTCGTGGGCGGGCGGTTGGCTGCATCGGCCTTGAGGATTCCCGCGACAGAAACTCCGGATCGCAAACCGCACAATGTTTCCTTGGCAGCGGACTGAAGAAACGCCTGTTGGGGGATGAGGAGGCGCGTGTGACCGATCTGGCGGCCTGGATGGTGCGCTATGGCTGGGTGGTGCCCGATGGGGATCATTATCAGGCAGAGCTGGCTGAGGCAAAGCGGGCGAAACGGGGGCTATATGCGCCAGAGCCAAGTGGTGAAGCATTGGAGGCCCTGCGTCAGCGACAGGCAGAAAGCGAAGCGTTGACACAGGAAATCGAAAATGAATTGGCCGGGACGATCAAGGCGGAGGATCTTCTCACGGTAGACGAGGAAGATCTGTCGCTCTTTTCCGGTGATGCCCTTAGCCCGGATCAGATTGATGGTCCAGAGTTGCCATGATTGATCGAACCGTCCTGGTGTTGGCGGTTCAGTGCCAGCGCTCCAAATTTGTGATCACCGACCCGGTACTCCTAGCCATGCTTTAGTTGTTGGCAGGGGCTTCAGGCAGTTCAAAAGCGATGGGTTGGCGCGTTGCGCAGAGATCCTTGATCTCGCCCGGCTTGGCACCATCAAGGAATTCGGCCATCATTTCGCGCGCGCAAGGGACTTTTGACAGGATATCGTGGCCCGCATAGGGCACGGTGAAGTGGGCAGAGTTGGGATAAAGCGCCTGGGTTTCGGCCACATCAGCGGAATTGACAATCGTATCGAGCGCACCGTTGAATATCAGAATTGGTTTTTTCGTCGGTTTGGCCTTGTTCCAATCCTTGGCGAGTTTAATGCCATGGTCACTGATTTCATCAAGATGCTTGCAAGCCACGCGATAGAACAGAACCCGCAAGGGCTGGGCCATGTCGCGCGGGGCCTGATCAGCAAAGCGGGCAATCTCTTCGGCACACAGAATGCTGAAATGCATCATCAGACCGATGCCCTTCATATTTTGCGACAAGGGTGAGGGAGGGATCCAGACCGTCCCCTTTTCCTGCGCCTCATCAAGGCTCGCCAAGGTCTTTTCAATGTCTGCGGGCAATTCGCCGACGCGATGGCGGGCCAACAGGGATTGCAGTCGTTTGCGATAGAGATTGGCGTGGATGCTGACAGGCAGCGGATCATCTTCAGGCAGTTTGGCCTTGCTGATGGCAAAGGGAATGCGTTCCATATCCCAATAGAGATTGGGGTAGCTGGAACGGCAGGCATCCTGTTCGTTGCATAGATCAAGCGCGTCCTCAACCTTGACCGAAGGATCCCAGTCAAACAGCGAGGAGCCGACGAAAAGCGGCCCATTGAAAACAATCCGGTCGATGCCCTTTTCATCCACACCGATCAGACCTTGCGCCACCCGCGCACCATAGGAGGTGGCAAGAATGGCCCATGTGTCGATTTTGAGTGCGTATCGCAGGGCACGATAGTCCTGAACCGCAAAGGCGGTGCTGTAATCGGAGCGCAGGTGACCGTCCTGTTCGGCTTGCTTAACGCAAGTGGACAATGCAGGAATGAGGATCTGTTGCTCTTCCCCCAACGCGGCCCTGCAGCGCAGTTTATCAGCCAGTGGTCCGGTGCCACGCTGATCCATCAGGATCAATTCGCGATCCTGCCGAAAGACCTTGAGATTGTTGGCTAATTGCTTATCGAGCAAAATCGCAGACTGGCCCGGCCCGCCCGCCAGCACTAAGAGGGGCGGTTTGGTTGCTGCTTTGCCGAGCGGCGCATAGCGCATCACCGGCAGTTCCATGGTGCGGTTGGAAATGTCATTCCAGTCTGCGGGAACATGCAGGATGAAGCAGGCGGCATTCTCGCCTTTCGCCCGTTCACCGGGGCACTCGATCGGTTCAAGCGGGGTGTGGCTATCCTCGGCCTGCGCCAGATCTATTTGCCCCATTTGCCCGCCAATCAGGGCAAAAAGCAGCACGAAAAAAGCCGACAGGCGTGTGACAAATATCTTTTTCCCGTCGGCTTTCATATGTTTCGCTCCTGGCTTGGTCAGCGAGGGGTGATCAGTTGGTCAGCAGATCACCCGCGATGCCTTTTTCGATCAGCTCACGGGTGTTATCAACCCCATAGAGCGCAATGAAGGAGCCAAAGCGCGGGCCTTGATCCTGCCCCAGCAGAACTTGATAGAGCGCCTTGAACCAGTCGCGCAGATTCTCAAAACCGTGATCCTTGCCCACCGCAAAGACGATGGTTTGCAAGGCTTCGGCATCGTTGCTGTCGTCTGCCTTTGCCAACCGGCCTGCAAGATCAGACATGGCGGCGGCTTCTTCAGCGCTGGCTGCACGAAAGACCTTTTTCGGTTTTACGAAATCCTCGAAATAGCGGATTGCATAGCCGACCAGCTCGTCAAGCTTTGGATGAGTCTGAGCGCTCGCACCCGGTGCATAGTTGGAGATGAAGCCCCAAAGCACATCCTTGTCATGCGCATTGGCCGCGCTGACCAGATTAAGCAGCAGGGCAAAAGACAAGGGCATGTCCACCTTTGGCGGCATGCCGGAATGGATGTGCCAGGTCGGGTTGTTGAGCTGCTTGTCGGTGTCTTCCTTGTCGAGGTTGCCAAGGAATGTAAAATATTCGTCGACCGCTTTCGGGATCACATCGAAATAGAGCTTTTTCGCTGTTTTCGGTTTCTGATACATGTAGAGAGACAGGCTTTCCGGCGACGCGTAGGTCAGCCATTCCTCAATCGTCAGGCCATTGCCTTTCGACTTGGAAATCTTGGCCCCCTTATCATCAAGGAACAGCTCGTAGGACAGGCTTTCAGGCTGTGGCTTGCCGATGGCACGACAGATCTTGGTCGACAGCTTGACGCTGTCAATCAGGTCTTTGCCGCTCATTTCGTAAGCCACATCAAGGGCCGCCCAGCGCATCGCCCAGTCAGCCTTCCACTGGCATTTCACCGCGCCGCCAGTGACGGGAACCTTGACCTTTTCGTTGGTTTCCGGATCGACATAGACCACCGTGCCTTCGGAGACATTGCGTTCGACCATCGGCACCTGAAGCACTTTGCCCGTGCGCGGGCAGACCGGCAGGAAGGGCGAATAAGTCGCCTGACGTTCCGCACCAAGGGTCGGCAGGATGATGTCCATGATTTTGTCATAGACTTCAAGCATCCGCAGCAGGGTCTCATCGAATTTGCCAGAGGTGTAATAGTCGGTCGAGGAGGCAAACTCGTAATCGAAGCCGAACTGATCAAGGAAAGCGCAGAGTCGGGCATTGTTATGCTGGGCAAAGCCTTCATGGGTGCCGAACGGGTCAGGCACGCGGGTCAGCGGCATGTCGAGATAGTTGGCCATCATCTCCTGTTGCGGCACATTGGATGGCACCTTGCGGAATCCGTCCATGTCGTCAGAGAAACAAAGCAGGCGGGTTTTCACCTCGTCTTTGGTCAGCGCGCGAAAGGCAGTGCGGACCATCGAAGTGCGGGCAACCTCGCCGAAGGTGCCAATATGCGGCAGGCCAGACGGACCATAGCCGGTTTCGAACAGAATCTCATCGGGCATGCCCGACTTCTGGTACCGTTTGACCAGCTTTCGTGCCTCTTCAAACGGCCAGGCTTTGGACGTTGCGGCTGCAGCGACGAGGTCATCGGTCAGCGCAAGCGGAAGGGCAGTCTGCGAAGTCATTTTTTATTTCCCTGAACAGTCCCGGTCGGTGCCGCCATCAATAAAGCACCGTGCCATTGGGATCCATAATCATCTTGAAAGAGCAAACCGCCTGCCCGACCGGCAGACGGCAAGGCTGTTCTAGCTGATTGATCCCCACAAGGAAAGGTCAATTTGCGGTCCATTCCACTCGATCGCTCGCTCAGAACCTAGCCAATTACCTCATGACGCCCTTATTGGGGCTTGGGCAAATCCAGATCGGGGGCCGCCTCGATCATTTGGGTGGTCTTGCTTTCGAAATTGTCCGCCTTCATGTGATAGAAGGCCTTGGCGATGAAGCCTGTGTTGGGATTGACCCAATATTTGTTCTGGTTCTCGGTCTTGAAGCCACCGGCGGCAGTGTAAGCGCCCTCAATGGTTGTGTGCATCACACCATCCAACTCTTCCTCAGAGCAGGCTGCATCGCGGGCGGTTTTTAGATTGGCCTGCATTTGCTCTTTGGCTGCCTTGGCATTGGCGGCGCTGTCCATCTCGCGGACCTTGGTCCAGCTTTTGCCCTGATCGGCCGAGCTATACATCACATTGTCATAGGTCAGCGTCCAAGGCATGGTGGCAGGCTCGATCATTTCCGACATCCAGTGACCGGGCTTGGCCTGATAGAAGTAATTTGTCGATTTCATGCCACCAACGATCTCCTGGGTGACATGAATTTTCACCGGGTCATCGCCGTTGCCGTTTTCGAGCAGCATTTTAAAGCGGTCCAAACAAGTCTGCGCATGGGATATGGCGGGCAACAGGCACATGAAGGACGTGGCAAGAACGAGGATGCATTTGGCAATGGACATGGGTCGGTTCCGTCACTGATGAGCAAGGTTTTCGGCGAATGACTGGCTTTCTAAGGAGATTTCCTTATATCGCATTTTGGCAGAAAACCTGATCTGCGCAAGCTGTTTGCTCCTTGGTGCGGCATAGGCACGGCATGTGTGCCATCGACGCGTTAGACATGCAAAGAAGCGAAAAATCGAACCGCCTGCTTGATCCTTCCCCTTCAGGTGCTTAAATTCGGAACAAAGCAAATTCGGTCCGGATCCCATTTCACCGGGCATACCTACAGGAAAAATCAATGACAAAATCCGTTTCTCCCGAAGAAGCCCTGATCTATGTGATGGTGTCCACGTCAGCGGCCGACCGGACCATGACCGATTCCGAGCTTTTGAAAATCGGGGAAGAAGTCCAGACCTTGCCGGTGTTCAGTGAATTTGAATCAAGCCGCCTCATTCAGGTGTCGCGGGATTGTTCAGAATTGCTGGCCGAAGGTGGCATCGACCTTGTCTTGCAGATCGTCCGCGCCAGCCTGCCGGAACGCCTGCGCGAAACCGCCTATGCACTGGCCGTAGAGGTGGCAGCCGCTGATCTTCAGGTCGATCAGGACGAATTGCAGTTCCTGCTGATGTTGCGTGACGAGCTGGAACTTGATCGCCTGCATGTGGGGGCCATCGAACACAGCGCCCGGGTCCGCTATCGCAAGAAATAATTGGGTATGCTGGCTGGCTCCGGTGCCTTTCACGGCTGTTCTGCTTTGAACGCGCCGGCTGTGCCACATTCCTCTTGCCATCGGCTCTGAAACGGACCCTCTTGTCAAAATAGACAATATAGGATAAAATACGTATCATAACTTATCGATTGCGTATACCAGATCAGATTGACAATGCTTTGGGGCCCTATGGGCCCTTTTTCTTTGGCTGCTTTTTGCTTGGCCTTTGCTTGCCTCTTGCATGGCTTTTGGCTGCCCGTTGCTCCTTGCCAACCAGTTGATCATGACGAACATCCACATCAACGAACCCGATTAGCTGTCCGGTGACGCCTTCAGCCTTGCCGAATCTTTCCTGCGGCTTTAGCAAGGTCTTATGCCCCGTCCGAGCTGCGTCTGTTGGAACCCGTCATGGCCAAACTCTATTTCACATTTTCTGCGATGAATGCTGGCAAATCGACCTTGCTGTTGCAGGCATCCTATAACTATGCGGAACGGGGCATGCGGACGTTGCTTTACACTGCGGCTTTGGACAATCGGACACGCATTGGTGAGATTTCCTCGCGCATTGGCCTGAAGGCGGAAGCCTTTACTTTTGGCGAGGAAACAGACCTGTTTCACCATGTCACCCAACAATCTGAGCTTGAGAGTGGCAAGGGAAAGCCCGACTGTCTGTTTTTCGATGAATCTCAGTTTTTGACAGAGGACCAAGTCTGGCAGCTGTGTCGCGTGGCGGACGAGTTGAAAATTCCGGTGATGTGCTATGGGCTTCGCACCGATTTTCAAGGCAAGCTGTTTCCCGGCTCAAAGCAATTGCTGGCGCTGGCCGATGAGCTGCGCGAGGCTCGCACCATCTGCTGGTGCGGCAAGAAAGCCTCGATGGTTGTGCGCATAGATGCCAATGGCAAGGTGATCGAAGAGGGCGATCAGGTGGTGATTGGCGGCGAAGAGGCCTATGTTTCGCTCTGTCGCAAGCATTGGGCGAGCAAGGATCTGGGCGACAAGGATCGCTCAGACCCGCAAGGCAAATTCAATCTGTAGGCGAAGATGCGCTGCTCCAGCATGTGACCCAGCGCGGCCGTGCGAGACTGAGCTGCGACATTTTACCTCTTTTGGTCTTTGACTTGCTCCCTATCCCGTTTGTGCCGTAATCCGCTTATATCGGTTGAGAATCCCTGATTCCGATTGCCCGCATGGACATGCTGGCAGAGCTGCAGGCGGCCCGAGCCTTTGAACCGACCGACCGTAACTATTGATTGCCCGGAGACGGGCCGCATAAAAGCGGACCATCTAAGCCTGTTTATCTCGCTGCTGCTGCACGGGCTGGCAGGGCTGGTTTTGTTGTCGATCATGCCAAAGCTTTTGGAAGATGCGGTGCCGGTTGAGGAGATCGAGGTGGAAATTATCCCGCCAAGTGCCCTGCCCGCGCCGAGCGACATACCGCCGCTCGACCCGCTGGACAGGCCACGCGATGCAGCAGCGGACGCCGCCAAACGGTTGCATTCGGGGGGTGGCATGATCAGGCCGGAGCGGCTTTTGTCCAGCGCGCTGCTGGATGCGCCTGAGAATGCCGAGGGCCGCGCCGAGTATGACAATCTGACCAGTGATGAACAGCGCGATCAATTGTGCAATCTTGAAGTGCTTGAGCAGATCAAGGCACTTGGAAAGGGCCATGTGCCGCGCTGGATGAATGCCTTTGCCATCCGGCCGGTGGTCTATGAAGGCAACAGACAAATTGCCAATGGGGCCGCTTTCTGGAGCAATGAAAAATGGCACCGGGTCAAATTTGAATGTGAATTTTCAGACGATGGCAAAAGCATCGTCGATTTCGCCTTCCAGATCGGGGCCATCGTCCCGCGCGACGACTGGGACCGTTATGGTCTGACCCCTTACAAATGATCCCCTCCTGAGGCTTATGCTTCGTCCAGATCCTCGTCTTCATCGTCTTCGGGTTTGTCAAACTCGAAGGTCAGGACCGGTGGATTGGCGGCGAAGTCGGCGGCCAGCTGAGCTGCATGGAGCATGTTGCTTTTCATGGTGGCTTCGGATTTGCCGGTCGGGCCCAGATCGTGGCTGCCATTGGTGATCCATTCAAGGGTCACCTGCTGCGGCAAATCGATGGCATCAATTTCATCCCACCAGCCAAAGTCATCCCGCTCACCCTGACAGATGAGGATCGGCAGCAGGCTTTTTTCCAGCGGCTCCAGACGCCAATGCTCCGGCTCGGACTTGCCGATTGGATGGAACGGGTAGCCAAACACCACCACGCCCTTGACGGCCAGATTGAGCTCTTCGTCATTGGCCAGCATGGCAGCAACCCGGCCGCCCATGCTTTTGCCACCGATCAGCAAAGGCAGTTCATCCCAATCCTTGTTCCAGCTTTCGCCTTCGAGCAACTCGTCAACGGCGCGGAAATAGTGATGGGTCCAACGCTCGGCGCGACCCGATGGGCGTCTTTTGCCATCAACCCGGCGGCGGGCCATGTAGGAAAACTCGAAACGAACCACGACAATGCCATTGTCGTTGAGCATGGTGGCGATGCGCTCCATGAAGGAGGAATCCATCGGTGCGCCCGATCCATGGGCCAGCATCAGCACGGCCTTTGGCTTTCCTTCCGGCTCGGTGATCAGGAACTCAAAGGGACTGTCAGCGGTGATGGGGCTTGGATTGGAGGTCTGGGGAGTGGAGGTCTGGGGAGTGGAGGATTGGTCAGACTCGGTCATGGAATTGCGCTCGCTTCAGATCGGTAGGGTGGGCGCCTTCCTATCAGTTTCAAAGGCAAAGTCCAAGCCTTTTGCACGTTCATATGCGCAGGAAGGGGTCGACAGCGTCACGACAATGTGACGCAATGGGTGCGAAATGCGCATTGCCCTGCTCTCTCAGGGTCCGTATAGATGCAAAAAGCTGAAATTACCAACACTGCCCAGTCAATCAGAAGTGAGCTTTTTATGCAGGACACATTGTTCGTCGCCTTCGGTCTTGATGACAACCAGATGCGACTGGCCATTTTCCTTGGCACCTTCTGCGTGATGGCGTTGTTGGAATGGATCTTGCCAAAGCGCGACAAGGCATTGCCGAAAGGCCGTCGCTGGCTGACCAATTGGGGCATTGTGGTTTTTGACAGTGTCTTGGTGCGGCTGGTGATGCCGATCCTGCCCATCGGGGTGGCTTTATATTCCTCTGAGCAGGGCTGGGGTTTGCTCAACTGGATCGCGTTGCCGGGCTGGCTCTCAGTGTTGATTGCCTTTGTGGTGCTGGATTTCGCCATCTGGCTACAGCATTTGATTTCCCATGTGGTGCCGATTTTCTGGCGTCTGCATCAGGTGCACCATGCAGACAGGGATATTGATGTCTCAACTGCACTCAGATTTCATCCGATCGAGATCCTTTTGTCACTGGTCTGGAAATTTGGCTGGGTGCTGGTGTTGGGCGCGCCCGCTTTGGCGGTCTTCCTGTTCGAAGCGGTGCTGAATGCTGCCGCTTTGTTCAATCATGCCAATGTGAAACTGCCTGTCGGGCTTGATCGCCTGTTGCGATTGGTGGTGGTGACACCGGACATGCATCGGGTGCATCATTCGGTGGTGCCGCAAGAGACCAATTCCAACTATGGCTTCAATCTCTCGATCTGGGACCGGATGTTCGGCACCTATATTGCCCAGCCGCAAGCCGGTCATGATGAGATGGTGATTGGCCTTAATCGCTATCAGAGCGACAAGCCGGGACAATTTGTCTGGTCGATCCTGTTGCCTTTCCGCAATCGGTGAGGCGGACGCAACCACGCGCTAATCGTTAGCTGCGTAAATGTCGACTGCAAAGTGGCTGGCATATAGCTCCGCCAGACGTCCTTTCTGAGCAAGGCGCAAGAGGCCATAATTGAGCAATGTGCGCATGTCAGTCCGATCATGGTTATAAGCGATGGTCATACCCTCACCAAAGAAATGCTCATCATAGTAAGGCTTGCCCGCAAAGACGATGCCACCTTCTTCTGCGCTGACAAGGGGAAGCAGTTGAAATGCATCCCCGAAGATGGACTGAACCTGGCCATCTTCGAGCAATTGCCGCGCTACCGCCATATCGGTGACCGGCACACGGTTGATTTGCGCAAAGTAGGTTCGCAAATAGGCTTCATGCGCAGAGCCACCACGCACCGCTACCGGCACGGCAGCCATGCCCGCCTTGTCGAGTTTCAAAAGCGTACCGGACTTGCGCACAAAACGGCCGGGGCGTTTGAGAAAGACTTTCGAAAAAGCAAGCTTGTCACGGATCGCTGGCTGATTGGCAATGCCCGCAAGCGCGGCATCGGCTCGGCCATCGCTGATCAGTGCTGGAATTTGGTCAAAGGAGACGAATTTCAGAGTGCAGGCAATACTCAACTCTTCGCACAGGGCGCGGGCCAGTTCCACATGATATCCCTGAGGCAAATCCTCGGCCCCTCGATAATTGAAAGGGGGAAAATCATCTGTCGTTATGAGGCGCAAGCCCCCGTCTAGCAGATCCTGATCAGGCTGTTTGGGACGTTCACGCACATCAATGAAACTGGTGAAGCCAGCATTGACCCATTGCTGCGAACCGATGGGACCGTCTATCTGCTGATTGCGTCCCCGACGGCTCAAGGTGTTGGTGGTGTCCTCGCTTCCTTCATCGTCCACTTCATCTTGTGCATCAACGGTTGGGTCAACAGGCTCGGCAGGCAGCACCTGCTGTGCAAATGTCACGCTCGGTACGGCCAGATTGCCGCCAATGGCCACTAGAACAAGCAGCAGAAACGCGACAGGAAGGCGTGTGGGGACAAAAGAAGACCACAATTCAAGGCGATTTCCTCGAAAGAACACAAGAATACCGTGAATAATACCACTTATTGTTGCGTAAAGTTGCGTAACTCTCATTGAAATTGCGAAATCCCTGTGCCACTCTCTCAAGTAGTGTTGCCTCTGTCCAATATGCAACCGGCCCCTATAGCCGGAGAGAGCAAGCAACGCTGATTTCAGACCTTTATTTATTCGACTGATTGCTGACACCAAAATGATTTTACTCCGCTCACTACAGCGCATTTGGCGCAGATCTTTCTTGCTCAACAGTGTTGGTATAGCGGCATTTACCGAGCCTTGTCATGACCTTTTTAACCAAGGAATCGAAAAAGCCTGATCAGAGCCCCACAGCACCGGCTCTGCTGGCACAAGAGGGGGATGAAACACCTCCCCCATCCCAGTCCTGCCAACCAGCGGCGGCATTTGATGCCCCGCTTGTTCTGCCGTTTCATCTCTCAGTATTGACGAGTGTGGCTGGCAAGACCGACTGGCTGCACCAATTGATCAAGACCTATGCACGCAACTCGGACAGTTCCTTGACCCACGATCTTCTGGCGACGGGGCATATTGATGAAATGTGCTATTTTGCCGAAGCAGCCCGGCGCTTGCATGTGCCCTTTATCAGTCATGTCCAGCCGAACAATCTTCACCCGTTCCCCAATGAAATGTTGCTGGAAACGGTTCATGAGCTTGATTGGGTGATGATGCGACCGCTCGCCGCTGAACAGGGGTTGGTGCCCAGTGCGCGCAGCCGCCTGCTTTGCGCGCCAAAGGGGGCGGCTCTTGACCGGCTGGCCCATTCAGTCGATGCCATGCCCGCCCTCAAACAGCGCGTGTGCCTGACAGCACCTTCCGTCCTGCACGCAGCTCAGCGTACAGCGGCCAAACACAAGGCACTCAATGACAGCGTCTATCAGCTCAAGCAGGAACAACCGGCGCTGTCTGCCCATGAGCGGATTGGAACGTTCAGTCGATTGCTGTTTCTGGCATTTCTCGTCACGGCGTTCTTTCTGACCTTTTTGATGCCAGCGGTGGCGATTGTCTTCAACATCCTGTCGATCATGGCCTTTCTGTCGATTGCGGGTTTGCGACTAGCCACCACATTCACCACCAGACGGCTGAATGATGCGCATGAACGCACCTTTGCGCAGTTATTTACGGACCCCATCGTCGAGGAAGACTGGCCGAGCTATACAATTTTGCTGCCGCTTTACAAGGAAGCGGCTGTGCTGACCGACTTGATCCGTTGTCTCTCCAATCTTGATTATCCGCGCGACAAGCTCAGCATCCAATTGCTGGTCGAGGCCGACGACCATGAAACATGGCATGCCCTGAAACACCTGAAACTACCGCCGGCCTTCAGTGTGGTTTCCGTGCCGGTTCATGGGCCACGCACCAAACCAAAGGCGCTGAATTACGCGCTTGCTTTTGTCAATTCGGATCTGGTGGTGATTTATGATGCGGAAGACCGCCCCCATCCCCTCCAATTGAAGGAAGCGGCCATGCGCATGCGAGAAGGTGGACAGCAATTGGCCTGCCTTCAAGGGAGACTTGCGATCGATAATGGCGCCGCGGGTTTCCTGTCGCGCCAATTTGCGGTCGAATATGCCGCTTTGTTTGACGGTTTCCTCACTTTTCTGGCAGACAAGGAACTGCCGGTGCCTTTGGGCGGCACGTCAAACCATTTTCGCACCAACATCCTCAAGGATGTGGGCGGTTGGGATCCATATAATGTCACCGAGGATGCGGATCTTGGCCTGCGGTTGAAACGGCTTGGCTATCGGATCGAGCTGCTGAAAACCGAAACCTGGGAAGAAGCGCCGGAAAAATACCCCCAGTGGATCCGGCAGCGGACCCGTTGGTTCAAAGGCTGGATGCAGACCTGGCTTGTTCACATGCGCAATCCTTTGGCGCTTTGGCGCTCTTTGGGTCCGGCATCCTTTTTCATCTTTCAGGCAATCATTGGCGGCATGCTGATTTCCGCCCTCATTCACCCGGTCTACATTCTGTCTTTTGGTCTCAGCTTTCTGGCAGTCATGATGCAACCGGAGTCGGTCTCACCACTCTTCTGGATCTTGCTGAGCGCGAATTCGCTTAATCTGCTGCTCGGTTATGGCGGGGCTATGGCGCTCAGTTATCGCAAGGCAAAGCTTCGCTATGGCTATGGCTTTGCGACGATTTTGGCGATGCCGATTTATTCGCTGATGATGACGCCTGCGGCCTGGCGCGCCCTGTTCCAACTGCTTGATGATCCGCATCACTGGGAAAAGACCGACCATGGCCTCTCCCCTCACAGGCCATCGCTGGGCGAGGAAAATCCCGCCAACCAATAGGCCGCAAGAAAGGGCGCTAGTCGTCAATCAGGCTGCCAATCAGCAAACCGGTGGCACCAATCGCGGCACCATTGCCAAAATCGTTGCCATGAGGCTGCGCATGTTGGCGATATTCGTCTGCATGCGCACTGATGGCACCGGAGGTGATGGACAGGATCAGGGCGACCGCGATTGACTTGGCAGATATGGTGGACATGATTTTCTCCGCTCGCTGTCTGATTTGGGGCTTTGTTGTTTGCTATGTCAATATGTCGCAGTGGTCTTCGGAATGGTTCAAACTTTTTCACCATGCCTTTTGGGACGGCTGACAAGGGGAGCAAAGCGCTGCATAATCACCCCATCCATGGCTCTCCCAACTCTGGCTCCCGGATGGGCGACCATGGCCTTTCGACACCAACCAGCGAGATTTTCATGCGCTCCAGACAAGACCACCCGAAGGGCACATTGCACCGCCTGTCCGTTTCCTCCGATTGCCTTAAATCCAATATGCTGGGCGATCCGACCGAACGGGAGGTGGTGGTCTATGTCCCCCATGGCCATGATGGCAAAGATCTGCCCTTGCTGGTGGATCTGGTCGGCTTCACTGCCGGTGGACCAGCGCATGTCAATTGGAAGAATTTTGGTGAGAATGTGCCTGATCGGGCCGACCGCCTGATCGCGTCGGGAGAGATGCCGCCGGCAGTTATTGCCTTTCCGGATTGTTTTACCCGGCTGGGCGGCAACCAATATATCAATTCGGTCGCGCTCGGCGCATGGGAGGATTTCCTGATCAAGGAAATGCTGCCGACCATCGAAGGGCAATTTGGCTGTGGTGGTGCGGGCAAACGGGGCGTTTTTGGCAAATCATCGGGCGGCTATGGCTCGATGGTCCATGCGATGCTGCATGCAGATGTCTGGTCGGCGGCGGCCTGCCATTCCGGCGATATGGCGTTTGAGCTTTGCTATTTGCCAGACATGCCCGGTGCCTTGCGAGCACTGGCGGCGAAGGATTATTCCGTTGAGGCCTTCTTGACCGACTTTGAAAAGGGGCCGAAATTCTCCGGCAACGACATGCATGTGTTGATGTCACTGGCGATGGCAGCGACCTACGACCCGGATCCGGACGCTTTTTGCGGCGTACGGCTGCCAGTGGATCTGCAAACCTGTTGCCTGATCGAGGAGCGCTGGGCCAATTGGCTCAAATGGGACCCGGCAGTGATGGCCAAGCGGCCGGATGTGATTGACAATCTCAAATCGCTCAAGGGGCTATGGCTCGAATGCGGCGATGTAGACCAGTATAATCTGGTTTATGGGGCCCGGCGTTTGCACAAGACCCTGGAACAAGCCGATGTGCCTCATATCTATGAGGAATTTGCGGACAATCATTCCTCGATTGATTATCGGATGGACCACACCCTGCCATGGATGGCGCGATTGCTGAGTTCATAGGCGCGCGTTGTGAAGGGGCGGCTTGATGCTTTTTCATGCTGCCTTTTTCACTCTACACATAAATGGCCAGCAACGCTTTTTGTCGGTTTACGCTGATCGAGCAAATCAGATAGGCTCACGGCAGATTCCCGCCCTTTGAGAGAATGCCGTTTCATGACGACTGTCGCCCACCCTTCTGCTGTGCCTGCCCAGATCGACGACGTGGCGTTAGAGCAGGAGGGACGCATCGAGGCGGCCTTCGATCCAGATGCAGCTCCCGCCGAGCAGGCCTTGCAGATCCTCAAACGGGTCTATGGCTACGACCAGTTCCGTGGCAGTCAGGCAGAAGTGATTGAAAGTCTGCTCAATGGCCACAGCACGCTGGCGGTGATGCCGACCGGCATGGGCAAAAGCATTTGCTTCCAAATCCCCTCCATGATTTTTGGTGGCCTGACATTGGTGGTCTCGCCGCTGGTGGCCCTGATGGAAGATCAGGTGATGGCGTTAAAGCTCGCCGGTGTGGCTGCGGAAACGCTCAACAGCTCCCGCACGCGCGAGGAAAATGTCGCGGTATGGCGCAAGGTCGCAGCGGGCGAGATCTCTCTGCTTTATATCGCGCCGGAACGGCTGATGACCGAGCGAATGCTGGCGGCGCTGGCAAAACTGCCGGTGCGGCTGATCGCCATTGATGAAGCTCACTGCATTTCGCGCTGGGGGCCAAGCTTTCGGCCTGATTATGAGGGTCTGACAAGGCTCGGTGATTTCTTCCCCAATGCACCGGTCGCCGCACTGACTGCCACCGCCGATGAAGCCACCCGGCAGGATATTGCCGACAAGCTGTTTCCGCGTGACGCAAGCGGCAAGCGGTTGGGCAATGTGATGGTATCAGGCTTTGATCGTCCCAATATTCGCCTCACCGTTGCCCAGAGACGCGACTGGAAAAAGCAACTGATTGATTTTGTCGACGCGCGCAAGGATCAATCGGGCATTGTCTATTGCCTGTCGCGGCGCAAAACCGAAGAAGTGGCCGACTTCCTCAAAGGCCACGGGGTGAAGGCCTTTGCCTATCATGCTGGGATGGATGCCAGCATTCGGGCCGCGCATCAGTCGCTCTTCATGCGCGAAGCAGGCACGGTGATGGTGGCGACCATTGCTTTTGGCATGGGGATCGACAAGCCTGACGTGCGCTATGTCTTTCACACCAATCTGCCTGCCAATATGGAAGCCTATGCGCAGGAAATTGGCCGTGCGGGCCGCGATGGTGCCCCGTCGGAAGCGATGATGCTCTATGGCCTTGATGATATCCGCATGCGGCGCAGTTTTATCGATAATGAGGGCGGTGACGAGGATCATCTCGCCCGCGAGCATAAGCGCCTTGATGCCCTGCTTGCCTATTGCGAAGCGCCATCCTGCCGCCGTCAGGCGCTGCTGAGCTATTTTGGTGAGGATATCAAGCCTTGCGGCAATTGTGACATCTGCCTTGATCCGCCGGAACTGAAAGACGGCAATGTCGAAGCCTTGCGGCTGATTGATGTGGTTGAGGCCACCGGCGAGACCTTTGGCGCGGTGCATCTGATCGATATTCTGCGTGGCATGACCCATGAGAAGATCAAGAAATACCGCCATGACAAGCTAGATTGCCATGGGGTTGGCAAGGCCACTTCAAAGGAAGATTGGCGGGCAATTCTGCGGCAAATGGTGGCTGGCAATTTCCTGCGCCTCGACATTCAAAATCATGGCGCGCTGAAGCTGACCGCCAAGTCGGATGCCTTGCGCTCTGGCGATATCCGCTTTGCCTATCGCACCGACGTGATGGGACCAAGCGATCTCTATCGCCCGAAACGCGCAAAAAGCGCCCTGCCCGATTTGGACCCTGCCGACAAGGATCTGTTCGAGGCCCTGCGCAATGCCCGCTCCGAGCTGGCGCGCGACTTGAAGGTGCCCGCCTATGTGGTCTTTTCCGACAAGACCCTGCATGACATGGCAATCCAGAAGCCAACCACCCGCCCTGATTTTCTCCATATTCACGGGGTTGGCAGCTCAAAGCAGAAGAAATTTGCCGATCATTTCATCGATGTGATCGAAGAATGGATGGGGTGAGGCAGGCATTCCCTCCAATTGTAATTGTGTTTTTCACATTGCCTTTAGCTGCCTGCGCACAAGCGCTCGGCAACGCCGCGCATTGACCAACTTGCGACCCGATCCCCTTCACATCCCATCACTCTAGCGTGAGACGGCCAATTTGGGCGAGACTTTGCCACATTGGAAGGCCACAAATGAGACATGATTTCTAATTGGGAGAGAAATATGTCTCACTTTTTCACCTCAGCCCTGATGGCCGCGTCGCTGATTTTGGCCTCTGTTGGCACCAGCTCGGCCAATGACGATCTTAAAACCGCGATCTTTGCCGGCGGCTGTTTCTGGTGCGTCGAGAGCGACTTTGACCATGTGAATGGTGTGGTCGAAACCATCTCGGGCTATTCCGGCGGTACCACCACCGAGAATGTCACCTACAAAAACCACAGCGCCGCCAAGCATCGTGAGGTGGTCAAGATCACCTATGACAGCAGCAAGGTCAGCTATGATCAGTTGCTCGATGTCTTCTGGCGTTCGGTCGACCCGACCGATGGGGGCGGCCAGTTCTGCGACCGTGGTCACAGCTATACCACCGCCATCTACACGCTCAATGACGAGCAGGCCAAGCTGGCAAAGGCATCCAAGGCCAAGCTGGAGGCAGACAAGACCCTGTCAAAGCCAATCCAGACCGAAATCGCCCCGGCGAAGCCCTTCTTTGCGGCGGAAGACTATCATCAGGATTATTACAACAAGAATCCGATCCGCTACAAATATTACCGATATTCTTGCGGCCGAGATGCGCGCATCGAGCAGGTCTGGGGCGAGCAGGCGCATAAAGGCATCAAGAAGTGACGATATTGGCCGCAAGCCATCCTTGTCGATAGGCAGGCTTGCCTATCTTGTGGCCGAGATGCGCGCATCGAGCAGGCTTGGGGTGAGCAGGCGCATAAAGGCATCAAGAAGTGACGATACTGGCCGCCAGCCCTCCTTGTCGATAAGCTGGCGGCCTTCTGCTTTGCATAGATAAGGGGGATCGGATAGCCTGTCTTGCACATCCGAATCCCCTTAGAATGCGAGTTGCTCCATGAAACTCTATGGCATCAAAAGCTGTGACACCTGCCGTAAGGCGTTGAAATCCTTTGAAGCGGCGGGCAAGGCCGTGACATTCGTCGATCTGCGTGCCGATGGCTTTTCAGAAACCGATCTGGACCGTTGGCTTGCGGCTGTCGGGTGGGAGGCCTTGCTCAATCGGCGCTCGACCACATGGCGCGACTTGCCCGAAAGCGACAAAGCCGACCCCGATGAAGCCAAGGCGCGAGCGCTCATTTTGCAGCACCCGACCCTTATCAAGCGGCCTGTTTTTGATGATGGCACACAAATCGTGGTAGGCTTTGGCAAAGCCCAGCAGGCGAGCTTGCTCGGCTAATCCATCCTTTTTCGCTATTTCTGCACACAGGAGCGCCTGCCATGATCCGCCAAAGCCTGACGGCCCTTGCCATGCTGTTGACCATGCTGACCGTCTCAGCACCTTCGCAGGCTGCGAGCTACAAGGAAATTCGCGATGTCACCGTTTGGTGCGACATTGCGATGAGCTGCTCGCTCAACCTGTCGCCAGACAAATATCAGGGCATCACCACCCTGACCCTGCACCGGGCCAATCGGTTGAATGATGCGGTGTCCGTGCGCTTTACAAGCGCGGTGCCCATCGTTGAAGGGGCGATGCTGCTTTTAAGTGTTGATGGCAAGGATAGTCTGACCTTGATTGCCAACAAGGCAGGTATCAAGGAAGATGGCGACAGCTATCACGAAACCAACCCGCATCTGATCGACTGGATCATCAAAGGCATGAAGGCAGGCTCGATACTGAGCATCACCCTTGACAGCGCAGGTCAATCGATCCAGAGCCGATTTTCCCTGTCGGGCAGCGTCGCAGGCATGATTTTCATGGATGAATATCAGGATCTGCTTGATACCTCCTATGCTTTCCAGGTCAAGGGCACCAAGCGGCCTCATCCGCGATTGCCGATTGTTAGCGTCGAGCAACACAGTGAAATACCGCGCGCCATCTGGAATGGATGGTTTGCCAAGAAAGAGGCCAATTGCCATTTTGATCGCGAGGGCAATCAATTGCCGCGCAACGGGTTCAGGCTCACCCTGCGCTCAGGGGATCTCTATGGCCTTCCTTGCAGTGACGGCGGCGCCTATAATCAGCCATTTGCTGCCTTTTTTGTGCCAAAGAATGAAAAACTACCGATCAAGGCTGTGCCGTTCCTGCTGGATGGCAACAATACCAACACGACAGAGGGGCCGGATCTCTGGAATATTGGGTATGATGCCAGAAAAGGTGTGATGAGCAGCTTCATGAAGGCGCGTGGAGTGGGCGATTGTGGCAGCCTATCCAAATGGCAATTGAATGAAGTGGGCAACGCGGTCTTTTTCGAAGCGATTGAAATACGCGAAAAAGGCGACTGCGATGGCAATTATGCCGGCGGGCCGGAAAAGTGGCCCCGGACATGGCCCGTTGCCGACTGACCATCAAAAAAGCCCGCCAAATTGGCGGGCTTTTTTTATCATGTTGAAGATCAGGCCTTGGCCATCATCGGAATGTCGGCCAGCCCCAAGGGTTTGCTGGCGTCGATCTTGAAATCGACCTCATCCTTGAACACGGTTTTGCTTTCCATGCCGAGCTTTTTCCAGGCCAGCGAAAGGGCGGCCTTTGGATAGATGTGGAAGCCGTGAGGCTGGTGGTTGGCTGCGTGATAGCCGAGCGTGCGGCGCAACACCCCGTTGCCATAATGCACCGCATAGAGATTGCGCACATCGGTGTCCCAATGTTCCAGCGTCAGGGAAATGTTGAGGCAATCCTCATTCTCGACGCGATGCGGCGCATGAAGCGGCCAATAGGCCATCTGCCCGGGTTCGAGATTGTAGACCTCTGCATAGTCATCATACCATTCCTCGAACGGGAATTCCTCGCGGGTTTCCTTCATGATCACACGCTGGCGATCGATATTTGGCAGGAAAGGTTCCCGGTTGGGGTAGATATAGACTTTCTTGCGGCCTTTGATCTGCCAAAGATGCTGGCCCGGCAGATCGAAGTGATAGAAGGTCTGGCATTTGGGCGAGGTGACCAGAATGCCCATATTGCGTTTGTAGGTTTGCAGGCCCGGCATATGGGCTTCGAATTCCTCAAACAGTTGATCAAGCACGGCCTTGTAGCGCGGGTCAAAATCCTGACAATGGCGGATATTGAGCCAGAGACGCCCATTCTTGATCGCCTCCATTGTTTCCTTGCCGGACGCGCCACCGACAATGCCTTCGCGCCATTCGGCCCGCTTGGTGTCGTGCCCCATGGTAGCGAGATTGTAATGCTCTGGCGGGGTTTGCTCGATGAGGTCTGCAATGGCCTCCTCGGAAAAGAGTGGCGAGGTATGCAGGCTGTGATCGATGACCACGGTTTCCTTGCTCCAGACCTTGGCATAATGCGGCTTCCAGCCGGTAACGATCTTATCTGACAAGAGACATTCCCCCAATACATGACATCAATGTATGAAAGGACCGATCAAGCAATCAAAGCGGCCTGGATTTCTCTTATTTGCGGCCACCAGGACACCATTCGATCCCTTTCTTCAATACTTGTTGGCGACGATATTAGAAACTCCCCTAAGAAAACCTTCATTTCAAATGCATCTATGTGCCGTTATGCTTGAATTTTCTCATTAGCGTTAATGAAAGACTATCCTGAGCGCGCCTTTCACAAACACAACTCACACAAAGAAGACCCCACAGGATTTCTCCTGCGGGGCCTCGCATCGTGTCGCGTCTGAAGGATGTGGAGCCTTCAGGATCGGTGGTTATTTGGCAACCATCGCTTCGGGTTTTGGCGTTTCGCGGGTTTCAACCGGCAGAATCGGATATTCAACCTTTGGCTGTTCGCCCGTCAGGGTTTTGAGGAATGCGGTGATTTTCTTGATTTCCTCATCGGTCATTTCCTCGCCTAGCTGACTGGTTGCCATGATAGCAACGGCCTGCTCGAGGTCCCACACTTTGCCCGAATGGAAGTAAGGCGCGGTCAACTCGATGTTGCGCAATGGGCCAGCACGGAAGACATATTCCTCATCGGCGGTTTTGGTGACGGCAAAGCGCCCCTTGTCACCGGTCGGCAGAATGTCGGCACCCGGTTTCTCGACGACACCGAACGGATAGTACCCTTCCCCGCCAATATTAACGCCGGCATGGCAGGCAGAGCAGCCTTTGTCCATGAAGAGCTGCAAGCCTTCCTGTTCCACTGCGGTCATCACCTTTGTGTTGCCTTCGAGGAACTGATCAAAGCGCGAATAAGGCGTGATCAATGTCGCCTCAAAGGCTTCGATGGCCTTGGCCATATTGTCGAAGCTCACCGGATCTTCCTCCCCAGGGAATGCCTTGGTAAAGGCCTCCACATAAGCCGGCATGCTCTTCAATGTGGTCTCGACACGCTCAGGTGTGGATGCCATTTCGACACCGGCCTGAACCGGACCCTTGGCTTGCGCTTTGAGATCTTCGGCACGGCCATCCCAGAATTGGGCGATGTTGAAGACCGCATTGAGAACAGTTGGTGCGTTCCGAGGCCCTTTTTGCCATCCATGGCCGATGGATGTCTCCAGATTGTCATCTCCCCCCATGCCCAGATTATGACAGGTATTGCACGAAATCAGTGCCGAAGAGGACAGGCGCGGTTCAAAGAACAGCATCTTGCCCAGCTCGATCTTGTCGCTGGTCACTGCATTGTCCTTGACCGATGGAACCACCGATGGAATCGGCTTGAAATAGTCTTTCGCTTCTTCCAGAAGCTCATTGGCAGAGGCGATTTGCGAGGCCGCCAGGACTGCAGCGCCCGCCATCAATGCAACAGCAATTTTCGAGGTCATCAGACCCTCCCTTAAGTTTAGAACAACTGTAAAGTAATACAGAGCGCCGCTTTGTCGCATTGCGTCAGTCGATGGAATTATTTATTTAGAAGAACTATAAAGAAGACTGTAAATGTTTGAATTTTCGGTCTAACGGGCTTTTCTGTGCAGATTTCAGATGGAAATTTACGCAGCTGGGCTTTTGCGCTCACTTTCTCGCTTTGCTGCGCTTTTTGGCTCGAAACAGCCTCTTTTTCACACCTCCCCATCCACACGCGTATTGAAAATCACAATGGTGCGGCAATGTGCTCATTGTCGCTTTTCGAGAGCCTATTGGCTTCAACGCCTTGGCTTGTCTGCCGGCTTGTCTCCTCGCTTGTCTGCAAACCTGCGGGTTTTCTTCAGGGCAAACCGAGGTGCGTATAAAGGTGCGAGAAGCGGTATCGCATACAGAATTGTCATTCTTTATCCAATAGATGCCTGTGAGCCTGAGGTTTGTCACAGATTTGGGGCCCAAAAGTCTTACTTTTGGGGTGTCCTTTACTTGCCCTTAAACGAAATTGGCGAGACTTTCCGCAACCTTTGGAGGAATGGGGAGGAAATGGGAAATGAAAGTCTTCAAGTCTCTCAACGATCTTAAATTGCCTTACAAAATCGGAGGGGGCTTTGCCATTCTGATGGTTTTGACCGCTTTTGTTGGCACCGTCGCAGCCATTTCCATCCGCGACTTTCAAAAGCAGGCGTCAGTTAATGAAAAATCGGTCGCAGTTCTTGACCAGTTGCAACGGTTCTCCAGTCACCGCGAACGATATTTGAACAGCCGCAAGACAGAGCAGGCTGAAGAGGTCAAGAAGGATATCGTGGGGCTGGGCAGCGCCCTTAACGGCTTGCAGCAAAACCTCACAGACGACGCGTCCGCCCAATCGCAGATCGGCGGCGCCGTGGATCTTGCCTCGAAACTGGAAAGCGACTTTCAGGATGTGACGACAGTGATCGAGAGCCAGAAGCAACAGACCTCCAGATTGCTCAGCAATGTTGCCATGCTCGTTGGCAATGCCAACAATATCTCGACCAGCCTTGGGAAGATGAAAAGCGCTGCAAACCGGGAGGCCAAGAAGGCTGACAGCCTGACGCGCCGTGCCGACAAGGTGGTTCGCATCGTCAACCAGATGCAAGATCAGGCCCTGACAATTGAAAAGGCACTGGACGATCCCCAGCCGTTGGAAGACGGGGCCTTCTGGGCCGCTCAACTGGAACGCACCGATGCTATCGAGAACGGCATCAAAAAAGCGGGCCGGATCAAAGTCGAAGGATTGGATCGGGACAGTTTCAAGCTATTGAACCGGCAAATTGGCAGCCTGCGCCAAGCGATCAAAACAACCATGAAAATGGACCTTGATCCAAAAGAAAGCCTGAAAATGACCGGTGCGCAAATTGCGGCCGGGGAATTGGCGATAGCGTCGAGCACTCTGCGCGATGCTATCTACGCGGTTTCAGACAAGGCCAAGAAAAGCGCTCGCATGCTCAATAGCAAGCTGATGATCGCGGATTTGATTTCCACCAATGCCTCGAAGTTTCAGCGTGAGGCGCTGGAGACCAAAGCCGTAACGATGGAGTTTTTCTCAGGCCTTAGCAACACGACGCAGGATGGCGTCCTCTTGCGCATCCAGAGCTTCCGCAATCTGGCCAGATTGCTGATTACAGACGCACAGAACGTGCCGGAAATCCAGTCACTGACCAGCACGATTGAGGCCGAAATCAACGCCTATGAAGATGAGTTCAAATTGATGCAGGCCGGTGCCTTACAGGTGAGAGCCAAACGGGATCAATTGATCGACATATCTGGTCAGGTGCAGACCATTGTGAACGATCTTGTGAAGACACAGTCAACGAGGGCCCTTGGGGCGGCATCGACTGATGTAATCCTGATCCTTGGCTCTGTTCTGGTCTCCCTGCTTGTCGGGGCGGGCTTTGCGGTGATCATCACATTGGCCATTTCCCGTCCAATCCGCGCTCTGACCGGCACGATGGGAGAGTTGGCAAATGGCAATCTCGAAATCTCGATTGCTGGCATTGACCGCGGCGATGAAATCGGGGACATGACCCGCGCCGTGCGGGTGTTCCGCGAGAATGCCAAAGAGCGGGTTACCTTGCAGGAAGCCTCTCATCTTGAAGAAGAGAAACAGCATGAGCGTCAGCGGCATATTGAGCAGTTGATCGGCCAGTTCGACGCTCGCATGCGCGATCTACTGACCGGCGTGGATGCGACGGCTGGCGACATGAAGCAGACCGCGGAATCTTTGTCCCATATCGCCATGGAAAGCGCTGAGCAGGCAGCGGATACGAGCCAGTCAAGCCAGAATGCTTCGGCAAGCGTTGGCCATGTGGCAAGCGCTGCGGAAGAATTGGCCGCCTCCATTCAGGAAATCGGCGCTCAGGTGCAACGCACCGAACGGGTCGTGTCCGATGCCAGCCAATCGACACTCAGCACAAATGAGAAGGTCAAGGAACTTGCCAGTGCGGCTGATCATATTGGTGAAGTTGTTACCCTTATTCAGGCAATTGCGGAACAAACCAACCTGCTGGCACTGAACGCCACCATCGAAGCCGCCCGTGCGGGGGAAGCAGGCAAAGGCTTTGCGGTTGTCGCCGCTGAAGTCAAAAATCTGGCCAACCAAACCTCCAAGGCGACGGAAGAAATCAGCAGCCAGATCACATCCATCCAGAATTCGACCGGTGACGCAGCTCAGGCAATCTCCGATATCGTTGAGACAATGGGTCAGGTGGATTCCCATATCGGCGCGATTGCTGCAGCGGTGCATCAGCAAAATGACGCAACATCGGAGATTTCCGGCAACGTGCAAACCGCTTCTGTGGGCACCCAGCAGGTCAAAACCAACATGGATGGGTTGTCAGATGCTGTCGCGCGCACCAGCGCTTCATCGCAAAATGTGTTGGAAGCTTCGAGTTCTCTGGGCGAGAAAACCAAGCAATTGCAAACTGAGGTCACCCAATTCCTTCGCGATGTGGCGGCGGCCTGATTGGTTGTCCAACAATCTTGTGTCACCGACCTTGACGCCCAAGCCATGCCCAACACCCTTGGGCATGGCGGAATTACCCTCACAATGATGATGGTCTCGGTCTGCCGATGACCGGAGAGCTGTTCTAAGAATGGGGCAGCGACGAACTGGCCAAGGGCCCCTGCGCCGAGCACCAGACCAAGTACGAGCGGTGTGGCACCCATATCACGCAGGAAGAATGGCAGGATCGGCAGGACAGCGCCGCTGCTCGCGGCTGACGATGATTACTATCAGCAGAATCAGCCGCCAATCGAGCTTTTGTGGCGCAGCCGCTTCGGGCGTCGCGAAGGAACGCGCTTGGAGGCTCATCTCACGCCCCTGCCCCTAAGAGCCGACGGCTTCGGGAGTGGCGAGACAATCATCAATCTGTTTGAAAAGGCAAATCTGTCCACCTTCCTGCATGAGACTGGCCATTACTTTCTTGCGGTGACAGAAGCCTTGGCGAGTAGCCAGAAGGCAACACCGGAAATCCACTCAATGCTTGAAGCCGTTCAGACTTGGTGGCGGGATAATGCGGCAGATGTTGCAAAGGATGCTAGCTCTGGCGTGTCAGTCAGTGATGTTCAGATCTATTTTAACGAGGGCACGACAGGGAACTCTGATAAGGATGCTGCCATTGAGACTGGCAAGCACGAGCAATTCGCAAAGCGCGCCCTCTGAAATGACTGGTGCGATCACTGACGAGTTGCCATCGTCTCAAGCGAGCCAGTTTGTATCAAAGGGCGCGTCTAACAACGCCATTACGATAGGCCAAATCTATCAAACTTTCAATTTTGGTCAGTTTGAATATTTCAAAAAAGACGGCGAAACCAAGCGCGGCTCCATCATCTTTCCAAAAGCCGTCAATGGCGACCTCTATTCTCAGATTTGTTGCGGGCTACTCGGCGGTATGGGACTGAGCAAAGATTTCGCCAAGCTTTGCGAGCTCTTTTGCCGTGATGCGCACCTGTTCTTTGATATTTGTGTCGCCGTTCGCCGAACTGACTTCGGTCACGCGATGATCAAGCAGCTTTTGTTGAAAATGAGACCTATCAGGTAATCATTCTAAAAGCAGACCAACCAATCGTCAGGTTCTGGATGTTCATTGTTTTGGACTCCTAGACCCTATTGCGTTGACAGGTGGAGGCCGGGTCAGCCTCTGCCTTGTATGATACAACCGCAAACAAGGGCCTTTGGAATAGTTGAACCATTCAGCTTGTTGACTGCTTCGGCGAGATTTGTATGATGTGCGCGATGGTTCCCAACGCACTAAGTGCAAGGGATCAAAAGGGAACACGGTGAGGAGGAGCCCCGAGGCACCAAATCCGTGACTGCCCCCGCAACTGTAAGCGAAGAGCAAACCGTCAATCCACTGGGAGAATTCTCCCGGGAAGGGACGGAGAGCGAGGACCCGCGAAGTCAGGAGACCTGCCATCACGACTTGATTGCTCTATCGGGCGGAGGGCCCGTGATGGATGGATTTGATGCATTACCTTACACCTTAGCCACTGAAAGAACTCTGCTTTCGTTGCCTGCCTGCACTTGAGTTGTCTGGCAGGTCTTTAGCATGTCCTTTCAAACCCACAGAACGCCACTCTCTCACAAAGAGTTGGACGTCCTTTCCAATTCGTGCGTGTTCATAAGAGAACAGGCGGCGCTCTTCGTTTGCGCTGTTTGGCACGATTGAAAGGCTGATTGGGCCAAGGCTTCTGGCAGTCCATATATGCGCCGTCTCTCACCCTCTCACCCCTTATTGTCAGTGATCAAGAGTTCCGAACCACTATCGAGAGTTTCGAGAAACATATGATCAAACAAGGCATTTTGGCTCCTTTGTGCTTTATCGCGAGCCTGACCCTCGCCCATGCGCACTCAGCCCCGGTTGCTGTTGCGGGATGCTTCGGCAACTATACCTTCACCTCCCCACCCGAACGGGTCGTCAGTCTCGATCCGCAGGCAACCGAGATCATGAAAGCTCTTGGTCTGGCTGACCGCGTCGTCGGTCTGGCCCCTGCCGAAAGAGCGTCTGATGAGCCTTTTGACACGCAGTTTGATCAGGCGGTTCATCTAACCGCGCAGGATCGGAAGAGCCGTCAATCTATTCTGGCCCTTGAACCAGATCTCCTTATTGCAAGTGATCCTGGCCTGTTTGGTCCAGACGCTCTGGGGAACGGCGCTTCCTGGCAGAATGAAGAGGATATCGGGGTCTATATTTCGAACGCAGCCTGCCCTGCCTTTTACGGGGATGCGGGACCTCAGAGCTTTGAGCCGCTGCTCAAGGATATCCAGATCCTGGGCGACGTCTTTCACATCAAGGCAAAAGCAGCAAAGCTGCTGCTTGACACCCTTGTGCGACTGAAGGCGGTACAGAAATCCGCCGCCGGAGAAGGACGAAAAGCTGTCTTGCTGTCGGGCAACAAGAGCGATGCGGCAGCTCTTGACAGTCATTGTTGCAACGGTGCCGGGATCCTGTTTGATCTGGTTGGCCTTGAAGTCACTCAGGATGCCTTGAGGAGTGGTTGGGATGCTCTCGCCAAGACCAACCCACAAGTCATTATCCTGAAGGACGAGCCGAACGAAACGGCGCAAGCCAAACGGGCAGCTCTTCTGGCTGACCCTGAAATGTCAGAGCTTACCGCAGTGCGCAAAAAGCATTTCATTGTGCTGCAGCCCAGGCACTTGAATCTGGGCCTTGGTTTTGTCGAAGGCGCTGAAACCCTCAACAGTCAGCTTTCGACCATGGAATAGTCCCCTCCTTTCATCGCCTCGTACGCAAAAGAGCTTAAGCAAATAGATCTGCATAAATAGCTCTTTTGCATTTTTGATGCTTTCACCGGCATCAAAACTCACGTAAAAGATCGGAAATTTTGTTATGTTATAACATAACATTTATAGGTTGGTACGGATAACCAGCTCCTCCCCAAGCATGCGACCTGCCAACCCAAATCCTACAGTCGGGGATATCTCAATTTAAGGAGAAAAGAATGCTACGAAAACTGAGTCTTGCCCTTTTGCTTGCAAGTGCGTCACCAGCAGCGTTCGCCAATGATGGCGTGCTCGATGTTGTCGCTTCGATGGAATTGATCAGCGCGGATCCGGTTCGCTCGGGCGATGTCTTTCTCAAGATGGACGTCACCGAAACGCTTGTAAATGCTGATGCTGAAGGGCATCTGTTGCCGGCGCTGGCAACGGCATGGAGCAGTTCTAAAGATGGTCTTGTCTGGACTTTCACCCTCCGTGAAGGGGTGAAATTCCACGATGGCAGTGCCATGGACGCAAAGGCTGTTGCAACGGCGCTTGATCGCTCCCGCAAACATGGTGGTTTGCTTGCCAAAGCGCCGATTGACCGGATCGAGGCGGTCGGTGCCGATGTGCGCTTCGTTATGAGCGAACCGTTTGCGATGCTGCCTGCCATGCTTGCCGAATATCGCAGTGCGATCATTGCCCCATCCTCAATCAATGAGAAAGGCGATGTGTCCGAGTTGATTGCCACCGGTCCCTATCAGGTCACGTCACTGACACCGCCCAACAAGATGGAAGCCAAGAGTTTTGAAAGCTATTGGGGTAAGCAACCGAACATTGCCAAGACAACCTATCAATCGGTGTCCCGCTCGGAAACACGTGCCTTGATGGCTGAAAGCGGGGATGCAGATGTGACCATCAGTCTGGATCCGGCTTCAGTGAAACGCCTTGGCAATGTTGATAGCCTGGATGTTCTGTCGGTTGCCATTCCACGGGTGCTTTTGTTGAAAGTAAATGGCAAGACGTTCGATCTGGAAACCCGCAAGGCGCTCAGTTTGGCGATCGACCGGGTCGGCATTGCCAAAGCAGTTCTGCGTTATCCTGCTGGAGCGACACAGATGTTCCCGGTTGGCATGGCAGAATGGCATGATGAAAGCCTGCCAGCATTTGAATATGACCCGCAGAAGGCCAAAGACAAACTGGCGCAACTGGGCTGGGAACCCGGTTCGGATGGCGTATTGGTCAAAGATGGCAAGCCATTGGAAATCGAGCTTCTGACCTATCCTGATCGCCCTGAATTGCCCCTTGCCGCCGCCGTTTTGCAGCAGCAATTTGCCGCCATTGGTGCCAGAGCAGAAATCAACGCCACCAACTTTTCTGAAATTCCTGCCAAACACAAAAACGGCACTTTGAGCACAGCGCTCTTTGCACGCAATTTTGCACTGGTGCCCGATCCGGTCGGTACCTTGTTGCAGGACTATGCCCCGACGGGTGATTGGGGTGCTATGGGTTGGAACAACGAGACCTTCACCAAGAATGTCAAAATGCTTGCCGCTGGAACGGCCCCCGAGGGGACGAGAGAGGCGGTCATCAAGACGCTGCATGCGGAAATGCCTGTTCTGCCGATTGCCTGGTATCAGCAGACAATCGCCGTTTCAAAAGACGTGAAGGGCATTGTCGTGGATCCGTTTGAGCGGACACTGGGCCTGAAATCTATGGAATGGGCTCAATGATACGATTGTTCGGTTGGCGCTTTGCGCAAGCGGGAATGGTGGCCTTTCTGGTTGGCATTCTCAGTTTTCTGATGATGCAGGCGCTGCCTGGCGATATGGTTTTCCGTATCGCCGCAGCCCGCTATGGTTATGACAATGTCACTGCGGAAAATGCCGAGATGGTGCGATCGCAAATTGGCGATCCTGCTGGCATAGATGCATTTCTGGCCTGGATCTCCGGTCTTTTTCATGGGGATCTTGGCAGTTCTCTTGTGACCGGTGAGACGGTATCCTCCGAGATCATTCACCAGTTCGGTGCCACAGCGCAGCTGGCTGGTCTCGCGATTATCCTGTCGCTTCTCATCGGCCCACCGCTTGGGATACTAGCAGGTATGCGACCACACGGAGTGGCGGACAGGATCACCATCCTTCTGGCCTCCATTTTCAAGGCGACCCCACAATTCTTGCTGGGTCTGTTTCTGATCGTCGCCCTGTCCATCGAGCTAGGGCTTCTGCCATCTGCTGGATATGGCAAGCCGTCCCATCTGATTTTACCGTCTCTGACGCTTGCCTTGGGGCTTGCATCGGCAACGGCGCGCATCACGCGAGAGGCCTTGGTGCAGGCAAGAGGGTCCGACTGGTGGCGGTTTGCCCGTTGGAAAGGGCTTGGCGAAGGGGCGGTTCTCAGCCGCCATGGACTGCGTCACGTTGCGGTCCCTGTCCTTACCCTGATTGCCACGCAGTTTGTCGCCTTGATGGAAGGTGTTGTTGTCGTTGAGACCATCTTTGGCTGGCCCGGCATTGGCCACGCCTTGGTGCATGCGGTTTTCCATCGCGACGTTCCCATGGTGCAGGGGACGGCCCTTGTCATGGGGCTGGCTTTTGTTGCCGTGAATATACTGGCGGACATTGCAGCCAGAATGCTCGACCCAAGGGAGGCCGTGAAATGAATATGCGTTGGATTGGAACCGCGATACTTGTGGCGGTTATCCTCTTTGCCTTTGCCTTCCCCTTCGTGGATGGAGCTGATCCCATTAGCCAGAGCCTGATGCAAACGCTTGAAGCGCCGTCAGCTGAGGCATTGTTTGGCTATGACCATCTGGGGCGTTCGATGGGGGCCAGGTTGGCTGCCGCCTTGCGCCTGTCTCTGGGTATTGCTGCGGCAACATTAGTGACGACCGCACTGATCGGTGTGGCGCTTGGCGCCCTTGCCAGCTGGTTTGGGGGCTGGGTTGATCGGGTGATTGTGCTGTTTGCAGACAGTGTCGTTGCCTTGCCTGCCTTGCTGATCGTTCTCATTGCCGGGATCATTTTTCCCAATCAGCCGCTGGCCTTCTGGGCTGGCCTTTCCGCGACCTTGTGGGTGGAGATTTTCCGCCTTACACGGGCAACCATAAGGGCCCAGATCGCTGCACCCGCGGTGGAAGCGGCCCGCTTGCTGGGCTTTGGGCCATTTTACATTTTCCGTACCCACCTCTGGCCGGAATTGGCTCCTGTGCTGCGAGCGACTTTCGCCCTCACCTTCTCCAGTGTCGTTATGGCCATTGCCGCTCTTGGTTTTGTGTCCGTCGGTGTGCGTGCGCCGACGCCGGAACTTGGATTGATGATGGTGGAACTGCTCCCCTATTGGCGTGAAGCGCCATGGGCCTTGTTGCAGCCGGTAGTGGCAACCCTGGCCACCCTATTGGCTCTCACGCTGATCGCAGGAGAGAAAAGAGCATGAGCTTGTTAATTGTCAAAGATCTTGCGGTCCATGGCGCGCAAGGCGAAGTGGTCGAACCGATTTCACTTTCGATTGAACCCGGACAGGCCATCACGCTGATCGGTGAGACCGGCTCTGGCAAGAGCCTGTTTGCCCAGTCCCTGTTGGGTATTCTGCCCAAAGGGCTGGCCGCGAAGGGCGACTTGTCCATTTTGGGAGAAACCCATTCGGTGACACAAACCGACGCCTTGGCCCATCTGTGGGGCCGGTCGATTTCGGTCTTGCCGCAAGAACCATGGCGGGCGCTTGACCCACTCATGCGATCCCGCGCGCAAGTAGAAGAGGTGCATCGCCTCGTGTCCAAGCGTAGCGATGCAAAAGCCGCCGCTGACGCGGATTTGGCTGCCATGGATCTGACTGATGCAGCGGACCGGTTCCCCTTTGAACTATCTGGCGGCATGGCCCAGCGTCTTGCCATCGCAGCAGCACGGGCGGGTGGAGCGCAGATCGTTGTGGCGGACGAACCGACCAAGGGACTTGATCTGGCGCGCCGCGACGAAGTTGCCCGTCGCATGCGCACCGTGACCAAAGCCGGAGGCGGACTGCTCACAATCACCCACGATCTCGAATTTGCAGAAGCACTGGGTGGAGAGGTGATTGTTTTGCGCGATGGTCAGGTGGTTGAACGCGGACCGGCTGAACAGGTTCTCAAGACCCCTGCGCAAGACTATACCAAGGATCTAATCGCCTCCGAACCGCGACATTGGGCACCGTTACAAACCGGACGAACCGGAGATGTCACAATTCGCGCAGATGATCTGACGGTTGCCAGAGGAGAGCGGATGATCGCCAAAGGCATCGATCTGACGATAAGGGCCGGTGAAATTGTCGGTCTGTCCGGTCCTTCCGGGATTGGCAAATCTTCGCTCGGGGATACCTTGCTTGGGCTTCTACCTGCCCGTCACGGAGCGGTGGTTCGAGACGGCGCCTTGGCACCCCACCGCTTCCAGAAGCTCTGGCAAGATCCTCCGGCCGCTTTTGCACCAACGCTGAAGCTGGGGCGTGGGCTGGATGATTTGATGCGGTTGCATGGCATCGCCCGTGATGCTTTGCCGCCTCTCATGGAGCGGTTGCGGCTGGATTCTGTTTTGCTGGATAGACTGCCCGCAGAAGTGTCAGGTGGTGAATTGCAACGTCTCGCAATCGCGAGGGCATTGCTGCTTGACCCTGTCTTCCTGTTTGCCGATGAGCCGACCTCGCGGTTGGATCCACTCACTCAAAGAGAGGTGATCCACATGCTTGTCTATCTGGCCCGTTCGCGCCAGATTGCCGTGCTGATGGTGAGCCATGATCCAGATTTGAGTGCCAAGGCTACAGATCGCCAGATCCATTTGTCGGGGGATGTGGAAGCATCCGAAGCAAGTCTGGCAGATCGCGCCCTCGCGCAAGCTTTTAGCACTGGCGGGTAACAAAATGCAGGAGTTGGCAGCGAAACAAGCCGCCAACTCCTGCTTCGAAAGTGGAACTGGGAACTGAATGCAAAGCCAAATCTACATACATTCTTCTTGCCAGTTTCACGCTTTCTCTTTATTAGTCGACACGATGGTTTTTGAGAGCCCAGTCGGGCGATCGGAATGAAAAGGGAACACGGTCAGGTGTAGCCATCAGGCGCCGATTCCGTGACTGCCCCCGCAACTGTAGGCGGCGAGCGAAGATCAAATTGCCACTGGAAGTCGGACATATTCGACAAAATCCGGGAAGGCTGATCGAGCATTGACCCGCAAGTCAGGAGACCTGCCATCTTTTCGATTTCTCAACCCGGACGGGGCGTCCGGACAGGAGCCAAAGATGCCAGAATTAGCTTTGCAGCTATCATGCACCAAAGCGTGCTTTCTTGACATAGTCGGTCTTGTTCTCTCCCCGCAAGTGCGCGGAGCATGCCATGGACCTGCACAATCTCACACCGCTTTTTGACTGTACCAATTGTCGACGTGGCGGATGCAATTGTCGACATCCTTTTGCCGCCTCCCGCTCGCTGAGAAAGCGGAGTAAGGCATGAATGCTCGCGGACTAATCGTAGATAATGTGAGTTGGGGACCCAAGGTCAAAGGACCATTGATCCTTCATCCGCTGTCCTTTGCCTTGAATGCGGGCAAAGTGCTGGGCGTCGTTGGCGCGAACGGGGCCGGTAAATCAACCCTGTTACGCCTGCTTTATCGCTACAATCGTCCTCGTTCGGGCTCGATCCGCATCGGCAGCGATGATCTCTGGAAGCTCAGGCCAAAGGAGGCTGCTCGCAAGGTTGCTGCTGTGTTGCAAGAGCAACCGACCGACTTTGCCCTAACGGTTCGTGACATCGTCGCATTGGGCCGTACCCCCCATCATGCAGGCTTTTCCGGGTCGAGCGCCAAAGATGCTTCCATGATCGATGCGGCTCTTGAACGGCTGGATTTGCGCAGCTTTGCCTCTCGCCGCTTCGGTACTCTGTCTGGCGGAGAGCGCCAGCGAGTCATGGTGGCCCGTGCACTAGCGCAAGACCCTGAACTTCTCATTCTCGATGAACCCACCAATCATCTCGACATCAGGCACCAGCTTGAGATCCTCGCTCTAATAAAAGATCTAAATCTGACGATCGTCACCAGTTTGCATGACCTCAACATGGCTGCAGACGTTTGTGATGACATTTTGATGCTGCAACGCGGCCACATGGTCGGCTTTGGCACCCCCTCAAACGTGCTCTGCGAAAAGCTCGTTTCTTCTTCATTTTCGGTTTCTGCCTGTCTTGAGCATCTGAACGTCAGCGACCGGACGCATCTAACTTTTCATCTTCCATCCTGAAAGGATTATTCAATGAAAATTGCCGCTTCAGCTCTTTGCCTGTTCATGATGACCGGGGCTGCCATGGCCGAAACGTCGGTCAAAAGCTGTGATCGCACCGTTCACTTTGATGCGCCGCCCGCACGCGCAGTATCCAACGATGTGAATCTGACCGAGATGATGTTGGTGCTGGGCCTGCGCGACCGAATGGTTGGTTATACGGGCATTTCCGGTTGGAAAACGCTCGATGCTGACATGCGCGAAGGCGTGAAAGAACTTCCAGAACTGTCAGCCAAATATCCCACCAAGGAAGTGCTGATTGGTGCGGATGCAGATTTCTTCTTTGCCGGTTGGAACTATGGCATGAAAGTTGGCGGCGAAGTAACGCCCGAAACCCTCGCGCCCTTTGGCATCAAGGTCTATGAGTTAACCGAGAGCTGCATACATATTGGCGCAAAGCCTAAAGTGTCGATGAATGACATGTATAACGATCTTCTCAATCTCGGTCGTATTTTCAATGTAGAAGAAAAGGCAACGGCGTTGGTCGAAGGCTACAAAGCCGAATTGAATGCGTTCAAGAAAGACCTCAAGACCGCAGACAAACCTTTGCGCGTTTTCGTCTATGACAGCGGTGAAGACACCCCTTTCACTGCGGGTAAATATGCAATGCCAACAGCCATGATCGAAGCTGCGGGTGGTGTCAATGTCATGGATAGCGTCGAAAAGAGCTGGGCCAAGGTCACTTGGGAAAAGGTGATTGAAGCCAACCCGGAGATGATCGTCATTGTCAATTACGGCAATGTTACAGCAGAAGAAAAGCGCGCCTTCATGGTGAACAATCCTGCCTTTACAAAGCTTGATGCTGTCAAGAATGACCGCTTCGTGGTGCTCGAATATGTGGAGGCAACGCCTGGCCCGCGCAATATCAAAGCCATCAAGAAACTCGCCAAAGCCTTCTGGGGAGAATAATTGATGACCGAGGCACCTCAGCAATCGCTGATCGGGAATGGGACCGTATCGCTTTCAAACCTGAAAATTCCCATATTGCTTGGTCTTGTTTTGTTGAGTGCCTCGGTTTCAATAGCCATCAGCGTAGGTGCAGTTCACGTTCCCTTTGGCACGGTTTGGGGCATCCTTGCCAACAAGATCGTTCCCGGACTGATTGAGCCTGTCTGGTCCAGTGGTCGCGAGGCCATTGTCTGGGAAATTCGCTTCCCGAGGGCACTTCTCGCGGCCATGGTGGGGGCTGGTCTGTCGCTTGTCGGTGCCAGCCTTCAAGCCGTTACACGAAACCCACTGGCTGACCCGCATCTGTTGGGGATCTCATCGGGTGGCGCCTTTGGTGCCATTTTGGCCTTGCTGCATACAGGGCTCTTTTTAGGTCTGCTCACCGTTCCCTTATTGGCCTTTCTAGGGGCTCTTGTCGCAACATTTGCGGTCTTACTGGTGGCAAAATTATCTGACAGCGCCAGTGCTGACCGATTGGTCCTGACAGGCGTTGCCATCTCCTTTGTCATCATGGCATGCGCCAATATCCTTATCTTTCTTGGAGATCCGCGTGCCACTCACACGGTCGTCTTTTGGATGCTCGGCGGGTTGGGGTTGGCGCAATGGTCCCATCTCATCTATCCGCTCATCATCCTGTTCGTCTGTGGCGCATGGCTCATGACACAATCGGGCAAGCTCAATGCTATGACCATTGGTGACGAGACCGCAACCACATTGGGTATAGAGGTCGCCCGCTTTCGTTTGATCACCTTCGTCGTGGGAGCGACCATCACCGGTGTCATGGTGGCATTCTCCGGCATGATCGGCTTTGTCGGCTTGATGATCCCTCATATAGTCCGCGCAATCGTGGGAGGGGATTACCACCGCGTCCTTCCAATGTCCGCACTTTATGGAGCTGTCTTCCTCGTTTGGGCTGACATGGCCGCCCGCATGATTATGGCCCCCGAAGACATGCCAATCGGCATCGTCACCGGCCTTGTTGGCGGGCTTTTCTTCATATGGTTGTTGCAACGAAAGAGGTGAGACCGGAGGTCTTTCTGCGAATTGTCAGCAACAAACTCAGGCTTGAAATAAGCCTCGAAAATTCACAAACCAACTCAATGCCGTGACAAAATAACTCAACTCCTTCAGAAAAATTGGCTATTTTTGCGTTTTTCAGTATTTACAATTCACAATTTTATTGTAAATTGTAAATTACCTCAGAGAATGACGATCACTCACTTTTGATGATCAACAAGAAACCGATTTGGAGAAGCTCATGGCAACGCGATATGCAACTCGACTTAATTCATTTGCATCGGCACCTCAGCTTTGCTGGGGTGAAAATCATGGAAAGCCTTCTCCCAAAGACCTTATTTTGCGCGCTTCTCAAGTCGAAGGCCTGACAGATATCGACCTGAACTATCCCGATCACATTGAAAGCCAGAAAGACCAGATCCGCTCAGCTCTGGATGAAACCGGCATTGTGTTGAGCGGATTGGCGATGCGCTATTACTCTTTACCCGAGTTTCGCGCTGGAGCGTTCACAAATCCTGACAGTTCCGTGAGGCGAGCGGCTATCGATCTCACAAAGCGGGGGATCGACGCCTGTCGTGAACTGGGCACCAATCTTATGACGATTTGGCCAGGACAGGATGGTTTTGAGAGCAACTTCCAACTCGACTATGCGGTAGCCTGGAACTATATGGTCGAAGGCCTCATCGAAGTGGCCGACCATGATCCGGACTGCGACATTTCCATTGAATATAAGCCGGATGATCCTCGCGGCTTTTCAATGTTGCCCGATGCAGCGACCACTTTGCTCATGCTCAAGGATGTGAACAGGGCCAATACGGGCGTTACCATCGATTTTGCCCATTCCCTTTATGCCAGCGAACAACCGGCATATGCCGCATCACTCATCCATCGCAACTCCAGGCTCTTGGGTCTTCATCTTAACGATGGATTCGGGAAACGTGATGATGGATTGATGGTTGCTGCTGTCCATCCGCACGCAACCCTTGAGCTGATGCTCGAAATGCGCCGCAACGGTTTTGATGGCCCCATCTATTTCGATACATTCCCCGACACAGCCCAGCTTGATCCCGTCGCCGAGTGTGCCCTGAATATTAAGACATGCGAGAGATTGCTCGCTGCATGCGCACAGCTTGAACAAGAGAACAGATTGAGTGGTGCACTCCTGCAGCAAGATGCTGTTTCCGGCATGGGAATTGTGAATTCGGCCCTTTTTGGGCTTTCTGCCAACCACGGATGAATTCGACGTGGTTGTTGCTTCATCTAGGAGGAGAAGTCATGAAATATATCGCAACTTGCCTGTTCGCTGCAGTTTTGGGAGTGTCCGCAGCAAATGCCCAGCAGCTAGCCCCACTCAACTCGGATACTGAGCCAGATCGCATGGACTGGTCACAGCTGGAAGCCAAATTCGGTCCATTCAAGGCACCAGCTGAAGGCACAAAGGTTGGAGGAGTTTCCAAAACCCTGATCAACGAGTACTGGCGTTCGCTTGGCGAAGGATACAAGGCCTTCGCAGACAAATATAATGTTGAGGTTGTTTATCAGGCCGCACAGGACGAAGGCGATCAGCTCGGACAGTTGGCCATGGCTGAAAACTTGATCACTCAAGGATATGACGCCTTGCTGTTCTCACCACAGACTGACGTCAACCTGCAGCCTGCACTCGAAGCGGCAACGGCAAAAGGCATCCCGGTGGTCAACGTCAATGACGCTGTCATTCCTCAGGTCGCCCATTATGTTGGCAACGTGCAGAAGGACAATGGTGTCCGCGCTGCCAAATGGATGATCAACAAATATCCGGAAGGTGGCAAGGTTGCTGTAATCGAAGGGCAGCCCGGCGTGTTTGCTGCCGGCCAGCGCACCGCGGGTTTCTCTGAAACCATCAAGGCAGATGGCAAGTTCGAGATCGTAGCTTCCGTTCCCGCTAACTGGAGCCGCGAACAGGCTTTCAACGCAGCGTCAACGATCCTTCAACAGCATCCTGACCTCAAAGGCTTTTATGCCAACAACGATGGCATGGCGCTTGGTGTGGTCGAAGCCGTCAAGTCGATGAACAAGCTCGATCAGGTTGCAGTTATCGGAACCGATGGGATTTCTGATGCCTATGCTTCCATCCGTGCGGGAGAACTGACAGGCACCATCGACAGTTTCCCTGTCCTGACCGGTGAGATCGCCATGGAAGTCGCACTACGCCTTGTCAATGGCGATGATCTGCCGCGCGTTGTCGCGACACCTCAGGCCCTGATAACCAAAGACAATATCGACATCTACTCTGCCAAGGGTGACGCTCTTCGCAAAGCTCTTCTTGAGCAATAGTCCCTCCTCCCAAGCCGATCGGCCTTCTCGGCCGGTCGGTCTTTCTGATGCAATGATCGCAAGTCGTGAAAGAGAGGCGCAAGGTGACACAAGCCCGACTGACTTTCGAAGCCGTTTCAAAGACCTTCGGTTCTGTGAAGGCACTCCGCTCCGTTTCCTTCAAAGTTGCCCCCGGTGAGGTGCATGGCCTTGTCGGCGAAAACGGCGCAGGCAAATCCACTCTGCTCAAGAGCCTTTGCGGGGTCTATGTGCCAGACAGCGGAAAGATTTTCATCGATGACAAGGAATTGGTGAACTCAGGTCCGTTGACTGCGCAAAAAGCGGGCGTCGCCATGATCCATCAGGAACTTCAACATGTTCCTGAACTCACGGTCGCGCAGAATCTCTTTCTGGGTCGCCCTCTGACCCGTCTGGGTGGTCTTATTGTCGACCGCAAACGACAGGAAGCAATCGCCGCAAAAGTTCTACAAGAGTTGGACCCGACAATTGACCCTGCCGCCCGTATTGGAGATTTGCGTGTAGCACAGCGCCAACTTATCGAGATCGCGAAGGCGGTGATAGATGAGGCAAAAATTGTCGCTATGGATGAACCGACGTCAAGCCTGACTCCGCAAGAAGTGGACAAGCTTGGCAATCTCATCTCGAACCTCAGAGACAAAGGTGTTTCCATCATTTATGTCTCGCATCGCATGGATGAAATCTTCCGCTTCTGCCAGGCCGCGACCATTATGCGCGACGGAGAAGTGGTTGAAAGTGTTCGCCTCAATGACATGTCTCGCGACGAAGTAGTGGTTCGGATGGTCGGGCGCAAGCTGATGAAGACCGAGCATCACTCTCATGCGACGGACGACGTTCTTATGGACGTGCGACAGTTGACGCGCCCCCCCGTGGTCAAACCCAACAGCTTTAAACTGCACCGTGGTGAAGTTCTGGGCATTGCCGGCCTTGTCGGTGCCGGACGGACTGAACTCATGCGCCTTATAGCAGGCGTTGACAAGCCCGCTTCAGGCACAGTTTCCGTCCTTGAAAAGATACTGCCCGCTGGAGATGTGCGTAGTGCAATCAATGCAGGTGTCGGGCTCGTTCCTGAAGAGCGCAAGAGGGACGGGATCATTCCCTTGCGTTCTGTGTCCAAGAATGTTGCGCTGCCTTCGATGAAACGGTTCAGCCGCAACGGCATCCTTCAGTTCGGCAAGCTGGAACAGGAAGTTGGCGGATTGATGAAGGATCTTGATCTGCGGCCGTTCAACATTTCTCGACCGATCGCAGCCTTTAGCGGCGGCAATCAGCAGAAGGTCATTATCGGACGCTGGCTTGCGTCCGGCGTAGAAGTGCTTTTGTTCGACGAACCGACCCGAGGCATTGATGTCGGTGCCAAGGCAGAAATCTACTCGCTTATCGAAAATCTCGCCCGTCAGGGCAAGGGCGTAATCGTCGTCTCATCCGAGATGCCCGAGTTGTTGCGTTTGGCTGATCGTGTGCTCGTCATGCGTGACGGCGCGATATCGGCCGATTTGCCCAGAGAAAAAATGTCAGAGAAAGCCATCGCACTGGCCGCAGTGCCGGGAAGCGAAGAGAATGGCCCTGCGCAGGAGGTTGCATAATGACCATGGAAACTATTCAGCAAAAGGCTCCGTTCAAGATATCACTCGTGTCCAGCTTTAGGGATGCCGGTGTGCTGATCGGGCTCATTGTGATCTTCGGTACCTTCGCATTTCTGACGCCCTCTTTCTTGACCAGTGCAAACCTGCTTAATGTTTTGCAGCAATCATCCATCAATGCCTGTATCGCGCTCGGCATGACATTGGTTATCATTTCCGGCGGCATCGATTTGTCCGTTGGTCCTACGGCAGCCCTTTCTGCAGTCGTGACAGCTTCGCTGCTTGTATCAGGCGTTCCGGTTCCCGTTGCGTTGATGGTAGCGATCGCCATCGGCCTTTGCACCGGCTTTTTCAACGGCATTCTGATTGCCTTTGCCGGATTGCAGCCCTTCATCGTCACCTTGGGTGGCCTGTCTCTTTATCGGGCTCTTGCGTTGATCTATACCGGTGGCAACCCAATCTTCGGTTTGCCAAACGAGTTTCGCACCATTTTTACCGGATCAGTGATGGGGGTTCCCAACCCGGTCGTAATTGTGGCCGTATTTGCGCTGATCGCATGGTTTATTCTAAACCGAACACCGTTTGGCGAATATATCCTCGCCATCGGTGGCAACCGGGAAGCCGCTCATGTTGCCGGTGTTCCTGTCAAGCGGACCATGATTTTGGTCTACATGATTTCCGGCAGTATGGCTGGTATTGCCGCCATGATCCTCACAGGACGACTTGGCGCTGCAGAGCCCACCATGGGCACCCTTTGGGAGCTTGATGCCATCGCGGCATCGGCCATCGGTGGCGCCTCCCTGATGGGAGGGCGAGGCAGTATCGTGGGTACGATCATGGGGGCGATCATTCTTGGCGGATTGAGAAATGGTCTTACTCTTCTCAATGTGCAGGCCTTTTATCAATTGCTCGCAACCGGTCTGATCATTATCGTTGCAATGCTGATTGACAGAATTGCAAAGGGTAACGAATGACAGACCAATTTGGGGCCTATAAGGCGGTCGCCCAGATCCGGATGAGCCTGCCATCGCTCACGGACACTGAAGCCCGCCTGGCTCAGCTGCTAACCGAGTATCGCAATCTTGAGGCGGGTACACCGATCAAGGAGATTGCGACCGAGGCAGGTGTTTCGGAAGCACTCGTCGTCAAGGTTGCCAAGAAGATGGGCTTCAATGGATTCAGTGACTTGAAAGCAGCCATCCTTGGCTATCGAGAAGGCAATAGCGCCGATCTTTACAGGGAGATATCTCCTGACGACAAACTGGAAACAGTTGCTTCGAAGGTATTCCGCACGTCTGTACAAGCCCTGGAAGAAACCCTTGCTATCCTTGACATTGAGGCTCTGGACAAAACGGCTCAGGCCCTGCTCAAGGCACGAAATGTCGACATATACGGGTTGGGCGGATCAGCCCAAATCGGCCGGGATGTCGCCCATAAGTTCCTACGCATCGGACGCCGTTTCTCTGTGCAGGATGACAGCCATATGATGCTGATGTCCGCGTCAGTGCTCGGTCCGGAGGATGTTGTGATTGCGATTTCACATTCGGGAACGACATCTGCGGTGATTGAAGCAGCTGAAGTGGCCAGAAAGACTGGTGCAACCGTCATCGCACTTTCCAACTATGCACGCTCTCCACTGGCTGAGATTGCCACCATCACATTGGCATCAACTGCACAAGGAGGCCCATTGCTGGGCGAAAATGCTGCGGCACGTGTCGCCCAGCTCAATATCTTTGATGTGGTCTTTGTTCAAGTCGCCCGTCTGGATGGGGATCTTGCAATTGAGCGTCTGTCTCTGACGCAGTCAGCCGTAACATCCAAGCGAAAGCAGTCTTGATCATGCCTGATGAAATTACTTCCGTCATTGTTGTTGGGTCCCTTCATTATGACATTGTTGTGGAAGCCCCAAGGCAACCCGAGCGCGGTGAAACATTGATGGGCCGGGACTGGTTTCCCAAATTCGGCGGCAAAGGAGGCAATCAGGCCGTCGCGGCAAGAAAAACCGGCTCTGATGTTTGTTTTCTAGGTGCAATCGGAAGTGATGACTTCGGTTCTTTTCTGTTGGCTCGACTGGAGGAAGTAGGCGTTCGCACAGATGAAATTGAAAAATGCGAAGGCCGTTCGGGCATGAGTGTGGCCGTTTCTGATGCTGATGGCGATTATGCTGCTGTTGTGGTTTCTGGTTCAAACTGGGCGATCGACATAGATAAGATAAGCCATGCAGTGGCATGGGAGAACGGCTCCGTCCTTATCCTGCAAAATGAAGTCCCACCAGAGGTCAATATGGCTGCGGTTGAAGCGGCAAGGCTTCATGGCCTGAAGGTTGTCTGGAATGCCGCGCCCATGCGGCCGGATGACACCGGACTTCTCGCTTTGTGCGATGTGGTGATCCTCAACAGCGTCGAGGCGCGCCAAATGAGTGGTATGGAGGTTGAAACGTCTGAGCAAGCTTTGCGAGCGGCAGAGAAAATAGCTTCCTTGGGAACAGCAACGGTCATAACACTGGGCGGGAATGGCCTGGTCTATTGCGAAGTGGACGGTGTCGCCGCCTATCTACCTGCCCAAAAAATTCAAAACCCCAAGAGCCATGGCGCCGGAGATGTCTTTACTGGCGCTTTCTCAACGGCCCTTGCAAAGGGCAAGCACCTTGCTGACGCTTGCTCCTTTGCGTCCAAGGCCGCCTACCGTCATGTCAGTGGGCAGGACTTGCAGGGGTAAAGAAACCCGTTGTCCAAATGCAAGCTTATGTAGGGTGGTTGTCTCCTGAGGTCCCAAAACTTCTCAAGATTTTAGGGTCAGAGCGCCGCTTTTGTGATGAAGTCCATCTCAATTTGGCCTATCTGTGGTTCTGTCGTCTCGAACTCAATGATCCAGTTCCCAACCAACAGACGTTCTCAACCTTGCGAGTGTCAGGCCGTATATGCTGGCGATCACGACTGCCAATGCCGCGACTTTGTAGAGCGCAATGGCATCGCCAAGGAACGGCACGGCGAGCACCATTGTCAAGGCAGGCCGGGGCCTTGTGATCGAGCTGGCGAATGCTGCCAGTGAAACGCTTTTCGGTGCCGTTGGGTATGGCTTCCAAACAGTCGATTGCAAGGTGGTGAACGGAATGGCATTGGTCGAGGCTGGCGCATGTTGCTCGGACATAAACATGACGGGCAGATACAATCGCGTTCCAGAAAAGCAGACGGCGCAAGTCGCAAAGATAGGCGCCACTTCTCGCCAAGGGGCGCGAATCAGCCAAGCCCGAGCCGTGAAAATTCTTTGGGAATTTTTTTGAAAAGCGCGACTTTGAAATTATGAGACACAGCCGCTAACGCATTGATAATAGATGGAGCGGGTGAAGGGAATCGAACCCTCGTCGTAAGCTTGGGAAGCTTCTGCTCTACCATTGAGCTACACCCGCGAAGTTGGTGCAATATCTAGCATTTGGACAGATATCTCAAGGGTGTTGATCGGGGTTTTTGACATATTTTTGACAGCCGTCACAGTCGGACTTATCGGGGCGGGAATGGCCTTATTTTGCCGCAAGGGACTTGCAAAGCAAAAAGGTTACTGGAAAGAAGACAGAAGAACCCCATATGAGACCGACTTATATTTGATGATTTGAGAGACAGGTTTTCGCGATGCTTGATCGAATCAAGACCATTTTGGCGTCCCGCACTTTTGAAATGACAATAACTGCCATCATCGTCCTTAATGCGATCACGCTGGGGCTTGAAACTTGGCCAGCAGCCCTTGTGCGGTTTGGCTCACTGTTTTACTTCGTCGACAAGGCGATATTGGTCATCTTTGTTATCGAGATAACCTTGCGGCTGATTGTCCACCGCTTGCGCTTCTTCACTGATCCATGGTCGATTTTCGACTTTATCGTGGTGGCCATTGCCTTGATGCCGACAACGGGCGCTCTGTCGGTGCTGCGTGCGCTTCGGGTTCTCAGGGTGCTGCGCTTGATCAGCTTTGTTCCCTCCTTGCGGCGGGTTGTGGGGGCGTTGCTGGAAGCCTTGCCCGGCCTTGGCTCCATCTCGCTGTTGCTCGGATTGCTCTATTATGTCTTTGCGGTGATGGCGACCAAACTGTATGGGCCCGGTTTTCCGGACTGGTTCGGCTCCATTGGCGAATCCGCCTATACCTTGTTTCAGATCATGACGCTGGAAAGCTGGTCAATGGGGATTGTCCGTCCGGTGATGGAAGCCCACCCGCTGGCGTGGCTTTTCTTTGTGCCCTTCATCCTGATGACCTCTTTCACGGTGCTCAACCTGTTTATCGGTATCATCGTTTCCGCCATGCAGTCTGAACATGAAGCCACCGCAGAAGCCGACCGGGCCGCTTTGCACGAGGAAACTTCGACCGTGATGCTTGAAGTCACAGCGATGCGGGGCGAGATTGCCGAGTTGAAGCAGCTTCTGGCCGCCCAACAAAAAGACTGATTCAAATCGAGTTTTGGCTTATCTGGCTTATTCCGCAAAGGACCAATCATAATGCCCCTCCCCCTGCTCTACAGCTTTCGTCGCTGCCCCTATGCCATGCGGGCGCGGATGGGTTTATGGGCGGCGGACATCACAGTCGAATTGAGAGAAATTGTGCTGCGGGACAAGCCGGCTCATATGCTCGAAATCTCGCCGAAAGGCACCATTCCGGTGCTGCAATTGCCCGATGGAACGGTGATTGACGAGAGTCTGGACATCATGCTCTGGGCGCTTGATCAGCATGACCCGCAAGAGTGGCTAAGCCCTCAAACCGGTGATCGCTCCCATATGCTGGCTCTGGTCGAGGAGATGGATGGAGACTTCAAGCGCCATCTGGATCGCTACAAATATGACACACGCTATGAGGATGTCTGCGCGGATGAGGAGCGGGATTTGGCCTTGGCGGCCTTGTCACCCTTGATTGATCGCCTGACGCGCCATCGCCAATTGTTCGGCGACAGGGTGTCTCTTTGCGATATCGCTCTCTTCCCCTTCGTTCGGCAATATGCCAACACTGATCGAGACTGGTTTGATCGAGCTGCACCGCCCCATCTTCTTGTCTGGCTCAAAGAGCATGAACAGTCAGATCTGTTCTTGTCGATCTTCAGGAAATGGCCCGTCTGGCGGGAAGGTGATCCGGTGACCCTGTTTCCCGATCAGATTGCGGATCGGTTTCCAAATCCGGGCTGACTGGATCAGTTGGCCATCCAGCGCAGAAAATTGTTGCCTACATTCTGCTTGTTGATCAGATCTGCGACCGTCCGGCCCACATTGCCAATCATCGAATGGGTGTGCCAAAGGGTAAAGATCGGAATCGGCTTGGTGCCGAACTTCGCCTTGTAGGGTTCGTCGCCAATGGTCAGATCGAAGGTCCTGATGCCATCCTTAATACAATCGCGAATGATGTCTTCGGTCATCAGCAGGCCGGGCGAATATTTGCCCATCCGATCATAATCGGCTCCCATGATCAGATAGAGATAGCGGTCGCCGTCATGCAGGCCGAATTGAACGGCAACGATCTCGCCATTATAGGTGAACCGGTAAGTGCGCGAAAAGCCGCTTGCCGCCGTGCGGCATGCCAGATCAACATAAAAGCGGAAGCTGCTGCCATCCTGCAACATGTCGGTTCCGGGGCGGTCTGCGAAGCGTTCTCTGTGATAGTTTCTGAGATGATCGAAAGCCTCGGTGATCTCGGCCGGATCGGTCAGGCGCGTCATCTGCCAGTCGCCATTGCGCAGCAGGGCACGACGTTTCTTGTCACGGCTCTTGCGTTCGGCTTTGGAAATGGCTTCGCTGCGCCATGTCTCATAGTCATCCCCCAGCGCGGCCACGTGTGCGCTGAACTCTGCCCGTTCCATGCAGGCATTGGGCAACAGACGCAGGAAAACCGGGTCGCTCGTCGGCAGATGCTTGATGCGCAGCAGGGCATATCGGCCCAGTACCTCATCGAGCGCAGCACCCAAAGTGGCGGGGTCCGGCACCCAATTCCAGAATTCAGCGTGCAGGGTGGGCTGGGCATAGTCTACGAGGCCGAGATTGGCAAATTCGAGAATGGTGGTGCCCATTTTCTTGCGGGCGACGAGTGGTAGAATGCCGACCAATTGCCGGGTCGCCTTGCATCGGAATTGGAGCGTCCGGTTCTCAATCCCGACTTGTTTGCGCACATGCTGCTGCATGGCCGTTTGCCAGACAGGATGTTGAAAAGCACTGCAATCAGATTGGTTGTATAGATCCGAATATTCATCAGACAGAAAATCGAAGTCCTCGGAAACGCTTAATTCCATCATCTTTCGCTCTCATAACCTCTTGTATGCTGAGCTTGTATCGACCACAGCATCTGGCTGCTCTATCAGCGCCCGAAATAGTCGCGCGAACGGATGGCCCTCATACTCACACAATAATCATAAGCAAGTGTAAATTCACGTATTCTAAGAATTGCCCTTTATTTCAGCTATTTTGGGCAAGTCCGAACAATCTTGATTGGTTATGCAACCAAAAGCTTTAAATTTGATTTATCTGGCCGTGCGTCAAAAAGATCCTGCGATCTATTGCCTTACGGTTGCGGTCAATAGAGGTTGAGTTCGTGGAGAAAGGCTTTCATGGCGTCCACTTGTGCTTGTGGTCCCTCAACCAGAATATCGATGCCATCTTCGCTGTATTGACGCTCTTGCACATCAAGGGACAGAAGACCGATCTGGCGTTCAATGTCGGCCGTCTGATCGAAGCGGCCCTTGACGTGATAGCTGAGCACGCGCTGCCAGAGAACGAGGTCTGCGGCATCGATTGCCCGACTGGCAACCCCCGAATAGGCCCGCGCCAATCCACCGGCACCCAATTTCGTGCCACCGAAATAACGCACCACGATCACGCCGCAATTGATGATGTTACGGCCTATCAGGACCTTGAGCATCGGCATGCCCGAGGTTCCTGCGGGTTCGCCATCATCCTTGGCGCCTTCTTCGATATGGTCATCCTCATGGATGCGACGGAAGGCGGTGACATGGTGGCTGGCTTTGCGATGCTCGACGCGCAGCGCTTCCAGCCGGGCCTCAAACTGATCTATAGGCACCAGAAAGGCCAGAAAGCGGGATTTCTTCTCTTCCAGCTCGGCGTAGACTTCCGTTTCGATGGTCTTCATCTCAGCCATCAGACAGCTCTGAAATGCTTGGAAAGCTTCAGGCCCTGCGCCTGATAGTTCGATCCAATGCCGGCCCCATAGAGTGCGGTGGGACGGGCGCGCATTTTCTCATAGGCGAGCCTGCCGACAATCTGGCCATGCTCGACGATGAAGGGCACCTCGTGGCTGCGCACTTCCAGCACGGCCCTGCTCCCTTTGCCTCCGGCCTCGGAATGGCCAAAGCCGGGATCGAAGAAACCCGCATAATGCACCCGGAACTCACCGACCAATGGGTCAAAAGGCACCATTTCGGCAGCATAGAGTGGTGGCACATGCACCGCCTCATTGGACACCAGAATGTAGAATTCATCGGGATCGAGGATCAGCTCGCCCCTGCCCCGGCCCGGGATCGGCTCCCAGAAGTCGAGCATGTCGAGGGCCTCGCGCTGGTCGACATCAATGACGGCTGCATGGCGTTTGGCGCGATAGCCGACAATGCCCTCGCCTGCCAGATCAATGGAGACCGCAATGCCATCGGCAATGAACGGCGTCTGGCTGGCAACCAGCGTCTCAGCTGCATGCAAGGCATGATGCGCTTCATCGCTCAGAACCACGCGGCCTTGGCGGAAGCGGATCTGGGTCAGGCGCGAACCGGCGCGGGCAAAAATCGGAAAGGTGCGCGGGCTGACCTCAAGATAGAGCGGGCCTTCATACCCTTTGGGTATCTTGTCAAATTGTTGGGCCCGGTCGGCAATGATGCGCGTGAATATATCGAGCCGGCCGGTGGAGCTTTTCGGATTGGCAGCAGCGGCAATGCCATCGGGTAGGTGCAGGTTCTCCATGAGCGGCACGATATAGACACAGCCAGTTTCAAGCACAGCCCCTTCACTGAGATCAATCTGGTGAAGCTGCAGGTGATCAAGCCGCTCCTTGACCGTCCGGTTGGGGCCGGGCAGGAACGAGGCCCGCACCCGGTAAGCGGTGCAACCAAGGCGCAAATCAAGGCTTGCTGGCTGGATCTGGTCTGCATCCCGTGGGCGATCAAAGCCAATTGCACCGGCCTCGACCAGCGCGGCAATATCCGCGTCGTTCAAAATACCGGTGCCGGGAAAGGAAAGAGCGCTCATGGATCGGGCCTTGCTGGACGGAGTGGATTTGATTGTGTTTAGCAAGGGCAGACAGGCGGAGCAATCAGGAACTTTGTTCCAGTACCAAGGCGGCTGCATCAAAGTTGGGTGTAGGGCGCCAACTGATCGCCCACATAGCACATATCCCTTGCCGGAATTCTGACAACCGTTATTGTGCCTATGTATTTTCGCGGGCGGGTGCGAGTCGCGCGCAATGAATTGGTTACAAGACACATTCTTATCATTGCCATTTGATCGAGTAGAGGAGAGATCGATGTCCATTTTGAAACGGGGCCTCAAAGGGGCACCTGTCAAACGCTTGCAGGAAAAGCTGGGTATTGATGCCGACGGCGATTTTGGTCCCGGCACAGAGAAAGCCGTGCGGGAGTTTCAGCAGGCCAATGGTCTGGCGGTTGACGGCATTGCCGGTCCGGACACTTTCACCGCGATGGGTCTGCATGAACTGGTCCTGTTGCGGGTCGGCTCACGCGGGGCAGCGGTCAAGCCCTGCAGGAAGATCTCGGCATCGGGGCGGACGGCATTTTCGGCTCCGGCACCCGCAAGGCCGTGATGGCCTTCCAGGAAGAAAATGGCCTTCATGTGGACGGCATGGCTGGCCCGGCAACGCTCGCCAAGATGAAGAGCTTTGCCTCTGTGGTCACCGACGACGTGGTCAAGAAAGCGGCGGTGAAAGCCGACGAGGAGCATTTTGAAAGCGAAGAGCTGCCGGAAATGAAAGGCGCTGACGTGGTCAAAGGCTCAGCGGAGGCTGCGCCTGACAATTCCGTCTGGGGCAAAGTCAAGGGCTGGTTCAGCTAAGGCACGGCCGACTGACTGCGCTGCGCACAGATTTAAGATTGTGGGAGGCGGCTCTGGTTGCCTCCCTTTTCGTTTCTGAGCTGCCAACGAAACCGCCAAATTGTTGACAGCCCAGCCCAATCGCCCTATAAGCATGGCACTTCGTGGTCATTTGAGCCGGTCGGCTTGCCGCCACGTTAAACAAGGATGCTAAAAGGCCGGGGGATTACGAGAGAACCCGGTCATGCTTTATCAAGCGTTGCCGGGTTTTGTGCGTTTACCCCCGGCTTTGAAGAGACAGGATTGTGTTATGTCAGAGACCAAAAAGCCTTCCACCCTTCGTCCGGCCACTGAAATGGTCCATGGCGGCGTGATGCGGTCCCAGTGGGGCGAAACATCCGAGGCTCTGTTCATGACGCAGGGCTATGTCTATGACAGCGCAGAAAGTCAGGAAGCCCGCTTCAAGGGTGACGAACCGGGCTATGTCTATTCTCGGTATGCAAACCCGACCATTTCGATGTTTGAAGAGCGGATGGCTCTGCTCGAAGGGGCAGAAGCGGCGCGTGCGACCGCATCGGGCATGGCGGCCGTGACGGTGGCGATGCTGTCTTGCGTCAAGGCGGGCGATCATGTGGTTGCCGCAAGTGCCCTGTTCGGGTCCTGCCTTTATATTGTCAGCGAATTGCTGCCGCGTTTTGGCGTCGAATGCACTCTGGTCGATGGCACCAAGCTGGAGGAATGGAAAGCGGCGATGCAGCCCAACACGCGGGCCTGTTTCCTTGAAAGCCCGACCAATCCGGTTCTCTCAGTGATCGATATTGCTGGCGTTGCTGACATCGCCCATGAAGCAGGTGCGCGGCTGGTGGTCGACAATGTCTTTGCCACCGCTTTGTGGCAGAGTCCACTGGCGCTGGGCGCGGACGTGGTGATCTATTCCGCTACCAAGCATATTGACGGTCAGGGCCGCTGTCTGGGGGGCGTGGTTCTCTCAAGCGAGCAGTTCATTGAAGAAGAACTCAAAGACATACACCGGCATACTGGCCCAAGCCTGTCGCCCTTCAATGCGTGGGTGATGCTCAAGGGACTGGAAACCTTCCCGCTGCGTGTCAAGGAACAGACCCGCAGCGCCGGACTTCTGGCGGATCGACTGGCCGGGCACAAGGCGATCGAGCGGATCTATTATCCGGGCCGCGATGACCATCCGCAGGCAGACATTTGCAAGCGTCAGATGCGTGGCGGTTCGACCATGGTGGCGATTGATGTGGCTGGCGGCAAGGCCAAAGCCTTCGCGCTTGAAAATGCCCTCAAGGTGGTGGAGATTTCCAACAATCTGGGTGATGCAAAAAGCCTGATCACCCATCCGGCCACCACCACCCACCAGCGTCTGGATGATGCCCAGCTGGCCGCAGCAGGCATCGGCCAAGGCACCTTGCGCCTGTCGGTTGGTCTGGAGGATGTCGAAGATCTGTGGGACGATTTCGAACAGGCACTGGCGACGCTTTAAGGGCCATTTATGGGACAAAATAACCACTTGCTTTTGCTGTCAGCTTCGCCAGATTGGGGCTTTGAATCATAAAAGCAGGTGGTCCATGTCTTTCGATCCGAAAATTCCGTTTGAACTCGACATCACCATTTTGCCGTCAGACATTGACGAATTGGGCCATGTCAACAATACGGTCTATTTGCGCTGGGTGCAGGATGCGGCGGTAACCCACTGGAATCATGTGGCGCGGCCCGATGAGATCAACAGCCTGTTCTGGGTCGTGATGCGTCATGAGATCGAGTATAAGCGGCAGACATTTTTGGAAGATGATGTCTATGCGCGCACTTGGATCGGCGGGCGGCAGAACAGACATTTCGAACGCTTCACCCATATCATTCGCCGCTCGGACGGCAAGCTGCTTGCCAAGGCACGCACCATGTGGGTGCCAATCAGTGCCGAGACCCGCAAGGCGGTGCCGCTGAGCGATGAGCAGAAGGAACGCTATTCTGTTGCGCCCGATCAGCTTCACACACTGGAAGCCTTCTGATGCAAAAAGCCCGGCGGGATGTCCCACCGGGCTTTGTTTTTCACCTCGCGCAATTGCTGCTTATTTGCTGGGCGGCACCAAGGCGCAGAAGGCACCACTGGCCGCTTCGTTCGAGCCAAGAGCAATGGCAGCAGGCGCGCTGTAAGGATTGAGCGGTTTGCTCTCGGACAAGTCGACCGCCAATATCGCTGCCAATCCGGCAAAGGTGGCAAAAGCGGCCATGGCGCGGGTCTTGATAAAGTGTGCCATGATTAGCTCTCCAGTCCGAAGGGTTTGCGCAGACGAATCCCAACCCAGGAGCCGGCAAAGGCGGAGGCAAACCACACCCAGCCATGCAGGCTGCCAGTGGAAATGCCCGAGAAGAAGGCCCCCACATTACAGCCAAGCGCAAGGCGCGAAGAATAGCCGAGCAGGAAACCGGCAAAAATCGTGGTGACCCATGCCTTGAGCGGCAATTTGGGGATTTGCGCCCCAAGGCCGGAACGCCAGACGGCAATGATAAAGGCCCCAAGGATAATGCCGAGGTTGGTCAGAGAGGTATAGTCGGTCAGAAGGCTGTTGATCAGCCGCTCGTGATGCACCTCATTGGCCCAGAATGGCGAGCCGGACAGGTCTGCCCCCAACGCCGTGGAGACCTTTGCGCCCCACAGGCCAAGGCCATAGACCACGCCCCAAGGTTGCCCGGCCACAACGAAGTTGGCCACAGCCAACGCTGCCAGCAACAAAGCAGCAATCACCAGACGGCGGGGGATCTTGCGGGCCTTCTTGGGTGCCAGCACCCAGACAAAAAGGCCAATGAGGGCAAGACCGGCAAGGGTGATGCCAAGGCCGGTGGTGCCTTCCAGCACAATCAGCGGCAAAGATCCAAGTCCGTGCCACCACAAAAGATGGTAAGAGCCTGCAAAGGCCCCGATGATGAAGAACGGCAAGGCAACGACGCTAACCGGGTTGCCACTGCCCGCATTGACCAAAGTGCCCGAGCCACAGCCCAAGACCAACTGCATGGCTATGCCGAAGACAAAGGCCCCGCCGACCATGGCAAAGCCCACCGCCCCATGGGCGCCGATCAATTCGGGATTGTCACCGGCGAGCAACGGAAAAGTCACCAATGCAACCAGCGCAATGGCCAGCAATTGAGCGATCAGGCCCGCTGGTTCGCGGCGCAGGATCATCGCCCGCCATGGACCGGCAAACCCGAAGCGCAACCCTTCAAGGGTCAGACCAAAGCCAATGCCGATGGCCAGAACCAAGCCGTAACGGACGCCTGCGGCGGCCATCAAAGCCAAAATGACAAACAGAGCCACCCCGCCAAGGGCAGCACCTGTGAGAGTGCGAGCCCCCTTTTTGGGGGACTCAATGCTTGCTGTGATATCTGTCACCGGATTAGCTGCCTGTTACCTGTTTGATGAGGGTTTGGAACAGACCCGGCGTATTGGCCATGTCGTGACCGGCATTTGAGTAACCGACCATGGAGTCTGGATAGAGCTTCACATTGTCGAGTTCTGCCAGTTCAGACAGGGCAAACCAGTTGGTTGCCGCCCAGTGTCCGGTGTTGCAGAAGCTGACGAGCTGTTCGTCCTTCTTGAAGCCAGCCTTGGCTGCCAGCAGCTTGGCTTTGGCGGCATCTGCGATCACAGGCTTGTTATCGAACCAGCTGGAATGAACGAAATATTCAGACTGTGGCAAGGTGCCGGGCTTAGCGGCTGCGGGGTGTTTTTTATCGCCTTTCCAGAATTCTTCCGGACGCGCATCGACCAGACGGGCCTTGTCTTCGCCATTGACGATTTTCAGCACATCATCGGTGGTGGCCAGCCACTCATGCGAGAAGGTGACTTCAACGGAGCTTGGGGTCAGGGTTGACGTTTTCTGCGACAAAGGCAGACCAGCTTGGGTCCAATTGTTGAGACCGCCATTGAGGATCGACAGATCCTTGAAACCGGCAGATTTCAGGGTCCAGTAAACACGAGCCGCGGCACCAAAGTCGGAAATATTGGCACCCTGATAGGCAATCACGGTGGGGCGATCCTTGGTGGCGCCGATGTCACGGAGCACTTTTTGCAAATGCTCGGCGGTAACCAGCTTGCCGGGATTGTCCTTTGGGCCACGGAACAGGCCGTAAGGAGCGTTCACCGCGTCTTCAATATGGCCCTTTTCGAACAGGCTGGCACCATCTTTGCCTTTGCCGCGAATATCGATGATCAGCGGGTTGGCGTCGGTCGACGACAGGGTTTGAGGGGAAACCAGCGGGCCAAAGGTTGCGGCAGCAACCGGCGCGGTCAACAGGCCAAAGGCGGCCACGGCGAGGGTCATCAAATGCTTCATTATGCTTCTCCTGATCGAGTTACAGCCTTTTGGGCCACATCGCAATCACGCGGGGGGTACGGGAGGAATGGAGGTTTACGGGATCTGTTTTTGCTGTTGTGTGTCGTTGAAGATATCCCCGTTATGTGTTGGGGCCCATTCTGCATTTGCCGCCTGAGATGACAAGAAAGGCTATCTTAGAGATATGGAAGCGGAGAAAAATTCTTTCCAATAAACTGGCGCCGTATGGGTTCAATTACCCAAACCGGCAATACCGAGCCGGAATTCAAGAATATATTTTTGCGCCACATGTAGCCTTCCCTATTTTGTTCACTTTTTGTTTTCTTTGCCTGACAGGGCCGATTTCATCTGGTAGGCTGTGTTCAAACGCGTTAATGAGGAGAGACAAAATGGAACCGAGACTGTCAATTGTCACGCTGGGCGTGGGCGATCTTCCGCGCGCTGTTGCCTTTTATCGCGACGGTCTGGGCTGGGAGACGGGATATAAGGCCGATGATGGCATTGCCTTTTTCAAAACGGCCGGGACGGTCTTTGCACTCTATCCCATCGACAGAATGGCCGATGAACTGCCCGATCCGGATTTCAAGCCAAAGGCCGGGGCGTGCGGCATCATGCTGGCGCATAATTGTCGAGAGCGAGCCGAGGTGGATGCGGTGTTGGCACTGGCCGAAAAAGCAGGTGGCAGCATCAGGAAGCCGGCGCATGAAATCTTTTGGGGTGGCTATTCAGGCCATTTTGCCGACCCGGATGGCTATTTGTGGGAAATTGCCCATGGAGCCTTCCCGATCGGTGACGATGGGCATTTGATCCTGCCGTGACTTAGCGGCGCTCGGCCTCCTCGGCTTCTGCCTCCGTGTCTTTGTCGCTGAAAACCCTGGTCGCCAATATGATCCGCGAGATGGTGGTGAGTGCTGTGACGCCAGCAAATCCATAGGCTATCACGGCGAAATGGTCGGGAAAGACGCAGAAGGCAGCAAAGGCGGCGAAGGTTTCACCGGCTTCAGCCAATCCGCCGGTAAAGTAGAGCGATTTGGGGCCGTGACTTTCGGTGCTGATCTGACGCTTTTCGGCGATGATGGCATAGGCCAGAAAGCTTGCCCCATTGGCGTAAAAAGCCATCAGCAGAATGGCCGCCGCCAAGGCATTGTCATCCGGGCGCGCAATCGCGAAGGAAAGCGGGATCAAACCGTAAAAGATGAAGTCAAAGACGATATCGAGATAACCGCCAAGGTCGGTCTTGTTGCTGGCGCGGGCAACTGCGCCGTCAAGCCCGTCCATCACCCGGCTTGACAGCAGGATTGCCAGTCCCAGCCAGTAAAGTTCCATCACGATTGCCACCCCGGCACAGACACCGAGCAGCAAGCCAAGGCTGGTAATCTGGTTGGCGGTGATGCCTTTGCTGGCAAGCCAACGGCCCGTCTTGTTCATTGGCGGATCGATCCATGGTCGCAGGCGGGCATCAAACATTGTCGTCGCTTTCTGGCTAGCTCTTTTGGGTCGGACCGGACTGTCATGTCCATGATTTGAGCTATGGTTCTTCTGCGGAAAGGTGCAGCTTCAGTATGGTCCTGTATCTGGCTTCTGCCATCTATAAAAGGTTTGGCGGCGCAAATTGCCATGCACATTTAGTAACTTTTTCGCTAGAAACACTTGAAGTCTATTGGCTTCTCTGTCTTGACTCGGCAAGAGATCATGGCGACCAAATGACAGACCGACTGTCAGGCGACCGCTCTGCGGGGATAAAGCGTGTATACCTATAAAGCGATAACAGATATGGTGCAGGTGATGGTTGAGACGGAATATCAGCCCCATCGCTCCTCGCCGGAAAAAGGCCATCATGTCTGGGCCTATCACATCGAAATATGCAATCTGGGACAAAGCTTTGTTCAGTTAAGATCCCGCTATTGGCGAATCATCGATGGTCAGGGCCGCCTGCAGGAAGTGCGCGGGCGCGGGGTTGTCGGCGAAGAGCCGCTGATTGAAGGCGGGGATTCCTATTCATACAGCTCCCAATGCCCGCTGGACAGCGAGTCTGGCATTATGTCGGGGCATTTTCAAATGGAAGCGGAGGATGGGTCCCTGTTCGAGGTGATCATTCCGTCCTTTTCACTTGATATCCCGCACCGAAGCATCACACTCAATTGATCAAGGCTGCAGGACCAGTTGGCCCTGTTGCACCCAAACGATCCTGAATGGAAGGCGCAGACCTTAGATGTTGCTCGATGTAAGACCTGTCTTGCTGGTGATCGGTGCATTGCTTTCCGTTTTGGGAGCAGCGATGTTCCTGCCCGCTTTGGTCGATTATGCCATTGGCGACCCCCAATGGAGGGTCTTTACCACATCCGGCACGGTGACCCTGTTTGTTGGTGGCGGCCTGTGGCTGGCAACGCGTGGCGGCAAGGTCGATTTCACTCTGCGACAGGCATTCGTGATGACTGTCCTGTCATGGAGTTCGCTGGCAGCCTTTGGCGCGCTGCCGCTGTTATGGTCAGGGGCGGCGCCGACCTATACGGATGCGTTTTTTGAGAGCATGTCGGGCATCACAACCACCGGATCGACGGTTCTCTCCGGGCTTGACGAGATGCAGGCCGGGATATTGCTCTGGCGCGGTATCTTGCAATGGCTCGGCGGTCTGGGGGTGATTGTCATGGCCATTGCGGTGCTGCCGATGTTGCAGGTGGGTGGCATGCAGCTCTTTCAGGCAGAAGCCTTCAGCACCGCCGAAAAGATCCTGCCCCGGGCAACCCAGATTTCTGCCGGTCTGACCGGTCTCTATATCGTCTTCACCTCAGTTTGCAGCATTCTCTATCATGCAGCCGGAATGAATGCGCTGGATGCGGTCATTCACGGCATGACCACGGTTGCCACTGGTGGGCTGTCTTCGCACGATTCCTCAATCGGGCATTATGGCAGTGCCCAGATCGAGCTCATTGCCATCACATTCATGATCCTCGGCTCGTTGCCCTTCATTCTTTATATTCAGGCGCTACGCGGCCATAGCAGACGTCTCTTCACGGATTCAGAAGTTCTCACCTTCTTTGCTCTGATCGCCTTCTTCACATCAATCGCCGCCTTCTATGCCATCGAGTCGGGCACGTTTGAGGGGGCCGAGGCGCTGCGCCATGCGGCCTTCAATGTGGTTTCGATCATGACCGGCACAGGCTATGCCTCAACCGACTATCAGGCGTGGGGACCTTTCACCATTGCCTTCTTCTTCTTCATCATGTTTATCGGCGGCTGTCAGGGCTCGACGGCGTGTGGTCTGAAGATTTTCCGATTGCAGGTGATGTTTCAGGTGGTCAAGCAACATATCAACCGGATTGTTTTTCCCAACGGTGTCTTCGTCAAACGCTATGGAGGCTATCCGCTGGATGACAGCGTGTCGGTCGCGGTGATGAGCTTCTTTTTCCTGTATGTGCTGAGTTTCCTTGTGCTGGGCATGCTGCTACAGCTCACCGGCCTTGATTTTGTCACTGCGCTGTCCGGCGCTGGGACTGCCATTGCCAATGTCGGGCCGGGCGTTGGCCATATCATCGGACCGGCTGGCAATTTCGAGCCGCTCAATGATGTTGCAAAATGGTTGCTTTCTTTTGGCATGTTGTTGGGGCGCCTCGAATTGCTGACTGTGCTGGTGCTGTTCCTGCCACGTTTCTGGATGGATTGAACGAGAATGACCCCTGAAAAGAGAAGACCGTCCAAGGACAACGCAGTTGCCAATGGTTATATTCTGGATGGCACGCCTCTGAACCGGCTCTATCAAGCCCGCTGGACCCTGATTGTCGCGGCAATCGGTTTGCTGCTGCTGCATCTACAGGATGAGATCCAGTTCCTTCATATTGCGGTCGTGATGGGGGCTGTGGTGCTGGCGACCATGTTGCTGCCGCGGCGACGCAAGGTGACAAGGCTGAAAGTGCGGGCCAAAGCACGTCGCATGACCATGATGCCGGACATTCACATGCGCAAGCTGGCGGCTGCCCTGCCAAATCCTTGCTTTATTCTCGACCGGCGCGGCATTGTGCGTTTCTCCAATGAGGCGGGCTCAACGATCTTTGGCAATGTCAAGGAAGGAGATCCCCTCTCCTTCCGCATCCGCCAGCCGGACATGCTCGCCGCCCTTGATCATGTGCTCGAAGGCGGTCAGATACAGAAGGTGGAATATTCGCTCAAAAGCCATAGTGAACGGATTTACGAGGCTTGGGTCACCCCCATTCATCTGTCTGGCGATCATCAGGTCGGGGAAACTCCCGACTTCATTCTACTTCTGCTGCATGATCAGACGGAACAGAAGAATATTGAACGGATGCGGGCCGACTTTGTGGCCAATGCCAGCCACGAATTGCGCACGCCGCTGGCTTCGGTCATCGGCTTCATCGAAACTTTGCAAGGCCCGGCCAGTGGCGACAAGGTGGCAACCGAGCGCTTTCTGGCTATCATGCTCGATCAGGCAGAGCGCATGTCGCGCCTGATTTCCGATCTCCTGTCCCTGTCGCGCATTGAAATGAAAGCCCATGTTCAGCCGGACACGCGGGTTGATCTGAGCAAGATTCTCCGTCATGTGACCGATGCCCTCACGCCATTGGCCAAGGAATATGAGGTCACGATCACCCCGTGTGATTGCTCACCTGGGCGCTGGGTGTCTGGCGACCGGGATGAATTGGTGCAGGTGTTTGAAAATCTGGTCTCAAACGCACTCAAATATGGCCAGAGCGGCAAGCGTGTCGAGATTCTCTGCGACCTACAGGATGACCCGGCCGATGGCAAAGCCTATTATTCGGTCAAGATCAGGGACTTCGGCCCCGGAATCCCGGCAGAGCATTTGCCGCGGCTGACCGAGCGCTTTTATCGCATTGATGTAGCCTCTTCGCGCGAGCAGAAAGGCACCGGTCTGGGGCTGGCGATCGTTAAGCATATTTTGACTCGCCACCGTGGCAAGTTGCTAATTGAGAGCAAGGCAGGGGAAGGAGCGACCTTTGATGTGCGCCTTCCTGTCACAGACATCGATTCTTTGTGACAGCTAAATGACTGTCCAAAAAAATCTCCAACAAATACAGACTCTTAAATTGTCACAATACTGAAATATAAGTGTCATATACCCATCACATCCGAACGATAGGGTCCGCGTGTCTCGAGCGAACAACGGCTTATCTGAGCGCACATTTCGTGCCCGAAGCCAAAACCGCCCGGTCCTATCAAGAACGGTCATATGTGGGTCATTGACGACCTGTCCGTTCAAAACTGACTTATGGAGAGGTCACGTGAAATTTGCTTCTTTTGCTAGTGTAGCTGCTCTTGCTGCAACCACCATTCTCGCAGGTACTGCTGCTCAGGCCCGCGATCAGATTCAGGTTGCAGGTTCTTCCACCGTTTTGCCTTATGCAACCATCGTTGCTGAATCTTTCGGTGAAAACTACCCGGATTTCAAAACCCCAATCGTTGAATCCGGTGGCTCTTCCGCTGGCCTGAAAGAATTCTGTAAAGGCACCGGCCCAGAGACCATCGACATTGCCAACGCTTCGCGCAAGATCAAAGACAAAGAAATCAAGTCTTGCGCTGAAAACGGCGTCAAGGAAATCATGGAAGTCAAAATCGGCTATGATGGCATTGTCTTCGCTTCTGACATCAATGGCCCAGACTTCAAATTCGAGCCAATCAACTGGTTCAACGCTCTGGCTCCCAAAATTGTTGTAGACGGCAAGCTGGTTGATAACCCGAACACCAAATGGTCCGAGGTTGACGCGTCCTTCCCGGATTGGGAAATCGCAGCTTACATCCCGGGTGAAAAGCACGGCACCCGCGAAGTCTTCGAAACCAAGGTTCTGGAAGCTGGCTGTAAAGCCGCAGGCGCTTTCGATCTGTATATGGCGTCTGGTCTGGACAAAAAATCAGCTGCCAAAGAATGCTTCAAGGTTCGCAAAGACGGCAAATCTGTTGACATTGATGGCGACTATACCGAAACCCTTGCTCGCATCGACAGCAACAAAACCGGTCTCGGCGTCTTCGGTCTTGCTTTCTATGAAAACAACACCGACAAGTTGAAAGTTGCGACCATGTCCGGCATCGCTCCTAACGCTGCTGTGATTGCTGATGGCACCTACCCGGTTTCCCGTCCTCTGTATTTCTATGTCAAGAAAGCTCACCTGGGCGTTATTCCTGGCCTGAAAGACTATGTCGACTTCTTCATGTCTGACGACATGACCGGCGAAGGCTCCCCAACCGCTGAATATGGTCTGGTTCCTGCTCCTGCTGCCGAGCGTGATGCCATCCATGCTGCTATCGAAGAAGGCAAAACCCTCTAAGGGTTGCCTTGTGGCCATGCGCGCATCGCGCGCATGGCTTTTTAGTATCCGAAATTCAGCCGCTGATTGCCATTTGGCTGACATCCTGTTGCGCATTGGTGACCAATGCGTCCAAGCTTTCAGGAACCTTCATTGAGGCATTTTCCGGCCTTGGCCTGACATTCACTGCGCGAAGGCAAACGCGGAATAGATTGGGCAGACCGGGGAAATCTCAGAGTTGAATTTGCGTGCAAGACGCATTGCTCAAGGGACAGGTCGCTATGAGCCCGCTTTGGCTTCTGGCTGCTATTTTTGTTTTCGCACTGGTTGGATCTCTTCTCGGGCGCAATCGCGCCATTGCCAGCGTCGACGGAAATGTATCAGCTCTCCACTCACGACCCGGTTATTACGGATCCTATGTTTTAATCTGGACTGCGCTTCCTGCTGTCATCTTCATGGTCGCTGTTATGATTGCCCAGCCGGTTGTCACCAGCAACGTGGTCGATAGCGATTTGCGCGCCGGTTACGCTCAGGCCTGCTCTCATGCGATGTCGAGCATCGAAGGAGAGAAGGATGCGGAGCCACCCAAGATTTGCTCCGACAAGAATGATTATGAAGCGCACGACACTCGTCGGTCTCTGATGTTCGGGGTTGTCAGCAATATTGCCGATGGCCTGAATGTTCTGTCCAAAGAAGAAAGCTTCCAGTTGCGCAACGGGCTGATTGCCGTGCGTCCAACTCTGGCGAAACATGGCGTCGCTCTGGCGGAGAATGTCAACAAGACCGTCGTATCCACCGCCTATCGGTTGAACGAAATTCGCCAGTTGACCGACTATATCATGTATGCAGGCATTGTTGTTTTGCTGGTGCTTGGGCTGTTCTTGTCCTACCGCCGTATCCAGCCGGAGTTGCGCGCCCGCAATCTGGTGGAAGCCAATGTGAAGCTGGCTCTGATCCTTGCCTCGTCAATTGCGATCCTGACCACTGTCGGTATCGTCTTCTCAATGCTGTTTGAGGCGATCCACTTCTTTAGCCACGTCAATCCGCTGGACTTTTTCTTTGGCACCACATGGGACCCGCGCTTCTCCTCTGTTGGCCGTCAGGTCGATTCAGAAGGCGGCACCTTCGGGCTCATTCCACTGCTTTGGGGTACACTCTATATTTCGATGGTTGCCCTGTTGGTTGCGGTGCCGATTGGCCTGTTTGCCGCCATTTACATGGCCGAATATGCCACCCGACAGGTCCGCGCCATTGCCAAGCCGCTGCTCGAAATTCTGGCAGGCATCCCGACCATCGTCTACGGTTTCTTCGCCCTTGTCACGGTTGGACCTTTCTTCCGCGACGCAGGGGCCTCAATTGGTCTGACCATCTCGGCCAACTCGGTGCTGACTGCCGGTTTCGTGATGGGCATCATGCTGATCCCGTTCATCTCTTCCCTTTCTGATGACATCATCACTGCCGTGCCGCAATCCATGCGCGATGGCTCGCTCGGTCTGGGCGCCACACGGTCCGAGACCATCAAACGGGTGATCATCCCTGCCGCCCTGCCCGGTATTGTTGGCTCGATCCTGCTGGCTGCCTCACGCGCCATTGGTGAAACGATGATCGTGGTGATGGCTGCGGGCATTGCCGCCAATCTCACCGCCAATCCTCTGGAAGCGGTGACGACCGTGACGGTCAAGATTGTCAGCCAGTTGACCGGAGACCTTGAATTCAACTCGCCGCAAACCCTTGTCGCCTTTGCCTTGGGTATCACCCTCTTCTTTATTACGCTGGGGCTCAACGTCTTTGCGTTGCACATCGTGCGCAAGTATCGGGAGCAGTATGACTGATGACTGATGTCACCCCAAATCAGGTCGACGCGATTGCAGAAAATGTCAATCGTGAGCTTGGCCTCAAGAAACGGTATGCCTCTGAAACCCGTTTCCGCCTCGGCGGCATCGCGGCCATTTCCATGGGCGTTCTGTTCCTGATCATCTTGTTCTGGTCGATCATTTCCAAAGGCTACAGCGCCTTTGAACAGACCGAAATCCGCCTTGATCTCTATCTCAATGAACAGATTATCGATCCGTCTGGCAATCGATCCCGCAGCGAGTTGCAGCGTGCCATTCGCTATAACAAGATCATTGAACCGGCCTTTTATCGCGCTCTGGGCATTGATCCCAAGGACAAGACCAAGCGCAAGGAGATGCGGGAAGCCAAGAAGCTGATTTCCCGCGGTGCCGCGATCGAGATCCGCGACATGGTATTGAATGACCCGTCGCTGATTGGCACTCGTCAGACCATGTGGATCCTGGCGGATGGCGATGTCGACAGCTTTGTCAAAGGACAGATCTCCCGCGACATCAGTGAAAAGCGCCGTCAGATCAGCGACCAGCAGATTGTCTGGATCGACGATCTGTTGGAGCAGGGCATCATGGCAAAGAAATTCAACACCGGCCTCTTCACTTACGGCGCTTCATCCCGTGCTGAGACCGCCGGTATCGGCGTGGCTGCTGTTGGGTCAATCTTCATGATGATCACGGTTCTGGTTCTGGCCTTGCCAATCGGGGTTGCCGCCTCGATCTATCTTGAGGAATTCGCGCCAAAAAACCGCTGGACCGATCTGATCGAAGTCAACATCAACAACCTTGCCGCGGTGCCATCCATCGTGTTCGGTCTGTTGGGTTTGGCCGTGTTCATCAACTTTGCCGGCCTGCCGCGCTCGGCTTCGATTGTCGGCGGTCTTGTTCTGACCCTGATGACACTGCCAACCATCATCATTGCCACCCGATCGGCGCTGAAGGCTGTTCCGCCATCAATCCGTGAAGCGGCGCTCGGGGTCGGAGCCTCCAAAACCCAGGCCATTTTCCACCACGTGTTGCCACTGGCCACACCGGGCATTCTGACCGGCACCATCATTGGTCTGGCGCAGGCGCTTGGCGAGACAGCCCCGTTGCTGATGATCGGCATGGTGGCGTTTGTCAAGGACTTCCCCGTCAGCCCGTTTGATCCGGCAACGGCATTGCCGGTCCAGATCTATATGTGGGCAGGAGCGGCAGAGCGCGCCTTTGTGGAACGGACTTCGGCAGCCATCATGATCCTTTTGGGCTTCCTCGCCCTGATGAATATTTCTGCGGTGCTTTTGCGTCGCCGCTTCGAGCGTCGCTGGTAGTCAGCGGCGCTTTGGAACCAACGGAATTTCCTCGCTCGCAGATGACCGATGGGTCAATGGACCCCAAATCTGACGAGCCTAGAACAGGATAGTGAAAGCATTGACTATGCAGGATACCAACCCGAATATGCAGGACGCCAAAGTGCGCGCGAAACCGATCAAAATGTCCGGCGAGAAAGTGACCGTTCATTATGGCGAGAAGCAGGCTCTGTTCGAAGTCGATTTGAAAGTAGAAGAAAATCAGGTGACTGCGCTGATCGGCCCGTCTGGCTGTGGCAAGTCCACCTTTCTGCGCTGCCTGAACCGAATGAATGATACGATTGACATTTGTCGTGTCGGCGGCACCATCAAACTTGGCAACAATGACATTTACGATCCAAAAGTGGACGTGGTCGAGCTTCGGGCCCGTGTCGGCATGGTGTTCCAGAAGCCAAACCCTTTCCCCAAGAGCATCTTTGAGAATGTAGCCTATGGCCCGCGCATTCATGGACTGTGCCGTAACAAGGCAGAGATGGAAGAGGTTGTTGTCTCCTCTTTGCAGAAGGCTGGGCTGTTTGAAGAAATCAAGGACCGTCTTGATGAGCCGGGCACCGGCCTGTCCGGTGGTCAGCAGCAACGTTTGTGTATTGCCCGCGCCATAGCGGTCAGCCCGGAAGTCATCCTGATGGATGAGCCCTGCTCGGCGCTTGACCCCATCGCGACGGCGAAAGTTGAGGAACTGATTGACGAGTTGCGTGAAAATTACACCATCGTCATCGTGACCCACTCCATGCAACAGGCAGCCCGTGTGTCGCAGCGCACCGCCTTCTTCCATCTTGGCAATCTGGTCGAGGAAGGCCCAACAGACATGATCTTCACCAATCCGAAAGACCAGCGCACGCAGGACTATATCACCGGCCGCTTCGGCTAAGGATTTCGACTTCGCTGCGCGTTGGAATCAACGCATTCTGACCGCCAAAATTGCGAATTTCAGGAGAATACCAAGAATGTCCGATCATATTGTCTCGTCCTATGATGAAGACCTTCGTGACTTGACCGGTCGCATCGCCGAAATGGGCGGCCATGCCGAACGCATGGTGGAGGAAGCGATCAGTGCTCTGGTCCGCATGGATATGAGCGCGGCGCATGCCACAGTCGCCAAAGATGCAGTCATCAATAAGCTGGATCAGGAAATTGAAGAGAAGGCAGTGCTCACCATCGCCCGTCGCCAACCAATGGCAAAAGACCTGCGTGAGATCGTGGCTACATTGCGCATTTCCATTGATCTGGAGCGGGTTGCCGATCTTGGCAAGAACATCGCCCGCAATGCACTGGCACTCGAAGGCCGCAGCCATCCAAAGCAGCTGATGCATGGCATCGAGCATATGGCCGAGATCACCCTTGATCAGCTGCGCCGGACCCTTGATGCATATACTGCGCATGACGAAAATGCGGCTCTGGCCGTGGTCCAGAAAGACCGGGAAGTGGATGCGCTTTACAATTCCCTGTTCCGTGAGTTCCTGACCTACATGATGGAAGATCCGCGCAACATCACCGTCTGCACCAACCTTCTGTTTGCTGCGAAGCATCTGGAGCGCGTCGGAGACCATGCGACCAACATCGCGGAGACCATCTACTATGTAAAAACTGGCCACACGATGGATGATCGCCCGTTGTAAGGGGCCTTGTCATGATCAGCGCGACCTTGTCGCCTGACATGATGTCGAGAACCGGCCACCTGAAAACCGGCCAACCTAAAAACCGGCATGACGTCGCGTGCGATGCCGTGCCAACATGAAGCTCTGATCCGCCTTTTTTTGCCCGGTTGGGCGCGGATCCCTGAAATGTGGAACATTTGGCTATGAGCCCAAAAGTAATGATTGTGGAGGATGAAGAAGCCCTGAGCCTTCTTCTGCGTTACAATCTGGAAGCCGAAGGCTATCAGGTAGAAGTTATCGCCCGTGGGGATGAGGCAGAAAGCCGATTACAGGAAACCCTGCCTGATTTGCTGCTTCTTGATTGGATGTTGCCGGGCCTGTCTGGCATTGAGCTGTGTCGCCGTCTTCGCGCCAAACCCAAGACCCTGAAGCTTCCTGTCATCATGTTGACAGCAAGGGGCGAGGAATCCGAACGCATTCGCGGTCTGTCGACCGGGGCAGACGATTATGTGGTCAAGCCTTTCTCCGTGCCGGAACTGATGGCACGTGTGCGCGCGATCCTGCGCCGGGCCAGCCCTGATCTGGTGGCCACTGTGCTCAAGGCCGGGGATCTGGAACTGAACCGCGAGACCCACAGGGTCAAACGAGCCAATCGCGAGGTCAATCTGGGGCCGACTGAATATCGCCTGCTGGAATTTCTGATGCAGAATCCGGGCCGCGTCTATTCTCGCGAACAACTGCTTGATGGCGTTTGGGGCCATGATGTCTATGTTGACGAGCGGACCGTGGATGTCCATGTGGGCCGCCTGCGCAAGACCATCAATCGAGGCCGGGTGAAAGATCCGATCCGGACCGTGCGCGGCTCTGGTTATAGCTTTGACGACCAGTTCTCCGTCGAGTGATCTATCTTGCTTCGTTGCAGACATGAAAAATCCCGGCTCCTGTTCAAGAAGCCGGGATTTTTATTTGTTCCTTTGATGGGACCAGCCTTTAGCGACTGGCGACATGATCCACCTTGCGCTTCTTGAACAGGCGGAAAATACCACGGCTTTTGGGTTTCTTTACCTTGACGATCGTGCGCTTTGGTTTGGTGACTTTCCGCACCAACCGTTTTTTCTTGCCCTTGGCGGATGACTTTGACGCATATTTCGGCAAGGTCGGCTTGGTCAGGACGATGAAGTCGGTGCCCTGCGGCGTGGTTTCGCGGCTGAAGCCACGGTCAGACACGGTGAGCGAGGCACCATTGCCAATCAGGTGATTGACCTGTGCGCGGACATGATCGGGAATGACGATGCGGTCGAGAATGTCTTGGGATTCGACAATACCATCATCGGCAATCGGCTCGGTCACACCATAGCGGTCCTGCAGTCGAGCCGTCAGCTTGTCGCCAAGGCTCAGGGCGCGCCAGTCCAGCTTGCCTTCTTCTTCACGCGACAGGGACGCTGTGAAAAGATGTGCCCCGAGGGCCTGTTCGGGATTGCGGATCTGGATCGGTGCATCAAAGAGCGGTTTGAAATTGTGGCGGACAAACAAATGCCCCGTTGGCACCTCGCCTTTGCCTGCAGCCTGATAAAGCTGGGCCAGAAGGGTCTGGTCAATGGTCGTCGAAAGGGACGTCTGGCGGCTTTCGATGCTGCCCTTTTTGGAGGCGACGAAGTCGCGTACCGCGTTCAAGGTCATTTTACCGACAAGGCCATCCGGCTCGCCGGCGTCAAAGCCAAGCTTGTTCAACAGGGTCTGGACTTCATGGACCAGATTGCCCTTGGCCTGACGGGTAATGAAAATGCGCAGAGGCTTTTCACTGTCGCGGATTTCTTCAAACCTGTTCAGACGTTTGGCCATCTGGTGCGCCAGAGGATCAAGCGGAGGCTTGTTCGACAACAGCGCGACCTTGCCAAAAGTCTTGATGGCTTTTCTCTCAGCCGCTTGCACGGAGGACAGCTTGTCAAAGGATGTCATTTCCTGTGGCTGGAAGAGAACAGGATGGGAAATGAGTTCCGGCGCAGCATCCCGATTGGCAATGACCACATGCGCACCGCGCTCAGTCAGACTGAAGAGCTTTTTGGCAAAGCCGTTGGGCAAGCGGACGCAGCCATGAGATGCGGGATATCTTGGCACGGAATTGGATTCATGCAGGGCAATGCCAGACCAGGTCAGGCGCTGCATGTAAGGCATCGGCGCACTGTCATACAGGTTGGAGTAATGACGACGGCGCTTTTCCAGAATCGAATAGATGCCCGTCGGGGTGGTGTGGCCACGCTTGCCAGTCGAGACCCGCGAACTGGCAATTTCTTCCCCGTCCTTGAACACGCGCAAGCGTTGATCCTTGCGCGAGACAATGATCTGCACCGGTGCATCCAGCGATGCATCAAGATGCTTTGTGCGCTTTTCAGAGACAGGCAATTGTGACACAGGAGTGCCCGCTGCTGCTCCCACAGCAGTGCTCGACAAAAGCACGGTCACAGTGAGCAAAAGCTTGCCAGACACTTTCCCTTGATAAGCCAATTCTTTTCCCTCATCCGATCGGAAGCCACCCCGCTTTTGTGCCAAACGTCCCTATCCAAGAACGCAAGGCCCGTCATCAACAGGCAAGACCATGGCGGTCGGGCTTCACTTCACTATTCGGGCCAACTGATGATCGCAGCAATCATCCCTGCCGGCAACAATAAACGCGCGAAAATATCGGGTCAGTATATCTGTCTATATTGATCAGACAAGATTATTCTCCGACCGAGAGGTTTTTGCACCCAACGTGTCTCAAACCAGAAAAGGGGCCGTTTCTGCCACTTTCCAAACTCCGTCAGCATCCTTCTCACGCAAAATTGATCCCCCTTTCCCGCACGTCAAAACGGCGATCAGATGCGTCAAGAAAAGCAAAACTTAACTTTTCTTAACATTTAACGCAAGAATACTTTCACGATATGCTCTAGACCAAATAGATAGACCAGATTTTTAAAGATTCTATTTAAAGGCGCCATTTTTCGACTCTAACCCACATCTGCGCTGTCGGCTTTATCTGTCCATAACCACAAATTGCCCCTTCTCGCCGCGACTTTATATTGACACCGCTAACGGGGTGCTTATGGTTTGGCCGAATGCTCGTGCAAGAGGATATGTGCGAGCCACTGCAAAAAGTGCTTTGTCCGGTCACAACAGGCCCGGTGCCGGATAGGGTAGAGATAAAGTTTCCTCCTTTTGGAGATCGGCTTTGTCCGGTTTCGCAAGGAGTGAAGGACAGATTGTGCCTCCCCTCGCTTCTGGCATTCGGGATCTGAATGTCTGGTTGAGGGAAAGGATTGCACGTGAAAAAAGGCAAAAGACATGACACAGGTTGACTTGGCTTCCCTTCAAACGATGATCGACGACGCGTTCGAGAAACGCGACAGCATCACCAACACCACCAATGGTGATATCCGCGATGCCGTCGAAAAGGCGCTGACCTTGCTCGATAACGGTCATGCGCGCGTCGCAGAAAAAGGTGCCGATGGCAACTGGAAGGTCAATCAGTGGCTGAAGAAAGCCGTGCTGCTGTCTTTCCGTCTCAATCCGATGGAAATCATCAAGGGTGGCCCGGGCGACGCGACCTGGTGGGACAAGGTGCCTTCCAAGTTTGATGGCTGGAGCGGCCTTGATTTCGAGAAAGCCGGTTTCCGCGCCGTGCCAAACTGTATCGTGCGTCGCTCTGCCCATATCGGCAAGGGTGTGGTTTTGATGCCGTCCTTTGTCAATCTGGGTGCTTTTGTTGATGAAGGCACCATGGTCGACACTTGGGCGACCGTTGGCTCCTGCGCCCAGATCGGCAAGAATGTGCACATTTCCGGCGGCGCTGGCATTGGCGGCGTGCTGGAGCCTTTGCAGGCAGGCCCCGTGATCATTGAAGACAATTGTTTCATCGGCGCGCGCGCCGAAGTGGCCGAGGGCGTGATCGTGCGTGAAGGCTCTGTGCTGTCGATGGGTGTCTATATCGGCGCATCGACAAAAATCATCGACCGCAATACCGGCGAAATCTTCATGGGTGAAGTTCCGCCCTATTCCGTGGTTGTCTCGGGCACCATGCCGGGCAAACCGCTGCCAGACGGGTCTGCCGGTCCGGGCCTCTATTGCGCGGTGATCGTCAAGCGTGTGGACGAGCGGACCCGCTCGAAAACCTCAATCAATGATCTGCTGCGCGATTGATCGCAAAAGGCAGCTTGAAGGTTTCAAACCCCGCAGTTTTCAACTGCGGGGTTTTTGTTTGTATTATCCCCAGACCTGATACCGCCTCGCTTGACCTAGAGTGCACTCTAACCCCTAGATAAGAAAGTCGGCCCCATCACCAACCAAGGATGATCCTATGACCGACAGCTTCAAAAGGCCCTATTCGCGCCCAGCTTTTATCCCTCTTGCACCCCTTGCGCCCCCGCCAGCCATCCGCCTATGGCGTGGGATCAGCTGACCCCAAAACCGGAGTGACTGCATGAAAATCGGTGATCTCGCCAGCCTGTCCGGCCTGTCTGTTCATACCATCCGTTATTACGAGAAGGTTGGGTTGTTGCCCAAAGCGCATCGGGATGGGGGCGGACAACGGCAATATGGAACGGAGATTACCAAGTGGCTGCGGTTTCTGGGGCATTTGAAGGCAACCGGCATGGGCATTGCCGACATGGTTCGCTATGCCCAACTGCGCGCCCAAGGTCCGCAAACCGCCAAAGAACGCCGCCTGATGCTCGAAGAGCAGCAGCAAAAGGTGATCGATCAGATTGCCACCCTGCAAGCCACTCTTCCCATTCTGGAGCACAAGATCGCTCTCTATCACGATATCGAACAGGCTCATATTCTGGAGGCAGACCATGACAAAACAGCAACCACAGACCGCAACAGACAATAGCAACCAGACCACCAACGCGTCAGACGTGAACGCCCTTGAACGCGGGCGAGCCTATTGTGCCGAGCATCATTCCCATCTGGAGGCCGCACTGGCAGAGCGCTATGATCAGCACTTGCCCGGATTTTCCGAAAGTCTGATTGAATGGGCTTATGGGCGGCATTATTCCCGCGGCGTGGTGGATGCCAAAACACGGCAACTCGCCACCATTGCCGCCCTCACCGTATTGGGCGGGCAAACCGCACCTCAATTGAAGGTCAATATCGAGCATAGTCTGTCGGTCGGAGCGACCGAGGCAGAAATCATGGAAATCATCTGGCAAATGGCTGTCTATGGTGGCCTGCCTGCGGCGATCAATGGTCTGAATGCCGCCATGGAGGTGTTTGGCGATGCACCTGCTCCATTGACCACCAATATGCAAAATGAAAATGGTGAAGACGGTTAATAAAATCGCGCCTTTTTTGGCAAATAGCGTTATCGTTGCTGACATCTATACGTGCATACATACAACCCAACACTCAAATGATGGTGTTGTCTTCAGGTTCCGCTCGCAGACCGGAGTGGAAGCACAGACGGATCGGATTGCGCGATGACCTTTGACCAGTTGCTGTTTGACAGCCGGGGAACAATCAACCGCCAGCAATTCTGGCAGGCCCATTTGTGGCTGTTTCCGCTAGAGATCGGGGCGGCGTTGCTGTTCCGGGTGCATGAAAATTATCTCTGTGCGATGGATCCAACCACCTCGCTTGGTCAAGTTTACTACGGGGCGCTGGCAGTGATGGCAGCGACCTTTTTCTTTATGTGGTATTGCGTCGTCATCAAGCGTCTGAGGGCGCGCGGGCGAGGGCATCTCAGCTTCCTTGCCTATGCATTGCCGATCCTAGCAACGCTAAGCGCACTGGCACCACATTTTCCCCTGTCCTGTTCGGTGCCGTTCGAAGGGCGGCTTGTTTATCTTGCCTTTATCGTGCCTTTCTGGCTGATCTATTTCATCGATCTGGGCCTGATGAAAAGCAAACTGTCCACAAAGGTGACAGAGCCGGACAGCGGCGCGGGACAAGATGTCCCACCAGTGCAAAACTAACTCCCACGCCATGCGACCACAATTCTGCCGATTGTCCAATCGGCGCAAAAGGCCTGTCGAACCAGACCGCTTGCGCGGTTCCCCATGCATATTCGGGATTGAAGGTCGGGCCTTGCTTGACTATGGTAGCGCCGCAAACTTCGCTTTGTAACACCGCACTCTTGCGCCTCGCGTAAGATTCAGAGCAATTCTCGGGAACAGCCGTTCGCGAGAATTCAATACCTTACTGAGAAATGGCGTTTAAATCTAAACCGGTGATCCGGTTTGTCTTCAAAGCGCTCCAGCTTGTCGCTTCCTGCCAGAATTCTGTCGCAGAAGGGACATAGACTGTGCGGTAGCGGACAAATCGGCTTTTTGCGCCTTGAATTTATCCTGCGCATCTCCACCTGTCGATTTGCCGCCGTGAAGCAAAAATTGTTCGATCCCGATTGTGCGGTTGAACGGCAACAGATTTTTTTGTGCATCCGATCCCGAGCGGATAGGCCAGACCGACCAAAACCGGACGGGCCAAACCGGTCCCAGGGATCAGCCAGACTATGAAAGCAGCCTTCGTTATGACCAACGCCCCCACCGCTTTGGATATCACCCGCAAGCTCATTCAGTGCCCCAGTGTCACCCCGAAGGAAGGCGGTGCGCTCGCCTATCTCGACACCCTGCTGAGCCCAAGAGGCTTTGAAGTCCAGCGCCCTGTCTTCAGCCATAGCGACACTCCCGACGTGGAAAATCTGTTTGCCAAGATTTCGGGCGGCGAAGGGCCACATCTGATGTTTGCCGGTCACACCGATGTCGTTCCAGCCGGGGATGAAAGCCTTTGGACCTTGCCCCCCTTTGCGGGCGAGACCAAGGATGGCAAGCTCTATGGCCGCGGTGCGGTGGATATGAAAGGCGGCATTGGTGCTTTTGCTGCGGCGGTGCTGAAATTTATCGAACAGCATGGCATGCCCCATGGCAGCATTTCCTTCCTGATCACTGGCGATGAAGAAGGCCCGGCGCTGAATGGCACCGTCAAGCTGCTCGAATGGGCCAAGGAGCGCGGCGAGAGCTTTTCTGACGCCATCGTTGGCGAGCCGACCAACCCGGATGCCTTGGGGGACGCCATCAAGGTGGGCCGTCGGGGCAGCCAGTCCGGCGCCCTCACCGTCACTGGCCAGCAGGGTCATGTGGCCTATCCGCATCTGGCGCATAACCCGGTGCCGGTTTTGGCAGGCATCGTTGCCCGTCTCAACCATGCCATCCTTGACCATGGCACCGATTCCTTCCAGCCAACCAATATGGAATTCATTTCCTTTGATGTTGGCAACGAAACCTGGAACCTCATTCCGAAATCGGCAACCGCGCGTTTCAATTGCCGCTATAATGATGTTTGGAGCCCGGAAAAGATCTCTGATTTTGTCCTCACCCATGCCAAAGACATGCTGCCAAATGACGATTTCGACGTGAAGCTTGAGCTGCAGCCGGACATTTCGCAAGTCTTCCTGACCAAGTCGGAAAGCCTGATCAACAATTTCACTGCGTCGGTCGAGCGCATCACCGGCCGCAAGCCGGATCATTCCACCGATGGCGGCACCTCGGATGCCCGCTTCATCAAGGATTATTGTCCGGTCATCGAATTCGGCCTTGTCGGCCAGACCATGCACAAGATCGACGAGCATACCGAGATCAAGGATCTGGAAACCTTGAGCGACATCTATCTCGACTTCCTTGAGCATTATTTTGGCATCAAGGAATAAAGCAACTTTTAGTTGATTTACCAATTGTCTTTCAAACGGGGTTGGCTATGCTGGCCCCGTTTTGTGTCTTTGTGTAGAGAATCAAGTGCGTGACAATCTCTTCAATCCCCTGCTGTTGATTTCATTGCTTATCAACGAGCAAAATGGCCGTTTAGCAGATCTGTCAATTTCCATAAAGCAGATTTGTTTCACAGCTGTCATGCTGCTATTCACTATATTGGTTCTTTTCATTCTCAACCAAATAGGCCACAACTTCTTTCTATCGACCTATGAGACAGGGACACCGTTCTTTTCAAAAACACTGTTTAGAGCTGCTTTCCCACTGCACGACATCTTGACAATTTGTGGCAACGTTTCCATCGGCTTGATTTTCATTGGCATGCAATCGGAAATGCGATATGGCGCTACCGTCTCAGCCATACTGCTTTCCATACAAATGCTTACTTTGCTGGCGGACACTGTGGCATTTTACGTGTTGGCCGGTGCGAACATTTTGTTGCTTGAATTGAAACTCGGATGGTCTTTACCCAGTATGATCTACTCCTACTGGGTTATATCGCTGATCTTGATATTAAACTTCTATCTGCTTTTTCGGCTATATCGATGGATAGGAAAGACAGCTTCTATTTCCTCTTTGCAACACCCGTTTTTTACTTTTTATATTTTACTCTTCGGGTTAATTTTTAAGGTTTCGGTGCTGGTTTAAAGCCACGGCGACTGTTCAAAAACAAAGCCATTCTTTACTGGACTTGCCTTGTCCGTACCAAATAACTATGTCTCGGCGCGCTAGAGCGTGTGATCGAACAACACCCCACCCAAAAGAGGCCTCATGTCTTACATCCTTTATCACCTGGAGCTGGCCTGGGCCTTTGTGCGGGGGCAGGATGAAGCGCTTTACGGGATGGATATGTCGCGCAGCGGGCTGTTTCTGTCCTTCACGGCCATTCTGATCGTCGAGCCGATCCGCTTTCTCTATGCGGCCCTGTTTGGCCATCTGGACCAGATATTGCTGCTCCGCGATGGGGGATTGGGACTTTATGGGCTGGAGCTTTTGCTCGATTGGAGCATGGGACCGATGGTGTTTTGGGTCTTTTGCACGGTCTTCGGCTATCGCGACCGGCTGCTGCCGCTGATCATCAGCTCAAACTGGATCAGCGTGGTCATTTTGATGATCGTCTTGTTGCCCGGAGCGCTGATCACGCCCGATTTTGTGGTCGCAGAGATCGCCGTGATGGTGATGCTGGCGATTTATGGCTTCATTCTCTGGACGTCATTTCGCCTCTATCGCTTCGTGCTCGGTTGCCCGCCCAGCATGGCTGTTGGTCTATCCGTCCTGATTTTTGTTTTGGGGTTGTGGTCGATCATGGTGATCGACCGCCTGAGCGTCGGGCTGGCCGCCGGATAGGCGATTTCGCTTCGTCTTCATCAGCCTTTTGTGTGGCCCTGCCATGGGGCCTCGGGGATTACAAAATCAGCCTCTTGCGGATAGTCGACCTGTGTCAGATAAAGGCCGTCCGGGGGCGCCACAGGGCCACAGGCGCGACGGTCGCGGGCTTCGAGAATCTCAGTGATCCATTCAACGGGCTTGCGGCCTGAACCGACCTCGGCCAGCGAGCCGACAAAAGACCGGATTTGATTGTGCAGGAAGGAGCGTGACATAGCGTCGAGATAGACCCATTCTCCCTCTCGGGAAATGGTCAGTTTCTCCATCGTCCGCCATGGACTTTTCGCCTGACAGGCGGTGGCGCGGAAGGTGGTGAAATCGAAGTGACCGATCAGCTGATCAGCCCCCTGTTGCATGCGATCAATATCAATCGGATAGCTATATTGCCAAGCGCGGCCCATCTCGAAAGTCAGCGGGGCACGGCGATTGCAGATGCGATAACGATAGTAGCGCCGGATCGCCTTGAAGCGGCTGTCAAAGGCATCGGTGACCTTTTCAACGCCAAGAATGGCGACGCCGGTTTCCTTAAGGAAATGATTCAGCGCCTCACGGATCTTATTGCTGTGCCAGTCCCGCTCCAGATCAAAATGGGCGACCTGTCCCGTCGCATGAACGCCGGAATCGGTCCGGCCTGCGCCAAACACGACCACCTGCTCACGGGTGAATTTGAACAGCGACGTTTCAATCAGGCCCATAACGGTCGGCGCATTGTCCTGACGCTGCCAACCGGCAAAGGGGCGACCGTCATATTCGATCAGAAGCTTGTAGCGAGGCATGCTAGCCGATCACCTCACCGACTTTCAGGTCTGCACCGCGCTGGAAGTCATCCGCCTTCATCGCGCCCTTGCCCGCCCGCTGCAGCTCGACCAGACGGATGGCGCCGTCACCACAGGCAACTGTCATGCCATCGCCCAGCAACGTGCCGGGAGCACCTGAGCCATCGGCCAGCTCGGAGCGAAGGATTTTCACCCGCTGGGCCTTGCCGCGGATGGTCATTTCGCACCACGCACCGGGGAATGGCGACAGACCACGGATCTTGTTGTGGATCTCGGATGCAGGGCTGGCAAAATCAATCCGCGCCTCGACCTTGTCGATCTTTTTGGCGTAGGTGACACCCTCTTCCGCCTGCGGCTGGGAACCAAGCGAGCCGCGCGACAGCGCCGCCAAAGCCCGAACCATCAGATCGGCACCGAGCGCCATCATCCGGTCATGAAGATCCTGCGCGGTCATGGCATCGGTAATGGGAATGGTTTCAGACATGGCGATGTCGCCGGTATCAAGCCCTTCATCCATGCGCATCACTTGCACGCCGGTTTCCGCATCACCTGCCATGATGGCGCGCTGTATGGGAGCGGCCCCGCGCCAGCGCGGCAGAAGCGAGCCATGCAGATTGAGGCAGCCCTCGACCGGCGCATCGAGGATGGCTTTGGGCAGCAGCAGACCATAGGCAACCACCACGGCGACATCGGCGTCCAGCGCGCGGAATTTTTCCTGCTCTTCTTCCGATTTCAGCGAGGTGGGGGTGAAGACCGGCAGGCCAAGCAGTTCAGCTTTTTCATGCACCGGAGTCTTGCGTTCATCCATGCCACGACCGGCCGGACGGGGCGGCTGGCTGTAAACCGCGACCACGTCGTGGCCCTGCCCGACAATTTCCATCAGGGTTGGAACCGCGAAATCCGGGGTTCCCATAAAGATGACACGCACCATGGTTGATCCTTGCTTCTGGTCTTGGCGCCTCTCGCCCGGAACGGGGCAGAAAAGCGCTATGAGCATTTCAGCGAAAGTGGCCTAGAGAATGCCCTGCTTTTCCTGCTGCTTGGCAAGTTTGGTGAATTTCTTGATCACCCGATCGCGACGCAATTTCGAGATATAATCGATAAAAAGTGCACCGTTGAGATGGTCAAATTCATGCTGCACGCAGGTGGACAGCAGACCATCGCAATGCAGTTCCTGATTCTTGCCAAACTGGTCCATGTAGCGGATCTTGATCTCGGCTGGGCGCTCCACCTCGGCATAATATTCCGGAATCGACAGGCAGCCTTCTTCATAGGTGCTGATCTCGTCCGATTTCCAGATGATTTCCGGGTTGATAAAGCAGAGCGGATTCTTGTCCTCGCCCTCCTTGGCACAATCGACGGTGAAGAGCCGTCTGGTCACGCCAACCTGCACGCCCGCCAGACCAATGCCCGGGGCGTCATACATGGTTTCGAACATGTTTTCGACAAGGCGACGAAGGTCATCATCGACGCGCTCAATAGGAGCCGATTGCTCGCGCAGGATCGGGTCCGGCAATTTTACGATATCCAGTACAGCCATGGGAGGTGATGTAAGGCCTGCCACGGCTTGCGTCAATCACAAACAGGTCCAATTGGGCCGATTTCCGGGGGTTTTTGTCGAAAAGGAGGAGGTACGGGCTGACAACCATGTTCTCTTTTTGTTTCTGGCACTGACGAATCAATCTATAGTGCGCGGCATGAATGAGATTGCGATCACCATTGGCCAGCATGGCTTTACCTTGTTTGACCTGCTTTTAGGGGCCATCGGCCTTGTAGGGCTGATGCTCCTGTGGGTGCTGGTATCTGTCCTGCGGCAAACTCGCGAACGCGATGAAGCGATGGCAGAAGCGCGGGCGCAACGGGCGCAGGTTGAAGAGCTGACCCGGTTGCAGGCGGAGATGACAGGCCGCATGCGAACCATGTCGGAGATTTTCTCCTCCCGCCAGAGCGAGATGGCTCAGGCGCTGACGAACCGCATGGACGGAATGGGACATCGGCTGACCCAGACGGTTTCCAAGAGCCTGACCGACAATCAGAAGGCAACAGGGGACAATCTGCGGGCGTTGCATGAGCGGCTGGCGGTGATCGACAAGGCACAGGGCAACATCACCGAATTGTCAGGCCGTGTGGTGGAATTGCAGCAAATATTGGCCAACAAGCAGACCCGCGGCACCTTCGGACAAGGGCGGATGGAGGCAATCGTTGAAGATGCCCTGCCTCCCCATGCCTATGACTTCCAGTATACCCTGCCAAACAACAACCGACCCGATTGCGTCATTCACATCCCCAATGATGCGGCGGTTCTGGTGATTGATGCGAAATTTCCGTTGGAAGGCTGGAGCGCGGTGAAAGACGCCCAGAATCCGGATGAGGACAAGCAAGCGAGAACGCGCTTTCGCAACGACGTCAAGAAACACATCAAGGATATTGCCGAGCGCTATTTCCTTGTTGGCGAGACGCAGGACACGGCCTTCATGTTCGTGCCATCCGAGAGCCTGTTTGCCGATTTGCATGAACAGTTCGAGGATGTGGTCCAACTGGCCCATCGCAGCCGCGTGGTGATTGTCTCCCCTTCCCTGCTGACCCTGTCGATCCAGGTGGTGCAATCAGTGCTAAAGGATGCAAGAATGCGCGAGCAGGCCCATATCATTCAGCGTGAAGTTGCCATGCTGATGGACGATGTTGCCCGGCTGGATGACCGGGTATCGAAGCTGCAAAGCCATTTCGGTCAAACCCAGAAGGATATCGATCAGATCCTCACCTCAACCGGCAAGATTGTCAAACGCGGCAGGCGGATCGAGGATATTGATGTCAGCGAAGCGGAGTTGGCGATCCGTAATGTTGAGGCTGAAGCTAGGGCTGGGGCTGGGGCTGGGGCTGAACCCGATCAGGAAGCAGATGACAAATCAGCCGCGTCTGCGCGCGCCGCTCAACCGCCAGCTTCACCCAATTTGCCGACAAGTGAGACCCAACCGCGCCGCCCCTATGGCATTGCCTCGCCTGACGGGCAAAGGGATGAGAGCCAGACAGACGCGCGAATGGCGTCCCTGTTCGGGATGGACGATCAGTGAGCCTATGTTGGCTCACCCGCGCAAGGGCTGATCAGCGCGTTTGGCAGAGTCATTAAACTGCAATAGCCCTTGCTTATTACTTTTTGCTCCCCCTTCCCTCAATGAAAGGCATTTCATGACCTTGTCGACCCTGCCTGAAGAGTTGCATTTCTTCTCGTCCACGCTCACCAAGACCCCGCTACGCCATATTGGGGTTCGGCACACGGCAGATGGCGTCTTCTTGAAAGAGCCGGGCAACACGGTGGTCTGTCATCTGGCCAAAGACTCTTTCTCCGCCAAAATAGTGCTTGATGCCCGCACTAGGATGCAGTCATTGCCGGAATCCGAAAAGCTGGCCTATACCGACGAGAGCAGCCTGCATATGACCCTGTTTCAGGGCATCATCGAATATCGCCGGGACCTGCCCTATTGGCCGGAAGATCTGCCGCTTGACACACCAATTGATGCAATGACCAAGGCCTATGTCGAGCGGTTTGACGGTTTTGAAGCGCCGGGAACCTTCAAGGTGGAAGTGATTGGCGCGTCACCCAATGGCCTCACCGTTGCCGGTATCAGCGAAAAGGATCGGGCGATGATGCGAATATGGCGCAATCAACTGGCTACCCTTTTCGGCTATCGTCATCCCGATCACGAGTCCTACAGCTTCCACATCACCTTTGCCTATTTACTGGAACGCTTCAGCGATGAAGCGATCCTGACATGGCAAAAGGCATTGGAGGAAATCGTCGAAGAGGTGCGCGAAGCCGCTCCGGTCATCGAACTGGAGCCGCCTGCCTTCTGTTCCTTTGAAGACATGAACCATTTTGAAAAATTGGTGGTGCTGAAATAGAGCTCAGCCAAACGCCTTGCGGCTTCGCATGGCTTGCAGCAAGGTGCCTTCGTCGAGATAATCCAGCTCGCCGCCAATGGGGACCCCATGGGCGAGCTGGGAAATTGTCACCGGCTCAAAGCCCGGATCAGAAGCCTGCATGGCCTTGGCCTGTGCCTGCAATTGGTCCGTGATGTAATGGGCCGTGGTCTGGCCTTCGACGGTGGCATTGACGCCGAGGATAATTTCCTTGACTTCACCCTTGGCGGTGCGGGCCAACAGGCCAGCAATATTGAGATCATCCGGCCCCACCCCATCAAGGGGCGACAGGGTGCCGCCAAGCACATGATAGCCCGCATTGATGACCGAAGCGCGCTCGAGTGCCCAGAGATCGGAGACATCCTCAACCACCACCAGCAGGGACGGGTCGCGTCGATGATCGGTGCAAATGGTGCAAGGGCTGGCGCTGTCAATGTTGCCGCAGGTCTCGCAGACCTGCACTTTCTCAACCGCCTCGGCCATGGCAGCGGACAGCGGGACCAGCAGTTGATCCCTGTTCTTGATCAGATGCAGGGCCACACGGCGGGCCGAGCGCGGCCCCAGTCCGGGCAGCCGCGAGAGCAGTTTGATCAGCTTTTCAATTTCCGGCCCAGCCATGGATTTGGCCATCGTCGCCTCTTTCCCTTTCAAGCCGCAGATTGCGGGCTATGGTTTCATGCCTTGTTGGCAATGGCTGCAGCAGCGGCGGCCATGGCGGCAGCGCCGGTCTTGTTGACGATCGAGACCGCTTTGGGGCTGCGGAACAGGCGGCGTGCCTTGTCTGCCAACAGGACCCAGCCAATATCCACCACGGCCAAGGTTACCAACATCACGGCCAGCAATTCGATCCAACCGAGCATGGTCACGGCATTCAGATCAATCAAGGTTGGCAGCAGCGCGGCATAAAAGAGCATGATTTTGGGGTTACCCATGGTCACCGCCAAGCCGGTGAAAAACATGCCCAAAGCCGAGCGGCTTTCGGGCAAAGCCCCTTCTTCCCTGTCGGGTGCATCGCTCGTCCACATCTTGTAGGCAAGATAGAGCAGATAAAGACACCCCGCCCATTTAATAGCAGCAAAAAGCGGCTGATAGCTTGCGGCAATGACTGTCAGTCCGGCCACCGCAAAGGACAGCCAGATTGCCTCGCCAATCCACATGGCCGCTAGAAAGGGCAGCACATCACCAGCACCACGGCTCATCACACGAGCAACGAGCGCAGCGATGCTGGGGCCGGGGGAGCCGGCGGCCAAAAAGAGTGCACCGGCAAAAAGCAGCAAGGAAGACAGGGTCATGGCAGCTAGGGTCCTGCTCGGGTCAGAATGGCAGTTTCATGCCAGCAGGCAGGCCCAGATCGCCCGTCATTTTCTGCATTTCTTCCTGCATGGCCGCTTCAACCTTGGCTTTGGCGTCATTGTGAGCGGCCATGATCAGGTCTTCGAGGATTTCTGCATCATCTGGGTTGATCATGGATGGGTCGATGGAGATGGCAACAATCTCGCCCTTACCAGAGAGGGTCACCTTGACCATATCGCCACCGGACACACCGGTTGCCTGCATCTTGGCCACTTCTTCCTGCATCTGGGCCATTTTGGCCTGCATTTCCTTGGCCTTCTTCATCATCTTCATCATATCCATGATGGTCGTCCTCGTCTTTTGTCGTTGGGCATCCGCCGCAGCCTGTGGCCGTGTGCCAAAATGGCGGGCGGATTGCAATGGTTAAGGTCTGCCGCCGGTTATTTCAGAAAGATGTTTTCAGAAATAGCCGGATAAAGGTCTGTCTGGATAAGTGGCCATGGATGGCCCTGCCTGCAAGGGGCTAGTCGTCAAAGCCCAACTCGGAGCCATCATCGAGCGCCAAAAGCCTGTCATCATCCTCCTCCAGCGGATCTTCGATGACGGGGGCAAGGAATTCTTCCTCAAAGTCACGATGGATGCGCACATCCACCACCTTCGAGCCGGGAAAGGCCTTGCGCACCGCTTCCACCAGTGGATGCTGGTCTGCCGCTTCGCGCACTTCGCGCTCGCGCTCTTCCTTACGCTCGGAAAGAGTCGCCCCTCCCCCTTCATTGGTCAGATCCACATGCCAGCGCTCGCCGGTCCATTCGGTGAGCTTACGGCCGATTTTTGTCTGGAAGCCTTCGCTGTCAAAGCCATCATAGGCAATGACCAGATGACCCGGCTCCACCGAGACGGGGCGCACAGCGCTTTCCAGTTGCAGTTTAAGGGCAATGTCGCGGTTCTTGTTGGCAAGCGCGACGATCTGCTCAAAGCGCGTGATGACCGGTTTGACCGATTGGGCCGCTGGCTGCGAGCGGATGGGGTCGGAGGACTGCGGTGGGGTGCGCGCGGCCAGCTGCTTTTCGCTTTGGCTTGCCACCAGGCGCAGATTGGCCTTGTCTTCCTTTACCGGTTCAGCATGGCCGATGGCCAAGGCGGACGGCGTCGCGGCGGTGCCTGCTTCTGCCTTCATGGCTGTCGGGCCGCCCCCACTCCCCCCATTGTTGCCATAAGGGGGCGGATCGCTCGGCGGGGTGGCTTGGGCCTGTGTTGCTTCTGGCACCACAGCATCAGGTGGTGTCGATGGGCCTGACCCTGCACCCGACGGCATCGGCGGGCGATAATCCTTGTTGGTGAGCATTTTGAGTGCTTCGTCCGGGCTTGGCAGATCGGCCACATACGCCAGTCGCACCAGCACCATTTCGGCGGAGGCCAGCGGGCGGGGCGAGGATTGCACTTCGGCCAGACCCTTGAGCAGCATTTGCCATGCGCGAGACAGAACCCGGACCGACAACCGGGTGGCAAAATCGCGACCGCGTTTCTTCTCCGCTTCGGTTGCCGCCGCATCGGAATTGGCGTCCGGGGTTAGTTTCAGCCGCGTGACCAGATGGACAAAATCGGCAAGGTCGGACAGGACCACCGACGGTTCGGCACCGATGTCATATTGGGCCTTCAATTCCTGCAAGGCTGTGGCGATATCGCCTTTCATCACCGCTTCGAACAGATCGATGACCCGGGCACGGTCGGCAAGGCCGAGCATCTGGCGGGTCGTCTCGGAGGTAATCTTGCCTGCGCCATGGGAAATGGCCTGATCGAGCAGGGAAAGGGAATCGCGGGCCGAACCTTCACCTGCGCGGGCGATCATCTGCAGCGCGTCATCCTCGATGTCGACCTTTTCTTTCTCGCAAATGGTCTTCATATAAGCGGCCATCTCGCCAGCATCGATGCGGCGCAGATCAAACCGCTGACAGCGGGAGAGGACCGTCACCGGCACCTTGCGGATCTCGGTGGTCGCGAAAATGAATTTCACATGCTCGGGCGGCTCTTCCAGCGTCTTCAACAGGCCGTTGAAGGCGGCGGTGGAGAGCATGTGCACCTCATCGATGATATAGACTTTGTAGCGGGCGCTGACCGGCTTGTAGCGGACTGCTTCGATAATCTCTCGAATGTCATTGATCGAGGTGTGAGAGGCAGCGTCCATTTCCATGATGTCAACATGGCGGCCTTCCATGATCGCCTGACAATGGGAGCCCATTTCCTTCATGTCGATGGTGGGCTGATCAATCTCGCCGGGAATCTCATAATTGAGCGCACGCGCCAGAATGCGGGCCGTGGTGGTTTTGCCCACCCCGCGCACCCCGGTCATCATATAGGCCTGGGCAATGCGACCGGTGGAGAAAGCGTTGGTCAGGGTTCGGATCATAGGATCCTGACCGATCATGTCATCAAAGTTCGCGGGGCGATATTTGCGCGCCAGAACGCGATAGCCCTGATCTGACTGATGATCCGCAATGCTCATAAAGCTGTCCTGACCTGTATAGCTGAGATTCTGTCCCTATCCATAGCAGAGGAGGCGCAAGCCCGTCACCTGTCTTGTGGTGCGCGCGCGCGATCTGTTGACAGGCTGCAAGGCACACGAAAGCTTCGGCGGGAACCGCGTATAAGAGGCGCTGAAATGAAGGGGAATAAGTGGAAGGCTGAACAGATGACCCGCTCTGGACTCGTTGGGGCTGCTTCCTTCCGGACCTGACCCGATTGGCGAGGGGAACGTCCATTGCCAACCTTCCGTCTGTTCATATGTCATTTGTTGCGTGCTAAAGCAAGGGGCAGTGTCGATTCATTTTGCAAAACTGGAGCATTGGTATGAGCCAATTCACACTTGATCCCCAACTTGAGGGCGATAGCCTGCCTTTGCTCGACTTTGATCTGTGCGTTGTCCGGCTGATGAATGATGCGACTTATCCGTGGATTTTGATGGTTCCCAAGCAGGATGGCCTTGCCGAGCTGATCGATCTGTCGATTGAGGATCAACATCGATTGACTGACGAAATCCGGATTGTCTCCAAGGCGCTGCAATCTGTGAGCGGGTGCGATAAACTCAATGTGGCTGCTCTTGGCAATATGGTGGGCCAACTCCATATTCATGTGATTGCCCGCTTTGTCGGGGATGCGGCATGGCCCGGTCCCATCTGGGGCAAGGTGCCTGCTGTTGCCTATCAAGGTGCAGCAAGTGACGCCTTGATTGCGGCGTTAAAGACCGCCATCATGGCCGAGCTTTGATCCCTGCCCCGCTTTTGCGCGTATCCCCTTCTTTGCACCGCACTTCTATCCAAGATCCAAGGAGTTGACCATGTCGGACTTTATTGCCCAGCCACGCCATAATCCATTTTTTGAAGGGCTGGGCTATGCCCATAACCGACTGGATCGGGATACCGAGCATCGCACCGCTGGAACGCTCAAGGATCGGATGGCCCATGAGCGGGCGCGGTTTTACCTGTTTGACGGGGATCGATTGCTGGTGCGTGTGAAGCCGGATCGGTTTGACCCGCTTTATTGCGCCAAAATGGCATCCGAGCTGGGCGCAGATCTTGATCGGGTGATTTTGCTGGGCACGGATCCAGACGAGGATCATGCGCCAAGACTGGCGGCTCCCTTGTTGGCGGAACGTGTAGCGGACTTTGAAGAGCATGATGATTATCGGCTCGAAACGGTGCGAGCGGTTGGTTCGAAGGGCATGTTGCCATCGGATCAATTGGGCGCGGTGGCGCAGGCCCGTAGCTTGCTCAATTGGCATGAGACCCACCAATATTGCGCCAAATGTGGTGCCAAGACCCATGTGGCTCTGGCAGGCGCGCGCCGGGATTGTCCGTCCTGTGATGCGGTGCATTTCCCCCGCACGGACCCGGTTGTGATCATGCTGGCAATCCATCGCGATGAAGAGGGGGTGGAACGGTGCCTGTTGGCACGCCATACCCGGTTTGAAGATCCGATGTTCTCAACGCTTGCCGGTTTCATGGAACAGGGCGAGACGCTGGAAGATGCCGTGCGGCGGGAAATCTTTGAGGAAGCGGGGGTCAGGATTGGCGAGGTGCGCTATCTGGCCAGCCAGCCATGGCCGTTTCCATCTTCCCTTATGCTCGGCTGTTTCGCAGAAGCCCTGTCACCGGAATTGACGCTGGATGCCACCGAACTGGGCGAAGCTCATTGGTATACGCGTGAAGCACTCAAGGTAATGATGGAACGTCCGGTTGGCTCACCGGAGCCGCATGTTCCGGGTGGTTTCTCGATTGCGCACTGCTTGATCAAGGAATGGGTCGAAGCTGATCCGGCGTGAGCTGGGGGCTTGCAAGCCCCGTTTGCTCATTCTGCCGGAATGGCGCTGATCTGCTTTGAGGCTTTTTGCTGTTTGGTTTTGCGGCTTTCGGCAAAGCGCAGCATCATGTTGCGCATCGGCTGTTCGATCAGGCGAGCGGAGATCGAGGCCACAATCACAGTGGCAACCAGACTGACAATCATAAAGACCGTAAAGGGCACGGTCTGCATAGGCTCAAAGATATGCCGCCAGCCAAAACCGAGCAGGGTCACGGCCAAAACCGGATGCCATAGATACATGCCAAAGGACACGGAGGCGATCGGCATCAGCGGCCGCAGGTACCTGCCCTTTTCAGGGGATGCGAAATCGATGCAGCCGGCAATATAGAGCGCCAGCGCAATCACCGCGATGGTCAGGTAGCCTGACGAAGCGCCAGATATCATTAGCAGCATCGACAGCGCGAACAAACCCCATGGCGCAAGGTGAGACTTCACCTTGACCGGATGGCGCTGAATGCAATCGGCCAAAATTGCCCCGAGCACAAAATCAGCCAGCACCCGATAGGCTCCCCATGTATTGGCTTCAAGCCAAGTGGGGAATGGCATCAATTCGAGCTTGGTTGCCCCTTCCAAAAGCGCAACGCAACAAAGCAACAGAGTGACCAAACCAATCAATCCCTTGTGGCGATAGATGATCACGAGCAAGGGAAAAGCCAAATAGGCAAACCATTCTGCGGACAGGGACCAGGAAACATAGTTGAAGCCAAGCACATCGCTCGTCCCCCAGGCATTGATCAACAAAAGCTCTCGGCCGAGTTCCGCAAGGCTGTAGCGCTCCGGGTTGGCGGTGGAGACGAGGCCATAATGCACGGCCAGCCCGACGACACAGAAAAAACTCAGCGTGACCAGATGCAGCGGATAAATCCGCGCTAGACGTCTGACGATAAACACCCGCAAAGACTGCCAGTTGTGGATGCGATCGGCATAGTGGAACCAGATCAGCAGGCCGGAAATGATGAAGAACATGTCGAGCATTGGCGTCAGACGCTCCATGCCGGCATTCAGCGCCAGATAGGCCTCTGGCCCATATGCACTGAAATGGTAGATCATCACCAAGATGGCAGCGATCAATCGCCAGACAGCGAATAGTCCAAAATGTGGTTTTGCTTTGTCTGTCATGGTCTTCATTCTTAACGCGTTTGCTTCAAATGCTTGGATTTCAAGGCACTCAAACAGGCGTTATGGCCTGAGAAAGGCTTTCAAAATGCGGATTTCGATCAAAGATAACTGAAATGTTTTAAAGGACCTACCTTCCGTAACGAGAAACCATAATTAACCTTACCAATTCAGTAACCTAGAGTGGCATGAAGGGTCAGCTGCCGTTCGCATGGATCTGTGGTCACAAAAGCGTGTTAACCAATCGGCAAATCCGAATGGTAGTATTCTTACGTATCAACTTTGTTTTATGGAGAGTTTTTAGGGGAGAAATTCATGGAAATGAAGATCAATCGACGCACGGCGCTGATGGCTGCTGTTGGTGCCACAGGGGCAATGCTGGCGCCTAAGGTCAGCTTGGCGGATAGCCAGTCCAAAGCCATGTTGCCAATGGCCAAGGCGCGCGGTTTCAAAGTCGGCTCGCTGGATGTGGTGGCCTTGCTGGCGGGGTCTGCACCGCGCGAGAATCCGCATGGCATTTTCGGCCTTAATGTGTCGGACGAAGATTTTGCCAAGGTCAGCCAAGCCAATTTCATCGGAACCGACAAGGCACAATTCTACTTCACGCCGACCCTGGTGCGCGCAGGCAGCAATGTGATCCTGTTTGACACGGGCCTGAATGCAGCGGGCATCACTGCGGCTCTGGCTGAAGCAGGTGTCAAACCCGCAGAGGTGACCCATGTGGTGATCACCCATATGCATGGGGACCATATTGGCGGCCTGATGGATGGCGATATGCCAACTTTTGCCAATGCGGTCTATCTGACGGGGCAAAAGGAATTTGATCATTGGTCAAAGGCAGGCAACAAGAATTTCGATGCCAAGGTCAAGCCATTGGCCGAGAAGATGACGTTCCTGAATGATGGCGGGTCTGTCGCATCAGGTATCACGGCCGTTGCGGCCCATGGTCATACGCCGGGTCATATGGCCTACATGCTGGAAAGCGATGGAGCGCAATTGCTGCTGATGGCCGATACTGCCAACCATTATGTCTGGTCGCTGGCATATCCCGACTGGGAAGTGAAGTTTGACATGGACAAGGCTGCAGCGGCGGCAACGCGGCGCAAGATTCTTGGCATGCTGGCCGCAGACCGGGTGCCAATGATCGGCTATCACATGCCTTTCCCTGCAGCTGGCTTTGTGGAGACGCGCGATACAGGCTTCCGCTATGTTCCGGTGAGCTATCAGATGATGCCAGCCTAAGGACTTGGTCGGCAGCTTGTCGGCTGGAAAAGAGATGCGCTTGTGGCAAATGGGGCTCCGGGTCTTCAAAATCCGGGGCTCTTTCTGGTTGCACGCTATTTTTCTCTGATCTTTATGATCTTTTGATCGTTCAGGCCTTTTTGGCCTCAAATCACCTTCGCAGGCTGCATTAATGAGCAGAAGGCATCGCTTTGGGGAGACTTGCGATGTTGGCGCAGAAAATCATCGGCGGATATTGGTCGACAGAAGGCGAAGCCTTGCAGGATTTCGACACCCATGATGCGCAGAATTTCCGCATGCTCCATACTTTCCACCCCTTCGGCCACCGAGCCAATGCCAAGAGTCCGTCCGATATGGATGATCGAATGGACCAACTCGCGTTGGTCCGCGCGTTCAATGATCGGCAAAACCAGTTCACGGTCGATTTTCAGTCGGTTTGGTAACAGATGGGTCAAGCTGACAATGGAAGCATAGGCGGTGCCAAAATCATCGATTTCGATATCAATGCCCATATCACGGATTTGCCGGATATTCGCGGCCACTTGTGCGTCGCTGCGATCAAGGAAAGTGGATTCGACCAGCTCGAAGGTCAATTTTTCAGGGTCGATATCAAGTTTTTTCAGATTGCCGATCAAATCCTTGTCGCCCAGACGCTTGGCGGACACATTGACCGATATGCGCGGCACGTTGAAGCCTTGCTGATCAAACTGTTTCTTGGTGGCGACCACATGGTCCAGGATCTGGGCGTCAATGGCCCCCATAACCCCCAACGCTTCGGCGGTTTCAACAAATTCCACTGGGCTGACCATGCCACGTTCGGGATGTTGCCAGCGTGCCAAGGCCTCCGCGCCAACCAGTTCGTGGGTTTCAGCAGAATACTGGCCCTGATAGAAGGCGATGAATTCACGATTTTCAATGCCGCGGAGCACATCGTCAGCGAGGCGCCGTTGACGCCTTGCCTTTTGCACCAGTGGTTCGCTGAAGAAGCTGTAGCGTCCCTTGCCGGTCTGCTTGGATTGGTATAGTGCCAAATCGGCATTCGACAGCAGTTTATCAGGGTCACTTTTGGCATCCAAAGCCAAAGCGATGCCGATGCTTGCACCGATCCGGCATTTGCGGCCATTGAAGTCAATCGGAGCCTGTAGGGCTTCCAGTACCGCATTGCAAAGAGCAATCGGGCGTTCCAGCTCTTCATTGCTTTGGCACAGAATGATGAATTCATCCCCACCCACACGGGCGGTGAATTCATCCTCTGCAATCACCCGGCGCAACAGATTTGCGACTTCCACCAAGATGGCATCGCCCGCTGCATGTCCGTAATTGTCATTGACTTCCTTGAAGCCATCGAGATCGACTTTAACCAGACATGACAGCTCGTTAATGCCGGAGCCATCGCCTGTGCGCCGATGCAACAGATCATCCAGATAGCGCCGGTTCGGCAAGCCGGTCAGGAAATCATGCAGCGCGCTTTCGCGTATTTTTTCCTGTGCCTGCTCAAGCGCGATATAGCGGCGCTCGCTTTCGGCGCGGGCTTCTTCCAACTCGCGCTCACGGGCGACGTCTTCGGTGATGTCCCAATTGACTCCGATCAGGCGATACTCGCTGCGGGCACCCTCAAGCATTGAGCCAACCGCGCGGATGGTGCGCTCCTCGCCATCGGGACGTATAATCCGGAACTTCGACTTGAACAGGCTGCAATTATCAATAGCGTCCTTGATTTCTTTGGACACCCGCTCCAGATCGTCCGGATGAAGGCACTTGCGCCAGAACTTGTCCGAGACTTCTTGCCCGACCGGCAGGCCATAAAGCTCCTTCATGCGTCCATCCCAGTAGCTTTCATTCGAACCGGGGGCAAATTCCCAAATGCCGATTTCTGAGGATTGGAGCGCCATTTCAAGACGCTTTGTTACAGTCGCAAGTTTTCTCTGGTAGGCCAGATTGTTGGACAAATGCTTCCCGCGCTCGCGATAGAGCCGACCCATGCCATAGATCGGCACAACAACCAGAACAAAGATCAGAGCGCCTATGGTGCGAATGAGCCAGGCATTTCTCGAGGAGGTAATCCATCCATCGCGCGGGGTGGCAAAGAGGACCCACTTACCATTGCCAAAGTCGATGGGTACGCTCACAGGATTATTCTGCAGCACCTTTTCATCGCCAAAAAATCTGGCTCCCTTAAGACCCTTGCCGTCATGGCCAACAAGCGCGAAATTCGCTAGCTCGTGGTCGACGATGCCCGATGACTGCAACAATTTGTCCGCATCGATGACGGCAGCCAACAAACCCCAAAAATGGTCTTGGCCATTCGGCAATTTGTTAAAGATGGGATAACGGGCAATGAATCCCAGGCCACCCTGAACCAGATTAACGGGACCTGCGAAATTGGTCGACTTTGTTTCCCGGGCATGGTGCGCCATGGCCCGTTTTGCTTTGTGGTTTTTATAGTCCAGTCCCAGCGCGGCTTCGTTGCCCTTTAACGGATGGACGATTGTGACAACAAGATCTGGTGCGACGGCGAAATTGCGAATATCGCTGTGTTTGCCGTTCAAGCTGTCGGCAAGGGCAGAGAAGCGCTCTTGATCGATATCGGGTTCCGTTGCGATGGTAGCGGCCAACCCACGGGCCAACTCGACATTGGCAGTGATGCGCCCTTGCAGTCGCGAACCGATCAGATTGGCATCTTCCTCAAGATGCCTACGCAATTCGTTATCCTCGATTTCGCGGCTGATATTCTCTGCAACGAAGGTTAAGATCACCACAGCAATTGCAACAAGAAGGGCAGGCAGATTGGATGGCGTAAAGATGCGATCGAGTGTATTTGTCGCCCCCTTCCCGTTCTTTTGCTTTTGGTTCGTCAATGCAAACCCCATTCCCTGTTCGCGATCTTGCATGGTTCCAAGGTACAAAGGTGCCAACAAAACATTGACAAAGGGTGAGCAGGTTCAACACATTCAACAATAAAGGACCTATATTTTAGAAGAGTTACAACAAGACAGCGTTCAAATTTTTGGTAAAAAACAATCCAACCGTATTACAAACGTTTTTTTCTGGACTCTTTTTGTCAGACCTCACTATTATAGATCCACTACTGTATGTTTACGCGGTACAATTGCCGATAATCTGAATTCACCAAAGCACAGAATTGCTTTCTCGCTTTTCTAGATGCGTGATATGCTGATAAAGTGTTTCACGACTTCTGGGGAGAGCAATAACAATGCGGCAGTTTCAGAGAAATATAAAAAAACTATTCCTGACGTTGACCTTGGCCTTGCCTTTGAGCGCAGGCCTACTGCCGACAAGCCAAGCCTTTGCCGACAGCTGCTGGTGGCACAATGGGTCGTTGATGCGGCTGGTCGCACAGGGCAACAATCGGTGGTTCTATTATGAGCAACCGCGCGCTGGCCTTGCGGTTGGCCCAGGCACCCTGTTGTTCAACGGCCAAAAGCAGGGCAACTGGTATGCTGGGACAGCGCGGGTCTTTTCGAAATATTGCCCCGGCTCACCAATGCCCTATCATGTTGAGGGGCCAGTCGCGCCCAATCAGCTGAAAGTGACCGTGCAGGGGAACAGGGAAGTGAACAAACGCTGTCGTCCAACGGGACGCTGGACCACAGACACCTTGGTCTTTACCTACGCCTATAAGTGCTAGCAAAGACAAAAAGGGGCAGTGCCAGCATAGCCGCCTGCCCCTTGTTCATCATTGGCACCGATGCCCTAGCACTCACCAAGGAAACGTTCCTTGCCCGGCTGGGTCTTAATCACATCTCGCCTTAAACATCCGGGCTGGGGCGTAATGCGCGGTTGGCTTCCGGCTCGGCATTGGTGTTGCGATAGGCGTGGGCCGGATAGACACCAAGAATCTTGAGTTCTGCAGAGAAGAAGCGCAGCTCTTCGAGGGCCAGTTCCACACTGTGCTCATCTGGATGCCCTTCAATGTCGGCATAGAACTGGGTGGCGAAGAATTGACCGCCGGTCTGATAGCTCTCAAGTTTGGTCATGTTGACGCCGTTGGTCGCAAAGCCGCCCATGGCTTTGTAAAGCGCGGCTGGCACGTTGCGCACCCGGAAGAAGAAGGTGGTGACCACGGGACCATTGCCCACGTCAGCCTTGATTGGATATTTCGACAAGATGATGAAGCGGGTGGTATTGTGGCTTTCGTCCTCAATATCCGATTTGAGAATATCAAGATCATAGATGTCGGCGGCCAGATCGGACGCAATGGCGGTTTGGGTCGGATCCTTGCGCTCGGCAATCTGGCGGGCTGAGCCTGCCGTATCGGCGCCGATCACCGCACGCACACCCATCTGGCGAATCACCTTGCGACACTGGCCAATCGCCATCACATGGCTCTGAATGGTTTTCACCTCGTCGAGGGAAGCACCGCGCACACCCAGAAGCTGGTGATGAATCGGCAGGAAATATTCGCCAATGATGTGCAGGTCCGAGGTTGGCATCAGATGATGAATGTCCGCAACGCGACCGGCGACGGAATTTTCCACCGGAATCATGGCCAGATCGGCTTCGTCATTCTGAACGGCATTAAAGCAATCTTCAAAAGTCGCCATCGGAACAGCTTCAAAGTCTGGATAGACATTGTTGCAGGCAATATGGGAATTGGCTCCGGGCTCTCCCTGAAAGACGACTTTCTTGATGGTCATGTTGGCTCCTTGGCGGGCGGCCTGTGGCTTGCCACGCCTGTATCGAGATGAAAAACCCGGCTGCAGCAGGACAGCCGGGGTCAGGTATCTGTCATGTGTGTCATCGCTGTCTTTCAGCCTGATCCTGAGAATGATAGGAAGGCCGGGTCCATCTTAATCAGGACTGAAAGGCAAGGATTGCTTTAGCTTTCTCAAGATCGGCAGGCGTGTCAACCCCAAGCGGCACGTCGTCAATGATCGATACATCGATCCGCATGCCCGCTTCAAGCGCCCGCAATTGTTCTAGTTTTTCACGCGCTTCGAGCGGCGAGACATTCAGGCTGACAAACCGTTCCAACGCTTTGCGGCGATAACAATAAAGACCAATATGGTGATAGAGCGGGCCATCGCCAAAGGGGGCCGTCGCACGGGTAAAATAGAGCGCTCGGAGCCTGTTTGGGGAGATGGGCGAGCCAACCACCTTGACCACATTGGGGTTGGTCTTCTCAGCCTCTTCGCGGATGGGAACGGCGAGCGTGGTGATGTCGACGGCCGGATCTTCCATCGGCTCGATGCAGGAACGGATCAAGGCAGGATTGATGGTTGGCTGGTCGCCCTGCACATTGATCACATAGTCGATGCGCTTGTTGGGATCGATATGCTCAAGGGCTTCGAAAATGCGGTCCGACCCTGAAGGATGGTCAGGATTGGTGACAACGGCGTCGCCACCTGCATCGCGGATGACCTGAGCGATCTGGTGACAATCTGCCGCAACCAAAACCTGTCCGATATTGGCCTGCATGGCGCGTCGCCAGACATGAACAATCATCGACTCCCCTGCAATATCGAGCATCGGCTTGTTCGGCAAACGAACCGAAGCCATGCGCGCGGGAATAAGAATGACCGATTTTCCTGGATCAATTGCAGTCGACATCAAAAAAATCCTCCAATATTGTTGAAAACGAAGCAATCTGTTGCGAAAGTCGATCCATCTTATCCGGTATTCCTATGGACATTTATTAGTAAAAGCTAGTAGTTTCCGCTTCAAACAGCCATTGCATCACCCGTGAATGCGAGCAGAACACGACATGGGCGCGTGATGTTGCTAGGATACCGTCCGTCACAAAGACCCCGGAGCAAGGACCAATGAACTTTTTCGAACTGAACAAAGCCTTTGGCGCGCTGTTGGCCGCGCTGATCTTCATCATGGTGACAGGCATGGTCACGGGCTACATTTTCCATAACGAGACCCCCGAAACCCCTGGTTACGTGATCGAGGTCGCGGACGCTTCGGAGGCTGGACCCACGCAGAAGGAACCAGTGGAAGAAGTTGACTTCGCCACCCTGCTTGCGTCTGCCGATGTTGCCAAAGGTGAGAAAGTCACCAAGAAATGCCAGTCCTGCCATTCATTCGAAGCAGGTGGCGGCAACAAAACCGGTCCGAACCTGCATGACGTATTTGGCCGTGCCATCGCCAGCGTCGGCGACTTTAGCTATTCTGATGCAATGAAAGAATTCTCTGATGGCAAGACCTGGGATGCTGAAACGCTGAACACATTCCTGACCAAGCCAAGGGATCTGGTGGGCAAGACCTCAATGGCATTTGCCGGACTGAAAAAAGACAGTGACCGCGCGAATCTGATTGCCTATCTGCAAAGCCTGCAGAACTGATCAACCCCTTCGGGCGAGAACAGACAATTATGGTTACAAGGCCGGGGATTTTCCCCGGCTTTTTTGTGCCCGCATGAGGGCGACAATGCACTGGAATATTCCATCAGGACCGAATAGTCTTGGCACGGTGGTAGAGAACCCATACGCAAGAAGAGAGGCAAGCCCCATGAAAAGCGCGTCCCATCAGGCTCTTATCATTATTGATGTGCAGAATGATTTCTGCCCGGGTGGCGCACTGGCCGTGCCGGACGGAGATGCCATCCTTGCCCGGATCAACCATCTCCAGCAGGATTTCGATCAGATCGTGTTAACGCAGGACTGGCATCCAGCGGGACATAAATCCTTTGCTTCGAGCCATCAGGGCAAGGCCCCTTACGATCAGGTCACCATGCCTTATGGGGATCAGATCCTCTGGCCTGACCATTGTGTTCAGGGCACCGAGGGGGCGGCCTTTCACCGCGATCTTGATACGGATCGGGCCTCCCTGATTTTGCGAAAAGGAACCAATCCGGCGATCGACAGTTATTCGGCCTTTTTTGAAAATGATCATCACACGCCCACAGGGCTTGAGGGCTATTTGCGTGAATGCGGGGTGGCTAGCCTCAAAATGGTGGGGCTGGCCACCGATTTTTGTGTGCGCTATTCGGCTGTGGACGCGGCCAAACTGGGCTTTGATGTATCGGTGGATCTTCCCGCCTGCCGGGCCATCGACATGGAAGGCTCGCTTGCTTCCGCTTTGCAGGATATGCGCGACCACGGGGTCCAGATCCTCGACTGATGATCGCTGTCCCGTTTGTTGGATTTCAGTTTGGCTGCGACCTGATCCTTGGACGCAGCCTTTGAAAATAGGACTTGCAACCATCGTCAGGCTGGGCCAGCCTGTCGTGCAATTTGAATTCGGGTAAGGAGACTCCATGCCTACGGATCTCGCCGCGCGCGTCTATAGCCATCGCTGGAAAATCGACCCCATCGTTCGGTCCCTGATCGATACCGATTTTTACAAGCTGTTGATGGCCCAGTCGGTCTTTCACAACAGACCCAATGTGCATGTCACATTCAGCCTGATCAACCGGTCAAAAGACGTGCCGTTGGCCAAGCTGATTGATGAAGGGGAATTGCGCGCCCAGCTTGACTATATCCGCACCTTGCGCCTATCGCGCGGCGAAAGCACCTGGCTGCGCGGCAACATGTTCTATGGCAAGCGCTCGATGTTCCAGCCCGACTTTATGGAATGGTTCGAGAATCTGACCCTGCCTCCCTATCATCTGGAGCGGGTGGGTGATCAATATGAATTGAGCTTCGAAGGGGACTGGCCTGCGGTGATGCTGTGGGAGATCCCTGCCCTCTCGGTCCTGATGGAGCTACGCTCTCGCGCCATCCTGCACCAGATGGAACAGTTCGAGCTGCAAGTGCTTTATGCCCGGGCGATGACCAAGCTTTGGGAAAAGGTTGAGCAGTTGCGGGCCATTGGCGACGTCAAGATCGCTGATTTTGGCACCCGCAGGCGGCATTCCTTCTTGTGGCAGGATTGGTGTGTGCAGGCCATGCATGAGGGATTGGGCGAGAATTTCGTTGGCACCTCCAACTGCCAGATTGCCATGCGGCGCGAATTGGAAGCCATCGGCACCAATGCCCATGAACTGCCTATGGTCTATTCGGCGCTGGCCGAAAGTGACGAAGAACTGGCCAATGCTCCCTATCAGGTGCTTGAAGACTGGCAGGCGGAGCATGTTGGCAATTTGCGGATCATTCTGCCCGACACCTACGGCACCAAGGGCTTTCTGGAGCGGGCGCCGAATTGGCTGACTGGCTGGACCGGTATTCGCATTGACAGTGGCAATCCGGCGGAGGCGGCAGAAACCGCTCTGCAATGGTGGAAAGATCGCGGCGAGGATCCTTCCAGAAAGCGGATCATTTTCTCCGACGGGCTGGATGTGGAAATGATTGCCGAGCTCTACCGGCAGTTCAACCACCGGGCGCGCATTTCCTTTGGCTGGGGCACTCTGCTGACCAATGACTTCCGCAATCTGGTGGAAGGCGACGGACTGGCTCCCTTCTCACTGGTGTGCAAGGCCGTCTCTGCCAATGGCAACCCGACCGTCAAACTGTCGGACAATCCGAACAAGGCCATGGGACCGGCGAGCGAAATCGAGCGCTACAAACGCGTATTCCAGGTCGGAGAGCAGACCGCGCAAGACGTCATTGTGTGACAGGAAAGACAAGAGCATGACCGAGCCAAGCCAGCAACTTCCCAAGAAAAGCTCCAAGGATCGGGTGCGCGCGGCTGGTGAAGCGCTCGGTCTGGCGATTGATATCGTCACCATGCCCGCCTCCACCCGCACAGCAGAAGAGGCGGCCAAGGCCTGCGGCTGCGCGGTGGGCCAGATCGTCAAGAGCCTGATCTTCCAGCGTCATGACAATGGCCATCTGACGCTATTGCTGATAGCCGGGGACAATCGGGCCGATATGGATCTGGCCACCCGAGTGAGTGGCACCAGCCTTGATCGGGCGGATCCGAAAAAGGTGCGCTCGGAAACCGGATTTGCGATTGGAGGCGTCGCTCCGATCGGCCATTTGTGCGAAATGGAAGTCTATATGGATCCGGCCCTTTTAGACCATGAAACCGTATGGGCCGCAGCCGGAGCGCCAAATTCGGTGTTTGAAGTCGCCCCCAGAGCCTTGCAGGCGGCCACCAAGGCAATATTGCTCGCCTAGGGTCTGTTTTCGCGACAATCGGACTTGTTTTGAGGGGCCTGTAGGCCGCTCCATTGTGCCTATGATTTTGCAAGCCTTACGAAAATTTCATCGAAACTTGACACCAAGCGCCACAATAGCGTCCGATTGCATCACAAAAGTGATTTGAAAATCGGGTTTTACGCCTACATTCAGTCTTGCGCCTGCATTTTCGCCTACTCGACCGATTGCGCCTTTGCTAAGGTCTGAGGAAGCCTGATGAATTGATGACCCATTGACCTCGACGATATGAAGGAGACTGCCTCGTGTCACAAACCATGCGCCAACGCTGTTTCAAGCCCTTGCGCGCGTCCCTGATGGGACTGATGCTGCTGTCTAGTGGCGCATTCAGTGCGATGATGGCCCCGGACCGAGCCGAAGCGGTGGAATTTGAGACCTGGCTGCATGGCACCTCACTGATGGGGGATGTGAAGTATCCTGCGGGTTTCGAACGCTTTGATTATGTCAATCCTGATGCGCCGAAAGGCGGCTCGGTGAAAATGGCCGTGCAGGGAAGCTATGACAGCTTCAATCAGGTCATCTCGAAAGGCGATCCGGCCAGCGGACTTGGCTATCTCTATGACACATTGATGGCGGCGAGCTTTGACGAGGTCTCAACCGAATATGGCCTTTTGGCCGAGGCGACCTATGTGGGGGCGGACTATGCCTTTGTGAAATTCCGCCTCAGGGAAGAAGCCAAATGGCATGACGGACAGCCCATCACGCCCGAGGATGTGGTCTGGTCTTTCGAACAGCAAACCAAACTCAACCCGCAGGTCGGCTTTTATTATTCCCATGTCACCAAGGCGGAGGTGACCGGCGAGCGTGAGGTCACCTTCACCTTTGATCAGACCGGGAACCGGGAATTGCCCAATATTGTCGGTCAATTACTGATCATGCCGAAACATTGGTGGACTGGCACGGATGCGAATGGCAACCCGCGCGACATTAGCAAGGGCACGCTGGAGCCGCCGCTTGGCTCAGGGCCTTACAAGATCGGTGATTTTTCGGCCGGCAAATATGTCACTTTCGAGCGGGCCGATGATTATTGGGCCAAGGATCTCAACGTCAATGTCGGCCGCTATAATATGGACGAGATACGGATTGAATATTTCCGCGACGACACGGTGATGTTCGAGAATTTCAAATCCGGCGGCTATGATTATCGGGTCGAGACCACGGCCCAACGCTGGGCGGTCCAGTATGACTTCCCGGCGGTCAAGGATGGCCGGGTGATCACCCAACTGTTCCCAGACGCAGCGCGCGGCGTGATGGTCGGCTTCATTCCCAATTTGCGGCGCGAGAAATTCAAGGATATCCGGGTCCGCAAGGCGCTCAATTATGTCTTCAATTTCGAGGAAATGAACCGCACCCTGTTCTATGATCAATATAGCCGCATTTCGAGCTATTTCTTCGGCACCGAGCTGGCAAGCAAAGGCACCGCTGAAGGGCGGGTCGCCGAAATGTTGACCGCGTTGGGTGACAAGGTGCCGCCAGCAGCCTTTGAGCCTTATACCAATCCCAAGGTCGAAAGCCGCGAAGATTTGCGCGACAATCTGAAAAAGGCGCTCGAATTGTTCAAACAAGCCGGGTGGGAACCACGCACCGAAGTGGATGAAGAGAAAAAGCCGAAAGGATTTTTCCATTCCATCATGGTCACATTGGGTCTGGCGAGCGATCCGACCAAGGTCGTCATGCGCAATGACAAGGGCGAAGCGTTCGAGATCGAGTATCTGCTCAACAGCTCCAGTTTCGAGCGGGTTGCCCTGCGTCTGCAAGCCTCTCTGGAACGGGTCGGGATCAAGCTCAACATCCGCATGGTTGACAGTTCGCAATATATCAACCGTCTGCGCAGCCGCGATTATGACCTGATCTATCAAGGCTGGGCGCAGAGCCTGTCACCGGGTAACGAGCAACGTGAATTTTTCGGGTCTCGATCTGCGGACCGGGAAGGCTCGCGCAACTTTGCCGGCATCAAGAATGAGGCGGTGGATGCGCTGATCAACAAGATCATCTTTGCAACCGACCGAGAGGATCTGGTGGCGGCAACCAAGGCGATGGATCGGGTGCTGCTGGCCAATCATTATACGATCCCCGGCTGGACCCTGCCTGCGGACCGGATTGCGCGCTGGGACAAATTCTCCCATCCTGATCCTTTGCCGATGATGACGGTGGGCTTCCCTGACATCTGGTGGTGGGACAAGGACAAGGCAGCGGCGGTCGAAGCCAAGAATTGAGTCCCGTCATTGGGATGGAAGACAGAGCCAGCCCATCAGTCGGACAGCGAGCCAGCAATGGAGCAAGACGCAATGCCAAAAGACACAGACCCAAACCAGCCAGTGAGGGCCTCGCTTACACGGCGCGCCTTGCTCAAAAGCAGTTCTGCGGCCCTGATGAGCGGGCTATTGGGCGGCGTGGCTCTGACCATGCGGCCTTTGGTGGGGTTTGCCAATGTCGAACGGCACGGCCTGTCGGTCTTCGGTGAGCTGAAATATCCGCCGGATTTTGGCCATTTTGGCTATGTCAATGCGGATGCCCCAAAGGGCGGGCGTTTCTCCTTCGCGGCGCCTAGCTGGCTCTATAATCAAAATCCACGGACCTTCAACACGCTCAATGGCTTTGTGCTAAAGGGAGATGCTCCTCCGCGTATCGAATTGCTGTTCGATACGCTGATGGTGCGGGCGTATGATGAGCCGGATGCAGTCTATTGCCATCTGGCCCAATCCGTTGCGCTTTCAACGGACGGAAACCGGCTCACCTTCCGGCTTCGATCCGAAGCGCGGTTCCATGATGGCTCCAAGGTGACGCCTGCCGACGTAGCCTTTAGCTATCTGGCAGTGAAGGACAAAGGGCATCCGAACCTGAAGCTCGCCTTGCGCGCGCTTGAAACCGTCGATATTTCGGACGATGGGGTGACTTTGGTTTTTGATGGCACCCAATCGCGGCAAGATCCGATCGAGGCTGCCTCGATCGTGCCGATTTTCTCAAAGGCGGATTTTGACGGCAAGGCCTTCGATGCCTCATCACTCACCCCGCCTGTTGGCTCCGGTCCCTACAAGGTCGGCCGGGTCAATCCGGGCAGCGTGATCGAATACCACCGTGATCCCGACTATTGGGGCAAGGATCTGCCAACCGCTGTCGGGCACCATAATTTCGATATCATCCGCCTCAGTTTCAGCCGCGATTCCACCACCACCTTTGAGAGTTTCAAAAAGGGCGACCTGAATTTCTGGATGGAATTTTCCTCCAAGCGCTGGGCAACACAATATGACTTTCCGGCAGTCAATGACGGGCGGGTGAAACAGCTCGAACTGCCCGATGATCAGCCGTCCGCTGCGCAAGGCTGGTTCTTCAACACCCGGCGGGGGAAATTTGCCGATCCGCGGACGCGGGAAGCCATTGCCATCACTTTTGATTTCGAATGGTCGAATGAAAAGCTGTTTTTCGGCCTTTATCAACGCACCCAATCCTTCTTTGAACGCACCGCGATGAAAGCCAGTGGTAAGGCGCAAGGCAAGGTGCTGGCCTTACTGGAGCCCTATCGGGACCAGTTGGACCCGGCAGTCTTTGATGAGCCCTATTCGCCACCGGTCTCGGATGGGTCTGGGCGGGATCGCAAGCTTTTGGGCCGATCAATCAAGCTCCTCAAAGAGGCTGGCTGGACCCAGAGCGAGGATGGCTGGGTCAATCAGGCTGGTGAAAAGCTCGAAATCGAGTTGCTTGGCAACAGTCCTCTATTTGAACGGATTATCAATCCATGGGCTGAGCGGCTGTCGCTTATTGGCGTCCCGCTTCGTTTCCGGCTTGTGGATCCAGCACAGTTTCAGCGGCGGATTGATGACTTCGATTTCGATTTGGTCGGGCGGCGCTATTCTCTGTCGGCAACCCTTGGCCCGACGACGCGCTCCATTTGGGGGAGCGCAGCAGCGGATACCAATGGCAGCTATAATCTCTCGGGCCTGAAGCTTGCCGCGATGGATGCCATGATCGATGCGGCGCTGGCGGCCGAGAACCGCGAGGATATGGAAGCGGCAGGTCAGGCTATCGATCGGATCTGGCGTGCCGGTCATTATTGGATTCCGAACTGGAACAAGCCAATACACACGATTGGCCTGTGGGATGGCATAGAGGCGTCGGACACGGCCGGGCTTTATGAATTTAACCCCGAAAGCTGGTGGTGGATGAAGGCCTGACGCCTTACTCCTTGCACATTCTGCGTGCCAGATCGGATTAAAGCCAAAAAGATAGAACTTGGTTAACAAAGTGTTATGAGCCTTTGTGCATCACTGAGAACCAAAGAGGCAAGAACCAGGTTCGCGCCAAGGGCATAACAATCGAACAGGCACTCCTGTGTGATGGCCAGGCTCTGGACGCGTAGGAAAATGGAGAGGGAATGGGCGCCTATATTTTACGACGTCTGTTGCTGATCATTCCGACATTGGTCGGAATCATGGCAATCAATTTCGCAGTCATCCAGTTTGCCCCCGGCGGACCGGTTGAACGGATCATCGCGCAGGTGACCGGCACCGATGTTTCGGCCACCGAGCGGATATCCGGTGGCGGGGATTTTGCCGGAACCGGGACAGGACCGTCTGCATCAAGTGGCGACGATATCACCTCGCGCTATCGTGGTGCACAGGGGCTGGATCCGGACTTCATCAAGGAGCTGGAAAAGCAGTTCGGCTTTGACAAGCCGCCGCTGGAACGCTTTGGCCAGATGCTGATCAACTATGCCACTTTCGATTTTGGTGACAGCTATTTCCGCGATATCGGAGTGTTGGAACTGATTGCCGAAAAGATGCCGGTATCGATATCTCTTGGCCTCTGGATGACCTTGATTTCCTACATGATTTCCATCCCGCTCGGCATCCGCAAGGCGGTCAGTGATGGCAGCCGGTTTGACGTCTGGACCAGCGCGGTGGTGATCATCGGCTATGCCATTCCGGGCTTTCTGTTCGCGGTTCTGCTGGTGGTGCTGTTTGCCGGTGGCTCCTTCTTTGACTGGTTCCCGCTGCGTGGACTGTTCTCGGACAATTTCGATCAATTGAGCTGGTGGGAAAAGATCCTCGACTATTTCTGGCATTTGGCCTTGCCGTTGACCTCGATGGCGCTGGCGGCCTTTGCCACCACGACTCTTTTGACGAAAAACTCCTTCCTTGACGAAATCCGCAAGCAATATGTGGTGACAGCAAGGGCGAAGGGTCTGACCGAGCGGCAGGTGCTGTATGGCCATGTCTTCCGCAATGCGATGCTGATCATCATTGCCGGTTTCCCCGGTGCTTTCATTGGTGCCTTCTTTGGCGGCTCCCTGCTGATCGAGCAGATTTTCTCTCTCGACGGGCTGGGGCTTTTGTCATTTGAGAGCGTCATCAACCGCGATTATGCAGTGGTCTTTGCGACCCTTTATATCTTCTCGCTCATGGGGTTGGTCGTCAGTCTGATTTCCGATCTGACCTACATGTTGATCGATCCGCGGATCGACTTTGAAAGCCGGGAGGTCTGATGATGCGATTGTCTTTCTCACGCAAAAAAGACCCTTCCAGTCAGAAGCCGGGCTTCTTTGAAAGCCTGTCGCCGATCAACAAGCGCCGGCTGAAGAATTTCAAATCCAACCGACGCGGCTATGTCTCCCTGTGGCTGTTTGCCATTCTGTTTCTTCTCACCCTGTTTGCCGAGTTGCTCGCCAACGACAAACCTTTGCTGGTATCCTACAAGGGTGAATTCTTGTCTCCCTTGGTGACCGACTATCCGGAAAGCAAGTTTGGTGGGTTCCTGCCCAAGACCGACTATCATGACCCGGTGATTCAGGAAGAGATCAATGAGAATGGCTGGATTCTCTGGCCACCGGTGCGTTATGGCTACCGGACGGTCAATATTGATCTGCCAACCCCTGCCCCCTCACCGCCAAGCTGGTTACTGGACAAGGAGACCCGGTGCGCGCCCTATGATTTGGGCGTTGAGGATCGCAATTGCTCCATCGGTAACTGGAACTGGCTGGGGACTGATGATAGCGGGCGAGACGTGCTGGCACGCCTTATCTATGGCTTTCGGATTTCGGTGCTGTTTGGCCTGACGCTGACGCTCTTTTCCTCGATCATCGGGGTCGCTGCGGGCGCGGTACAGGGCTATTTCGGCGGTCTGACGGACCTTTTGTTCCAGCGCTTTATCGAAATCTGGACCTCTGTACCACAGCTCTATCTGTTGCTGATCATCGCGGCCATCATCACACCAAGCTTCTGGATTCTTCTGGGCATCCTGATGCTCTTTTCGTGGGTGGCATTGGTGGGCGTTGTGCGCGCGGAATTCTTGCGGGCCAGAAACTTCGAATATGTCTCGGCGGCCCGCGCCCTTGGGGTGTCCAACGGGACCATCATGATGCGGCATCTGCTGCCCAATGCCATGGTGGCGACCCTGACCTTCATGCCTTTCATTCTCAATGGATCGATCACGACGCTGACCTCGCTCGACTTTCTAGGCTTCGGCCTGCCTCCCGGCTCCCCATCGCTTGGGGAATTGTTGGCGCAGGGCAAGAAGCACTGGGAGGCCCCATGGCTGGGTCTCACAGGCTTCTTCTCGATCTCGATCATGTTGAGCTTGCTGATTTTCATCGGCGAGGCGGTGCGCGATGCCTTTGATCCGCGCAAGACCTTTCAGTGAGGGGTGAGAGTATGAGCAACAACCAAACGCCCCTTTTGCAAGTCGAAGACCTGTCTGTTGCCTTCCGTCAGGATGGCAAAGAGAAACTGGCGGTCAACAAAATCTCCTTCAGCCTTGATCGCGGTGAGACGTTGGCCCTGGTTGGCGAATCCGGCTCTGGCAAGTCGGTGTCCGCCCTGTCGATCTTGAAGCTGCTGCCCTATCCGTCCGCCTCCCATCCATCGGGCAAGGTGTTGTTCGATGGGATCGATCTGCTTGGTGCCAATGACAAATTGCTCCGCTCGGTGCGTGGCAACCGGATCTCGATGATCTTCCAGGAGCCGATGAGTTCCCTCAACCCGCTGCACACGGTCGAGCAGCAGATTGGCGAAGTTCTGTCGATCCATCACGGAATGGGCGAGAAACAGGCCCGTGCCCGCGTGCTGGACCTGCTTGATGATGTGGGCATTCGCGAGCCGGAAAAACGCCTTAAAAGCTATCCGCACCAATTGTCCGGTGGTCAGCGCCAGCGGGTGATGATCGCCATGGCTTTGGCTAATGAGCCGGAAATCCTGATTGCCGACGAGCCAACCACGGCTCTGGATGTGACCGTGCAGGCGCAGATCATTGAATTGCTGCGTGAGCTGCAAAAGAGCCATAACATGGCGCTTCTTTTCATCACCCACGATCTTGGTATCGTTGAAAAGCTGGCCGACAAGGTGTGCGTGATGACCGATGGCGAGATTGTCGAGAGCGGCCCAACGGCGGAGCTTTTCGCCAATCCCCAGCATCGCTATACCAAGCATTTGTTATCGTCCGAGCCAAGCGGCAGGGCCCTTGCGGTGGCAGATGACGCACCTATCTTGCTCAAGACCGAGGATCTCAAAGTCTGGTTCCCGATCAAGCGGGGCTTCTTGCGCCGTACCGCTGGTTACATCAAGGCGGTGGACGGGATTTCCCTGTCGATCCGGGCAGGCGAAACGCTGGGCATTGTAGGAGAATCCGGGTCCGGCAAGACCACGCTGGGACTCGCTCTGTTGCGGATGATTTCCTCCGATGGCCCGATTGTCTTCCAAGGCAAGGGGCTGGAGCAACTAGACAACAAGGCGATGCGCGACAAGCGCCGGGACATGCAAATCGTGTTTCAGGATCCGTTCGGCTCCCTGTCGCCGCGCATGTCTATCGATCAGATCGTTGCGGAAGGGCTGGCCATTCATGCACCGGACCTCAGCGCCGAGGAACGGGATGCCAAGGTGGTGCAGGTCTTGAAGGAAGTGGGCATTGATCCGGAAACCCGACATCGTTATCCGCATGAATTTTCCGGTGGTCAAAGGCAGCGCATTTCAATTGCACGCGCCATGGTGCTCGAGCCTTCGTTCGTGATGCTCGACGAGCCGACCAGTGCGCTTGACATGAGTGTACAAAGCCAAGTGGTTGATCTGTTGCGCGATCTTCAGGCGCGCCACGGGCTGACCTATCTTTTCATCAGCCACGACCTCAAGGTGGTGCGGGCTTTGTCCAACCGCGTGATGGTGATGCGACAGGGCAAAATCGTCGAAGAAGGGGATGTCGAGCAGATTTTCAACGCACCGGAAACCGACTATACCAAGGCCCTGATGGCTGCCGCCCTCAGAATGGAAACTGCCCCGACTGGCATTGTCGCGGACTGACAGTTTTTAAGAAAGACCAAGACTATGAATATTCTCCTCTATGCCAAGGGCTGGGACACGGATGCCTGGGTGATGCGCATTCGCAAGGAATTGCCAGACGCCACCATTGTCACGCCCGATACACTCACCGACCCTCAAAGCATTGATTATGCGATGGTCTGGAAGCCAGAGCCGGGATATCTGGCGCGCTTTCCCAATCTCAAGGTGATCTGTTCGCTCGGAGCCGGGGTCGATTTCCTGATGGCTGATCCGGATTTGCCCAAAGTGCCGGTGGTGCGGGTGATTGACCCTGATTTGACTGGACGGATGAGCGAATATGTGCTGCTGCAATGCTTGCTGCATCACCGCCGGACACTCTCCTATCTGCGATATCAGGCGGCTGGCATCTGGAAGGAGCAGGCCGATGTGGTGGCCCGCGATGTGCGTGTGGGAGTTCTTGGGCTTGGTGTGCTCGGCCTTGATGCGGCCCGAAAACTGCAAATGGTCGGCTATGATGTGGCTGGCTGGAGCCGATCACCCAAACAGATCGAAGGCCTTGAAACCTATAGCGGTAAAGATGGGCTTGACGCGATGGCTGCGCGGACGGACATTCTGGTCTCTCTGTTGCCGCATACGCCTGACACCGAGGGCATGCTCAATCTTAATCTGTTCCGCAAGCTCGCCCAAGACGGGCCGCTGGGCGGTCCGGTGGTGATCAATGCCGGGCGTGGCAAGCTGCAAGTCGAGCGCGATATCATGGAAGCGCTTGATGAAGGCAGCCTGATTGGCGCGTCGCTCGACGTGTTCGAGGAAGAGCCTTTGCATGATGACAGTCCGATCTGGTCGCATCCTTCAATCATCCTGACCCCGCACAATGCAGCGGTCAGCGATCCAAACAGCACAACGGCCTGTCTCGCGCGTCAATTGAAACTGTTTGAAGCGGGCGAACCGATGGAAAGTGTGGTTGATCGCAAGGCGGGATACTGATCCCTACCCTGTTTTTGCTCGCAATGAAGTGACAGTCCTTCGATTGGGCCTTGGCGCGATTGATTTTTGGGTGGTTGACATGATCCGCAATCAAATGTCTCCTGTGCCATTATACCAAATTGCTGTTTCAAGGAGACTGGATTGTGAAAAAACTATTGTGGGCTTTGATTTTGCTGGTCCCCTCGCCTGCATGGGCGGACGGGTTCGGCTTTGAAACGCCTTCCGGCAATATCTATTGCAACGGATATGTCAGCGATGGTGGCGGAATTTCCTGCGAGATTGTCGTGCGCCATGGCAAGCTGGCCAGCCCGAAACCGGCTTCCTGTCGACAGAGTTGGGGCCATAGTTTTTCGCTACAAGGGTCAGGGGCAGCCGAATTGGTCTGCGCACCCAAACCAACGCGGGTCGACTATTCCGAAATTGCCAATTATGGGCAAACCGGCACGTTTGGCAGTATCACCTGTCACTCTGAGCGCACCGGGTTCACTTGCGAGAACCAGAGTGGTCATGGATTTTTCCTCTCCCGCCGTAAGCAGGAAATATTCTAGAAAACAAAGCTGAAAGGGACCACGCTGCCTTCTGGGCAGGCAACGTCCGTCCGCTTCCCACACCTTGTCGCGCCAGCCGCCTCACCGCACGCAAATCGCCATATTCGTTCGCGGCGATGCGGGTGAGCGCATCGGACAGAGGCTCCTTGGCCACGGCCATATGGTGGCCATTGGCGTGCAGCAGAGTTTCTGCGTCACACATCACACCCACATGGCCGGGCCAGAAAAGCAGATCGCCGCGCTGCAGGGCAGGCAGCCCGGAATCCATGTCAAGCGGGCTACCGGCCTCTTTTTCCTGCATTGAAGCATCGCGCAGCATCGGGATTCCGGCCATTTTGCAGGCAATTTGCACAAGGCCGGAGCAATCGATGCCAAGCGAGCTTTTGCCTCCCCAGAGATAAGGGGTTCCGATCAGACTTTCCGCAACAGCGACAAAATCCTCGGCCTTTTGCTCGCGCTCTACAACATGCTGGGCGACGATCCACCCCGCCTCGCCATTGGGCATCGGCAGATTGATCAATTTGCGATAGCGTGTGCCGCGCACCACCTCCTCTTCCCCCAGTACAACGCCAGCTCCCATCGACAGGAAAGTGGCGGCGGGAAATTTCAGATCCGGCCCCGGATAGACAAAGGTGCGCACGGCGCTGACTGTGTGCGTCGGCTCGCCAGCGGTGAATTCGTCGGACAGATGACCAGAATAGGGTCCGATGGCCTCGGTTGGCATATAGCCGACATAGCCATCCCCCGCCAGCTGGACCCAGCACCAGCCCTTGTCATCCTCATCAAACACATGCACCACCTCACCCAACAGAGCCTGGCTATCAAGTTTGCTACGGCCATCGGGAGCGGCTTTCAATGGCGCGATCGGCACGCGGACGCGCATCACCTGTGGGGCAACAAAACGGTCAGCCTCAACCTGCCCTTCAAGACGTTTGTCGGCAAGGTCGGGACGGTAGGCATTAAGAGATGGATTGAGCATGAATTTCTCCTGATTGGAGGGGGCTGATCAAGACTTGGTTGTCGCGCATTCACTGCGCAATTGCGGCAGTGGTCTCAACGATCTTGTCACCTAGAGACTGCACATAGCGGGCCCCTTTGACCGTGCGCAGGATGACGACATTGCGCTTGTCCTGATCATCGCGGCGGCGGGTCAACAAGCCCATACGGCCCATCGTATCAAGCGCTCTTGTGATGGCGGGTTTGGTAACGCCCAGTTTGGCCGCAAGACCGCGCACCGTGTGGGGTGGGGTTTCCAGATAGACGGTGAGTAAAACGGTCATCTGCCGGGCGGACAGATCCGTGTCATCTTTGAGCACCAAATCGTGGGTGACATCGTGCCATAAGTTCAACGCCTGGCTTGCGCTCATTGTCGTCGCCATTCAACACCTTGCCTGTTGGCCAATCCAATCTCGTTACGGCTCCGGTATAATGTGCGCTGATTCATCATACGGATTCAAGTGGCTAGGGGATTGCCACAGAGCAGCAATCCCCGTTTGCGTTGCCTTATTTGGCGTATTTTGCCTTCAGATGGCTGTAAATGGCGCGAATGGCCTGCGCTTCACCGCCTTTTGGTCGGGCAGGCTGGGCCGCTGGTGCCCAACCGTAAATGTCGAAATGAACCCAGCTGCGGGTCTTGTCGACAAACCGACGCAGGAACAGGGCGGCGGTGATAGAGCCGGCAAAGCCCCCTGAGGAAATATGGTTCACATCGGCAATGTCGGATGACAGATTGCTATCATAGCCAGACCAGAGGGGCATATTCCAAAGCGGATCCCACTGTTTGCGGCTTTCGTCCGAAAGAGAGGCGACCAGGTCGGCATCATCGCTGTAGAAGGGTGGAAGATCCGGGCCGAGCGCCACACGGGCAGCACCGGTCAGGGTGGCCATATCAATCATCAGATCCGGCTCTTCTTCATCGGCCAGCGACATGGCATCGGCCAGCACCAGACGGCCTTCGGCGTCGGTATTGCCGATTTCAACGGTCAGGCCCTTGTGGCTGCGGAGCACATCGCCGGGACGGAAAGCGTCGCCGGAGACAGAATTCTCAACTGCCGGGATCAGGACGCGCAAACGCACCGGCAATTGCGCCGACATGATCATCGAGGCAAGGCCAAGCACGTTGGCCGCGCCACCCATATCCTTTTTCATCAGCAACATGGAAGAGGATGGCTTGAGATCGAGACCACCCGTATCGAAGCAGACGCCCTTGCCAACGAGGGTGACCTTTGGCGCGCCCTCGTCACCCCAGACAAAATCAAGCAGGCGCGGCGTGCGTGTCGAGGCTCTGCCGACCGCATGGATCATCGGGAAATTGTGGGTGAGCAGATCCTCACCCTTGATGACGGTCAGGACGGCACCGTGGGTATCAGCCAATCCCTTGGTAACCGCTTCGAGTTCATCGGGGCCCATGTCACTGGCTGGGATGTTGATCAGGTCACGGGCCAGATTGCTGCCTTTGGCCTGACGCAAAATCTCGTCGCGATCGATGCCTTCCGGCCAATCAAGCTCCGGCATCGGCTTTGTATTTTCCTTATAGCGATCAAAGCGATACGCGCCGAGATGCCAAGCCAGTGTCGCCAGAAACAAAGCCTGCTCATTATCCACCAAAGGGCCTTCGATCACATAGTGATAGTGGCCTTGTGGCAAGCGCACCGGCAAAAGGCCGGCCAGCAATGGCGAGCGGGTGGTGCTTTTTTCCGTGCCGATGCCGAACAGGACCGCTTCAATGGAGCCGTCAATGGACGGAATCAGGCAAATCTCCCCTTCCTTCGCCATAAAGCCGGTGCTTTGCACCCATTGGGTAGCAGGGGCCGACAGGGCCTTGGGCACTTGGCTTTCCCAATCGGAAGCGACGAAATGGATTGGCGTGGACTTGGCTTGTTCAGACATGCTTTGAGAATTTCCCGAGAAGTTGCCCGATGCCCAAAGTGGCGGGACGGCATCGGATGGAATCAGACCGCCGATCATGACCAAATCCTACTGCAAGCGCTTTTGGAAGGGAATGATTGAATGGGTGAGATAGCGCCCTTTTCGATCGGTCTCAAGCGTGGCAAGCAGGGTGCAAATCCATGCAATTTGCACGAATTAACCAAGCATTAGGGTTAATTGTTTATTGATGAGGGCAGAAAGCATCAAGCAACAGTCCGTCTATATTTGAAGGGGCAGTCTGTTGCCGTTCCGCACGAGGATTGCGTCATGACAAGTGGTTCCTTCACCCGCTCCCCTGCCCCCTCCCCCACACGGGCGCGCAAAGCCTTACTTGCGGCTTCGGTTGCGCTATTGGTGGCTGTGTCGGGTTGTTCATCGAACAAGAAAAGCGTCTCGTCGTCTGATCATCAGCGCACGGGTTATGCCACCGAACAGGCCTTGCAGGACTCCATCCGCTATTGGGAAAAGCGCTACAAGAATAACCCCAAGGATGTCAAAGTGGCGCTGAATTACGGCACCGCCCTGCGCCATGCTGGCCGTTATGAACAGTCTCTGGCCGTGCTTGAAGCGATTGCTGCAACAAGACCATCGGATCGCATCGTGCTGGCAGCTTATGGAAAGGCACTGGCTTCGGTTGGTCGTTTCCAGCAGGCCCTCACCGTATTGCAGCGCGCTCAAACGCCGACCACGCCGGATTGGCGGTTGGAGTCGGCCATAGGTGCCATTCATGACCAGTTGGGCAACTTCTCCACCGCCCGCGCCCATTATGACAAGGCCCTGCTGCAGGCACCCGGGGCTCCGAGCGTGCTGAGCAATTATGGCTTGTCCTATTTGCTCGAAGGGGATCTGACCTCGGCAGAGGGCTATTTGCGTGAAGCGGCCAAACAGCCGGGTGCAGACAGCCGGGTGCGGCAGAATCTGGCGTTGGTCCTGGGGCTTCAGGGTAAATTTGCTGAAGCGGAAGCCATTGCCAGCAATGAATTGTCGCCACAACAGGCTGCGGCCAACATGGCCTATCTGAAAGCGATGCTCAAAGAGCGTGGCAACTGGAAGAACCTGAAAAAACAGGGGTGATCGCGCACCCACTTTTAAAAAGTTACCCAGACAGACAAAAAGGTCGATGCGCTTGCATCGACCTTTTTTCGTCTCATATGCCTTTGGGCTTTTTGTCGCTTTAACCCCAGAAGGAAATGGCAGCAGGTCCCAGAACTGCAACGAAAATCGCAGGCAGGAAGAACAGGATCATTGGAACCGTCAGTTTGGGCGGCAGAGCGGCTGCCTTTTTCTCGGCGGCCGTCATGCGCATGGCGCGGTTTTCGTTGGCCATGACGCGCAAGGCATCGCCGAGCGGCGTGCCGTAGCGTTCAGCCTGAATGAGCGAGGTCATCACCGCCCGCACCCCTTCCAGACCGGTGCGTGAGGACATGTTCTCATAGGCGGTCTTGCGATCCTGAAGATAAGACAACTCCGCCGTCAGCAAGGTCATTTCTTCGGCCAGCTCAACGCTCGACTTGCCAATTTCGGCTGCCACCTTCTGGAAGCCGGTTTCTGCGGTCATGCCGGACTCAACGCAAATCAGCATCAAATCAAGTGCATCTGGCCAGGCACGGGTGATCGAGGCCTGCCTTTTGGAGATCTGGTTGCGGATATAGATCGCCGGCGCGTAATAGCAGGCATAGGCAAAGGTCAACGAAAGCAAGACCTTGACCATCGGCGGGTAGTCGGGTTTGAGCACGATAAACAGATAAAAGAGCGCAACGGCCAGACCAATCATTGGCCCGACGATCCGGGCAAAGGTGAAGGTCATCAAATGATTTTCCGAGCGGAAGCCGGCCTGTTTCAGACGTGCGCGGCTTTCCTTGTCGGCAAAAGCATTGCGCATGTTGAAGCGATCAACAATATTCATGATCACCGCCTTGGGCTCCTGTCGCAAGGAAACCTTTGTACGGCCATCCGAGGACAAGGCAGCCCGTTCGCGGCGGCGAATTTGTTCGCGCTCGGTTGCCACCTCTTTCATCCGGTTGCCCAGCTTGTCCGTTTGAAGAAAAGGCATGGCGGCGGCAAGGATCGATGCGATCACAGCAATGGCTGTCATCACCGAAAAAATATCCTGAATGTCAAAGCCAATCATGTCTTATGTTCCTTGTCAGCCCAGCGTTGTCCGACCCAGCATTTACACGGCAGATTTTGTGGTTAAATGTCGAAATTGATCATGGCGCGCATCATGAAGATTCCGATGGCCATCCACACCAAAGTCGCCGCCATCACCATATGGCCCAAAGAACTGGTGAGCATCACCATGATGTAATCTGGCGAGGTCAAATAGGTCATGATACCGATGATGAATGGCATGGCTGCAATGATCGCCGCCGACGCCTTGGCTTCCATCGACATGGCCTGAATTTTTTCCTTCATCTGGGCGCGTGCGCGCAGAACCCGCGACAGGTTGCCCAAAGCTTCCGACAGTGAGCCACCGGCCTGTGCCTGAATGGTAATCACGATTGCGAAGAAATTGGTTTCGGCAATTGGCACGCGTTCATGCAAGCGGGGAACCACACTGGACAAGGGCAGCCCCATGGCCTGTTCGTCAACCAGACGCTTGAATTCGGAGCAAACTGGTTCAGCAGTCTCGCTTGAAGCAATAACAATGCAGTCACCAAGCGGCAGACCCGTACGGATACCGCGCACGATGACGTCAATGGCATTGGGAAATTCGGCGACGAATTTTTTGATCCGCTTCTTGCGTTTGCGGGAGAGCCAGAAATGGGGCAAGCCGATCAAGCCGACAATGCCCATACCGATGGAGACCAGCATCCCCATGCCTCCGATCAAGGCAGCCAGGAAGCAAACGGCACCACAAATTGCGCTATAGAGGCGGAAGGTGCGAGGTGTCATCTCCAAACCGGCCTGAATGAGGCGGGCGGACAGGGTCTGCTTTTTCTTGATACCCTTTTTCTGTTCTTCCTCGATCTTTTTCAGGTTGCTTTCAAGATCCTTGCGGCGATCAGCGCTGGCGGATTTCAGACGCTTGTCGGCGAGATGGACGCGGCTCATGGAAATGGTTTCCATCCGCTTGCGGCGCACATGATCCTTGGACAGCTTGGGATAGAACAAGCCCCAGCCAATGCCAAGCACGGATAAAACCACGAGCAAAAACAACGCAATCGTGAAGAACAGGTCACCTGTGACTAAGTCCATGCTCGCTCCTTGGTCTTTATCGTTTCACTCAAGGGCCTTTGCTGTCGGCAGTTCCGATGCCAAGGCCTCAAATCATCAGAAACCATCTTTGTCGGCTGCCGCATCCAGCGCGGCGGCCAAGTTGGCTTCTTCGTTATAGTATCGAGCCCGCTCCCAGAAAGCCGGGCGTCCGATACCGGTGGATTTGTGCTTGCCGATGATCTTGCCGTTGGCGTCTTCACCCTGAATTTCATAAAGGAACAGATCCTGGGTGGTGATCACGTCGCCTTCCATGCCGGTGACTTCCGTGATATGGGTGATGCGGCGCGATCCATCGCGCAGGCGAGAGGCCTGAATGATCACATCAATCGATCCGACAATCATTTCCCGGATCGTACGGGTGGGCAAGTCATAGCCCCCCATGGTGATCATGGCTTCCATACGGGACAGAGCCTCACGCGGAGAGTTGGCGTGGAGCGTGCCCATTGATCCATCGTGACCGGTATTCATGGCCTGCAACAAGTCAAAGGCTTCAAAGCCACGCACCTCACCCACGATGATCCGTTCGGGACGCATACGCAGACAGTTCTTGACGAGATCGGTCATGGTGATCTGACCCTCGCCTTCGAGGTTCGGCGGGCGGGTTTCCAGACGCACCACATGGGGCTGCTGCAATTGCAACTCGGCAGCGTCTTCGCAGGTGATGATGCGCTCGTCTGTCTCGATATAGTTGGTCATGCAATTGAGCAGCGTCGTCTTGCCCGAACCAGTACCGCCAGAAATGACCAGATTACAGCGAACCTTGCCGATAATCTTGAGGATCTGCGCCCCTTCGGGCGAAATCGTGCCGAATTTGACCAATTGATCAAGGGTCAGTTTGTCTTTTTTGAATTTACGAATGGTCAGGCTGGGGCCATCGATGGCCAAAGGAGGTGCGATCACGTTCACACGAGATCCATCGGGCAATCGGGCGTCACAGATCGGGCTTGATTCATCAACCCGGCGGCCAACCTGTGACACGATCCGCTGACAGATATTCATCAGCTGGCCATTGTCGCGGAAACGGACGTTGGTCAGATAGACCTTTCCCGAGGTTTCGATATAGGTCTTCTCGGCCCCGTTGACCATGATATCGGCAATGTCATCGCGGGCCAGCAAAGGTTCCAGCGGGCCATAGCCCAACACATCGTTACAAATGTCATCAAGCAGTTCTTCCTGCTCGGCGATGGACAGGACGATATTTTTCAGCGCGATGATTTCGGAGACGATATCGCGGATTTCCTCGCGCGCCGTCTCCGCATCCAACCGCGCCATCTGGGCCAGATCGATGGTATCGATCAGCGCTCCGAAGACGGAGGTCTTGATGTCAAAATACTGTTCGGAGCGGCCAGCCTGAGAGCTTTCCTCGATCGGCTCATAATTTACCTCGACCGCTTTCTTATAAGAATCGTCATCCTTCTTCTTGGGCTCTGATTTGCCAGCAGAAGGTTTGGGCGCCACTGGGGCTTTGCGAGCTCCATCTGTTCCACGTTTTCCGAACATTTACTCTCACCCGTTACTTCGACTTTTTCAGCTTGCTCAATAATGGTGCAAGCAGGGACTTGCTGACTTTCGGCGCTTCGGAGCGGCCGGTAATGTCAGCGGCGATGGCATCGAAAATTTCTGCAGTCTTTGCGCTCGAGCCCAGCTCGCTGATCATCTGACCATTGTTTGCTGCCATGCCGAAGGTGGCCGCATCGAAAGGAACTTCGACATAGTCGGTCCGCTCAAGAGCGGCTGCGAATTCCTTGGCCTTGATTTCCGGACGTTTCTGCATGCCTGTCTGATTGATCACCAGATGAGGAGGCTTGTCACCGCGACGCTCTTGGCCAAGCATATCAAGCATGTTCTTGACATTACGCAAGTTTGCCAGATCCGGCGCTGCCGTGATGACAATTTCGTCCGCATTGAGCAGCAACTGACGGTTCCACTCCGTCCAGATATGGGGCAAATCCATCACGATGAAGGGCGCGCTATTTTGAAGCAACTCCACCATGTGACCGAAAAACTCGCCGTCATAATCACAAGTCTGATCCAAAATGGCCGGCGCGGTCAGCAGGCTGAGGCGTTCAGAGCATTTGGTCAGCAGGCGCTCAAGGAACTGATCATCGAGACGCTCTGCCGCCTTGATGGCGTCAGCAATGGTCTGGGGGGGATCTTCGTTGAAATCGAGCCCGGTCGTCCCGAACGCGATGTCGAAGTCCGAGATGATCACATCTTGATGATATTTCGAGGAAATCGACCAACCAATATTGTGCGCGAGTGTTGACGAGCCGACCCCGCCCTTTGCACCAATGAAGGCAACGGACTTGCCAAGCGGGTCCGATTCCGGGCTGCCAAACAGATCGCTCAGCGACTTGATCAATTCAATTTGGCCAACCGGTGCGACGATATATTCCGATACTCCACGACGGACAAGATCGCGATACATCTGCACGTCATTGATATGACCGATCAGCACAACCTTGGTGCCAACGTCACAAACTTCGGCCAGTTTGTCGAGGTCGTCGACCAGTTGCTCGTAGCTTTCGTTGGCTTCCAGCAAAATGAGGTTTGGCGTCGCGGCTTCGGAGAAGAATTCCGTTGCCGAACGAATGCCGCCCATCACGGCCTTCAGGTGAACGCGAGCCATCCGCCGGTCGGATGCAATAGCCTCGATCGTTGCGTAAATCTGTTCTGTATCGCAGAAAGCATGGATCGACACGCGTGGAAGCGGGCGAATTTCCGCCAGTTCTTCCGCACCTGCACTGGCAAATTCCTGCTCGAATGCTGCCAGGTCATTTTCCAGCTCAAAACTGGAATCAGGGGCTCTTTGCTCACTCATTTGCTGACCTCTGAACTCGTGCCCGATTTGTTGCCCAAATCTGGAGACCAGGTGGGTTCACCTTTGCGATATTTCTCATTTACCGTACCCCGGCGCATGCTATCGCGGGCATCCCAGCCACGCGGCTGCACCAGATCCTGAGGATTGGCAACCATGGCAGCCAAGTTTGCCTGTGTGGTGCACCCAAAATCGAAATGACTGCGATTGTCTCGCTGATGCACCAGATCCTGCGGATGAGTGCCGCAAGGCAGGGTCTTGGCCTCGACCCGTGGATAGGCCAGTCGAACCGGTGCATCGGTCGCGCCAGTTGCCCCATAAGAAATCATGTCGATCTGACCGGGCTTGACGCCAGAGCGCATCAACTCGGTGCGCACCTGTTTGGCCATGTAACCAGCATTGCTTTCGTTTTCAGCGCCTGCCGGTACCATGATCTGGATGACGGCGGCATTTTCATGGCTGAAGTCACGGGCATAAGCCGCAATGGCCGACCGGGAGGACGGTGTCAGATTTTCGCTATGAACGCCAACCGGAATGTCGATGGTTTTTGCGGATTGTTGCAAGGTGATCGGATGGCGCAGGCGATAGTCATCACTGACCGAGCCAGTGATTTCGCGTTTGCTGTCACAGGCAACCAGCGTCAGGGCACAGGCGGCGATTGTGGCCGCCTTAAGCAACCGGACAGAGAGCATGGTCTGCGATTGTGTGTTGGACATCGAAACGGCCTCTTTAAAAATCTTCATCTCTCGGGCCTCAATCATAGCTATAGCCAAAGCGGCCGTGATAGCGGACCCCTTTGCGGCCCTTGCCACCGCTCATGTCGTAGCGGCGGGTGAGCTGGCCAAGGAAAATGGCGTTCATGTCGGATGCCGGCTCAACATTCTTGGTGGGAAGCGAGGCTTTCGACTTGGCGATTGGCTGAACAATATAAGGGGTGACAAAGATCACCAGTTCGGTCTGGCTGCGCTTAAAGTCGCGAGAGCGGAAAAGCTGACCAAGAATGGGTAGATCCTTGAGGAACGGGAAGCCGTCGATATTCTGACGGATTTCGTCGCGCAACAAGCCTGCCATGGCCATGGTGCCGCCAGATGGTAGCTCGACGGTGGTCGAGGACCGGCGCACTCGAAGGCCGGGAATGTTTATCGCGTCGGTCGCACCACCCAGACGGACGGAGGTGTCAGAAGAGATTTCCGACACTTCGGTCTTGATTTGCATACTGATGCGATTTTCCGATACCACCACCGGACGGAAGCCGAGGCCAACACCAAAGGGTTTGAATTCGATACCAATCTTGCCGTCATCATAGCCAATGGGAATGGGGAATTCACCGCCGGCCAGGAAGTCGGCCTTTTCGCCGGAAATGGCGGTCAAATTGGGTTCGGCCAGGGTTCGGATAAGACCGGCGCGTTCCATTGCCTGTAGCGTCCCACTCAAATAGTCGGTCGCCGAGCCGACCCGCAGGCCAAGAACCGTTTGGGACAGATTGACCAAGGTGGCGGAAAACGGATTTTCGGTCAGGCCAGCACCTGACACTTTCCCAGACGTGAAAGAGCCCTGAAGGTTGATCCCCAGCTGTTTCAGTGCAGTGCGTTCCACTTCGGCAACCGTTACCCGCAGCTGCACCTGCTCGCGTGCCTGCACGGCGATATAATTGCTTACCTTGCTCTTGTCGCCAACATAGGTGATGGCCAGATCCATGGCTTTCTGGCTGTCTGCGGGGTTGCGCACGGCGCCGGACAGGGCAATGCCTTCGCCGACCCCTTCGACTTGAATGTTGGAGCCTGGAATCATCCGGCGCAACATGGCGGCAAGGGCTGAATTGTCTCGCGCAACATCGATTTCAAAACTGGCGATCTGACCACCGCTGCCATCAAACAGCACCACATTGGCCTGTCCAACCTTCATCCCGATGATATAGACCCGACGCGCCTTGCGGACGACGGCATCTGCTACGGTCGGGCTGGATACCAGTACGTCACGCACATCGCGCGGCGTTTCGATGACGATCGACTTGTTCAAGCCAACCTTGATATGACGACCATGAGCGCTGGCAGCCTGAAGGCGTACGGTGGAACCTGCATCGGCAGGTGCTGAGCCAAGGCCAAAATAAACAAGACCAATGACAGCCAGCATCAGCCCGGAAAGACGTGCGGCTTGCCACAGATAGGTTTCAACGGTTGCCGACAGGGCCGTGGCGCCATGTCTTGGCTTACTGGCGAAATGTCTGCTCATTGTTTTACCGTCCTCTTGCTCAACTGTCCCGAACGCACAAGGGTAATCGTGCCGCTCTGCGCTTCATCCCGGCGCTCATCGCCGCCTGCATCCTCAAGGGACCGGAGTGCGAGGGACAGTGCGCCCTGCTGCTGGGCAGTAACTAGAATTTCACTTTGGGCGGGCGACAATTCCAGTGTTGCCGTTTCCCCAACAACCACTTTGGTGCCGTCCTGATCTTCGATTGTCTGGTCAATAGCCAGAACCCGGATGTTGTTCAGGATCGTCTCGGAGGTGACGCGCTTGTCGCCTTCTTCGGTCAGGATGACGTCAACCCTGTCCTTTGGCAGGATGAAGCCGCCAGCGCTGGTTTCCGCTGAGATACGTGTTGCCACTGCGCGAAACCCCTTTGGTAAGATCGATGACATGAAGCCTTTGCCAGCAATGGCGACCTTGCCTTCGTTGATCGGCTCGCCTTCCAGGAATGAGCCGCGCGCCACGGCACCGACCAGTTCGCTGTCGGCCTCAGGGCGATCAGCGCGCAAGATATAGCCCGGACTGGTGCTCTCGGCGGGCCATTTGCGCCAGACAAACATATTGGCGGTGAAACTGGAGCCTAGCGGCACAGATTGAGCTGCGGTGAGAACTTCAACCACATCCATGGCTGGCGCAGCCGCTTGCTCCACCACGGGCGCTTCAGATGGCTTATCGCCCATGGAGCGGGCAAGGATCATGGCGATCAGACCAGCAAGCACTGCAACAATAACAACAGCTATACGCGCAACTTTCATAACTCGAATTCCCGTCCTAATGCGGCGACAGTCGGCAACAGGCGCATCCGCACCTTTGTTCCAGTGTCCAACACTTATGGTTAACGACAAGTAAGCGCCGTTACTTAATATGCTGTTAAAGTCGCAATTTGCAGCAAAATGGTGGGGTAAGAGATGTTGCCGGATGGGCGCTTGAGCGCGTCAGACCCAAATGGGTGTGGCCCTCTGTGCTTTGAGCGATCATGCAAAACGCCCGGCCAATCTGGACCGGGCGCTGGATCAGAAAAGGAATGAAGACATGGCTCAGGTCACGAAGTCGCCAACCGGATGCCGGTTTGCATCCAGTCGGAACCGGCATACATTTGCAGTCCTGCAATGGCAAAGGCCACCCCATAGGGAACGCGCTTGATGCTGTGGAGGCGATAGACCCAGTTCATCCGGACCATGAAGCTGGGCAGCATTTGCGTCCGAAAATAGAGGAAAAAGACCGCCATCAGAGCGCCATAAATAGAAGTCAGCCCAAAAAACAGCACCGCCAGCTCCGGTCCGAGCCAGAGGGAGGCCACAGCTGCAAATTTCGCGTCACCACCACCAATTGCCTTGGCCATCCAGAGGCTGAAACAAATGACCAGCGTCACCACTGCCACACCAAGATGGGTAAAGGCCTCAGCCCATCCCATACCAATGCCATATGCAAAAAGCGGAAATGGCAGCATGAAGATCAGGGCGACCCGATTGGAAATGCGCATAGTGAAAACATCTGAACTGCCCGCATAGGCAAAAACCAGCGGTGCGAACAGAAGCAATGCCCAAGCAAAGATCGTGTCTACCATGTCAAATACTCCCTTTGGATGGATATCATCAGTAAAGGCGTCGGCCTATTGATGCCATCATGCGCGAAAATCGTTATCAAACCATTGATTTTCTTTATATAATTTTATGAGTAAACGAAAAAAGGCCGCCTGAACGGGCAGCCTTTTTCCAAACAAGATTGGCGCGCCGATTAAGGCGTCGTGCCAGCTGGACATTATTTTGCAGCAGCGGCTCCGTCCAGTTTGCCTTTGATAACTGCGAACAGGTCGGTAATAGATGTTTTGAGATTACCAGCTGCGGTCACAATGCCAACGCCGATCAAGCCAGCGAGCAGAGCATATTCAATAGCGGTTGCACCAGATTCGTCTTTCATAAAGCGAGCAAAAAGTTTCATTTTGGACTCCTAGAAATTCCATTTGTTGACAGCTCTTCCGTCTGGCGGCTTTTGCTTTTATTGCGTTTGGGTGTGCCCTCAGACAAGAATACTTTTAGGGCAAACCTCTTTCCAACTGGTTAAATATCAAAGCAACAATCCGCCACATATAGCCAATTTCAAGTCATGGTTAAATCTTTACATACGAAATTCCATCCTAAATGTTCGGTTAATCTAACAATATTAGAGTTAATTTATAATTTATATTTAATTTATACTTGTATTGACTAAATTTTTACACAATCAACACCAAAGAAAAACGCTTTAACAACGAGGCAAACTGTAAGATTTGAGGTTTCTTTTTACATGAAGGGTTTGGAATTGGAGGTGCCAATTCTCAGTCCACGCTGCCTTTAAGGCTTCCTTCACCATTTTTTTCCATGCTTGACCCGAATAATGAGGCCTTTGGGGCCATTTTGACGTTGCCCAAAGGTTTATACCGCATCCCCAGCTATGAATTGCACGTTTTGTTCAACCCAGTTCAAGAAATTGCACTTAACTGACGGACGAACAATCATATGGGAAGATTGGGCACTTAGACCGGCGAACCCGGAGCCCTTCGGAGGTCGAAATGAAATTTGCGTCCGCACTCTTTGCTCTACTTCTGGCTGGAGCCGCTTTGGCCCCTTCCCTCAGCCTTGCCCAATCCTATCCGGTGATCGAGGTGAAAGTTGATCGTGCCAAGGTGATGCAGGTCTCTCGACCTGCAGCGATGATCATTATCGGCAATCCGGCCATAGCGGATGCAACCATCAAGGACACCCAGACCCTGATTATCACCGGCAAGCAATATGGCACGACGAACCTGATTGTTCTTGACGCAGAAGGTGAGCCGATCGCAGATGAATTGCTTAATGTAACGGCGGCCACCGAGAATAGCGTGACTGTCTATAAGGGCGCAGCACGACAAACCCTTAATTGTGCGCCAGATTGCCAGCCTGTTTTTCGCATGGGTGATGAAGACAAGCATTCCGCAGCGCTGGCACAACAGATCGAGACCTACAAGAAGATGTCGAAGGGCGAAGAAATCGACATTCAGAATAACGAATAGGGTCTGGCATCACTTCGACCAATCACATGGTTGACCCCTTTTTCGAGGGCATGGAGGTCCGCGCCCTTTTCAGTATATGTGGTCCATATCATTATATAAGCCATGTGGCGCGACGTGGTGAGGCGAGAGCTCGGCGCGCCCCTCATCACCTTGATGGTTGCAGGCTCACCGCCTTCGATGTGGGGATGCAATTAACCACTTTTCCCAATCATTCCTAAACTCTTTCCTGTCATTCTTAACCAGAATACGCGCCAGAGATGCGTCTATCGTCCGCTGATGGCTTTTGCCCGGATGGTCAGGCGCTGCTTTCGGCGTAGCTATGGTGTTAGAGCAATTCTCGGGAACAGCCGTTCACGAGAATGCGATACCATACTGAGAAATGGCGTTTAAATCTGAACCGGTGACCCGGTTTATCTTCAAAGCGCTCCAGAAGCATTATCCGTTCAGACATATTGATGATGTCGATGTCTGTTGGTCGAGGGGAAGACACATGCCTGCATCGTCAAATAACGCCGAAATGGTCGGCGCATCCCGCCTTGGCAGGGCCCGGGCGGCGATCAGACAAAGCTTGCAACGGTTTTTCTGTCAGGATCAGTCTGGGGCAACGGCCGTTGAATTTGCCATTCTTGCTGTGCCTTTCATTCTCACCATCGGCTTGAGTTTGTTTTTCGGTTACATCTATGTGATGACCATCTCGCTTGATGATGCGATCGGTGAGGCTGGACGCCAGATCCGTGTCGGCAAGGTTGAGAAGGACAAGATCACCAAAAGCAGCTTCAAGTCGATGATCTGCGACGGGGTGGTATTCAGCAAGGACGATTGTCTGAATAACCTGGTGGTGGATGTCCAAAGTGCGCCAGACCTTGAGGATGTTGGAGTGGACAAGCCTTTCACAGGCGGACTGCCTGACAAGACCAAGGAAAAGTTTGATCCGGGTGAAGGCAGTGACTTTGTCATCGTCTCGGGCTATATGCCCGCAACCGAGTATATTACGCTTTTGAACGCCTTCAAGTCGCTTCCCAATAAAGAGTTCATTGTGACGTCCCGGACGGTGTTCCGCAATGAGCCCTTCTGATGGAACTCACAATTTCCCCCGCAGTTCAGGCAGGATAAATCCATGATATTCTTAGCGAAAATTCGATCCTGTATCCGGTCGTTCAGGCGGGATGAGAGTGGAACATCAGCGGTTGAATTTGCCATCGTTGCTCCCATTTTGCTGGCAGTATTGGTGCCCATTTCCTGGGAAGCCCTCAATGCCTTGCTGGTCAAGAACAAGGCCAATCAGACCGCCACTCTGCTCGCCGACCTGACCACCCAGGGCACCAGCGTGTCGGAAGAGAAATTCAAGATGATGAAAAACAAGATCATCAAGGATTTCCTCTATCCATATGATGATTTGACCTACCGATTGCGATTGATCGGCGTGAAAGTGGATAGCAAAAAGAAAGTCACCGCAGTCAAGGATATGGATTATGGCACCGCTGAGCTGGACCCCTACACTTTGCCGGAGGGTCTGCTCGTGCCGAACAGCTTTTATATCATGACGGCAGCCGAGATCGATTTCGAATCCCTAATTGGCAATAGCGTCTTTGGCGGCATGACCTTCAAGGACAAGGCCATCATGGTGCCGCGGCTTTCATCGCAAATGACGGTCAAGAAATAACAGGCTGGTTTGTTTTGCCTTTTTGGCATCAAACACGACATGACAAAGGCGCTGATCGTAGGATCGGCGCCTTTTGTTTTGATGCTGTGTGGCTGTGCCTCTCAGCGCGCAGTGGCGACCGCTATCAAGGGCGCATAGCTATCAAGGGTCACCGAGCGGAAGCCCGCATCATAATAACGCTCAACTGCATCATAGGCATCGGGGTCATCCTGCTGCATGCGTTTTAAAACCTTGATCAACTCGGCACGCTGTTGCTTGGGCATTTGGCTATGGACGGCATGCGGGCCTGCGGGCACGGGTCTTGACTGCCAGATCGACAGGAAATCAGGTTGGGCAGGATTTGGATTGCTGCGCGTCTTTTTAGCATCCTGATAGGCAGAAATCGCTCCATCGCTGGTGAAGAGCGACTGATTGAAGGGGGTTGTTGACCAGACCAGAGCCGCATCCACTTCGCCCTTTTCCAGCATTTCCAGAGCCTCTTGTGGCGTATCCCGGCGATAGAGTGTCGAGACGTCCCGTTCAGGATTGAGGCCCTGCAACCGCAACTCATTGAGCGCAACGTAGAAGGGCAAAGCACCGGAACTTGATGACAGTGCCATAGACCGGCCCGTCATGTCAGCCAAGCTGCGGACGGAGCTGTCGCCACGCACCACCAGCAACATGTAAATGCCGTCCGGCGCATTGGTTGAGAAAGGTGCGACCAGAGGCAACAGGCAACCACAGGAAGCCTGTGCCATGGCAAAACTGCTGGCGGGATAGATGGCATAATCGATCTGCGCGGATGTATGGGCTGCGATCAGGGTTTGCATGGTGCGAAAGCCAACCACTTCCACCGGCTGGTTCAGGCTTTCCTGCAGGTAGCGGCGAAAGGGTTCGATCCGCCCCTGCAAATAGGTGGCACCACGCTCTGCGACCATGCCAATGCGTAGCGACTTTGGCATATCCGTCAGATCCACCGGTTTGGCGGCTTGCGATTGCTTTTCCGGCATTGGCTGGGACAGATCCTCCACGGACGAGCTGTCTGTGTTTGGATTGTCGGATGGGGAGAGCGATTGCTCGCTCTGCGTGGGAAGGGCTGGCAAGGCGTGGGTTTCGACGGCGTTCTGCGCAAAGCTGTTCGCAGGCAGGCATGCCACGAAGAGCAGAATCCCCCAAAATGCAACCAGAATGTGCCAATTCCGTCGCGTCAAACGCGGGCTGGTCCGAAAGTTTCCCATAGTTACTCAATACCGCATTTTGATTGTTCGAATCATATAATTGACATCATGATGCGTTACCCGTTCGGGATCAATCACGCTCGCTCTCAGATATGCCATTAATCAGGCCATCACACGGGCAGCCTTGCCAGAATAATCGTGTCACCCCGCCCTGTTCGACCCTTGAAGGCCGTGCAGCGAAGGGGTGGCCGCGCAACACGTCATGCCACCTCATTATGGTGGTGAAAAATGGGGCTATTATGACCAACAATCCGACTATTGTGGTTTTCGACATCGGCAATGTTCTGATCCGGTGGGACATGCATTTTCTTTATGAATCCTTCTTCCCCCACAGAGACGCAGCGCAGGCCTTTATTGACGAGACAGAATTGGAAGACTGGAATCTGCAGCAGGATAAGGGTCGCGACTGGAAAGAGGCAGAGGATGAGCTGATCGGTCGCTTCCCGCACTATGAGCAAGAAATTCGTGCCTTCCGAGCCCGCTGGCACGATGCGGTTCCCGGGGTGATTGCCGGGACGGTGCTAATCAAGGAACGGCTGGAGGAATTGGGCGTGCCGCTCTATGCGATCACCAATTTTGCCGAGGACACCTTTGCGGAGGCACAGGCGCGGTTCCCGACGCTCAATTCCTTCCGCGATATTGTCATTTCCGGCAAAGAGCAGGTCATCAAACCCGATCCGGTTATTTATCAGCGTTTGCTGGAGCGCAATGGTCTTGAGGCAGCTGACTGCCTGTTCATTGACGACAGCGAAAAGAATGTGATCGGAGCGCGCGCTGTTGGCATACATGGGCACCATTTCCGCAGCCCCTATTTGCTGGCCGAAGACCTCAAGCGCTATGGCTTTGCCCTTTAACAGAGATATTAAGGCAGTGGCTGGGTTTCAGGCGCTGCCACCCTTCGCCAAGACAATGGGCCGATCAGTTTTCAAGAACCAACTTGCCGTTGCTGATTTCGAACCGCTTGAGTTGTTTCAGATAGCTCATGCCCAGCAATGTGATATCCAGAACGCCCTTGGGGGCGATGGTCGCCTTGATGTTGCGCTCTTCGGTGTTGCCAATCCGTACCGAGCGCAGCTTGGCTTTGGCGAAATAGGTTCGGCCGTTGGCGGTGTTGACGGGAATGGTGAAATCCGATTTGGTCGGCCGCAGGCCCAGTTTCCGAGCATCTTGGGATGTCAGAGCGATCATGGTTGCGCCTGTATCGACCAGCACCCGGATCGACTTGTTGTTGATATAGGCACGGGCGAGGAAATGGCCTTGCTTGTTGGCTCTAAGGGTGGTTTTGCCCAAGCGTTTGGCACTGCCTCTGTGTGTGGCATTTTGTGAGCCCCTCGACGAGATTTGCAGGCTCTTGGCATCCACCGTGTCGTCATCAAGATAGCCATTTGTGGTCAGCCAGTCACTGGCCAGCATGGGGATCTGAATGAAGATGCCGATCGCCAAGATCGCCATGATCAGATAGCGTGCCATAGGTGCCTCTCTTTTCCGTCCGTCTGCTTCGTCTCTTTGCTGGCCATCATGACGCAAACCGCACGGAAAAGGCGTTAAGTCCCGGTGGCACCAACCGGTTTTTTGGCCCATAAAGTAAACAAGGCCTGAAGCGGATGCTCTGGCCTTGTTGTATTCCGTTCATTTTGGGCCGCATGCGCCCCTATCAGCGTTTATTTGGTGCCATACATCCGGTCACCGGCATCACCCAGGCCCGGCAGGATGTAGTTTTTCTCGTTGAGCTTTTTATCGAGGGCGGCGGTGATGATCGGCACATCGGGATGGGCTTCGGTGAAGGCCTTGATGCCTTCAGGCGCTGCCAGCAAGGACACGAAGCGCAGATTCTGCGCGCCGCGCTCTTTGAGCTTCTCGATGGCCAGAATGGCCGAGTTAGCCGTTGCCAGCATCGGATCAACGGCGATGACCAGACGGTCTTCGAGATCTTCGGGCGCCTTGAAATAATATTCAATCGCTTCGAACGTCACCGGATCACGATAGAGCCCAACATGGGCAACACGGGCGGATGGCACCAGATCGAGCATGCCTTCGAGCAGGCCATTGCCGGCACGCAGGATGGAAGCGAAGACCAGTTTCTTGCCAGCCAGCGTCGGCGCGTTCATTTCCATCAGAGGGGTCTCGATGGTCTTGGTGGTCATTTCCAGCTCGCGGGTGGCTTCATAGCAGAGAAGATGCGAAATCTCCCGAAGCAGCTGGCGGAAGGAAGCGGTGGAGGTGTCTTTCTCACGCATGATGGTAAGCTTGTGCTGGACAAGCGGATGATCGACGACGGTGACCTGCTTCATTGCTCTCATATCCTTCGCTAATGGCCATTTTCGCCATTCTTAGCCCAAGGACATGGAAAAGGGCAAGCTGCCAGCGGTGCACATCTGCTTTGATGAACCGGATTCTCGCCTGCCCTTTGGTTCCAGTTGCGCCTTAGGACGCATCAAGGCGGGCAAGCAGCGCTTCTCGCGTCTCTTGATCAACAAAGGCGGCTTCCAACGAGCGGCGTGTGAAATCTTTCATTTGTGCTTCCTGCCAGCCATGAAGCGCCTGCAATGCGTCATACTCCTTGCCGATGCTAGTGGCAAAGAAAGGGGGATCATCGGACGAAATGGTGGTCAGCACACCGGCTTTCATAAGATCAGGCAACGGATGGGCAGCAAGGTCCGCGTAAAGCCCCAGCGCGACGTTGGAATGCGGGCAGACCTCAAGCACGATGCCCTCGGCGACCAGCCGTTTGACCAGTTCGGCATCCTCAATAGAGCGCACCCCATGGCCGATCCGTTTGACCGGCAGATGATCAAGCGCGTCGATAACGCTTTCCGGGCCACCAAATTCACCTGCATGGGTGGTGCAGACAAGGCCAGCGTCCGTGGCAATCTCAAAGGCCGGGGCGAACGCTTTCTGGCTATGCATGCGTTCGTCGCCCCCCATGCCAAAGCCGGTGACCAGCGGATGGGGTCTGGCGGCAATCGTCTTGGCAACGCCCACCGCTTTTTCCGGCCCCATATGGCGCACGCAGGTGACTATGAAGCGCGCGTCAATGGGGAAGTTATCGGCGGCAGCGCATGTGGCGCGCGCTCTTTCATAGCCGGTCACTATGCCTTCCAGCAGATCATCATAAGACATGCCCATCAGGGCCACATGGTCGGGTGAGATGAAGAATTCGGTATAGATGCACCCTTCCGCCGCATTGCGCAGCAGGTAATCTTCGGTGAGGTCAGCATAGTCCTCAGGCGTACAGATGACTTCGGCCACCTTGTCCCAGCATTGCAGGAAGGTGGTGAAATCGGACCAAATATAAGTGCCATCTTCGCGCATGAAGTGATCGAGATTCTTGCCGTGACGGGCGGCCAGCCTGCGGACAAGCTCAGGATGAGCGCCGCCTTCGAGATGGAGATGCAGCTCGGCTTTCAATAGGCTTCGTCCGCTCGGTTTGATCGCATTGTCTTGCATGGCATGTCCTTCTTTTTATTGCTTATATTGTCTGTCTACTGTGGGCGTTGGCGCGCTTGGGTAGCAGAAAACCCGCCGACAGGGTGACCGGCGGGTCTGATGATGCATAAGGCGGGTGGCTTAATCCTCAATCAGGAAAGAGCGGCCATGTTTGCCCGGCGCAAGCCCCAGATGGTCGGCAACCGTCTCGCCAATATCGGCAAAGCTCGACCGCTGTCCTGCATAGCGTCCCTTGATGCCAGGGCCGAAGATCAACACTGGCACCTGCTCGCGGGTATGTTCGGTGCCCTGCCAGGTTGGGTCACAGCCATGATCGGCGGTCAGGATGACCATGTCGCCGGGTTGAAGATGGGCTTGAAGTTCCGGGATGCGTTTGTCGAAATATTCAAGCGCTGCGGCATAGCCCGGCACATCGCGGCGATGGCCAAAATGCATGTCGAAATCGACGAGATTGGAGAAGACGAGATCGCCATCCTTTGCCAGTTTTATGGCTTCGAGGGTGGTTTCGAAAATCTCAGGATTGCCGGTGGCCTTCATCTTTTTCGTCACCCCTTGGGCGGCGAAAATGTCGGATATCTTGCCCACCGCCAGCACATTGCGTCCCGCTTCCTTGGCGCGGTCAAGCAGCGTTGGCTCCGGTGGCAGGACCGAGAAATCACGCCGATTGCCGGTGCGTTCAAAATCCTGAGGGCTGGAGCCGACAAAGGGACGGGCAATGACGCGACCGATATTGTAAGGAGCGACCAAATCATAGGCGATTTCGCAGATCTCATAGAGGCGCTCAAGACCGAAATGCTCTTCATGGGCGGCGATCTGGAAAACAGAGTCCGCCGATGTGTAGCAAATCGGCATGCCTGTGCGGATGCTTTCCTCGCCAAGCTCGTTGATGATCACCGTGCCCGACGCATGCTTATCACCCAGAATGCCGGGAATACCGGTTTTCTCAAGGAAAGCTTTTGTCAGCTCGGCAGGAAAGGTGGGTATGGTATCCGGGAAATAGCCCCAGTCGAAAGGCACCGGCACCCCGGCAATTTCCCAATGACCAGATGGTGTGTCTTTGCCTTTGGAGACTTCAACCGCGTTAGCACAGATCGCCTGTGGCTCGCCCTCATAATCCAAGCCTTCAGGCCGCTTGCCTGCGGCTTTTTCCGCCACCAGTCCAAGGCCGAGGCGATCCAAGTTGGGAATGGTCAGGGGGCCGGACCGCAGGCCCTCGCGGTCGCCTTTGCCTTGTGCGCACCATTGGGCAATGTGGCCGAGGGTATTTGACCCCTTGTCCGAGGTTGGCCGCCCATATTGCTCGGCATCCGGCGCGTTGCCGATTCCAAATGAATCAAGAACCAGTAGAAATGCCCGTGCCATTCCGCACCTCCTTTATAAGACGGGGAGCGACCGGTCTATTTTAGTTTGACTGTCCGCTCGACCCGCTTGCTTTGTTATTTGTTATACTGCGTCGCGATCGATGATCTGATAGACCGTGCCGCTTTCGACCGGTTTGTCTGCGAGGCTGTAGGCGGCCTTGATGCGCGCGGTAGCCTGATCGATCTGCCCCTGATTGTTGGCATAGACCCGCGCAATCGGGGTATGGGCGTCAATCTTGGCGCCAAGCCCTGCCAGAGCGTCGAGACCGACGGAATGATCAATGGCATCGGCGGCGCGAACGCGGCCTCCCCCCAGCTCAACCACGGCGACGCCCACTTGCCTTGTGTCAATTGCGGTGACAAAGCCCTCGGCATCCGCATGAATATCGGCGACCATTGGGGACAGTGTCAGGTGATCGTCCATCTTGTCGATAAAGTCAGCAGGTCCGCCAAGGGCGGTGACCATCTGGCCAAATTTCTCAGCTGCGGCACCGGAGCGGAAAGCTTCTTCGATTTTGGTCGTGCCTTCATCGCGGTCCGACACCAAGCCGGAAATCAGCAGCATTTCTGCACACAGAGCGACGGTGATGTCCCAGTTGCGCGGATCAATGGCGTCACCGGTCAGAAAATTGACCGCGTTTTTCATCTCAATCGCATTGCCTGCAGCGGTGGCCAGTGGCTCATTCATGTCGGTGATCAGTGCAGAGGTCTTCACCCCTGCTCCATTGGCCACCGTCACGAGGCTCTTGGCCAACGCGACGCTATCCTCGTGGGATGGCATGAACGCGCCAGAGCCGGATTTGACATCAAGCACCAGACCTTGCAGCCCAGCAGCAAGCTTTTTGGACAGGATCGATGCCGTGATCAAATGGATCGATTCCACCGTCGCGGTGACATCCCGAATGCCATAGAAGCGCTTGTCGGCGGGTGCGAGATTGGCGGTCTGGCCGATGATGGCGCAGCCGACCTCTTTCGTCACCTTGCGGAACAGATCATTGTCGGGCTGGGTCGTATAGCCGGGTATGGAATCGAACTTGTCCAGCGTGCCGCCGGTATGACCAAGACCACGACCGGAAATCATCGGCACGAAGGCACCACAGGCGGCCAATGCCGGGGCGAGCATCAGCGAAGTGTTGTCACCAACGCCGCCTGTTGAATGCTTGTCGACCACCGGACCATCAAGATCGGACCAGTCCAGCACGGTGCCGGAATCGCGCATCGCCAGCGTCAGCGCCACCCGTTCATCCAGCTCCATGCCCTGAAAGTAAACCGCCATGGCAAGCGCCGAAATCTGACCTTCGGTGACGTCCCCTGAGGTGATGCCGTCAACGAAGAACTGGATTTCCTCAGCCGTCAGTGTGCCACCATCGCGTTTCTTGCGAATGATTTCCTGAGGTAGCATCAATAACCCTCGCCTGCTTGGGCTTCCTTGTCGTCCATCACCGCCAGCAATGCATCAAGCACGCCGGATGCGCCAAAGCGGAAATGGGCCGGCGTTGCCCAGTCAGCGCCCATATATTTCTCGGCAATGGCCAGATAGGTGGCTGCATCTTCCAGCGTGCGGACGCCGCCCGCAGGCTTGAAGCCGACGGATTTGCCGCTCTGGGCGATAACGTCCAGCATGATTTCGGCAGCTTCCGGGGTAGCATTGACCTCGACTTTCCCCGTAGAAGTCTTGATGAAATCTGCCCCACCTGCGATGGCCGCCTCAGCAGCGGAACGGATAACATCTGCATCCTTCAGCTCGCCGGTTTCCAGAATGACCTTGAGTTTCACATCGCCCGACAAGGCTTCCTTGACGCGGATTACCATGGTTTCGCCATAGCCGCGACGGCCGTTGGCAAAGTCGCTATAGGGAAAGACCATGTCGATTTCGTCAGCGCCATCGGCGATGGCCGCTTTGGTTTCCTCGATGGTAGCAAACAGGTCATCCCCACCATGGGGGAAATTGACGACGGTCGCGACCTTGATGCCAGTTCCTTCAAGGCAGCTTTTCGCCTTGGCAACGAAACGAGGCCACACGCAGACAGCGGCGGTATTGCCATGCGGGGTCTGGGCTTTCTGGCAAAGCGCCTCGATGGCGGCATCTGTGCAATCGTCATTCAGATTGGTCAGATCGAGAAGGGAAATCGCTTTTGCGGCCAGTTGCTTGTTATCCATGAATGCGTCTCTCACTTTGTGGCCTTTTGGCCTTTGTCTCTTCGAAATCGGAAAATTCCATCCTGCACGCCGGGTGAGCGGGGCTGTTTTCCGTCTTGTTCCTGTTTTTAAAAGCGCGCTTGTCAGGCGGCGAGCGCCTGCAGATAGGCGCGGATGATCTTGATCAGTTTCTTGGCCCCGATGGGACCGACTTCCTTGGTCTCATCATGGGAAAGCTCGGTGCCAGTCATGCCTGCACCATAGTTGGTGATGGTGGAAATGGCCGCCACGCGCATGCCCATCCAACGCGCAAGAATGACCTCTGGCACGGTTGACATGCCCACCGCATCGGCCCCCAGCATCCGCACGGCGCGGATTTCCGCCGGGGTTTCAAAATTCGGCCCCGAGAACCAGGCATAGACGCCGGATTTCAGATCAACCGAAGCCGTGGCGGCTGCCACCGTCAGGTTCGAGCGGATCTGGGCGTCATAGGCTTCGGTCAGACCAACAAAGCGGTCGTCGGTTTCCACGCCAATCAGCGGGGACCGTCCGGACCAGTTGATATGGTCGTCAATCATCATCAGCTCACCGGGGGCGATTTCCTCGCGCAGGGATCCCGCCGCATTGGTGAGCAGAATGTGATCACAGCCCAGCGCCTTCAGGGTCGCCAGTGGCTGCTTCATGACGGTTGCGTCTCCATTCTCATAAAAATGGGCACGCCCTGCCAGAATAGCAACCTTCACCCCCATCAAACTGCCGACCACCAGCTCAGACACATGGGACGAGACAGAGGAAACCGGAAAGCCCGGCAGTTCGCCATAGGGAAAACGGACAGCATTTTCCACTTCGTCCGCCAAGGCTCCAAGGCCGGATCCAAGCACCATACCGACCTCAATGGGGCCGTCGATCCTGTCGAGAATGCGTTGCGCAGCATCGTGAGCGAGTCCCTTGATGGTCATGATCGCTTCTCCTGTTATCGCTCTGCTGCCATCCTCGCAAGGATGGCAGGAAATGGACTGAATGGGCACCGAGCGGGCAATGGGGTCTTGTGGCTTGTCGCCTTTGACCCTCGCGCGTTCATACCCTGATTTTTATGGGCCCTGATTTTTATGGGCCTGATTTGTTGCGAGCCCTGATTTGTTGCGGGCTTAATATGGTATGGCCACTTACATGCCGAAAGCTGCGGGCAACAGATCACCGAGCAGGTGGCTTTGCTTGATGCCGTCAAGATCGGCAGCGTGGATGATCGTATCCGGCTCGCCAAACTCCTTGATCCGTTGGCGGCAGCCCCCGCAAGGGGTGATGGGAGGCACATGATCGGCAATCACTACCAGCTCGACTATCTCCCGGCTTTCCACTCCATCACTCGCCATAACCATGGCGGAGATGGCCGAGGTTTCGGCGCACCAGCCTTCCGGGAAGGCGGTATTCTCGATGTTGCAGCCCGCATGGACGCTGCCTGAACGGGTGCGCAGGGCGACCCCGACCAGCAGCTTTGAATAAGGTGCGTAGGCCTTAAGCCGCGCTTCTTGAGCAAGGCGCAAGAGCTCAAGGCTCTGTTCGGTAACGTCTGTAGACACCGTAACTGGGGACATCTTTGGTTGATACTCCTAGCGTTCCTTGGTGTAAGGGGTGCCACTGGCTTTCGGCGGAATGGCCTTGCCAATGAAGCCTGCCAGCAGGATCACCGTCAGAACGTAAGGCAGAGCCTGCATGAACTGAACCGGCACCTGACCAACAATTGGCAGGGTGGCGCCCTGCATTCGGATGGCAACCGCATCAAGGAAACCAAACAGGAAGCAGGCGCCCAAGGCATTGACCGGTTTCCATTTGGCAAAAATAAGGGCGGCGAGCGCAATGAAGCCACGACCCGCGGTCATGTCCTTGGAGAAGCCTGCCGACTGGGCGATGGCAAGGTAGGTGCCTGCCAGACCACAAAGTGCACCGGTGATCATCACGGCGCGATAACGCAACCAGGCAACAGAGATGCCTGCGGTGTCCACTGCGCCGGGATTTTCCCCGACAGCGCGCAGGCGCAGACCGAAGCGGGTGCGGAACAGGATCCACCAGGTGACGCCGACCGCGGCAACAGCAACATAGACCAGCAGATTGTGACCGGAAATCAGCTCGGAATAGAGCTGGCCGATGATCGGCACATCCTTGAGGCTTTCGGCAAAGGGCAGATCAAGCGAAGTGAAGCGGGCTTCGCGGGGCAATTGCGGGGTCTTGCCGCCCATCGAGAACCAGGCCTGTCCAAGCAGAGCCGTCAGACCGGCGGCCACAAAGTTGATGGCCACGCCGGAGACGATCTGATTACCGCGCTGGGTGATCGAGGCATAGCCATGGACCAGAGCAAAGAAGATCGAGACGACAATCGCCATTCCCATGCCGAGCCAAGCCGATCCTGTGAGCGCCGCAACAGTGCCAGCGGCAAAGGCCCCGGCCAGCATCTTGCCTTCAAGGCCGATATCGACCACGCCGGATCGCTCTGAATAAAGGCCTGCCAGACAGGCCAGCAGCAATGGCACCGACAGGCGAACGGCGGAATCAAGGATCAGGGTGAGGGTAATCAGAAAATCCATTTTCGCTCTCCCTTACGCGTCGTTCATGATGTCTTTGGAGCCAGCGGCTGCAAAGATGCGGATCAGAGCCGGACGGAACATATGCTCCATCGCCCCGGCAAACAGAATGACCAGACCCTGAATGGCGATGATCATGTCACGGGTGATTTTCGGCATCTCGAAGGCCAATTCGGCACCGCCCTGATAGAGCATGCCAAACAGAAGCGACGCGAGAAGGATGCCGACCGGATGATTGCGCCCCATCAGCGCGACCGCGATGCCAACAAAGCCATAGCCGGTGACATAATCAAGCAGCAAGCGATGCTGGACCCCCATGACCTCGTTCAAGGCCATCAGACCGGCAAGACCACCGGAAATCATCATGGTGATGATGATGACACGCGGCACCTTGATGCCTGCATAAACGGCGGCATCGGGGTTGGTGCCGATGGTGCGGATGGCATAGCCAAGGCGGGTGCGCCAGACCAGCGACCAGACAAAGATCGAGGCGGCAATACCAACCACGAAGGACAGGTTGAGCGGCGATTTTGCCACCTTGATGCCGATCCAGCCAAGGGCATCATGCATGAAAGGTAGACGGGCGCCTTCAAGGAAGGTGCGGCTTTCAGGCTGCATCGAGCCGGGCTGCTTGAAGATCTCAACCAGCAAATAGGCCATCACCGCCGAGGCGATGAAGTTGAACATGATGGTGGTGATAACGATATGGCTGCCGCGTTTGGCCTGCAAATAGGCAGGGATTGCCGCCCAAGCGGCCCCAAACAGGGCAGCGCCCATCAGCGCGAATGGGAAGGTCACCCACCATGGCACATAATGATCGAGCGCCAGACAGGCCAGCGCCACGCCCAGACCGGCAAAATAGGCTTGCCCCTCGCCACCAATATTGAACAGGCCAGCATGAGCGGCAACCGCCACAGCAAGGCCGGTGAAAATGAAGTTGGTGGCATAATAGAGGGTAAAGCCAATGCCTTCGCCATAACCAAGTGAGCCCTGCACCAGCCAGTAAACGGCTTCAAGCGGATTTTCACCGATCAACAGCACCACCAGCCCGGAGACCAGAAACGCAGCTGTCAGGTTGAGCAGAGGGATGAGGCCGTAATCGACCCATTTGGGCAATTTTGCAAGGGGAGCACTCATTTTTTGCCTCCTTTGGCTTCTTGCGAAGCTCTTGCCTTGTGTGACGCGACGTTGGAGGTGTCTTCCACACCTGCCATCATCAGACCAAGCTCCTGTTCGGATGCGTCAGGGCCGCGCTCGCCAACCACCTTGCCGGCAAACATCACCAGCACGCGGTCAGACAGTGAGCGGATTTCATCAAGCTCGACGGAGACCAGCAAAATCGCCTTGCCCGCATCGCGCATTTCGATCAAACGCTTGTGAATGAACTCGATTGCCCCGATATCGACGCCGCGGGTCGGCTGACCAACCAGCAGAATGTCCGGGTTGCGTTCCATCTCGCGGGCCAGCACCAGCTTTTGCTGGTTGCCGCCCGAGAAATTGGCCATTTTCAGATGCGGATCCGGCGGTCGGACGTCAAAGTCATCCATATGGTGCTGGGTTTCGGCCAAAATGGCATCAAGATCGAGGAACAGGCCCTTGCCATATTTCTCCTGATCCTGATAGCCAAGGATCATATTGTCCCGTGCCGGGAATTTGGTAACAAGGCCGGTGCGATGGCGATCCTCAGGCACATGAGCCATGCCACGATGGCGCAGCTCCAGCGCGTCGGCGGTCTGGGTGACGCCGATTGGTTCGCCATTCAGCAAAACCCGACCAGACCGGGCGCGCATCATACCAGCAATGGCTTCCATCAGCTCGCTCTGGCCATTGCCCGAGACCCCCGCAATGCCGACAATTTCGCCAGCGCGGACGGTAAAGGAGACATCCTTGACCAGATCGACGCCGCGTTTGTCGGTGACGGTGAGATTTTCGACGCTGAGGACTTCCTTGCCCGGATTGGCTTCACCCTTTTCCACCCGCAGCAGCACCCGGCGACCGACCATCATTTCGGCCAGAGCTTCCACCGAGGTTTCCCTGGTATGGACGTGACCGACCATCTCGCCGCGGCGCATGACGGACACCTCATCGGTGATTGCCATGATTTCGCGCAGCTTGTGGGTGATCAAGAGGATGGTTTTGCCCTGATCGCGCAATTGCTCAAGGATGCGAAACAGATGGTCAGCTTCAGGCGGGGTAAGCACTCCGGTCGGCTCGTCAAGGATAAGAATATCGGCACCACGATAAAGCGCCTTGAGGATCTCGACCCGCTGTTGCAGCCCGACCGGCAGATCTTCGATCAGCGCATCGGGGTCGATGTTCAACTCATATTCGTCAGCCAGATGCTGTAGTTCCTTGCGCGCACTGGCAAAGCCCCCTCCAAGGGTTGCTCCGCCTTCGGCGCCGAGGACGATATTTTCCAGAACTGTGAAATTGTCAACGAGCATGAAATGCTGATGCACCATGCCGATGCCGATGCTGATCGCCTTCTGGCTATCGGCAATTTGCTCCTTCTTGCCATTGACGAAAATCTCTCCGCCATCGGCCTGATAGAAGCCATAAAGAATCGACATCAGGGTCGATTTGCCTGCGCCATTCTCGCCAATGATCCCGTGGATCGAACCTTTCTTGACGGTCAGGTCGATATTTCGGTTGGCATAAACGGGGCCGAAGCGCTTTTCGATACCCACAAGGCGAATGGCAGCGACGGGATCAGTCGGCCCGTTGCCGGCCCCACCATGTGTGTTTCCGCCTTGCTTTTGTGTCTTCTCGTCCAAATGCAAAGTCATGTTCCCCATTGCAAGCCCCTCCCGGCATTTCTGTCTGGTCAGTCCAACGTGGTTTTGACCAAAGCCCCGGCAACAGAAATTCAGGACCCGCTTTTGCTTGACCGTCTTTTAGCCAATAGTGGCGTGGACGACATGGCATCAGCAGTGTGGGTGGGCGTTTTCCAGCGGGCCGTGCGGCCCTTCGGCTTGTTCGGCGTCCCCGGGGATACGGCGACGTCGCGATATTAGTGGCTATTTGGAAAACGCCCCGCCGAAACCAGCGGGGCGTTCAAGCAGATTGCCTTAGAATGGGCAGGTATTGTCTGCACGATAATCGTGGACAACGATCTTGCCTTCGACAATGTCTTTGGAAGCCTGAGCGACTGCAGCGCGCATGTCGTCGGTGATCAGGTCCTTGTTATTCTCGTCGTCAGCCCAGGCGACACCGCCTTCTGCCAGACCCAGAACGTTGATGCCGGAGCTCCATTTGTCTTCCGCCAGATCCTGGAAGGCCTTGTAGACAGCAACGTCAACACGCTTGACCATGGAGGTCAGGACTTTGCCCGGATGCAGGCCATTCTGGTTGGAGTCCACACCGATGCCCAGTTTGCCAGCGTCAGCGGCTGCCTGCAGCACGCCAGCGCCAGTGCCACCAGCGGCGTGATAGATCACGTCAGCGCCACGGTCGATCTGGGATTTTGCCAGCTCGCCACCCTTCACAGGGTCATTCCATGCAGCGCCAGTGGTCCCAGTCATGTTTTCAAACACTTCCAGATCCGGGTTGGCTGCTTTTGCGCCCTGCTTGTAGCCACAGGCAAATGCGCGGATCAGCGGAATGTCCATGCCACCCACAAAGCCAACTTTGCCGGATTTGGCAGCTTTTGCTGCCAGCAGGCCAACAAGGTAGGAGCCTTCATGCTCCTTGAAGACCACGGAGCGCACATTTGGCAGATCGACAACCATGTCGATGATGGCAAATTTGGTATCCGGGAATTCAGGGGCCACTTTCTTCAATGCTTCCGCATGGGAGAAACCGATCACGACGATCGGGTTATACCCTTTCTTAGCGAAGCGACGCATGGCCTGTTCACGTTGGGTGTCGTTCTGGATTTCGAAGTCACGGAAAGCGGTTCCAGTGTCTTCTTTGTATTTCTCAGCGCCAATATAAGCGGACTGGTTGAAGGACTGGTCATTCTTGCCACCGAGGTCATAGACAACGGCGGGATTGATGTCTGCAGCAAATGCGACGCTTGCAACCATTGCGGTGGCAAAAGCAGCAGCACCCATGAATTGACGCAACATGTAAAACCCCTTTTGTCGATATCGTTCTGCTTGATCAGCTTTGTTTTTGAACCGACCTGATGATCGGCTATCACCATGCCCTGCTCTGCTTCAGGGCAAGCTGCCCGAAATTGACAGCGCCTGAGAGACCGCTAGAGCGGCATTGGACGTTAGTCTGGCACGGTCCGCCCTTGATTGCAGCCAGAAAATTATATTTCCCCCATCGCGTTAGCGCATTGCTTCGCGCCAAGGGCTGCAATTGCTGCATATGCCGCTGCGACATTCTGTATTCAGGGTTTATCCGGAGGAAAAGAGGCCCGTTTTGCGGACGGTTTCACATCAAAATGAGAGCAATTAGCAGGTAAGTTAAAAGGAATGATCTTCTTTTGCGAACAACGGTATCCTCACCGATGCCTTTTGTGCGACTTTTTGATAGTTGATAACTTGACCGATCGTGCGAACTTTTGCAGTTTTTCACACTGCCGATAACCAAAATGGGTTGAATCTTGCGTCCAATAAGAGACTCACGGGTGGAAAATATGCACAGGTCTTACACCCAAAGCGCTATAAATACCCTTATGGGCCCGTCCTGCTTGCGAAAAATATCCGCATAATTGGCCTTACGAGGCGAGCCATTTTCACTTGCCTCGTGGTTTGGCGCGGCGCGTTGCTTCAGTGGTCAGAGGATCATCGGGCCAGACATGTTTGGGATATTGACCGCGCATATCGGCCTTCACATCTTTCCAGGAGCCACGCCAGAAGCCGGGCAGATCGCGCGTGACCTGCAAGGGACGGTGAGCAGGCGAGAGCAGATGCAACAACAAGGGCACCTTGCCGCCCATGATGGAGGGATGGGTGTCGAGGCCGAACAATTCCTGAACCCGCACCGCCAGCACCGGGCCATTGTCTGCTCCGTAATCAATAGGAATTTTTGATCCGGTCGGCACGACAAAATGGGTCGGCAAAGCCGCATTGATCGATCCCAAACGGTCGTAAGGCACTTGCGCCTGAAGCGCTGACTGGAGGTCGCCACTGGTAATGTCGGATAAGGCAGTCTTGCCAGCAAGGTATGGCTGAAGCCAGTTTTCCAGTCCATCAAGCAGCGCAGCCTCGGAGAAATCCGGCCAGCCTTCTTCCCGCTCGGCAATGAACCGAATGCGACCGAGCCAGCGTTGGGTTTCTTTCGAGAAAGGTAGGACGCGCAGGCCTTCCTTTCGGATGGCAGCGATGAGCGCGGTCTCAATGGCATCAGATGAAGGATGCTTCAAGCGCTTTTCGGCCAGCACGATGCGGCCAAGGCGGGTTTCGAGCTTGGCAGAAACGGCTCCGGTTTGTCGGTCAAAGGTGACAGCCTCTTCTTCGCTGATCAGATCGGCAAAGTCTTCAAGCACGCGCTTGCGGTCAATCGGCGCAGCCAATGTGATCCTGGCATTGCCAGCCGCCCCTTGCAAATCCGCCACCACCAGAAAAGTCTCTGTATTGAGCGGATCCTCCGGATCGAGCACGCCGCCCCGCCCAGAAGCCAGCAAATAGCGGCCCGCCACCCCCCGCCGCATGGCGATGCGGTCGGGATAGGCGAGCGCCAATATGGAGCCAGCCTCTTCGGCTGAGATTTTCCCTTTTTGCTTGCCTTTGCCTGAGGCTTTACTCCAACGGCTCGCGAGGGCCTTGATATCCCTGGCGCGGGGCAGACGGCCACTTTCCAAATCCTGCAACAAGCGTCTGAGATCATTGTGCCGCATGCGACCGCCTTCGGTCAGCAAGGCGGCGATGCGGGCGGCGAGTGCTTCCTCACCATGCTGGCGGCTCACAACCAACATATGGGCAAGGCGCGGAGGCAAAGGCAGGGTCGCGATGGCTTTGCCATGGGCAGTCAACAGGCCCTTGTCATCAAGTGCACCGAAATCCATGAGCAGCTTGACCGCCTCGCTCCAACCGGCGGCAGGCGGCAGGTCCAGCCACTTGAGATTGGTCGGGTCGCTTTCGCCCCACAAGGCCAGGTCGAGCACCAGACGCGAGAGATCGCTTTCCAATATTTCCGGTGGTTCAAAGGCAGGCAGGGCAGCGGTTTGCCCCTTGTCCCAGAGGCGATAACAGACGCCGGGTTCGGTTCGGCCCGCACGGCCCCGACGCTGGTCGGCGCTGGCGCGGGAGACACGGACGGTCTCCAGCCGCGAGATGCCCAAATTCGGCTCAAAGCGTGGACGGCGAACCAGCCCCGCATCGATGATCACCCGGACACCATCAATGGTCAGGGAGGTTTCTGCAATCGATGTGGCCAGCACGATTTTGCGTTTGCCTGCTTCGACCGGACGGATGGCCAGATCCTGCGCCTTGCCATCCATCGCACCATAGAGCGGTGCCAGCAGGATCTCTTTGGACAGGCGCTTGGCGAGGCGTTCCTCGGTGCGGTGAATTTCAGCCTGTCCGGGCAGGAAAACCAGCAGGGATCCCTTCTCTTCCTCAATCGCCAGCATCACTGCGGACGTGACGGCATCTTCCAACCTGTCTTGAGGCCTGCGCGGCAAATAGCGGGTCTCGACAGGGAAGGTACGCCCCATGGATTCGACAATCGGTGCGTCCTCAAGGATTGAGGCAACCCGCCCGCCATCAAGAGTGGCTGACATGACCACGAGCCGCAAGTCATCGCGCAAAGCGCCCTGCACTTCCAACGTGAAGGCCAGTGCCATGTCCGCATCAAGGCTGCGTTCGTGAAATTCGTCAAACAGGACCGCCGAGACGCCATCAAGTCCGGGATCTTCAACGATCATTCGGGCAAAGACCCCTTCGGTAACCACTTCAATGATGGTGTCTTTCGATATCCGGCTGTCCATGCGCACGCGATAGCCCACACGCTTGCCAACAGGCTCGTCCAACAGCTCAGCCATCCGGCGGGCGGCGGCGCGAGCGGCAAGCCTGCGTGGCTCGAGCATGATGATCTTGCCCGTCCGCCACGGCTGATCAAGACAGGCGAGCGGCACACAAGTGGTCTTTCCCGCTCCGGGCGGCGCGATCAACACCGCATGGCCCTCGCGTTCCAGGGCGCAGAGCAAAGACGGCAGAGCTTCGCGGATCGGCAAGTCGGGCAAGTGGGACAGGTTGGTGTAGGTCTTCGTCATCTCTTCGCCCTAGCGCCTTCTGTCGCCAAAGGCAAGCATGCCGGTAAGAACTTGCTGGCGAGGGCGGATTCTTCTCCTGGGATTTATACGTATACACATATCGTGATTATCGCTAAACTTTCGAGCGAGCGTGCAGTGACGGTTGGCCTTACAGGCTACATGCAGCGATCGTAGATCGGGCTGCGGCTTTTGAAAATAGCGGAGGTTAGACAATGACATTGAACTTCAATCCGGTCGGCGCGCTGGCCTTTTCTGCCTGTCTTGTCTTGGGCATGTCGCAGGCTTTGGCAATTGATCTGTATGAATGCGGCGACGAAGAGCTGTCCATCCTGGTGACCCTTGATCGATCCAACCCGAACACGGCAAGCATCCAGTATGACGGCGGAGAAATGATCAATGCCAGCATCCTGTCCTCTGGCGATAAGCTCTATTATGAGCTGGCAGCAATTCCGGCGGCGTCCGGTGCCGCTTATGCCGGATTTGGCAAGCAATTTCATGCCAAGGGCAATGAAGGCTTTTTGCGGGACAAGGGGGAGAAATCTGACTGCAAACTGGTTACAGCCAGTTCGCAACCTCAAGCCCATGAGACTGGAGCGGTTGGCGACAGTGAAGTAACCATCAATGCGACGGGCAGGTCTCTGGGGGGACGCTTGCGCGATGGCCCGGGCACCAATTTTAAAACAGTCGGCAGTCTGGCCGAAGGCACTTGGTTGACGCTGGTTACCAATACCGGCGTTGTGATGGACGGCTATCCATGGTTCGAAATCTCGACAGATGATGGTCGACGCGCCTATCAATGGGGCGGGATCCTGTGCTCAAACGGACAGCTTCTAAACGGCGTTTATGAACAATGTCGATAATGGGCAGATGAGGGAGAGGTGATGGGCACGGCGTGATGGGCCGTCAGAGCCTGATCACCCGGCCGCCAGCGGCGTCTGCATCGGCCTCATCGTGGGTGACGAGCAGGCTCGGCAAGGCCCTTTGGCGGGCTTCGTCAAACACCCATTGACGCATTTGCTGCCTGAGACTGGCATCGAGCTTTGAGAAAGGTTCATCCAGCAGCAAGGCGCAAGGGTTGGAGAGCAGGATTCGGGCCAGTGCCACGCGCGCCTTTTGCCCTCCGGATAGGGTGGCAGGGTCGCGGTTGGTAAAGCCTGCCATGCCAATATGATCCAATGCCGCTTCGACATGGGCGCGCCGACCTGCGCCTTTCAGGGAAGAGGTAAGGCCGAAGGCGAGATTGCCGCCCACCGACATATGCGGGAAAAGCAGGGGATCCTGAAACAGGATGCCGATGCGGCGCTTCTCCGGCGGCAAGCTTGTCACATCGCGCCCGTCAAGCAGAATGCGGCCTTCGGCGTCAAACTCGGGCGGAAGAAAACCACCCAGATACGACAAAAGGGTCGATTTGCCCGAGCCGGACGGCCCCATGATGGTGACAATTTCCCCTGCACCAACAGAGAGGGACAGATCAATCAGCGTCTCACCCTCGAGGCGAATGCGGACCTTATCCAAGACCAGTTCCATTTCACTGCTTTGTTCGGCCATCCTTAAGGGCATTTTTTTGACGTCGCTTTTCTGCGCTGGCGTTGGGCGTGTTTTATCAAGCATGGTTGGTCTCTCCTAGCCTGTCTACTAACCTTGGGCCGATTTCATGTCGCGGCGATTGCGAAAGCACAAAGCTGGCACGGCGATTGCCAACAGAAAGCCCAGAAAGGGCAAGGCCATTTGCACCAGAGCATACATACCGATGAGACGGCGATTGCCGCCCGCGCTGAGGGCAACAGCTTCGGTGGTGATGGTGTCCCAGCGGCCACCACCGATCAACAGGGTTGGCAGATACTGACCGATGGAGACCGCAAACCCGACGGCAGCGGCAGTGAGGATCGGGCGCAGTAGCATCGGCAGACGCAACCGCATAAAGGCCACCCACGGTCCGCGCCCCAGTGACGCTGACAGCTGAGCATAGCGCGGATCGAGGCTGCGCCATGGATCGGCAAGGGAGAGGAAAATATAAGGCAGCACGAAAATCAGGTGACTCGTGACAAGGGTCATCAGGCTGTGCGCGCTCCCTCCTAGAAGGAATAAAAGCTGCAAACCAAACAAAAAGGCCACCTGCGGCACGATCAGCGGCAGATAGATCAGCATCAGACTGCGGGATGTCACCTTGCGGCGGGCCCGATTTTCAGATTCAAGACAGGCAATGGTAACGATGAGTGCAATCAGGGTCGCAAGGCCACCGATCAGAACGGAATTGATCAAAGGATCTCCGAGCATTGCCCATTGTCGGTCCCATGTTCGCAAAGACAGGGTCGCAGGCCATGCGTTGGGGAAACGCCAGAGGCCCGCAAAGGACCACAGAGCCATCCCCGCCAGTCCGAACACCATCACCAGAATCGCCCAGATGGTGGCAAGTGCCGCAAGACCGCGCATGACGCGATCCTGTTGCCACCGCAAACCAGACCTTGCCAAGCGACGGAACAGACGACCAGTCAGTTTCTCGCCCATCCACCAGACAAGAAGCGCAAACAGAGTGACGCCCAGTTGCAGGATCGCACCGGCAGAGGCAAGAAAGCGATATTGAAGATCCGGATCACTCATCCAGCGGGTCAGCTGGACGGCGAGGGTTGGTGGATTGGTGGGGCCAAGGATGAGCGCCACATCGACCACCGAAGTGGCGTAAGCAATGACTGCAAAGACCGGCAGGCGGATCTGGGCATAAAGGCGCGGCCAGACCGCATAGATCCAGGCTGCCATTGGTCCATAGCCAAGTGTCCGGGCAACGGCGGCATGACGACGGGGCTGGACCTGTGGCAGAGCCGCAAGGCTGACCAGAAGCAGAAAGGGAAGCTCTTTGGCGGCCAATCCGGCAATCATGGCCAGCCCCAGGCCATCATGGGGGAATATCCAGTCTGGCGGCTGCGTCCAGCCACTCAAGTCTGGCGAAATCATTCGAGTCAGCCAGCCCGATGGAGCGAGCAGGAAGGCAAAGCCGAGCGCAGTGGCCGCGTGGGGAATGGAGAGCAAAGGGCTGACCAGCCGCTCGATCCATCGGAAAAATGCGGTTCCAGACCAGGCACTGAGCAGCCCGATGGTGATGAACAAGGCAATCAGCGTGGTGACGAGACCTGCGGAAAGGCTCAGCATCACGGATTTGCCAAGGCCAGCAGTGGCAAAAAGCGTGCGGAACGGATCAAGCGTCAGCGCGTCCCCTCCCAGCACTGGCAACCAGCCAAAAGCCGGTGCCAGCGAACCGGCAAAGCCCGCAAGGATTGGCCCAAGCATCAGAAGCAGGGCCACGGCGGGCGCTATAAGGTGGAGGCGAGGCGCCATCAGTTCAACCTGTCTGCTGTTGCTTTAGCCTTTGTCTAGAAAGCTGGGCTGGACACCACTGTGCCCTGCCCGTTTTTAGCAATACGGCTTTTACTGCACTGCGTAGCGTTTGGTCCAATCGGCCTCAAGACGCGTCATCCAGGAAGCATGAGGCTCTGGCAAGGCCGGTCCGAACTCTTCTGGCTTGAGGGTGGCGATGCCAAGATCGAGGACCTGGAAGCGGGCCTTGTCTTCGGCATTAAGGCTGGCGATGTCCAGAACCGTCGGATCGCCCCAGATTTGCGGATCCTGTTTGACGGCCTGAGCTTCCGGCGAAAGCAGGAAATCGGCAAAGACCAAAGCGCCTTCCTTGGCATTGGCATTGAACGGAATGGAGACAAAATGGCTGTTGCCAATGGTGCCGCCCTCAAAGGTGAAGGAGCGGACCGTGTCTGGCATTTCCTGATTGGCAATGGACGCGGAGGCATCGCTTGGATTGAAGGTGAAGGCAATCTCGGTTTCGCCATCGGCGAGCAGGTTTTTCAGGCTTGAGACATTGTCCGGAAAGGCTCTTGCCTGCCGCCAGAGATGGGGATGCAAATCATCGAGATAGGCAAAGAGCGCATCGGCGACTGGCTGGTAGGTGGCGTCAGTGACTTGCTTTGACAAGACGGACGGGTCATCTGCCAGTTCCAAAGCCAGTTGCTTGAGGAAGGTGGAGCCAATGAAATCCGGTGGTTTGGGATAGGCAAAGCGGCCGGGATGCTTCTTGGCCCAATCGAGCAATTCGGCAGCGGATTTCGGCAAGTCTTTCGTTACGGCGCTATCATAGTAGAAGGACAGCTGCGCCATGCCCCATGGACTTTCCAGCCCATCGGTGGGGATGGTGAAATCGGTGGTCAGCGTCGGTTTGCCTTTGATATCGGCAAATTTGTAGTTGGGCAGGTCCGGCGCCCAGCTCATGGGCAGCAGCAGGCCTTTTTCTTTGAGAGATGCAAAATTCTCGCCGTTGATCCAGACGAGATCGACCGAGCCGCCCTCTTCCTTACCGGCGGCTTTCTCGGCAATGATCTGGGAGACCACATTGGCGGTGTCGCTGACCTTAACATGCTTGACCGTGACCCCGTAGCGGGTGGCAACCTGTTGGCCCGCCCAATCGATATAGGCATTGATCCGATCTCCCCCGCCCCATGCGTGGAAATAAACGGTCTGACCCTTGGCCTTTGCCAGCACAGCCTGCCAATCCTTGACATCGAGATCAGCGGCAAAGGCCGTTGTCGATGGGAGAGCAAAGCTGCCAGCCATCAAGGCCGAGCCGAGCAACAACGTCCGACGGGTGAGCGATGGGTTTGGTGACATGTGGTGACGGGCGGACATTCCGGTTCCTCTCTCAATCGCGCCCGACCTGCATGGACTTTGCGATGGGCGCCAAACTCTCTATTTTGTCTTTGTCCCGAGGTCGCAGTCACGGGTTCGCAGTCTCGGGTTCGCAATGTTCCAAGAGATCAGACCCCTCTCAGAGCAACGGGACTTGCACAGACCCTCCCTTCACGGATCTCTGATCCTTGTCGGCATAAACAATATCTCAGAGCCAAGCACGAATGAAATGCAGACCTATCGGGATGACTGTACGGCTTCGTTGTTTCAGATCGACAAACACACGGTCAACTCACAAGTGCTTGAAAGCAATGTCATTCACTGCTCTTCACACAGCAAAAAGGCCCGCATCCAGATTGGATGCGGGCCTTGGAATTCGAAAGGGCAATGATCCCTTATTCACCCTTGCCAGCGTCTTCTGCCTGAAGCTGGCTGTATTTTTCAACGCCGAGGCTTTCAAGCAGGTTGATCTGGGTTTCGAGGAAGTCGATATGACCTTCTTCGTCACCGATCAGGCCTTCGAACAGTTTCATCGACATGATGTCACCTGCTTCGACGCAAGCCTGGCGTGCTTCAAGATAGAGCGCACGGGCAGAAATCTCGGCTTTCAGGTCGCATTGCAGGATTTCGGTGATGTTCTGGCCAATCATCAACGGGTCGAGTTGCTGCAAGTTTGGATGGCCTTCAAGGAACAGGATTCGCTCGATCAGCTTGTCCGCATGTTCCATTTCCTCAATGGATTCCTCGCGCCATTTGGCAGACATTTTCGAGAAACCCCAATCATCGAGCAAACGATAATGCAGCCAATATTGGCTGACAGCGGTCAGTTCATGACGCAGCGCCTTGTTCAGATAGTCAATGACAGTTTCGTTACCCTTCATGATGATCCTCTCCACGATGGTGTGTGGTCAATTTTCTGTGTGCCTGGTTTCTATGTCTGGCTGTCTTCCACTGGCCATGGATCAGCTTTGCTCCATGTCGCACCCAGTCGTCGTGCGACACAATTATAACGCCCTTAACTGGACACTTTTAATGCGGCAAACGACCATAGCGGGCACAATGCCAAATAGAGTATTTTAGAACCATTCTAACTTAGGGAGCCAAAGGCGCAAGGTCAAGGTTAAAAGATGGAATTGTCAGTACTGCGTTTCTTCACCATCTTTCAGGCGCTCACCATCAAGATAGTGCGGCACGCGGATGCGGGCAATTTCATCCCTTTGGGCGACGGAAACATCATAGCCGCTTGAGAGCAAGAAGGCCTCTATCGAGGGGCGGCAGCAGCCACATTTGGGGCGGCACCCGCAGCCGCGATAGATCAGGTTGGACCGGATTGATTGGTCGGGGGATTCCGCACTCAAACGGTCCGCAACTTCAATGATTTGTCGATCGGTGATGCGATTGCAATGACATAAGATCATGGAGCCCGATTCCCCGCTTCTTGTCTGCTTAAAATTTGAGCCTGAAATTCACATATAGGCGGCCGCTAAAGGATTGGCAAATGCCATTGCGCACCTTATCTTGTGTAGGAAAGGAATTTGGCATGACAGACAGCTATAAAAAGACACTGGTACTGACCGGCGCAAGCCGAGGTATCGGGCATGCAACGGTGAAACGCTTTTCCCAGGCAGGATGGCGGGTGATCAGTTGCTCCCGTCATCCATTTTCCGACAAGTGCCCGTGGCCGATGGGTGAGGATGATCATATCCAGATCGACCTGTCGGACCCGGACAGTTTGGGTGTCGCGGTGGGAGAGATCCGCGAGCGACTTGCCACAGAAGGCGGCAAGCTGAATGCGCTGATCAACAATGCAGCCATCAGCCCGAAAAATGAAGAAGGTCAACGGCTTGACAGCCTCAAGACACCGATGCCTGTGTGGCGTCAGGTGTTTCAGGTGAATTTCTTTGCGCCCATTATGCTGGCTCGGGGGCTTTTTTCTGAGTTGAAGGCTGCTGAAGGCTCAATCGTCAATGTCACCTCGATTGCCGGCATGCGGGTGCATCCCTTCGCTGGCACGGCCTATGCAACCTCCAAGGCAGCGCTGGCATCACTGACCCGCGAAATGGCGGCTGACTTTGGCCCACACAATATCCGGGTGAATGCCATTGCGCCGGGCGAGATCGACACATCGATTCTGTCACCGGGGACAGAGAAAATCGTCGAGACCATTCCGATGCGCCGTCTGGGAGCGCCGGGCGAAGTGGCTGACACGATCTATTATCTCTGCTCGAATGAAGCCTCCTATGTCACGGGATCGGAGATTCACATCAATGGCGGCCAGCACGTTTAGGCCATCTGAGATATTTCTTACCGATTTCAACTGCTTGTGCGTATTTTCGGCGCTGTTTGCAGAAAAATGAATGCTGCAGCGCGCGCGACTGATTTAATTTCAATAACAGAGACTTAGGCAAAATTTACGCGAAAATGCGTAAATTTTGCTGCGCTGCATCGTCAATTATTCCAATTGTGACATTGTGTCGCACATATTTCCCGCTAGGATAAAGTCATACGCTGACACGCGAATGAACCGACAGCCAGAGCTTTGCCCTACCAGAACATTTTAAAAATGGGCGGTTTTGCCTGTTGGCGGGAGGACCCAATGACAGATGCAATCGATGCCGGGACTGCGACACTGCCTGCGAGCAACAAAGGCAAGAGCAAGACTACGCTCAAGCCGATCATCCGAACCCTGACGACGGAAGACCTGACCGATGCCTTGAGCGCGGGCTTGCGCGATTTTCAGGCCAGCGCGATGTATGGGCTGTTTTTCGGCGGTTTTTATGCCATCGGCGGTTGGCTGCTGCTTTGGCTGATGAGTTCCTATGACCTGCCCTATCTGGCCTATCCACTGGCATCAGGCTTTGCGCTAATTGCGCCCTTCATAGCGGCGGGACTTTATGAAATCAGCCGCCGTCGGGATTTGGGGCTGGCATTGGACTGGTCGCATGTGCTCGGGGCTATTTTCAGTTCGGAAAGCAAAGAATTGCGCTGGATGGCATTGGTGACAGGCTTTGCCTTCATCATCTGGATTGATATTGCCATCTTCCTGTATGTGATCTTTTTCGGCCTGCAGAATATCAATATCAGTGACATGATCACCACCATTGTCACCACGCCGGAAGGGGCTCTCTTCCTGCTGGTCGGCAATCTGGTCGGAGCCGCGCTGGGCTTGGCGGTATTCTCCATCACCGCCATCTCCTTTCCGATGCTGCTCGACAAGGATGTCGACTTCATCACCGGCATGATCACGTCAATCAAATGTGTGATCCAGAATCAGAAAGCAATGTTCAGCTGGGCCATTTTCATTGGCTTCATGTTGATGATCAGCCTTGCTTCGTTCCTTTTGGGGCTTATTTTCATCCTGCCCCTGCTCGGTCATGCAACCTGGCACTTATACAAACGTGCAATTCAGTTTGAAGAAGAAATCTCTTCCGGCGCAACCTAAGGTATGCAATGATAGAATTGGCGGTGATTTCCTTGGCATCGTCCCCAAACTTGGCCGAGGACATCAGTTCATCACGTATGATGACCATTTGTACGCGTCGAGACGAGAGACCGGAGTCCCTGCTTCGGTCTCTTTTTGTGACTCTGGCCCCGCGCATAGCATCATGATCTGATCGGCATCAGCAAGAAGATCGACAAGAGAAAGGGCCGTCCCCGCCAAGGAGAAGGCCCTTTGTTAATTCTAGAGTTTTATTTGCGCAGGCAATACGGCCAAGAGCTGGCTGTATCTTGCCTCATTCTGCCGGCTGCGTGCCGCTGGGCTTTCTGGTTGTTCCATGCAGCAGCCATCTGAAGCCCTTGCGAATGTCACCACCGACCCCGAACAGACTGGGCACGAGGAACAGCACAAACAAGGTTGCAACCGCAAGACCAAAGACGATGGTGATGGCCATCGGCTTGAGGAATTGCGCTTGTAGAGATGCTTCAAACAGCAAAGGCGTCAGACCAGAGACGGTGGTTAGCGAGGTCAGCAGCACAGCGCGGAGACGGTCACAACTGGCCCCGATGGACGCTTCGCGCAGACTTTCTCCGTGGGCGAGGCGTTCATCCAGTCGACTGACCAGAATGATCGAGTCATTGACCAGAATCCCTGCCAGCCCCAGAAGACCGATCAGCGACATGATCGTCAGCTGGAAGCCAAGCAGATAGTGGCCCAGCACCGCCCCTACCACGCCAAAAGGAATGATCATCATGATGGCAAAAGGCCGGGTGTAGGAGGCAAAGACCCAAGCCAGAACGATATAGATGGTCAGCAGAGCAATCACCACACCGAGCCGCAGATCGGCAAAGGCATTCATCCGCTCTTCGTTGCGGCCGGAGAAGTGATAATCGACGCCGTATTTTGCAGCGACTTCAGGCACGAGTGTCCGGCTCAGATCGGCAACCAGTTCGGAGACCGTGATGACGGAGGAATCCACGTCGCCAGTAACCGCCAATGTTGTCTTGCCATCTTCACGTTGGATCGAGGAGAAACCCTGCCGATCGCGCAGGGAGACAACCTCGGTCAGAGGCACAAATGCGCCGCCCGGGCTTTTCAGCCAGATGGATCGCAGATTATCTTCGTCCGTCCGCTTGATCTGCTGGATGCGGACATCAACCTCCTCATCGAGGATCGAGAGCTTGCGGGCGACGCGACCATCGACCAGATCGCGGACCTGCTCACCGACAGATTGGGCAGAGAAGCCAAGGGTGCGACCGCGCGGCGTCAGTTCGAGCACCAGTTCGGGCTTGCCATAAGGCATATTGTCATCCAGCTCGCTGACACCGGGATACCCCGACAGGCGCTCCTGCAGTTCAAGCGACGCCAACTTGAGCTGTTCGGGACGCGCACCGGTCAAACGAATGTCAAGGTCCGCCCCCGGAGGACCACCACGGCGGCCCCGGATCGAGGCTCGCTTCAAGCCTGCCATATTGGGCAGATTGCGGCGAAGGGCATTCTGGAAAACATGTGTGCGGACCGAGCGGATTTCAGAACTGGTCAGACGGACCTGCAGGGATGCCACATTATCGGCGGTGGCATAGCCCGATTTGCCGAGCGTGACAAAGGAACCGGTTACCAGCTTTTCGTCGCCTCCGACCTGTTTTTCGGTTTCATAGACGATCCTTTCGACCTCATCGACAATGTTGCGGGCATTTTCTTCCAGAATGCCGACATTGAAGACAAGCGAAATGGTGATGCTTTCCGCTTCAGCCGAAGGGAAGAAGACAAAGCCCAGACGGCCGCCTTTGACCGCGCCAAAGACGACAATCATTGTGGCGAAGCATATGGCCAGTGTGGTGTAGCGCCAATTGAAGGACAGGGAGACCAGTTTATGGAACGGGCCATCACGGAACGCACCAAAGTTCTTGTCAAAGGCCTGTCGGAAGGCACTATCCTTGGGACGTCCGCCATTGGCGCGGACGTCACTCTTGCGAGCCTTGCGGACCAGAATGATTTCAATCAGGCAGGCAAAAGCAAAGGCGATCCCGACCAGAATGAATATAGGCGTCAAGCCTGCTCCAGCGAGATTGGCATGGACCCACCGCCAAACGGCTTCGGTGACGCCGCCGAATTTGACGATCAACTCTTCGGACATCCCATAGAACAGAACCATCAAGGAGACGGTTACCAAACCGATCACGATCACCCGCTGGACATTCCAGCCACGATTGTGGCTCGGGGTCATGGAGTGAGCAAGGTGGCCGGGTAGAATGAAGAAACACTCGATCAAGCTGGCCACCAGAACAGAAACCACGACAATCGGCAGGACACCCATGATCTGGCCGATCGTGTCACCAATCAGCAGGATCGGCGAGAAGGCCGCAACGGTGGTGAGTGAGGCGGCGGTGACCGGCATCAACATGCGGATCCCTGCCCCTTCGGCGGCCACAGGTCCGGGCATGCCGGACTGGAAGCGCGTGGTGGCTTCTTCACCAACGACAATTGCGTCATCAACGATGATGCCGAGCATCATGATGAAGGCAAAGAGCGACATCATATTGATGGTCTGCCCCAGAGCCAGCATGACGATACAGGCCGCCAACATGGCAATCGGGATGCCTGCTCCCACCCATAGGGCGGTGCGAATATTGAGGAAGAGTGCAAGGATCAACATCACCAGCACCAAGCCGGAGGCTGCGTTTTTCACCAGCAGCAGAATGCGTTCCACCAGAGCTTCGGAGCGGGAGTCATACTGGATCACCTGCAAGGTTGGCGGCAAGGTACCCCTGATCTCCTTAAGATAGTCATTGACGATGGCCGACGCCTTGAGCGAATCCGAGCTTGCCGCCCGGCGGACTGTCACCTCGATGGCCGCCTGGCCCTGCATCCGGCCCTTGATGGCATCAGGATCAAGGCGGCGCTGGATCGGGGCAATGTCGCCCAGCGATACGGCAGAGCCATCGGCATCAGACTTGATTTCGATGTGGGACAGGCTTTCGGGGCTTTCCTCGACCGCCAATGTGCGGACCTGTTTCTCGATGCCATCCTGAACCTTGCCGGATGGTTGATCGCGGCTATTTTGCGAAATCTGGGTGGCAACATCCTTGACCGTCAGACCAAGGCGGCGCAGGTCATAGTCGGACAGTCCGACATAATATTCCTCGTCCCGCATGCCGGTGAACTGGACCGTGTCGATGCCCCGATCAATGAGATCATCCCTGATCTTCTTGGCAAATTCGCGCAAAGCGCTTTCGGCAAAGGGACCGGTGACAATCAGGCGCGCCACATCATCGCGAAACTGGCGGAAGGAAACTTCCGGGTCGTCAGCCTGATCAGGCAGCGTGGTTACCGTGTCCAGATTGGACTCGATATCTCGCAGAGCCATTTGCATGTCGGTGCCGGGTTTGAATTCCAGCGAAATCGACCCCGACCCTTCACGGGCATAGCTATCGACATTCTTGACCCCGTCAACAAAGCGGATCTTCGGCTCGATGACCTCCAAAATGCCGGCTTCCACATCTTCGGCGCTGGCACCACTCCACGATACGGATACACGGATCGTGTCAGTCGCAAAGGAGGGAAAGAACTGGCTGTTCATCCGTGCGAGAGAAAAGAGTCCGCCGATCAACAACAGGGCCATCAGCAGATTGGCGGCATTGGGGTGATGGACGAAAAAGGAAACCGCCCCGCCCCGGCGCGCCTTGTCAAACCGCCTCATTCTTTTGCTCCCTGCTGGGATTGCTTGCCTGTGCGGTCAGGACCGGGCTTGCCGCTCTTGCCTTCTTTGGGTGGGGATCCGGCTTTGGTTGGCGATCCGGGGCGCTTTTTCTCGCTGCCGGGCAGCAAGACTTTCAGACCCGGCCCCGCCTCTGCAACACGGGTCGAGATGATCTGATCTTGAGGGGTAAAGTCGGTCCCATCCACCAGAACATTATCACCGAGATAGGCAAGGATGGACACTTCGCGTGGTTGCATCCGTCCTTCTTCGACAACATAAACCAGATTGCCCTGATAAATGGCGGCCTGTGGCACGGTGATGGCATTGCGGTAAATCTTGTCAGGGACCTGTAGCTCAACGAAGGTGCCGGACCGCAAGTCAGAGCCTTTGGCAAGGCGGGCATAGACCTCGATCCCGCCATTGGCAGCATTGACTTCCGGGGTCACCCGATCAATCACCGCATCGTGGCTATCGACCACCTCACCCAACTTCCAGCGGACGGTGATCTTACGGCCTCGCAAATTGTTGCCAACCGAGATCAAGCGGCCATATTGGGCGTCAGACAGGGTGAAGCGGACATCCATCTGCTCGGGATCATAAAGCGAGACAAGCGTATCGTTGCCTGATACGGACCGTCCGAGATCGACATTTTTTGTCTGCACGAGGCCGGTAAAAGGTGCTTTCAGGCTGGTGTCGGCGAGATTGCGACGAGCCTGTTTCAGTCGCCACTCAAGGCGTTCGATATTGGCATTCTGCTGCTCTACACGGGCACGCAGCACCGCCAGATTATTGACACGCGCATTGACCGCCTGTTCCCGCTGGGACACGGTCAGCTTGCGATTTTCAAGCGCCTGTTTGGTCAGACTACCGCTTTTCACCAAGGTCTGGGCACGTTCGAGATCATTGGCAGCGAAATCGCGTTGCTCGGTCAGAAAGGCAAGTGTAGCCTCATCGCTGGCAAGCGTCGCCTTCGTCTCAGAAAGCTTGGCCTTGGCTTCCAACAAGTTGGCTTCCGCTTCCGTCACCCCTCCTTCATATTCGAAGGGATCGATGCGGACCAGCTCTTCGCCTTCGCGCACCAACTGGCCTTCTGCCAAGTCCGGATTAACCCAGATGACCTCGCCACTGACCAAGGCGCGCAGATCGACCTTGCGACTGGCAGACACCGTGCCAAACAGGCGCATCATGGGCCGGAAATCGCTTGCCAAGGCCGGGATTCCCTGTACCGCATAGGCCTTCTCGCGGGATGGCCGTTTGTTGACTTCGGGCTTGGTTGCGACCAGTTGCCAAGAAAAAAGCCCGGCCCCGGCAATGACCAGCAGCGGCAAGAAGAGCTTGAAGAAGCCATTGACAACACCCATCAAACCGCTCGACTGATTGGTTTGGGAGCCAGAAGCCTTGGTTTGGCTCTGGTCTGCCAGATCGGTTCCATCGTCGCCAAGGGCGGCTTTGCCCCGGCTGGATTGTGTCTTGTTGGTTTCGTCCGTGTGGTAATTCATGATGTCAGGTCAATCGCTAAGGCCAAAGGATCAGATTGGATCAGGCTGTTCCGGATTGGCGTGGTCGTCTTGTCAATTTTGTTGTCTTGTCAATGTGCCCAAGAGCAGTCTTAGACTTTTTACGCTTATAAGTCTTTTACGAGGCAAGCGGCCAAAGAGATGTATGGTTGTTGCACATAGCCATGAATCATCCCTTTCTTTTCGCTCCTCACTTTTCGCCTCTCATGAAGCCAAAAGGGGTCGAGCCAACCAGTTTCGCGACGCTTTGGTTGCAACAAATACGTTCATTTTTCCAGCAAAGCGCCGAATTCGGCCCATTTCAAGGCATGTAGCAAACAGGGTTCGCAATGGTGCCCGGGTCTGATCTCATTGCTGCCTGCCAATTATATCCCAAGCGCCCCGGCATCTGGCAAACACTTCTTTGCATCAAAGTGTAACAGCTTTTTGCTCACCTGACATGACCGATCCGATCAAAGGGACCCGCCGCGCGGCCAAGGCACAGCAAAAAGGCCGTAGGGATCCCCACGGCCTTTTCAAATGTGTTTCATGCGTCTTTTCTCAAAGAGATCCCGTCAGCCGGTCATTCGCTGCGGCCGGTCACCTGATCGCGATCGAAGGCATATTGGGACGAGCAAAATTCGCACGTGATTTCAATCTTGCCATTCTCAATCATCCCATCAAGCTCTTCAGGGGTGAAATTGTTGAGCATGGTTTCAATCCGTTGATGGCTGCAGCTACAGCGATGAACGATTGGCATCGCATCATAGATGCGCGGGCCATTTTCATGGAACAGGCGATAAAGCAATGTCTCGGCAGAGACGTCCGGATCGGTCAGTTCATGATCATCGATGGTGCCTACCAGTGCTTCACATTCGCGCCAGACATCCACTTCGTCGACATGCAGGGTCTTTTGTTGTTCCGGATCTGGATGATCTCCGGGATGGAGATCCCGATGGGGGATCTTGTCGCCGGATACAGGCAGATATTGCACCAGCAGACCACCAGCGAGCCATTCGGATTTGGGCTCTTCGCCTTCCTGCCGGGTCATCATCTGGGTTGCAGCCAGCCGGACACGTGTCGGCAACTGCTCAGACTGCATGAAGTAGCTGTGCGCCGCTTCCTCGAAGCTTTTGCCGTCGAGCACGACAACGCCCTGATAGCGGTTCATATATTGCCCCTGATCGATGGTCATCACCAGATGGCCTTCACCAAGCAGCTGCTCGGGGCGGGTTTCCCCTCGTTCGATCTGCTCTGCCACGGCCTCTTTGTCAAAGCGGACATAGGCACGCACGGCGTCAGGTGCATTATAATCGACGACAAGCATGCTGACCGCACCCTTGGACTGAACTTGCAAGATCAGCTTGCCCTCAAATTTGAGGGAAGATCCAAGCAGGGCCGTCAGCGTGATGGCTTCGGCAAGCAGCCGGTTCACCGCGTCTGGATATTGATGACGGGTGATGATGTTGGTGACGGTCTCGTTCAAATGCACAATCCGGCCGCGGACATCCAGCCCGTCAACCTGAAAGGGCAGAACGCGATCCATTTGCTGCGCAGTTTTGGCCATCTGGGTGGCAGTTTCGGTCTGTTCGGTCATTGGCATAACTCTCCTGGCACCAGATCTCGGCTACGGCTTCCTACCATCAACCTATCTCTGGCCCTTCTGGATGCATGGCTGCGCTTTCGTTTCATTGCGCAATCATGCTTCTTTTGTTGCCGGGCAAATGGCAAAAGGGTGGATGTGTTTCCATCCACCCTTTTCAATATTATCACGTCAGCGTCAAGTCGTGGGATCTCCCCAAACGACTTTGCCAGCCTCAGTCACCAATTGCCTTGTTGAAACACCAAGCCATGATGCCTTTTTGCGCATGAAGGCGGTTTTCCGCCTCGTCAAAGACCACCGACTGCGGACCGTCAATGACCTCATCGGTCACTTCTTCACCGCGATGGGCAGGCAGGCAATGCATAAACAGCGCATCATCCTTGGCATGGGCCATCAATGTGGTGTTGACCTGATAGGGTTTCAAGAGATTGTGCCGATGCTCGGCATCCTCATCGCCCATAGACAGCCAGGTGTCTGTGATGATCAGGTCAGAGTCATCTGCAGCCTCGCCAGCCGTGTCGCACAATTCGATGCAAACACCGCGCTCACGCAGACGATCGATAACCGCAGTTTCGGTCAGCAACTCATCGGGAATGGCAACGCGGATGGTGAAGTTGAAATGCTCGGCGGCCTGCATCCATGAGACCAACACATTGTTATAGTCCCCCACCCATGTGACGATCTTGCCTTCGATGGAGCCACGATGCTCCTCATAGGTCATGATGTCGGCCATGATCTGACAGGGATGGGAATAATATGTCAGGCCATTGATCACCGGCACATCAGCATATTTGGCTAGCTCTTCTACGGCCTGATGATCAAGCATTCGGATCATGACGCCATCAACAAAGCGGGAGAGAACGCGCGCGGTGTCCGGAATGCTTTCACCGCGACCAAGCTGCATTTCCGCACCTGTCAGCATCAGGCTGTCACCGCCCAACTCACGCACGCCAACGTCGAACGAGACGCGGGTCCGCGTAGAGGGCTTGTCAAAGACCAGCGCCATGACCTTTTCCTCAAGAATATCAGTGCGGCGCTTTTCCTTCCGGTCAGCCTTGATTTTGTGTGCTGTTGCCAGAATGGTTTTCAGATCTTCGGTCTTCTGACCTTCAAGATCAATAAAGTGGCGAATAGGATCGTTCGACATCAGCGCAATCCTCCCTTACTTACCGTTTTGTGCCCGTTGCGCAGCACAGGACTGCAACGCCTTCTCCAGGGCTTTGACTGCAATTTCGATTTCGTCCTGACTGACCGTCAGGGGTGGCATGATACGCAGGACATTGTCCCCGGCAGGGACGGCCAGCAATCCTTCGGCCCGACAGGCTGCGAGCAGCTCGACGGGCGGCATAGCCAGTTTCAATCCCAAATGCAGACCGCGACCACGCACTTCAATAACCTGGTCAGGGTAGCTGTCTATCAGGGACGCTAGTTTCTGCTTGAGCAACAGGCCCGATTGACGCACATGATCAAGAAAGCCGTCTTCAAGCACCACATCCAGCACGGCATTGCCGACGGCCATGGCGAGCGGGTTGCCACCATAGGTTGATCCATGGGTGCCGGGGATCATGCCTTCAGCCGCCTCGTCGGTTGCCAGACAGGCACCGAGAGGAAAGCCGCCGCCAATGCCCTTGGCAATGGCCATCAGATCGGGAACCGCACCGGATTCCTCATAGGCAAACAAATGGCCGGTCCGTCCGACTCCGGTTTGAACCTCGTCATAAATCAACAGGATGCCACATTCGTCACACAACTGGCGCAAGGCACGCAGGAATCCCGCTTCGATTTCACGGATCCCGCCTTCCCCCTGAATGGGTTCAATCAGGATCGCAGCGGTTTCATCATCAATCGCCGCCTTGACCAGATCGATGTCCGGGGCAGCAATACTGACAAAGCCGGGCGCTTTCGGGCCGAAGCCTTCCAGATACTTTTCCTGCCCACCGGCTGCGATCATGCCCAAGGTCCGACCGTGAAACGCACCCTCGAAGGTCAGGATCGTGGTTTTTTCCGGGTGGCCCTTGGCGAAATGGTAACGGCGCGCGGTTTTCACCGCACATTCGAGGGCTTCTGTGCCGGAATTGGTGAAAAACACCTTGTCGGCAAAGCTTGCCGCACAGAGCCGTTCCCCCAGCTTACTCTGGCCAGGAATGTCATAGAGATTGGAGACATGCCACACTTTCTCGGCCTGATCCTTCAGGGCTTCAACCAAATGCGGGTGGGCATGGCCAAGACTGTTCACGGCGATACCGGCCGCAAAGTCGAGAAAACGTCGGTTATCTTGCGTTGTCAGCCAGGCGCCCTCTCCCTTGACGAATTTGAGGTCTGCACGTGCATATGTGGCAAACAGCGAAGATTGGGTCATTGTCTTTATCCTCGTCCCAAGGCCTTGGTCTCCATAACACTTCCCCGGACGGATCCGGGCCGTGACACACCAGCCCTCATCATCAAGGGCATTGTGTCATCACATCGGTTGCAAGAGGTGAAGGCAATGGCGCAATTGCGATATCCCCACATCCTCACAGCCGGAAGGCTTTCAACAAAAAAAGCTGCCCTACTGGCAGCCAAGAAAGCACCACTTGTGCCGTATGGCTAATGCTTTGTCAATTGCGCGTTTTGGGCATTCTTTCGATACATTCTGCTTTTATATCTTAATCCACAGAATAATATGTGCCAAAATCAACAATTGCGCCCGATCCAGGTAGAAGCGAGCGGATGAGACCAACGACATCAGAGGCCGGGTGCCATTGAACTCCCCTGCTCGATATGCACTTAATGCACATCATCACCTTTGGGAGACGTTTCTCTTGTGATAGTGATGTGATGTATTGCGGCACGCGCTGGTCTGAGAGCTTTAAAAAGTCCAACCCGGGACCGGTCGTGCGTGAAACATTTCTGTCGTCTGAAAAGTTATCAAACGGCAGTTCAAGTCTTACCAACAAGTTATCCACAGGGTATGAACAATTTTCGGGGAATAACCGCAAAAATAGATTGTTTCTTGTTTTTTGGACACGGTTTGATTCGAAATTCTGGGGAAAAGGATTAATTCAAACCCGCATGCTGTTGTAAGGCCGAGTAACCATATAGTAGTTTACAAATTATTAACGACTATATATCGTGCGGCAAAACCAGAAATCTCATCAGAAGACAAAAACCTTTGGTTGCAAACGCGCAGCCGGGGTGCGGCGGTACTTTTTGTCTTTTGACCAGTCTAGACGGAGGCTAAATTTATGTCTTGGACTGACGAACGTGTAGAACTACTAAAAAAACTATGGGCCGATGGCCTGAGTGCCAGTCAGGTAGCAGCGGAACTTGGCGGAGTGACGCGCAACGCAGTGATTGGCAAGGTTCATCGTCTTGGCCTGTCTGGCCGGGCCAAAACCACGACCACTGCGCCTCGTGCGCGGCGGAACCGGCCACAGACATCGCGTCCGGCTCGTCCATCGGGCGGAGCTGCGCCAACAGTTGGCGCCACAGCTCTCAAGGCCGATGCGAAGCCTCAGGCTGCCCCACAGCCTAAAGCAGAGCAGAAGCCAGAGGCAGATGCCGTGGTCGTGCCAATTTCCAAGCGCGCCACAATCCTGACCCTGACCGAGCATACTTGCAAATGGCCAATCGGCGATCCGGGAGACAATGACTTCCATTTCTGCGGTCACAAGTCAGAGCAGGACTCGCCTTACTGCAAATATCATTCCGAAATTGCCTATCAACCGAACGCAGACCGGAGACGGGCCAGAAAGGCCAGCTAATCTCCTTCGTCGCCGTTCGATATAAACCACAAAAAACCGCTCCGATCCTGCATCGGGGCGGTTTTTCGTTGTGGGGCGCAAAGGCATCAATCCGGGAGGCGATATTTTCATTCACGGCCAACCCAATGCGCTACGGTCTCTGGGCCTGACCCTGCCATTTGACTGGACAGATGGCTGCATTGCAGTCTCCAACAGGGAAATGGAAGAAATCTATGCCCGCATAGCCATTGGCCCCAAAGTGACAATCCTGCCCTAAAGCCGTTTTTAACGGCAATGACAAACAGAAAGGCCTGCAGCGACCCCGGAGATCAGATCCTTCTTGAAGAAGGCTCAGACTCGCCCCATATTGATGGAGAGCCGGATGCTCAAGTGAGGTCCGGAAAACAGGGTGTGGCAATGCCTGCCCGTCAATGTCTGTCATGCCTATTGCTCAAGCTCTCTTTATGAGACTGGCCGTAGGCGCAGCGCGTCGCTTAACCAAAAGGACCGCCAATGTCTCGCATGTCTGCCTTTTCCAGCCCTTTTCTGCTTGGCTTTGATGAAGTCGAGCGCGTTCTTGACCGTGTCGCCAAGGGCGCCAATGAAGGCTACCCGCCTTATAATATTGAACGTTTGGATCCAACTGACAGCAAATTGCTCGAAAGTGATGGAAGCTGCGGCGATGTACTTCGCATCACTCTTGCCGTGGCAGGCTTCACCCGCGACCAGCTTGATGTGACACTGGAAGAAAGTCAGCTTGTCATTCGCGGTCGACAGGTGGATGATCAGACCCGCAAATATTTGCATCGTGGAATCGCCGCTCGCCAGTTCCAGCGCTCTTTTGTGCTGGCTGAGGGCATAGAAATTCTTGGCGCCGAGTTGAAAGACGGACTGTTGTCCATCGATCTGGCCCGGCCGGAACCGGAGAAAGTTGTCCGCAAGATCGCAATTGATGTCAAAGACTAAGGCCCTTCCCTCAGGTCCTTCGGCCCATTCACCCTCCCATGAATGCCACGCCGTCCGACCCAACATGTGAGCAACGCTATGTATGAAGACGAAATGTTCGAAAGCGAAGAGATGGAAGACGGTTTGGAATCCATTATGCTCGAGCGCCGGATGGCCTATGTGCGTCAGGTGTCAATGGATGATGTGATGGAAATGTTCCCGGACGCACCGGAAATTCCGGTCAGTCAGGAATTATGGGCTCTGCTTGATGTGCAGGGGCAACCCATTGCTCTTGCGGGTTCGGAATCGGCGGTCAAGCTCAGCGCCATGCGCCATGATATCGAGACCGTCAGCGTCCACTAAGCTTCTGCCCAATCAAGGGGCATCCAGACATATACCGACCCAGCCCTGCTGGGTCGGTTTTTTTGTGGCACGACGGGAGTGCTGCCTGTCAAGACAGGCCGGGCAACAGTGCCATGAGGATGCCAAGACCACTGGTCACGGCGAGGCAGGACAGAATTGACCATTTGCGCCAATGGAGCAGCAAGCCTGCGACCAGGGCCAAGGCGAAAACCGCCGGATTAAAGCTCGTCCAGTCTGGCAAATGCAGCAGGATCGGTCCAAATGTCTGTTTGTGCACTGTGCCAAACAGCACATGGAGGGCAAACCAGACTGAAAGATTGAGGATCACGCCAACCACCGCCGCGGTGATGGCACGAAGGGCCTCGCGCAGGCGCGGCCGGTGCGCGATCCATTCGATATAGGGCGCGCCTGCAAAGACCCAAAGGAAACAGGGTACAAAGGTTGCCCAAAGGGTCACCAAGGCGCCAGCAAGCCCATGCCAGAGATTGATGCTCCCCTCCGCGCGCGCTGCTGCGAGAAAGCCGACAAATTCGGTCACCAGAATGAGTGGTCCGGGTGTGGTTTCAGCCAAACCCAAACCATCCATCATTTCGCGTGCGGAGAGCCAACCATAGGCGTTGACCGCGTCCTGCGCCATATAGGCCAGCACCGCATAGGCCCCGCCGAAGGTGACTGTCGCCAGCTTTGCAAAGAAGAGTCCGATTGTGCCAAACACATCCGGTTCGATCATCCAGCCGATCAGGCCAAGGGGCACAAGCCAGAGGACAAGCCAAAGAAGAATTGTAGAGATGGTTTGGCGCAAGGGCACGGATGCGGGCAACGCGTCTCCTTGCTCTGTTGTTGCCTCGGTCACCGGCTCAGTCACCCGCCCTGCATGCCAGACACCATAAGCGGCAGCGAGTGCGATAATCAGCGGGAACGGCCACTGCAGAAAAAAGATGCCAACAAAGGCCAGTCCGGCGATCAGCCAATGAGCGGTGCCATCGAGGGCTTTGTTTGCCACCCGCAACAAGGCTTCAAGCACGATGATCAGGACCGCCGCCTTGATGCCCATGAAAAGTGACGCTGCCAGAGGGTTCTGACCGACCAGCGCGTAAAAAGCAGCAAGCGCCAGAATGACAATTGCGCCGGGAAGGACAAAAGCCAGGCCAGCCATCAACCCGCCGAGCGTTCCATGCAGTCGCCAGCCGGAATACGTGGCCAGTTGCATGGCTTCGGGGCCGGGCAACATCATGCAGAAAGACAAGGCATTGAGGAATTGTTGCTCGCTGAGCCAGCCTTTTTCCTCAACGATCATGCGATGCATCAGTGCGATCTGGGCAGCAGGGCCGCCAAAGGACAACAGCCCAATGCGCCACCAGACACGATTGGCATCGGACAGCGAAGGCTGAGGGCTTATGGCCGGGTTGATCCGGGGCTGATCTTCGCACTGGTCTGACACAGATTTTTCCTCAATTCGCACCCCAAAAGGTCATCATCGCCGATGGCAGACTTCTTGCCTGCCGCAGCTGCCTTTTTTTGGCCTCTCTATTTGACAGACCGATAACAAGAAGAGGAATTGGATGATTTTGGTGTCAATTGGAAGATGGCAAAGCCGAAACGACATCAATTGAGTCAGTTTCAGGCTGCGTCGGATTCCTGAACGCCACTCAGGACCGCGCGAATTTCGTCACTTTCGGACGCTGCCCGCAGTTTTTTAAGCGTCGCTTCGCTGCGCAGGACACGCGCAATACGCGCCAGAGCCTTGAGATGATCAGCACCTGCTCCTTCCGGGGCAAGCAGCAAAAAGACGATATCGACTGGCTTGTCGTCCATGGCCTCGAAATTGACGGGCTTATCCAACAAGGCAAAGATACCCTGAATGCGGTCCAGATCAGCCAGTTTTCCATGCGGAATAGCCACCCCGTGCCCAACACCGGTTGAGCCGAGACGTTCGCGCTGTAGCAATTTCTCAAAAATCTGACGCTGAGGCAGGCCTGTCAATTTGGCGGCTCGCTCTGACAGCTCCTGAATAACCTGTTTTTTGCTGCTGGCCTTTAGCAGCGGAATGATGGATTCAGGTGCGAGAAGATCGTTCAGTTCCATGAAACTCTCATCTGTCAAACAGCTTGCCCCCGCATAACCTCTACGCTGGCAAGATGCTTTTGTTTCTTGAGCGACCAACCATACTGCCCCCGACTTGACAGTTCGGAGGCAGGTTGATCTCGAGCTGGCACCATTGGTACCGGCGATGTAGGGCTTATTTGGTCAGGGAAGGATTAACCCAACCCACATGACCGTCATTGCGCTTATAAACCACGTTAATAGCATCATCGCCCGCATTACGGAAGACCAAGACCGGCGCATCGGTCATATCGAGCGCCATCACGGCGTCTCCAACGGTCATCGTGCGGATGGGGGACGTGGATTCAGCAATCACCACTGGGGTAAAGTCATCAGGAATCTCTTCCTGAGTGTCAGGATTCTGGAGGATGCCATAGGCCACTTCAATCGCCTCTGGTGATCCTGCACGTTCGGTCCGATGACTTTTCAGACGACGTTTGTACCGCCGCAAGCGTTTGTCGATATGTTCGTTTGCGTTTTCGAAGCTTCTCTGCGGGTCGGAGTCGGAGCCGCTGGCTTGCATGATCATCCCTGTATCGAGATGAATGACCAGATCGCTTTTGAAGCCGATCCCCTCTTTCTCCAAGGTCATATGACCTTTATAGCCACCATCGAAATATTTTTGGACGGTTTCGGCAACGCGATCTTCGGCGTAGCTGCGCAGTGAATCACCAACATCTACTTGTCTGCCTGATACTCGAAGCGTCATGGAACCCCCTATTTTTCTTGGGTCAATGGGATGACCAACCTGTCTTCATCCATCTATCAACGGGCACCGTAAGGTCCGGACCTTCGGGTCAGACCGCAGCCATCCACGTCATTACATGGTTGAGTGTCGGGTCGGCCAAAGCATGGCAAAAGATCCCAGAACAGTTACACGCAACCGGGAAGCGCACACATATGCGCTGGGCAATTGAATGTCAATGTATGGGAAAATCTGTCATGCATAATGACAGTCTGCCAAATAAATGTGGCATTGACCAGAAGACATGACAATCAGATGGCAGAAAGCGCATGGCTTTCATATTTATCCACTAACTTTCAATTATTGAAATGAATGAAAAATTGAAACTCAAAAATTGTTAAGAAAATTTCACTAAATCAACCTTATGCGTTTTTCTGACTAGCGATTTCAAGTCTTGACAGTATGTTTTTTTGATTGTTCAAAACTGCCCGAATACAGCGATTCAATCGGTGTCTTTAGGCTCCGAATGCAAGAATCAATCAGCCCTGAGCCGCTTTTTTCTCGCGCCGCCGCTGGACGGATGAGGGAATATGCATCGCTTCGCGATATTTCGCGACCGTGCGGCGGGCAATATCGATGCCGCTGTCGCGCAGCAAGGTGACAAGGGCGTCGTCCGACAGGATCTTGTTGACGCTCTCCCCATCAATCGCCTGCCGAATGCGATGCTTAACTGCCTCTGCCGAATGGCTGTCGCCCCCTGATGTGGCATTAATGGCCGAGGTGAAGAAATATTTCATCTCGAAAGTGCCGCGATTGGTGGCGATGAATTTGTTTGAGGTAACGCGGCTGACCGTGCTTTCGTGCATCTGAATGGCGTCGGCGATTGTGCGAAGGTTGAGCGGTCGCAAATGGGTCACGCCATAGCTGAAGAAAGCATCCTGCTGTTTGACGATCTCGGTCGCGACCTTGAGGATCGTCTGGGCGCGTTGATCGAGGCTTTTGACCAGCCAATTGGCGCTCTGCAGGCAATCGACCAGAAATTCCTTCTCTTTCTTACCCGAGGCGGTCTGGTTGATCTGAGCATAATAGGTACGGTTGACCAGCACCCTTGGCAGGGTATCGCTGTTCAGCTCCAGCCGCCAGCTGCCATCATTGGCCTGTTTGACAAAAACATCCGGGATAACCGGCTGCACCGTCAAATGACCAAAACCACTGCCGGGACGGGGATTGAGGGCCCGGATCTCGGCGACCATTTCGGTGAGGTCATCCTCATCCACGCCGCAGAGTTTGCGCAGGGCCGCAAAATCCCGCTTTGCCAACAGTTCCAAATGATCAAGCAGCGCTGATATCGCCGGATCGAAGCGATTTTGCTCTTTCAATTGCAACGCCAGACATTCTGACAGGCTGCGGGCGAAAACACCGGCCGGCTCGAATGTCTGCAACACCGCCAGAACCGCCTCGACTTCTTCAGTTTCAACGCCAAGGCGATTGGCAACGAGGGTCAGATCGGACTGCAAATAGCCGAAATCGTCCAGTTCATTGATCAGAAACTGACCGATGATCCGCGCCTTGGGATCAAGGATTGCCGTCATTAACTGCTGTTCGAGATGATCGCTCAGAGACAACTCGCCCGCCAGCACCGCTTCCAGATCATAGTCGGGATTTGCGCCACCATTGCGCATGGGGGTCGACATCCATGGATCGTTCAATTGCGGTCCGGCTTGTTCTCCGGGGCCGTTATCGTCTGGAAATACATTGTCGAGGCGAGCATCAAGGTCATTGGAAATGGCTTCCATATGTTCAGGGCGCTCATTGCCAAATTGGTCGGAGAGATCCGGGCCACTATTGTCATTGCCAAATGTGTCACTGGCAGATGGCTCGCTTGCGGTCTCAGCATTGTTGCGTCCGCCCTCTGCGGAACCGTCGCGATTGCCGTCAGGATTTGCGCTGTCAGCAGCGTCTCTGCCGTCGGAGCCTGTTGTATCATTGGCAAAGTCGCCACTCACCGCCTCAAGCAAAGGATTGCTTTCAAGCTCCTGCTGAACATAGGCAACCAAATCGAGATTGGACATCTGCAACAACTGGATGGCTTGCATCAGTTGCGGCGTCATCACCAGCGATTGGCTTTGGCGAATATCCAGTCTGGGTGTCAGAGCCATTCTTGATCCCGTTCGGAGTGAATTGGTACGACTTTTGCTTGTTCTTTATATCAGCCCTTTTGGCATTTGCACAAATTCTAAAACCGTCCAGCGGCACAATTTGGCATTCGATTTGCTATGCAGCGTTAATCGCGCGGCATGGGCTTTTGATAAATATGCTTATTTTCAACAACTTAATCAAAAACAAAGACGTCAAGAAAATTTGTTTGTCTTGGAAGCGAAGCTCTGAATTGCCGTTGAAAACCGAAGCGGAGTTGCCGCAACCGCCATTATGTTTGCACAAATTCCAAGCAACTGGAGCGGCTTTTTGCCCCATTGCGTGAAAAGCAGGCGCATCGCCCGATCACTCACATTGAGAAGCTTTCACCCAGATAAAGGCGACGAACATCGGGGTTTTGGATGATCTCTGCCGGTGTGCCGTTGGTCAGCACATTGCCTGAATGAATGATGTAGGCCCGGTCGATCAGTGACAGGGTTTCGCGCACATTGTGATCGGTGATCAAAACACCGATGCCGCGCGCCGTCAGATGGCGGACCAATTGCTGGATATCACCAACCGCGATCGGGTCAACGCCTGCAAAGGGTTCGTCGAGCAGCATGAAAGACGGACGGGATGCCAAGGCACGGGCAATCTCCAATCGGCGTCGCTCACCACCAGACAGGGCAATCGCCATCGATTTGCGCAAATGCGTGATGGAGAATTCTTCCAGCAATTCGTCAAGCTGTTCCTGCCGCCTCTTGCGATTGCGCTCAACCAATTGCAGCACCGCCATGATATTATCTTCCACATTCAGACCTCGAAAAATCGAGGCTTCCTGCGGCAGATATCCAATGCCAAGCTTGGCCCGGCGATACATGGGCATGCGGGTGATGTCAAAGCCGTCGAGCGAGATATAGCCCTTATCTGGGCGCACCAGGCCGGTAATCATGTAAAAGACGGTGGTTTTACCCGCCCCGTTGGGACCAAGCAGGCCAACCGCCTCACCCCGTTTGACCGCAAGAGAGGCAGAGGTCACAACTGTGCGGCGCTTGTAGCTTTTGCCGATATCATGCACGACCAACCAGCCGGGACCATCTTGCATCAGGGGATCAAAATCCTGATCTGTCTCCGCGCTCATATCAATCTGGTTTGAATTGCTGGTCTCTTGCATCAATTACGCGGCTCTTTCTGATCCCGACGATCAGTGCCGACTCCTCATTGTCACCATGGGGTTGAAACCAGTCACTTGCACCGGGTTCGGGTTGGGTGTCCGGTGCCTTTCTGCATCGAACAGATTGCCTTTGCTCTTAAATCCTATGATACGAATTGTCGAGGAAATTCAGGTCAGATCCTCGTGAATCCCTATTTTCGATTGGGAATGAACAGGCCTTGAACCCGACCTTTGCGATTCCCGTTTGCAGCGCCAGCCTTGGCAGCGGACAACATCTGCGCCGCGCCGCTTTTCATATTGACCGTCAATTTGGAGCCGCGCAGCACATTCTTACCTTGGGACAGCACCACATTGCCGCTCAGTGTGATGACCTCACGCACCATGTCGACATAGGCACGATCGCCTTTGGCATTTTGGTCCTTTTGGGAAATCTGAACGCCACCGTCTGCCTCCAGTCGGGTGATCGATTGGGCCGTCCCAACGCCACCACCAGAATAATGCACCGTCAGGCGCGCTGCGCGCACAATGGTTTCGCCCTGCTTGGCGCGGACACCGCCCTTAAAGACCGCGATTTTTTTCTTATCGAAAAGATCCAGCTGGTCCGCTTCGATTTCAATCGGCGCGTCCGGGTCTGTTTTAAGCCCGGATGTAACCTGCGCCATGCCTTGTGCGGACGCCCCGACGCTCATGAAAGCAACCAACAACAGCATGGCGAGCGTCAGCGTCGCAATCAGCATTTTGGCATAGACTGAGGCTGAGGCTGAGTCTGTCTTTGTCACCGCTTTGGCGCGGGATGCGTGGCGGGTGCGATGATCCATAATGTGAAGATCCATGTTTAGTTGCTCCCCTGTTCCGCATTGGCGCTGGCTGCACCCTTGGTCAAAGCGGCATCGATGCGCAGTTTTACATTGCCCTTGAAGCGGATCAAATCGCCGCTATCGATGGCTTCGAGTGTGTCGGCCTCAAGCTGGATATCCTTTGAGGCGATGCGGACCGGCGCATTGGTGCGCAGATAATTTTCCTTCATCTTCACTTCCACCGCTTCGGTCTTCAAACCGTAGCCCTGTGAGGAAATCACATCGACCTTGCCGCTCAATTCAAGAAATTCTTCCTTTTGATTGAAGCGCCCTGCATTGGACGTGAAGGTGACCCAATCAGCGTTCGGCATGGTGATCCTGGCTGACAGATCCTCTAGATTGACCACATCCGGCTCGGATAATCTCTGAATGGCTCTGGCCGCCGTCACCTCATAGGCCCGGTTGTCCGAATAACCGTTGAGGTTGGGGTTTTGCATGATGATCTCATCCTGCTGGAAGGCCTGCTCATTGCTAGCAATCTCTTCAGGCAGGGGCATCGGCTTTTGGTTGACGGCCCATGTGGTGAAACCACCAATAATGGCAAGCGCAATCAGCGGCAAAAGCCATTTCAGCCATGTCACCCTGCGGGTGTGGCGCTGGGCTGTGCGAAAGGCCTTATGCTGCTCATCCTCAGAAATGATGCGCATGTTCGAGAAGGTGGAAGCGCCATCCTTTGTCGGCTCAATCGAGGTTGGCTGCAATGGCTCTGGTCCCAGATCAGCCGGGACATGGTCGACTTCCAAGTGATCTGCAGCCAGAGACTCCGAGGACACACGGCCAGTCACCTCCCCTCGCACCGGCTCCGCAAGGGCGGGACCTCGGCGCGCTGAGGGAGAAAGGGCGTCCTTCGGATGGGTCATGAATGGCCTCTTTTGGTCTTTGGCTTGCGGGTTATTTTGTGCGCTATTCGATCTTGAAGGCCGAATGAATGTGTGGTCGCACCCGGACCATATTGATCAGGCCCCTTAAACGCAGCGGGCTTTTTCTTGTCGCAGCCTGATTGGCATATGGCGTATGGAGCAGCGAAATCAAGGCACAACTATGTTGATTATGGTCTTATTACAAAGACGTCATAATCAGACAAGGGGCAGCGATGCCTGCCCCTTTTGTATGTGATGCAACGTCCAGCCCGTCAGGAATGGGCGAAAATGTCATTTTCATCCCAACCGGCCAGATCGAGCTTGGCACGGGTCGGCAAGAAATCGAAGCAGGCTTGCGCCATCTCTTTGCGATCCTCGCGAGACAGACGGGCACGGAAGATGCCCATCAGACCATGCAGGTGAAGAACATCGGACGCAGCATATTTCTTCTGGGCGTCCGTCAGCATGTCAGCGCCCCAATCAGAGCTTTGCTGTTGCTTGGAAATGTCCACTTCGAGAAATTCGCGACAAACATCCTTCAGACCATGACGGTCGGTATAGGTGCGGGTCAGCTTGGAAGCGATCTTGGTGCAGAAGACCGGGTTCGGCATCACCCCGAAGGTGTGATAGAGCACTGCGAGATCAAAACGGGCGAAATGGAAGATCTTTGTGACCTTGTCATTGGCCAGCAAAGTGCAAAGATTGGGCGCTTCTTTCTGCCCCTTGGCGATCTGGACCAGATCAGCTGAGCCGTCACCGGGGGACAGCTGGACAACACACAAGCGATCGCGATGCGGATTGAGACCCATGGTTTCGGTGTCGATCGCCACCGCATTGACCTGATCATAGTGGGTGAGATTGGGGAGATCGCCTTGATGCAGCCGTATGGTCATCTATTTGCAAAACCTTGAATAATGCAACGGGCTGACACCGCGTTGCATGATTGTCGAAGGGGCGACAGGCCCGCATGGCCCATCGATGGTGGAACAAAGTTTAAAAGGTTCGCTATCGACACTCAAGACTTGATCGGCGATAGCGCACATGATCGCTTCTATCTTTTTGTTGCGGAGCGCCGGATCAATAATCGACCCTGCAGATATAACGCTCGAATACCCAGCCAGAGGCATAATCATCGTGCGGGGCGAAGAGGTAGGGCAAAACCTGAACCTGACGCCAACCACGGGTGCCGCTTGGCTCATAGGTTCTCAGCGGAGTTTCAGGCCCAAGGCGCATGATCTCTTGGCAATTGGTCGACCCGCAACTGCGCAAGGAGAGATAATTGTCGCCGTTGGGATCAAGGCGGCAGGTGATATAATCCTCTCCATCATAGGCCATGCCTTGAGAGACCATGACCAAAAGCGAAGTGGCGAGGACCGCAGCCAAGCTCAGTGCGGTTCGCCGAGATATGAGACAGGGCATCATCAGCCTCCCTATTTTCTGCTGTCATACAAGCCAAACGCCTTGATGCCATCGATCTTAGCATCCCCTTTGGCATGCAGGGTGGACAAGGCGCCGCTACAATTGAGCGCAGGGAAAGTTGCAAAAGCTATCTTTTGTCTTGGCATCGTCAGCGTCTGGGAGCGGTGAGTGCATCCAGCACCAAGGCATCCGGCAAGGTGGTGTTCGGATTGACCATGGCAAAGCCGTCGGAGAAATCCCAGTGCGCCCAGCCAAGGCAATGTCCTTCTGCTGCCGCACGCACCGCACGCAACCAGTCTGTGCGGGCAAAGCGGTCGACATCGAAATCAAGGACGCCGAATTCATTGATGATGACCGGCTTTTGATGTTGGTCAGACCATGCAGCGACGGCGGCCAGCTCCGTTTTGATCCGCGCCGCGTTCCATGGCTCCGCATAGGCATTGCGGATTTCCTTTACGGCATCCATGTCGTTCGCTTTGGAAAAGATTTTGATCTGCTTCTGGACCGCCGGATTGTCGATACTACCCGGAAAGGGCAGTTGTTTGAGGCGGGACATGAAGGATCCCTCCGCCCAGGTCATGGCCTGATGGGTGAAGAGGAAAGGGTCGTAAAAATGGATGGCATAAATGACATGCTCGCCTTTGAGCGGGGTGGCTGTCTCCAAGGGTTCGTGACGCTGAAAGACAGCGGGACCGACCACCAGACGCCGCCCCTTGTCCGCTTCATTTAACCAGGAGACCAGCTTTTGCGCCTGCGGCCACCAGACATCTTGCGGAGGTGTCGGTTCGTTCAGAAGCTCGAAATAGACCTTGTTGCGGGGCCAGTTGCGCCCCTTGTCGACAACATGCTGCCAGATCTCCTGCAATTGATCATAAGCGCGATCCGGATGCCTGTTATGAAGTTTCTGAAAGTTGCCTCCGGGATGCATGTCAACGGTGACCGCAAAGCCAAGGCCAACCAGACGGGTGACGGTCTCGTCGAGCTGATCTAGATAGTTTCTGGCCGTTTCGGCATCATGATAGGGCGCGATCAGATACTCACCGTCGAACGGCAGCCGGATATGCTGAAGGCCCTGTTGTTTCAAGGCAATGAGCAAGGCGTCATCGGGCTTTAGGCCATTATAGAACGGATCCCAGTTGGGCAGATTGAAACCACGTGCCAGCAAGGCCAGATCATTGCCCCGTTTTAGCGGGTGATCTGCCGGGCAATGAGCATATGGGTCGGAAAGTGCGTCCCTCTCATCAGCCCAAAGCGACCTGGAGGATGTGGCAACAAGGACGCTTGCTATTAGCAACCCGGATGCCAATCCATTTTTCAGACATGTGCGCATGGGAACCTCAGCGGGTTTTCGTCAACAAAAGCCAAGCCGCATGGGGGTTGGTGGAGACATAGCGCCAAAAGAGCCGCTTTGGCTCCTGACCAATGCGATAGGCCCATTCCAGACCCCAATCCTGCATCCACTGCGGTGCGCGCTTATTTTTGCCGGACAGGAAGTTGAACAGACCGCCAGAGGTCTTGATGACGCCAACACCGGTGAGGCGGGCCTTGTTGCGGGAGACAAAATCCTGTTCGCGCGGCACGCCCATGCCGATCCAGAGGATATCCGGCTTGGCCGCATTGACTTGCTCAATCACCGCGTCCTCTTCGTCGGGCTTGACATAGCCATTGCGATAGCCAGCAAAAATCAGCTTGGGATAGCGTGCCTTCATATTGGCGACGGCGCGTTCGATCTCGTCTTGCGACGCGCCCAGAAAATAGAAGCTCACCGCTTCAGCCTCGGCCATGCGAGCGGTGTTATGGATCAGATCGGTGGTCGCAACACGCTCGGGCAGCCTGGATTTGGCGAGCAATTTGGATGCGTGGACGAGCGGTTCACCATCCGCATGGATGATGTCGGCGTCCTCGAACAGAGCCTTCACATCAGGCTGCAACGCACACATTGAAAGGACCTGGCCATTGGCCGAGGTAGAATAAAGCGGAGGCAGATCTTTGCCGCGCGCTGCCACGGCATGATCGATCATCCGCCGGGCGGCCCCTTCCAGATCTTCAATCGTGATCGGCAGGCCACCAATGATGGACTTGGACTGGTCTGTCATGGCTTGTTGAAATCCCCCAAAATTCTTTCCAAAAGTCCGGGGGATTATAAGTAGGAAAGCTTAATTTTGGGTTTGGTCCATCACCAGCCCGACAGCATTTTCCCCGGCCCAATCCTGCCAGTCCTGAAACTCGTCCGGTTGCAGATTGTCTTCATCGAGCACCAGAACCGTTGAATCGGCGATTTTGATCAAATCTTCAAGAACAGCCGGATGGGCAACCTGATGGGTTTCGAGAATGACAAAGCCATAGCGATCCTTGCACAAGGTCAGAAGACTGTTCAGCTCATGGTGAAGATCATCGGCAATCCCCTCTTCATCGATCAGGGCAGAGCCGACAAGGAATGGTATCTGGTCAAAGCCTTCATATTCTTGCAGACGGGCCACCCGCGCAGGCTGCGCGACTGCGTTGCCTGTCTGGCGAGCAGGCATGCGGTCTTCGATCTGATCCTGCAAGCTGATGACAACCGGGTGGAACCCCTCGTCAATGGCAAATTCACGGAACAGGTCGGAGGTGGCATCCTGACAGACATCATCCTGGACCGCAGCCACCAGAAGGCAGAGTTGATCCTGTGCCAATCCATTCGCCAGAAACTGTTCCAGACGCTCTTGATGGGTATCGAGCATGGTATCGATCAGTCGATCCCTGTGTCTGGCGTCGTGATAGGGCATCGACACCAGAACAGCAGAGGATGAGAGGTGCGTGCGGCGGTGTGGCTGGCGCTTTTCTGCACGTGCAGCGTCGCGGATCTTGGTAGCCGCGGCAATCCGCTCGGCTCTGGCCGACATTCTGGATTTTGTCTGTGCCTGCTCGATAGGCACCACTCTGTCATTCGGCTCGTCTTCGTCCTGGTCCTCATCAAGGACAACATCTGCTTCCACTTTGTGCGCATCGTCCGGATCAGCCAACCCGAATGCTTCGTGGGGCTGTTCGTGCGAAGGATCCGACTGTGGCGCTTGGTCATCCAGATCATGGTCCTGATCCTGCACCGAAGCGGTGGCTATATCATTGTCGACATCAATGGTGACAGCTGTCTCGACAGTCTCAGGCTCGAATTCTGGCTCAAGCCGGGCATTGGCGGCAACTGGCTGTGTCTCTTGCCATTCGGGCTCGCCTTCCTGATCACGGGCAGCAATCGCATTGATCAAATCCTCCGGCGGACAATCCATCACACCCGGCTTGCGCTCATCATCAAGTGGCGGGTCCTGCCGCTCATCAACGGCGACAGAATAGCTGTCCTGTGGCGGTCTTTGGCTTTCAGGCAAAGGCAAGGTCATTGCCTGCCGGACCATAGCCATCAGCAGTCCAATAAATGCTCCCAAGACGAGCAGGACCGGAACAATCAGTTTAATGGATGGTTTGGACGATTTGATTGGAACGGGCGCGCGAGACACGATGCGCGCTTCGCTGAACTGAAAATTGCTCTGCTCGTCGGTGACTTTATAACGTTCGAGGAATTGCTCATAAAGATTACGGTTGGCAGTGGCCTGACGCTCGAGATTGGCCAATTCAACGCGTGCCTTGTTCTGAATGATGGCGCGCTGGCGGGCGTCGGCCAACTGGCGCTCAAGGGACTGCTTCTTGGCCTGTGCGGTTTCATAGGCCTGTTTGGTGCGTTGAACAAGACGGCGGCGCTCGCGTGCGATCTGCCCCGCAATGATGCGCTGCTGTTCAGCATTGGCCAGGACGCGCGGATGACGACTGCCAAGAGACTGGCTCAATTCGGCTGCCTGTCGGCGCAAGCGATCCTGCTCCTGAAGAAGTTGGTCGAAATTGACGAATTGGTTGCTCTGGCCATTGTTGGCGCTTGCCGGTTCCCCATTTTTGCGGGCCTGCATGTAACGAGCGCGGGCTTCGGCCAACTCGGTTGTAACATTGGCCAGTTGCTGGACCAGCGAGGTCAGTTGCTGATCATCAATCGTGCCTTGTGCCCCGGCATTGACGATGCCAGAGCGCGCCTGATAGGCAGCGACCGCGTTTTCAGACTTTTTCAGATTGGCCTGCAAGGATGTCAGCCGTTCCGAGAGCCAGCGGGAAGCATCGGCGCTGGTGGAGGCGCGGAAGTCCCTTTGATCCCGCACGAAGGCTTCGGCCACACCATTGGCATATTTGGCGGCATTTTCCTTGTTTTTGGATTTGTAATAGACCTCGACGATATAAGTCGCGCCCTGTCGATAGGCCGACAGATTGCTGCGGAACATGCCGATCAATGCGGTCCTGCTGGTGGCCTTGGCAAATTCGGGATCAGATTTCACATCCAGTTCATCAACCACCTTGCCCAGAAAGCCATCGCTGTTCATCACTTCGACATAGCTGGTTAATGCGGCGGCATCGCCACCGATGCCGGAAAGCACCGCTTCATTGTTGGTGACGCGTGGCTGGCGCGGGTCAACAAGAATCAGCGCCTTGGTGCCATAGGTATTGGGCACGAAGAAATAGACCGCCAGACCACCAATCAGGACAATCAGTGACATGGTCATGATTCCGCGCAGATTGCTGCGCAGGAAACGGGCAATCGACAGAGGATGGATCAGGCCGGCCCATGTGTCGCCCCCCGCCCCTGCACGGGCTGCTTGATAACGCGGAGCAGGCCTGCTGGGCGGAGTGTCCGCTTGCATGGCGGACACTGGCTTTGCGTCCTGTTCCTCATTTGCTGGTGCCTCGTTGGAGGGCTGCCAATCCAGATCCTGCTTTTTGGTCTTTTTCTTACGTCCAAACATTCCACTGATCCCGTTGCCTAAAGGCATAGCACAGGGTGGGCAACAGCCCACGCTTGCCATGCAGTATCGCGGCACGATATTGAGGTTTGGTTAACCATAAGTGGAAATATCAGGTCATTCCTGCATTAATGGTGCGATGCATCCCAAACAGTCAACTTTCACAGGAGCGGGTCAGACAGACCCCTTCGGGCAATAGATCCATTCGGCGATCTTGCGCAACGGTGCCCATTTGGGTCGCAGGATTGCGCCATCAATCACTTCCAGATTGCCCGCGCGGTTGAGCGTGTGGAGCTTGCGCCCCGGCCAATGGCTGTTTGGCTCAAGGGTCTTGATTACCCGCTGCTCATAATGATCGGGGGTGAGATGGGTCACCTCGACAAGTTTCAGCGCAGCTCCATAAGAGGCTGTGCAATCCTGCACCGGGCGCAACAGGCTTTTGCCACGGATTACCATATTCCCCGCCGGGCGCGCAGTTGCCTTGTCGATCAGCACCGGATTTTGCGCGTGCGGATGCCATGGTCCGAACAGATCATCGGCATAAAAGAGCGACAGGCAATCGGAATAGCCCCCAGCGCCATCGCGGGTGACGCAGAAGATCCACCAGCGCCCCTCCCATTGGGTAATGGTCACATCGGCGGCATCAAGGCCCGACATCAGCACATGGCTTCGCTCCCAGCCCAGAGGGAAATTCTTGGCCTTGTAGAGTGCCACATCCCCGTTGGCAGAGGTTTCCGGGATCATATAGGTCTCACCCTCATGACGAATGAGATAGGGGTAGGACAGATGATAAGGCTCCTCAAGGCAGAGCTCGACGGACCCCGGTGTGTCTGTCTCATCAAAGGTGACGACCGAGAGAACCCCTTTCTGGGTTCGTTGATCGAGATCTTCGAAAAACAGATAATGCTGTCCCTCTTCCTCCCATGGCACAGGGTCGGCATAGAAATGAGTTTCCTTGTCGCGCAGTACCTGCCATGTCTCACCGGCCAGCGATTGGCGGCTCCAGACATCTGCTTCGCCAACAAAGCGCCACCCGACCCGCCAGTGGCTGGGCCTAAAGAGACGATAATAAAGTTGCTTGAGGCTGTCTTTGAGCCGGGATTTCATCGTGCTTTTCTTCAAGGCCCGTGCTTTGGGCAGACGCACCGATCGGGATATGAGCGGCTGGACCCAGCGTTGGCGGTGACCAACCCATGCGTCAAGCAAGGTGATGACCCGGGCATAGACCTGATCCATTGATCCTGTCACGCCTGCGGCCAATTCACCGGACGGCGCAGCGGTGGCCACGATCGCACCTGTGCTGGTGCGCAGGGCAATTTGCGGCATGCCGGAGGCCATAATCGAGGCGACCAAGGCTTTTTCGCCCGCATATCCATTGAACAGCAACGTCACTTGTTCCTTGCCATGGGGCGCATAGCTGTCTCCGACCAGATCCAGCACCAGATCAAAACTCTCATCTGGCAGAGCGCGATGATGGGCCTCTTCGAGTTTGCGCACCCTTAATGGTGTCGCGCCATGGTCTTGATGATTGTGATACAAGCCTGCTTCGCGATCAAAGAGGTTCTCGATATAGTCCGGCAACGGAACGGCATCTGAAAGCGCAATATGAATACTGGCTCCATGATTGTCAGACAGGCGACGGGCGAGACTATCCATCCATTGGCGACATTTGGTAGGATCGATATAGAGACCGATTTTCATGCGACGACCTGTTTAATCCGGGATTTCTGTTTCTTGCCTTGCTGCATGATGAGCCGATCATAGGCGTTGATCATTGCATCAAGCGAATAGAGTTTCTTCAATTCCCGGGCGGCTTTCGCCATTGCGCCGGCGCGCACATGATCAGAGAGCAATTTGCGAATTGGTTCGACATAGCTGTCCGGTTCGTCTGAATCTGCAAAGAGGGCACAAGAGCCCAGTTCGGTTTGCAGCACTTCGCGCAGGACCGGCAGATCATTGGCAACGATGGGCAACCCGGCCTGGGCGGCTTCCACGGCAGCCAAACCAAAGGTCTCCGCTTCGCTTGGAAACACAAAAAGATCAAGAGAGGCGAGGAAGTCCCCCACCGCTTCGGGATTCATCTCGCCGGTGAAATGCACCCGGTTCGCCACCCCCAGTCCTTCTGCAATGGATTGCAGGCGCAATTCGTCTGGCCCCTGCCCGCCCAAGGCCAAATGCCAGCATTCATTGTGGGTCAGCGCCCGGATGGCAACATCAAGCCGCTTTAAAGGATTAAGACGGGCAACCGAGCCAAGCAGGATCACATCCTGCGGCAGGCCAAATTTCTGCCGCGCTTCTGGCTTGGTGAGCTTGGAACTCTTGTCGCGGAAGCCGTGAGGCACATGCACCATCCGCTTGGCATAGGGCTCCGGATAGCCCGCATAGTCAGCGGCTGTATCGACCGAATTGACGGTGATGGTATCATACATGCCGATCCGGCCCCAAAGCTTGTCGATGGCCCGGATCTTGTCATTCATGGTTTTGGGAGCAGACACCTGATTGGCGATGACATGGCGGACGCCTGCCAGTCTTGCGGCCGGGGCACCAAACAGGTTGCCATAATGCTGAAAGGTCAGCACCACGTCGGGTTTGATGGCAGCAATCTGCCGAACCAACCGGAACAGGAATTTGGCAAAGGCGAGCGCTGTTCGCGGACGATCCTGGACACAAAAGACCGTGTTGGGCGGTTCGTTGAAGCTTGTCGACTTGCGGTAGAAAAAGAGGTGATGAATGTCGTAGCCTTTGGGGTCAAGGCCCTCACCCAACAAGCGTGAGATTTCTTGCGCCCCTGCATTCTCGGCCTGGGTCTGTATGAACAGGATCCTCGGACGCGATGACATGACAGTTCCCCCCTTGCTTCTTTATTCAACAATGCGTCTTCAGGCAAAGGATCACGCGAGCAATCACATGATCCTTTGTCTCTATTGGTTGGTTTCGGGCTGGATGTCCGGGCTTTCGTGCAGGAAACGGAAGAAGGATGGGTCCATGCCCGTCTTGAAACGGCACTGCAAATTGAGCCAGATCGCCATGATGACCATCACAGCAGTCGTGACCACGGCAGCTCCCGTAATTCCATAATAAGGGATAACCACAATGAAACCGATCACCCGCAGCACCACCGACAGGGTGACGGTTGTCATATAAGGGCTTTCATGGCCGGTCAGCATAAGGAAACTGGGTGCGGGGCCATTGGCGGCAGTGACTGCCGTTCCAACGGACAAGATCAGCAGCACATGGAAATAATCCATATAGATGTCGCCGAACAGCAGCAGCGCATAATGGCCAAGCAGTAGCACGCAGCCCATGCCTCCCACCACGATGATCAACGTCATGCCCGCCATCAGATTAAGGGTATGTTTGAGCGCATCGACATCGCGGGCAAAATAGAGGCTTGGCACACGGCGGGTGCCAAAGGTGTTGATGCCACTGGCTGCCAAGGCAAAGGCATTTGCCAGACGGGCGGCAACGAAATAGGCCCCCGCGAGAATCGGATCAAGCAGCAGACCGATCAGGAACACTTCCATATGCTGGTTGGATGCTTCCATGATGGATGCAAGCCACAGACGCACCGAGCGGGGCGTCCATTGGGCAAAATCATACTCCGGTTCCGGTGTCCCGATCTCCGCGCGAACCCTCTGCCAGGAAAAATAGGCCTGCGAGCCGATTACGATGGTCAGGCCAACCGCGAAAACGGCCAGTATCTCGGCCGTGTCGACCATGCGCCCCATCAGCAGGCAGATAGAAAGAAAAACAATTGCCAGTCCCCGCCATGTCAGTTCGTAATGGGCATCACCGAGTCTGATGCCAACCACCACGCGCGCCACATGGGAGCTGAAAAGCGACAGGGTGTTGGTGCCCATGAAAGCGATGACCGCAAAGATCAGAAACCATTTTTCAACGCCCGTGCGTTCGGTCCAGCCCGAATAGAACAAGAAAAACACAGCCATGAGAACGGAGACGATAATCACTCCGAGGCTCGACGTGATCCAGCCATAGCGCAAGGCCCCGAGCGCCAGACCATGCTGACCGCTGGTTCGATATTCACTCCAGTTGCGAACAATCTGCAACTCCTGGCCAGCAGCGGCCACAATCGACAACATCGAGGCTACAGAAAAAAGCACCGAGAAATGCCCGAACTCTTCTGCGCCAGCAGCATTGGCCGCAAGCGAAAAAAGACCAAAGGCAATCGCTGCACTGAACACCTTGATGGCCAGAGTCCCGGCGATTCCGTGAGCAACTTTGTTGCCGATAAGCTGTAGAAGGCGGACCCGCAATGGGGACGCCTGCGCGATATCTGTCATACCCGTTTCCTGCCGAACCAGTCTGGTCCCCGAATGGCCCCTTATGCATGGTGCCAACGCGGGCCAACATGCGAAAGGCCTGATTTAGAATGCAAACTTGCATTCTGGTGCGGCTCTTCAATGGAATGACTGTAAACAAGCTTCAAGAATATTCCGTTACCTTATATGTTTAACCAGATGTTAATGGCGCCTGGCTGCGTCCGAGTCTCTTTACAGTCTTTACCAATCGTGGGGCTTTCCAGTCCAATTGAGGAAAGATCCCGTATCTTTGATCGTCGTGCCATCGATGACTTGCGCCATCTTTTGGGCGCTGTCTTGAGGCGTGATGTCAGCGTTCACGCCTCCCATATCGGTCTGAACCCAACCGGGATGGAACAGAATACAGGCAATCCCGTCCGCCTTCAGGTCATCGGCCATCAGCTTCATCACCATATTCACCGCTGCCTTTGACGAGCGATAGGCATAGCGGCCCCTGCTTTGATAGCTGAGTGCGCCCAGTTGGCTCGAAATGGTGACGATCTTGGCCGCCTCTGACGCCTTGAGATTTGGCAGCAAGGACTGGGTAACCCGCATCGGGGCCATGGAGTTGACCGCAAAGACCCCGGCCCATGCATCATAATCCATGTCATCCAAACCCTGCCGGCTGCCCCCCATGATGCCGGCATTGTTGATCAGCAGATCAGCGGGGCAGCCCTCAAGCCTTGATGCCATGGCGTCGATACTGGCCTGATCGGTAACATCAACCTTATGCAGGGTGATGCGCCCCAGATGGGCGGTGACCAGTTCGCGCAGGTCATCGGCCCGTTCCGGTTCGCGGCAGCAGGCATGGACATGCCAATCCGGGCGATCAAGATAGACTCGAACCAGTTCCAGCCCGATGCCACGATTGCTGCCGGTGATGATGCACTGTTTCATGATGGGATGCTCCTGCTTGATCCGAAACCCAAGGTTTGACACTTATATTTTGTCCATATGTCACAAGTAAGATAAAATTAACTTGCAGCAGAACTTGAAACAACCAAAAGTAGATCTGACATAAAGAATTGTTTATATCCTTATTGCTTTACAGAAAGAGCCACGGTATAAGGGGGCCAACAGACGGGCAGATCGGCGTATCGTGCCCGTTTTCGTGCTTTTTGTGACACAAGAGACGGGCCTTGATGCGGGCCCTTAGGCAAAGGAATGAACATGGCTGACTATGTTGTCAAAGACCTCTCCCTGGCGGACTGGGGTCGTAAGGAAATCGCTATCGCAGAGACCGAAATGCCCGGTCTGATGCAGACCCGTGCAGAATATGGTCCGACCCAGCCGCTGAAAGGCGCCCGGATCACCGGCTCCCTGCATATGACCATCCAGACCGCAGTGCTGATCGAAACCCTGCAGGCACTGGGCGCAGAGGTCCGTTGGGCGACCTGCAACATCTTCTCGACCCAGGACCATGCCGCAGCGGCCATCGCTGACACCGGCACCCCGGTCTTTGCCGTCAAGGGCGAAACGTTGGAAGAATATTGGGATTATGTTGACCGCATTTTCGATTGGGGCAACGGCGAAGGCCCGAACCTGATTCTTGATGATGGCGGTGATGCGACCATGTATGTGCTGCTCGGTGCCAAGGTCGATGCAGGCGAAGAAATCATTCCAAATCCGGAAAATGAAGAAGAGCATGTGGTCAAGGCTCAGATCCTGAAGCGCGCCAAGGCGACGCCAGGCTGGTTCACCAAGATCCGTGACGGCATTCTGGGTGTATCTGAAGAAACCACCACGGGCGTGCATCGTCTGTATCATCTGGCAAAAGCAGGCGATCTGCCTTTCCCTGCCATCAATGTCAATGACTCGGTCACCAAGTCGAAATTCGACAATCTCTATGGGTGCCGTGAGTCCCTGGTTGACGGCATCAAGCGTGCGACCGACGTGATGATCTCCGGTAAAGTTGCCGTGGTTGCCGGTTTTGGCGATGTGGGCAAAGGCTCCGCCGAATCCCTTCGCTCACAGGGTGCCCGGGTGATTGTCACCGAGATCGACCCGATCTGTGCCTTGCAGGCCTCCATGCAGGGCTATGAAGTCACCACCATGGAAGACGCCGTGCCACAGGGAGACATTTTCGTCACCACCACCGGCAACAAGGACGTCATCACCATCGAGCATATGCGTGGCATGAAAGATCGCGCCATCGTTTGCAACATCGGGCATTTTGACAGTGAGATCCAGATTGGTGCCCTCAAGAACCTGACCTGGCACAATGTGAAGCCTCAGGTTGACGAAGTGGAATTCCCCGATGGCAAGCGCATCATCGTGCTGGCCGAAGGACGCCTTGTGAATCTCGGCTGCGCCACTGGTCACCCATCCTTCGTCATGTCGGCATCTTTCACCAACCAGACGCTGGCCCAGATCGAACTGTTCACCAACCATGATAGCTATGGCAAAGACGTTTATGTCTTGCCAAAGCCGCTGGACGAGAAGGTAGCGATGCTGCATCTGGAGAAACTGGGTGTCAAATTGACCCAGCTGAGCAAGGATCAGGCAGACTATATTGGCGTTCCTGTGGAAGGACCGTTCAAGCCAGACCATTACCGCTATTAATTGGAAAATTAACCAAATGTTAAGGAATGGCAGAAAACCAACAGGTTTGACTGCCTGAACCTTTCATCTGTAATGAATGCGCCCTTTCCGCCAGTGAATAGGGCGCATTTTTTTTGCCCAAATGCATTGCGGACTCTTCTGCCCGAGTCCGCGAAGCGGTAATGTAAAGTGATTCGGCCAGAACCGGAGGAGGCCTCGGTTCCAGCCATCAAGATGCGTGTTCAAGCAGTAACATTTTGCAAGTGCCCAAGGCAGTCTCCATGAATCGATTGATTCAGGGATCGCGGGTGGATTCGGTCAACGTCATGCGGACGACCAAACCGGCATCATGCATTGATACGATGCGAGCAACGCAAACAAGATGAAGGATCGGCTCAGTCCGGTTCTGATCACCTGCCACGATGGGGCATCATGACAGGGGATCAATGCGAGGAAGGAGATCACTCCGCCCGATCTGAGAGCAGGCGGGTGGATCTGATCAAGCGGCGAAAGGGCGAGCAAGATGCCGATCAACGGCCTGTTCGGAAACAAGAGCAACAACAGACGTCTCAATTGTTCTATCACCTTCTCCAAGCGAGAAGGAGACGCTCGTTCCTGCATTCGCATTGCGTTGCTGGGACTGATTGGGATCATCAGCACCTCTATCATGGTACAGGCGCAGGAAGTCCTCACGGTCCAGAATGCGACGCCATCCGTGACGGAGACTGACACCGTCGCACAGCCACTTGAAAGCAGCGCCGCTTTGTTGGCACCCCTTACACATGCGGTCACCGCAACCGAATTGCTGGTGTTGGTGCTTTTCTCTGCGATCCTTCTGTTCGCAATCGGGGCAGGCGCGGCCTTTATCAGCGAACGCCGCCGCAACCGTAACAATTTGCGCGCCGCTCATGAAGCCATCACCACCATTCAGTCCCGCCTTGACCAATCCGAAAGCCTGCTCAACGCCCTTGATGAGTTGATGATCATCTGGAATGGCGCGCAGCTCGATCCCGATTTCAGAGGCAATCTTGGCAACAATGCCCATCTGTTCCCGCAGGGCATGTCTATACTTGCCTTTGGCAATTGGCTGCATCCAGAATGCGCGCAGGATGTGGAGTTTGCGATCGAGCAACTGCGCATGACCGGCCAGCGCTTCATCCTGACCGTTGAAAGCCTTGACAATGCCTTGGTCGAAATCAGCGGCCGCACCTCAGGTGCTCGGGCCATCGTCCAGTTGCGGATGCTGGATGGGGCGGAATATGACCGGGCGCGGCTTGATCATGAAGCGGCGCGCCAAGCCAGCGAATTGGCCCGTCTGAAACATTTGCTCGACGCATTGCCGATGCCGATCTGGTCGCGCGATGAAGACGGCCATCTGAGCTGGATGAACGATGCCTATCTCAAGGCGATTGAAGCGGACACGCTCGATCAGGCGCTGCGCAATCAGACAGAGCTATTGGATCAACGCGGTCGCGAGGCTATGCAGCATGCCCACGGCGATGGCTCCAATCTGGATTCTGTTACCCATCGCATGCCGGTCATCGTTGCGGGCAAACGACAGATCTTTGAGGTGACCGATGTCACCGCTCACACGGGCACCGTTGGCATTGCCATCGACGTATCCAAAATTGAGGCAACGGAGAAGGCACTTGAGCGGACACAGGCCTTCCATACCTCCACCATGGATCAACTGACCACGCCCGTCGCAATTTTTGATTCCAACCAGAATCTGCACTATTACAACGCCGCCTACAGCCAGCAATTCAAGCTCGATCCGGTCTTTCTGGATGGCAACCCCAGCGAAAGCGCGGTGCTGGATCGGATGCGGGTCAATCGCAGCCTGCCAGAACAGGCCGACTTCCATGGCTGGAAGCTCGATTTCCTCTCCTCCTATCGCAATGTGGATCCGACCGAACACTGGTGGCATTTGCCCGACGGCCAGTCCCTGCGCGTGGTGGCAACCCCCAATCCCGATGGCGGCGTGACCTATCTGTTCGACAATGTGACCGAGCAGCTGGAGCTGGAAAAACGCTACAATTCCCTGATCCGCATCCAGCAGGAAACCCTCGACCACCTCAATGACGGCGTGGTGGTGTTTGGCTCAGGCGGACGACTTCGTGTCTCGAACCCTGCCTTTGCCAAGGCCTGGGATTTCCCGCAAGATCGTCTAGAAGAAACGCCTCATATCGCAGCTGTGCTCGAATGGTGTCGGCGCAAATGCAATGACGAAGCCGCCTGGAATGAACTCAAGCGCAGCATTGTCGGTCTGGAAGACAAGCGGATGAGCGTGCAGGGGCAGCTGGAATGCAATGACGGCACCTTCCTTGATTATGCCTCGATTCCGCTGCCAGATGGCGCGACCATGGTCACCTTTGTCGATGTTACGGACAGTGTCACCGCCGAGCGCAATCTGCAGGAACGCAACGAAGCCCTGCTGGCTGCCGATCAGCTCAAGAACACCTTCGTTCAACATGTATCCTACGAGCTGCGCTCGCCGCTCAACAGCATCAGCGGCTTTACTGAATTGTTGCAGGGCGAAGCCTTTGGAACGCTCAATGAAAAACAGCGTGAATATGTCGACCATATCATGACGTCAAGTTCGTCGCTGCGCGCCATCGTCAATGACATTCTCGATCTGGCAACCATTGATGCGGGCATCATGCAGCTGGAGCTGGAACAGATCGATCCGGTGGAATCAATCCGCGCGGCTGCCGAAGGCTTGCAGGACCGGCTTGCCGAAAAAGACATTCACCTCGACATTTCGGTCGCAGAAAATATGGGACAGTTTGTCGGCGACGAAAAACGCGTGCGGCAGGTCCTGTTCAACCTGATTTCCAACGCCATTGCCGTCTCAGAAGACCACGGCGAAATCTCGGTTCATGCGGACCGGTTGAGCGACTCCATCTCCTTTGCCATTCGTGACCATGGGTGCGGCATTCCCGAAGATTACAAGGATACGGTCTTTGATCGCTTTGAAAGCCGCAACACCGCGGGCAACAGGCGCGGGGTCGGATTGGGCCTGTCCATCGTCAAGAGTTTTGTCGAGCTACATGGCGGCAGCATACAGGTCGATAGCCGCGAGGGAGGTGGGACGATTGTGTCATGCAGCTTTCCCATCGACCCTCAATTGAGTCAGGCTGACGAAACCGAGGCTGCGGAATGATGTCGACACAGGCCCTTGCCATAGGATTAGACGGAGCCCGCTTTCTGCTTTCGGGTTCCCGTCGCTGACAGGCACCCTGCCCCAATTGTGAATGATCAGGCCGAAAGCCGTGCCCAAATCCGGTTGATAGCCCAGCAGGTTGCCGATGCAAACTCCTACATCTTCTTCTTCCCCTAGCGATGACACCGTCTGGTCCTTTTGCTTTGCAGCTTTGGACGAAGCGGCATCCATCGCGCTGGCCGCAGATCTTGCCCGCGAAATCCGGGCCGGGGATTGTCTGGCTCTTGACGGGTCCGTTGGCATGGGCAAGAGCACCTTTGCGCGCGCCTTGCTGCGATCACGCGCCGATGACCCGGTGCTCGAAGTGCCAAGCCCGACCTTCACGCTCGTCCAGACCTATGAAATGGAGAGCGAGGAGCCCGACAGTGATGACCTTGAGATCAGCCATTTTGATCTCTATCGCATTGGCGATTTCGAAGAGCTTTATGAAATCGGCCTTGAGGAAAGCTGGCAGCAGGGGGTGGCCTTGATCGAATGGCCGGATCGGGCCGAGGAATTGTTGCAGGAAGATGCTCTGTGGTTACAGTTCGAACAGGCCGAGGACGATGAATGCCGCAAGCTGACCCTTACGGGCACAGGCATGTGGGGGGAAAGGCTGCACCATCTCTGCTTGAAGCGAAAATTGCTGATTGCATCAGGCTGGGGCGGCGGTTTGATTACGCCCATCAAGGGCGACTTGTCGCCGCGCAATTATGCCCGCATATCGCTCAGCGAGCCTGCATCCATCGACGGTTTTGATGACCCTGATAAAGATACAGGGGCACAAAAACACGCCATCCTGATGGATATGCCCGCCCGAGCACCCGGCCCTCTTTTGGCCGATGGACGCGCTTATGATCTGGTGGCCCATCGGGTGACCGCATTGGCACCCATGGTCAGCATCAGCCAAGGACTGGCCGATCTGGGCCTCAGGGTGCCTGACATTTATGGGGTGGATTTGCCCAACGGCCTGATGCTGTGGGAGGATTTTGGCGGCGTGACCCTGGCTGAAGGTGCCGACGCGCCTGTGGCGGAGCGATATATTGCCACAGCCCGGCAACTGGCCATGCTGCATTGCCAGCCATGCCCGGAGCAGTTTGATGGCGAAGGCGGCACGCATCTGCTCTCAACTTATGATCGAGAGGCCTTTCTGGTCGAACTGGATGTGTTTCTTGACCATTATTGGCCGCATGTCAAAGGCACGACGTGCCCGGCAGATGAGCGGGCACGCTTCACGGCCCTCTGGTCGCCGCTTCTCGACAGGCTGGAACAGGCCGAGCGCGTGCTGGTCTTGCGGGATGTGCAAGATCCCAATTGCTTCTGGCTTGAGAATGCGCCAGATGGCCGTTCCATTGGGTTTATCGATTTTCAAGACTGCCTGATCGGACCGGTTGCGTATGATCTGGCGGCCCTTGCAACGGACGCACGGGTCACCATATGCGATACACTGGAAGACGATATCCTGTCAGCCTATTTTGCCACGCGAAAGATGTCCGGGGAAAGCCGGGAGGACTTTGCTGTCCTCTATTGCCTTTGCGTTGCCCAGCGCACTATGAAAAATCTCGGTGCATTCGCGCGCGCCGCCAATCAGTGGAACCGGCCGTCTTATCTGGCCCATATCCCCCGCTCTCTAGGCTATCTTGACAAGGCGCTGGTCCATCCGCTTCTTTCTGACCTGAAAGACTGGTATGGCGGCCATCGGCTTGGTGGCTGACCTTGTCTTCACTGGAACAGACACAAGACAGACGGAACTCTGCAATGACGACAAATTCGCGTCCCACAACTGGCATGATCCTCGCTGCTGGCATTGGCAAGCGCATGCGCCCTTTGACAGCCATTACACCCAAACCCCTGATCCCGGTGGGCGGACATGCGATGATCGATCGGGCATTGAATGCCCTGATCGGAGCGGGTGGCAAGAGAGCCGTGATCAATGTGCATTATCTTGCCGATCTGGTGGAAGTGCATGTCCGTCATCGCAAAGATATCAACATCGTGATTTCCGACGAACGCGAGCAGTTGCTCGAAACCGGAGGCGGCATCACCAAGGCCCTGCCATTGCTGGGTAAAGATCCGTTCTATCTGCTCAATTCGGACAGTTTCTGGATGGAAGGCTCGATCCCCAATCTCGATTTGCTGGCCCAGCATTGGCTGTCGGATGACATGGATGGTCTGCTTTTACTGTCCCCTACGGTGGATGCGGTTGGCTATAATGGCCGGGGGGATTTTCAGATGGATCCGTTTGGCCGCCTGCGCCGCCGCAAGCCGCATGAAGTCTCGCCCTACATCTATGCCGGGGCCGGCATTCTGCATCCACGGCTGTTCGACGGCTCCGATGCAACGCCCCATTCTCTCAACGTACAGTTTGACAAGGCAATCGAATCGGGGCGACTGTTTGGCCTGATCATGGATGGCAAATGGCTGCATGTGGGCACGCCGCAGGCCATTCCGCTGGCCGAACGGGCCATTGCCCAGAGCGCAACACGGGGACTGAATACCTGAGGCGCGCCTCCCAGACCAATTGTCAGGACCCCAAATGCACGCCGCGCCCTCGATTTTTTCCATCTCGCCTGCCAGCCCCTTTCTGGCGACCCTGATTGATGCGTTAATCGAGGGGCGATTGCTGCCGCACTTTCGGGCTGACAATCCGGCTGATCTGGGACGTGCCATTGTCTATGTGCCGACCCAGCGCACCGCCGACGCCTTGAAGGCAGCCTTTCTGCCGCACCTTAAAAGCCGCGGCTGGCAAAGCGTCATCTTGCCGAGGATCCATGTCATCGGCGATATGGATGAAGATCTGATGCCCTTCAAGGTGGCCGCAGGTGCGGATGATGGCTTCTGGCAATTGCCAACCGCGATGGACAGTCTGCAACGGCGGCTTTCTATGACGTCGCTTGTGCATCGCTGGGCGCAAAATTACGCCCGCGAAGCCCTGTCCCTGTCAGACAACGACGTGTTGCACGTCTCCAACACCCCATCGGATGCGGCTTATTTGGCGATTGATCTGTTGGCGCTGATTGATGCGGTCCATCGCGAGCGTTCCGACTGGGCCTTGCTTGAGGGGCTGGTGCCGGAAGATTACAGCGCCTTTTGGCAGATCAGTCTTAAATTCCTCGAAACCGCCACCAGCCTCTGGCCGGATTATCTCAAAGCTTTGGGGCTGGTTGATCCGGTGGAGCGGCGCAATGCTGTTCTGAAAGCCGAGATTGAAGCCATCAAGGCCCATGATGGCCCGGTGATTGCTGCCGGATCCACCGGCTCCATTCCAGCCACTGCCGATCTGTTGCAGGCGGTTGCCCTTCATGAGCAAGGGGCGCTGATCCTGCCGGGGCTTGATTTCCATCTTGACGAGGAAAGCTGGCAGGCCATCGGGGCGCTGCATCCTGCGATTGGCGAGCCTTCAGGCGTAGCGGGGCATCCGCAATTCAACCTCAAGCAATTGCTGGACCTGATCGGCGTTGGCCGCAAAGAAGTGATCAATCTCTCGACCCTATCCCAGACGCAAAGCGACCGGACCCTGTTGGTCAGTGAAGCCTTGCGGCCCGCCGAGACCACCGACAAATGGGGCGAGAGCCTTGGCCGTCTGTCTGATGATGCACGGCAGGCAGCCCTTACTGGCGTCGCTTTGGCAGAAGCGGAGAATGAGCAGGAAGAGGCGCGCATTGCGGCGCTTGCCTTGCGCGAAGTTCTGGAGCGGCCCGGCGCACGGGCGGCTCTGGTAACGCCGGATCGGGCCTTGGCGCGTCGGGTTTTGTTGGAACTGAAGCGCTGGTCGATCGATGTTGAGGATACCGCCGGGATGCCGCTGGCCGAGACCCCGCCTGCCCTGTTGCTGCGTCTGATGGTGGAATGCGTCATTGATCGCTTTGATCCGATCCGCCTCTTGGCCTTGTTCAAGCATCCGCTGACCAGCTTTGGCCTGCCGCGTGGCGAAGTGCGCCGGGCTGCCCGTTTTCTTGAATTGAAGGTATTGCGTGGGCCTCGGCTTGGTGCAGGCATCGCGCCGATCCGCAAGGAGCTTGCCCGCAAACGTGAAGAAGCAGAAGAACGCCATGAAAGCGGTCCCTTCAAGACAGAGATCTGGGATCTTTGCGCAAACCTGATCGATCAGCTTGAGGGCGCCCTCGCACCGCTGGTGGGACTGTCGGAGCAAGAGGATGGCGCCCAATTTGCCCAATGGGTGGAAGCGGTGATTGCCTCACTTGAGAAGCTGGCAGCAGATCAGGACGGCACGCCGAACCGGCTTTATGATGAGGCCGCAGGCCGCGCCTTGCTTGGCTTCTTTGATCGGGTCGGGCAATGGAATGAAGGGGCCTTGCCCCTTGATGGTCGTGATGTTGCCCCTTTCCTTGTGGCGCTGATGTCCGGCGAAACCGTTCTGTCCCATGGGGAAGGCGACTCCAGACTGCAATTGCTTGGAACGCTCGAAGCCCGTTTGCTGGATGTGGATCGGGTGGTGATTGGCGGTCTGAATGAAGGCTCATGGCCTGCGGAAACCAAGAGCGATGCGTGGCTGTCCCGACCAATGCGGGCAGGCATGATGCTGGAGCCGCCCGAGCGGCGGATCGGTCTTGCCGCCCACGACTTTGCGCAAGCGATGGGACGAGGGGAAGTGGTGCTGATCCGCTCCCTTAAAATGGGTGGTCAGCCGACGGTGCCAAGCCGCTGGCTGCAACGGCTCGAAGCGGTATCGGGGCCAGTCGCCCGAAAGGCAATGCGCCAGCGCGGTGCCAACTACGGCCGCTGGGCGAAGGCGCTCGATGCCCCGCAGCGCGCCGTCACGTTGCTCCGCCCTGAACCTGTGCCACCGCTTGATGCTCGACCACGCCACCTGTCGGTGACCGAGATCGAAACATGGGTGCGGGATCCTTACGCGCTTTATGCCAAGCATGTGCTGGGTCTCAGACCCCTTGATGACATTGGCACGGCGCCGGGTGGCGCGGAAAAAGGCTCGATCATTCACGATATTCTGGGCGATTTCACTCAGGAATGGAACGGTCCTTACGACGAGAGCGCCGTTGATCGGCTTTTGGAGCTGGGTCGGAACGCCTTCAACCGGCTTGAGCATTTCCCCGAATTGCTTGCCTTTTGGTGGCCGCGTTTCGAGCGGATTGCCCGTTGGTTCGTGCTGGAATGGGAGGCACCACGGACGGGAGAGATTGCCGGACGTCATGCGGAAATTTCCGGAGCCATCACCTTGCCGGTGCGTGGCGGCGATTTCCATCTGCGGGGTCGGGCCGACCGCCTCGATATCAGCACCGACGACCGGCTGCATGTGATCGACTTCAAGACAGGCACCCCACCCAGTGCCAAACAGGTGCTGCCCGGCTTTGCACCGCAATTGGCGCTAGAGGGCTATATGGCCAAGCTTGGTGGCTTTGCCGATATTCCGCGTGGCATCGAAATGGCCGATATGGCGTGGATCCGCCTGTCGGGCGGGCGCAAGCCCGGCGAGGTGAAGAGCGGGGTCGAGAAGGATTATGCGGCAGAAGATATAGTCGAGCTGATTGGCAAGCGCCTCTTGGCGCTGATCACCGCCTATGATGATCCATCCAAAGGCTATCCATCGCGGGCCAGGCCGATGTTCGAGCGGTTTGAAAGCCCCTATGACCATCTGGCCCGGGTCAAGGAATGGTCGCTGCATGGGGAGGAGAGCTGATCATGGCCTTTGAAATTCCAGCCGATACACTGTTAGCGCAAGCCAATGCCTCCCACCCGGATCATTCTGCGTGGGTGAGTGCCAATGCCGGATCGGGCAAGACCTTTGTCCTTGCCCGCCGGGTGATCCGGCTGTTGCTCAATGGCACTGAACCGTCGCGCATTCTTTGCCTGACCTTCACCAAGGCAGCGGCGGCGGAAATGTCCAACCGTGTCTTTGCCGAATTGTCCGGCTGGACCGAACTGTCGGACGCAGAGTTGCAAACAAAGCTCACCGAGATTGAGGGCAAGGCACCGTCTGACGCGATGTTACAATTGGCGCGGCGTTTGTTTGCGCGGGCGCTGGAGACGCCGGGCGGGTTGAAAATCCAGACCATTCACGCCTTTGCCGAACGCCTGCTGCATCAATTCCCGCTGGAGGCCAATGTTCCCGCCCATTTTGAAATTCTCGATGACCAATTGGGCGCAGAGCTGTTGCAGGCCGCACTTGGCCATGTGATGCGGTCCGCACGACTGGGCAGTCGGCCTGAATGGCAGGTGGCGCTGAACCAATTGATCGATCATATGGGGGATGGTGACATCCAGACCGCCTTGACCGATCTTGTGCGCAACCGCGATGGCTTTGGCCGCTTTCTTGAAATGAGCGAAGGCACAAAGGCCGCAGGCGGTGCAACCGGGCTTGAGGCGGCTTTGGCGGCCCTCGCCCATGGACTTGATCTTGATCCGTCAGACAGCCTCTCCGCACTGACCGCCAGCATTCCTTTCGGTCCCGGCTTTGATCGCGACGCGATTGTGACACTGGCCCCCTTGTTCGAGACAGGCGGCAAACGGGACAAGGAACAGGCAGCCTTGATGCGGGCCGTGCTGGCCGCAGAGACGATTGAAGAACAGGCTAGCCTGTGGCAGCAGATTTTCCGCAAGAAAGACGGAGCGGCGAAAGCCGACAGCACCTTCGCATCGAAAAAAATGCGCGAGGCGGAGCCATCTCTCTCGGGCCGTACCGACCGCGAGCAGGCACGGCTGGACGCCCTGTCTGACAAGACCAATGCGCTCCTCACACTTGAAGTTAGCCGGGCTTTGTTCACGCTGGCAGACGGTGTGATCGGCCATTATGAGCGGGCCAAGGCGGCGCGCGGGCTGATGGATTTTGACGATCTGATCCTCAAGGCTGCCGACCTTCTGCGCCCGGCCAATGCGGCCGCCTGGGTCCATTACAAACTGGATCAGGGGATTGATCATATTCTGGTTGATGAAGCGCAGGATACCAACCCGCACCAATGGGACATCATCCGGCAGCTGGGGGAAGAATTTTTCTCTGGCGACGGCGGGCGGGCCGAAAACCGGACGATTTTTGCAGTCGGCGACGAGAAGCAATCGATCTATTCCTTCCAAGGGGCAGAGCCCAAATGGTTTGCCGACATGCGCCGCTTCTTCAAGAAACGCGCCGAGGAAGCACAAAAGCCATTCCATGACATCAAATTGCGGCTGTCATTCCGCTCCACACCCCATGTGCTGCGCTCGGTGGATTCGGTCTTCTCAAATGAGAGTAGCTATGAGGCTTTATCTTCGGACAAGGAAGCACCGGTGCATGAGCCGATCCGCCAGCGCGACCCCGGTCTGGTGGAGATTTGGCCCCTTTATGAACCGGTCGAGCAAGACCTTGATGAAGACTGGGCCAAGCCGCTTGATGCACAAGGGGATCTGAGCCCGCCTGTGCAACTGGCTCGATCCATTGCCCGCACCGTGCGCCATTGGATCGAAAGTGATGAACGGCTGGAGGGCAGCGGCAGGACTATCAAGGCCGGGGACATTCTGGTTCTGGTGCGCAAGCGCGGGGATTTCGTCAACGCCATCAACCGGGCACTGAAAGAAGAGGGCCTGCCGGTGGCCGGTGCCGACCGTTTGGCTCTGCTCGATCATATTGCGGTGATGGATTTGCTGTCGCTGGGGGATGTGATGTTGCTGCCAGAGGATGACTTGTCGCTGGCAGCCGTGCTGAAAAGCCCTCTTTTCGGCCTGTCGGAAGAGCGCCTATATGATCTGGCTCATCAGGGCGGTAAAAGAAGCCGCAGCCTGTGGGATAGTCTTAAAAGACGGGCCGAAAAAGGCGCGCCAGCGGACGCTGATTTTGCGGCGATTTTTGACCAATTGTTCCGCTGGCAGAGCCAAATTGACTTCCAGCCACCGTTTGACTTTTTCGCGCAGGTGTTGGGTCCAGACGGCAAGCGGCGCGCCTTTGTTGAGCGGTTGGGACCGGAAGCAGACGAAGTGATCGACGAATTGCTCTCGCGCGCGCTCGATTTTGAAAAGGCCCAAACGCCGAACCTGCAAGCCTTTCTTGCGGCCATGCGTCAGGGCGGCGCTGAGATCAAGCGCGATATGGGCGCAGCCGATGACCAGATCCGCGTCATGACCGTGCATGGCTCGAAGGGCCTTGAAGCACCAATTGTGTTTCTGGTCGATGGAACCGGGCAACCGGCCAGCGCGCGGCATCATCCGCATTTGGTAACGCTTGCCCATGACGGTCCGGATCCGTTGGCCGACCATCCCGATCTGATGGTCTGGAAAGCGCCGAGCGCCAACCAACCGAGCCAAGTGAAACAAAGCCTTGGCAAGCTCGACCGGGAAGCGGAAGAAGAATATTTGCGCCTGCTCTATGTGGGCATGACACGGGCAGAAGACCGGCTTTATCTCTGCGGCTATCGCGGCAAGCGCGAAGCGTCGGAAAATTGCTGGTATGAAGTGGCCCGCCGCGCGCTGTCGGATAAATTGCAGGAAGTCATTCATCCGGTGAGCGGCGATATGGTCTATCGCTGGCAACTGGAGGGCGCCTTTGTTGCCAAGGATAGCCAGAAACCGGAGCAAAGCAGCGAAGTCGCTGCAGTTCATCCGTTGCCGGATTGGCTAAACCTGCCAGCAAGCCCTGCCCCAACAACTCAGCCGATGTTGCAGCCCTCACGCGCGGCGGATGCGGAAGAAGCTGAACGAGCCCCTGCCCCCACTCTTGGCGCCGGTCTGTCCGGGGCAAGACCACCACAAATCCATGACTGGGAACCAAGGCGGCGCGGTTTGCTGATGCATGCTTTGTTTGAGCATTTGCCGCAATTGATCAAGGCAGACCGAGACGCTGCGGCAAAAGCCTATCTCGCCCGGATGGCCAGTGATATGCCAGAGGCCGCGCGCGACGTCCTCCTCGGTGAGGTTGAGGCTTTGCTTGATGATCCGGATCATGCGGCCCTGTTTGGCAAGGATAGTCTGGCGGAGATTTCCATTTCCGGTCAGGTGATGATGAATGGGGAAGCGCGTCCTGTCTCAGGCCAGATCGACCGCTTGCTGGTTGAAGAGGATCGGGTGACACTGGTTGATTACAAGACGAATCGCCATGTTCCGAGCGATCCGCGAGATATCCCCATGGCCTATCAGGTGCAGTTGGCGCTTTACGGCCATTTGCTGGCCCCACTCTATCCTGATAAGACAATCATATGTACCTTATTATGGACGGCATCTCCCACCATCATGACGCTGTCAGCAGATCAGCGGCAATCAGCATTGCGTGAGATTGGCGTGGAAGCTGCTATTGGTTCTTGACGCGCGCCAGGGGAATACCTACCTTCAAGACAAAGAACCAATATTCACATATCAATGAATATTGATGAATAACCAGCCCTGCCCTTGGTCAACCAGATCGGCGAGGGCACATATGGAAAGAGGCATGATATGGCTATCGTAAATGCGACCGACGCGAATTTTGCTGAAGAAACCAAGGGCGATGTCCCTGTGGTTGTCGATTTCTGGGCGGAATGGTGTGGCCCTTGCAAAATGATCGCTCCGATTCTGGATGAAATTGACACCGAAAAAGCCGGTGCTGTGAAAATCGTCAAGGTCAATGTCGATGAGAATCCCAACACTGCGGCTCAGTATGGCGTACGCTCCATCCCGACCCTGTTGCTGTTCAAAGGCGGCGAGCCTGTTGCCATGAAAGTTGGCGCAGCGCCAAAATCCGACCTTGAAAAATGGATCGAAACCGGCGCATAAGCTGTTCGAGCCGTTTTTAGCAAGACAAAACCCGGTCAGCCCTGCTGATCGGGTTTCTTTTTGGCCTGCAGGTGGGATCATACGCAGATTGCAGGGGGAAGTGTGAAGGCTAGCCGACACGCCAATGCATTCGCGGCCCACCAAATCGGGTGAGCGCGTTAAGCAATCGGATTTGTTCTTGCGGAAAAGGGGCTTTAAAATAACGAAAGCCCACCGGGGGAGGAGGTCCGGTGGGCTTCGTTGCAAGATCCAAAACCGGGAGGAGGATGTTTTGGACCTATCAGGCTTCTGGGAGGAGGAAAAAGCCTGAATTTGCAGAAACTGTGGGCTTTCGCTTGAGACTAGTCAGAAGCGAAAGTCTTTATTACACGCGGGCAGCTTCCCGAGCGATAGAGGTGATGTCTGCGCGGGAGATACCAAGATCGTTCAGATCGCGGTTGCTCAGGCGGCTCAGCTCATCAACAGTGTCACGGTAGTTGCGCCACTGACGGTAATTTTTCACAACATTATCAAGCATGATAATCATCCTTTCACTGTGGCTTCGATATCGAGTTCTTTTTGTTTTTCTTTGCAACGAAGCGGGCCGTAACTCGATTTAAAGCGTCGCTCCGTTGTGTTGACTTGTATATAGCTCATAGCTCGGGGGATTACACCGTTCATTTTTGCATAGCTGTCTTGCGAAACATGCAAAACCGTTGATGCTCATTTCTTATCTATGCGTTAAACGCATACCTTGATCAGCAATAAAATTTTATGTAATTATTTCAATGACTTATCTAATTTTTATACGCAATTAACCTTACAACCATGGTTTAAGACAAGCGTTTGTATGTCGTGATTTTGGAGCGTTTTAAACGGGCATTCCAAGGCTTAATCGGAAATTTTGAAGTGTTTGTAATCAGTTACAGCCGTGCGACGTTCTGACCCATGCTAGAAAGGTTCAAAATTGCAACGTTTTCCGATCTCGGCGAGGTAATTGACGCTTACGTCAGAAAAAGCAAACGTTTGCGCGAAATGCTGTATTTCACGGCAATTGCCTAGTCAAATGGGTCAGATTTTGATCAAGTTGCCTTCGATCTTTCCTAAAAACGCATATCTCGGACTGAAGCCATCCGTTGGGGATAAGGCCTTCAACCTGTGAAAAACTCGATTTTTGCCATTGTTTTTTACACAGGCGGGGTTCCATTGACCGCCAAAGCGGCCCCTGCAAGGTAAAGCGAGCCACAAATCAGGATGCGTGGCGCCTCCGGAAGCTTCTGAAGGGCGAGTCTTTTGAGCGCTTCTTCCAAAGATCCGGCCGCAGAAGCGGGGATTCCGGCTTCTTGGGCAATGCGAGCCAACTCCACCGGTTCAATTCCTGCCGCCGATCCGGAAACGGGCACGGTAATGATATCCTTTGCCAACCCCTTGAAGGGGGCGAAATAGCCTGAAGGCTCTTTGGTGCTGAGCATGCCTACAATCATATGCAGGGGACGGGGGGCTTTTTCTTCCAGATCCGCCAAAGCCGAGGCCAATGCCCGACCGGCTTGCGGGTTATGGCCTCCGTCGAGCCATAGCTCGGCATCGCGCGGCACTAGATCCAGCAACGCACCCTTTGTCAGCCGTTGCAGACGGGCAGGCCAGCGGACATTGACCAGACCGGTGTCGATGGCCTTGTCGTCAAGATCGGGCAAGACCTGCTTCAGGGTCGCGATGGCCAGACCAGCATTCATCAATTGATGGCGACCACCCAAGCGGGGCAAAGGCAGATCAAGCAGACCGCTTTCCCCCTGAAAGATCATCCGGCCATGTTCCTCATAGCTCATCCAGTCCTGACTACCGATCAACACTGGCCCGGCGCGCACCGCTTTGGCTTCGGATTCGAGCACGTCCCGCACTTCATCTTCTTGCGAAGCGAAGATTGCCGGAACATCCTTCTTCAGGATACCGGCCTTTTCCCGCGCGATGCCCTTGATGTCAGAGCCGAGGAAATTCTCGTGATCATGGGCGATGGGAGTAATGACGCTGGCAAGCGGCTTGTCGATAACATTGGTGGCATCAAGGCGCCCGCCCAACCCCACTTCCAGCAGCAACAGATCAGCGGGATGCTGGGAGAAAAGCAGAAAGGCTGCGATGGTGGTGATTTCAAAGAAGGTGATGGGCGCCCCGTCATTGGCTTTTTCACAGATCTGCAAAGCCTCGACCAGAGCCTCGTCGCTGACAAAGCTGCCCGCAAGACGGATGCGCTCATGAAAATGGACCAGATGAGGGGAGCTATAGACATGAACCGTCAGGCCCGCCGCTTCCGCCATAGCGCGGATGAAGGCCGAGGTCGACCCTTTGCCATTGGTGCCTGCCACATGGATGGTCGGGGGCAGAGACTGGTGCGGATTGCCCAGCTTGTCCAACAGACCATGCATCCGATCCAACCCCAGATCAATGCTTTTGGGATGCAGCGCAATCATGCGCTCCAATATCGCTTCTGCCTGTTCCATCATCATTGACCAGTTCGTTGGATTTTGATCGGTCCTGTATATCTGTCGGCCCTGCCTGTGGCAATCGACAAGTGCCCCATGGCGCCGGGCCATTGGCAGCATCACCACAAAAAAGCCCGACCTCTTTCGAGGTCGGGCCGGATGGTATCGATTTTGCGGACCAAACCGCCTGCAAGAAAGGGCTTAGCCCTCCTTGTTGGGTGTTTCTTGCTCGGCCTCATCAGCCGCCTTAGGCTCGTCCTGCGCAACTGTCTCATCAGCTGGCGCGGCCTCTTCCTTGGCAGGCACGTCCTCTGCTTCGATGGCTGGCTTCTCTTCAACGAGATCTGCCACTGGTACAGGGGCCTCTTTAGGCTCGGGCGTGTCGGTGTTTGTAAAGAAGCGGCACAGGCGGGCAATGGTGCTTGGCAGGTCATGGCGATGGACAACCATATCGACCATGCCATGTTCCTTGAGATATTCGGCGCGCTGGAACCCTTCGGGCAATTTTTCGCGGATCGTCTGTTCGATCACGCGCTGGCCAGCAAAGCCGATCAGCGCCCCCGGCTCGGCCAGTTGAATGTCACCAAGCATCGCATAGGATGCGGTCACGCCTCCGGTGGTGGGATCGGTGAGCACCAGAATATAGGGCAATCCGGCCTCACGCAGGGCCTGAAGAGCGACGGTTGTGCGTGGCATCTGCATCAGGGAAAGAATGCCTTCCTGCATGCGCGCGCCACCTGAGGCGGTGAAGAGGACAAATGGGGTCTTGTCTTCCACGGCACGTAGAATGCCGGTGATGAGTGCTTCGCCTGCGGCCATTCCGAGCGAGCCACCAAGGAAGGTGAAATCCTGCACGGCTGCAGTGAGAAATAGACCCTCGACCGTGCCCTGGGCGACGGTGACGGAATCCTGCTTGCCGGTCTTTGCGCGCGCATCGCGCATACGGTCGACATAGCGCTTGGTGTCGCGGAATTTCAGCGGATCCATTGCAGCGTCCGGCAGATCAATCAAGCTATAGTCTGCATCATCGAAAAGGAAACCGAAGCGCTGGGTCGCATTCAGCCGCATGTGGAACTCGGAGTTCGGCACGACGAACTGATTATTCTCCAGATCCCGGTGGAACACCATTTCCCCGCTGACCGGGCATTTGATCCAGAGATTTTCCGGCGCTTCCCGCCGGTTCAAAATCGAGCGAATTTTCGGTCTGACGACAGTGTTAATCCAGTTCACGAACCACTTCCTGATCTATTTGTTCTGCTGCATCCCCCTGCGCGCTTCAAGTAGCCCAGAATAGACGCATTTTCCCGTTCTTATCCCCCCTTCCCGCATCTTTTCCAGATGGAAAAGACAGATGCCGGGAAAGGCGCAGACCCCGATCCCACAGACCGCCAGCCCAAGCAGCCGGGCAAGCTCCTCTGATCAGGAGACCGAGTAAGGTAGATCCTCGCTGTCGCGCGAGGTGTTCACAATGTTGGTGGCCAGCAAAAAGGCCTCACGAAGGAGGCCATTGTCAGGCCATGCCATAGAATACACGCAAATGTGACCATGGCACGACCTTATTTCAATGCCTGAAGGAGGATTCAGGGTCAGTTATTGACCAAAATCACCCTAAAGGGCAGGCCAATCTTCCTTAACGTAAACAGATTGGCGCCCTGATTGTCAGGCTCTGGCGTCGGCACATCCCTTGGCGAGGGCTTCGACAATGTCTGTTACCGCACTCACGGTGTAAGCCGTTGCCTTGCCGTCCGCATCGAGGCTTTCGCGGATGGCATTAACCAGAACGGAGCCGACCACGACCCCGTCTGCGGTCTTGCCGACAGCGGAAGCCTGCTCAGGGCTTTTGACACCAAAGCCGACAGCGACAGGCAGATCGGTGTGACCCTTGATCTGCTTGACAGCGACCGCCACCTTGTCCGCGTCGAGCGCCCCGGTTCCGGTGATGCCTGTGACCGAGACATAATAGACAAAGCCTGAGGTATTTTGCAGCACCTTGGGCAGACGGGCATCATCGGTGGTTGGTGTCGCCAGACGGATGAAATTGAGGCCGCCCTGGCGCGCCGGAATGCAGAGCTCGTCATCATGCTCGGGCGGCACATCGACGACGATCATGCCATCAACGCCTGCGGCCTTGGCATCGGCGACGAATTTTTCCGGCCCCCAGATATAGATCGGATTGTAATAGCCCATCAGGATGATTGGCGTGTCATTATCCTCGGCGCGGAAGTCCCTGACCATTTGCAGAGTTTTTTCCATCGTCTGGCCACCGGCCAAAGCCCGCTGGGTGGCGAGCTGGATCGGCACACCTTCTGCCATCGGATCGGAGAAAGGCATGCCCAGTTCGATCACGTCAATGCCAGCCTTTGGCAGAGCCTTCAAGAGCGAGAGCGAGGTATCGAGATCCGGATCCCCGGCGGTGATGAAGCCGACGAGTGCGGGGCGGTTTTCAGCCTTGCAGGCAGCAAAGCGGGTATCGATGCGTGTGGTTTCCATTGCTTTTCTTCCTGCTGCTTATTCCGAAATCGAACCCATACCGAGATGCTTGCTCACGGTGTTGACGTCCTTATCGCCGCGACCGGACAGGTTGATCACGATGATCTGATCCTTGTCCATGGCTGGCGCCCGCTTGATAACCTCGGCAATTGCGTGGGAGCTTTCAAGCGCAGGAATGATGCCTTCGGTGCGGCAGAGCAACTGGAAGGCGTCGAGCGCTTCTTTGTCGCTGGCCGAGACATAGTCGACACGACCGGAATCGCGCAGGAACGAGTGTTCCGGCCCGATGCCCGGATAGTCCAGCCCGGCAGAAATGGAATGGCCTTCCTGAATCTGGCCATCGTCATCCTGCAGCAGATAGGTGCGGTTGCCATGCAGAACACCCGGTTTGCCGGCATTCAGTGATGCGCAATGGGCATCGGTATCAAGCCCGTGTCCTGCGGCTTCGACGCCGACAATCTGCACATCCGTATCATCAAGGAACGGATGGAACAGGCCGATAGCATTGGACCCACCCCCAAGACAGGCAACCAGCATATCCGGCAGACGCCCTTCGGCGGCCTTAATTTGCTCTTTGACTTCCTGACCGATGATCGACTGGAAGTCACGCACAAGGCGCGGATAAGGATGGGGACCGGCGGCAGTGCCGATGATGTAATAGGTATTCTCGACATTGGTGACCCAGTCGCGCAGGGCTTCATTCATGGCATCCTTCAGGGTGCCCGCCCCGGCTGTTACCGGATTGACCTTGCCGCCGAGCAACTCCATGCGAAAGACGTTCGGCGCCTGGCGTTCCACGTCGGTTGCACCCATATAGACCTCACACGGGAATCCAAATCGGGCGCAGACGGTGGCGGTGGCCACCCCATGTTGCCCTGCTCCGGTTTCAGCGATGATGCGGGTCTTGCCCATGCGTTTGGCAAGCAGGATCTGACCAAGGCAATTGTTGATCTTGTGGCTGCCGGTATGATTCAACTCTTCGCGCTTGAGATAGATTTTCGCACCACCCAACTCTTCAGTCAGGCGTTCGGCATAGTAAAGCGGGCTTTGACGGCCGACATAATTCTTATGCAAATCGGCCAATTCGGCATGAAAGGCCGGATCGGCCATGGCCTCGTTATAAGCCTGCTCCAGTTCGAGGATCAGCGGCATCAGGGTTTCGGAGACAAACTGGCCACCATAAATCCCGAAAAAGCCGCGCTCATCCGGCCCTTGAAAGCGGGAGTTCGGCAGGGTTGTTGTATCTGTCATGGCAATTTCCTTGCTCATATCTGGCTGTCTTTGGCCGGAGCGCAAGCTTGTCGGCGGTTCCTTCAGGCGGCCCCTTTGGCTGCAAAGACAAAATCAATGATCTTTTGCCGGTCCTTGACGCCCGGCTCACTTTCCACCCCCGATGACACATCCACCCCTTGAGGATGGATCAGGCGGATCGCCTCGGCCACATTGTCCGAGGTGAGACCTCCTGCGAGGATGAGCGGTTTCGATAGCTTGAGATTCTTGATCAATTGCCAGTCAAAGCTGATGCCATTGCCGCCCGGAAGGTCGGTTTTCATCCCCTTGGGGGGCTTGGCATCGAGCAACAGCATGTCGCACACGGCTTCATAGGAAGCGATGGGTGCCAGATCTGCTTCGTCCCGAATGGAAAGCGCCTTCATGACCGGTCGGCCAAAGCGCGCCTTGATATCGGCTGCTCTTTGAGGGGGTTCAGACCCGTGCAATTGCCAGATATCGGGATTGACCGACTGGTCGATGGCCTCAAGCTCATCGTCACTCGCATTGACAGTGAGGGCGACTATGGACGCTTTGCCGCGTACCGGACCCACCAGTTCCTTCGCTTTCCCATATTCCACATGCCTCGGGCTTTTTGGAAAAAATACAAACCCAATCCAGTTTGCACCGGCTTGCAGGCAGGTCTCGATCATCTCTGGTGTCGATAGCCCGCATATCTTTACATACATGGCCAGCCCTCTCGTTGCAATGGTTCAGGAGTGATGGCCTTCATGGATCTAGGTCATCTGCTCGTATATATATTGTGCAGCAGCCAGATCCTCAATGGCGGTGCCAACCGACTTGAACAGAGTGATGTCTTCGTCGTTGACCCGTCCCTTGCATTTACTCCGGCAGAGACCGAACAGATCACCACGAATGTCATCTGGCTCTAGAATGCCTGCCTTCAAAGGCTGCACAATGTCTCCGCCTTCCTTGGTGGCACCGGCCAGCGTGTCCACATAGACCCGCGAACGCTTGATGCATTTGTCATCAGATTCGCGCATATCCGGACGAAAGGCTCCGACCAGATCGAGATGGGCACCCGGTTTGAGCCAGGATCCGTCGATCAGTGGTTCGGTCGCCATGGTGGCGCAGGAAATGATATCGGCTTCAGAGACCGCCGCGGCACGATCATCGGTCACCTCAACCGTGACATCGCAATCGTCAAAACCAGCGGCAACCTCTTGCGCCTTATCGCGACTGCGACCCCAGATAATGACACGTTCAATATCGCGGACACTCATATGGGCGCGGATCAAGTGCTTGGACAGTGCACCGGTGCCAATCATGGTCAGTGTCTTGGCATCCTTGCGAGCGAGATAATCGGCGGCAAGAGCAGAGGCACAAGCCGTGCGCCAGACGGTCAGTGATGGGCCATCCAAAATGGACCGAACCATACCAGTCTGCTGATCAAGCAGAAAATAGGCCCCGAGAATTGAAGGCAGATTGAAGCGTTCACCGTTGCTCGGGAAGACGGTTAGCATCTTGATGCCGATATAGCCGTGATAGGAGGTGCCATTGGCGTGGGCATCACTCCAGGAGGGCATCAGCAGCAGGGTTGCGTCTGCCTGATCGGGCAAGGCAATGTTATGGTGATGACGAACAGGGGTCACATAACGGGCTTGAAAGGCTTGCCGCAACGCTTCGACCAGCGCACGATAATCCATGGCCTTGTTGATTGTGGCGGCGTCCAGAAACTGCATGAAGTGACCCTTTTCGGATTGGATGCAAAATGCTCAGCTGTTTTTATATAGCGGGCCAGCCCGAACGACGCAATCGTTAGGATGATCCGTCCAGCCGCGGAAAGACAAGAGGCAAACGGGGCAGAGGCAACAGCATCGGAAGCCAGCAGAAACAAAAATGCCAACCGCGAGGGTTGGCATTTTCTAAAAGGCTTTCGCCTATCACTGTCCGTTTGACCAGACCGCCCATGCCATAAGGAAACCCCATCAGGCCCACTGGTGTGGCTGATCAGGCGGCAGGGCGAGCGATACCATCGTCCGCAGGCGCTGGCAGAGCCGGTGAATCGCTTTTCGGAAGCGTGGTCAAATTCTCGACCCGCTTTTGCTGGCGATCGGCTTCATTGCGCCATTTGCGTGCTTCATAGCGTTTTTCGCGAGCCGTTCGGCGATGACGCCCCTGTTTCATCCAGGCCATGAAACCGCCGATCAGGATACCTGCCAGCAGGGATCCGAACATAACGACATAAAGCGGGACCGAGAAGTCCAGCGCCGGCTGTTCTGGCGAAAAGGGATCGAGCGCCAAATTGACGCTGTGACGGTTGGCTACCGCGAGCGATACAAGCACAATGCCGACCGGCACCAGTATGAGCAACTGGAAGAGACGCTTGATTGCTTTCATAATCGTGTGAAATCCAAGTTAGCGGCCAAGGAGTTATTCTCCCGCATCTTCGCCATCATTGAGGCGTTCGCGCATTTCCTTGCCGGTTTTGAAGAAGGGGACAAATTTCTCGGCCACAGGTACTTTCTCACCGGTCCTCGGATTTCGCCCAACTCGCGCCGGGCGGTTCTTGACAGAAAAGGCCCCGAAGCCACGCAACTCGACCCTGTCTCCACGCGCCAACGCATCGGAGATTTCATCAAGAATGGCATTCACGATATGCTCGACATCCCGCTGATAGAGATGTGGGTTCTGTTCTGCGATAATCTGTACCAGTTCGGACTTTATCATCGTCCGCTCCCCTTCGTTCCTGTGCCCTATATGGCGAGATACGTACCCGCCATGTCCCCGGCTGATGCAAAAGCGTAATATGCTATTATTGTTCGCTTTTTTGAGCCTGCCAAACTGAAACCAGTCCGTCAAGTTTCCCGACCTGTTTTCGTGTGTCAATCAGGTCAAAAAGTGGTGCTGGGACCCATTTTGAGAGGAATTTGCTTGCCAAGCCGAAGGGAAGGTCGTCGCGCAGCGGTGCTGGCTTCCATTCCACCATTTCCAGACTGTCAGGCAATTTATGCTGTTTGATCAACCAATTCATGGCTTTTTCCGGTCCGCCAAGCTCATCAATCAGCTGCAGTTCCACTGCCTGACCACCGGTAACGACCCGACCATCGGCAAGTTTGAGGGTGGTTTCGCGATCAAATGGACGGCGATCAGCAACCAGATCGACAAACCATTGAAAAGAATCATCAATCATTCGTTGAATCATCGCCTCGGCTTCGGGATTGCGCGGCGAGAATGGGTTCGGCTCGGCTTTCAGGGGCGCGCTTTTGATGGCTCGCATTTCAACCCCGACCGTATCCATCAGTTTGGTCACATCGGTATATTGGAAAATCACACCGATCGAGCCGGTGATGGTCGAACGACGGGCAAAAATACGCTCTGCGGGCAGTGAAATCATATAGCCTGCGGAGGTGGCAATACCATCCATGCTGGTGACCAGTGGTTTCTTTTTGGCCAATTTTGTCAGCGCTTCATACATGGCCTCGCCGCCGGAGGTGGAACCGCCGGGACTGTTGATCGTCAGGACAACGCCTTTTACAGCGTCGCTTTCCTCCAGTTTCTTGATCAGGTCGAGCTTGCGCTGTTCGCCAATAATAACGCCATCAATGTTGAGCTTGGCGATATGGGCGCTTTTTCGCTTCATATCCGGGCTTTCAGCGACAACGGAAAAGCCCGCAAAAGCAACCAACAGAATGAGAGACAGGATGGCGACAATACGCCAAATCGAGAGTTTCCGGCGCATTTGGCGCCGTTCGAGCGCGTGATCGGTATCGAATATCATTTTTGCTTCCTGAGTCACCCAGCTTTTGACTGTGCGATGCTCCAAATCTTCGTTGGTGTGTCTTCTTTGGCTTGAAGGGCGGATCCTAACCGAAGGTTTCGTATCTTATTAATTACCCGCCTTGCCCTGATTTGCAACGATCTTGACCTGTCGAGTTTAAAAAAGGGTTTGGGCGATCAGCAATTGGACAGATTTTCGTATCAGGCAAATGCCTGCGTCTTTCGCTGCGGCCCTCTGGCCACCTTGATCGCAGGCAACAAAAAACCGCAGATGCCAGGCATCTGCGGTTTCTTAATCTTGGGTGTCATCCCTTGCGGGAAGACAGCAAATTCTAGTCGTCGTCGCGGGCTTTCAGAGCGGCACCGAGAATATCGCCAAGGGATGCGCCAGCGTCGGAAGACCCGAACTGAGCAATGGCTTCTTTCTCTTCTGCAACTTCCAGCGCCTTGATGGAGACGGACAGTTTGCGGTTTTTCTTGTCGAACTGGGTGATGCGTGCGTCGACTTTTTCACCAACCTGGAAGCGGTCGGTGCGCTGGTCGCCACGGTCACGAGCGAGGTCACTACGGCGAATGAAGGCGTTCATGTCAGAGTCAACAACTTTGACTTCCAGACCGTTTTCTTTCACTTCGGTGATTTCACAGGTTACGATTGCACCACGCTTCATGTCGCCGGAAGCGTCTTCGAACGGATCGCTTTCAAGCTGCTTGATGCCAAGGGAAATACGCTCTTTGTCGACATCCACATCGAGGATGACGGCTTTGACCATATCGCCTTTGTTGTATTCTTCGAGAACCTGCTCGCCAGGGCGGTTCCAGTCCAGATCGGACAGGTGAACCATGCCGTCGACGTCGCTTTCAAGGCCAATAAAGAGACCGAATTCGGTCTTGTTCTTGACTTCGCCTTCGACAACGGTGCCAGCTGGGTTGTTTTCAGCAAAGACAGCCCATGGATTGTCGAGGGTCTGTTTCAGGCCGAGAGATACGCGGCGCTTCACAGGATCAACTTCCAGAATCATCACTTCTACTTCCTGAGAGGTAGAAACGATTTTGCCCGGATGAACGTTCTTTTTGGTCCAGGACATTTCAGAAACGTGGATCAGGCCTTCGATGCCCGGCTCCAGTTCAAGGAATGCGCCGTAATCGGTGATGTTGGTCACGCGACCGGTGAATTTGGCACCAACAGGATAACGCTCTTCGATCTCGGTCCATGGATCAACTTCAAGCTGCTTCATGCCCAGGGAAATGCGGTGTGTTTCCTGATTGACGCGAACAATCTGAACCTTCACGGTCTGACCGATGGTCAGCACTTCGCTTGGATGGTTGATGCGGCGCCATGCAATATCGGTAACGTGCAACAGGCCGTCGATGCCACCCAGATCCACGAATGCACCATAGTCGGTGATGTTTTTGACAACACCCTCGACGGTCTGGCCTTCTTTGAGGTTCTGAACCAGCTCGGTGCGCAGTTCTGCGCGGGTTTCTTCCAGAATGACACGGCGAGACACAACGATGTTGCCACGGCGCTTGTCCATTTTGAGGATCTGGAAAGGCTGTGGGTTGTGCATCAGCGGAGTCACGTCGCGAACCGGGCGGATATCCACCTGAGAGCGCGGCAGGAAGGCAACAGCGCCGTCCAGATCGACGGTGAAGCCGCCTTTGACCTGGTTGAAGATGACACCCTGAACTTTTTCTTCAGCTTCAAAGGCTTTTTCCAGCTTGCCCCAGCTCTCTTCACGACGTGCTTTGTCGCGGGAAAGGACAGCTTCGCCCATCGCATTTTCGATACGCTCGAGGTAAACTTCAACCTCGGAGCCAATCTCAAGACCACCGTCTTTTGCCTGTGCACCAAACTCCTTCAGCGCAACACGGCCTTCGACTTTCAAGCCAACATCGATGATTGCCATGTCCTTTTCGATGCCGACAACCGTACCTTTGATCACGGAACCTTCATGCGGCTCCGTTTCACTGAAGGACTGGTCGAGCAACGCGGCAAAATCGTCCATGGTCGGATTAAGATCGCTCATAAAATCTCCTAAATAGCCCCCGATGGGGCCCGGCGCGCCAATTGGTTCGTGTTTCACAAAGCTTCCTTCCGACCCTGTCTTTTACAAAGACAAGCCCACCCTTTGGAAAAAAGGTATGGTCCGGCGCGTAAACGGCCGGTCAGAAGCCGAATTTTTTGATATTCCGTCCCGAATCCAGGGAGGGTGTGGACAGGCCCGTCAAGGTCCCCTTGCTCACCTTGCCCTCATCCCCCGTTGCATCCTGCCGCACATATCCGAAAAAGTCTGATCAATCAGTCTGTTAGCGACGACAAAAAGGGCACGTATGCGCCCTCGCCCGTCAAAGACTGCGATTTTTCTTTTCCTCAACGATGCGCACGGCATGCTGGAATGCGCTTTCTATATCCAATTTTGATGTATCAAGCAAGTGGGCATCTTGTGCGGGCACCAACGGCGCAACCGCGCGGTTTTGGTCTCGTTCGTCGCGCTGTTTGACATCGGCAAGCACCTGCTCATAGTCGGCAGCCTCGCCGCGAGAGAGAATCTCGTCGGTACGGCGTCGGGCGCGGACTTCGGCGCTTGCTGTGACAAACAGCTTCACATCCGCGTCCGGGCAGACAACTGTGCCGATATCGCGGCCATCGAGCACCGCTCCGCCGGGGCGGTTGGCAAAGGCTCGCTGGGCTTCGAGCAAGGCGGTGCGGACCTTTGGCATCACCGCAACTCTGGAGGCCGCATCGCCGATTTCGTGGGCGGACAGAACAGAGCGGTCAAGGCTTGTGAGATCCAACGCACGCGCGGCGGCGACTGCCAGATCCTCATCAACCAGCGACTGATCGGCTGTCAGCAAGGCATGAGCCACGGCGCGGAAGGTCAGGCCCGTGTCCAGATGGGGGATATCGAGCATGGCGGCCAGTTTGCGCGCCATGGTTCCCTTGCCCGATGCTGCCGGGCCGTCAATTGCGATGATCATGCACCAAAGTCTTTCCAAAGGTTAGCATGCGGGCCATGGATTGGGCCTCGGCATAGTTTGGCATTCCTTTATCCGAGTCGCCATGCAAGGGACAGGCCCTGATGACATGTTTCACACCCCAGGAGCAGCAAAGCACGCTAGGGAAATTTACCTTGAATCTGCAAAAGACATTCGCTTTCGAGAAACTCCAAAGCCCGAAGGCCGTACCAACAGAAGGCCTCGCCATCAACAAATGCATGTGCGAACGGCAAATCTGCCAAGGTGGCTTCTTCTCGCAAGAAGGGATATGGTTCGGAGGCAAACAGCAAAAGGGTCGTGGCCGGGTCGTAACGGTCCAGCTCAATGGTTGGATAGGCTTCAACCGAGGTTGCGATGTCGAGGCCGACCGCCGCCAGCACGCTGCCGATGAAAGTTTGTCGGCTGACACTCTTCCATGGGTTTTTCCAGATCACATAAAGGATGGTCTCGATCGAGCCTGTTGGCTTTTGACCCCATTCGATCAAGCCGGGCAACGGCTGGCTAGGCGTCCATGCCTTGGCGGGCGCTGAGGCGATCTGCGCCCATCTGTCTGCAAACGCATCAAGGCGTGGAGACTGAAACAGGTCCGCCAATCGTCTTGTTTCTTGGGTGACATCGGCAATGCTTGTCACATGGGTCGCGTGCCAGGGTATCTCGGTTTGCTCCGTCATGACGCGGGCATTCTCTTCCCTGTCTAGCAAGATCCAATCCGGCTGCAAGGCCTTGATTGCGGGCCAATCCCAGTCCTTGGTTCCGCCCACAATCGGGACGCTCGCCAGCTCTTCTGCCGGATGGACGCAATATCGTGTGCGGCCGATGACCGAGACACCGGCCCGCACCAAGGTTTCCGTCCAGCTGGGGACAAGGGAGATTACCCGCACAGCCTCACCCGAAATTGGCCCCAAGGCCTGCCATCAAATCGGCAAAGCCGGGGAAAGATGTGTTGATGATGGCCGCATCGTCTACAGTGACAGGCTTTTGGCCAGCCAGACCGAGCACGAGGAAACTCATGGCAATGCGGTGATCGAGATGGGTGACCACAGTGCCGCCGCCAATCGCGTTGGCTCCGCCTTGGACCACCAGAAAATCCTTGCCTTCTTCATGAGGGACGCCATTGGCCTTCAGACCAGCGGCGACGGCTGCCAGACGGTCACTTTCCTTGACGCGCAGCTCTTCCAGCCCTTCCATCCGGGTGTCGCCTTTGGCAAAGGCGGCAGCAACAGAAAGGACCGGATATTCGTCGATCATCGAAGGGGCGCGGTCTGCTGGCACAGTGATGCCGGTCAGGTTTGAGGAGCGAACGCGGACATTGCCGATCCGCTCGCCGCCGCTTTCGCGTTCATCTTCAATCGTGATATCGCCGCCCATCTCAATCAAGGTTGTGATGAGGCCGGTACGGGTGTCATTGAGCAAGATATCCTCGATCAGCATGTCAGAGCCCGGAGTGATCAAGGCCGCAACAATCGGGAAAGCGGCAGAGGATGGATCGCCCGGCACGGTGACAGTCTGGCCGCTCAGCTCTTGCAAGCCTTCAATGGTCAGAACGGTTTCACCGGCCTCATTGACCTCTTCTCCCAACTCAGCGCCAAAGCCGCGCAACATCTTTTCGGTATGGTCACGGGTCTTGATTGGCTCGATGACGGTGGTTGTGCCGGCCATATTGAGGCCTGCCAAAAGGACACAGCTTTTGACCTGCGCCGATGCCATTGGCACACGATAGGTGATGGGGCTTGCGGGATCCGCGCCCTTGAGGGTCAAAGGCAGACGGTCACTGGAGCGCGAGAGGACCTGCACGCCCATCTCCCGCAGCGGATTGAGCACCCGGCCCATGGGACGGCCGGACAGAGAGGCATCGCCCATGAAGGTGGTGGAGAATGCATGCGCACCCGCAATTCCCATGACAAGGCGCGCACCAGTGCCGGAATTGCCAAAATCGAGCACCTGATTTGGCTCGATCAGCGAGCCGGTGCCAAGACCTTCCACATGCCAGACCCCGTTATCGTCTTTTTCCACTTTCGCTCCAAAGGCCGCCATGGCCTTGGCGGTGTTGATCACATCTTCCGATTCCAGCAAACCATGAATAGTCGTCTTGCCACGCGCCAAAGCGCCGAAGATCAGAGATCGGTGTGAGATGGATTTATCTCCCGGAACGCGCAAGCGGCCCTTCAGTCCGCTAGAGGTCTTCGCCGACAGCGGAGACATGTTTGTGGCGTCGTGAGCCATTTTATCCCTCATTCCCATTTTATTGTGGCCGCGCCTGACATCTCTCTAATGTGTCTTGTCAGCGGCCGAAATCATGATCAAACAGGCATCGACTTACACCAATTGACGCACTACGTCACGCCACTACACATATAAAAACGCAAATTGGTCCCGGTTTCGGCTTTTAGTTTTTGACAGGCAGCGCAAGGTTAGATAAGTGAGATGGTCAAACTCACACAAGATTCAACAATTCAAGTCGAAGAGGCAAAGCTGTGGCACGACCAGAATTGGGTACAAAACGCGTCTGTCTTGAATGCGGCGCCAAATATTATGACCTGAACCGCGATCCGATTACCTGCCCCAAATGTGGCACCATTTTCGAGATGGACACTCCTAAACCCGCTGAAGTGGAGGAGGTTGTCGATCAGGAAGATGATGTTGTCGTTGAAGGTGAAGAGGCTGCTGATGAAGCAGGCGCAGAAGTCATCTCTCTGGAAGATGCAGATGCCGAACAGGCAAATGACATCGATGTTCCGGATCTCGATGACGATGACAATAGCGATGACGATGCTGTCTTCCTTGACGAAGAGGAAGATGAAGAAGCGCTTGGCGCCATCGGTCTAGACGTTGCTGTTTCGTCCGACGACGAAGACTAAGCTGCGTTGAAGCGCTTTTGGCGCGGTCAGGCAAGCCGGACACCCAACCGGATTACCAAAAGCGTGACGTTTGTCGTCACGCTTTTTTCATATGCACTCCGTTTTACCCTTCATCGGAAAGGCTCTGTTGCATGTGCCTTGACGCAAATCGCGGCACTCTCCACAGGACATGGACGTCTTGCGCGCCAATTTTTCACAAGCTTTGGAAAAAGCGCATGCTGATGAAATTGGCTATTGATTTCACGCAATCCCTTCAATATGTTCCGCTCACCACAGACGGGCAGCCGTTGCAAAATGTGGGGCTATAGCTCAGTTGGGAGAGCGCGTGAATGGCATTCACGAGGTCAGCGGTTCGATCCCGCTTAGCTCCACCATTTTCCCATTCCATTGATATATCTGCATAACGTATGATTTCAGGCGTTTGGCGTTTTGTGTCGGCACTCAAGGCTGGGACACAAGTCAGAGAACACCCCTTTGCCATGCGCCTCCAAAGACATCATTTGTCGGTGTAACAGATACTCATTTCGAATTCGCGTTCCACAAGATCTTGTCGAACATCTCGGTCGTAGAGAGATCAAAAAGTCTCTTGGAACATCAGACGCGACCGAAGCCGCTCGCTTGGCTCGCTCCGAGCGCAATCGATGCGAAGAAGAGTGGGACCAAATTCGCGCTCAACTCAAAAAAGAAAAGCGTATGGTAGACGATCTGACCGAAAGTCAGATTTGGTATCTTGCAACCCGCTACCTCGTGAGCGAACTAAAGCGACAAGCTTGAAGCACGCCTTCTGAGACCTATTCGATTCAGGACGCTGAACAAGATCTCTGGCACCTTTCTCAATGGGACGATGTGTCGTCCTCTCTCCTGAAGGCAGCAAAACATGAACTTGATCAAGCGGAGATCGAAGTAAGAGCCCTTACGGCCAATGGCTTGGCACCGGCAGGCTTGATGACACTGCAACGCTTAATCCAATCCGCCATGATTGAGGCGCATAAACGGATGATGTTGGCGACTTTCCCAACATTCAAGACAGACCTTGATCCGAGATTTAGGGACGTTAGTGCAGACATGAAACTGCAACAACGATCCAACAAAACCTTGAATGAAGTGATAACTGCCTTTGAAAAGGCCCCTTCGCGCAACAAACCCGGCTCAAAAACCAAACTAAAACACAAAGCTCAGTTTCGTATCATGCGGGAGTTTTTCGGGGCCTATACGCCCGTAGCCGACATCACACGTGAAGACACTCGCGCTTTCCGTTCCCTGATGCAAACACTTCCCAAAAACGCTCAAAAGCACGACCCAAAGCTCGACGTCAAAAAAGCAGTTCAAGCTGGAAAACGAGATGGAAGAAAACCCATGTCACCCGGAACTGCAAATGACTATCCTTCCATATCAAACCCAGCTTTACAGCTTCCAATTTGTTAACTTTTCTCTTTATATCCCACCAAAGTGCTAAATATGTTCCTATCGTAAAATGTGAACCCGGGATCCAAACTCTGAAAAGGGCGGAAAGCGGACATTTCTGCGGCGCGAGATTTCCGGTGCCACTGGCAAAAGTGGCCATTTGAGGGACCACTAGGCGCATCTAGGGTGTGACCGCCGAGTGGTCATTGCTGTTGGAACAAGATCAATAACAGCTTTTGGCAGAAGCACATACTCGAAGAATCTTATGATATATCTCAGATCCATTTGTGTGGGGTGCTTTCTAGAGAATGGATGTAGGAGAATTCTTGGCGTCTCATAGCTCCATTATTCAAAGTGAAGATGAGATATATCAGAACCATAGGTTTCATAAGTATTATACTGGTAAAACATATGCCTATTTTGCTAATATAATTTGCTCATTTCTGATAAAAACTAATTGACTTCGGCTAACATCGAAGTCAATCTATAGATGTAATTAATTAACTTATGGCTATAGATTGTATTATGACATCAAGACTTTTGAGCGCGATGCCAATTGTAGCATTCGCCATGATGCCTATGTGCCAAAGTGCCATGGCTCAGGCGATCAAGGCATCCGAACAGCCGAATTTTTACGCAAGTGTACGTGGATGGGACGTTTTTTCCATCACAGATTCTGAGTGGGGTTTTCAGGGATGTCGTGCGATCAAGAACGGTCGCAGTGGCATGATTATGATCGGCTACACTCCGATTGATCGTACGGCCAACAACGGTGACTGGCAGCTGATCGTTCCCACCCTGCATCAAGGAAGATATGATGGCGGCATAGTTAGTGTCGATGGATATGAATATACCGGCCAGTTCGGATTTTCACAGGGTTGGGCAACAAAGCAGCTATCGGAGTATGAGCTTGCATCGATCAAGGATGGCGACGTCCTGAGGGTCAAAATCAATGGGGATCCGGTTCCTTCCAGAAGCTGGGAGCTCAAGGGTTCAACGGCGGCATCCCTGAAAGCTTACGAATGCACCCATAAAGGTGGCATTGCGCCGAACAAAGTAACCCAACGATCGGCACCATCGACATTGCCGCCCGTGCCAAAGTCCGATCCGAAAAGTCCATTCCTGTTCTCCCCCGACGCAGGCAATCTTCCAGCTGGAAGCAAAATTGATTACTCATCGATAGGGAACTGCAAGTTCGTTTTCAGCCAGCCTTTCCGATGCTCCTTTTCTTTTTATGTCCCAGATCAACAGTATAAGCACACGTTCCTCATTGAAGATACATTCAATGAGAATCCATCTCTACTCGTTCGCATCAAGTCATCGAGTGAAATCCATGTATGGGAAACGGGTATGGTGCCCGGCAACGGCTTAGATCCCAAAGACTGGAAATTCCTTGGCGATTGGGAGATTGGCGGTTCAAACGGAGAATGTTTGCGCCCCAAGGACAACCAAAGTTCAGAGGCGAAGCGCAATCTCGGACAAGACAGCTGGGAGCTTTGCCTTCTTATGTAGGCGCGGGAAGAAATGGTGCACATAGAATCTATTGATGTGCCCACTCAGATTTTTTCGAAGCCGCTTGTGGGGAGACCCAGAAAGCGTTTTTGATGAAGGCCATCTACTTTAGGGAAAAGCGGCTGGTTGCTTCGGATGGTGTCAATCCGTCTCGAGCCAGTTCCAGCCTATTGGCTCATTTGGGAGACATTCATCGTGAAAACCTCAAGAATTGTTGCGTCCCTGTTTCTGATCGTCGCTGCCGGGTCAGCCCATGCCGCGGGATCTAGCTTTCAGCGCTCCTGCTCGAGCATTCAGCTTCAACTCGAGCAATATAATGCGTGGATCGTCGCAGATTGTAAAAATGGCTATGGGGGCATTCAAAACAGCCGCGTCGCGATCGAAGGAATTGAAAATCGTTTTGGTCAGCTTCGGTATGAGAGTAGTGGCACAAGCTCTTTTCAGCGCAGTTGCCGCGAAGCCTGGCTGGAATGGAGTCACGATGCTGTCTGGTTGCATGCCTATTGTGGTGATGGCAATGGTGGAGAGCGCAAATCATCGATTGAAATCCGAAACATCGAAAATCAACACGGTTGGCTCATTCGTAAGTGAACGCGAAGTTGGAAACCGCGTGGGCAAGGTCGAGTTCAGACCGAACGCGCAACCGCAAAAGGAGAATAGCCATGCTGAGAGAGCACTTTGCCCTCCTTTTCTGCCTTGCCTTTGTGGCGAGCTCGGTGTCGGCGAGCGCGCAGCCCGGGCATGTCCTCTACAAACGCGTCGGCACCATTAACGTCAATGCAGATTATTTGGGTCAGACTTTTGCTGGTTGCAGCGCATCCCTTCGTTCTGCCAACGGCGAACTTCGCTTTGGTTTGCGCGCAAACAATAACAAGTATTTCTGGTTCAAGAGCCCACCGGGTACTGAACATCCGGCGCTGTCGAAATCGCCTGCCGTCCCCATTTTCATGATGCTCGACAATTCAAAAACCCTTGTCTTCCGAAATCACAGTGTGCCCTTCATGTTCAATGATGGCGGCTTGACGATGGTGGCCTTCGATGCCGAAACATCGGCCTTCCTTGAAACGCAGCGCAGCATCCAAATCAAGCAAGGCGGCCATATCCTGACTTGGAACTTTGCGAATGGCCTTCTGAAAGAGGCGTTGCTCAATGTGTGGGACTGCGTTCAGGCCAAGAAATAACCTCTTACTGAGCTGGATCAACAGAACAGCAAGTCATCAAACAGCGTTTTTACTCGCTGTAACCAAGACAAAATTGGAGAACTCATGAGATTCGCTCGGACTTTTATTTTGCCTGCCGTTTTGGCGTGCTCCTTTGGCCTAACCAGCAATGCCATGGCGCAACAGGCGTCTCAATTCGAGAAGATTGGCGATTGGGAAATTATGCAACTCCGCAGCAATGGCAAAGTCGTCGCCTGCGAAACTTTTCGAATTGTCGGAACGGAAAAAGGCATCTTTTTCCGGCATGACAGAGAAAAATCGGTCATCGGCTTTAGCGATTTGGCGTCGGCAGCGTCTCCCTATCCAATCGACGTCAAAATGTGGTTTGACGACGATCCCAGTTCCAGCCAGACCTATGCCATGGAGAACTTCAAAGACCAGAATAGCTTTGAATGGAGAGCTTTGCTTTTGTCAAACGATGAGCCATGGGGGGAGATGGACCTCTTTGCAAATGCATCAACCGTCCATTTTAGCTATGACACTGGTCACGGACCGCACCAGGCCTCATTTGCTCTGAAAAATACCAATAAGGTGACCAAAAGAACCATTGCGTGCGTTCAATAAGCCAACAATGGATCGGAGTTCTTGAACGTTCGCAAAGGCAATGTCGCCAAGTCAGAGACCGTTCGCTCTTTTCTGCAAACAGATCAAGCGACAAAGCCCTCCGCGCGACACCTTCGATAGGCAATCGTGGGACAAGCCACACATCTGTAGTACTAACCGTTCCGTCCCGCGGCGTTGCGCTACAGCTCGTTTGCAATCGCTTTGCGCTTACTGGCTGGGTTTAGGACTTTTATCGCTGAGAGGTCTTGAAATCGCCGTGCATATGGCCACCGACGATAGGCCTGAGCGTTTGGGTCGTTCCTTGATAAAGAGTGTTTTGCTCACGAATTTGTCCTCAACCAGAAAGCGGCACTACTAGGCCATAAAGCTGCACTGCACTCCGATACAAGGTCCGCAAACCGCAACTGCTTTGTACCGGTCCATGATAATTCGGATGACAGGGAAGGGCCGGCTGTGATGCCGGCCCACTTGTTTTGTTTTCAAATCTCAACACTTTCCGAAATGGCAAGGGCATCTGCAAGATCGACGCCCAGATATCGAACTGTGCTGTCCATCTTTGTATGGCCCAACAAAAGCTGCACAGCTCTTAGATTTCCAGTCTTTTTGTAGATCTGAGCGACTTTCGTTCGTCTCATGGAATGCGTTCCACATGCGCTTGACTCCAGTCCGATTGATTTAATCCAGCCTTTGAGAAGCCTTGCATACTGACGCGTTGAAATGTGGATCGATCCAGATGCGAAGACGTCCGACACCTTCAGCCTGACCAAATCGCAACCACGCAACTTGCTATCGATAGCGAGATTGAAAAGAGCAAGATCTCGAACGCCACCGGCCAACTCAAGTCTGACACGGATTGCCCAAACATGTTTCGGCAAAAGCGGGCGCTTCTGGCCGATAACCCTTCCGCGGTTCCAAGCCCGTTTCGATGGAATGATTACAGGCAAGTTGGAAGCAGACATTTTTCCCTCCATCTGTCCAACCCCACCGCACCCAAACACCCAGACATTGGGTATGGCGATTTTGATCCAATTGCTGTTCCTCCGCAATTGATCGGTTGGAGCCCATAGTCGAGATTTGTTCTTTGCCAGCACAACCGGATGGTACAATCTCTTTGAATTGCCCCTAGACTTGTGGGCTTACCATAATGATCAGAAACCCATGGGTCTATCGGCAACAAGGTGCCGATAGAACTGATGAAATCGGGATGCGCATCCAGCCCGCATTCCTGATTTAATCCAGAAATATTCACCTACCGACTAAGGTTAAGTTGGGGAGCGCATCCCTTCAGATACCGCTATAAAATGCCACCAACTCGACCTGACTGCTCACATCGGTTTTATTGTAGATTACTTTAAGGCGCTGACGAATGGAGGCGGGCTTAAGGTTCATGAGATCGGCAATGATGGCAGTGGTTTTTCCATCAGCCAGTAGTTCGAGGGTAATGACTTCAGCCTCAGTCAGATCAAATTCCTTCTTGAGACGGCTGCGTTTCAGCGCACTCGTATCGCCCAACTCTGTGCGAATTGCACAGGTCTTAAATTTCATGAAAAAGTGGCGCAAACTGGGTGGAATTTGGATGACGAAAACATTGATATTTTTGCCTGCCTGCATGAACTGATAAGATTTACTCAGTGACATATCGGGATTCGAAAGCAGAACCTCCTTCAATTCTTCCTGGATTGTTTTGTTGACTTCATAAGGCAACAGTTTTTTTAGGCAGTCTTTTGTTTGGATCTCACCATCCCTGTCTATGGTGAAACTTTGCTCGCCATCAGCATCAAATACGAAGATTTCTGTTTCTGACCCATTCAAGAACTGGAAGAAATCATAAATTCGCTGATGTGCAATTTCTGATGCGGATTTGGTCGCCTTTTCAAACAATGTCTGAATAGCCCTGACCAGGATAAAATCATCTTCACCAAGCGGAGGGTGATCGTTGGCGAAGTGAACTGTAAGGGGCCAATAGCCTTCGGGCGTCAGCAAACGGATCATGCATACATTGCCAAAGTTCCATGGATGGAGGAAATCACGATAGATCGGCATGTCCTTACGGGCGGCTCGGTCGGGAAACACTTCATCGTCCGTGCAATATCCTCTCTCAAACATGATCTTCAAAACAGGCTCGCGGGCATCACCATGTATCCATTTCTTTTCTAGATACACAGTCATCGCTTCCTTGATGCGCTTGGTGCCTGCAGTCCAAAGACCGCGAAAGTTCGGGTTCGACGCTGGCAGTAGCGTCCCGGTCGCACCAAAAAGGAAATTGATCTCTTCGCAGACATTATCCCATATCCGCGCATCAGATGCGGCGTCTTCGAGTAGGTTTTCAAGGCGTTCGAGATCGTGTGTCATCTAGTTTCCCAATTGTTCCGACAGCCAAAGACAAGAAAAATACAAGCCTGAATAAAAAACAAGAAAGGCAGCCTCTTCCGTAGGTCCCGGAGCGTATTATTGTATAGTTTTATCCGAAAAATACTTGAACTTTTCGGGGCTGCCCATTGGTCGCGCGACAAGGTGTTCAGGTTCAAATTTCTTTTATCGACCGAAACCACACAAGCACCGGACAGATAGCGAAGTAAACCAACACCCCATAAATGGCACTTGCCAGCGCATAATCATTAAAACCAGCTGCGTTATGGGTCAGCAATGTTGCCACCGTGATCCCGAGTGCGCCATTTTGAACACCGGTCTCGATCGAGATGGTTTTGGCATGTTGCCTGTCACATCCCAGAGCGAGCGGAACGAGAAAGCTAAGGGCAATCAACAGGAAAAACAGGACGGTCAGCGACCCTCCCAGAAGCTGCAGATTCTCAATAAACGAAGTCCAGTTCCCGACCACAGCCCCGGTGACTATCATAAGGAGCAATATGATAGACACCTTTGTCAGAACGGCCCCTGCTCTGTCAGCAAATGGTGTTGCAACATGGCGAAGGAAAATACCAATTGAAATCGGCAGGACTGACAGAAGAAAGGCTCTTAAAGCGATGCCTCTGAGATCGAGGAAAACAGCAGTATTTTCCACGAAGTAATACTCAGACCACTTTAATACGACAGGTACCGTGATAACGCTCAACAAGCTGCTCACAGATGTCATAGAGATCGAAAGCGCGACATCACCTCTCGCAAATTTGGTGAACAGATTGCTTGTGTTTCCTCCGGGACAGGCCGCAAGGAGCATTACGCCAACTGCGATACTTCCTGTTATTCCGAACGCTTTAACAACGCCAAATGAAATGACCGGGATCATTATTGTCTGACAGGCGAGCCCGACAAAGAATGATTTGGGCCATCTGGCTATTCTGGTGAAGTCTTTGATCGACAAACCAAGTCCAAGGGAAAGCATTATTATTCCAACCGACGCTGGCAGGAATACCCGAATGACTAAATCCATGTCTTCTCTTTGCTTTCCAACTCATTGAGCTAATTAAATTTTTTATATCGCCACCATGAATCAAAAACGGTGCATTCATAAACACACTACCATATGGCACTTGTTGTTCTTCGTTTCCTTCACTCTAGTATGTTCAAACAATTTAGCGAGGTCGCGTGAACCACAACAGGCTTCACGCAAGGTGGCGACGATCTGATCTTCGGCGTCGATATCATCATGACCGAAGACGCTGCCCGTCGACCCATCAAGCTTTTGTCATAACGATCAAAAGAAAGAACACGTTTTAAGGGTGATGTGTCCGTCTTTAGTGTCTTTGTTGTAAGCACACTACCATATGGCACTTGGAGTTACAAAAACGGCCTACTAGTAAATTTTGATTATAGGATTTTGCACGGGGTGTGTCTGATTTCTATTTTGGAGAGAAGACGTCTAATGATCAAGCTTCCCAGATATCTAGGTCTCATTGCTTTGCTGACAGCAGTCGCAGGCACAGCGGCTGCTGTTATCACGCCAGGCCCTGCTCAAGCACAGGCCGTTGAATTCAAGCAAGTTATAGGCATTGGCCAGAATGACAGCCTCAATATGCGTACAGGTCCAGGGACTGGTTTTGCCGATATTGGAGATGTACGCAATGGGGCCATCGTAAAAGTGTGGGGCTATGACAGCACGGGCCGCTGGGCCAAGCTGCGCCGAACTGGACGTGACGTATGGGTTTCTGCCAAATATCTGGCTGATGTAGAAGCCAATCCTGATGTCAGCATACAGCCAAACGCCAATAGGCTTGGAGCGCATTTGGTCACCGGAATACCGTCGGACGATCCCGATGGTGGCTTGAATATGCGCTTCAAACCAAATCGCCAGGGACGCGTTAAAGCGACACTTCCCCTTAGCACGCCTGTTGACGTCATGCGGCTCAGCGCGGATGGCAAATGGTCTTTCATCCGTGGTCCCTTTGGCAAAGGTTGGGTACGCAACAGCCACTTGGTCAAGGCTTTGCCGCAAAACAACCCTGCCCCGCAGCCAGCCGCCACTGAATTGAGCCAGGATCCGAACGGCAATTCCCTGCCTGGTGTCTTCACTGTGATTGGTGTTGCTCAGGGGGATCGATTGTGGGTTCGAAACAAATCCAATGCCACATCTGCTCCCGTCTCCAATCTTGCCCCCGCTGGTCCTGTCTTGGTTCTGGCATGGCGCACCAACGGCTGGGCCAAGGTCTCTATCGGCCAAAATATTGGCTATGTGAATGGCGCTTTCCTCCAATATGGCGGCGGACAAAAGATGCGAAACGGCTTTCCCCTTGGGCTCACATGCGCAGGGACAGAGCCATTCTGGACGCTCGACTTGAATGGCGATCAAACAGTTTCTTTTCGGCCAGCAGATCGGCCCAATCCGCGGGTGATTGATTTGCAAATGACGGCTCCTGCGAACAGTCTGGATGGCTATCCTTTTGGTTTTCGCGCGGGCCGTCTTTCTGGCCGCCTTGACCAAGCTTCATGCTCCGATGGCATGTCAGATATCGAGTATGGCTGGAGCCTGACATTGATACGAAATGAACCCAACGGCCCCACCACAACAGCCTATGGCTGCTGCCGATTGCGCTAGACAAAATCGCATAGAGCAACGGCTTTGCAGATGGATGCGACCAATGAATCGAGGCGAAGGACACTGGAATTTTCTGTTTTGCTAAGGCTGACCATTCTCGGCTGAAAATCGGCTGTGCCAGTCATGCAAGACATCGCCTTCCAATTTAAATTTAACCGGGCTTGCGAATTCCAATTCTCAGGCAATTTGCAATGACCAATTCATAATATGAGCCTTATCATGCGAATATTACTCCTCATACTAATGATGCTTCTGCCGTGGCAGATGGCATGGGCGCAAACCCCAGCTTCCGGCACTTTTGATGCGTCTCTCATCACTCTGGCCAAAAGCTGCACGCCGCCAGTGGATGGCCAATATCAAGGTGCCTCCGGTAAGCTCTGGAATTGCCAAATTGTGGTGGACGTCACTGCCGCCACGAGTGCCAACACGAGCAACCCGAATTTCAACGGCTATTTAACTATAAACGACGTTGTAACACCGACTGTAGGCACCGGAGCACAGATCGTTTCCATGACGTCTCAATCCGGCAACTTCAATTGTGCCAGCGGTCAGGCCTGCATTATTGTTGGTCAGCTTTTCGCGACCACTGGCATCGAAACAATTGATGTGCAGGTGTTCCTGTCGGAAAATGGCCAGACCGAAACATTCGGCGCGACCAATTGTTCGTCCGGCACCTATTTTGCCGGTTTGGGACAACTCACAGCCATATCTGGCTCCTGTGTCTCCACCAGTTGGACGGGTAGCTCGGATGGTGTTGACCCAATTTCGGGTAACGATAGTATCCAGTCTCCATCCTCAGGATTCACATCAAACCCTGATATCAGCAACGGCACAACAGAGCCGCACGCTGATAATTTGGGCCTTGCGACAGCGAGTGACGGCACAAACGATCAAACTGGACCCAACACAGGTAACAACTCGGGCAACAACACCAATGACGGCGGCTCCGATACCGGCACTGGCACTGGCACCGACACTGGCACCGACACTGGCACCGATACTGGCACCGATACAAACCTCGACACTGCCAAAAGCTGCGATCCGATCGTCAGCTTGGGCAACGGCAGTTATTCTCTGACATGCCAACTCACTGTGACGGGCAGCAATCTGCCTGCAGGCCAGACCATCGTATTGGTAGATCTTTTTGCCGGCCAAACTGGCAATTCCATGGGGTTGTTGCCTTTCCTAACCAACTTCAGTTCCAACGAGCCTTGGTCTTGCGGAGAGCTCAATACGAACATTCAAGGCTGCACGCTTGATCCTGCGGATTTGGCCGCGGCGGGTGGCACATCAACCTTGTCCACCACAACTGTGTTCCAAAACCCGGACAATCAGGCACAGGCATTCAACTGCTTGCAGGTTGATACAAAGAAAGGCTTTCCTGCGCCGGGTGGCAAAAGCGTCCGTCAACCTTTGCCAAGTGGCATCAAGGGCTTTTCAAAGGGTCTGAACAAATCTGCGCATTCACAGTTTGGCGATGTGTGTGTCGTCGTGGATATTCCCAAACCCGACGACAAACCAACGGTGACCGGCAAGGTACAAAAACGCTGTCAGCAGATGCCGCGATTTGGATCCTACATCAATCTGATTTGTGAGATTAATGTTTCTCTATCGGGGCCAGTTTCCGGCACCGTTACTGTGTCGGATCTATTCACTCAGCTTTCAGGCTCCCCTGTGTCCTATGTTGCGCAGTTGGGCGGCAACGAACCAGCATGGACCTGCAACAGCCCAGCGTTCTCAGCTCAAAATCCGATGGCATGCTCCATTTCTGGGGCCGATTTGGCAAACCTTGGCAATTCGGCAGGCATTTGGGTGCAGTTTTCGTTCCTTGCGAGTGACTATAAAGAAGCAACATTTGAAAACTGTGGCACCATCTCCATGGGCGACACACAACTTGCCGATCCCGATTGCGTTCCTCTTGGAAATGGCAATGGAGGTACAGGTGACGATGGCAACAACAATGATGGCGGGCTGGTTTCTCAAAATCCCGGCAGCGTCGCCACCCCAAACCCGTCAGTCATGGCCGACGATGGGGGTGGTACACCTTTGTGGCCGGATGTCGTCGACGGTCTGGTGATAGGTTCACCGGTACCCGATTTTCCAAAGCCAACACAAGCCAATCTGCAAGTCAGTAAAAAGAGTATTGGAGCCTGCCGCATCAACCGGAGCGCACAAACCTATGAGTGCCGGTTCCAACTGACGGTCACGAATGTGGGCTCAGGATCTTACAATGGTCCAGTATCCTTGCTCGATCAGTTTGGGCAGCCACACCCAACTGAATTTAGTTTGACCACAGCCAACGGCTGGTCTTGTTCAAGCAATAGCAATGCCATCGCCAGCTGTCTCAACCCAAGCCTCAATCTGGCACCAGGTCAGGTCAGCCAGTTTGAAATGGTTGTGACTTTCCCGGGGCTTAGCAAGGGTGGCATATCCGACAATTGTGCCAAACTTGCCGTGCCCACATCAAACACCCAGCGCATTGCCATGATCCAACAGATCATGAACGATCGCGGGCTCAATGCTGGGGTGGTTGATGGCAAGGACGGCCCGAACACACGTCGTGCGCTCTCTCAGCTGAAGGCTGAGCTGGGTCTACCTGATACGCAGTCCATTGATGAGGGTCTTTTTAATGCTCTCGGTTTGGGCGGGGAATCCAAACCCGCATGCGTTAAATTCAAACTGCCGCCAATGCCTCGGCCAATTCCAAACTGCGACAGCACAACGGCAGTCCAGAAGGGGGATGCCTGTTTTTGTCGCTACAGCAATATGGCCCAGATCAGCCCGTCGAAATGCGCGTGCAGATCTGGCCTTGATCTGGTGAAGGGAAAAGGCTGCTTCGTACCGCACATCACACCAAAACCAGTGCCGAATGTGCCAAGATGTGACCCACGTAGCACTCGCAGTCGTGGCGACAGATGCCGTTGCCTCTACAAAGGCATGGTTCAGGTCAGCCCCACAAGCTGTGCTTGTAAAAGAGGGACCAAGCTGGTTCCTGGCAAAGGCTGCGTGAGACCCGTCATCAAGCCAAGACCTCTGCCAGACGCACCCAAGTGCGACCCTCGCACCACCCGCGGTCGTGGCGACAGATGCGGATGCCTCTATAAAGGCATGGTTCAGATCAGCCCCACAAACTGTGTTTGCAAAAGAGGGACCAAGCTGGTTCCTGGCAAAGGCTGCGTAAGACCTGTCATCAAGCCAAGACCTCTGCCAGACGGACCCAAGTGCGACCCTCGCACCACACGGGCTCGCGGAAATAGGTGTGTTTGCATCATAAAGGGTGCTGTCAAAATCTCAGCGACGAAATGTGGATGTCGTTCAAATGCTCAGATGATTGATGGCCGCTGCGTTCCATTCCGTACCCGTCCAACCCCGGACAAACCAAAACCGGGTAAGCCAAGGCGCGGTCAACCAAGGCAAGACAAAGCGGTTCCAGGCATATCGCTAGATTTAGCTCCAGCGCTTAAATTTGAACCGGGCAGAGCAATTCTCCAGTTCAAGAACTGATCAAAAAGCGGGAGGGCTAGTCTTTAGCCCTCCCTTATCCTGACAATTGGCGGGATTTTTGCATTCAATAGATTTTGTAACCAAGGTGGCTTAAAGCTTTGAGAGGCCTTGCGTTGAGACAGGCTCAGTTTCAACAGATATAGTCCCTAGCTCGCACGATGATCCGCATCGTTTTGCAAGCTCTGCCGATTTTGATATGAGGCATTATGCTGAATTTCCAGCCAGGATCTTAGTGTGTGACTCATAATTCAATTGGCATTTCGACTGCCGGAATGTGGCGTCGGAATTGGCGGGGCAATTCATTCAGTGCGTTCCTCTATCGCTATCACAATCTTGTCGAGTACCCTTTCAATCGCCTCAAACATGCAGGACGTATAGCAACCCGCTTTACTTACGATAGCACCACAGAATCGAACTTCAATCGCTGGTGAAACCCTGAACCCGGGTTCCATTTCTGGCAAAACCAACAGATTTCCCGCGCCTTAAGCTGGTACACAATCTTGGACCACAAGCTATGTACCACCCGACTAGTTCATTGTTTCTATTTCGTTTTTAGACTTTGAAATCGCCCCCGCTTAGCTCCACCATTTCTTCCCATCTCATTGATATATCTGCATAACGTGTGATTTCAGGCGTTTGGCGTTCTGTGTCGGCACTCAGGGCTGAGACGCAAGGACAGTGAACTCCCCTTGCCACGCGCCTCCAAAGACATCATTCGTCGGGTCAACAGCTACTCATTTCAAATTCGCGTTCGACAAGATCTTGTCGAACATCTCGGTCGCAGAGAGATCAAGACCTCTCTTGGAACAGCAGACGCGACCGAAGCCGCTCGGTTGGCTCGCTCCGAGCACAATCGATGCGAAGAAGCATTTAGCCCCTTGCAAACGCATTGCCGCTTCTCGGCTCCGAGCCCGCGAAGGAGTGGCAATGGGTTGCGAAACAGCCCTTAGATGTGCGATGCGTTCATGTAAATCGGAAAGAAAACACAGAGCGAGCCTGTGCCAGGGAGGTCATGACGGTGAATCCTTTGATTTGCAATCCGCCAAGTCGCCACATGTCAGGCATCGTTTTGATGATTGCCGGCGTCGCTTGTCTGAGTGCAAATGATGCGATCGCCAAGACGTTGACCTCAGGCTATTCGCCTCTGCAAATCCTCTTTCTGCGCAATATAATCGCCCTTCCATTCACGATCCTCATCGCGGTCCTGATGGGGGGACCATCGACCCTTCGTTCACATCGACCGCTTCTGCATCTGCTGCGCGGTGCGCTATGGGTCGGTGCAACAATGATGTTTTTTACAAGCTTCATTTACCTCCCTCTGGCAGAGGCAACAGCTCTGATTTTTGTTGCCCCATTCTTTATCATTTTGATCTCGGCTGTTTTTCTAGGGGAAGACGTACATTGGAAACGCTGGCTGGCTGTATTGACGGGCTTTGTCGGAATAGTCGTGATCATCCGGCCAGGTGGCGCAACCTTTCAACTGATCTCCCTTCTTCCCATCACCACAGCGCTTGTCTATGCCCTGTTGATGCTCAGCTCGCGCTGGGTGGACAAGCGCGAAAGCGTTTGGACACTGCTTGTCTACCTGACGGGAGCAGGAACTCTATTGAGTGCCCTGATCGTCCCCTTTGTCTGGGTTCCAATCCGATTGGAGGATCTGTGGTTCTTTGCCGGGATCGCAATATTCGGCACTGCTGGCATGACCATGATGACCCAGGCTTTCCGTCTCGCTCCAGCAGCGATCGTGGCACCGCTGGATTATACCGGCTTGCCTTGGGCAATTCTTTACGGCTGGCTGATCTGGAAAGAGAGTCTCGACGCCATGACCCTTTTCGGCGCGGCCTTGATTATCGCAAGCGGCACGTTCACCCTCTTGCAGGACAGGAAACCAGGCCGCAACTGACCAAGGCGCTATGCGGCGAAGCAAGCTGGCAAGAGTATTTCGTGCGTAACGCCTATTTCAGATTGTGAACGACAGCTCAAGCTAATCAAAATTTACAAACAATTAGTCCAAATCCCCTAATGTGTCTCCCAGTCGTTTCGCTTGGAGAGATCTAATGTCTGCACCTGCCAATTCCACAAAACAGCAATCGAATAGCCGCGTTCATTCTATCGGAACGAAAATTGGCGCCTGCATGGCGCTGTTGGCGGTTTTCGTGATCGGGATAACCATTGTTGGAGTCAAAGGTATTGGGTCTATCAGAAGCGCACTCACCGAGACGACCAACGCCACAGACATCCTCATTCATGTCAATGGAGCGACCGGTTCCATCTCCGAGTTCATTCTCAACAAACAGCCAGATCGCATTGAGGAAGCCGTCAAGAATCTAGACATTGCGCTCAGCCAGACCAGCGCCGACAAGTCGCAAAATGTGGCCCAGATCGCCGAGGAAATCGCTGCGATGAAGGAGGTTGTGCGTCAATTGGGCAGCTCTCAGGCAAAAGTGGAGCAGGCATCCAGAGGATTTGTCGAAATCGTCGACCAACTCACCACCAGTTCCACAAAAGCCGAACAGGCCAGCACTGACGCCATCAATGCGGCTGAACGTGAAACGGGCCACGTTTTCGTCAATCTCGACCGCGCTCGCAAGATCCTTTACAGCGCCAGCAATGTGCGCTCAGCCGGTCTTGAGATTCGTCAGGTGTTGACCGAGCAATTTTTCCTGACCCAGGACGCGGTAGACAAAATTAAACTGTCCTTCGACGCCGTTCGCCCCTCCATCAAGTCGATGACCGATTTTGGCAGCGCCCCGAGCACTCAGAAACAGGTCAGCGCCATCATCACTGCCTTCTATAAATTTGACAAGGCCTTGTCAGAGGATGGCCCATCAGCGGACTATTCCCTGCTCGTTGATAATGCCAAAATCATCATCGAAAACTCTTCTGAGCTGAATGATGTACTGGCCGAAGAAGTGGCCAGAGAGATGGCAATCAAGACGGAAAAAGACAATATCCGTTCCAAGGCACGCGTCATTGGCGGCTTGGTGCACAATTTCTCAAATCTCATTCATTCGGCAACTTTGGCGGCGGATCGCTATCGGTTGACGCCGACCGATGAGATGGCAGCCAAGGTCGAGGAACCGCTCAAAAGGGCGACCGGATTTGCAAAGATTCTGGGCAAGAAAGGTCATGAAGACCTGCCCAACGGACTGGAAAGCCTGAAAACGGCGTTCCAAGCCGTGCGTGAGGCGACCGTCCAGTTTGACCAGACCACCAAGCAGGTTATCGAAACCTCCAAACGTGCAGCAGAACATGTTGAAAGTTACACAATCGAGGCACAGAAAAGTGCTGAAAGCCAGAGCAACAGAAACATCACCCTGATGACGACGACAGGCGGCGTGGCGATTTTGCTGACGATTGCTGTTGGCCTTCTGCTGATCAAATTGATCGCGCAACCAATCATTAAAGTCACATCCTCGATGCTGCGCCTGGCTGATGGCGATACGGATATCGACGTCAAACCGTCCAAACGACGCGACGAGATCGGGACCATGCTTCATTCGGTGCGCATATTCCGGGAAAATGCCATCGAGCGCTTGAAACTTGAGCAGGCCAAGTCGCAGGAACAGGCTGATCAGGCAGAACGGCAGAAGCAGATCGAGGCGATGATCGATGACTTCCGTCGCTCAAGCAAAGAATTGCTGGCAGCCGTTGGCTCGACCGCAGACGATCTCAACCACACTGCAACGTCCCTGACCGACATTGCACGCCAATCATCCAATCGTGCAGAAGAAACCCAAGGCTCGTCGAGCGAAGTCAGCAATAATGTGCAAACCGTTGCCTCGGCGGCGGAAGAATTGTCGGCTTCAATTACCGAGATCTCCGAGCAGGTCAACCGCACAGCCGAAGTGGTGCAGCGCGCCGGGGAGCGTACGCAGACGACAAACGAAAAGGTCGAGGGATTGTCCTCGTCAGCAGTCCGCATTGGTGAGGTCGTCAGCCTCATTCAGGCCATTGCCGAACAGACCAACCTGCTTGCGCTCAACGCCACCATTGAGGCCGCACGCGCCGGGGAGGCAGGCAAAGGCTTTGCCGTGGTTGCAGCCGAAGTGAAAGAACTGGCAAACCAGACGTCAAAAGCAACCGAGGAAATTTCAACCCAGATCCATGAAATCCAGTCGCTGACAGAAGAGACGGTCTCCGCCATCGCGGGCATCACGGAAACCATGTCCGAGGTGAATCAATATACGTCAACCATTGCCGCATCTGTCACCCAGCAGGGCTCTGCGACCAACGAGATTTCACTCAGCGCCGGGCAGGCGGCAAAAAGCACCTCCAACGTATCGTCCAACATTAGCGGCCTTGCCGGGGCCGTGAATGATACGTCCCGGTCGGCGGATCAGGTGCTTCAGGCATCGGCGGCACTGGGTGAGAGAACAGAGACGCTGGCGCAACAGGTAGAGGCCTTCCTGAACAAGGTTGCCGCTGCATAAGCAGAAACAGAATATGCAGTCTGCTCTGGCCGATATGATCCTTGCGTATCGGACGAAAGCGAACTGAAAACAACAAAACCGCGCAATTGCAGTTGCGCGGTTTTGTTTTGTCCGGTGGTCGGATCTCTTGTCTTTTGATCAAGGCATCATGGGTTACACACCAGCCCGGATCATGTCCCTGATTTTTACCGCTTTCTCAAAGTGATCCAGTTGGTGGGTCTTGATCCACCATTGCGCGGCTTCCATGAGCAGGTCGGGATCATCATTCTTGTTGGCGAAAAACGCATAAAAGGAAAGGCCAACCCCCTCCCCTTTTTTGGCGATCTTCTCTTCGCAGATTGCGACTGCCTTCTCTCTCAAGCTCTGTCTCATGATGCTCCAGGTCTGTCCCTTAAAAACCTGGAGACCTTAAACACCATGACATGGTCAAGCAACCGGCGCTCAATCACGGCGCATACTCGCGCGCGATTGTCAGCGATTTTCAACGGATGAACAACCTTTTTTGTCCCAGCTGGCAAATGCGCGTGGGACCAAGTGCCTTGAAGCGTCACGCCCTTTAGGGTCACGTACTGGCGCGCACGATCAGTTCATAGCCAATGTCTATCCTTGAATCTTCCGCCGACAGGCTGACACCATTCATGCAATCGACCAACAAGGTCGCTGCCTTCTGGCCCATTTCATAGCGGGGGGTGCGAATGGTGGTCAGGGCCGGGTTGATGCAGCGAGAGGGTTCGAGATCGTTAAAGCCAGCAATGGCAACTTGATCTGGCACGGCAATCTGGCGACGCTGGCATTCAAAGATCGCTCCCATCGCCAAGTCATCATTGATGCAGAAAACCGCGTCGAGATCAGGCTGCTTTGAGAGCAGGTCGTCAAACAATTCTCCCCCGATCTTGACCGACGATGGCGCATGGCTGATTGAGCGACCCCGGACATTTTCCAGTCCGGCATCCTTGAGAGCCTGAAAGTGGCCCTGCATCCTTTTCTGGGTGCGCGGATCCATCTGGGCGCCGATGAAACCGATGGTCTTGTAACCACGATCGATCAGATGGCGGGTGATGTCATAGCCTGCCTGAAAATGCGACAGGCCGACATTCATGTCGATGGCCTGCCCGTCATAATCCATGATCTGGACAATCGGTACGCCAGCAGCCTGCAATGTCTTGCGGCACGTATCGGTCTGGTCAACGCCGGACAGGATCAGTCCGTCAGGATTGTGCTCGAGAAATTTCGAGACCAGCTTTTCTTCTTCCAGCGGGGAATAGCGTGTGTTGCCGATCAGGACCTGATAGTTGGTGGTCGAAAAGACATCGTCAATCGCCCGCATAACATCGGCAAAGACGATGTTGGTGATAGAGGGAATGATTGCGCAAACAGTATAGCTGCGCGCCGAGGCAAGGCGGCTCGCCGAGAGGTTCGGGATATAGCCTAGCTTCTCAACCGCTTCCCTCACCTTTTCACGGGCTTTATCGGAGACTTTGTCCGGTTGGCGAATGGCACGGGAAACAGTGATTGGACTGACGCCAGCCTGTTTGGCGACATCTTGCAATGTGGCTCTTTTCGTTGAACGTCTTGAATTTTCGTCAGCCATCACGGTCTCTTGGTCGAATTCCGGCCCAGCGATGCGCGCGCTCGACTCATCTATAGGGAATTGAATTTACTGGGCTTCTTATTCAATCTAGCAGCAGCGTGAGGTGGAGGCAATATTCCTTCCATCCACAGGCCCGATCCTTCGCCCCGTGGTGAGTTGCAAAATGATAGCGCTATCATTTTGCATGGTATATAGTCCCAGACAGTCGAGATTCCTCGGCTAACATGATCTCAAAATGATAGCGCTATCATTTTGGTGCCGGGAGAGGGGCAAATGCAGTGCGCAATGAAGGCATGATCATCGTTGTTATGGGTGTGAGCGGGTCAGGCAAATCCACGGTCGGGAGTGCTTTGGCCGCCGAGCTGGGCTGCATTTTCCAAGATGCGGATGCCTTGCATCCGAGTGAAAATGTGCTTGCCATGGCTGAAGGCAAACCTTTGACCGACGCCATGCGAGAGCCATGGCTTCAGGTGCTAGAGGATTTGCTGTTTGACCATATGAGCCGCGGCGAAACACTCGTTCTGGCTTGCTCCGCCTTAAAACGGGCCTATCGGGCTCGGTTGTTCGAGCGCGTTGACAACGGTCTCTTTGTCTATATCGCAGGAACGCGCGAACAGATCCTGCCGCGCCTGACACAACGGCAGGGGCATTTCTTTCCATCCACCCTGCTCGACAGCCAGTTCAAGGATTTGCAGGAACCTGAAGAGGATGAACCGGTCTTTCGTGTACCGGTCACTTTACCGGTGGATCAGGCTGTCGCGGAAATCCTGTCCCACCTGTCGCATGACGCTCACACCCGGGAGGAATGAGCTCAAACGGTCAGACCAAGATATGGGCCGGCTCAATCGCACGAACCGGCTCAGATCCAACTGAAATCTATCAATCTCAATCGAGAAAACTGGGAGGTTACTGATATGAAATTCTCAACCCTTGCAATGGCAGCCGCCTTTGCCGCAACTCTGGCTGCGCCTGTGGCTGCCGCAGAGAACTACAAGCTGAAATTCCAGTCGAGCGATAATTCGGGCAACCCGAATTATGTGATCCAGCAGGAATGGGCTTCTCGCGTTGGTGTCATGACCAATGGCCGTGTCGAAATCGAAATGCTGCCTGTTGGCTCGATCGTCAAGCATACCGAGACCCTGACCGCCATCAAGGCAGGCGTGCTGGATGGTCATGTGACCGCAACCGGTTATTTCTCAGGCAAAGATCCTGCCTTTGGGCTGCTTGGCAACACGGTTGGTGCCTGGAGCGATCCGAACGAAATGCTGCTCTTCATTGAGCATGGTGGTGGGCGCGAGCTGTATGAAGAGCTGCTGGCTCCTTATGGCGTTCAGTTCATCGGCGCCTCTGCGACCGGTCTTGAAGCTTTCGTCTCCAAAGTGCCGCTTGACGGCGTGGAAGATCTTAAAGGCCTGAAACTGCGTGCACCGGAAGGTTTGGTCCAGTCGGTCTTTGCTGCAGCTGGGGCAGCGCCGGTTAACCTGCCGGGCTCTGAAGTCTACACCTCGCTCGACAAAGGCGTGATTGATGCTGCGGACTACACCGTCTTCTCCACCAACCACCAGCAAGGCATGCATAAAGTGGCCAAGCATCCGGTCTATCCGGGCTTCCATTCGCTACCAACCATCGAAGTGTCGATGAACAAGAAGACCTGGGATTCCATGCCAGCGGACTTGCAGGAAATCCTGCGTGTGTCTGTGCGAGACTTTGCCCGTCAGATCACCTCAAAGCTGAAAATGCAAGATCTGGCAGCAGTGGCAGAAGCCCGCGCGTCTGGCGATATCACCATTCATGACTGGTCTGCCGAAGAGCGGGCAAAATTCCGCAAGATCGCGCAGGAGCAATGGAAGATCTTCGCTCAGAAGTCCCCCAACGCCCAGAAAGTCTATGAAGTGATTTCCAAATATCTCAAGGAAACCGGCCTGATCTAACAGGCGAAGAAGAGTGTACTGGCCGGACCTTGCTGGTTCGGCCAGCGAATTTGCGGTGGAGGAAGGCAATGGAACCAGATAAATCATCATCAGACAGCCTCAAAGACAAAACGTCCCCTGCCGTTATTGAGGCTCAGCCGAGGCTTGAGGCTATCACAGCCTTGGACCGGGCCATCATTCAAGTCGGCCGTGCCCTCAGCCTTTTGTTTTTCGCCTCCTGCCTGATCATCATGATCGAGATTGTCGCGCGGTATGTGTTCAATTCGCCGACCTTCTGGGTGCATGAAACCACCACCCTGCTCTGTGCTCTGCTGTTTGCCTATGGCGGCATCCATTGCATGGCCAACAACAAGCATATCCGCATCGGGCTGATCTATGACACCGTGTCCGCCAAGATGCGACGTTATCTCGACATTCTGATTTCGTTTTTACTGATGATCTATGCGCTCATTCTGGCTTATGCGGCGGGGCTGGTCGCCTATGAATCGCTCTACACGCCATGGGGTGCCTTCCGCATGGAGACCAGCGGCAGCGCGTGGGATCCCCCTTTCCCTGCAATCATCAAGAGTTTTCTGTTTCTCGTGCTGGCCGTAATGGTCATTCAAACCGCGCTGCACCTCGTCTATCATATCCGGAGGAAAGTCGATGCCTGAACTTTTCGAACTCAGTTCCATCGGCATCGCTTGGGGTAGCATTCTGCTGTTGGTGATGATGATGGTGTTGCTGGCCACCGGCATGCCACTGGCCTTTGTCACCGGTCTGGTTGCCGCCTTCTTCACCATTTTCTGGGTCGGGCCGGAAACGGCGACCATCACGGCCAGCCGGGTCTTCAGCTTCACCACCTCTTACGTCTTTGTCGCCGTGCCAATGTTCGTGCTTATGGCATCGATCCTTGACCGATCAGGCATTGCGCGCGACCTGTTCAATGCCATGCGGATGGTGGGGGGCAGTCTACGCGGCGGTGTGGCGGTCCAGACACTGATTGTCGCGGTGTTTCTTGCTGCCATGTCGGGCATCATTGGCGGGGAAACTGTACTGCTGGGGCTGCTCGCTTTGCCGCAGATGCTTCGGCTCGGTTATGATCGCAATCTGGCCATTGGCACAGTGGCGGCCGGTGGCACCCTTGGCACCATGGTGCCGCCGTCAATCGTGCTGATCATTTATGGCCTGATTGCCAATGTGTCGATTTCCGATCTGTTCACGGCGGCCTTCCTGCCCGCTTTGATGCTGGCTTCCTTTTATGTCATCTATGTTCTGACCCGCTGCTATCTCAACCCGGCCATGGCACCGATTGCCACCGGGGACGAGCTAAAAATGACCACTTCTGAAAAGCTCGCAGCCATGAAGGGCGTTGCCCTGCCAGTGGTGATTGCCATGTCGGTGCTCGGCAGCATTTATGCCGGGATCGCGTCGGTGACGGAAGCCTCGGGCATCGGCGCTTTCGGGATTGCCGTCTCGACCTGGATACGAGGGGAGCTGACCTGGAAATTGCTCAAGGACAGCGCCATGCAGACGCTGAATACCTGCGGCATGATCATCTGGATCGGCATTGGTGCCAGCGTATTGGTAGGTGTCTATAATCTGATGGGTGGCATCCACTTTGTTGAAACCCTGATCCTTAATTTTGGCGATGGGTCGCCACTGGCCATCATTCTTTTGATGATGGGCATCCTGTTCATGCTTGGCATGTTTCTGGACTGGGTTGGTGTGGCTTTGTTGACAATGCCGATTTTCGTGCCGATCGTGATAAAGCTCGGCTATGATCCGGTCTGGTTCGGCGTCGTTTTTGCCATGAATATGCAGGTCTCGTTCCTGTCGCCGCCCTTTGGCCCTGCGGCCTTCTATCTGAAGTCGGTTGCGCCCGACGGCATTACGCTGAACGATATCTTCCGCTCGGTGTTGCCCTTCATTGCCATGCAAATCCTTGCGGTCGCGCTGTTGATCGCCTTCCCGACACTCGCTCTTTGGTGGATGTAATATGAAAAAAGCTGATTTTGCGGTTATTGGTCTCGGCGTCATGGGGCTGGGCCTTGCAGAAAATCTCGCCCGCAACGGGGTGCATGTCGCTGGGTTCGACCTTGATGAGGAGCGCCGGGCCAATCTCACGCGGCTGGGGGAGGGATCGGACCGGATCTCCACCGCCCAGAGCCTGTCCGATCTGGTGGACAGCCTGTCCATGCCGCGGCAGATTTTGCTGATGGTGCCTGCCGGTGCGCCGGTTGACCGGGCCATTGCCGATCTTAGGCCACTCCTGTCTGCCGGGGATTGCATCATTGACGGGGGCAATTCTCATTTCCTTGAAACCGAGCGGCGGCATCAGGAGCTGGTTGCGGACAAGATCCACTTTTTCGGTATGGGGGTTTCCGGTGGCGAGGCTGGCGCGCGCAATGGTCCGGCCTTGATGCCCGGTGGCGACCGCGCGGCCTTTGACAAGATGGAGCCGATCCTTAAAAAGATTGCCGCCAAGGCTGCCGAGGATGGCGAGCCATGCGTCAGTTATATTGGTGCGAAGGGTGCAGGCCACTTCGTCAAGATGGTGCATAATGGCATCGAATATGCCGAAATGCAGTTGTTGGCAGAAACCTATTATCTCCTCGCCCGGGTCTATGGCCAACCAGCCAAGGCCATTGGCGCGATCTTCGAGGACTGGAACAAGGGCGAGGACCGCTCCTATTTGCTTGGGGTCAGCGCGGCGGTCCTGCAAAAGGATGATCCAGAAACCGGACAGCCAGCCGTTGACATAATCCGCGACCGCGCAGGCCAGAAAGGCACCGGCAAATGGACAACCCAGACCGCGCTTGATTTGGGCGCTGGTGTGCCCTCCATCACCGCGGCACTGGATGCGCGGATCCTGTCCTCAATGACTTCAGCGCGGGTGGCGCTTTCCGCCAGCCTTGAAAGCCAAACCCGCGATCCCTTGCCCCTTGATGCGACAGCTCTTGCGAGCTTACGCGATAGCCTGTTTGTGGGGCGGATCATCGGCTTTGCCCAAGGGCTGGACATGATGGCGACCGCGTCAGAGGAGCATCAATTCGGTCTTGATCTGCCGCGCATTGCGCGTGGCTGGCGGGCAGGCTGTATCCTCGCGTCTCCACTGCTTGATCACATAGCCAGCGCCATTGAAGAGGCTGAGGATTTTGTCCATTTGTTACAACTGCCATGGTTCAAGACCCAGCTTGAGGTGAAATTGCCGGGTCTCAAACAAACGATCCTTACGGGGATCGATGCGGATCTTCCCCTGCCGGTGATGACCGCCTCTAAAGGTTATGTCGACAGCTTGCGCCAGAAGCGTTTGCCAGCCAATCTCATTCAGGGGCAGCGGGACTATTTCGGTGCCCATGGGTTTGAACGCACCGACAAGGCGGGGACCCATCACCTTGATTGGTGATGGGCCACGATGGGTCAAGCGTGGTGCCACACTTCAAGTATCAGCCAAATTTGAGGAACATTTTGGCGTAGGCGGGTTTAAGGCCCTTAATGGCTTTGCCCACCGCCATCGGATCATTGCCGTCAAGGGCAACACGGAGCCTGTCGATGGACAGATGCAATTCGTCAAGCAGCGCCTTGAAGTCGGGTTTGTCCTGATGGGCTGCGGGGACATGGGTAGCAATGTCCTTGGCGAGGTAGGCGAGGATGCCGGTCTGCTCGCGGATGTCGCTCGCCAGTTTCGGATTCCAGCTTTCCTTGGTGATTTTCAGTTTGAAGAGATGTTCCATCTCGCGGTGATAGGCATTGATGTAGCTTGAGAAAACGCGAATGCCATTGCGATCCCGCAGACCGTCAAGCTCATCGCGGATGGCTTCGAGAATGTCGTGGGCTTTGACAACATTGCCTTCATAGGCGGACGCGTCGGCCTTCAGTGCAATGGTTTTGATGTCCTCAAGGGTTTTTGACCAATTTTCCTCGCCTTCATAGCGGGCTGGTGCGCTCTGATATTGGGTCAGGATTGTGCCGTTCCAGATTTTCAAGAATTTTCCGATGGCCTTTATTGTCGCCTCGGCATCCTTCTGATTGCTTTTAAACAACGCAATCCGGTAGGACGCATAGGCCTTGTCAACATCCTCATCAAAGCCAGCTTGTGCAGGCAGGCTGATTGTCGTCAGAAGCAGAGCAGCGAAGAGTGGTTTGGTCCAATTTTGCATGTTCGATCCCTGTGATTGGCAATATTCGAAACTACCATATCATTTAGCGCCATACCATGGGAGGAAAGCAGCTTTTGTCTGTTTCAAAAGGGACCGGCTGTATCTGCAAAAGGCCCGGATGATCCTCATGACCAACCGGACCTTTTGTTTGAGCCATTTTGTCTCACATCTTGATTGGCTCACGATCCGGACAGGAAGGTGGCTGTCTGCGGGATAAAGGCTACAATCATCAAGGTGACAAACATGGCCAGGATAAACCATTTGCAATAGCCCATCACTTCCTCGACCTTAAGGCCGGTTACCGAACAGACGGTGAGCAGCACCGAGGCGACTGGCGGGGTCTGTTGGCCAATGCCAAGATTGAGGCAAACGATGACGCCGAAATGCACCGGGTCAATGCCCATTTCATTGGCCAGCGGCAGCAGCATCGGGACCACAACAATGATGGCGGCAGAGGCATGCAGAAACATGCCCAAGAACAGCAAGAAGACATTGATCAGCAGCATCCGTCCGACAAAGCTGTCGGTCAGCCCGCCAAGACCGGAGGCGATTTGCTGCGGGATCTGCTCGTTGGCAAGAAACTGCCCCAGAACCGCCGAGCCGGCAATGATCATCATCACCACCGATGTCTGGCGCACGGTGACCGAGCCGAGCTGATAGATGGCCTTCAGATCAATGTCACGACGGATCGGCCAGCCATAGATCAGCGCTGCCACGACGCCCAGAGTTGCCGCTTCAGTCGGTGTGACAAAGCCACCGATCAGTCCCCCTACCACCAGCACGGGAATGAGCAATGGCACCAAGGCACCGACAAGAGCCTTGCCAAGGCGGCTGACCTCAAAGCGCTCATCGACCGGGTGATCTTCCTTGCGGGCAAAGATGTAGGAGGTGACCATGAAGGCACCGCCAAGCAAAAGACCGGGAATGATGCCCGCGATAAACAGATCCTTGATCGAAGTGTTGGTTGTCACCCCATAAAGCACCATCGGGATAGAAGGCGGAATGATGATGCCAAGGGTGGCGCTGGTTGCAGTCACCGCCGCAGCAAAGCTTTTCGGATAGCCCTGCTTTTCCATCGAGGGAACGAAAATCTTACTCATCACGGCGGCATCAGCCACCGCCGAGCCAGACATCTCGGCCATAAACATCGAGGTAACGACATTGACATGCGCGAGTCCACCGCGCATCCAGCCAACAAGCGCGCGGGCCAGCGCGATGATCCGTTCGGAAATCGAGGTAGCCCCCATCAATTCCCCCATGAAAATGAAGAGGGGAATGGCAAGCAAAACCACTTTGTTGGCACCGGAAAACATCTGGATCGGAGCCATGATCAGATCAATGCCGGAAATGGCCATGGCGATAGCTGCCGAGATCATCAAGGCAAAGCCAATGGGCATGCCAATCGCGATCAAAACCAAAAGAAGAAGAACAACAAGCCATGCCATGATCAGTCTCTCTTCTCTTGGGGTTTATTGAGATCAAAAAAGCGTTGGATGGTTGCAATCAGCAACAGGATAGCTGCGATTGGCATGATCAGCATGAACCAGCCTTGCGCAATTTCAGCGGTTTCGATTTCGGTTGCACCGGCAATGGAAATCATCCGGACGGATTGCCAGAGCAGCAGCAACAAAAAGCCGCTGATCAGAAGGGCGTTGATGCCCTGCATCAACCGCCGCCAAGTCTGGGGCAGGCTTTCAACAAGCAAGTCAAAGGCGATATGGCCTTCGCGACGCATGGTCAGGTAGGCCCCCAGAAATGCCACCCAGACCAGAAGCAGTCCGGGTACTTCATCGGCGGTGACGACAATGTTGCCCAGCAGATCCCGCACCCAGAAATAGAGCGGGCGCATTGCCTCGTTGGCCTTGGCCCAATCGCGCATCAGGCCGAGCACCAGATATCGATTGACCACATTAAGGAAGACAAAGGCGGAGGATATGGCGAAGAGTGTCACCGCCATAGCCTCAACAATCCGGTCCAGAAGACGCAGCATGATCATTTTGCCGAATCGCGAATGATGGTCAGATAATCTTCACCCTGACTTTTGACATATGCATCGTAGCTTTCTGCCGTGGCTTTCTTGAAGGCTGACAGATCCACCTCGTTGATCTCGAGCTTGGACTTCATTTCCTCGAAATATTTTGCTTCAAGCGCCGCAGACGCATCATAGGCTGCGTCGGTGATTTCGTGCCCGACCTCGGTAAAGACCTTTTTCTGCTCGTCCGTCAGGCTGTTGAAGAAGTCGTTGGATGCCAGCAGGAAGGACGGCGTATAGACGTGGCTTGTCAGAGAGAGATATTTCGCAACTTCGAAATGCTTCTGCTCATAGAAGCCATAGGTTGCGGCTTCGGCCCCATCGACGACACCGGCCTGCAGGGCGGTGAACGTTTCACCCCATGACACTTTCTGCGGTGTGGCCCCCATCTGCTGGAACACGCTCTGACGAAACTTGCCGCCGGAAATGCGAATTTTGAGGCCTTCGAGATCAAAGGGTTCCTTGATCGGCCGCTTGGTGTTGATGACATGGCGGAAGCCATTTTCGTAAACACCGATGACTTTCATGCCACCGACTTCCTCAATGCGGGCACGGATGGCGTCTTCCAGACCGGCCTTCATGGCGCGTTTGACATGATCGCGGTCGGTAAAGAGCCAGGGCAGATCGAACACGCCAAGCTTCTTGTCGAGCTTCATGACGCCTGATGCCACATTGATCATTTCGATCGAGCCGGCTTGCACGTTGGTCATCAGGTCTTTTTCCTTGCCCAATTGACCACCGGGGAAGAGTTTGAACTCAAACTGGCCGGGCAACCGTTTTTCAACTTCGGCTGCGAACATCTCGGACTGGGCATGCAACGGAGAGAAGGCCGAAACATGGCTGGCAATGCGAACTTCGATCGGTTCGGCAAAGGCGGTGCTGCTGGCAAGGACCGACCCCAAAAGGGTCAGGCCGATAGATTTGATAAAATGCATGGTTTCCTCCCAAAGAAAAGTAAAGTCAGCGAATTTCAGTGTGATAGCGGAACAGATCTGCCCGGCCGCGAGAGCGTCTCCATTCCAGTGGCGTGCCGTCATAGCCTTTTGCCAGACGGTCGATCAGCATGACCGGTGTGCCGGTCTCAATGCGCAGAAGTCGGGCCGTCTCAGTTGTTGCAGCTTCTGCCGTCAGGCTCTCCTCTGCCCGGGCAACCAACTGGCCGCATACGTCGTCATAGATGGGGTACAGCAGATCGCCAATCTCCTCGTCAGCAATGTCCAGAAAAGCGGCAAAGCGATCCAGTGGCAGCCAGATTTCCTCCGCCACCACAGGCACGGCATCGATCAGACGCACACGGCTCATGGAAATGGCCTGACTGCCTTCTTCGATGTGCAATTGGCGTGCGACATAGCTTGGGACTTTTTCCTCCGACCGGCGCAGGATCCGGCCTTCCGGAACAGCACCCGAGCCGGTCGGGCCGCGAAACCGGAAAAATCGAAACAGAGAGCTGTCGAAAGACGGACGACGAACAAAAGTGCCCCTACCGTGGAAGCGCTCAAAAAGCTCTTCCTGAACCAACAGGTCCAGCGCTTTGCGCACGGTGCCGGGGGACAACTCATAGGCTTGGGACAATTCATTGTCGGACGGCACACGGTCGCCGGGACGCAACCGGCCTTCGGTGACGTCGCGTCGCAGCAGGTCCGCCAGACGCTGATAAATAGGAAGTCTCTGATCTCCAGAGAGTTGCTGTACTGGCATTGTCTCCACCCTCATAGGCAATTGCTTTTTCGCTCTTGCCTTTCTGTTATTTCTATAGTTCTATATAGAAGTAGATAAGTCAAGGCGGATTTTGTTCTACCTCGCTGTGCGCCAGCCCGAACATCACGGAAGACCTTGAACAGATTGCCTATTGGGGTTTTGACCAAGTGGGAAAATCGAATGCCGAACCGGCAATCGATCTCCAAATCCGATGGCAGACAAAGAAGATAATGCAGGGGAAGCATGAACGAGCAAAGCATGGCGACGCAAGCAAGGGACTGTCCGGAAACGAACGACAAGACACTCACGGGAGCCAACCGATTGATGGGTGGGCTATCGGGGCGCTTTGATGGCCATGCCCATATCTTCCGTTGCGATCTGCCGATGGCCAGTCCCCGGCGCTATACACCCGATTATCATGCAGAGCCAGACGCCTATTGTAGGCTGCTGCGTGATCATGGTCTGGATGGGGCGTTGCTGGTGCAACCAAGTTTTCTTGGCACTGATAACAGCTATATGCTCGACCAGATGGCAATCATGGCTGAAAATTCCGGTTTGACCTTCCGGGCGGTGGTCGTGCTTGACTCTAGAGATCGTTCAATTGACCGGGCGATGCTTGAAGGATTGAGTGATCGGGGCGTTGTGGGGTTAAGGCTCAATCTGGTCGGAGTGAGCGATATTGATGATCTGTCCCACTGGGAGCGTTTGGTGCGGTTGACCGATCAGGGGGGCTGGCATGTGGAGCTGCATTGCGAAGGGCCTCGTCTCTCAACCCCTCTTGGCCAATTGCTCCGCTGGAGCCAGCAAGTGGTGATCGATCATTTCGGTCTCCCGGATCCGTCTGATCCCCTCGCCTGTCCTGGCTTGCAGGCGCTCCTCGGCGCGCCGAAAGAGCAGGTGTTTGTCAAATGCTCCGCTCCCTACAGGGTGTTTCCTGCCCTTTCCTCAGCAGATGCATCCTCGGCCATCATTCCGGTCTTTGCCCAGCTGCATCAGGCGCTGGGGGCCGATCATCTGGTCTGGGGCAGCGACTGGCCTCATACGCGCTTTGAAGGGCGTCAGAGCTATCAGGACGGACTTGATTGGCAAACAGCCTATCTGGCTTGACCATGCCACCCGGACGCGCATCGACGAAATTCCCCAATCCATACGCACAGTTGCTACGGTTTCCTGCGTAGGCAATCGGCAATCACCTGTGTAAAAAGCCGTTTTCCCCGGTCACTCCGCATTTTGATCATAGAAATTGGCCGGCAAACGAAATTAATTGCCACCAGCTTCTCAAAATTCAATCGGGAGACACCAGAAAATGAAAATGAAGTTCCTTGGCATTGTTGCTGCGGCTGCCGTCAGCTTTGGCTTTGCCTCCGTCGCTCAGGCCGATCTGTTGGCCGACATCAAGGCAAAAGGCAAAATCACCGCCGCCACCGAGATGCATTACGCTCCTTATGACATGCTCAAAGATGGCGAATATCAGGGCATTTGCCGCGACATGTTTGATGAAGTGGCCAAGGAACTGGGCGTTGAAGTGGAATATCTCGATCTGCCATGGCAATCGATCCTGCCGGGTCTGGAAGCTGGCAAATTCGACTTTGTTCATGCCCCAGTCACCATGACCGCGGAACGGATGAAGCGGTATGCCTTCACCCTGCCAATGGGCAACGCCACCGTGGCTCTCGCCAAGAAAGCTGGCGACGACAGCATCACGAAGCCTGAAGACATTGCAGGCAAGAAAGTCGGCTCGCAAAAAGGCTCCGCCGAGCTGGCAGAGCTGGAAAAACTGGCCAGCAGCGTAAAACCTGCGGCTGATGTGCGTGGCTATGTCAATATCGACGAAGCTCTGGCCGATCTGGCCGCCGGGCGTATTCAGGGCGTTGCCAATGCGGTGGGTCTGATGGGCTATGCGGCCACGCAGCGTCCGGGCCTGTTCGAACTGGTGCTGCCTCCTTTTGGTGAACCTGCCTATTTCGGTTGGGTCGCACGCAATGACGAAGAAAGCGCGTCTCTGGTCGCCGCGATCAATGAAGCCTTGCTGAAAATGCACAAGGACGGACGCATCAAGGCGATCAACGAAAAGTGGCTCGGAGCCAATCCGGAGTTGCCAACCGAGATGCCGGTCGTTAAATAATCACGCATATGCATCCGGCAAAGCACTGCCGGATGCATATCTTCTTGTGCCATCCCTTGTGACCATGATCCTTGGCCATCCCCGACAACGATGCGGAGTCCGAACAATTGAGCTTTTCGTTCGAAACGATATTGCACAATTTTCCCTATTTACTGGCAGCTGCCAGATGGACTCTGCTGATTTCGCTGTCCGGCATGGCCATTTCTTTGGTCTGGGGCATCTTTCTTTGTGCGGCCCGCATGTCAAAAGGGTGGGTGCTGTCAAATGGTGCTGCTCTTTATATCAGCTTCTTTCGCGGCGTGCCTTTGCTCGTCCAGTTGCTGATGTTCTATTATATGCTTCCCTATATCGGTATTGATCTGCCCGCCGTGCAGGCGGCCATTCTGGCGGTCGGCATGTGTTCGGCGGCCTATACGGCAGAGATTTTGCGTGGTGCCTTAATGGCCATCCCCGCTGGGCAAAGCGAAGCTGCCCGTGCGCTGGGCATGTCGAGCCTGTCCCTCTGGAAGCGCATTCTGGTGCCGCAGGCCATCCGCATCAGCATGCCAAGTCTGGTCAATGAGCTGATCCTGTTGGTCAAGGTATCGTCGCTGGCCTCGGTTGTGGGCATTGGCGAGTTGACCCGGATCTCGCAGAATATCGCTGGCGAGACCTTCCGGCCGCTGGAGATTTATCTCTCGGCAGCTGTCATCTATTTTGTCATCAATTGGATCCTGTCGCTCGGCGGCCGACTGATTGAGCGTAAATTGCAGGTCGGATAGGAGCGAGCGGATATGGAACTTGATCTGTTTGTCCGCTACGGCCCGGCCTTGCTGTCCGGCTTTGGAGTGACCATTCTGTGTTGGCTGGTGGGCTCGCTGGGCGGGGTGGCCTTCGGCTTTCTGCTGGCCTGCCTCAATCGCTGGGGACCACGGCCTTTGAGTTGGCTGATCTATGCCTATGTGGAGGTGATCCGCGGCACGCCTTTCATGATCCAGCTCTTCATCCTCTATTATGGAGGGCCCTATATCGGGCTGGTGCTGGAACCGGTGGAAGCGGGAATTCTGAGCTTCATTCTTTATGGCAGCCCCTATTTTGCCGAGATTTTCCGTTCCGGCTTCAATGCTGTGCCCCAAGGCCAGATCGAGGCGGCACGTTGTGTCGGCCTGCCGGAGAAACGAATTCTCTGGCGGATCATCCTGCCGCAAATGCTGGTGCCGATCACTGCACCGCTGACCAATTTTTTCATAATCCTGACCAAGGAAACCGCCATCCTGTCCGTGGTGACCGTGCCTGAGCTGCTCTATGAAACCCAGACCATGGCCGCAGAGACCTTTTCCTTTGTCGAGCCTTTCCTTGCGCTGTCGCTGTTCTACTGGCTGATGGTGGTTGGTGCCAACTGGCTTGGCGGGCGGGTGGAAGAGCGTGTGACCCGTCATCTGCACCGCGCCTGAATGGAGAGAGACTTGACCAAAATGACCCAGCCCCTTTCCGCTTCTTCTGATTCATCTTCTGACGCGTCTTCTGGTGATGATGTGATCATCGCAGTGCGTCAGCTCACAAAGCATTTTGATGACTTCACCGCACTTGACGACATTTCGCTCGATGTCCATCGCTCCGAAGTTCTGTGCCTGATTGGCCCGTCCGGTTCAGGCAAGTCGACCCTGCTGCGCTGCCTCAATTTCCTTGAAGAATATGACGGGGGAGAAGTGCGGCTTGACGGTGACTTGATCGGCTGGAAAGAAGGAACCTCCGCTCCGCGCAAGGCACTGACGGGCGAAGCTCTGCGCAGCCAGCGCCAACAGATCGGCATGGTGTTCCAGCATTTCCATCTCTGGCCGCACATGTCGGCGATCGACAATGTGGCCGAGGCGCTTCTCAGCGTCAAAGGACTCAGCCGAACCAAGGCCCGTGCCAAGGCGCTTGAAGCTCTCACCAAAGTGCATCTTGAGGACAAGGCCGACAGCTATCCGGCCAATTTGTCCGGTGGCCAGCAGCAACGTGTGGCCATTGCCCGGGCCATTGCGATGGAACCACGGGTGATGCTGTTTGATGAGCCGACTTCAGCGCTTGACCCGGAACTGGTTGGAGAAGTGCTAAGTGTGATGAAGGAAATGGCGTCCGAAGGCATGACCATGGTGGTGGTTACCCACGAAATGGGCTTTGCGGCTCATGTGGCCGACCGGGTGGCCTTTCTGGATGCGGGCCGTTTGGTGACCTGCGTGCCACCCAAAGAGATATTTGCTCAGGAACCGCATGACCAGCGGGTGCGGGACTTCCTCCAGACCTATCGCGACCGCAACGTGGTCTAACGCAGACAAAGTGCGTGCGGCGAAGTGAGGCCACTCCCTCACTCCGCACGCACGCCTCCCCGCTTCAGCCTTCAGATGGCCTCCTCATTCAGGCTTGGGGTCCGAGATCTTCATTATCGACATCACGAGTCAGATCCTGCTCGGCATCATCGGTCTTCTGCTTGGTGAAGCCGGAAATGCCTTCGGCATATTGCTCAAAGTCACGCTTGATCTCGACCGGACTGCCGACATAGGCGGTGATCAGCTCGGACAAAGACCGCAACGCATGCATGTGGATGCGCTCATAGCCGTGGGACGCATCAACACCGAATGTGATCAGAGCGGTTCGGACATCGGCCCCGGCCTCGATCGCGCTGGCGGAATCCGAACGGTAATAACGGAAGATATCCTTCTGGAAACGGATGTCATTTTCCCTGCAGAGCGAGACCAGTTTCTTGGTCAGATGATAGTCGAACGGGCCGGTCTGGTCCGCCATGCCAATGGTCACGCCGAACTCGTCAGAATTCTGGCCCGGAGCCGAAGTGCCGTTGTCGACCGAGATCATCGAAGCGACCTCTGGCGTAAGCACAGATGACGCGCCGACGCCGACTTCCTCGGCAATGGTGAAAAGAAAATGGATATCGACCGGGGTCCGCAATTCCGCATCCTGCATGGCCTTTAGCGCCGTTAAGGCCACTGCAACGCCCGCCTTGTTGTCAAGATGGCGCGAGACAATGAAACCATTGTCGATGAATTCTGCCTGCGGATCGATGGCGACGATGTCACCGATATCGATGGTCAGCTTTTCCAGATCTTCCCTGTTGCGGGCCAGCGCATCGATGCGCAATTCCACATGGTCCCAGCCTATCGGGGCCTGATCCACTTCCTCGTTAAAGGTGTGACCGGACGCCTTGAGCGGCAGGATGGTACCGCGATAGGCGCCGTCTTCGGAAAAGATGGTGGCGCGCGCCCCTTCGGCAAATCGGGCAGACCAATGGCCAACTGGCACAAGTGCCAGGCGTCCATTGTCTTTCAGGAATTTGACCTGCGCACCCAGCGTGTCAAGATGGGTGACAATGGCACGTGCGCCTTTGCGGCGGGAGCCCTGTCGGATGGCGCAAATCGCCCCGCGTCGTGTCAATTCCGCTTCGAGCCCCAGGCTTTGCAGCTCTTCAGTCACGAAGCGGACAATGGTGTCGGTATAGCCTGTGGGACTGGGGATCTCCAACAGCCGCGACAGGATGGATTGCAGATAGCCGGTGTCAATGGTCAACAAGGTCATGGAATTTGGGCCTTATTCGGTAGCGTCACGGGTCAGCCGCTTTTGCCGCACGGCGGCGGGCATTGAGCGCGGAAAGAGCAGATCAATGAAGCGTTCTGCGGTCGGCTGGGGTTCATGATTGGCAAGGCCGGGCCGTTCATTGGCTTCGATGAAGACATAGTCGGCCTGACGATGGTCCTTTACCATGAAGTCGATCCCTGTGACAGGAATATCGATGGCCTTGGCTGCCTTGATGGCGGCTTGAATTAGATGCGGATGCACCTCTTCGGTGACATCGACAATCGTACCGCCGGTATGGAGATTGGCCGTTTTTCGGACGGTGATCTCCCGCCCCCGTTCGAGGCGATCATCCATGCCAAGGCCCGCTTCGATGACGCAACGCTCGGTTTCGGCATCAATGGGAATGGTGCTTTCGCCCCCGGTGGCAGCAGCGCGCCTGCGGCTCTGGGTCTCGATCAACTGACGCACGGTCTTCTTGCCGTCGCCAATCACCTTGGCTGGCAGGCGAAGCGCGGCGGCGACAACCTTGTCATCGATGACAACGAGGCGCAGATCGTGACCGATATAGCAATCTTCAAGCAGCACGTCGGGGCACACCTTGCGGGCGCGATCAATTGCCGCCAGGACGGCATCATAATTGCTGACCCCGACCGCAATGCCCTGTCCTTGCTCGCCGCGCGAGGGCTTGACGACAACGGACTCATGGCTGCGCAAAAAGGCCGAAATATCGGCACCCTCCACCAGATCGAGTTGATCAGGGACAGTAACGCCAGCCTTCTCTGCGAGCTTGCGGGTCATCCGTTTGTCATCGCAAATGGACAAGGTGACCGCACTGGTCAGATCGGTCAGGGACTCGCGGCAGCGGACCGAGCGGCCGCCATAGGTGAGCCGGAACATCCCATAATCCGCATCGATGATATCAACATGAATGCCGCGTCTTAGCGCCTCATCAACAATAATCTGGGCATAGGGGTTGAGACCGGTCTTTTCCTGATCGCCCACAAACAGATTTTCGTTGATCTGGTTCTTGCGCTTGATGGCAAAGACATTGACCCGGCGAAAACCGAGTTTTTCGTAAAGGGCAATGGCCTGATCATTGTTATGCAGAACAGAGAGATCCATGTAGGACGAGCCACGGGCCTTGTATTGTTCGGCCAACCGGCGCAGCAGGGATTCGCCCAAGCCCGCATGAGGAGCGTTGGGTGAGACCGCAAGGCACCAGAGCGACGACCCCTTGTCCGGGTCGTCGAAGGCTTTTTCATGATCAATCCCCATCACCGAGCCCAGAACATCGCCGGTTTGTGCATCTTCGGCCACCAGCATGGTGAGCGTACCTGCATCCCTGTGCGACCAGAAAAATTCCGGCGGGACTGTGATCATCCCCCTTTCGGCGAGGATAACGTTGATGGCTTCGGCGTCGGCTTGGGTGGAGATGCGACGAATATGGAAGGTCTGCCGCCGATCGCGGGCTGGGCGATAATTGGCCAGATCCAGGCGATAGGTGTGGGACGGGTCAAGGAAAAACTCCTGTGGGGCTTGGGCCAGCACAACATGCGGATCGCGGACATAGAAGGCGATATCCCTCTGGTCCGACTGTTCATCGCGCATGACATCGATCAGTTCCTCGGCATTGTCAAAGGTATTGCCAAAGATCAGGCGTCCCCAGCCGCAATCCAATGCCACATTGGTGCGCTTGAGTTCGTGGGAGGCATGAAGCGAACTCATGCCTTCCTGCCTGATGCGCTGCAGCCGATGTTGGGCCACGTGACGCTGTTGGGGCGTTTGCTTCTGTTTTTCCCGGTCAGAGCTCATGTGCTTCAGACCTCCTGCGTTTGCAACCACAATTCGAGCAAAGCGACCTGCCACAGCTCGGAGCCGCGCAGGGGTGTAATATGGTCAGACGGGGCATCAAACAGCCGATCCAGATAGGATTGCTGGAACAGACCGCGATCTTTGGCCGCTTGCGAGCCAAGGGCGTCCTTGACCATCTCAAGGTAAGGGCCTTCGATATATTTGAGGGCCGGAACCGGGAAATAGCCCTTGGGTCGATCAATCACCGCGGACGGAATGACCTGTCGTGCGGCTTGCTTTAACACGCCCTTGCCGCCATGGGCCAGCTTATGGCGGCTGGGGATGCGACCTGCCAGTTCCACCACCTCATGATCGAGGAATGGCACGCGGGCTTCCAGACCCCACGCCATGGTCATATTGTCGACCCGCTTGACCGGATCATCGACCAGCATGACATTGGTGTCGAGGCGCAGGGCCTTGTCGACAGGATCGGAAGCGCCGGGACGAGAGAAATGCTCGGCAACGAAGGCCAGACTTTCATTGCGATCGGCGAGATAGTCGGGATTCAGATGGCGCGCCATGCGCTTCTGGTCACGGTCGAAAAAGGCCAGAGCATAATTCTCGATCGGATTCTGGGCGCTTTGCAGTGGCGGATACCAGTGATAGCCGCCAAAGACTTCGTCAGCCCCCTGGCCCGACTGCACCACCTTGATGGTCTTGGAGACTTCCCGGCTGAGCAAATAGAAGCCGATATTGTCATAGGACACCATTGGCTCGGACATGGCCTTGATGGCATGGGGGAGATTTTCCATCATCTCGTCGGATGGAATGTGGATCTTGTGGTGGTTGGTGCCATAATGCTTGGCGATGAGGTCGGAATATTCGAACTCGTTGCCCTTCTCATTGTTGGCATCTTCAAAGCCGATGGAATAGGTCGCCAGACCTTCCTGCCCCTGCTCGGCCAAAAGACCGACAATCATCGAGCTGTCCACCCCGCCCGAGAGCAACACGCCGACGGGCACGTCGCAGACCATGCGACGGCGCACGGACTTGCGCAATTCTTCCAGCAGCAAGTCGCACCATTCGCCTTCCGAGCGGGCTTCATCTTCCGCACTTCGCTCAAAGGTTGGCTCCCAGTAGGTTTTCTCTGTGGAGTGGCCTTGTGCATCAATGATGCGCAGGGTGGCTGCGGGCAGTTTGCGCACGCCATTGAGGATGGTGCGTGGTGCAGGCACCACCGCATGCCATGTCATGTAATGATGCAAAGCGGCACGGTCGATGGACGTATCGACATCACCTCCGGCAAGGATCGATTGCAAGCTGGAAGCAAAGCGGATATGTCCGGGGCCTTCATTCAAATAGAGCGGTTTGATGCCAAACCGGTCACGGGCAAGGATTGTGCGTCCGGTGCGCTTTTCATAGATGACAAAGGCAAACATGCCTTGCAGACGCGGCAGGGCCTCTTCGCCCCATTCGGCCCAAGCCTTAAGAATGACTTCGGTGTCCCCTTGCGACTTGAAGCGATGGCCTGCTTGCTGAAGCTCGGCGCGCAGTTCGGGATAATTGTAAATACAGCCATTGAAGACCATGATGCGCTCATTGTCTTCATCGTTGAAGGGCTGGCTGGAAGCATCGGACAGATCGATGATTTTCAGGCGTCTATGTCCCATGCCAATCGGGCCTTCGGCATGGGTTCCTGACGCATCGGGGCCACGCGAGGCGAGGCGGTCTGTCATGGTCTGGATTTTTTCGATTGGAACGTGAGTGCCATCGAACCTGACTTCGCCGCAAATTCCACACATACTTTAAACACGTCTCCTGCTATTGATTTCTGCTCTAATAATTAGTGTTGTAACGTTTATTATACAAGTCTAAAGGCAAAAGCGTGGCACTTTTGACGTGGATGCTTTTGCGTAACCGAGGGTTAAAACGCGATTTCGCTCAGGTCAAAAGCCGGTCGCGCCAGCCCTTGATGCGGCATCTGATCGCCAACCAAACCCGGCAGCAAGGAACGCGCTAAAGATCTGAAATATTAAATTAAATCCCTATCTCCCTATTTGTTCTCGGACGGCTTTTGGAAAGCCTGCTGGACATGAATATGACGATGAGGAGAGGCTTTTTCATCATCATGGACATGATGATCGCCGTGAGCACTGATTGGCACCAGAGAAAGTGCACCATGCGCCACACCTCGCTCCAAAAACAGGGTTTCGGCAGCGGACGCAATGTCTCCGAGCTTGCCTTGGGTGACTTCAATTTCCAGCGCGGTGGAATGGTCCAGCGGCACCGACAGGGAGGTCAGATGGCGGTCATGGGCATCGAGCCGACGCTTGGCCAGTCTGGCACCAAGATTGCGTTTGGTCTGATCGACGGTATAGGAAACAATTCCCAAACAATCTGCATCATCCGGGCCGTCATACCGGTCCAGCATGGCGCGTCGAACCAGATCGCGAATGGCTTCGGACCGATTTTTTGCCCCGCTATCCCCCATATATTGGTCTAGGTCTGTGGCAATTTCATCAGAAAGCGTAATGGTGATGCGCTTCATCTTTTCGCGGTCCTTCAGCTGTTTTTCGGCTTTTCAGCCCATACCGAGCTTAACAGCAAAGGCCCCATATCAGAAGGAACAAAAAAATACGTATTGTACAGGCAGTGGGGGTATGATTTATCTTCGATTTATTCATACCGAATCCTTCCCTCCCATCAAGGATCCTCACCCATGATCGTATCTGCCCGCACCCTAACGTTGGCTTCCCTGCTTGTCTCTTTTGCTTTGCCTGTGTCCGCTCATTTTCAGGAAATCATTCCATCTGCGGATGTTTTGCCCGATGGTGGCACCGTCGATGTGAACCTTGTTTTCACCCACCCGTTCGAAGGTGGCCCTGTCATGAATATGGCAAAGCCGACTATGGTCGGGGTGTTGAAAGACGGCGAGAAGCAGGATCTTGGCAGCAAGCTTGTGGAAAAACCGCAGGGCGATGCAATGGCTTACAGCTTCAGTTATGAGCTGGCCGAACCGGGCGCTTCGATCTTCTATGTCGAGCCAGCCCCTTATTGGGAACCTGCTGAAGGCAAGTATATCATCCATTATTCAAAGGTCGTCGTAGACAATTATGCTTCGGGTGAAGGCTGGGATGAAACTGTTGGCTTCCCGGTTGAAATCGTACCCATGAGCAACCCGACCGGCCTTTGGACCGGCAATCTGTTTACCGGCATCGTCACCAAAGGTGGCAAGCCTGTGCCGTTTGCTGAAATCGAAGTGGAACTGATCAATGATCAGGGCATCAAGGCACCGAACGATGCTTACATCACCCAGGTAATCAAGGCAGATGCCAATGGCACCTTCTCCTACGCCATGCCTTTTGCAGGCTGGTGGGGATTTGCCGCCTTGATCGATGGCGACAAGCCGATGACCTCGCCGAACGGCAAGGAGGTGCCGGTTGAGCTTGGTGCCCTCATTTGGGTCAATGCCAAATCGCCGCAATAAAATCTATCGCTTATTGGTTCTGCCGCTCCCAGCCGTGTCCGGGGGCGGCTTTGCACCATTGGGGCTTGTTGTCTGTTGGGTCCGCTCAAGTTAAAAGCGGACAGCAGCCAAATGAGCCCGGATTTTCGAGGGCAGCTCTGTTGCCAACCAACCAAAAGACCGGGATCTCCTATCGATGCGCCATTCTTCAATTCTGCCCCTTGTCCGTCTGATTTGCCTGTCCATGCTATGCCTTGGGATTTGCACCCCTGCCTTTGCCCATAGTCTTAAACTGTTCGCAACGGTCGAGGGGGATGTGGTGCGCGGATATGGCTTCTTCGTTGGGGGCGGACGGCCACGCGGCGTCGACTGGACAGCCAAAATGGATGGCAAAGGGGTAGCCAGCGGGAAAACCGACGATGAAGGGGCGTTTCGCTTCCCGGTGCCTGCGACCATCAGCGGTCCGCTCACTGTCAAAATCAATAGCGGCGATGGTCATGTTGCTTCCAAAACGCTGGCAGCGGATCGGTTTGGCACGGCTCTCACCCCCAATCATGCGCCAAAGACAGCTAAAGATGCCACAGCTGCCCAAGTTGCAGGGAAGTCTGCGCCCAAGGCCATAGTGACTGGTCTGACCGAAGCCCAGCTCCGCTCAGTGGTGGCGCACGAGATTACTCCTCTTCTGGAGCGGATTGAAGAAATGGATGCACGCGTCCGTCTGGCGGATGTCATTGCAGGCATTTGTCTGATTTTCGGTCTGGCAGGCATCACCATGTGGGCAAAAACCAGACGCTGAGTGCACCGTCTTTGGCTTGGCAACCAGGCGTTGGCCTTAACAAATGGCGCGAATGGTCCCACGTGCCGGACGCATTTTCCCCAGCGACGATTGCCAGATCGCGGCCTCTGCAAAGAGAAATCAAATACAGATCAAAGCCAAATCATTGTATATAATAGTCTCTTAAAATTTTTGTTTTGAGTATTTATCAAAAATTTCACCTTCAAATGGTTTCGGTCATTCAATCTAAGTAATTTAACTCAAAAGGAACATCAGCCACCTAGAGTCTGTTTGAATGATACTCTTGTATTAAGAGACTAAACTTATGTGGCAGAAATTGCGTTCATCTAAGCACCTCGAACCAGTCCTGATCTTCATTCTGGCTATTCTGGCTTGGAGAATCGGATCGCACTATGACGGCTTTGAAGTGCTGGTCAATTATGTAAATACCCATGAATCATGGGAACTTGATGAGCTCTTGCTTGCAGTGGCGATGTTAGGGCTTGCAGGGGCCTTCAATTATTACCGCTATCTGACCAAGCAACGAATGGAAGCTCAGCGACGCGTGCGTGCAGAAAGCGACCTTGATTGGCTGTCTCACCATGACAGTTTAACGGGTCTGCCCAATCGCCATTATCTCAAGAGTTTTGTCGAGACGTCCGATCGCGGCTTTAGCAAGCAAAAAGGCAAAGATCCTGACACAGCCTATGGTCTGATTGCGATGGATCTGGATGGCTTCAAAAAGGTCAATGATTTGTTGGGCCATGCGGGTGGTGATCGATTGCTCTGCCAGATAGCGGAGCGGATCACGGCACATGATGCCGTACAACTGGCCTTCCGTCTTGGTGGTGACGAGTTTCTCGCTGTGATTGATCTCAACAAGACGCCAGATATTGAGTCCATTGCGGGAGACCTGCGTCAAAGCCTTCTGGCTCCAATTCTCATAGATGGCATCACCAACCACATCGGCGTGTCCATGGGACTGGCACGATTTCCGCACGACAGTTCCGACCTCACCGGGGCGATCAACAATGCCGATATTGCCATGTATCATGCCAAGAGATCAGGCAAGAATGGCATTGCGTCCTTCGAGCCAGAAATGCTTGAGCTGAAGATCGAACGCTCCAAACTCGAGCAGGATTTGCTGGCCGCGCTGGCGCGCAATGAAATCAAGCCTTACTATCAGCCTTTGTTTGACCTGAAGTCCGGCGACTTGCGCGGATTCGAAGCTTTGGCGCGTTGGAATCGTGCAGGTCACGGCTATGTTCCGCCAAGTAAATTCATCCCGCTTGCCGAAGATATGGGTGTCATCACTGAATTGTCGGACAAGCTATTGTTGCAGGCCAGTAGAGATGCCAAGGCATGGCCGGCGGATTTGACCTTGTCGTTCAATTTGTCTCCATTGCAATTGTCAGACCGACTTGTGGGCCTGCGTATTCTTTCTGTGTTGTGCGAGACCGGCCTGCCGCCCCATCGTCTGGAAGTGGAAGTCACCGAATCGTCGCTCATCATCGATATGGAACTGGCGAGCGAGGTGATCGAGAGCCTGCATAAAGCCGGTGTCCGGATTGCGCTGGATGATTTCGGTACGGGCTATTCCAACCTGTCGCAACTAACCAACCTCTATTTCGACCGCATCAAGATTGACCGCAGCTTCATTAGCAGCATCAAGACCGACGAGAAGCAGATGCGCATCGTCAAGACCATTCTGTCTCTCGGCGAAGGGCTTGGCCTTTACACCACGGCAGAAGGCATCGAAGAAATGGAGCAAATGGCCATCCTTCAGGATCTTGGCTGCGATTGTGGTCAGGGGTTTCATTTGGGCAAACCAGTGAATTCGGTTGAAACCGCGCATTTCATTGACGAACATTTCAAACAGAAGAATAAAGAGCGCTTACGCGAAAGCGCCTAACGGTCGCCTCGCGTCGCGCCTTGATGCGGTGCGTCAGAGATGATCAATCAGGACAATCGCTCTGGCACTAAAAAGGCCTCCCTGATGACAGGGAGGCCCATTTATTTGATCGATAGGCGTCGTTTTGATTTCAGGCGGCACCACCGCCATAGGCATCCAACGTTTCTTTTACGCCTTTATCTTCCAACATGCTCACCCATTTCACAAAGCTCTCTCTGAATGGCGTGTTGTTGGCAATGTCGCCATAATATTGTTGCTGATCAATCCAGAGAACCGGCTTTTCTTCTGCTTGCCTTGCCACCGCTTGCAGAGCGTCCCAGTTGGGATCATTTGGCTCGATGACCGTGCCATCGTCACGCTTGGCGAGACAATAACGCATCCACAGAGCACTCATCAGGGCCAGACCCTCGGTTGGCTGCCCATTTTGCAGTGCAGAATAGATTGAGGGAATGATGAAGCCCGGCTGACGGCTGGATCCATCAAAGGCCACGCGTTTGGTCGTATCGACAATTTCCGGATTGGAAAAGCGCCTTACGATCAGCTCGAGATAGCTCTCTGGATCCATACCGGGCACTGGCTTGACGTTGGCGAGAACCTCATCCTGCATCGCTTTTATAAGGAAGCGATGGATCGATGGATGCTCCATGCAGCCGGAAATGGTGACGATGCCGAGAAGATCTCCGGGCATGGAGATCATCTGGTGACCGCCATTGAGAATGCGCAGCTTCATCGTCTCGAATTCATGCACATCATCTGAGAAGGTTGCGCCCGCCTTGTTATAATCGGGACGGCCCGCACAGAAGTCATCCTCAATCACCCATTGGCGGAAATTCTCATGGGTCACAGGCGCAGCATCCTTGATGCCAAACGACTGTGCCATGGCCATTTCCTTTGCCCCTGTGGCTGGCACGATGCAATCCACCATCGAGTTGGGGAAGCTGCAGTTGCTGTCGATCCAGTCGGCAAGATCCGGGTCCGACATGCGGGCCAGTGACACGATTGTGCGCCGAAGAATCGTGCCGTTGCCTTGCAGATTGTCACAGCATTGGCCCGTGAAGGGCCCTGCCCCGGAGGCCCGCCGCAATTTCAGCGCTGCGATGATGGCCCCAAAGGCGGTTTTCGGCTGATCTGGATGCGCGGCATCATGGACAATGTCAGGGTGCTCGCGGTCAAATTCACCGGTTGCCGGATCGAAATAATAGCCGCCTTCGGTCACAGTCAACGACACGATGCGGATATCCGGCTCTGCCATGCGGGCAATCAGCGAGGCATTGTCCGGATCAACCGGAACAAAGTCGATCATCGCACCGGTAATTTCCGCCGACTTGCCCGATGGGTCAAGCTCGATCAGGGTGGTAAGGCAATCCTGCGCCAGAAGACGCTCACGCTGAGCGGCATCGGCAGGGCGAACGCCAGCGCCAATGATTGCCCAGTCGTGGGCCAGTCCCTGCTCCATCAGCCGATGCAGATACCATGCCTGATGGGCACGATGAAAGTTGCCAAGTCCGATATGGACGATGCCCGGGGTCAGCTTGGCGCGATCATAGGTGGGAACCGCGACGCCGTTCGGCACCTGATCAAGCGTCGCATTGCTAAGGGAAACTAACTCATCCATTGTCCACCATCCACATTGTAGGTTTGCGAGACAATGTAATCGGCTTCATCGCTCGCAAGGAAAATAGCCATTCCGGTCAGATCGCCAGCCCGGCCCATACGTCCATATGGCACGCTCAATCCGACTTCGCGTTTTTTCTGGCCCGGTTCCTTATTCTCATATTTGGCAAAGAAGGCGTCGACGCCATCCCAGTGCTCGCCATCGACGACACCGGGCGCAATGGCATTGACGTTGATCCCGTGCTCAATGAGGTTAAGACCGGCCGACTGGGTCAAAGAAATGATTGCGGCCTTGGTCGCGCAATAGACCGCGACCAGCGGTTCGCCCCGGCGCCCCGCCTGACTGGCCATATTGATGATTTTTCCTTTGATGCCTTTGTCGATCATGTGGCGGGCGACGGCCTGCAACGTGAACAATGTGCCACTGACATTGATGTCAAAGGCTCGCTGGAAGTCACCCCGATCGATCTCGACAATCGGGGCGGCGGTGAATATTGCTGCATTGTTGATCAGGATGTCGATCTGGCCAAAGGCATCGATGGTTTGGGCGAGGCCCTCATCGATGCTTCTTTGGCTGGTGACATCCATGTTGATGGCAATCGCATTGCCGCCCAGTTCGGCGGCAGACTGCTGCGCTCTTTCCAGGTCAATGTCAGCGATGGCAACTTTTGCGCCTTCGCTGATATAGGCCTCGGCAAAGCTGCGACCGATGCCGCGCGCTGCACCCGTGATTAACGCATTTTTGCCTGCAAGTCGTTTCATTGGACCCGCATCCCTTCTTCGTCAAACTTGTGAAGCTGACCGGCTTCAGGTGTCAGATAGACCTTGTCGCCATTGGTGATTTCCATGTCGCCACCCATGCGCACGGTCATTGGATCGCAGCCGGGGACTTCATGGACGTGGATGAAGGTGTCAGAACCCAGATGCTCGGCAACACCGACGACACCCTCCCAACTGCCTGCAGTCGGTTCGGTCGAGACATGCATATGCTCTGGGCGGATACCGATTGAATGCGCCCCCATCTTCGCTGCGGTCTCGCCTTCGATGAAGTTCATCTTGGGCGAGCCGATGAAGCCGGCAACGAATTTGTTGCGCGGGGTGCGATAGAGTTCGAGCGGCGAGCCAACCTGCTCGATAACACCGGCCTGCAACACAACGATTTTGTCCGCCATGGTCATGGCTTCGACCTGATCGTGGGTCACATAGACCATGGTGGTGCCCAGTCGATTGTGCATCTCGCTGATTTCAAGGCGCATGCCCACACGCAAGGCGGCATCAAGGTTGGAGAGCGGCTCGTCGAACAGGAAGGCGGTCGGGTCGCGAACGATGGCGCGGCCAATGGCAACACGCTGGCGTTGACCACCGGACAATTGGCCCGGCTTGCGATCGAGATAATCGGTGAGGTTGAGCGCCTTGGCGGCTGCGTCGATGCGCTTTTCCTGCTCGGCTTCACTCATGCCCGACATCCGCATCGGAAAGGCGATATTCTTGCGCACCGTCATATGCGGATAGAGGGCATAGGTCTGGAACACCATCGCCAAGCCGCGCTTGGAGGGGGAAATTTCGGTCACATCCTGCCCATCGATCAGAACCTTGCCGGAGGTTACATCCTCAAGGCCCGCAATCAGGCGCAGAAGTGTCGACTTGCCACAGCCCGAAGGGCCGACAAAGACCGTGAATTCCCCATCCTCGATGGTCAGGTTGAGTTCTGGAATGACCGCGAGATCGCCGAATTTCTTGGTCACGTTTTCAAGTTTAATACGTCCCATGATCTTTTCCTACTTCACAGCACCAAAGGTCAAACCTTGGACCAATTGTTTTTGACAGAACCAGCCGAGCACGATGATCGGACCCACGGCTGCCGCGGATACCGCCGACAGGCGACCGAAAAACAGACCTTCGGGAGCGCGGTTGCCTTCAATGAGTTTGGAAAGAGTGGCCGCGTCCGATGTCGTCAGACGGACAGTCCAATAGGCTTCGTTCCAGCAGAAGATGAAGCACAGAAGGGCCGTTGAAGCGATGCCACCCCATGCAAGCGGCACAAGGATTTCCTTGATTTCGCCCCAGGTGTCCACGCCATCCATCTTGCCTGCTTCAATGATCTCTTTGGGGATCTCCTTGAAATAGGTAAAGAGCATCCAGACAACGATCGGCAGGTTGATCAGACTGAGTACGATGATCAGCAGGAAGTGCGTATCGAAGATCCCGAGGAAGTTTTTCGTCAGGAAGGTCATCGGATAGAGCACAGCTGCGGCAGGCAACATCTTGGTCGAAAGCATCCACATCAACACATCCTTGGTGTGACGGGTTGGATTGAATGCCATTGCGTAGGCTGCCGGAATGCCCACTGCGAGCGTGAAGAGGGTCGCAGAAACAGACGTGATGACCGAATTGGCAGCAAAGTGCCAATAGTCGTAATTCTCGGTCATGTTGAGATAGTTTTTGAGCGTCGGCGTGAAGTAGAACAGATATTCAGGCTTCACGGCGTCGGCGTCGGTTTTGAAACTGGTCAGGATCATCCAGAAAATCGGAAAGAAAAAGGTCAGTCCCACGCCCCAGGCCAGCAGCATGCGGCTTGAGCGTCCCAGTGTCGAGGATTGTGCAACAATAGCCATTGATCCGCTCCTCACTCCATCAGTGTTTTGCCAACCATGCGCAGAAGGAAAATTGCGACAATGTTGGCGAGAATGACCGCAAAGATGCCCGTGGCGCTGGCTGCGCCGATATTGTTATTGGCAAATTCACCGATCAAATATGGAAGGTTCTTGTTCCCGTTGCCGCGACTGACAATCTCAATCTCGGCATAAAGGGACAGGTGGAAAATCGCCTGGATCATCACCACGATCGCAATCGGTCGACCCAGATGTGGTAACGTCAGGAACCGGAATTGCGACCAGGGGCCAGCGCCATCCAGAACAGCGGCTTCCTTTTGCTGCTGATCTTCGGACTGCAATGAGGTCATGAAGATCAGGACAGCAAACGGGGTCCACTGCCAGGTCACCATGATGATGACGGCATAGGCGGAGGTTTGCGTGGCGCGGAAGGAAATCGGCTCCAACGTTGGCCAAAGCGAGAAGAACCAACCGACGAGCGGCGCATCCTTCAAACTCATGATCACGCCATTGATGCCTTCGACGGCGATCCCCTGCAATCCAAGCACAGGATCGAGGATCATGTTGATCCAGAGCACGGCATTGACGGCAGGCATGACGAAGAAGGGCGAAATCAACAGCACGCGAACGATGCCACGGCCCGGAAAGGCATTGTTGATCAGGATTGCGATCAGGACACCCAGAATCACCGTGAGGAACAGGATGCTGCCAACGATGAGCAGGCTGTTCTGAATGGCGAACAGGAAGTCTTTCGAATGCAGCACGAAATCGTAATTACCGAAGCCGCGCCAGTTGTCGAGGGATGGCGTTGTCCATTCGGGACGACGCAAGTTATTTAGCACATAACGAATGAACGAGAAGAACAGCGTCATGCTGAGAGGCACCAACATCCAGACAAGCAGCAGCAACACCGCCGGCATCTGAAGAAGGCGTGGTAGTCTTCGATTATTCATATCGGTAACGCTCCTGCGACCTGTTTCAGTCACCGTCCACGTTGCGGTATAATTGTGGGGTGTCAAGCTCTCGTCCCGTAACGAGACATGGCCAAGGGGGCCAATAACCTACCCGGTTTGGGTGGAGGTCCGGCAAGATGCCGAACCTCCTGTCTGGGAGCTGGGAGAGCTTACTCGAAGTAGCCAGCTTCTTTCATGATTGATTCCGCGACTTCCTGGGAGGCAGCGAGGGCTTCTTCGACAGTTTTTGCGCCAGACAATGCAGCAGCCATTTCCTGGGCTACGGCGGATCCAACTTCCGGGAACTCCGGAATTGCTGCAAACTGAACACCAACATAAGGCTTCAGATCGGTTGCTTCTGGTGCAGCGGTTTCAATGGCCTTGAGCTCAGCGGCTGCGAATTTGGCAGCTTTCTGGAATTCTGGCTGAGCGTAGGTGGACTTGCGGGTGCCGGTTGGAACAGAGCCCCAGCCAAAATCCGGATGGTTTGCAACGGCCTGGATATAATCCTTGGACGTTGCCCATTCGATGAAGGCTTTGGCTTCGTCAGCCTGAGGGGTGCCGGCCGGAACAGCCATTGCCCAAGCCCAGAGCCAGTTTGCACCAACAGGGTTGCCAGCATTTGGAGACTGGGCATAGTCAACACCGTCGACCTTCAGGAAGGAGGCTGCAATGGTGGCATCAATCCACATGCCGCACTTGCCTTCGTTATAGAGGGCGAGGATTTCGTTGAACGAGTTGCCTTCCGAGCCTGGAGGGCCATAGGTGCCAAGCAGGTCAACATAGAAGGTGACGGCTTTTTTCCATGCTTCGGTGTTGATGGTTGGATGGTAATCCTTGTCGAACCATGCGCCGCCAAAGGAGTTGACCATGGCAGTCAGGAACGCCATGTTGTCGCCCCAGCCCGGCTTGCCGCGCAAACAGATGCCATAGATACCTTTTTCAGGATTATGGATTGCGGCAGCGGCTTTCTTGATGTTCTCCCAGCTGTCATTGTCCTTGATGGTAACACCAGCCGCATCGGTCAGATCCTTGCGGTACATCACCATTGAGGATTCGCCGTAGAACGGGGCAGCATAGAGCTGACCTTTATAGGACAGGCCGTTGCGAATGGCAGGTAGCATATCATCAATATCGTAGGATTTGCCGAAATTCAGTGGCTCGATCCAACCTGCGGCACCCCAAATCGGAGCTTCCTGCATGCCGATATTGATGACGTCATACTGGCCACCACCGGTTGCGGTGTCAGACGTGACCTGCTCACGCAGAACACCTTCTTCCAGAGAAACCCAGTTGAGTTTCACGCCAGTTTTCTCGGTATAAGCTTCCGCGACTTTCTGCATATTGATCATGTGACCGTTGTTCACAATCGCGATGGTCAAGGTGGTATCAGCAGCCATTGCGCCGGTTGTGAGCATGGTCAGGGCCGTCGTCAGACCCAGGACGTTTTTGTAAAGCATCTATTCTTCCTCCCTAGATTGCTTTTCGTCTGGAGGAAATCAAAACACATCGATATCGCGCGGTCAACTATTTTTTTACGCGCGTAAATTTTATAGCTATTACGCAGACTTGCGCATGATCAGTTTGCCTTCGAAAAAGGTGTCGGGACGCTCGGATGGAACTTCTTCTTCTTTCACGGCATCAAGCAGAGCCTCTACTGCGCGCTTGGAGATCGCCTCATAGTCCTGGGCAATGGTGGTCAATGGCGGGTAGGTAAAGCGGGAAAAGGGATGGTCATCCTGCCCGGCCACACGGATATCCGTGTCCGGGCCGATGCCAACCTTGAGACCCTTCTCATGGCAGGCAGCCAGAAAGCCGATGGCCAAACGGTCGTTGGAACAGAGTACCGTACGAGACTTGAAGGCCTTGTCAGCAAAGGCTTTCATGCCGCCAGCATAGCCGATATCTTCCAGCCGCCAGCCCTCCCCATCGATCTGGATGATTTCCGGTTCCAGACGGTGATACTCCATTGCTGTCAAATAGCCCTGACGACGCTTTCTGGCGTTCGGGTTGGGCGGTGTTTTCATCTCCAACAAAGCCGGCGGCTCACCGGTCCGATGCAGATAGTCAACCATCAGAGCGGTGAACTGAGAATTGTCAGACCCAACGAAAGACAACCCCAAATCCTTGATATTACTATCAAAAAGAACAGTTGGCACATCCCTGCAAAAGGCAGCAACGGAGCTTTGGTCAGACAGGCGTCCAAGGGGTGCGAGCAACACGCCAGTCGGCTTCATCGAGCGCAGGCTGTCGAATATCTCGCTTTCCTGATCCGCCGTGCCGTTTGAGCTGAACATCGATGGGGAATAACCTTGGGCGACGCATTTGGCGGCCAGCATACGGGCAATTTCACCGAAGAAAGGGTCCGTCAAATAGGGAACGACGATGCCGATTGTCTTGGTCAGCCGCCGATTCTGATTGATCGCGTAAATGTTCGGTCGATAGTCAAAGCGCTCCAGAGCTTCCTCGATTTTCTTGCGCGTCGATGGACGCACGCTCTCTGGATCATTGAAGAATTTGGAGACGGTCGGACGAGACAATCCACTCGCCTCGGCGAACTGTTCCATATTACGGATTTTCGGTGTTCTGATCATGGCGCCTTCGTCTCTTTGTGATTTTCGCAGGTAATCACATTTTCTTTACGCGCGCAATTTTTAAAATTCACAAAAATCGCACTAACTATCTAAAAATGTTCTAAATTTTGACTGACAAGCAAATTTGCCATTAAAAAGCACTCTTTCCATCTATCACTTCGCATAAGTGTCAGGCAACGAACGCAGATTTGATGGCAAGACACTAAAGCGCGTAAAAGTTGTTTTTCGCGCGTTCGGGGCAAAGCGCATGACTGGTGCCAGCAATGTGATTGGCGGTTGATCTCTTGGATTACTATCTTTCAAACAGACACCATGTCCGCTGCGCGCCCTTGAAAGGCGAAAGGCTAATGTGGTGGTGCAGATGTGCAGACATGATTGATTGAAAAGGAGATCACCATGAAGAGACGGACCTTTCTTCTGTCCGGTGCTGCGGCCCTGTTCGGTGCAAGCGCCGCGGGCCTGTTCACAAGACATCAGTCTCACGCCAGTGACAAGAGCACCTTTCCCCTCAGCCTCAGCGACGCGGAGTGGCGAAAACGGCTGACGGACGAGCAATATCGGGTCTTGCGTGAGCATGGCACCGAGAGCGCCTTCACCAGCCCGCTGAATGACGAAAAACGCACCGGCCTGTTCCATTGCGCCGGATGCGAGCAGGCGCTCTATTCCTCAAAAACCAAATATGACAGCGGCACCGGCTGGCCAAGTTTTTATGAGGCATTGCCCGATGCGGTCGGCACCAGCGTCGACAAGAGCTTTTTCATGACCCGCACCGAGGTGCATTGCAGCAATTGTGGCGGTCATCTGGGCCATATCTTTGATGATGGACCTCAGCCGACTGGCAAGCGGCACTGCATCAATGGTGTCGCAATGACCTTCAAACCGGAAGCAGCCTGAACCGGCATGATGCGGCATCCTCCACCGCGCTTGCCTTTCCATGGCAACTGTAGCAAAGCAGGCGGCTTCTGGCCGCCTGTTATCTGATGCTTGCTGGTTGATGCGAACCACTTGATTGCTTATCACCTTTGCAAGAATGCGAAGGCATGCTAGGCGATAGGGGCGGCAGCAAGCGCCGTGACTGGAGGGAGTTTTCATGACAATCAAAGATGCAAAATTGACAAGCCCGTCGTCCATGCGCAACCGGGATCCGATACTGGGCGTTCTACGCGACCATTTCCCGGCAAAGGGCCTTGTTCTGGAGATTGCCAGCGGCTCCGGGGAACATGTGGTGCATTTTGCTTCCCATTTGCCTGGTCTGGTCTGGCAACCCACGGACCCCTCCTCCGAGGCCCGGCAGTCCATTGCTGCACGCTTGGCGGAAGCAGACATGGACTCCATTCTGCCGCCGATTGATCTTGATGCCTCCACGGCGGACTGGCCGGTAGAGACAGCTGATGCCATCCTTGCCATCAATATGGTCCATATCAGTCCTTGGGCCTCGAGCGAAGGCTTGCTTGCTGGCGCGGGCCGCCTGTTGCCAAAGGGGGCGCCATTGGTGCTCTATGGCCCTTATCGACAAGAGGGCCGGGACTTTGTGGAGAGCAACGCGGCCTTTGACGCGAGCCTGAAGGCGCGCAATCCGCTTTGGGGTATCCGCCAACTGGAGGATGTCGTTGCCTGTGCCAAGACATATGGGCTTGCGCTTGACGCAGTGATCGACATGCCCGCCAACAATCTCAGTGTCATTTTCCGTCGCGCCTGACAGGCTAAGTTAACCCCCTGAAGCTGCCAGCAACCAGAATGGGTCAGAGACCCTGACACGGGGCATGTCGCCACCGGTATATATATTATAATGTCTATAGAGGCCGCCTGCATGGGGTCTGCCAGTGGGCCTGCGCGGCGATCCCCTCCTCGCTTCAAGCATTCTTTGCCGCGTCCATCAGATAGTGAAGGCAAACAGACCGAGGAACGTTGCAACACGCCCACCACTGGCCAGCAATCGGATGCGCCTTGCGAGCCACAGCAGACCGAGTTCGCAAAAAGCCCACCTGAGGATACAGGCATGTCCAATCGGCAGGGACTATGTGGAAAAAGCCAATCATTCCCGCAACAGCCATGCCGAAGGTCCATTCAAGGGCATGCCACAGCGCGCCGCATCAAAAACCTCATTGCGCGTCAGCATCTCGTCAAAGACGCGCGCCAGGTGCCAAGATTGATGGCCGCCCGAACACTTCAAACGATATAAACGATCAAAGCCCGAGCCTGGGCCGAACAGGTCAGGAAAAGCGGGCGTCTTAGGCATCTGCGGCCAAATCTTGAGCGGTTGCGGTGCTGTTTGACGCGCTGACGGTCACGAATGCCACTCCAAGTTGGCCTTTCAAAGGGTGGTATTTTGTTGGGGAAGACCTGCGGCGCGCGGTTTGTCCGTATCAAGGGGAGGCTACATGGGCTGGTTGACCAACGGGCGCATCACCAAGACGAAAGAATGCTGGTAAAAACCCCTACCGCACTATTACGCAATAATCCACATATAAATAAGAAAAGTCTATAACCTGTTGAATGATCAGAACAATTGGACCAAATCCGGGATCTGGCAGTGTCCCATAAATTAAAGAGACTCACTTGCCTCCGAACGCGCTATTTTTCATAAAATTGGACAGATTGACGCAGTTCAAACGTTACAAACAGCCTCTTCATAGCAGTTTTTGCACAATTTGATATGCGGCTAAGGTATAACAGACATGAATGCCGCTTACGGAGACTGAATCTGCGTTTTCTGAGAGCCAAACGCTTGTCGTTGGGGTTGAAGCAGAGTAGTTTCCGATCAGTTTCTGAGCAGGATGAGATACATCAAGGGGAGGTTATCTCGAACATGCTAGAAGCGGGGTAACGTCCTCTTCCCCGCTGTTTCAATGGGGCAGCGGTGTGGTCCACAATCAACGACATCGAGGTAATTCATGAGCAATACCAAGAACGCAAAGCTGCTTGCTTGGGTCGACGAAATGGCAGCACTTTGCAAGCCGGATCAGGTTCACTGGTGTGATGGTTCAGACGAAGAATATGATCGTTTGTGTCAGAAGCAGGTTGATGCTGGCGGCTTTATCAGATTGAACCCAGAGAAGCGCCCGAACAGTTATCTTGCTCGCTCCCACCCTAGTGACGTAGCGCGTGTTGAAGAACGTACCTTCATTTGCTCCGAAAAAGAAATCGACGCAGGCCCAACCAACAACTGGATGGACCCCAATGAGATGCGCCCGATCCTGAAAGACCGTTTCGACGGTTGCATGAAGGGCCGCACCATGTATGTCATTCCGTTCTCCATGGGCCCACTTGGTTCCCCAATTGCAGAGATCGGCGTGCAGGTCACCGATTCCGAATATGTGGTGGTCAACCAGAAAATCATGACCCGTATGGGTCAGCCGGTTCTTGATGTCCTTGGTGATGGCGACTTCATCCCTTGCGTGCATTCCGTTGGCGCTCCTCTGGAGCCTGGCCAGAAAGATGTGCCTTGGCCTTGTGAAGGCGAAATCAAGAACAAATACATTGTTCACTATCCTGAAACCCGCGAAATCTGGTCCTATGGGTCGGGTTATGGCGGCAACGCGCTGCTCGGCAAGAAATGTCTCGCCCTGCGTATCGCCTCCACCATGGCGCGCGATGAAGGCTGGCTCGCAGAGCATATGCTGATCCTTGGCATTGAAAGCCCAGAAGGCAAAAAAGACTATCTGGCAGCCGCTTTCCCCTCCGCTTGCGGCAAGACCAACCTCGCCATGCTGACCCCTCCGGCGGAATTGAACGACTGGAAAGTCTCCACCGTTGGTGACGATATCGCATGGATCAAGCCTGCTGCTGATGGCACCCTGCGTGCGATCAACCCGGAACGCGGCTTCTTCGGCGTGGCTCCTGGCACCTCTTATTCTTCCAACCCGATGGCCATGAAGAGCCTGGAACCAGGCAATGCCATCTACACCAACGTTGTTCTGACCGACGACGGCGATGTTTGGTGGGAAGGCATGGACGGCGAGCCACCTGCACATGGCATCGACTGGAAAGGCAACGACTGGACCCCTGAGTCCGGCGAAAAAGGCGCCCATCCAAACAGCCGCTTCTGCGTCCCTGCAGAACAGTGCCCAATCATCGACCCAGCCTGGGAAGATCCAGAAGGCGTGCCAATCTCTGCATTCCTGTTCGGTGGTCGTCTGGCCAAGACCTTCCCATTGGTCTATGAATCCTTCGACTGGAACCATGGCGTCTTCTGTGCTGCCACCATCGGTTCTGAAGCAACCGCTGCCGCCATCGGCGTATCCGGTATCCGTCGTGACCCATTCGCCATGTTGCCATTCATGGCCTATCATATGGGCGACTACTGGAACCACTGGATCAAGATGGGCAAACGCGACGATCTGAAACTGCCAAAAATCTTCCGGACCAACTGGTTCCGCAAAGACGAAAACGGCAAGTTCATCTGGCCTGGTTTCGGCGACAATATGCGCGTCCTGAAATGGGTTATCGAACGCGTTGAAGGCAAAGCGGATGCCGTTGAAAGCCCATTCGGCTACATGCCAACCTATGACGATCTGGAATGGGCTGGCCTTGACTTCAGCAAAGAGCAATATGCTTCCATCACCAACGTCGAAAAAGAAGGTGGTCTGGCTGAAGCTGCAGAGCTGAAAGAATATTTCAAGAAGTATGGCGACCGGCTGCCAGTGGCAATTTCGGAAGAATTGTCCAAGTTTGAAGCCCGCTTCGAAGCAGCTCCAGACGTCTGGAAACTGCCTTCCTAATCCCTAACCGGATTGGACTGAAAGATCATGGCCTCTTCCCCGCCGGGGGAGAGGCTTTTTTGTTGCCAAGACCTTGCTGCAAGTGTGCGAGTCAGATGGTCACCACGCGACCGCATCACCTTGCCATGGCCGCTCGGAGACATCCGCAATGGTGTCGAAGTCCGGTTTAAGCCCTGCCAGATAGCAACTCTTGTTTATATCTTTGCCTGCTCACCATACGCACATGGCGAGCGGCGGCATATCGCATCAAAAGCCGGTTACAAGGCTGGACAGAACCACCAAAATTGGGTCATCTAACGATAGTGCTTTGTCCCGCTGACGCGCCCTTGCCGCCTCAATTGGCGAAATGGTTTGGGCCGGCCCGGAAAAGCCCTGCCGCCCCGTTTCTTTCGGGCTTGCCCTATCAACGCATGAAGGACGTTTTCATGACCTTGCCATTGAAATCCATCGCTCTTGTTCCTGCTCTGGCATTCACCGTTGCGGTGGCCAGCCTGCCTGCGTCAGCGGCCAATGACTGCGCCAGCGGCAAAACCCTTGTTGACGGCAAGTTCACCATTGCGACCGGCAACCCGGCCTATTTCCCCTGGGTGATTGATAATGCGCCTGAAAGCGGCAAGGGTTTTGAGCCAGCGGTGGCCTATGCGGTGGCCGAAAAAATGGGATTTGCCAAAGATGATGTGATCTGGGTACGCACCAGCTTTGATGAATCGATCCAGCCTGGCCCGAAGAATTTCGACGTCAACATGCAGCAATATTCCATCACTCCCGACCGCGACAAAACCGTCGATTTCTCGGCCCCCTATTACACCTCGGCCATGGCTGTTCTGACCACCAAGGCAGTGGTCGAGAAAGGCGCAAAGCCAACCCTTCAATCCCTTAAAAAGCTGCAATGGGGCGCGCATGCGACCACCACCGCCGTGCCGATGCTGACAGGTCTGGTCGGACCGGACAGCGATCCGCTGCTTTACAATGACAATGCGGATGTGACCGCTGCCATTCAGGCCGGTCAAATTGATGCAGCTCTGTTCGATTTGCCAACGGCGCTCTATCTCTCCGCTGTTGTGGTCAATGACGGGGTTCTGCTGGGGCAGTTCCCCGCAGAGCGCAGCACCAATCCCGATCAGTTCGGCATGCTAATGGAAGAAGGCAATCCGCTGAAAACCTGCCTTGACGCGGCCATCAAGGCATTGAGCGATGATGGCACACTAGCCAAGCTGGAAGCCACCTGGCTGGCAGAAACCACAGGCGTGCCGGTCGTCAAATAATGGCCAATATGCAACCTAGTCTGACCCGCAGGCAAGCGTTTGAACGCAAGCTCAAACGCCGTTCTCTGCTCCTTGCGGCTTTATCAACCTTTGGCGTGCTGGCAGCCATCATTCTGCTCATCCCGCTGACGCCGGGATGGGAACGGGTCAAGCACAGTTTTTTCAATTGGGATGTGATGGTGCGCAGCTTTCCCAAGCTGCTGGACGCCTTCACGCTTGATGTGGCCATCTTTGCATGGTCGGTGCCTTTGATTGCCGTGTTGGGGCTTGCCATTGCGCTGGCGCGCGATGTGCGCGATCCGGTTCTGTATCCGTTGCGGATGTTTGCCGCGCTCTATACGGACATTTTTCGCGGGGTACCGGTGGTTCTCGTGGTCTATCTGATCGGCTTTGGCATTCCCGGGCTTGGTCTGTCCCGGCCCTTCAATTCGCCCTATATCTGGGGCACGGTGGCGCTGGTGCTGACCTATGCGGCCTATGTGGCCGAGATTTTCCGCTCGGGCATTGAAAGCATCCATCAGTCCCAGCGCAGCGCTGCCCTGTCCCTTGGCCTGTCCAGGGCCGATGTGATGCGGTATGTGGTGCTGCCGCAAGCGGTCCGGCGGGTGATCCCTGCGCAGATGAATATTCTGATCGCACTGCAAAAAGATGTGGCCTTGTTGTCCTTCATCGGGCCGGTGGAAATTTTCCGGCAGGCCGGGGTCTTTAAGTCGCTGCTCGCCAACTTCACCCCTTATGTTGTGGCTGCTGCCATTTTCCTTGTTGTGACCATTCCGGCCACGCGACTGGCCGATCACCTGATTGCCAAGCAAAATCGGGCACGCTCATGAAATTGCGACTGAACAATCTGCATAAATCCTTCGGCTCGACCAAGGTTCTGGACGGCATCTCGCTAGAGGTGGATGAGGGGGAGATGATCTGCCTGATCGGCGCTTCCGGCTCTGGCAAGTCGACCTTGCTGCGCTGTATCAATCTGCTCGAACCCGTGGATGATGGCGAGATCTGGCTGGAGGGAGAAGAGATCGGCGATCCGACTCTCGATCCGCAGCCCATTCGCCAGCGGATCGGCATCGTGTTCCAGTCTTTCAACCTCTTCCCGCACATGACGGCAGAAGAAAATGTGATGCTGGCTCCAAGGCGGATTTTCCAACGCAGCCGCGATGCCTTGCGGCCAGAAGTCGAGACATTGTTTGAGCGGTTTGGTCTCAGGGACCGGATGAAGCACTATCCGGATCAGTTGTCCGGCGGCCAGCAGCAACGGGTGGCGATTGTCCGGGCGCTGGCCATGCAGCCGGAAATCATGCTGTTTGACGAAATCACTTCGGCGCTTGATCCGGAGCTGGTGGGTGAAGTGCTTGAAGTGCTGAAGTCCCTAAAGCTGGATGGCATGACGATGATCCTTGCCACCCATGAAATGGCCTTTGCGCGCGATGTCGCCGACCGGGTCTGTTTCCTTGACAAGGGACGCATTCTGGAACAGGGCGCGCCAGAAGAGATTTTCTCGCACCCGAAAGAGGAACGCACCCGCGACTTCCTTGCCCGGGTTCTGCGAGCCAGCTGATGCCCTCCCCCAGCTGATGCCCTCCAAGTGTCTTGAGCAATTGCCGCGAACCCCTGTTTGCGAGAATGCAATACCATGCTGAAAAATGGTCTTTCAGTCTAAACCGGTGACCCGGTTGATCTTCAAAGCGCTCTAGTCAGCCTTTGGCTGCTCATCCTGTTCGGTTTCATTCCTGATGCGGTCAGCCAGTGTTTGATTGTTCCGTTGCAGCGCCAGTTTTTGGAGATCTTCAACTTCATCATGTTCGTCTACGATTTCAGCGCCCAGAAGCGTTTCCAGCACATCCTCCATGGTGATCAGCCCCGCAGTCCCGCCATAATCGTCTTGGACAAGGGCAATGTGAACGTCATTTCCCATGAGTTTCTCGAGCAATGAATCAAGATCTTCATTTTCCGAGATGCACAGAATGTCACGGCGCAGCGCCGACAGGTCGCTATCATTTTGCCCATTCACTGCGCTGAGCAGAAGATCTCGTGTGAGAAGGAACCCTGTCACCTCATCAATCGACGATCCGGTCACAAGCATCCGGGAAAAGGGATAGGTGTCTCGCGACTTGACCACCTCTCCAACCGTCATGGTTTCGGGGACATGGTCGATCACTGTGCGTGGTGTCATGACCTCACGCGCTGTGATTTCGGGAAGCCGGAAAAGGTTCGTGACCACGCGCGTCTCGTCTTCATCGACAATGCCCAATCGGTTGCCCAAGGCCGCCAAAGCCGAGATTTCCTCGCGGGACACTTCATGCTCTGGACCGCCTTTCGTGAGGAAACGCGTGATGCCCTGGCTCATCCAAACCAGCGGCCATTGTATGGTGATCAGCCATGGAAGCACCCGAACAGCAAAGGGCACGAGAAATCGCCAATATGTTGCCCCGACCGTTTTGGGGATGATTTCCGACAGGATGAGGATGGCGAGTGTCAAAAACGCAGAAAAAACGCCTACGCCAGTATCATCAAATACAAGTGCTGCTTGCGCTCCGGCTCCGGTCGCACCCACCGTGTGCGCAATCGTGTTGAGCGAGAGGATGGCAGCGAGCGGTCTTTCAATGTCTGCACGAAGGTTTCTCAGGCTTTTTGCAAGCTTGGGCCGATCCTCGTTTGCCGATTCCACAAAAGACGGTGTGATGGACAACAGGACGGCTTCCAGAATTGAGCATAGAAAAGAAACCCCGATGGCAAGCACCACGAAAAGGATCAATAAGGTCAAATTTTTCTCCGCCACAAGTCCGATAGCCAATAAAGCAAATGATCAATGGCCCGGCAAAAAAATCGCAGTGGTCCATGAGTATATACGGTTTAACCGTTTTTTGGTTGCACAGCAAACCCACTTTGGAGCCTGCCACGCAATCCGGCCTTTTCCGGGTTTTAAGGAACCAACCGGCTTCTGCACCGTTATTCAACAGTAACCAACTGGAGAACTGAATGCGGAATAAACGTTATTGGATAATGGGTGCAAGCAGCGGTATCGGTGCCGCACTGGCAGCCGAGATGAATAAACGTGGCGCGCATCTTGTTCTCTCTGCACGGTCTGAAGAAAAGCTGCAGGAGGTCGCGTCCACTCTCGATGGCTGCAAAGTCATCACCGCAGATGTCTCAGATCCGGATAGCCTGAAGCTAGCAGCGAGCACCATAACCAATTTGGGCGCGCTGGATGGAGCGATCAATCTTGCCGCCATCTATGATCCCGGTCTCGTGATGGAGGCTGATGCCGCCAAGGCTGCGCAGATCGTCACTGTCAATCTGACTGGAACCCTCAACTTCGCACAGGCAGCAAAGCCGCTTCTCAAGCCCGGCGGCATTCTGGCATTGACCGGATCGATTGCCGGGCATTTCGGACTTCCTAACGGTCAAATCTATTCTGCAACAAAAGCGGGCGTCACAAACCTTGCGGAAAGTTTGCGCGCAGAACTCTCACCTGGCGTGGATGTGCGTCTTCTCAGCCCCGGTTTCGTTCGCACGCGCCTGACCGAAGAAAACGACTTCGAGATGCCCTTCATTCTGGAACCCGAAGAGGCAGCGAAGCGGATCGCAGACGGGCTGGAGAGCGGTAGTTTCGAGATCCATTTTCCGAAACGGCTGACGCTGGCGCTGAAGGTCCTGCGCGTGCTGCCTTATGTGATTTCAATGCCGCTCATCAAACGGTTCGTCAAATAAACCCCGAATAAAAGGGAAAACCATGCTGAAAACAGTCAATCCGGCAACAGAAGAGTCTGTTGCGTCTTATGAAACCATGAGCGATGCCGAGATGTTCAAGGCCCTTGAGGCCTGTCACGCAGCGTTTGAAGACTGGCGCCTTGTCTCCGCACAGGACCGCGCTGCTGTCATCAACGCAATTGCGGACGGGTTGGAAGAAGCGAGCGAAGACCTCGCCCAACTCATGACAAAAGAGACCGGCAAGCTGTTGTCTGACAGCCGGCAGGAAGTGGAGCTTTGCGCTGCTATCTGCCGCTGGACGGCGAAAACCGGCCCGGATGCTTTGGCCGATGAAACGAAAACTCTGGTTGATGGACGGCGCGGACTTGTCAGCTATGCTCCACTGGGTGTGATTTACGGGGTTCAGCCTTGGAACTTCCCTGCTTATCAGGCAATCCGCTATGCAATTGCGAGCCTGATGGCTGGCAACGGGGTGCTTCTCAAGCACGCAGAAATCTGCACCGGGTCCGGTCTGATGCTGCGTGATATCATGGAACGATCAGGACTGCCAAAGGCTCTCTTCACCGTTATGCTGATCTCGCACGATCAATCAGACAAGCTGATCGCACACGAGCTTGTGCGCGGCGTCACGCTGACCGGGAGCGGAGCAGCAGGTCGCCATGTTGCCGAGAAATCGGGCGCTGCAATCAAGAAAACAGTGCTGGAACTGGGCTCCAACGACGCCTACATGGTGTTGGCTGATGCCGATCTCGATATGGCGGTCAAAACGGCCATCAAGGGACGTGTCTACAACAACGGACAGACCTGTGTGAACGCCAAGCGTTTTGTGGTCGTCGATAGCGTCTATGACACCTTTGTGGAGCGCTATGTCGAAGGCATGAAGGCTTTGACCGTTGGAGATCCGACTGACGAGGCCACAGAGCTCGGCCCGATGTCGAATGTCGACTTGCGTGACAAGCTGCATGAACAAGTCAGGGAAAGTCTTGATAAAGGTGCCAAGTTGGAGTGCGGCGGCGCAATCCCGAACCGCAAGGGCGCCTGGTATCCGGCGACAGTGCTGACAAATGTATCTCCGGGCCAGCCTGCTTATGATGACGAATTGTTCGGCCCTGTGGCATCGATCATTCGTGCGAAAGATACAGAGGATGCGGTGCGGATCGCCAACGACAGCCGCTATGGTCTGGGTGGAGGCATCTTCAGCGCTGACGAAGACGAAGCGGTGAGACTGGCAAAGGACCATTTCGACACGGGCATGGTCTTCATCAACCAGTTCAATCTTGCCTCACCCGACATGCCGTTTGGCGGGGTCAAAGACAGTGGCTACGGCCGCGAACATGGTGGCTTCGGTATCAAGGAATTTGTGAACGCCAAAGCAATTACATTGCCGGCAGCAAATGATGACTGATCTTATTTGTGATGTGGCAGTGATCGGGGCCGGCACTGCCGGCCTCGCCGCTGAGCGTGCAGCGCGGGAAGAAGGAGCCAAGACGCTGCTCATCGACCCGGACTTCGCCGGAACCGTTTGTGCGAATGTTGGCTGCATGCCGTCCAAATTGCTGATTGCGGCCGCCAAAGCGGCACAGAACGTTCGTGCTGCCGAAACCTTCGGGATCACCGCAACACCTCAAATCGATGGCCCTGCGGTGATGGCTCGCCTGCGCGCATACAGAGATCAGTTCGTTGCGGGCGTGAAAGAGGATATCAATGCTCTGCCAGAAGGCGTCTGCGTCACAGGCAAGGCAAGCTTTAAAAGCCAGACTGATACAAAGACTGAGCTTGCGCTTGATGATGGCCGAACCATTTCAGCCCGCTCGGTGATCGTCGCCACCGGGTCTCACCCGATGATACCGGATGCTTACCAGACTTTGGGAGAAAGACTGCTCACCAATCGAACCGTCTTCGAACTTAATGACTTGCCCGCGCGTCTGGCGGTTGTGGGGTCGGGTGCAATTGGGGTCGAACTGGCTCAAGCCTTTGCGCGGCTGGGTGTCGAGGTCACGCTGTTCGAGCTGAGTGATGAACTCTCCTCAGGGAGGATCCCAGAGGTAAAACAGGCCCTATTGAGCGCATTGAGAGAAGAAATGACAGTGTATCTTGGCGTCGAGGCCCAGCCTGAACGACAGGATGACATGGTGGAAATGCGTTGGGATGATCAGTCCATTTCAGTCGACTATGTTCTTTTGGCAACGGGGCGGCCCCCGACACTGAAGGGCCTTAACCTTGAGGCCACTGGGGCGAAGTTGGACGAGAAGGGCATGCCCAACGTGAACCCGTTGACCTTCCAGATTGAGAGCTTGGCTTTGTTCATGGCCGGTGATGTGACCGGTACACGTCCTGTTTTGCATGAAGCCTCCACAGAGGGAACCATCGCCGGGCGAAACGCGGCGCATTTCCCACATTCAACGCCTTCCGACCCGATGGTCTCCTTTGCCATCACCTTTTCAGACCCACCCGTTGCCACCATTGGTGAAGGGCCCAAAGCAGCCAATATTACAGGTCGCGCGTCCTATGCAAATCAGGGGAGAGCCAAGGTCGAAGGCAAGGCCCATGGCTTGGTTGACCTCCATGCCGATGCATCAGGGCGTCTCACAGGAGCGGATCTTTGCGCGCCTGGAGGCGAACATCTGGCGCACCTTATCGCCTGGATGATCGAGCAGAAAATGACAGCCCGCGCGGTTTTGGCCATGCCATTTTATCACCCGACCCTAGAGGAAGGCTTGAAAGGCGCGCTGCGCGAAATTTGCAACCAAACCAACAATCCCGCGCCAGAGAATCGTGACCGAGCGAACGCACCAGGAGATTTTTGATGTCAGACACACTTGAAAAACTGCACCAGCATTTCTGGTGCGTACGCGGTAGCTTCAAGCTTGGCGGACTTGTGAATGTTGGAACCCAGTGCGCCTTGATCGAGCGCCCGTCTGGCTCTCACCTGTTCCTTGATAGTTACACACTGCAAGGTGATATGCGCGATGAGATAATGGCTCGGACCAATAACGGCAGGACGGTCGAGGCTGTTTTGAACGTGCATCCCTATCACACCATCCATTGTGCTCAGATGGCGCAGGATTTTCCCGGCGCCACGTTTTACGGCTCGACGCGCCATCGCGAACAAGTGCCAGAGGTGGAATGGGCCGATGATTTGGTTGAAAGCGATGCTGTCGCTACCCGCTTCGCGGAATTGTCTTTCTCTTTGCCGCGCGGCATCGCCTACATCCACGAAAAAGAGCATGTTCACGCGGGATCCCTCGTGGTCTTCCACCCGGAAAGTGCGACCCTTTATGTCGATGACACGTTCAATGTCCTTCCGATCCCCAAGCTTGTTCGCAAAATGACCGGAATGCGACGCCTCCGGCTCCATCCAACCCTTGAGACGGCACTAACAGGTGGCCCTGATGCAGGCGCTGAATTTTGTGGATGGCTCGAAGAGATCGCGCATAATTGGGCGACGACAAAAACGCTCTGTGCGGCCCATTCAGGAATGCTTGAGTTCGAGCCCGGTGAATTTTCCCGCGTTATTCATGAGATCCTGGACTCCGTACGTCCGAAACTGACGGCGGACAGAGGATAATAATCTGCGGTCCCAACAATCACCGGACGTGCTCAAGGCGATCAAGACATCGCGCACGGCAACCATGAACACAAAAAAGCCAGCGCTCGGATCAAACCGGCGCTGGCTTTTTAAGCTTTGTGTCAGAGGGAGCCGAAATCCCAGTCTCGCGCCTAGCCCAAGACAATCTTTTCAATTTCGTCCACCGGATGGTTCGTCAGGTCCTTGTCAACCTCGGCAACGATACGGTCACTGACCTCTTTGTGGAGTTCTTTTCGGATCTGACCAAGAGCATTTGGAGCAGCCACCAAAATAATTTCGTCGAACCGCCCTGCATGAGCGCGCTTGTAGAGCATGTCAGCAAGGTCTGAGGCAAAATCCTCCTGAGCCAACTCATGCCAGTCCGCATTGTCAACGGCGCTGCGGTGCCCATGGCCACCATCGAACATGCGTCCGGGACGATCGGTCCCCTGTTCGTGGGTGAGTGGATTATCCTGCGTTTCCTTTTTGAACACGGAGAGATTGGGGTGCACTTCATCACCGTCGTTACGCAGGAACAGCGCTTTTTCCCCGTTCGCGACGACAATCCAACCGTTGTTTTTCAGCTTGATATTCTTTGTCACCATATTTCTCCTTTGTTGCTTAAGGAGAACGGCTCACGACCAATATTGTTCCCGTTTTCAACCCTTTTGCCAATGGCCCTGCATCAGGATTCCTTGCCTGCAACTGGTCAGGCAAGGCGGTTAAAGCGTGTCGTGCTGCGCGAAGCTGATCATGGGTGGCGGTGATGCGCTGGTTAACCCTCTATCATTCGCTCGGCCAGTCCAGACGATTGAGATGTTTGGCACAGAAGGTGAGCTTTTCACGCACAACAGGCGAAATAACAAATGGATAGGCATCGTCCAGCCCCATCGACCGGTTCATGTGATTGAGTGCCACGCCAAGCTGTAGTCCGTCATCGAGTGCCGTCTGAACGTCGTCTGCATCAAAGTTTGCGCCCTGAAGGGAAAAACCAACGGCTTTTGCGCTGTCCCGCAAATCCAGCAAGTGGAGCACGTGGGCCGCTGTTTCCGCCCAGTCCTCGTGCGGGTGCGCGCTGGCATATTCAGAAACATACGTTTCTGCCCACTGGTCTCCTGCTCCGGTTTCGTAATAGGCTTTCAAAGCAGCACCGTAATCGGCTCTTTCATCGCCGAACAGGGAGCGGAACTGGGTGAGAAAAGCGTCGGTTTCGCTGAGCCTTGAAAACAGAAAGTGCGATATTTCATGGCGAAAATGCCCGACCATCGTGCGAAAGGGCTCTTGCATCTCTTCACGGCGCTCGACAACGGTTGCCGGGTCTGCCTCAGCGACATTGATGATGATCTTGCCGGCCAAGTGCCCCATGATCGGATTGTCTGACCCTGCAGAGGTCACCTCGGACAGCAATTCAAAAGTCGGGCGTGCGCCAGTGTCTGATGCCGTGAACCAACCAAGCTGTTTCAAATTGGCAAGGACCCAACGCTTGGAGGCCTCTGTGCTGGCCCAAAGCGCCAGGTTCTGGTCAACATCCGGCTCGGGATGGACTTTCGTCATCGCACAGGATTCACAAAGCGCCTCCCCGGGCTGCGCCGTCCAGTTACAGGACAACAGCTCCCTGTTCTCGCAAGCAGAACCGTCGGTCGAAAACCCGGCTGTTTCGGGATTGTAAAACAGCTCGGAGGAGCAAGAGCAGCTCATATTCTCAAAAAAGACCGGGCTGGAACAATCTGGACATTGAAAAATTTTCAAACCTGCCTCCAAACAAGGAACCTAAAATAGCATCGATCATCGCACGCGCATGGACCAACCCAACCCTTTAGCGGATTTGGTATGGATACCACCGATGCATTGACCTGCCGAGCTATTGCATATGGTGACCAAATAATCGAATGGAAGACCTATGGAATCATGGAACGTTCTTCTTCGATAGCAGTTAAATCATATGATTCATATGATTTGGTCCGATAGGCTGATATGGTCACTTAAGCACGATTAACCAAGGGAACCTTTGTCATTTCGTATTTGCTGCTTGTCTTGGCTTTCATTTGCATGATCGCAAGTCTTTTGCCTTTGATCCCCATTGCACATGGTGCGATCCGAATATTTGATTTCGGTCGCCTTCAGATTATTGCGATCGCAGCAAGCCTGCTCTGCCTGACATTGTTGTTTTCCGGCTGGTCCACGCAAATTGAGATGGCAATTCTGGTGATGTTGGCGGTCTGTCTGACTATTCAGATGGCGCACATTCTGCCATTCACGCCTTTGTGGACCAAACAAACTGCGACCGTTTCCGGGCCAATCGATGAAGACAACAGGCTCTCGGTCTTGTCTTGCAACGTCAAGCAAAGCAACCGACACTATGATTACGTCGTTGCTCAAGTGGCGGCTGTGGATCCTGACATAGCGGTGTTCATGGAAGTGGACAAAGACTGGGTGAGAGCACTGAGAAAAGGGTTCGATGACACCTATTTTCGCGTTGAGTGCCCGATGGACAACAGCTATGGCATCATGTTTGCCTGCCGATTGCCCGTCGACAGATACCAAATTCGCCATCTGCTAAACGAGGATGTACCAAGCATTGATGCGCTCGTCCGGCTTCCAAACGGCACAGCTATGCGGGTGATCGCCCTGCACCCAGAGCCACCTGTCCCGACGCGCGATACAGAAGCAAGGGATGCCGAAATTCTGATGGTCGGACAGCAAGCCCGAACAGAAAAAAGGCCGCTTATCGTTACCGGTGACTTGAATGATGTTGCGTGGTCTCGCACCACCCGGCGCTTTCTCAGGATTTCCAGATTGTTGGATCCCCGCCAGGGCCGTGGCTTTTTCAATTCCTTCGACGCGCGATACTGGTTTTTAAGATGGCCGCTGGATCACATCTTTCACTCCAAACATTTCGAGATAGAGGAGTTGCGTCGGCTGCCGTTTGTCGGTTCTGACCATTTCCCCATGCTGTACCGGCTGGTCCTTCACGGCGATGGCAACAACGAAATGCCCGTAGAGGCAACCGCAGCGGATAAAGCGGAAGCAAAAAAAGTGGTGTCAGCAGAAAAGCAAAGGGATCGAGCACCTGTTGGCGAAGACTGGGAGGGATAGTTGCCCATTTTTAAGACTCAGGCCCGTCATTGACCAATGAAACCACGGGGACAGACAGCGCCAACAGCACCCGACCAAAGCATAGGCCTTTGATGTATTAGTGATTTTTCCTTAATTGCCCTCACTCTGAAATAGTGCGTGCGAGCGCTTGAGAAGGCCATCAGTCTCGGCGGCCAGATACTGATAGACCTCTTCATTGATCCGTTTGTAAAGTGCAACATAGTCCGGCACTGGTTCGAACATGTCCTTGCGCCGCACCATCTTGTCGATGGCGTCCTGCCGGTTGGCATGGATGCCGAGAGCCAGTGCGGTGCAGATGGCAGCCCCCATGCTAGCCGAGCCATTGACCGCGTTGCGATAGGCGGGCAGCCCGAAGACATCAGCAAAGATTTGCATGAAAAGATCGCCGTTCGAGCCGCCGCCGCTGACAATGATCTGTGTGGGCACGACGCCGCATTCATCGCACATGGCTTGGGCGTTGTTTTTCATGGTCAGCGCGATGCCTTCGAGCAACGAGCGGAACATATGCGGCCCCTTGTGGGTGCCATTGAAGCCGATCATCACGCCGCGCTCATGCAGCCGGGAGGGATGAGCGAGCCAATGCAACAGGGTGTAGAGACCGTTGCAACCCGGAGCCACCTCTTGGGCTGCGCGTTTGTTGAGATAGTCTTCCGGTGTCAAGCCCTCGGCCTCAGCTTCGCGGTCGATGTCGCTGCCCATCAGGTCCTTGATCCAGGAGACCGTCGACATACCCCGGCGGATGCCCGCACTCTCATAAAGAAACTCGCCGGGTACAGCGCCGGGATTGGCAAAGAAGCTGGTCGCATCCTGCCGGTTTTCCTCGCCGACCATCATCGAGGTGATATAGGTGCCAAGGGAAATCAGCACGGTGCCATCATTGACAAGGCCTGCGCCCAAGCCTTCGACCGCCTTGTCATTGGCGGTGGCAACCACGGGCAAGCCTTCGGGAATGCCGGTTGCCTGCGCCGCGAAGGCACTGACATGGCCAAGGATGGAGGCCGGGTCGACCAGATCAAACAGCATATCACGCGGGGTGGTGTAGCTGTCGAACAAGTCCTTGTCCTTGAACCAGTCGAGGGTGACAGGGTCGATAGGCCAGGGGCCAACATAATTGCTGCGCGTGTCCTTTCTCTCTCCGGTCAGGCGATGGGTGAGATAGCCTGTTGAGGTGGTCACATATCTGACCGTATCATCGTCGTGCTGATAAGGTCGGGAGAGACGCAGATCCATCCAGCTTTGCACGGGAGAGGCAAGTGTCCCATCTTCGCGTATCAGGGCGCGGCAGCAGCGGATCGAGCCCAGGCCGACCCCTGCAATGGCGCTCCTGTCGTCCTCAAATTTGGCGAACAGGGCCTTACAGGCCTCTTTGAGGCTGTCCCATAGGTTGTCATCGGGATGTTCGGCGCGCTCGTCGCCATATAGATGGATGGGGCGCAGCTTGACTGTGTGAGAGCAGAGCTCATATCCGAAAAAATCGAATATCGCGACCTTGGTGCTCTGGGTCCCGCCATCGATTGTCAGGATATAGCGTTTGTCTCGTTGCATCAAAGTGTCTCCTCCCAAGGGAAAGGCCGAGCCAACCGGAATGATGTCATCCCGGTCTGCAAGGTTCATCGCATCAAATAGCCGCCATCAACGGTTAGCACCGTGCCATTGACATAGTCCGAAGCCGGGCTGGCAAGAAAGACCGTGGCACCCATCAGATCCGTAGCCCGCCCCCATCGGTTGGCCGGGATATGGGAAATAATTTCGGCGTTGCGCTTGTCATTCTTGCGGGTCATTTCCGTCATCGGCGTCGCATAATAACCCGGAGCAATGGCATTGACCTGAATGTTGAACTGGGCCAACTCATCGCACATGGCCTTGGTCAGGCCAACAATGCCATGCTTGGTCGAAGCATAGGCCGGGGACCATTTGCCACCAAGGAACGAATAGAGCGAGGCTATATTGATGATTTTGCCGCTCTGTTGCTCGATCATGTGACTGCAGGCCTCGTGGATCATCTCAAAGGCGGCGGTCAGATTGACCGAGACCATCTTGTCCCACTGACTGCGGCGGAATTTTGTAACGTCTTTTTCGTTGATCAAGATGCCGGCGCAGTTGATCAGAATGTCGATGCTGCCCCACCTCTTGACGCAGGCATCAACGACGCGTTTGCACTCGCCTTCTTTGGAAATATCAGCTTCGATAAATGCATAATCCACGCCGCAAGCTTCGACGCGGGATTTGGTGGTGCCGTCATCATCCATCAGGCTGGGAACCATGACATTGGCCCCCGCCTTGGCCAGCGCGGTCGAGAAAGCCACCCCAAGACCTCCATTGCCACCGGTCACGACAGCATTGCGGCCTTTGCAAGAGAAAAAGTCCATGTTGAAATCAGAGAGTTCCATTGCATTGTTCCTCCTTGATCTTATTGAGCAATTGATCAACCAATGCGAGAGCATCGCCCGGCTCGCAGCAACCGCGCCGCCCAAAGCGTCGGCCAACGGCTGGAGGCATTGAAATTGCGCTGAACGTCGCGTCCGCACTGTCCTCCAGACATTGCGACAAAGTACACCATAAAAGGGAACGCCATAGCAGGCAAAGAATGCCTCCCTTTGCATCACTTCGATGGCCCTAGCTTTCGTCCTGATAGATATATTTTTTGACTTCGTCCTGCGGGAAAATGGTCCCATGGTTCATAATGCCGTTTGGATCGAAGGCTTCCTTGAGCTTTTCGAGCATGTAATAGGCAGAACCATGTTCATCTCTTGTCCATTCGGAGCGATATTTGCCGATGCCGTGATGGTGGCACATGGACCCACCATGCTTGATGGTTTCCTCCACGATGATCTTCTGGATCGGATGATGATAGACAAGCAGTTCATCCTGCGGGGCACAGCGGATGTCGTAATTATAGACGAAATACATATTCGTGCCGTTGATGTAGGAGTGGGACGAATGCCCGCCCAATAGTGTGAGATCATCAGCGCGATCAAACTCTTTGCGGATGCGGGCAATCACCCGGTCATAGATGATAGGTATTGTTTCCCAGTCAGCCGAGATCTCGGTGGTGAAGCCCGCGTGGCTGTCGCTTTTGCGCATGGCTTCAAACTCATCGTCAATGTCCTTCTGGGACCAGTTGAGATGGTTGAACCAGTTTTCAATAAGGGCGCTGTCCACCTCCTTGATGATGCCATCCTGGAAGGTCTCAACAGCGGCCTTGATGCCAGCGCCGGTTGCTTCGACAAGGCCTTTGGGGCCTTCTGCCATGAAGAGCAGGACGCATTTGTTGTCATGGAAGTGAGAAAAATGCTGGGCCGCGTCTTCTTCAGAATAGACACGGGCGACAGAGGGACGATAGCCATTGACCATCACTTCGCGCAGGATCTTGATGCCGGTGTCGACATCCTTGACCAGATAGCCATAGAATTTGTTGTTTTCCGGGTAATATCTGAAGATCTTGACAGTGACTTCGGTGATGTAGCACAGCGCCCCTTCATTGCCGATGACAATGTGGCGAATGTCCGGACCGCCTGCGCGGCGAGACACATTCTTGATGCGCGAAATGGTGCCATCGGGGAAGACCGCTTCCAGCCCGACCACCATATCCTCGATGCCGCCATAAAGGGTCGATAACTGACCGATGGAACGGGTGGCCACCAGTCCGCCATATTTGGCGACCGGCTTGGACTGAGGCGAATGTCCGGTGGTGAACCCAATCTTGCGCGATTCATCTTCAAGCTGCTGCAAAGGCACACCAGCCTGCACGGTCGCCTGACTGTTATAGGGATCGAGCTTGATGATCTTGTCGAGCTTTAGCGTGTCGACGACCAAAGTCACCTCTTTCCAGTTTTCGAGCCCGCCTTCGGTCGCGGTCATGCCTGCACGTGGAATGACATTGATATTGTTTTCGTTGCAGAATTTCAGGATCTCGGCAACTTGCCCGGCATCTTTTGGATAGACGATAGCAATGGGGGCCGGAACGTCTAGCACGTTGCGCGCCTTGGCATATTTCTTGTAGCGGTCTGCAGACGCTTCATACAAAGCATCCGGATCGGTGTTGATCTGTTTGGCTGGTAGGATGGTTGCAAGTTGGTTCAGAAGCGTGGCGGCGTCCAATTGTCTTTCTCCTGTTGGAACCATCCACGCGCAAGGCTCTGGCGCGGATGGAGTCTGTTCCAGTTTGCTTGGTGTCGGGCCGATGGGACGGCAGCCGCATCACTCGAGCAAGCATAGTGGAAAGTTTCATTCGCTCTGCTGGCAGGGTAGGACTGAATGGAAAATTACTCAAAATATTGCGATATATTTTCTATCATTTGTGCACAATTTGGCGGTTATGCGGAAAATTTTCTATCCTTCTTACGGAAAATTTTCCGTTTCACTTGCGCTTTTGAACCGAGACTTGTTACCATTGCCGGGCAATGCAGACAGGACGGTTCCAATGATCAATATCGACTTTGGCATTCTCAATCCTCTGGAGAAGAAAATCCATGCGGCGCTGACCGAAGAGAGCAAGAAGGTCGAAACGATCCGCATCACCGATGCCGCAGCCTTATGCGATTGCTCGGTGTCGAAAATCTCCAAATTCACCAAGAAGCTCGGCTTTTCCAACTATAAACAATATCTGGATTTTCTGTATGGCCGCACCCAGTTGCGGGCCGATCACTCGTCTGAACTGGATCGACTGGAAAACTTCATCCAGTCTTTCGACAGCCAGAAAGTGCGCGATGTTGCCAAGCTGATTGCTGAGAAGGACAAGCTGGTTTTGCTGGGCTATGGGCCATCCTATGTCTGCGCCCAGTATTTTGAATATCGCCTCAAGACCTGCAGCAACAAGGCAACCATTGCAATGCCGGACGAATGGTCGGCACGGACGATGATCGACGCCAATAGCCTGCTTCTAATCCTGACAGTCACCGGCAGCTTCAAGAGTTTTGCCGATATCTACAAGGACAGCGAAGAAAAGGGAGGCAGCGTTGCGTTGATCGTCGAGGAGTATAATCCCGATCTCATCCGGCAATATGACAAGATCTTTTGCCTGACGCGGGATGTTCAGTCGCGCGGCCTTAAGCCCTATGAGAAGAACCGCACGTTGTTTTTCATCTTCATGGAAGAGGTGATCCGGGAATTGACGCGGATGACCTGATCCGGCCGCGCCGCATTGGCTCTTGCGCCTTATCTTAAGGCACAGCGATCGGTGACAACGGTCATGAAGCGGTGCTTGCCCTGATGCAAATGCAGGCAGGTCAATGGCCCACCGCCCACCGCCTTGGTGTCGATGCCGATGCGGCCCTTGCCCATGCGAGGCATCGGGGCCGGACTGTGACCATGCACGACCAACCGATCCGAGGCTTGCTCCTTGACGAGAAAGTCGTCTCGAATCCAGAGCATGTCCACTTCTTCCTGCGCCCCAATAGGCACCCCAACCCGCAAGCCTGCATGGACGAAATGGGCTTCCGGGATGGTCAATGACAGGGGCAAGGCTTTAAGGTAGGCGATATGCTCGGGCGGAATGTGTGCCTCCATCGCCGCCGTCAAATCAGCCTCAGTTCCTCCCTCAGCCCTCAGTTTGTCGCAATCGATGCCATAGGACAACAAGGTTTCGCGACCACCCCAATCGAGCCAATGGGCATCGAGGTCGGGATGATTGATAAAGTCCAGAAATGCCTGATCGTGATTGCCGCAAAGGCTGAGACGCTCGATTGTCGCGGGCAACGCGGACAGGCAATGATCGAGCACGCTTTTGCTCTCATCCCCGCGATCCACCAGATCGCCGAGATAAAGGATCAACTTGGTGCCGGTAAGATCGGCGCAGACCTCAAGGATGCGGGCTTCCATCTTTTGCTGCACATCAAGACAGCCATGCACATCGCCGATGGCAAAGATATGGTCTGGCGCAACAGGTAGGGAGAGACGGGCACGTCCACCTTTGCCCTCAACCAGATTGACGGCTTGGTTCACCACAGAAGATCCTTTGGTCATGTTCGTCCCTCGTCCTCCATGCGCCTTCATAAAATCTGCCGATGCTGCTTTGTAGCCGGATTTGACCTCCAAACCAACTGACAATCAGACGGATCCTCCAACATGCAAGCCGACTGGTTCGCTCCCTGCCTGTCAGCGCGTGTGCCAACCATAGTCATGCCGACAGCTTCATCCATCTGTCACAAAACTGATACGCAAACGTCATTTACACATTTTAGAACGCAGTGACTCTTATCCACTTCATCCTTTGCCAAGCCCTTTAGCAAGCCTTTTTAATGACCCACTCATCACAATCGCCTCTGGCCCTGTCGATCCGCGCGCTTTGCATGAGCTATGGTGAGGAACAGGTGCTGTTCGACATCGACGTCGATCTGGCAGCAGGTCAGGTGCTGGGGCTGTTGGGACCGTCGGGCTGTGGCAAAACGACCCTGCTGCGTCTGATTTCCGGCCTGCTGATGCCCGATGACGGACAGATCGAGATTGCCGGGCGGATCGTGGCGGACCGTGCCAGGGGCATAGCCCAACCGCCAGAACAGCGTGGTCTGGGCATGGTGTTTCAAGATTATGCGCTCTGGCCGCATCTCTCGGTCGCGCGCAATGTGGCCTTTCCGCTTGAAATGCAAAGGATCCCAGCAGCCGAATGCAAAAGCCGGGTGATGACCGCCCTCGACCGGGTGGGGCTTGGAGCGATGGCCGATCGTCGCCCGTCGGATCTGTCAGGGGGGCAGCAGCAACGCGTCGCCATTGCCAGAGCGATCGTTGCCGAGCCGCCCTTGGTCTTGTTTGACGAACCGTTGTCGAACCTTGACCGCGAGTTGCGCGAGACGATGATTGATGAATTGGGCGATCTGGTCGCTGATCTCAATCTCAGTGCGGTTTATGTGACCCATGATCACTCCGAGGCGCTAACCCTGTCGCACAAGGTCGCGGTGATGCAGGGTGGACGGATCGAGCAATTGGCATCCCCCGATGCTCTGATCCACGCGCCCGCCAGTGCAGCGGTGGCGGATTTTCTGCGCCTTGGCAGCCTGTTGCCTGCCCGGCGGACTGTTGATGGCTGGGTTATCGAGCCATCGAACATCCCCCTGCCCGCCTCTGGGTTAACAGCAATGACCGGCGAACGGGCGCAAGTGCTGTTGCCCGAACAGGCCCTGCGCCTTGACGGTTCGGGCTCTCACCGCCTTGAAGCGCAAGTGGTCCGCAGCCAGACCCGCACGACGGGTCGGGCCCTTAGCATGAAGATCTGCGGTACGGATCATCTGGTCCGATTGCTCAGCCCGATGAAAGCCAACCCCGGTGACAAGCTGGACCTGACCTATTCCCCTCAAGACCTGCGCTGGTTCCCTGCCGCGCCCTAATTCACCTATAGGAGACTGACATGCGTAAACTGATCCTTGCCCTTTCTGCTGGCCTTCTGGCCACCACCGCTGCTCATGCGGACATCACCGTCTATTCCGCAGGCCCTGGTTCTTTGGCCAAAAACCTGATCAAGGGCTTCACCGCCCAAACCGGTATCAAGGCCAACCTGTTTCAGGCCACGACCGGCAAGGTCATGGCCCGTCTGGAAGCTGAAAGCGCCAATCCGGTGGCTGATGTGGTGATCTCCGCCAGCTGGGGCACCGCCACCGATTTTGAATCAAAGGGCCTGTTGTTGCCCTACACCAGCCCGAACGCTGCCACCGTGCCGGATTTCCTGAAAACCGAAGGCGCTGTTGCTCAGGGCGTCGCTGGCATCATCATCGGCTGGAACAGCAAGTCCGGCACGCCGAAACCTGCTGACTGGTCCGATCTGGCAAAGCCAGCCTATAAAGACATGATTACCCTGCCTGATCCGGCTGCGTCTGGTGGCACCTACACCCTCGTGGAAGCCTTCACCGCCAATGGCATGACGGACGTGCTGCAGGGTCTCAAGGACAATGGCGCGATTGTTGCCGGAGCCAACAAAGCGGCTCTCAACCCCGTCCTTCAGGGTGCAAAAGCAGCCGTTTTCGCTGGTGTTGACTATATCACCATGGGGGCTGCTGCCAAAGGTGAGAGCGTGGAAGCCATCTTCCCGACCTCAGGCACCGTGGTGGCTCCGCGTCCGATGATGATCCTGAAATCCTCCAAACAGCAGGAAGAAGCCAAGAAGTTCATCGACTATGTTCTCTCGGATGAAGGCCAGAAAGCCGTTGCCAAGGTTTACCTCATGCCATCGCGTACCGACATCAAAGTTGACCGTCCGCTGATCGGTGATCTGAAACTTCTCTCCAAGGATGGCGCGCCATCCCGTGAAGAGGTTCTGGCAGGCTTTAAAGGCATCTTCAACTGATGGCACGGGGCGCAGTGATATCAGGGGCCGAAGGCAGTGCCTTGCTAAGATGGATCGCCACCGTCGGCCTTCTGGTGATTGTTGCAATCCCCGTTCTGTTCATCGTCATTCAGGCGATTTTTCCTCATATCGGGGGCGGCTCTTTTGCCGCTCCTTTTTCTTTGTTCATCAAGACGCTTGCCGACCCGGACTTGATTGGTCTTGGACGCAACACGCTCCTGCTGGGAGTTGGCACCGTCATGTGCGCCGCCATTCTGGGGATCCCCTTGGCAGCCTTGCGGGCGCTTTACCGCATTCCCGGTGCACTCATCTGGGATGCGATCCTGCTCATACCCTTCATGATTCCCCCCTATATTGCAGCCCTTGGCTGGATTATGACCCTGCAGCCGAGGGGCTATCTGGAGCAGTTGACGTCTATAAATCTCGCTCCTTTGCTGTTTTCCGTGCCCGGCATCATGATCATTATGGGGCTGAATACCTTCTCGGTGGTCTATTTTGTTCTCTCGCGGACCTTTGAGACCATTGGCGCGCGCTATAGCGATGTGGGACGGGTGTTTGGCGCGGGGCAGTGGCGATCCTTCTGGCGCATCACCTTTCCGCTGGCCATGCCAGGGTTGGCGGCGAGCCTGTTGCTGGTCTTTGCCATGTCTATCGAGGAATATGGCACCCCTGCCGCGCTCGGTCGCCGAATTGGCTTTGAAGTGCTGGTGACGGGCATTGAAAACCGCATTTCCGAATGGCCGATTGATCTGCCCGGAGCGGCCACGCTTTCGCTGGTGCTGGTGCTGCTGGCGTTGGGGGCCTTCATGGTGCAAAGATGGCTTTTGACCCGGCGGGATTATCGCATCGTTGGCGGCAAGCCACAGGCATCTGACAAGCGTGATCTTGGCGTCTGGCGCTGGCCGGTCACCTTGTGGTTTGCCTTTATCGCCTTTCTCGCCACTGGTCTGCCAATCCTCGCCATACTGGCGACTGCCCTGTCACGGACGATATCCGGCGGATTGGCATGGGGCAATCTCGGCTTTGACAATTTCAATGAATTGCTGGGCGTTGGCAGCGACGGTTTGGTGGCGCTCGGTAATTCGCTCGTGCTGGGACTGGTGACAGCGTTGCTTGCTGGCCTGTTGGGGGCGATCACCGCCTATTCGGTAGTCAAGGGGCGTGGGCGCTTCCGGATCGTGTTGGATGCCTTATCGATCACACCCAACGCCCTGCCCGGCGTTGTGGTGGCAGTCGGCATCATTCTGGCGTGGAATCAGCCATGGCTGCCAATCACCCCCTACAACACGCCCTTCATTTTGTTGCTGGCTTATGTCTGTATCCTGCTGCCGCAGCCGGTGCGGTATGCAACAGCTTCCCTCCATCAGCTGGGAGACAATCTGGAAGCGGCTGCAAGGGTGTCCGGCTCCGGTCCAATGCGGGCCTTTTGGCGGATCATCCTGCCGCTGATCCTGCCAAGCATGATCACCGCCATGATCCTTGTTTTTGCCGTGGCCTCGCGCGAGCTGGTGGCCTCGCTGTTGGTGGCGCCGGTCGGCTTTCAGACCATTGCCGTTTTCATTTGGCAGCAATTTGATCAGGGGTCTATGGGGCTCGGCATGGCGATGGCCTTCTCGGCGGTCGTCATTACCACCCTCATCCCCCTCGTCCTGATTTCGATCCTCAAGCGGGTGTCCAAAGGCACCGTGGCGGGCCTTAATTAATGCTCCGCCAAGGGTCTTTCTTTTGCATCGGGTTTGCCAACGGGTGTCTTGAGGGGTGTTGTCGTATCAAACTTGAGCTCACCGGGCACGCAGGCAGAGCAGGTCGGCCCGCCAGAGGTGCAATCTGAACAGGCGCCGCGTTTGGCCCAGAGTTTGCGATAGAGATAAAAGAGCGCCAAAGCCACAATCAGGGCTACGGGCAACAAGTCCCAAAGGCTGCCTCTGCTGCCTTCCAGCAAGGCGGTGGTGGCGTTATCTGCCGCATATGCCATCATCATTGTGCCATCCTCACGCGTTTCGCTTCATTGCGGCCACTGACAAGTCCAACAAAGAGCAACAAGGCCAGCGCTGACAGATAAACCACAGTCATCATTTGAATGCCCGTCAGCCCGGTCATGCGACCGATGGTGAAGACCAGACTAGACACCGTCAGCCCAAGGGCTGTGGGGAACAGAATGGCAAACAGCATCCATTTGTAAGAGCCGGTTTGAACCTTTACCATCACAGTGGTCGCCAGGCAGGGCGGATAGAGGGCGAAGAACAGGATCATCGAAACGGCCAGCAGAGCAGTGGCACCTGCCGCTTCTGTTTCAGCTCCCATCCGTTGTTCAAGGCTGGCATTCTGATCTTCATCCTGCTGGAACAATACCCCGAGGGTCGCAACAGAGCTTTCCCGCGCCGCAAAGGAGGACAGCAAGGCCACGTTGATCTTCCAGTCAAAGCCGGCAAATTGCGTCACCGGCTCCATTGACCGACCCACCTCGCCAAGAATGGAGTTGGTGATCCGCTCTTCTTTCATGACACGACGGATGGATTTGCGGGTTTTGACCAGTTTCTTGAGGGACCTGCCTGCGGCTCTGGCCTGTTTGTCGCCCTTGGGCGCCTTGACCAGGGGATAAAATGCCGGGTTGCGGGCCTTGAAGTCATCATTCACTGCCTTGGAGGCTTCCGCCCCCTTGGCATTCAGCTTGGCCCGCTTGAAGTCGGTATAATAATTGACCAACCCGACGATATTGTCGTTGCTGGCGAGGCTTTGATATTGGTTACCGGACATGTCCGCCTGAAAAGCCTCGATGGCAGCAAGCCCTTGGGCTTTGAAGTCATCCATACGCTCATCGGACAGGCCGGGAAATTGCAGCAGGGAGAAGACCACCACCGCAACAGCGACGACGATGGTGCCAACCTTCTTGAGATAAATCCATGTGCGCTCGAACGACCGGCGGATAACCGCGGATGGGGTTGGCATATGATAGGCAGGCAGTTCCATCACGAAGGGCGAGGTTTCTTCTCCGCGCAGGATCGTAACGGTCAGCAATTTTGATACCAACAATGCAAAGATGATGGTCATGGTCGAGATGTAGAACATCATCAAGGACTTGTCGTCGACGAAGAAGATGCCGAGCAGAAGGGTATAAAGCGGCACCTTGGCCAGGCAATTCATGAAGGGCACGGCAAAGATGGTGGCCATGCGCGCACGATTGTCAGGAATGCCTTTGGTCGACATGATGCCGGGCACCGCGCAGCCCCCGGCAAAGACACCGCCAAGGATCAGCGGCAGGGTGCTCTGGCCATGCAGACCAAAGCGATGGAGGATCTTGTCAAGAATGAAGGCAATCCGCGCCATATAACCGGAATCCTCCAATATGGCGATCAGGGCAAAGAGAATGACGAAGATGGGCACATAATTGAGCAGGGTGTTGGCGGAATCGACCAGCCACAGCCCCATGGCTCGACTATAGGGATCTTCCAGAAACCCGGCATCTGGCAAAAGGCCAGCCATGATCTCACGGAATTTGGCAAGGTAGGGCCATGTGTGATTGGTCAGCTCATAGCCCCAGACGATGGAAATCTGGTAGATCATAAAGACTGTTAAAACCAGAAAAGCAGGCGCTGCCCAACGATTAAGGACCACCCGGTCAATCTTGTTGGAGACGGATTCACCGGCATTTTGCCCCCCTTCCACACAGGCGTCGATGAGGCCTTGCACGCGGCGGTCGCGCATGGTGATCACATGATCAGAACAGCTCAATCCCTCGGCCTGCTCAAAAGCTTCCCCCATTGCGCGCGCCTGATTGATAATCCGGATCGCTTCGCTTTCTTCCAGTGTTTCGGAGAGTAAAGTCTGGGCCTGACTGTCCTGCTCAAGCAGCTTGATGGCCAGCCAGCGGGGCGGCAGTTGCCATTGTGATGCGCATGAGGCGACCATTTCTGCCATGTGTTCGATCTTTGGCTCAAGCACGCCATAGTCGACACGACAGTCCGGCTTTGCACTGCTCTGAGCTTCCCGGGTGATGGCATCGCGCAAGGCATCTCGTCCAATGCCTTTTGAACCGATGGTTTCAACCACAGACAGCCCCAGCGCCTTGGAAAGCCCGGCCAGATTGATCACGATGCCGCGTTTTCCGGCCATGTCCATCATGTTGAGGGCGAGAACCGATTTCAGACCCATTTCCAGAAGCTGGAAGGTGAGATGCAGGGACCGACGCAAATTTGATGCATCCACAACATTAACCGCGACATCGGGTCGCTCCCGGATCAGGAAGTCTCTGGCGACCCGTTCTTCCAGTGAAAAAGAGGTCAGACTGTAGGTGCCCGGCAGGTCCACAGCGGTGACTGCGAGCCCTGCGAAATTGTATCGGCCATACTTCTTGTCGACCGTCACGCCCGGATAGTTGGCCACATGCTGTCGGGCACCGGTCAAAACGTTGAAAAGTGTCGATTTTCCTGCATTCTGCTGGCCAGCCAGGGCGACCTTGATTTGCTTGGTCATAATTGGTCCCCGATCACCTCAATCGTTGCGGCCTCCCGCCGTCGAAGCGTAATGTCTGTCGCATCCAGCCGCAATTCAATCGGGTCATTCAAAGGCGCAACCCTGACCACCTCAACGCGACTGTTGGGCATCAACCCCAAATCCAGAAGCCGCTGGCGCACTGCCCCAACCGCATTATGCTTGCGGATACGCACCCGCGTTCCGGGCAAAGTATCGTTTAGGGTCATAGACTTAGCTTGTTCTTGCGGAGGAGTGGTGTTGGTCATAAAGGCACCGAATTTGTCGTGGCTATTTCATGTTTCATCCGATAGACGCGGTTTGTGCGCTGCGGAATGAAATTGCGAATGATTACTATTTACAACAAACGGATCCAAGAATAAAGTAAAACTTGAGGAACAGGTTCAAATTTGAACCCCTTCATAAGTAGAGCGCTGTCTTTGGAATGATTCTTAAAATAGAGGGCGGTCTAATTACTTACGTAACTGTACGCGTTTTTACTATTCGGGAATAAACTAGAATGAAACAACTTATAGCGCTTTCGATGCTCGGCTTTCTGGCAACCAGTGGAACGAGCTTTGCCCATACGCCCGTTTGCGCCTGCTACGACAATGGCGACGGCACAGTCCTGTGTGAAGGCGGCTTTTCTGACGGCTCCACGGCATCTGGCGTCAAACTCAGTGTCTTTGATGGGCAAGACAAGCTGATCCTTGAAGGCAAAATGAATGAAGACAGCGAGTTCGAGTTCGACAAGCCCGATGGGGACTATCATGTCATTTTTGATGCAGGCCCCGGCCATGCATTGACAATCGACGGCAGCGAAATCGTCGAATAGCCGCCAAAAGCTCCCAGTCCACCGGCGCGACGGCCCGGTAGGCTGACACTTGTCCACCGCTCACGTCAACACATCGCTTCACCCTCCAACCCGCTTCACAATCCGATATCAGATCAACGCCGACAGCCTGCTGTTCGGCGAACGGGATGCCTTTGGCTTTCGTCGATCTGATACAGGCCCAAACAAGGAATGAATTCATGAAAGCCCTACTTGCCGGCGTCGCAATCACTGCCATTGCCGTGGCCTCTCAGGCCAACGCCCATTTTCAGTTGCTCTATACGCCGCATGTCATGCTGGACAAGGCACAGGAGATTCCGCTGAAAATGATGTTTGGCCATCCGATGGAAAATGGTCATGCGATGGACATGGGCAAACCGGAAGCCTTTGATGTTTATTTCAAGGGCAAGAAGAAAGACCTTTTGCCGACACTCAAGCCAATCATGTGGAAGGGCGCACATAATGAAGCGAAGGCCTTCGAGACAAGCTACAAAGTCAAGCGCAATGGCGACTATATCTTTGCCCTGACCCCTGCCCCCTATTATGAAGGCAGCGAAGACATCTATATCCAGCAGATCACCAAGAGCTACGTCAACAAGGCGATGCCATCCAACTGGAATGAACCGCTTGGCCTGCCAACTGAAATCGTTCCGCTCAACAAGCCTTATCAGAACTTTGTTGGCAGCACATTTACCGGTCAGCTGCTTTCCGAAGGCAAGCCGGCGGCGGGCATTGAATGCGAGATCGAATATATCAACCCGACCATCGATTTGGAGAAGAACGCTTTCTCCAAGGACGTCTCAGGCCCTGTGCCAGACAGTGCGATGGTTGCGGTTACCGATCCGAAGGGCATGTTCACCTTTGGCTTGCCGCGTGCTGGCAGCTGGGGCTTTGCCTGCCTTGGCTCCGGTCCGGTGACCGAGCATGAAGGCAAAGAGCTATCGCAGGATGCTGTGATCTGGATCGACGTCAAACCCTTCCAGTAAGCTCGACGGCGCGACCCATTATAATGCCGATTGAAAAGGCCCGGCTTCGTTGCGAAGTCGGGCCTTTTGTCTTTGGGCAATGGATGACGGAGTCAGTGATCAGATCGGTAGGCAATATCCGCTTCAATGCTGCGCTCAATCACGGCGCGACCATTGGGGAGGTCATTGCCGTCAAGCTTGTGCAGGATGTCTTCCTCGCTGAGACCATAGCCCACCCAACGTTGCCGCAACCGGCGACGCAGTTCTTCTTCTGGAACATCAATGAAGATGGTCATATCGAAATAGGGATGGAGCTGTTGCCATGGCTCATCCTTGAGCAACAAATAATTGCCCTCGACCAGAATGAGCTCCACGTCAGACGCGATGATCCGGGCGCTGCCACGGGAAATTTCCAGTTCCCGATCAAAGACCGGCACTGCAACGCGGGTCTCGGAAGGATCCTTCAAACGTTGAAGCACCGAACGCAAGCCGCCGACATCGAAGGTGTCCGGCGCCCCTTTCCAGGGACGTCGACCCATCTCGTGCAACACCGCATCGTCATAATGGAAGCCATCCATTGGCAGGACAGCCACCTTGCCCGGATGGCGGGCTGCCAAGGCGTCATATAACGCTTCGGCCGCGGTGCTCTTGCCAGAGCCGGGGGCTCCGGCAATGGCAACGAATTTCCGCCCCGACGGGCCGCCTTTGGAGTCTTTTTCCATCAAGGCATCCACTTGGGACAGCAGCGCTTCAAATTGATCCAGTTTCATCGCAATCCCGTCAAATCAGATGATATTGCTCGGACTTGTTGCGCAGGAATGACAGGCCCTTGGACATGACCTCGTCGTGACTGTTGGCAACAGGCCGCCACACCGACAGACCATAGGCGATTTCCGGCGGCATGTTGATGAAGCTTTCCATTGCCAGCCCGCCCTTGAAGTTGATGGCGCGCAAGGTGGCAAAGATTTCATCCCAGTCGCAGGTGCCCTCGCCCGGAGTTCCCCGGTCGCTTTCGCTCAAATGAATATATTTGATATAATCGCGGGCGTCGAGAATGCCGTTACCTGCACCTTTTTCTTCGATATTCATGTGATAGGTATCGAGATGGATGAATATATTGTCCGCCCCGACCCGTTCAATCAGCTCACGGGCCTGACAACTGGTATTGATCAGATGGTTCTCATAGCGGTTGACCGGTTCGATGCCAAGCTGCAGATCCAGTGTCTTGGCGTAAGCGGCAATTTCGGTCATCACACGAGCAATATTGTCATATTCCTCTTGCACGGGCGGCACGCCGGAGCGCTGGCCGATCCCGCCATAGATGACACCGCTGAGGGCCTCCCCGCCAAGGCCTTTGGTCTTGTCGAGGGCGAGCTTGAGATAGTCGATTGCTTTTTCCGGTGCCACAGACGCCCAGCATTCCTCAGGCAGGCCGAGGGAGCAAACGGCGCGCAATTCGTTCTTTTCGATCAAATTGCGGGTATGATCAGTGTCAACGTCATGAGGTCTGAGCATGGGGATTTCGATGAAATCAACACCATATTGCTTGGCACCGGCCACCGCACGCTCGGCACCTTCACGGTCCCAGTTCATGGTCCACATGCTTGTATGTACGCCAAAGCCTTCCATGGTCATTCCTTCCTTAAATAGCTGATTAGTATCTTGATATGATGAGACCGCAGGATCATTACCGCGATCAGGAACAATCCCCACACGGCAGTGGCGAGGTGCTGATTGGCACCGACAAGATTGAGACCTGACGACAGGATCTGCAGAATGAAAAGTGAGATGACCACAGGCACGACCCGGCCATGACCGCCGAAGGGGTCGACCCCGCCCAGAAAGCAGGCCAGCACGGTGATCAAAAGCAATGCCTCGCCGTGACCGACACGGACCGAGTTGAAGCGCGCTGCCATCAGAATGCCAGCGATGGCACAGAGCAAACCCGAAAGGGCATAGATCAGCACCAAAGTGCGTTTGGTATGCAAGCCCGCATATTCGGCGGCCTGAATGTTGGAGCCGGTCATATAGACCGAGAAGCCGTGACGGGTGCGTTTGAGCAGGATATGCCAGGCCGCTGCAACCAACAGAAACAGGATGAACGGAACCGGAATACCCAACAGGCTGCCGTGGCCGAGCACCCGCATATAGTCGGGAAAGCCGGAAATATCGCCACCACGGGTGAGAAATTCACCCAAGCCTCTGAGAAAGACCATCATGGCCAACGACACCAGAATCGGGTGTGCGCCGATATAGGCGACAATTGCGCCGATGACGGCACCGGCCAGCATCCCAACCGCAATGGCAGCAATGACGCCAATGATAAAAGCCTCGATGCCAGCGTCCGGGCCACCAAATTGCAGCAGAACCCAAGCCAGCGTCAGCCCTGAAATATTGGCGGTATAGATGATTGCCAGATTGAGCCCGCCAGACAGGAGTGGCCCAAGCATGGCAAGGGTCAAAAAGCCAAGCAATGGCAATTGATATCCCATGGAAGACAGGCTGGGGGCAGTCAGGAACTGAGGCGCGGCCAGACTGAAAGTTCCACCGATCAACAGCAGCAACACCAGCAGGCTGGCAGTTTCAGAGCCGAAGATAGAGGTGCCTTTTGAAGGTTTCTTGCTCATTTTGCTGCCTCCCTTCCGAGTTTGAAGAGATCGGAGAAATTGACGTTCGATGTGGAGATCGCCACGAGAATGGCGGCACCAATGATCATCTGGAAGGCGAAAGGCGACACGCCGAGCAGGTTGAGGCCATTCTGGGTCACGGCGACAAACATCACGCCAATGACACAGCCAAGGATCGACCCCTTGCCGCCGCCAAGGCGGGCACCCCCCAAGACCACAGCGGCAAGGACATCCAGCTCGCGACCGAACAGGGCGTTGGGAACCACTTCCTGCACGATATTGACCTGCATGAGACCGGCAATCCCTGCCATCATGCCCATCCAGCCAAAGGCCAGCGCCTGCATGGCAGCCAGATTGACCCCGGCCCGCCGCGCCCCTTCGGGATTGTCGCCAAAGGCATATAGCTGTCGGCCAAGGTTGGTGCGGCGAATGAGGATCCATGTGGCAATGACGCAGACAATCATCACTCCGACCGAGAGATTGAGCTCGGCCCAAGAACCATCGGCCAGTTCATGCTCGAAAATAAAGATTCGATCGGTCAGCCAATCGGGCAGATCATAGATGCTGCGGCCCTTGGTGAAGAACATCAGCAGGCCGAAAAAAGCATTGTAGGTGGCGATGGTGATGACGATCGTGACCACCCGGAAGGTGTGGATCAGGATCATGTTGATCAGGCCAAGGCCGATGCCAATGACGGCACAGATGGCAAGGCCAACAACCCAGTTGCCGCCACCAAGGGAGAAAAGAATCTGGACGCCGACATATTGCACCACCGAGGATGCCACGGCGAAGGAAATGTCGATCCCGCCTGCAATCAGCACAACGAGCAGGCCAACGGCCCAGATGAGGTTGATCGCATTGTTGTTGAGAAGCGAGGTCAGATTGACCAAGGTGAAGAAAGTGTCTGTCAAAACGGACAGAGCAAGGCAGATGGCTAGAAGGACCACGGCCATGCGGACTTCGATCTTGTTGTCACGCAGGAAGCTATGCATAGATCCGCTCCTCCAGCTGTGGCACCGTAATGTCGTGGGGATTGTATTCATCAATGATGCGGCCATCGGCCATATGCAGAATGCGGTCCGAATGGAACATCACCTCGGTGACTTCGTCTGAGATGAGCAGAATGGCAAGACCATTCTCGGCCAGCCTGCGCACAATGCGGAAGATCCCGGCGCGGGCACCAACATCGACGCCGACCGTCGGGCTGTCGAGAATGAGCAATTTCGGATCGGTTGCCAGCCATTTGGCCAGAACCACCTTCTGCTGGTTGCCACCGGACAAGGACGAAATCGGGTCGTCCTGATGGCCAATCTTGACACCAAGATCCTTGATCCAGCTGCTGACCAACTGTTCTTTCTTGGTCATGGAAATGAGCGGCACTTTCATTAAGAGCTTTTGCAGCACCGAGATGACTGTATTGTCGGCAATGGATTGCTTTTGCAGCAAGCCCAACGTCAACCGATCTTCGGAGACATAGGCCATGCCCTTGCGGATTGCTTCACGGATGGAGGATGGAGCATAGGACTGACCGTCAAGGGTCATCGAGCCGCTGTCGTTTTTTGTCATACCCATCAGCGCATGGGCCAGTTCAGTGCGGCCTGCGCCGATCAAGCCTGTGAGGCCAACCACTTCGCCAGCCCGGATTGTAAAGGAGACATCCTCGAACTCGCCGTTGCGGCTGAGATGGGAAATGTCCAGAACAGGCTCGGCGTCGGTCAGGGTACGAGCATCGACGGAATGTTCGATGGTCTGTCCGGTCATCAATTCCCCAAGCTTGGCCTGGGTCATGTTTTCGGTTGAATAGACGCCGACCAGTTTGCCATCCCTCAGAACAGTGACGCGCGAGGCAATGTCGATCACCTCGGCCAGACGATGGCTGACAAAGACCACGGCCACTCCATCGGCCGACAATTTGCGGACAATGGCCAGCAAAGCGTCGGTTTCCGACTGAGTGAGAGAAGCGGTCGGCTCATCCATGAAAATCAGTTTGGCATCATTCATCAAGGAGCGGGCGATGGCCACGATCTGTCGCTGCGCAATCGGCAGCTCTTCCAAAGCCATGTCCATATCAAGGGTCACGCCGAGCCGTTCAAGAACTACGATTGCGCGCTCACGCATTTTGGCACGATTGACACCGCGCGGTCGCAAACCGACCAGATCATCAAAAGCGATATTTTCCTGAACGCTCATGTGGGGGAAAAGCGCCAGATCCTGCCAGATGACCGAAACGCCCTTGCTGCGGGCCTGAGTGGGGGAAATGGAACCAAGCTGTTCGCCAAACAGCTCTATTTTATCCGCCTGTTCGGGCTGATAGACACCGGTGATGACCTTGATGAGCGTGGATTTGCCGCAGCCATTTTCGCCGGCGAGACAATGAACTTCGCCTGCCAGAACTTCGAAATCCACATTATCGAGTGCTTGCAAACCACCGAATGCCTTGGAGATGCCCTTCAGACGCAGCGCGAATTGTTCGCTGTTGCCATACGTCATTGTATCGTGACCTTGTGAGAAAAAGGGCGCGCGAGATAGCCCTTAGTCTTTGTTGCTTTCTCGCGCGCCCGCTCTGCTGGGGAGGATTGCCTCAGAGGCCCATGTCGGCCAGACCGTCCACGGTGTCCTTGTTCACTTCGAGCAGGTTGTCGGTGATGATGTCACGCTCTTCAACCATTGGCTCGACGACGCCAAGACCGGGGATGTCCATGCCAGATTTCACTTCTTTGCCTTCGGCCAACATTTTGCCGAGGGTTACAAAGACTTCGCCAGCTTGCGCCGGGTTCCACATATAGCCACCCAAGAGAGTGCCCTTATGCACCATCTTGCGACCCTGTCCCGGAGAGAATGGGCCAAGCACGTGGATTTTACCGGTCTTGCGGCGTTCTTCAACAGCGCGGCTTGCGCCGATCGGTCCCTGACTACCAAAAGCGAGGAAACCTTTGAGGTCGGGATTGGCTGCGATCAGATCAAGCGCGGTGGAGCGGCTGTCATCGACATTCTCAGCAACGCCATAACGCTCGCCGACCAGTTCGATTTCAGGGTGATTTTTCGCCATCCATGCGATGGCAGCATCGGCCCATGCATTGTGCAGTGGCACAGTCAGAGAGCCAACAAAAACGGCATATTTGCCAGGGCCGTCGATTGTCTCGGCCAGCAGCTTGGCATGTGCTTCACCAAAGCCGGTCGCGGAGGCCAACTCGAAGTTCCAGTCGACATTTTTCAGGCCCGGACCTTCATGGGAAATGACCTTGATGCCCGCGTCGCGCGCTTTTTTCAGCACCGGTTCCAGCGCCGCTTCATCATTTGGCACGACACCGATGACATCAACGCCCTTGGCGATCAGATCTTCAATGGCCTGAACCTGCAAAGCCGGGTCAGCGGAAACCGGGCCGATCATTTCTGCGTCAACACCGATTTCAGCGGCGCGCTTCTTGATGCCATTTTCCATGGCATTGAACCAGGGAATGCCACCGATCTTGACGACAACACCCATGGTTGGCTCGGCAGCGCTTGCACCCGTTGCAAGTCCGACAGCCAGAGCAAGGCCTGCAATGCAGCCCAAAAGTTTAGTCTTCATAGTCTACCTCCCAGATGTGGATTCGGCCTGCTTCGTCAGGCGAATCTGAACAATCGATTGTGCAATCTTACAACTAAAAATCACACTGGTGCTTTCTCACAGCCAGTTTGGCTCTTCTCCCTTTTTGCACAATCGATATTTCACATTAAGCCAAAAATGATTTACGCTGTCAACATGTTCATCACCGGCACAATGAGAAAGACAATCCGGCCATCATGAAACGAACGCCCAAAAGCACGATTTATGACATTGCAGAGAAGGCGGAAGCCTCCCCTTCCACAGTCAGCGCCGCTCTCAATGGAACCTGGAAAAACCGCAGAATTCGGCAAGAAACGGCTGACCGCATCATCGCAATCGCTCGGGAATTTGGTTATTCAGCCAATTTGCAGGCCCGTGGATTACGCACGGCACGCTCTGGTTTGGTTGCCTTGCTGATGCCAGATTACAACCGCTTCTTTTCCAGTTTGGCCGAAACATTTTCCCTGCGCGTCCGTCAAAATGGCCTATGCCCGGTGATCGTTTCCACAGATCGCGATCGGGAAGAGGAACTCTCCACAGTTGAAAGTCTTGCCTCATACAATATTGATGCGCTGTTTGTTGTTGGTGCATCGAGCCCGGAAGACATCAGTCGCTATTGCCAACAGGCGCATATTGACCATGTTTTCATTGACCAGCCTTGCAGTCTTGCACCCTCAGTGGTGACGGATCACGCGGCGGGCGCGCGGGCCTTGACGCGCGAAATTCTCGACAGCCGCAAGCCATTGGGCATTGCAAGGCGCGATCGCCCCTATTTCATCGGTGGGGACGCCAATTTACCCGCAACGGCTCTGCGCATCGAGAGCTTTCGCAAAATCGTCAAAGAGCGCCTTGAGGTATGCGAGGATGATCAGGTGATTGCGTGCGGCTACGAGTTGGAAAATGCCGAGCAGGAAATCAAGTGTCTCTATGATCAGCTAGGCGGTTTGCCAAGTGCCTTGTTCATCAATTCCCTGACAGTCTTTGAAGGCATATTGCGTTTTCTCATCACGATTCCCGAGGAGGAAATCCGCGTCTGCTCTCTTGGCTGTTTTGACTATGAACCATTTGGCAGCTTGTTGCGCTTCCCTGTACACATGATCCGTCAGCGCCACAAGGAGCTGATCGACCGGGCGTTTCAACTGCTTGATGACGGCTCCGATCCGGGCACGTTGATCCAGGTGAAACCGCAACTCTACAAAGCGATGGATGCAGCTCCGCATCGGCTGGAAGATTAAAGCGCACGGAGCCGCAGGTCGGGTGTTGATCGGGCCTTATTGCGGCATTGTCACATGGGCCTTCAAAGCATAAGCGTCGCGTGCCGCTTCCGCGCTTTGATAAATTCCGGCTCCTTGCATGGCCACCATAGACGCCCCGAGCACAGTGGTTTCTGGCTCATCAAGCACATGGATCGGAAGGCCGAGCGCATTGGCTTTCAGCTGGGTCCAGAATTGATTTCGGGTTCCGCCACCAACCAGAATCAGCTTTGACGCCTTGAATTGGCCGACCTGTTCCAACAGGGTCAGTCCCGTTTGCAGCCGCTTGACCAACCCATTCAAAGCCGCACGGAAAAAGATACCGCGATCGACATCCAGAGACAGGTTGGAGATTTCGCCCTTACCGACCAGCATGTCGGGATGGAACGTCATGCCCAGACATTCTTGCGGCGCTGCCATGGCATCGCGAATCATGACCTCATATTTCTCAGAGCCGGACAGGTCGGGATACATTACGCGGGCCACCCATTCGATGACAGCGGACGCCACATATTGATAGCCCGGCGTGAAATGTCCCTGTTTAACGTCCCACTCGCAGGTGAAGGCATCCTTGAAAATGTCCGCCGATGGCAGATCGATGGTGGCACAGCGGGCCATCAGGATTTCCCATGTGCCCGAAGACAGGACCGGTTGATCAGCGCTGGCGCCCGCTCCAAAGATGGCAAATTGCGTATCGTGACCGGCGGAGACAACCGGAACGCCTGCCTCCAGCCCCAGTTTGGTTGCCATATCCGGCAGCAGAGGGCCGATCACCTCACCGGGGAAAACCATTTCGGGGAACAAGGTGCGGCGCACGCCGATTGCATCAAGGATCTCGGCGCTGAAATCCTGTGCCTGTAAATCAGTCATCTGGGATGTGCCAACCATGGTTGCGTCATTGGTCAGCCGTCCAGTCAGGCGGTGGGTGAAGAGCGAGCTGATGAAGAGGAAATGCTCTGCCCGGTCAAGCAGCTCGGGATGATTTTCTCGGAACCAGACAAATTTGTTCAATGTGTTGAAGGGAAAGCGACCAATGCCGCTCAACATCATCAAGCGGTCCGGGTCGATATAGCGCGATACATGATCCTGGGCCTCAAGGGTCCGGGTGCATTTCCAACTGATGACGGGATGAAGCAGCGCGCCATTGGCATCAAGGAAAGAGCCGTCCGCGCCGAATGTTGTGACCGTGACCGCCCGGATGCGCCCGGGGCCGATCTCTTCGGCAACCCGCCGGGCACAGGCGGCCAACTTGTCGAACAATTGCTCGAAGGGCCAGTAATGCCAGTTTTCATGCTGCGGGTCGTTGACGGTCGCATTTGCTTCAGCCGCGCGCGCCAGCACATTGCCATCGGGCCCAACCGCGATGGCCCGCACATTGGTGCTGCCACAATCGAGCACCAGAACAGCTTCTTCCCCCATAGTCTCCTCCTTGGCGGTGACTTCATTTCAGCATTCAGGCCCTGCCATCAATTTTCTGGCAGAGATCCGATAACACCGTCTTCATTGATCCGACAATGGATCCGCCCTGCATCCGCAATCTGCATGAAACCGCCGCGCCCTTCCTTGCTTTTGTCGCAAAGCAAAACATGGTCGCGTGCGCTGCGGCGCATGGCCCGCTTGACCCCGGCATTCAGGGCATTGCTGTCCCAAGCGCCACTCTCCTTGATGAAGCCGGCGCAGGAATAGAAGCAAAGATCCGCCTGAAATTCGTGGATGTGATCGACGGCGATGGCGCCCAGAAAGGCCCCGTATTTTTCGTAATAACGGCCGCCCACGCCAATCACCTTGATCTTGGGTTTATGGACAAGGTCAAAGACAATGCGCAGAGAATTGGTAATCACCGTCAAGGGCATGTCGGGCAGCATTCGGGCAAGATACCAACAACTCGAGCTTGGATCGAGCATCAGCGTCTGGTCTGGACGAATGAGAGGCAGCGCATGGTGGGCCATTGCTTCCTTGGCCTCGGAATTTTGAGATTGGCGTGAACCGAAGGCTAGCACGTCGTGACTGTCAAGCAAAGAGGAGGCACCACCATGGGTCCGTCGCAAATAGCCCTGCTCTTCCAGCAAACGCAGATCACGGCGGATCGTTTCCACCGCCACGCCAAATTGCGCCGATAGATCAGCCACGCTGATCGACCCGAGATGATCCACCCGATTGACGATGTCTTTCAAACGGTCTGGCAACATACCCCACTCCAAAATCGGTCAAATTCGGTCATAATCCTGTCACAGATTGCCGCATGAAGCAAGGCATTGAAACGCGATCAGATCAAGGGAAATAGCCAATAAATTCATAAAATCAACAACTAAAGGCGTATTTTTTGAAGAGCAGCAAATCGACACAAAAAATTCGGACCATTGCCGAATCCGTATTCTCATGATAAAACGGGCATAAACAGTCACCTTCACTTGGAGCCTTGTCATGTCCGACACGACCGAAATCCGCCAGAGCATCATTGATGCTTGCCTTGAAATGAATGCCAGTGGCCTTAATCAGGGGACGTCTGGCAATATCAGCGTACGGCTTGATGACGGTATGCTCATCACCCCATCGGGCATTGCCTATAATCAATTGGTCCCTGACGATATCGTCCATGTGAAGGCCGACGGGTCTTATGGTGCCGATCAGGTGCCGTCGAGCGAATGGCGCTTCCATCTGGCATGCCTTGAAGCCCGCCCTGATGCCAATGCAGTGGTCCATAACCATGCCCATCATGCCACGTGCGTCGGCATTCTCAACCGCCCCATCCCGGCCATTCACTACATGGTGGCAGCTGGTGGCGGATACACCATTCCTGTCATTGATTATGCCACCTATGGCACACCGGAATTGTCGACACTGGTCCGCGATGGCATTGCGCAATCCAAAGCCATTCTGATGCGCCATCACGGCATGATCGCCACAGGCGCAAATCTGGCGCAGGCCATGTGGTTGGCCGTGGAGATCGAAGCGCTCGCGCGGATGTGTCTTGAAGTGTTGCAAATCACAGACACGCCCCCGTGCCTGTCGGATGCGGAGATCGATGTGGTTCTGAAAAAATTCGAAAGCTACGGTTTGCGCGAGAAGGACTGACCAAACCGGTCAGCCTTGGCAAGAAGCGCGGCTGGATGGCGTTGGAATCGGCGACATAAGAACCATTTTGCGCGATTCCGTTTGACGGATGCAGTTGGGCGCATTACTTCCTCTGATCAGAGGAATTGTTTTATGACGCCGAACGAAGAAATCAGACTGGTCCTGATGTCCATCCGCAAGATTGCGCGGGCTTTGGATATCCATTCGCGCTATTTGAACAAGGAAAGCGGCTTGACGCTGCCGCAGCTGATCGTCTTGCGTTGCGTTCGAGATCTTGGCGCCCCTTCGGGCAGCGCCATTGCCAAAGCGGTGGACCTGTCACCGCCGACGGTGCTGGGCATCCTCGACAAGCTGACAGCCAAGGGGCTGATTGAACGCCAGCGGCTGGAAAATAACCGCCGCGTTGTCGTATCGCGCCTGACCGAGCAAGGCGAGACCTTGCTCGCGAGCAGCCCCTCGCCGCTCGGAGAACAATTTGCCAGCCGTTATTTTGAATTGAATGAAGCGGAACGGCGCAAACTCATCGAGTCGCTTGAGACCGTCGCCGACCTCACCAAGAGCGAAAAGCTCGACGAGATTGCAAAACTGGTCAGCACCACCGTGCCGACCAGTCAGTTGTAACCGATACGTCTCTTACATCGTCACCACTTTGGCCTTTATCAGATCACGACAATCGGCGACTGGCTCGGCACGCGCTGATACAAATCGATGATATCATGGTTGAGCAAACGCACGCAGCCTGACGAAACAGCCCTGCCGATTGACCAGACTTCTGCCGTCCCATGTAGGCGATAGAGAGTGTCGCGGCCATCCTGATAGATATAGAGTGCACGGGCGCCGAGCGGATTGGACGGTCCTGGAGGCATGCCGCCATTCTTCCAGCTCCATCTTTCGAGTTCCGGTTCGCGGGCAATCATTTCGGCAGGGGGCGTCCAGGTCGGCCAAGCGGCCTTGCGGGCAACGACGGCGCGGCCAGACCATTCAAATCCGGCACGGCCCAACCCGACGCCATAGCGAATGGCGCGGTTATTCTCCAGAACAAGATAAAGGTAATAATTCTGCGTATCAACGATGAGCGTGCCGACCTTTTCATAGGTATTATAGGTAACTTCGCGGCGCAGGAATTTCTTGTTGAGCTTTGCCAGATTGATCGCGTCGAGCGGAAAACGTTCCTGAGGCAAAGGCCCATACATGGTTGCATAGGGGCTTGGGGTGACCGGGTTTAGACTACCTGCCCGGTTGCGCGGACCGCATGCCGCCAGAGATGCGCTGGCCAGCATAAGTCCACCAGCGCGAAGCATGTGACGCCGACTAAAGCCCTTTGTAAGCGGGGAAGAAAGCGTCGGAAAGTCATTTTCTTTTGTCATTGTTTTTACCTGATTAGTGCCGGCAAGGCTCGAATGGGCAAGGCCCGTCACCGGCATCCGCCCAAACGCTTCAAACAAAAGCACCTTGAGCGAGCAGAGGGATGGCCCGTTGCTGGACATCATGAAAGATTAACGCTGCTCGACCCGATTCAGTTCCCAAAAGGAATCGAATAGAGGCCAAAGCGTGAGTAAAACGGGGAAATTCAGTAGCGAAGATCGGGATTAGCCAAGGCGCGGAGGCGGTGGATCCGGTGCAACATCCCGGCGCTCTGCATTGTGGTCCCGAGGGATAACATATCGCAAGACACCGTTGCCGGTGGAATGTGCCACATTTATCTGGCTGGCCAACATGGGTCCATTGCATTGCAAGGACCCATCAGCGATATGGTTGGGGCATTTGCGACACGGGCTTGGCGCGGCCACCTGCTTTGCGTCCGATGGCGGTATTTGCACACCGAACAGAATGCCGTCACCATGGACACCAGCCGCGATAGCTGCCGCTTTTGCCGCATGCAGACCGGTGCCGGAGACCAGCATAGGTGCAGCCCAGCTGACAAGCAGCAACAGGCTCAACAAGCGCAATTTGAAAAAGAGAGCAAGCATCGATTGGTCAATGTCTGAGCGCACCGAATTCTGGTCGGGTGGCGCTGGGTCAGGCGGAATTGCGCCTAAGGGTTACCCCTTATTAACTATATCCACAACCAAAACCCACCGCTCCCGTCGCTTTCCTGACTTGCCGTTGCAAAGACGTCACGGCAGGGCCTTCATTGCTCAGATCAGCTTGAAACGCTCAAGATGGCCAGTGCAGGGATCGGCTTGCAAATGGGCCCAGATCTTCTGGACCAATGGTGATTTCACTGCGCGTTTCTTGCAGACCCAGATTTCAAGTTCAGTGTCAAATTTGCGATTATCCGCCAGGGCGATTTCGCCGTTGCGCACGCTGTCATAGGCACTGCTGGCGGGCAGCCAGAGCATCTTTTGCTCATAAATTGCAAGCTTCTTCATGAATTCGCAGGTGCCGCTCTGCGCGGTGCAGACAAATTTCGGATCCTGCGGTGTCATGCGGGAGAAAATCAGATCTTCGATACGGGAGAAATAGCCGCTCAGGCCGTAGCCGACATATTCGAGCCCATCGCGCGGCGGATTGTTGATGTCATAGGCAGGCTCCCCTTTCTCGTTCAGAGCAGTACAAAGATGCATAATATCTTTTCCAAGGGTGATGAAATCGAAATCATCGGCATCGAGCACGGTTGGCACCTGTGGATGGTGGAACATAACCACCAGATCCATTTTCCAATCCGCCAGCATCTCGATCATTTCACCGAAATCATAAGTATCGATGGAAACGGAGAAATCACCACAGGCGGCCTTGAGCTGTTGAAGCCATTCGGGAACAAAGCTCAAGGCCAGCGTTGTGGCCGCTGCAATACGGATATCAGGCGCCGCGCTGGCATTACGCCGCTGAAATTCCACGCGATTCAATTGCAATTCACGCAAGATATTCTGAGCTGTGCTATGAAAGACCTTACCATCCACGGTCAGTTTGACCGGATAGGAAGTGCGATCAAAAAGGTCGGTTCCAAGCCAGTTTTCCAGCGCCTTGATGCGGCGAGAGAAGGCGGATTGGGTGATGTGACGCTCTTCTGCGGCCTGCGAAAAACTGCCGGTTTTGCTCAATACCAGAAAATCAGTCAGCCAGTTCGTATCCATTGCATGCTCTTTGATCGAATGCGGAAATATTGGGCAGTCTAACACATTATGCAAAATTGGCATAACAACTCTGTTGGTTGATGTAGGTCAATCGATATAGGCTGTTAAAGTCACCTGGTTGCACGATCTCTGCTCGACCAATGAAGCAGGACGGCACCCATACATCGCAAACCGTTCGCGGTTGACGAACCGAGATCTGATTATCCTAGAGGGAGATTGAACGTGAACTTTCCATTGACGTTTAAAGGCCTGTCCTTGGCAGCTGTGCTGGCCGCATCGGTTGCCATTCCAATGGCACCGGCATCCGCCGCCACGCCAAAAGACACCTTTGTAATTGCGCGCAACACCGCCGATGCCATCACACTGGATCCGGCAGAAAGCTTCGAGTTCACCGGCGGTCGCATCATCGCCAACATTTACGAGCGCCTGTTCTTCTTCGAGCCAGAAGATCTGACCAAGCTGGTTGGCGGCATCGCAGAATCCTATGAATTTTCCGAAGACGGCAAGAAAATCACCGTCAAGCTGAAACCGGGCCTGACCTTCCATTCTGGCAATCCGGTCACCGCAAATGACGTGGCCTACTCCTTGGGTCGCGCAATCAAGCTCGACAAGACCCCTGCCTTCATCCTCAAGCAGATCGGCTGGACAGCAGACAATGTTGATGAAGCCGTCAAGGCGATTGACGACCAGACTGTCGAAATCAACGTGCTGGCAGAGATGTCTCCGGCTCTGGTGCTCAACCTGCTCTCTTCTTCTGTCGCGTCGATTGTTGACATGAAGGAAGTGGAAGCGCATGCCGTTGACGGTGATATGGGCTATGCATGGCTCAAAGACCATTCTGCCGGGTCTGGCGCTTACAAGCTGAAAACCTGGAAAGCCAACGAACTGGTCATGCTGGAAGCGTTCGACAAGTTCCGTTACGGCGAACCTCCGATGAAACGCGTCGTGATCCGTCACGTGGCAGAGCCATCCGCTCAGCGTCTGTTGCTTGAAAAAGGCGATGTCGACGCAGCTATGGAGCTGACCTCGGATCAGCTCAAAGGTCTGGCAGGCAATTCGGATGTGGTCGCGATGACCTATCCGAAGGGTTATCTGATGTATATGGCCACCAACATGAATGATCCGATGCTTTCCAAGCCGAAAGTTCGCGATGCGCTGCATTACGTGGTTGACTACAAGGGCATGGCCAATTCGATTCTTGATGGCCAGTACAAGATCCACCAGAATTTCTGGCCTTCGGGCATGTGGGCCGCTGCCACGGAAAATCCCTATAGCTTCGACCTTGAAAAAGCCAAAACGCTGCTCGGTGAGGCAGGTGTCGAGCCCGGCACCAAGATCACGATCGACACTCTGAACAAATCGCCATTCAAAGAAGTGGCCCAGAATGTTCAGGCTGCATTGGGCAAAATTGGCATTGAATCCGATATCATTCTGTCCGACGGCAAGACCCTGTGGCCAAAATATCGTGCCCGCAAGCATCAATTGATCATTGCCCGCTGGGGTCCTGATTATTCCGATCCGCATTCCAACGCCGATGCCTTTGCCCACAATCCGGACAATCGCTTCGAAGCCAAGCTGACAGGCAAACTGACCTGGCGTAATGCCTGGGACGCAAAAGGTCTCACCGAGCTGACCAATCAGGCAGCCGCCGAGTCCGATCCTGCCAAGCGTGAAGAACTCTATGCCACCTTGCAGAAAATGGTGCGTGAAGATTCTCCATTCACCATCATGTTCCAGGCGATTGGCACATTTGGCCAGCGCGCCAACGTCAAAGGCTTTGTCAATGGCGTGACTTCTGACCAGGCTTATTACTGGACGGTGACCAAGTAAGCGATATGCGCCCCTCGCTTCACGGCGGAGGGCGCTTCTCTTTCTGGGTTCCAATCGTTGGTATCGGCGATGCAAATGCATCGCTGCACGGCTTGCGGTCCGGGCACGACCCATTGCGATGGCTTGGTGTTCGGACTGCTTTGAACCAGACAGCACGGCTTCAACAAGATCAGCCCTGCAGGCGCAGGACAGCTGACAGACTTGGCGTGCGCTATATGGGATATTGCGGGATTTCCTGAATGACTGACAATTCCATCTCACGGACGAGCGAGCCACAGAGCGGCGGGACCGATTTTGCACCTCTTTTGCGCACCGCGCAAAAGATTGGTAGCGGGCTGTTGATGCTCATACTCACCTTTATCGGTTTGACGGCCGTCACCTTCATCATTGGCCGGATCATGCCAAACGATCCGGTGGTGGCCATCGTCGGCGACAGGGCATCCAAGGAGGTCTATGAAGCGATGTATATCCAGCTCGGCCTCGACAAGCCGATCTGGGAACAATATCTGATCTTCGTGGGCAACATGCTGCAGGGGGATTTCGGCACGTCGGTGATGACCACCCGGCCTGTGCTCGAAGACATCAAGCGCTTCTTCCCGGCAACGCTGGAACTGGCGACACTGGCAACGTTGGTCGGTATCATTATTGGTGTGCCTGCCGGGGTGATGGCTGCGGTGCGCCATGGCACGCTGATTGACCATACGGTCCGCATCATTGGCCTGTTGGGCCATTCGATCCCGGTCTTCTGGCTCGGCATGGTGTCGCTGTTGATTTTCTACGCCAAGCTCGACTGGGTGGCCGGTCCGGGGCGGATTGATTTCTTCTATGACGGCATTGTCGATCCGGTCACCGGTATCATCCTGATCGATTCCGCCCTCGCCGGTGAGTGGGACGTGTTCCAGAATGCGGTCTCCCATATCATCCTGCCCGCCTCGATGCTGGCCATCTATTCGCTGGCCTATATCGCCCGCATGACCCGCTCTTTCATGCTCGACCAGCTCAATCAGGAATATGTGCTGACGGCACGGGTGAAGGGCCTGAAGGAAGGGGCCGTGATCTGGCATCATGCCTTCCGCAATGTGCTTGTCCAGCTGATCACCATCATCGGGCTTACCTATGCCAGCCTTCTCGAAGGCTCGGTGCTGACCGAGACGGTTTTTGCGTGGCCAGGCATCGGGCAATATATCACCAATTCGCTCTTCAATGCCGACATGAATGCGGTGATTGGCGGCACGCTGGTGGTGGGCGTTTCCTTTGTGGGCATCAACATGATTTCCGACATGCTGTATCGCATCGTTGATCCGAGGGCGAAATAATGACTGATAGCGCCATCAAACCGACCACCGGATTGCGAGCCTGGTTGCTCGCCGATTTCCCGGACACAGCCTTTCAGGCCCGTTGCCAGCGCACCTATATCGGCTGGCTGAGTTTCAAGACCAACCCCATTGCGATGCTCGGTCTTTTCATCGTTGGCTTTCTCTGCCTTGTTGCGCTGTTTGCACCACTGATTGCGAGCACCAATGGCAATGAGCAGGATCTCGCCAACCGTCTCCAGCCAGCAAGCTTTGCTCACTGGTTCGGCACCGACGAGCTTGGCCGCGATGTGTTTGACCGCATTGTCTGGGGCTCGCGCGTCACCCTTTATATCATTTTCCTTGTCTCGATCATTGTGATGCCGATTGGTCTGATCATCGGCACTGCAGCCGGTTTACTCGGAGGCATTGTCGACAAGGTACTGATGCGCATCACCGATATTTTCCTTGCCTTCCCGCGGCTCATTCTGGCGCTGGCTTTCGTGGCCGTGCTGGGGCCGGGGCTGGAAAATGCCGTGCTCGCGATCGCACTGACCACATGGTCGCCCTATGCCCGACTGGCACGGGCCGAAACCCTGACCGTGCGTTCAAGCGAATATATCATGGCGGCCGAGATTATGGGCGCATCCAAGCTGCGCATTCTGTTTGGCCATATCATGCCCATGTGTCTTAGCTCGACCATCGTGCGCCTGACGCTCGATATGGCAGGCATCATTCTGACCGCTGCCGGTCTTGGCTTTCTTGGTCTGGGGGCTCAACCGCCCCTGGCGGAATGGGGTGCGATGATCGCCACGGGTCGGGATTTTCTGCTCGATCAGTGGTGGGTGCCTACCATTCCCGGCATTGCCATTCTGGTGGTTTCCCTTGGCTTCAACCTGCTTGGCGACGGCCTGCGTGATGTGCTTGATCCACGCAGCTCAGGAGGCCACTGATCATGGATGAAACAATGAATAATGCAGCTTCCCCGGAGCCGCAGGATACGGACCGAAGCGATGAGACGCTGATCTCGGTCAAGGACCTGCATGTGCGCTTCACCACCCCGAAAGGTCCTGTCCACGCAGTGCGCGGCGTCAGCTTTGACCTTAAACGCGAACGGCTTGGCATCGTCGGGGAAAGTGGTTCGGGCAAATCCCAGACTGGCCGCGCCCTGTTGCGACTGACCGCAGGCAATGGCTCGATCGAGGCCAGCGAGATGATGTTTGATGGCATCGATCTGATGAAGGCCAGCGAGAAAACCATGCGCAACATTCGTGGCTCGCGGATTTCCATGATCATGCAGGATCCGAAATATTCGCTCAATCCGGTTATGACGGTTGGGGCGCAAATTGCTGAATCCTGTCGCGAGCATGAGAAAATCTCCAAGTCCGAAGCCAAAAAACGGGCGCTGGCCATGCTGGAAGCTGTGCGGATCCGCGAACCTGAAAAGGTCTTTTCGCTTTATCCCCATCAGGTCTCCGGCGGCATGGGGCAGCGGATCATGATCGCCATGATGCTGATCACCGACCCGGAAGTGATGATTGCGGATGAGCCAACCTCGGCGCTGGACGTCACCGTGCAGATGCAGGTGCTCGCCTTGCTCGACGATATGGTGCGCGAGCGCGGCATGGGGCTGGTTCTGATCAGCCATGATTTGCATCTGGTGTCCAGTTTCTGCGACCGGGTACTGGTGATGTATGGGGGTCGGATCATGGAAATTCTCGATGCCAAGCATCTCGATCAGGCGCAGCATCCCTACACCAAGGGTCTGCTGAGCTGTCTGCCGCGCATGGATGGCAATCATGATGATCTGCCGGTCTTGCAGCGCGACCCGAATTGGATGACGGAAGAGTTGAGCGGAGGATCAAACGCATGATGATCTCCATTCGTGATCTCAGTATTTCCTTTGGTTCTGGCAAAAATGAAATTCAGGCCCTTAAAGGCGTCAATCTCGATGTCGCCGAAGGGGACAGCTACGGCCTTGTTGGCGAGTCCGGCTCAGGCAAGTCGACGGTTCTGCGGGCAATGGTGGGCATTTATTCCCATTGGACCGGTTCCATCCGCATCGATGGACAGGAGCTGACAGCCAAGCGCTCTCTTGCCTCGCGCAAGCATATGCAGATGGTCTTTCAGGACCCATACGGCTCGCTCCATCCGCGCCGGACGGTGAATGACACGTTGCTTGAACCGCTGGTCATTCACAAGCTGGACAATCACGACGCCCGGATCGTCAAGATCCTCAAAGAGGTGGGACTGGGGCCGGAATTCCGCTTCCGGTATCCGCACCAATTGTCCGGTGGGCAGCGACAACGTGTGGCTATTGCACGGGCGCTCATTCTGGAGCCGGAAGTGATCCTGCTTGATGAGCCAACCAGTGCGCTTGATGTATCGGTGCAGGCCGAGATTCTCAATCTGTTGTCGACGTTGCGCAAGACCCACGGCCTGACCTACATCATGGTCAGCCATGACTTGGCGGTCGTTGGTCATCTGTGCAGCAAAATTGCGGTGATGAATCGCGGCGAGATCATCGAGGAAATGACCGAGGATCAGCTGCGCAGCGGTGAAGTCGCCCACGATTATACCCGCCAGCTCTGGACTGCCTCCCTTGGCTATGACCGCGCGGCACTTGAGACCTTCAAGGAGTTTGCCTGACTGTGGGCACTCCTCTGCCCTCTGCGATATCTCAATCGGGTCGAGCCGGGGGCTTTCCTGATCCGCGGCGTGCCGTGTCCAATGGTCAAATCACCGGAAGGCGCGCCTGAAACTGACGAGACGGGGTCCGCTAAGACAGCGTGCAGACCGCGAGCGGGTGCGCTTTGCCCCCGGATAACGATAAGGACATAAAACATGGCAGACAGTTTGATCCCGGTATTTGACGGACATAATGACACCCTGCTGCAACTGACCGAAGCTGAACGCCAAGGCGCGCCGATTTCCTTCATGGATGGAGATGAGAGTCTGCATATTGATTGGCACAAGGCAGGCGCCGGGGCTTTTGCAGGCGGATTTTTTGCCATGTTCGTGCCCCCGGTCAAGGCGAGTGCCAAGCCACTGGAACTGCATGAAATGCTGACCCCGGTCGAGCAGAGCTATGCACTGGATTACACCATGCATCTGGCATCTTCTGCCTTCCGGCTGGAAAAGGAATCCGGTGGGTCGGTGCGGATTTGCCGTTCGGCTGCCGAGATCCGCAAGGCGATGAGCGACGGGGTGATTGCCATGTTGCTGCATATTGAGGGCGCGGAAGCCATCGATCCGGATTTCCATGCGCTTGAGGTTCTATATGGAGCTGGCCTCAGATCCATCGGGCCGGTCTGGAGCCGGCCCAATATCTTTGCCACCGGCGTGCCGTTCGCTTTTCCCGGCTCGCCTGATCAGGGTCCGGGCCTGACGGACAAGGGTCGCGCGCTTGTGCAGCGCTGCAACCAGATGGGCATCATGCTTGATCTGTCACACCTCAATGAAGCTGGCTTCTGGGACATCCAGAAGCTGTCTAGCGCGCCACTGGTGGCGACCCATTCCAATGTGCATGCATTAAGCCATACGCCCCGCAACCTGACCGACAAGCAGCTGGATGCGATTGGCGAAAGCAAGGGTGTGGTTGGCCTTAATTATGCGGTTGGCTTCTTGCGCGAGGATGGCGACCAGAAAAATGCCGATACGCCAATTGAGCGGATGCTGACCCATCTTGACTATCTGCTTGAAAAGCTCGGTGAGGATGGCGTGGCACTGGGGTCGGACTTTGACGGCTGCACTGTGCCCGCTTCGATTGGCTCAGCGGCGGGCAATCCCAAGCTGATCGATGCCATGCGTCAACACGGCTATGGTGAGACTCTGATCGAGAAAATCGCCCATGGCAACTGGATATCCCTGCTGGAACGCACCGGAATCTGACACCTTGAACTCCAAAGTCCGCCATTAAGGGTCGCTCTTGCCCTTTGCTCCTGGCTCTTGGCTCTTGGCCTAGGCTTGGACGCACCGCGAAATGAGACCAATACAAGGCTATTTCGCGGTGCCGTGAAGCGGTTGTTGACGCCAGTACCGCTCAAGGTTAAGTGCTGCACCATAAGCATCCATGGTTGACTGACCCGATCCTTTTTGTTGCAATCACAGTCGCCCACCACACTGACTCAAGAGAGTTTTACCCTTGTCCCGCAGCCTTTTGTCCATTGCCTCGCTTTTGCTTGGCTCCGCCTTTCTGTTCTTTGCCGGAGGTCTGACTGGTGTCCTCTTGCCCGTGCGCGGCGGGATAGAAGGGTTTTCGAGCTTCTGGCTTGGTTTGCTCGGGACCGGTTGGGCGGTTGGCTATGTTTCAGGCTGCATCTATGTGCCGCGGATCGTGACCCGCTCGGGCCATATTCGGGCCTTCAGCGTGATGGCGGCCTGCGCCTGCATATCGATCCTGTTGACCTCCATGATCATGCTCCCCATCGCTTGGGTAGTGCTCAGGGCCTTGGCAGGCTTTGCCTTTGCGGGCGCGGCAATGATCGTGGAAAGCTGGTTGACCGAGCGCTCCTCAAGCTCTGTCCGTGGGGTGATTTTCGGGACCTATACGATGGTCAACCTGTTTGCCACCACGGTCGGACAAATGGTGATTGCCGTGGTGCCTGCTGAAGGGGTGGAGCTTTTCACCATTTCGGCCATTTTCTATGTGGTCGCGTTGCTGCCAACGGCGCTGACCCGCTCTCCGGCCCCGGCGCCCTTGGCGCGGGTGACTTTGGACGTCGCAAAATTGTGGCGCAATTCCCCCATCGCGGTGGTGGCGGTCTTCCTGACGGGCGTATCGAACGGCACTTTTGGCACCTTGGCTGCCGTTTATGGTCATGCAATTGGCCTTGATCTGGCAGGCATTGCACTGTTTGTCAGTGCTTCGATTTTGGCGGGCGCGGCGGCGCAGATCCCGGTTGGATTTGTTTCCGACAAGATGGATCGGCGTTTCGTGGTCATCGGCATTGCGATTGTGGCCATCATTTCCGATGGCTTCTTTCTCAACAATGCGCCCAAGGACACATGGTCGGCGGTCATCCATGCGCTGGTGTTTGGCGCGGCGATTTTCACCTTCTATCCGGTGCTGGTGGCCCATGCCAATGACCATGCAGCGCCAGAAGACAGTTTGCAGACCAGCGGCGGCCTGCTGCTGATGATCGGGGTCGGGTCGATTGTTGGTCCTCTGCTTGGTGGTGCGCTGATGAGTGTGTGGAACGAACAGGGCCTGTTCGTCGTGACGCTGACGTCCCACATTCTTATCCTGCTTTATGCGATTTGGCGTCTGACCCAGCGCAAGGCTGCCTCGGACGACGACAAGAGCCGGTTCATTCCAATCGCCCCAATGCGGACGCGTACAATGCAAACCATCCTGATGGCCGATGAATCGGCCGAAGAGCAAGCAGTGGTGCAGGCAGAGCAGTATGCGGAAGAACAGGCTGCCAGCGACCAGCAGCCCTAAAAGCCCGCGCTCATCGCAACTGCGCCTTGGCTTTCATGGCCATGGCCCCATCGTGGCGACGCACCCACAAGTCACACGTCTTGCCATCGGGGCTCATCTGGCCGTGAAGCGAGAAATCGTGAATATCAAAGACGGTGGCCAAGGCTCGGAATTCGAAGCTTTCGATCTCGGCGCTTGGCGCGTTCCGGCGCAGCAGGTCCATCAACATGGTGGCCAGCAAAGGGCCATGGACGATCAGACCTTCATAGCCTTCCGATCCGGTGCAGAATGGTTGATCATAATGGATCCGGTGACCGTTAAAGGTCAGCGCCGAATAGCGGAACAACAAAACTGGATCGGGATCAATGGCTCGGCTGAAATCGGATGTTTCTGGTGCTTGCGTCGGGGTAACCACGGGCGCATCGGCCTTTGGCATTTCGCGATAGACGATGTCGTGATCCTCGTCGAGACAAAGCGTCTCACCATCAAAGATCTGATGGCCAACGGTGACAAAAACCAGCTTGCCAGACCGTCCTTCCTTACCTTTGACCGATTTGACCGTAGAGACCTTGCGCAAGGTTTGGCCAATGCGCATGGGGGCATGGAACGAAAAGCGGCTGGCCGCCCACATGCGGCGCGGTAGAGGCACCGGCGGCAGGAAACCGCCAAGGGCTGCATGGCCATCATACCCCGCATCTGACAATTTGAACAAAGGCAGGAAATGCAGCCAGTGCCAGAGATGGGGTAGCTTGGTGCCATCCTCATAGGGCGCATCATCCCGATCCAATGTTGCGGCCATCGCATTGGCAGGGAAAGGAGCGATCCGTTCTGTCAGACTTTCCGACTTGCCGATCCATTGTTCCAGATGCTGCATATCCATGGGGACGTTTCCTTGTTGCTTGTCTTGCGATGCACACAGGATACGCCCAAGGGTGGGACAACGAAAAGTCCTCGAAAAGAGCCTGTTTGCAGATGCCAACAAAAAACCCGCAGCCGTCAACCGGTGCGGGTTTCTCAAAATGCGTTTGCGGTGGAGCCATCGCTGCCCCGGCGCTTAATTCTCGGCTTTGGAAATTTCGGTCACACCCCCATGGGCACCGGACCAAGCCAGCGGATCATTCAGGAAGGCTTCGACCTGAGCGTGGGTTTCATCATCGAAATAGCCGTGCTTGCGGGAGACAGCCAGCACATCGCGCCAGGTGGCAAGATAGTGGAGCTTGATGTCGATTTCGGCAAGATTGTCATGCACTTCGGGGAAGATGTCATAATAGAAGAGCACGATTGTGTGGTTGATCTCTCCACCGGCCTTGCGGATGGCTTCGCAGAATTTGATCTTGCTGCCACCGTCCGTGGTCAGATCCTCGACCAGCAGAACCCGTTTGCCATCAATGCTGCTGCCCTCGATCTGGGCATCGCGACCAAAGCCTTTGGGCTTCTTGCGGACATAGTGCATGGGCAGATCAAGCTTGTCGGCAATCCATGCGGCAAAGGGGATGCCTGCAGTTTCGCCACCGGTGACCGAATCGATCTGCTCGAAGCCGATATCCTGCAGAATGACCGATGAGGCGAAGTCCATCAGCGTGTTGCGGATACGCGGATAGGAAATCAGCTTGCGGCAGTCGATATAAACCGGGCTTGCCAGACCGGATGTCAGCATGAAGGGCTCATCGGCGCGGAAATGCACCGCCTGGATCTCAAGGAGCATCTTCGCGGTCAATTCAGCGATCAGTTCGCGATTCGGGAAGGAGCTTGGCATCATGAGGTCACCTATCTGTTTCGTGTCATCCGGACAAAGTGCTCAAGGCCTACTGGTTTCCCCGCACCAAGACAATGTCAAACAGGAAAGGGCACAGGTCTATTGAGGCTTTATAAACAGCAATCTTGCAGCAAGATCGCAGAAAACGGGCGTTGATTGGCCCTATGCTCGCAAGATGGCTTCAAAGTCTGACAGGTCTTTGACGACCTGTTTGGCACCGGCTTGGTTCAACTTGTTGCCCTGCCAGTCGGCGCAGTCTTCCAGATGAGAGCCGCCGACAAAACCGAAGACGGCATCGATGCCCGCAGCCCGTGCGCCGATGGTTCCGGCAATGCCGTCCTCAATCACCGCAGTGCGCGAGGCTTCGGCTCCCAGCGCTTCAAGGGCATGCAGGAAGATGTCCGGCGCGGGTTTGCCCTTCGCCACATGATCGGTGCTGTAAAGACGGTCTTCAAAGCGATGGCCAATACCCACCACGTCAAGCGCATGTTGAAGACGGTCTTCGCTGCTGCCCGTTGCGATACCATATCGGATGCCCTCTGCATCAAGATGGTCAAACAAAGCCGTAATGCCGGGCATCAGGGTAAGATCTGAGGTGAAGCGCTCAAGAATGCGTTCGTTCCACAATTTGGGAAATTCGTCGCCAGCATCCTTACCAGAGGTTTTTTCGATAAAGGCACGGGTTGAAGCGGGAGAATGGCCCAGAAAGCCTTCGACCAGTTCGTTCCAGCTCTTCTCAATCCCAAAGAGGGCCATCGAGCGTTGCAGTTCGTCCAGAGAAATCGTTTCACTGTCGACAATCACGCCGTCAAAATCGAAAATAACCGCTTCAAATCTGCTCATTCCCGTGTCCTTCATTCGCCTTGATTTTACCGGCGGCACCCTTTCATGGGTGCCTGCCAATAGCAAGCCCCGATCACGACCAAAGGCTTGGATTGGTCGCTCGGGGCTCGGGGCGCGTGATGGAGTCAGACGCTATCAGGCTTGAAAGTGATTATGCATTGATGAGGGCCTTGACCTCGGCAAGGGTTGGCGCAGCACTGGATGCGCCGCGTTTGGTGGTGGAAAGCGCGCCGCAGGCCGCAGCAAAACGCACTGCGTCAGGCAGGCTCTGACCATCAGCCAACGCATAGGCAAGGCCACCATTGAAGCAATCGCCAGCGGCGACCGTATCAATTGCCTCGACCTTGAAAGGCTCAATGAAGCCTTCTTCGGTTGCGGACTGAAAATAAACCCCGTGCGCTCCGAGCTTGACGATGGCCACCGGAACACCGCGGGCGCGCAACAGGGTGGCAGCTTCGGCTGCCTCGGCGCGGTTGGTTGGGCGCAGGCCGGTCAGCAGACCGGTTTCGGTCTCGTTGGGGGTGATGATGTCAATTTGTGACAGGACCTCATCAGCCAACCCTTCAGCTGGTGCCGGTGCGGGGTCAAAGATCACCCGTCCTCCCGCCGCGCGCACCAGAGCGGCGGCTTTCAGGCCCGCTTGCATCGGAATTTCCAGCTGCAGCAACAGGATGTCGGAGGCCTTGAAGACAGCTTCGGAGCGGGCGACATCGCTTTCATCAATCGCCATATTGGCACCACCAATCACCGTGATGCAATTCTCCGCCTTTTCATCGACACCGATCACGGCGATGCCGGACTTGTTGTCCGGGTCGGAATAAATATGGTCGGTCGGAACATTCAGCTCGGTCAAAGCCTTGAGCGCCGTTTCGCCAAACATGTCCGGACCGATGCGGCCAATCATGGCGGTGTCCGCTCCCAGTTTGGCACAGGCGACAGCCTGATTGCAGCCCTTCCCGCCAAGACCGAGGCCATAGGTGTCCCCATGCAGGGTTTCACCCGGCGCAGGCAACCGCTTGGCATAGGTGGTGAGGTCGATATTGATGCTGCCAAAGACTGAAATGGACATGAGTTTACCTCTTGGAATTACGTCTCGCTGGAGGGAGAAAGGGGAGAGACCGATTCCCGTACCACCAGCGAGGGTTCGAACTGGAGCAGCTTGGGCATTTCGACCTTGTTTTCGAGATGCTCGATCAGGATGTCGGCCGCTTTCAAGCCCAGCTCAAAGCTAGGCTGACGCACCGTGGTCAGAGACGGGGTGAGATAGGCTGCCAGTTCCAGATCATCATAGCCGACAATCGAGATATCCTGCCCAACCTTCAAGCCCGTTTCCTGAATGGCGCGATAGGCCCCGATTGCCATCATGTCGTTGCAGGCAAAGACCGCTTGTGGGCGCGTCTTGGCCGAAAGCACCTTTTGCATGGCACGGTAACCGCCGGGGGCGCTGAGTTCATCGGACACCACCCAATCGGGGCGGATGGCATGGTCGCTGGCTTCCATCGCTTCGATGAAGCCGCGATACCGGTCTCGGCTGCGGGGGTGATCGACTGGCCCGGTGAGGCAGCCAATATCCGTCAAGCCTCGATCAAGCAGGTGATTGGTTGCCAGTTTGCCGCCGAGAATGGAATCGTCGGCAATGGCGCATCCATCGACGCTCAGTTCGAAATCGAGCAGGATCTTGGGCAGATGTTTAAGGCTCGCCAGCTTTTCATTGAAAATGGCGTCGCTTGAGGTGGTCATCACGACCAGCGCATCGATGCGTTTTTGCAGCAGGGTCTGGAGGTAGGCGAGATGGCGCTCATGGTCGTCGCCGGAATTGCACAGGATGAGGCTGTAATGCCTCTGGTAGCAGCCTTCCTCAACTCCCTGCAGCACTTCGGCAAAGAAGGGGTTTGTGGAGGAAGAAACCAGCATGCCGATGGTCTTGGTCGATTTGATCTTGAGCGCTCGGGCCAGCGAACTTGGCTGATAGCCCAACTGTTCGATGGCCTTTTCGACCTTTTCCTTTGTCGCTGGCGCAACGAAACGGGTCGAATTGACCACATGGGACACAGTGGTGACCGAGACGCCTGCCTCTTGTGCCACATCCTTGATGCTGATCATGGGTAACGGCTACCTGTTCTGGCGGCTTCTGACCGGACCTTGGTCGAGGCAGATCAGAGATGCCAAGCCTCTGGTCTCCCGAGCGATCGGCATGGCGCTTGTTGCCCGCCCGGCTCGGAGAGAAAGATCCGGCACGAGGGCGCCGGATCCGGATTCAACTGACGGACTTTTGCGTCCTTCATCCCTTACTTGGTAATGAGCTTCAGCGCAACAGGGGTATATTCCGGCACGCTTTCGCCTTTGAGGATCTTGTCAGCAACTTCCACACCCATGGAGCCGATCATCGATGCCTGCTGGGCAACGGTTGCCAGCATTTCACCGTCTTTGACCGCTTTGACAGCATCATCGGTGCCGTCAAAGCCGACGACGATGATGTCGCGTTTTGCAGCTTCGATTGCCTTGATGGCGCCAAGAGCCATTTCGTCGTTATGAGCGAAGACGGCGTTGATTTCCGGCTGTGCCTGCAGGATGTTTTCCATCACATTGAGGCCTTTGGTGCGGTCAAAGTCAGCAGCCTGAGAGGCAACCACTTCGATGCCGGTTGCGGTTTTGATGGCTTTGTTGAAGCCTTCACCACGGTCACGGGCAGCAGATGTACCAGGAACGCCCTGCAGCTCGACAACCTTGCCTTTGCCTTTCAGGGTGTCGATGATCAACTGGCCAGCCATTTCGCCGCCCTGCACGTTGTCGGATGCGATGTGCGAGACAACCTTGCCTGAATTTGCGCCACGGTCGAGGGTGACAACCGGAATATCCTTGCGGTTGGCAGCCTTGATGGCGGAACGCACAGCGTCGGAATCGGTCGGGTTGATCATCATCAGTTTGATGTTTTTGTTCAGCACGTCTTCGACGTTGGCCAGTTCCTTGGCAGGATCATTCTGGCTGTCGAGCACCAGCAGATTGTAGCCCAGTTCGTTAGCCTTGGCTTCAGCGCCTTCCTTGAGGGTGACGAAGAACGGGTTGTTCAGCGTCGAGACGACGAGCGCGAGGCTGTCCTGTGCCATAGCAGACACGGAGGTGCCGAGCATCATGGTGGTGGCGAGTGCCATACCGAGCAGTTTTTTCATAGGTTCTCTCCCTAGGTTACTTCATGTGTAGTTATGCATTCTTGCCGCGTTGATCGAGCATCACGGCGAGAAGTATGACGCCTCCCTTGGCGATCATCTGGTAGTAGGACGACACGTCCAGGATATTGAGGGCGTTGTTGAGGGTGCCGATAATGAGGGCACCGATGAGGGTTCCGGTGATGCGCCCCTTGCCACCGGCAAGCGATGTGCCGCCAAGCACGACAGCGGCGATGGCATCAAGCTCATAGGCCAGACCGGCGGTCGGCTGGGCGCTTTCAAGGCGTGCGGTCAGGACAATGCCGGCAAGGGCAGCCAGAGCACCTGACAGGGCGTAAACGGTGATCTTGACCCGATTGACATTGACGCCAGCGAGCTTGGCGACCTGTTCATTGCCACCGATGGCATAGACATAGCGGCCAAAGCAAGTGTGGTTGAGAATATACCAGCAGCCAGCAAAAACGACGAAAGCCAGAATCACCGGGATCGGAATTCCGGCCACATAGCCGCCACCGATCTGGTAGAAGCTTTCAGCGACATCAAAGTCACCGGTCGAAATCGGGCGTCCTGCGGTGAACACCAGCGTCGCGCCACGGAACATGGTCATACCAACAAGGGTTGCGATGAAGGGCTGCACGCCAAAGAAACTGACAATCGAGCCTTGTGCTGCGCCCATTGCAGCGCCCACCAGAATGGTCACACCCAACGCCGCGATCAGCGGTGTATCGAGCCCGATCAATGTGGCGCAAATGGCACCGGTCAGGGCCAGCACCGAGCCGACCGACAGATCGATGCCGGCGGTCAGGATGACGAAGGTCATGCCTGCTGCAATCACCGCATTGACGGACGTTTGGCGCAGAATGTTGAGCAGGTTGTCAACGGACAGGAAAGACGGACTGATCAGGGACACAATGCCCATCAGGACGATCAGACCGATCAGCGGTATGTTGTTTGTAACGAAGCTCTTCATGGTCATCGAACGGTTCCTTCCCTTTAATCCTTCAGGCCTGCAACGATGCAGCGCATGATGCTTTCCTGATCGGCATCCTCCCGGTCAAAGGCACCGGTCATCTTGCCGCCAGACAAGACAAGGATGCGGTCGGAAATACCGAGAAGTTCGGGCATGTCGGAGGACATCAGCAGGATGCAGAGGCCTTCCGCCTTGAGTTTGTTGATCAGAGTGTAGATTTCGCGCTTGGCCCCGACATCGACGCCGCGGGTTGGTTCATCGAGAATGAGAATGCGGGGTTTGGGAACCAGCGATTTGGCGATCGAAACCTTTTGCTGGTTGCCGCCGGACAATTGCGAAACGATGGCGTCGACCCCGTGGGTCTTGATCGAGAAGGCATTGATATATTCCCCGACCTTGGCCCGCTCGGCCTTCTTGTCGAGCATGCCCAGCTTGTTGGAGAAGAGACGCAGACCCGTCAGGGCCATATTTTGCCTCAGGCCATGCATCTGGATGAGGCCCTCAAGCTTGCGGTCTTCGGTGACATAGCCGATGCCTGCCTTGACCCCTTCTAGTGGGGTGTTGATGTGGCTGACTTCGCCGTCAATCAAGATCTCGCCAGCCTTGGCCGGATTGGCGCCATAGATGGCCTTGGCCAGCTCAGTCCGCCCTGCCCCAACAAGTCCGGCAAAGCCGACGACTTCACCGGCCTGCGCCGCAAAGGAGACGTCTTTGACGCCGTTTGCTTGCAGTCCGCGGACTTCCAGTACGGTGGCTTTGGGTTCAGCCTTGACATAAGGATATTGATCGGACAGATCCCGGCCCACCATATGGCGGATCAAACCGGCCTCGTCGATCTCGGCAACCGGCCCCTGATGGACCATTGAGCCATCGCGCAGGACGGCCACATCGTCGCACATATGGAAAATCTCGCCCAAACGGTGAGAGATGAAGACCATCCCCTTGCCTTGCTCGCGCAATTGATCAACCACATCGAACAGAATCTGGGTTTCGACGTCGGTCAGCGCGTCGGTTGGCTCATCCATGATGATGACTTCGGCATTCATCGTCAGAGCACGGGCAATCTCAACCATTTGCTGCTGGGCAATGGAGAGGGTGCCCAATTTGGCATTGGGATCGATCTGTTGTTTGAGATGGGTTAGCCAGTGGCGGCTTTGCTTTTCAATTTCACCCCAGAGAATGCGGCCGGAGGCATCAGTCGGCTCACGGCCCAGAAAGATATTCTCACCCACACTCAGTTCGGGCAGCAGGTTCAACTCCTGATGGATCATCGCGATCCCGGCATCAATCGCCTGTCGGGCGGTGGTGAAGCGCACCTCCTTGCCCTTGTAATGCATGGTGCCGCTATCCCGGCTGTAAATGCCGGTGATGATTTTCATCAGGGTCGACTTACCAGCCCCATTTTCCCCGGCCAGAGCCACAACGCGCCCGGCATCGACGCGAAAGTCGACATCCTTGAGCACCTGTACTGTGGAGAAAGATTTGCTGACCTGACGCAGTTCCAGCAATGCCGACATGGCCGGACCTCCTAATCTTCTTCTTGCTCAGATGGATCTTCATCGTTCCCGCGAGGGGAGATCAGAAAGAAACGCCGGAATAGAGAATGATGTTGGCATAAGGGGTGCATTCGCCGGTGCGGACCACCGCGCGCGCTGTTTCGCTTTCACCCTTGAAGCTTTCATGAGAAGCCGTCTGGATCTCGATCTGATTGCCCTGGGTCAAGGCCAGCTTTTCGATCAACTCGACGACCTTTTTGTGGAAGTCAGGCTGCTCATCGACCATTTCCGAGGCGATCAATACGCGCTCGACATAGAGCTCGGAGACCACTGCAGACAGTGTATCGAGAAAAGAGGGCAGACCCCGGCTGACGGCCAGGTCGATGCGCTCAACGCCATCGGGAATGGGCAAGCCAGCATCGCCAATGCACAGGCCATTGCCGTGCCCCATCTCGGACACAACACGGGTGATATCGGAATTCAAGAGAACCGCTTTACGCACGAAGTTCCTCCCTCGTTTGCAGTCATGACCAAAAAAGTATCATAAAGCAAACGATTGCGCAATCGTTTGCTTTGACCACTAAAGTCGATATTGAAGGCACTTGACTTAACCTTTCGTCGAGAATCCTGACAGCACATTAGTGCATGTCTGTGACACGATCAGGACAATTCTGAGGCAGTTTTGGGGCACGGTGCCAGCGCGCCCAAGAATTGAAACACCTATTTTCGGTTGCCTTGCATCTTGTTTAACGTTGAAAATATCGCGATATTCCAGACACTTCCCGCCACATACCCGATAATCTTACCAATTCACGCAACGTCACCATCTTCTCAAGGCTTGGGAATATGGTGTAGACTTCATGATCAAGAGCGTGGGGCAAACGGCTTGCAGGCTGCGTCAACCTTCAATGGGGTAATGACAGCCGGTTGGCATTGTAATCGGCAGTGGACAAATATCACTGACTATCCAGCCTCACGGGACTGTGGCACTTTCGAGCGTCTTTCGAGCAGGAGGCAAGATGTATCCAAGCATGCATATCAATTACCGGACCGCCGATGCCTTTGTGCATGGCGCAACGCTTTTAGCGGTGGGTGTCATGTGCGGTCTTGTTTCCATGCGGATATCCGATGGCATCGGGGTGCAAAAAACCCTGTTCAGCATCCTTTATATGGTCTGCCTGCTTGGCTCGGCGCTGGCATCGGCCATCTATCATTTCGGACCATGGCACAATGTCCGTCTGTCCTTGCGACGGATTGACCATGCGGCAATCTATGGTCTGATCGCCGCGACCATCACGGCGGTGTTGAGCGACCTGGATCCAACTTTTGTCATCATCTTTGCCGGGATCATCTGGACGGTGACCCTGCTGGCGATACTCTGGAAGATTTTTGGCAGCCGTGTCAAAAGCCGCTGGTCGACCCTGTCCTATGTGGGACTGGGGGCGATTGGCTTTGTCGGTCTGGTATTCAATTTTACAGACCTGCCATTGGTGACAGCCATAACCATCTTTGTAGGCGCTGGCTTTTATCTATCCGGCATCCCCTTTTATGCCCGCAAGTCGATGCCTTATCGGTATGCGATCTGGCATGGCTTCGTGTTGCTAGGAACGATCAGTTTCTTTGTCGGCATTTTGCACGTCGTGTAACGCGTGTTGATCAAGGCGGCGGGTCAGTGTGCCTTGCTGATGCCGTGGGCTTTCATTTTCCGGTATAGGGTGTTGCGGGAAATGCCCAGATTGAACGCACAGCGGGAGATGTTCCAGCGGGTGCGGTGCAAGGCGTCCTCGATCAGCTGTTTTTCTTTATCCGAAACATCAAGGCGCGCCCGCAGATCATTGCACGGCACCACGATGCGTGGCGTCACGCTCTGATGGTCGGCAGGCTCTCTTGACTGGGTGGGCAGCATGCCCTGCCCGTTGATCATGCCCAGATGATCGGGCATGATCGGCCCACCATCGGCCAGAATGGCGGCGGTTTTCAGCGCATGCTTTAATTGGCGGATATTGCCCGGCCAGTGATGGGTTTCGATCATGTGCCGCGCCTCACGGGAGAACGAGGCATCATCATCCAATCGCGCCTCGGGCAACAGACGGGCGACGATATGGTCGAGATCTGAGCGTTGCCGCAGGGACGGAAGGGGTAAGGAAAAGCCGCAAATCCGGTAATAGAGATCCTCACGGAAGCGCCCCTCGGCACAGAGCCGCTCGAGCGGCTGATGGGTGGCAGCCAGCAGGCGAATGTCGAGATCAACGCCCTTTGTACAACCAAGCGGCGTCACTTTGCGTTGCTCAAGCACCTGCAACAAGCGGGTTTGAGCCGATAGGGGCATATCGCCAATTTCGTCAAGCAACAACGTGCCGCCATTGGCCGCCAAAATCTGGCCCTTGAAGCCCGCGCTTTGGGCGCCGGTGAATGCACCCGCCTTATAACCGAACAATTCCCCTTCGATGAGATTTTCTGGCAAAGCCCCGCAATTGACCGCGACGAAGGGAGCGGCTGCCCGGTCAGACGAAGCATGAAGGGCGCGGGCGAAACTGTCCTTGCCGACACCGGTCTCTCCGGTGATCAACAACGGAATATCATTATCAAACAGCTTCTGCGCCTTTTCCGCTAAGGCTTGCAGCGGCGCATCTGCCCCGATCAAGTCTACCAGCGGGCTACGCTGAGCCTCGCGCGGGGCGTCGCTTTGAGACGGCTTGGCCCGTTGCGAGCTGAAGTCCTGTTGCGGACGAGGCGTCTTTTGTGGGGTCTGCCAACCCGGCGTCAGCGTGCGTGCGCCTTTAAGGGCAATGCCGTTTGACTGGTTGGACACCGCATTGGATTCAATCAAGCGGGCATGCAATTGGGTCGCCTTGGGCGCAAAGGCATCCTGCAGGCCGATCTGGGCGGGCATCCGTCCCGCATTGGCAAGATGGCTGGCCAGCCGATCGCGCTCCATGGTCACCAGATCGCCAATGTCACATCCAATCAACTGGGCGCGATCAGCGATGGACAGATGCAGCTTTGCCTGTTCATCGAGCCCGACGATGCGACCATTGTAATCAAGGGCGATCAGCCCCTCCTCCAGCAACCCAACCCGGTCCGCATCATGATGGAAGCGCATGATCCATTGATCGGCAAAGTGATCCTGAAAATTGCGGCGCGACATCAGCCGGGCCGACATTTCCAACAGAGCACGGGTATGAGCCAGCAAATCCGGATCATCCTTGCGGCCAATGCTGGAGACGTCAAACAGAGCGAGCACGTCGCCCTGAACGTCAAAGACCGGGGCACCGATGCAGGTAAGGCTCGCATGGCGGGAATGGAAATGCTGGTCGCGATAGACGGTCAGCGGCTTTTTCTCGGCGATGGCCGTGCCGATGCCATTGGTGCCTTCGCATGCTTCGCTCCAGTCAGCGCCACGTCTGAGACCCGACTGCCGGAACAGCTCATCAAGAGCCGACTGGACGGCAAATTCGATGATCGTGCCATGCTGGTCGGTCAGGATGACCGCGTGACCTGAACCAACAATATTTTGAAAGATGTGCTGGACCTGTGATCGGCAGGCCGTGAATAGAGGGCCGAGGGTTTCTATGGAATCGCGCACGCGTTCGCGGCGGATCACCGCCTCGCGACGCTGGCACCATTGATCAAGGCCATAATCCTCGCGGCACCGACTCCATGATGCAGATAAGATTTCATGATCGCGTGAGCCTTGCCCCACGCGCTGCAGATCGCGATGCGCCATCCAAATCCTCCCCTGCCCGCGCCGCCTTTTTCTGGTTCGGCTTCGGGTGCGTCAAAATGTATCACGCCTTGGAGGGATCGCCAAATGGACCAAGGCCTTTTGGCATGGTTGCGCGGCTCGATTGCACCAATTGCGCCATTGCCGAGACAATAGGTGCAACAAACTGTTCCACGCATGACACAGTGCCCCGATGCCGCAATCAAGATGTTTCAATCACTTAGTGAGTTGGCACGAAACTTCCTATGCATGTTTCATCAAACAATCCACATGGCGCAGCATTTCTGGGAGGAAAATCATGAACGTCATTACAACACAGACCCGCAGTGAAGCACTCGATACGTCTCATCTGGATATCGAGTGGCCGTTCAAACCCCGCTATGGCAACTTTATCAACGGTGCCTTTGTCGAGCCGAAATCCGGTCAGTATTTCGAGAATGTCACACCGATCACAGGGGAAGTGATCTGTGAGATATCCCGGTCCAACGCCGACGACATCGAGGCAGCTCTTGATGCCGCCCATGCCGCTTTCCCGGCCTGGGGCAAGACCTCACCGACCGAACGCTCCAACATGCTGTTGAAAATGGCCGACCGGATGGAAGCCAACACCAATTTGCTGGCGGTGGCCGAGACGATCGACAATGGCAAGCCGATCCGCGAATCCATCGCCGCCGACGTGGCGCTGGCTATTGACCATTTCCGCTATTTCGCCGGCTGTATCCGCGCCGAGGAAGGGCATATCTCGGAGATTGATCACAATACCTATGCCTATCATATTCCTGAGCCACTGGGCGTAGTTGGCCAGATCATTCCGTGGAACTTCCCGCTTCTGATGGCGGTCTGGAAGCTGGCTCCGGCGCTGGCGGCTGGCAACTGCGTGGTGCTGAAACCTGCTGAACAGACCCCCGCTTCGATCATGGTGTTCCTTGAGCTGGTTGGCGATCTGCTGCCACCGGGTGTTCTCAATGCGGTCAACGGCTTTGGCTTGGAAGCTGGCAAGCCGCTGGCCTCATCCAGCCGGATCGCCAAGATTGCCTTTACCGGGGAGACCACGACTGGTCGCCTGATCATGCAATATGCGGCGCAGAATCTGATCCCTGTGACGCTGGAGCTGGGTGGCAAATCGCCAAACATCTTCTTTCAAGACATCATGGATGCGGATGACGCCTATTTCGACAAATGTCTTGAAGGTTTCTCGATGTTTGCGCTCAATTCAGGCGAGGTTTGCACCTGCCCGTCGCGCGCTTTGATCCAAGAATCCATCTATGACGATTTCATCGCCCGGGCGCTCGAGCGTGTGAAAAAGGTCAAGCAGGGCAACCCGTTGCAAATGGACACGATGATCGGGGCACAGGCCTCAGGCGAGCAGAAAGAGAAGATCTCTTCCTATCTCGACCTTGGCAAGGGCGAAGGGGCGGAATGCCTGCTCGGCGGCACGGTCGCCAACCTGCCTGGCCTTGAAGGCGGCAACTATATCAATCCGACTGTCTTCAAGGGCAACAACAGCATGCGCATCTTCCAGGAAGAGATTTTCGGTCCGGTTCTCTCGGTCTGTACCTTCAAGGATGATGACGAAGCCCTCGCCATTGCCAATGACACCGACTTTGGCCTTGGTGCTGGTGTCTGGACCCGCAATGGCAACCGTGCTTTCCGGTTTGGGCGGGAAATTCAGGCTGGTCGCGTCTGGACCAACTGCTATCATGCCTATCCTGCACATGCGGCCTTTGGCGGCTACAAACAGTCCGGCGTGGGGCGTGAGAATCACAAGATGATGCTGGAGCATTACCGCCAGACCAAAAATATGTTGGTGAGCTATTCCACTGACGCTCTTGGCTTCTTCTGATTGAGAAGACGTCCCCCCAAGACGAACCTGTCTGCCCAAATGCCGGGCAGGCAGGTTTGGGGACTGCACCGAGGCTTGTATCCGGCTCGAAGACGGACCGCGCGCCGTTAAGCAATGCCAACCGCTGGCCGACAAACGCAGCAAGGCGCAATAAATTGCGCTAGATTAAAGCGGAGCCAAAAGCATGGTGATAGGAGGGATCATTCCTGTTCCCTTTTCCAGACGGGCACGTGCGTTGCCTTCCAGAGACCATGCCAATCAGATGCCTCATAGTTGATGACGAAGCCCCAGCAAGAGACGAACTGGGCTTTTTGCTGTCGCAATATGCAGACCTCTCGGTCATCGGCGAGGCAGCATCTGCGTCAAAAGCGGTAAGCCTTTGTCTTGAACAGCAGCCGGATCTGGTGTTTCTCGATATTCAGATGCCGGGGCAGAATGGCTTTGAAGTCATTCGCGCCCTGCAGGTAGCCGATTGCCCGCTGCCTCTTTTTGTCTTCGTCACGGCCTATGACAGCTATGCGGTCAAGGCGTTTGAGGCCAGTGCGGTGGATTATATCCTCAAGCCGGTGTCCGAGGAGCGACTGGCCCGCACCATTGACAGGGCGCGCGGCCTTCTGGAGCAGCGGAGCAACCCACTGCAAAAGCAGCTGGAAAGCCTCCTGACCAAAATGCAGGGTGCGGACCACCCGCCACTGCCAACCACCCATCGGGTTTCGGTCGAGAAGCATGGACGCATCCGGCTGATCGATCCGCGCGACATCGTCTTTTGCAGTTATGATGACAGCCGGGTGATGGCCCATACACGTGACGACGTCTTCCCGGTCTATGGCATCGCATCGATGGACCGGATGGAGGAGCATCTGGCGGGCAGCGCTTTCTTTCGCGCCCATCGCTCGTCGCTGGTCAATCTTGATGCCATCGTCGAATTCAGCCCCTGGTTCAATGGCAAATACAGCCTTGTCATGGGCGACCGGGCGCGCAGCAAACTGACTGTCAGCCGCTCCCGTGTCAAGGATTTCAAACTGAAGCTTGGGCTGTGAAGCCATCCTGAGCGGGCCAATGCCCCCCTTCAATCGCATTGCCGGAAAGCCGATAGCATGTCGATATTGACCCTGATTGCCACCCTTCTCAAACATGTGGGCCTCTTGGTTGCGGGGGCTTATGTTCTGTTGAGCCTTTCGCCGGTGCAGGAGATGAACTTCAACCGGCGTGGCTTCAAGAACCGGTCATTCATGATCGTGTTTTTCGGCCTGCTGGGCGTGCTTGGCACCTATAGCGGCAATGCGATCTTTGATTCCATTGCGAATTTGCGGGCAATGGCGGTGATAACCGGCGGGCTGTTTGGAGGGCCAATTGTCGGCTTTGGGGCAGGCTTGATTGCCGGGGGACATCGTTTCCTGATCGATCCTTGGGGCTTCTCGGCGCTGGCCTGCTCTCTGGCCACCATATTGGAAGGATTGATGGCCGGGGCGGTGCAGGTCAAATTGCAGGACCGTGCCATGCGCTGGCAGGTGGCTTTGGTGTTGGCGCTGATTGGCGAGAGCATGCATATGGGGATGGTCTTGCTGCTCTCCCAGCCTTTGAATGATGCAATCGCCCTGGTCCGCGTGATCATGCTGCCGATGCTGATCGGCAACAGTCTGGGTGCCGTGCTGTTCGTCCATGTGATCAATTCGATACAGGATTTTCGCGAACGCAAGGCCTCGGATCAGACCCAGAAAATTTTTGATATCACCAATACCACCGTGGCCTATTTGCGCGCTGGCTTGAATGCACATAGCGCGCAGGCGATGGCGGAGGTCATTCATGACCGTTTGCCTGTGGCGGCAGTGTCTGTTACCGACACCCGAACCGTGCTGGCCCATGTGGGGGAAGGCGACGATCATCATTTGCCCGGACGTCCCCTCGTCACACGGGCCACCAAACAGGTGATCGCCTCGGGGGAACAGATATTCACCCATGACAAGGATTTGATCGGCTGCAGTCACTCCTGCTGTCCCTTGAGTTCGGCGATCATTGTTCCGTTGCGCAAGGGTGGCGCGATTGTCGGTACGCTGAAATTCTACGGCTCCCCGAATTATGACATGAACAAGATCCTGTTCGAGGTGGCAAAGGGGCTGACGGATCTGTTTTCGATCCAGCTTGAATTGGAGGATATTCAGGTCAAGGACCGCCTGCTGGCCCATGCTGAGATCCGCCACCTACAGGCGCAGATCAACCCGCACTTCCTGTTCAATTCCCTCAATACCATTGCTTCCTTCTGCCGCACGGCACCGGACCGGGCCCGCGATCTGATCCTCGATCTGTCGCTCTATATGCGCAAGAATCTTGATTCCAGCCGCGGCTTCATCCGATTGGCCGATGAGCTGGCGCAGGTCAATTCCTATCTGGCCATCGAACAGGCACGCTTCGGAGACTGCATTCGCTCGCGCATTGATGTGGAGCCGGGCTGCGAGGATTGGCCGATCCCCTCGCTGATCATCCAGCCCCTGGTAGAAAATGCCGTCAAACATGGCCTTAGAACCCGTGAGGATGGCGGCACGGTCGGCCTGACCATTTGCCAGAAGAATGGCGAATTGCAGGTGACGGTGTTTGATGATGGATCAGGCATTCCAGAGGATTTGTTGTCCTCGCTTCTGGAGCGGCGGGCGTTGGAATCCCATTATGACGGCATCGGCTTGCGCAATTCCCACCGCCGGTTGGAGCAGATCTACGGCACGGAATATGGCATGCACATCAAAAGCGCTTCGGGCCAGGGCACGGCCATTTCCTTCTCGATTCCCTATCGTCAGGAAATGCTGCCTCTTGCCAGTTAAATTGGCCAATTGATGGCACCGATGTCCTGCTTTCTTGCATGCTTTCATGCGAAACAGCCTTGCCCATGACAGCCGCCTTTTCGCGTTTGCCATCAGGGTGAGTCGCGCTTGTGGCCACTTTTCCATTTTCTGTTGGAGACTGAGAGTCACAGTCCAGTGACCCAAAATGCATTTCAGAGGCCCAAAGCGACGTTTCAGCGGGAAAGCCTTGTTCTACGCAGTCCTTCGGACCTATTTTCGAGCCGATTTAAACCTGATCGTAGTTCCACCTAGAGTCATCACAGGGACTGTCTAATCCCTGTCAACAAGCTCAGAGCTTTATCTTTGCAAGGAGAAGATAGGATGCTCTTTTTCCTCATCTGTGTCGCGCTGCTCGTGCTCGGCTATTTCACATATGGTGTCTTTGTCGAAAGAATCTTCGGCCCGGAACCAAATCGCAAAACTCCATGCTGGACCAAGGAAGATGGTGTTGACTATGTCAACATGCCGACCTGGAAAGTCTTCTTCATCCAGCTGCTCGACATTGCCGGCCTCGGCCCGATCTTCGGCCCGATCCTTGGCGCTCTTTATGGCCCCCAGGCCATGCTGTGGGTGGTCCTTGGCTCGATCTTTGCCGGTGGCGTGCATGACTATTTCTCCGGTATGCTGTCGGTTCGTTCCGGCGGGAAATCCATTCCGGAAGTGGTCGGCGACGAGATGGGCATGGCCGCCCGTCACGTTCTGCGGATTTTCTCTGTCGTGCTGTTGCTTCTGGTCGGTGTTGTCTTCATTCTTGGCCCGGCAAAATTGCTCAGCAACATGACCGGCTTCAACGTATCCCTGCTGGTCGGTGCGATCTTCGTCTATTATTTCGTCGCCACGATCCTGCCAATCGACAAGATTATTGGCAGCCTCTATCCGATTTTTGGCGTCTTGTTGCTGTTCATGACCTTCGGCGTTCTGGGCGGTCTGATCTTCAATGGCTATGAATTGATGCCGAATCTCGATTTCACCACCAACGTGCATCCCAATGACTTGCCAATCTGGCCATTGCTCTTCATTACCTTGTCGTGTGGTGCCATTTCAGGCTTCCATTCCACCCAGTCGCCGCTGATGGCACGTTGTATGCGCAACGAAAAACATGGTCGCCCGATCTTCTATGGCGCCATGATCGTTGAAGGCATCATTGCCCTGATCTGGGTCGCTGCCGGTGTTTCCTTCTATGAGAATTCCGCAGCCCTTCAAGCCACGATCGCTTCGGGGTCTCCGGCCGCCGTCGTCAACGAAGTCTGCAACACCATGCTTGGCCCAGTGGGCGGCTTCCTTGCCATCCTCGGCGTAATCGTACTGCCCATCACCTCTGGTGATACGGCCTTCCGTTCGACCCGCCTGATCCTGGCTGAAACCTTCAAAATGGACCAGACCAAGATCGCCAAGCGTCTGATGATCGCTCTGCCACTGTTCGGCATCGCCTTCATGATTTCGCAGGTGCCATTTGCTCTGGTATGGCGTTACTTCGGTTGGTCGAACCAGATGCTGTCTATGCTGGTTCTGTGGTCTGCTGCCATCTGGCTGGTTCGCAATGCCAAGCTTCACTGGATCGCAACGGTTCCTGCCGTCTTCATGACCGCTGTCAATGCGGCCTTCATTCTGCAGGCACAAATCGGCTTCGGCCTTCCGGCAAACTTCTCCAATATCGCTTCGGTGTTCATCGCCTTTGGCGCATTGGTTGCCTTCCTGATGTTTGTCCGTCCCGCCGGACATGTGAGCGGTGGCATGAAACCGGGTGCTACCTCATAAGGGCGCCCGTTCATCGCTCGAAGAAAGCCGCGTTGGAGCCTTTCCAGCGCGGTTTTTTGTTGCCCCAAAAGCAGGGAGAGACAAACTGGCCCTAGTGATTGCGGGCCGCCAGTCGGTCGAGATTGATGACGGTGGAGAACATGATCCGCTCATGGCTCCAATCATTTGGCTTTTGCATCATCACCGCGACCAAACCGACCAGAGCCAGCACCGGAATCAAGATGGCTGTGAAAAGCGCCCGATTGCGTCTGGCATTGCCAGCCTCAAACAAGGTCAGCATGCGCTGTTCGAGGAAAGCCGAGGTCGGTTTGCCGGTGATTGACAGATCGAGCTGAACGAAGGCAACGCTTGGGCGGGCACGCAGGGTTTGCTCCCGACGGCGCAGGCCCATTTCACAGGTCCGAAGAAGGCATTCGCAATAATCGCGGATATTGACGTCTTTGCGGCTGATAACCTGTTGATCACAGCTCAGTTCGCGCAGGCGTTCGATGTCCCGTTTGAGCAAATGGAAGGCCGGGTTCCAGAAAAAGAGCGGGCGTAGAAATTCCAGCACCAGTTCCCATTCGGTATCATGCTGACGCAAATGCTGGAATTCGTGACCAAGAGCCATGCGCAGATCCTTGCTGCGGCCAAGCATGTCGACAGGCACCACGATATAGCGGCGGAACAGACTGCGCGTCGAGAAAGGCGTTGTCACCATTTCCGACAGGATCAGATGGACATTGCCAAAACGGCGCCATGCATAGCTTTTGTTCAGGACCACATGCAGGCGATAGAGGCTGATCCACAGACGACCAAGGCCGATGAGAAGCCCAAGGCCCAACAGGCCAGCGGTGACCAGCGCAAAGACGCTTTGCAGCGCAAGGAATTCGTCGGTCAACCGGGCACGCAGGCCCAACAGGAGATCCAGCTCGGCTGCCTTGATATCAAGGGATCCGCGCAGATATTGCGATACCATCAGATCGGACAGGCTTAGCGAAAGCGCATGTTCCGCCCCCTGGGGGCGCATCACCTGATCGTACAAAAAGACCATGAGGGGGAACAGGAAGCAGCTCAAGACCATCATCTTGAGCAGTTTGAGTGCCAAGCCCTTGTCCCCGGCAATACCGGAGGCCCTCATGGCGGCACATGTTCCGACCCAAATTCCAAAAGCGGCAATCAGCAGGATATTTACATTCAGATAGACATCAAGGATCGACCCGACCGTTATCATTCTTCATCCTCCCCTCCACCAGTGCGCGGATCTCGTCAAGCGCTTCCTCTGACAGGTCGTCATCATCGACCAGTCGCGCCACGAGTGCTGCCGGGGTATTGTCGAAGAGTTTCTCCGAAATATCCTTCAGAAACCGCGTCTGATAAGAATCCTTTGTCAGCAGGGCTTGATAGACATGCGTCTTGCCCTCTTTTCGGCTTTCGACAAAGTTCTTCTGTTCCAAAATCCTCATGATCGTTGCAGCAGATGTGTAGGCAAGGTCGCGTTCAGGCGGCAACTTGGCCAGAATGTCGCGCACATTTGCCTCTCCCAGCTCCCAAAGTCGGGTCATGAATTCCAACTCGACCTCAGTAAGAAATTCGCTTTTCTTCTTTCTGCGCATAAGAATTCCCGCTGGCAAACCGTCGTTTCATGAGGCGGGCCCGTTCCGCTCTTCCCAAATATCGGAAAGGACCCTGCTCCCCTTTTCATCTTCTGCTCCCGCCGGAATGTCGACGCAAACAGAAGGTTTGATCAGTAAATACTAAAGTTTTCGCAGATCCAAGCCCTTTTTGTAAAATTTTGCGCATGAATGGCTTGAATCCGGGCTTTTCACTAAACTTTCCAGAAGCAAAATGTCGCCCAGGTAAGGGCCACTCCCAGCGGCACCCAAAGCGGCGTGCCGAACAGACCAAGCCATGCAAGGAAAATATAGGCCGAGCCAAGCAGAGAGATGAAGAGACGATCGCCGCGGGTGGTGACAAGACCGAGCGCGCCAAGGCGCTCGTCACCACCGGGATTGCGGATTTCCAGCACCGTGATGATGCCCATCGCGGAGAAAATTCCAATGAAGACCAACGCCGTTGGCCAGGTCCATGCCATCCAAGTGAGCATCATACCCTCCCCAGGGCAAAGCCCTTGGCAATATAGTTACGCACGAAATAGATCACCACCGCGCCGGGAATGATGGTCAGTGCACCAGCGGCGGCCAGCAGTCCCAGCTCATACCCGGCGCTTGACGCCGTCTTGGTCATGGTGGCGGCAATCGGTTTGGCGGCGACTGCCGTCAGGGTCTTGGCGAGCAGCAGTTCCACCCATGAGAACATGAAGCAGAAGAAGGCGGCCACACCGACCCCGGCACTGATGGTCGGCAGAAAGATGGTGGCAAAGAAGCGCGGGAAGGAATAGCCGTCGACAAAGGCGGTTTCGTCCAACTCCTTGGGCACGCCGCTCATGAAGCCTTCCAAAATCCAGACCGCCAGTGGAATGTTGAACAGACAGTGGGCGAGCGCCACCGCCAGATGAGTGTCAAACAGGCCAATGGCAGAATAGAGCTGGAAGAAAGGCAGCGCAAAGACGGCCGCCGGGGCCATGCGGTTGGTCAGGAGCCAGAAAAAGAGCTGCTTGTCGCCCAAAAACTTGTAGCGCGAGAAAGCATAGGCTGCGGGCAGCGCCACACTGACCGAAATGATGGTGTTGATCACCACATAGGTGATCGAGTTGATATAGCCCCAATACCAGGTCGGGTCGGTGAAGATCACCCGGTAATTGTCCAGCGTCCAGGTCTGTGGGAAGAGCGTGAAGCCGGACAGGATCTCGCCTGTGGTCTTGAAGCTCATGGCCAGCAGCCAATAGATCGGCAACATCAGAAACAGGATGTAAAGCGTTGGTACGAGATATCTTTTTTTCATGGTCCGATCCTCCCTAGTGGTCCGTTGGCTTGTCAGCCTGCTGAACATCGCGGTTCATCAGGGTATAGAAGAGCCAGGACACCAGAAGCGTGATGGCGAAATAGATCAGCGACATGGCAGCCGCCGGCCCAAGGTCGAACTGGCCAAGGGCAATCTTGACAAGGTCGATGGAAAGCAAGGTCGTCGAGTTGCCCGGCCCGCCACCGGTCAGGGTGAAGGGCTCTGTATAGATGTTGAAGCTGTCCATGAAGCGCAGCAGGATGGCAATGGTCAGGACCTGCTTCATTTTCGGCAGCTGGATATAGCGAAAGACCGCCCAGCGGGAGGCGCCATCGACTTCTGCGGCCTGATAGAAGGCATCGGGAATCGAGACCAGACCGGCATAGGAAAGCAACACCACCAGCGACGTCCAGTGCCAGACATCCATGACGATGATCGTCACCCAAGCGGCAAAGGGACTTTGGGTCATGTTATAGTCAATGCCCAATGTGTGGTTCATGAAATAACCCAGAAGGCCGATATCCGGCAGGGTGAAGATGTTCCACATCGCCCCGACCACATTCCACGGGATCAACATTGGCAAGGCCATGGTGACAAGGCAGACCGGCACCCAGAAGCCCTTTTTCGGCATCGACAGGGCAATGGCGATACCCAGCGGCACTTCGATCACCAGAATGAGACCGGTGAAGAGGAACTGGCGTCCAAGGGCATTGTGAAAGCGTTCGGACCGCAGGATCTGCTGGAACCAGTCGAGCCCCTGCCAGAAAAACAGATTGTCGCCAAAGGTTTCCTGCACCGAATAATTGACAACGGTCATCATCGGAATGAGGGCGTTGAAGGCCACCAGAACAAGGACCGGCAGGACAAAGAACCAGGCTTTTTGATTGACGCTTTTCATGGTCGTTCTCCTTGGGTCATGCGCCTTGGCGGGTGGTGGCAATCCAGCCATCCCGGTAAAGACGGGTGCGGTTTGCGTCGAGCGCCAGATGCACTTCGTCGCCCGGATTGGGTGGCTGTTGTTCGGTGATGACGGAAATGGCGGTATCGCCAACCATGGCTTCCACCACATTGTGGCGGCCGACATCGGCGACCTTTCGGACGCGGGCGGCAAGCCCTGCCTCGGCAAAGGTGATATGTTCCGGCCGGACCCCGATTTCGGTTTTGCCGCCAGAGCCACCCGCTGTGCCGCCGGTGATGTCCCCTTCGAGCGCGACGGGTGTGCCATGGAACAGAGCCGCATCCCCCTTCACCTCGCAGGGCAGGATATTCATGCCCGGTGAGCCAATGAAATGGCCGACAAAGGTGTGGGTTGGGCGTTCGAACAATTCGACCGGCGTGCCGATCTGGACCACCTCGCCCTCCTGCATCACCACCACCTGATCGGCAAAGGTCAGCGCCTCGGTCTGGTCGTGGGTCACATAGATCATGGTGGCGCGAAGCTCTTGATGCAGCTCCTTGAGTTTCGAGCGCAATTTCCATTTGAGATGGGGATCGATGACGGTCAGCGGCTCGTCGAACATCACCACATTGATGTCCTCACGCACCAAGCCGCGTCCCATGGAGATTTTCTGCTTGTTGTCTGGTGACAGGCCCGCTGCCTTGACCTTGAGCATGTCGGTGACTTCGAGCATGGTGGCAATGGTCATCACCCGGTTCTTGACCGTGGCTTCATCCACCCCTCGATTGCGCAAGGGAAAGGCTAGATTGTCATAGACGCTCATCGTGTCGTAAATGACCGGGAACTGGAAGACCTGCGCGATGTTGCGTTCTGCGGGCTTGAGCGTGGTGACGTCCTGTTCGTCAAACAGGATCTTGCCTTCCGAAGGGACAAGAAGACCGGAAATGATGTTGAGCAAGGTCGACTTGCCGCAGCCGGATGGCCCCAACAGGGCGTATGCGCCACCATTCTGCCAGGAAATATCCAACTGCTTGAGGGCATAATCATCCGGACCGGTCGGGTTCGGATAGTAGGAATGCCGCAAACCTGAAAGCGTGATCTTTGCCATGAGTGCTGTTCCTTCAAGCGCATCTGCCGCTATGGGAGGCTTTTGTTGGCCATTTTTGACCCGTGGTGGTGCAGGCCCATCGGGGCGATGCCGAAAATGCGAAGACTGGTTGCAACCGCGATGCCCGCTCCCTGATGGGTCGACGGGCAAGCGGCATCAGCGCGCCCTTTGTCCGTCCGGGTGGAAATAGAAGCAGTCTGCCGGATCCATGTAGAAGACATGATCATCCCCAACCTTATAGGGATGGACCCCATGGGCCAGCGACACCCAGGAGCGGTCGCCCAAGCGGAAATGGGCGCTTGATTCCGAGCCACTCAGCTCGGTCACCAGCACGGTTCCGGTCATGGACACATGGTGGTCACCACGACGCACCGGACTGACATGATGCGGACGAATGGCGATTTCATAGTCTCCATCCGCCAGATCAGCAGACGGGCCGGAGGCCTGCCATGTGACATGGTCATTGAGGCGGATTTCACCGTCCTTTTTGGTAATCCGCGCGGCATTGATCGGCGGATCGGAAAAGACATCGGCAGAGACCAAGTCATGGGGATCACGATAGACATCGGCGGTTTTACCGAACTGAGTGACGCGACCATCTTCCATCAGGGCGGTATAACCGCCCAGCAACAAGGCTTCTTCCGGCTCGGACGTGGCATAAACAACAACGGCCCCGCGCCCGGCAAACAGTTCGGGCAACTGGGCGCGCAACTCTTCACGCAGCTTGTAGTCAAGATTGGCCAAAGGTTCATCGAGAAAGACCGCCTTGCTCTCCTTGGCGATGGCACGGGCGAGCGCTGTACGCTGCTGCTGGCCGCCGGACAATTCATGCGGGCGACGATGAAGCATGGGGCGCAACTGCAACAAATCGGCAGCTTCCTCGACACGGCCCGCAATTTCCGACTTGGCCATGCCTGCCACCTTCAACGGCGAGGCAATATTTTCGAACACGCTCATATGCGGATAGTTGACGAAGAACTGGTGGACCAGCGAAATGGTCCGCTGCTGGGTGGTCTGTTTGGTGACATCCAACCCGTCCATTTCAATGGTGCCCGAGGCGCAGCGATCAAGCCCCGCCATCAGCTTGATGAGCGAGGTTTTGCCCGCTCCGGTTTCGCCGAGCAGAACATTGAAATGTCCCGGCTCAAGGCGCAGCGAGGTCTCCTTGATATGGAGGCGTCCATCGACCTGCTTGGTGATGCCTTTGAGTTCTAGCGTCATGTTTGAAATCACCCCGGTCGGTCTAAGCCGACCTGACTTGCTGCCCTACTTCTGGTCCGACTTGCTGTTATCCGCGCCCCTTATGCGGGGCTTTTTTCGGATGCACCTGCCCTGGCCGGTCAGTCGCGCGCAAGGCTGACAGCCGGTTTTGGGCAGGGCGGAGGATAAGGATGAGACGAGATCTCACCGAAGGCCGACCGGGGAGCCCCCGGTCGGTCGGTTTGGTCGGGTCAGTTGGCGTTCCACCGAGCGACCAGATCGTCATAATTGACGGTCTCGCCCTGCGGCTTCTCATTGTCCAGTTTCGGCTTGGCGCCACCATTCTGGAACCACCAATTGGCATCTTTCTCTTCATTGAGGCGCGGACCACAACCGCCATAGACATTGGCGCGTTCGTCAGCGACCTGCATGCGGGCCATGACCTGATCCATTTCACCGGCCAGACGATCCATGGCTTCCTGTGGGGTGAAGGCACCGGAGTTCACATCCCCGATATTCTGCCACCACAGCTGGGCCAGTTTTGGATAGTCAGGCACGTTGATGCCGGTTGGCGACCAAGCGGTGCGATCCGGCGAGCGGTAAAATTCTACCAGACCGCCCAGTTTCTGAGACCGTTCGGAGAAGCTCTCATGATTGACCGAGCTGTCGCGAATGAAGGTCAGGCCAACGTGGGACTTTTTCACGTCAACGGTCTTGGAGACCACGAACTGGGCATAGAGCCATGCCGCTTTGGCGCGATCCAGCGGGGTGGATTTGAGGATCGTCCAAGACCCCACATCCTGATAGCCAACCTTCTGGCCTTTTTCCCAGTAAGGGCCATGCGGCGATGGGGCCATGCGCCACAATGGATTGCCTGCATCATCCACGGTGTTGTTGCCTTCAGACTTCGGCTTCACCATGTCGGCAGTGAAAGCGGTGTACCAGAAGATCTGCTGGGCCACATTGCCCTGACTAAGAGCTGGCAGCGACTGGTAGAAATCATAGGAGGCAGCGCCCGGAGGGGCATATTTGCGAAGCCATTCGTCCCATTTGCGGATCGCATAAACAGCCGCCGGACCGTTGGCAGCCCCACCACGGGTAACCGAAGCTCCAGCGGGATTACAGGAGCCCTTTTCCATGCGGATGCCCCATTCATCAATTGGCACGCCGTTTGGTTCACCCTTGGAGCCGGCACCGGCCATGGACAGCCACGCATCGGTCATGCGCCAGCCAAGGTCAGGGGCGCGCTTGCCGTAATCCATGTGGCCATAGATCCGGACGCCGTCGACTTCCTTGACATCGTTGGAGAAGAATTCGGCGATGTCTTCATAGGCTGACCAGTTGACCGGAACGCCCAACTCATAGCCATATTTCTCCTTGAATTTGGCTTTGTTGTCGGGATTGTCGAACCAGTCCTTGCGGAACCAGTAAAGGTTGGCGAATTGCTGATCTGGCAGCTGATAGAGATCGCCATCCGGGCCAGTGGTGAACTGGGTGCCCATGAAATCAGCCAGATCGAGACCCGGATTGGTCACATCCTTGGCGTCGCCCTGCATGAATTTGGTCAGGTTGTAGGCCAACTGCAGACGGGAATGGGTGCCGATCAGATCGGAATCGTTGACATAGGCGTCATACAAATTGCGTTTGGTCTGCATCTGGGTCTGAACGGCCTGCACCACTTCGCCCTCGCCGAGGATCTGGTGGTTGACCTTGATGCCGGTGATTTCCTCAAAGGCCTTGGTCAGCACTTCCGACTCGTAGGAATGGGTCGGGATGCCTTCGGACAGGACGTTGATTTCCATGCCCTTGAATGGCTCGGCAGCTTTGATGAACCAGTCCATTTCCTGCATCTGTTCCTGTTTTGTCAGAACGGATGGCTGGAATTCGGAATCGATCCATTTCTTCGCTGCAGCGCTGTCTGCCTGTACGGCAGAGGATGTGGCGATCATGGCAGAAAGGGCCACCGCCGATAGCAGAATATTCCGCATTCTTTACTCCTCCCAAAGTAAGTTTGCCAGTCGACAAAACTGGTGCCATCATTCTCTGATCAGAGCGCGAAAAATGTCAAACTAAAATTTTAGTAGTAAAAAAGAAAAACGCAAAACATTGATATTTAAATATAATTCATAACGAAGCTTGTGACGAACTTTACGCGAGCACAAGATTGTCAGGCCCGTGCGCAAGAGATGAATTTCAACACCCATATCCATAACCAAGCGATTCATACCTACCATCCGACACCGTCCAGTCGGGCCACCATGGGGGAAATCTCCCTTGGGCGCATGATGACTTGGCGGCAAAAAGAAAGCCCCGACACGGGATCGTGTCGAGGCTTTTCGCTGTCAAGCATAGGTGTCGCAAGTCAATTCGTAATTCAACCGGCCTGGTGTCTTCCAGGAAGCTTGCCTTATGGGGACAGAATAGCATCATTGGACTGGCTGGAGTTGCGGCAGTTTGCTTTATCAGCTCTGCTGCTTTTGCATGGCATTGTCTATCTTTCGACCCCATTTTGATCTGGACGCACCTTGTCCTCCCAGATCAGCACGGCAGGCGCGAGGAAGGTCAACATCAGCAACCGGAAGACATGCTGGGCGGCGACAAAGGTCGTGTCGACATCCATGATCACGGCCATCGCGGCCATGGCTTCCAAACCACCCGGCGCAAAGGCAATCAGCAACTGTGCCAAAGGCATATCAAGCAGCCAGGCGGTCAAGGCACCCGCAGAGACGGCCATAAAGGAGGCAACAGCCATGGCGGCAAGGCCAGCACCTGCCGCGCGCCGCATTTGTTCAAGGGTGACATTGGAAAAACGCGAGCCGATGATTGCACCCATCACCGCAAAGGCACTCATGGTCAGCCAAGGAGGCAATTGGCCTTCAACCACGCCACTGACATGAACGCTTGTGGAGGCGATCATGCCGCCAAGCAGGAAGGCGGCGGGAAAATTGATCCGCAACAAGCCCAGCCCGATGATAGCGGCGGCAGGTGCCAGAGCCAAAAGCGGCAGCAAGGGCATAACCGGACGGGGAGCGGCGCTGCCAATATGTCCCAGCCCCAGCATCATGACGGCGAATGGCACGACCACGGTCAAGGCCATCACCCGGATCGACTGGATGATCGAAATCGATGGAATATCAACATTCTTCTGACTGGAAAGGCCGAGAATGAAGCTCAGATGGCCAGGCGATGAAGCAAGGGTCGCCGAGCGGACATCAAAGCCCCAGAGACGATTGAGCATCATCCGACAGCCAAAGAAGGTTCCCAACAGGGACACGCCCAGTATGACAGAGGCCAGTGGCCAGAGACGGATGGTTTCCACCACGTCGGGGGTCACGCCGGATCCCATCGACAGACCGATGACGGTGAAGCAGATATTGCGCAGCAAATGGGGCGGGTCAAGCACCAGACCGAATAGGCAGGCAATGGTAACAAGGATGGCAGACCCGGTCAGAAAAGGCGCAGGAAACCCTGCCAGAGAGGCAAAAAAGCCACCCACGGCCCCAAAGGCAAGAGTAAGGCTTGTTTGCTTGATCTTGTTTCCATCCAGATTGAAAAGAGCCATCTGGTGGTCTCCGTGGTGTGGTCAGGACTTGGTTCACGGCAAGGAAGGCTGACCGGTTCCTTGTCCATGCTGAGGGCAGCAAAGCGACGCTGTCGGGGCAAGGCAGCAACCAGGATAATGGTCAGCAAGGGTGGGGTCAGCCGTTGAGAATTCAATCCCAGTCGATACGCTTATTCCCAGCAATGTCAAGTGGTTACACGCAATAATCTGGCGCTATGGAGGATGAAACCACACAATCCCCCTTGACCGCGCGAGGCCCACTCATTGCGATTTCAGCGCCTTGTTCCATTTCTCAACGATGCGAGCACGTTTGACCTGATCGAGATAGACCATCAGGCTGGGGCGCACAGCGATGGGCCGAAGCCGACTGCCATGAATTTTTGACATTTCGGCGAACGTGTTTTTGCCATTGACCCGGGGATGCAGTGCGGGCAGACGGACTTTCGTTGACATGATGTCCTGACCTTTTTCGCTCATCAGGAAGGTCAGGAAGCGTTTGCCCAACTCCGGCTCGCGAGCGGCGCGGGGCACCAAAGCGATGCGGGACATGACCAGCGTATAATCCGTGGGCAGAATGATGCCCAGTTCGGGATGGGCGTCCTGCCATTTGTTGGCATAAGAGCCCAGAATGTTATAGCCGAGCGCAAACTGGCCATCAGACACCCGTTGCAAGATGGCTGACGAATAGGAATATAGCTTGACACCGGCGCTGCCCATGGCACTGACCAGATCCCAGATATTGCGGTCATGTTTTTCGTCCATGGCAAGGAACATGTAGCCCACGCCGGCCCGTTCGATGTCATAGGTGGCGACCCGGCCAAAATAGGTATCACTTTGTTCCCGCAGCAATTTGGTCAGCTCTGCGCGCGAATGGGGCGGCGGCACCTTGGCAAAGGTTGGTTTGTGATAGACGATGACGGCGGGCTCAAAGGTCAGAGCAAAGGCGGTGTCGCGCCAACTGGCCCAGTTTGGCCAAAGGTCTTTTTCCGGCACCATCACCGGTTGGGCATAGCCATCATTGGCGAGCTTGATCTGCAAATCCATGGCAGAGGAAATGGTCAAATCGGCTGTGGCACCGGATCGGTCGCTTTCCATCGTCACACGCTCATAAACATCCTGTGTCAACATTTCGACATAGGAAATGGCAACATCAGGATTGTCTACGCGGAACGCTTCAATCAAGGGCATGGAAAGATTGGTATCGAGGGATGAATAGACAGTCAGGGTGCCGGTCTTGTTGGCTTGATCAAGGGCGGGAAACAACCTGCCATCCGCCAATGCGGACGGACAGGCCATCATCCAACCGACAATCAACGCAGCAATGAAGGGCAAAAAGACACTCCGGGGTAGCCAGCAAGCCCGGCTTTGCCTCCCCCTGTTTTGGTCAGATGGCATCATGACGTCTCATTCCTCCCCAGCAGTCTTCCGCTCGCCTCACCCGCTTGATCTTCTGAACCGTCTCCAAGCCGGGATTGACATCAAAGGCATGTTTCTACAGGTATCGCGTCAGTTCTACACAATCAACCGTGCAATGACGCGGCTGTTCCAAAGACCCTCTGCAATGCGCGCGCCTGGGACTTATCCTTCTGCAAGACGCCCCGCTTACCTTGTCTATAAGGGTGAGACAGAGGTGCAAATGGAGGCATTGACGCGCAAAATGTGCTAGGCATCGTCGTTGGGATATCTTATGACGAGGACATAAGGCCAAGCGGGAGGTGTCATGCGCATTTTGGTAATCGAAGACAATACGGCCCTGTCTCAGGGTCTCGTCAAGATCCTTGCCGGACATGGCTACGCCGTTGATTGTGTTCACAGTGGCAGCGATGCGGATGCTGTGCTGACCGCACAAAGCTATGATCTTGCGCTGCTCGACCTCAATCTGCCCGAAATGGACGGCTTCGAAGTGCTCAAGACCATGCGCGCGCGCAAGAATGACACGCCGGTCCTGATCCTGACAGCCCGCGATGGTCTGGAAGACCGGATTCGTGGCCTTGATCTGGGTGCGGATGATTATCTTACCAAGCCGTTCGAAATTCCCGAGCTGGAAGCCCGTATCAGAGCCTTGCTGAGGCGGCGGTCCGGGGCCATGGCCGCCAAGCTCGACTTCGGGCAGATCAGCCTGGACATGACAAGCCGGACCCTGTTTGCCGATGGTGCACCAATTGAGATACCGGCGCGGGAATTCAACGTTCTGGAAGCCCTGATGCTGGCCAACGGCCGGGTTCTGTCAAAGGTCCAGATCCTTGAATCCCTGTCCAGCTTCAAGGATGAGCTGAGCGAGAATGCGGTAGAGCAGTATATTTCCCGCCTGCGGAAGCGCCTCGCGCCTCAAGGGGTAAAAATCAACACCGCCCGCGGGCTTGGCTATTATCTCAAGCAGCAGGATGGTGAAGCATGAAGGTCAGCCCTTCAAGCGCCCCCTATTCTCTACGCACCCGACTGCTGTTGTGGTTGTTGACGCCCTTGGGACTGATTGCGTTGCTGTCGTTGCTGGACAGTTATTTCAGCGCCCGCCAAACCGCCAATGACGCTGCCGACCGGGTTCTGGCCGGTTCCGTTCTGGCGATTTCCGAGCGCGTTTTTGTCAATGGCAATGGGGAGCTCGATGTCGATATTCCCTATGTGGCACTCGACATGCTGACATCCGCTGCGCAAGACCGGGTTTTCTACCGGATCGATGGACCGGACAATCGCTTTGTCACCGGCTATCGCAAATTGCCGGTGCCGGACAGCCCGGCCAAAGTGCCGCCGCTGCGACCGATGAAATTCTACGATTCCCGTTTTCGGCTTGATGACATACGCATCGCGGTGCATCATTCCGCCGCCTCTTCAGGGCTCAAATCGATCCCCTTTCGGGTCAGCGTGGCCGAAACCACCGTGGCGCGCGCGCGGCTGACCAATGAGATTCTTCTAAGGAGCGCCATCCGCCTTCTGATCCTGATCCTGTCGGCAGGGATCATTGTCTGGTTCGCCGTCACGTGGGGCCTGAAACCGCTGGCAAAACTGGAGCAGGCCATCGGGCGCCGCAGTCATGATGACTTGCGACCGATCGAGCATACCGTGCCGCAGGAAGTGAATGGCCTTGTCCAGCACATCAACGCTTTCATGGCCGGGCTGTCAGGTGCGATTGCAGCTCTCAAGCATTTTACCGGCAATGCCAGCCATCAGATCCGGACGCCGCTGACCATCATTCGCACCCAAATCACGGTTGCCAAGCGTGCCGAGACCGTTGAGGAGATGCATGACGCGCTTGATGCCTGCAATCTGGCGATTGGTGACGCAGAGCGGATGATTTCGCAGATGATGGTGCTGGCGCGGGTCGACGAAAAGGCGTCGCAGGAATTGCGCAAGGCGCGGGTTGATCTGGCCAATGCGGCGCAACAAATCACCATGTCTTTTGTCCCGACAGCCAGTTCGGCAGGCTTTGACCTTGGCTATGAAGGTGAGGATCACTTGATCTGCGTGGGTGATCCGGTGCTGATTGGGGAGTTGCTGAAAAATCTTATCGACAATGCCATCAAACATGCCATTGGCGGTGATGAGATCACCGTGCGGGTGACCGAGGTCGCAGGCAAGGATATGGCGGCTGAAGCCTTGCGGGCGGACACCACCCATTTTCATGATCCGGACATCATTGATGCCATGCGATGGGCCTGTCTTGAGGTGCAGGATAATGGGCCAGGTTTGCCCGAAGATGCGCTGGCCAATGCAACGCGTTTCTCTACCAAATCCCACAGCGCCAAGGGCACAGGGCTTGGGCTGGCAATCATCAAGGAAATTGCAGCCCTGTTTGACGGACGGATGAGCCTTCAGCCCGACGTGGCAGTCCGTGGCAGCCTCATCCGGGTCTATTTCCCGACCAGCGCACTGGCTGAGGAGGCCTAAAGAGGTCCGATCCCGCCGTATCTGTCACACAAGCGGGACCAGATGATTGTCCCACTGGTAACTAAAGCTCTGGTGGTGGAGCGTGGTGACACCTTTGCTAATACTGATTTCTCCACTGCCAGCCGAGCGGATAAGATCCTTACCCTTGAAGGCAATTCCACAAACGTCGGATTCTTCAATGGCGTCGACGAAGCGGCCGGTCTTGGCGTTCATCAGCAGCAACAAGCCACCGCGCGGTGAGGAAGCCGCGAGCAGATTCATGTCAGAAGAATAGGCAATGCTGCCAATATAGCCCTTGAGGCGCTGGTGGAGGTGATCAGGCACTTCCATGAGGCGCGCTTTCCGCCCGGGCTTGTGCAACCCGATCAGCGCAGGGCTGTCATGGATATCCCCTTGCCATTGCATGCCAAACGCCACCTGACCGTCCGAGCCGACCCCAAGATGACGAATGGAATTCTTGTGCATCTTGTGTGGCAAGGTCAGTTGTTCGGTTACCTCACCCTTCAAGGTCAGGTAAGTCAGATTGGGCTCCATCACCGGGATGTTGAGCTTTTGCCGCCCGCTATCGGGATGGGTCTCGATACCCCCATTGGCAACCACCAGATGCTTGCCATCAGGCATCAGCTTCACATCGTGTGGACCGACGCCATTGGAGGGGAATTCGCCGATGCGTTCATACCAGCGATCAGCTCTCCAGACCCCGATCACGCCGTTCGAATTTTCAAAGTCATTTTCGCTGGTGAAGAGATATTTGCCATCCTTGCTGTAGGTGCCATGGCCATAGAAATGCCGCCCTCTTGGTGGTTCAAGCACCTGACGGATCAAGCCGTTCGCGCAATCGACCACCAAGGCGAACCGGCCTGGACGACGGGCAAAGCTGACAATTTCAGCATGCATGGGATGGGCCGCCGCTGCATGGCCACGATCTGGCAGAGGAACTTCAAAGGAAATGTTCCCTTCATCGTTGAGACCGAACAGGGCATAAGCACCATTTTGCTTTCTGGCGGCAGAGACATAGGACGTCGCACAAACATCGGCCCATGTGAGCGTCGGGCACAAGCCGAAGGCTGCCATAGCAGCCATGAAGGTGCGGCGGTTTGTCATGTGATCAGTCTCCATCCAGTGAGTTGAAACCGGCTCCAATACCAAGCTTTTGTGCAAGATAGACATCCAGAAAATCAAGGATCTGTTTGATTGCCCCTTGCAAGGCCTCCACCCGGATACGGCCTTGAATCGTGGCGACGGTCGAGAAGGTGGGGTCGTCGAGCGCTTCGGCCAGCTTCAGCGCATTTGCAAAGCGATCATCAATATCGGCATCCCCATCGGAGAGCATCATGGCCAGCTCGCGGGTGCTTTCAAGCGAGACCTCGACGTTGCGCAGCGAGCGCGCGGAGCGCCATGCCTCAGCGCGACGCGGACGGGGCTTTTTAAAGGTGCCCATGGGCCGGCCGATGCGGGTGTCTGCGGTGAATTCCAGCCCGGTTTTAAGAGCGGTATAGACTTGCTGCACCGCTTCGGCCTTGGTGCGATAGATGTCGTTGCCCGGCTTGCTCAAAAGCGCGCCATAGTCCGCCTGCCATTCGTCAAGAATGGCCTTGGCATTCACCGTGATATCGGCGGTGATCAGCTTGACGAGGTCACAATAATGCTTGGCGGGCTTTTCAACAAAGCTCTTGTCATAGAGCAGGAAATCAAGGGCATAGAACCCTCTACCGGCGATCGAGACATGGCGGAATTCCTCAAGATTGGCCAGTGCGGGATCGTCGCCCTTCAAAAGCTTGTGCAGGGTTTTGGGGGTAAAGCCCTTGCTATCGGGCCAGAAGGCCAGTGCGAAGGCACGGTCTTCCTTTTCCGAAGGCCCAAAGCGCAAATGGCTCACAGCAATCCATGCATCAAAGGCGGCGTTGTAAGCCTCTTTGAGATCGTCCGGATTGGTGCCACAAGCCGTTTGGGCGACCTGTTCCAGCGTCTGGGCGCTTTCAACCAGCGTTTCGTAACGGGGAAGGATATGGGCCTGTACGATCCCCTCAAGATCCACATCCTGTGCCGGGTTATCAGCAAAGGCGGGATTTGCAGCCATCAACAGGGTGCAAAGGGCAAGGCAGTATTTGAGCATTTTACCATCCAGTCCCAGTCCAGCGAAAACGTACCCAGACTGTCAGTCGATCATTGGGCGGGAATGCAAGATCCCCTCATTATAGCGCGTTCGTTATCTATCAGCTATTGGCATGTCTGTCATATTACAGACTTTCCAAAAATTGGATCAGGGCCTGTCTCTGCGAGGGTTCCATGGCAATGACCTGATCGCGCTGGCTTTGGGCTTCGCCCCCATGCCATATCACCGCCTCAAGCAAGGAGCGGGCGCGACCATCATGCAAATAGGTCGCCTTGCCGGTCACCTGTTGGCTCAACCCCACGCCCCAGAGCGGCGGGGTGCGCCATTCGCGCCCATTGGCCACCGCCTCTGGGCGATGGTCGGCCAGCCCCTCGCCCATATCGTGGAGCAAAAGGTCGCTATAGGGCCAGATCAGCTGGAAGGATTGCTCGGCGCGGTCCGCCAAGCGGTGGGTGACAAAGGACGGGCGATGACAGGCCACACAGCCGGTCTGATAGAATAGTTGCTTGCCTTTGAGCACTTCGGGGTCATCCACGACCCTGCGTGCTGGCACCGCCAGATTGCGGCTATAGAAGGTCACCAGATCCAGACCGGTGTCATCCACCTCAAAGACGCGGCTGTCGCGATCACCATGGGGCGCTGCGCGGCACCGGCTCTGTGCCTTGGTGCACTCGCCCCATGGATTTTGATGAAGCGACGTTGAAATGCCTATGTCTCCGCTAAAGGCATCGGCTGCCTGCTGGCGGATGGTGGGCATGCCGGCCTTGAGGCCAAAGCGTCCCAGCATCGGGCGTTCATATTCCAATGACCAGACGATGTTCGGGCGGCCAGAAATGCCGTCGCCATCCGCATCATTCGGGTCGGCCATGGTCAGAATGTCGGCGGCGGGAATGGCTTCAAGCAGCCCCAGCCCGATCATTGGCGGAGCCACACGCGGGCTCAACATCGCATCCTTATGGAGCGGTCCATAGCCAAGCGCAGTCGTAAGATAGGTCGGGGCACGCAGGGTAACCGTCTCACCGCCGCTGAGTGCAACCGGTTTTTCCTCATACTGCACCTTGAGCTGATACTCCGCCCCATGACCCACAGCGCCAAAATCCTGCAACTGGAACCCGTAGGTCGGCTCAGGCGCATAGGCATGGTAGCCGGGAATTTGTTTTTGCAGAGGATGGGATGGGGCCGGCACTGAGACGCGCAGCAGCATGGAGACCGCGCTGTCATCGCTGTTCTCGGGCGGGTGGCCTCGGCCATCATTGATATGACAGCGAGCACAGGAGCGTGCGTTATAAAGCGGACCAAGGCCGTCTGACGCCTTGGTGGAGGAGGGAGAAGAGACCCACAATTTCTCGAACAGGCTGTTGCCCAACTCAAAATCGAGCGTTTTGTCAAAGACCATATTGGCAGAAGGCTGCGCAAAGGCGCGCTTATCCAGACGCCTTGCAAGCGTGGCGGCACCTGCGGACTTCGCTTCGAATGTCTGGGGTTTGGTGAAGTCGGTAGGATATGCGGTGGCAGCCTTGATCCGCGCATGCTCGGCCTGGGTCCGGGGCACGACCATTAGATGAGGGTCGTCCGCAATGGCATTGTAAACGGCTGGAGGCATCCGGTCAGCGGCGCTGAGGGAATCGGCCAGCGCTGTCGTTGCCAGACAAACTGCGGCGGCAAGGATCAGAAATCGGGTCATGGGGGTAATCAGTCGAGAGAGAAAAGATGCGGCCCCAGAAGAGCCGCATCCCGTATCAGGCTTTATTCAAAAACCTTGTTTGGATTGTCGAGGCTGTCAGAGCCTTCAAACTCGACCTTATCGAGCTGCAAGGATGTGACGACGCGCTCGATGCTTTTGGTCTGATCAACCAGCGCATTGACGCCACCCATGATCAGCTCCTCGCCGCCCTTGTTGCCACGCTCCAGCATGGAATCGTAGCTGAATCCTGCCTCGGCTGCGGTTTTGATCCGGCCAAGCTTCATCATGGTTGCCGCCAGTTTGCCACGCAGTTCAGCGTCCAAATCCTTGTCAGACTCAGCAACCAGCGACGACAGGGAAGCGCCCTTGACGACAGATCCGTCAACACGGACATATTCGCCAAGATAGACATTCTGGATGCCCAGACCGTCATAATAGTGGCTGTTATGGGTGTTGTCGGAGAAGCAATCATGTTCTTCTTCGGGATCGTTCAGCATCAGGCCAAGACGCATGCGCTCACCAGCCTGCTCGCCATAGGACAGGGAGCCCATGCCGGTGAGAATGGTGATGACGCCGGCGTTTTCATCTTCGCTGAGAGCCTTGCGCGCAGCGCCTTCCGGTGCCCATTGGGCGGACATCCAGCCAAGGTCGGAGACGAGCAGATCGGTCGCAGCTTTCAGATAGGCCGCGCGGCGATCACAATGACCGTTGGTGCAGGCGTCCCCCTTGGCATAATCGGTCCAAGGTCGCTCACCGGCACCATGGGCATGGCCGTTGGTGTCCTGTCCCCAGAGCAGAAATTCAATCGCGTGGTAACCGGTTGCCACATTGGCTTCGACGCCGTCCGCTTCATGCAGAGTGTCTGCCAGCAGCTCAGGGGTGATTTCGGTTGCGTCGATTGTCTTGCCGGACAATTCGAATTTCGGGTTGGCAATGACATTCAGGGCCGCATAGGCATTTTCGTCGGTTGGGCCACCATAGGATGGGTCGACATAGTCGATTAGGCCTTCATCCAGTGGCCATGCATTGACCTTGCCTTCCCAGTCATCAACGATGGCGTTGCCAAAGCGATAGACCTCGGTCTGCTGGTAAGGCACGCGGGAGGCCAACCAAGCGGCTTTGGCCTTTTGCAAGGTGTTTGCCGACGGATCGGCGATCAGCGCATCGACAGCGGTCTGCAGTTTTTTCGCGGTTGCAAGGCTGTCTTGATATTTTGCTTCTGCAATATTGGCGTAGGTTGCCAGAATGTCGCCCTTTTCAGATGCCTGAGCACCGAAAGTCAGCCCCATCGTCACAGCAACAGAATAGATTATAAGGTCGCGTTTTTTCATAACGTCGCCCTCTCCCCTTTTTTAAACATTTAGTGTCGACTCCAAGATCTGCCCTGTCAGGGAGGTAAAATCTCGCAGGTCGACCAAAAGCCTCGTTTTCGGCGCTCTGTCTGATCAAACGGCAGATGGCCTCACGCGGCAAAACCTGAATTAAAATCTCATGAATGTAAAGTTGAATTTTTAGTACATAATAAAAATGCTGTTGAGAGCGTGTCGCAACAGCATCAAATTACGCTTGAAAATCAAATGGTTTCAGGCTGTGATTTTTCCTGTTCCGCCTTGCTCACCCAAGGATATAAGCCCGTAGGGCATCGTAATGGGAGAAGGAAAAGCTGTGAGGCAGGCTTTCAAGCGGCGCCTTGCGATAGCCCTCGCTGTAAAGGGCAAAGGGGGCAGAGGCGACGCGTGCGGTCTCGGCGTCGACTTCGCTGTCGCCGACATAAAGGCATTGATCGACACTCAATTCACCATCGCCCAATGCCGCCAGAGTGGCCAGCAATGGCTCGGCGGCTGGCTTGCGCTGGGGCAAGGTGTCGCCACCAATGACCTTGGAGAAATAACGGGCCATGTCGAGATCCTTAAGGATCAGCAGGGTCTGGGCCTCGGGCTTGTTCGTGCAAAGGCCCAGCGGGATGCCCGCTTCGGCCAGCGCATCAAGGCAGTCGCGGACGCCCGGATAAAGAGTCGTGCGGCCAGTGATCGACGCATTGTAGTGATCGAGAAAGGCTTTGACCAAGGCCTTCTGGCTCTCCGCATCGCGCGGCAGATCTGTGGCTTTGCTGATACGCTCCACCAGATTGTGAACACCATTGCCAACAAAGGACCGCACGGTTGGCAGATCCAGCGGCGTCTTGCCCTGATCGAGCAACAGTCTTTCGGCTGCGCCATGAAGATCTGGAACGCTGTCGATCAAGGTTCCGTCGAGATCAAAAATGATGGCCTTCATGGTCTTTCTTTCCTTGTCTTTTGGTCTTCAATCAGCTCTTCGTCCCCTCAGCCATCGGGTTGGCCGTGATGGCCAGAATGTGATCCGGCTCGAGATGATCGGACACCCAGTCGGCGGCGCTCAGATCATCTTCGCGGCAATAGAGGCTTGGGGAGGCATAGACCGCCAGACCAACGGCCTTGGCGGACGCGATGCCCGATTGGCTGCCTTCGAAGGCAAGGCATTCTTCTGGTGCCAAGCCAAGGCGTTCGAGCGCCAGATGGTAGAGGTTGGATACCGACCCCTTATGGCCCATTTCTTCGCAGGCCGCAACGACTTCGAAAATTTCGTCCGCCGCTTGCCCCCAGCAAGAGCGACAGAGCGCCTCCACATGAGGCCGCTTGGCGGTGGTGGCAATGGCCAGCCGCAACCCGCGCTGGCTGGCATGGGAAATCAGCTCCTCCACCCCGGCCCGCAAGGACAAAAGCCCCTCGGACAAGAGCTCGCGGTAGCGGCGCGTCTTGGCTTTGTAGATGGCACGGATTTCCGGATCCTGCAGCGTTCTCAGGCCATTGGGATGGGCTTTCTGATAGGCTCGCATCCGCTCCTTGCCGCCGGTGATGCGCAGCAGTTTGTGATAGGTTTCCCTGGACCAATACCAATCGAGATGGAAAAAATCGAATGTGTCGTTGAAGGCTCGCCGATGAGCCTCCTCGGTCTCGGCGAGGATCCCGTCCACGTCGAATATCAGCGCCTTTATCATGGTCAGCCCCCCTTTGCCGTCCTGCTGCTGTCCTGGTGAAGGATATGGGGCAATTTGGTGCCCTCAAAAGGGGGACGAAAGGCGAGGTTATCGTCGCCTGTTGGGGACTGCACCCGACAGGAGGTCAAGCTCTTCGTCAGACATGGCGTGATAGTCGGCAACGCGGGTTACATTGGTTGAAGATCCGAATACATAGGCGGTGCGCGCATGCAACCTTGGTGCGGTCAGGGACAGGATATCGTTGACGCTGTCAGTTGCCCGGCCACCAGCCTGTTCAACCAGAAAGGCGATTGGCGCGGCCTCATAGACCATCCGCAAGCGCCCGGCGCTGTAGCCATCACGTTGGTCGGACGGATAGAGAAAAATCCCCCCCCGGCTCATGATGCGATGGGTTTCGGCCACCAAGGATGCAATCCAGCGCATGTTGAAATTGCGCCCTTTTGGACCTTCTGCCCCGGCCATGCAGATGTCGATATACGTGCGGACGGGCTTGGACCAGTGGCGATAGTTGGAGGCATTGATGGCATATTCCGAGGAAACCTCGTCAATCATCACATCCTCGCGGACCAAAGCAAAGCGGCCTGTGTCGGGATCAAGAATATAGAAATGCGTGCCCTTGCCAAAGGTGATCATCAATCCGGTCTGGGGGCCATAGATGACATAGCCTGCGGCGATTTGCTCGCGCGCCGGACGCAGGATGCTGGCCTCGGCGTCGGCCTTGGCATCGAACAGTGAGAAGATCGTACCGATGGAGACATTGACATCAATATTGCCCGAGCCATCGAGCGGATCGATGGCAATCGCCACATGGCCATCGGGGTCAAGCGGCAAGATCTCTTCCTGCTCTTCGGACGCATACCAACGGACATTGGCAGATCTCAGCTTGTCCCGGAACAGCTTGTCCGCGATGACATCAAGCGCCTTCTGACCATCTCCGTCGCTGTTGACTTCCCCGACTTCCGATCCGAGCGCCTGCGTCAATGGCCCCTTGGCAATGATGCGGGAGACTTCACGCGCCGCGCCGCACAGGGCGTCAATGGTTGCGAACAGCTCGGCTGGAATGCCATCGGCTGAGATATTGTGATCCGGTTTTGGCTGAGGCGTCAACATGGTCCCTAAAACTCCCACTTGGCGGGTTGATTCTTTTATCCCACTGTTTCAACGAAAGAAAAATCAAAAAATTTCTATCTCGTATTAAAGAAAATCAAATGTGCAAGATCGACGCAGTGACCTTGAAGCAGTTGCGAGCGCTCTGACAAGTCGCCGCACAGGGTTCGATTTCCGGGGGCGGCAATCGAACTGGGCCTGACCGCCCCTGATGTTCATACCCAGATCCGAAATCTGGAGAAAGCCCCCGATTGCGCAATTCTTGAACGGTCAGGGACTTCGTTTTGGCGCAAGATGTTGTCTTTTTATAGCGCCTGGATTGAAGTAAAGGCAAAGGCTGGAAACCAATGTGTTAGCCGTCCCTTGGAAAACTAAAATATTATACAACTGTTAAGGATACGCTTAGGCTTGTTTGTTAAGCTTGACTTGTCCGGGCTACGGGTTACGCCTATATCCATGACTCAGTCTTGTCATGGTTGCCATGCATGATCTTATTCATGGTCGCTACGGATTTAAGCAATTCTGCACTGTCATACGTGTGGAATTTGCGTTACATATCAGGGCTGGGTGCTGGAGTGTATTGAGTATGCCATTTGGTCCAAATGAGAATCGGCTTGATCGCCGCTGCCGTGATTTCGCGGCGGTGCGTATGCGGCTGTCCGCATCGGCGATTGCCTTGCTGCTGGCAGGCAGCTGTCTCACGGCCCCCGCCCAGGCCTTTGAATTTCTGGGCTTCACGTTCGGCTCGAAGGACGAAAGCGCCATCGCCGAAGATATTCCCGATCCCGTTACCTACAAGGCCAGCATGTCCGGCATTGAAGGCGACCGCAAGGCTGCCCTCAAAGACGTCTCTGTGCTGATTTCCAAACAGGAACAGCCTGTTTCAGGCACGACCGGATTGCTTGTGCGGGCCCGTACAGACCAGAAAAGGCTGGTTGGGGCGCTTTATCAGCAAGGTCGCTATGGTGGCGTTGTGGAAATCAAGATCAATGGACAGCCTTATGAGGATGTGCCGCTTGATGCCAACCTCAAGGACAAAGGCCCGGCACAAGTGGAAATTCATGTGCAGGAAGGTCCGGAATTCCGCTTTGCTGCGCCAAAGGCAAGCCTGAGCGACGGCACACCGATTGCGCTCGCGGACTATGGGGTTGTCGAGGGTAAGATTGCCCTGTCTGAACAGGTACTTGAGGCAGAAGAGGCGCTTGTCGCGCATTATCAGCGTGTGGGCTATCCACATGCGCGAATCAGCCACCGCCAGCTCGAAGCCGATCATGATCGCAAATTGCTTGAAGTCTCGATGGAAGTGGAGACAGGCTCTCAGGCTCGACTGGGCGCAGCTCAGGTCACCGGCTCGAAAAATGTCGACGCTGCCTTCATTCGTCGTCAGGCCGATGTGCCTGAGGGAGAGCTTTATTCACCGGACGCCATCAAATCGACGGCCAAACGGCTGCGCTCGCTTGGAGTTTTTGACAGTGTGATCGTCAAGACCGGTGATGAGGTTGGCCCGGATGGCACGGTGCCTGTGCTGATCGACGTCAAGGAACGTAAAATGCGCACCATTGGCGCTGGCGTCACCGTGGGCAACACCGAAGGCGTCGGCATTGAGGCATTCTGGACCCATCGCAACATTTTTGGCCATGCGGAGAGCCTTCGCATTGAGGGCGGTGTCGCTCGGATCGGGCAGAATGACATTGACCAATATGATTATAATGCCGCCATTCTGTTTGCCAAGCCGGGTATAATTGGCCCGGCCAGCACGTTTGATTCAAAATTGAGCGTCAAAATCGAAAATCCCGATGCGTTCCACAAACGCGCCATCAGTGGCGAGGTGGGCATTCGTCAGCAATTTTCTGATGAATTGTCCGGTCGCATTGGCGTCAATGTGGAATATGCCCGTGTCAAGGACAGCACGAGCTCGCAGACGAGCCTGCTGACTTCCCTGCCGATGGAGTTGAGCTGGGACAATCGCGACAACAAGCTTGACCCGACCGAGGGCTTTCAGGTGATGCTGGAAGCCGAACCCACGATCAGCGCCAGCGACGATGTGAATTTCTTCAAATTCAGTGCGACCGCAACCGGCTATTATGCGCTGGACGAGGCCAAACGCTTTGTGCTGGCGGGCAAGATTGCTGCTGGTTCGATCATCGGCGCGGACAAAAGCGACATTCCTGCCGACCGCCGTTTCTATACTGGCGGGGGCGGTTCGATCCGTGGCTATGCCTTCCAGGCAGCTGGCCCGCGTGACGCAGCCAACAAACCATCTGGCGGGCGCTCCTATGCCCTCGTTTCGGCGGAAGCGCGCATGCGGGTGACCGACACGATCGGCCTTGCAGCCTTTGTCGATACGGGTGGCAGCTTCAATTCGACCCTGCCCGGCAAGGATGGCGACTATTATACCGGCGTGGGGGCCGGGGTCCGCTACCTGACCCCAGTCGGGCCGTTGCGGCTGGATGTGGCCATACCTTTGAAGAAAATCGCCGGCGAGCCACAATATGGTGTTTATTTGGGATTAGGTCAGGCTTTTTAGTGCTGATGCCGGTCCATTGCATGCCGCCGTCTCGCATCTTGCCGCCCTGTGGCAAGATGCGCCTGAGACGTGCGCGGAGATGCGGGCCGCTCACCGCCTGATGACAAAGTTCAAGACAATTCGGGGATTTAATGAAAGCTGCATCCTCTTGGCAACGTGTTCGACCTTGGCTAAAGCGCGGTCTGATTGCGCTTGCTGCGCTTATCCTGCTGATCGGGATCTCATTTGCAGGCTTGCTTGGCACCGGGACGGGACGATCCCTCAGCACAGATCTCATCAATCGCTTTGCCAGCACTGACGATCAACGGATCGAAATCACCGGACTTGATCAACTCATTGGCGGCATTCGCATCGATGGTCTGAAAGTCGCCGACCGCGATGGTGTGTGGCTGGAAGCGACCGATTTCGTCTTTACCTACAGTCTCTCGGATCTGTTGTCCCTGCGCCTCACCTCGGATCAGTTGAGTCTGGGCCGTTTGGTGATTCATCGCGCGCCAATCAGCGCAGAGTCTGAACCAGCTCCTGCTTCAAGCGGGCCTTTGATTCCCGATCTTCCGGCCCTGCGTGCCCGAATCGATCAGATTGCCATATCGGAAATCGTGATCGGCGAGAAGCTATTAGGCAAGCCAGCCAGTCTGGCTTTGTCCGGCCATCTGACAATGGAGGATTTACCGCTCCATATCAGCGGTGCATTGACGCTCGCCCATCGCGACCAGAGCGACGGTGCGGTCAAGGCCAGCTGGGAGTTTCTGCCGTCCCAGAATAAACGCCACATTGCTCTGGACCTGAATGAGCCCCGTGGTGGATTGGCAGCACGGCTGCTTGATATGGCCAATCTGCCAGCGGTGCACCTGTCCTTGCGCGGTGATGGACCTGCAGAGGATTGGCGCTCCACTCTGTCGGTGTTGCTTGACGGCACCGAGATTGTCAAAGGCGGCATGACGGCGCAGCTGACCACTGAGTCAAAGCAAGTGCAAGCGGCGCTGACGGGCAATCTTGCGCCCTTTGTTCCCGACCAACTGGTGCCATTGGTGGCTGGAAAGAGCCAATTGACGCTGGAAGCCAAGGAGCAGAATCAGATCGTCCAGCTTTCCACTTTTGACTTTGCCTCCGACCTCGCCCATGTGAGTGCCTCGGGTGTGGTGAATCTCGAACAATCTGAATTGGACCTGTCGTCCCATCTTGCCTTTGGGCAAGAGGGGTTGGCAATTACCTTCCAGATGCCCGATGGCGCTCCTGTGCTTGTGGAGCCCGTCAGCCTGGCTATGCGCATGCAGGGGCCACTGACGGATGCACGCTTGCGCGCGCAGCTGTCCGCAAACAAACTCAGCCAAGGCACCATTGTTGTGTCCAACACCAAGGCGGATCTGGTTGGCTCGGACATTGACTTGGAGGCTGGCAATGGCGCTCTGACGGCCGAGCTGACGGTCGCCTCGTTGAAAACCGGCACAACTCAGGCAGACAGCCTGCTTGGAGGCCCGATCAAGCTAACCGCAGCGGTCACGCTGGACGATGGCAGTCTGTCGATTAGCCAAAGCCAGTTGAAGGGCGAGAATATCACCGCCAGTGTTGAGGGCACGGTGGAACAGGACTCCTTGGCGCTTGAAGGACAAGCACAAGTGAGCGGACTTCGTCGCATTGATCCGCAATTGGCGGGTGGTCTGTTAGCGACCTTTTCCACCAGTGGCACGCCCTCAGATCCCGCTGTTTCCCTTGAGCTCTCGGGACAGGATGTGGCCATTGCCGGAAAAGCGGTCAAGGACCTTGTCCTTGAGCTGACAGCGGATGCGGCGCCGACCCTGACGCTTGCCCTCTCAGCGCGGTATGATGATGCTCCCCTGTCAGTCAGCTCGCATGTGACCAGCGACGACAAGGGCGTGATTTCGATAAAAGATGTGAGCGTCAAGGCACCGGGGACGGATATTTCCGGAGCGGTGACGGTTTCGCCTCAGGGAATTGCCACAGGTGCGTTGAACGTGAATGTCGCCGCGCTCGACAAACTGGGGCCTTTTTTGTTGCAGCCAGATTTGAAAGGCAGTGTCACAGGCACGCTCAAACTCAGGGATCAAGGCGGCAAACAGGCTTTGACCTTGGCCGCACGCGCGCCTGATATCAGCCTGCCGGGGGTGCGGCTGGTTAGTCTTGACCTCAATGGCAGTCTGTTTGACCCGGCGGGCACCCCTGCCACCAAACTGTCGGCCCGCCTTGATCGGTTGGCCGCAGGCGGAGAAGTGCTGCGCGGACTTGAGGCCAACATTGACGGGTCCGGTGGTCGCCTTCCCTTTACGGCACGAGCCAAACTTTCCGGCCAGCCTTTGCTGATGGATGGCACCTTGTTGCAACAAAATGGCCAGATGTCTCTGGCGCTTGATCGATTGCAGGCAACATGGAAGGGCATTGCCGTGCGATTGGCCGAGGCGACCCAAATTGACCTTAGCAACGGAGCGCGCTTCGTCAAACCGCTCACCTTGTCGATTGACGGAGGGCGCGCGAGCGTGACGGGGAGCGCCGGTGACAGTCTTGATCTGACCCTGTCCCTTGCCAAATTGCCTCTCTCCATTGCCGACAAGGTGGCCAAAACGGGGGAAGCCATCACAGGCTCCCTGTCATTGGAAGCAAAGGTCTCCGGTCAATCCTCCAATCCTCTGGTGCGCTGGACGGGGAGCGTTTCCGGCCTCAGTGCTCGGACCATGCGCAATACAGGCACGCCACCGCTTGGCATTAAGAGCGAAGGCAAATTTCAGGGCAGTCTAATCACGACCCAAAACCGGGTCACCGGCGGTGGTGCTGATCTCAACCTTTCCGGAACAGTGGCTTTGGATCCGCAAAGGTTGAATCTCAACGTCAAGGGCGGGTTGCCCTTTGGCATTGCCGCAAAGTCGCTATTGGATGCAGGCATCCGGCTTGATGGCAATGCCCAGATCGAGGCGAAAATCAAGGGATCACCCACTGCACCTGACATTTCAGGCCAGATCCGCACCAAGGGTGCGCGGCTTATCGAATTGTCTTCAGGAGTGGTGGTGCGTGATTTGACCGGGCGGATTGTTCTGGCAAGGCAACAGGCAACACTTGATGGCTTCTCTGGCAGATTGGGCAAGGATGGCGCTTTGAACCTGTCCGGCACCATCGGATTGGATCCGCAGAAAAGCCTGCCCGTTGACATCAAGCTGACCCTGCGCGATGGGTCTTTCAAGCATGAAGACATCTTGGCGACCCGGTTCAATGCCGATTTGGCGCTGCAAGGCGCGCTTGCTGGCTCTTCGGTTCTGAAAGGGACAATCAATCTCTCCAGCACGGAAATCTCCATCCCCGAGAGCCTGCCAGGGAGCATTTCGCCGGTCGCTGTTGATCATGTCAACGCCACCGGCAAAGTGGCCGAACAGGCCAAGCTCTTCAAACCGAAGGAAGACACCAGTTCGTCGCAAGGATCTTCCATCGGTCTCGATTTGCTGATCTCATCCCCAAGGCGGATCTATGTGCGCGGGCGGGGGCTTGATGCGGAACTTGGGGGGACCATTCGGATCAGGGGCACGACCGACAATCCCAATCCGGTGGGTTCGGTCACGCTCCAGCGGGGGCGGATGGATCTTCTGTCCAGACGTCTTAATTTTGACAGCGGTGCTGTGATCTTTGCCGGTAGCCTTGATCCGGCGCTCGATTTCAGTGCAACGACAGCCAATTCCGATGGTAGCTATACCTTAAGAGTTGGCGGGTATGCGTCTTCGCCGGAAATTTCTCTTTCCTCGTCGCCGAACTTGCCTCAGGACGAGATTGTGGCCCAGATTTTCTTCAATGATAATATCAGCAACCTGTCGCCGCTCCAGTTGGCCCAGTTGGCCAATGCCGTGGCCACTTTGAGCGGGGCAAATTCCGGCCCCGGTCTGGTAGACAGATTGCGCAATCTGGCTGGCATCGACAATATTGACGTGAAGTCTGACGCAAAAACCGGAGAAACCACCGTCGGTGTGGGGAGCTATCTCAATGACCGCACCTATATCAATGTCGAAAAGGGTGCCAGCAGTGATTCAGGCAAGGTGACCATCGATCTGGAAATCACCAACCAATTGAAAGCGCGTGGTGAGGCCGATGTGACAGGCAAGTCGAAGGCCGGGATCTTTTTCGAACGGGATTATTAGGGAATGCTCGGCCGCAGACCCGCACTTCACTTGGCGGCCACGCCATATTTCTTCAAGATTGCTGCGTGGCTACCATCTTTCTTCATGGCATCGAGCTGGGCTTGCAGGATGCGCACGATTTCATCAGGCGTGTCAGTGCTGAGAACCAAATAAAGCTCACTGCGTTGCAATTCATAGATGACTTCATAGTCCGAGATCTTCTCACCCATCTCGTGAAGCTGATACATCGTGACGCTGGCTTCATAAGCGATCGCGTCCAGCCGATCTGCAATCAGCTTCTTGTAGTTTTGACCATTGAGCAAAACCGGCTCGATCCGGCTGGTGGGCATATTGATTTCGTGCAGCAACAAGTGGCCTATATCATCCTTGACGGCACCGATGCGTAAGGCAACAAGATCGCTTAGAGACTGGATTTTCAGCTTTCTGCTCTTCTTGGCAATAACCCCGACAACCGTGGGAACGAACGGGCCGACCCATTTGAACAGACGTTCACGACTCGGAGTGCGCGTGGTTGAGAAGAGTGCATGATTTTTCTCGGACAAGACGAGCTTGTAGGCCCGTGTCCATGGAAACAAACGGATATCCTTGACGTTTAAATTGCTGCCCGCCCGACTGAGCATCTCAACCATGATCTCGGTGCAGATGCCTTCAAGACGATCTCCATTGCCATAATTGAAGGGAGGATAATCTTCGGTCATGATCGACAGGCGATCAACCGGACTGTCCGCATGCGCAGGCCCCGTCATGGCAAGCACCACAGACAGAATCATCAGCATTGGAGTCATTGCTTGTTTCAACTTGGCCATTCGGGCCTCCTCCCTACCCGGCCAAGGTTCCCCTCGCACACCGGGCATCCTCGATAAACTGGCTGATTGGCACAGGTTTGGAAAAATAGTATCCCTGCGCCATGTCAGCAGCAAGACAAAGCACTCGCTCGGCATCTTCCTGGGTTTCGACCCCTTCAATGACCACATCAAGATTGAGCTCGTGGGTCATGGCGACGATGCCTTGGAGCAAAGTTTGGGTTTTTTGAGCGCGCACCGGGTGGGTTTCCTCATCGGCCATCATACGCACGAAGGAGCGGTCAATCTTCAAAATGCTGACAGGGAACGCGTTGAGATAGCTCAGGGATGAATAGCCGGTACCAAAATCATCAAGCGCAAAGCGGCAGCCAAGCGTACTGATTGCATCAAAGATTGCGTCGAGATGTTCAATTTCCTGCATCAGGACGGTTTCGGTGATTTCCAACACCAGTTTTTCTGGTGGCACGCCATATTGCATGAACTTTGAGGCCAGCTTGGAGGGCAAACCCGGCAGGAACTGTGCTGCCGACAGATTGACCGTCAGATAGCAGTCCTTCAGCACAGGGATGGACTGGAAGGTCGCCAGATGCTCGAATGCCAGATCGATCACCCTTTCTCCCACTTCAAGGATCTGGGTTGATTTTTCTGCGGTCTCGATGATCGCCTGAGGTTGCATCAGGCCCTTTTCTGGGTGGTTCAACCGCAAAAGGGCCTCAAGGCCCGTTATGCGATCTTCCTGAATGCTAATGATCGGCTGGAGATAAAGCTCGAACCAGTCGTTGGCCAAGGCCTGCGTGATCAGTTGCTCGGTTTCCAGAAACTGCCCTGCATATTCACCAAGTTGCTGATCATAGAGGGAGTAACCATTGCGGCCGCTGTTTTTGCAGTGATACATGGCAACATCGGCGGACTTGATCAATTCACTGGCACTGTTTGCATGATCAGGATAGATCGCGATGCCAATGCTGACAGCGACCTTGAAATCGTGACCATGAATATTGTGGCTCTCACCCAGAGATCGCTGGATTGCCTTGGCCAATTGCTCCACCCGGTCGGACACATTGTCACCCATGACAACAACCGCAAATTCGTCACCACCGAACCGCCCAACAAATTCATCCTCACCCGTCAGCTCGGTAATTCGGTTGGAGACCATTTGCAGCAACTCGTCCCCTGTCCCATGACCAAGATTGTCATTGACCCATTTGAAGCGGTCCATGTCGAGAAACAGCAGTCCCATCCGGGACCCTTTGGCCCTTGCCTCCTCGACACCTCGATGGATCATGTCGGACACCCCTTCGCGGTTCAGCAACCCGGTCAGACTATCGGTTTTCGCCAGAACACGGAGCGTTTCCTGAGCCTGTTTCATGCTGGTGATGTCGGTCATGACCGCAAGGGCCAATTGGGCACCGGTCAAGCTGTCACTGTCGACGGTTTCGCGGATAAGAATGTCAATGATTGCCCCATCGCGCTTGCGAAAGGCACAGGTCACTTCGACAAATTCGCCCGGTTTGAGGTCAATATGGGCAGGTTTTGAGAGATAGTTTGCCCGTTGATCCTCAGGAATGAATTCCAGAAAGTCCCGACCGATCACCTCCTCTTGCCCATAGCCGGTTTCGGCCAACCAGAAATCCGACACGGCGCGGATCACACCTTGGGCATCGAGAGAATAAAGCAGGGCCGGTGTATTGTTGTGCCAATCCGTCAGGCGCTTGTAGGCTCTCTTGATGCGTTGGCTATCGGATTCCAGCTGGTTCTGCATTTCGTTGAAACTACCCGAGACGCGCGCGATTTCATCGTCTTCGGTAAATTCCACCAGATGCTTGCGACCGGTTTCCTGTGTGGCAGCGATGGCGTCCATCAACCGAAAGATCGGGCGGGTGATCCAATAGCGGTTGAAAAACATCGCCGCAGCCAAAATGGCACCGAGCGAAACCGATTGGAGCAATAGTGATTTCATCAGAACGGACCAGACGGTCCTGATGATGCTGTCTCGGTCAAAATATAGCTGCAGACGTCCAACGACCACATCCTTGCCATCGACATTGCGTTCGATGGGCGTGCTGAGTATCGATAGATTGCCAGAATCGTGGAGGTGTTTGTGATCTTGCGTTTGCACTTCGGTCAGCAAATTCCCATGGTGATCATAGATGCGGACCTGACAAATATTTTCTTCCAGCAGAATCGATTCCGCCCAATTGGGCAGAATGTCATAGTCGAAATCCCAGAGGGGTTTTGCCAACGAGGCAGCATTGGTGGTGAGGATCGCTTTGTTGCGGCTATCGAATTCAGTGTTCAGCGATCGCTCCATGATGCCGACATAGACGAAAAGCAGCGGCACGTTGACGACCAGCAAAGTCAAAAACATGATTACCAAGAATTTTCGATGTATCGATTTGCCGACAAATGCCCACATGAAGAGCCTCTTTTTCTTTCCCACATCCAATCATATGGATGTAAAAAAAATGCAAATCTTTGCAAATAATCTAGGTATTTCTGCTGTTATCTTGTTTTTAAGGGCTCTCTTCTACTCGTTAGATACATCCACAAACAACACGAGCGCCAGATGGCGCTCGTGTTTTTCATTGTTAAAGCTGTGCGCGTGGCCGATCAGCTGAGACCGTGGTCTTTCATGCTTGTGGCTTCCTGGCTTCTGAACTGATGGAAGCGTGGCATGAATTTGTCCCACTCAACGGTATGGGCGTCAAATTCCGGACCATCAATGCAGGCATGAAGCCTGAGCGCCTTGCCCTCCTCGGTGATGACCGGCACCATGCAGGCCCCACACATGCCGGTGGCATCAACCATAATTGAGTTGAGGCTGACAACCGTTGGCACTTCATAAGGCTGGGTCAGATAGCTGACCGCCCGCATCATCATTGGAGGGCCGACTGAAATGACTTCGGCGATGGCCCGGCCTTTTGATGATTTGCCATCCTTCAGCATGGCTTCAAGCGGCGTGGTAACAAAGCCCTGAATGCCAAAGGTGCCATCGTTGGAGCAATAAATCACATCCAGCCGATCGCCATATTTGGCTTTCAACAGGCCCATACGCTCGTCATCGCCCGTCCAGAAGAGATGATCGGCAGACCGGAAGCCGATGATCATGGTGACATGATTGCCCTTGGCCAGATGCGCCTTGGCGATGGGGTAGATGGCTGGCAGACCAACACCGCCTGCGGCAAAGACCACAGTTTCCTTGTCGGCGTCATAGGCATGAACGGCGCTCGGGGACCCCAATGGCCCGGCAATCCCGGCAAAGGCATCCCCTTCGGCCATCCTGTTCATCAGCTTGGTGGAGGTGCCCATGCCCTGAATGACCAGATCAATTGTGCCCTGCTCAACATTCCAATCGGCAAGGGTAAGCGGGATCAACTCGCCATCCTCGGTTGCCAGCACGCGGACAAACTGCCCGGCGCGGGCGGATTGGGCGACCACAGGAGCCCGCACCGTCATTTCGACAATGCCATTGGCAAGGTCGAGATGTTTGGTAATGGTGTGGTCGGCCTGCCCCAGACCGGTGAAGTGATCGGCCGTCTTGACGCGGTTGCGAATCTCATTGGCGTCAAGATCAATCAAGCCGACGATTTCGCGCGCGGCGGCTTGGCCATCGCCTGCGGCAAGAATGGCCGTTGAGCCACCACGGGCGGCGTCGCCCCCGGTATAGACATCCTTGATCGAGGTTTCCTGACTGTTTTCCTCAACCTCGATGGTGCCCCATTTGCTGAGTTTCATATTCGGTTCGGAGGCAGGAATAATCGGGTTGGACTTGTTGCCCAGCGCCATGATGATCAGATCGGCTGGCATGTTGATCTGCTCGCCGGTTGGCTGTGGCCGTCTGCGCCCGGAAGCATCCGGTTCACCCAACTCATTGACGTCAACCACTGCGTGGGTGACGAAATGGGTGTGGTGATCGCCGACAAATTCCGTCGGTCCACGCAATTCGGCAAGTTCGATGCCCTCTTCGAGCGCATGATGCAACTCTTCGACGCGACATGGCATCTCCGATTGGGTCCGGCGATAGACGATGGTCACCTTGCCACCCAGACGCTTGGCGGTGCGGGCCGCATCCATGGCGGTGTTGCCGCCACCGATGACGAGAATATTCTTGTCCCTGACGTCGGGCAGAGGCGTTTCATAGCTCGGATCGCGCCCGCGCATGAGATTGACACGGGTGAGGAACTCGTTGGCCGACATGATGCCAAGCAGATGCTCGCCGGGCACATTCATGAAGGTCGGCAGGCCTGCGCCCGAGCCAACGAAGATTTTCCAGAAGCCAGCGGCTTTCAGATCTTCAAGCGTTGCGGTTTTGCCGACAACGAAGTTTTTGACAAAACGGCCACCCAAGGCATCGATCTTGGCAACCACATCGTCAATCAGGCTGTTTGGCAACCGGAATTCCGGAATACCATACCGTAGCACGCCCCCCAGTTCGTGGAAGGCTTCGAACACAGTGACAGGGAAGCCCTCGACCGCCAACAGATAGGCATTGATCAGGCCGGACGGGCCGGAGCCAACCACGGCAATGGGGGGCTTTTCGGCTTTTTCCCATGGGCTGACGATGCCGGCAAAGCGGGCCATACGGTTCGGTTCGGCGAGTTTTTCATGTTCGGGCAGATACCATTCCAACTGACCGATTTCGATTGGCCGTTTGGTATGTTTGCAAACACCCTGACATTGATGTTCCTGCGGGCAAACGCGGCCCGTGACATTGGGCAGCGGGTTGCAGCTCTCGATCAATTCCAATGCCTGACGGATCTTGCCCTTGCCGAGCAGATCGATCATTTCGGGAATATGGATTTTGACCGGGCAGCCGCCGATTTTCTCGCTTTTCTTGTGGCGTTCCATGATGACGCCAAGTTCACAAGGGCGGTCCTCGCATTGCTTGTCGCGCAAGACTTCAAGCCAGACAAACAGATCCACCTCACGCAGGGAATAGCCCAAGGCGTGATAGCCCAGATAGCCCTGATTGACGAGTTCGAAGTCACGGCTTCTGTCTTCCGGTGGGCGGACATAGGGCGGGATGAAACTTTCCGCTGGCCACCCTTCCGACAGGCCCTTGAACATCGGGTAGCGGTCGGACAGGTGGGTATCGAGCGCCCGGATGAATTTGCGCTTGAATTTCAGCGGCAGGCCCCAGAGAAATCTCTGGAGCACCGTGCTCATGTCGTCATCGCGCAGCAACAGGGACCAGAGGGTTTTGGTGAACCCCTCAGCCAGTTCGCCTTGCTGGAACTCCCATGCCACGGCTTTCATGCCGTCATTGATGAAGAGCGAGCGCAGGGACCTGGGGTCCGCTGCGAGGTGCTTTTTCAGAACGTCGAGTTGCTGAGCAAACAGCGCGTCCTGATCAATGGCTGTCTCCATACTCATTTGACGATCTCCGCATCACAGGTGGCTGACACACGATCGAGCCGAGCGCGCAGTTGCGGTGTCATTTCAACCGTTTCCAAAGCGCCGGGAATGGTGTGGGCCACTGCTTTGGCCTGACCATCGACGATGATCTTGGTCAGCTCGAACAGCTCTGGCACTTCCTCGTAACAGGTCTTGCAGTCCGTGCACTGGCTCATATCCTCATCATGAATGTGAGGCACGCTGGAGCCATTCGCCGCCGGTGCAGGTGCTGTGGCAGCACCATTGCCAGAAGGTGCCGGAGCGCTCGGAGCCAAGGCATCGCCCAGCCCGAAGGCCGCAGCCGGTGCCCCGGAGGATGCCGCCAGCTCGCTCAAGCCGGTGGCAATGCTGTCCATGGAGGTTTCACGCGCATCAAGTGCCTCATTGTATTTGGCTTCGAGGCTTGCGAGTTCCGCCTTGTGGGCCTTGTCGAGGGCGACCACATGAAGCCCCGCCAGATGCTTGAGGGTGCGCCAGTAACGGCGGCGTTCCTCAACCAGATGGACGATGGTGGCACCCACTTCCATCTTGACCAGATTGCGGTTTTTGTCGGTGGTCATCACATAGGCCACCAGACGACCCCGCTCAGCCATCGGCAGGTCGATATAGTCGTGGATTGGTGCGGCCTCGATACCGTCCTTCAATGGACGGAACTGCTTTTTAAAGCGCGTTTCATCCAAGGCGAAGTCGGCAGGCGTGACAGGCACGTCCATCAGTTTGAGCGCCCCATCCTCGATATATTCAAGGCTGCGGGTGGCCCAGTCCTGATCCAGCGCCGGGTTGCCATCGAGCGAGAAGCGTTCGGCCAGTGTGTCACCGGCCCGCGGATCATGAACAAAGAGCGGGCTGACACGGGCTTCGACTGCCAGCTTGGTGCGGCGATAGGCTGCGTCATCGGCGATGCCATGTTCCCCTTGGCAAGGGGTATAGACATCGAGCAAGGCAGGCGATGTGGTTTCTTCAAGATAGGCCCTGAGGCTCTTGAGGAAATGACCCTGCATCGCAGTGGCGCTTTGCACCACGAAGACCTGTGGATGGAAGGCGGCAATGAGGCCAAGCTCCTTGCGGTCTTCCTGCTTGCCAGCCACGGCAGGACCGAAGCGGGCCAGATCGCTATCCTGACCGGAGAGCGAAGCGGTGGAGGCCTGTCCACCGGTGTTGGAATAGACCCCGGAATTGAGCACCATGACCTTGACCGGCGTGTTGCTGGACAGCAGCCGCGACAAGGCGCCGAAGCCGATGTCATAGGCTGCACCATCGCCCGAGATATTCATCACGGTTGGCATCAATGCGCGTTCAGCCTTGGTGAATTGTTGCCATTCGAAATTGCGCAAAGCCGCATCATCCGTTGCCGGATCATAGGCGTCGGCCAGTTCGAGCTTGGCAATGCGGATGGCCTTGAAGTCCACCGCAGCACTCGCTGAAAGCCCTTCAAAAATCCCCTTGGAGAGCGCCGGGCTATCCTGGAACAGGCTGTTCACCCATGGGTCATTATAGGGGTTGAAGGGGAAGGTCGAGGCATAGACCGAGCTACAGCCGGTGGCGTTGGCCACCACCATTGGGGCCGGGCCATTGCCGGTTGGTCCGCTTTCCAGAAGGAAGAGGCGTTTTTCAAGCACCTCAAGTGCCCCATCGATGCGGGCAAGACGCGCCGCATCATCGGTGACGGTCTGGCGTTTGGCCCTTAGCTGAGTGAGCAGGGCTTCCAGCTCGCGCATATGGGACCGCTGGCGGCGTTCATTCAGCGCATGGGTAGCCGAGACCACCTGACGGATCGCGGTCACCTCGCCACAGCCGCGACAGGCACCATGGCCGCCGGTGGTGGCATAATAGGTGTCACGATCAAGCATCATCCGCTTGAGATCACCTTCCGGTTCAAAGGCCGGCTCGATGAAGCGCTGTGGCGTGCTTGGGGTCTTGCTGTAGAAGGCAAATTCCCCTTGTAGTTTCTCCAGCAGGGCCAAATCCTGATCCTGAACAGACAAGGCACCGGGGCCGCAAATGTCGATACATTCCAGACAGCCGGAGCATTTCCAGGGATCGACAGCCAGTGCATAGAGGCCACCCGATCCGGTATGGTCTTTTTCCGGTGTATCAAAGAACGGCCGGGTCTTGGCGACCGGCAGGATCGCGACGGCGTCGGCAATGCGGGCCAGATTGCTCTTGACCACAGCGCTTTCTACATAAAGCGCTTCGACCGCTTCGGCGACCAGTTGTGCAAAGCTCTGGCAATCGGCACCCGCCTGATAGCGGCTGCGGACCGCTGCACCAATGGTGCGGACATATTCGCGGACCACTTCACGTTGGGCGGCAGGCATGTTGACTTCTTTTGCTGCCGTCATCAAGAGATCGTCAATGTCGAGCACACTGGCTGGCAGGGCTGCATCCGGGCAGACCATGGTGCAGTCGATACAACCGGTGCAGAGATCGGGATCATAAACCGGCACCGAGCGACGGAACAGGCCTTTGTCCTTGGCTGCTGCCGTGCCGGACGGCATGAACATGCCAGCGCCCGGCAGAACCGGTGCTTCGCCGATGGACCCGTCACGGAATGGCGAGGCCATGGTTTCCTCATAATAGTCATGGTCAAACATGCCGACCGGTGAGGAATCATTGGCAATCCGGCATGCCGAGGTCGAGATGCTCGGCGCAAAGGCTGGCACCTGATCGGGCATTTTGGCGATTTCCGCCAGATCGTCGGATTCGTAATCCATCTGGCGTGTGGCTGCCAGACCATCGCGAATCACCGCCATGTTGCCATCGACCACGGCCTGACCTTTGGAGCCGAATTTCTTGGCGATCTGATTGCGCACCATGTCGAGGACAGCTTTTTCGTCCGCCCCTTGGGTGACACGCTCCACCCGACCACAGACCGCACCGATGAAGGCAATGCCCATCATGCGGGTTTCAAGCTCTGGTGATGGCGCATGTTTCTTGGCAATGGCGAAACCGTCAAGCACGAAGAAATTGATTTTGCGTTTGATGATCGTGTCGCGGAAAGCCTTTGGCAGATCACGCCAGACTTCAGCGCGGCTGAGATTGGATTGCAGAATGAAGGTGCCGCCTTCCACCAGCCCGCGCAGCGGGTTGGAGTGGGAGAAGACCTTGTGATCGGGCGAAATCACCACTTCGACATCTTCAAGGTCCGCATTGGTGATTTTCACCGGTTCGGGGCTGAGGGTGATGTAATAGTTGGTTGGCGCGCCGCTCTTCTCCGAGCCATATTTTGGCGCAGATTTGGAATAGAGCCCCAAAGCGTTGGCCAGAATGTCCGTCAACAGCTTGCCTGTGGCGATGGTGCCGTAACCGCCGACCGAATGGAAGCGGATGCGCAAGGCCCCTTCTGGCAGCAAATTCGGGTTGGGCTTGGTTTCCAAAGCCATCATTTCCGTTTCCGGATAGGCGGCTTTCAGTTTGTCTTGCATCTCGCCGATGACCGGGCTTGGATCGGCAACAAAGAACTGGCTGCCCAGATAAACAAATGGCTTCTGGCCCGTTTCCATATTCTCATAGGCCGCGATCAGATGGCGTGGCTGGAGATCATGGGCACCAAGGCCGAAGATGGCAGTGGTGACTTTCGGCATGACATCAAGGGCCGGGATGCCCGGATAGCGAATGCCGTCGCGGTTCTCGACCGCTTTCATCAGGGCTTCCTTGACGAAAGTGGTGAGCGCGGTCACATCCGAGCGTTCCAGAATGGTGACGGCTTTTTTGCCCTGCAGGGCTTCGATCAGGTCGGCTTCTGGGAAAGGCTGAAGCAGTTTGACGGAAATGACGCCAACTTTCTTGCCCTGCCGCCGCAGATAGGCGGCAACGGCTTCGGCATCGTCGGTGACCGAGCCAAGGCCGATCAGCACCATGTCTGCATCATCGCACTCGAACGTCTTGAGCGGGGTATAATCACGCCCTGTCAACGCGGAATATTCGGCCATCGCATCACGGACGAAGCCCGGTACATCGCGGACAAAGTGGGTGCGGTGATCGACACTGCCAGCCTGATAATCGGGCTGGTTCTGCACACCACCGGTCAGGCCCGGATTGTGAATATCAACCTGCGCAGGAACCCGCTGGCGGGTGCCTTTTTCAAAGGCATTGAGCCATTGGCGGCGCCATTGATCATGGAGCTCTGCTGGCACAAGCGACAGGGTTTCATCGATCAGCTTGGCTTCACTGTCTTTCTCGATTGCGTCTGCATGGGCGTCAAGGAAGCTGATCAGCTTGGCATAGACATCGGTTTCCATGTCAGCGCTGTGGCGGCCGAGATAGCGCTTGAGCTGGAAGACGCGGCCCTTGGCACCGAACAGCATTTCCTGAGCGACGGTTGGGCATGGAATGCGGTCATTGGGATCACCGATGAAGGCGCGCAGCAATTCATCTTCCGGCATGCGGACTTCGCTCATCATATGCGAGGTGACAAAGCCATCCATGGCATTGGTCACCGGCACCATCGACATGGCGCTGACCTTGTAGGAAATGGCGGCCAGATCGGCGGCTTCCTGTGGGTTGGATCCGAACAGGATGGTGTAGCCCGATTGCAGAAGGGCATAAACATCATCGTGGCCGGCCATCACGTTGAGAGAATGGCGGGAGACGGACCGGGCTGCCACCTGCATGACAAACCCGCCGACTTTCTTGCCGACGGTTACATAATGGGACTCAAGTCCGTAGAGCACGCCCTGCGATGAGGAAGCGTTGGAAATATACTGCCCCCCGGTGAGGGCTGCGCCCAATGCGCCGGATTGAGCGGAATGTTCGCCTTCCGGTTCAAAGAAGAAGGGATGTCGACCCCATATATTGACCCCGCCGCCTGCGCGGAACGATTCGTATAATTCAGCAATCTCGGTTGAAGGCGTGATCGGATAACCAATCACCCCGCCACATACCTGGCCCATCACTTGAGCGATGGCACCGTTGCCATGAATCACTGTCGAAATACCCGGGAATACCGGTTGTTTGGAAACTTTCTGGTCCATTTGCTCCACCGTCGACAGCCGCAGTGGGAGCAATCTCCCCTTCGAGGGTCTGTCGTAAAAGAATAAGACGCCTGTTAAATCGATACAAATTTGGTCGTGATCTGATTTTGATCTGGTCTTGGTCGGCTGAGATATGGCTCAGACGATTTGTATCGGATAACGGATGAGAAACTAGATTTGGCTGTCTATTGTTATGGTGGCCATGGCATACTGTTCGCGCAATTCAATCGCACTGCGTCGACCCTCCCTATGCTTTGGTCGTATAAAGCTTAGAGCATTTGTCGAAGCGGGAAGTTGACCTGTATCAACTGTTTGGTTTGGTATGCGACCTTTGAAGGAGCAGAAGGATCATATTCCTGCTTTTGGATGCAGGATTTGTCAGGTATTTCCACCCTCTAAATGCAAACTAACTATTTGTTATAGTTTACTTTTTCCGCGCTTCCCAGCCTTCAATATATCCAACCTAGGCACGCAGCGTCATCCGTGTTTGAACGGACGCGAGCTCTGCAATAGACACGGGTCAGTTGCGCATGTGACGCAAGGCTCGGTGTGTATCTTGGGGGTCAGTTGCGACTGGTTGTCTCACTTGAACTTTTTGATCTTGTTAAATAGGAGTTTTTTATGCTTGTTTAAGTATACGTGTTTTTTTGTACCTTCATCGGACCCTTCATGCAGACCGCCTCCAATCAACGTCTGACGACGCCTTCGCGTCGCAAAACCCGCCGGGTTTCTGTCGGCTGGGCGCTGCTGGCGATGTGGCTGCAGGTGGTGTTTGCCGGGTTGCATCTGGCCAGCAGTGCCCATGCACTGGGTGGACCGGTTGAAAATGAAGCGGCGATCTGGTCGATCTGCACCGCAGAGGGCAACATTCTGTCGCCCGAAAGGTCAGGCAATCCATCCAAGCTGGCAGAGGGGACGCTCTGTGCCCTGTGTGTCTCTGGTGTTGCCGACTATGGACTGTTGAGCATCGCGCATCCGATCGCCTTGCACGTTTCCCTTCCGATCCCTTATAAGCGGGTATTGCCTGAAGACGAGAGGGCGGGTCGGAAACTATCTCCCAGGGCTGGTGCCACCCGCGCTCCGCCCCTTGCCTGACGGCCTTCCAGTTTTTCATACGCCACCGTCCCGTCATCTCAATTGCCGGGGCGACCCTGTCCCGCTGATACAGCATCACCAAGAGAGCTGTCATGGAACCTATTTATGACGATCTGTTCGTCAACCTTTCGCGCTGGCAGTTTGCCGCCACTGCGCTTTACCACTTCCTGTTTGTGCCCCTCACTCTGGGCCTGACATGGATTCTCGTGATCATGGAGTCGGTCTATGTAATGACCGGCAAAGAGGTCTATCGGGATATGACCAAATTCTGGGGCAAGTTGTTCGGTATCAACTTTGCACTGGGTGTGACCACCGGCCTGACGATGGAATTTCAGTTCGGCACCAACTGGTCCTACTATTCACACTATGTCGGCGACGTGTTCGGCGCGCCGTTGGCGATCGAAGGCTTGATGGCCTTCTTCCTTGAATCGACCTTTGTCGGCCTGTTCTTCCTTGGCTGGGACAAGCTTTCCAAGCGCCAGCATCTGGCGGTGACCTTCCTTACCGCTCTTGGCTCGAACCTGTCGGCCTTGTGGATTCTGGTTGCCAATGGCTGGATGCAAAATCCGGCAGGCTCTGAATTCTCCGCCGAAACCATGCGCATGGAAATGACCAACTTCGCTGAAGTTGTTTTCAACCCTGTCGCACAGGTGAAATTCGTGCATACGGTTGCCGCGGGTTATGTCACGGCCTCGATGTTCGTGATCGGTATTTCCGCGTGGTATATCCTCAAGGGCCGCGATCTGGCCTTTGCCAAACGGTCCTTCTCGGTTGCTGCGGGCTTCGGTCTTGCTGCGTCGCTGTCGGTCATTGTTTTGGGCGACGAGTCCGGTTACGAGCTGGGCGATGTGCAAAAGGTAAAACTGGCGACCATCGAAGCGGAATATCATACTGAAAAAGCACCAGCCTCCTTCAATGTCGTCGGTATCCCGAACGACAAGGAAATGCGGGTTGATTATGCGCTTCAGATCCCGTGGGCCATGGGCCTGATTGCCACGCGCTCGATCGATAAAGAGGTCACGGGCATCATCGATCTGAAAAAGCAGCATGAGGTGCGAATCCGCTCTGGCATGATCGCTTATGACTATCTGACCAAGCTTCGCGCTGGCGACAAGTCAGAAGAGACCATAGCGCAGTTCAATGAACACAAGAGCGATCTTGGCTATGGCTTGCTGCTCAAGCGCTATACAGACAATCCGATGGAAGCAAGCGAGGACATGATCAAGGCAGCGGTTGATGATTCGATCCCTTCCGTGCCCTATCTCTTCTGGAGTTTCCGCATCATGGTCGGCTTCGGCTTTTTGATGCTGTTCCTGTTCGGCCTGTCTTTCTATTACAATGCCAAACGGGTCGTCGAGGAAAAGCGGTGGCTGTTGCGCATTCTCGTCTTGTCCATCCCCGTGCCATGGCTCGCTTGTGAGCTTGGCTGGTTCGTGGCCGAATATGGTCGCCAGCCATGGGCAATCGGTGAGGTTCTGCCAACCTTCCTTGCCGCTTCCAGCCTGACGATCAGCGATCTGATCTTCTCGCTTGTCGGTTTCCTCACCTTCTACACCTTCCTGCTGGTCATCGAAATGTGGCTGATGGTGAAATTCGCACGTCTGGGGCCGAGCGCCCTGCATACGGGCCGCTATTACCATGAGCAACATGACCACTCCCCTCTGGCACCTGCCGAATGATGGGCTTTGAGAAGGACCATAGAGATGCTACTTGATTATGAAGTACTGAAACTGGCCTGGTGGGCGCTCGTGGGTGTGTTGCTCATCGGGTTCGCCATCACCGATGGCATGGATATGGGGGTTGGCAATCTGTTGCCATTCCTCGGCAAGAATGATGTGGAACGCCGCATCATCATCAATACGGTCGGACCGCACTGGGATGGCAACCAGGTCTGGTTCATCACCGCAGGCGGGGCAATCTTCGCCGCTTGGCCTGCTGTTTATGCAGCGGCTTTTTCCGGCTTTTATATGGCCATGTTGCTGGTGCTGTTTGCCCTTTTCTTCCGGCCGGTCGGTTTTGACTATCGCTCGAAGATCGACAATCCAAAATGGCGCAATGCATGGGACTGGGGATTGTTTGCCGGTGGTTTCATCCCATCGCTGATTTTTGGTGTGGCCTTTGGCAATCTGCTGCAAGGCGTGACCTTCCATCTGGATGAATTCCTGCGGGTTACCTACGATGCCAAATTCATTTGGGCTCTGCTGCCGTTGCTCAATCCATTTGCCATTCTGGCGGGTCTTGTCTCGGTTGCGATGCTGACCGGGCATGGCTCGACATGGTTGCAAATGCGCGCAGATATGTCGATTGCCAAGCGTGCCCAGACCATGGGCGTGGTTTTCGGGGTTGCGACCAGCGCCCTGTTCGCCTTGGCCGGTCTTTGGATCTGGATTGGCAATTTCGATTATTTCGTCATTGTTAGCCAGCCACCGCATGATGCGCTTCCCAACCCACTGGCCAAGGAAGTAGCCATGCAAGCGGGTGCCCTGTTCAATATCTATCAGGATTATCCGATTGCCATGCTGGCTCCAGCTTTGGGCATTTTCGCGCCGCTACTGATGGCTCTGATGAGCCGGATTGGCCGGGGCGGCTTTGCCTTTACCTTCAGCGCATTTGGTATGGCGGGTATCATTTCGACCGCCGGTCTGTCGATGTTCCCCTTCATCATGCCATCGATCAGTGATCCGGTATCATCGCTGACCATCTGGGACGCACCATCCAGCCATCTCACCCTGACGGTGATGTTCTGGGCGGCAGTGATCTTCGTGCCGATCGTGCTCAGCTACACCATCTGGTGTTATGTGCGCATGTGGGGCCGGGTGACGCTGGAAGAAATCGACGCCCGTTCGCATTCGGCTTATTAAGCCTCTAGGATAAAGGAGACAGACTATGTGGTACTTCGCCTGGATTCTGGGGCTGACAGCGGCCCTTTCCATCGGCATCATCAATGTCATGTGGTACGAAGCCCAAGACAGCTTCAATGACGAAGAAAAGGCCAAAGAGGCCTGACCTTGCACCCAAACTGGCTGGTGGACATTTCTCGCCCACCGGCCTTTTTCTTCACTAATGTGAGCTGCCCTTGATGTCCAAAGCCAATCTCTCCCGCTATCTCAAGCGCGAAGCCAAACGGATCGAACATCCAATCCGCTGGTCCATCGGTTTGAGCTTCATGAGCGGATTGTTGCTGATCGGCCAGATGGGAATGATTGCCAGCGTCATTTCCGATGTACTGACCAAAGCGGCGGGTCTTTCGGACGTCATCGTGCCGCTCTGCCTGTTGCCATTGCTCTTTCTGGCACGGGCTTTTCTGTCTTACAGCGCGGAGCGACTGGCACTGAATGCGGCGATTGATCTCAAGCATGATCTGCGTGGGCGGTTGCTCAAACGACTGATTGCCAAAGGACCGATCCGCAGCCGCGAGAGCGACAGCGCAACCGGCAATCAGGTCACCATGTTGACCGAGGGAATCGAGGCGCTGGAAAGATATTTCGCCCGCTATTTGCCCGCCATGGTGATGATGGTCCTGTTGCCCGTGGCCATTCTGGTGGTGACTTTGGTGCGCGACTGGTTGTCGGCTCTGGTGATGGTGGTGACTGCCCCGCTGATCCCGTTTTTCATGATCCTGATTGGCAAGGGCACGGAAAAGCTTAACCAAAAGCAATGGCGCAAACTGGCGGTCCTGTCAGCGCATTTTCTTGACATGATCCAGGGGCTGACGACGCTCAAATGGTTCAACGCTTCCCGGCGTGAGGCCGCAAGCGTGTCGCGGATGGCCGATGATTATCGACGCACCACCATGAGCGTGCTGCGCGTTGCCTTTCTGTCCTCGCTGGTGCTGGAATTCTTCGCCACCATTTCCATTGCCATCATCGCGGTCTTTATCGGCTTTCGCCTGCTTTATGGGGAAATGAGTTTTTATGACGGCTTTTATGTGCTGTTGCTGGCGCCGGATTTCTATTTGCCGCTGCGCCAGATGGGCAGCCATTATCATGCCCGAATGGAAGCGGTTGGCGCAGCCGAACAATTTGTCGAGCTGATGGAAGCAAAAGAGGAGCAAGAGCCAGCCACGGCGCCCCTCCCCGACCCCTATAAGGCGGGTCTATCGTTGGCCTTTGAGCATGTGCGGTTTACTTATGATGATGGCTCGATTGCTCTGCGGGACGTTTCCTTTGTGCTTTCCCCCGGACAAAAGCTGGCTTTGGTCGGACCATCGGGTTCGGGCAAAAGCACAATCCTTGATTTGCTGCTTGGGCTGATCCAGCCAACCGAAGGCCGTATTCTGGTCAATGGGGTGGATCTGTCTCATCTGCCGATGGATCTTTGGCGCCAGCAGCTTGGCTATCTACCGCAAACACCAACGCTCTTTTCCGGCTCGATTGCCGACGCGATCCGCTATGGATGTCCAGATGCGCCGATGGAAGCAATCATCGAGGCGGCACGGCAGGCAGACAGTCATGATTTCATTTCAGCGCTGCCAGAGAGCTATGACACCCTGATGCAGGAAAAAGGTGTTGGGCTATCGGGCGGGCAAATCCAGCGCATTGCCATTGCGCGCGCCCTGTTGCGCAACGCGCCCTTGATGCTGCTTGATGAACCCTCGGCCCATCTGGACCGGGAAACAGAAGGCAAAATCACTGAGGCGCTCAGCCATTTGCTGGAAGACAGGACCGCAATCACCATCGCCCATCGCCTCGGCACCATTCGAAAGGCAGATCTCATCCTTGTGCTTGAGGGTGGGGCGGTTGTCGAAAGTGGCACCCACAGCCAGCTGATGGAGGCCAACGGCTCTTACCAACGGCTGGTCGCGGCGGGCTTTGCTGCTCACGACATTGCTCTGACCGGGGAGGCAAATCATGGCTGACATCCGCTTGCTGCTCTCCCTGATGCGACCATGGCTTGGCTGGATCCTGCTTGGCATCTTTCTCTCGCTCATCACCCTTATTGCCAATGTCTCCCTGATGGCGACCTCTGGCTGGTTCATTGCCTCGATGGCACTGGCGGGGCTGACCGGGATCAGCATAAATTATTTCACCCCGGCGGCGGTCATCCGCGCGATGGCCATCACCCGAACCGTGGGACGCTATGCGGAACGATTGGTGACCCATGAGGCGACGCTGCGGCTGGTGGCACATTTGCGGCGCTGGTTCTATGATCGTCTGGAGCCGCTGGCCCCGGCTGGTTTGGCCGACACCAAGAGCGGTGATATTTTCTCACGGATCGGCTCGGACATTTCGGTGCTCGAGAATTTCTATCTTCGGGTCCTTGTACCGGTGGCAGTCGCGCTGATTGCCGTGCCTTTGTTCCTTGTTTTCCTGATGTCCTATTCGCTCTGGCTTGGCCTTGTGCTGGGGTTGATTTACCTGCTGGTTGGCCTGGTTCTGCCACTTATTCTGCATCGCGCGGGCAAGAATGCAGCGCGGGCTCAGATCAGGGAAGCGGCCGCTATGCGCGCAGATCTGGTCGAAGGACAACAGGCCTTACGGGAAATGCTGGTTTATGGCCGCGATGAAGCCTATCACGCGGACATTATGGACCAGTCTGAGAGCATCGCACGGCATCAACGGGCCCTTGCCAAGCTGCAAGCCGCCTCGCAGAGCAGCATCAATCTTGCGGCCAATCTGGCTTTGCTCGCCATATTGCTGACGATCATTCCCCAGATTCAAAGCGGCCAGCTGGCCGGTCCAATTCTGCCGATGCTCTGCCTGTTTGCGCTGGCCAGCTTCGAGGTCATCCTTCCCTTGCCGCTGGCGGTGCAAAGCGCAATTGAAAGCCAGACGGCGGCAGCCCGGATTTTCGGTCTGGTCAAGGCACATCGCAAGCATATTGTGGCGTCCCGTGACGAGCCATCCTCTTCGCATCAGCAACCGGATCACGATCACCCGGTGCTGGAATTCCTCAAGGCAGGCCTCACCTATCCCGGCCGGGAGATCCCGGCCTTTCAAGGCCTTAGCTTCAAAATTGGAAAAGGCGAACGGATCGCTCTGGTGGGGCCATCGGGCTCTGGCAAGTCGAGCGTTATCAACGCCCTGTCCGGCTTCTGGCCCTTGAGCGAGGGTGTAATTCTGGTCGATGGCACGCCGCATGACTGCCTGAGCGAAGAAGCCTTGCGAGCGCACTTCGCCGTCGCGCCGCAAAAGCCTCACATTTTCAATGCCACGATACGGGGCAATTTGCTGATTGCCAATCCAGATGCGACGGAACAAGAGATCCTCACCGTGCTGGAGCAGGTCGCACTGCGCGCCTTTGTCGAAAGCCTTCCCAAAGGACTGGACACGGCCTTGGGTGAAGCCGGGGACAGCCTGTCGGGTGGGCAGGTTCGCCGACTTGCCATTGCCCGCGCCCTCTTGTCACCTGCACCGATCCTGTTGCTTGATGAACCTGGCGAGGGACTGGATGCCGAGATGGAGACAAACATTCTTGAGACCATCATCCAGCAGGACCCACGCACCTTGTTGCTGATCACCCATCGGCAGGCCGGGCTTCAACTGATGGATCAGATATATCGTTTTCCGGAAACACCGGATGCAGATGCTCTGTGATCACGCCTGCCTAATACTATCGTTGTATAAGCCGCCTCTATCCACAAGGCCAAACTCCTGATTTGAGGGACTAATCACGGCAAGCTGTCTCCAAGCTGTCATTTCCTTCGTATTTCCCGCCAAAAGCTTCCCATTATTCGCGACACGCTGTCGCACATTGCATCGATTTAAATTCTCGGTGATTTGACGCCGCAAGTTGTCGATTTCATTGACACGGGTCAATGCGGCAAGACCTGTCAGGCGTAGCGTCAGATCAGTTGTTTCTGTGCCCACAGTTGATTTGCTGGACGCATTTTACTGGAGGACCGGGCGCAGGGGTGCAACATTGGGAGTGAAATAATGTCCGATCGCGAACAGGAGGGCGGTCCGACGGCCGCCAACCAGTCGCAGGGCGTGGCCAGCACGGTCATGTCCCGCTTTCCGATTGTCTCAAGAACCGATTTTTCCGAGACAACCTTTCTTATAGAAATTCTGCATCCGACCATGGCCCGGGCCGCAAAGCCCGGCCAATTTGTCATTGTGATGCTGGATGAGCATGGCGAACGCATTCCGCTGACCATTGCCGATTTTGATCGTGATAAAGGTACGATCACATTGGTGGTGCAGGCCGTGGGCAAGTCGAGCCGCCAGATGCAGGCCGATTGTCAGGCGGGTGGCTCGATCTATGCCATCGTCGGCCCGATGGGTATTCCAAGCGAGATATCCAACGCCAAACGAGTCATTTGCGTCGGCGGGGGCTTGGGCGTTGCGCCGATCTATCCGCAGGCCAGGGCCTTCAAGGAAGCCGGGGCCTATGTGATTGGCGTCGTGGGGTTCCGCTCGGCCAACCTTATGTTCTGGGAAGAGAAATTCAAGGCGGTTTGCGACGAGTTCATCGTCTGCACCGATGATGGGTCGGCTGGCATTCAGGGCCTTGTCACCGAGGGAATCGAACAGGCAATTGCCAAGCACGGCACCATTGATGAAGTGGTGGCGATCGGGCCTCCGATCATGATGCGGGCCTGCGCGGAAACCACCCGGCCCCACAAGATCAAGACCATGGTCAGTCTCAATCCCATCATGGTGGATGGCACCGGCATGTGTGGTGGCTGCCGTGTGCGGGTCAATGCGCAAATCAAGTTTGCCTGCGTCGACGGACCCGATTTTGACGGCCATCAGGTTGATTTTGATGACCTCTTCTCGCGGCTCAACCGCTATCGCGCAGAAGAGAAGGATGCCATGGAGCGTTATTCGGACAGTTGCCGCCGCCTGATCGCGGCTGATGCGGCCACAGCCCAAGAGGGAGGCAAGTGATATGGTCCGCAAAACAATCAGAACCATCCCGCAAGAGCGGGCTCCCATGCCGGTTCAAGACCCGGAAATCCGTGCCACCAATTTTGACGAAGTCGCTTTGGGCTTTGATATCGAGGCAGCCAAGCTGGAAAGCGAACGCTGTTTGATGTGCCCGGAACCGGCTTGCGTGGAAGGCTGCCCGGTCAAGATCGATATTCCCGGCTTTATCGAGAAAATCCTCAAGAAGGACTATCGCGGCGCCTATGATCACATGACCAACGCCACCATGTTGCCTGCGGTCTGTGGACGTGTCTGCCCGCAGGAAGATCAATGCGAGGGCGTCTGCGCCGTGGGGGCTGGCACCGGGCTTGAACCGGTTGCCATTGGCCGTCTGGAACGCTTCCTTGGCGATATGGCGATCAAGGAAGGCTGGACAAAGTCAAACCATATTGAACCAGCCCCATACCGGGTCGCCATCGTTGGCTCCGGTCCGGCAGGCATGGCGTGTGCGGCTGATCTGGCCAAGGCTGGCTGCAAGGTGACGATCTATGAAGCCCTGCACAAGCCGGGCGGGGTGCTGCGCTACGGCATCCCGGAATTCCGGCTCCCCAATGATGTGGTGGATGCGGAAATCGCCAATCTGGATGCGCTCGGCGTTGAGATTGTCTGTAACACTCTTGTCGGACGGCTTTTCACCATTGAGGATATGCTCGGCGACATGGGCTTTGATACGGTCTTTATCGGCGTGGGGGCAGGCACCCCCTATTTCATGGATATTCCGGGTGAGAATCTCAATGGTGTGCTGTCGGCCAACGAATTGTTGACCCGCTGCAACCTGATGCATGCAGGGGAATTCCCCACCTATGACACGCCGCTCGGCCTTGGCCGCAAGGTGGCGGTGATTGGGTCTGGCAACACGGCCATGGATGCGATGCGGGTTTCCAAGCGCCTTGGCGCAGAAGAAGTCAATTGCATCTATCGCCGCTCAGAAGTGGAATGCCCGGCCCGGGCAGAAGAGCTGCACCATGCGCAGGAAGAAGGCATCAATTTCCACTGGCTGACCAACCCGGTCGAGATCCTTGGAGATGCCAATAACAATGTCCGCGGCATCCGCTGCATCCGGATGGAACTGGGCGAGCCGGACAAATCCGGTCGGCGACGGCCAGTGGCGATTGAAGGCAGCGAATTCGACTTTGAAGCGGACACGGTGGTCTATGCCATCGGCACTTCGCCGAACCCCATCCTTGGTCAAACCTCGAAAGTCGGCCTCAACAAATGGGGCTACATCGATACCGATGACACTCTTGCCACTTCACTGGCCGGGGTCTATGCGGGCGGCGATATTGTCACTGGCGCGGCCACCGTCATTCAGGCGATGGGTGCTGGGCGCAAGGCTGCCGCCAGCATCAAGCGCTATTTGCGTATCCGTGACAGCGACGTGGTCTATGCACCCGAAGAGCACGGATTTGCCCATAGCCTGTTTGGCATTGATACGGACGAGCAGAATTTCGTCCGAATTCGTCAGATCTGAAGAGCGGAGTCCCCATTATGACCTCTGATAGCGCCCAGCCTATCGCACAAGAAACCCCACTTCCCGCCGTCGGGTCTGCCACTGGTGCCAAGACCGCCACGCGACCCGCTGAAGTGATCCATGAACATATTATCGAGATTGTCAGTGACTCAGGCGAAGGCGCGCAAAGATGCGGCCAGTCTCTGGCGTCCATCGCGGCCCGCTCAGGCATGGGCATTTGGACGGTGGAGATCATTCCGGCCGAAATCCAGCCACCACCCCGCTCTGTTGCCGGGGCCAGTGGCAACCGGGTGCGGATGGCCGCTCACAAGGTGACCAATGTCGGCGATCAGGCCGATCTCGTCATCGCCTTTAACGAGCAGGTACTGTTAAGCCGCCTTCGGGCCGGAGAAATCAAGCAAGGTGCAACCATCCTGCTTGAGGATATGTGGAAGCGAGACGCCCGTCAGCCGATTGCCGATGCCTATGCGGAAGTCTGCGAGGAAATCCACGCTGGCGGTTATCGCCTCATCGAAGTGCCGATGGAAACGGAATGCCAGAAATATGTGCCCGATCCGCGCAAGGGCAAGAATATGTTCGTGCTCGGCATGCTGTGCTCGATCTATTCCCTCGACGAAGAACTGGCAGAGTCACAGGTGAAGCTGACCTTCATCAAGAAGGACCGCAAGATTATCGATGCCAATCTGGAGCTGATGGCTGCGGGCCGGGCCTGGGCCAATGACAATCTCGACATGCATTATCGCATCCCTGCCCCGCCGGTTGAAAAGCCGCAGGTTGTGACCAACGGCAATGCGGCACTGGCGCTTGGAGTTGTCGCTTCTGGCATGGAAGTCTGTGCGATGTATCCAATCACACCTGCCACCTCTGCCTCGCATTATCTCTCGAGCATTTTCGAAAAAGTCGGCTGCGTGGTGCATCAGGCGGAAGATGAAATTTCGGCGGCAACCTTTGCCATTGGCGCCTCCTATGCGGGCAAATGCGCGGTGACCATCACATCCGGCCCCGGCCTGTCGCTGAAGCAGGAAGCCATCGGCCTTGCCGTGATGGCGGAAATCCCACTGGTGCTGATCGATGTGCAGCGCGGCGGGCCCAGCACAGGCTTGCCGACCAAGGTGGAGCAGAGCGACTTGATGGCCGCCATTTTTGGCAGCCACGGGGATGCACCGAAGGTCGTGATGGCGGTCGATTCGATTGAGGACTGCTTCTATTCGGTCATCACGGCGCGCAAGATCGCCGAAACCTTCAATATGGTGGTGATCATCCTGTCGGATGCGGCTTTATCGACGGCGCAACAACCCTTTGACAGACCGGTCTTCAGCTCCGATTGGCTGGCTCCACCGGTCAACCAGAGCGCGGTGCCACCGGACGCCAAGCCCTATGATTGGGACGAGCGGACGGGGATTGCAACCCGCTTCATTCCCGGCCAACCCAATGGCATGCATTGCCTGACGGGCCTTGCCCATGATCGCAACAGCCGGGTGGCCTATGACCCCAAAACCAACGAAGAAGGACTGATCAACCGGACCCGCAAACTCGCCGCCCTGCAAAAGACCCTGCGTCTTGCTCCGGTCTTTGGTGACGAGGAAGGGGATCTTCTGCTGATCGGATGGGGCAGCTCCCGTGGGGCCATTGAGGAAGCGGTGACCGCATTGAGGGAAGAGGGCCACAAGGTCTCCTCGCTGCATCTGAAATTCATCCAGCCGATGGCGTCAGGTATCGATGAGGTGATGGGTCGCTTCAAGAAGGTGATGACCATCGAGAATAACTGGAATGATCCGCTCTCCGATCCGCTGATCAATGCGGACAATCGCCGCTATTCGCAATTGGCGCTTCTGCTCCGCTCCCGCTGGCTGGTGGATGTCGATTGCTGGGGCAAATCCCACGGTCAGCCGCTCAAGCCTGCCGAGATCAAGGCAGTCGCTTTGGCAAAGCTCGGAAAGGCATAAGGTGATATTATGACTGCAACAATGAGCCAATGCCTGATGAATATGGTCCACACGGACTATGGGATCGGCGATTATCAAAGTGCCATTGCACCACGCTGGTGCTCGGGCTGTGGCGACACGGCGATTTTGACGGCCATGCAAAAGCTTTGCAGGGATGAGCAACTGGCGCCTGAAAAGACCGTCTGCGTCTCCGGGATCGGCTGTGCCTCGCGCCTGCCCCATTATATGAATGCCTATGGTTTCCACGGCATTCATGGCCGGGCCCTGCCAATTGCCGAAGGGGTCAAGATCCGCAGGCCGGACCTGAATGTCTTCGTGACGACCGGGGACGGGGATTGCTGCTCCATCGGGGCGGCACACTGGCTGCATGCCATTCGTTACAATATGAACATGACGATGTTGCTGCATGACAACAATGTCTATGGCCTGACCAAGAAGCAAGCTTCTCCCACCTCTCCAAAAGGCCTGAAGAGCAACACGACCCCTTATGGTGCGACGCTTAATCCGCTCAATCCGCTGACGGTGACGCTGGGGGTGGCCAATGTGTCCTTTGTGGCGCAGGCGGTCGACTGGATCCCGGATCTGCTCTATGACATCCTGCAAAAAGCCTATCATCACAAGGGCTTTTCCTTCATCCGCATCCTGCAACGGTGCCCGAACTTCATGGATCATCATTTTGATGAAGCCGTGCGGGATCCGCTGAAAACCCGCATCTTGACCCATGCGGACGGGTTGCGGCTGAAGCCCGAAATTTCCCGGATTTACAAAAATCAGGAAACCCACGATCCGATCAATATGGAGCGGGCGCTGGCGCTCGCCGCTCTGCAAGACGAATTGCCCGTCGGTATCCTTTATAACAACCCGTCAGTGCCTTGTTACGACGAGTTGCGAGCTGGCGAGAGGCCAAGCACGCCGGGGTTGGTGGAAACCGTCCTTAATGAGGAATTCGACAAGGTGGGCATCTGGCCGCAAAGCCAGCCAACGCCGCAAGCCGGGGAGTAGAGATCATGGCACAAGCACAAATCATTGCAGCGCCCATGACAACCAACATGACCGCAAAGGCACCAGGCAACGATCAGCCCGCTGAGGAACAATCGCGTCTGATGCCCGCTTTGTTCGCGCGTTATGGGGATTTGACAGCCCTGCGGCATGACTATCCGTTGGTGCTGGTCGAGGGGGAAGATGCACCGCAAATCATCAGACCCTTGAGCCGCATTGTCGATGACGCCCTGAAAGCCGCCGCCCCAATGGGGCCGGATGGGGAAGCCATGCGGCAGCAGGTATTGAAACTGGAACAAAGGATCCGTGAAAAAGTCGCCGCTGGCAGCGAGGAGCTTCTCTCCGAGCTGTGGCGGGTTTGCGAGGCGGATCTGGTGCGCGAAAGCAGCGAAGCGCCCTTCGGTCCTATGGATCGCAATATGGATCTGGCACGCCAGAAGGTGTCGGTCGACGGCAAAGTGATCGGCTGTGACGCTGCAACACCGGATCGGATCCTTGGTCATGCCTGGCAGAAGGTGCATCACAAGCGTGCCCGGCAATTCCGCAAGAAAGTCGATGGCCTCATCCTCAAGCTGACCGACATCCTGAAATCGGATCACATGAAGTCGGACGAGGCTCACAGTGCTGATGCCCTGTCCAAAGCCATGGGCATGGACAATGACAATTCGATCGATTTTTCGATGCTGTCAGACATGTTGCACCGGGTGCAGCCAGAGGATCGACTGCCTCAGGATCGGGTCAACCGGATCAAGAATGCGCTTCATGTGCTTCAAACCCAGGCCTTCTTCGGTCCGGGGCGGGCGTCCTATACCGAGCCGGGCAAGGCGATTTGCTACAGCTATGTCTTTACCAGCTGCTCTGTGGCGCTTGAGGCTTATCGGGAGCGGTTGCCAAGCGTGGTTGAATTCGTCAAGGCGCTGACCATCGCGGAAATGGAGGTGCAGAACAAATATATCTCTGACCTGCATGACGAGATATTCGCAACCTTTGACGAACATGACCTGACGGCGGAGCAAATGGCTTTGTTGCCTTCGGCCATGATCTATCTGCGTGATGGAGTGACCGACAGCGCTGAATTGGCACAGGCCTATGAGGCGCTGGCCTATGGCTTGCCCATCAAGGTGCTCATTCAGGTGGATGACGTGCTTGGGCCAACCTCGCCGGAACCACCGCGCAATTCATTCGGTGCCGGGACGCCAAAGCTGGCCGCAATGGCGATGGGATTGAACAATGCCTTCGTGATGCAGACCAACAGCGCCCATCTTTATCGGATGCAGGATGCGCTGATGCATGGCATGAATTATGATGGCCCGGCCATGTTCAGCCTCTATTCGGGTGCCAGCGAGACTGTCGAGGGCGTTGCTCCCTATATTCTGGCTGCCGCCGCAGCTGAATCGCGCGCCTTTCCCAACTTCACCTATGATCCCTCTGCCGGACGGGACATTGCGGGGCGATTTGACCTGTCGGACAATCCGCAAGTCGAGGCAGACTGGCCAAGCCATGAGATCAGCTTTGAAGACCAGAGCGGACATGGCGTGACCGAGGCGGTTCAATTCACTTACGGGGATTTTGCCCTGTGTGACCGGCGTTATCGGCGCTTCTGTCATCCGGTCAGCAAGAAGGGCTGGAGCGGGGACATGGTTGCCTTTGCCGACTGGATGAAGGAGCCAGTGGACAATAACACCATTCGCCGACCTTATGTTCTGGGGGTCAATGAGGAACTGCACATGACCCGCGTGGTGATGGATGACAAGATCACCAGCGCAGCACGGCATCGTCTGGATGGTTGGAACCGCCTGCAGGAAATGGCAGGGATCAACAATTCACACACATTGGCGGCTTTGGCGAAAGAGCGGATCAAGCGCGAGGATCTTGCGCGTGAACTGGCCAATGCGGAAGCGAGTGTTTCAGCTTCTGAAACCGCTGCGCCTGTCGCTCCTGTAGCGACGAGCGCTCCGACTGAAGCCGTGATTGAGGTGGCTGAGGAACCAGACACGCCAAGTGAAGGCAGCCCATGGATTGAAACGCCGCGTTGCACCACTTGTAACGAATGTCGGCAGATCAATGATCGACTGTTTGGTTATAATGACAATTTGCAGGCCTATATCGCCGATCCGGATGCGGGCAGCTACCGGCAATTGGTGGAAGCGGCTGAAAGCTGTCAGGTCAGCATCATCCATCCCGGCCTTCCGCGCGATCCAGATGAGCCCAATCTGGACGAACTCAAGGAGCGTGCAAAGGTGTTCAACTAAGGCACCTCATCCTTGGCCCAAATCCTTTTCACCAAGAATCACCCCGGAAGGCCCATGGCCTTTCGGGGTTTCAGTTTGTTTGGTTGCTGATCGTCCACATGAAGGATTGGTGACGTGTCAATCTCCCGGCAGATATTGGATAATTTAAGCCAGCGCATGCTTTTCACCCGGTTCATCCTGCGCTATCGTTGCTTTTTGCTAACGCCAGGCAAGAATTTGTCTATTACTATCCGCAGTTAAACGGTTGATTATATAGAAGCCAATTTTTGATATGTCCGCCCATAACCGGACAAGAGGGAACTATGGTCAGTATCAAGGACATCGCAGCCGACGTGGGCGTGACGGCTGCAACGGTGTCCAACGCATTGAATGGCAAAGGGCGCGTCTCTGAACAATTGGTCGAACGCATCAAGGCGCGGGCTGAAGAGCTTGGCTATCGCCCAAGCTCGGCGGCGATTGCGCTGAAAAGCGGGCGCAGCAACATTCTCGGGCTGGTCATGCCGGATCTGATCAATCCGCTCTTTCCGCATCTTGCGCAGTCCCTGTCGATGGCAGCAGATGAACGAAATCTGGCAATTCTCATTGCCGATTCCCGACGCAGCGCCACCGAACAACAACAGGCCATCCGTCGATTGGCAAGCCGCGGGATTGACGGGCTGATCATCGTTCCGCAAAGGGGAACGACACCAGTTCCTGTCCCGGTGCCGGTGGCAATCATCAATGCAGCATCCGATCAGCACAACACGGTTTCGTCCGATCATCGTGGCGGGGGTGTATTGATCGCGCAGCATATCCATGGTCTGGGCCACCGCCATGTGATCATTTTGGGAGAAGACCCGATTTCAGAAGTCCAGCAAGACCGGGTTGCAGGCATGATATCGATGCTGGAAGGACGGGTTAAGCTATCAGTCCAGTGGGGGGATAAAGGCCTTGCCTCGCTGAGCGAGGAGCTGCAAGCTGGTGCAACTGCCATTTTGACCACGTCTGACATGCTGGCGCTGAAGGTGCGCTCGCTGTTGATGGAAATTGGCAAGAATGTGCCGGAAGATGTCAGCCTTACCGGATTTGACGATACGTCATTTGGACAGCTGATGTATCCGCCCCTGACCACCGTTGCGCAGAATACCCAAAGCATTGCCGAGAAAGCGATCGCTTTTCTTGTTGGTCAGATCGAGGCGAAAATCTCGGAAAAATGCAAGCTTGCTTCGGCCAACAGAGACATGCAACAAAATCCACAGCAGCCTCAATCCGGCCAGACCGTTCCCATGCGGCTGGTCGCAAGAGACTCCACTTCTAGCCCCAAAGACCCTTCCCAACAGGAGACATGATCATGAAGTCCTTCCTCACGGCTGCCTTGCTTGCAACAGCAAGCATGGCCATTGCACCGGGGGCAGAAGCCGCCGACAAGACCCTGACCATTTCGGTCTATTCCTTCGCTCAGGATGCCTATAAAAAGGCCCTTTATGATCCGTTTGAAGAGATATGTGGCTGTGATCTGGTGGTCGAGACCGGTAACTCCGTCGAGCGCATGGCCAAGATCGAGGCCAATGCGGCCAGCCCGGTGATCGACATGGCGGTCATTTCCTCCCATGATGCTCTTGCGCTGGCGCGCAAGGATCTGATTGCCGATCTGGATGCTTCCAAGCTCTCCAACATGTCCAAGCTCTATCCATCGGCTCAGGATCCATTGGGCAATGGCAAGGCAGTTGGCTATACCTTTTATGCCAGCTCGATTGTCTATCGCAAGGATCTGATCTCGATTGAAAGCTGGGCCGACCTGCTGACCAATCCAAAGCTTGCCAACAATGTGGCGCTGCCAAACATCACCGGCACCCAGGGTCCGCTGACTTTGATGATGCTCAACAAGGCCAATGATCAGGGTGGTGATTTCTCCAAGACCATCAGCGATATCGGCAAGGCAGCGGACAAGATTGTCACCTTCTATTCGCGTTCGTCCGAGTTGGCGCAGTTGATGAATCAGGAAGAAGTGATTGCCGCCCCTGTCGGTCGCTTCGCATGGAGCCGCTTCAAAAGCTCACCGCTGCCATTTGCCTGGGCAGATCCCAAGGAAGGACAGGCCGGTGGCATGAATGTGATGATCATGACCAAGGGCAATGGCAACGAAGAGCTGGCCTATCAGTTCATGGATTACTGGCTCTCCACCGAAGTTCAGACCCGGATCGCTGAAGCTCTGATCGACAGCCCGGCCAATATGGAGGTCAAGGTCAGCGACGAAGTGGCCGAGAACCTGACTTATGGCGCGGATCTGATCAATTCTCTGAACATTCTTCCACCAAGCGAGATCATCGACAACCGCAACAAGTGGGTCGAGCAGTGGAATGCTGAAGTGATCAAATAACAAAATCCGCAAGGCAAGCAAGAGGCTGTGATACAGCATGGCCTCTTGCCCCTTTTTGTCACGTTCCCAAGGTTCAACTGATGTTTCTTGATCAACGGCAAGGGCTTGCCCTTGCCATGCCAGCGGCATTGTTTGCCCTGTTGATGTTTCTGGTGCCTGTCGCCATTCTGCTGTCCGAGGCCTTTCGCGCGGATGGGGGCTGGTCACTGGGTGCCTATTTTGAGTTTTTCTCCAAACCGTTGAACCAGACGGTCTTTTTGCGCACGCTGAAACTGGGGGCGATGGTTGCAGGAACCGCGGCCATCATCGGCTATGGGGCGGCTTTTTGCATCGTCAATCTGGAGACTAAGGCACGGGGGCAGATTTTCGGCCTCGTGGTGCTGCCGCTGATGATTTCGCCTGTGGCGCGTACCTATGCCTGGATCGTCATTCTGGGCCGCACGGGAATTGTCAATGACGCTCTGGTTGGTTTGGGTCTGGCAGACACGCCGATCCGCCTGCTTTTCACTGAAACCGCTGTTTTCCTCGGTCTGTTGCAGCTTTTCCTGCCGTTGATGATCATCTCATTGGTGTCCTCGATGGAAAATATCCCGCGCGATGTGATCCCCGCGGCTCGGGTTTTGGGAGCCAGCTGGCTACAGGTCTTTTTCAAGGTGATCCTGCCCTTGACCAAGGAGGGGCTGGTGATTGGCGGCACGCTGGTCTTTACCGGGTCTCTCACCGCCTATATCACCCCTGCCATTCTGGGCGGCTCCAAGGTTTTGATGCTGGAAACCCTGCTCTATCAGCGGGTCAATGTGGCCAATGATTTCGTCTCGGCCAGTGTGATCGCGATGATCCTGATCGTCATGTCCTTCTCCACCAATCTGCTGCTCAAACAGATCGCAACCGCGCGGAGGTCATGAGATGAAGCATTTTGCCAATTGGGCCATTCTGGGCCTCACCCTGACCTTTCTGATCGGCCCGTTTCTGATCATCATTTTTGCCGGCGCGTCGGCTGGCGATTTTTTGGCCTTCCCGCCGCAGGGCCTGTCGCTCAAATGGTATGCCAAGGTCTTCACAGTCGAGAGCTTTCGGGCCAGCTTTGCCTTGTCGATGTTCCTTGCCATCTTTGGCACATTGACCGCCTTGCTGATCGGCATACCGGCGGCCTATGCGCTCAACCGCTACAAGCTGCCGGGAGCTGAGACGATCCGCACCATCGTGGCCGCGCCCATCATCGTGCCGGGCATTATCGTCGGTCTCGCCCTGCTGCGCTATCTGGTGGTGCCGCTCAATTTTGGCATCACGTTAGCCTTGTTTCTGGCCCATACGGCGCTGGTCTTGCCCTATGCGGTGCGGGTGGTCAGCTCCAGCCTGCATAATCTTCGCTCGGACATGGAGGAAGCGGCGGTGCTGCTTGGCTGCACTCGGCTACAAGCCTTCACCAAGGTGGTGCTGCCCAATATTCGCGGCGGCGTGCTTGCCGCCTTCATTCTCGGTTTCGTGACCAGCTTCAATCAGGTGCCGGTGTCTTTGTTCCTGTCCGGCCCCGGTGTGCGCACTCTGCCGATCGACATGCTCTCCTATATGGAGATCACCTATGACCCGTCGGTCGCAGCTCTGTCCGCCCTGCTCGCTTTCATGTCGCTCGCTATCGTCTTTGCCGCTGAGCGCCTTTTGGGATTCTCTCGTTATGTCTGATCAGTTCGTCCATCTTCAGAATCTGACCCTGTCCTATGGCAAGTCGATTGCCGTGCCCGATCTGGATCTTTCGGTGCGCAAGGGAGAACTGATCGCCCTGCTCGGTCCATCTGGCTGCGGCAAGACCACCACCATGCGAGCGATTGCGGGCTTGATGCCGCCGACAAAAGGCAGCATTCATATTGACGGGGTGGACGTGACGCGGATGCCCGCCAACAAGCGCGGCATTGGTCTCGTCTTCCAGTCCTATGCGCTGTTCCCGCATTTGAGCGTGTTCGAAAATGCTGCCTTTGGCCTTCGGCTGCAAAAAATGGCCGATAAGGACATAAAGGCGAAGGTTGGGGCTGTTCTGGAAAAGGTTGGTTTGTCAGGCTTTGAGAAACGCAAACCGGCGGAACTGTCCGGCGGTCAGCAGCAGCGCCTGTCGCTTGCCCGCTCGCTGGTGATGGAACCCAAGGTTCTGTTGCTTGATGAGCCTTTGTCTAATCTGGATGCCCGGCTGCGGCTCGAAATGCGCACCGAACTTCAGCGGGTACAGAGAGAGACCGGCATTACCATGGTTTTCGTCACCCACGATCAGGCCGAAGCTTTGGGCATGGCGGACCGGATCGTGCTGATGCGCGACGGCAAAATCGAACAGATTGGCACACCGGAAGATCTTTATGCCCGGCCAGAGACTGCCTTTGCCGCTGACTTTATCGGATTTGAGAATATCTTCCGGGTGGAAGACGGGGCTTTGGTGTCCGACAAGGGGCGCTTGCCCTTTGCAGGCAAATCGGCTGCACCAATCCTTGCCTGGCGTCCGGGGGGTGTTCTGGTCGGCAGCGGCCCGCATCAAGGCACGATTCTTGGCACTGCCTTTGCCGGAGAATCTCGGGAATATGTGATCGACAGCCCACTTGGCCCCATCAAGGCGGAAGCCCCAACCGCGCTTGCGGTGGCCAGACTGGGCGACATCATCGCCTTTGACCTGCCACTCGACACTGCCCGCCCCCTGAAAGCCTGACGTGATGCTGTGGGTGGATACGGATTTCGGATTTGATGATCTCTGGGCCTTGTTGATCCTCAAACGCGCTGGCATCGAACTGGCCGGCGTTTCGCTGGTGGCGGGCAATGCGCCCTTGCCACAGGTGACCGCCAATGCGCTGGGGGCCAATCTGGCCTATGGTTTGTCCTTGCCTCTAAGCGTCGGGGCGGAGCGCCCCTTGGTGCGTGACCCGGAAACCGCCACTGCGATTTTAGGCCCCAAAGGCATGCGCAGCTTGGGGATGGAATTGCCAGAAAGTCCCACCGGGATTGACCTCCCTGCCGCCGGTCCTGCACTGATCGACTGGCTTGAAAGTGCCAAAGCTGGCGAGCGGCGGGACATTCTGGCGCTTGGTCCCCTGACCAATATGGCCCGGATGATCGAAGCCGCGCCAGAGGCCGCCGCCAAGATCACCCGGCTCGTCTGGATGGGCGGCAGCAATGGGCCGGGCAACCATACGCCCCACGCGGAATTTAATGCGTTTGCTGATCCGGACTCTGCGGCCATCGTCGCCAAAGCGGGTTTGCCGCTTGACGTGATCGACCTCACGCTTTGCCGGACGGTGCAGTTCACCGGGGCGGATTGTCCGTCTTGTGACCAATTGACGGCAGATCTCTTGGGTGGCTATCTGCATATCGCGCATGAACGGGGGCGCGACAGCATGTCGATTTATGATCCGGTGGCGGCTTTTGCCTATCTGGATCCGACATCCTTTGGCTTTCTCCCCGTCCGCATGGATGTGATCACACAGCGGGGCAGCCATTACGGCGCGACGCAGTTTGACCCCATCTCGACCAGTCGGACACGACTTGCAACGACGGCGCCTGTTGACCTGTCCACTCAATGCCTTGGTGCCCTTAGTCAGGATAGCAATGATGACCACTGAACGCGACCTCACCGATCCTGCCTTGCGCGGCTCTGCCGTTGCCGCGGCCAAGGGAACACAGCCATTCGACATCCTGATCCGCAATGCCACTGTGCTCGATATGGTGACCGGGCGCGAGCGGCTGGCTAATATTGGTCTTGTCGGTGGACTGATTGCCTCGGTTCACTCACCAGACGCAAATGACAAGGCCGAGCAGGAGATTGACGCGACGGGGCTTTATGCGATTCCGGGACTGATCGATACGCATATGCACATTGAGAGTTCAATGATTACGCCTGCGGAATATGCCCGAACCGTGCTCAAACGGGGCGTAACAACGGTCGTCTGGGACCCGCATGAGCTGGCCAATGTCGCAGGCCTTGATGGCATGAAGTATGCGCTGGACGCGGCAAGCAAGGTGCCGCTTCGGATTCTGACGCTGGCACCGACCTGCGTGCCGTCGGCACCGGGATATGAAATCGCTGGGGGCGATTTCGATGCCGGCATCATTGCCTCTTTGCTGGCACGCGATGACATTCACGGCGCGGCGGAGTTGATGACCATGCAGCCGCTGATCAACGGAGAGCCCAGAGTCAAGGGCATCGTCGATGCGGCACTGGCCAGCGGCAAGCGTGTGTGCGGTCATGCGCGCGGTCTGTCGCAGCGCGATCTGGCAGCCTTTGCGACGGCAGGCATCGAGACCGACCACGAGCTTTCCTCCGCTGACGACCTGATGGCCCGCCTTGAAGCAGGCATGACGGTGGAGCTGCGCGGGTCGCACGAACATTTATTGCCTGACTTTGCAAAGCACCTTTTGGCTCTGGGGCATATGCCACAGACGGTGACGCTGTGCACAGATGACGTGTTCCCGGATGACCTCCTTAACAAGGGCGCGCTTGACCATGTCATACGCATTCTGTTGGGAGAAGGCCTGCCGGTCTGGTGGGTCTATCAGGCAGCAACGCTGAATGCCGCGACTCGCATCAAGCGCCCGGATCTAGGGTTGATTGCTCCGGGCAAACGGGCGGATCTGTTGCTGGTTGACGATCTCGGAGAGGTATCTTCCCAATACGTCATATGTGACGGTAACGTAATCAAAAATCCGCTAGATTCCGCGATTCACGCAACAGAATCACCCTATTCTGCCCCCACTGCTGACGCGCCAAGCCCGGCGGGCCATGCTCTCAGCGGCACGGTCAAGACCCACCCCTTCACGGCGGCTGATTTTGACGTTGTGGCCGAGGGAAATATGGCGCGAATCGCTACCCTCTCCAAACCACGCTTCCCGGAGTGGAGCGAGCGCTGGGTGCCGATCCAGAATGGCGTCTTGACCCTGCCCGACGACATGATGCGCATGGCCATTGTCAACCGCCATGGGCAGCATACACCGGTGCGGGTGGCCTTCATGGAGCAATGGGGCACGTGGCGTGGAGCCTATGCCTCAACCGTGTCGCATGACAGTCACAACCTCACGGTCTTTGGTCGCGACTGCACTGATATGGCTATTGCTGCCAATGCTTTACGGGCAATGGATGGGGGGCTGGTTGTCGTCAAGGATGGGGAAATCATCGCGTCTCTGGCGCTGCCGATTGCGGGCCTGATCAGCGAAGACAGCCTTGATGAGGTTGCCTCAGGCCTTGCGGAAATCCGTGCTGCAATGGACGCGGTTGTCGACTGGCAGCCGCCTTATCTCGTCTTCAAGGCGCTGTTCGGGGCGTCCCTTGTCTGCAACAAAGGTCCAAGACTGAGCGACGTCGGTATTGTTGACGTGTTCGAAGAACGCCTTTTGGAGAGCTGCATTCTGGAGACGAGGCACGATTTGTGAGTGAGTCAGCAATCATTTAGACCTGTCCTTTGGGCGAGGGATACTTTGGACTCATGAATTGCGTCATAAATGCCGAAAACCGCGATTTACCCTAAGGGAACCGGTAGCTTACGCTCACGTTAAAGAAAGAGAAAATAGGCACTAGGCTAGTGTGTTTTCTATTTCATATAGGTAATTTTACTAATTTAATTTGCGCCATACCTCCATTTTTAGCCTTTCGTCTATTTCTGGATTTGATCTCGATCCTATAATGTCATGGGCGAAGGGGCTAAGACTTTAGTTGTTGAGGATCTTCGCAGCATGCAAGTGATGCAGAGATGCCCGCGGGAGGTCCCGCTCTTTCCTCAGAAAACGAAGCGACCGGTTGGTCGCGCTCAAACAAAACGGTTATATTATGGCGATTTCCAAAACTCTCGCAGACGAGTTGGAGAAACGGCGCGCCGCAGCCCTCGAAGGCGGCGGACAGAAAAAGGCAGAAGAAAGACACGCGAAAGGTCGTATGACCGCTCGCGAGCGCCTTGAAGCCCTCTTCTCCAAAGGGACATTCCAAGAATTTGGTTTGCATGTCCAGCACAACACCCGCAACTTCGGCATGGAAGGCAAGTCCATCCCTACCGACGGTGTGATCACTGGCACCGGTTTTGTTGACGGACGTCCGGTCGCTGCTTTCTCACAGGACTTCACCGTTGTCGGCGGTTCCCTGGGTGAAATGCACGCTAAAAAAATCTGTGCTTCTCTGGATCATGCAGTGAAAGCTGGTGTGCCGGTTGTTGGCTTCAACGATTCTGGCGGGGCTCGCATTCACGAAGCGGTTGGCGCTCTGTCCGGTTACGGCCAGGTCTTCTATCGCAACGTTCTGTTGTCCGGTGTTGTTCCCCAGATTTCCGTTATTGCCGGTCCTTGTGCTGGTGGTGCTGCCTACAGCCCTGCGCTGACTGACTTCATCATCATGACCCGCGAAAATGCGCAGATGTTCATCTGTGGTCCTGAAGTTATCCGTGCTGTGACTGGTGAAATCTGCACCATGGACGATATCGGTTCCGCAATGGCTCATGCTTCGGTTTCCGGTAACATCCACTTCATCGCAGAAAATGATGCGGATGCTGTTGCTACCGTTCATCGCCTGCTGTCGTTCCTGCCATCCAACAACATGATGGATCCTCCGCATCGCATCGAGCAGGATCTGCAGATCAAGGACGACGTTGAGCTCGACAAGCTGATTCCAGAAGATCCAAAAGCGCCATTCGATTCCCGTGACGTTATCAAACGCGTTGCCGACGATGGTGACTTCCTGGAAATTCAGGAGCATTTCGCTGCAAACCTCGTCATCGGCTTTGGTCGTGTCGGCGGTATCGTTTCCGGCTTCGTTGCCAACCAGCCAAAAGTCAAAGCTGGCTGCCTGGACATCGATGCTTCGGATAAAGCAGCACGCTTCGTTCGCTTCTGTAACGTCTACAACATTCCTATCCTGACCTTCGTTGACGTCCCTGGCTTCTTGCCTGGCGTTAATCAGGAGAAAATGGGCATCATTCGCCACGGCGCCAAAATGCTGTTTGCTTACGCATCTGCTACTGTGCCGAAAATCACCATCATCATGCGTAAAGCATATGGCGGTGCTTACCTGGCAATGTGCTCTGAAGATATGGGTGCTGACCGTGTCATCGCTTGGCCAACCGCTGAGGTTGCCGTTATGGGCGCTGAGGGTGCAGTGAACATCCTGTATCGTAAGGAAATGAAGGAAGCCGAAGACAAGGTAGCCAAAGGCAAAGAACTGGCCGCAGAATATCGCGAAAAGTTTGCAACGCCATACCTGTCCGCTGGCCGCCTGAACGTTCACGACATCATCCAGCCACGCGAAACCCGTGGTGCAGTTGCTCTGGCTCTGCGCGGTCTGATGTCCAAGCGTGAAACTCGTCCGCCGAAGAAACACGGCAACATTCCGCTCTAATCAAAGGACATATCTATGTTTGCTGATGCAATTGGTTTGATCCTGACGGGCTTTAGCGTTGTCATGATCGCCTTGGCTTCCCTTTGGGCAGCATGTGCGGCGATTGGGTATTGCTTTACCAACGCTGCCTTCAAGGCAAAAGCTGCAGCAGTATTCGGGGGAGCAGATGCACCAGCTGCAGCTGCTCCAGCTCCCGCTGCTCCGGCAGCACCTGCTCCTACGAGCGGTGTACCACCTCATCATCTGGTCGCAATTGCTGCGGCCGTGGCCACAACTCTTGGCGGTAGCTACGTAGTAACCAACGTTGTAGCTCCAGCCCATGAAGTTTCAGCCTGGCCAACCGAAGGTCGTAACTCGATCTATTCCAGCCACGTAACCCGCCACGGCTGGGGCGCTCCAATTCCGACCACCGTAGTTGCTGGTCGCGCAACCACTACGAAAAGAGGATAATCCTATGAAACGCTTGCGTGTCACTGTTGAAGGCATCGCTTACGATGTAACGGTGGAAGAACAAGACGGTGCTGCTGCACCAGCTCCTGCCGCCGCCCCTGCTCCGGCACCAGCTCCTGCGGCTGCTGCTCCTGCTCCGGCCCCTGCTGCACCAGCTCCTGCTGCTCCGGCTCCGGCTCCTGCTGCCCCAGCTCCTGCTGCTGCTCCTGCAGCCGGTGGCGTTCCAGCTCCTCTGGCTGGCACCGTGATCAGCGTTGAGGTTTCTGTTGGTCAGCAAGTTGCTGCCGGCGATACCCTCGTCGTTCTGGAAGCAATGAAAATGAACACCAACATTACCGCTCCTAGCGCTGGTACTGTTGCTGCTGTTAACGTTGCTGCCGGTGCTTCCGTGACCGAGGGTCAGGCCCTCGTAACTCTTTCATGATTGAGAGGAAATTCCAATCATGTCTGCAACAACCCAAACCGTAACGCAAGCAGTAGACCACGCCGCTCAGGCAGTGGCAGCTGCTCCGGCGGCGGCTGCGGCGGAGATGTCTCGGATCGAGCAGCTCTTCCACATGACCGCAATCGGTGATGTCACATGGCAAATGATGGTCATGTGGGCTATCATCGCCCTGCTGTTCTATCTTGCAGTCGCAAAAGAATTTGAGCCTCTCCTGCTCATCCCAATCGCTTTCGGCGCCTTGTTGGCCAACCTGCCTACGCAGGGTCTGGTGAACTTGCCTCACGGCGATCATCCTGGTGGTTTGTACTACTATATCTCCAAGGGTGTTGAGTTCGAGATCTTCCCGCCCATTATCTTTATGGGCGTGGGTGCTCTGACGGACTTTGGTCCGTTGATCGCTAACCCGCGTACCCTGCTGCTCGGTGCTGCTGCACAGTTCGGCGTGTTCGCAACCTTCATGGGTGCTATTGCCATCGGCTTTACGCCTCAAGAAGCTGGCGCGATTGGTATCATCGGCGGCGCCGATGGCCCAACCTCCATCTTCCTGGCTAACAAGCTGGCTCCGCACCTGATGGCTCCGATCGCTGTTGCCGCCTACAGCTACATGGCCCTCGTGCCTATGCTGCAGCCACCGGTAATGGCAGCTCTGACCACGCCTGAAGAGCGTAAGATCCGCATGAAATCCCTGCGTCCGGTTTCCCGTCTTGAGAAACTGATCTTCGCAGGCATGGTAACCGTTGTTGTTATCCTGCTGGTTCCTGCGGCTGCTGCTCTGATCGGCATGCTGATGCTCGGCAACTTCCTGCGTGAAAGCCAGGTTACCGAACGTCTGACCAAAGCTGCGCAGAACGAGATCATCAACATCACGACCATCTTCCTTGGCACCTCTGTCGGTATCACCATGACCGGCGAAGCCTTCCTGAACGGCTCGACCATCGGCATTCTGGCCTTGGGTGTTGTCGCTTTCGGTATCGCAACTGCCTGTGGTGTTCTGATGGCCAAGTTGATGAACAAGTTCAGCAAGGACAAGATCAACCCGTTGATCGGTTCGGCTGGTGTGTCTGCTGTGCCAATGGCTGCTCGTGTGAGCCAGGTCGTTGGTCAGAAGTACGATCCAGGCAACTTCCTGCTGATGCATGCGATGGGTCCAAACGTGGCTGGTGTTATCGGCACCGCCGTCGTGGCCGGCTTCTTCATCGCCTGGTTCTCCTAATATCGGATTTGGGGCCTTGCGCCCCACTTCCAAAAAGACAAAGCCCGGACGGTTCCCCGTCCGGGCTTTTTTGTGTCTGGGCTGTTTCCAATCGAGGAATTGCCCGGACGCTGTTATATGCGGAGCCAACGCCCGGGCTGATCCTGATGCCTGCCCGATGGATGATCAGGCTTCAAGATCGAAGCGGTCGGCATTCATCACCTTGGTCCAGGCGGCCACGAAGTCTGAAACGAATTTGGCTTCATTGTCGTCCTGTGCGTAAACTTCCGCGTAGGATCTGAGGATTGAATTGGATCCGAAGACCAGATCAACGCGGGTGGCCGTCCATTTGACCGCACCACTTGACCGGTCACGCAGCTCATAAAGATTGTCCTCTTTTGGGTTCCACGAATTGGCCATGTCGGTCAGATTGACGAAGAAGTCTGGTGTCAGCGCCCCTTCGCGATCAGTGAAGACCCCATGCTTGGTGCCGCCATAGTTGGTGCCGATCACGCGCATGCCGCCGACCAGAACCGTCATTTCCTTGGCGGTCAGGCCCATCAGCTGGGTGCGATCAAGCAGCAGTTCTTCAGACGAGACCACATAGTCAGTCTTCTGCCAGTTGCGATAGCCATCAGCCACCGGTTCCAGCGGCTCAAAGGATGCCACATCGGTCATCTCATCGGTTGCATCGCCACGACCCGGCGCAAATGGCACGGTTACATCGTGGCCTGCCGCTTTTGCCGCTTGCTCAATGCCGACATTGCCCGCGAGCACGATGATGTCTGCGATGCTCGCACCCGTTTCTGCTGCGATTGGTTCCAATACAGAGAGAACGCGGGCCAGACGATCCGGCTCGTTGCCCTGCCAGTCTTTTTGCGGTGCCAGACGAATGCGGGCACCATTGGCACCGCCACGCATGTCGGACCCACGATAGGTGCGGGCACTGTCCCATGCAGTGGTAACCATGTCGGTGATGCTAAGGCCACTGGCTGCGATTTTGGCTTTTGCGGCATCAACATCATAGTCAGCGTTGCCAGCCGGGATCGGATCCTGCCAGATCAGGTCTTCCTGCGGCGCTTCTGGACCGATATAGCGCACTTTTGGCCCCATATCGCGGTGAGTCAGCTTGAACCATGCGCGGGCAAAGACTTCCGAGAAATGGTCCGGGTTTTTATAGAAACGCTCGGAGATTTCGCGATAGACAGGATCCTTGATCATTGCCATGTCGGCATCGGTCATGATCGGGTTGTAGCGGATCGAGGGATCTTCCACATCGACGGGCTTGTCTTCTTCCTTGATGTTGATCGGTTCCCACTGGTTGGCACCGGCCGGGCTTTTCTTCAATTCCCAATCATAGGTGAAGAGCAAATAGAAATAGCCATTGTCCCATTTGGTGGGGTTGGTCGTCCAGGCGCCTTCAATGCCACTGGAAACGGTTTGGCTGCCATGGCCGGAGCCATTGGGATTATGCCAGCCAAGACCTTGGGCATGAACATCGCCGCCTTCGGGATCAGCGCCGAGCAGTTCCGCGTCGCCATTGCCGTGGCATTTGCCCACCGTATGGCCACCAGCCGTCAAGGCGACGGTTTCTTCATCATCCATGGCCATGCGGGCAAAGGTTTCCCGGACATGTTTGGCGGTCTCGAGCGGATCGGGATTGCCGTTCACCCCTTCCGGATTCACGTAAATCAGGCCCATCTGCACCGCTGCGAGCGGATTGGTCATGGTTTCGGGCTTTTCCAGATCGCCGTAACGCTCGTCACTTGGAGCCAGCCATTCTTTCTCGGCACCCCAATAAACATCCTGTTCAGGATGCCAGATATCTTCGCGACCAAATGCAAAGCCGAAGGTTTTCAGCCCCATCGATTCATAAGCGACGTTGCCAGCCAGAATCATCAGATCGGCCCAGCTGAGCTTGTTGCCATATTTCTTCTTGATAGGCCACAACAGGCGACGGGCCTTGTCAAGATTGACATTGTCCGGCCAGGAATTGAGCGGAGCAAAGCGCTGGTTGCCTGAGCCACCACCACCGCGGCCATCGGCGAGACGATAGGTGCCGGCAGAGTGCCAGGCCATGCGAATCATCAGGCCACCATAATGGCCCCAATCTGCTGGCCACCAATCCTGACTGTCCGTCATCAGGCCGGTGAGGTCAGCCTTCAGAGCTGCCACATCGAGAGACTTGACCGCTTCGCGATAATCGAAGCCCTCGTCCATCGGATTGGTTTTTGTGTCGTGCTGATGCAAAATGTCGAGATTGAGGGCATTGGGCCACCAGCTCGTTGCTGATGCGCCGGTTTCTGTGTTGCTGCCATGCATGACCGGGCATTTGCCGGACGTGTTGGTTTTGATCTGATCCATCGGGTCCTCCGTTACAAGCTTACTTTGTACGTGTCGCAGCTGGTCTGTTGGTTGCCTGCGCGTATAACACACGCAGATCTCGTTTTGATTACAACCACACTAGCAGGGAAATTCGATAATTTAAAATTGCATTTTCTGAATTGCATGATAGTTTTTTCTTATGAGTAAAATTTCCATGAAGCATCTACGTTATTTCGATGCGCTGGCTCGTCACGGCCATTTTGGACGGGCGGCTGAAGATTGCGCCATATCCCAACCGGCCCTGTCGGTGCAAATCCGTGAACTCGAAGACCTGATGGGTGTGCCGTTGGTGGAAAGAAGCTCCCGGCAGATCCATTTGACCGGGATCGGAGTGGCATTTGCCGAGCGGGCGCAGGCAATCCTGCGCTCGGTTGGGGAGCTGGAAGATTTGGCGCGCGCTGCCCGTGGGCCCTATTCGGGACAATTCCGTTTTGGCGTCATCCCGACGATTGCACCCTATTTGCTGTCCGATATCATCAAGACCCTGACGGTTCGCCTGCCCGGCCTTGAATTGCGGCCAAGGGAGGCGAAGACGCCAAGATTGGTAAAGGATTTGCTCGAAGCACGGCTGGATGCTGCCATTCTGGCGCTGCCTTTGTCGGAAAGCTCGCTGCATGAAGAAGCTCTGTTTGACGAGGAATTCGTGCTGTTGCGTTCAGCCGCTGACGCCAACCTGCCGGTGCCCAAGCCCGAGGGGCTGAGGGAAATGCAATTGCTGCTGTTGGAGGAGGGCCATTGCTTCCGCGATCAGGCCATTTCCTATTGTTCCAGCACTGCTGTACTGCCACGCAATCTGATGGAAGGCAGTTCGCTGAGCACGTTGGTGCAAATGGTCGGGGCAGGAATAGGTGTCACTTTGATCCCGGAAATGGCGATCGGGGTGGAGGTCCGCTCGGCGGCTGTGTCGATCGCCCATTTGCCAGACCCAAAGCCAAAGCGAACCATTGGGATGGTTTGGCGCAGGACCAATCCGCTGCTTGAACAATTGGTGCAGATCGCAGACATTATAAGGGAGATCGGTTTGAACCGACCTGCCTTGACGGGCGAACATTCTCTTGCCAGCGATGTTGATGCGGGGTTTCACCCCGGCAGTATTGTCTGACCATGGGATCGCCGCCGGGCAGGCGATGAGAAGGAGATACCATCATGTTGCTTGATACCCCCCTTTGCGATTTTGGCTGGGAGGCCCCGGATTTCTCACTCAAGGACGCCCATGGCAAAACCCATCAGATGAAGGATTATCTTGACAAGGGTTTGCTGGTCGCCTTCATTTGCAATCATTGCCCCTATGTCAAAGCCATCGCTGATCGTCTGGCGGCAGACGCCCGCACATTGCAGGACAATGGCATCGGCGTGCTGGCAGTGATGTCGAATGATTATGTCAATTATCCCGACGATGCGCCGGACAAGATGATTGATTTTGCCGCCACGCATGATTTCTCCTTCCCCTATTTGATTGATGAGGATCAGGCGGTGGGCCGGGCCTATGGCGCGCTTTGCACGCCGGACTTTTTTGGACTGAATGCGGAAGGGAAATTGCACTATCGCGGTCGTCTCGATGATGCGCGCATGCAGGATGCCACAGGGCGGACACCGGAGCTGGTCAATGCCATGCTGTCCATTGCCAAAACCGGGCAAAGACCGCAGGAGCAATCGCCCAGCATGGGGTGCTCGATCAAGTGGCGCGAGAGTTAGGCCCTCACCTTCCCTTTTGTTCTGTGAGGCAAATGACCTCATTTTGTCAGTAGGCCTGCCTCTGGTAAGCACAAAACAAAGAGGACCAGCAAAGCACCGCAATTGGCGCTGGATCAAAGCCAGCGCCTTTAAGAGCGGCTAGCCTACTTGCGACCATATGAATATTGAGGACCATGCCATGCAGATCGATTGGGAGCAGCACCGCCGCGAGGTGCATAATCTGGGGCAAGTACAGGAATTTCTGAAACAGATCGTTTATGGCGGCAATGATGGCATTGTCACCACCTTTGCTATTGTTGCCGGATTTGCCGGGGCACAGGCAGAGGGCACGGCGCAGATCGGAGCGATTGCCGTTCTGGTCTTTGGCCTTGCCAACCTGTTTGCAGATGCCGTGTCGATGGGCTTGGGGGAGTTTCTCTCCACCCGGTCGCAAAAGGACATTTATCTCAGCCAACGCAAATTCGTCTATCACGAACTAAAAACCAATCCGGCGCATGAAGAGGCGGAATTGGTGCAGATGATGACCGAGCGCGGAATGGAGGAGCCCGCGGCACGTGAGGTGGCGGACAAGCTGATCAAATGCCCCGAACTGGTCGCCGATTTGATGATGAGCTATGAGCTGGAAATGCATGACATGCGGCAGGTGTCGCCAGCACTTGATGGATTGGTCACCTTCATTGCCTTCGTTCTGTTTGGCTCTGCTCCTCTGGTGCCCTATTTCCTGCTGGATGCCACTGACACAACATTCATTCTGTCGGTTGTGGCAACCTTCAGTGCGCTGGTGGCGCTGGGGCTGATGCGCTGGTGGTCGACCCGCGAGGGCCTCATACGCTGCGTCGGGGAGACAGTGCTGGTGGGCACCGCCTGTGCCTTGGTGGCCTTCATCGTCGGGGCGCTGGTCGGCTAAACCGCCTTTTGATCCGGGCATATATAGCGCCTCAGAATGAGATCTGCGCCTTTATGCAGGATCAGGGTCATGGCGACGATCAATACCAAAGCCGCAAACATCAACTCGATCCGCGTGCGGGCATTGGCCATCAACATCAGATAGCCAAGTCCCTTTGACGCGCCGATCCATTCGCCAATCACCGCGCCCGTCGGCGCATACGTGATGGCGATCCGGATGCTGGCTGCCAGTTGAGGCAGGGCATGGGGCAGACGCAGCCAGACAAGCGTCCGCATTCGACTGGCCCGGGCAATGTGCGCAAGATCCAGCGTAGCCGGTGGCGTTGAAAGCATGCCATCGAGCAGCCCGGACATGATGGGGAAGAAAACCAAAAGGATCGTCATGACGACTTTGGGTTCCATGCCATAGCCAAACCAGAGGGTCAGGATCGGGGCGAGGACAAAAACCGGAATGGCTTGGGATGCGTTGAGGATCGGGCGCAGATTGAGCCGTGTTGCCGGAGACAGCATCATCGCAACCGCAAAGACCACGCCCAGCGTGGCACCAATGGCAAAGCCTGCGGCGACTTCTCCCAATGTGACCAGCATATGCTCGGCAAGCAAAGCCCGGTTTTCCCAGATAGCGTCAATTACCGAAAGCGGTCCGGGCAGGATGAAGCGCGGCACCAGCCCAAGCCATGCGATCATCTGCCAGAGGATCAATAGAGAAAAGGGCAGAATCAGCGTCTTTAATCGCGCTGTCATTTGTCTGATCATCCCCCCTCCTTGACGTGCCTGATGCGGCCGATAAGATCGGCCGCTGCCATGGCAAGGGGCACGTGATCGAGTGGATGAGGCGGCGTGCCTTGCAATGTCGGCACGGGCTGGAGGTGCTGATTGGCAAGCAGCCATATCTGGTCGCCCAGACGCAAGGCCTCGAACGGATCATGGGTGACCAGCAACACGCGGCGACCGGCAAATTGCGTGTAGGCCAGCTCCTGCATCGCGGCACGGTTGGCTGGATCAAGCGCAGAGAAGGGTTCGTCCAGAAGAATGAGGTCGGCATCGCTCATCAATGTGCGCGCCAGAGCCACACGTTGGCGCTGGCCGCCGGACAGACTATCGGGCATGCGATCACCGGTGCCTTCCAGCCCCACCTCAGCCAATAAATGTCGGGCCTTTTCCCTGTCTGGCTTTCGCCCGGCCAATTGCTCGACCAGCATGACATTTTGCAAGACAGAGAGGCGCGGCTGCATCAGATCAGCCTGCGCCATCCAGCCTACCCGGTCCGGCACTGTGAGGGTGCCTTCAAACCGGGCCGTGCTATCAAGACCGGCAAAGAGCCGCAGCAGGGTGGATTTGCCCGCCCCTGACGGGCCGAGCAGACAGGTCCAGCCAGAAACGAGCGTTAAGGAGAAAGGCTCGATCAGCCTCTCTCCCTCAAGCATCACATGTCCGCAAGCACCTATCCGCCCCTGTGCGGTCATTGTGCCCCCAGATCGCGCGCGATTGTCTCCACCGCAGGCACCGTATCAATCATTCCCACCTCTTTGAGGTAATCACCAAAGGCCTTATAACCTTCAACATCAAGGCTGATCGGGTCGGTTGCGAATTTCGGATAGGTGTCAAACCAGGCTGCATGATTGAGCTTGTCGTCGAGTTCCGCACCATAGGATTTGAACTCATTCCACGTCCCTTCGGGATCTTGCGCAATGTCCTTGGTGGCACGTGCTGTGGCTTCTAGGAATTTTTTCACATCCTCAAAGTCAGTGCGGTCGGCGCTGGTTTCATAGATCAGTTCTTCATAGCTTGGCACCCCATTCTCTTCGGGCAGGAAGCATTTGCCTTTGCGATCAACAGCTTCCATTTGATGAAGCTCGAAATTGCGGAAGGCTCCAGAGGTCGCATCGACGCGGCCTGCGGCCAATGCGGCCGTGAGGGCAAAGTTGACATTGATCTGCTCGACTTCGGATGGCTCCACCCCATTGCTGCGCAGCATGCGATGCAGCAAAGCTTCCTCGATGCCGGGAACGGAAAAGCCGATGCGTTTGCCTTTGAGGTCGGCAAGGCTTTTGATCGGGCCATCAGCATCGACCATGACGCAATAAAGCGGCGAGCTGATCAAGGTGCCGACGCGGATCACCGGCAAGCCTTCTTTATGCTGGAGATAGAGCTGTGGCTGGTAGGAGACTGCCAGATCAATTTTCCCGGCAGCAGCCATTTTCGGCGGGTCACTGGGATCGGCTGGTGCGATGATGTCCACATCGAGGCCAGCCTCTTTGAAATAGCCGCGTTGCTGGGCAACGATGATGGGCCCGTGGTCGGGATTGATGAACCAGTCCAGCATGATCGAGAATTTGCTTTCGGCGGCTGCCGACGTGACAGAGGCCGCGAGCATCAGGGCAGCGAGAAGAGATTTCATGGCGTTATGTCCTTAGGGCAAAGAAATGATCGGTCGGGCCGTGGCCATGACCGACAGTCAAGGCGTCGGCCGCAGCAATGGCGTGCGTAATGAAGGCCTTGGCGGCTTTGGCAGCGACCAACCCATCGCCGCTCAGAGCCAGATGGGTGGCCAGCGCCGACGACAAGGTGCAGCCGGTGCCGTGAGTATTTTTGGTGTCGATGCGACGCGAGGGCAGCCAGACGGTCTGGTCTTTGGTGAGGTAAAGATCAGGGCTGGTGGCATCGGCCAAGTGCCCCCCTTTGAGCAACACCTGCTGAGGACCAAGGCTCAGCAGAGCACGGGCCTGCTGTTCCATTTCATCCTCATCCTGCGCTTCTGTGGTGCCCAGCAGATCTGCGGCTTCGGGCAGATTTGGGGTGATCATTGTGGCGCGGGGCAACAGGATGGACCGCAAGGCATCCACCGCATCGGCCCGCAGCAAGCGGTCCCCTCCCTTGGCGACCATCACCGTGTCGAGCACCATGGGCGCGTCACAGGGCTTCAGCGCTTGGGCCACCGCTTCGATGATCTCGGCGCTGCCCAGCATGCCAATTTTGATGGCATCGACCCTGATATCGTCAAGGATCGCGGCGATCTGGGCTGTGACGAAATCCGGATCAATCGTCAGGACACCGCTCACCCGCTTTGTGTTTTGGGCGGTCAGCGCTGCGATCACGGCCATGGCATAGCCGCCATTGGCGGAGATCGTCTTGAGATCCGCCTGAATGCCGGCCCCACCTGACGGGTCGGAGCCTGCAATGGACAGGATATTCGGCGTAATGCCAGTTTTCATTGGGCCAGTTTTCATTTGGCCTGCCTCCATTGGGCGACCAGCCTTGCGGTTGCTTGTTTGGGATCATCGGCCCCGGAGATGGCCGAGACGACCGCGAGCCCTGCGCAGCCTGCCGCCTTTACCGCCGGAATGTCCGTATCCTTGACCCCACCAATGGCAACGCTGGGAACCGGGGAGGCCTTAACAATGCGGGCCAGCAGCTCAAAGCCAATGGGGGGAGCATGGTCGATTTTTGATGGCGTTGCCCGCACCGGACCGATGCCGACATAGGTGAGCGTACCCTCGGGTAGAGCGGCAGCGAGCGCCATTTGCGCTTCATTCTCGATCGACAGACCAAGGATTTTGTCCGGTCCCAGTAAGGCGCGGACGACACTCGGATCGCCATCAGACTGGCCCATATGAAGGCCTGCGGCACCACTGGCCAGCGCCACCTCAATGCGGTCATTGATGATCAAAGGCACGTCATAGCGGGTGGCCAAAGCCACCAGCCGCTTGGCGCGAATGGTAAGCTCTTCATCAGAGGCGACCTTGTCGCGCAGCTGGATAATACTCGCCCCGCCTTCAAGCGCGGCCTCGACCAGTGTTTCATCCGGGTCATGGGGAGTGACGAAATAAATGGAGAGATCCATGATCATGCCTCCTCGATCTTTGCCCCGGACGCAAGGTCAGCCGGGGTGATTTCATGGAGCGCATCGATGAAAGCAACCGCGAAGCTGCCCGGAGCGGAGGCTTTTTGAGCAGCGCGCTCACCAGCAAGACCATAAAAGGCAATGGCCGCAGTGGTGGCTTCCAATCGATCCTGGCCGACCGCGAAGGCTGCAACCACACCGGTGAGTGAACAACCAAGCGCTGTGACCAGCGGCATCAGGACATGTCCATTGGCGATGCTGTAGGCTTTGTCGCCGTCAGTGACATAATCCACTTCACCGGTCACCGCGACAATGGCGCCGGAGCTTTTGGCGAGTGTTCGGGCGGCGTCCTTGGCAGCGTCAACGCTGTCAGCTGCATCCGCCCCCTTGCCCTTGGCGACCATGCCGGACAAAGCCATGATTTCAGAGGCATTGCCGCGAATGATGGCCGGATTGCATTTGAGAAGCTTTTGCGCCGTTTCGCGGCGAAAGGCCGTGGCCCCGACAGCGACAGGATCCAGCACCCAAGGAGTGCCTGCGGCATCCGCTGCCATGGCGGCTTTTTCCATCGACTTGACCCATTCGCGGGACAGGGTGCCGATATTGATCGTCAGTGCGGAGGTGAAACTGGCAAATTCCGCCGCTTCTTCCTCGGCATGGACCATGGCTGGCGAACAGCCAGCAGCCAACAACACATTGGCCATGACATTCATGGACACATAATTGGCGATGTTCTGGACGAGTGGCGCAGTGGTGCGCATGGTGGATAAATAATGGCCCCAGTCGGTCATTCCAAACTCCTTCTGAGGCGGATGGAATGTCTTCGGACCTGCCCTCACTATGACGGAGGACTGAAACCGCGACTCCCTCCGCCAGTATTAACTGGTTCAGGTTCAAAGGGTGCTATCTCAGCCCGTTAACGGACGCCCCTGTCACATTTCTAAGATAAGCGCGTTTGGCCGCCAATTTCCAGAGGGATGGACAGATTTTTCTGATTTCCAGCACTGACCGACAGAAAAACCCGCCGGATCGCCTGTTTTGGAGCGATCCGGCGGGTCATTCGATTTCTGTGCGTTGTTTCGGAAAAAAGGGCTTGAGTGCCCGGATCATTGAGGTCTCACAGCGTGACCTTGCACAGGATGCATTCATGATCAGACAGGGGCCCTTGCGCATCAATGGATGGCAACAAGGGCAAAGCCTCACCGCCAAAGCCACGGGCGCAGAACCAGTCAAGCTTCATCTGACGGGTGTCATGCGGTGTGATCAGGCTGTGGCGCGTGGTAATGCCATCGGCTGTTAGATCCCAGTGATAGCCACGCTCGCGGGCCAGAGCGAACAGGGTCTCAAGCCGCCAATCATAATCGGGAGGGATGTGATTGCCTGTATTGAGGTCCCCTCCGATCAGCACTGGCAGTCCCGGCGCGAAGGCTTCAATCCGGTCGAGCAGATCGGCAAATTGGCGATGGCGGTGGGCAGCTTGTGCGTTGCTTTCCAGATGTGTGGAGACAACGCAGATCGAGCCTTGTTCGGTTGGCAGAATTGCGGCGACGGCCATCCGGCCGCCAACACGCGGCTGTTCAGGGTCGGCTTCGGGGTTGATATCAAGCGAGAACCAGTGGCCTTTTGTGTCAAGCCGGAACAAGGCAAGCTTTTCGAACGGCACGGCTGACAGGATGCCATTGCCGTGCCAGCCATCGGCGTTGAAGGCATCGGAACAGAAGGCCCGCTCGGTAGGTCCCCCTAGATCCATTTCAAAAAATTCCACCCCATAGGCATAGTGCATGCCCAACGCCTTGGCCATGTCTGCGGTGGTGTTGGCTTGGGCTGTGCGGGCCATGCCTTTATCCATCTCGCTCAGCAGCACCACACTTGGGGCATGGGGCACCAAATGGGCGGCGCTGCGCTCAGGGAACAGGCAGCGTTCGACATTCCACGCGGCGACGGTAAAGTCGGATGGCAGGCGGTCAAGGCTTCCCTCGCCGCCCACTTCCAGCTCACGCATGGCGGGCAGACTTGCCAATAACTGTTGATGGGCTATCGCAGTCCGTTCGGACGCCTTAATCTGTTGCTTCTGATTATCCGTGATCCGGGTCAGTGTCGGGACCAGATTGGTCCCAGATTGATTGGTCCCTGCATCATTGGACCCAGTCTCATTGATCATAGACGGGCTCCGGTATCCTTGGAGAAGAAATGCACAACGCCCGGCTTTATGCCCAACGTCACCGGACCGGTGCCGGTCGGGATATGCTTTGGCACGCTGACGGAAATGTCCTGCCCACCAATCTTGCCATGCAGCAGGTGATGGGCCCCGAGCGCCTCGACGATTTCAACATTGCATTCAAAGCCATTGTCGGTGTTGACCTCAATATCTTCGGGCCGGACGCCGACGAGGAACTCGCCCTTGGCCTCTTTGGGAAGGGGGGCGTCAAAATGGATGGTCTCACCGATCACCGCACGACCATCGCCATTGATCTTGCCGTTAAGCAAGTTCATGGGCGGGGCGCCCATGAAGCCGGCCACGAAGGTGGAGGCTGGATTGTTATAGATTTCATCCGGGGTGCCAATCTGCTCGATGCGGCCTTCATTGAGCACGATGATCCGGTCGGCCATGGTCATGGCTTCGATCTGGTCATGGGTCACATAGACGGCGGTGACGCCAAGGCGACGCTGGAGCGAGCGGATCTCGATGCGCATCTGGTTGCGCAGTTTGGCATCAAGGTTGGAAAGCGGTTCATCGAAGAGGAACAGTTCGGGATTTCGCACGATAGCGCGACCCATGGCGACGCGCTGCCGCTGGCCACCGGAGAGCTGGCTTGGGCGACGATCCAGATAGTCCGTGAGATTGAGCATCTTGGCGGCATCAATCACCTTCTGCTTGATTTCAGCCTTTGGCAGCCCACGATTTTTCAGGCCATAACCCATATTCTTGGCAACCGTCATATGCGGGTAAAGGGCATAATTCTGGAATACCATGGCGATGTTGCGCTGGGCAGGCTCGACGTCATTGACGATCCGCTGGCCGATGGAGATCGTGCCGCCGGTGACGTCCTCAAGGCCGGCAATCATCCGCAAAAGGGTGGATTTGCCACAGCCGGAGGGGCCGACAAGCACAACAAACTCGCCGTCGGGGATCTTGAAATTGCAGGGTTTGACCGCTTCGAATCCGTTTGGATAAATCTTGCGGACCATATCAAGCGTAACTGAGGTCATGATGGGTATCCCTATTTGTCGGATTCTGTGAGGCCCTTGACGAACCAGCTCTGGAAAAAGATCACAACGGCCACCGGGGGAATAATGGCGAGCAAAGCCAGAAGATTGCCGCGCCCATATTCGGGGAGCTGTCCGTCATACATGGTTTGGGTGATCTGCTTGATGCCACGCAGCAGGGTGAACATGCCCTCATCGGTGGTGATCATGGTCGGCCAGAGATACTGGTTCCAGCCATAGACGAACATGATGATAAAGATGGCGGCAATCATGGTGCGTGACAGAGGCACCAGAATGTCGATGAAATATTTGAGCGGCCCTGCCCCGTCGATGCGAGCGGCTTCGGACAATTCTTCGGGCACCGAGAGAAAGAACTGGCGGAAGAAGAAAGTGGCAGTGGCCGATGCTACCAGCGGCAGGATGAGGCCGGTATAGGTATTGAGCAAACCCAATTGCTGGACGATCTCATAGGACGGCAAGATGCGCACCTCGAGTGGCAGCAACAGCGTGGTAAAGATCAGCCAGAAGGCAAAGGTGGCAAAGCGCAGGCGGAAATAGACGATGCCATAGGCGGCCATCATCGAAATGACGATCTTGCCCAGCGCAAAGCCGACGCCCAGAATCAGCGAGTTCTTGAACATGTTGAGACCGGAATTCTCACCGGAAAAGCCGGACGCGCCGAACAGGGCCTTGTTGAGATTCTCGTCAAACTGGTCGCCGATGGTCAGGCCGGGGCCGTATTTCAGAACATCGACGTCGGACATGGTGGTCATTTGCAGCACCATCAGCAGCGGCACGATCATCAAGAGCGCGCCGAAAATCAGGATGCCGTGATCGACAATGGCGCTCAGCTTGATGCGGCTTTTGCTGGCCTTTGGCGCTGTGCGTACGGTCGTTTCAGTATGGTCAGTCATGATACGCCCCTTAGGTGTAATGAATGCGCCGCTCAACGAGGCGAAACTGGAAGATGGTCAAGGCCAAAACCAACACCATCAGGATGACCGACTGGGCCGAAGAGCCACCCAGATCGTTGCCGCGGAAGCCATCCACATAGACCTTGTAGACAAGGGTCATCGGGTTGGAGGCAGGCTCGCCGCGCAGCACCGTGTCGATCGTGCCGAAGGTGTCGAACAACGAATAGGTGAAGTTGGTGATCAACAGAAAGAAGCCAGTCGGGGCGAGCAGCGGGAAGGTCACGTCCCAGAAGCGGCGCTGGGCGGACGCATTGTCGATGCGGGCGGCTTCCATCACCGAGCGCGGGATCGATTGCAGGCCGGACACGAAGAAAATGAAATTGACCGGGATCTGCTTCCAGACAGAGGCGGTGATCATGACAATCGCGGTGTCGGTATAATCAAGGCCGACGCGGAAATCATAGCCGAACCGGGCGAGAAATTCGGTGATCGGTCCCCAGCGTTGGGAGAACATGACCAGAAAGATGAAACCGGCCACCGGAGGCGCGACCGCATAAACCCACATCAGGAGGGTGCGATAAGCGCGAGCGCCGCGGATGACCTTGTCCGCCTTGACCGCAAAGAGCAGGGCAATGGCGAGCGACAGGAAAGTCACCGAGACGCAGAAGACAATCGTGAAACCGGCAATCTTGAGATATTCGGCATTGTTCAGGATGTCGCGATAGTTGTCGAAGCCGACAAAGGTCGAGCCGAAGCCAAACGGATCTTCCAGGTAGAAAGACAGGCGCAGCGCCTGCCATGCCGGCCAGTAGAAAAAGATGACAATGATCGACAGCTGCGGCAGCAGGAAGAACAAGGGCAGCCATTTGTTGTTGAATGCGGCGCGTTTCACGTCTTGACCTCTTGTAGCAGGCGCGTCTGGATCGACCCGAAAGGGCAGAAACAATCCAGCGGCGCAGAAGAGAAGAGACGACCGCGCGGGTGCGCGATCGTCCTTTGGAGAGCTCAGAAATGCTTATTTCTGGGTCTTGGAGAAGCGATCAAGAAGCGCGTTGCCGTCTTTTTCGATGGTAGCCAGGGCGCTGTCGATGTCGGTTTCCCCGTTCAGGAAGCGGGTAAATTCGCGGTTTTCGACGTCGCGGATCTGAACATAGAAGCCCATGCGATAACCGCGGGTATTCTCGCCAGACTGCAGAGAGAGCTGCTTGATGCCAACTTCAGCGGCCGGGAAGCGGTCATAGTGGCCATCTTTTTTAGCCAGCTCATAAGCTGCTGTGGTGATCGGCACGTAACCGGATTCTTTGTGCCAGAAATACTGGATTTCAGGAGAAGACATAAATTTGAAGAAAGCAGCGGTTGCTTTGTTTTCTTCTGCAGATTTGCCGGACATGGCGAACAGGGCAGCACCACCGATGAAGGTCTGGTAGCCTTCCTTGGTGATGGATTCCCAATAAGGCAGGTTGGTTGCAGACCATTTGAATGGCAGATTTTTCTGAAGAAGACCGCCAAAGGAGCCCGAAGACCCGATCCACATGGCAACATTGCCATCTTCAAACTGAGACTGATTGTCACCCCAAGAGGTGCCGTAGAAGCCGAAATACCCCTGTTCCAGCCATTTCTTGACAGCTGTCCAGTGCATTTTCTGTTCTTTGGAGTTGATCAGGATTTTGGTGCCTTCCGCGCCAGCATAACCATTGTTGTTGGTTGCGAATGGCAGATTGTGGCGGGAGAAGAAATTCTCAACAAATTCCCAAGGCAAGTGAGACTGTGCAAAAGGAACGTAACCAGCGTCTTTCAGAGCCGGTGCTGTGACTTTTTCGAACTCTTCATAGGTGACTGGAGCGGTGACGCCAGCTTTTTTCAGAGCGTCTTCATTGTAATACATGATCGGGGAAGAAGAGTTGAATGGCATGCCGATCATTTTGCCGTCATTGTCAGCATAGAAATAACGAACACCGGAGATATAGTCTTCGATGTTGAAGGCGATGCCATTGTCAGCGAACAGATCCTGCACGGGAATGGTTGCGCCTTTGGCACCGATGATGGTTGCGGAACCAGCATCGAAGACCTGCATGATGTTTGGCTGTTCGCCAGCGCGGAAGGCGGCGATGCCAGCGGTCAGAGTGTCTTCGTAGCCACCCTTGAAAACCGGGGTGATTTTGTAATCGCTCTGGGACGCATTGAATTTTTCAGCAATCGCGTTGACAGTTTCTCCCAGCTGACCGCCCATTGCGTGCCACCAGGTGATTTCGGTTTGGGCGTGGGCAACGCCGGACATCAGGCTCAGCACGGTGCTGGCTGCTGCGATTTTCAAGAAGTTCATTGTTTGCTCCAAACAAATGTGCCTTGCGGCATGCGTAAAGGTGACCGACATGCACATCCATGCCGGGTATCAAAAACAATTCGAGTAACGACCCGACCTGTCGTCAGGCAGCCGCAGATCCTTGACCGGACAGGGATCATTCCCTCTATGCCCAGTCCGACTTTGACCCCTTCCTCATCGCGATCTGAACCGGCAGTCCAGTCCAGCGTCCCCTGCCCGACATCCTTGCCATGGCACTTGATGAGTGATGAGACCAAATGAGATATTGCGTCCATCCTGCACACGTGTTCACATAGAGGCCGAGTGTTACAGCGATGTGACGCCTATGTGGCAATTGGGAAAAATCAACACATGTCCGGAGCGGCTGAATAACCATGTCGAACACAAGTGATGAAGCCCAGAAAGAGCATGGCCGCGGGCGCCGGGTGACGGCGTCCGATGTGGCGAAAGCCGCCCGTGTCTCCCGGTCGGCCGTCTCGCGCGCCTTCACGCCAGAGGCTTATCTCGACAAGGACAAGAGGGCGCTGATCCTGAAAACCGCCCACAGGCTTGGCTATCGCCCGAATGCTTTGGCCGCCAGCCTGCAAGGCAACAGCACCAATCTGGTGGGCGTCGTGGCCGGTTCGCTCGATAATCTTTATGATTCTGAATTTCTCGCCAAACTGGTTGGCGCGCTTAATCAGGCCAACAAATGGCCTTTGGTGCTGGGAGGCGGGGATCACGGCATGGAAGAGTCGATCCTCTCGATCCTCAATTATCCCCTTGATGCACTCATCATAAGAGGCGGCAGCCTGCCCTCTTCCCTGATCGAGATGTGCACCAAACTGAACATTCCCTTGCTTTTCTCCGGCCGTGTGGTGGATGCGCCTTTCACGGATTGCGTCTGTTGTCGTAATGAGGCAGGCGCAGCACTGGCGGTGGATCATTTGGTTGAGCGAGGGCGCACGGCCTTTGGCTTTCTGGGTGGGCCATCATCGCGCTCTTCGACCCTTGAACGGCTCGGCGGCATGGAGCAAAGGCTTCACCATCACGGCTTGACGCTTCAGGCCAGGCACTTTTGCGACTATAGCTATGAGAATGGCCAGAAGGCGGTCAAGGAGATGCTGGCACAGGCCGAGCTTGATGCCCTTCTTTGCGCCAATGATGCGATGGCGCTGGGGGCGCTGGCTGCGTTTCGCGCCTTGCCTGATCTGTCTGTGCCTGAAGATGTGTCGATTGTCGGCTTTGACGATGTGGCACTTGCTGCTTGGCCAGATTTCAATCTGACAACCCTGCGCAATCCAATTGACCAGACCGTTACGGAAATTCTTCGCCTGCTGGAAGAAAGACTGGCGCAGCCAGACAAGGCCAATGAAGTGGTGTTGGTCGATCCGATCTTGATGCTACGCGGCACCGATTAGCGCGCTGTCCCCACCCGACATCCAGACACAAAGCATGTGATGCGCATCTGATGCACATAAAGGCGCTGACACCGGAATCATTGTCATTGATGTTGAGGGATGTCTGGCCTATGTCTTTTTAGAGCTCTTGCAAGCCCTATTCCGACGGAGTGCCATTATGATGCTTGATACCAGCCATCCCATGTTTCGCCCGCTCTGGTTCCGTATGGGGCTTTGCGCTTTTCTTATCTTCTGGACCGGGCTTGAATGGCGCTTTGGCAGTCAGACATGGATGGTGATCACCGGTGTCATCGCTCTGTTCTGTATCTATAAGTTTCTGATAGAGTATCAGCCACCCGCCCCCACGGCAGACGCTGATGATGCGCCCCGCTTGCCAGACGATTCCCGTGACTGACAAATCAGGATAGAGCCTTTTATGACTGATAAACTTGCCATTTCCATTGACGATATTCATCAAGCCGCCCAGCGTTTGCTGGGCTATGCGGTCCGCACACCATTGCTCGAATTCGAAGCCCTCAATGCGCGGGTCGGCAAGCGCGTGCTTGTCAAGTTCGAAGGGGTGCAGCGCACTGGCTCGTTCAAATTTCGTGGGGCCTATAACCGTCTTTCAGCCCTTGCTCCGGCGGATCGGGCCAAGGGTGTGATTGCCTGGTCATCGGGCAATCATGCGCAAGGGGTCGCGGCTGCCGCCAAGCTGCTCGGCATGCCAGCGACCATCGTTATGCCCGCCGATGCCCCCGCGATTAAGATGAATAACACCAAGGGCTTTGGCGCCCGGGTCGTGACCTATGACCGCTACAGCGAATCTCGCGAGGACATTGCCTTTGCACTGGCCGAGGAATCGGGCGCAGTGGTGGTGCCCAGTTACAATGATCCCTTCGTCATTGCCGGTCAGGGGACGGTCGGGCTGGAAATGGTGGAGCAGGCAAAGGATGCCAAGGCCTCCATTGGTGCTGTGCTTGCCTGTTGTGGCGGCGGTGGTTTGACCTCGGGCATTGCCACGGCGATCAAAGCCCATCATCCAGACGCTTCGGTCTATTCGGTGGAACCGGAAGGCTTTGACAGCACGGCCCGGTCTCTCACCAGCCCCGAGCCCGTTGGCAATGCGCCAGACGCCCGCTCTATCTGCGACGCCCTCCAATCTCCCTATCCGGGGCAGATGACACTGGAGATCAACAAGAAGCTGCTTTCTGGCGGTCTGGCGGTCAGTGATGCGGAAATCAAGGAAGCGATGCGCTTTGCCTTCACCGACATGAAGCTGGTCACCGAGCCGGGCGGTGCCGCTGCGCTCACGGCAGCATTTTGCGGCAGGGTGCCGGATTTTGATGGCGATCTGGTGCTGGTCATTTCCGGAGCCAACGTGGATCCTGAGCTCTTTTGCTCTATTTTATCCGGCAGCTGACGATGTCGGCTTTGCGGTTTTAATTGTCGTCATCGGGACAACACGTCCGATGGCGTATCACATAGGCAGCCGTGGGGCATCACTGGCCCCGGGCTGACCCCATGCACGCAGACGGCTTTGTCGCCATGCAGCCAGTGCTTCGGGCGCGTCAGTTTGAATGGCGGCAAAGCCCGCTTGGGTCAAACTGCCCCAAATCGCATCAGGATCCTTTAAAGCCGCCTTATCGGAAAAGCCGCAACAGGCGACCCGATCATGGGTGTTGACCCAGAGGGCTATGCCCGCTTTCTCAAAGTCAGCACGGTGACTGACAAGGGTATAGAGACTGTCAAATCGCGCTTTCACGACCTTGACGCCGGCGGCCTTCAATTGTTTGATCATGCCGCTGCAATTGCGGGCGTCGAACCGTGTCCTCGCCATGACCATCAGGCCGTATTCTTCTTCCAGGGCCTGCATATGGCAGGCTTCATCCGCGGACTGCACATTCACCTTGATCAAGGCCTCCCCCTGCATCTCCATCTTGGCCACCAATTGGGCGACTGAAACCAGATCGTCGCCGTGCTTGACGCAGAGATTGAGGCCAATCCGTCCCCTTGCCAGCTTGAGTGCTTCAGCCAGAGTCGGGATGCCATGATGACTGAAGCCGGCCCCGCTGCCGCCCTGCCCCCGCTTCAAGGGCATCGCCTGCAACCGGGCAATGGAGAGATGATTGCAGGGAAATTCTGTGCCCGTCATTCGGGTCAGCATTTCATCATGCATCAGAAAATAGACGCCATCTTCGCTTTTTTGAATGTCGATTGCGGCCATGTCAAAGCCTGCAAAAGCAGCCGCATCGATGGAAGCAAGGCTATTTTCCGGCGCGGTCTGCCAGTAACCGCGATGGGCAACAATGGCCGGTTTCTGAGCGAGTGAGCCAAACAGGCTGCGGTCCTGCATTCCAAGTCTCCCATACGCTGCTTCTCATGAACCAGACGCGGATTGATCCAAAAGCAGTGGGCATTGATTGACTGCCGCAATGCCTTGCGCATTTGCTTGGCTGGACTATGAGCGGTGTCCGCAAGCAATTGATGCCGCCAGATATGCATTTTGTGCAATTTTCGACATTCATGGTCTTGTTCAGGATGGTTATTTTTCTTCTGGCTTATTGTCTGGGAAAAGCCGCAAGAACCATAAAAAGTCCCCATCAAGATAGTACGTATTTATCCTAATGTCCACTCTTTCCTAAAAGCCAGCCCCTCGCTTGCCTTGGGTTGACGCCCCAAGCTGATCCGGTTCTCTATTTTGCTTGCTTATGGCATATCGGGATAAACTGTCTGGCTTTTGACCGTGCTATAGACAAAACTGGTGTCGATTGAGGCAACACCGCCGATCGGGTGGATCCTTGAGCGAATAAAAGTCTCATAGTGATCCAGCCCGGGCACCAGCACGCGCAATTGATAATCCATCTGGCCGGTGAGAACGTGGCACTCGAGCACCTCGTCAATTTGCTGGATGTGCCGCTCGAAATTGCGCACATCCTCTTCATTATGCCGTTCCAGACGGATTCGGACAAAGACCATCACCGGCAAGCCATAAGCGGCAGGCTCGACGGTCGCGCTATAGCCCTTGATGACCCCCTTTTCCTCCAAAATCCTTACCCGTCGCAAACAGGGGGATGGAGAGAGATTGACCTGTTCGGCCAGTTCCAGATTTGTCATGCGGCCATTTGACTGCAAGGCGCGAATGATCTGACGATCCTTATTGTCCATATCAATCCTCCATTTTGGCATATCATGCCAATTCTCATCCAAATCTTAGCAAGATTGGCAACACTTGCCAAAGAAAATAAGGCAGAATGGAGAAAAGCGAGAAGGATAACAAAATGACCAATCACCACACCAAACAGACGCAGGGCTTTTCAACGCGCGCAATTCATCACGCCTATGACCCACAGGAGCATGAGGGCGCATTGACCCCTCCCTTGCATCTGACATCGACCTTTGCATTCGAGACAGCGGAGGCCGGAGGTGAAATGTTTGCCGGTGAACGCGAGGGGCATATTTACAGCCGCATTTCCAACCCGACTTGCCAGTTGCTGGAACAGCGCATCGCTGTTCTTGAAGAGGCCGAAGCCGGGCTGGCGTTGGCGTCCGGCATGGGCGCGGTGACAGCAACCCTTTGGACGTTGCTCTCACCGGGGGATGAGGTGATCGTCGACGAGACGCTTTACGGCTGCACCTTTGCCTATCTGCATCACGGGCTGGCCAAATTCGGTATCACCATCACCCATCTCGATCTGACCGATCCGGCCAATCTGAAAGCCGCGATCAGCGACAAGACCAAGGTGGTCTATTTTGAAAGTCCGGCCAATCCGAACATGCGACTGGTGGACATCGAAGAAATGGCGACCATTGCTCATGCGGCCGGAGCCAAGGTGGTGGTCGATAATACCTATGCCACCCCTTACCTGACCCGGCCAATCACACTGGGTGCTGATCTGGTGGTCCATTCAGCGACAAAATATCTGGGTGGCCATGGAGATGTGATTGCCGGTTTCGTGGTGGGCTCTGCCGAACAGATCGCCGAAATTCGCCTTTATGGCATGAAGGACATGACTGGTGCCGTGATGGCTCCTTTCAATGCCATGTTGATCCTGCGCGGCCTCAAGACCCTTGCGCTGCGGATGGATCGCCATTGTGCCTCGGCGTTGCGCGTGGCTGAGTGGCTGGAACAGCAACCGGGAATCAGCCGCGTCTATTATCCGGGACTTGCAAGTTTTGATCAGAAGGCGTTGGCCGAGAAGCAGATGAAGCTGCCCGGCGGCATGATCGCCTTTGAACTGGAAGGCGGGATCGAAGCAGGCCGTTTCATGATGAACCAGTTGCAGATGATCCAGCGCGCGGTGTCTTTGGGCGATGCGGAAACCCTGATCCAGCACCCCGCCTCGATGACCCATTCCACCTATACGGCGGAAGAACGCGCGGAGCATTTGATCAGTGACGGATTGATCCGGATGTCTGTGGGACTTGAAGAAGTGGAGGACATCCTGGCCGATCTGGCGCAAGCCCTGCCCGCCCCGACAAAAGTGGCTGCCGAATAAGCAGCCACCAACAGAGTCAATGGTGTCACCGTACTTGGTGGGAAGCGGACAGTTCAGGATGTTCGTTGGCCAAGCCTTGCAGGGGGCATTTTGACGCAGTTTCTCGGTGAAAAGCAATAAGAGGCTGAGAAAGCCAGAAACACGCCATCGAGATCGGCTATTCTATCTCGAAGACCAATTCCCCGGGAGGAAAGACATGGGCAATCCACATCTCAAGACCATCGAGCAGCGGCTTTTGTGGCTGTCGCATTGGATGATCCATCATGCCAACCACATTCGCCCCAAGTCCGATGGCATCAAGATCGGCGGCCATCAGGCAAGTTCGGCTTCGAAGGTGTCGATCATGACCGCGCTCTATTTCTCAGCCCTCAAGCCGGAGGACCGGGTGGCGGTAAAGCCTCATGCCTCGCCGATTTTCCATGCGATGCAATATTTGATGGGCAATCTGAGCCGGGACCGGATGGAAAATTTCCGTGGCTTTGGCGGGGTGCAATCCTATCCGTCCCGAACCAAGGATGTCGATGATGTGGATTTCTCCACCGGCTCGGTGGGGCTTGGGGTTGCCATCACCTCCTTTGCCTCGCTCATTCAGGATTATATTGCTGCCAAATCCTGGGGTGCCGAGCAACCGCTTGGCCGCATGGTGGCTCTGGTGGGGGATGCGGAGCTGGATGAAGGCAATGTCTATGAATGCCTGCAGGAAGGCTGGAAGAATGATCTGCGCAATTGCTGGTGGATCATCGATTATAACCGCCAGTCGCTGGATGGCATTGTCCGCGAAGGCCTGTTTGAGCGGGTTGAAAAGATATTCGATGCCTTTGGCTGGCACGTTGTGCGGGTCAAATATGGCAAGCTGCAACAGGCTGCCTTTAAGGAGCCGGGTGGCGACAAGCTGCGCGACTGGATTGACCAATGCCCCAATCAGGATTATTCGGCCCTGACCTTCATGGGCGGTGCTGTCTGGCGCAAGCGACTGATGGATGATCTGGGAGATCAGGGGGATGTGACGGCGCTGATTGACAGGCGCAGCGATACAGAGTTGGCCGAGCTGATGGAAAATCTCGGCGGCAACTGCGTTGACACCATGGCCGATGTCTTTGCCTCCATCACCGATGACCGACCGACCTGCTTCCTTGCCTATACGGTCAAGGGCTGGGGTACGCCGATTGCTGGCCACAAGGACAATCATGGCGGACTCATGAACAAGAGCCAGATGGCCGACTGGCAGACCCATATGGGCGTACCAAACGGGGCTGAATGGGAACCCTTTGCCACTATCAAGGATGTGTCTGGCTTCAAGGCTTTTCTTGCTTCTGTGCCTTTCTTTGCCAAAGGCACTCGTCGGCATAGCGATGCACAAATCGCCGTTCCAGCGATTGAGGCGGTGACGGATCGGGAGATTTCGACACAGGCCTCTTTTGGCAAGATCCTCGACGCCTTGTCAAAGTCCGACAGTGGGCTGGCAGAGCGGATTGTTACTGCCTCACCGGATGTGACAGGAACAACCAATCTGGGACCATGGGTCAATCGGCGCAAGCTGTTTGCCCGGTCAGCACAAGCCGATGCCTTTATCGAGCATCGCATCCCGTCGACCGCCAAATGGGAATTTAGGCCCGAAGGCCAGCATATCGAGCTTGGCATTGCCGAAATGAACCTGTTTCTGCTGCTTGGGGCGGCCGGCCTGTCGCACAGCCTGTTTGGCAAAAGGCTGATTCCGATTGGCACGGTCTATGATCCCTTTGTCTGCCGCGGCCTCGATGCGCTCAATTATGCCTGCTATCAGGATGCCCGCTTCATGATCGTCGGCACGCCGTCCGGTGTGACGTTGGCGCCCGAAGGCGGGGCGCATCAGTCCATAGGCACGCCGCTGATCGGTATGAGCCAGGATGGTTTGGCAGCGTTTGAGCCTGCCTTTGCCGACGAGTTGGGCATCATCATGGAATGGGCCTTTGACTATTTGCAGCGCGATGGCGATGGCAATCCGTGTGAACGCACTTGGCTGAGGGACGAGACTGGCGGATCGGTCTATTTGCGTCTGACCACCAACCCGATCGAACAGCCGGGCAAGCGCGTCAATGATAGCTATCGCCAAGGGGTGATTGATGGGGCCTATTGGCTGCGTGAGCCGGGACCCAATTGCGAAGTGGTGATTGCGTATCAAGGGGCGGTTGCCAGTGAGGCCATTAAGGCCGCCGGTGCCATAGCTGAAACCCGCCGGGATATTGGCGTGCTGGCGGTTACGTCGGCCGATAGGCTCAATGCTGGCTGGACGGCAGCACAACGGGCGCGATCCCGCGGCAACAAGGCGGCCTTTTCCCATATTGAAAGCCTGCTTGGTGGTCTGCCGCCCCATTGCAAGATCATCACGGTGATTGACGGCCATCCGGCAACTCTGGCCTGGATGGGCGGGGTGATCGGTCATCAAACAATCTCGCTGGGGGTCGAGCATTTCGGCCAGACCGGCACGATTGGGGATCTCTATCACCATCACGGTATTGATGCAGCCTCGCTGGTGGAGAAGATCGAGGGTTTGTCCGCGGGTCGCCGGTTGGGCACTGGCATGCGGGACGCGCTCTAGTGCCCTGATTGGGCAGCGCTCAGTTTGGGTGCAGTTCAAATTGCACTCATTGAAGTTAAGCTGGCCCGAGCGGATGAATTGAGGCATTCTTTGGCGTGATTCGACCCTCACACTGCCAGAGACTTGCCATGGCCAAGAAAATTGCGATCAAGGAAACGGCGCTTTATGAGCCGGTAAAGCAATTTCTGGTCGCTCAGGGCTATGAGGTGAAAGGGGAAGTGGGCGCGGTCGATATTGTCGGCTGTCGCGATGGCGACGAACCGGTGGTGGTCGAGCTTAAAACCGGTTTTTCCCTTACGCTGTTCCATCAGGCAATCCAGCGCCAGAGCATGACGGACGCGGTCTATATCGCCGTGCCACAAGGTTCAGGCAAGGCCTATCACCGGGCGTTCAAATCCAACAAGAGTCTGTGCCGTCGCCTTGGTCTGGGGTTGATCACCGTGCGGCTTGCGGAGGATCCTGCGTCGGTTTTGGTGACCGTGCATGCGGACCCGGCCCCCTATAAACCGCGTCAGATGAAGCCACGCAAGAGCCGTCTCCTGCGCGAATTTGCCCGTCGGGTTGGCGATCCCAATGAAGGCGGCCAAACCCGCAAAGGCCTGATTACCTCCTACCGGCAGGATGCTCTCAAATGCCTTAAATTTCTCTCGCAAGCAGGCGCGACCAAGGCGTCAGACGTCGCCAAGGCAACCGGGGTGGAGAAGGCGCGTCCGATCATGGCGGATGATCATTATGGCTGGTTCGAACGGGCGGATCGCGGCATTTATCAAATGACGTCGAAGGGAGAATCGGCTCTTGAGCAGTTTCGTGACGAACTGGCGGGACTCGATGTCACGCTTGCGAAAGGCGCGCCAAAGGCTTAAATCCGGATGAGAGACCGTCCCCTTGTTCGGAGCTATCCATGAAGATCGCCGTAACATCGCAGAATTTCAAAAGCGTCACCAATCATGCAGGTCGCGCCCGTCGCTTTCTTGTCTATCGGGTCGAAACGGGCCAGCCACCGGTCGAGGTCGAACGCTTCGATCTACCCAAGGATATGTGCATTCATGAATTGGGCGGGCAGGATGTGGCTCATCCACTGGACACGGTAGATGTGCTCATCTCGGCGTCCTTTGGTCCGGGCTTTGCCCGCAATATGGCGCGGCGCAATGTCATTGCCAGCCTGACGGAAGAGACCGACCCGATCCAGGCAATCAAGCAGTTTTTGGTCCAGGGTCAACGTCTGCCGGCTGCGTCCGGATGTGGTCATGAGCACGACCATGGCCATGGCCATAAACACGAGCATGGGCACGGGCACGGGCACGGACATTGATCGCAAAGCCTGTTGAACTCAAGTGATGTCCAGTATCCGCGTCTGAGGATGATCACTTGTCATGGTGTTGCACCATGTCTCCACCTGATCATCGGCGAGCAAAGCGACAATCGCCCCGCCAAACCCACCACCGGTCTGGCGGGCGCCCAAGGCCCCGGCGGAGAGCGCCGCCTCGACCAAAGTGTCGGTTTCCGGTACGGTGATGGCATAATCATCGCGTTGGGAGGCATGGCTTTCAACCATCAGGCGGCCAAAGGTGGCGGCATCGCGGGCTTTCAGCGCCGCAACCCCATCAAGTACCCGCTGATTTTCGGTGATGATGTGGCGAGCGCGACGGGTTTCAACCCCACCCAGCGCTTCGATCCGGTCAAGATCGTCCATGCCGACATCACGCAATTGATCGATGCCCAGCATAGCGCAGGCACTGGCGCATTCTTTCACCCGCTGCTCATAGGAGCCATCGGTCAATTTGTGGGCCACACCTGAATGCATCGTGATGATCTTGTGACCGGGAATAAGCGGGGCGAGTTCATAATCCATCGAACGGGCATAGAGAAACAGCGCCATGGCTTCTACGCCGACAGATGAGGCAAACTGGTCCATGATGCCACAAGGCATACCGACAAACTCATTCTCCACCCGCCGCGCTGTATGCGCTATGGCGACAGGATCGATGGTAACACCCTTATAGGCGGCAATGGCGCGCAGGCTACACACTTCCAATGCAGCAGAGCTGGAAATACCCGCCCCCATCGGCAAACTGCTGCCAATGGCAAGGCGATAGCCTGTTTTCAGATCCGGGTTCTGCTCGGACAGCTGGAAACTGCCAAGGATATAGTCGCTCCAATGGTCCGACTTCGTGCCCGTAAGCGCGATCTCGCATGTCGCATCGAAGGATTGGCTATAGAGCGTTGCGAAGCCGGGTTTGTCGCCCGGGCCGATGGCAATACAGACTTGGAGCGTCAGCGGCATTGGCAGGACATAGCCGCCGTTATAATCGGTATGCTCGCCCAGCAGATTGACCCGGCCGGGAGCGGTGACCACATGGACGGGGGCAGTGCCAAACTGCGCCTTAAAGGCTTCAGAAACACTTTGGGTCAGAGAATCAGAGCTCATTGGTCCGCTTCCTTGTAATGGATTTCCGACAGGTTACGGAGCTGTTCGGCTGCGCTTTCGGCGGTCATGTCCCGTTGGCTTTCTGCCAGCATTTCAAATCCGACCATAAATTTGCGCACTGTGGCCGAGCGCATCAATGGCGGATAGAAATGGGCGTGCAAGTGCCAGTGATCAAAGTTGCCCTCCATGGTCGGTGCGCCATGCCAGCCCATGGAATATGGGAATTCGGTTTTGAACAGATTGTCATAGCGGCAGGTCAGACGCTTCAAAATATCAGCGCAGCCATCGCGCTCGCTATCGCTGAGATCGGTGATCCGCAATATATGACGCTTTGGCATGACAAGGGTTTCAAACGGCCAGATCGCCCAATAGGGCACAACGGCGATCCAGTCGTCATTCTCAACGACGGTCCGCTCGCCACGCTCGCTTTCCGCCTTTGCATAATCCACCAACAGAACCGACCCGTGCTTTTCGTGATAGGCTCTTTGATTGTCATCTTCGCGGGCAATTTCGTTGGGCAGATAGTTGGTCGCCCAGATTTGGCCGTGTGGATGGGGTTGGGAACAGCCCATCATCTCGCCCTTATTCTCAAACAGGGCAACCCAGCCATGGGTCTGGCCGAGATCTTCAAGCTGGGCGGCCCACAGATCAATCACCTTGCGAATGCTGACCCGGGAGAGCTCCGGCAAGGTCTTATCATGACGCTCGGAAAAACAAATGACGCGCGCGGTGCCGCGGACAGTTTCGCTGATGAAAAGCTGATCATCCCCCGTCCGATCAAGCGGCGTGTCAGTCAGCAGGGCTGGAAAGTCATTGTCAAAGACATAAGGCCCGCGATAGAGCGGGTTGACCGCACCTGAGGTTCGCGGATTGCCTGGACAGAGATAACAGCCCGGATCATGGGCCGGTTTATCACTGAGAACCGGCTTTTCCTGCCGCCCCATCCATGGCCGCTTGTTGCGGTGGGGAGAGACCAGAACCCACTCGCCCTTCAAGGGATTGAAACGTCGGTGCGGATCGTCTTCGAGATTGATTGCACGCATGGTTCCTCTCCCTTTATTCATCCAATTGGCGTTTTTTTCGCCCTTCCTTCTTAGCGGAAAGACTATGACTTTTAAACAGATGAAATGAAGTCCCACATAATGAACCCTGCTGATTTCATTCTCACAAAAAAGGGCCGCCGATGGCGACCCTTTTTCTTGTTTCATTGTCTTGCCATATGCTGGCGTCTCGCAATCAGGCCGAAATTGGCTCAAGATCGAAAGCTGCGGCCATGAGCTGCTTGGTGTAAAGCTCGCGCGGCGCATCAAAGACCTGATCCGTGAACCCTTCCTCGACAATCTCACCTTGTTTCATCACCATGACATAGTCAGACATGGCGCGAACCACCGTCAGATCGTGAGAAATGAAGAGATAGGACAAATCATGGACTTTTTGCAGATGGCGCAAGAGTTCAACAATCTGCTTTTGGACCGAACGATCCAGAGCAGACGTCGGCTCGTCGAGCACCACGATGCGCGGCTTGAGCACCATCGCACGGGCAATGGCAATTCGTTGACGCTGTCCGCCTGAAAATTCATGCGGATAACGGTTGCGCATCGCCGGATCAAGCTGCACTTCCTTAAGGGCTTCAATAGCCCGCTGATCCCGTTCCTTGGCAGAAATGCCGGGCTGATGGACCAGAAGGCCCTCGGTGATGATCTGGCCGACCATCATGCGCGGGGACAGTGAGCCGAAGGGATCCTGAAAGACCAACTGCAACTCGCGGCGATGCTGCCGCAGGTCCTCATCGGAGATGGTGTTCATGTTCTGGCCATCGAGCATCACGTCACCGGTGGCCTTGTTGAGGCGCAAAAGCGCCCGACCAAGGGTTGATTTGCCCGAACCGGATTCCCCCACAATGCCAATGGTCTGGCCCTTGCGAAGCCTCAGATTGACATCATTGACCGCTTTGAGGACGTGGACGTCCTGTCCGAACAAGCCTTCGGTGATGGTGAAGGTGACATTGACCTTTTTGCCTTCCAGCAATGTCGGCGCATCAATGGGCGGTGGCTCCTTGCGGCCTTCCGGCTCGGCCGAGAGCAGCATCTTGGTATATTCATGGTGTGGATTGTTGAAGATGGCCTGGGTTTCGCCCTCTTCCACCACTTCACCGGTTTTCATCACATAGACCCGGTCGGCAAACCGTTTGACGATATTGAGGTCATGGGTGATGAACAGGATGGCCATGCCGAATTTCTTTTGCAGATCCGCAAGCAATTGCAGGATCTGGGCCTGAATGGTCACATCGAGCGCCGTTGTCGGCTCATCGGCAATCAGCAGGTCCGGATTGTTGGCAAGCGCCATGGCAATCATCACGCGTTGGCGCTGACCACCCGACATTTCATGCGGATAGGATTTGAGGCGCTTTTTGGGTTCAGGGATCCCCACAAGCTCCAGCAGTTCCAGCGCCCGTTCCATGGCTCGCTTCTTGTCCATCTTCTGATGCACCCGCAGCGGCTCGCAAATTTGCCGTCCGATCGTGTAGAGCGGATCAAGGGAGGTCATGGGCTCCTGGAAGATCATGGTCATCTTGGAGCCACGATAGCTGTTGAGCTTGCGTCTTGGCAGTCCGAGAATTTCATCGCCCGCATATTTGACGGAACCGGTCGCCTGGCCATTGTCAGCCAACAGGCCCATGGCGGACATCATAACCTGACTTTTGCCAGAGCCGGACTCGCCCACCACCGCAACGGTTTCGCCTTTTTGCACGGACATATGGATACCGCGCACAGCATGGATATCCTTGTCAGAATTGGTCTCGAAATGGACATTGAGATTTTCGATTTCGAGCAGAGGTGCCTTGTTTTCCATCATCATCACTTGCTCCTATCGATCTTTCGGGTCCAACGCGTCGCGCAGACCATCACCGATGAAATTGAGCGCGAACAGGGTCGTGGTGAGGAAGATGGATGGGAAGATCAGCATCCAGCTGGCCCCTTGCAGATTGCGTGCGCCTTCAGAGATCAACACGCCCCATGAAGTCATGGGCTCCTGAACCCCAAGTCCAAGGAAGGACAAGAAGCTCTCCAGCAGGATGACTTTGGGCACCAGAAGGGTGACGAAAATGACCACAGGCCCCAATGTGTTAGGGATCACATGGCGGCGCAAGATGCCGCTAGCTCCAACGCCCATGGCTTCGGCGGCGAGCACATATTCCTGACGTTTGATCGTCAGGGTCTGGCCACGGACAATTCTGGCCATATCAAGCCATTCAACGGCCCCCACAGCGATGAACATCAGGACAAAGTTTCGTCCGAAAAACACCACCAGCAGGATAACGAAAAAGATGAAAGGTAGGGAATAGAGCACATCGACGATACGCATCATGATCAGATCGACCCGCCCCCCCAGATAGCCAGACAGGGAGCCATAGGTGACGCCAATCAACAGGGCAACACTGGACGCCAGAAGGCCGATCAGCAAGGACACGCGACCGGCAATCAGGGTACGGGTCATCAGGTCGCGACCGTTGGCATCGGTGCCAAAATAGAAATGCATCCTGTCGATCTGGGCCGTGATCGTCACACTTTTCTTGTCTGCAGAAAAGTTGGAAAAAGCGGCCTGTTTGAAGAGATCCGAGCGATCGAAATAGCGCACGGCTTTCTCATTAATCTCACGCTTGGAGGTGGCCTTTACGATCACTTCCTTATCGGCAATTTCGATATTCTCAGCGGTAAGCCGTGCGCGCTTGAGCACCTTTTCGAGGGCTGGCGCAATTTCATTATCGCGCGGATAGGCCGCCAGAGAACTGGGCACTTTCACATAGTTCCGATAGACAGTGTCATACTGGTGACCAGTGAAGAAGGGGCCAATGAAGCAGGCTATGGCTATCACAAACAGCACGACAAAAGATGTCATTGCTGCACGGTTGGCCTTCAGGCGAGCCCATGCGTCGTCCCAGAGGGAGCGACCAACCTGCGCTTCGAGTGCGCGTTCGGCGGCCTGTCCGGCAGGGGTTTTGAGTTTTTCTGAGGTCATGTGTTTCTCAATCGTACCGCACGCGTGGATCGAGCCAGGCATAGAGCAGGTCAACGATCAGGTTGAAAATCATGATGAAGACAGCGATCACAATCACGGTGCCCATAACGAGGGTATAGTCGCGATTGAGAGCGGCCTGAACGAAATATCGGCCAACACCGGGAATGCCATAGATGGTTTCGATCACCACCGAACCGGTCAGCAAGGCGGCAGCGGCCGGGCCTGCATAGGAGACCACAGGCAACAGCGCACCGCGCAGGGCATGGACCACAACCACCATCCATTGCGGCAGGCCGTTGGCCCGCGCTGTGCGGATATGGTGGGACCGCAGGGCTTCTATCATCGAGCCACGTGTCAGACGCGCGACGATGGCGACCTGTGGCAGACCAAGCGTCAGGATCGGCAAGATCTTGTTCTCCCAAGCACCATTGTTCCAGCCGCCGACCGGCAACCAGCCGAGCATGACACCGAAAATCAGGGTCAGAACCGGAGCGACAACGAAATTGGGGATGGTGATGCCCATGGTTGCCAGGGTCATGACCGCATAGTCGGGACCCTTGTTTTGTTTCATGGCCGCCAGAATACCGAGCAGTCCACCAACAAACAGCGCGAGCAGAAGCGCATAGCCACCAATCTCGATGGAAATTGGCAGCCCCTGACGGAACAGCTCACCAACGGTGAAGTCACGAAAGAAGAAGCTTGGGCCCAGATCTCCCCTGAGCACATTGCCCATATAGATCAGATATTGCTCCCAGATGCTTTTGTCGAGCTGATAGATCTTGTTCAGATTCTCCATCACCTTGGCATCCAGCGGACGTTCCAGATCGAACGGACCGCCGGGCGCGACACGGATGAGGAAGAACGAGATGGTGACAATGAGGAACAATGTCGGAATTGCGGTCAGCAAACGCTTGAGCACATATCTCAGCATAATGCGTCCTTCTCGAGCGTATCTCTTTTTTCTGGTTATCAATATCCAGATTGATACGTGTTTTACCTGAAATTCAGGATATCTCTCTCGCAGCTGGCGAGACAATATCTCAAACAAGTTTCGTCCGCTTGCAATCCGTGTGATCATCAAGGCCCCGGTGAGAGGCCCTTTGCTCACCTGTATAGAGCGATTGCGCGAACTCCGGGCAGACCATAGCGGGAAAAGGTCCGAGCTGATTTGACTCAGGTTAAATACGAAAGGTCATAACTTGTTTGTCGGTAATGGGCTTTGAGTGATCAGGATTGCTAATTATTTGCAATCACAGGACTTTTTACGAAAGGGCTGCCACAGGGGCAGCCCTCTCCTTTGGACCAAGTCCTTACTCGTCCACAGACATCCAGCGAGAAGGATGAACGTTCAGCAGGTTATCTTCCCAGCCGTGCAGCTTGTCGGAAACAAGGCTGAGGGAGCTGTAGTAAAGCAGCGGCAGATATGGCTGACTTTCCGCGAAGATCTTTTCCGCTTTGAAGAGAATTTCAGCGCGTTTTTCGAGATCAACGGTCTTGGCAGCCTCGTCCATCAGCGCATCATATTCAGGATTCTTCCACTGTGCATAGTTGAAGCCGGAATCCGATTCAAGGAGCATCAGGAAGTTCTGCGGGTCGGAATAGTCGCCGATCCAGCCAGCGCGCGCAAAGTCGAACGGAGCATGTTCGCGCAGGTTCGCATAGTGGGTTTTGGTATCGGTGTTGAGCAGTGTGGTTTTCACACCGATCTGTTTCCACATATCAGCAATGGCAACGGCCGTATTTTTGTGGTTTTCCGAGGTGTTGTAACGGATTTCCACTTCAAGCGGCTTGTCTTCGGTGTAACCGGCTTCTTTCAGAATAGCTTTTGCTTTGTCTTCACGGTCGAACTGATCCATGCCCTTGAAGTCGGCATAGGCAGGCTCGCCATAGTTGCCAATTCCAGGAGGAACGAGCGAGTAACCCGCCAGCATGGTGCCGCCCCAGATATCGTCAGCGATAAATTCACGATCGATAGCCATGGACAGAGCGCGACGGATTTTCGGATCGGCCAGCTTTTTTTCCGTGGTGTTCACGGCATAATAATAGGTGCCCAGATAAGGGGCGACGCGGAACTGGTCACCCAGATTTTCGCGCATGAATTCGACCTGCTCGATCGGAGCATCGTTGTTGGAATCGAGCTCGCCAGCCTGGAAGCGGCGCAGAGCAGCCCCACGATCTTCGGTCGGATAATACATGACAGCGTCGATTTTCACATTCGCTGCATCGCGGTACATCGGGTTCTTGACGGATTTCACATGGCTGTTCGGAACGAACTCAGCCAGAGTGAAGGCGCCGTTGGAAACCATGTTGCCCGGTTTGGAGAAATCTTCACCATATTTCTCAACACTTGCCGGATGTACAGGCAGAGCAGACTGGTGGCAAAGCTGCCCCAGGAAATAAGGGGTCGGCGCATTCAGCTTGATTTCCAGAGTGGCATCATCAATTGCCTTCACACCGAGCTCTTCGGTTGACAACTCGCCCTTGTTGACTTTCTCGGCATTCACAATCGGATACATGATTGTTGAATACTGGGCTGCCGTTGCCGGATCTTCAATGCGGCGCAGAGAATATACAAAATCACTTGCGACCACAGGATCGCCATTGGACCATTTTGCATCATCGCGGAAATGGAAGGTATAAACCATGCCATCTTCGGAGATATCCCAAGACTTGGCAACACCAGCTACGCATTTGCCATCAGCGCTATAGGTCAAGAGACCTTCATACAGGTCGCGTAGAATATGCGCTTCATAGACCGTCTGTGTCTTGTGTTGATCAAGAGTTTCCGGATCAGCAGCATTCCCTCGGTGATACACGACTTCTGCCGCTGCAGTCGTCGCTGCAAGCGGAAGTGCGCAGGCACTGGCCAGCAGCATGGCTGCAATGGTTCTTTTGAGCATGAAAAAGACTCCCTGTTGTTCCCTAAAAGGGTCGGTGTTTTATTGCTGGCTAAGTAAAATCGAATAATCCGAAACTAGCAAGCCTTTCAAATCGTTTCACTCCCGACATCCCAGCAAACAAATGATTATTGTGATTGTTCTGTGATTTTCGGAAGAAAGTGTTTGAGCGATCGGCTGTCAGACAATCGCCTCCCACCGATACAACCTGAAGGACCTGATCAGGCAGTATAGGGCCGGACTCACGGATGATTCCATTCATTTCTGAACCTGTGTATGGAAGCCTCAGTTCTACCTATAGGTACAATAGCTTAGCTTTCGTCTCCGCTTGGGACAAGTTCGTGAATAAGTCATGAACATTATCCGCCATATTGTTGCAATTTGCTTCTCCTTTAGACTTGGTAATAATTTAATAACCATTTCAACCAGTAATAGGTATTCATGTGAAGATAAAAGGAATCAACAGCATGCCCTATGATTCGCGGACTGGCCCGACCGAATCGGACAGAACCAGCGCCCGGCCTCAGGCCTCAGGCCCCTTCTCCCTCATGAAGACATTAAAGATAGGCACGCGCATTTATGCAGGCTTTGGCATCTTGCTGGTGACCATGGTGGCGCTGGTTCTGGCCAGCATCTCCGAGTTGAAAGATCTGGGCATTGCGTTCAACGCCGTCAACAAGATGTCTCATCAGGCAGCATTGAGTGCCGACATCCGCTCGACTGTCTATGATGTGCAGATGAAAGCCGCTTCCTATATCAAGAGCGGCAATCAGGAAGACCAACGCGCATTTGTCGTGGGGCAGCAGCATCTCAAAGAACAGATCGCCAAGGCGCATGAAATTATGACCGCGCCAAGTTACAAAGCCGCCATGACCTCTGTCGAAATGGAGATGGATTCCTACAAGAAAGCCTATCAGCAGATAGCCACTCAAATGCAGATGCGCCAAGACATTGTCTATGAGATCCTGTCGCCGACCGGCATGGCAATTCTTGACAATTTGTCGGCGATTGCAGACGGGGCATTCAAGGACGGGCGCTATGAAGCCGCCAATTATGCAGGCATTGCCCAGCAGGCTCTCTTGAAAGCCCGTCTTCTGGTGATGAAGTTTCTGGACGTCAACGAAGCGAAGCTGGCCACGCAAACGAAGAGCGAATTCAAGGCCCTTGAGCAGACGCTTGCCAAACTTGATAGCGGCATGAGCGATCGTGGTCGCCTCACCAAGCTGGCGCAAGTGCGTCAGGATTTGTCGGAATATGTCCGCTCCTTTGAGCGTCTGGTCAAGCTGATCAATGAACGCAACCGCTTGCGCGACGATGTGCTTAACAAGAATGCCACAGCGATGATCGCCCTCACGGCCAAGATCGAACAATTGATCGAAACGGACAGTCAGGGCTTGCGCGGACAAACCACGCAGAATCTCGATGATGCCCAGAATTTCCAGCAGATCTTTGGCCTGTTGGCGGTGCTGTTTGGTCTGATTGCAGCCGTCTTCATTGCCCGTGGCATTGCCATCCCGGTTGTTACCTTGACGCATGCAATGAAAAAACTGGCTGACGATGATCTCAGCGTCACTGTTCCGGGCTGCGAACGCAGGGATGAGCTTGGTGAAATGGCCGCAGCGGTGGAAGTCTTCAAGCTCAATAGCATTCACAGCCGTGAGCTGGAAGAAGAGCAGGCATTGGCCAAAAAGCAGGCTGAGGAAGAGAAGCGTCAATTGATGATGCAGATGGCCGATGATTTCGACGATCATGTTGGCGGTATCGTCAATGCAGTCTCCTCTGCCTCATCGCAATTGAGTGGTACGGCGCAATCCATGTCGGATGTTTCGGAGGAAACCGCACAGCAGGCTGCGCAGGCTTCAGCCGCCTCGACCCAGACCCTGAGCAATGTCCAAACCATTGCGTCGGCGACCGAAGAAATGACGGCGACCATTGGCGAAATCAGCGAGCAGGTCTCACTGGCAGCCAATGCGGCGGTGGAAGCGGTCGACAAGGTCAATCAAACCAATCAGCAAATGGTCACACTGGCAGATACCGCAGACAATATCGGCAAGGTGGTGGAAATGATTGCCAGCATCGCCGAACAGACCAACCTGCTGGCGCTGAATGCCACCATTGAATCGGCCCGCGCAGGCGCAGCTGGCAAGGGCTTTGCCGTGGTGGCAGGTGAAGTGAAGGCGCTCGCAGGCCAGACGGCAAAAGCGACCGAAGAGATTGGTCAACAGATCTCCAGCATTCAGGCCGCCAGCAAGCAAGCGTCGGGATCGATGGAGAATGTCAGCACGGTCATTCAGAAAGTCAGCGACATTTCCACTGCCATCGCCGCAGCGATGGAAGAACAGAATACCGCCACCCACGAGATTTCCAGCAGCATCAATCAGGCGGCTCAAGGGTCGGAAGTCGTCAATACCAATGTCGAGGCAGTCTCTGATGCTTCCAAGCGGGCGGGTTCCGCCTCAAGCGAAGTGATGGGCGCTGCCCGAGAATTGTCGGATCAGGCAAAAAATCTCAAGCTCGAGGTTGAGCGTTTCATCCGGCAAGTGCGGACAGGCTAATTTGGCCCATGCCATCGTCAGCACACAAAACCCGGAAAAGCGCATGTCTTTTCCGGGTTCTTGTTTGTCTGCGGGGAGTATAGTCTTTGGATAGTTGCGGCCTATTCGACCTGCGCACCAAGCGCCAGCATTGCACCGCGCAATTCGGCCAATCCCTTAAGGCGACCAATCGCCGGATAGCCCGGATTGGAGCGGCGGGTCAGATCATCCAGAATCTGATGGCCATGGTCAGGCCGGAATGGCAGTGAGCGGCCCAGACGATCTTCAAGGGCCTTGAAGGACCGGATCACTTCAACCATATCGACGTCGCCGCCAAAGTGATCCGCTTCATAGAAGCTGTTGCCATCTCGCTTGGTGGCACGCAGATGGAAGAAATGAATCACTTGCTCAAATTCCTCGATCATCGCGACAAGATCATTGCCTTCGCGCACCCCATAGGAGCCGGAACATAGGGTGAAGCCGTTGGCCGGGCTGTCATTGATGGCACGAAGAGCCCGCATGTCTTCGATGGTAGAGACGATGCGTGGCAGACCAAACATCGAGCGCGGAGGATCATCGGGATGGATGGCCAAGGTGGCCCCCACTTCATCGGCGACCGGCAGAACACCATTGAGGAAATCAGCCAGATGGGCGCGCAGGCGATCCTCATCGATATCATCATAAAGCGCGATCTGGGCGGCGAATTGCTCAATCGTGTAGCTTTCTTCCGATCCCGGCAGGCCCGCAATGATGTTGCGGATCAACTGGTCTTTTTCTTCATCGCTCATGGTCTCGAAAGCTTTGCGGCCCGCTTCGATATCTTGCGGCGAATAATCGGCTTCGGCGCCTTCGCGCTTGAGAATGAACAGATCAAAGGCCACAAAGCGGTCCTGATCAAACCGCAGACACCGGGCCCCATTGGGCAACGCCCAGGCCAGATCCGTACGGGTCCAGTCGATCACCGGCATGAAATTGTAACAAATGTTGGTGACGCCTTCAGCTGCCAGATTGCGCAAGCTTTCCGCCCAATTGGCAATCAATTGCTGCCAGTCGCCGCGCTGCAGCTTGATATCCTCGTGAATCGGAATTGATTCCACAACGGACCAGACCAGACCTGCATCCTCGATCATATTCTTGCGTTCGGCGATAGCCTCGCGCGACCAGACAACCCCGTTGGGAAGGTCATGCAGGGCAGTGACGATCCCCGAGGCTCCGGCCTGTCGGATATCTTGCAGGGTTACAGGGTCATTTGGCCCAAACCAGCGCCAAGTCTGCTTCATGGCTTTGCCTCTTATTGTTTGGTACGCCGTTCAGTTCGCAGCCCCTGGGGCGAAACGGGTACAGTCTTGGTGAGCATCATGGCTTATTGAGTTTCACGACTTTCGGGGTCTTGAACAAATAGCCGTCAAATTTCGGATCCTCGACATCTGACAGGATCAACAAGGTGTTGCGGACATTTTCCAGATGGTTCCACATGGCATCGCGCGCTTTGCCCGGATCCTTGCGGTTGAGCGCGGTCAGGATCTGCTGATGGTCGTCCAACCATTGCTTGCGATAGCTTTCATCAAAGATGCGGGCATGCAGGCCATCCCAGATCTTGTTGCCCTCACGCAGGCGCCACATGTCAGCGACCATATCGACCAGCACACTATTCTGAGTGGATTCAGCAATCAGCCGATGAAACCATTCATCGCCGTCATAATCATCGCGCCCGGCCTCAATGGCCTGAATTTCCATATCAAGCGCTTCCTGCATGCGCGTGATGTCATTCTTGGTGACCATGGTCGCAGCAAAGGCGGCAATGTTGCTTTCCAGCAATTGGCGGGCCTGCAACAGCTCGAACGGGCCGATATCGCTGCGCGCCATCTCGGACTTCTCGGACTGGTTGGGCAGGCGAGCGATGTAGGTACCAGAGCCTTTGCGCACCGAAACCAGCCCCTCAATTTCGAGCATGATGATGGCTTCGCGCACAACGGAGCGTGACACTTCGAAGTCTTCAGAAATCTGCCGTTCCGTGCGCAGGCGGGTGCCGAGCGTGAGATGCTGTTCGATCATCTCTTTCTTCAGCGCCTCTGCGACTTCCTGATAGCGTCTCTTGCCTGCTTCGAGGATCATCTGGGCCTCACTTCCCGTCCATTTTTGATTGCGCGTCTTCCTCTTGCTGCTTCTCTGCATAAAATGCAGCAAGCTTGTGGAAGGCTTCCTTCTTGGTCTGTTTGTCTCCGGCAATCAGCCCCTTCTTGTTGCGGCCTTGCTGGAAGATATTCTGGCGCCTCTCGACACGGAAATCATAGAGAATCCAAGGTGAAATCCCCTTTACATAATCCAAGGCGCGCAAAGTCTCAATCTGCCGTTCATAAACATGGGTCTGATAGGCTTCGCTGAACAACCCGGCTTTTGGACCGGTTGCGCTGATGTCGGCATCGGCCCCGGTTTCAGAAATCACCACGGGCTTCTCCGGTGAGCTGTTGACGCCAATCTCGACCAGATCGTCAAAATTCTCTTCATACCAGCCGTAATATTCATTGATGCCGATCACATCGATATAGTCCGAGAGGCGATCCTCGATCTTCTTTTTGGCATGATTGATCAGGCACGCCGCTGACGTCAGGCGGGTCGGATCATAGGCCTTGGCGGTTTCAGCCAGCGACCGCATGAAATGAAGTCGGGCATCGGTGTCCGGGTTTTCGTTGCCGACCGACCAGATGATGACACTGGCGCGGTTGCGATCGCGCTTGATCAATTCGATCAGCTGGTTCTGGGCATCCTTGTAGGTGGCCGGATTTTCAAAGTCGATGGCCCAGTAGACAGGAATTTCTTCCCAAAGGAGAAAGCCCATCTCGTCGGCGATTTTGGCGGCCATTTCGTGATGTGGATAGTGGGCGAGCCGCAGGAAATTGCAATTAAGCTCGCGGGCATGCTCGAAGCGACGGCGAATATCATTCTCGCAAGTCACCTTGCCGATGTCGAAATCGTCTTCATGCACGGAAATGCCGCGCAGGAATAAAGGCTGGCCATTTAGCAACAGGTCAGCCCCGATCTGCTCGATCTGGCGAAAACCGACACGATCGCGGACCTCGTCCTCGCCGATGCGGGCGACCACATCATAGAGTTTCGGCGCGGCAGGGGACCACAGCTCCGGCGCCGCCTCCAGCACCGCTTTGGCGAGACCATTCTCATTCGGCGTGAGGCTGGCATAAAGGCGCAACTCAGGAATGGAAAAGTCCACATCGCCTCGGGCCGGGCCGTCGACTTGCACTTCAACCGCAATGCGCGCATAGGCCCCATCGGCCACGAGCGATACATAGAGATCCCGGATGATGGTTTTGGGCGTTGTATAAAGGGCGACTTCGCGATAGATGCCACCATAATTGAACCAGTCGGTATTGCGCATGGGCACCCGATCAGTGGTGCGGGTGTTGTTGACGCAGACCATCAACCAATTCTCCCCTTCGCGGAGCGCATCGGTCAGCTCGACACAAAAAGGGGTGGAGCCGCCATAATGGTTGCCGAGGAAAGCACCATTGAGGAAAATCTTGCAATCATATTGCGCCGCGCCGATGCGCAGGAATTTGCGCTCGTCTGCGGACAGTTTCTCGACCTGCAACGGACGGGTGTACCAGGCGCTGCCTTCAAAGAAATACCATTTCTCTTTCAACATCTGCCAGTTGGATGGGACTTCGACCTGCTCACCCATATAGGGGTCATAATCATAAGGCTCCAAACGATCGATAGGGTCCATCTTTTCGAACGCGAACCATTTCTGGCGCAGGCCGGTATCGAGCAGATCGACACAGAAATTCCACTGGCCGTCGAGGCTTTCCCCTTCACGCGCTTCGATAAACAGCATGGTTTCGTGATTGAGCGCCTGATTGTTGTAAGGCAGATCATAGGCCTCATCATGGAGGCATTGGAGTGCATTGTCAGCCAGTTCGGAGCGTTCGAGGGCCATTGAACCATTCCTGTCTTGGAGTGCCGGGAGCTTTGCCAGCGGGAAGGCATGACGGACCACCGCCATGCCGAAGCGTGTCATCCGATTGCCCAAAAGGGGATAGGCAACCGGACGGTGCGGCCTTATTTGGCAGCCTTGATGCGTTTGATCAGGTCAGCAACGCGCTCGGATTTTGCAGCTGCTTCCTCATGCATTGGCAAAACGGCTTCAATGAATGGGCCTTTTTCGACTTCAACGAATTTCACGCCGAGTTCGGTTTTGGCTTTTTCAATTTCAGCGGCAACCGTCTTGTTCCATTCTGAGCGATGGTAGTCCATGGACTCACGCGCAGCCTGTTTGAGGGCTTTTTGCTGATCTTCTGTCAGGCTGTCCCAAACCTTGGTGGACATGACGACAACAGAAGGAATCATGGTGTGGCCATCGTTGGAATAGACTTTGGACACTTCACCATGACGGGCGGTGGTCAGAGCGGTCGGATTGTTTTCGGCACCATCAACAACACCCTGTTTCAGAGCAGAGTAAAGCTCACCCCAGGAAATCGGGGTTGGGTTGCCGCCGAGCAGTTCAACCATGCGGATCGCGGATGGAGAAGGCTGAACGCGGATTTTCATGCCTTTGAGGTCTGCCGGAGAATTGATCGCCTTGTTGGCATAGAAGGAGCGTGCGCCTTCCACATAGTAGGTCAGACCAATGAAGCCCTTGTCACGGGACGCCATCATCACATCGTCGCCGATTTCACCGGACAGCACATTGTAATAGTGATCATCGGACGTGAAGATGTAAGGCAGGTTGAAAGCGGTGTAGGATTCTTCAAAGGCTTCCAGTTCGGAGCCGTTGGATTTGGCCATGGCAAGGGTGCCATTCTGAACCAGCTCCATGGATTCGCGCTGGGTGCCAAGCTGGGCGTTGGCATAGACGCGGATCTTCACTTCACCGTTGGTCAGCTCTTTCACACGGTCGGCCATGAATTCCATGGATTTGTGCAGCTGATGCTCTGGCGGGTTGTTGTGGTTCAGCTTCAGGGTCACTGCGCTGGCGGCGGTTGCGGTCAGTGCAAATGCGGCACCAGCCACTGCACCAAGAATGGCAAGATTGCGTTTCATCGATTTCCCTCCCGATTGAAGAATTCAGTCGGCTTCGTTGTCTCAAGACCGCCCGCATTATTGATTGTTCGGGTGGCCGCGGTGAGCTTTGTATGGCGCAATGCAACAGGAAATGCCCTTCCAATGCTGCGATGCGGTCTAACCAATTTTTAGATTTGGTCGACCAAACAATTCGTCATTTTGGGATTTTTGTCAAACAATTTTTATTTTGGTTGACCAATTTTGATTTTTGAGCGATGTGTATAGGCGAGAGAGATGCCGGAGGGTTCCGATACTGACTGGCTTGGCTCGTCTTTTTGCTGTTATTTTCGCATAAAAACCGCAAAAATCCGGGTCTTAACTTGCCAGAGCTCTTTTCGGGAGGAAAAAACGTGCCAGCATCCCCCAAACGCATTGCGCGTTGATTTTTGGTTGATCACCTGATTTCAGGTAACTACCAAAAGCGCGCGCATATCCTGCATTTTGGGTTCTGTGGAAATTGGACAACCAATTTCAGTCTCCCAAAATGTCAATCCGAGCCTGATCCTGTCGGGCCGATCGCTTTTTAATGGGAGTGCGGGCATGAAACATGCTGTTCGCTTTGTGAACGGGATCCTGGGCAGCCTGACGGTTGCGATTTTCACCATATTGGTCATTTGTGTCGTGTGGCAGGTCGTGTCTCGCTTCATCCTGGGCACACCGAGCACCACGACCGATGAGATTGCCCGCTTCTTGTTCATGTGGGTTGCCTTCATGGGGGCGGCTTACACGTTGGGACAGAAGCGCCATCTGGCCATCGACATTGTCAGCCTGTGGCTTGAGGGCAAGAGCCTGCGCAATGTCCGCATTCTGGTCTATGTCATCGTCGCCGCCTTTGCCAGCGTCGTCATGACGTATGGCGGCTGGCAACTGATGATGAAGACCCTTGACTCCGGTCAGGTCACCCCCGCCCTGCGTATTCCCATGGGCTATGTCTATGGGGCAATCCCGGTGGCTGGCGTCACGATGCTCTTTTATTGCGTCGCTCTGGTGGTGGAACTGTTCAACCCTGAAGCCCAATCCGACGTCTCCGACTCCTGAGATCGAAAAGAGGAATTCTAAGTTATGGAATGGCAAGCAACGATCACGCTGTTTTCGATCTTCATTGTGTTGATGGCCCTCAGTGTCCCCATCTCCTTCGCCATCGGCATCGCAACGGTGTTCACCTTCATGGTGATCCATATGTCGTTCGATCAGTCAATCTTCATTGTTGCCCAGCAGATGGCGTCGGGTCTGGACAGCTTCACTTTGTTGGCGATCCCCTTCTTCATTCTGGCAGGCAACATCATGAACCGGGGCGGCATCGCCATGCGGTTGATCGAATTTGCCAAGATTCTTGGTGGGCGCCTGCCGGGTTCTCTGGCGCACTGCAATGTGCTTGCCAACATGATGTTCGGGGCAATTTCCGGCTCTGCTGTCGCCTCTGCTGCTGCCGTGGGCGGCGTGATGGCACCGGTGCAAAAGAAAGAAGGCTATGATCCGGCCTATTCGGCTGCGGTCAATATTGCCTCTTGCCCGACCGGTCTATTGATCCCGCCATCGACCACCTTCATCGTTTATTCGCTGATCACCAACGGCACCTCGATCGCCGCCCTGTTTGTTGCCGGTTACATTCCGGGCATCATGATGGGCGTCGGGCTCATGGTGGTTGCGGGCATTATCGCCAAGAAGCGCGGCTATCCACTGGCTCCAAAGCCGAGCTGGAAGGAAATTGCCGACAAGACATTGGATGCGATCCTGCCACTTGGTCTTATCTTCATTATTATGGGCGGTATCATTGGCGGCATCTTTACCGCCACCGAAGCCTCAGCCGTCGCGGTTGTCTATACCCTGTTTCTTGCTCTGGTCTGGTATCGGGAAATTTCAATCTTCGATCTGCCGCGGATTATCCTTGAATCGGCGGTCACCACCTCGATTGTGCTGTTGATGATCGGCTGTTCGATTGCCATGTCAAAGGCGATGGCCTTTTCGGATATTCCGTTCACCATCTCTGACGCGTTGCTTGAGCTGTCGGACAATCCGATTGTCATCCTTCTTGTGATCAACCTCGCCCTGCTGGTGATTGGCACCTTCATGGACATGACCCCTGCCCTCTTGATCTTCACCCCGATCTTCCTGCCCGTTGTGCAGGATCTGGGCATGGATCCGGTGCATTTCGGTGTGATGATGACGTTCAATCTCTGCATCGGCATTTGCACGCCGCCGGTTGGCTCGGCTTTGTTTGTCGGTTGCTCGGTGGGCAAGGTTGCCATTTCGCAGGTCCTCAAACCAATGCTGCCCTTCTATGCGGTGCTGGTGGTGCTGCTGTTGGCCGTGACCTACATCCCGCAGCTGTCGCTGTTCCTGCCTCAGCTGTTCCTTGGCTACTAGGCCAATCATTGAGGGATGCCGCAAGATCTATTGCGGCATCCCTCCTTTTGACGTCCGCCAGCAATCCGTCTGATTTTTGCTGGCTTTGCGGGCGCCTCGCCCGGTGCATCCATGCACCAGCATCGCGAAAGAGCCAAACCCTTGCGGGGCCTCGCCCCTGCCTCAAGTCCTTGCCCCTTTTTGAGGACTTCGAGCCCCATTCAGGACATTGACCATGTATCAACTCAAACACTGGAGCCTGGCCAGCCAATCGGACACAGGCATTGCGCTCGCTGTCGAAGGCCGTCATGTCATGCGGATCGACATTCTGGACCCCAAAATGATGCGGGTGCAATTGCTCAAGGATGGGGCCTATCGTCTGGACCGCAGCTGGACGGTCGCACCCAATGGGGATGCTCCATTGGAGGGCCGGGATCGGTCGCGGCTTGATGGATTTCCCTGCCCGCGCTTTGACGTGATCAATGAAGGCGACCAGCTGACGCTGGAAAGTGATTGCCTCAAAGTGACTGTTATGACACCGCTTCGGCTGGTTTGGCATGGGCGTGTGAGCAAAGACGCAGCATGGCAGAAAATAGCCGAAGACCGCCCAACCGGCGCTTATGAACTGGGGCGGAGCGATCATGCCCACCGCCACTATCTGTTGCGCCAGCCTAGCGACCGTTTCTTTGGCCTTGGCGAGAAATCCGGCGCGCTTGAACGCACCGGCCGCCGCTTCGAGATGCGCAATCTTGATGCCATGGGCTATGATGCCAGCAAGACCGACCCGCTCTACAAGCATGTGCCTTTCACCATCACGCGGCTGGAAAGCGGTCTGTCCTATGGCCTCTATTACGACAATCTGGCCCCGTGCTGGTTCGATCTGGGCAATGAGCTCGACAATTACCACAAGCCCTATCGTGCCTATCGGGCCGATGATGGAGATCTTGACTATTATTTCACCCTTGGGCCGACCATTGCCGATGTCACCAAAGCCCATGTGAGGCTGACCGGCGGCACAGCCTTTATGCCGCGCTGGTCGCTGGGTTATTCCGGCTCGACCATGTCCTACACGGACGCACCCAATGCGCAGGAACAGCTTGAAGGCTTTGCCCGGCTGGTCGCCGAACATGACATTCCGTGCGACAGTTTCCAGCTTTCCTCGGGCTATACCTCGATTGGAGACAAACGCTATGTCTTCAACTGGAACCACGACAAGGTGCCAGACCCCAAAGGCATGGCGAAGCTGTTTGCCGACTCCGGGCTTGAGCTGATCGCCAATATCAAGCCGTGCCTGCTGCAGGATCATCCACGCTATAAGGAAGCGGACCGCAAGGGCCTGTTTGTCCGCGACAGTGAGACAGGCAATGCAGAGCGCTCGGCCTTCTGGGATGATGAAGGCAGCCATCTGGACTTCACCAATCCGGACACGCAGGCCTGGTGGCAGGCCAATGTGAAGACCGCCCTGCTTGATTACGGTATCAACAGCACGTGGAACGACAATAACGAATATGAAATCTGGGACCGTCAGGCCCAATGTGCTGGCTTTGGCAGCCCGATTGACATCGATCTCATTCGTCCGGTCCAGCCGTTGCTGATGAACCGCGCTTCGATTGCCGCCCAGCTGGATTTTGAACCAACCAAGCGACCCTATCTGATTTCGCGTTCGGGCTGTCCGGGTATTCAGCGCTATGCCCAGACATGGTCCGGCGACAACCGCACCAACTGGACGAGCCTCAAATACAACATCCCGATGGGTCTGGGCATGAGCCTGTCCGGGCTTTACAATATCGGCCATGATGTGGGCGGCTTTGCAGGTCCACGGCCTGAGCCGGAATTGTTTGTCCGCTGGGTGCAAAATGGCATTTTCCATCCGCGCTTCACCATCCATAGCTGGAATGATGATGCAACGGTGAATGAAGCCTGGATGTTCCCGGAAGTCACCCACCATATCCGCAATGCGATCAAGCTGCGTTACAGCCTGCTGCCGTATCTGTACACACTGCATTATCAGTCGGTGGTCGATGATGAGCCAATGCTACGGCCCACCTTCCTTGACCACGAGGGAGATCAACGCTGCTTTGAAGCGACCGATGACTTCTTCCTTGGCCGCGATCTGCTGGTTGCCTCCGTTGTTGAGGAAGGCGCAACAAGCCGCTCTGTCTATCTGCCACAAAATGGTGCTGGCTATTATGATTTCTGGACCGGCACCTATTATCAGCCCGGACAGGTGATCAGCCAAAGCGTCGATCTTGCCTCGATCCCGCTTTTTGTTCGGGCAGGAGCTGTTCTGCCACTCTCGCCCGGTGTTGATCGATCTGGCTCGGTCGCGGGGCAAATGCGTCATCTGGTGATCTATCCACGCAAAGGGGCGCAGCGCGCGGCCTGTCACTCCTTCCTCTATGAGGATGGGGTCGACAATGCAGACGCCCTTGACGGAGCCCACCGCCTGACCGAGCTGTCTGTGGTGGAACAGGAGGATATACTCTTGCTCAACTGGCACCATTCAGGCACATTCGACCCGCAACTCGCGGGATGCAAAATCAGTGTCTGCGGTGACGATCCTCGCCCCGTTCTGGTGAATGGGGATGCCTATCTCGCCGACACGATCCTTCGCTTCTAAGCCGAACGCCAAAAAGGACCCCCCGCATGACCATATCAGATCTTATGAATGCCCCGGGCAAGCCGCAATTGCCAACCTATGACCGGGAAAAGCTCCGGCCCCGGCTGATCCATCTGGGTTTTGGTGCGTTTGCCCGTGCCCACTGGATGAGCTACCATCAGGACTTCCTGCTCCAGACTGCGGATAGCGACTGGGGCGTTGTGGTCAGCGACATCCTGTTTGGTGCCGACCGGTTTGGCCAACTTGAAGAGAATGATCATCTCTATACGGTGCTGGAACATAGCGACACGGTCAGCAATGTGCGGATCATCGGCTCGATCGTCAAAACCGCCCATCCGGAGCGCGGTGGCATGGATGCCTTCTTTGCGCCCTTCCTTGAGCCCGATATCGCCATTGTTTCGATGACTGTGACCGAGAAAGGCTATTGCCTGTCCGGTGGCGCGCTGGACCTGTCCAATCCGGCCATTGCCCATGATCTTGACAATCCGACCGCGCCCAAGTCGGCCATCGGGGCGCTGGTTGAAGCGCTTCATCGCCGCCGGAAAGCCGGGCTAGACGGCTTCACTATTCTATCGCTCGACAATCTGCCAGCCAACGGCAAATTGTGCCAAAAGGCGGTTCTAAGCTTTGCCGACGAACGCGACGCTGACTTGGCAAACTGGATCCGTGAGCATGTGACTTTTCCCTGCTCGATGGTCGACCGGATCGTCCCTGCACTGACCGATGAAAGTCGGGCACTGATCACCGCAAAACTTGGCGGTATGGAAGACCCCAATGGCATTGTTTGCGAGCCATTCCGGCAATGGGTGATCGAAGATGCCTTCGTCAAGGGTCGCCCCGCTTGGGAAGAGGTTGGAGCACAATTTGTGCCCGATGTTGAGCCATTTGAGGAGATGAAGCTGCGCACGCTCAATGGGGCCCATTCCTTCCTTGCCTATCTGGGTTATCTGGCGGGCTATGAAACCATCGATGCCTGCATGGAGGACGAGAATTTCCGCTCGGCTGCCCATGCCTTGATGGTCAAGGAACAGCAGCCGACCCTTGATGTCCCCGATGATGTTGATCTTGATGCCTATGCGGCGGCACTGATCGAGCGCTTTTCCAACAGCCTGCTGAAACACAAGACCGCACAGATCGCCTCGGACGGCAGCCAGAAACTGCCTCAGCGCATGCTCGCATCCATTGCCTGGCATCTGGAGCATGATGGCGAGTGGGCACGGTTGGCGATGGGGGTAGCCGGTTGGCTGCGCTTCATGACCGGCGAGGATGAGCAGGGCGACCCGACACCGATCAATGACCCGCTCGCAGAGCCAATTGCCAAAGCGGCGTCGCTGCTGCCCGATTGGGAAGCCTATATTGATGCTGTCTTTGCGATTGACTCCATCTTCCCGCCGTCACTTGTTGCTGATATGCGGTTCGTGACCGGCGTAAAACAACAATATGCTGCACTGATCCAACTTGGGTCAAAGCGCCATATGAGTGCAATGATAGATTGATGCTTCAAGCCTGATTTGAAAGAGGCGTGGATCCATTTGCGCCTCTTTTTTCCGGCTATCGCGTCGCTTTTGCCCTTATCTCGTGGTGGCACCCTTTTGACAGGAGAGACTTGAATGCAAAATTTCCTCGGCCCTGATTTTCTGCTGGATACAGCCGCTGCGCGCCATCTTTATCATGATGTCGCCGAAGAGCTGCCGATTGTCGATTATCACAATCATCTCATCCCGGCAGAAATCGCACAGGATCGCAAATGGGACAATATCGGAGCGATCTGGCTGGAAGGCGACCATTACAAATGGCGCGCCATGCGCTGGGCCGGGATTGACGAGCGCCGGGTGACTGGGGATGCTTCCTTCCGCGAAAAATTCGACGCCTTTGCGCAGATCATGCCCCATTGTGTTGGCAATCCGCTTTTCCATTGGACGCATCTGGAACTGCAGCGCTATTTCGGCATTCGCGACTTGCTGACGCCAGACTCCGCAGACCGCATCTGGGACATGACCGCAGAGATGCTGGCTCAAGACAGTCATTCGGCACGTGGCCTGTTGCGCAAGATGAAGGTGGAATTTGTCGGCACCACTGACATGCCGTGCGACAGCCTTGAGCATCACAAGGCCATTGCCGGGGATGACAGCATCAAGGATATCGTGGTGGCCCCAAGTTTCCGCCCGGATCCGGCCTTCAAGATTGACCTGCCGGGTTTCCCGGCCTTCCTCTCCTCGCTTGCCAAAGTCAGCGGTTCGATCATTGAAACCTATGAGGCCATGATGAAGGCGCTGATCGAACGGCTCGATCATTTTGTCGCTCATGGCTGTCAGGCCACCGATCACGGCATCGAGATCCTGCGATTTGCTCCCCCGGTCGATCCTGCAACGCTTGACCTTATTCTTGAGAAACGGCTTGCCGGTGACACCTTGTCGGAGCTGGAAATCGCCCAGTTCCAGACCACAATGCTGGTTGATCTGTCGCGCGCCTATCACAGCCGCAATCTGGTCATGCAGCTGCATATCGGGGCGATCCGGAACAACAGCCCGCGCCTGTTTGAAAGCATCGGGCCTGATGTGGGTGGCGATTCCATTGCGGACCGACCCATTGCCGCGCCGCTCAATGGCTTGCTGGCGGAGATGGATCGCAACGGCCACTTGCCACGCACGGTGCTTTATTGCCTCGATCCGACCAAAAATGAAGTGATTGTCTCAACTGCAGGCAATTTTCAGGACGGGTCAATGCCGGGCAAGATTCAGGCCGGATCCGGCTGGTGGTTCAATGACCAGCTTGACGGCATGGAACGGCAGATGACCCAGCTTTCCCAAATGGGCTTGATGTCTACCTTCATCGGCATGCTGACCGATAGCCGCTCCTTCCTGTCCTTCCCACGGCATGATTATTTCCGGCGTCTGTTATGCAGGATGGTGGGCCGCTGGGCGGAAGACGGTCATGTCCCCAATGAGCGCGCGCTTCTGGATGGTCTGGTCAAACGGGTCTGCTATCAGAATGCGGCGGACTGGTTCCTCAAGGAGCGTGGCTGATGACTGAAGGTTCCAATCCGGCACCATTGAAAGCCGTTTGTATCGGTGAATGCATGGTGGAGATGTCGCCTGCGGGCAATGGTCTGTTTCGGCAGGCCTTTGCCGGGGACAGTTATAACACGGCGACTTATCTGGCCCGTCAATTTGCTCCTGATGTCACGGTCTCCTATCTGACGGCGCTCGGCACCAATGGCCTTAGCCTTCAAATGATCGAACATTTCAAGGCTGAAGGCATCGGGGTGGAGTCGATCCGAAAGCTGGATGGCAAGAATCCCGGTCTTTACATGATCGAGAATGACGCAACGGGCGAGCGCTTCTTTGAATATTGGCGTGGCCAATCAGGCGCGCGCGCCATGTTTGCTGGCCAAAGCGCAGAAGAGCTGGCCAATGAGCTTCGCGCCTTTGATGCGATCTATCTGTCGGGCATTTCTCTTGCCATTCTGGATGAGAGCCAGCGCAGCAATCTTTTGCAGGCTCTGGAGCAATTGTCGCAAGAAGGCTCGATCCTTGTGGCTTACGACCCCAATCATCGCGCGGCCCTTTGGTCATCGCCCGCCGCTGCGCGCGCCGTCTCAGAAGCTATGGCGGGCCTTGCGTCCCTCTGCCTTGTGGGGCTTGAAGATGATGCGGCGATCATGGAAGAAGCAAGCGATGCAGAAGCCACCGCCAGCCGCTGGCAGGCATGGGGTGCGCGCGAGGTGGTCATCAAGAATGGTGGCGCCAACTGCCTGATCCGGCAGGGGGATGCGAGCCTGACCATCGCGCCGGAAGCCTCGCTGTCACCGGTTGATACAACGGGCGCGGGGGATTCCTTTGCTGCCGGTTATGTCGGGGCGCGACTGACGGGCAAGGAACCCGGTGAGGCCGCCCAGCTCGCCCACCGCATTGCCGGACAGGTTATCATGCATCCCGGCGCGGTGATTGCCCGCGATCTGTGGCACAAAGTGGATTGAGCCCGACCGGCTCACAAAAACAAAGTTAGGTTCGATCATGACGAAATCTCCCACCAGTCTGCTTGCAGGCAACAAGGTCATTCCGGTTCTTGTCATCGAGGACAAAGCCGATGCCCTGCCGCTCGCTCAGTGCCTTGTCGACAATGGCCTGCCTGTGCTGGAAATCACCCTGCGCAGCGACGCCGCTCTGGCTTCGATTGAAGAGATTGCCAACAAGGTAGAAGGGGCCATTGTCGGGGTTGGCTCGATCCTCAATGGCGAGCATTTGCGGTTGGCCAAAGATGCTGGCGGCCAATTTGGTGTGTCACCCGGTGTGTCGAATGCCTTGCTTGAAGTGCTGATTGACAATGACTGGCCCTTCCTGCCCGGAGCCGCCACCTTGTCTGAGATGCTCACCCTGCGCGATGCGGGCTACAGCCAGCAGAAGCTGTTCCCGGCGGCCGTGCTGGGTGGCTTGTCGATGCTGAAGGCCGTTGCCGGGCCAGTTGCCGATATCAGCTTCTGCCCGACCGGCGGCATCAAACCGGACAATGCGAGCGAGTTTCTGGCCCAGCCAAATGTCTTTGCCATTGGCGGCACATGGATCGCACCGCTCGATCTGGTTCGTGCGCGCGATTGGGCCGAGATCGGCAGGCGGGCGGCAGAGGCTGCAAAACTGGCATAGGATTGGGTCCTATGCCAAATGAGCTGGACGGCAAAGCCCTTTGCCCCTAGGCTGGCGGGTAGGTATTTTCCCGTTTAAAAAGCCTTGCATGCGCACACATGCAAGGCTTTCAGCTTGCCGGAGCGCTTATGTTTTTACCTCTTTTTTCTTCTAAAGTCTCTTTACCCGCATTTCCTTTGAACCGCCTTGCCCGCTCGCTGATGGCACCGCTGGCGGCCTTGCCTTTGCTGATGATGTCTGCATTGGGTGCGCCTGCGCTGGCGGAGGAGGGCTACGCAATCGATCTGCGTCTGTTCGGCACCAATGTCACCCAAAGTTATGACGGCTGTCGACTTGCCTTCTGGCAGGCCAACAAAGACCCGGACACAGATAAATATGCCTATGTTTTCTATGCGCCCTTCAATGACGGCGAGGAATTGCCTGCCTGGATGAAGGTCGGCAAGGAGGTTGTGAGCCTTTCAAGGCGCGATGGCATGCAGGCCTCTGGTCGGCGGCTTGAAGATTTGCGCCTCTATCGCGATGAGAAGAAAAACTACAGCGTGTTTGTAGAAGTGACCGAGCAGCACGAGGATGGCGACGATCTGCGGGTCGACAAGGCACTGCTGACCATCACGCAGCGGGGCCATTTCCCCTTCATGATTTCGGTGAAAGGCGGGATTATCTGCCCCTCGGCGAGCGAGACGAGTGCAGCCGACCCGGATCGTGCAGCCGCGGCGCAACAAGCGACGTCTCCAGTCGAGCCGATCCGTATTCCGGCCAGTCTTTATGGAGATGCCATTTCACTTGGTCGCGGCGTTGCCTTCAACAATCTCTCTGCGGTGCCGTCCGGCGTACTTGATGCGATCGGTCGCGATGCCACCGATTGTGCACCTGCCAATACGCCGGGCATGGGCATGCGCTATGCGATCAGTGATGCCATGACCCTCTGGGAAGTGCCGTGCAACCTTTATGCACGAACAGGCAGCTCGGTTTATGTAACCTCGCTCAACGACAATCCTTCTTATTCTAGCGTGCTTGTCCTGCCTTCCGTACCAGATCACCGCGATGGCCATGATCTGTATGAGCTGCGCTCGCCACAGGTTAATCCCTCCAATGCGCTGGTGACGTCTGCCTTTTATGATGGTGACGGGACCTGCGGCAGCTTCGAAGCCTATCAATTGCGGGCCGTCGAGGGGGAAGCCTTGGAGTTTTTCCTGATTGAATATCGCGAAAAGCCAAGCTGTGATGGTGTCGAAGGGGACGCAAGACGCTTCCCCCTCATTTATCGTGCCCAATAGGCCTTGTTGGATGTGACAAGGTGTGGTGTCTGACGGCCAGCCTTGTTGCATGAGGCACACTGGTTGAGATCGGGGCCTTATGAGGCCCTGAGGCGCTGCTTCTGTTTGTGTTTTTCCTCAAACTCGAAGCCCAGTTCTTCAATCCTCAGCGGGGTAGGAGACAGGGCATAGGTCGCCTTGCGCAAATGCTCCATCATGGCGCGGCTATCGGTAGAGAGCGGATCAAGCACGTCGCGGCCAATTGGCTTGCCAATCACGACCTTGACCGGGGTGTCGATGCGCTTGCGGAACTCCTTGATCAGGAGACCCATCCGCAAGGTATAGTGCAGGTGGCTGGCGATCTGGAACAGGCGCGATGTATGGCCTTCAAAGAAGACCGGAACAACGGTGGCGTCGGATTTGCCGACCATGCGAGCGGTAAAACTGCGCCAGCCCGGATCCATAGGGTGAGAGAAGGGCTTTGCTGCGGTGCTCACCGTGCCGCCGGGGAAAATGCCGATCGCTCCGCCCTGTCCGAGATAGTCGAGCGCCAGCTTGCGGGTCTGGACATTCTCCCTCACGGCTTCTTTGGTCTCGTCGAACGAGATTGGCAGGATGATCCGGTTGAGATCTTCGGATTTTCGGAAGACATGATGGGCAAGGATGCGGAAATCACCGCGGGTCATGGACAGGATCAGTCCCATCATCATGCCATCGAGTATGCCATAGGGATGGTTGGCAATCAGGATCAGCGGGCCATCTCTGGGAATGCTGGAGAGGCAACCGCCGATCACATCAAGGCTCAAGCCATAGCGCTCGGCGATGACGGACCAGAAATCCCGCCCTGCTGCCACTTCGCGCTCATAACCATTGGCGCGCTTGATCAGTTGCAGGCGGCCGGTGGTGTTTTCCAACAAACGAATGACAGCTCTGCCGCGCTTGGTGACAGCCGAGTGAGCATAGGATATGTCTCGCGCAACATGGCGGTGAGAATGCATGGGGCTGGCTCCGGTCTCTGCGGCCACCCGGTGGCCTCATCCAACACTTGCCTAGCCTGTATGGCATTCCTGTGAAGGTTGTGTGTCACAGGGTGATGCGGCGCTCGAACCCATGTGGTTTCTCTTAAGTGAGTGTGACCCTATAGTCAGGCCAGAATTGAGAAAAAAGCCCCTGTTTGATGACAGGCGCACGGGATACTAAAAAAGGCGAGGAATCCCCGCCTTTTCTTGATAAAGCTTTTTCTCGCCCGTGGTTTAGAAGGAGATGACTTCCAGACCGGTCAGCAGGATCAGCGTAATGGCCAATGGTGCGATAAAGCGCAGGATGAACATCCAGGCCTTGGCCAAACCACTTGGCTCGCCTTCGCCGGACACTTCGCGCATGGCGCTAGGCGCCATGACCCAACCAACAAACAGACAGATTAGCAGACCACCAATTGGCAGCAGCAGCTTGTCGGTCAACCAGCTTGCGGAATCAAGGAAGCCCTGACCCTTGATGAGATGAATGTCGCTCCAGACCCCCAGAGACAGGGAGGACGGGATGCCCATGAGGAAGGCCAGAATACCGGAGCCTATGGTGACCTGTGTGCGGGTGAAGCCTTTGGTCGAGAAGAAGGAGACGATTGGCTCCAGCAGAGAGATCGACGAGGTCAGCGCCGCAATGGTCAAGAGGACGAAGAAGACGATGGCGAAGATCGTGCCGCCCGGCATGGCTTGGAAGACAGCTGGCAGGGTGACGAAAGTCAGGCCCGGACCGGCTGCAGGATCCATGTTGAAGGCAAAGACGGCAGGCAGAATGGCGAGACCAGCAAGGATGGCCACCAAGGTGTCAAGGAAGGCAATCTGGAAAGCGGATTTACCCAGATTGGCATCGCGACCCAGATAGGAACCATAGGTCAGCATGACGCCCATGCCCAAGGACAGGGAGAAGAAGGCCTGACCAAGCGCAGCCATGACGGTGCTTGCCGTGATTTTCGAGAAATCTGGCGACAGGAAGAACTCGATGCCCTTGCTTGCATTTGGCAGGGTCATGGAGCGTGCTGCCAGACCAATCAGGATGATGAAGAGCGCAGGCATCAGGATTTTGCTGGCGCGCTCGATACCACCGGACACACCGCCCAGAACAACGATCACGGTGAGGGTCGTGAAAATGCCATGGTAGATGATCGGCTCGACAGGGGAGCTGACAAAGGCCCCAAAGGCACTGCCGATGGCTGCCGCGTCCATGCCATTGAAAGCACCAGTGGCGGATTTCAGCACATAGGCAATCGTCCAGCCAGCGACAACGCTGTAGAAGGAGAAGATCACGAAAGCGGTGACAATGCCGATGATACCGATGATCGACCATCCGCCTTTGCCCAGTTTGCGGAAGGCGGTGATGGCGTCAGCCTGGGTATGGCGACCGATCACGATTTCAGCCAGCATCAGAGACAAGCCGATGGTGAAGACGAGGCCGAGATAGATGAAAATGAAGGCTGCACCGCCATTTTCACCAGCCATGTATGGGAATTTCCAGATGTTACCAAGGCCAACCGCAGACCCGGCAGCTGCCATGATGAAACCGAGACGGGAGCCCCAGTGTTCGCGTTTTACACTCATTGTTCTTCAACCCAACAGAGTTTATTTTTCGCAAGACAGTGGACCTCTTCGGGCCCTCGTCTAGCCAGTTCGCTTCTTGACTGCTTGGGACCCGGACAAGGCTGACCAACATCCGGTCCTGACATGCATATGATTCCGACATATCCCGGAATCATGAGACGAACTAGCCTGTTTGCGCGCCTGACGAAAGCGCACATGATGCATGACAGATGGGATGGAAACGCTGGTCTCCTCGCTGTTGTAGTATACGACACACACGTCCCACTTATCCTCCGTGCGCACGCCGTCCAAGATCTAACAAACAGTAAAGGGAGTTCTGCGCAATTTTCGCAGCGGAGTCGATGATAGATGTAGCAATTAGTCCAAAAAAACCGATTAAGTCACAAGTTTATTGCTCAAAAATACACCCATTGCCCATTTATTGATCCAAATCAAGCAGATTTGTGGATTTAAATTGCGCCGTATTGTACGATTATTACGTGCATTTTGTTCTCAAAATCAGATCAAATTTCCTGCTTCCCGTACGAAAATGACACACAAACCGCCGACCAGAAGCAATAGACGAATGGGTAGGCGATAAGATGCAATAATGCCAAAGGAGAGCATTGCGAGGCCCAAACCGACCTGAAGGGCACTGCCGACTGCCAGCAACGGGTCAGTACCAAGGCGGATGAGGCCGGGATTGGCGATCATGCCAAGTGGGATGATGTAAAGACCGATCCCCAGCGCCATCGCCGTCAACGCAACCTTCAGCCAATCTTCTCCAATCATACCAGCGGCAATGAAGACTGCGCCGCAGACCGGTGGGGTGATGGTGGAAATGAGCGCAAACCAGAAGACAAACAGATGGGCTTGCAAAGGCTCAAGGCCTGACTGGATGAGAGCGGGGCCGGCGACTGACACGCAAATAACATAGGCGGCGGTGGTAGGCACTTCCATGCCGAGCACCAGACAGGCCAGCGCCGTCAGGAACAGGGATGGCCAGAGCAGGCCAGAGGAGCCGGACAAGATCAGCGAGGTGATTTTCACCCCCAAGCCAGTGATCGACAAGACACCGATGACGATCGAGGCGCAAAGGATGATCGAGGCGATCATCGATACCTGACGGGCGGCGGTGCAAAAAGCCTGCTCCAGACGCAGCAGCACCTGTTTCAAATCGAACGTCAGATGCCGGTTGAACAGCAGCATCACGGCACCGGCCAGAATGGCCAGACAGGCAGCATATTGCGGGGTGTAGCTGGCGACAAACATACCCCATAGCAACACGGTGAAGGGCACAAGGAAGAAGCAGGAGGTGATCAGCACGTCGCGCGCTTCAGGCCGGTCTTCCTGCGCGATGCCGGACAGGTCGAATTTGGTAGCATAGGCATTGATGCCGATCCAGACCGCAAAGAAATAGAGCAAGGCCGGAAGGAAGGCGGCAATGATGATGTCGGTATAGGGGGTCGAGGTCAATTCGACCATGACAAAGGCCCCTGCTCCCATCAATGGCGGCATGATCTGACCGCCCGACGAGGCCACGGCTTCCACGGCTGCGGCCAGTCGCTTGGGGTAACCAAGGCGTGTCATGGCGGGCAAGGTGATGGCACCGGTGGATGCGACATTGGCACTGGCAGACCCAGAGATGGAGCCAAACAGGGCGGATGAGACAACCGACACCTTGGCGCCGCCGCCCTTGAGACGACCAGCGGCGGCTGCAGCGACATTCATAAAGCCCTGCCCCGCCTCGCCTGCATTGAGCACTGCCCCGAAAATAACGAAAATCGCCACGACCGAGACGGACACCCCTGTCAGACTGCCCCAAAGGCCCCCTTCTGACACCGTCAGGGTGCCAAGGAAAGAGGTGAGCGGGGTGCCGGAATGGCCGAATTCGCCGGGAATATATTGCCCAAACAGCCCATAAAGCAGCGCCAAGCCAGCCACTATGGGCAAGGGCCAGCCGATGGCGCGGCGGGCAGCTTCGAGCACCACGAGCAACAGGGTGGCTGCGACCCAAATCTGAAAGTCACCCTCAAGAGAGCCATATTGATCGGCCAACGCGGATTCATTCAGCGCAATATAGAGGCAGGCTGCGATGCCAGCCAAGCCCAAAACCCAGCCACTCAATCGGAACAAAGCTCCACTGCTGGCATTGGAGCCAAGGATCAGGATCCAGGGCAGGGCCAACGCCATGTGAATGGGACGCGAGAACAGATTGGGCACCAGGCCGGAAAAGATCAGCCCCAGATGGAAGGCCACCAATAGAATGGCAAGAAGCACCATTGTCAGGCGCAGGGGCAGGCTTTTCACCGTCGGGGCTTGCAGCATGGCGGAGATCTCTAGTTTGGATTGGCTCTGGGTGGACTTGCCTGTTGCAGCGATCACCTTGGTCGCAAAAGCGCCCCTCCTGATGGGACATCTGGAGGGGCGCATGATGTTTCAGACAAGTTGGCTTACATCTGCTTGTCGGTCAGGGGGAAGCCTGCTTCCTTGTAATATTTGATCGCACCGGGATGCAGTTTGGTGGTGATGTTGGCCATCAGGGCCTTGTCAACGCCTTTCCACCATGCAGCGGCATCGCTCATTTTGGCTTTCTGCTCCCAGAATGTCTTGGTGAGCGTATATGCGGTGTCTTCATCCATCGCGGAGGTGGTATAGGCAGCCACTGGCAGCGATGTGGTGGTGATGTCCGCATCCTGACCGGCATAGGTGCCCGCCGGAATGGTCAGTTTGGTGCGCTTGGTCTTGGCAATTTGGTCATCAGACAAGGACAGAATGGTGACGCCGGTGGACGCAGCGGCTTCAACCACATTCGGTGCAGGCCATGATCCCGACGTCACAAAGCCGTCAATCTGGCCATTTTTCAGTGCAGCCACGGCGTTGGACAATTCAACCTGAGCCAGTTTGACCTTGCCTTCAAGACCGAACAGCTTGAGATATTTCTCCCCTTCGCGGGCACCGAACGAGCCTTTGCCAAGCAGCACGGTCTTGCCTTCCATATCGGCAAATTTGCTTGCACCGCTTTTCTCGCTCATGACGAAATGCATGGTGAGGCTGGGAATCGGGAAAAGGCCCCGGATTTCAGCAAATTTCGGATGTTCCTTGCCCTTGAACATGGCCTTGCCACCCTGAGCGAGCGAGACCAGAACCGGGGGCGTGGTGAAGACATAATCAGCGCCACGGCCTTTGACTTCCATGACATTCTGCACCGAGCCCTGGCTTTCTTCCAGAGTGACGATGATGTCGCCGTCCGTGCCTTCTTTCATGGCTTCAGCAATCTGCACGCCCATCTGATAGTAGGATGAGGTGGATTTCGCGGACTTGTAGGTTACACGCGTTTCGGCCTGCGCCAATGCGCTGCTCATCAACAGAGCGGCGCCCGCCAGCAAGGTGGCTCCAAATTTCAGCATTTTGTCCCTCCGGTAGGTCTTATCTGATTATTGTTCGCAACAAGACTACTGAAAATCGACAGCGCTGCAAGCCTCTCGGTTCAAGTTGAATCCAATTGCGCAAAGATTGTTCAATTTGCAACGGTGAAAGCTACAAACCATTCAGAAAATTGAACAAAATCGCCTTTCCTTTGCGTAGAAGAACGCAATTCAGGCGAAAAATTTTCAACAATCCACCTTGGTCATGCGTTGATTTCACAGCTCACTTGGCTCGACCCGCAGCTGGCGGCTCCAGTACGGGCGCAAGGATGGCGATCAGAACGGCCAAGGCGGAGAGAAGTAAAAAGGCCCATCGAATGAAGAAGATATCGGCCAGAAAGCCGATTAGAACGGGGCCCAGAAGCCCTCCGCCATAGCCAAAGGTGGCGACCGATGCGATGGCCGCTCCGGGGGGGAGCTTGTCATCATTGGCAGCACGCGAGAAGATCAATGGGAAGACCAGAGCGTAACCGACCCCCATCAAGGCAAAGCCGCAAAGAGCTGCAGGCAAGGTCCCGGCGAGAATCGCCAAAAGGGACCCGCAGATCGCCGCAAAGCTGCTCATCCTTGCGGAGCGCACCGCGCCAAGGCGTGTGATGATCTTGTCACCCACGAGCCGCATCACCACCATCACAACCGAGAAGGTGGCAAAGCCCAGTGCAGCGATGCCTTCATCGACCGAAGTGACCTGCACGAGGAAAATGGCACTCCAATCGGCCATGCCCCCTTCGCCCAAGGCCGAGCAGAATCCGATGATGCCCGCCAGAGCCAAGGCCCCCTGCGGCAGGGGAAAGAGTTTTGTCTTGCGTTTTGGGCCTGCCCCCTTCTCAGCGCCCTCGGGCTCTTCCTCTTGCTTTGAGGTGGTTTTTGGGGAATCCCAAGGAATAAGGCCGAAATAGAGCGAGAGGGCCAGACAGAAGCTGGCGGCAACCAGAAAATGGACCATGGGTTCTGCGCCCAACCGTACTGCAAAATAGCCCGAGGCCGCGCCTGCACCAGTGCCAAGGCTCCACATGGCATGAAAGGACGACATAATCGGCTTTTTCAAATGCCGTTCGACCTCGCCCGCCCAGGCATTCATGCTGACATCCATCGAACCATGGGCCGCGCCAAACAGAAAGAGTGACAAACCAAGAAGCCAGACATTGGGCGCAACAGCCAGGGCTACAAGGGTTGCGCCATAGGCAAAGGAAACTTTCTTGGTGACATCGGCACTGCCATAAAGATCAACCAACTTGCCCGCCAGCGGAAATGACACAATGGCGCCCGCAGCCATACTGAGAAGCAGGATACCAAGGAGGGATTCGCTCAGTTGGTGCATTTCGGCAATGGCCGGCACGCGGGAGGCCCAGATCCCATAAAGCGAGCCATTAAGGAAGAACATCGCCACAACGGCACGGCGCGGGGTGCGTCCGCCGCCATACCGAATGGGCTGTTGCAGGGTTTCAGACATGGATTATCTCCGCTCCGGTCTCCTGGAAAGGCTGCATGGACGCTGCATCCGCATCGGTGATGATGAGGGACAGTTGATCGGGGTCGAGCACCCGATGACGGCCCTTGTGACCGAGCTTGTCCTTGCGGCAGATAAGGGCGGTTCTGCGGGCAGACCGAGCCATGGCCAGCTTCAGAGCCGCCTCATCGCAATCATCGGCGCTCAGGCCAAAGGCTTCATCAAGGCCGCAAACCCCAAGGAAGGCCAGATCGACCGCCATATCGGCCAAGGCATGTTCTGCCTCTCGGCCCACGGCGACACCACCCCATTGACTGATACGCCCCCCAAGCAAATAGGTCGGGATATCCTTGTCCAGCAGGATGGTTGCAAGGATTGGCGATGGCGTGATGACAAGCAAACCCGGTAGCGGGTCGATCCGTTCGGCCAATTTGGCAAGGGTCGTGCCGCCGTCAAGGATGAGGCTCATGCCCGGCTTGATGTGTGGCAAAGCGGCATCGACAAGCGCAGAGACATCCCTGTCCGGGCTTTTTCGCCTCTGGCGCAACGGTTGAAGTGGCTTGGTTGCAGGCACTGCACCCCCACGCACGCGCTGAGCACAGCCTTCTTCGGCCAGCACCAACAGATCCCGCCGGATGGTATCAAGCGAGATGCCAAATTCCACCGCCAGATCGGCCGCAACCAATTGGGTGCCTTCTTGCAGGCGCCGGCGCAGCAAATCCTGACGGACAAGAGGATTGTTCAAGGGCAGTTCAGACACGGTTGTTTGCTTCTCTATGGGCCATTTCCAGATATGCAGTTTCTTGCATCTTTTTGCAATATTTTGCAATCTTTTGCGTGTTATTGCATTTTTACGCGGAATGTTGCAAGTTCTTTTCGCTCTCGCGGATCAAAGATGTCTGCATTGATGCGTGAAGCAATCTGTAGTTTAGTAGGTAAATGACTGTTTTATCGCCAGAATCGAGTTTGGTGGTCATCAGATAGGGAGAATGTGATGATACGTTGGGGAATCTTGAGCACCGCAAAAATAGCCCGGGAGCATTTGGTTCCGGCCATTCAGCAGGCTCGCAATGGCACCTTGCAGGCTGTTTCCAGCCGCCATCAGGAAAAGGCCGACGCCTTTGCCCAGCAGTTTGGCATCCCGGAAGCCTTTGGCAGCTATGAGGCCATGTTGGCAAGCGACACGATTGATGCGGTCTATATTCCGCTACCGACCTCGCAGCATGTGGAATGGAGCCTGAAGGCGCTTCAGGCGGGCAAACATGTGCTGTGCGAAAAGCCGATTTCTCTGCATGCCAAGGAAATCGAACCGATCATCGCCGAGCGCAACCGCACTGGCCTGCTGGCGACCGAAGCTTTCATGGTTACCTTTCACCCGCAATGGCACAAAGTCCGCGCCCTGCTTTCCGAGGGAGCGATTGGCACGCTGCGGCATATTCAGGGGGCCTTTTCCTATTATAATGTCGATCCGTCCAACATGCGCAACCAGCTGGAGTTGGGCGGCGGTGGCCTGCCCGATATTGGCGTTTATCCCACGGTGACGGCGCGCTTTGCCACAGGCAAGGAGCCGGTCCGGGCGCGGGCCTCAATCATTCGCGATCCGGATTTCGGCACCGATATCTATGCCAATTGTCAGTATGACTTTGGCAGCTTCGACATGACCTTTTATTGTGCCACCCAGTTGGCAGCGCGTCAGGTGATGGTCTTTCACGGTGACAAGGGCTTCATCGAAATCACCGCACCGTTCAACGCAGATCTTTATGAGGCGGTGGATGTATGCCTTTACAACAATGATCACACGCAGGTTCAGCGCTGGACCTTCCGGGGCATCAATCAGTATCGAGAGGAAATCGAGGCGATTGGCGATCATTTGGCAGGCAAGACAGTTGAGATCTTCAGCCTTGAAAGCTCCATCGCCAATCAGGCGGCGATTGATGCGCTTTATGAAGCCGATCTGACTGATGGCTGGGTGACGATCTAACTTTGGTTCTGCTTAGGCCAAGAATAGAAAAAGGGCATTTCCTTTGCAGGAAATGCCCTTTTGTGTTTCAGCAAGGATCTGCTTATTCAGCAGGAGCCATTGGAGGCTTTTTGCTCTGACCAATGAGTTCCGATGGGTGATTTTGTACCCATGCCTTGCCCATTGGCAGGATTTCGTGGCCATAGACATCCTTCAGGATGGCGCCAATCATCATGTACCAGGCGCCAAAGGCACAGGCGATCAGGACGAAGGCAGCAACGGTGTTCATCACTGGGAAGCCGAAATGGCCAAGGTCAAGCAGGATGAAACCGGCCAGCAGCAGCACGAAAGTGGTGGCCATGGCAGAGTGGATGCGAATTGCAGCCATGGTCATGAAGACCGTATAGATGGTCCAAGCAACCAGGAACCAACCAAGGTCGGTCGCCGAGCTTACGAATACGCCATAATGGTTACCCATGAAGAGCAGGCAGAGGGCGATCCAGAATGCGCCATAGGAAACGAAGGCGCTGTAACCGAAATGGTTGCCAGTTTTCTGCTCCTGGAAGCCAGCAATCATCTGTGCAAGACCGCCATAGATGAAGCCAACCCAGACAACCGGGCCCGTTTCGATCAGGCCGAGATTGTGGATTTGCAGCAAGAAAGTGGTGAGGGCAAAGCCACCCAGACCGACCACGGCAGGGTTTGCATTGATTACACCTTTAGAAGACATGTCAGATACTCCCGCTTGTAAAAGCTTTGTCTGTCTGAGGTAATACTCGTTAAACTTTCGTCTGGATAACCAGTTAAAACAAACGAGACAACCTGTCTTTTCGGGCGTGTTTTTAGGATGACTCTAGATTTTCTATGGTTTAATACTTAAAAAACACCGCAAAATCCTAAGTAAAAATCCTTGTTTTTGCCAAACCTAGCCGTTTTGTCAGTCCATTTTTCACAGCAAAATGGATCTTGCAACGTTCCAAACGTTGCTTTTATGCGCTTGCAGAGCATCCAAAAGGCAACAGAAAAGCCGGGATCACAGGGACCCCGGCTTTTATTATCATCAGATCTGACCAGCTGATTGAAGCCAGTCAGGCTTACTTGGCGGTATAATCGTTCCAAGCGGAGCGATCGACATTCAAGTCTGGGAACTTGTCCGGATCAAAGACCGGGCGCTCCACACCACTTTTCAGCTGGTCGCGGAAGTCCTTCAGGATCCGCAGGCAGGTCGGCAACAGCATCATGATGACCACCAGGTTGACCACGGCCAATACGCCCATCAGCGGATCGGAGAAGAAGAAGACCGATGTTGCCCCCGGAGCCACAGCACCAAGGAAGACAACGCACACCACCAGCACACGCAGGATGGTCAAAGACATCGTGCTGCTGGAGATAACGGTCAGCGCATTCTCACCCAGATAGTAGTTGTAGATGATGGAACTGAAAGCAAACAGCAGGATCATCAGGGAGAGATAATATTGCGCCCAGTCGCCGAGATGGTAAACCAGCGACTGCTGGGTGAGAACCACACCGTCAACATTCTCGGCACCCGGTACATAGACATCACCAAGCAGGATGACGAAGGCGGTGCAGGAACAGATAAAGATGGTGTCGATGAATACGGACAGGGATTGAGTGATGCCCTGACTGATCGGATGGCGCACATGAGCCGTTGCGGCAACGTTCGGTGCGGAGCCAAGACCTGCTTCGTTGGAGAAGAGACCACGACGCAGACCCTGCGCAATAGCAGCGCCCATTCCGCCGCCAACCGCTTCCTTCAGGCCAAAGGCATTCATCACAATGTCGCTGATAACGCGCGGCAATTCAGTGATATTCAGCACGATGACGACAATTGCCATGGCAATATAGCCAACGGCCATGATCGGCACGATCACGTCTGCGGCCTTGGCGATACGCTTGATGCCGCCAAAGACAATGAGGGCGGTCACAATGGCAAGACCTGCGCCCGTGACGTAACGGCTGATGCCAACGGAATCAACCAGCGCGCCTGCTACGGTGTTGCCCTGAAAAGCGTTAAAGCCGAACCCGAATGCTGCAATCAGACAGAAGCCATAGAGAACGGCCAGCCAGCGGAAATTGGCACCCAGACCGAAGATGATGGAGCGTGCAGGACCACCACGGAAATGCCCATCCGGTTCGCGGCGCTTATATAGCTGGGCAAGAGAACATTCAACAAGGCTGGTGGCCATGCCAACCATTGCGATGGCCCACATCCAGAAAACCGCACCGGATCCGCCCAGCGTGATGGCAACAGCGACCCCTGCAATGTTGCCGCCGCCAACGCGTCCCCCAACGGACAGCAGCAAAGCCGCACGCGCAGTAATGGCGTTCGGGTCGGCAGACTGGTTTTTACCAGAAAGAACCCGGAACATGCGGCCAAAAAACTCGAACTGGACAAAGCCCGTCAATGCAGTGATGAAAATACCAAAGACGACCAGAAGCGGGATCAGCGCCCAGCCCCACGTGAGATCACCGATCAGGCCGAAGAAACTCTCTATATATTGCATGTTCTACTCCAAATGGTTCTGCCGGTCGGGTGGCCTTACCATTTTCCCATATGCCTGATACGCGATGACAGGGTTTTCGGGAGTTCAGGTTTGCCTGTTCTTGTTTGACCAGCCAGCAGCAATCAACATCCGATCTCGGCCGCACCCCAACAGCGTGTGACGAGACGATGATCAAACCTAAACAAAAACTTAACGGCGCGCCTTACCAAAGTTTAACAATGCACAAGCCTATGCCCCTTTTTTTGGCATAAATCGATCAAATGGCTGCAATTTTGGGCAGTAGCTACCAATATTTAGCGATATATACTTAGCTCAAACACCGCGATATGTGAATTAATAGGAAAATATTCCCGTCTTTGCTGACCACAAAAAAGGAGCCTACACGTGCGTGTAGGCTCCTAGCAACCTTGCCAACTATCAGACGATGTGCGGTTTTATGGGCCTTCCGACACATGTCTTATTTGGGATATCACCCCTGTTTTTGAGATTTAGGGTGCAACCTCTTCTTCCGCTTCTTTGGCAAGTTTCTTCATTTTATTGGGCATAATGCGACCGACAAAGATCGGCAGAACGAACCCGATAATGGCCACGGCCCAAAGGGTGAGCGAGAGCGGGCTGCGGAACAGCACCGTCCAGTCGCCATCGGAGATGGTCACAGCGCGACGCAAGTTCACTTCCATATTGTTGCCCAGCAGAACGCCCAAGATCACAGGGACCAGTGGCACATCCAGTTTTCTAAGAGCCCAACCGATGATGCCGAAGAAGACCATGATGGTCAAATCGAAGCTTGACCCGGCAATGCCATAGATGCCGACAAAGCTGATCATGGCAACCGCTGGCATCAGGATGCGCGGTGGGACCAACAGGATGCGGATGAAGATACCGACGAACGGAATATTCAGCAGCAACAGGATGATGTTGGAAATGAACAACGCTGCGATCAGCCCCCATACCACGTCGGGATTGTTGTTGAACAACAATGGGCCAGGTGTGATGTTCAGTGCCAACAGAACGGCGAGCAACACAGCCGTGGTACCTGAACCGGGCACACCAAGCGCCAGCATTGGCACCAAGGCACCACCGGCGGCGGCGTTGTTGCCTGCTTCAGGAGCGGCAACACCACGCGGGTCGCCTTTCCCGAACGTGCCGTCCTTGTCGCAAATGCGCTTTTCCATCGAGTAGGACAGGAAAGAGCCAAGCGACGCACCGGCACCGGGCAGAACCCCGGCAATGAAGCCAACAATCGTCGAGCGGATGGTTGGCATGATGCTGCTTTTCATGGTTTCCTTTGACGGGGTCAGGCGCCCAAGCTCGACCTTTTTGCCTTCCACATCAGACGCACCATGACGATGCTCGATGAAGATGAAGACTTCCGAGAGGGCAAACAGACCGACGATGGCAACCAAGAAGTCGATGCCGTCATAGAAATGGACCATGCCGAAGGTAAAGCGCGGCACGCCGGTCTGGGTGTCAACGCCCACCATGGCCAGACCAAGACCGAGCATGGCAGCAAGTGCGGCTTTGCCCTGGTTCTTCGAAGATACGCCGCCAAGGGTGGCAAATGCCAGCACGAACAGGGCGAAATATTCCGCAGGCCCAAAGGCCAGAGCAATTTTCACCAGTTGTGGTGCGAGCAGAACCAGACCGATCGTGGCCATGAAAGAGCCGAAGAAAGACGCGAAACCGGAAAGGGCAAGCGCTTCACCACCGCGTCCCTGCTTGGCCATCGGGTGGCCATCAATACAGGTCATCAAGGCCGGCGCATCACCGGGAATGTTGAGCAGGATCGAGGAAATACGACCGCCATACATGGCGCCATAATAAACCGAAGTCAGCAGGATAAGGGAAGGCGTGGCACCAAGCCCAAGGGTAAAGGCCAGCGGAATGAGAATGGCAACGCCATTCGAGGGACCAAGGCCCGGCAGGGCACCCATGACTGTGCCCAGAAAGCACCCAAGAAGCGCCAGAAGCAGGTTTTGCCATGTCATCGCAACCACGAAGCCATCGGCAAGAGAGGAGAAGGTTTCCATTAACAGATCTCCTTAGAAGCCAAGAGGGCCTTTGGCCAAGGACAGGCCAAAAATGAGGTGGAAGACGACATAGATGCTTGCAGAGATCGACAGGCCAATAATCACGGACTGGATCGGCTTGGACCCCAAACGCCAGGTCAGGTAGGCCGATGCAACAGCGGTGGAGATGGCAAAGCCAACGACAGGCAGCAGTTCGGCATAGGCAAGCATCACGACAAGTGCGGCAAAGATTTCAGCCAGACGCTTGACATTTGGCCAATCCGGCTCGGAATCCGGTTTCAGGATAATCGAGATGCTGGATATGGCCAAAATCGCTGCAATGATTAGCGGGAAGGCCTTGGGTCCAACCGCATCGGAAAGGAAGCTTTCTTGAATCTGCAACGCTGAATAGGCAAAGAGTACTGCAAGCAGGAGCCCTATGGCCCCAAAAATTCGATCACTCATGATCCCCTCACTTGGGTAGAAAGAGTGGCGGGAGACCGCGGCGGGTCACAGGGCGCACCCCGGACACCGCCGCAGCAAGGTTGGGATTAGCGGATAATGCCAATGTCCCGGGAGATTTTCTGAATGGTCGCGACAGACTCGCTGACGAATTGCTCGAATTCGGCACCCTGCAGATCCAATGGAGCCAGGCCATTGTTTTTCATGACGGTTTTCCAAGCATCAGACGCATAGAGTTCGTCAATTTTGGAAACCCAAGCCTCATAAGCTTCGTCGCTCATATTTTTAGGAGCATAGAAACCGCGCCAGTTGGCACCAATGGCGTCAATGCCCTGTTCCTTAGCGGTTGGGAAGGCTGCATAATCGCCACCAAGACGCTCTGGGGACAGCACAGCAATCACGCGGATGTCGCCGGAATCAACGAAACCTTTGGCTTCGGAGATGTCGCCGGAGAAGGCCTGTACGGAACCAGCCAGCAGCTGGGTTACCGCTTCACCACCACCAGCAAATGCGATGTATTTCACTTTGCGAACATCTTCGATGCCAGCTGCATTGGCTGCGATCAGGACTTTGAGATGGTCCCAACCACCCACAGCAGAGCCACCGGCAACAGCGATGGAAGCCGGGTCAGATTTCATTTTTTCCAGAAGCTCTGGCAAGGTCTTGATGTCGCTTTTCGCAGAAACGGCGATCACGCCATAGTCAGCGCCGATGGCACCAACCCAGCGAACCTGATCCATGGTGTTGCCAGGATAGGCACCCTGTGCAAGGCGAGTTGCGGTCGCAGAAGACGCAGCAACGATGAGATCATTGTCATCACCACGCTTGTTGACGACTTCAGCGTAAGCCACGCCGCCACCTCCACCGGAAAGGTTCACAACCTGCATGGTCGATTTAATCAGGCCAAGATCCTGAAGCGACTTGCCGACCTGACGGCAAGTGAAATCCCAACCACCCCCCGGGTTGGCTGGCGCAATGCATTCCGGGCTTTCAGGTTCGAACGCTTGAACAGAGACTGGAACCAAGGCCAGACCCGCGACAGCAACAGCTGTGCGAACGATTTTCGAGATCATGTGAATTCCTCCAAATTCGGCCTGCCATTAATGGCAATGGCCATCTCACAAAGGGTTACGTTAAGTCCCCAGCCTGTCACCAAGCTGACATCCCACCAAGGCAGGTCCGCATCAAAAAGCCAAAGCACAACGTCACAAACTTGAGAAAATCTTCTCCCTATCCATTGAGCGTTGATTCTTTTCGGCTTTTTACATTTCTTTTAATAGATTTCGCGCTTTGGTAATGATCGGGAAAAAATATGTTTCCTGTTGGAATCTTTTTACGTTAGCAGCTTCCTATCCGACCTATCTGTCAGAATGCCATTGCGACGAGAAAACATTGCTTTGGATTTCGCTAAAAGGCACTGTTTCGCAAACCCACAAAGAGCACGTATAGTGGTTTCTTGTTCGACGCGCCGGGGCACAGAAATGCATAGCTGCCCTGACGTCACTTTTCAGGTTACAGTGTCATTTCCGTCAGGAAAATGACAGGTTTTCCTCCTAAAGTGTAAGGATACAAAAGACAGCCCTGTCGCGAGCCCCGCACCACTGAGATTCGGTGCCGGATAAAGCGACAAAGAGCGACGTATGGGTCCCCATCTGCTCATACAAACAGCTCCAACGGAAGGCCGGAAGATGCCGTGTTGTAGCCCGATTTTTTGGCAAGGCTGGAGTCTTTTGACAAACCATGCAGTGGATCGTGGCATGGGCCAACCCTCCACCATTCAGTTTTCTGTCAAGCGAAGGAATGATGCTCGTGAGTGACGGATTGGATTTTTACACGGTGGAGCCAGCCGCTGATCCCGATTTGCGCAAGGAGATTGTTGCTTTTCTTGCCAGTTGCGGCCTTGACTTCGAAAAGCAAATCGAAGCCATGGTGCTGTGTCGCGAAAATGGCAAGCTCGTTGCCTGCGCGGGCCTTGATCGCGGCATCATCAAGGATGTAGCCATCAGCCCGGCCTTACGCGGCACCTCGCTGAGCCTGCGCTTGGTAAGCGAAATCATCTATCTTGCCCATAGCCGCAATTACAAAACCCTGTTCGTTTATACCGAACCGCATAATGCGGATTTCTTCCTGGGTTGCGGCTTCTATCCGCTGGTCGAGGTGCCGGGGCAAACGACCCTGATGGAAAATTCACCAGTAGGAATGAAATCCTATTGTCAGGAGTTGGCAGAGAAACGCGTTGAGGGTGAGACTATTGGCTGCGTTGTGGCCAACGCCAATCCATTCACGCGCGGTCACCTCTATCTGATCGAACAGGCGGCGAAAGCGAGCGACTGGCTGCATTTGTTCATTGTGTCGGAAGATGCGTCCCTCTTCAGCTATGATGACCGCCTTGCACTGGCACGGCAGAATGTGGGCCATATCCCGAACCTTACGCTGCATGAAGGCTCCAGATACATGATCTCGCGCGCCACCTTCCCGGCCTATTTTTTCAAGGACAAGGGGATGGTTGGCAAATGTCGCACGGCAGTGGATCTTTTACTGTTCCGCAAATATATCGCGCCGGCACTTGGCATTACTCACCGCTTTGTCGGAACAGAACCTTTCTGCGACACCACCCGCAAGTATAATGAAGACATGAAGCACTGGCTGCAAAATCCCCACGGCAAGGCGGAGCCGGTGACAGTGGTTGAAATGGAGCGTACCAGACTGGACGACATCGCCATTTCGGCCTCTGAGGTGCGGCGCCTTCTGACGCAGAATCATATGGAGCGCATTCAAGCCCTTGTCCCACCGGCGACCTTTGACCTGATCGTCGACAAATATGTCGCCAAGGTGCAGCAACAAGCCTAAAAAGACCGCCGGGTTCCCCGACGGCGCCACGTAATCGAGAGGAAAAATATATGAAGATCGTACAGGAGGCGTTGGCGGGAACACTCGAATCCAGCGATCTCTTCGTCAGGGTCTCGCCTAATGACGGCCCGTTGGAAGTGATTGTCCAGAGTGAAGTCGAACATCAGTTCGGCGATCAGATCCGCAAAGTCATCGGTGAGGTGCTGGCAAAACTTGACGTAACGTCGGGAGCCACCTTGATTGTCGAAGACAAGGGCGCACTTGATTGCGTCATCGAAGCCCGGACCGAAGCCGCCATCATGCGAGCCGCCGGCAGTCCAGCCCTAGATTGGGAGGCTTTGTCATGACCTTGCGCCGTTCCATGTTGTTCATTCCCGGCTCCAGTGCGGCGATGTTGTCGACCGCCTTTGTGTTCAAGCCGGATTCGGTCATGTTTGACCTTGAGGATGCGGTTTCCCTGCGTGAGAAGGATGCAGGGCGCATGCTGGTCTATCACACGCTGAAATCAAATCTGTATCAGGACATTGAGCGGGTCGTCCGCATCAATCCGCTGTCAACGCCCTTTGGTCATGACGATTTGCAGGCAGCCATCCGCGGCGGTGCCGACGTGATCCGATTGCCAAAAACCGAGACCGCCGATGATGTGGTCGAGCTGGAAGAAGCGGTCGAGGCAATCGAGAAAGCCTGCGGGCGCACGGTTGGTTCCACCAAATTGATGGCGGCGATCGAAAGTGCGTCCGGTGTGGTCAATGCGGTTGCCATTGCCAACTCGTCGCCTCGCCTGATGGGCATCGCCGTGGCCGGGTTCGACTATGTCACCGACATGCAGACCGAACGCGGCGACGGCACCGAATTGTTCTATGCCCGCTGCGCGGTGTTGCATGCGGCACGCGCAGCCAAGATCGACGCTTTTGACGTTGTCTTTTCCGATCTCAATGACGAAGAAGGCTTCCTTCGCGAAGTTGACGTCATCAAACGCCTTGGCTTTAACGGCAAATCCCTGATCAATCCGCGCCAGATCGAGCTGCTGCATAATGCCTATGCGCCGACGCAGGAAGATGTGGACTATGCCAGCCGTGTTGTCGCGGCGGCCCAAAAAGCGGAAGAACAGGGGCTGGGGGTCATCGCACTGAATGGCAAGATGATCGATGCGCCAATCGTGGACAATGCCAAACGGGTGCTGAGCCGCGCTGCAGCCTCGGGGGTGAGACGATAAGATGGACAAGAAACAACTCGAAATCCTGAGGGCCTCCGTGCCTGCCAGCAGCGTCTATGCGGGCGAACTTGAGGAATATTCCGGCTTTGCGGCCAAGATCCCCTATCTGGCGGATCCGGAAGAAAAAGTCGGACGCAAGGTCGTTGAGAGCATTCAGGAAGCGGTCCGCCGCTCCGGCCTCAAGGATGGCATGACCATTTCCTTCCACCACGCCTTCCGCGAAGGGGACAAGATCCTCAATCTGGTGGTTGGCATTCTCGCCGAGATGGGTTTCAAGGATCTGACCCTTGCCCCCTCTTCGCTGGTCACGGCTCACTTCCCGCTGATCGAGCATATTGAAAATGGCGTGATCCGGAAGATCTATACTTCCGGCATGCGCGGCAAGCTCGCCGATGCGATTTCCCATGGTCTGATGGACGAGCCGATTACCATTCACTCCCACGGGGGGCGTGTCGGGCTGATCCAGAAGGGTGAAATCGAGATCGATGTGGCCTTTCTCGGTGTGTCTGCTTGCGATCCTTATGGCAATGCCAATGGGACGTCGGGCCGCTCCTGGTGCGGGTCTCTGGGCTATGCGATGGTCGATGCCTCCTATGCCAAAAATGTAGTGATGCTGACCGAGGAAATCGTCCCCTACCCCAATGCACCAGCCAGCATCCGTCAGGATCAGGTTGACTGGATTGTCGAAGTGGAAGAAGTGGGCGATCCGGCCAAGATCAGCGTCGGGGCCGCCCGTGCAACCACCAATCCACGAGAATTGCTGATTGCCCGCTGGTGTGCGGACGTCATGGAGCATGGGGGCTATTTCGAAGATGGCTTTTCCATGCAGACCGGCACCGGTGGATCCTCAACCGCAACGGCCCGCTTCCTTGAAGCCCGCATGCGGGCCAAGGATATCAAGGCAGCATGGGCGCTGGGTGGTCAGACCGGCGGCATGGTGGATCTGCATAACAAGGGGCTGATTGGCACCTTGCTCGATACCCAGTGCTTTGATTCTGTTGCTGCCCGTTCATTGGGTACGTCTCCCAACCATGTGGAGATTTCCACCCATTTCTATGCCAACCCGTTTGCCAAGGGTGCGACGGTCGACAATCTAGACATGGTCATCCTGTCGGCGCTTGAGATCGACCTCGATTTCAACGTCAATGTGCTGACCGGCTCGGACGGTGTGATGCGTGGCGCCTCGGGTGGCCACTGTGACACGGCAGCGGGTGCCAAGCTGTCAATCGTTGCGGCCCCCCTGATCCGCTCGCGTATTCCAACCGTGGTCAAGTCTGTCACCACGCGGGTAACGCCGGGTGAAACCGTTGGTGTGTTGGTTACCGACCATGGCATTGCGGTGAACCCGAACCGGCCTGACGTGGCAGAGCGCCTGAAAGCGGCCAATTTGCCGGTCTTCACCATCGAAGAGCTGCATAACCGGGCGATTTCGATCACCGGAGAGCCAAAGCCAATCGAGTTTCTCGACAAGATCGTCGGCGTGGTTCGTTATCGTGATGGCACCATTATCGACACTGTTCGACAGGTTGCTTCATGAGGAAGGGACGCCTCCGGACCACCTCCTTGCACCGGTCAGGAGGCGTTTCGCTTCTTTCGCATCAAACAGTCAATCCGGCCCGTCTTTCAGATGGGCCGGACGTCGCTTTTGCACGAAATCTGGGTTCTCTTGCCCATCAGGCCCTGCTGGTGGAAGCCGAATTGACCCCCAAGCCGGGTCTGGTGGATGCCGCCAATGATGGCTCGCACCGGGATATGACACTTGCCACCTTTCAGGCGAGCGCCAAAGCGCTTCACCCTTATCTTGAGCGCTTTGTTCTGGCTGGCATGAAAACCGCTGACGAGCCTGCAACCGAAGCGCTGGCGCCATTGCGGGTGCTGGGGCTCGATGCGGAGCGGGCCATGCTGGCAGCAACCGCCAATGTCAACACCCATAAAGGCGGCATCTTTGCCTTTGGCCTGTTGCTCGGCGCGGCCGGACGCCTGTGGGCCAAGGGGCAAACTCTCACCGTTGATGCGCTTTGCACCGAAGCCGGGAGCTTTGTCTCCGGGCTGATCAGGAGCGAATTGAGCGAGCGGGTGAAAACCGCCAACAGTGCCGGGGAATATATCTTTTACCGATACGGCCTGACTGGCGCGCGGGGGGAAGCTGAAAGCGGCTTTTATTCAGCCCGTCGCTGGTCTTTGCCAGCTTTCAGGCGTGCCCTTGAAGCCGGGTTCGATCAGGAAAGCGCTCTTCTGGCGGCGTTGGTTGTGCTGATGGCCAACAATGACGACACCAATCTGGTGGCCCGCGGGGGCATCGAGGGGCTTGACTTTGTCAAGGCGTTAGCGCGCCAATTAACCCCGCTGTCTCTTTGCGGCCCGGACGCCTTGAAAGCGCAACTCATGGCCATGGATGAGCAGCTGATGGCCCGCAACCTCAGCCCCGGCGGCTCTGCGGATTTGTTGGCCGTGACGTGGTTTCTGGCTGAAATGGACCAGTCAGAGGCGCCTTGAAGCCGTCACTTTTGGTACAGGGCAAAAGGAGGAGCGGATTTGACAAGCGCAAGACGGGATGGACCGGTCATCGACCTGCAAGCGTTGCTTGCCTCGCGGGACGCGCGCGCCGCACGGCGGGCCAAGTGCCTTGCTGAAGGTGGCAAGCCAACCATCACCCTGACGCTGGTCATTCCCGGTGCGGTAAAGGATTGCCCCTTAAGCCGCGAGATTGCCGCCATTGCCCGCCGCGAAACTCTGGCGCTGCTGGCCCGGCATGGCTGGGCTTATGATTGCCCGTTCAGTGCCAATTTGCCAACGGGACCGGAAAGCCTTTATCAGGTGGACTGCGACGCCATCGCCCTCAAACGGGCCTTGGTGGCGTTGGAAAATACTCATCCGTTGGGGCGGCTTTGGGATCTCGATGTGCATGACGCCAACGGCCAGCCCCTGTCGCGCAGCAAGGTTGGCGTTCCTGCGCGGCTCTGCCTTGTTTGTGATGACAATGCAAGAGCCTGCGGTCGGTCCCGCAAGCATTCGATCGAAGATCTTTGGCATGCGATAGAGACGCTTTATGATCAATGGCTTGCGGAGCAGGGCCACGGGTGAACTTTTGGCTCAAATGCCGCGCAGGAGTTGAAGATTGAAGACGAAGGGCCTATGGTATCGGCGCACTCCAACACCCGTGCCAATTTGCATATTTGGAGGCGACAGGAGATCACAGGTGACGATCCCTTGGTGGACCTGTTCGAAGCCAGTTCAAGGATAGCCATCCTGACATGGCATGACAGTTGATGGAGCGAAATTTGGTCAGGCAGCTTACACATCCGGATATTCTCGAAGCGCTGGAAGCCCATGCAGAGGAATTTGATTTCCTTTTGGTACCCGGTTTCAAGAATAGCGGGCCTGAACATTGGCAAAGCTTCTGGGAACGGGATATTGGCCTATTCAGCCGCATCTCCCATAGCCGCTGGGACCAGCGCGACATCGAATTGTGGATCGATGCTATCGGCCGATCACTGAACAACTGCAATCATCCTGCCATACTCATCGGCCATTCCCTCGGGGCGCTTGCCTCTTCATACATCATTGCCCAGAAAAACCCCGATGTGGTAGGCGCAATGTTCGTGGCGCCTGCTGAACCTTTGCGGTTTGAAGCAGAAGACCGAATTCCGATGGAAAAGCTATCTGTGCCAACCTCTCTGGTCGCAAGCCACAACGACAATCTGCTCCGCTTTTCCCGCGCCCGTCATTTGGCTGAAACATGGGGATCTGACTTTATTGATCTGGGCGAGGCTGGCCACATCAATTCCGAAGCAGGCTTTGGCCGCTGGCCCTATGGTCTGACTATCCTGGTTGAGCTGTGCGACCGGATCAAACTGGAGCAGGAAAGCCTTGTGAGCGCCGTTTGATGGAAACCTTCCGATTCCGGAGCTGAGAAATCCATCAGGCGCGTCGAGAATCACGCTGACAGACGCCCTGCCCTGATCCCAATGTCGTTCATCATAGAAATCAATTGATTTTGGCACCATAGGCCACTATTGGTTTACCCCTGTAAGACTACGGCAAAAGCGTGGTTTCTAACCTCGGGCAAGATAATGGGAATGGCGGACGTTAAACGAATTTTGGTGACAGGGGGCGCGGGCTTCCTTGGATCTCATCTATGCGAACGGCTTGTTAATGACGGGCAAGAAGTTTTGTGTGTCGACAACCTGTTCACAGGCACCAAGCGCAACATTGCTCATCTGCTCACGCAGAATGAACAGTTTGAATTCATGCGCCACGACGTCACTTTACCGCTCTATGTCGAGGTTGATCAGATTTACAATTTGGCCTGCCCTGCCAGCCCTGTTCACTACCAGCATGATCCGGTGCAGACCACCAAAACCAACGTGCATGGTGCCATCAATATTCTCGGCCTCGCAAAACGGTTGAATGCGCGTGTCTTCCAGGCATCGACGAGTGAAGTCTATGGCGACCCTGAGGTCCATCCTCAGGTTGAAAGCTATTGGGGAAGAGTGAACCCAATTGGGATCCGCGCCTGTTATGACGAGGGCAAGCGATGCGCAGAGACCCTCTTCTTCGACTATCACAGGCAACATAATCTGGACATCAAGGTCGCCCGGATCTTCAACACCTATGGCCCGCGGATGGATGCCAATGACGGGCGTGTGGTGAGCAACTTTATCGTTCAGGCCCTGAAAGGGGATGATTTGACGATTTTCGGAGATGGCACCCAAACTCGCTCTTTCTGTTACGTTGATGATTTGATCGAGGCCTTTGTGCGCTTCATGGGCACCGATGCAGGCTTCCCCGGACCGATGAATCTGGGCAATCCCAATGAATTTACAATGCTCGAACTTGCGGAAGTCGTCCTTGAGCTTGTTGGCGGGCCATCGAAAATCACGTTCATGCCTTTGCCTCATGATGATCCAAAGCAAAGAAAACCTGATATCTCACTCGCCGGGCGTGCCATCGATTGGGAACCGAAGGTGCAGTTGCGCGACGGTCTCAAGGAAACCATTCGATACTTCCAGACTGTTGTTGCTGCCTGATTATAATCTGATTGTGATCTGATTGTAATCTGGGCATAGGTCATTGATTGATTAAAAGGTATTGGGGCGAAGGCATGTCTCTCAAGGATGATTATTCCTCGGACAATCATGAGGATGCGTGCGAGTTTGTGTCCAGCAGGGGCTTGGTGCGATCCGCGACCACCCACATGGCTGTTCCGATTTCATCCAGCCGGCGCATCCCCCGCGAGTTGGCGTTTCGCATTTGGGGCGATGTTGGCGTCATTCACTTGCCGGTCGAAGCACTTCGGCGGTTTGCGAAATGGCATATGTGGCGCATCAGCAAGCCATTTATTCTCGTAACAGGTGATTCCGATCTCTCCGTCTCTCACGAGGATGTAGACGCCAAGACCTTGTCGCGGATCTTGCAGAACAGATTGCTGCAAGCCTGGTACGCCCAGAATCTGGTTCTCGACCATTCCAAACTCCATGCCCTACCGATCGGCTTGGATTACCACACGCTGTCAAAGGCCCAAGAAGGTGAGAGCAGCCACAGTTGGGGCAAATCGCTGTCGCCGCTAGCACAAGAGCACGAACTGAGAAAGGTGCATTTGGAGGCTGGGCCCCTATCCAAGAAAAGCTGCAGAGCCTTTTCAAACTGGCATTTTGCGGCCAATCGAGGCAATCGGCAGGACTGTCTGGATCAGGCACCCGAGGGTAGCATCCATTACCAACCATCCTTCGCCAACCGCCTTGAGAGCTGGCGCAGCAATGCAGGCTTTGCCTTCACATCCAGTCCCTTTGGCAACGGGCTTGATTGCCACAGGACATGGGAAGCAATTTTATTAGGCTCCATCCCGGTCGTGACCCGTTCCTCGTTGGACTGTTTGTATGACGACTTGCCGGTCTTGATCCTGGCCGATTGGTCCGAGCTTACCATTGAGCGCATGGAGGAAGAGCGCGCGCGCATGAGTGAGGAAATCTACAATTACGCAAAGCTGACACTGCGCTATTGGCGCAAAAAGATCCGCGGGCAAGCAGATATACCCAATCGCTGGATGACGATGGAAGCGTTCCGCTTGTCGATGGCTGATCACGTGAATGCCTGACACACAGAGCCTGAGCATGCCACTTAGTGAGAAAACCCCACCCGATGTGCGCAGCAGATGAGTGGTTGGGGGCGGCCTTGGGCCCACCCCACTGCGCCATTATCCTTGATCTGCGATCAAATGATTTCGGTTCCGCTTATCTTCAGTCCGAAGCCTTCCAGCCCGACATAATGGCGTTCCTTTGAGCTGAGCAGGCGAATAGAGGATATTCCCAGTTCCTTGAGGATTTGCGCGCCCAGACCAATATCACGCCATTCTTCCTGACGGCCTTTTGCGGTTACGTGCTCCTCAGCTTCTGCAGCTTCCAGCCCGTCGCGCAGGCGCGTGGAGCTTTGAACGACACCCGGAGAGCCATCGCGAAGATAGACAAGGACACCTCGATCCTCGCTGAACCGCTTGATGATGTCGTCAAGATTATCAGTCAACCCAAAGACATCGGACAGCACATTTTCCTGGTGCAATCGAACCGGAATATTCTCGCCATCTCGAATATCACCAAAGACAAGAGCGAGATGCTCGACCTGATCATAGGGAGCGGTGAAGGTGACCGCCTGCGCTTCCCCATAGCGGGTGTCCATTGTGAAGGTTTCTTTTTTATCGATAAGGCGCTCGGTACGCTGCCGATAAGCAATCAGATCGGCAACTGAAATCATCTTCAAGCCATGCTCCTTGGCAAAGGCCGTGACTTCCGGACCACGCTTGACCGTGCCATTGTCATTGACCAGCTCGGACAAAACGCCAAACGGTTCTAGGCCAGCAAGATCACACAGATCAATGGCAGCTTCGGTGTGACCTGAACGGGTCAAAACCCCACCTTCCCTTGCGACCAGCGGGAAAACGTGACCCGGCTTGACGAAATCGACGGCCGCAGAGTTCGAATTTGCCAGAGCATGAACCGTCGCGCATCTTTCCTCGGCTGAAATACCCGTCGTCGTCCCATGTTTGTAATCCACCGACACAGTGAAGGCCGTCGAAAGAGGGGCATTGTTGTTTGCGACCATGGGGTCAAGATGCAGACGCGCTGCAGACTCCTTTTTCATGGGAGCGCAAATGATGCCTGAGGTATGGCGAACGAAAAAGGCCATTTGCTCTGGGGTTATCTTGGTAGCAGCGGCAATCAGATCACCCTCATTCTCGCGGTCATCATCGTCCATGACGACAACAATCTCACCTGCTTCAAAGGCCCGGATGGCTTCCGCAACTCGTTCCATATCGATCATGTCTTACCCTTCCCTGATGGCCCGACGGGTAGACACTTGCAGTCTCACATCAGGCACGATCCGTAACTCTGCCCTTTTTATAGATGTAAATTCAAAACGAAACAAAGCTATTCGAAGGAATTCTAAATAAAAATTCTCATATGAATACGAATTATTGCCGCGTGTTTTTGCTTGAAAATGAAAGGTCGGGTTGAATCTCGCTGGTTGCTGGATATTCGGACTGGAAGCAAAGTTCCGCGAGTACGGAAAACAAAAAGAGGTCACAATTGCTTGTGGCCTCTCTCATCAAAGAATCCGATAAGGCTTGGACTGTCTCACTGCCAGCGCCTCGAAGCTGGCAGGATTACGACATGATCAATCCGCCATCGATATTGATCGTCTGGCCGGTTACATAGTCTGCATCCGCGCTGGCCAGAAATGCCACCGTGCCGGCGATATCCTTGCCGCTCCCGGCATATTTCATCGGTATATTCTGGACCCATTCGGCAATCAGTTCACCCGGCTTGTAGTCACCAAGCATTTGGCCCCAGACCCGGTCATTGTAATCCCACATTTCGGTCTGGATGATGCCCGGGCAAATGGCATTGACCGTAATCTTCTCCAAGGCAACTTCTTTTGCCAGACTCTGGGTCAGGCCCATAACGGCAAATTTTGAAGCCGCATAATGTGGTGTGTAGATGAAGCCTTCTCTTGCTTGGCCGGATGCGGTGTTGATCAACCGCCCCCCTTTGCCATGCTTGCGCATGCGTTTGATGGCTTCCTGACAACATAGAAAACAGCCGGTCGTGTTGACGGCAAGTGTCCGGTTCCATTCTTCCAGCGTCACATCCTCGAGCTTTGAGATGTAAATGATGCCAGCATTCTGAATGGAAATATTGACCTCGCCAAAGGCCTTTTCGGCTTCGTCATAGAGATTGGTGATCTGCTCTGGCTTGGTCACATCACAAACCACCGGAATTGCATTTGCGCCAAGATCCGTGAGTTGGCCGGCCGCCTCGATGACCTGTTCTTCATAAGATGCAATGACGAGGTTAGCCCCTTCTTGAGCAAAGCGCTGCGCAATCGCAAAGCCTATGCCCTTGTTGCCGCCAGTGACTACAACCGTCTGGCCGTTAAAGCGTTTCATCGTCATCCTCCTTGGAATATTGTCAGGTGCCCGGCCTGTCTGCCAAGCGTTGGGCGGTGAAGTTGTCTGTGATCAAGGTGCCAATGAAGCCCGATTTGAGGGCGCCAATGATGGCATCGGTTTTGGCACTTCCTCCCGCCAGAGCAACCACCCGCCTCACCTGTGCGAGATCTTCCAGCGGCATGCCGATGACGCGGTCATCGAGCGGCGTCTTGACGATCTTTCCATCCTCATCAAAGAATCGCAGGCTCATGTCTCCCACGGCTCCTGCTTCGGTCAGTTCGGTCAGTTCCTTGGGCGAGAAGACGTTGCCGGATCTTGCCAACATGGAGGATGGCTCGACGGCCCCGATCCCGACAATGGCAAGCGTGATTTTGCCGAACAGATCCATCGTTTCCCGAATATAGGTATCGCTCAGAAGGACGAGCTTGGCCTCACGGGACTGGGCTACGCCGGGGGCTGACAGCAGCCGTGGCTCCGCTCCGGTCAGTCTTGCAAGGCGCGAGGTCAATTGCGTTGCGTGGGTCTGTACCGTCGGGTCTCCCATACCGCCAAGCGTTTGCACGACGAATTTTGCCTGTCCCTGCCGCATCGGGTGAATGTTCTCGACCATTTTAAGGATCGTTTCGCTCCAGCTGGCGACCCCGATGATTTCACCGCTTTGCAATGTGGTCTCAATCAAATGGGCTGCAGCTTCCCCAATCCTTGCCATGATTTGGGCAGGGCTATCCTCGGACGTTTCGACAACAATCACCTCCTGCACCCCATATCTCGAACGCAGAATGGTTTCCAGTTCAGTGAAGGTGCCGGATGGAGAGACAATCGTCGTGCGAATGATCCCTTCTTCCTGCGCCTTCTTGAGCATACGGGAAACCGTGGCTTGAGAGATGTGAAGGTGTTTTGCGATGTCAGCTTGTCTATGCCCATCTATGTGATACATTTGGGCAATCCGGGCGATCAATCTCAGTTCGTTTACGCGTGCCAAGGGACGGAACTCCAATAAATAAAGCGGAAATTCATTCTATTCCGAATATTTATTTAGTCAAAGCACCGTCCGTTTAATTGCTTCCCTCCACGCACTTATCGCCTCATTTCGCATATTTTTGTCAATGCTGGGCTTGATGACAGATCCGTGGTTGCCCAATGATGCAATGGCGTCGACACTGGGCCAGAACCCGGTCGCAAGCCCTGCAAGGTAGGCTGCGCCTTGGGCCGAGGCTTCCGTGCTTTCACCAATGATCACCGAGTGGTCTATATAGTCGGCCACCATACCCATCAGGAAAGGATTGCGGCTCGGGCCGCCATCGACAAACAGCCGCCCGATGCCATTGCCGGAGTGCTTTTCAATGATTTCAAAGACATCCTGTACCTGAAAAGCCATGCTTTCGGCGGCTGCTCTTGCAATATGCGCCTTGCCCGCATTGAAGGACAAACCGCTTATGAGACCTCTTGCGGAAGCATTCCAATGGGGAGCGCCCAGTCCAACATGCGCGGGGACCAGCATCACCCCTTGGGTATCGTCCACAGTCTGGGCCAGTTCCAGAAGCGCGGTCACGTCTTTTTCATTCAGAATCTCTGCGACCCATGGGAGGATCGAGGCACTGACCAGAATATTGCCCTCAAATGCATAGGTCGGCTTGTCTTCCAAAGACCATGCAATCGTGGTGGTAATCCCGCGGGGTGGCACGATGAATTCCGGCATCGTCGTCATGACGGACGATCCGGTGCCAAAGGTCACTTTCCCATCGCCCAAACCATAGGCGCCGTGACCAAACAGGGCCGCGTGCGAGTCTCCGATTGCGGATGCCACCGGGATCCCGTCTGGCACGCCCTTGATACCGGCGGTATGGGTGAAAATATGGGAGGAATTTTCAACCTGCGGCAGCATACCGACCGGGACGCCAAACAGAGCACAAAGTTCTTCGTCCCAGCATCCCTTGGAGACATTGTATAGTTGCGTGCGCGCTGCATTGGATGCGTCGCAAGCATGGAGGCTGTGCCCGGACAGTTTCCAGATCAACCAGGAATCCACGGTGCCGACACATATGTCGGCTGCCATTTTCCCCTGACAATGGGCTTCTAGCAGCCAGCCAACTTTGGTTGCCGGGAACATCGGGTCAAGAGGCAACCCGGTGCGAGCAATCACCTTGTCCTCATGACCGGCTGCCTTGAGGGTCTCGCACGCTTTGGCCGTCCGTCTGCACTGCCAGGTGATAACAGGACCCAGGGGCTCACCACTCTGTCTGTCCCACACGAGGATGGATTCCCGCTGATTGGAAATCCCGATCGCGACAATCTCAACATCGCCGTTTGCGGCTACAACACAAGACTGGATTGCCTTTCGGGTGCTTTCCCAAATCTGATTTGCGTCCTGCTCCACCCAACCGGGGTGCGGATGGCGGGTCTCAACTGGACATGATCCACGGCTGATAATCTCACCATCTTGGACAACAAGAATTGCCTTGCTGTTTGTTGTGCCTTCGTCAATGGCAAGGATAGCCCTGGTCATGATTTCCTCCTAAGCCTTGGACTGCAGCAGCGTCTTGGCATGTTCAGCAATACCGTCTGGCGCCATACCAAATTCGTCCAGCAAAAAGTTGGCAGACCCGGTTGGAGGGAAGATACCGGGAAGCCCCAGCCGTTTCATTGGCACAGGATGGCTTTCCACCACTACCTCGGCGACTGCACTGCCAAGCCCACCGAAGATGGTGTGTTCTTCGCACGTCAATATCGCCCCGGTTTCCCTGGCTGCTTTTTGAATGGCTTCGACATCAATCGGACGTACGGTTGCCATGTTGAGAAGCCGCGCTGAAATCCCGTCCTTCTTTAGAAGATCTACCGCCATCATTGCCCGATGGGTCAAAACCCCGTTGGTGATGATGGTCAAATCCGCACCATCCGCCAGCATATTGGCCTTGCCCAACTCGAATGTGTGACCGGCGGGGAGCAGGTCCGGCACGCCAACACGGCTAAGGCGCAAGAAGATCGGCCCTTGATATTGAACAGCAAAAGCGACCGCAGCGGCCGTCTCGATGGAATCGCACGGAGCAACAATCGGCATGTTGGGGATCGCACGAAGCCAAGCAAAATCTTCTGTTGAATGGTGCGTTGGACCCAATTCGCCATAGGCCATACCAGAGCTGATGCCAACGAGCTTCACATTGTTGTTCGAGTAAGCACAGTCCGCCTTGATCTGTTCGAGTGCCCGTCCGGTCAAAAAGCAGGCAGCCCCGCACACAAATGGGATCTTGCCGCCATTTGCAAGGCCAGCCCCAACGCCCACCATATTTTGCTCGGCAATGCCAACATTGATGAGGCGTTCAGGAAACTTGTCGCGAAAGCCATTGAGCTTCGAGGATCCGACCGAATCGTTGCAAACCGCGACGATGCTGTGATCCGTCTCGGCCATGGCTTCAAGGGTCTGGGTGAAGGCGTCACGGCAATCGAAGAGTTTTGGTGCGGCATCTTGAACATTCATAGTGCGGCCTCCTTCAGCTCGGCCATGGCTTGTTCATATTGTTCGGCGCTTGGTACTTTGTGATGCCAAGCGACATTGTCCGACATGAATGAAACGCCGTGGCCCTTATTTGTATGGGCAATGATGCATTTGGGACGATCCGGGTCGTGTGCTTCGGGAGCCAGGCTTGCACATATTTCGTCCATATTGTTACCGTCGATCTCCTCGACCTGCCAACCAAATGCTTTGAGCTTTGGAGGGAAAGGGGCGAGGTCGTTGGTGTCAGCCAACAAGGCCCCTTGCTGTAACCGATTGTGGTCGATGATGAGGGTCAAATTGTTCAACTTGAACTGGGCCGCGGCCATGATCGCCTCCCAGTTGCTGCCCTCCTGCATCTCGCCATCCCCGGTGATCACATACGTGCGCCAGTCCTCTTTGCTCAGTTTGGCTGCCTTGGCCATGCCAACCGCAACGGGAAGACCGTGACCAAGAGGCCCGGTGTTGGTTTCCACCCCGGGAACCTTGTTCCGATTGGGATGACCGTTCAGTCTTGAATAAGGTTTGAGGAAGGTTGCGATCTCTTCCTTGGGCAGAAAGCCCCTTTGGGCCAAAGTGACATAGAGCGCACAAGCCGCATGACCTTTGGAGAGGATAAAGCGGTCGCGGGTGGGATCCTGAGGATCGTTGGGATTCACATTCAGAATGTGAAAATACAGTGCCGTCAACAGATCGATCACTGACAATTCACCTCCGATATGGCCTGCTCCAGCTTCATAAACGGCCTCAAGATCGCGTCGGCGAATTTGGTTTGCTGTTCTGCGAAGTTCTGTAATGTCCATATACCAAGTCCTTGAATAAATATTCTGACATAAATTAACATACTATTTTGTGCGTCTGTCAAGTGAAAATATATGTCATAAGGACAAGTATGGCGGCTATGTCGAATTTCATTTGACATTATTTCTACTCTGAGATACAAAATTAAAAATCATCAGTGCATATTTATGCAACTTAGGAGGAGTTGATGACCGAAATCGCAAGCGGCGACACCCCCGCCAAATCCATTATCAGCTCATTTTCGTTTCGTGGCGCCACTGGTCCCCTGATTGGCTTGCTGCTCCTTTGTCTATTTTTGAGCTTTGCGACGGATTCCTTTTTTGCAACGCGGAATTTTTTGAATATTCTCGATCAGATCACCGTGCTCGGGATCATGGCCGTTGGCATGACTTTCGTCATTCTGATCGGCGGCATCGACCTTTCTGTCGGTTCGGTGCTGGCACTTTCGATGATGGTGCTGGGCTATCTGAATGTTCAGGCTGAATATTCCATGGCAATTGCCATTACCGGAGCGCTGGCGGCATCGGCCGTAACGGGCGCTTCTGCGGGCTTGCTCATTACCGCCTTCCGGGTGCCGCCCTTCATCGCCACACTGGCCATGATGTCGATTGCGCGCGGCCTTGCAAACATGATTACAAATGGTTCGCAGATCATCGGTTTTCCCGCCTGGTTCAACATGGGTGCGATCATTCGATATGGCGGCTTTCTGACCATGACCGTCGCAGTGATGCTGGTGGTGTTCGTAGTCGCCATGATTTTCCAGCGTTATCGCACGGGCGGGCGGACCCTTTATGCCATCGGCGGCAATCCTGAAGTCGCGCGTCTCGCCGGGATCAACGTCAATCTTACCACCGTTCTGGTCTATACCGCCTGCGCCACTCTTTCGGGGCTTGCGGGGGTGTTGCTGGCAGCCCGTCTTGACTCGGTTCAGCCGAGCTCGGGCATTGCCTATGAGCTTGATGCCATTGCGGCAGTCGTCATCGGGGGCACCAGCCTTTCGGGTGGCACTGGCGGCGTTGGCGGCACGATCATCGGGGTTCTTATCATCGGGGTGTTGAGAAACGGTCTGAACCTGCTGGGGGTATCGCCTTTCCTGCAAGCGGTCATCATCGGCACCGTCATCGTGCTCGCCGTTGCTGCAGAAACCATCAAGCAGAGACGGAAATGAATTCTCGGGGAATGGGCAAGACCATCCCCCGCGTCTTAGGCCCGCATTATCGGGCATGTGCGGATCGGTTAGGAGAACGATCCTATTTCTTCAAGGAGGAGAACTACATGACTATCTTCAAGAAAACACTATTGGCTACCGCAGCAGCCTGTCTGGCTTTGGCACCTCTTGGCGCTTCAGCAGAGGGCGTGAAGAAAATCGGCCTCGCCGTTCCAAACCTTCAGGCTGACTTTTTCAACCAGATCAAGCTTGGTGTCGAGGGTTATGCCGACAAGCTGGGCATCGAAGTCATCGTGGCCGATGCCAAGAATGACACGGCAACTCAGGTCAACCAGGTGCAGGACTTCATGACCCAGGGCATTGATGCCTTCATCTATATCCCTGCAGGAGCTGCCGCTGCCGCTGTGCCAACCCGCCTTGCCCGTGCCGAAGGCATTCCAGTCATCAATGTGGACCGTGAACCCGATGGCGCACCGGGCGACACCTTCATCGCCGGTGAGAGCATCGAGTCCGCCTATGAAGTCTGCAACCACATCATCGGTCTTGCCGGTGGCAAAGGCAAGATGGTCATCATCCACGGTCAGAAAGGCACCACCCCTGAAGTGCTTCGCTATGAAGGTTGCAAGCGCGCCATTGACGAAAATCCCGGCGTTGAACTTGTTGCACAACAATGGAGCCAGATGTGGTCTCCGGATGAAGGTTTCTCGATTGCCCAAAACATGCTGCAGGCCCATCCTGATGTAACAATCATCTTTGGTCAGGCTGACGGCCTTGCCATGGGTGCAGCAAAGGCTGTGGATGTTGCCGGTCTTTCCGACAAAGTCATCATTGGTGGCTATGACGGCGACGTTGCTGCCCTTGAATATCTGGCCAAATGCGAAGGTCCGTTCAAGGTCACCGCAACCCAGAGCACGCAGGCCATGGGCGTTTTGGCTGTCAATTCCGCCATTGCGAAATCCTATGGTGCCTCCATCCCTGCACGTCAGATCCCCAATGCGGTTCTCACCACCTGTGACAACGCCCCGGATTTCGTAAAGAACCATCCGTAAGATCAAATGCCAGCGTTTTTGTGCACGAGGACAAATCCATGACTTCGACCCAACAAAATCCAATCCTGTCCCTTAAGGACATTCGCAAATCCTACGGTCCAACGGAGGTTTTGCATGGGATCGATCTTGATATTTGTGCGGGAGAGGTCGTGGCCTTGCTTGGTGAGAATGGCGCTGGCAAATCCACTGTATCGAATGTCATTTCCGGGACGGTCAGTGCGACGTCCGGAGAAATGAAATGGATGGGCAGGCCCTATGCGCCTACCCATCCCAAAGAAGCAATCAATGCGGGCGTCGGGATGATCCATCAGGAACTGATGCTGCTCCCTCACCTGACGATCGCCGAGAATATATTTGTTGGTCGCTATCCCAAGACAGCGGGTTGGGTCAATCGCAAAGAGATGGAAGAACGCGCGCAACAAGGGTTGGAGCGCCTTGGGCTTGATATCTCCCCCACACGCATCGTCGAAGGCTTGTCGACGGCCAATCAGCAGCTGATTGAAATTGCCAAGGCCTTGACGCTCAATGCGAAACTGCTCATTCTCGATGAGCCGACTGCGGCTTTGGGCACGGAAGAAACCAAGCTGCTATTTGAACAGATCCGTCGCTTGCGCGATGAAGGGGTCGGGATCATCTATATCTCCCACCGTCTGGAAGAGATCAAGCAAATCGCAGACCGCATCATCGTCATGCGGGACGGCGCCAAGGTGCGTGAATTTGACACCGCAGACCTGCCGGTGCGCACTATTGTTGAAGCCATGGTCGGGCGCCCCATGGGCAAGATGTTTCCCCCCATGCCTCAACCTTCTGAAGATATCGTGCTGAAGGTGGAGAACTTTACCTCATCGAAAAATGCATTCCGCGACATCAACTTTGAGGTCAGGAAGGGCGAGATTTTTGGTATCGCCGGCCTTGTCGGTGCGGGTCGTACCGATCTGGTGCGCGCCATTGCAGGCGCAGATTCCGTCAGCCACGGGACAGTCTCCATTGAGGAGAAAACCGTTGATACAAGCTCTCCGCAGACCACGATCAAGAATGGCATTGTGCTTGTGCCCGAAGACAGAAAACTTCAGGGCATCATTCTCGGTCACGCGATCGAAGAAAATATCGCCTATAGCAACCTCGATTCCGTTTCCCGGGCCGGTTGGGTCAGTTCCGGGCAGGTGAAAAGCTTTGCCGATGAGAATATTCGTCGCTTTGGCGTCAAAGGTCATGGCAAACAGAATGTGGACGAGATGTCAGGCGGCAATCAACAGAAGGTGGTGTTGGCCAAGTGGCTTGCAAGAAGCCCGCGTGTTGTGCTGCTGGATGAACCCACGCGCGGCATTGATGTGGGGGCACGTGCTTCCATCTATGAAATTATTCACGGACTCGCCGCTCATGGCGTTGCAGTTGTGGTCGTCAGCTCTGACCTGGAGGAAGTGCTGGGCATTTCCAATCGGATCATGGTGATGGCTGCTGGCAGGCAGGCAGGCATTCTCGACCATGCCAATGCCAATGATGTGACGATCATGGAGCTGGCAACCAGCTAAGAAGCCTTTGGCTTGCAAGACATATGGAGGGATACCCTGATGCTCGATTTAACTCTCAACGCACCAAAGCTGTTCGACCTTTCGGGTCGCGTCGCGTTCGTCACCGGTGCGGGCAGCGGCATCGGACAGCGGATCGCAATCGGGCTTGCACAATGCGGCGCGGATGTTGCCTGCCTGGACCGACGCGAAGATGACGGTCTGATGCAAACCGCTGATGCGATTTCGGCCGCCGGTCGTAAAGCTCTGACAATCACTGCAGATGTGACGCAAAAGGACTCGTTGGTTGACGCTGTGGCGCGGGCCGAAGCCACACTGGGCAATCTGGGAATTGCGGTCAACGCGGCAGGCATTGCCAATGCCAATCCGTGCGAAGAGATGGAAGAGCAACAATATCAGACCCTTATGGACATCAACATGAAGGGCGTTTTTCTTTCCTGTCAGGCCGAAGGCAACGCGATGCTCAAGCATGGCAAGGGCTCAATCATCAATATCGCGTCCATGTCAGGTGTGATCGTCAACCGTGGTCTGATGCAAGTGCATTACAATGCATCCAAGGCGGGGGTCATTCACATGTCCAAAAGCATGGCCATGGAGTGGGTCGCAGGCGGCATTCGGGTCAACTCCATCAGCCCGGGCTATACTGCAACACCAATGAATACCAGACCTGAAATGGTGCACCAAACCAAGGAATTTGAAAGCCAGACCCCCATGCAACGCATGGCAAATGTAGATGAGATGGTCGGACCTGCGATCTTTCTGGCGAGTGACGCTTCATCCTATTGCACAGGGGTCGACCTGCTGGTGGATGGCGGCTTTTGTTGCTGGTAATCAGACTATACTGATTTTGGCCTGCATCAGGGTGATCTCAGTTCATTTTGTCCCAAGGCATCGTTCCTCGTGACGATTCCGACTGAATGCCCGCATGGCTTTGCGGGCATTCTTTTTTATGACCCAACAAGCCCTCAAAACCGCTTCAAAACGCGCGTAAGGCCGAAGGTGACGGATGCTACAAGGCGCACTGGTTACGACTAAGCGCCTTGCAGGTAATTTTTGAAATGTAGGGCCAGCTTTCACCGACAGCGCATATTATACCGTCTGTTTTGGCTTAATCGATTGTTGTCACGAGGGTATCGAGAGATTTGCGTACCTTGGCCATTGGCAACAGCCAATCACCGGCCGCATCACGATACCCCAAGGGCAACAGAATAACAGATCGAAGCCCACGTTCCCGTAGACCCAGGATCTCATCGACCGCATCTGGTGAGAACCCTTCCATCGGCGTGCTATCGACTTCCTGTTCTGCGGCTGCGACCAAAGCAACGCCCAGAGCGATGTAGGCTTGGCGCGCGGCATGGTCAAAGTTCACCGCCTCGTCGCGAGGGAGATAGTTAGCCTTCAGGTTGTCATAATAGCCGCGCAACAAGGGCAGATCGCCTCTGGCTTCGACGTTCAAATCAACGACTTCGTCAATACGTTCGGCAGTGTAGTTGTCCCAAGCAGCGAACACCAGAAGATGCGATCCATCCTTGATTTGGGCCTGATCACCGGCGGCCGCGCTGATCTGTGTGCGCAGATCGGGGTTTGTCACCACGATCAACTCGAAAGGCTGCGTGCCGCTGGATGTGGGGGTCAAGCGAACCGCTTCGACAATGGCATCGACCTTTTCTTGCGGTACGGACTTTGCTGCGTCCATTTTCTTGGTCGCGTACCGCCAGTTCAGGAGGTCGTGCAGCGTCTTCTTAGTCATCTTGGAGTTTCCCTTGTCAGCACTCGAAGTGGGTAGTATATATTTGTGACTGACGATTTATCAGGAACCAAATATTGCTGCAAGGGGGCACATTCTTGAGCCTTGGTAACAAAGAGGGAACCGACATGCTGGAAAGCCAACAATGCCCTGATTGCAAGCGTATCAATGAGGTTCTGTCACGCGTGGGCGACCGATGGAGCGTTCTGGTTGTGATTACGCTGGCCCAACACGGAACACTCCGCTTCAATGAACTCAAGCGCCATCTCAGCATTTCCCAACGCATGTTGAGCCTTACGCTGAAACAGTTGGAGAGGGACGGTCTTGTAAACCGGACATACCATCCGACAATCCCGCCAAAGGTTGAATATAACCTCACCGAACTGGGGCAATCTTTTCGTGCGCCCGTAAGGGCATTGGGCCATTGGGCGCTTGAAAATCTCATCAAGATTGACGCAGCACGCGAAGCTTACGATGCGGGTCAAAGCAAACAGCCGTAGAAACGGCGGCCCATTGTTATGCATACAAAATAGCCCGCTTAAAGCGGGCTTTTTAGCGAATGGCTCGCGCAATGAAAAGTCGATCCGTGCAAAGTGAAAAGGCGCGCCACACGCACCCGATCGGCACAATAGCCGTGCGTTTTTCTCAACTGGTAAAGCTATGGGAGAGATAGAGAGAAATGGCGCGCTGGGGAGGATTCGAACCCCCGACCCCCAGATTCGTAGTCTGGTGCTCTATCCAACTGAGCTACCAGCGCAACCGTCTGCCGTGGAATATTGCCCGGCAAGTGAGGCTGTTGTCTAAAGGACATTGGTCGCTATGGCAAGGGCGATTTGCGCTTTTCTTGCACTTTTTTAACAGCGATCAAATTGCCTGTGCAAAGGCTGGCGGAGTGCTGGCCAGCCACGCGCGAGGTGAATGGCGGAAACTGGCCGAATTCAGCCCTTTTTGCCGTGCCAGATATCCTCTTTCCACATATGGTTAAAGGCATCGCGATAGGTTGAATAGAGCATGTCTCCACCGATCAGGGCATGCAGTTTTTTATTGTGGCAGCGCTTGTTCTCTCCATAGAAGGATCGGGCCATCGGTGTCATGTCTGCCTCTTCAAACGGGATCTCGGTGAGCGGCTCCAGACCCATCAAATCAGCGCAGTAAGCAATGACCTCTTGCGGCGGGGCGGGTTCATCGTCACAGACATTGACGATGCCGCTTGATGCGCTCAGGGCCGCCTTGGAGACGGCAAGCGCTATATCATCGACATGGATGCGGTTGAAGACCTGACCGGGCTTGTTGATGGCACGGCAGGTGCCTGCGGCAAGCTTGATCATCTGGTTACGGCCCGGACCATAGATACCTGCCAGCCGATAGATGCCAAGGGGCTTGTTGATCTCCTGGGCAAAGGCCTGCCAGGCCTGTTCCGCAGCGACACGCTGGACGGAGCGTCTGGAAACGGGACGGCATTCGCTTTCCTCGCTCACCCATGCCCCATCATGGTTGCCATAGACGCCAACGGTTGAGAGATAGCCCAACCACTCAATCCGCTGATTGTCACGGATATCATCTCCATGGATGCGCATGACCGGATCGCCGTCTGCGTCAGGCGCGATGGAGAGAAGGATATGGGTGGCTTCTTTGAGGGCATCGGCAATGGCTGGATTGGCATTTTCGCCATCAAAGACAAAGGCACGCAGACCATCTTCTTTCATCGCGGCGCATTTGTCCGATGAACGCGAGGTGCCCGCAATCCATTCGCACTGATCCTTGAGGTCCCGTGCGATGGCCTTTGCGCTGAAGCCATATCCGAATATGAAGAGTTTCATGCCTGTTCCTTATTCAAAGCCTGTTGCCATTCCTGTTGCACATAGGGGTCGGTTTCCCTAGCTGCAAGGTGGCTTCCCCATTCGGTCAGTTGCCGGGTTGGCAAAAGCTGGCCAAGCGCCCAAATGGCCGCGCCTTGCACCACAGGGTCCGGGTCATTCAAATGGGGCTCAATAACAGGCACGAGCGAAACCTTCCCGCTATTGCCCGCCGCGATCAGCACGTTGCGCATAAAACGATTGCGACCGATCCGCTTGATTGGCGAGCCGGTGAAATGGCTGCGGAAAGTCGCGTCATCAAAGGCGAGAAAGTCCCTGAGCGCCGGAGCCTTTAAATCCGCGCGGGCCTGCAATTTGGCCTCGCTTGTGGTTTGGGCAAATTTGTTCCATGGGCAGGCAGCCAGACAATCGTCGCAGCCATAAATGCGATTGCCCATGGCTGGGCGGAATTCATGGGGGATCGGGTCTTTATGCTCAATGGTGAGATAGGAAATGCAACGCCGCGCATCGATTTTATACGGCGCGGGAAAGGCTCCGGTCGGGCAGGCATCAAGACAGGCCCGGCAAGAGCCGCAATGATCCACTTCAGCTTCATCGCTCGGCAGGTCGAGGTTGGTGAAGATCGCGCCCAAAAAGATCCATGAGCCGAAATCGCGGCTGACCAAGTTTGTATGTTTGCCCTGCCAGCCAAGGCCGGCCTGATAGGCAAGAGGCTTTTCCATCACCGGGGCTGTGTCGACAAATACCTTGATTTCGCCGCCGGGATGGCTGTCACGCACGCGGGAGAGCAGTTTTGCGGATAGCTGCTTGAGGCGGCCCTTGATGACGTCGTGATAGTCGCGATGGCGGGCATAGACCGAAATGTTGGCCTTGTCTTTTTGGGAGAGCAGCGGGCGGGGGTCTTCGTCCGGGCCATAGTTGAAGCCAAGCATGATGATCGAGCGGACATCACCCCACAAAGCCGATGGATGGGCGCGGCGCGGGCGCGTCTCTTCCATCCAGTCCATTGTTGCGTGATACCCTTCATCAGTGAAGTGACGCAGGGTTTCGGCATGATTGGCAGCCTCTTCCGCGCGACAGACCCGGATATCGGCAAAGCCGAGCGCCTTGGCTTCCTTGTCAAGGAAAGCCCGCAATTTGGCATCTGAGGCGGATCTTTTGGCAGTCATCTGATAACGCTCGTGACATCTAAGGAGTGGCAGAGCGCGCAACTTGCCTCATTCTCAATCAGAAATCCAGATCCACATAATGGGACGCCGCAGGGATGCCCTTCAGGCTGTCGGCAAGAATCGGGCGGAAGGCCGGGCGGGACTTGATCCGCTGATACCATTCCTTGACCACGGGTTCCTTGTCCCATGGCACCTCGCCCATATAATCGATGGTTGACAGGAAGGCCCCTGCGGCCAGATCGGCATAGGAAAAATGCTCGCCTGCCAGCCAATTGCGACGCTCGGCGAGATAGGCAATATAGTTGAGATGGATGCGCAGGTTGGCCCGTGCGGCACGCAAAATGGTCGAATCTGGTGATCCGCCTCCTTCGCTCGGTCGGCGCATGCGCTTATAGATCTTTTCTTCGATGAAGAATTGAGCGCTTTCCTCCACCGCTTTTTTCAAAAACCACTGGATCAGGCGGCGCACTTCGGCGCGCTGGTTTGGATGGTCAGGCATCAGGCGGCGGTCGCCCAGAGCGTAACCACGGGTTTCGTCAAGATATTCTGCAATGACACTGGCCCCGCAGACGGGTGGACCGTCATTTTCGCGCAGCACAGGCACCTTGCCTGCCGGATTGATGCGCAAGAAGGCCTCGTCCCGCTCCCAAGGGAGCAATTCACTTAGTTCCGCACCGGCCTTGCATTCGGCCAGCACGAGACGGGCAAAGCGGGAAGGAATGGACATTTTAGTGTGATAGAGCAGCAACATGCTGGCGCAACCCCTTTTGGTCCCGACAAACTTCCATATAGACAGGACAGGTCGGGCTGTGATGCAGGCACCCGTCTATCCAATGGTAAAATGGTTATCAGCGATTTAATGGATTTGCTTTCACGCCCATCGATACCCGCTTTCCTCCCTTCGCTGATAAGGGAAGGCGGTCATGCACCAAGGGGAAGAGAGGGACATATCATGAGTTTAAACCCAGCGGGCCTGAACCCGGTGTGGCTAACCTCAAAGACCGCCCGGTCTCTTGGCCTATCCAGTCACCTTGCACGCAAAAGCGCGCGAAATGGATCGCGACCTTATCGCCAGATAACGGCGCTCGCCAGTCTGGGCGGGGAGAAAATGCGTTCTTGGCACACTTATCCACGCGCTCTCCCCCATGCATTTTTGCTTTGTCTTATCTCAGCTCCTATTTCTGGCGCGTAATCTGACTCATGGTTGCTGATATGGCCTTTGGCTTTTGCCGTTTAAAGGCTCACATAGCCATAAGCCATGGAGAGCAGGAAGATGCCGAGCGCGAATCGATAAAGCACGAACGGCAGGAAGCTGACACGCTTGACCAAAGCCATCAGGAAGGTGATGGCCGCAAAGGAAGCAACGAAAGATAGCCCCGCCCCCAGCCAGACGTCGGAGGAAATCGCAGTGCCGGTCTCCAGTGCTTCCTTTAAGGTCAAAAGCCCGGCCCCGGCAATGGCAGGCATGCCCAACAGGAAAGAAAAGCGTGCGGCTTCCGGGCGCGAGAATCCAAGAAAACGAGCCGCGGTCATGGTGATGCCAGACCGGCTGGTGCCCGGAACAAGGGCCAGCATCTGCGCCAGACCGATCATCAAGGCAGGTGGCAAGGTCATGTTTTCCATGGCCTTCTCGTTGGGGCCAAAGCGGTCGGCCAGATAGAGCAAAGCACCGTAAAAGATGGCCGCCCAGCCAACCACCTGCAACTTGAGCAAGTCATCGGCTCGCAAGGCATCAATCGCCCCGGTCTTTTTGAGGATCAGACCAAAGATCACAGCCGGAATGGTTGCCAATATAATGTAAAGCGCCAATTTCCCGTGCGGTGTCACACGACCGCGCAGAAGGTTGAGACCACCGATGGCAAGGTTCAGCACATCGCGCCAGAAATAGACAAAGATGGCAAACAAGGAGCCCACATGCAGCATCACATCCATCGCAAGCCCCTGATCGGCCCAGCCGGTGATGTCAGATGTAATTGCCAAATGGCCGGAAGAGGAAATGGGTAGAAATTCGGTGATGCCCTGTATGATGGCAATCACGATGATCTGCATGAGCGGCATGCTATGGCCTTTCTGGACGAAAAGGGGCGGGAAACCGGTTTGGTCATTATAAAGCAAATGTGGCTGCTTTATTACCAAGCCTTCCAAAAAGAGAAAAGCGGGAAATGAAACCCGCTTTCAATCCAGCTTTTTGAACGCTTCGCCGGTTCTCCGATGAGGCCCATTCAGGCCATGGCTCTTTCGGCGTCTGCCGCATTGATCGCGCGGCGGAACTGGTCGATACCAACTGCGCCATTGAGCAGATATTTCTTGTTCAGAATGATGGCGGGGACGCCACTGATGCCCTGCTTGCGCCAGAAGGCAATATGCTCGCCAACATCCTTGGCAAAGCGATTCTCAGTGAGAACCGCACGGGCTTCATCTGCATCAAGGCCTTGCTCGGCAGCAATCTCAACCAAGGTTTCGCTGTCGCCGATATTGCGGTTGTCGGTAAAATAGGCCTTGAGCAAAGCGGTCTTCATTTCATGAGCCTTGCCCAGATCGCCCGCCCAGTGGATCAATTGATGGGCGGCAAGCGTGTTGTAGGTGCGCTGCCCTTCGCTGAAATTGAAGGTGAAGCCAACTTCCCGGCCCAGATCGGTGATCCGCTGTTGAGTATTTGCTGCATCATCCGCCGAGATATCGTATTTCTCGGCCAGATAGGCTAGCCGATCCTGGCCTCCTGCTTCCATATCCGGGTTCAGCTGGTAGGGGTGCCAATGAATGTCCGCTTCGACACCGACGCGTTCCAAAGCCACACGCAGCTGGTTATAGCCAACGGCGCACCAAGGGCAGACCACGTCTGAAATGATGTCGATACGAAGTGGGGTTGTCATGGTGCCTGTCCTTGTCTGCCTGATTGTTCGAAAAAATCGGAACGAATGGAGACAGACTATAGAAGACCGTTCGGTCCCAAAATAATCAATTGGGCGTGAAAACCCGTTTTCTTGAATGGAGGGGCTTCCGTTCAATCTCTGGGGACAGACCTTTCCTCTTACAGTCCCAGCTTGCCTTCACGCAGGCGGAACAGGGTGATGCCAGAGGAAACCGCGAGATTGAGGCTTTCGGCACGGCCGGCCATGGGGATTTTCACCAGATGGTCGCAGCATTCTGCAAAGGCGTCAGGCAGGCCGGATTGCTCGTTGCCCATCAAGACCATCACCGGCTCTTTTGGTTTGACCTTGCGATAATCGACCGCACCTTTCAAATGGGTGCCGACAATCGAACCGGGCCAGCTTTGTCGCCAATCAAGAAACGCCTCACGGGTGGCGTGATAAAGTGGAACATGGAAGATCGAGCCCATGGTGGCGCGTACCGCTTCAAGGCTGAAAGGATCGGTGGTCTCGCCGATTAGCACCATGGCGCTGGCCCCAACCGCATCCGAGGTGCGGATGGTGGTACCCAGATTGCCCGGATCCTTCACCCCTTCCATGGCGACCACCATGTCACCGCCTGCTGTCTCGAGATCGCTCGCCAGATCGTCAAGGGAGCCAATGCGCTGCTGAAAGACGCCGATAACATGCTGGGGATTGTCCCGGTGGGTTATTTTGGAGAGCACCTGTTCGGACACTTCCAGAATGAGTCCGCCCTTGGCATAGACCTTGGCTGCCACCTGCTGGACCAGATCATGGGTCTTGATATTCTTGGCATAGACCAGCGTTTCAGCGACCCATCCGGCCTCTAGTGCGAAGGCGACCAGCTGCAGACCCTCGGCCATGAAGAGGCCGGTTTCGTTGCGGATCTTGCGGCGCTCCAGCGCCTTGATGTCCTTGATATGCTGATTGGAGACCGCAGTGATTTCCTTGATCAGGCCCTTGCGATGTGCGCGGCTATTCATGCGCCGATCTCCTGTTGGCTGGCGGCTTCCTGAGGGGTGAGCGGGCGCCATCGGGTATAAAGGGAGGTGTTGAGGCAGCGGGTTCCCTCTTCCTCGGCAATCATCAATTCACCGGATTCGACGATCCCGCCCTGCCCGGTCATCACTTCGATCATCAATTCGTCAAAGGCGGCATAGGAGGCCCGCATCGCATATGCGGTCAACGTGTAGAAGAGCGCCTCTTTAGAAAGGATCTGGCGGCAGGCATCGAGCATTTCGGGCAGCATCTCGAACAATTGCCAAACTTCGCCCTTCGGTCCGCGGCCAAATTTCGGCGGATCGAGCAGGATGCCATCATAGACATTGCCTCGGCGGATTTCGCGCTGGACGAATTTCACCGCGTCATCGACGATCCAGCGGATCGGCTTGTCATCAAGGCCCGCCAGAAGCTGGTTTTCCTTGCCATAGGCAACAGCTTTTTTCGACGCATCGACATGGGTCACCTCTGCACCAGCCCGTGCGGCCACCAGAGAGGCAATGCCGGAATAGCCAAACAGATTGAGCACCTTTGGCGGACGCCCCAGATAAGCCCCGCGCAATTGCTGGTCCATCCATTGCCAATGGGCGGCTTGCTCTGGGAAGAAACCCACATGGCGAAAGGCGGTGAAACGGCCATAAAAACGGATCTGATCCCAATGGGTTTCCCATGTTTCGCCCAAGGGGGTGCGATAGCGCCAGCGGCCGGGGCCTTCTTCTTCCAGATCACCGGAAAAGACCGCGTCAGCCTTGTCCCAGATGGCCTTATCCAAGTGCGGACTGCCCATGGCCTGCGGCTCTGGCCGAACGATTGTATAGGGACCATAGCGTTCGAGCTTTAAACCGTGGCCCATATCGAGCAAGGCATAATCATCCCATGGGCCGGTGACCATCAAGGCAAAGGGGGCACGGCGCGGGACCGGGCCTTCAGGGCGGGGTGGCAGGATGAATGGTGCGCGTGGCTCTTCCGCCGTCCTTGACGGTTTGGTCTCAGCGCGGTTTTGCTTGATGACGCGGCCGGGCACAAATTCTGGACGCACATTCTCTGCGCGACCCTGATCAGGCTTGCCACGGCGCGAGGCAGGTCCGCCGGCTTTGCCAGCTCCGGATTTGCCACCACCAGCTTTTCCGGGGCCAGATTTTCCAGGACCAGCCCGGAAGCCGTCTCTCATATTGGAGGCCTTGCCTTCGCCGCGTCTGGCTGATTGTTTTGGAGATTTGCCACCGCGTTTGTTTGCCATTGCCGATCCTGTACTGATCCAGTGCCGATCCTTTGGGGATCACGTTCTGCGCACTCACCCCGATCCGCGATGCGAACCCTTTGTGAAAGCGCTGATTTGTCTCGTTTGCTAAGGTGCCCTCTATAATCCAGAAGGCGAGAGGGTGCAATGTTAAAGGCGGTGAAAGTCATGACCTCCCCCAGAGGGGGAGGTTTGAGACGCTTCGCTTGAACCACTAGAAGTGGTTTTGTTAGGTTTCAATAATTGGGCTTGAACATATCGGCATAGTCAGATGCCTTATCCTGCTTCTCTTGATTGCGGATATAGCGTCTGACGACCTCCTCTTGATAGCCCGTTGTTGAGACAAAGTATCCACGTGCCCAAAAGTGATATCCCTTGTAGCGACGTTTCCGGGCATATTTGTTTGCCACGTAAAGCGCCGTTTTCCCTTTCAAGAACCCCACTATATGGGCGACAGAATATTTGGGTGGGATAGAGATCAACATATGAACATGGTCAGGCATCAAATGCCCTTCCTCAATATGGCATCCTTTCTGAGATGCCAGTTTGCTAAATTGATCCCTCAACTCAAGCCGCAAGTCTCCGTAGAGACGCTTGGTGCGGTACTTGGACCCGAAGACCACGTGATATTTGCAGTCCCAGGTGCTGTGTGATAGGTGATTTTTGTCCATAAAACCTCCTCGCTTGATTTCTTAAAACCACGCCAATGGTTCAAGTGAGGAGGTCTCTCAATGAAAATGTAGAACCTGTCCAGTCCTCCACCGGAGGTGGAGGTTTATTGCAGACATAAACGAAAAAGGCCGCCCCGTTTGTGGGGCGACCTTTTTATGGCTGCGATTAAGTTAGGGATAGTCCGCCTCAGGAAGGCACCCGAACCTTGGCATTGGCCAGTGATTTGACTTCCGAGGAATGCGCGATCTTGCTCTCCTTGGCATAGGCCTGATGCTGCTCTTCGATCTTGGCTTCGCTATAGAGATAATTGACCATCACGCCCCAACTGTTGCTCTTGCCGCGCGGGGACAGGTCGGCTTCCGCATGCACTTTGTGCAGCAAGGCACCATTGCCCAGATGGAAATGGGCCACCGGATCATAAACGGTGCCCTTCTTGCTGCGGGCATTGACCAAATAGCGAGCAGCAAGGCGGGCGATGACTTCGGCTGGTGGCAGTTCGTTTCCATCCAGACCATCAAGCACCGCCTGTTCTTCGAGCTTTAACAGGCTGTCGCCCTCTTGTTTGGCCTTCTCCACCCAGCGGCGCAGGCCCGGTACGGGCGACAGGGTGACAAAGGTGCTCAGTGACGGCAATTCGCGCTGCAACTCCGCCACCACCTGTTTGATCAGGAAGTTGCCAAAGGAAATCCCCCTCAGCCCATGCTGACAGTTGGAAATAGAGTAGAAGACCGCAACATTCGCAACATTGGGATCGACGGTCTTGCGGTCATGCTCAAGGATCGGGGCAATGGCGCCGGGAATTTCCTTGGTCAGGGCGACCTCGACGAAAATCAGCGGATCCCCGGGCATAGCCGGATGGAAGAAGGCGAACAGGCGGCGGTCACGCTCGGCGACGCGTTGGCGCAGATCATCCCATCCGTGGATCTGGTGCACCGCTTCATAGGCGATGATCTTTTCCAAAATGGCCGCAGGCGTGGACCAATCGATCTGTACGATCTCAAGAAAGCCCCGGTTGAACCAGGCGGACAGCAAATGCTGAAAGTCGAGATCAAGGCCGCGCAGGTCAGGATGCTCGCGCAGAAAGCCCAACAGGTCCGAGCGCATACGGACCAGACGCGCCGTGGCACCGGGCACCCGGTTGATACGACGGATCAGCTCAAGGCTCTTTGGCTCGGCGGCGAAATAGAGCTCGCGCGCGGAGGCATTGTCGCTTGGCGTCCACTTCTCAACGGCTTCTGTCAGAGCGTCATGATCGACCCCATAACGCTCGGCCATGGTTTCGAAGAAAGCGAGCTTTTCCTCGTCATTGGCTGTGTCGTAGATGTCGAGAATGCTGAGCGCGGTCTTGAGGCCGGATGCCTCGCCCTGATCGCTGATCAACGCGTCGCACAGAGGGATCAGGTCCGCCGGGCCGCTGGCGCTTTTGACCGTCAGAAAGGGGGCACGGGCGACGCGTTTTAAAATGTCGCTTAGAAAGTGTTTTTCGGCCATGAAAATATGTACCTCAATATTTGGGGAATTGGGCCGACGCTATCGCGAAAGGCCGCAGCGCCTATGGGGGAAACGGACCCACATTCCTTTTGCTCTATGCCTTGGGAGGAGGCATCAAATCCCAAGATATAAAGGCGACAAGGGTTTGCGAGCAAGTCATCTCTTTGCATGGCATGAGGTCATCCGACCTGTCGCCCTTTAAATGACAGGCAAAGCCGTTGATTTATTTGTTGTAATAGTCGCGGAACCAAACCACGAAAGCCTTCACACCCTCTTCGATGGAGGTTGCTGGCTTATAGCCGGTCAGGTGATGAAGCAGGCTGGAATCAGACAGGGTGGCAGGCACATCACCGGGCTGGATTTCCATCAGGTTGCGAATGGCCTTCTTGCCAAGAGCAGCTTCGATGGCCTTGATGAAATCAAGCAGCTGCACCCGCGTGGCGTTGCCGATATTGACCGTGCGATAGGGCGCGACCGGCGACAGGGAATCTCCATCCGCAACCTGATCACGGCTATCCGGGCGCACCGGCACCGCTTCCATCAACAGGCTGATCGCCTTGACCAGATCGTCAATATAGGTGAAGTCGCGCATCATCCGGCCATGATTGTATATGTCGATCGGGCGGTCATCGAGAATGGCATCGGTGAATTTGAACAAAGCCATATCCGGGCGCCCCCATGGGCCATAGGCGGTGAAGGTGCGGAACATGGTGATCGGCAGATTGTGGATATGGGCGTAGGAATGGGCCATCGACTCTGTAGCCTTCTTGCTCGCGGCATAGAAGGACATTTGCGCTTCGGTCTTGTCGATCTCACGGTAGGGCATGGTTTCATTGGCGCCATAGACCGAAGAGGTGGACGCCATCAGCAAATGGTCGACCTGTTGCTCAAGCGCGGCTTGCATCACATTGAAAGTGCCGATGATGTTGGCTTCAAGATAGGAACGCGGATTGTCAATGGAATAACGCACCCCGGCTTGGGCTGCCAGATGGACAATGATGTCAGGGGCGAAATCACGCACCGCCTTGGCCAGTGCGTCCTCATCTTCCAGCATCGCTTCTGTCGCAGCGAAATGGCGGTTCTGCATCAGCATTGCATGGCGGCGCTGTTTGAGGGTGATGTCGTAATAGTCGGTCATCCCGTCATAGCCATGGACGATATGGCCCTCGGCCAGCAAATGCCTGGCTAGGTGAAACCCGATGAAACCCGCTGTGCCGGTGATAAAGACGCGTTTCATGATCTGGGATCCTCTCTGGCTCGTGAGCCCGATAAACTGCATGGCTATCGCGGCTTGCGTGATCTGTCCGGGTTGTCTCAGAAAGTAGACCAGCATTCAAGCACCAGCGGCGGGGCTTTGTCGACTTTTCCTAAGACTTTGGAGACAAAAAGGAGGATGCGGCCGCCGCACCCTCCTTGGTGACTCTGGTATCCGACATTCCGTCTGTCAAGATTGACAGACGGACCAGTCACGACGCGGGTTCCTGCAACAGAGTTTCGACGATGACGTCTGCGGCCTCTTCGGCGCTCATGTCTGTGGTGTTGACCTGAATTTCCGGATTTACCGGAGCCTCGTAGGGGGCGTCAATGCCGGTGAAGTTCGGAATTTCTCCCGCCCGCGCCTTGGCATAAAGGCCTTTGACATCCCGCGCCTCGCACACATCGAGGGGCGTGTTGACATAGACTTCCGTAAACTCACCATCCTCCAGCATATCACGAACCATGCGTCGCTCTGCTTCGTAAGGCGAAATAAATGCCGTCAACACGATCAGGCCTGCATCGGCCATCAGCTTGGCCACCTCGCCAACCCGGCGGATATTCTCCACCCGGTCAACGTCGGTGAAGCCGAGATCCTTGTTCAAGCCATGGCGGACATTGTCGCCGTCGAGCAAATAGGTGTGACGCCCTTCTGCGAACAGCTTCTTCTCCACCAGATTGGCGATGGTCGATTTGCCCGACCCGCTGAGACCGGTAAACCAGAGGACCTTCGGGGTCTGATGCTTCTGTTCGGCGCGCGCGGTCTTGTCGACATCCACCGCTTGCCAATGGATATTTTCGGCCCGGCGCAACCCAAACCAGACAAGGCCAGCGGCAACCGTCTGATTGGACAGGCGATCAATCAGAATGAAGGAACCGGTTTTGCGATTCTCCTCATAGGTATCCATCGCCAGAGATTCTGCGAATGCCAAATTGCAAAAGCCAATCTCATTGAGCTCCAGCGCCTTGCCTGCCTGATGATGGGCTGCATCATTGACATCGACCTTGTGCTTGAGCTCGGTCACCGTGGCTTGAACCTGTTGGGCACCCATTTTCAGAATGTAGGGGCGTCCGATCAGCAGATGCTCCTGGGCCATCCATATCAGATGGGCGGAAATCTGGTCGGTGACCATGGGACGGTGTTTGACCGGGGCAAGCAGATCGCCGCGGGAAATATCGATTTCGTCTTCCAGCGTAAGGGTTACCGCTTCGCCGGCTTCGACATCCTGCTGCTCCCCATCCATTGTCACGATCGACTTGATGCGTGAACTTTTGCCCGAGCGGGCCACGACAATCTCGTCTCCGACGCGCGCCAGGCCCGAGGCCACCGTGCCGGAAAAGCCGCGGAAATTGAGGTTTGGGCGATTGACCCACTGGACGGGAAACCGGAAAGGCAGTGCAATCTCGGCGCTTTCCACATCGATGGTTTCAAGATAGTGAAGCAAGGTCGGCCCGTCATACCATGGCATATTGCCAGACTTGGCCACCACATTGTCGCCGTAGCGCGCAGACATCGGCACAGCGGTGACCGTGTCGAAGTCGAAGCTCTGGGCGAAGGCCTGATAGTCTGCAACGATTCCGTCAAAGACCTCTTGGCTGAAGTCCATCAGGTCCATCTTGTTGACCGCCAGCACCACATGGCGCACGCCGATCAGGGAATTGATGAAACTATGACGCCGGGTCTGGGTCAGGATGCCCTTGCGGGCGTCAATCAAAATGACAGCCAGATCGCAGTTGGACGCGCCGGTTGCCATGTTGCGGGTATATTGCTCATGGCCGGGGGTATCGGCGACAATGAATTTGCGCTTGTCGGTCGCAAAGAAACGATAGGCAACATCAATGGTGATGCCCTGCTCCTGCTCGGCCTGCAGGCCATCGAGCAGCAAGGCCAGATCCATATCGTCGCCGGTGGTGCCATGCTTCTTGCTGACCGCTTCCAGAGACTTCAGCTGATCTTCAAAAATGGTTTTGGAATCATAAAGCAAACGACCAATCAGGGTCGACTTGCCATCATCAACGGAGCCACAGGTCAGAAAGCGCAGAATATCGCGGCTTTCCTCTTGTACGAAGGACTTGCCAGTCTGAGATGCTTGGGATGTCTGAGATGCTTGGGCTGCATGTGTCATCAGAAATAGCCCTCCCGCTTTTTCTTCTCCATCGAGGCGGTGTCGTCATGGTCGATCATCCGCCCTTCCCGCTCGGAGGTGCGGGCAATCAGCATTTCTTCGAAAATCGCTTCAAGCGTATCGGCGCTGCTTTCGACCGCCCCGGTCAATGGGTAGCAGCCAAGGGTGCGGAATCGGACAACGCGCTCCTCGGGCACTTCACCCGGGTGCAACGGCAGGCGCTCGTCATCGACCATGATCCAGGTGCCATCGCGTTTGACGACCGGGCGCTTCTTGGCGAAATAGAGCGGCACGATGGGGATGTTTTCCAGCATGATATATTGCCAGATATCCTGCTCGGTCCAGTTGGAGAGCGGGAAGACACGGATGCTTTCCCCCGGTTTGATGCGGGTATTGAAAAGGCTCCAGAGTTCGGGGCGCTGGTTCTTGGGATCCCACGCATGATTGGCCGAACGAAAAGAGAAAATGCGCTCCTTGGCGCGGGACTTTTCCTCGTCACGGCGCGCGCCACCAAAGGCGGCATCAAATTTATGCTCGGTCAAAGCCGCCTTCAAGGCGTCTGTTTTCATCACCTGCGTATAAAATGATGAACCGTGGTCAAACGGGTTGATATTGTCCGCCACCCCTTGCTGGTTGGTATGAACAATCAGATCGAGATCATACTCTTGAACCATCTGATCGCGAAAGGCGATCATTTCGCGAAACTTGAAGGTCGTGTCGACATGCATCAAGGGAAATGGCAGGCGGGAGGGATAAAAAGCCTTCCTCGCCAGATGCAACATCACGGCACTGTCCTTGCCGATCGAATAGAGCATTACCGGGTTTTTGAACTCGGCCGCCACCTCGCGAATAATATGGATGCTCTCATGCTCCAATCGCTTGAGATGACTTCGGCGGTCGTGTGCCGGATCAGACATCGTGATCATCCTTCTGGGTCCTGTCTGGTCTCAAATCCTGCTTTGCCGCTGGGGGACCAAGACGGATTTGATGTTCGATTATGCGGCGTTGAGGAATCGGATAGCCTCGCGGACCGCCTGAATTTTGGGTTAGCGGCATCCCTCCCGCTCCAGCCGGGGGCGGCCGGGGCATGGTTGGACCACACTCATATGGGTCTTGGATCATGACGGGCGGCACAGAGCCGGTCTGTCTTGATTTATGGATATGGGCTATAGCCTCAGGACCGGTTATGGCCTTTTTCGAGGAGCGCACGCTCCCAGTCGAGCGCTGTCTTTACGATCAGATCGAGATCATCATAGCGCGGCTGCCAGTTGGTGATGCCTCTCAGACGCGAGGAATCGGCCACCAGACTGGCCGGGTCGCCTTCTCGTCGTTCAACGATGTCGGCGGGGAAATCATTCTTGGACACGCGACGAACGGACTCCACCACTTCAAGCACCGAATAGCCCTTGCCATAGCCGCAATTGGCAACGAATGGTGGGTGCCCGTCGAGCAGCGCGTCAAGTGCCAGCGCGTGGGCAGCGGCCAGATCCGACACATGAATATAGTCGCGGATGCAGGTGCCGTCGGGCGTCGGATAATCATCGCCAAAAATGGCAAGCTTATCGCGTTGTCCCAAAGCCACCTGATTGGCAACCTTGATCAAATGGGTCGCCACTGGTGAAGACTGGCCGGTGCGGCCTTTCGGATCTGCGCCTGCGACATTGAAATAGCGCAGGGCTGCATATTTCAGACCATAGGCTATCGCGCTATCACGCAGCATGAATTCTGTCATCAGCTTGGAGGTGCCATAAGGCGAGATCGGTTCCAGCTGGAGATCTTCGGTCAAGGCCCCTTCGACCCCGACCGGATTGCCATAAACGGCGGCGGTGGAGGAGAAAATGAAGGCTTTGACGCCCGCCTTGACCGCATTTTCTATCAGCGAACGCGACTTGACGGTGTTGTTGAGATAATAGCCAAGCGGATCGGTGACCGAGTCTGGCACAACGATGGAACCGGCAAAATGAATGACCGCGTCGACCTTGTGCTCGGCCATCACGTCGGCGACCAGATCACTGTCACCGATATCACCCTCGATTACAGGCACGGAATCGGGCACAAGCCACTGGAAACCGGTTGAGAGATTATCAATGACGACGACGTCCTTGCCTGCATCAAACAACGTCCAAACCATGTGGCTGCCGATATAACCGCAGCCCCCCGTCACCAAAATACTCATTTTACCCCAACCTGTTCTTTCACCCTAGGCATTATGCCTCGCATTGTCTCCGTGCTCGAAAAACGTTCGCGCAGGAGCCGACTTCCAGGCCAATATTTGCGGTTTTTAAACAAAGACTGCAACCCCAAACCGGGCTTAGCAAAACAAATAAGACCCAGTTTCGAATGTATGCAGTTTTTGGAACGCGCGAGTTCCAACAATCAGCGCAAAATTGAAAGCAAATTTCCCTTCCCCTCGCAGCGACTCGGGAATGGTTTGTGATTCATCCCCAACCCCCACTTCTTTATCTCAGCAATTTTTCCACCATTCAGATTTGAAGAAGGTTTCCCGGCCTCTCATCTTCCACTTTTGTTCTTTGAATGTAGGCTATAGTGTCACACTGCTGATTTTCAATGCGGTATGGCCAAAGGAATGGCAACGGTTAACTTGATTCCATTCAATCGCTCTGATACAGCCAAATGTGACTATTATGAGCCATTGTCGAAACCGATTGGCATTAACGATTTCGTTATTGGTCTTTCGAGGTGGCATAAAAAATACTGTTGGGTGCTTCGATGACTATGAATAAAGACCGGACCATTGCGCAACGCGCGCGACAAGTGCTGCTTGCCTCTTCCCTTTCTCTCATTGGTCTTTCTGCATTCGGCCTTGCTGCCCCTGCCAGCGCTGCTGATATGGCGCAGATTTTCGACACCAGGTCAGCCTATGACTGGAGCGGCTTTTATATGGGCGTTCAGTTCGGTATGGGCACCGGCAAGGTTGAGACGTCCGACGGCACAAGCAAGATCTCGGAGCGCTTCTCTCAGGGCGACAATACCACGGGCGGTGTTCTGGCAGGGTGGAACTATCAGACCGGCAACATTGTCTATGGTCTGGAAGGCGGCCTTTCGATCAACGAAATCAAAGCCAATCACAATGGCAGCACGATCGCCTATCATAACAGTGACTATGTCTGGCACGCAGAAGCCCGCGGCAAGCTGGGCTACTCGTTCGGTCGCTTCCTGCCATATGTTCATGCAGGTGTGCTTGTCGGTGAATTCTATCAGCAGAGCGCCCCTGGCGCATTCGGCCCGTCGGCCAAAATGAAAACCGTTTATGGGTATACTGCCGGTGCTGGCATCGACGTGCGGATCGCTCCGAAAATCTCGATCCGGTCGGAATATGTCTATCAGAATTATGGCAAGCAGAATTACTATCTTGCCACACCGGCAGCAACGACTTTGAAGTCCGACTTCGATGTCCATATCGCGCGTGCGGCTCTGCTCTATCATTTCGGCAATCCGATCACAGAAGCCGATCATGACACCAGCAATTCGCTGCTGTTTGCCGGACCATCCTTCGGCGTCAATGTTTCAGCCACGACCGGCGACGTAAAAATGGGAGGCTATAGCTCGGGCAGCTTTAGCCTTGACACCGTTGCGGCAGGTGCCACGGTTGGCTACCTCTATCCGGTCAACGATTTCCGCTTGGGTGCGGAAGCCGAGTTGGCAATGCATAGCGGCTCAGAAGCCGGCAATCCGGGCGGTCCGCTGACCAGCCTGAATTATCGTTTGATGTGGCATGCGGCTGTGCGCGGCAAGGTTGGCTATGTGTATGACAACTACATGCCTTATGTGATGGCAGGTGCCAATCTGGGCCAGTTCACCACCAGCTCCCAGCCAAGCAACAACACCAACCTTGATCCTTATAAAAAGGGCTACAGCGTCGGGGCCGGGGTTGAATATGCAATCACCGACCATCTGAGTGCTGACGTGGCCTATAGCTACAACACCTATAAAAAGACCGACGTCGATACCAATGGTGGCGTGACCAAGATCGGGCATGATTTCCACCAGGTCCGCTTTGGTCTGACCATTCGCTAAGGGTCATTTCTAACAGTGTAATTTTGGATAAGGCGTGCTTCGGGCACGCCTTATTTCGTTTGAACAAGCGCTATCAGACACAAAAAAGCCAGCCTTGATATCAGGGCTGGCTATTTGTTTGTTGCGTTCGGGATCCGATCAGGCCGGCAGCGCTTTCAGCGTGTGGCGGGCGATCATGATCTCTTCATCGGTCGGGATGATGAAGACAGGCAGCGAGCCTTCCTCGGAGATCTGAGAGGCGTTGACATTGTTGCGCTCGGCATCAATGCGAATACCGATCCAGTCGAGATAAACGCCGATCCTTTTGCGGACGTCAGCGCAATATTCGCCAATGCCTGCAGTGAAAACCAATGCGTCAAGCCCACCGGTAGAGACCGCCAGCGAGACGATCTGCTTGGCGACCCGGCTGCAGAAATAGTCGACAGCCAACTGCGCACGCGGATCCGGATTGTCATACAGGTCGCGCATATCGTTGGAAATTTCCGAAATGCCGAGCAAACCGCATTCACGATAGAGCAGTTTCTCCATCTCATCGGCGCCCATGTCATATTCGCGCATCAAATGGAGCAGGATGCCCGGATCAATGCTGCCCGGGCGGGTTCCCATTGGCACGCCTTCGAGGGCGGAGAAGCCCATAGAGGTCTCAATGCTCTTGCCGTCCTGCAGCATGGACAGGCTGGCACCATTGCCCAGATGGGCAACGACGACGCGGCCCTTGGCAAGGTCTGACATTTCCTGCTGCATGAAGTGGGCAATATATTCGTAGGACAGACCATGGAAGCCATAGCTGCGGATGCCCTTGTCGGTCAGGCGCTTTGGCAGGGCATAAATCGAGTAAAGATCCGACTGTCCCTGATGGAAGGCAGTGTCGAAACAGGCAACCTGAGGCAGATCCGGGCGCGTCTTGGCAAGCGCTTCAATGGCCGCCACATTCTGCGGTTGATGCAACGGGGCAAGCGGGCTGAAGCTTTCAAGCTGCTTGAGGATCTGCGGCGTCACCAGTACCGGCTTGTCATAGACTTCGCTGCCATGAACCACCCTGTGACCGGCTGCAATCAATGGCAGGTCGGACGGTAGATTGGCTTCGATCCAAGTCAGCAGATGGGGCAGGATGGAAGGAACGGTGCCCTCGTCCTTGGCAGCCCAATGTTCGTCGGCGAGTTTTTCACCCGCTTCGCTTTTGGCCTTCAAATGGGCGTCGGTGCCAATGCCGGTCAATTGGCCTGCAAAGAGCGGGGAAACCCCCTCGGCGCTCTGTGCGTCAAGTTGGAAAATGGAAAATTTCACACTGGAAGAGCCGCTGTTCAGAACCAGCAGCGCTCCCTTGTTGATGTCGGATTGTGTCATTCTATCGATGCTTTCAATCGTCGCTTATTTGCGTTTTTCGCCTGCGGCCATCAGGACGGCCAATGCACAGGATGCGAGACGGGCAGGCAGGCTATCGGCGCGCGATGTCAGGATCACGGGTACGGATGCACCAACAATGATGCCGGCGGCATCAGCGTGGGACAGGAAGGATAGCTGCTTGACCAGCATGTTGGCAGATGCCAGCTCCGGTGCCAGCAAAATGTCGGCCTGACCTGCCACTTCAGAAATGATGCCTTTGGTACGGGCAGCTTCTGCGGATACGGCATTGTCAAAGGCCAGCGGACCATCAAGCAAACCACCACGGATCTGACCACGGTCGGCCATTTTGCAGAGCGAGGCAGCGTCAACCGAAGAGACAATGCGCGGATTAACCGTTTCAATGGCCGACAGAATGGCAACCTTTGGCGTCTCGACCCCAAGAAGCTGGGCCAGATCAATGGCATTCTGGATGATGTGGACCTTGTCTTCGAGATTGGGCGAGATGTTGACCACGGCATCCGAGATCAGCAAAGGTTTCGGATAGCTTGGCACCGACATGACGAAAACGTGGCTGATGCGCTTGGCAGTCCGCAGGCCGACATCGCGCTTGACGACAGCAGCCATCAATTCGTCGGTATGAAGGGACCCCTTCATCACCGCACCGGCTTCGCCATTCTTGGCCAGAGCCACGCCTTTGGCAGCGGCATCAAGCTCGTCACGGGCATCAACCAGACGGAAGTTGGAAATGTCGAGATTGTTGTCCTCGGCGACTTCACGGATCTTGGCTTCCGGACCGACAAGGATCGGGTCGATCAGGCCAAGCTGGTAGCCAAGGCAGGCGCTTTCCAAGGCAACGCGACCACATGGATACACCACCGAGGTTGGCAGCGGATCGAGATCGGCGCATTTCTTCGTCAGAAGATCCAACTGGTCATGGGCGATGAATTGCAACTCCGGCAAGGCATGGCCTTCCTGATTACGATGTTCGCTTGGAGGAATGACGATCGCCTCGCCCTTGACCAGCAGCTTGCCGGTCTGATCAACGCAGGAGCAATCAAACGAGACCAATTTGGGGCCATTCTTGGAGGCTTTTTTGGATTCGATGGTGACCGTTGCAGTCACAGTGGAGCCAAGCGGGATTGGCGCAAGGAATTTCAGGTTCTGTTTGTGATAGATCGTTCCGGGGCCGGGGAGGCGCGTGCCCAGAAGACCTGAAAACAAAGAACCGGCCCACATACCGTGACCGACAGGTTGGGAGAAAATCGCGCTTTCCGATCCTTCAGGAAAATGCAATGGATCCGTGTTGCCAGACATGGTGGCAAACAGGTTGATATCGGTCAGGGTCAGTACGCGGGTAATACTGGCAGACTGGCCAATCTCCAGCTCGTCGTAAGTGAGGCTGGTCAGCTGGGTGATGGGCTGTTGCAGTTCGGAAAATGCGGTCATTTGTCTGTTTATCCCTAGATGGAAAATGTGACCTTCATGTATCACTCGAGCAGAAAGGGTGTCTAGCAGGTGACCTATTCGAATCATGCATCACAGCCACCCAGAAGTCCTCGCGTGATTTGCGGGGCCAAATTTTGCCTAGCCAGACTTTTGGCTGGTTTCATTGACATTACTCAGAAATTCGCGATTATTTGCATCGCATGGCAGATTTGCAAAATTTGCATAGCGAAAATATGCACTTATTGCATATCCCTTCATTCTGCCGAATAAATCTTTCAAAACAGCATAATGGCCCAAAGAAAGGTCAGCCTTTCTGCACCATTTTGCTGCTTTGCAACCAGATTCGCTTCGGCCTGTTTTTTGTGCGCTGCAAATTCGGCGCAAGTGCCACTCCTTTATGTAGCACCAAAGGTGAGCTTTCACCCTGCGACGACAAGTCGCTCTTGATAATCGCGTTCAGATGAACCTGCCGGCCTGAAAAGGCTCCATTGACCGGCTGCCTTATCCATTTCGCCATGCATGGCTGTGCAATTGGGCCGACCCTTTCAAGGGCGACGGGAAGGTTCCACCGATCAGAGAAACCGCAGGTTACGATGCCCTGCGCTCTGAGCCAGCATAGGTGCCGTCCTTTGCCTCGCGCCGGTCGAGCGGTCCTTGCCGCAATCCGAGAATGAAATCGGCAACTTCCTTTTGCAAGACCCTTGCATTGTTGGACATGCGTTCTGCGGATGCCATCACAAAATCGGCGGCCTGCCCTGTTTCTTCGGCATTGCGAGAGACGTTGGAGATGGTCTGGGCGACTTGCTCGGTGCCGAAATGGGCTTCTTCGACATTGCGGGCGATTTCTGCGGTTGCTGCATTTTGTTGTTCCGCCGCAGCAGCGACCGCCGAAGTGATGTCCTCCATCTCCTTGATGACTTGGGAGACGTTGCCAAAGGCCATCACCGCCCCTTGGGTGGCCGACTGGATGGCCTCCACCTGATGGGTGATATCGTCAATGGCCCGCGCGGTTTGCCCGGCAAGCTTCTTCACTTCTCCGGCGACAATAGCAAAGCCCTTGCCTGCATCGCCTGCGCGGGCCGCTTCAATGGTTGCGTTGAGCGCCAACAGGTTGGTCTGCTCTGCAATATCGGAAATCAGTTCAACCACACGGCCAATGGTGTCTGCAGACGCTGTCAGGCCGTTGATTTTCTCTTCCCCTTGTCGGGTCTGGCTAACCGCCTGACTTGCCACACGGGCAGAGCGTTCAATCTGGGTGCCGATTTCACGGGAGCTGGCACTCAGTTCCTCGACCGCAGCTGAGACAGTCTGAACATTCACCGACGTTTCCTGACTGGTAGACGCGACGACGGCAGCCCGTTCATTGGTGTTGGCGGCACTTTGGGTCATGTCGGTTGCGGTGGCATTCATTTGCTCACCTGCCTCAGACAGATTGGCAGCAATAACCTTGGTTGCCTCTTCGAAATGGCTCGTCTTGTCGGCAAAGTCATTGATCCGGGTCTGCACCCTTGTGATGGCATCATTCATCTGAATGGCGTAGGTCTGAAAACTGCCATTGAGGCCAGCCAATTGAATGCGCCGATAATATTTGTTGTAGGACAGGGCATTGGACGAGGCCACGGCCTCGCGAATGAAGGTGTCGAAGCGGTCAACCAGATCATTCAGAGATGTCATCATGACGCGGACATTGCCCGCATCCAGATTTTCATTGGTCCGCCCCTCGAAGTCTCCGCGTGCGACCTTCATGCAAACCTCAGACATGTGCGCAACAGACTGGGTGGTTTTCTGGCTCTGCCATACAGCATAGAGCATTGCAAAAAGAGAGATGCCCATGGCAGCCAACACGGCGCTGTATGGGAAACCGGTCACCAAGAGACCAACCGAGCAGACCGTCGACAGACAGCCAATCAACAGCCCCAGCCGCAACTTAGAGAGTGAGGATAAATTGATCATAGGTCGTCCTTTTCTCTTCCAGAATATCGGCCAGGCGATTGGAACTTTTTTGCAGACCTACCTTGCGGTTGCTTTCACCATTCTCGATGGCGCGCAACTCGCGATAGAGAGGTTCGATGACATCGGTCAGAATGGTACGATCCGGTGCGCGACGGGCAGAGTGATAGCCGATCACCGCGCCTTCTCCATCCAGCGATGGCGTGACATGAGCGAAGACCCAGTAATGATCGCCGTTGCTGGCCATATTCTTCACATAGGCAAAGACTTCGCGTTTGGCTTCAAGGGCGCTCCATAGCAGCTTGAAAACCGAGCGCGGCATATCGGGATGACGAACGCAACTATGGGGCTGACCAAGCAGCTCCTTGTTGCTGTAACCCGCAACAGTGCGGAACAATTGGTTGCAATAGGTTATGCGGCCCTTCAGGTCGGTCTTGCTCACCAGCATTTCGCCGGGATCAAAATGGCGTTCCTGCCCTGTTGGCGTAATTTCGTTGGCCATTTCCAACTCCAAACAATAAATCCAATAAATGCAGAATGGTTCAAAACTGTGAATGAAATCTTATTTTTTTAATCAATTCAATTAGATATAGTTATTTTACTAGAGGTTAAATTTGTTGGCTATCACAAGCAGAACATGTTCGGAAGGTTGCCTCTTGCTGTTTGTCTGATCCGGGTGCCTTGATGGGCTGCAACAGGCATCGGAGTTTTATGTTGGTTTCGACTGACCAGATGGAAGGTTCACCCTTCTTCATTCTCCTCGCCGCGCGATGGCAAGCAGCAGGGGCCACACGATGGCAATCTGTCAGGGAATGTCGTTGTTTCCACGCCCCATCCCCACGACAGGCTTTTTCAGAGCCAGAAACAAAGACAATGGTTTCAGATAGTTGCCCGATCATCCATCGTCTGATTGGTTTTTTGAATTGGTTCAGAGCAACTTTCGATAGCTCTCATGGGCAATCACCCCTAAAATGTGCAGAATCGTTTTCAATCAATCAAAGGCAGCAAGATACCTATCTGACGTTTTGCTTTTGAGGCTCTCTACTGGTTAAACTCCCAATGGAATTGCCTCTCTTTCCAGCGCACAATGATAGGGCGAGCCAAAACAAGGACATCAAACGAAACGGGACATACATGGCTTTTCATTTGAAAACGTGCGGAAGCTGCAAACTGTCCGATGCAGACGGTCAGCAGATCAACGTGCCAGCCCTGTCGCTTGTTGCCCTGACCTTTCTATTTCAGGAAGGACGCCCGGTGGCGCGCCGTGAATTGGCGCGACTGTTGTGGGATCGGGAAGATTCCGTTGCCTCCACCAATCTGCGCTCAATGCTCAGACGCTTTGCTGCCGCCATGCCGGAGGAAGGCGAGCCGCTGCTGCTGCTCGACAATCGCGACATTGCCATCGCGCCCGGCATGCTCACCTGTGATCTGGGCGTGTTGGAAGAGCCCGACCCGACCAATCGGCTGAGGGGATTATGCGAGCATGTATCCAAAGGATTTTTGCAGGCCTATGGTCAAAATCAGGCACCATTGGACAAGTGGGTTCGCTCGGTGCGCATCGCGCTGGTAAGAAATCTACGCTTCGATTTTCTCGCTCTTTGCGACAAGCCGGTTGCCAGCGCCTTGAAGGCCGATTTGAAACATGCGGCCATCCTGCTGTTGGAAGATGACCCCAAGGATGAAGAGATCAGGCAGGCCCTGATGACCCATGCAGCCCCGGAGCAGGCACTGGAAGCGGTGCAGCCAAAGCGACCGGCTGCGTTCACGGCACAGGATCAGCCCACAGCTTTCAACGCGGATCGTGCGGTGAGCAAAAGCACCCTGCCCCGCGTTGCTCTTTTGCCGCCCCAAGAGCTGGACAATGGTCCAAACCAGAAATTGATCGCCGGCGCTCTGATCGAAGACATCACGATCGGTCTGTGCGCCAGCCGCGCGGTATCGATGGTTGCGCCTTATACATCAGAGAAAATTGCTCAGTCAAAGGACCGGGCCTCCCTGCTCAAGCAATATGACGTGGCCTATGTGCTCGATACCAAACGCTCAGGGGACTATCTCTATGTACAGCTGATCTTCATGCCAACCGATGAGATCATCTGGGCCAATCGCTTTGCGCTTGATCCGGGCCATTCAAGTTACCAACGATCTGTCATATCGGAAGCCATCCAGTCTTCTATCATTGACTTCACCCATAGCCACAGCCCAACGCTCAATGATTTCAAGGCCAATTCAGACGCCTATTGCGCCTATCTGACCGGATTGCAGACCCTGTCGAAACTGACATTGCCGTCCGTGCGCAGTGCGCGGCGCCAGTTCAAAGAGTCGCTCAACATCCAGAACAAGTTTTCTCATGCGCTGGCTGGTATCTCGCGCACACTCAGCATGGAATGGGTTCTGACGGCGCAAGGGGATGCAGACCTGTTGGTGGAGGCGGAACGGGTGGCGAGCATTGCCATTGAGGAAGACCGTCAATCCGCCGAGGCCTTCAAGGCGCTGGGCATGAGTCGTCTCTATCTTGGCAAGATCGACGAGAGCCTGCAGGCGCTGGCCGAGGCCGAGCATCTGAGCCCTCACTATGCCGATGTGCTTTGCAGCTATGCGGACAGTCTGACCCATGGGGGCGATCCGAAAAGCTCCCTTGCAAAGATCAACACCGCCATCTCGCTCAATCCAATTTCGCCGGATGCCTATTTCTGGAGTGCGGCGGGCGCCTGTTTCTTTGTCGGCGATTATCATCAGGCGCTTGATTATATCAATCGCATGAAAGACCGAAGTCCTGCCCTGCGTCTGGCTGCTGCCTGTTGGGGCATGTTAGGGGAAACGGCCAAGGCCCGCTCCTATCGCAGTCGCGTTCAAAAAGACAATCCACAATTTCAACTCAATCAGTGGCTCTCTGTCGTGCCCTTAAAGGAGGCATGGCAAATCGAGCTTTATCGGGAAGGCCTCAAGAAGGCTGGTTTTTAAAAGGAGTATTAAATGTCGAAGATTGTAGTATTTGGCCTGGAAGGTGAAGACGGCCTTTGGGAAGCGGATCTGGAAGCTGGCACCGTGGTTGCCCTGGATGCCGGCCCCAAAGGCGACATGAAGAAAGTGGCAGAAATGCGAGATGCCAAGGCGCCTCTGACCCGTGGCGTCGATTTTGCCGTGATGATCAATCAGGCAGAAGAGGAAGCAGGTGGTTTCCTAGAAGCATCCGGTGGGTTCCTCGAAGTATCTGGCGGTTTCCTGGAAGTGTCCGGTGGTTTCCTTGAGGCATCCAGTACCGTCCATGACCACTGAATTTCTTTATTCGGGAATAAGATCTTTCCGAAACTGCACGCCTGGAGAGACCTTTCAAAAGGTCTCTCCATATTTTTCGCGCCTTGGAATCACACGGGTTGCGAGCCAGACCGGCCTTGACCGGGTTGGCATTCCGGTCTGGTGCGCCTACTCCCCCAACGCACGGGCAATCGTGATCGCGCAAGGCAAAGGGGCAGACGATGAATGCGCCCGCACATCGGCGACAATGGAAGCGGTGGAGCGGATCGTTGCCACCCAGCCCGATTGTGAGAAACGCAGTGCCACACAGGCTCAGTTGCAGTCTGAGGGCCATGACGTTCACCCGATGAAGTGCCTCTTGACCATCGGCAATCAACCGGTTGATCCCGATGAGACCATCCATTGGGCCAAAACCACCAATCTTCTGACCCAATGCCCCACATGGGTGCCGTTTGATGCGGTCAGTTTTGACCGCACCGCGCATGCCCCGCGCTTCTGGCATTCCTCGGACGGTCTGGCGTCGGGCAACAGTTGGGCGGAAGCCGTGCTGCACGGTTTGCTGGAGCGTGTCGAACGGGACGCCCTGACCCTGTGGGCCGTCACCGCACCAGCCAAACGCCTGAGCAAGCGGATCGATCCTCACAGTCTGCATGATGCTGAGTTGCAGGCGATGCTGCAAAGCATCGATGAGGCAGGGCTGGACATCGCGCTATTTGACATTTCGAGCGATCTTGACGTCGCCTGTATTTCGGCGCTTCTGGCTCCCAAGAAGCGGGTGCCGGGATCGTTGCGCCATGTGGATGTCACCATGGGGGCTGGCGCCTCGCCCTTCCCGCTGATTGCCGCCTCGCGGGCAATCTCGGAGACCGTGCAATCGCGCATGACATTCATTGCAGGTGCACGGGACGACTTGTTGCCGAGCACCTTCACCCAGCCCGCCAACCCGATCACGCTCAAAGCCTTTGACGCGCCCTTTGGCCAGACCCTTGATGGAATGCCGGTGATGGATGTGCGCGACAGCGAGACGGCACTTGAGCGTCTCGTGGCCCATTTGGCCGAGCGGGATATCGATGAATTGTATGCAGTGGATATCGGGCCGGACTGGCTTCCCGTCAGTGTTGCAAAGGTTTTTGCACCGCAATTGGAAAATCCAGACGGCGATCGCAAGGTGCGATTTGGCAGCCGTGCCCTGTTACGGAGTTTGCAATGAAGGTGGTATTTGTCGGGCCAAGCTTACCCGATGCGCAAGCCCATGCGGCGGATGAACTGGTCGTGCGTCCACCGGCCTGTCAGGGCGACGTGATGCAAGCGCTCAAGGAAGGTGCCACGGCCATTGGCCTGATTGACGGGCAGTTTGAATTTGTCGCTCCGGTCTGGCACAAGGAGTTGCTTTTTGCCCTGTCCGAAGGCAAGCCGGTCTACGGAGCAGCCAGCATGGGAGCCTTGCGGGCTGCGGAATGTGCAGCCTTTGGCATGATTGGCATCGGCAAGATTTTTGACGACTATTTTAGCGGCCAACGTATTGATGATGCTGATGTTGCGCTTGTTCATAGCCCGGCAGAACTTGGCTATTTCGCCATGACCATACCGTTGGTCAATGTTGATGCAACGCTTGATGAAGCCATGGCCAAGGGGCTGCTATCCCATGAGCAGGGCAATTCGCTGGCCGGTGCTGCGCGGGCGTTGTTTTTCAAGGACCGTACTTGGAAAGCGATGGCAACTCTTGCCGAGATGGACTGGCCGGTTCTTGAGCAGATCATCAGCCAGGCGCATGTGGATCAAAAGCGCCTTGATGCCATCGCCTTGATGGAGCGGATGCGTGCCAGCCAAGACCTCACTGCCCCTGCTGTCGAGTGGCAATTCAATGCAACGCCTTTATGGCGAAAGTTGTATTCCTAAAGTATTTCAAGCAGATCGTCATCACAAGCCCTCAACTCGCGTTGCGTGTGCAACGCCTTTGCAACGCGCACGTCTTGTTTTTTTGTGTCAAAAATTACAATGGACCAACATGTGAGGCATGAGATGATCAAGCACAACGAAATGACAACGTCTCAGGACCGCGTGGATGAATTTATGGCGGTCATCAATATGATCGGCTACGCAAGAGGCGTTGCCGAGACCCTTGGTGTCCCTGATGCAGCCACGGACCTGCAATCTGCGGGCCTTAAGCTGGCGTTGGAGATCCAGCGCGAAATGTCTTGGAATTTGACGAGCAAAGACATCGTCGATATGGCAGCAACCCCGCACGGTCGCTGCTGATTTGGCAAAGCTTGGCCCTGTCCCCGCAGCTCAGGGCCAAGCTTTCGTCATTTCTCGCAGGTAGCCTTTTGAGAGAGACAGGCTGCTCATCTTTTTGTTTCCTTTCGCCTCTCCAGGCAATGCCCCCCCGGTTGGAATGCAAAGCCCGCACTTTGCCAATTTGACCGGGGGGTTATTTTGTTTCCTTCGCTGTTTCCATTTCAACCGGTCCAGCCTCTGCTGCGCTTGATTGCTGTTCGTCTTCCGCGGATGGATCGATTTCTTCTATGGCATGACCGGCGAGGCTGCGGCCTGCTTCTTTCAGCGACAAATAGGTCTGGTCAGCGCCCGCGTCATGGATCATATCGACATGATCTGCATGCAGGGCATGGCTGACGATGGTGCCTTCAAAGCCATGCTCACGCAGCATCCGGGTGGCAATCAGCTTGGCTTCGATATCATCCATCGCCAGGACGACCGCTTCAACACCCTGAAGTTTGACCCCGTCCCAGAAGTTACAGTCTTCTGCATCAGCGAAAATGACATTGCGTCCGGCCTCTTCATGGGCCTCTACCTTGTAGATATCGGCATCAAGGCCTATCGGATGGCGGTCATTGTCGACCAGTTCTTCATAAGCAGCAGACCCTGTGCGACCCATACCGAAGATCAAGACATCTGCCTCGCCAAGATCTTTTGGAACTTCATCGGGATGTCTGCTTTCCCGCTCAAATGGCTGAAGATAGGCACCATAGCGTTCAAAGAGCGGATGGGCGAAATAGTTGAGCGGGGCCGCAATCAGGAAGGAGACAGACACGGTGATGGCAAGAGGCACGAGATAAGGCTCGACTGCTGGAATGCCTGCGGCGACAATCAGGCCGAACTCACTGTAGGCCGTCAGCGACAGAGCAGCGATGAAAGAGGTGCGGGCGCGCAACTTGAACAGGATCAGGATGAAAAAGAACAAGGCCCCTTTCAGCGGCAACAACAGCCCCATCCCCACTGCGAACAGCAAGGCGTGCCAATCTGGCAAGCCGGACATGCCAATCGACAGGAAGAAGCCGACCAGAAAAATTTCCTTCAAGGCCCAGAGGGATTCTGACAGCTCGCTGGCACGGGGATGATTGGACAGGAGCAGTCCCATTACCAACGCACCGATTTCCCCCTTCAGACCAATCGCCTGAAAGCCGGCACCCCCAATCACCAGACTGAGCAGCATGCCGGTCAGCACCAGCACCTCGTCATGCCCGGCAAAATCCAGCAGTTTGTAGAGCAAGGGGCGCAGCAAGGGGGCTGCAAAGATCAGCAGGGCCCAAGGACCGGGGACCTTGCCTGCAAAGATCGCCAAAACAACCAGAGCGATGATATCCTGCATGACCAGAATACCGATCGCCGTGCGCCCATGGAAGGTGCCCATTTCGTGGCGGGTTTCGAGTAACTTGGCGGACAGAACCGTCGAGGAGAAGGCCACAGCGATGCCGATCAACACCGCGTTCAGCCAGTCATCTGCAAAGAACAGGCGGACAATGGGGGCAAAGATGGCAACCGAAAGCGCAAAATGGAGCAAGGCACCGCCAAGCACATGAGGCTCGGTGATCTGGCGTAGCTTCAGCTTCAGACCGATGGTGAAGAGGAGCAACAAGACGCCCAGATTGGCGATATAATCAAGGATGGCTCCGGTTTCTGCGGGAATGCCATTCTCCGGTCCAAGCCAATTGATGCAAAAACCAGCTGCAAGAAAACCCACAAGGGGCGGCAAGGCGACCTTCTTTGCAATAAGGCCGAAAAGAAAGGCCGTACCAATCGCAAAAACCTCAAACAAATTGACGTCTCCAACTTGGCCCATAAAAGAGAATGGCGGCTATCAGGGCCTGAAAAAGAAAATAAAAACAAAAGCCGGGAGTTGGTTAACAGACTAGAGGCCACCCCTTTTTTGTCAAGGCTTGTAGCGGCGATTGATGCCGCACAACGAAGCCGAGCGCGACTGCGGCGCTGTCCGTCGCTTGGGACGCTGTGGTGGGCTTCTCTGCGTTTTAACCCAGCTCCAGGGTCGTGATGGCAAAGATCCGGTCCGCATCAAGGCGTGGCTGACCGCCTTTATACATGCGGGCGGTTTCAAAGCCGCGTTCAAAGCCCTGCCCGGTGAGAAAATCCGTGAACTGGCTCTGATGGTCCGGGACATCGAGATGCAGCATTGCCCCGGCACAGGCATTACAAGCGGCACCGAACAGCTGCAACGCGCTGTCCTCGTCATCCGCAAAGAGCGGGCCGAGCTTGAAACCATCCTCGCATTCGCGCAGGACCGCATAACCGGTGATTTGGTCGTCTTTGGTAACCGCAAAGGCTGACCGCGGGTGCGACAACCATGACTTCAGGAAGCTTTCTCGCGGAGCCGGGAAGGCATGGGCATCATAGGCGAGTATGTCGGTCAACTGCTCGGCATCGATGTCCAGCACATGATAGATGCGGTCATCTTTGAGAAAAGTGCAAAGGCCACTCCAACGGGCGGTCTCATAGCTTGTGTCAAAGCCCATTGCGGCATAATTGGCCTGCTGCGCGGGCACGCCATCAAGCCCGATCACCCGGTCTTTGAGCCGCTCCATGGCAGCGTTCCAAACCTTGATGCCATAGCCTTTGCCACGCTGGTCCGGGCGGGTGATGTAAAGGCCGATGAAGCCAAAGCTTTCGCCATAGGTGACGCAGGAAATACCTGAAACCAGAGTGCCATCGACAAAGTGACCGAGAAAGCCTTCCGGGTCGGCTGCATAAAAGGGAGCGGCATCCTCTTTGCCCGGATTCCAGCCTTCCACCTTGGCCCAGTTGATCAGCTCAGCAACTTCGTCTTCGCTCAAGGGGCGGATGATGCTCTGCTGCGTCATGGGTATGCTCGTTCTTGTGTCAATTCTGGCATGGGACAGCTCGGAGCTCAGTTCGGTGGTCACTCGATCATCGAGACGCAATTGCTGCGGGTGCAAAAGAGGCCAACATGCCGCCGTAAGGCTTATGGATTGGGGTGGCATAGGCGCCCACTTTATAGGTTGTCAGATCGAGGGCGACCAAAGCTTCGGCCTGTTTGACAGCCGCTGAGACGCCATCTATCACCGGCAGACCAAATTCGGCTTGCAGGCTGGCGGCGAGATCGGCCATCCCGGCACAGCCCAGAATGATCGCTTCTGCGCGGTCTTCCTTCATCGCCGTTGCAATTTCGCTGCGCAAGCGATCGCGAGCATTGGAAGCGGGGTCTTCGAGTGACAGGACCGGAATGTCTGCGGCCCGCACCTTGCAGCGTTCGGCGTGACCATAGCGACTGACCAGATGTTCAATCGGTATGCGCGAGCGTTCCATGGTGGTGATGATGGTGTATCGCTGGGCAATGAAAGACGCGAGAGACAGGGCCGCCTGACAAATACCCAGCACCGGGAATGGCGCCAGCGCCCGCGCCGCATCAAGCCCGGTATCGTCAAAGCAGGCGATGATTGCGGCATCTGCGCCTTCTTTCTCGGCCTTGGCCAGCGCCTGAAGCAAGCCGGGCACCGCGAAAGCCTCATCATAATAGCCTTCGATGGAGACCGGGCCCATCTCAGAGGTGACTGCCGTCACGTCCGTTCCAGAGGCCGCGACCTTAAAAGCTGCATCCGCTATGGTTGCGGTCATGCTCTTGGTGGTGTTGGGATTGATCACGCGAAGCTTCATCGTGCCTACCTTTTTGCCCGACCGCGCTGTTTGTTCATATAGTAGATCAGCCCCAGGGCGGAGAGGATCACCAACAGCGAGAATAATGTCGTCACAGTGCCAAGCGCATAGAGAACCGGGGTGGTGACGTTGGTCGTCATGCCGAAAATTTCAAGCGGCAACGTATTGTATGTGCCCGATGTCATCAGGGTGCGGGCGAACTCATCATACGACAGAGTGAAGCCAAACAGCCCAACGCCGATCAGGCTGGGAGCGATCATTGGCAGCAACACATAGCGGAAGCTCTGCCAAGGGGAAGCGCCCAGATCACGGGCCGCTTCCTCATAGGATGGCGAGAAGCGGTTAAAGACGGCAAACATGATCAGCACACCGAATGGCAAGGTCCATGTCAGATGCGCGCCAAAGCCGGAACTATACCAAGCCGGTTGCCAGCCCAATTGCTGGAACAGCACGCCAATGCCGAGCGAGATGATGATGGAGGGGACCACAAGGCTGGCAATGGCGAGATAGAAGAGTGCGGTGGCACCACGGAATTTGCGCCGGAAGGCAAGGCCCGTCAGCAGCGAGACCAGCACCGTGACCACCATCACCATCAGCCCCAGCGTGAAGGAACGGGAGAAGGCGCCACCGAAGTCGCCGACGGCCTGGGTTTCGAACAGGTTGAAGAACCAATGGAAGGACGCCCCATTCATAGGGAAGGTGAGGCCGCCATTCGGCCCCTGAAAGGACAGGATGAAGACCGCCGACAAAGGGCCATACAGGAACAGGACAAACAGGGCGAAAAAGGCCGCCAAAATGTAGAATTCTCTGCCTCTTTTTTCACTGATCATCTCAAAGCTCCTTGCGAATGTCGACGATGCGCAGGATGCCTGCCACCATGGTGAGAACCAGCGCCAGAAGGACCACCGCATTGGCAGCAGCAGCCGGATATTGCAGCAGCGACATTTCATTTTTCATCATCAGCGCGACAGAAGCGCTCTGGCCGCCGGACATAACCTGAACGGTGATGAAATCGGCCATCACCAGCGTGACTACGAAAATGGTGCCAATGGCCATGCCGGGCTTGGCCAGCGGAATGATGACATTGGTCAGGATTTGCAAGCCGGAGGCGCCCCCATCGCGTGCAGCCTCAACAAGCGAGCGGTCAATGCGCATCAGGGTGTTGAAGATCGGGGTTACCATGAAGAGGCTATACAGATGGACCATCGCCAACACGACGGCGAAATCGGAATAAAGCAGCCATTCAACCGGTTCAGGCACAATGCCCATCTCGACCAGTGCCGAATTGACCAGGCCGTTGCGCCCGAGCACCGGGATCCACGAAATCATCCGGATGATGTTGGAGGTCAGGAACGGCACGGTGCAGACCAGAAACAGGATGGTCTGGGTGGTGGCGGTCTTGACATGAAAGGCCAGAAAATAGGCCACCCAAAAACCAATCACCAAGGTGATCGCCCAGACAATCACCGCATATTTGATGGTGTTGAGATAGGTCTTCCATGTCACCCAGGAGCCTAGCGTTTCAGCATAGTTGAAGGTGACGAAGTCGGGATACATGCGGGCAAAGTCATAGTCCCAGAAGCTTACGGTGACGATCATGGCAATGGGCAGCAGCAAAAAGCCCCCCAGAATGACGGCCAGCGGCAACGCCTGCAGATAGGAGGCGATTGCGCCGAGACGAAAAAAGGGTTTGGCTGCCTTGATGTCTGTGCCACTCATATGGGCTATCTTCCTGTTGACTAAGCTGTCCAGTCTTTTGCCCCGATGGTTGAACGCTCCGGGGCGTGTTGGCTGCCTCCACCCGAGGTGATCGGGTGGAGGCCTGACGGGCCGGGGAGAGGTGACCCGGCCAGACGCAGGATGGCGGAATGTAGGCTCCGCGCTTAGGAAGCGATGAATTCGTTCCAGCGACGCACCATGTAGCGGTCCTCGTCCATGACCGAGTTCCAGCAAGCCACCTTGCCCATACGTTCTGTGAAGGAGCCACCGTCGCGCACTGCACCGGCTTTTTCCATGATCTTGCCTTCTGGAGACAGAATGTCTTTCTGGGCAGGCTTGCCTTCGATCCAGAAGCCCCATTCGTCGTCGGACATGTAGTCTTTTGCGGTGTCCATGCAGGCGGAATAGTAGCCCTGACGGTTGAGGTAGCCACCAACCCAGCCAGAAGTGTACCAGTTGATATATTCATAAGCGGCATCAAGCTGGGCGCCGGACAGGTGCGCGGCAAGACCCAGACCGCCACCCCATGAGCGATAGCCTTCTTTGAGCGGCTGATAGACGCAAGGAATGCCCTTGGAGCGAACGGCAGCAACAGCAGGAGACCACATGGACTGGATCACCACTTCACCGGATGCCATCAGGTTGACGGATTCATCGAAGCTCTTCCAGAAGGCACGGAACTGGCCGTCAGACTTGGCTTTCATCAGGAATTCGATCGTGGTGTCGATCTCTTCCTTGGTCATGTTGCCTTTGTCGGCGTAGGTGAGGATGCCCATGGCTTCGCATATCATCGCTGCATCCATGATGCCGATGGACGGGATGTTGAGGATCGAGGTTTTGCCCTTGAATGCCGGATCCATGATGTCGGCCCAAGAGGTGATGTCGCGTCCCACAAGGTCAGGACGAATGCCAAGGGTATCAGCGTTGTAAATGGTCGGAACCATGGTGAACCATTCAGTTTCACTCTTGGCGAAGGTCTTGCCGTCCGGGCCTTCGACATAGCCAACGGTGTGTGGCGCAGTGCCCTGTGCGATGACGCTGTCCGGGGTCAGTTTTCCCGTTTTGAACAGAGGCACGATTTTGTCGTAATAGGTCAACTTCTTGGTGTCCATCGGCTGGATGACACCGGCGGGGAACACCTTTTTCAAAATCCAGTATTCAATATCGGCAATATCGTAGGAATTTGGCTGGGTAACCGAGCGCTGAGCAGCAGAGTCGGAATCGAGCGCTGTCATTTCCAGCGTGATACCCAGATCCTCCTTACATTTCTTGGCAATCGCATTGATGTTGGAGACGCCTGTTCCGATCTGGCGCAGGGTGATCGGGTTTTTCGCCCAGATGGTCGGGAAGCCGGTGATGGCACCCGAACCGGCGGCCAGACCAGCAGCAGCAGCGCCGGTTTTAATCAGACTACGGCGGCTGATGCCTGCGGTTTTCTTGGTCTTCTCAGACATGGTGTCTCTCCTGTTTGAAATCACTGTTTGACTGATATTGGCTTTGACTAGGAAACGTTTGGATGGCCAAGGACGACGGTGTCCTCCCGGGCCCATGAAAGATGAACCGCCTCGCCGGTCTTGACCGGGCGGGAGAAGAAATCGGCGTCTCTGAGGACGATGGTAAAGACATCAATGCCTGCGCCCTGAACCGACACTTTGACGGTGGCGCCCAGATCTTCGACATTGGTCACCACGCCGGAAAAGCCGAAGGCGTCAGTGACGGCATCGACAATGCGGACATGATCGGTGCGAATGGCGATATCGGCCTGTTCCGGGTCACCATGGTGTTGCCCAAGGCCCTTGAAGCGACCGCCAGGGGTTTCAATCATCACTTCCTCGCCATCCGCTTCGACCAGACGGCCGGACAGCACATTGTGGTTGCCCATGAAGCGAGCGACGAAGGGCGTGGCGGGCTTTTGGAAAATCTGGCGTGGAGAGGCGGCCTGTTCGATCTTGCCATCGCTCATCACGACGATCTGATCGGCGAGCGCCATTGCCTCTTCCTGAGAGTGGGTAACGTGAACAAAGGTCATACCAAGGGAGGACTGCAAGCTCTTCAGCTCGGCCCGCATGCGGATTTTCAGAAACGGATCCAGCGCCGAGAGCGGCTCATCGAGCAACAGGGCCTGCGGCTGGGTGATGAGGGCGCGGGCCAGCGCCACACGCTGCTGCTGCCCACCGGACAACTGATCAGGGCGCCGGTCGGCAAAAGCCTCAAGCTCCATGCGCTTGAGCATCTCCATGGCTTCGGACCGGCGTCTGGCCTTGTCCACGCCTTTCATCTTGAGGCTGAAGGCGACATTGTCGACCAGATCAAGATGGGGGAACAGGGCATAGGACTGAAACATCATGGCCGTGCCGCGCTTGGCGGGCGGCAGGTCATTGACGACCTTTCTGGCGAGGACGACATCACCGTCGCTGATTGCCTCATGGCCGGCAATCATCCGCAAGGTCGTTGATTTGCCACAGCCGGAGGGGCCGAGCAGGCAGGCATAGGACCCGGCCTTGATTTTCAGACTGATCTGATCAACTGCCACGTTCGAGCCATAATGCTTGGACACTGACGCCAGTTCGATTTCCGCCGCATTCGTCATGAAAACTCCTTGATAATCACCCTCCCCTACAGAGCAATCACCGTGCCAAGTTCTCAGTTTTTACCTAACCCTCTGAATTTGAGATCTTTTCTATAGAATAGTTGAACATACGCTCACAAAACCAGCAGACGGAATGCTCAAACTTCACGCAATCTTGTGCACAAAAAATAGTCTTTTGAATTCAATTTTTATTTAGGATTGCATACAATCAATCGTTATATGAAATACACTATGGCATCATAGTTGGGATTTCAGCCACTCGGCCTATTGAAGAAACCGGAAGAAAGCGGCATATAAAGAGAAACACACAATCGGTAATGGTGATGAGCAATCTCAAGAATCTCAGTCTGGATGCCAACCAGGAAGACCGGGCCACGGCCATCCGCGATTCCTTGCGCGATGCCATTGTGGACCGCAGATTGGCACCCGGTGCCAAATTGTCAGAAGCAGAGGTCGGGGCGCTTTATGATGTCAGCCGAACGGTCGCGCGCCATGCTCTGCAAATGCTGACCTTTGAGGGGTTGGTAACGAGTGAGCGAAACAAAGGCGCTTTTGTATCCAATCCCAGTCCGGAAGAAGCCCGTCAGATTTTCACCTCACGGCGCCTGATCGAGGCAGGACTGATCGAGGAGGCCGCCAACCGGATGCGACCTGCCGATTATTCCGCCTTTCGTGAGCAGTTGGTCAAGGAAGCAAGCCTGAAGGCCAATCATGGCGCGCAGGCGCGACGTGAGGAGATCAAGGCGTCGGGCGATTTTCATTTGATGCTGGCAGAGGTGGCGGGCAATGAAATCCTGAAGAAATTCATGGGTGAGTTGATCGCGCGATCGTCTCTGGTCATTGCCCTTTATGGTCGCACGGGCACGTCAAGCTGCGGCAATGATGATCATTCCGGCATTCTCGATGCCTTGGAAGCCGGGGACGTCGCGGGTGCGACACAAATGATGCTGCGCCATATCGATCATATCGAGGCGGATCTGGACTTACGCTCAATTGACTCCCTGAGCCTCAAGGAAGCTTTGTTGCAATAAGCCCCCTGCCCTTTTATTGCGAAATCAAGACACAAAAAACCCCGGTCAAGACCGGGGTTTTCGCGTTTCAGCTCAGCGCGTCCTCTTTACAGACGGCAGCGACGGCGTGGGCCGTTATACGGCTGATAGGTACAATTCTGTGGCCAGAAGCTTCTGTAACGCGCCGAACAAGCTCTATAGTTACAGCCACGTGGGGCCGGACGATAATAACGTGGGGCCGGACGATAGCGTGGACGGTAACGCGGACGATAGTAGCGTGGGGCCGGGCGGTAGCGCGGACGATAACGCGGACGATAGGGTCGATACCGCCTCTGGGCTTGTGCCTCTGACACGGCAGATACGCTCAGCGAGGTTCCGGGAACTTTCAATGGCAAACCGACAATGCCAACCGACAAGGCAAGCAAAACGGACATAACAAATTGTTTGATTTTCATAACACTTCCTCTGACGTCTTAAGCATGGGACGAAAAAATTGGATGGTGCCTTTGTAATATTACCTATAGCAACACATTACCAAAAATTCATCTTCACAACAATCAACAATTTCCGTCACGCCAGAAAAGCTGGCGCGCGTTATTGGTTTTGTTCGTTGGGTTGCTTGCGATGGGTCGTCAGAGCCAGCGGCGAATAGAGGGACAGATGGCCAAATCTGCCAATGAAAAACCCCGGCATAAACCGGGGTCCTTCGTCTCAAAAAGGGATGTTGTTGCCTTATAGGCGGCAATAGCGCCGTGGGCCATTGTAAGGCTGGTACGTGCAGCTTCCCGGATCAAAGCTTCTGTAGCGAGAGGAGCAAGCCCGATAGTTGCAATAGCCGCGAGGCGCGGGGGCGCGTCGGCTATAGACGGGGCGTCTTTGTCTTGCTGCGTTGGCTGCGATGGCCCCGGCAGCCAGACCGATGATCGCGCCAGCGGCAAGAGCGCCACCGACATTGCGGCGTCCATTATATCGACGAGCAGGAGCCCGGCGATAAGGCCGACGATAACCTCGGCGAACAGGTCGGCGAACGTATCTTTGGGCCTGAGCTTCGGATACGCCGTAAAGGCTGTTTGATACGCCAGGAACCTTGAGCGGCAACCCACCAAAGCTCACCCCGATGGCGAGCATGGCTGTCAACATAGCGTGTGTGAGCTTCATAACAATTCCTTCCCGAAATGTGAGACTTAATACAATTATTTTTATTGGGATTATTACTCTATATCCCAAAGCTTATCGAATGAGGCAGTTTTCCGCAATTGTTAAATCGTATTCGTGCAATTGACCCTATTCCCAACCGAAGCTGAGAACGACATCAGCCTCGGTCCGCCAAAGGCCAAAACCGGCCATTTTCACCGAAAATTAACCCTGTATGCATCTTCGGTCCGTTTGTGCCATTCGTTAAAACCATCTTCAGCGGTTTCCTGCGATTTTGGAATAAATGATAACCGGCGAGTAAGCAGAAATCATGAGCAATCGGATTTTTCGGAAAGAAGCGCTCGAAGCTGCGGGACAAATCGAGCAAGTTCAAACCTCGATGCGTGTCACCCGATCCTTCACGCGGATTGCCATAGGGGCCGTCGCGTTGGCCATTCTGGTTGCGATTGGCTGGTCCGCCTTTGTCGACATACCGATCCACGTCAAAGGGCGCGGCCTGCTTGTCCAGAATGGTGGCATATTGGTTACTTCTGCGCCGTCAGCCGCAAGTGGATATGTTGCCGAAATCCTGGTGAAGAAAGGCGACATGGTTGAAAAGGGAGCGCCATTGGCGCGCCTTCGATTGACGGATAGGGAAGCCCAGCTCGAAAAGCAGCAACGCGAGCTTGCCCTCCTCAAACGCAATACCGCCAAAAGTCACCAGCTTCTCAAGTCAGAAACGGCCATACAGCTGGCAACGTCTCGCCAAAGCATTGCGGCCCTTGATGAGCGCATCGCATCGCTCACCACGAAGCGAAACTGGCTTGTCGATCGCCGTGAAAAGCTTTCCAACTTGCAGACCAAGGGGGTCGTCTCTCTTGAGACATTGGCCAATGCGCGGATTGCTGCAGATGCTGCGGAGGATGCCCTCGCCAGCGCGCATGCTGATCACATCCGTCTGCAATCTGATCTCAAGAAGATCCAGTTCGCTCAGGAACAGAAGATCATGCAGGACACGCTGCAGATAGACCAAATGGAGTCATCGCTTGAGGCCTTCAGGACCGCGCTGGAACAGGATGCAGAGATATTGGCCGAGGGCGCAGGCAAGGTCGTCCAACTGAACACCCAGAAAGGCGCGCTAGTGGCCAGCGGGCAGTCCCTGTTTGAAATCATGCCGCAAAGTGGCGGTCTGCTGCAGGCCGTCGTTTATGTATCCGAAAAGGACGGCAAGCGCCTCAAAGACAGAAACAAGGCTCTGTTGACACCGGCTAATTTGCCGCTTGATGTCCATGCGCAAATGATTGGCAAGGTTGTCGACGTCTCAACCCTGCCGGTGACATCTCAATCACTTAAACACACCATCGGGGATGATATCCTTATTGAACGCATCGTCGCAGAGGGGCCCGTGTTCGAGGTCCGGATAGACCTTGATCAGGATGCCCAGACGCAGAATGGCTATCGCTGGACCTCAAGCAGTGCGGCGAAGCTTCCCATCGATCTTGGCACTCCGCTCAGCGCAAGAGTGACAACAGAAAAGACGCCTTTGCTGGCAATGGCAGTCCCTGCCCTCAAGCGCTTTTTCGGCGACACACCTGACGATTGGACCGGACGTTGATGTTTGGGTTTGGCAAATCAGGGACACGCGTCGTCCTTCAGATGGAAGCGGCGGAATGTGGTGCCGCCTGTCTGGTAATGATGCTGAGCACATATGGTCGTGACATCACTCTTGAGGAAGCCCGTGAACGCTGTGGTACGTCAAGGGATGGGGTTGATGCCGGATCGATTGCCCGCGCGGCGGCCTCCTATAACATGAAAGTCAAGGCGGTGAGCCTTGAGCCAGAGACGCTGGACAGCGTGCCTTTGCCGGCCATCATGCATTGGAATTTCGATCACTTTGTTATTCTCGAAGCGGTGAACGGCAACAAGGCCGTTATTCTTGATCCGGCAACGGGTCGGCGGACCGTTTCTGCCGAAGAGCTTGACCGCAGCATGACCGGGCTCATTTTAGCGATGGTGCCCGCAGACAACTTTTCGGCAGGTGGCGAGCCTCCAAAGTTGATCCCCACCTTGCTTGCGCAGGCTAAGGGCTCCTTTGACGGGCTCGCCCTTGTCTTTGCCGCCGGGGTGCTGGGGATCGTGCCGGGCCTCATTCTTTCGGGTGCCGTGCAGACCTTTGCCGACTATGTCATCGGAGAACAGCGACAGAGTTGGTTATACTTCATTGTGCTGGCTCTCATCGCAACCATCGGCGTACAAGCCATTTTGCGCGGTTTGCAAGAATGGACGGTCTGTTCGCTGAAATCCAAGATCGGCGTTGCCATTGCGGCCCGCGCTTTAGAGCATGCCCTTTATCTGCCGCTGTCCTTTTTCTCCCAGCGCAATCCCGGCGAGATTGTCTCGCGGCTGAAAATCGGATCGGAAATCGGTAGCCTCATTGCCGGACCTTTGGCGCAGATCTTTCCCAATATTCTGGTGGCTGCGGGATATCTTGCGATCATCTTCCTCTATGACGGATTTCTGGGTAGCATGGTGACGGCCATCGCGCTTGGCAACCTTGCGGCCCTGATTTGGCTGTCCAAGCGACTGGCTGATGCCAACCGTTATCAAAATGTCGTGGATGGCCGGGCCAACGGCATCGCCACTGCCGGTTTCATGGCCTTTGGGTCTTTCCGTCTCATGGGGCGCGAAGATCTGTTTGCATCCAAATGGCTGTCGGCTGAGGAGGCCTCCCTTGACGCCGAGCAGCGGCTTGGCATGCTCAGAACATTGGCAACGCTCGGCCCTTCGGTCACCACGACCCTGATCTCGATTCTTGTGCTGAGCGTTGGTGCATATCGTGCCATTGAGGGTCAACTGGATCTCAGCGCGCTGCTTGCGCTTCAGGTCCTGGCCGGACTGGTTGCGGCCCCCGTCTCAGCCATTGCCGCCGATTATTGTTCCTTGCAGGAGGCAGCTGGCTCCCTGTTGCGCCTTGGTGATCTGATGCAGCATCCGGTTGATCCGCTGCTCAAAAACCGATTTGCAAAACTGCCCGCAGCCTTCCGGATGGAGGCAGACTCAGAAACCAACACAGAGACAGCGGCACCCGGTGTGGACACAGGCATCCTTTGTCTTGAGGGAATGTCTTTTGGTTATGGTAGCCTGCCCGATCTCTTCACGGATATATCCTACAGGTTCGAGCCGGGCATGATTTCCGGTGTGGTCGGCCGATCCGGTGTTGGCAAATCGACCTTTGCCCGGATTTGCGCTGGCATGCAGGCACCGCGAGAAGGCAAGGTTCTTTTTGGTGGCCGGGATTTGTGTCATTGGCGCCATGAAGCCCTGCGGCAGCAACTGCTCTATGTTCCCCAGTCCGGGGCCATCTTCACCGGTTCGGTGCGAGACAATCTGACCATGTGGGACAAGCGCATTGACGATGACCGTATCGAGGAGGCTCTCGACAAGGTTGGCATGCGCGATGCCGTGCACTATTCGGGCGGCCTTGACCGCATGATATCGAGCCAGCAACCCTCTTTCAGCGGCGGAGAAATCCAGCGTCTGGCCTTGGCCAGAGCCTTGGTGCGCAAGCCTCGTTTTCTTGTACTCGATGAGGTGACCAGTGCTCTGGATGCTTTGAGCGAAAAACATATCCTGCAAACCCTTCGCGCCAGTCAGGCTTCCGTGCTGATTGTGACCCACCGGATTGGAACCATCAATCGGTGTGACCTGCAACTGACCCTCGATGGCAAGAGCGGTCTGTCCGTTCACGCCGTGGCTGACCGTATCGTCGATCAGCAAGGGCGCATCCGCGATACCGGAAGGGAAGTCGCATGACCGATTTGCACCATGGCACAGAATTTGAAGACTCCGCGCACCGCATCGGCCGGTTTCTTCAATGGCAGGTTCCGGAATTGTCAACGCCGCGCGTCGCCCTCATCGAAGCACTTCAGCAATTGGCAAAGGGGTGCGATGCCAAATTATCCCCGACCGCCGACCTGAAAAGCTCGGAAAGCCGGGATCGCGCCATTCGTCGCTTGTCGCGAGAAGCTGGGGTCCATGCCCGCATGGTGCATCTGAAGGATCAGACGATTGGAGAGACGCCAATCCCTCTTCTGGCTTTCCGCAAATCCGAAGAAGGTCCGTCAGAACCGGTGCTGCTGCACAGGAGTGGCAAGATCTGGGCCGTCTCGGAGATGTCCTGCGATTGGAAGAAGCAAAGCCTGAAACACTTGAATTTGGAGCGTTTTGAAGAGACGGCCTACATGATCCTGCCCTGTTTGCCGGAAGGGCAGATATCAAGAAAAGCCCTTTTAACATTCGGGCTTGGCAGAAGCAGGCGTGACTTGTTTGCTTTTGGCCTGATGACGATGGTCTCTGGTCTCACCATGGCGCTCATTCCGCTGGCCAGCGCTCCGCTGCTGGATTTTGTCGTCCCCGAAGGCGATCATGCGCTGCTGTTCAATATTGCGATATTCTTTGTGATTGTCCTGGGCGTCAATATGTTGACGCGCTTTGCCTCAGGCATCGCCCAATTGCGCATCAACGGCATCAACGGATTTTTGCTCCGGGCCGCAGCCATTGATCGCTCGATCAGGCTTGCGGACAAGAAGTCAGAATTGGGCCAACCGCTGCCCTCGGCGCCGATTGCGGTGCTGTCGACACGCTCCATAGAAAGCTGGCATAGAGGCGTGTGGGGCATCGTCATGTCGGTGCTTGCCAGCATTCTCATCGCCCTGCCAAGCATAGTCGTCATTGCTACGACCTCTCTGGCCGGAGGCCTTGCGATTGCAGGCATTCTGGCGCTTGTCCTTGGGGTGGGATACGTCATCTCAAAGCGCCGGGTGAAGGCACTGATTGACGGATTGGCGACACCGCAAAGCTGGATGACCCATGCCTATGAAGGCTTGTCCATGATCGACACGATCCGGTCAACCGCAGCAGAGGGACGCCTGTTCAACAGTTGGACAGATTCCTTTCTGGCGCTGCGCCACAGATTTCTGAAGTCCGACCGGATTGGTGTATCCAGCTCGGTCTTGGAAGGCTGCATCGATGGTTTGCTGGTCGTCTCGGCAATCATGGTGCTGGCCATGACCGGCGGCGTGGCAAATGGCTCTGCGCCTGTCTCGCTTGTCATCGCTGCGGGCAATGTGGCAGGGGCCAGCGTTGCATTGTTGTCGGCCCTGTCCCAGATGCCGATGCTTGGCATTCAGTATCGCATGATCGAGATGTTGCTCAAGGATACCCCCAAACCCGCCAATGCGGGTCTCGCGCCACCTGACTTTTCTGGCGAGATTTCCTGTCAGGGCCTCACCTGCCGCCATGGCGGATCGCCTCGGCCAGCCATTGAGAATGTCAGTTTTGACATCAAGGCGGGGGAGCATATCGGCATTACAGGGCCATCAGGTGCAGGCAAATCGACCTTGATCAAGGCGCTTGTCGGCCTCATTGGCTGCGAAAGCGGATCGGTCCGCTTTGATGGTCTGGATATCGCAACCCTTGATCAGCAGGCCGTTCGCCAGCAAATCGGCATTGTTGACCAGAATGGCACTCTGTTTCCCGGTACGTTGTTCGAAAATATTGCCGCCGGTGCACCGATCTCAACCGAGCAGGCAATGCGGGCCGTGGCCATGGCGGGCTTGAAAGCTGATGTTGAAGCGCTGCCTTTGGGCCTTAACACCCCGGTGGGTGAAAGCGAATGTGGTTTTTCGGGCGGGCAGATCCAGCGTTTTCTTCTGGCGCGTGCCTTCGTCAACAAGCCCAGACTTCTCATCTTTGATGAAGCGACCAGCGCGCTTGATCAGGATCTTCAGGACCATATCGACTGGGCAATTGACGAGATGGATGCCACCGTGATCAGCATCGCTCATCGGCTTGAGACCTTGAAAAACTGTCACCGTATTCTGGTTCTCGATCAGGGTCGTTTGATCGAGCAGGGAACCTATCAGGCACTCATCGAGGCTGATGGCCTGTTCTGCAGTCTGATAGAGGCCGAAATGGATAACAAGGCCGCGTGATATTTAAACAGTCTTTTGCAGTTTGAATATAAATCACCTTTTCGAAGGTATAGTTTCAGTTTCATGCAATAATAAGTTGACTAAATTTTTGTCACTAAGACTTAATTAAATTATTAAAAATTCATTCACTGTATATCTACATATAACTAATGTAATCACTAAATAATTTAAGCCAATTTCAATTATTTCAACCTAGGCTGCATCCAATCACCTCCATTATTGGGAATTTTGGGAAACTTGGGAACCGACAAATGAACAAAAAAATGAATGTGAAATTTGATGCATTGGACGAGGTTGTTTCCTCCGATGCTCTGGCTGAAATCTCCGGCGGCGCGCGCGCTTATGCAGACACTGTTGGCGATTTGTCAGATCCCGATTTGGGGGTGCATGCAGGGGCTTCGGGCCATGTTGGCAATGACACAGCAGGGGCCTCAGGCAGCGTGAGTGCGGGCGACGGCGTTTCCGGCCATGTTGGCCATGGCAGTGTCTCGGGCTCCGCAGGGGCTGGTGCATCCGCCTCGGGCGAGGCTCACGTTCATGCAGGGCCAGTCGATGCAAGCGCTTCGGGCGAAGCCCATGCTGGCGCTGGTGTTTCCGGTTCTGCCCATTCCAATTCCAGCGATACCGGCGCATCGGCCAGTGCTGGTGCAAGCGCAGGCGCATCAGGTGATACCAGCGCGAGCGTCGGCTCGCATGGTGTCAGTGCAGGCGGCACCGCAGGTGGCAGCGTTGAGGCGGGCGCGAGTGCCTCGGGGTCTGGCGATATCCAGCATGGTCATGGCTCCTACGGGGCTGGCGGCAGTGGTGAAGCCACGGCTGGCGCAGGCGCAGAAGCCCATGGCGGCGGCAGCGGTTCGATCCACGGCGTCGGCTCGGGCAGCGGGTCAGGCGGGGTCTCCGCCGGCGAAGTTGGCGTTGGTGGCGAGGCGCACGCGGGCGTTTCCCATGGTCATCTGAATTTCGGGCTTGGCGGTGACGTTGCTGCGGGTCTTGGCTTTGATTTCGATTTCAACATTTCCATCAATATCGCCCCGTTCGAACATGCCTTCAGTTTCCTTGGCCATGAGTTCGGTCATGAATTCGGACATGTTGCTTCCGAAGTCGGTCATGATGTCAGCCATGCTGCGCACGAAGTTGGTCATGCTGTCAGCCATGCAGCCCATGAAACCGAGCATGCCGTTAGCCATGCCGCCCACAAGGTTGGTCATGCCGTCAAGCATATCTTCCACGGCTGGTAAGCCCTGCGCATAGCGACAAAATTTCTTTAGGAGTTCCATTATGTCCGAGAACAAAGTTATTCAGGAAGTCAAAGATGCAATCACAGGCATGGCGGCAGGCGCAGCTTCCCTGTCAGGCTGGTCAGCAGGTCAGGCTGCGCTGATCGGTGTGAAAGCGGAAGTGTCTGCAACGGCTCGCATCGCCCAGGGGCAGGAAATGTCCAGTGCACTGGACGCGGCGGTGCCGGAAGCAGAAATGCTGATGATCATGGATGTCTTCTGCAAGGCGTTGGACGAAACCGGCGATGTAACAGCTGCCTTCGATCGTGTCGTCGCCATCAAGATGAAAGCCACCGAAGGTGTGGAAGGGGCCGCTGAAGCCAGGAAACTCGCCGAAGTCGAGTTTCGTGATGCGCTGAAGGCCGGGCTTGCCCCACAGGCAGCCATGCTCAGCGCCTTCCTTAGCGCCGGAGCCTTTATTCGAACAGTTGCGGCAGCGCGCCACTGACGCCATCGCGCAAGAAATGCAGAAACAGGGGTCGATGGTCGGCCCCTGTTTCGTTTGCGCTTTATCGCGTACCAATACGGCCCGGAGAAAGGATCCCGGCAGGATCCAGCGCATCCTTCAATCTGCTACTGACGGCAGTCCATGGCTCGCTTGCATCCGACAGATTGGCGGCATCAAGAAGGCCCACCCGGTAGGGGGAGAAGCCTTCTTCAGCAAGACTTTTGGAAATCTGCTCATAGGCGCGCATTGCCTCTTCATCGGCGCCCGATTCATCCCGGTCCCATGCAAGAGAAACAAAGCAATGGAGCGCCCGCGAAGAAATGGCTTGCATGCCAAGCGCCGCAAAGATTTTCTCGCTCTGGCTGGCTTGAGACAGGATCTCGTCAATCCGCGCAATCGCATTGGCCTCGAAGGGCACAATCGGGCAACTCCAGACGAAGCCACAGCGATCGAGATCCAGATCGCCGGGGCGCTTCGGTCTGTCCTTCTTGCCCCAATAGCCGCTCATGACATTGTTGCCATCGGAAAAGCCGGTCATGATCGTTTCCTGACGCTTTCCCTCTTCGTCACGATCGCTTTGCATATGCACGTCACTTGAAATGCTGGATAATTCTGACCAGACCACTTTCTCTGTCCATTTCATCAATTCAGGATGCGGAGCAAAGATCAGGGCAGACGCCCCCCATTGCTTGGGGCCGGACAGCAGCGCATCAGCATCCGATGCATACCGGCCAACCAAAGAAGAGGCCCTCTTTGCGCTGTCCCACAAGACCAGCGACTGGGGCGCAATCATGCCCGACGTGATCAGTCTGCGAAGAACCGGTACTGCGGCTTCCAATGCCTCGTTGGTTCCGATCTCGGCCATGATCGCCGCCGCATAGGGCATGGTGGGCTGCAATGCCATCGTGGCGGACAGGACAATACCGAAATTGGATTGACTGAACAGGCCTTCGAGCAAAGGGCCTGCGGGGCGCGCATGAATATTGGCGGTGCTTTGTGCGCCTGTCCGGGAATGTCCCGTGCGCAGCCTTTCGCCTGTGGTGAGCGCCACGTCAAAGTCCCACATCAAGCCGAAACGGTCCCCATAAGCGCCGATGCCTTCGCCCCTTTCCAGAGCATTGGCCAGCACACTGGCATCGGTCGGTCCACCAAATGCAGGGAGATGATAGGCCAGCCCTTCCTGTTTGAGCCGTTCCTGCAAGGCGGCAAAGGTGACACCCGGTTCCACCCTGACCGTTCCATTGCTCATATCCAGCTCAAGGATCCTGTCGAGCGCGGACAGATCCAGCACCAGTCCATCGCAGGTGGGCAACCGCGATCCAAGCCCCCAATTCCGCCCTCTGGCAATGGGGTGGAGTGGCAGTTGGACATCTGCAGCAAGCTTCAGGATGGGTGCCACGATATCAGCGCTCTCTGGCCTTAGCACTGCCAGAGCGTTTGCGGGCCATGGGAAGGTTCCCTGTCGCCATTCCGGGCCGATGGCGTCGCCATGCATGATTGTCAAATCTGGCAACTGGGTCTTAGCGGCTGCAAGGAACTGTTCAAGACGAGAATGAAGGTTGGATGAGGCAGATGCTGAAGACGTCATTCGGGGGCCCTTGTGATCCTGGAGAGTGTCCTACGCTATCAGAGGGCTGCTCACCCGACCACCGAATAGTATCTGTGTGGCGTCTGCATAGTATCAGTGCATTTGTCAAAAAGGGCGCTAGGCCAGTTTTCAGGCACCGGATCTTCGTCGAACAAATTGCTGACCGGGATTTGATGAGACCCTTTTTAGATAGCCAACAGCGTCGGACCTGGACATGGGTTTGGCAAAATAAAAACCCTGTACGTGCCTTAGTCCCAATTCATGAATGGCTTCCAGTTCGGCCTCGGTTTCCATGCCTTCGACGATACAATCCAGATCCATGTCCCGTGCCAACATCGAGAGCGATTTGACGATCTTGTAATTCTTCATGCCTTTATGAAGCCCCGAGACGAAACTGCGATCAATTTTAATCTTGGACAAGGGGAAGTGATGAAGTCTGGCCAGACTGGAGTGCCCCACGCCAAAGTCATCCAACGAGATCGCGCATCCGAGATTTCTGAATATTTCCAGATTTCGGATGGTTTGCTCAAAATCTGAATTGAGAGCCGTTTCGGTGATTTCGATATTGAGTCTCGCAGGGGCAATGCCGCGCTTTCCGATCTGGTTGAAGAACCAGAGCATCAAATTTTCATCCGAGACATCAAGCGCTGACAAATTGACAGACAGGGCGATAGGCGCTGGCCAGTCGCTGAGTGCACTCAATGATTTGTCAAGAATGACCCGTGTGATATCGCCTATCACGCCCAGATTTTCAGCCACGGAGATAAACTCGTCAGGCGCGACGAGACCCAACCTCGGATTGTTCCATCTGGCAAGGGCTTCAAAGGCAATCACGCGGTTTTCGATACTGTCGAATATCGGTTGGAACAGGGGCGTGATCTCGTCGCTGAAATTGGACCGTTTCAAGTCATTTTTAATTTGCGCTGTCCGGTGAAACTGTTCGTTGAGTTCCTCGGAAAACAGGACGCACGTGCCAATATGTGCGCTTTTGCCTTTGTAGAGGGCGAAATCGGCCTTTTCCATCAGATCTGCAAGACCGTCATTGGCTGCATCAAAAGCAGCCAGCCCAATCGTGGCCGAGATGGTGAGTTCGATCCCCTTCAGAGCATAGGGCTGGGCGAGGATATGACAGATCTCGTCTCCGATGACCTGACATTGTTCAATGGAGGAAAAATTGCACATGGTGAAGACAAACTCATCTCCTCCAATGCGAAAGAAGGTTACATCGGAATGAATTTGGTGGAAATCATTCAAACGATGACCAACCTCTTTTAACAGCGCGTCACCCGTCAAATGACTGTAAAGGTCATTGACCAGTTTGAACTCATCCAGATCGATTGATCCAACAGCAAGGCGGCCTGCTTCGGCACTGTTTTTGAGGCATTCTGTTTCCAAATGTGTGTAGAATGACCGGCGATTGGCAAGGCCCGTCAGATTGTCATGATTTGCGAGTTCATAATTCACCTCGGCCATTAGCTGGGATCGCGACTGTTGGGACACCATGTGCTTGAACGTCTGAAAGCCTCTTCGGGTGACAATCAGCATCCCGATGCAGACAAGTGTCAGATTGGTCAAGGCTCCGAATGCCAACGTATCCCACTGCATCCAGGCATAGACAAAAAGGGACGCTGCCACGATCAACGATACGATGATTGCAGCAGGCGGAAGAACCCCCAAGCAAAAAATGCAAGTTACGACCGAGAAGGCCATAAAGAAAGCGGTGTGCGCTTTGAGCAGATCATCGCCATGTTGGTAAAGAAGCGTTGCCCAAATCGAAAAGGCAAGTGCAATGGCTCCGGCCATATGCATGACTGATGTCAGTTTTTTGGTCGCCGTTTCGATATCTAAGGTCTGAACATCAAGCCTGAGCCAATAGACAATGCGCGGCATGACAATGGCTGCGGACGCGATCAAGGGATAATAAGTCAGCCAGTCCGGCGCGATCCCGACATATTCGAAGCTGAGAAGGCCACCGCAAGTTAGAATAATTGTGTACATAATGGGCAGCTGTGTCGAGAGCAGCGACAACTGAGCCCTTTTGAGATCCAAGTCATCTTTGTCTGACAGATACCAATTTGTTGCTGAGGCAAAGAATTGTCGTATAGACATGATCATGCGACATCGCTTTTGCGAGAGGAAGGGAATGATTAATCTATAACAATTGTTTTAAAAAAACCCTTATGATCAGTTCGGCATGAGTGAATGACGGCGGAGTGCATCCCACCAAGGCGAATTACCTCTCAAAGCAGCGCTTTGAGCTGATTTGGGTAATTCCGAAATTGTCATCCTGCGACACATTGCAAACCTGATCAATCACCTCGGTCAATGCATCCAAAAAAGAACTGGCAACGGCCAGCTCCCCCAATCTTGGCATGGAGCTCCTTGATGTGTTCTACGTCGATCCCATCTGATTTCTTGTTGCCACGTACAAAAACATCGGAAGCGCCATCAAGAAGAGCGTGCTTCCATTGATGGATCATGGTGGAGTGAACGCCAAACCAGCTTGCAAGCTCGGAAACGATTTTTCCGCTTCGACATAGCTGATCTCCTTTTCTTCGAAGATCAGCTGATCAAATTTTGCCGCTTATGTCATTGTACAATGTCTAGGAGTAGCTCGGTCCGACCTATGCCCTCACGTTGGACAAAAGCCCTCGCAACCACCTGAGCTGCAAGGGCTTTTTGTCGAAAGTGGCACGCCCTACGGGACTCGAACCCGTGTTACCGCCGTGAAAGGGCGGCGTCCTAACCGCTAGACGAAGGGCGCTCATCAATCGGTGAGGCGGTTTATCTTCTGATCGTTCTAAACCAACAAAAAATGGCGAGTATTCTTTCTGCAAAATGAAAGAATACTCGCCAACTTATTTGAGATACGAGCAATCAGATCGCTTTGGTTTTGTTCAGATAGTCATCGACTTCTGTTCTCAAAGCTTGAGATTGCCTGGAAAGTTGCTCTGCTGTATCGACAAAGGCTCCAACCGTTTTGAGATTGCTTTCAGAAGCCCCAGCGACATCGGAGATGTTGTTGGCAACGTCTTTCACCCCATTCGCAGCTTGTTCAACATTGCGTGCAATCTCGCGGGTGGCGCTGTCCTGTTCTTCAATGGCGCCGGCGATGGAAACCGAAATTTCCTTCACCTTGTCGATGGTTTTGCCGATGCTATCAATGGCATCAACGGCTTCTTGTGTCGCACCCTGAATTTGAGAAATCTGGTTTCCGATGCTCTCCGTCGCGCTCGAGGTCTGATTTGCCAGTTCCTTGACTTCCGCTGCCACAATCGCAAAGCCCTTACCGGCATCCCCGGCTCTGGCCGCTTCAATGGTGGCATTGAGGGCCAGAAGATTGGTTTGTTCTGCAATAGCGGTGATCATCTGGACGACCTCGCCAACTTTGAACGAGGCCTTGGCCAGGCCCTGAATTTTCTGGTTGGTTTCTTCTGCTTCCCTTGCAGCCCCATTGGCAATATCGGTCGACTGGGTGATCTGCCCGCTGATCTCGGAGATCGATGCGGATAGCTCTTCGGAGGCTGAGGCCAATGTTTCGAGGTTGGTTGATGTCTCATTGGCTGCATGAGACATGGTCTGGCTTTGCTGGTTGGTTTGTGTCGCGCCAGCTGCCATTTCCTGTGCAGATGCTCGCAAATTGGACGATGCGGAGGACAGAGACCCGACAACTTCTGCCACGCTTGTGTCGAGCTTCTCAGCCAACTCAAACATGGCTGTCCGCTTGGTTTCTTCTTGTTGGGCGCGGATTTTGGTTTCTTCTACCAGTTTACTCGCCTCGGCTTGAGCCAAATTCAGATCCTTCATCGCCTGATGATTGTCCGTGAACTGACGATTGATCCGATAGGCCAGCCAGAGCATCGGCCCACCCACAAGCACAACATATGTGGCATGGATAAGGAAATGGTGCAGAACATATTCAGCCGTTGGCCAGATATAGAGCGGCAAAACCAGAGAAAAGACCAGGTGGTGCACAGTCGCCAGTACATTGACGATGAGGATCGTGCGCCAGCAGCAGTAGATGACCAGCACTGCATTCAATACGAAAAACAGCATGTGGGCATCCAAAACCAGCCCATCGGGCAATCCGCTTGCGCTGAAAACCAGCAGCGCCCAGTCACTGGTCAGGGATGCGCCAATGGCAAATCTGGTCGCCGGTCCAATCGGATCTTTGAGAAACATGACCGTCGAGACAGCGGCAAGCGCTGCCGCAATCAGAGATGTCGTCATCACCGGTGCAGTCGAAACAGAAGCGACACCTCCAATGACCAATATCATGAGCCATAGGCTCGCAATGAACGCTTTACTCGCTATCTGGCGAAGTTTTACAAGTTCAGGAGCGGTTTCAACGGCGATAGATGGGGAAGTCGCGGTCATTTCTGGCCTCCGGGTCGTCTTGGTCAGGATTGAGCTGGTTTGGTGATTTTCATTAAATGTTGCTGCCGTATTTCGTTGATGGTCTTGGATTGCAGCCGCCAATACCAAAGGAACTGATGACAACCCAAGCACCAAGCGCCCGCACCTTTGCCGGGTAATCCTGTTGCTCAGGCAAAACCATCACGAATGTTCCGTTAAAGTCGGATCGTATAAGCTTTGATTCAGGTGTTAGAGCTCTGCTAATCGCCTTTTGTTCGCTATCCCAGGGAGATGAAATGACAATAACGGGGGCATCTTCGGCAAAGCTGAACAAGGTCAGAAACCCAACGGCCAAAAATCCTGCAAGACTGATCATGGCGACTGGAATATAGGCAGAGATTGCATCCTCGGGGAGGTTTTGAGACTTTTCCATCATGGATTTTCTATTCTTGCCCACTCGGTGTGACAATCTAACCTAAGAAAAAAGGGAGCATTTACTGAATTGTACGCGATAGAACAATAACATGATTAATTTAATGATTATTTAATTCGATGGCGATTTGCTCGACCGAGCACATATCGAGCAAAGTATATTGAAGAAACCGGAAACGTTTCTAACATGTCAAAAATACCTATAACAAAGACATTGCAGCAACTTAGGCCCCAAAAAGCTTTGCTCATTTGTAAATGGTCACCTTCATAACATTTGGCCTGCTGCTTTAAAAATTCATGAAAATCCACACAGAGACGCCGTTTTTCAGCGCGTTTTCGTTGCTCCTGCGAACATCCCATCGCTGTCAATTGCGTTGTTCGGACTCTCAACTGAACATTTGCGATGCATTATCATGCGAATACGCTCAGCCAGGTTCGTGATTTGCAATAGCTGACCCAGAGTTGCCGTTTGCCCATCGAACGGTGGCATGGAAGTGCCTCTCCAAAACGGCCTTTCGTTGATGCTCAGGACGGGTAAAACCGATGCCAACGGTATCGCGCGCAGCGGCCAGCAGCACGCTTCTACTAACAGCTGGCACTGAGTTTATACCTAACAGCGCGACAAAGACGTTCAGCTTGAGCAACAGGCACTGCGATGAACACTTCCTCGACCGCTTCTCTGAAGAACCCAAGCTTTCCCTTCATTCATCAAGAGAAAACTTCATAGAAACAAAGTATTAAAAATATTTATCGCTTTATATTTGCCCAGTCTCGCCGTCTTGGAAATTACCATTAGTGTATTTTTAACTTCAGAATGAAATCATTCGTTAATTACTGCGAATATTGCAATCTAAGAAAGAATGAAATCGAAAGATATTCTTTGGATTTTCGCTATAGCGATAAAGCAATGAAATTTCGTATCTCTCTTGAATCAATGGCTAAATAAAATCCTGACCCCGCAGTCGAAGTTCGAAAGGTTAAAAATGAAAAGTCATGAATTCATCCGCGTCGGCGGCATTCAATCTAAGATTGCAATATTTTCGATCTTTTGTATTGCCCTTACTGTTGTTTCATTGGTGGTTACATCACTGTTTTTCTCTCGTGACACGAACAAGTATACCGGGGAAACCGCCAAGGGTATTATCGACGGACAAATCAAATCGCGCCTGTTGAATGAAGCCGGCCTTCAAGCGGCCGCCATCAAGTCAAGGCTGAGCGTAGGGATCCAGACCGCGCGCAATATGGCAACGACATTTTCGGAACTGGCGTCAGCGAGCGAAGGCTTGCCTGCTGATATCCGGCGCGAAAAATTCAATGGTATCCTGCGACATACTGTCGAACAAAACAAAACCATCAACGGCACATACTCGGCTTGGGAGCCCAACGCCCTTGATGGCGATGATGAGACCTATCGGAACCGCACCGATATCGGATCCGATAACACGGGTCGTTTCCTCCCTTACTGGACGAAAAACGAGTCAGGCAAAGCCGTGGTGCAGGCCCTTGTTGAGTATGAAGAGACCTCAATGGCGTCATACGGTTTGCAAAAAGGGGCGTGGTATCTTGATCCGCGTTCAACAGGCAAAGAACGCGTCATTGGCCCGCTGACCTATCTGGATCAAGGAAAGCTGGTTTCCCTTGCTACATTTGCCGTTCCCGTGATGATCGACGGCAAATTTCGCGGCATTACAGGTGCCAATTTCAATCTGAATTTCGTGCAAAAACTCGTCACGAGCGTTGATGCCGAGCTGTTTGAGGGCCAGGGAAGCGTGAGCATCATCAGCGACAACGGACTGATCGTTGCCTATAGTGAAGATGCCGATCTCATTGGCAAAAAGGTCGCCGCAGCTGGAACAAGCTGGTCAGAGCGCATGGGTTCAATGGCCAAGGGTAAGTCCACTGTCATCGATGATGGAAAGTTCAAAGAGATCGATATCTTTTCGCCTATCGTCCTTAGTGAAGATAACACACCGTGGACAGTTGTGATCTCAGTGCCCAAGGCAGTGGCGCTTGCAGATGTCAATCAACTGCAGAGCAAGCTCACCGAGCGCTCCGAGGCTGCCACCATGTGGATGATCATCCTCGGTCTAACCGTCGGTGCCGCTGCAACTTTTGTCATGTATCTTGCCGCGCGCGGCATTGCAAAGCCGATTATCAACATAACCCACTCCATGAAGAAGCTGGCCGGGAATGACACGTCGGCCGAGATACCATATCAGGAACGAACAGATGAAGTCGGCGATATGGCCGTGGCCGTGCAAGTCTTCAAGGACAATATGATCAAGGCCGATGAACTGACGCTTGGTGCCGCAGAAGAAACAAAGCGCAGGGAAGAACGGGCGCAGCGCATTGCGACGTTGACGCAACAGTTCGATGTAGAAGCCAGTGAATTGCTGGCCGCGGCTTCCTCTGCTTCAAAAGAAATGGAAAGCACGGCTGGTGCAGTCTCCGGAATTGCCAACGACACCAATCAAAGAGCGACATCGGTTGCTGGCGCTGCAGAACAAGCAGCAGCAAATGTTCAAACCGTGGCCAGCGCGACGGAAGAACTGACCAGTTCAATTGCGGAAATCAGCAGACAGGTATCCCAGTCATCCGAGATCGCGGGGGGTGCTGTGTCGCAGGCAGAACAGACGGATCGGCAGATCCAGGGTCTTGCGACTGCCTCCCAGAAGATCGGCGATGTGGTCAATCTGATTTCTGCGATTGCCGAGCAAACAAACCTCTTGGCGCTCAACGCCACGATCGAAGCCGCCAGAGCTGGCGATGCCGGCAAGGGTTTTGCGGTTGTCGCCAGCGAAGTTAAGGAACTCGCGAGCCAAACCACCAAGGCTACCGAGGAAATTAGCCAGCAAATCAGCAATGTGCAGCTTGAAACCGATGAGGCGGTAAGGGCTATCCAGGAGATTGGCAAAACGATCGGCGAAATGAATACGATCGCTTCGAGTATTGCTACAGCCGTTGAACAGCAATCGTCGGCCACGGGAGAAATTGCCCGCAATGTCGAACAGGCTGCCCGCGGCACTCAGGAAGTAACTGAAAATATTCAATTCGTGTCGAAGTCAGCCAGCGAGACAGGATCAGCGGCAACCCAGGTTACAAGTACCGCCGGGGAGCTTAGCAGCAAGTCAGAACAGCTCAGAGTTCAAGTAGAGCGGTTTCTGGCAGATGTCCGGGCGGCCTAAGGCCACATTAGCTGCCTGATAGCGTAAACTTGCTTGGCTCAGGCTTTTGCGAAAAGGCAACGGAGGCTTGTATATTCCTCCGAATCCTTGGAAACAAACGCGCTGCTTTTCTGCCCGCATGTGCTCCTGCCATGCGGGCAGCTTCGCATCATCATTTACCACCTGTGACGTCCAGAAAAGTTCCGGTGATAAAGGAAGCCTCTTCGCTGGCCAGCCAAAGAATGGCACGGGCGACTTCTTCAGGTTGGCCGCCTCTTCCCATCGGAATTGTGTCTTTCACACGATCCACACGTCCGGGTTCGCCGCCGCTGGCATGCATTTCGGTGTAGATGTGACCGGGCCGAATGCAGCAGACGCGTATTCCTTCCTGCGCCACTTCCTTGGCAAAGCCAATGGTGAACGATTCCAAGGCACCCTTTGAAGCGGCGTAATCGACATATTCATTTGGACTGCCAAGCCTGGCCGAAGCCGAAGAGATATTGATTATCACCCCGCCCGACCCGTTGTGGCGAGAGGACATTCGCTTGGCGGCCTGCTGGGCGCAAAGCATCGGACCGATCGCGTTGACCGCAAAGATGCGTTGCATACGCTCGGAACTGATGTTTTCAAGTCGAGATTGCTGCGCGATGATCCCGGCATTGTTCACAAGGACATCGATCCGGCCAAACTCCCGATCTATTCTGGAGAATAGCGCTGAAATCTGGTCAGGCTCGGCACTATCCGCGCGCACCGCCAAAGCCCGCCGCCCGGCCGCTTCCACATCGGCCACAACCGCTTGTGCAGCATCTTCGTTGGACAAAAAGGTAATGACGACATCATAGCCCTTCGCTGCGGCAAGGCGGGCGGTTGCAGCCCCCACCCCACGACTTCCGCCTGTTATCAAGATCAAAGGGTTCTGCGAAACGGCGTTCATATTTTCGTCCTTGTGTGAATATTCCGATAGAGAATTGAATGAAATCCGTTATTGACGCAAACGCAATCAGAATTGCTCGTCCAGCAGGGTTATACCATTCCAGCAAGAGGGCGGAAACATTGAGTGGAATACGCTGCCGAGACCTCAACACCCAAGAAGCATTCATTTCTATTTGTCAGTATCAAGGAAATAGACTCAAAACCTCCCATAGTGAGCGGGACATTCCTATACCCGGCGACTTGGCTGCTGATCTGGCATTGCTCAAGACCGACAATCCATCTGCCGCTCTGTTCCCCCCAGTACCGAGACAAGCCAAGGGACAGCGATAGCTGCACCGTGGCTCTGAATAAGCGCAAGAAACACGCCATGGAGAAGGCTTGGGGATACTCCCCATTCTAAGAGCTATAAAATTCGTTAAGGTGAGTTCATCCAGACCTAACGTGTTTTGAAACCAACAGTTTCATCGCCTCGGATGATGAGCATCTTAAGCTCAGTAGCACCAGTTCTTTGTCTGTCCTTTTGCGAGCGGTTACTCCCATAACCTCAATTTGGGCTGTAGAAATAAAGCTCTCATTACTGTGATGAAGGCGTTGATACTCTTATATAAAAGTTATAACATTTCCTGGATATTTGCCTGTTTATTTCATCTCGACACGAGGCATTCTTACCAAAGGATCAAACCATGTTCCGAAAGCTTCTTAATAAAGCAGAGAAACGGATAACGAAGCTTCAGGGAAAAGGCTGGGGTGCTGCGACCGTAGAAAAAGAGTTTTCCGCAGCTGTGAAGTTGCTATCCGACACGAAACCGAGCCTATTTATTGATATTGGAGGCAATAAGGGATTGTATACGCAAGAAATTGTAGACGCTTATCCGAGCTCAAATATTGTCGTATTCGAACCTTCCAGCCTCAACATCGACTGCCTTAAAAACAAATTTTCAAACCATCCAAACATCACCATAGAACCATTTGCTGTGTCGAGCTTTGACGGCGAAACTATTCTTTACAGCGACCATGATGGATCTGGGTTATCATCGCTGACAAAGCGTAAATTGGATCATCACAATATAGAATTTGAAAACTCAGAAAAAATTATATCTATAAAATTTGAAGAATATTGGGAAAACAAACTCAACAGAAATCCCATAGATCTTTGCAAACTGGACATTGAGGGTCACGAGTTGGATGCTTTAAATGGTTTCGGAGAGGCGATCAATCATATTGACGTAATTCAGTTTGAATTTGGGGGCTGCAACATTGACACCCGGACTTACTTACGAGATTTTTGGTATTTCTTCTCAGATAATGGCTATGAACTGTTCAGAATAACTCCATTTGGCTCTTCGAAGATTTCCAAATACAACGAGAGAGAAGAGTTTTTCGGGACCACAAATTATTTGGCCAAACGGAAAGCAACCATAAAATCGTAGTCTTCGGGAAACGCAGCACTCAGTAAGTTGTTGGTTCTGACGGTGCCAGCACATCCACCCTGGCGCTCTCCACGTTCACCTTCCGTCTGAACACAGATGCTTACGGCTTCCATGACAGCCGTGACCCGATCACCCACGACATCTGCACGGGCACCTTCAAGGATAAGCCGAATGCCTCTTGGTCGTCGCTGTTGAGATGTCGCTGGAAGAAATGGCCCTGAAGGTTGGTAAGGCTTCTCCCCTCATACTGCACATAGAACGGTCATCCCAGAGCCGCAGAAACGAGTCATTCCACCCCTGACGCGTCAATGAAATTTTCAGTAGATATTGCAGACAGACGCAACCAGCACAGGATGCTGTCAGATGCGCGAAGAGACCCCAGCGACCTTGTTGGGAGAAAAGTCTCTGATCCTAATCGATATATATGCTGAAGTTGAAGTGTCCCCCGCACCGAGGTGGCCGGAACGAATAATCCTATACCGGCCCATCATTCACAAGGCGCGGCACACAAAACGGTACATGATTGGGGAAAGAAGGTACATTTTACCCCTTAGAAGCCTTTGAAGAAATTGACTTTTAAGGGGCAAATGGTGCCCAGGAGAGGACTCGAACCTCCACTTCCATACAGAAACTAGCACCTGAAGCTAGCGCGTCTACCAGTTCCGCCACCTGGGCAATCAGGTGTGAAGCGGTATTTAAGGATCCAGCCTCGCCTTGTCAACGTAACTATAAAAAAAAGTGAAACAATTCACACCATTCGTCATCCTATTGATCGAGACATGGGGCAATTCCTGTTTTTTGCGCTTCACAGACCTGCCCATAAGGATTAGGACAGGCACAGGTTGTTGTTACTGTTGACTGTTAACCGTCGACAGCATTGGGCATTGACGGTGAAGATCGATTAATATCATCGGCGGACGTCACAGCATCACATGACAAGGCAGGGAGAGAGCAAATGGACACGGCAACAGGCAAAATCGTCACGATCTTTGGTGGCTCCGGCTTTCTTGGGCGCCATGTGGTGCGAGCGCTGGCCAAGCGTGGCTACCGGATCCGCATCGCTGTGCGGCGCCCGGATCTGGCCGGCTTTCTGCAGCCCATGGGCAATGTGGGCCAGATCATGCCAATGCAGGCCAACCTGCGCGATGCCGCGTCCGTCGCGCGGGCGGTTGCGGGGGCTGACGCGGTGGTCAATCTGGTCGGCATTCTCCATCAAACCCGCAAACAGCGCTTCGCGGCGGTCCAACGGGACGGTGCCAGACTGATTGCAGAGACGTGCGCCAAAGAAGGCATTGAGCAATTGGTACAGATTTCTGCCATCGGGGCGGATATCAATTCCTCTTCCGCCTATGCGAAAAGCAAGGCTGAAGGAGAAGAAGCCGTGTTGCAGGCCTTTCCGACCGCCACGATTGTTCGACCATCGCTGCTGATTGGCAATGAGGATGATTTCTTCAACAAATTTGCCGAGATGGCGCGGTTGTCCCCTTTCCTGCCGCTGGTCGGCGGTGGCAACACCAATTTCCAGCCAGTCTTTGTTGGCGATGTGGCAGAAGTGATTGCCCGCGGGGTTGATGGTGCATTGCGGCCAGGCACAATTTATGAGTTGGGCGGCCCTGAGATTAAGAGCTTCAAGTCTTTGATGGAACTGTTGATGCGCGAGACCCACCAACGCAGACTGTTGCTGCCAATCCCGTTCTTTGTCGCCACTTTAATGGGGGCGGTTTTCGAAAGATTGCCCAAGCCGGTGCTGACGCGCGATCAGGTCAAACTGTTAAAGCGGGACAATATTGTCTCCAAAGAAGCGATTGCCGAGGGGCGGAGCTTTGAGGGACTGGGCATGCAGCCACTGGCCATTGAGGCGGTCGTTCCCACTTATTTGTGGAGCTATCGCAGCACCGGACAATATGAAAGCAACCGCACCCGCTAGGGATCTGGCACGGATCACGCTTCAGGCGAATGGCAATGTTGACATCAAGGGATGGCGGATAGCAAAGCTGGTCCAGTCTTTTTTGTTGTCAGCCAGCCATGCTGCTTCGGCAATGGCCGAGAGGCGCGGGAAAACCAGATGGTTGAACCGCGCCCGGCTCGTCATCGTCTCACTCCAGATGCAGCCCTGCAAGCCAAGGACGCTTTGAGTCTGGGCACCAAAGCCTGCCATTGGATCAAATTGGTAGGTCTGCTCGATGCTGCTGGTGCCTGCCCAGTCAAGGCCCGGTTCGTTCCACTCTGGACCACGCGCCATATCAAGATAATAAGCCTGCCCTGGACACATCACCACGCGATAGCCCTCGCGACTGAGGGCGGGACCGGTTTGCGGGTTGAGCCATGCCATCAGGATGGCCTTGTCCGGATCAAGCCCGCCACCATGGGCGGCTTCCTGCCAAGCGACCGGAATCTTACCCGCATCTACCAACTGGCGTGCAACGAAATTCAAGATGGCGGCCTGCATTTTCATGGTGTCGGGCACCCCTCCGCCATCGACCAAGCCTTTGGCACGGGCCCAGCTCATGGCAGAGCGGGACCCATCCCAAGCACCATCAGCCACTTCATCACCGCCAACATGGACATGTTGACCGGGGAAGAGATCGGCCACTTCGCCAAATATGGTCTCCAGAAACTGCCAGGTCGTGTTGAGCCCCGGATTGAGCGCATTGTTGAGATAGCCCTGCACTGACGCTCCGCCATCCATGGCGCTGGGGTCAAGCAATTCGGGCACGGCGACAAGGGCGGCATGACAATGGCCCGGTACGTCAAGCTCCGGCATCACATCGATATGAAGGCGTGTGGCATGCTCAAGAATATCCTTGATGGCTGTGCGGCTGTAAAAGCCACCCACTTTCTCTGCTCCCCATCCATGTTGCGGCAGCAAGGGCAGGCGGTGGCCGCGAAATGCCCCGATACGGGTTAGGGACGGATAGGCTAGGCTTTCTAAGCGCCAGCCCTCGTCATCGGACAGATGCCAATGGAAGCGATTGAGACGGTTCCATGCCAGAATATCAAGGAAGCGCTCGATGGTCGCCTGCTCGTAGAATTGCCGCGAGACATCCAGATGCATACCGCGCCATTGATGGCATGGCCAATCCTCAATCACACCAATTTCCGGCATGGCAAAAGCGTTGGGAGCGGTGTGGGCTGCGTGCCAGATCTGTGCCAGCGCAATGAGGCCATAAAGCTGGCCTGTTCCATCGGCCACCTCCAGACTGATTGTGCCGGGAGAAAAAGCAAGGCGGAACGCACCATCGCCCTTTTGCAGCCGCTCCTTGTCCATTGGGCACAGCCGGACAGAGACAGCGGATCCATGCGCATCAAACGGGCCTCTGTCGACGCGATAGAGCCGTTTATAGAGGGCATTGACCGTGTAGGCCTGTGACGGGTCGCCATCAAGCAAAAAAGCCTGAGGGGCTTCCCCTGCCCATTGATCGATGGCGACACGATTGGCCATGGGCAAGAGGCCCAGTTGTGGAGCGCTGCCGGCAATGTCTGGGGGGATCATCTCCCCGTCGTGCATGGCAACTGGCTTACAAGGCTCATCTTGCGCCTCGAACGGAGCGCACGTGACGGGAAGCGTGGATTGGTCTACTAAAATCAGAAAGGCAGAGGATGGACCGGCGGTAAAATGGCCCGGACGACTGGACAGGGCCGGAATTGTGATGTGCCACAGGCAACCCGCCTCATCGCCCACCAGCGGCTCAATGGGTAAAAATTCGTGATAGTTGGCCACCCGCCGCGCCAATATCGCTCCGCTCAACTCGGTGCCTTGGGGGATCCGCGTTAACGAGGTCAACGCCAGCCTGATGTCATTGGGCAAGCGCTGCCCGGGCGCGCCGAACATAGAGAGCCTGATTTGGCCGGTTTTCGACCCATCATTGATCCAGAGGCTCTTGAGGACCAGTTCACCCATCTCAGACATCTTTTCTTCCTGCCATTCAAGCGTTACCCATTGGCTACATACTGACCCCAGTGGCAGGAAAAGGGAAGAGACGCCCATCCCCTCTTCCAATGGATTAAGGCGGCTCCGAGGGCAAGTCTGGAGCAGGGTTTGGGCTCTGTTGAGGCTTACAGTTGCGTGGATTGCGGCACGCCAACGAAAAAAGCTGGCAAATTATCGCCAGCCTTGTTTGCGTTGCGCAGGGTCATGCGGACAGCGTCAGGCCGCTTCAACATCCTTCAGGAAGCCACCGACCAATCCATCAAGCTTTTTGGCCTGCTCGGCCACATTTCGGGAGGAATTGAGCACATCGGCAGCATGCTTGGTCGTCTCATTGGCTTTGCCAGATACTTCGCCAACATTGCCCGATACAGTCTTGGTGCCCTGCACCACCTGCAGCACGGACCGGGAGATTTCATCTGTTGCACCGCCCTGCTGACTGACAGCAGCAGCAATCGAAGAGGTGTGGCTGGAGACTTCTGCCATGATTTCAGCAATCGATCCGATGGCGCCGACAGCGTCGCGGCTTGAGCCCTGAATGGCGTCCACATGATGGGCAATTTCTTCGGTCGCGTTGCTGGTCTGGTTGGCCAGCTCCTTAACCTCGGCGGCGACGACCGCAAACCCTTTGCCCGCTTCGCCTGCGCGCGCGGCCTCTATGGTGGCATTGAGGGCCAGAAGGTTGGTCTGCTTGGCAATATCCTGAATGAGGATGATCACTTCGCCAATGCGCGTGGACGCGGTATCAAGGCTTGCCACCTTTTCATTGGAGGTGACGGTGGCCTTGGTGGCCTGATCAACGATGGCACGGGTCTTTTCCACCTGAGCGTTGATGCTGTTGATGGAAGCAGACAATTCTTCGGCGGCCGAGGCAACCGTGTCAACATTTTGCGCCGCCATTTGCGAAGCATGCCCTGCCCCGTCGGCACGGTTTGAGGTTTCATCGGCGATTCCGGTCAAGAGGCGCGCATCCTCTTCCATGCGAGCCGCGTGGGTCGATACATCGGCCAGAGCCTGCCGGGCAGCCTGATCGAAACCGGAAATCAGCTTACTGACCCGCCGATGACGCTCGACATCGGCCTTCTGGGATTGTTTTTCTGCCTCTTCGAGAGCTTTGGCCTGTTGCGCATTGTCGCGGAAGACGGCAAGGCTTTGCGCCATGGCGCCCAATTCATCCTTGCGACTCTGATCCGGAATCGAGACATCGAGATTGCCACTCGACAGCTGGCTCATGGCTTGGCGCAGATGGGTCAATGGGGCGCCGATGTTGGCTGCCTGCCAGTAGCCAATGCCACCTCCCAGCAGCATCAAAACAATCAGAACAGCGCCTGTCGTCAGCAAATAATTCTCCCAAAGGGTGACAAAATGATCCGTCGGTACCAACAAATGCAGGACGCCTATGGTCTTGCCGGAAAAGTCGCGTACCGGATGCAAGGCGGACGCATAATGCTTGCCTGAGAGTTCCATGCGATCAAGGAACCGGGTCTTCTCAAGGGCAGAAAGCAGAATTTTCTTATCGAGCAACTTCGTATCACCTACAGTCGAGGCGAAAAGCGTGATGTCATCCGCCTTGTCAGCAAATTGCTCGAAGCTGGTATTGGGCAGCAAGTAGAATTCGGTTTGCAGGCCGCGATTGGCGATAAAGCGGGTAAAGAGCTGTTTATCGAAAGCCAAGCCGAATTCGACAGTGCCCGCATGCTGGCCCTGATAGGAAATCGGCACAACGCCGCGCACCCCGATGCCGCCACGGCCACGCTCAAGACCTGTCACTGTTTTCTTGTCGCCATTGGCCCTTAGCACCGTCTGCCGGAAGCCGGACAGATCGTCCCCATATTTTGAGGGCTTATGGACGCGATGGAAAGACGTGGCAGGTGCAAGATGGAATTGAAATTGCCGCACACCATTGTTGGCTTTCCATGTCTTGAAACCGGCATCAAACAGCTCGCTCAGCAGAGCACGGTTCTTTTCCGCCATGGCCTTCTTGACGATGGGCATCTCAGCCACCAACGCTGCGCGGTTGGCAGCATCGGCATTCCAGTTTTTGATCATCGCATCAAATTCGGAGATGTTGGCGGCGATCTCCCGCTCCTCGGCAACCGATATCAAGTTGCGGATGACATAGGATGTGGCTAGTGTCATGAGAAGCAGAACCGAGAGCACAACTCCGGTCAGTGTAAGGATCAGGCGGCGTTTAATGGTCATGATGTGGCTCACTATGCTAAGCGGAAGTCCGTCCTAATTGACTAGCATTTTATGCTGAATAAACTGCTAACTTAGCGCCCTAGCGTGCGTGAGAGCACGATAGATCACTCCAGAAGAGGACTTAATTCCCATGCATAGGCAGCGAATTTCGACGGGCTCGGCGATGGAAAGCGAAGCAGGATATAGCCGGGCAATCGTTGACGGGGATTGGTGCTTTGTGTCAGGCACCACGGGTTACAATTATGAAACAATGGAAATGCCGGCAACCATTTCCGGCCAAGCTCACAATTGTTTTTCCAATATTTCCAAAGTGTTGAAAGAAGCAGGGTTTGATCTGAAGGATGTCGTGAGAGTGCATTATTATGTCACGTCACGTGCTGGGGCAGACGAGGTCTTTGCTGTATTCGGGAAATATCTTGGCGAGATCCGTCCGGCAGCCACGCTGATCATTTGCGAATTGCTGCGCCCGGAAATGAAAATCGAGATCGAAGTAACTGCGCTGAAACGTCACAAGACCATTTAAGTCTATTTGACCCCTCCACAATGGAAAGGCCCCGCTTACGGGGCCTTTTTCTTTGGTTCTGGATCGTTCGTCTTAGGCGACGGCTTCGCGGTGGAGAATATAGAGCGAGGCTATAACAATCAGCAAGGCGCCGGGCCAGAAATAGCCCACCGGGGCAAAACCGAAAGCCAGCCACCCCGCCATCACATTGATCGGCAGCTTGACATGGTCAAAAGGCTGAACATAGGCCGCATCTGCCACCGCGTAGGCCCGCGCGATCAGCAACTGGGCCACATAGACCAGCAAGCCGGAAGCCAGTATGATGACAAGCGCCATGCCGCCGGGGATCACCCAACCGCTGCCAACAGCCAGCAGGCCATTGATAGGCGTCATCAGCAAAAGCAGATAAACGGTAATGGTTGCAGGGGATTCTGCCGCGGTCAACTGCTTGGTCATCAGCGACGTGGCAGCCCAGAAGATCGCGGCCCCGACGGGCCAAAGCGCATGCCAGCTGAAGGCATCGGACCACGGAGCGAGAATGATCATGCCGCCAATGAAACCGACCACGGTAGCGGTCAGGCGATGAAGACCGATTTTCTCTTTCAGCAACAGAGCCGCCCCCAAAGTGACAAAGAAGGGCGACGTCATGATCAGGGCAATGGCTTGCCAGATTGGCACATGGGCAAGCCCGGCCATCCAGGCCTGTACACCGAGCACGGCAAAAAGCACACGCAAAATATGGTGCCAGAGATGTCTGGTGCGGGCCGCAGCCAATCCTGTGCGCAAAAGCCATGGCAGACTGATCAGCAAAGCCACGAAATATTGCCCGAATGCCACCACAGGTGACGACAGGCCCATTCGCATGGTGAGATATTGGGTTGCCAGATTGACCAACGCAAAAGCCAGACCGGCGAGGATCATATAGATCGCGCCCATCAGCGCTCCGGGCTTCAGGTCAGCTGTCCCGACGGTCAGCGTGGCGTGGGAGGAGTGGGACCTCTGATTCATATCGCATTCCTGAGTTATGTTGCGCTCTGATCTAACGAGAGACGCAAAAACACGTGTGAATCAGGACGCTAAGGGACAGCGCAACACATCTCTTCGGCGCAAGGCCCAAAGGCCGCCAAAGAGCTGCTTGTCGTCTGTCTCATTCTCTTTCATCCGGACTGTAACCGTCGGCTCTGGAGTTGCACCAGATCTGCTGACCAATCGCCTGCTGCCATGAAAGGCAAGGGCCATTGCGCTCGCGGGCTTGATGGCTGGCTTTCGCTGCATCTCACCGCCGGTGGGGACTTCCACCCCGCCCCGAGAATAAGTGCCCGGTGCAGATGCCTTACAAGTCGAGTGAAGATACCTGTCGCGCGAGCCGACATAAGATGCCGCCTTTTTGCCATAAAAGCAAGCGTGGTGCTTTTTTGGGCAAAATAACGACAGAAGAAGACGCGCAAAACTGAAAACCTGCCAGGAATACGGGCCTCAAAATAGACAAGGCTCCAAACGACAAAAGGCGGGAGTCAAGGTCCCGCCTTTTTGTTTGGTTTGGTGTGTGCCTCAAGCGAGGACTTTCAGGCCAATGCCTGTCTTGCTGGATCAGGCCTCCGGCTTATGGTCCTGGTTCATGTCGCCTTCATATTTGGCAGGCCTGGAATTGTGACGTGCCGCCATGAAGCGATCAAACTCTTCCTTGTCCTTAGCCCGACGCAGTTCGACCAGAAAATCTTCAAATTCGGCCTTTTCTGCTTCGAGTTTGCGGCGCTCTTCTTCCAGACGCTCCATTTCAGCCTTTCGATATTCATCAAAGGCTTCGTTTCCGGTCCGGCCAAAGCCGCTGCTGGAAAGGCCACTGTCGCGACGATGACGACATCTGGAGCCTTTGAATTCATGATCCACTCGTGATTTGATATCCTTGAACATTTCACGCATTTCTTCACCCCAGATGATATATGCCAACATTGCAAGACCAAGCGGCCAGAAGAAAATAAAACCAAGTATCATCAAACCTACGTTAGAGGCCTTCCAAGATGACTTAGCTGTAGCAGTCTGTGACATTGTCTTCCTTTCGGTCGGAATTACATCTCCTTTACACGCAAACAAGTCTTTCTTTGTTCTAGACTTTCGTTTACGCTCTCACATCAAGAGAAATGGTACGATAAAGACCTGAATTCAAGAGAATGTGATTGCAATTTATTTTCAAGGCAGGTCTTGAAATAGGCGCTTGGCGTACCGTTTGCCGGGAATCACCGCTCCACAAGGCGATTGAGACCCTTGATGTCTAGAAGTCGTATAACGCCACGGCGGCTTTCCAGCAGACCTTGGGAGGCAAATCGCGCCATATGCCGCCCGATGACTTCCCTTGTCGAGCCGATTTGACCGGCGATTTCCGCCTGTGTGTTGTGTATCGTCGCTTCAGAGGAGGCCCGCAGAAGAAGATAAGAGACCAGTTGTTGCTCCAGACTTTGCGCTGCGCGTTGTTCAAGGGCCGCCATCAATCCGAAGACGGCCGAAGACAAGGCCCGGATGGTGAGATCCTGAATGGCTGGCTCGGTGGAGAACAGCGCGCGATAGGCATTCCCCGGGAGCAAGCCCACCACTGCATCGGCCTCTGACTCGACCCAGGCTGGATATAACAGATCGCTGAACAAGGCATTGAGTGCCAATATGCAAGTCCCGCCGGGTTCAATCCGGTAGAGCGTCGTTTCGCGGCCATTTTGCCCATATGCAAAGACACGCAACGCGCCTTGCAGCACAAAATAGGCCCCGGCAACGGCATCCCCGCGCATGATGATCTGCTGCTGACGCTCAATGGTCTTGCGCACAAGGCGGCTGGCGAACAAGGTTCGACCTTTTTCGCTCAATGCATCATAGATGACCAGATCTTCGCCTCGCATGGTGCTCTGTGACCTTTGGCGTCTTGTTGTGAAGTGATATCGCGCCTTTGCGCGTTTGACCCAAGCCCTGCCCGCCACCGGCGCTGGCTGAAGCGAGCAGGAGGATCCTTGTTGAAATCGACGGCTGATCGACGTCAGTTCAGGCTCTTTGTAACATCTGCCGTGGTCAGCACGCCATTGGCAATCATGGAATAATTGACCAGTGCCGCGTTATAGGCCTCGTCTCCGGGAGCGGCCACAGCATCTTTGACAATATAGACCTTGAAGCCATTCTCCATCAGCGTGCGCATGTGAGAATCGACGCAAAGATTGGCAACCAGACCAGCCAGAATGACCGTGTCGATATTGTTCGCACGCAATTGATACATGAGATCATTGCTTTCCGGGCCATACATCTTGTGCGGCCCGGCAATCAGGGTCTTGCCATCATAGATATAGGATTTGAGGGGCTCATAAAAATCCGCTCCCGTGCCCTCAAGATCATCCGGATCCAGCGTTTTGGCATAGAGAGCCTTGAGGTCCAGCAACTGACGTTGCAACGCTCCGGCATTGGACCAGTCAATATCAGACCTTGTATAGACGAGCGGATCCACGGCCAGCGTCACATCTTGGCTTTTGGACAGTTTCATGAGGGTCTCGATATTATCGATCGTCCCCAATTGCTTCATGTTCGGGGCAACCAGCCCGTAAAGCTTGCCGTCTTTATCAAGAAAGTCTTTTTGCGGGTCTGTGATGACAATGGCGGTGCGCGCCTTGTCAAAGGTTGGCAGAGTATTTTCGGCTGCGACAGCGGAGGCGGCAAATGCCCCCAAAGCCAGAGGCACCAGCCAGAAGAGAAATCAATGTGCTTTTCATCACTCAAGTTCCTGTTCAAGATCAATATGACAGGTAAGTGATAGGACAATGGTGACGGGACTTATGTAACCAGGGTTACAGATCCGGCTCTTTTTCAGGATCAGTTTTTCTTGTTCAGTTCCTGATCGTGAGTGCGGACAAAGTCGGCGATGCGCGGAGCGATTTCCGAACGGAATCGGGAGCCGTTGAAAACGCCGTAATGACCGACATCGGGCTGCTCATAATGCACTTTCATGTTATCCGGCAGACTGCCACACAGAGCGTGGGCCGCTTCGGTCTGCCCTGCTCCGGTGATGTCATCATTCTCGCCCTCCACGGTCATCAGCGCGGTTTTGGTGATCTTGTTGCAATCGACCGTCCGGTCACGATAGGTGAAAGTGCCTTCAGGCAACGCATGATCAATGAAGACCGCCTTTATGGTGTCGAGATAGAATTCCTCGGTCATATCCATCACGGCGAGATATTCATCATAGAAATCCCGGTGCTTTTCGGCGGAATCGCCGTCGCCAACGATCAAATGATTGTAGAATTCCTGATGGGCTCCGACATGGCGATCCAGATTCATGCCCATGAAGCCACCCAATTGCAGGAAGCCGGGATAGACCCGACGGCCAAAACCGGCATGGGGGAATGGTACGGTCATGATGACATTGTTGCGGAACCAGTCGATGCCTTTGTTGACAGCATAATCGTTGACCGCAGTGGGCGTGAGGCGGGTGTCGATCGGCCCACCCATCAGGGTCATGGAGGCCGGTGCCCGATGGTCATTGTCCTCATTCATCACCGAGACCGCCGCCAGCACAGGCACAGAGGGCTGGCAGACCGCCATGACATGGGTGTTGGGGCCCAGATAATGGATCATGCCCATGATATATTCGATATAATCATCAAGGCCGAACTCGCCTTCCTGTACGGGCACGAGGCGAGCGTCAATCCAGTCGGTGATATAGACATCATGGTTGGGCAGCATGGTTTCCACCGTGCCACGCAAAAGGGTCGCATAATGGCCAGACAGGGGCGCAACGATGAGGACCTTGGGGTCGCGACGATGGCCGGCTGGCAGCATGCGCTCAAAATGGATAAGATTGCAGAAAGGGCGGCGCCAGACGATCTTTTCATGCACCGATGTTGCCTGCCCATCGACCGTGGTTTCGAACAGACCGAATTCCGGTTTGCCATAGCGACGGGTGGTGCGTTCAAACATTTCTGCTGCAGCGGCTGCCGCCTTGCCCCATGGGGTCTGGGACAGGGGATTGACAGGATTCTGCATGAAGATGCGCGTGGCATCGGCCGCGGCCCGCCAAGGGCTCAGCATGGCATGGTGCCATTCATACATCTGATAGACCGGAATCGGGATCACCGACATATCCAGTTCCATATGGTCCTGAAGATCGAAATAGTCCATGTATGGCAGGCCAGACAGCATCTTGGTCGGATCGAAATTCTTGGGTTCGAAATTGTTCGGGTCGAACCAGCCTTCGAAAGAGAAACTGTCAAATTTCATCACATAATTCCTAAACTGGTTCCAAAACCAAATTGGTTCCCAAAGTGATCCGCTGTTTGGCAACGCTCGATTGGTCCGGCATTTTGAATGCTCTTACAGACCGTGCACGCCCGTGGGTTTTGCGAATGCTTGCTTGCGAGATCGGATGTTCGGCGGTTTATAAACAAGCGCTCGTTCTTATTCATTGTGCAAGGCAATATACTAAGGCTAGACACGACCCGCACACAAGGTATTTCCTTACCTCTTTAGGCGTAAAAATAACCAGATACCCGTATTTGACACGCAAATTTGCTGCAATGCAACATAAATTCGCAAAAAAGCGCATATAGGCTATTGCGGAAATCATCTTCGGGGTGACAGAATGCGCCCCAAGAAGAGCCCAGCACCATCGGTTCGGGCCGTTTCACATCAAGCCTCTATCATGGTTGCATCACATCCTACCGATCCTATTTTCTCGAGCAGGCAGATCAAGCTGGGCACGCTCGTGATCCTGCGCTGGCTGGCCATTTTTGGGCAAGGATCGGCTGTTCTGTTTGTCTGGCTGGTGTTGGGATATGATTTTCCGGCCCTGTTATGTCTCGCTCTGGTGGGATTGTCAGCCTGGCTCAATCTTTATCTGCATTTCCAGATCCGCAACAGCGTGAGACTGGCACCGGGACCGGCGACGGGGTTGCTGGCCTATGATTCGGCGCAGTTGGGTGGTTTGCTTTATTTGACCGGCGGATTGCTCAATCCCTTTGCCTTGCTGCTGCTGGTGCCTGCGGTGGTGTCAGCAACCATGCAGCCCGCGCGCTTTACGATCCCGCTCACCGGTCTGGTTGCTCTCATTGCGACTGTGCTGGTTTTCTTCCATATGCCGCTGCCGTGGAAAGATGCCATGCCGCCGGACTTTCCGGTTATGTATATGGCAGGCATTTGGATGGCGATCATCATCACCATGCTGTTTCTGTGTATCTATGCCCACAGGATCGCGCAGGAGGGTCACTTGCTGGCCAATGCGTTATCAGCGACCGAATTGATCTTGGCCAATGAGCAGCATTTGACCACGTTGGACGGGCTGGCCACCGCCGCAGCCCATGAGCTTGGCACACCTTTGTCAACGATCCAGCTTGTCGCACGCGAACTGGAACGGGAGCTTGATCCGGCAGACCCGTTGCGTGAAGATGCCAAACTGTTGCGCAGCCAAGCGGAGCGGTGCCGGGACATATTGGGCAAATTGCGCTCCCTCTCAGGGGATGACCACGCCAATTTCTCGAAAATGCGCTTGTCATCCCTGATCTCGGAGTTGATTGAGCCGTTCGATCTTTTTGACATCGAATTTGTTCTGAATTTCCCGACGGATCGGGATGATCAGCCTATTCTGTGGCGCAATCCCGGCCTGATGTATGGTCTTGGCAATCTGATCGAGAATGCTGCCGATTTCGCAGCATCGCGTGTTGAGATCTCGGCGCAATGGAATGACCAGACTTTTTCGATCCGCATTGCCGATGACGGGCCGGGCTTTTCCGATGTCATGTTGCAGCGCCTTGGTGACCCCTATGTCACCAGCCGGGCATACCCGGAGCAACCAGACCGCAATGCAATTCAAAGACCAGATGCGGATACCATATTGTCGCAAGGCATGAATGGCGGTGGACTGGGCCTTGGCTTCTTCATCGCAAAAACCCTGCTTGAACGCAGCGGGGGTCGGGTGGAAATAAGCAACCGACAAGGCACGAAAAAGGACCGCAAAAGCGAAAAACCCCATAAAAACAGTGGAGCAGCCGTAGATATATACTGGCCACGGGCGGTTCTTGAGACAGATCAATAAAAGAAGTAAGTTTGATGCTAGATTTAAGATATGAGACCGATTGCCACACCAATCTCCAATTTGTGGAACGAAGATCAGGGTCTGGCAAGGGCAAGAAGGACGACCAACCATGACTCTTACTGACCAAATTTCGAGCACTCAGCCAGGATATCTTCTATTGGTTGATGACGATCGTCCCTTCCTCATCCGCCTTGCGCGCGCCATGGAAAGCCGTGGCTTCACCATTCAGACCGCAGACAGCGTCGCCGAAGCCTTGATGATCGTCAAGGCCGAAGCGCCCCGCTATGCGGTGGTGGATATGCGACTTGGCGACGGCAACGGACTCGATGTGATCGAGGCCATCCGCAATGCCAATCCGGACGCACGAACCATAATGCTGACGGGCTATGGCAACATCACAACGGCTGTAACGGCCGTCAAACTCGGCGCGGTTGACTATCTGGCCAAACCCTCCGATGCGGATGACATCTATGCTGCCTTGATGAATGAAGGGGCGCAGAAGACCGAGCCGCCGGAAAATCCCATGTCCGCTGATCGAGTGCGGTGGGAACATATCCAGCGGGTTTATGAATTGTGTGATCGCAATGTTTCAGAAACGGCGCGCCGTCTGAACATGCATCGCCGCACTTTGCAACGCATCCTCGCCAAACGCGCGCCGCGTTAGGTATTTTCTATCGTCTGTTCCGACCTCGGTTGGCCACGTCCGCGGCTGACCTTTCCTGACTTGTTCTATACCTGATGCCTTTAAAGGGCTTGCTTGAAGGGCTGGCAGATTTCCAGCGCCAAGAGCTTCTCTCTGGCTAAAGGCTTCATTCTAGGCGGGATTGCGCCAGATTTTCATGATCCGCTTGGCTTGAGCGCCGGGCCGGACAGCCCTTGGCTATGCCTTGTTGGCACAGGACAGACACAAAAAAACCGGCCATTGGCCGGTTTCAGCTTTTCGCTTCTGATCCGCGTTTTAAAAACGCTGATGTCTGATGGACAGACTTAGAGGACCTGAAGGTTTGCAGCGCTTTCGCGGCCGTCACGACCGGTCTGCAGCTCGTAGGATACTTTCTGGTTTTCGTCCAGGCCAGCAAGACCGGAACGCTCTACAGCAGAAATATGTACGAAAACATCTTTGCCGCCTTCTTCAGGGGCAATGAAACCAAAACCTTTGGTTGGGTTAAACCATTTAACGGTGCCGTTAGCCATAACCGTTGTCTCCATATAGATAGCGCTATCCGCACGATGCGATAGCTTGGCGTAGCTCGTCTGTATCGAAAGACTGACGCCCAAAGGAAGTCCAACGGGGTAGAGCAGTGTCGAATAGAAAAGTCCAGCAAAGAAGAATTGCCACAAGACATTCGCGAAATCAAGCGCGAACTGCTACCAAAGATCCCCTGCCCAGAGTTCTGTATCCTGAACGGATCCGAGTGTCGCTCGGGACCGATCCTGCCGATCTGGGGATCGCAATCAAATCTTTGTGGGCTCGATATGAATGGGCACACCGGGGTCGTGAATGGCATGAAGTCGGCTGGCCGCGACCTGTGCAAAGCGCAAGGTCACAGCCTTGCGGCGGGCGGCTGCCAGCTTGCAAATATCGACGTCGCGGACAATTTCAGCCCCATGGGAATCGGCAATGATCAGGCCTGCTTCCTGTGGGAAAATATCTGCTGGCGTTTCCTGATTGGTGGCAAAAAACAGCCGGTCGCAATAGTCCCAATAGTCGGGCCACTTGGTGTCGGCGCGAAAATCGGCAAGAGAGGATTTGATCTCGATAATCCAGATTTCTCCTTTGCCATTGATGGCGAACAGATCCGCGCGGCGGCCCGATTTCAGGGTCAGTTCAGGGATCGAGACAAAGCCATGCCGACGAAGCAGGCGCGCGGTGCCGCGCTGGATTGCCAAAGCCCGCTCCGATTGGCGTCCATCCACCGGGGCTGAGATGTCCGGCTCGATCATTTTTCCCATCCTGGCTTCCTCTTTCAAATTTTTGTGAATAATGTCCCGGCTGGTGTGGCGCTAACCCAAAGCCACTGTCACGGCTTTGCGGAAGCGGTCGACGAAATCGGCAATATGGCTCTCCTCAATGATCAGAGGCGGGGAGACGGCAACCGAATCGCCCAGACCACGCACCATCACCCCTTCCTTCCAGCAGGCCTTGAGCAATTTGGGGCCGATGCGACCGGGCTTGCCTTCAAGGGGATCAAATTCAATCGCCCCGATCAGACCAATCCCGCGCACATCAATTACGCGTGGCAGGTCGGCCAGTGCGTGCAAGGCCTCTTGCAGCGCGTCACCGATGGGGCCCGCTGCGCGGGTGAAGAGATTGTCCCGCTCATAGAGATCCAGACAGGCCATGGAAGCCGCGCAGGCGAGCGGATGGGCGGAATAAGTATAGCCATGGAATATTTCCATGCCTGATGTGCTCTCAAAGATGGTCGCCTTGACCGCGTCACTGCAGGCCACGGCACCCATCGGGATGGTTGCCGATGTGATGCCCTTGGCCATGGTCATCAGGTCCGGCTCGACGCCGAAGCGTTCGGCAGCAAAGGCAGCCCCTGTTCGACCAAAACCGGTGATCACTTCGTCAAAGATCAGCAGGATGCCATGTTCGGAGCAAAGGGCTCGCAGGCGCTCCAGATAGCCTTTGGGCGGCAGCAATACGCCACCGGCTCCAGCAATTGGTTCAACAATCACCGCGGCGATGGTCTCTGGATCGTGGAAGTGGATCAGGTTGGCCAGTTCCTCGGCCATAGCCTCTCCGCCATGCTCTGGCTGGCCCTTGGAGAAGGCGTTGAGCGCCAAATCATGGGTGTCTTTCAAATGATCGACGGGCAACCATTGGCCAAAGGCCTTGCGGTTGGCCGTCAGGCCACCCAAAGAAACGCCGGCAAAATTCACACCGTGATAGGCCCGCTGGCGGGCGATCAGCTTCTTGCGCCCGGCCTGCCCGAGCGCCGCATGGTAGGCATAGGCAATCTTGACGGCGGTTTCGACCGCTTCCGAGCCGGAATTGGCAAAGAAAAGGGTGTTGAGGTCTCCGGGCAGGTGAGCTGCCAGGCGCTCGGCCAGCTGGAAGGAAAGCGGATGGCCGAAACTGAAGGAGGGGGCAAAATCCAGCTCGGCAAATTGCGCCTTGACCGCTTCGCCAATTTCCTCGCGCCCATGGCCAAGATTGCAGCACCAGAGGCCGCCTGACATATCGAGGATCTCGTCGCCATCCTTGGAGCGATAATGCATCCCCTTGGCTCCGACAATCAGCCGCGGGTCGGCGGCAAAATCCTGATTGGCAGTGAAGGGCATCCAGTGATGGTCGAACTTGACCTCTTTGTTGTTGGCATAGGTGGTCATGGCAATTTTCTTCCCCAAAAGGCACGACTTTGGCGTTTGGCTGATTTGACGACATTCGCCAATGGGCCGCAAGCCCAATTTACCCTCTTATGCCATTGCCTTAAGGGGCGCCCCTGTTAGAGCGCCGAGCCTGCCGCATGGCCGCTTGCCCATGCCCACTGGAAATTGAAGCCGCCCAGATGGCCGGTCACGTCGAGCACTTCGCCAACAAAATAGAGCCCGCTCACGTCATTGGCTTGCATGGTTTTTGACGATATCGCGCGGGTATCAACGCCGCCGAGGGTCACCTCCGCTGTGCGGTAACCTTCGGTGCCAATCGGAGTGACCGACCAGCGGTGAACCGCCTCATCGAGCTTGGTCAGCACTTTGTTGCCCTGCTCGGCCATCGGCCCCTTGAAACCGTCTCGCTCACAAATGGCCTTGGCCAGACGCTTGGGCAAGAGGCCGGATAGCGCGGTGGCAATATCCTGTCTTGGATTGTCACCCCGCGCCTTTGTCATATGTTCAAGGCAAGACTGGCCGGGGGCGAGATCGACAATGACGGGCATGCCTTCGCGCCAATAGGAGGAAATTTGCAGGATCGATGGCCCAGACAGGCCACGATGGGTGAACAGCAGGCCTTCGCGGAAACTGGTCTTGCCAACCTTGACTACCGCATCAACCGACAGTCCGGACAGGGGCACCGTCCAGCTTTTCTCCGCTTCGGCAAAGATGAAAGGCACCAAAGCGGCGCGGGTTGGCTGTAAGGGAATGCCGAATTGTTTGGCGATGTCATAGCCAAGGCCGGTTGCGCCCATTTTGGGAATCGATTTGCCGCCCGTGGCCACCACAATGGCGTGGGCCAACTCGGTGCCGCGACCGGTTGCGACTTGGAAGAGATCGTCGCTTTTCTCCACCGCCTTGATGGCGGTATCCAGCCGCAGGGTGCCCCCTGCCGCGCGCAAATGATCGAGCAGCATGGCAATGATATCCATTGCGCTGTCATCGCAGAAAAGTTGGCCAAGGGTTTTCTCATGCCAGGGAATACGGCGCTCATCGACCATGGCCAAAAAGTCCTTGGGCGTGAAACCACGCAAGGCAGAAATACAGAAGCGCGGATTGGCAGAGAGGAAATTCTTTTCGGTGGTGTTGATGTTGGTGAAATTGCAGCGCCCACCGCCGGAGATGCGGATCTTTTCAGCCGCCTTTTTGGCATGGTCCAGCACCAGGACCTTGCGGCCCCTGCGCGCTGCCGTGATTGCCGTCATCAGGCCAGCAGCCCCCGCCCCCAGAATGATTGCATCCCAAATGGGCTGCCCTGCCCGGGTTGCTTTTCCGGCGGCATTGATCGTCTGGTCGGGAGATGTCATGGCCCTGTGCCTGTCGTGAAGAGGAAGTAATCAGGCTGGCAATAAAGAAAGGGGCGGGCAGCGTCAAGCTTGGCGATGGCGTTCAACGAAGGGCTTGGCGGGGATAATGGACTGGTCCAGCACCGCCTGCTCAAATTCGCGCGGCGGTTTCGGCTTGGCAAACAAGTAGCCTTGCGCGCTGTCGCAATGTTCATATTTGAGTTGATTTGCAACAGCTTCGGTCTCGACGCCTTCGGCGATCACTTCCAACCTTAGCGAATGGGCCAGATTGATGGTGGCCCGGACGATCGCGGCATCGGACGGATTGCTGACCATGTCGCTGACAAAGGATTGGTCGATCTTGAGCCGGTCAACCGGGAAATGCTTGACGTAGGACAGCGAGGAACAGCCGGTGCCGAAATCATCGATGGAGATTTTGACACCAAGATCGCGCAACTGGCCAAGCTGGATGGCGACCTGATCCTTGTCATGAAGCACGATGCTTTCGGTCAATTCCAGATCAAGCAAGTGCGGTGGCATGCCTGTTTCACCCAGAATGCGCGCGACGAGCAGAGGCACTGATTGGCGCTGGAACTGGACGGGCGACAAATTGACACCGATGGTGAAGTCCGGCAAGCCCTTGGCCTTCCATGCAGCGCCCTGACGGCATGCTTCACGCAACACCCATTCATTGATCGGCATGATCATGCCGTTGCGTTCTGCACGGGCCAGGAACTGGCTGGGCGGGATCAGCGATCCATCTTCTCCGCGCATTCTGAGCAAAGCCTCGCAGCCGATGATAGACCGACTGCCCAGATCCACCTGCTGCTGATAATGCAGCTCGAAGCGGCCATCTTCCAAGGCCTTGCGCAGGTTGTTGTCAACTTGCTGTTCTTCGCGCACGCGGGCATCCATATTGGCGGAGAAAAGACAATAGCCGTTGCCGCTGGCTTTCTTGGTGCGATACATGGCCAGATCGGCATTGCGGACCAGCTTCTCGAAATCCTGCCCGTCTTCGGGATGAACTGCGATGCCGACCGACGCGGTGACAGGTGTCGAGATATCAACCTTGGTGATGGCCGAGGGTAAAATGTCGGCAATGGCCTTGCCCATGCGTTCGATTTGCTGATCGCCTCTGATGTTGGCCTGAAGAATGGCAAATTCGTCACCACCAAGCCGGGCAACCAGATCGTCTCTGGCGGCAATCGAGCGCAAGGCTTCGCCCACATGAATCAGCAATTCATCACCGGTTGCATGGCTATTGAGGTCATTGACCTGCTTGAAACCATCCAGATCGATCAAATGGATGGCAAAGCGCCCGTCACCACGTCGGCAGCGACCGATTTCCCGATCCACCCGATCACGCATCAGGGTCCGATTTGCCAAACCCGTCAATGCGTCATGGTGGGCCATGTGATGAAGGTGATTTTCCGCCGCCTTGCGGTCGGTGATGTCCTGGGAGGAACTGACCACACCAATGATGGTATCATTCTCGATCAGGGCCGATTTGGAGGTGAGAAAGATCCGCTTCTTGCCATCAGCACCGGGAATTTCTTCCTCAAAGGACCGCAGGCCTTTTTTGGATGAGACGACCAGTCGGTTGATGGTCATTTTCAGCTCGGCCTGTTTGGCACCTAAAACTTCCGAATAATGCTTGCCGACCACGTCTTCCGGTTTCAGGCCGAGATAATTGGCTTGATAGACATTCATGAACAGGATGCAGCCATCAAGGTCCGTTGCGCTGACCATCAACGGCAACGTGTCGATCACTCGCACAAGGCGGCTTTCATTTTCCCGTTGGGTCCACGCCAGGATGCTTTCGCTTTTCTTCAGGGATTCGAGCAGGGAATCGGCTCGGTTCGACAACATCTTGCTCTGGCGATACATTTTCAGCAGATTGCGGGCTCGTGCCACAAACTCGCGATGATCGACGGGGCTCGTCAACAGATCGGTCGCTCCAGCATCAAGCGCCTTGAGACGGTAGTTCCGATCTTCCATCACCGTGACAGCAATGATCGGGATATCCTGAGTACGGGGATTGATGCGAATGCGGGAAATGAACTCATCACCGAGCATTTCAGGCAGATCGAAGGAGGTCAGGATCAGATCCGGGTCATGCTCGCCGAGCCAGCGCAAAGCCTGTATAGGCCTCGAAAAGGTGACCACCTCGGTGTCTTCCTCTACCCGCTTGGCAATCTGGCTATAGATCTGCCTGTTTGTCCGTTGGTCATCAACGATGAGGATTAATGCCATATAAACTCGCGACCCGTCCGCCCACTTGCTTGCAGGCTGCCTTGGCCTGCAAAACTCTCGGGGCACTATATCGAAGGAAAGTTAATGCGTTGACTAGCGTCGATATTGTGCAGCTCTATCCGCCCCGAAAGGTAAGGCTATGGTTACCGAAAGCTGAAGAGGCAAAGGCAAACCGTTGCCTATAGGTTTTTTAGCGCAGTCCGCTCCATGGATCGTCGGATTTGCGTTTGCCAATCTTCCTGCCGGATTGCAAATAGGCTGCATCCAGTTGTTTGGCTTTGGCGATCGCAGCGGTTGCCTCGGGACTATATTGCAGGTCGGCTTTGCGCGAGCCGGACACGGTCAACTGACCGGTCGAAGCCAGAAAAGCATAAAGGGTGATGACCGAGTCAGCCTGAGAATAGATTTCCAGCTCTTGCGCATCAAGCAAGGCGACCTCGGCATCGAGAATATCAAGGAAGGAGCGTTGACCGGCTCTCTCCTCTATGCGGATGCCTTTGAGCAGTTCGCGCGCCGCCCTGACTTCGGCTCTGGCCTGTTTCAGTTTGGCCTGAGCCGCCTTGTTGCGCAGAAAATTTTCTTTCGCGTCCGCCTTGATGCGGGCGGCCAGAGCATTGGTCAAATGGGTGCGCTGGCTATGCTCGGCCCGGGCTTTCTGCACCCCGGCAAGTCGCGCTCCGCCATCAAAGATCGGCAGGCTCAGACGCAGGCCGAAACTGCTTTCCTGCTTGTTGCTCTGGGAATGACTGGAGGCAAAATTGCGCGAGGTCTCCCCGGTCAGATCAAGGGTCGGAAGGAAGGCGCCCTTCGCAGCCTTGACCGCATATTCGGACGCTTTGGTATTGGCCCGCGACGCCCGCAGATCCGGATGCATGCGCAGCGCCTTCTTGACGGCAGCGCTCACATCTTTCGGCATGTATCGCACTGGCATTTGCGGATAGATCAGGTCGCCCGGCCGGTAGCCCACGAGGCTTTCATAGCGTCCGGCAGAGCCACCCAGATCAGCCCTCGCCCCTTCAAGCGACGCACGGGCACGATAGATCAGCGCGTTGGTTTTCGACAGATCGGTTTTGGTCAGTTCACCTGCCCGGATTCGCGCCTTGGTGGCCCGGCGCTGCTTGAGCAAGTTATCGAGATGGCGGCTCCGCAGCTTGATCATCTTGCGCGAGGCATAGACATCCATATAGGCCTTCACGGCTTCCAGCAGGATCTGGCGTTCGCGGTTGCGGACCTGATAGCGGGCTGACTTTTCTTCATATTTGGAGCGCAGAATATTGTTGCGGGTTCGGAAACCGTTGAACAGACGCTGGCTGGCACTCAGACCATATTGGCTGGTGCGCAGCCGGGAGTTGCTACCGCTTTTCAGGGCTTCGTTGCCGAAATCGTGCGACAAGGTCGCATTGATCTTCGGGTATAAGGCTGCCCTAGTCTCTCTTGACTCGGCTTTCTTGATGGCGAGCGCGTCTTCCTCTGCGCGAATGTCGGGATTGTTGTCATAGACATCATAAAGCATCTGAGCGAGATTATCCGCAGTGGCCGGTTCGCTCATGGCACACATAATCAGTGCCAGAAAGACAATCGCCCTTAGTCCCCCGAGCCTGCAAAGCGGTTTCGCGGAGGATTGGCGTCTGCTGCCTTGGCTCGCATGATTAGCAACGGACATGCCTTTATTGACCTCACCCTGGACCGTGTTGATGCCGATCGCCGACATTGCATGCAAATGCTCCTGAAGTGCCCTTCAAGGAGCCTGCATTCCCTATGACTATTGGGTATTTATGGTTAATAAAGAGCTAAATCAGACCAGAGAAAGACTGACTTTTCAGGATGAAAAGACCGCTCTGCGATGGTATTTCGGACAAATCTGATCATTTGGCAAAAAGGGAAGTTTAGCGCTCGGAGAAGGCGACATCCATCGAACGGAAGACGGGCTTGAGAAGATAGCGTGCCAGCGATTTCTCACCGGTAACGATGTCTGCTGTCACCACCATGCCCGGCAAGACCGGGAAGGTCGCGCCCTTGCGTTCAAAGGCATTGTTATCAAGCGCAATATTGACCTTGAAATAGGGGTTGCCGCGCTCATCCTCAAAGGAGGTGGCCGAGACAGTTTTCACACTGCCTTCAAGCGAGCCGAACAAATAAGGGTCAAAAGTGGAGACAGTCACCTTGGCGTCGGCACCGACGCGAATATGACCGATATCCTTGGGCTGAACTCGCACTTCGGCAACGATGCTGCGATTGTCCGGCACGATCTTTGCGACAACTTCGCCGGACCGGACAACGGCACCGATGGTCTTGTAGGCCAGTTCCTGAATGATGCCATCGGTCGGCGAAACCAGATCAAGGCTCGCCACGCGATCCTGCTGCTTGGTCAGCACTTGTTCGATTTCGGCCAGTTCGCTGGCATTTTTGGCACGCTCCTTGGCCAATTCGGACTGGATGGAGGCCCGGGCCTGTTGGAGCTGGATTTCGGCTTCCGTCACCTGTTCGCCGGTTGAAGCGATTTTGCCATCAAGAGCATAGAGGCGCGCACGGGCCTCTTCCAATGCAGCCTGGGCTTCAAGCACAGAGCGGCGGGAGGCATATTGCTGCCGCAACAGGGATTCAAGGCTCTGATATTGTTCCTTCGCGATTTCAGCTCTCTTTTCGACGCTTTTCTTTTCCGATAAGGCAGCATGATGCTCGGCCCGACGTCGTGCAAGCTGAGAGGCATATTTCGCTTCTTCACGGTTGATGCGGGTTTTCTCCGATTGGAATACGGCTCTTTGAGACGCCGCCAAAGATGGGAAACGCAGTTCATCTTGTCCAAAACTTGGAGCATCATCGCGTTGCATCAGCGCATTGAGGTTAGCAAGCGACATACGCAGGCTGGTCGCGCGGATCAGCATCTGATCGCGCTCACTTTCAGTCGCAGTGGCCCGCAAGTGGATCAGAGGTTGGCCCGCCTTGACCCGATCACCCTCAGAAACCAGGATCGCGTCGATATAACCACCTTCCAAATGCTGAACGGCCTGAACTGACCCAGATGGCTGAACCTGACCGCTGGCATGGGTTACCTCGAGAATCGAGGTAACAAAGGCCCAGATGATGAAGCAGGATAAAAATAACAGACTGCCGGATACGACATAGTTGAACAATTGCGGCGGCTGCTCGCTTTCAAGCGCCAGCGGCAAGGTCAAAGTCTTGGCATCAAGATCAGCCTTTTTGGACGCAAACAACTTCACCGATTTCAACCTTGATATTAAATGGCATGCCCAAACGGGCACACCTGTCCCCCACGATGCACCCCTTTAGGATAACTCCATTAATGTTAAGACTTAGTTGCCATTCTAAACAGAATAACGCAAAACCGTTGTGCAACATCTTGAAATAACAGCCAGATATCGACGCATATTCGCTCTGTTGACGGACAGAACCGGCCAACGGATGTCGCATGTGGCACGTCCCATGGAGCGTCATCAAGCAACAGATTTATTGAAAGCATCCAGTTGCGGCATCACCTGCTCCGGTGGTCCGTTCAGGATGACCTGTCCTTCATGGAGCACGATGATCCGGTCGGCAATCCGCATGTGGCTCGGACGCTGTGTGGTGAAGAGCACGGTGGCCTCGCCCTTCAGTGCGCTGACCTTTTCCATGAACTTGGTATCGGCGGCAAAATCGAGATAGTTGGCAGGCTCATCAAGGAAATAGTAGGATGCCTTCTTGGCAAAGCTGCGGCTTAGCAACAGCTTCTGCTTGAGCGGATCCGGCATCTGGTTCAGCGTCTCGGTTTTCAGGCGCGTATCGATCCCTTCGGGCAGGTTTGGATGGTTCCGCTGCACGAGGAAATCCTCGAACAAGGCCAAAATTTCAGCTCGGGATACCTTGGGGTCGTTGAGATGGATATTCTGCTCGACCGTGCCATAGAAGAAGGTTGGATGATCGGGCTGGTAACTGACCTCGAAGCGCAATTCCCCCAAATCGATCTGACGGATATCAAGATGATCAAAGGCCACGACGCCGGCGATCGGGCGATAGAGACCGGCAAGAAGCTTCAGCAAGGTCGATTTGCCACCACCGCTCGGGCCAGTAATGGCCACAAGTTCACCGGGATTGATGGTGATGTTGGCTGACTTGATGGCTGCATCTGACGCCTGAGCATAGCGGAAGGACAGATTCTTGGTGGTGATATGGCCTTCGAAGGAGCGCGAAATACTCGGCACCGTTCCGGGCTCACGCTCGGGTTTCATCCGCATCAGATTGTTGACCAGACGGACCGCTTCGATCAGCTTGCCAACCCGCGACAGGCTCAAAAAGGCATTCTGCAATGGCGATAGGACCCGCCAAATGAGGGCCATGATGGCGATCAGACCACCAACGCCCATGTCACCGGACATCACAAACAAAGTGCCAAAGCCAAGGGTTGCGAGGCCTGCCATCATTGACAGGGCCTGACTGACAATCTGGATTTTCTGCGAGAAGTGTTGTGCCCTGAAATCGAGTGCTGCAAACCCAGCTGCGGCATCGTCATAACGCTGCTGCCATTTGGCCTCGCCGCCGACATTGCAGATTTCACGATGCATCAGGAACAGTTCCATCATGACATTCTGCTTGCGGGACTTGGCGTCGCCGGACTGGACCGTTTGCCGTTTGGCAATCGGAATGCTGATCACGGCCATGATGATATAGGCCCCCAACAGAATGACCGGAATGGCGGCAAGCCAGCCACCAATGATCGCTATGGTAACGATGAAGACCAGCACGAAGGGCAGATCCAATACCGCCGTACCGAAGGAGCCGAGAAAAATCTCCCGCAGCTTTTCAAACTGGCGCAGACGAGAGAGTTGTGAGCCGACGGATGCGTTCTGCACCATGGAATAGGGAAAAAAGAGCAGCCGCTGGAAGACCTCAACTGACAAGGCGGTGTCAAACCGGGCGCCGATATAGGCCAGAACCCGGGTGCGCAATTGCCGCAATGCATAGTCTGCGCAAATGATCATGCCAATGCCAACCACAAACATGGTAAGGCTGAAGGGAGCCTTGGCGGGGATGACATATCCATAGACCGACATGATGAAGATCGGCACGGCCATGGCCGCAATGTTGATGCCGAAATTGATCAGGAACAGAGACAGGAACAATCGTTTAAAGGAAGACGCGGCGTGCGTTACCCAACCAAAGGACTGGATGACACGGTTCTGACCACTCAGATCGAGCGGTTTGAGAAGATAAACCGTCACATGACCTTTGGGACATGCAATCAGCTCTTCATTGCCCGTAGCACCATTGAAACAACTGATCGTGCCGTCCGCATGATTGATCGACAGCAACAAATGGGTAATTCCGGCGGCATCCTCATAGAGACAAGGCAGGCGTTCCGGCGACAGATTTCGCAGCTCCACCTCATCGGCGATGGTGATGAAATTCAACCGCGTCAGAACGGCGCGCAAGCCTTCCAGATCATTGACCTGATTGAAATGGGGCAAAGCCTGCGCCAGATGACGCCCGTCTCCCCCCCAGCCAAGCACGGCCAGAACCACTTGCAAACAACGCCCTGCCGAGCTTTCGCAATCAATGCCGGCCCAACGTTCCCTGATGCCCAAACGGGCCTCATAATCAGAGAAAAAGGCGCTATTGTCTTCGGCAAGCCAGTCGTGATCGTCGGGTTGCTCAAAGGCACCCGTCGCCGGGGCGCTCTGGTCTTCGTTGGTTGCAGATAATCCATGTCTGAGGGATTGAGCGGCCAGATCGGAAAGGCTCAGTTGTCCGTCCGCGCTCTGCTTTGCCAGATTGGAGAATAGCACGGGCCTATTTGCGGCCGCGCCACGCGCCGTTTGCCCCGGATCACCTTGACCCGGAGTATCCTGACGGCCCGTTCCCTGTCCGGCTAGGGCGCGAATGGGGGTGTTTAATGCAGACGCGTCTTCCGGATGGTCTGGTCGGCTGACCGCCGGACCCTCAGCGCCGTTGCCGCGCGCTTTTCTTCCACTTGGTTGCAGAATGATACGTCCGGGCTGTTTGGTTTTCCCGCTGATCGCCCCCACATTTTGCTGGTCCCGTTTGGGGTGGCTAGATTTTGAAGGGCCTTTCATTGAATGGCCCGTATCGAGGTCATTGGCACTCATGCGGACCTCCCCATTTGCAGGCTGTTGACCCTTGGTCGGCCTTGCTGTTGCGGGCCAGCGGGTTGCGGTTTTGCCTGATGGAGGGCTTGTGGGGGATTGTCTTCCCTCTCACGAAGCATGCCGTCAGCAAGGATATATTGTCGGTCGGCCATGGCGAGGAAGGACGGACGGTTGGACAGAAAGATCACCGTCATTTTCCCATGCAGGCTTTCCAGGCCCTTTCGCAGCAAAGTATCGGCGCGCTGATCCAGAAGCGCGTTGGCTTCTTCAAGCACCAGAATGCGTGGTCCTTGTGCAATCGCCCGCGCAATGCAGATGCGCTGACGGAAACTTGGGGGCAGAACCTCATTGCCGCCCAAGCCAAGCATCATGTCATAGCCCTGCGGCAATTGCTGGATGTCACGCTCAAGACCGATCAACTGACAGGCTTCACGCGCCGCATGCAACCCGTCGCGCGGATTGAACAGCGTGATATTGTCCAGAATCGAGCCTGCGAAAATGGCCGGGCCATTGGGAACATAGGCGACCGATCCGACAACACTGCTGCCAGCCAGCTCGTCAACTGACCGCCCGCCCAGCAGGACTTCGCCTGAAATCGGCACGGTCTTGGCCCGGATCAGACGCAAGAATTCATGATCATCGCGCGGAATATTGCCTTTCAAGGCGATGCATTCCCCTGCCCGGACCTCCAGATTGATCCGGTAGGGCTTGGTGGTCTCGTCCATCTGCGCTGCCATCGTGACATTGCGCATGGAGATTGTGCCCTTTGGCAGGCTCTCGCGGCGAATTTCCAACTCTGGTGACGGATTGAGCGCCAGCAGCGCATCCACATTCTGTTTGACCAGATTGAAGGAACTCATTTCACTCCATGAGCGCACGGAGCGCACCAACACCTCAACGGCCCGGCCTCCAAGCAACAGACAACAGGCCAGGGAACCGATGGATTGGGTCCCTTCGATGACCAACATCGCACCACTGCTGACGATGGTGACCATGGTCACCGCAGCAAAGGCCGCGCTTAAGGATTGCGTGGCACCGTCAAGCATGACCGATCGGTGGAAGGCAACTGCGATCGCTTCCTGCAGGCGCTCATAGCGGCGCATCATTTGTGGCTCGCAGGCCATGGTCTTGATGGTTTCGACGCCAGACAGGACTTCGATGACAAAATCATATTTTCGACGGTCAAGATCCTGTCTTTCATCCTGCAATTGCTGGAGATCATCAGCCTTCTTCATCAGCATGAAGGCAAAAATCACAAAAAGCGCAACCAGCAAGCTGGTAATCACCGGGCTGACAATGGCCATGACGCCAAGAAAGATGAAGATGAAAGGCAGATCGACAAGCCCCATGCGAGCCGGCCCGGCAAACATGCGTGCGGTGGCGGACAGGGCATTCATCCGGTCGATATGCGTGCTGGCGGCCTCTTGCTCGACCCGCTCTGACGATGCCTGCAAAGCACGCCGCACCGCCTCAACACCGGCCACATAATCAAGATAGGAGGCCGACCAACCCGAAATATGGGACCGGACAATCTTCAAAATGGTGTCAATCACCATAACGGTGAACAGGCCAGCCATCAGATAGAAGAGGGTTTCATAGGATTGATTGGGAATGATCCGGTCATAGATCTGCAAAATAACCAGAGGCATTGCCAGACCGAGGGTATTGATCACAAGCGAGGCGGCAATAATGCGTTTTGGCACCCGGATATGCTCGGCAAACGCGGTGTTTTGCATCGATACAGGCGGCTGGAACACCGTCCGGATATGGGCGATCAGCCCACCCAGTCCGTTCGGACGATCCCCTTCCTTTTCCTCTTGGTACCCTGTCGACATCTAACCCATCATATCTTTCATTTTGCCAAGATTTACCGGCAGTTATGTGTCGTCGCCGGTCGGCAGGCAAACAATCCCCTCCCCTTTATGCTCCCAACTCTCTTGATCATTTATTAACCACGTTTTCAAAATCCGGATAAAAATAAGTCAAATGCGACTAAAAAGTCGTTTTTTAGATCTCCGTAACCATGTTCAAAAACATACACTTAATAGTGTGTCCTATAGCGTTGAAGCCGACTGCCTGAACAAAAAGGGCGCCGTCAATCAAGGGACAGGGTTATGGCTGACACCAATATTCCAGACAAAACGACCAACAGCACCATCTCCAAACAGGAGGTAACCCGAACACAACAGGCGGCACAAAAAGCCGAATTGGAAAAATCGGTTTCCGACTATGATACCGGAGACAGCCTGGCTGCCCGTCAGGACATTCTGAACCCCAATCTGCATTACGGCCTGTTGAACGAGACCGAACTCGAACTTCCACAAACGGTAAGCGGCCCCGCTGAAAGCGGCGTTTCTAGCCTTCAGTCCGGCTCTTTCAATGGTGGACAGAGCAATGATCTTGCCAGCCCTTCAAGTCCTGTTGCCCCTTCGCCCCTGTCTCAGCCCAGCCTGTCAGCCTCAGATGAGATCATCGCGGACGATACCCAATCAGGCCCAAGGTCCATCGATCACAGTGGCGACGCGCAGCTTCAGTCCACGGCCGCCCTTGATACGGCCCGCACAGTCAGCGCCCCCATTGAGACTTTCGCTGCTCCGACACAATCGTCCAACACTGGCGCGCCTACACCAACAAGTGTGGGGACAGCCGACAAGCCGAACAATCCCGTTGAAGCCATCGACCAATCCCAGACCACTTCTGAGAATGTAAGCCTTGATGGCATGGTTACGGCCAGTGACCTTGACGGGGATGCGATCAGCTACAGCCTTGATGGCCAGCCTGCGGAAGGCACCGTCACGCTCAATGCAGATGGATCCTACAGCTTTGCTCCGGGCACGGATTTTGATGATCTGGCCGTGGGTGAGAGCCGCACCGTCTCCTTTGACTTCACCGCCGATGATGGCAAGGGGTCCACAGATACCGGCACCATCACCATTGAAGTGACCGGCACCAATGATGCACCAACCGCCATTGATCTTACCGCCAACAGCATCAATGAGAATGATGGCGGCGCGGTGATCGGCACGCTCTCGACCACAGACATCGATACGTCTGATACCCACACATACTCTGTCTCTGATGACCGGTTTGAAGCGGTGGATGATGGTACGGGCACCATGGTGCTCAAGCTCAAGGATGGTCAGTCCCTTGATCATGAGAACGAGCCGTCTGTCACCCTTACCGTCACAGCCGATGATGGCCATGGCGGCACCTTCGATCAGGACATCACCATCAATGTGACTGACCTCAATGAGGCGGTCACCGCCAATGATGGTGCCGAGACCACCTCGGAGAATGTAAGCCTTGATGGCATGGTCACGGCCAGTGACCTTGATGGGGATGCGATCAGCTACAGCCTTGATGGCCAGCCTGCGGAAGGCACCGTCACGCTCAATGCAGATGGCTCCTACAGCTTTGCACCGGGCACGGACTTTGATGATCTGGCCGTGGGCGAGAGCCGCACCGTCTCCTTTGACTTCACCGCCGATGATGGCAAGGGGTCCACAGACACCGGCACCGTCACCATTGAAGTGACCGGCACCAATGATGCGCCCACCGCCATTGATCTTACCGCCAACAGCATCAATGAGAATGATGGCGGCGCGGTGATCGGCACGCTCTCGACCACAGACATCGATACGTCTGATACCCACACATACACTGTCTCTGATGACCGGTTTGAAGCGGTGGATGATGGCACGGGCACCATGGTGCTCAAGCTCAAGGATGGTCAGTCCCTTGATCATGAGAGCGAGCCAACCGTTACCCTCACCGTCACAGCCGATGATGGCCATGGCGGCACCTTCGATCAGGACATCACCATCAATGTGGCCGATGTGAATGAGGCGGTCACCGCCAATGATGGTGCCGAGACCACCTCGGAGAATGTAAGCCTTGATGGCACGGTCACGGCCAGTGACCTTGATGGGGATGCGATCAGCTACAGCCTTGATGGCCAGCCTGCGCAAGGCACCGTCACGCTCAATGCAGATGGCTCCTACAGCTTTGCACCGGGCACGGACTTTGATGATCTGGCCGTGGGCGAGAGCCGCACCGTCTCCTTTGACTTTACCGCCGATGATGGCAAGGGGTCGACAGATACCGGCACCGTCACCATTGAAGTGACCGGCACCAATGATGCCCCCACCGCCATTGATCTTACCGCCAACAGCATCAATGAGAATGATGGCGGCGCGGTGATCGGCACGCTCTCGACCACAGACATCGATACGTCTGATACCCACACATACACTGTCTCTGACGACCGGTTTGAAGCGGTGGATGATGGCACGGGCACCATGGTGCTCAAGCTCAAGGATGGTCAGTCCCTTGATCACGAGAGCGAGCCAACCGTCACCCTCACCGTCACAGCCGACGATGGCCATGGTGGCACCTTTGATCAGGACATCACCATCAATGTGGCTGATGTGAATGAGGCGGTTACCGCCAATGATGGTGCCGAGACCACCTCGGAGAATGTAAGCCTTGATGGCATGGTCACGGCCAGTGACCTTGACGGGGATGCGATCAGCTACAGCCTTGATGGCCAGCCTGCGCAAGGCACCGTCACGCTCAATGCAGATGGCTCCTACAGCTTTGCACCGGGCACGGACTTTGATGATCTGGCCGTGGGTGAGAGCCGCACCGTCTCCTTTGACTTTACCGCCGATGATGGCAAGGGCTCAACGGACACCGGCACCGTCACCATTGAAGTGACCGGCACCAATGATGCCCCCACCGCCATTGATCTTACCGCCAACAGCATCAATGAGAATGATAGCGGCGCGGTGATCGGCACGCTCTCGACCACAGACATCGATACGTCTGATACCCACACATACACTGTCTCTGATGACCGGTTTGAAGCGGTGGATGATGGCACGGGCACCATGGTGCTCAAGCTCAAGGATGGTCAGTCCCTTGATCATGAGAGCGAGCCAACCGTCACCCTCACCGTCACAGCCGATGATGGCCATGGCGGCACCTTCGATCAGGACATCACCATCAATGTGGCCGATGTGAATGAGGCGGTCACCGCCAATGATGGTGCCGAGACCACCTCGGAGAATGTAAGCCTTGATGGCACGGTCACGGCCAGTGACCTTGACGGGGATGCAATCAGCTACAGCCTTGATGGCCAGCCGACTGAGGGCACCGTCACGCTCAATGCAGATGGCTCCTACAGCTTTGCCCCGGGCACGGACTTTGATGATCTGGCCGTGGGCGAAAGCCGCACCGTCTCCTTTGACTTTACCGCCGATGATGGCAAGGGGTCCACAGACACCGGCACCGTCACCATTGAAGTGACCGGCACCAATGATGCACCAACCGCCATTGATCTTACCGCCAACAGCATCAATGAGAATGATGGCGGCGCGGTGATCGGCACGCTCTCGACCACAGACATCGATACGTCTGATACCCACACATACACTGTCTCTGACGACCGGTTTGAAGCGGTGGATGATGGCACGGGCACCATGGTGCTCAAGCTCAAGGATGGTCAGTCCCTTGATCACGAGAGCGAGCCAACCGTCACCCTCACCGTCACAGCCGACGATGGCCATGGTGGCACCTTTGATCAGGACATCACCATCAATGTGGCTGATGTGAATGAGGCGGTTACCGCCAATGATGGTGCCGAGACCACCTCGGAGAATGTAAGCCTTGATGGCATGGTCACGGCCAGTGACCTTGACGGGGATGCGATCAGCTACAGCCTTGATGGCCAGCCGACTGAAGGCACCGTCACGCTCAATGCAGATGGCTCCTACAGCTTTGCACCGGGCACGGACTTTGATGATCTGGCCGTGGGTGAGAGCCGCACGTCTCCTTTGACTTTACCGCCGATGATGGCAAGGGCTCAACGGACACCGGCACCGTCACCATTGAAGTGACCGGCACCAATGATGCCCCCACCGCCATTGATCTTACCGCCAACAGCATCAATGAGAATGATGGCGGCGCGGTGATCGGCACGCTCTCGACCACAGACATCGATACGTCTGATACCCACACATACACTGTCTCTGATGACCGGTTTGAAGCGGTGGATGATGGCACGGGCACCATGGTGCTCAAGCTCAAGGATGGTCAGTCCCTTGATCATGAGAGCGAGCCAACCGTTACCCTCACCGTCACAGCCGATGATGGCCATGGTGGCACCTTTGATCAGGACATCACCATCAATGTGGCCGATGTGAATGAGGCGGTCACCGCCAATGATGGTGCCGAGACCACCTCGGAGAATGTAAGCCTTGATGGCATGGTCACGGCCAGTGACCTTGACGGGGATGCGATCAGCTACAGCCTTGATGGCCAGCCGACTGAAGGCACCGTCACGCTCAATGCAGATGGCTCCTACAGCTTTGCACCGGGCACGGACTTTGATGATCTGGCCGTGGGTGAGAGCCGCACCGTCTCCTTTGACTTTACCGCCGATGATGGCAAGGGCTCAACGGACACCGGCACCGTCACCATTGAAGTGACCGGCACCAATGATGCCCCCACCGCCATTGATCTTACCGCCAACAGCATCAATGAGAATGATGGCGGCGCGGTGATCGGCACGCTCTCGACCACAGACATCGATACGTCTGATACCCACACATACACTGTCTCTGATGACCGGTTTGAAGCGGTGGATGATGGCACGGGCACCATGGTGCTCAAGCTCAAGGATGGTCAGTCCCTTGATCATGAGAGCGAGCCAACCGTTACCCTCACCGTCACAGCCGATGATGGCCATGGTGGCACCTTTGATCAGGACATCACCATCAATGTGGCCGATGTGAATGAGGCGGTCACCGCCAATGATGGTGCCGAGACCACCTCGGAGAATGTAAGCCTTGATGGCACGGTCACGGCCAGTGACCTTGACGGGGATGCAATCAGCTACAGCCTTGATGGCCAGCCTGCGCAAGGCACCGTCACGCTCAATGCAGATGGCTCCTACAGCTTTGCACCGGGCACGGACTTTGATGATCTGGCCGTGGGTGAGAGCCGCACCGTCTCCTTTGACTTTACCGCCGATGATGGCAAGGGCTCAACGGACACCGGCACCGTCACCATTGAAGTGACCGGCACCAATGATGCCCCCACCGCCATTGATCTTACCGCCAACAGCATCAATGAGAATGATAGCGGCGCGGTGATCGGCACGCTCTCGACCACAGACATCGATACGTCTGATACCCACACATACACTGTCTCTGATGACCGGTTTGAAGCGGTGGATGATGGCACGGGCACCATGGTGCTCAAGCTCAAGGATGGTCAGTCCCTTGATCATGAGAGCGAGCCAACCGTCACCCTCACCGTCACAGCCGATGATGGCCATGGCGGCACCTTCGATCAGGACATCACCATCAATGTGGCCGATGTGAATGAGGCGGTCACCGCCAATGATGGTGCCGAGACCACCTCGGAGAATGTAAGCCTTGATGGCACGGTCACGGCCAGTGACCTTGACGGGGATGCAATCAGCTACAGCCTTGATGGCCAGCCGACTGAGGGCACCGTCACGCTCAATGCAGATGGCTCCTACAGCTTTGCCCCGGGCACGGACTTTGATGATCTGGCCGTGGGCGAAAGCCGCACCGTCTCCTTTGACTTTACCGCCGATGATGGCAAGGGGTCCACAGACACCGGCACCGTCACCATTGAAGTGACCGGCACCAATGATGCACCAACCGCCATTGATCTTACCGCCAACAGCATCAATGAGAATGATGGCGGCGCGGTGATCGGCACGCTCTCGACCACAGACATCGATACGTCTGATACCCACACATACACTGTCTCTGATGACCGGTTTGAAGCGGTGGATGATGGCACGGGCACCATGGTGCTCAAGCTCAAGGATGGTCAGTCCCTTGATCACGAGAGCGAGCCAACCGTCACCCTCACCGTCACAGCCGACGATGGCCATGGTGGCACCTTCGATCAGGACATCACCATCAATGTGGCTGATGTGAATGAGGCGGTTACCGCCAATGATGGTGCCGAGACCACCTCGGAGAATGTAAGCCTTGATGGCATGGTCACGGCCAGTGACCTTGACGGGGATGCGATCAGCTACAGCCTTGATGGCCAGCCGACTGAAGGCACCGTCACGCTCAATGCAGATGGCTCCTACAGCTTTGCACCGGGCACGGACTTTGATGATCTGGCCGTGGGTGAGAGCCGCACCGTCTCCTTTGACTTTACCGCCGATGATGGCAAGGGCTCAACGGACACCGGCACCGTCACCATTGAAGTGACCGGCACCAATGATGCCCCCACCGCCATTGATCTTACCGCCAACAGCATCAATGAGAATGATGGCGGCGCGGTGATCGGCACGCTCTCGACCACAGACATCGATACGTCTGATACCCACACATACACTGTCTCTGATGACCGGTTTGAAGCGGTGGATGATGGCACGGGCACCATGGTGCTCAAGCTCAAGGATGGTCAGTCCCTTGATCATGAGAGCGAGCCAACCGTTACCCTCACCGTCACAGCCGATGATGGCCATGGTGGCACCTTTGATCAGGACATCACCATCAATGTGGCCGATGTGAATGAGGCGGTCACCGCCAATGATGGTGCCGAGACCACCTCGGAGAATGTAAGCCTTGATGGCATGGTCACGGCCAGTGACCTTGACGGGGATGCGATCAGCTACAGCCTTGATGGCCAGCCTGCGCAAGGCACCGTCACGCTCAATGCAGATGGCTCCTACAGCTTTGCACCGGGCACGGACTTTGATGATCTGGCCGTGGGTGAGAGCCGCACCGTCTCCTTTGACTTTACCGCCGATGATGGCAAGGGCTCAACGGACACCGGCACCGTCACCATTGAAGTGACCGGCACCAATGATGCCCCCACCGCCATTGATCTTACCGCCAACAGCATCAATGAGAATGATGGCGGCGCGGTGATCGGCACGCTCTCGACCACAGACATCGATACGTCTGATACCCACACATACACTGTCTCTGATGACCGGTTTGAAGCGGTGGATGATGGCACGGGCACCATGGTGCTCAAGCTCAAGGATGGTCAGTCCCTTGATCATGAGAGCGAGCCAACCGTTACCCTCACCGTCACAGCCGATGATGGCCATGGTGGCACCTTTGATCAGGACATCACCATCAATGTGGCCGATGTGAATGAGGCGGTCACCGCCAATGATGGTGCCGAGACCACCTCGGAGAATGTAAGCCTTGATGGCACGGTCACGGCCAGTGACCTTGACGGGGATGCAATCAGCTACAGCCTTGATGGCCAGCCGACTGAAGGCACCGTCACGCTCAATGCAGATGGCTCCTACAGCTTTGCACCGGGCACGGACTTTGATGATCTGGCCGTGGGTGAGAGCCGCACCGTCTCCTTTGACTTTACCGCCGATGATGGCAAGGGCTCAACGGACACCGGCACCGTCACCATTGAAGTGACCGGCACCAATGATGCCCCCACCGCCATTGATCTTACCGCCAACAGCATCAATGAGAATGATGGCGGCGCGGTGATCGGGACCCTGTCGACCACAGACATCGATACGTCCGATACCCACACATATTCTGTCTCTGATGACCGGTTTGAAGCGGTGGATGATGGCACGGGCACCATGGTGCTCAAGCTCAAGGATGGTCAGTCCCTTGATCATGAGAGCGAGCCAACCGTCACCCTCACCGTCACAGCCGATGATGGCCATGGCGGCACCTTCGATCAGGACATCACCATCAATGTGGCCGATGTGAATGAGGCGGTCACCGCCAATGATGGTGCCGAGACCACCTCGGAGAATGTAAGCCTTGATGGCACGGTCACGGCCAGTGACCTTGACGGGGATGCAATCAGCTACAGCCTTGATGGCCAGCCGACTGAGGGCACCGTCACGCTCAATGCAGATGGCTCCTACAGCTTTGCCCCGGGCACGGACTTTGATGATCTGGCCGTGGGCGAAAGCCGCACCGTCTCCTTTGACTTTACCGCCGATGATGGCAAGGGGTCCACAGACACCGGCACCGTCACCATTGAAGTGACCGGCACCAATGATGCACCAACCGCCATTGATCTTACCGCCAACAGCATCAATGAGAATGATGGCGGCGCGGTGATCGGCACGCTCTCGACCACAGACATCGATACGTCTGATACCCACACATACACTGTCTCTGATGACCGGTTTGAAGCGGTGGATGATGGCACGGGCACCATGGTGCTCAAGCTCAAGGATGGTCAGTCCCTTGATCATGAGAGCGAGCCGACCGTCACCCTTACCGTCACAGCCGATGATGGCCATGGCGGCACCTTTGATCAGGATTTCACCATCAATGTGACTGATGTAAATGAAGCGCCTACGCTTACCGCTGAAGGATCCTACAACTTCCTCTACAATGGCAGCTTTGAGGTCTTCAATGGAGGCACCCATGGTGGTGGCGATGGTACCGGTTGGTTTGAAGGGGCCTATATTGATGGCTGGACGCAGACCAACATTGATATCCATGAGGCTGGGCATAATGGTCTTGGTGCGACAGATGGCGATTACCATGTCGATCTGGCAGGTCAAACCAACGGATCGTTAAGCCGCGACATGCAGGGGATGGAAGATGGTGATACCTATTCCCTTTCAATGGATCTGAAGTCCCGCGGCACGGATGGCACCGGCACGGGTGATGCGACAGCTGCGGCCGGACAGAGTGTGGTCGAGATTGTCTGGAATGGCGAAGTGATTGCCACTGTTGACCCGTCCACTGACGGCCTGGGCTGGCACACTTACACCTTTGACATTGTGGGCGGCTCTGGCGACGGATCAAATGTCATCACCTTCAACGAGGTGGGCTCCGATAACAGTTTCGGCACCATCCTCGACAATTTCCAGATTACGGATTCCAACGGGTTCGGAGTGCTGGAAAATCAAGCAGGTGCACAAATCGCCACTTTGGGTGTCATTGATGAAGATGTTGGCGACAGCCATAGCTACAGCGCATCTGATAGTCGTTTTGAAGTGGTTGATGACGGCAATGGCACCATGGTGCTCAAGCTTAAGGACGGTGTATCCCTTGATCACGAGAGTGAACCGACCGTTGATGTGACCGTCACAGTGACCGACAGTGCAGGCAACACGGACAGCCAGGTTCTCAATGTCACGGTTGGTGATATCAATGAGGCACCTTTGTCGATCGAGTTGAGCAACAATGCAGTGATAGAGGATAATGCGGGCCAAATCATCGGCTTCCTGTCCACCACCGATGAAGATATTGGCGACAGCCACAGCTACACTGTCTCTGATGATCGCTTTGAAGTGGTTGATGATGGCACGGGTAGTATGGTGCTGAAGCTTAAAGACGGCCAAAGCATTGATGCGGACACGGAACCGACCGTTAACCTGTCGATCACGTCGACGGACAGTGGTGGTATGTCGACCCAACAATCCTTTGCGATCAATGTCGACCCGGTAGCAGATGCTCCGAGCCTTTCCATCGGCAATGCCCAGACAACGATCATTGATACAAACTTTGAATCGTTTGCCGGTGACTCCACGTCCTTCCTGCCGGAAGCTGAAGGTTGGCAGACGGACAGCTCTGTCGAGGTTTGGCAAGGCGATACCGGCAACTATGGGGCCGCAAGCACTCATATCGAGCTGAATACCGATCCTCGCGATGGCTATGCGGATGCGCCCAACATCTATCAAACCGTCGACACCGTTGATGGTGCAACCTACACCCTGACCCTCGATTATGCTGGGCGCCCGGGCTATGGTGCGGATGTCAACACAATCGAAGTCATCTGGGATGGACAGGTGGTTGCCACCATTTCGGATGATGCCAGTGATAGCTCCGTCTATAACTGGCAGACCCACACCATCAATCTGACGGGCGATGGCGATCCATCCAAGATCGAGATCCGCGAAGCGGGGGTCGATGTGGACTATGGACGTGGTATGCATGTCGACAATATCTCCATGGTCGAATCCATCACCTCGGCAGCCCATGGGGAAGCCGGAGAAGCAATAAATCTGCCTGACATCATGCCGACTTTGCCTGACGCAGATGGATCGGAAAGTCTGGCCTTGTCCCTTGGCAATTTGCCGGATGGCACGGTGCTGAGCGATGACACCAATTCGGTGACCATTGGGGCGGATGGAGAGAGCGGCGATATCGCCAGCTGGGATCTGGATAATCTGCAAGCAACGCCACCTGCGGACTATGTCGGCACGGTGAATGTGCAGGTGACCGCCACAACAACCGAAACGTCGAATGGCGACACTGCCACAACGACGACCAGCTTCAACATGCAGGTCGAAGAACCGCATGTTGTCAACGAGGTCACGGGCACAACTGCTTCTGAGACCCTTGATGGCACCAGCGGCGACGACCTGATTTCGGCCAGTGCGGGGGATGATACCATCAACGCCTATGATGGCAGTGACATCGTCTATGGCGGCGATGGCAACGACACGATTGATGGCGGCAGCGGCAATGATGCGCTCTATGGTGACAATGGTAACGACGTGATTGTTGGCGGTGGTGGCTCCGACACGATCTATGGCGGTGGCGGTAATGACAGCATGTCCGGGGGCGATGGCAATGACAACTTCTTCTACCTGCTCGGCGACGGCAACGACACGATCAATGGTGGCTCTGGCTCGGACTGGACCGACTCGATCGAGATTTTGGCAGCGGATGGTACAGAGACCACCGAATATGGCACCGACTGGACCATCAACCTGACCTCGGGAACGTCAGGGATGACACCGGATGGCGAACAAATGCTGCTCAGTGATGATGCCACCGGCACCATCGACTTTGACGACGGAAGCAGCATCACGTTCGAGAATATCGACCGTATCGCTTGGTAGACTTGGATCACAGTTTATGCATCTTGTCGTTTTCCGACACGGATGGGAAAGCGCGCTATCCTGATTACAGATTGGCCTCGGAAACACGCCTTTTCCGGGGCCTTTCGGTGACCTTTTGCAGAGGTTCAGAACCACCCTCAAGGCAGAAGCCCGATTCAACCTTGGATATCCCCGGTTCGGTATCCCTTTAAAGGTCCGACCCCATTCCACGAGACGACGAGGCTTATTCTAAGTTTGTCGCAATTAACTTAATCTTAGAGTCGGACGCCTAAACTATAGACGCAATGGGGTTGCTTTGCCTGCCAAGCATTTGAAACCCCTTCGTTTTATCAGTCTTGTCACGCTTTATACCATGACGCGGCGCTACCGTCCGGGTTACGACCCACTCGACAAAAGAGTTAGTTCATGCTTGATACAATCACAGATCTTGCCCGCGAAAAATCGAGTGACAAACGCAGAGAACTGCTTGGTCGTGTGGCCGATTTGTTCTTTGATGGTGCTGAGCATCATTCTCAGAAGGAAGCCGTGATCTTTCGCGATATCGTGTTGAAAATGCTCGATGATGTTGATCGGGACGGACGTAGTGAATTTTCCAAACGAGCCGCGCCGCAAGAAAGCCTACCAGTCGACGTCGCACGCCAGTTGGCGCAGGACGATGTCTCGGTCGCAGGCCCCATGCTGCAACATAGTCCGGTGCTGACTGACGAAGATTTCGTCACCTTTTCCCAATCCCTGTCTCCCAAACATCTGGAAAGCATTGCCCAACGCGACCACCTGTCCGGCGAGGTCACCGATGCTCTGATTGAAAATGGGACGCGGGAAGTGTGGCGCAAGGTGAGTCAGAACAAGGGCGCTGAAATCACCTCCAAGGGCTTTGACGCTCTGGTCAGCAATGCATCCGGCGACCAGGTTCTGCAGGCCAGTTTGAGCGCCCGTTCGGATATCACCGTCGAGGCTGCCAAGTCTTTGCTGCCTTTGTTGCCACCGGATGGAAAGCAGCGGCTGGTTAACTTGTTCGAAAAGAGTTCTGCCGTGGCTGGCGAGTTGCTTGGTACGGCACACAGGCGTGTAACCGCGGAGAAGCTGGCGGGTCGAAAAGGCCGACTTGAAGCCAAGTTGATGATCACTGAAGTGAAAGAGGGCAAGATACAATTGTCCGACGCCATCATCCAATTTGCCGAAGCTGACCGTAGTTCCGATCTTATCACCTTTCTTGCAGTCATGGCCGACATGGACGAGCCTCTGGTCTCCAATGCCTTCTATCAGGAAAATGATGATCCGATCGCCATTCTGTGCAAGTCGCTTGATGTCAGTGTTGACGCTTTCACCCGCGTGATGAAGGTGCGCTGCGACAAATTGAATTTACCGCTCAGTGCGGGTGGGCGCAGCATCATTCGCTATAAGGAACTGGATGTTTCCTCTTCCCAGCGCGCAATGCGATTTGTTCAGATGCGCAAGAATGTAGGAAAGGCAAGTTAGAGCAATTGTCGGGAACACCCGTTCTCTTGCACAGCATCAACGGGTAAGATGATCTATTCCAAGTTAACGTAAAAAGGGGGCTTTCGCCCCCTTTTTTCTTTCTTGAATGTGTCTCAAACGGCCTGGGCCATTGCTTAGGCGGGTTCGGGCTTTTTGGCCTCTTCGGCGTCACCGTCCGCCTTGGTTTCCCCTTTGACATCCTCTTCAGCGTCCGTAGCCTCGTCATCTTCAGACGAAACGCTGTCGTTGCTCAGAACGCCAGCGAGGTCGTCGCGTGACAGAGAGCCGTGGAACTCCCCTTCGTCATCGACCACCGGAACCGGATAGTCAGCAGACAGAGTTTCTGGCAGCACTTCCTCGAGCGCCGATTCCGGCGAGATATGCGGCACATCGGCATAATGCTCTTCGCTGAGCTTGGCCTTGGCATCTTCCTTGTAATATTCCTCAAGGCTTTCCTGCGTCAGCGTTCCCTGATAGCCCTCATCGGTGACGTGATAGGCATAATCATCGGAATGGGCTCGCATTTGCTTGAGTGCTTCACCAATGGTGGCAGCGGTGATGCGGAAGGTCTGAGGCTGCATGACGGTTTCAACGTTCAGGGCACGGGCGCGGTTCACATCCTTGACGAAGGCCTCGACATAGTCGTTGGCCGGGTTGAGAAGGATTTCTTCCGGCTTGTCATCCTGAACCAGTTCACCGTCCTTGAGAATGGCGATGGTGCTGCCCAGACGCAGGGCTTCATCAAGGTCGTGGGTGATGAAGATGATCGTCTTTTGCAGCTTCTCCTGCAATTCGACAAGCTGATCCTGCATTTCCGACCGGATGAGCGGATCGAGGGCCGAGAAGGCCTCGTCCATCAGCAGAACCTCTGCGTTCGTCGCAAGCGCTCGGGCAAGCCCAACGCGCTGCTGCTGACCACCGGAAAGCTGAGCAGGATATTGCTTGCCATACCCGGCGAGCCCTACGGTTTCGAGCCATTCATTGGCCCGCTCCTCGGCTTCGGATTTCTTCACGCCCTGAATGCTCAGGCCATAGGCGACGTTGTCGAGAACGTTGCGATGGGGCAGAAGGCCGAAGCGCTGGAACACCATCGACATCTTGTGGCGGCGGAACTGCTCCAGCTCTTTCAGCGAGAGATTCATCACGTCGGTTCCATCAACCAGAATCTTCCCCTCGGTCGGATCAATCAGGCGATTGAAGTGCCGGATAAGGGTGGACTTACCAGACCCGGACAGACCCATGATCACGGAAATCTCGCCCTTCTGGATCTTCAGGTTGATGTCCTTGAGACCGAGCGTATGGCCGGTTTTGGCCAGAATCTCGTCCTTGCTGAGACCTTCGTGCACAAGATGCATATACTTGTGCGGGTCGTTGCCGAACAGCTTGTAGAGCCCTTTGATTTCAATCAGAGTTTCGTTCATCAGTGGGCTCCCTTCAGATGCTTCTGACTGCGCTTGGCGTAGGCTTGCGAAACACGGTCAAAGATGATGGCGAGCGCCACAATAGCAAGGCCGTTGAACAGACCGACCGTGAAATACTGGTTCTGAATTGCCTTGAGCACTGGCTGACCGAGGCCCTTCACGCCGATCATGGACGCGACCACAACCATGGCAAGAGCCATCATGATAGTCTGGTTGATCCCGGCCATAATGGTCGGCATGGCGAGGGGAATCTGCACGCCGAATAGACGCTGTGTCGGGCTGGCACCGAAGGCCGTCGCCGCTTCCATAACTTCCTTGTCGACAAGACGAATGCCAAGATTGGTCAAACGGATTACCGGCGGAATGGCATAGATGATGACGGAGATGAGGCCGGGGATCTTGCCGATGCCAAGCAGCATGACAACGGGAATGAGATAAACGAAAGCCGGCATCGTCTGCATGACGTCAAGGATTGGCGTCACGACCTTCTGAACCCGGTCAGAGCGGGCCATGGCAATGCCGACGGGGATGCCGACGACGATGGACAGCAACGTACAGACGGTGATCATCGACAAGGTGCTCATGGTGTCTTCCCACATGCCGAAAATGCCAATCAGCAAGAGGGAGATCACAACACCGACAAGCAGCTTCCATGAGCGGCTGGCGGAATAGACGATTGCACCAATAACAAAAATGATGATCGGCCATGGCGTGTTGATTAGCAGCTTCTCGAACCATACAAGGAACGCGAGGAGCGGCTCGAACAAGCCTTCGATAAACTCGCCATATTCTCGAGAGAATGCTTTGTATGCGCCATCAAGTGTCTTGCGTATCGCAAGAAGATCAAGACGATCCAACTGCGGAAATTCTGTTAGCCATGACGTATCCGCCATACACTGTCTCCAGTTCAGTCCTAGGGCAGCGAGCCGACTCGTGGCTCACAGCTGCCTCATTAAAGCGTTCTGAAACATTCCCTGAGCATTTTTCTAGTTCGCGTCGGGTTGGTTTGAAAACGCCGTTTACCAAATGTTTTCTAGCATAGCCGCAACCAGAGGGTCGCGGAATAGTCTTTGTCGAAGAAATCGACTTTTCAGCTTTAATGACGCATGGTGCGCGATGCAATTGAAAGCGGAAAAGTGGATTTTTTACGAAAGAACCCGGGCCACCTGTGGTCGCCCGGGTACTCAACCCCTAAGGGGGTCATCACTTACATGTCAGCGACAGCAGCCTTGATTTTGGCGGCTTTGTCGTCAGAAACCCACTTGCTCCATTTGTCCTCAAAATTCTTGAGGAAGTAGATGCCAGCGATCTCGCCATCGGCCTGGTTGTCTTCCATCCAAGCGAGAAGAGAGTTCATCTCGGCGTTGGTGAAGGACAGCTTGCCGAGGAATTCCATGATCTCTGGATTGTTCTTGGCGAACTCACCAGTGGTGATCGACTGAACCAGAGACGGCGGATACATGGTTGGCTTTGGATCCGCACAGTCATTCTGTGTGGTGCAGCCCTTGAATTCCTTTTCGTTGACGCCAGAGCCGAAATCAACCTTGACCATCTTGTATTTGCCCAGTACGGCGGTAGGAGCCCAATAGTAGCCGAACCAGCCTTCGCCACGCTCATAGGCTTTGGCGATGGAACCGGACAGGCCAGCCCCTGAACCCGGGTCAATGATTTCAAAACCGGCTTCTTCAAGGTCTAGAGCCTTGAACAGGTTGCCCGAAGAAATCTGGCAGTTCCAACCAGCAGGGCAGCCATAGAATCCGCTCTTGGTGTCATCTTCAGGATGCGGGAAGAGTTTGGCGTTCTTGATCACGCCTTCGATCGTGGCAAGGCTGGGTTCCTTTTCCACCATATAGGCAGGCACCCAAAACCCTTCTTCGCCGCCGTCGGACAGGGATTTACCAGCGATGGCCAGACGGCCTTCTGCAACACCCTTGTCAATGGCTTCGCGCATGGAGTTGGACCAGAATTCGGGAGCGATGTCAGGCTCACCTTTTTCAGTCATGGATGCGCCGGTTGGCATGGTGTCGCCTGGCACCAGTTCCGCATCACACCCAAAGCCATATTCGAGCATGGCTTTCTCGACATTGGCGATCAGGGTTGCAGAGTTCCAGTTCATGTCAGCGATGGTGACTTTGCCACAATCTGCAGCCTGTGCAGCAAGGGCGGAGCCAGACAGCATCAGGGCTGCGATCACAAAGCGTTTCATATTTACCTCCGGGATGGTATGTCTCATATTTCCGATCGGCCAGAGATGGCTCTTGAGAGCCTTCGATTTGGCAGATCAATTTTGTTGCAGTTGAAGCGTCCGCGCGCAGATGCGCGCAGGGTGATCTCATGCATGACCGGGGCCGACATCACCCCGGAATTCTTAAAAGAATAAAATCCGACCTTTGGACTGTTCACGCAGTCTTCCTTGTCTGTTTGATGGTCCAGATTTTTACAGCAGGCGTGAGAGTAACAATTCTCATTGCGGCTCGTCAATCTAAGATCTGGACGAACCTGACTTTTTGAATCTCAACCCACAGCTTCTTCGAAATGTTATTGTACAAATATTTGCCAAAATGACGACAAGTGAGCAAAAATCAACTTTTTACACTAACTCTAAACTTGAAATACCAATTTAAATCTTTGTTTCCAACCATCAAATCCGAAAATCAACTTAAAATACAACCTAAAGTTTCGGCATCCGGGGCGCGATTCCAAGACTTCAGAGTCGGATATACTAGCCTTGAGCATAGGTGCCTATTGATTTTAAAGCGCCGTGAATGCGACCGATTTACTGGCAAATTTTCACGGGGAAAACTTTCCAAAATCCATGTTCAGGTGCACAATATAGCACCCTTGGGAAGGAAACGAATACAGAGAAAACAATATCTTGGTATGTTTTGTGCGATGCACACCGAGCGCGCGGGTTCGATCAATTCCCAGGGTTTATTCCCCTTCGCCAAAGCGGTCTTCAATCAGCTTTGAGATGGCATTCAAGGCGTCTTCTGCCTGATTGCCAGAGGTTACGACGTCAATATGGCATCCGGGAGCAGCGGCCAGCATCATCAGGCCCATGATCGATGTGCCGCAAACTGTATGGCCATCCTTGGAGACTTGCACATCCGCATCGAACTGATCGACTGTCTGGACAAATTTGGCTGATGCTCTGGCATGCAGGCCGCGTTTGTTCTTGATGCACAATCGTTCGGAGTAAGAGGAGTGGGACACGTCTGACGAAACAGCTTTCTTGGCATGGAGGTTGGAAACAATCATCGGCTTTTGGCCGGAGGGATCATACCGAGAGGTGCAGTTCCTCAGCCAGAGAGCAAATCACTTGCGATGTTAATATATTTTCGGCCTGCATCACAAGCCTCATGGACAGCTTCGGTCATGGTACGGTCAGCGCGTACGCTGGCAAGCTTGATCAGCATGGGCAAGTTGACGCCAGCCAACACCTCGATCTTGTTCTCATCCATCACCGAAATCGCCATGTTTGACGGGGTTCCGCCGAACATGTCGGTGAGCAACACCACACCATCGCCCGTGTTGACCGATTCGACGGCGCTAAGAATGTCCTGACGGCGCTGTTCCATATCATCATCCGGCCCGATGCAGATGGTCTCGATCAGCTCCTGCGGCCCGACAACATGTTCCAGCGCGGCACGAAATTCTTCGGCCAGTCGACCGTGTGTAACAAGGACAAGACCAATCATGGTATGTCTGCTCTCCTTCAATTGACCGGCACCGCTACCCAATTTTTGGTCAGGGCGATCCATCATGCTTTGATGACTGGCACCAAGGTCTGTCTATCTTCACCAACATGGGGGCGAACGCAAGCCCAAAAGGCCGCTCGGGGTGGTCATTCACCAGCCTTCCATGTGGATAGACGGGCAAAAATCAGATCATTGGCGAGGGTGCATTGACGCTCTGGTGCCCGCAAATGGTCGATGCGTACAGCTTGCACCTCTATCTGTGCTTCATCCTGAGAGGGCATGCGCGCCATCTCTTCCTCGTTGGTCAGATCGACAAGCAAATGCATCACGGCACGGGACAAGTGGTGTGTGCGGGATATTTCTGTGACGCCAAATCCTCGCACTTCCTGTAGCCGCCGCGTTGCCACCGGGGCAAAGGCGATCAGAGAGGGAGGGCAGCCCCCCAGACGTGCAGAGCTTGACAGGCGCACATAATCATCGCTGATGAGAGCGGCATAGAGGCCATTTTGGTCTGCAACCTGTCGCAGATGGCGCTGCAACAGGGATTTGCCGCTGCCGGTCGCGCCCCGGATGAGGATGCCGACGCGGCCAATCACCAGAGAAGCGGCATGCATGATCTCGCTGCCTTCGACCAGACGTTCGGGAATATCGAAAATCGGCCCGCTGCGGGCTTCATCACGGTCGGGATCAAAATAAAGCGACATGGCACAGCTCCCAACGGCCTAGGATACTTGACGTCTCGTTGCCTGACTTTAGCTCTTTTGCTCGGATTTGGGATCAAGCCTTTTCGTCGTATTGACAGCGCCTGCGGGCAGCTCAACCGTGAAACGGGCCCCCTCAATCGTGGTCTCTGCATCCTCTTCGTCGCCCTCATCGGGCCCATTGATGCGGTTGGAGGCGATGATCGTGCCTTGATAGGCCTCGACAATCTGCTTGGAAATGGACAGGCCAAGACCGGAATTCTGGCCGAAATCCTCGCCCTGAGGTCGGTCGGTGTAGAAGCGCTCAAAGACCCGGTTGACATCTTCGGCCTGAATGCCCGGACCATGGTCATCAACCGTGACGATCACCGATTTGCCTTCTCTGGTCACAGCCACATCCACCGTGCCGCCGGGCGGTGTGAAGGAGCGGGCATTGTCGATCAAATTGACAAAGACCTGCCCCAAGCGGCTGTCATTGCCATGGACCCGGAAGGGTTCGGCGATGTCCTTGCCGCCAGATACGCTCAGCGTGACGCGAATGTCAGATTTGGAGCCGATTTCGTCCTGAATGGCGACAATCGTTTCAAGCAATGCCTGCAAATCGAGGGGTTCGGAATCCTGCCGCGCCAACTCCGCATCAAGGCGCGATGCGTCGGAAATATCCGAGATGAGCCGGTCCAGACGACGTACATCATGCAGGATGATGCCAACAAGGCGTTCGCGGGATTCCGGCTTTTTGGCCAGAGGCAGGGTCTCAACCGCCGAGCGCAGGGAGGTCAGGGGGTTTTTCAGCTCATGGGCCACGTCGGCCGCGAAGGCTTCAATCGCATCCATGCGCTGATAGAGGGTTTTGGTCATGGCCCGCAAGGATTGGCTCAATTGGCCAATTTCGTCCTTACGATCAGAGAAATCCGGGATTTGCTCGCGCGCCTTGACACCGCGGCGAACGCGCTCTGCGGCCTCGGACAATTTGCGCACTGGTCCGGCAATGGTGCCAGCCAGCAGGATCGACAGGGTGCCGGTGACCAGAGCGGAAATCAGAAAGACCCGGACAATGCCCCAGCGCTCAGCCTGCACGATTTCATCGATTTCCCCGTCACGGGTGGAGAGGAGCAAGGCGCCAGCAATGACGCGGGACCGCTGGATCGGCACCGCTGCGGAGACAATCAGACGGCCCTTGTCATTGACCCGCACGATAGAGGCCGCCGAGCCGTCAAGGGCTTGGGAGACTTCCGGATAGCGCCGCCCGTCGGTGCTTCCCAATTCCTTGTAAAGCGGCAGATCGGCCTGTCGCACCCAACTGACAAAGCGGCTCCATTTCTCACCCCAGCCACCTTCTTCCTTTTCCACCGGATCGGGCAGATTGAAGCGCAGAATACCGCGGGCATGAAGCTGGCGGGAATCAATCACCAGATTGCCAGCCAGATCATAGATCCGGGCGCGCGTGTCTGTGGGGGAGATGGCGGCGCGCAGGATCGGGGCTGCGCGCTCGGGATCAATGGGAAATTCAAAAAAGCCGAATGTGTCGTCGGTCGGCGTGAAGCTTTCACCCGCTTGCAATTCGAGCAGCCGCTCAGGATTTATGGTGATCGCGTCGGCATCGGCGGCAGCGGAGGCCGCCACGGCCCCGGCAATGATCTTGCCTTGGGTCAGCAGGGAAGAGACGCGCGCATCGATCAGCCCTTCACGGAACTGGTTGAGATAGAGAATGCCAAGAACCAACACGGCAAGAGCGGCAAGATTGAGGAAAACAATGCGGCGAGTCAGAGAGGAAAAGGCAATGGACGCACTCAGGCTGCGCCATGGTGCATGGCTTTTCTTGCCGCTGTCACCGGAAGGCTTGCGCTTGGATTCCTGCTTTTCCTTGGGTTTATGCAACATGGATTTCCAGTCTGCAGATGCGCCAGTCTTATGCTTTACGGGCGTATCCCTCATTCATTCTCTCATTGCCAAGACATGCTCTCATTGCCAAGCCGTGAGCCTTGCCATTATCACCACACCTTGGCAGGTGCAAACCCGGCATTTTTACGCGTGTTTGGGCAGAAGCTCAGCCAAGGCTGGATATTGTGCGCCAAACGCATCTATAAATTCGTTGACCCATGGCCATTGCTCTTCCCAACGCCCGGCAAAGCGTAGCGCCAGATACCCTGCCATGCCGGCCAGAGACAGATGACCACCATTGAGCCCGCCTGCCAATGTGGGTGGAGCGGCCCGCAGGCGGTCGAGACCGCGCGCGACCTTCTCCCACTGCCTGTCCAGTGCCTGCTGGTATATTTTTTCGGTGGGGCGAAAGCGAAGTTCATAGGCCTGCGCAAGCAGACAATCAGTAATACCGTCACCCAGCGCTTCGAGCACCTCCGCGTCGGTACGCTCTGAAGGGTCTTGAGGGTAGAGCATGCCACCGCTTTCGCGGTTGAGGAATTGCATGATTGCGCGGCTGTCAAAAATGGCTTTGCCGTCGTCGGTCAAAAGGGTTGGTATTTTGCCCAGCGGGTTGCTTTCAATCAGAATGTCCGGGTCGTCGGTGATCACGACCGGAACAGACTCAGCTTCGATGTTGCAATAGCGCGCGGCCATCCGAACCTTCGAGGAATAGGGGGATGTTTGCGAAATGAGAATTTTCAAAGCTGCATGTCCTGTATGGAATAGGCGGAATGTCGATGATTATTCGACATCTTTCAATTGGCGCTCCGGTTGATCGGATCACCCCTGCTCGCGGAAGCGATAGCCGACACCATAAAGGGTTTCGATCATGTCGAAATTGTCGTCAACTGCCTTGAATTTCTTGCGCAGGCGCTTGATGTGGCTGTCGATGGTGCGATCATCAACATAGACCTGATCTTCATAGGCGGCATCCATCAGGGCGTTACGGCTCTTGACCACGCCGGGACGCTGGGCCAGCGCAAACAGGATCAGAAATTCCGTAACGGTCAGGGTGACCGGCTTGCCATCCCAACTGCAGGTGTGGCGTTCCTGATCCATGCTCAAAAGGCCGCGTTCCAACAGGTCGGCCTTGGGGGTCTGACCGTCGGAGGAGACCTTGACTTCACGGGCCTGCGCACGGCGCAAGACGGCCTTCACCCGCTCAACCAGCAGGCGCTGGGAGAAGGGTTTGTGAATGAAGTCATCGGCCCCCATTTTAAGGCCAAACAATTCGTCGATTTCGTCGTCTTTCGACGTCAAGAAGATCACCGGCAGGTCAGTTTTCTGACGCAAACGGCGCAGCAGCTCCATCCCGTCCATCCGCGGCATCTTGATGTCGAGAATGGCCAGATCCGGCGGGGCATGCAACAGGCCATCAAGGCCCGAGGCGCCGTCGGTATAGGTGTCCACTTTGTATCCTTCGCTTTCCAGCGCAATGGACACAGATGTCAGAATGTTGCGATCATCATCGACAAGGGCAATGGTTGCCATGCCGCTTCCTTTCCTTGACCGGTTCGCTGTGCGTGGCTCATTGGCCGCGTTCACCAGAGGCCTGTGGCTGCGAACCGCTTTGAGCCAGACCCTCATTCAATCTTGTCAGTCAGATCAGTTATGCGCTGTGGGCAGGATTTCAACGCCCCACCAGACACTTTGTCCACGGCAATCTGTCATTGATTTGAGCACTATAACCCGAAATGCGCCAAAATAAGGCAGCTTTTTTTCGGCCTCACCATTCCTTCCAATCCATCAACAGGCCATTGGCACCGCCTGCGTCCTCTTCGGCCTGACAGGCCGCGTTGATATCGGCGAGTGGTGTTCCGGCCTTGAAGCTGGCTGCGACAAAGGCCGGATCGAGCAACTGGATCGGGCCGCGACGAGCAATCAGGGTGAAGAGCAGCGGCCCTGTGCTCCACCATGCGGGCGCCCCTGCCAAGCGTTTCAAGACATCGGGGATGGCCTCGATCATGCCGGACATGGCAGGATGACCGGGGGGCGCTGCGATGAAGGAATTGTAAAGCAACATGCTGCCCCAGCCCAGATTGCGCGGGATCGGCTCGGCCATTGCCGCAAGGCCCGTCATGGCCATGAAGGCGTCGAAGCTTCTGTCCATGCGGGCGGGATACCAATCACAGTCAAGATAGATGCCGCCTTCCCGTTCAAGAATCACATAGCGGGCCACATCGACGGCACCGGGATAGTCTCCGGCGGCCAGCATCGCGGTGAATTCGGGCAGCCGGTCAATGCCAAGCGCTTCAAGGTCCGCTTCGCGCCAGAGCTTGTATTGATAGCCATTTTGCCCGGCATGGGAGGCCCAGGCGCGGGTTGTTTCAGGCAGAGCGCGCTCGCCGATCCAGATCTGGTGGATGATCTTGGGGATTGGCCTCAGGTTGGCCTCAACAATCGCGCGGCGCTGATCCGGGCTTGCCTTTGTCCAGCGCGCCAGAACTGCCGGGTCCGGGACAAGGTGATATTGGTAGGCGATTTTCAAAAGGAGATTGCCGTCGCGCTTGGCGGTTCGCAGCATGGCAGAATGAAGCTTGCGGGGAAGACCGAGCGCGGTGTGCGGCTCAACCGCCATCACCTCGGGGTCCAATTTGGCCGCCTCAAGCACCTGCCAGGCACCCTCCATCTCTCCGGCGTCGCGCAGACTGGCTGCTTCTGCCAGCACTTTTTTGAGTTTTTCCATAGGCGTTCCGGTCATTTTCCCTTTAATCTTCAATGTGATTTACGTTTATTGCTTTGATCATGGTATTGATCATGCAAAATGTTGGATCAGGCATGCGCAAAAACTCATATGCCATCATGGAAAGTCTGCATCGCTTGAGATAGTCTCTTCTGTCAAAGAATTCAAAATTTGGCACGGATTTCAAATAATTTGGGAAAATATATGACCCCCACCGCCCAAGGCCCTGTGCAGATGTCGCAAGACGCCACCTCCCCTGCAGCAGGACCAGCCTTAGCCACAGATCTGCTGCGCATTGAGGGCATGTCGGTTGACTTTTCGATGATCGGCGGCGGGCATTTCCAGGCCGTAAAAAATGCCAGCCTTCGGGTACTGCCGGGAAAGGTGACGGCGCTTGTGGGGGAATCCGGCTCGGGCAAATCGATCATCTCACAGGCGGTGATGGGTATCCAGCCAAGGACGGCGACGGTCAAGGGCAATGTCTGGTTTGATGATGACCGATATGACGAGCCGCCAGTGGATCTGTTGACCCTGCCAAAGGACGGACCGGAAATCCGCCATATTCGGGGCAATCGCATTGGCATGATCTTTCAGGAGCCGATGACGTCCTTTTCACTGATGCATACGATCGGCAACCAGATCAGCGAAAGTCTGGCAATCCACACGGATCTGTCGCCGATGGAGCAGATCGAACTCAGCCACGAAACGCTGGCGGTGGTTGGCTTTGACAATCCACAGCGCATTTATGAAATGTATCCTTTCGAGCTGTCCGGCGGCATGCGGCAGCGGGCAATGATCGCCATGGCGCTGATCTGTTCCCCCTCGCTCTTGATTGCGGACGAGCCGACGACGGCGCTTGATGTCACCATTCAGGCGCAGATTCTGAAACTGCTCAAAGATTTGCAAACCCGGCTCAATATGGGCGTGTTGCTGATCACCCACGATCTCGGCGTGGTGGCCAACATGGCCGATGAGGTGGTGGTTATCCATCGCGGCAACATCATGGAAATGGGCTCAGTGGATGATATTTTTCGCAATCCCACCCATCCCTATCTCAAGGGTCTGATGGAAGCGGTGCCTCATTTTCAGATGGGACAGGGGGATCGGCTCAAGCCTTTGCGCGAGATTCCAATCGACAAGGTAAGGGTGCTCGGCAGTTACGCCAATGCCAAGAAGAAAGAGGCGAGCGATGATGATGCCAAGCCTCAGGTGATCCTGTCGGCTCAAGGCATCAACAAGAGCTTTGCCACCCGCAAACAAAGTTGGGGCCTCAAAAAATCCAATCAAGATCTCAAAAAAGCCGTGTCCAATGTCAGTTTCGAGATTTTCAAGGGCGAGTGTCTTGGGCTGGTGGGGGAAAGCGGCAGCGGCAAGACCACCTTGTCAAAGATCCTGATGCGGGCTTTGGAGCCGGATGAGGGCGTCATTCATTATATGGACGAAGCCGGTCCGATCAATGTCTCGGAATGCGATGGCGCGGCCTTGCAGGCCCTGCGTTCGGACGTCCAGATGGTGTTTCAGGATCCGGTGTCCTCCCTGTCGCCGCGCATGACGGTGAGAAATATTCTGACCGAACCCCTTGAGATCCATCAACTGGGGTCACGATCCGAGCGTTTGGAAGTGGCACAAAATCTACTGAGCGCCGTGGGGCTTGAGCGCACCTCGCTTAACCGCTATCCGCACAGTTTTTCCGGCGGCCAGCGGCAGCGCATCGGCATTGCCCGCGCCCTGGCCTTGGCGCCGCGACTGGTGGTTTGCGATGAGCCGGTTTCGGCGCTTGATGTGTCGGTACAGGCGCAGATCCTCAATCTGCTCAAGGATTTGCAATCGGAGTTGGGGCTGACCTATTTGTTTATCTCGCACAATCTTGCGGTGGTCAATTATATGGCGGACCGGGTGGCGGTGATGTGTGCGGGCCGGATCGTCGAAATTGCCCCGTGCGAGGCCCTAATGGCCAATCCCGTGCACCCCTATACCCTGTCTTTGCTGGAAGCGGTGCCTTATCCGGATCTTGATCGCAAGCTCAATTTCGATATTCCCATGAAGGCGAGCAGTGCCTTGCAGGATACCTGGCCATCGGACTTCCAGTTTGATGATGAAGAGGCCCTGACGATGATTGATCTGGGAGGTGACCACAAAGTGCTTGCCAAAAGAGGCACCAAGATCAGGGGAATACAGGGATGATCACCAGACGCACCGCTTTGAGCCTCTTGACCGGAGCTGCCACCCTGCCCTTGCTGCCTCTTGCCACAAAGACAAAAGCGCGGGATCTGGAGCCGGATTTCCTGAAGATCCTTGTGGCAAAGGGCAAATTGCCGCCGGTGGAAGAGCGGCTGCCCGTCAATCCCCGCATAGTCAAACTGGGCGAAATGGGGCGCGCTGCCGGACGCCATGGCGGCACCTTGCGCACGCTGATTGGTGGTCAGCGCGGCATTCGGCTGGTGCCGATCAACAGCTATGCCCGACTGGTTGGCTATGACGAAGATCTCAATCTGGTGCCCGACCTGCTGGCGTCCTTCGAGGTCGATGAGGAAAGTCGCGTCTTCACCTTCAAGCTGCGCGAAGGGCATCGCTGGTCGGATGGCTCGCCCTTCACGGCGGAAGACTTCCGCTATTGCTGGGAAGACGTGATCCTGAATGAAGAGCTTTATCGCGGCGGGCCACCTGCCAAGATGCTGATTGATGGCAAGCCACCGATCTTTGAAGTGCTTGACGCGCTGACCGTGCGCTATACGTGGCACGACACGATGCCGGACTTTCTGGCCAATCTGGCCCAGCCAGTGCCGCTGAAAATCTTCATGCCCTCGGCTTATCTGAAGCAATTTCACGCAAAATACCAATCGTCTCAGGTGCTTGAAGACCTGTCCTATAAATATCGGGTGGATGATTGGGTGCGGCTGCACAAGCGGGTCTCGCGCACCAATCGGCCGGAAAATCCTGATCTGCCAACGCTGGAAGCCTGGAGGCCACGCACCAGCCCGCCCGCAGAGCAATTTGTCTTCACCCGCAATCCCTATTATCACCGGGTGGACGAAAATGGCCTGCAGCTGCCCTATGTTGACCGGCTGGAATTGAATGTCGGCACCAATGACATTATCCCTGCGGCAACCTCGAGCGGCCAGAGTGATCTGCAATATGGCGGCCTGACCTTTTCCGATTTCACGCTGATGAAGACCGCCGAGGAAATCAACCATATCAAGGTTAGATTGTGGCGGCGGTCTCAGGGATCGAGCTTTGCGCTCTATCCCAACCTGACCTACAAGGACCCGGTCTGGCGCGACGTCTTCCGTGATGTGCGCTTCCGCCGGGCGGTATCGCTACTGATCAACCGCGAAGAGATCAACAAGGCGTTGTTTTTCGGCCTTGCGCAGGAAAGTGCCAATACGGTCTTGCCGGAAAGCCCGCTTTATCGGGAAGCCTATGCGCGGGCCTATGCCCAGTTTGATCCAGACGAAGCCAACCGGCTGCTTGACGAGATGGGCCTTGCAATGAAGCGGTTCAGCCGGCAGCGCCATTTGCCCGATGGGCGTGCGATGGACATCATCATCGAGACGGCGGGGGAAAGCACACTGGAAACCGATGTGCTGGAATTGATGACTGATCATTTCCGCCGCTGCGGCATTCGCATTTTCACCCGCTCAACCCAGCGCGAAGTGTTCCGCAAGCGGGCCATTGGTGGTGAAATCATGATGGCAGTCTGGTTCGGCCTCGACAATGGGGTGCCGACGGCGGAAATCTCGCCAGAGGCGTTGGCCCCATCGGCGGACGATCAATATCAATGGCCGGTCTGGGGCCTGCATTATCAATCTGCCATGACCAAGGGCGAACCACCTGACATGCCTATTGTGATGGAGTTGGTCGATCTGCTGAAACAATGGCGCCATGCGACCAACATCGGGCGCAAAACCGAGATCTGGCACAAGATGCTGCAAATCCACGCAGATCAGGTCTTTACCATCGGCACCCTGAACAGCGCCTTGCAACCGATTGTGTCGGCTGCCAATCTGCGCAATCTGCCGGAAAAGGGGCTGTATGGCTATTATCCGATGTCCTATCTCGGCGTCTATATGCCAGATACATTCTGGTATGACGAGGAGCGCTGACCCATGCTGAGTTATATCTTGCGGCGCATTCTCATGATGATCCCGACCTTGCTGATCATTTCGGCTTTGGTCTTCACCATCATCCAGCTGCCGCCGGGCGATTACTTTGACAGTTACATTTCCGAATTGCGCGCCATGGGCGAAGCCTCCGATCTTGCGGAAATCGAGGAATTGCGTGAGCGCTATGGCCTCGACAAGCCCGTGCTGGAGCAATATGTCCGCTGGGTTGGCGGCATGCTGGTGGGGGATTTTGGCTATTCGTTCGAATATCGCCTGCCGGTCAGCGATGTGGTTGGCGACCGCTTCTGGTTGACGGTTCTGGTTTCGTTTCTGACCATCATCGTCACATGGGCGCTTGCTTTCCCCATCGGCATCTATTCGGCCACCCATAAATATAGCTGGGGGGATTATGGGCTTACCTTTCTGGGCATGATCGGCATTGCGGTGCCGAATTTCATGCTGGCGCTGGTGATCATGTATTTCTCCAACAGATGGTTCGGCATATCGATCGGGGGGCTGATGGACAAGGTCTATCTCAATCAGCCGATGAGCTGGCCGAAATTCTGGTCGATCCTTGAGCATCTGTGGATTCCGGTGCTGATCATTGGCACGTCGGGCACCGCTGCAATGATCCGGCGCTTGCGGGCCAATTTGCTGGATGAATTGCAGAAGCAATATGTCGTGACGGCGCGGGCAAAGGGGCTGCATCCCAAGAAGGTATTGCATAAATATCCGCTGCGGGTGGCGCTCAATTTCTTCGTCTCCGACATTGGCTCAATCCTGCCAGCGGTGATTTCCGGGGCCGAGGTGACGGCGATTGTCCTGTCGCTAGAGACCACGGGGCCGATGCTGGTGCGGGCGCTCAGCTCGCAGGATATGTATCTGGCAGGCTCGTTTTTGATGTTCCTTGCCTTTCTCACCGTGATCGGCATGCTGGTGTCGGATATCGCCCTTGCCCTGCTTGACCCACGTATCCGCTTCGGGGGGGGACGCGCCAAATGACCGCCATTTTGCCGCCACCCGGCGCACCCATCAAGCATTATGTCTCCGACGCGCCGTTTGACCCTTATGCGGTCGAGCAGGATGAAGGAGACCAGAAAGGCCTTGCCGCCGCCTCGCAATTGCGGCTGATGTGGATCCAGTTCCGCCAGCACAAGCCAGCGGTGATTTCCGGGATATTTCTGCTGATCTGCTATCTCAGCATCCTGTTCAGTGAGTTTCTGGCACCCTACAGCCTTGAGACCCGCAATCTGGACGACATCTACGCGCCACCACAATCGATCCATCTGTTCCATGAGGGAAGCTTTGTCGGCCCCTTCGTCTATGGCCGGACGATGGAACTCGACATGACCAGATTGCAGCGGATCTATAAGGACCACAAACAGGATGTGCAGCCCTTGCGGTTTTTCTGTAAGGGCGAGCCCTATAAATTCTGGGGCCTTTATGACGGTGATCGCCATCTGGTCTGTCCCGCAAAAGGGGGGCAATTCTTCTGGCTGGGGACAGATCGACTGGGCAGGGACATTTTGTCACGGATTTTGTATGGCGCCCGAATTTCGCTGACGATTGGCCTTTTCGGCATCATCATGAGCTTTGTGCTTGGCATCGTGATTGGTGGGCTGGCGGGCTATTATGGCGGGATCATCGACCTCACTGTGCAGCGGATCATCGAAGTGCTGCAATCGATTCCCTCCATCCCGCTTTGGCTGGCCCTGGCAGCGATCATTCCGGTGACCTGGCATCCCTTGCTGGTCTATGCAGGCATTACGTTGATCCTGGGGCTGTTGGACTGGACAGGGCTTGCAAGGGCCGTGCGATCCAAGCTTTTGGCCTTGCGTGAGGAAGATTATGTGCTGGCTGCGCAACTCGTCGGTGCCAAGCCACAAAGGATCATTCTGCGCCATCTGGTGCCGGGTTTCATGTCCCATTTGATTGCCAGTGCCACGCTGACCATTCCGGGCATGATCCTTGGCGAGACAGCCCTCAGCTTCCTTGGGCTGGGTCTGCGGCCCCCCATCACCTCATGGGGAATCTTGCTGACGGAGGCCCGGGGCGTGAATATCATTGCACTCTATCCATGGCTATTGTTGCCCGTGGTTCCGGTCATTCTTGTCATTCTGGCGTTCAATTTTCTGGGCGATGGGTTGCGTGACGCAGCTGACCCCTATAGGTAGCTTCATATTGTAGCAAAAGGGGCGCGCTGTCGCGATTTTTTCAGTGATCTACAACCCGGAACATATTGTATTTGAAGCCCCTGCACCATCAGGACAGTATGCCTGTAACGGTGGCGCTCCAATCATTGATGGTGAGAGAGACATGGCACGTCGTAATCTGAATATCCGCATCATGATGTATAGCCATGACACGTTCGGCTTGGGGCATTTGCGGCGCTGCCGAACCATTGCCCATTCGCTGGTGGAGGATTTCAGCGGACTTGAAGTCTTGATCGTCTCCGGGGCCACCATTGCCGGGGCCTATGAATATCGCGCGCGGGTCGATTTCGTCAAAATCCCCAGCGTGATCAAGCTGCGCAATGGCGAATATAGCTCGATGGAAAAGCATATCGACATCCAGCATACACTCGACATGCGCTCGGCGATCATCCGACAGAGCGCCGAGATCTTCAAACCACACATGTTCATCGTCGACAAGGAGCCAATGGGCTTGCGCGGTGAGGTGGAAGAGACCCTGCGCTACCTCAAATCACATGATACCCGTCTGGTGCTTGGCCTGCGCGACGTGATGGATGCTCCGCATCTTCTTGACGCTGAATGGGCGCGCAAGGAGACGATGGAAAAGATCGATCATTTCTTTGATGAGATCTGGGTTTATGGACCCGATGATTTCTACGATCCGCTGACGGGCATTAACGTGCCGCAGACGGTGCGCGACCGAATGGATTTTGTCGGCTTCCTGCAACGCCAGACGGTCCTGACACAGGACGAGAACCACGCGATGGAACCGGAAGACTGCATTCTGGTCACCACGGGCGGTGGTGGCGACGGAAATGATCTGGTGCGCGATGTGCTCAATGCCTATCGCCATGATCCAACGCTTAAGACCCGGGCGCTGATTGTGCTTGGTCCTTATTTGCCAGCCGATGAGCGGCAGGCATTGTCCGAATTGGGCGCCAGCATCGAGCAGATTGAAATGATCGCCTTTGACAACAAGATGGAAAATCTTGTGGCCAAGGCCAACTATGTGGTTGCGATGGGCGGCTACAATACTTTTTGCGAGATCATGTCCTTTGACAAGCCTGCCCTGATTGTGCCGAGGACAGAGCCGCGTGAAGAACAATTAATCCGGACAAAACGGGCCGCGGAGTTGAATTGGGTGACAATGCTCCTACCTGAGCAGTCAAGAGACCCTGCCACCATGGCAGCCGCCCTCAAGAAACTAATCCGTCAACCAGCTCCGTCTATGCATTCATCAGACACCATCAAGCTCGATGGGCTGATCAATATATCCGACAAGATCGAGCGTTTGTTTGCGCCGGACGGCAAAGGCGCGGAGATTGAAGCCGAAAAGGCCTGAATTGTGACCGACAAGACCAAAATCGTCGTATTGCTGAAAGGCTATCCGCGCCTTTCGGAAACCTTCATTGCGCAAGAATTGCTGGGGCTGGAGCGCGCGGGGCTGGAGTTGCACCTGGCTTCCATGCGTCACCCGACCGACAAGAAACGCCACCCGGTGCATGATGAGATCAAGGCACCGGTTTTTTATCTGCCCGAATATCTCCATCAAGAGCCGCTGCGCGTGCTGCGCGGCTTGTGGAAGGCAACCAAGGCACCCGGCTTTGGCAAGGCCTTCAAGCGCTTTCTTGGCCATCTGCCCAAGGATTTCACCCGCAATCGTATTCGCCGCTTTGGGCAGGCGGCGGTGCTGGTCGCAGAATGGCCTGATGACGCGACGTGGCTCTATGCCCATTTCATTCATACGCCGGCCTCCGTGGCGCTCTATGCCAGCGAGATGATGAATATTCCATGGAGCATTTCGGCCCATGCCAAGGATATCTGGACCTCGGACGATTGGGATCTGGCGGAAAAGCTGACCCGTGCCAACTGGACAGCAACCTGCACCAAAACCGGTCATGAGCATCTGCAATCGCTGGCCGAGGATCCGAGCCGTGTGCATCTGAGCTATCACGGCCTTGATCTGGATCGCTTCGAGGGCAATCCGGTGCCGCTTGAACCAAGGGATGGGTCGGATCCAGCCAATCCGGTGGTGTTGTTCAGTGTCGGGCGTCTTGTTGAGAAGAAGGGCTACGACACGCTGCTTGAGGCCTTGTCGCTGCTGCCCAAAGACCTCAACTGGCGCTTTGATCATGCAGGCCACGGGCCTTACAAGAAACAGCTGGTTGCCCAGAGCGAGGCTCTGGGCATTGCTGACAAGATCAACTGGATGGGTGCTGTCGACCAGAAGGATGTGCTTGCGGGTTATCGCGCCTGTGACATTTTCACGCTGGCATGCAAAATCGCTGCTGACGGCGACCGGGATGGTTTGCCCAATGTGCTGGTGGAAGCGGCCAGTCAGCAAAAATGCTGCGTTGCGACGCGTGTTTCGGCCATTCCCGAGCTATTCCGCGATAATGAGAATGGGTTGCTCGTTGAACCTGAACGGCCAGAAGAGTTGGCCCGCGCGCTGGAACGGGCAATTGTCGATCCGGCCTTGCGGGTGCGATTGGGTGCTGAGGCGGAAAGGGATGTACGCAAGGATTTCGACCATAAGGTCAGTGTGTCCTTCTTGAAATCCCTGTTCATCGGCCCGGCAGGGGACGATCAGGCCCACGCCTCTTAAACCGCAGATCGGCGGACAATTCATAGTCTGGAAGGATGAAACAGGATGGATAAGCAGAACGGGTCTGGCCGTGCGCGTGGCACCAGGGTGATGTTCTATGTGCAGCATTTGCTGGGCATCGGCCATTTGGCGCGCGCCAGCCGCATTTCTGCAGCATTGGCCCAAGATGGCTTCGATGTGACCGTGGTGACCGGAGGCATGCGGGTTGACGGCTTTCCCAGCGAAGGCATCAAGCATGTGGCCTTACCCGGCATCTCTTCGGACAATGCGAGCTTTTCCAAACTGATCGACGAGCATGGCAATCCGGTGGATGATGCCTTCAAGGCGATGCGGTCCGAACTGCTGATCAAAACCTATCACGAGATTGCCCCGGACTTCCTGCTGATAGAGGCCTTTCCGTTCGGCCGCCGTCAGGTGCGGTTCGAATTGTTGCCCTTGTTGGAAACCATTCGGGCGGGCGATGAAAAGCCGATCGTCATCGGCTCGGTGCGCGATATCCTGCAGGAAAAGATCAAACCCGGCCGCAACGAGGATACGGTTGAGTATATCGATCAGTATTTTGATCATGTCTTTGTTCATGGCGACCCGGATTTCGTGCCGTTCGAGGCGACCTTCCCGCTTTTTGACCGGATCAAGGACAAGGTCCATTATACCGGACTTGTTGCGGCCCCATTGCCAGATGAGCCGAAAGACAAGTTTGCCGTTTTGGTATCGGCAGGAGGGGGCGCGGTCGGTCTCGATCTCGTGATGGCGAGCCTTGAGGCTGCCAAGGATAGCCCCATACCGGGACCCTGGTGCGTTATCACCGGGCCCAATCTGCCGCAGACGGAATTTGAACAATTGCGCGAGACGGCCCCGTCCCATGTTCGGATTGAACGATTCCGGACCGATTTTGCCAGCCTGCTGAAGGGGGCCACCCTGTCGATCTCACAATCGGGCTATAACACGGTCTGTGATATTTTGAGGGCGCAGTGTGGCAGTGTTCTGGTGCCTTATACCAGTGGGGGGGAAACCGAACAGACCCGCCGGGCAGAGGCGCTTGAAGCACTTGGTTTGGCGACTTATTTGAACACGGACGATCTGAGCGGCTCGACCATTGCGGCGGCGATGCGGGACGAACTGGACAGAATGAAGCAAAATCATGCCATGCAGATTTCCCTTGATGGGGCCAAAAGGGTTGCACAGCTTCTGTCTCAACTTGCCTGACCAGATTTGATTTTCTCTTGAAAAGACCGGCTTGATGCGTCCCTATGCTTGCCAGTAAGTGGCGATGCCGTAAGTGCGTGTATAAGGGTGAGCATGGAACGAAACCTGATTCGATATATCTGGACGCATACCAAGAAAGAGCAACTTGTTGTTCTATTCCTCGTCCTGTTGTCGATGGTCCCTTATTATCTGGCACTTGATCTGCCCAAGCAGATCGTCAATGGGCCAATTCAGGGACAAGGTTTCGAAAGCAAAGGGGCCACCCAGCTCTTTTTCCAGACCATCATCGACCTGCCTTTCATTGGAAAGGTCGAGCTGTTTCCCGGCATGGAACTGGACCGGCTCGATTCCCTGTGGGCCTTGAGTGCGCTGTTTCTGGCTTTTGTCATTATCAAGGGCATTTTCAAACTCAATATCAACACCCTCAAAGGACGGCTCGGTGAGCGCCTGTTGCGTCGCATCCGCTATGAGCTGGTTGATCGCATCCTTCGCTTTCCTACCAGCTATTTCAAACGGGCCAAGGCTGGTGAAATTTCGAGCATGGTCAAGGATGAGGTCGAGCCTATGGGCGGCTTTGCCGGGGATGCCTTTGTCCAGCCAGCCTTGCTTGGCGGGCAGGCACTGACCGCACTGACCTTCATTTTCGTCCAGCATTTCTGGCTTGGCATGATCGCCATGTGCATGGCTCTGTTTCAGGCGTTCCTGATCCCCAAAATGCGAATGCGGCTGATAGAGTTGGGCCGGCAGCGGCAATTGACCGCGCGGGAACTGGCGGGCCGGGTGAGCGAAATCATCGATGGCATCCAAACCATCCATGCCTATGATACGTCCAATTATGAGCGCGCCGGGATCGGGAGCCTGTTGGCGAGGATTTTCCGGATCCGCTACGACATTTACCAATGGAAGTTTTTCGTCAAGTTTCTCAATAACTTCCTAGCCCAACTAACACCCTTTCTATTTTATAGCATCGGCGGATATTTGACGATCAAGGGCGATCTGGATGTGGGGCAGCTGGTGGCGGTGATCAATGCCTATAGCGAACTGCCCGGCCCCTTAAAGGAGCTGATCGACTGGGATCTGGCACGGCAGGATGTGCAGGTCAAATATGAGCAGGTGATCGAGCAATTCGAGCATGGCGAGATGCTGGAGCCGGACATGCAGGCGATCAACGGCAATGCCGATCAGCCCCTGCCTCTGCCCCTATGCGCTGCCAATGTGACCTTGGAGGATGATTCAGGCGCGGTGCTGTTGCGCAATGCCAGCATCCGGATTGAAAAAGGGGAAACCGTTGCCTTTGTCGGTGGGGCGAGCAGTGGCGCGTCTCCTCTGGCCGAGGCCCTCTCACGCCTTTTGCCACCATCGAGCGGGCGCATTCAGGCCGCACATGTCGATCTCTACAGCCTGCCGGAGACCATCACCGGGCGGCGTATTTCCTATGCTTCCAACAATCCCTATCTGTTTGTCGGCACGCTGAAGGAAAATCTGACCTATGGGCTAAAGCATGAACCGGTGGCCGTTCATTTGGTGCCTGAAAGCGAGCAGGTTCGGAAAAAATGGGATCTTGCGGAAGCCAAGCGGACAGGCAATCCGACGCTCGATATCGATTCCGACTGGGTGTCGGAAAATAGTATATTCCAATCCGGCGCCGGTGCTGACAATGGCTTTGAAGCAGCACGTGTGGTTTTGGACGCAGTTCAGCTGACCGGTGACATTCTCGACTTTGCCCTTAATACGACCGTTGATCTGAAGGCCAACCCGGATATTCCAGAGACCGTTCTTAATCTGCGCAAGGATTTCCGACAGGAGCTGGAAGCCCGCGGCATTACCGATCTTGTGGTGCCGTTCGAATTTGAAGGCTTCAATGATCAGGCGATGCTGATCGAAAACTTCCTGTTTGGCAATGTGGTCGATACGGAAAATACCATGCCGCAAATTGCCAACAATCCACATTTTGGCAAGGTGATGTCCGATACGGGGCTGGATGTGGATTTTTTCGAAATGGGTCGGACGATTGCCTCCAACCTCGTCGAATTGTTTGCCGATCTGCCCGAAGACCATCCCTTCTTCCAGAATCTCGACCATATTTCAGCCGAAGACATTGCGGAGCTTGGCAAAATCCTGCCCAAAGTGGAAAATCGCGCGATGCGTCAGGTGAAGCGGCAATATACCATTCCCTTCATTCGGCTGGCGGCCATTTATATCGAGCCACGCTATCGTCTCGGTTTGTTGACGGATAGGATGAAGACCAAGATCATCGCGGCCCGCAAACGGTTCCATGCGGAGCTGGATTCCGATCTGCTCAACCTGATGGATCCCTACGAGGCGGATAACTATCTCTCTTCGGCCAATTTGTTGGAAAATATCCTGTTTGGCAAAGTGGATATCAGTTACGGCGATGCCTCGCGGCAGATCCGCTCGATCCTTGGAGATCTCCTCAGCCGTCATCAGGAACTGAATTTTGCCATCATGAAGCTGGGTCTCGACTTCAATGTCGGAGCGGGCGGCAGACTGTTGACCGAGGCCCAACGGATCAAGGTGGGGCTGGCACGGGCCATTATCCGCCGCTCGGATTATTATGTCCTCAATCGTCCAATTGCCGGCTTTGACCCTGATATTCAAGACGAAATTGTCCGTGACACACTGGCTTTGCTGAGTGAATCAGCGGACAATCCGGGCGTAATCTGGGTCCTTTCACATGAGAGGTTTACGAAGTTTTTCCAGCGTGTTAGCATCTTCGAGCAGGGCACATTAAAAGAAGATTGTGCTCTTGAAGACTACATTCAAAAAACTAAATCTAATAAAGAACTAGTCTAGCATCGTTGTTTCTCTGAACCTCAAAACCCATAAATTCGGGTGAAGGACCTCGCAGATGCTGTTGTGTGATGAAGTCGAGACGCTGACACATACGTCATTGTTCGAATGCCTGGATAAGACCAAACTCAAACTCTTGGCATTCAATTCTGATCGCGTGAAATTCATGCCCGGGCAAACCCTGTTTGCGCGCGGCGATGAAGGTGACTTCGCATTTGTGGTTCTCAGTGGTCAGGTGGATCTGTTTGTCGATGTCGGCGAAGGGCATCGCCAGAAAATCCGCGAAGCATCCAATGGCGACTTGATCGGCGAAATGGCGGTCATTGCCAACCGCCCACACCAGAAAACCGCGATTGCCAAGACCTCGACCGATAGCCTCAAGATCGGCAAGCAATGTTTCCTGAAGGTCATTGAGGGCTGCCCGAAAACCTCGGCGAATGTGATTTCCCATTTGGGACACCGCCTGTCTGAAGAAACCCGAACTATGGAAAATCCGGTTTCCTAAGGGCCTTGTCTGTCACGTCTCCTATCCCCCAACAATCCGTTTCAGTCATTTGATAGCGATGCCCGTTAAGCCTTGATGCGCGGTCTTTCGTGATGGCTGTTCCGCGCCTTTTGCCAGATCAGGCAATAAGATCCGCCGGGTCGATCCAGTGACATGCCTTATGGCGCGTGGTGAGCTCGAACAAACGCGTCAGAAAGCGCGCAGCCTGATCGTCATGAACCAGATGGTGGGTCAGAATGCCGATGGGGTGACCCCCGTGCCCGGTTCGAATCAGACCGGTCATCTCGTCAAACAACTCATCCGAAGGGCGCCCAATGCTGCCAGCCTTCCAATTGATGATATCTACATGAGTGTCGTGGAAAGGCAGAGCATGTGACGCTTTCCAGTCGGACTTTCTATCATGGAAAGTCGACAGCGCCCGATAGCCGATTGTGGCCAAAGGATCGACCAGAGCCGGATTAATCCGGTTCCAGGGCGGCACCAGCATCGCGATGAATTGCTCTTTATAGAGACACTCCAGTTTAGAAAACCCCGCCTCCAGCTCCGCGAACACGGTCTCAGCAGGGCGATGGAGGCCCAGTTCCTGCTTTTTCGCAGGTGGTGTGGCATGGTTCTGGTGCGACCAGCCATGAACGGCAACGCGGACAAGACCGGAACCACGGGCTACCAGCTCGGTTTGCAGAGCCTCACCGGTTTGCTCAGGGATGACGGCCAGCAGGGCCGGGATGGCGTGATGGTCTGCCAGATCAAGAAAGCTGGTGAGTTTGTCGCTGGGGTCAACCGCGTCATCATCGCGGAGCCACAGCCTAATCGGGCCTTTCTCTTTGGTGCGCCAATCAAGGGCGTCAATAAAATCCTGTTCGGCTGCTGTCATGAGGAGATCCATATTCAATCGGTCCGGTCCGTTGGTGTCTTTTTGATGCAGGCTCAGAGCGGTGCGCCTTTATAGCGCTCAACTGCCTTGTGCAAAATTGCGTCGATCCGCGCGGCGGCGGTTTCAAAGGAATGGTCGGCAAAGACTTCGGCGCGGGCCAGATCACTCAGCCGGATGCGCTTTTCTTCGTCCTGCAGCAGACTGCGCGTGACGCTGGCAAAGCTTGCCGGATCATGGCGGCTTACCAGAGAGCCACCCTTCTGCCCATTGACCACCTCCGGCACGCCCGCAATGTCATAGGCCACCACCGGCACGCCCATGGCTTGGGCTTCGAGATAGGCAAGGCCATAGGCCTCGCCTATGCCGGGCCAAAGATAGAGGGTGGACCGGGCAAGCAAGTGGCGAACCATGTCTGGCGATTGTTGGCCATGAAAGGTGATCCGGTCCGGGCCAAAGGCAGCAAACAAGCTCTCGACCTGAGCCCGCTCCGGGCCATCGCCAACAATATCAAGATGCCACGGCTCAGCTGTGAGCAAGCTGAGCGCTTCGCTCAAATGGCGATAGCTTTCCAACTTGTCCCCCGGACGCATCATCGCAACGGTTACCAAGGCCTGAGAGGGTCGGCCAGCGGCGGGTGGCGCGTCGCGGAAGGCATCGATTTTCAGGAATGGCTTGATCTGATCAATCCGAACATTTGGGTTGGCTTCTAACAAGCCGTGCGCATCACGCTTTGTGATGCAAATGTTGGATGCTGCCTGCCCGATGGCCTCGCGGACAAATTCCTGCAAAGGCGCCCATCCTGCCGCATCACGGCGTTGGGAGTGGGAGGCTTCAAGGGTCACATAGGGAATGGCATATTTGCGGCAGAGCGCCGGGCCGAGCAGATCGGGGGACTTGTAATAGGGGTGATAGCAGAACCAGAGATCGGGCCGGTCGTTTTCCCGCCCCAGCCACGCGTCGAGGCGCTGGAACTCCAGATCGGCGGCCTTGCGAATTTCGACCACCCCTGCCCCATTCGGCTCTTTGGTGAAGGTGCGCAATTGAGACGCCAATGCCACCTGATGGCCTTTTTCCCTCATCGCCTCAAGCAGCAATCGCGCCATCAAGCGGTCACCGGATGGCACCGGATGGTCAGGGGATTTCAGCGGGGCATAAAAAGAAATCTTCATATTTTTCAATATCTTATCGTTTTGCAAAGCCGTTTGTCCCTCAGCACATCCATACAGTCTGCCGAGCGGACAAAATTGTCATAATAGACAGTCCAGTTGTTTGGGGCCGGGTCGCGGTAGAGGCCGAATTTGAAATAGTGATTGGGGCCGAGACCTTTGGCCTGTTGGCCGATCGTGCCTTTGATTGTAGCCAGATGCAGGCCATTGGCAAATAATTCCAGATGCCCATCCCCATTCGCCCCCGGCTTGGCATAGACAGCGAAGTCGATCCAGCCAGAGGTGGCGGGCGGCATGGAATTGCCATAGGTCGTGAGCTTGATCTTGTCCGTGCAGGCGGAAAACCGAGAATTGGTCTTTGGCGTGACGCCCGCCTCCCGGGCCACCAAGGCCCGCATTTGGCCCTGTTTCGGCCGCAGCGAAACCGGCGCGTCACCATTGGTGCATCCGCCCTGGTCCCTTATGCCCTTGTTAAGCGGTGCGGGATGAAAATTGGCCTCAACTGTGGCAAATATCTTGCCATGCTTCATGCGCAAAGCCAGATAGGGGCTGATGGCCTGCATCTGGGTCGTGCCGGATTCCCGCTTCCATTGGGCAAAGACAAAGCGATGATGTCGTTTGGGAATTGGCTCCTCAAAGCGAATTGAGATGCCGTACCAAACCCCGTGGCCAACGGGCACACGAGAGGCCGTTTTCTCCCAGATTTCCGCCCGTTCACTGCACTTTTCTTCATCGGGTTGGCAGGCGTGGGTGACGGTGAGTTTCAGCGCCTGTTTGCCAGAGCGCACAATGTCGGACTGGAAGGCATACCCGCCCGCATCCTGTTCTTTGGTCAGTCGATAGTAAAGGCCACAGGATTGGGAAAAGCCTTTCCCCTCAAAGCCATCTTCGATTTTGGTGCGATAGTCCCATGGGGTGCCCCCGGCTGGACCAGCAGCGAGAGCGGAAGCGGTCCAAAGGCACCACAGAATAGACACGGCAACTTTGCGTCTCACAAAGGACTCCTTCCTTCTCGCGAATAGTCGATGGGGTGGCTGAGACTTGTAGATGGGAATTCAACCCGTCATTTCAATCAGTTCGAACCCGCATCCGGTTGCCTCTTCGGACTTGCTGCCCACAAACGACCGGGCAGCCTTGCAAACCGCCCAAAGTCATGGAAATTCACGATTTTGATGCCTATATTGCCCGTCACAGGGTGAGGTTGGTTCAAGATCCCCCGCGCTATGTCCCATTTGAAGAGAAGCGAGTTTTCATCATGACGCTTGATGACCTGAAGATCGCCGTCATTGGCCTAGGCTATGTCGGGCTGCCCCTTGGCATCGAGTTTGGCAAGATCTATCCAACCGTCGGCTTCGATATCAATGAGGCGCGCATCGCTGATCTTCGCACGGGCAAGGACAGCACCCAAGAGGTCGAGAAAGCCGATTTTGCCAAGGCGCAGACGCTCAGCTTCACCTCCGACCCAAGCGATCTGGAAGATTGCAACTTCTATATCGTAACGGTTCCGACCCCGGTCGATAATTTCAAGCGCCCGGACCTTCGTCCGCTGATCGGAGCCTCTGAGACTGTTGGCAAGGTTCTCAAGCCAGGGGACATCGTGGTTTATGAAAGCACGGTCTATCCGGGTGCAACGGAAGAGGATTGCGTGCCCATTCTCGAACAGCATTCCGGCCTCGTTTTCAACAAGGACTTTTTCGCTGGTTACAGCCCCGAGCGGATCAATCCGGGCGACAAAACCCATCGCCTGCCGGACATTCGAAAGGTCACGTCAGGCTCGACCCCTGAGATCGCCGATTTTATTGACGCCGTCTATGCCTCAATCATCACGGCAGGCACGTTCAAGGCCGCCAGTATCAAGGTGGCCGAAGCTGCCAAGGTGATCGAGAATACCCAACGAGACCTCAATATCGCCTTGGTCAATGAACTGGCGATCATCTTCAATCGGCTGGAGATCGACACCCAGTCGGTGCTCGATGCTGCGGCGACGAAGTGGAATTTTCTGTCGTTCCGGCCCGGCCTTGTTGGCGGTCACTGTATTAGCGTTGACCCCTATTATTTGACCCACAAGGCGCAATCGATCGGCTATCACCCGGATATCATTCTTGCAGGCCGTCGGATCAATGACGGCATGGGGGCCTATCTGGCCGGGGAAATGATGAAGGCAATGCTGAAAAAGAAGATTCAGGTCAATGGCTCACGGGTGCTGGTGATGGGGTTGACCTTTAAGGAAAATTGCCCCGATCTGCGCAACACGCGGGTGATCGACCTGATTGACGGGCTGAAGGAATGTGGCGTGGAGGTGGATGTTCATGACCCTTGGGTAGATCAACCGTTGGCCTGTGCCTCCTACGGAATCGAGATGGTGGCCGAGCCGGAAGCTGAGACCTATGACGGGGTGGTGCTGGCTGTGGCACACGACATTTTCCGCGCGCAAGGCATCCAAGCCATTCGCCGCTTCACCAAGGATCACAGCGTGTTTCTGGATCTCAAGAGTGTTTTTGGGCAGGATGAGAGCGACCTGCGACTCTGAGCCACCATTGGGCTCAAAGCGTCAGGATGATCGGACCTTTTTTGGTAACGACAATCGAGTGCTCAAATTGAGCCGTCAACGCACCGGGGGTAAAGAGCTCCCATTCCCGCCCGCCATCATGGGCAAACTCCGCACCGGTGGAGAGGAATGGTTCGATGGCGAGGACCATGCCTTCTGAAAAGCGGCGCTGATCGCGCTTGTCGGTCACGGCAAGGATTTCGGGCTTGTCGTGCAGGGTTTCACCAACCCCGTGACAGCCGAGCAGATTTTCAATGATCGAATAGCCGCCTACCTTGGCCTCCGCCTCGAAGGCTGCCGGGATGACCTGCATCGAGGCACCTGCCCGAACTGCCTCAATTGCCCGATCGCGGGCGCGTTTGGCAGCCTTGACCAGCTTTTCCTTGTCCGGGGCCACTGGCGGCAGGATGAAGGTTGCCCCCGCATCGGTGAAATAGCCATTCATGCAGGCAGAAACATCGATATTGACCAGATCACCGGCCTTCATGCTTTGGGCATCTGCCCAGCCATGGGCAATGACCGGCTCGATGGAAATGCAGGTAGCACCGGGGAAGCCATAGACCTTTTCCGGGGCTGATTCCGCGCCCTCTTCTTCCAGCCATTTACGGGCCAGATCATCCAGTTCGCGGGCGGTCATGCCCGGCTCAAGAGCCGCGCCCATTTGGCGGATCACTTTGGCGACCGCCCGCCCGCAGGCTTTGAATGCTTCGAGCTCGTCGTCGGTCTTGATGATCATAACATGTCCTGTCTTGTGCGGGAGGTGGCATGCCTATGCTAAGGATCGCTTGCAAGCCTTTGATAAAACCGCTTATAAATTTATGACTTCGCAAAGGCAAGGGGACCGGAAGGCGAAGTGCTGGGGAGTTTCCATGTCCGAGACTGACAAATATGTGCCGCTCGACTTTCATTTGCTGGACGAAGGGGAAATGCAGCGGCGGGCTGATGCCTTTTTTGAGGTGATGCGCACAAGGCGCACCGTGAGGGACTTTTCCGACCGACCTGTGCCGCGCTCGATCATTGAGGCTTGTATTGCCACCGCCGGACGCGCGCCGTCAGGGGCCAACCAGCAACCATGGACCTTTGCCTGTATTTCAAGCCCGGATGTGAAAAGGCAAATCCGTGAGGCGGCAGAAGATGAAGAGCGCGCCTTTTATGGTGGCCGCGCCGGTGAAGACTGGCTTGATGCCCTGACACCTCTTGGCACGGACGCCAGCAAGCCGTTTCTGGAACGCGCGCCATGGCTGATTGCCATTTTTGGCCAGCGCTGGGGAAAGCATGCTGATGGCAGCCGCAAGAAGCATTATTACGTGCCGGAATCGGTCAGTATTGCCACGGGGTTTTTGATCGCCGCTTTGCATCAGGCAGGGCTGGCCACCCTCACCCATACGCCAGCACCGATGCAGTTTCTGGGTGAAATTTGCGAACGACCCGATAATGAAAAGCCCTATATCCTGCTGGTGGTCGGATATCCTGAAGAGGGCGCAAAGGTGCCCAACATTTCCAAGAAACCGCTTGAGAAGATCACCAGCTGGCTTTGACAGGCCAGACAAGGGACATGGCGACCTTCTCAAGACGGATGGCGACGGTCACAATCCTCTATTGCCGTCACCGAAGGTCTGGTTGAGCTGAAGGCCGGAACTCATCAGCATCCAGAAGCTGATGCCGAGCATGATCAGGCGTCCTTCAGAGTCCACGGGCAGCGAATAGCTGGTGACAAACATTGCGATGCAAGAGCCAACCCAATAAAGGCAGAAAGCCTTTTCGGAAATGGTCCATAGCAGGCAACCAACCAAGAATGCAGCACAAAGAACAAATGCAATTTCCATGGAAACCTCCTCTCCATGATGATGAGGTCATGGTAACGCCACGGGTTGTTTTTGCGTTTGATACACCACAAGAATGATGCGCAGAAATGTAATTTTCTTTCGTTATCCAACGCAAATTTGCATAATTTTTCTCAATTTATCGCCAATAGTCAGAACTTTAATTGCGATAATTGGCGCTTTTAGGGTGTTTTATTCCAAAACCTTCAGGCAGTTATAGAGTGCGTCTAGAAATGGCGGAATTTCGCCATTTCCGCCGCAGAGCTCCGCGCACGAATTGATCCAATTTCAATGCCAAAGCTTTTCACTTTGATCGCAACGATGGAGGCATCTACAGCGGCTCCAAACCAAGTAGCCCCCGCCGATGAAGAAGCCAAAACTCAATAGGCCCGCCTGCATAGCAGACGGGCCTTGTTGATTTCATTGTCTTCGGGCGGTCGCTTATTTCACCTCATAGAGCGTGGTGGATCCGGAGACTTCGTTGGCCACGGCGATCATTGGTTTGCCGTTCGGGCTGTCTTTGCCGGAAATGAAGGCGATGCCTTCCGGCGCGATGTCGCCTGCGGTCATTTTCTCGGCCGAGCCATCAAGCTTTGCATTGTTGGCATATGTAACAAAAGAGGCATTGGCCGGGTCGGTGATGTCATAGACAACAACGCCCCCCATGCGCTCCAAGCCGATGAAAGCATAGAGTTTGTCGCCAACCTGACCCAGAGCGAGGGCTTCTGGCTCGGTGCCTTTGTCGTCGGAGCGATTGTCAAAGCTATCATTGGCGCCCTGACTGTTGAACGCGGATGGCGCCAGTTCAGCCATTTTGGCTTCAATTTCGGTGCCGCTGTCAAAGACCATCTCGCCCTTTTCGCTAAAGATCGAGAAGGAGCGACCACCAAAGCCATAGATGGCATCGAAATCGCCATCGCCGTCAACGTCACCTTTGGCGGTGGTGATTTTCAGACGTCCGAGATTTTTCTTGTCTTGCAATTCGGCCGCATTGGGGAAGGCTTTCTCATCGAGCTTGACCTTGCCCAGACGGGTTTCTTCGGAATAACCGTCATAGTCGCGCGCATCGCCCTCGTTGGCGGTCACGACATAGGCGATGCCATCCTTGGTGAAGGAGGCGATGGTGTCTGGCTGGCGCATGGAGAGCACAGGCCAGTTTTTGCGATTGATGGCCTTGTCCTTGTCGGACAGGTCGACCAGTTCCTTGCTGTAATCCTGAAAGCCAAGGGCGAAGACCGTCTTCAGCGACGCAGTATTGGCATCAATGACGGCAATGGCGTTGTTTTCTTGCAACGACACGAAGATGGTCTTGCTATCGGCGCTGACCGCAACATATTCCGGCTCGACATCCTGAGCGATGCTGGTGCCTTTGGGTGACGGGGTGTGGAAGCTGTCACCGAGCACCTTGGCATCAAGAGAAGCAAAGGAAATGGTCTTCACCTTAAGGGACGGAATGCTGACGATGGACACGGTGCCTTCCGGATCGGTCTTGTAATCGTCAGATGGCTCGCCTTCATTGGCCACAACGGCATAAGCTCCATTTGGAGCAAAGACCCCATTGTCCGGCAAAGCGCCAACCGTGGCTTCGCCAACGAAGGAGCCGTCCGTTTTATAAAGGGCCAGTTTGCCGTTTGCCTGCTTGTTATCCATCTCGACAGCGATGGCTACATAGTCGCCATGAACCGCAACGGAATTGGCGCCCTTGCCGTGCTTTTTCACGTCGATGGCACCGGCTTTGCTGATTTCGCTCGGATTGGAAATATCGAGAATGTCGATGGTCTTGTCACTGCCATTGACGACATAGAGTTTTTTGCGCGCCTTGTCATAGGACAGGACTTCGGCAGCGCCTTCGTCAAACACTTTGGTTTCATAGCTGCTTATCGGCTCAAGAGAAAGAGCCGAGGCGTGGGCAGCGAGCGACAGAGACAGGCTGCTCGCCAGCAACAAGGTCTTGGCGATGGATTTCAGCATGATGGTTCCCCTCGATATGGAATTGGCTGCATCTGCCTTAGCGGCTGCATATGACAGTCTCATGAACTGGCAAATGGTGTATTTCATGACCATAGTCACCCAAGGCAGCAATAGGCACCCAATTGTTGGCAAGACAAGTTCCCGCTTTTGCTCTCTTTTCCTTTTTGCAGCGAAACGCTAGGTTGGATGAAAACAACAAGACCTGCCGGAGAGCAAAATGTGCCGCTGGATCGCCTATAAAGGGCAGCCAATCTATCTTGAGAATTATGTCACCAAAGCCGAGCATTCCTTGCTGCAACAAAGTCTGCATGCGGAAAAGGCGAAGACCGAAACCAATGGCGATGGCTTTGGCATTGGCTGGTATGCCAATCGCGCGCATCCGGGCATTTATCGCGAGATTCTGCCCGCATGGAATGACTGCAATCTGAAGTCGCTGGCGTCGCAAATCCAGTCGCGCCTGTTCTTTGCCCATGTGCGCGCCTCAACAGGGACCGCGACCAGCCGGTCGAACTGCCACCCCTTCTCGCTTCATAACTGGATGTTCATGCATAACGGTCAGATCGGGGGCTACTCCAAAGTGCGGCGGCTTTTGGAATACCAGTTGGATGATGCCCATTATGACGCGCGCAAGGGAACGACAGATTCCGAGCTTCTGTTCCTTTTGGCGATGCAGGAAGATCTCAAATCCTGCCCCGTCACAGCCCTGCACAAAGTGCTTGAACGGGTGCGGGCCGCGATGATGGACAAGAATATCAATGAGCCCTTGCGCTTCACCTCATGCCTTTCGAATGGCAAGAAGCTGTTTGGGTTCCGCTGCTCGTCGGACAATCAGGCCCCATCGCTTTTCTATCGCCGCTATGAGAATGGTGATATCATCCTTGTCTCCGAGCCGATCGACCGGCAAACGGAATGCTGGCAGGAAGTGCCGCAAGACCATGCGGTATGCTTCACCGAAGACAAGATGATCATGCGGGAGATGAAGCTCTGACAGACTGCCCGGGAACAGCCAGAGCCAATCCCGGACAGAGACAAAAGCTGCCTGCATCAACAGCGCCCGGCAATCGTCTTTCCTTTTTCTTCTGAAAAGACACAGCTGTGACCGGGGTCACCCACAGGTTCCGGCACACCGGATTTGAGCAAGAAACGGGCGCTATCTGCCCCATGCAGACCGGCGGGGATATGGATTTTCTTGAGGATGCGATATTCCCGGCGGCTGATGCGCTCAAGTGCGCCTTGTTTGAGAAGTTGGATAAGGCCCAATTTTCCGGGCGGCGTGGCATACTCTTCAACCGGTGCCTCGCTCACCACCTTGGTCTTGTCAAGACTTACATAGCTGTCTTGCATGTTTGGCTCGCCAAAGCCGAGAAGCTTGTGCGCATCCAACATTTCGATGACCTTTTTGCCCTTCTTGTCGATGACTCGATAGGCGCCACTCTTGTCCATCATGATTGGGCCACTTCTGAGGAGTCTTGGATCGTCACGCCGACCAATATTCTTACCCGACGGCAGGGACATGGCATCCACACTATAGAGTCCATGAACAATGGTCGGTTTGGTACCGAAGGTCTGTTTCGCCATGGCAACAGATTTGCTCATCTTGATGTTGCCGATTTTGTGAAAATAGCGCAGACAATCCGGCTCAGACAGGAAGCTGACTTTGGAGGCGTCAAGACCCATTACGCCCGCTGCGATCTTGCCTGAACTTTGGCGAGGGCCCGCGACGACCAGATGCTTGATCCGCTCAACCGCCCCCTCAAGGCGCCAGATGACCGGACTATGAACGGTGACCGCAAGATAGAGGGGTTTGCTGCCCGGCTCGATTACCAGCTTGCCGGTGAATGTTTCCTTGTCTTGTCCGACCAGGGTGAGGGATGGCGTCTTTTTGCCCTGATAGGCACCAAGCAATATCAATTCCTCATCTTTGGTACGTTTGGGCACCTTGCAGCTTGCCGCAGCACGCGCAGAGGATTGCATATTTTGAGGCTTGATCGTCACCCCTTGGAAGGCCGAGCCGATGAGCAAAGCCGCCTCGGCGTGGGTGAGCAGGCCATCCCTGTCGGGATCCAGCGCCAGCAAGGCATTGGCAACAATCGAATGATCCTTTCTCTGATCACCTCGTTTGCTTCCGGACATCTTAAAAAGAGTGCCATATTCTTGAATTTCAATTCTGCCGTCCTTGTTGGGGTCGTCCTTAAAGAGACGATCCAGTCGCTGCTTCAGACCTCGCCTTGTTCGGCGATCAGGCTCGCCAACAATCCTCAAATTCGCCTTGATCACCGTCTCCGCCTCTTCATGGTCGACGATGCCGTCTGCGTTGAGATCATAGGGTAGATATCGCAGGGCAATGGCCATCCGTATTTTCGCCGCATAGATCTTCTCGAAGAGATCGATCTTTTCACGGGTCAAACCCTGACCATCCAAATCGATTTCCTTATAAGTTCTGGTGATATAGGACAGCAATTCGCCAGTGTCGAAGCGTTTGCCATATTGGGCGATGAAGGCTTGCTTCAACGCCTCATTCCGAGATTGGTCCCCCTGTCCACCTTCTGCTATGGCAATCGGTGCCATCAGACTGATCGCCGTGGTCAGGAGGAGCGACGAAAATCTTTTCAATTGTTTTTGCATCGAGCTGCCTCTTGCTTGTCATTCTTTGACACACTATCCAGCAAAGGAATAAGAAAATACAACCAGTACGTGTTTTTCACTGCTAGCCAGAAACAAACCTAACAGAGGTTTAACAGAGCAACCTGACAAGATCTCACCATTGATATCGACCTCTGATCTCACCCATCAAGGTCGCGCAGATCCCCTTGTCATCGCCTTCAAAGCCCGGCAGACTGGCTGCCTTGAAGTCCGACATACAACAGGAGATGAAACTCTGACTGTAGGCCAATTTGACGACCCTGCCATTGCCAATGCCTTTGCGGCTTTGCCAGAGCCAGCACGCGCCACCTTATTGACCCTGCGGGAATGGATATTCGAACAAGCCGCAAGGGATGATCGGATCGGGACCATCGTTGAAGACCTCAAATGGGGTCAACCCTCCTATGCGACCCGCCCCAAAAGCGGAGTGCCCTTGCGGTTGGGTCAGCCAAAGGATGGATCGAGCTGCGCGCTCTATGTGCCTTGCCAGTCGGCTTTGCTCGGAGAAGTGCGGGATCATTATGACGGGGTCGAGACACTCAATCTCTGGTTTGAGGGCAATCGCGGCCTGCATTTCGATCCGTCTCTCCCTTTGCCGGAAGCCCAATTGCGCCATGCCATCCAGCTGGCGCTGACGTATTACAACCGGCGCAAGGGGCGCTAGCTTCGCATTTGGCCTTTGCGTCTTCATTTCCCGGCATCGCTCAGAACCGGTCGGCCGGTGGATTTTGGTGCCGCAGCATGCTAGAGCGGTATTCGCCTCACGGGACGGCAGGTCCAATTGCCACGCTGCCGCTCCTCTTGTTCATCCTGCCTTGCGACAGGTTACCCAGTTTAGAAATCAAGTTTTTGCCATGCCCACCTGGATTCTGATCACCATCAGTGCAGCCTTTCTGCAGAATATTCGCTCGTCGCTGCAAAAACACCTAAAAGGTGCTTTGGGAACCATGGGCGCGACATTCGTGCGCTTTGCTTTTGGTGCGCCTTTTGCCGTGCTTTATCTGCTGGTCTATGCGTCCAGTGTTGGCAAAGCCCTGCCAAGCGCCAACGGGACTTTCATCTTTTGGGTGCTGGTGGGGGCGCTTGGACAGATTCTCGGTCAACTGATGCTGATTTATCTGTTTTCCTTTCGCAATTTCACCGTCGGCAGCGCCTATTCGCGGACCGAGCCAGCACAAGCGGCTTTGTTTGCCTTCATCGTCTTTTCGGAAACCCTGACACCGGGTGCGCTGGTTGCCATTGGCATTGCGGTGCTCGGAGTGATGCTGATCTCGGTTGCCCGGACCAGTCTCACCCTGCGCAGCCTGCTGACTTCGACCTTTTCCAAAACCGCCTTGATCGGGCTTGGTTCGGGGTCCTTTTTCGGGGTGGCGTCTGCGGCCTATCGCGCAGCCTCCCTATCGCTGGCCGACAGCATGGCCGCGCCGGACGTGATCCTGCAGGCTGGCTTCACCCTATCGGTTGCCATATTGACCCAAACCCTTGCCATGGGGATATGGATCGCGTTGCGACATCGCGAAGAGTTTGGCAACATGCTGCGGGTTTGGAAGGCATCTCTTGCCACCGGTTTTGTCGGAGCGACAGCGTCGTTCGGCTGGTTCATCGCCATGACCTTGCAGCAGGCAGCCATGGTCAAGGCAGTGGCACAGGTGGAAATGCTCTTCACCTTTGCCACCTCGGTGATTGTTTTCAAGGAAAAAATCAACCGGCTGGAAATGATCGGCTGCGCTATGATCGTCTTTGGCGTGGTCACCTTGGTTCTGGGATGATGGCAAGGCATTTGCACGCCTTGTCATACCCCAATGCGTGTGGGTCTTATTTTTTGCTCAAGCCTATAGAAGCCCCGCAGGTCACAGCGACTTCATATTTGTAGCTGTCGCGTTGACTCGTGGTGTTGCTGAGTTTCCAGCCTTTCTTGGCCTTGTTCTTGCGCGCGGCAACCGCATCCAGCTCGAAATAGGCGTAAGCCTTGACGCTTTGCTGTTTGCTCAGAACCTGCTGCTTGCTTTGTCCCTTGCCCATCAGATATTGCATGCGCAAGGCGCAGCGCTTTTTCGGATCAGAGCCATCCCATTTGATCGCTTGGATCGGGAGTTTGGCGTTATATTGCATTGAAACTGTGCGCTTGCTGCCAGATCCGACAGCCCGGTGGGCAAAGCTCTTGCTCCAAAGGGAACCGTCCGCTTCGAAATAGCGCACGCCGTTGAAGGAGCCAAGCTTCATGGCGACGATACGTTTGCCCTTTTTGGCTTTGGCATAGAGGCCCAGCGGGAAGGTATAGCTGGTGGTTTTGACCTGCGTGTAGCCATTGCCATTGGCGGCGACATAGATCGATTTGGCATTGATGCCATCGCGCTTGACCTCGACCTTTTCAATCCAGTCCTTGGCCTGGGCCTCAGAGGGCATGGCAAGGCCGGTGGCAACGATGCCGGTAGTGAGACAAGCGGCAATGAGAGCGGTTTGTTTAAACATGGGATTTCCTTTCCTTGATGATGTCCGCGCTTGCGGTTTCCCATCAGTCGCGGTACCCGCGGAAAGGGTTCTCAATCGGCAGCAAAGAAATACGGACTTATACCTAATCCAATTAGCCCGGATCAGTCAGGATTTCCTTCAGTGCATTGACCAGCATTTGACATTCTGAGTTGGTGCCGATGGAAATTCTGAGCCAATTGTCGATTCTTGGATGGTTGAAATGGCGCACCAGAATGCCGCGCTCCCGCAAAGCCGCTAGGATGGTGGCAGCAGGCCGCTCCTTGTGCGAGGCAAAGACGAAGTTGGCGGCCGAGGGCAAGACATCAAAGCCAAGCGCTATCAGATCATCCGTTAGCTGTGCCCTGTCCGTCTTCACTTTGGTAATCGTCTCTTCAAAGCCTTCCCGGTCCTGCCAGGCGGCAAGCGCCGAGGCGAGCGCTAGTCGTCCGAGGGGATAGGAATTGAAGCTGTCCTTGACCCGAATGAGGCCGTCGATCAAATGGCGTTGGCCGAGCGCAAAGCCGACGCGCATACCGGCCAGAGCGCGAGACTTCGAAAAGGTCTGCACCACCAACAGATTGTCATAATGCGGGATCAGGCGAGCAGCGCTTTCGGCACCGAAATCGACATAGGCCTCATCGACCAGCACCACCACATCGGGGTTCTGTTGCAAAATCTGCTCAATCGCGGCCAGCGGCTGAGCGATGCCGGTTGGTGCGTTGGGGTTGGCCACCACGATGCCACCGGACGGGCAGGCATAATCTTCCAGCCGATAGCGGAAGGTCTCATCCAGCGGGACCAGCTGATGCTCGATCTCGAACAAGCGGCAATAGGTTTTGTAGAAGCTATAGGTGATATCGGCAAAGAGGATCGGCTGCTTGCCGGAAAAGAAGGCCCGGAACGCATGGGCCAGCACTTCGTCCGAGCCGTTGCCCGCAAAAACATGGGACGCATCAAGGCCGTGGCTTTCGCCAATCGCCGTGCGCAGGGCACTGGCTGTCGGGTCGGGATAGAGCCGCAAGCCCTCCCCGGTCTCAACCCGGATCGCCTCAAGCACCTTGTCCGATGGCCCATAGGGGCTTTCATTGGTGTTGAGCTTGATCACACGCTGCCCCTTGGGCTGCTCTCCGGGGATATAGGGTTGCAAATCCCCGACAATCGGGCTCCAGAATTTCGACATCATATGGCTCCTTGGGCATCGTGCCTTAGGCGTAGCGCGATGCAAGGGGGATTGCAATCCAATCTGCTGCGGCTCACTGACCCTGTCGCTTTTTCCCGCGCCCCAGGATGAAAAGACCAGACAGGACAATCAGGACGGAGCCAAAAAGCATGGCGGGGGTGAGGCTTTCACCGAACCAGAGGACACCGAGAAGCACGCCAAAGATCAGGCGGGAATAGCGAAATGGGGTCACAGCCGAAATTTCGCCGGTGCGCATGGCTTTCATCAGGCAGGCATAGGCGGTGACCCCAACAAGAATGGCGCCAGCGGCATAAAGATAGTCGGCTGAGGTTGGCGCGCGGAAGGCCTCGCCTTGCCAGAGCTGCAGGATCAGCCCCGCTGCAGCCAGTGCCAGAAATCCATAAAAGCCAAGCTGCGAGGTGCTAATGGTGGACGGGGCCGCGCGGCTCGCCAGATCGCGACCGGCAAAGCCGAACATGCCGATCACGGCCAAAATCGAGAGCAGAGAAAAACCATCGGAGCCCGGCCCGATAATGATCAGCACGCCCGCCAAGCCAACAAAGATGGCTGACCAACGCCGCCAACCAACCCGCTCGCCAAACAGGAGCGCGGCAGCGGCCACTACCACCAGAGGCGTCGCCTGCAAAATGACCGAGGTGGCCGACAGCGGGGTCAGAACAATCGCCAAAGCGTAGAAAAGTCGACCGGTCATCTCAAAGATGGCACGGATGCCCATGGCCGGGGACAGAATATTTCTGGTGAAGAGCCGCTCGCGGCGCAAAACGCTTGCAAGAGCAAAGACCACAGCACCGCCCAGCCCGGAAATGGCCATAACTTCACCGACGGGCAAGGAAGCTGCCAACACCTTTACCGCTGCATCCTCCAACGCAAAAGCTGCCATCGAAGCAACCATCCAGAGGCTGCCCATCAGGTTGGCATTCTGGCTGAGGCGGGATTTTCCCGCTGGCGCGGCAGGGTCGCGCGAGGAGGCTCGGTTGTTCATGATGGCATTGTCTCAAAGGGAGGCTGGGCAGGGCTGACAGCCCTGCCCTTACAGGCAAGAGAGCGCACTCTAGGCGCTTTTGTGTAGCCTTGGCCAGCACAATTGTTTCTTCCGGTCCGAACTTGACGACGCTGGTTGACCTAGTGCGCTTCGTCCCAATTTTTGGCAGCTTCGGCATCGACTCTCAAAGGCACGCTCAATTGCAGGGCGGGCATCGGGGCATTTTCCATGATGTCGCGAACCACTTTGATCGTGCTGTCAACTTCCGCCTCGGGTACTTCGAAGATCAATTCATCATGCACCTGCAACAGCATGCGGGCGGATGACCCTGCCGAAAGCAAGGCGTCATCCATGCGGACCATGGCGCGGCGGATGATGTCGGCGGCCGACCCCTGAATGGGGGCATTGATGGCGGCGCGCTCCTGGAAGGCCTTCATGTTGGGATTTTTCGATTTGATGTCCGGATAATGGATCTTGCGGCCAAAGATGGTTTCGACATAACCCAGCTCGCGGGCCTTCTTTTTGGTCTCTTCCATATAGTCTCGGATGCCGGGGAAGCGGGCAAAATAGGTGTCGATATAGTCTTTCGCTTCAGTGCGCGAAATGCCGAGCTGATTGGCAAGCCCAAAGGCAGAGATGCCATAGATAATGCCGAAATTGATCGCCTTGGCGCGGCGACGGGTCGTTGAATCCATATCCTCGATCGGCACGTTGAACATTTCCGAGGCGGTCATGGCATGAATGTCGAGACCGTCCTCGAAGGCCTTTTTCAGCTGGTCTATGTCTGCCATATGGGCCAGCACACGCAATTCAATCTGGCTATAGTCGGCGGAGATCAGCTTGTTGCCCGAATCCGCGACAAAGGCGGTGCGGATCTTGCGGCCTGCTTCTGTCCGGATCGGGATATTTTGCAGGTTCGGATCGGACGAAGACAGGCGCCCCGTCGTGGTCGCGGCCAGCGAATAGGAGGTGTGGACGCGCTTGGTGTCTGGATTGATGAAGCCGGGCAAGGCGTCGGTATAGGTGCTTTTCAGCTTGGAGAGCTGGCGCCATTCAACCACCTTCTTGGGCAGGTCATGGCCCTCAGCGGCCAGATCTTCAAGCACGCTGGCCGACGTGGACCAGGCCCCGGTCTTGGTTTTCTTGCCGCCGGGCAGACCCATTTCGCCAAACAGGATATCACCGAGCTGCTTTGGCGAGCCGATGTTGAAAGATTGACCGGCTAGGGCGTGGATTTCCTCTTCCAGACCGGCCATGCCTTGCGCGAAGGTGCCCGAGAGGCGCGACAGGATCTGGCGATCAACGGAAATGCCACGCTTTTCCATGTTGCGCAAGACCGGCAGCAAGGGCCGCTCAAGCCGCTCATAGACCGTGACCATGCCATTGGCAGCGAGGCGCGGCTTGAGGATCATCCAGAGGCGCAGGGTGACGTCGGCATCTTCGGCCGCGTAAGCGCTGGCCTTGTCGATTTCCACCTTGTCAAAGGTCCGCAGGCTCTTGCCGCTGCCTGCCACTTCCTTAAAGGGAATTGGCTTGTGACCGAGCCAGAGTTCGCTCAACTCGTCCATGCCGTGGCCATGCTTGCCTGCATCGAGCACGTAGGACAGCAGCAACGTGTCATCGAGAGGCGCCAGATCGATGTCGTAGCGCGAGAGCAGCAAGGTGTCATATTTGAGATTCTGGCCGATTTTCAACACGCTGGGGTCTTCCAGCAGGGCCTTGAGTTTGGTGACTGCCTCCTTCAGGGGGATCTGACCTTCGACCAGCCCCCCACCAAACATGTCACCTTCGCCGTTGACATGGGCCAGTGGAATGTAACAGGCCTTGCCCGGCTCGGTTGCCAGTGACACACCGACCAGATTGGCCTGCATGGCGTCAAGGCTGTCGGTCTCGGTGTCGACCGATACGTGACCGATGCGGCGGGCCTCGGTGATCCAGCGCTCGAGGGCCTCAAGGCTAGTGACGGTCTCGTATGCTTCGTGATCAATGGGCAATGCAGCGATTTCGGTTGCCATCCGGGCTGCCAGATCGGCGGGGGACGGGTTGTCCTTGTCACCACTTTCCGCGGGTCCTTCCGTGACTTCTGGCATCTCCCAACCGGCCACCTCAATGCTTGCTTCTTCGACATTTTCGGCTTCGGTGTCCGTCGCCTCGGCAATGCGGCGGGTCAGGGTGGTGAATTCCATGGCCTTGAGGAAGGCAACCAGCTTTGGCCCTTCCAGATCGCAGCAGACCAGATCATCGATCCCCAGGGGTAGCGGGACATCGCGTTTGAGGTAAACCAGCTCTTTGGAGACGCGGGCCTGATCGGCAAATTCAATCAGATTTTCCCGGCGCTTTTTCTGCTTGATCGTATCGGCCTTGGCCAACAGGCTTTCAAGGTCGCCAAATTCATTGATCAGAAGCGCTGCCGTTTTCACACCGATCCCCGGCACACCGGGAATGTTGTCGACCGAATCACCGGCCAACGACTGCACCTCGACCACCTTGTCCGGGGCGACACCGAATTTCTTCATCACCTCTTCGTCGTCGATGCGCTTGTTCTTCATGGTGTCGACCATGCCAATGCCCGGTCGGATCAGCTGCATCAAATCCTTGTCCGAGCCGATGATGGTGACATCGGTCCCTTCGGACAAGGCGCGCTCGGCATAGGTGGCGATGATGTCATCGGCCTCATAGCCCTCAAGCTCGATGCAGGCAACATTGAAGGCGCGCACCGCATCGCGGATCAGGCCGAATTGCGGCACCAGATCTTCCGGCGCGGGCGGACGATGGGCCTTGTATTGATCATAGATATCATTGCGGAAAGTCTTACCCTTGGCGTCAAAGATCACGGCCAGATGGGTTGGCTGGACGCCTGCCAGCCCCTTGTCGCCCTCCTGCATGAGCTTCCATAGCATATTGCAGAAGCCAGACACCGCGCCGACCGGCAGACCATCGCTTTTGCGGGTCAGCGGTGGCAGGGCATGATAGGCCCGGAAGATGTAGGACGATCCGTCAACCAAAAAGAGATGCGGCTTGTCTGTCATGAAAGTCTCCCTGCCGGCCTTTGGCCGTGTCCTGTCTTGCTTTGCGTCTGGCTTTTCGTCTGGTTTTTATCCGGCGTCCGGTTCCGCATCGCGAACCGCGCGAACAAACCATGATCATTGTTGCAGGAGACCTTAGCGCAACGACGCCACAGAAGAAAAGGGAAAAGGACAAAAAGCCCCCGACTGCATACATGCAGCCGAGGGCCTGAACTTTGCAATGACTGGTTTGGCCAGACTATTCAGCAGGCAACAAGACCGACTCTTCCGCTTTCTTGCGGGTCACCCATGCCCAGTTCGGGCGCTTATAGAGATAGCTCAGCAGGGGCAGACGCTTGGCCACTTCGAACATGGCGATTGCACCAAGGATCGCGATCAGCGAGACAAGGAAAGAGATCATGCCAGCACCGCAGGCCGAACAAAGCTTTGTCAGCAGAAGACGCGACACACCCATTGGCAGGAAGAAGCCTAGATAGATTGGCAAAGACCGCTGGCCAAAGAAGCGCAGCATCTGGGCCAGACCACGGCTGGGCAGGATCGCCATAAAGTCGATCACGGCAACAAAACCAAGGATGCCCATGACAATGGCAACCGGTGTGAATTTGGCATAGCCGAAATAGAGCACGGCCCCATTGGCAATTGCCCAGACCATCAGACCGATCACAGATGCCAGCTTTTGCTCGCGGGCCGTTTCGGCCATTTTGAACCAGATGTCGCGACCAAAATGTCCGGCGAGGAAGAAGACATAATATTTCGAGAAGAAATCGATGATCTCAATGCCCGTGGCGCTGAGCATATATTTGCAGGCCACCGCGAAGGCGAACTGGGCCAACATTGGCGCACCGGCTGTCAGGCGCAGCACGAGGAAATAGATTGGCAACAGATAGATGAACCACAACATCCCGAAAGGCTGGACGAAGGAAGTGAGATAATAGACAAGCGTGCCTTCCTTGCCGAATTCATTGATGAAGAAAGGGGCCTTGAAGATGAACTGAATGGTCATCCAGAGGAAGTAGAAATACAAGAAATGGGCAAATTTTCCATCAAGGAAGGGGCGCCATTCCTTGCTGATGGCTTTGGCGGCAAACAGACCGGCCACAGCAAAAAAGACTGGCATGCGGAAGGTGCTGGCAAAGGCGACCACATAATGCATGAAGCCTTCGGAGCCGAGATATTTCTCCACACCACCGGTGGAATGCAAGATGACAACCAATAGAATGGTCAGGCCCTTGGCAAGATCAACCCACTGGACGCGATTTGTATTGACTGGTGATTTAAGCGACATGGCGGTCTCTCCGACCCTCTCTCACCAGCGCGATGTGCTGGCGGGGTTCCTCAGTTTTTCATAAAATTTTATTTATTCTAGAAACACTATCGCCTATTTTTTGATCCCGTGCGCGGCCAAGTTGCAGTTAACGTTAACTTAGCAAACAAGCGTTTGAATTTTAACGCGAAATGAAACTTCTGCTGATTTTGCTCAGCGGACCTTTGCCGGTCAGCAATGTCCAAATTCACGCATTGGGCCCTGACCGCCTTACTCATATCGGACCGATGGCATGCGGTTTTGGGTGCGGTCTCTCTCTGGGATACTGGCTTTTTTCGATATTGGGTTTCGTTGGGCACGACCTTTGCGGGGAGTGCAAAGGGACACGGCACGGGCCTCAATTGGCTTCACGCAGAATAGGATACGTTAAGAAGCTCTTTGCAGGATGAAACGTAAAATTACCCACGAATCATGCCAGCAGGAAGGTCAAATGGGACCTTTCTCACGAATTTGCCTCAATCCGGGCGCATAAGACCGTGCCCAAACATGCTTAATACCAGCCAACCGGGCTCGTTGACCGCCCTGGAATGTGGACATTGTAAGCCAATATGCCTCGGAAAAGACCCCCCGGCTCTGCCGACACGCCGAATGATGCGCGACAGAACAGAGCCAGATCTCAGACTTCCCGATCTCAGACTCCCCGCGCAGGTGACATCCGTCTGACAGACGATGATCGCAGCCATCCTGGCCCGCAACGCAAGCGCCCGGCCAAGAAGACTGCACGCAAGGAAACCACTGGCCGCAAACAGCCCCCTGCTGCGAGCAAAGGCGGGAATGGTGGATCACGCGGAGGCAATGGCCGCAAGCAAAAGGGTAAAGGCAAGCAGGGAACAGCAAGACCCGGCATACTCGGCTTTTTGTTCCGCGCTGCACGCGACGTTACCTATTGGCTGGTCATTCTGGGCCTGTGGGGGTCAATCGTGGCGGGCTGTATTCTGCTTTATTACGGCGCGCAATTGCCCCAATCAACTGCATGGCGCATTCCGGACCGACCGCCCAATATCCAGATCGTGGCGCTAGATGGCGGTGTCATTGGCAATCGTGGCGAGACCGGTGGTCAGAAGGTGCGGCTGTCGTCGCTGCCGCCCTATCTGATGGATGCCGTTGTGGCGATTGAGGATCACCGCTTCTATTCCCATTTCGGCTTTGATCCGGTCGGCTTTACCCGCGCGATGGTGACCAATGTGGTGCGTGGTCGGCTGTCTCAAGGTGGGTCGACCCTCACCCAGCAATTGGCCAAGAACCTGTTTCTTGAGCATAAGCGCACCATTGAGCGCAAGGTGCAGGAGCTGATTTTGGCGATTTGGCTGGAAGCCAAATTCTCCAAGCAGGAAATCCTCGAAATGTATCTCAACCGGGTCTATCTGGGCTCGGGCGCAACGGGCGTTGATGCGGCGGCGCGGGTTTATTACAACAAGCCAGCTTCGATGCTGACCCTGTCAGAGGCTGCCACCATTGCCGGCCTTCTCAAAGCCCCTTCCCGTCTGGCGCCAAACCGCAACCCCAAGGCCGCCAAGGCACGGGCCAAGCTGGTTCTCGCGGCCATGGAGCGCGAAGGCTTCATCACCCCTGAGGAGCATAAGCTCGCCCTCACCCAGAAGGTCAATGCGGTGGAGCGCCACAAAGCCAGCTCGCTCAATTATATTGCCGACTGGGTGATGGAACAGGTGCCGGATCTGGTTGGTGACGTAAAGCAAGACCTGATTGTCGAGACGACGATTGATTTGCGGATGCAGACTCTGGCTGAAAAAGCCATTGCCAATGCGATTGATACATCGGGCAAGAAATATGGTGTTGAGCAGGGCGCATTGGTTTCCGGCACACCGTTTGGCGAAATCCGGGCTCTGGTGGGTGGGCGATCCTACCGTGAGAGCCAATTCAACCGCGCGGTAAAGGCCAAGAGACAGCCGGGCAGTGCCTTCAAACCCTTTGTCTATCTGTCCTCGCTGGAGCTTGGGAACCGCCCAGAAAGCATGCGGGTGGATGAACCGGTCAGTTATCATGGCTGGGAGCCGAAAAACTACTCAAAGAAATATATGGGTCAGGTCACCCTGCGAAAGGCCTTGGCCATGTCGCTGAATACAGTCGCGGCCCAACTGACATTCGAGGTGGGGCCCAAACAGGTCATTCAGACCGCGCACCGGTTGGGCATCAAATCCGATCTCGCCAATCATCTCTCCATCGCGTTGGGGACTTCGGAAGTCTCCGTGCTGGAAATGGCCGGTGCCTTTATGCCCTTTGCCAATGGCGGAGCGCGCGTCGACCCCTTTATCATCAACCGCATCCTCAACAAGGATGGCAAGGTGCTCTATTCCCATCCCAACCAGCCGGGAACACAGGTGATCGATCCCAATACCCTGTCTTTGATGAATTCGATGATGCAAGAAACACTGATTTCGGGAACGGGCAAAAAGGCGCTGTTGGCAGGACGACCTGCAGGCGGCAAGACCGGCACCAGTCAGAATTATCGTGACGCCTGGTTTGTCGGCTATACGGCCAATCTGGTCACGGCTGTCTGGTTTGGCAATGATGACGGGCACCCGACCAAGCGGGCGTCTGGCGGCAATCTGCCTGCCTCCACATGGCATGCCTATATGGCCGGGGCGCATAATGGCATGTCCATAGCGGCTCTGCCCGGGGTCAGTGTCAAACAACTGGCCGAGACAAGGCGGGTTGCCGGAGGAGAGAAAAATCCTTGGGTCAATCCCGATCTCTTGCCACCGGGCGAAACCCTCGCACCGCCTTTGCCGCGTGAACGCAAGAGTTTGTTCTCGCGTATCTTTGGCGACTAGGCGCACTCAGTCCTCGACCCCATAGCGATGCAGATCACGGCCATGCTCGCGCAGCCATCGGCGCCCTGTTTCGAAATCCGGGCACAGATCCGCGACATGCGCCCAGAAACGATCGGAATGGTTCATTTCGCGCAAATGGGCCACTTCATGGGCGGCGAGATAATCAAGCACCCGAGGCGGGGCCATGATGATACGCCAGCTGAAAGAAAGCACCCGGTCCGAGCTGCAAGAGCCCCAGCGGCTGGTGGTGTCCTTGATGCGGATGGCGGAGGGGCGACGACCCAGTTTTTCCGCATGAACAGCAACCGAGGCGGTGAGGTCCTGACGGGCCTGCTTTTTCAACCAGTCGGTGACCCGTCGGCTCATGTGGGATTCGTTGCCACTAACGAGCAAAAAGTGCTCGCCCTCCTCTTCCAACAGCCGAACGGTGCCACGGGCTTCGTCGACATGTTCGAGGGTGTGAGGGATGGCACGCACCGGAATCACAGCCCCATGCTCAAACGGCGTGTTGGGCTGGCGGGCCTTGCATCTTTCCAGCAGCCAGTCCACATGGCTATGCAGAAACTGGCCCACCTTCTCGGCGCTGATCCCTTGAGGGCATGTGGCAACCGGCTCACCGGTGCGGGCATCAAGGCGCAGGATCAGGCGCTTGGCGCGCGGATTGGATCGCAGCCGGACATCAATCGATCCGGATGCGTGATGCAGCCTGATGATTGGCGGCAGCTCTTTCTTTGCGCTGAAAAGGCGTCTGCGGGTCAATCAGCATCCTTTCGAAAAGCCGGCCCATACACAAAGGTCGTCACTTTTCAATCTGCAGCTTCACCAAGTTGGAATAGATGCCACCCTTGGCATTAAGGTCGGCATGGGTGCCTTCCTCGATCAGTTTCCCATCCTTAATGACGCAGATCTTGTGCGCATTGCGAATGGTCGACAGGCGATGGGCAATGACCAACGTGGTGCGGCCTTCGCTCAGGCGATCAAAGGCGGCCTGAACTTTTGCTTCGGATTCACTGTCGAGTGCCGATGTCGCTTCATCCAGCAGCACAATGCGTGCATTTTTGACCATCGCGCGGGCAATCGCGATGCGCTGCTTCTGGCCACCGGAGAAGTTGGTGGCATTTTCACTAACAGATGTTTCATAGCCCTTGGGTAGAGCCATGATGAAGTCATGGGCGAAGGCGTCTTTTGCTGCCTGTTCGATTTCCGCGTCAGTCGCATCAATACGACCAAAGCGAATATTGTCGCGGATCGTGCCGGAAAACAGGACCGTGTCTTGGGTTACCAGAGCAATATGGGCATTGAGCGTGGCAAGCGAGCAATCGCGGATATCAGTTCCGTCAATGCGCACAGCACCATCGGTGACGTCATAAAAACGCTGAACGAGAGCCATGATGGTCGACTTGCCGCCTCCCGAAGGACCAACCAAAGCGGTGGTCTTGCTGCCTTCCAGTGTCAGGGTGAGGTCGGAAATGATATGGCTATCCCCATTATAAGAAAAGGAAACGTGATCGAACTCGACCGTACCATCGGAGACGGCAAGCGGTTTGGCATCGGGTTTTTCAACCAGACGGGTTGGGCGGTCGATCACTTCATACATCAACCGCACACCGACAAGGTGGTTTTCAAGATTGACTTGCAAGCGGCTGAGACGCTTGGCCGGATCATAGGCCAGCAGCAAAGCGGTCAGGAAGGCGATAAATTCGCCGGGCGTCTGCCCCCCGACAATGGTTTGCCAGCCGCAATATAGAATGACCAGGGCAACGGCGATGCCACCCAATGTTTCCATCAAGGGGCTAGTCCGGGCGCTGAGATTGGCGATCTTGTTGGCGCGACGTTCCACCCCTTCAATGGCTTCATTCATGCGTTCTGCCATGATACCGGACAGCCCGAAAGTGCGAATGATACGGAAGCCTTGCGCACTTTCCTGCATGGTCTGGGTGGTTTGGGTCATTGACACAAACTGATCCTTGGCAATCGAACGCACCCGTTTGATCAGCTTGCTGACCACAAAAATGGCGATGGGTGCAATCACAAAGGCGATCAGCGACATGGTGGGATTCTGGATCACCATCACCGCGACCAAGCCAATCAGCGACAATAGATCACGCCCGATGCTGGTCACCAGCAGATCCATCACGGCACGGGCCGCCCCGGCATTGTGGCCAATGCGGGTGATCAGTTCACTTGAGGGATAATCCTCGAAGAAATCCGCCCCCTGGACCATGATATGCCCATAAAGCTTGCGTTGCATTTGCGCGACAATGGCGTTGCCGATCTTGGCCAGCGTCGTGGTTTGCATAAATGTAGCAATGCCTTTGGCGGTGTAGATCGCCATCACGACCAGAGAGACCACGACCACCCGTTCGAAATCCTTGGAAACAAAGATTTCGTTGATCACATCGCGCATGATCCATGCACTCAGCGCCGTGGTGGTGGCGACAATCCCCATAAACAAAAAGGCGACCGCATAGCGTTTCGCATAGGTGCTAAAATTCTCGGACAACAGCCGATACATGAGATAGCGGGACGTTTCAGGATCGGAAAAATAGCGGTTCCATCTCTCGCGTAAGCTTGTGGCTGTCATGCCAGTCCTTTTCGTGGGTCGGCCTTGTCTAGTCGGCGTGTCGTCAAAGGGAAAATCCGAACAAACCGATCCCTTCATATCTGCTGCAAGCTTCTTTATCGCTTTTTGCCAAGAGAGAAAAGGCTTAATCGTGCGGACCATCCCCTTCCCTTTGGGCAGCATGGCTGCCAAGCCTTTCCCTTTCCACCCGATATCGCTTGGCTGCCTCTTCAACAGCCGTCCCTTGCAATGCCAATGGAAGCAGGCATAGCTCCCATGCAGGATTGACGTGTCGGGCCCAATTTGCTTCTGCGTCAAGATTTCAAAGTGGTGTTTGCACCCAGAACTGCACATTTCTCTAAGCATTTGATCTTATTTTATATTTTAAATTCCAGTTGACACAAACACGACATTCCATGCCGCTTACTGCCCCAGCGAGGCTCGAGAACTCCCTTTTGCACCTAGCCCAAAGACCAGTCTTGCCTTTGGGGTTTTTTGGCTGCATCATCATTGACAGATGGTTCCTGATCACCTTTCGAGGTTGTCAGGATGAAAAGGGAACATGGTGCGACGTATTGTGCGACAAATCCATGACTGCCCCCGCAACTGTAGGCGGATAGCAATTCCGAAAAGCCACTGGGCCCCAGCTTTGTCTGGATTCTTTGCTCGGGAAGGTCGGTAACGCGAAGACCCGCAAGTCAGGAGACCTGCCATCTTAAGTGCAACTCAACCCGGCCGGGGAGCGCCGGAAGGAGACTGAACATGCTATGCTTCGCAAATGCCTGTATCGTGACCGGTTTCAAAGTGTCCCCGCATTCACGCGGAAGGACAAAGCCATAGTAACCACGAGACTCTTCGTTTTCTGAAAAAACGGTTCGTCCGACTTATGCTGTCACAGGCAGATGTTGATGTGTTCCAACATCGGATCCGTTCGCTCCAATTGCCAAACAGTCAGTCAGCAAGGCCGTACAAACCAAAATGCAGGCGCATTCGCTCTGTGCCTGTTTTGAAGAAGCATCAGGATCAGATCGTCAGTCTTGATCTTGGTATTTGAATGGCCGTTTCCCCCGAATGCCTTTCCGCAAAGGCAGCACCTGCTCACCTCCAGCCGCGATCGCTATGATGGCCGGACTGGTGTATCGGGGGAGACGGTTTCCAGGCGATCAAACCGGACCAGTGATTGGTTCCCACTGCGTCAGCATGACACCCGAATGTCATACCCATTTCCGGTTTGGTCGCCTTCCCCCTCTTTTAGTTGATTGTTCTTTTCGGCGGGTCATGTTGCTGCCCCATGAATATGCGCACGCCAGTCAACGCTCTTGATGGTGACCATTGTCAATGGACGCAGTCTCATAGATCGCTGCGCGGCAAATAAGCCGCCCTGTGCGCCTTTCGCAGATCGTTGGTCTGTCTATAGAAAAGCCAACATTTCCCATCTGGTTGATCTGGGAAATGCTGGCTGTTCAATCGGAAGTAATTTTTTCGTTAATAGGTCGGCGCCGATGCTGCATCGATGTCAGTCGCCACCTCACCCTCAACAGGCTTTGGACCAAGACGTCCTGCGGTCGGCTCTGTTTGCCAATGCAATGGCGGCTCGTGCGCATCCAGTGTTGCGAGCCGTGGCGGTAGCGGTACGAAGGCCCCCTTGCAATTGACCTGTCCATTGACAAGTCTGGAAGCAAAGGCGGGCACAGCTGCTTTTTGTCCCTTGGTGGTGAAGAAGTTGCCCTTCACCTGAATGGTATCAGCCATCACCTTCACCAGATCATTCACCAAGGCTGGATCTGGCTTCTGAGGATTGCTCCAGAAGCTGTCCAAAGATCCGGTATGGGTCATCCGTGGGATGTGATAGACAGCATGCCCCAGCACCTTAACCGGGCATCCAAGGCGGATGGCGTGCATGCCAACCGTGCTATTGATCAGAACGCATCCTTTGGCATATTTCAGCATCAAGGTCAGGTTGCCACCAATGATGAAGTGGACTTGATCTTCAATGCCTAATTCTCTCGCCTTTTTCGCGATATAGGCACCCCAGCGTTCCCATCCATTGTCCAACGGATGTGCCTTGAACACCAGATGGGTTTTCTTTTCAGCGTTGCGCGCAAAGGATTCTATGGCAGTGCGGATCGCTTCTTTCTGGTGCGAGAAGGGCGCATTGGAGCGCAGTTGATAATCGCTTTGCAGCTGCAGGGAAAAAATGAAAAAGGAGTTGCCTTTTCTTGCCAGTCGGGTGACCAGTTCGCGGGCTCCCCGATGCCGCTTCTTCTCCAAAAACAGTCCCGGAATGCCGGAGATATACTCAATCAGCGGATTGTAGTAGCGATCAGCACGATAGAAAGGATTGAGAAAGGAAGTGAAATAGCTAAGCAGATTGTAGCTGACTTCATAGAAAATTTCGCGCGGCTTCGTATAGGGATATTTGAGCTTCTCGTCCGGCTCGTCACACTGGGCCGCAATCTGGGCAATCTGGTCCGGATCGTTCGGAAAATGAGAGAAAGCCGACATGCCACCACGCTCGAGCGTGATCCAGTCAGGACGCAAATAGCCAAATTCGTAGCAATAGGTTGCCACTTTGTATTCCTGCGCCACACGCGCTGCGACCTGATGATAGGGCTTACGATCCGCATAATAGACAATGTCAGTCACACCATGGGTGACTATGTACCGCCGCAGATAGGCTTCCCAGTCCTTGAAGCGACCCCGATAAGTGACGGAAGGGCGGCCGAACCAGACGAGACTGTCACCAAGGCAAAAATTGATCCGCAAAGCCTTGTGTCCATCTTTCTCAAGCTGCGTGGCAACATTACGCGCAAAGAAAGAAGGATGCCCCTGAAGGAACAGGAACACACGCGGCTTTTGTGCCTTGGACTTATGTAAGCTATCGTTTTTCAAAATATTCTAACATGGTTGCCGAACCCTCTATTGCGGGTTCGCACAGAAAGACAACATTCAGATTAATTAATGCGATTGTAAGTGCCAACCACGTTGCCGACAGATCCAGTCGCCTGGCTGATCAAGCTTAACACTTTACTAATTTCAACGCTACGTGCGTTCGAAACAAACACCGAATCCTTGTCTCTCAAATGGAAAGACTGGGCATAAAAGTAGGATTTTGCGTGTTTCATATTGATGCGATAAATGGTTGGGACCTTGCCCAGACGCATCTTACTGTAGGAAATGCCGAGCGAATCAAGAACTTTGGGGTCCTCGTAGCGGAATACGAAGACACCGGTTGCGTCCGCACGCGAATCTTGAAGTCCGCCAGCCGCCGCGATGGCTTCCAGAGCCGAAATTGTGGCCGCATCGAATGTGTAGACCGATGGTTTCTGGACGGCGCCAAGCACCGTATAACGCTGCGGGTCATGGGACAGGTAAATCCGGTCACCACGTGACACATAGATATTTTCGTTGGGCTGCTCAATGATGGTCTTCATCAGCTGCACGCCTTGACGCTTGCCGCGCTGCAATGTCACGAACGTTTCGCGGGCTGCATATTTGGTGCCGCCCGCCAATGCGACGACGTCAAGCAAACGAGCGCCTTTGGTTGGCAGCGGGTAAAGACCGGGCTTTGAGATATCTCCGTTCAGAGTAACGACGTTCGTCTCATTCCGAACAACGTTAACCAGAGCCTGCGGCTGGATAGCCTTGCCTTCGAGGCTGGCGACGACAAGATCCTGAATTTGAGCCGGGGTTTTGCCCTTCACGTTAATAGAGCCAGTGTAAGGCAACGAAATTTCACCACTGCGATCAACAACGATATGCGGGAATTTGGCACTGTTGCCATCTTGGCCAGAGAAGAGTCCGCCCTGGTCTGCTTCAAACACGGTCACAGACAAAACGTCCCCGGTACCGACAGAGGAAACGGGCGTGTAATTGCGTGTCTTGCGGAAGCGATTTCCAAGACCAATCGTGTTGAGGCCATTCAATCCATCAACAATGTCTGCATCAACATCAACGACCAAATAGTCGTTCTGAACACTTTGTTGTTCGATTTCGACAGACAGTGGCCCTTCTCTAGGAGTTGCCATACAGCCAGTCAGAGCCAGAAAAGAAATAGTGATAACAAATGATCTAATCATAAACACAACTCGGCAACGCCCCTACAGTTGGGGGAATGCATAATATCTCTAAAGACAGCGTCTTTGTTACCATATCAGCTTTAGCATGTACAGCGACCAAGAGCCTTGATTCCAGACTCTTACAGCCTAACTATTCATTGCTTGCCAAAAAGTTAGTCACGGCCTGATTATAGCTTCATCCCTGAAAGAATCAATCTCTGGTTATTTCTTCTAGATGTAAGCTTTTTTGCGTAAAATTTCGGCGGGCCTTAACGGACTGACATGATGTATTGCATTGCAGCATATGGCGAAAATCTGCCGCTATAAGCATCTACAAGCCGAGTCTAAAGGCCCATTGCGCGACAAACTGACGCATAGCCGTTCCTAAATATTTTGGTGTTTTCATTCGCATTTGCCCCAATTCGCGAATCGCATCTTCACAATCGGTGGGGTGTCCGGATTTGGAACACACATACCGCGGATACATAGATAGTGCGAGGAACACCAGCTCATCCAGATGCCTTGTTCTCCGTCTGCGGGAGCAACTGGAATGATCGTTCGTTAGCCCCCAGCCGCTGTAAAAAGGCAATCCATGGACGACAACCCGTTTTTGTCTCAGCAAAGCTTCAAAGCCGGTCAAAGAAGAGATGGTTTCGACTTTGTCACAGAGCATAATCAGCTGCAGAATGTCGCCATCAAGCACCACGAGATCGGCCAGTTCCATTTGCTCCTGAGCACTTAATGTGCCATTGCGCAAGCCAGACTGCACGTCGGGGTGGGGCTTGAACATAATAAAGGCGTCAGGATTATCCTCCCGGACCCGTTCCAGGAGAAGACAATTGGGGTTGCGGCAGCTGGCAAGATCCAAACTGTCGCTTTGCGTGGTCAGAATGGAGGCGTCATCGCTGACCTGACCGGGCACAAGGATAATCTCACGATCCGTCGGCAAATCGATCACTTGCTGGCGATTGGCGTCCAGATTGTATTTGCTGACGGCGCCTTCGACGAGCATCTGACGAATGGCGGCGCCCCGCTCCCGCTCTGCAGCCGTGACATCGTGATGCTCGAGCATCCATTCCAGATCACTTGGGTCGGAAGGGTCATAATAGATGCCTTGTGCGTCGAAGATCAACGAGGTTGCCGGCACAAAGGCTGCCCCCAGACCGACGGAGCGCACAAAGCCATCTTCGATCAGAATGACAGGTATTTCCGCATCGCGGCAGGCCTGTCTTTGCGCTTTGGTCAGGCGCGTCGCCCAGGCAAACAGGCTTGCCTTATGTTCTTTTGCTTGCCGCAAGGCAGTCTCGAATGAGCGGGCAAATACAGGCTCCCCGGGCAAGTCACTGAGCATGCCGCGCACTGCTTTACGGTTCCAACGCATCAGCCCATATATCACGGCGGGGCGATGCTGCCAGCTGCGATCAAGCCCCATCAGTCGCGGCACTCCCCATTTGGGCCTGAAGGGGTTGGCCGAACCGTGTAGCGATAGGGTTTCAAGGCCAAGCGCCGAAGTGGATCGGGCAAAAGGTCACTCAGCCAGATCAACCAGTCAATGGACCGGGGAAAGACAATCTGACGCTTTCTGCGCTCAAGGCCGCGATAAATGATATCAGCAGCCTGTTCAGGCGTCAGCAGGCCGGGCAGTTGCCCCTGATGACCATCGGTCTGATCGGTGCGGATGTGGCCGGGCATGATGTTTGTTACCAAGACGCCTTCTTCAATCAGGTCGTCGGCGATGGCCTTGGCCCAGGCTGACAGCCCCGCTTTGCTGGCGCTGTAGGCTGGGCTGTCGGGTTGTGGTTGTTGGGCAGCCAATGAACTGACAACGGCAATATGCCCCCGGCCCGTCCGCTTCATTTCCTCGGCAATTGGCGTTAGAAGCGCGATATTGGCGGTGAGATTGATGTTGATCTGATCAATTTGCGAGTCCACGGGCTCCAATATTCCGGCTTGGGAACGGCCAGAGAATATGCCTGCATTGGCAATGACCAGCGACAGGCCTTCCGGATCCAGATCCAACGCAGCACGGGCAGTGTGAAAGGCTTCAACATTTTCAGGATCGGCCAGATCCAGCGCCATTGGCGTGACCTGCGCGCCCATTTGGTGGCAGATCGCAGCCACATCGGAAAGAGCATTGATCGTGCGGGCGGTCAGAATCAGATGCATGCCGGGGGCGGCATATCGCTTTGCCAGTGCTACCCCAAGGCCGCGACTGGCGCCAGTGATCAAAATCGCCCCCTGTTTCATCTCAGCCTTCCTCGTTCTTGCTGGCAATCGATGTGATCAACGAAAAGCCTTCTTCTTCAAGTTTGCGCAACTCTTCGGCCGTGATGTCGATGGCCGTCTGCAATTGCTCTTGGCTATGTTCAGCGGTGATGAAGAAACGCAAGCGCGCCTCATTCATTGGCACGGCGGGGTAGGTGATGGGAAAGGCAAAAACACCACGCTCAAGCAAAGTGTTGCTGAGTTTCACGGCTCGCAAACTATCGCCAACAATGACCGGAACCACGCAGAAGCCTGCGCTCAAGCCCGTATCGAGACCCGCTGCCTTGGCATGTTCGAGGAAATACCGGCCGTTGGCCTGAAGTTTTTCCACCCGCCACGGCTCTTGCTTCATGATCTCAAGGGACGTTTTGGAGGCAATGGCCAATGGCGCGGACAGGCCGACACTATACATGAAGCCGGAGGCAAAGAATTTGAGGATATCGATCATTGCTTGCGATCCGCAAATGTAGCCACCACAGCCGCTTAATGTCTTGCTCATGGTGCCCATCCAGATGTCCACCTTACGCGGATCAATGGACTGCTGTTCAAACAGGCCCTTGCCTGTCGCCCCCAAAACACCCAGAGAATGCGCCTCATCGACCATCAGCCAGGCGTCATAGCGTTCCTTGACCTCGACAGCACGGGCCAGATCCGGCATGTCGCCATCCATCGAATAGAGCCCTTCGACAATGATCAGGACATGCTCATATTTGTCGCGTTCCTGCGACAATATCCGTTCCAGATCGGAGAAGTCATTGTGCTTGAATGTCTTTCGGGTGGCACCGGACAATTTGCAGCCGGTTACCACTGAATTGTGGCTATAGCCATCATAGATCACCAGATCCGAGCTGCCCAAAAGCTCGCCAATGGTGGAGACGTTGGTGGCATGGCCAGAGACAAAAACCAAAGCGGCCTCGCTGTCATAAAGCTTGGCCAAATCGTCTTCCAGCGCACTATGAAAGGGTCGTTCGCCCGATGTCGGGCGGGAGCCGGACACCGAGGTACCATAGGTGCCAATGGCTTCGATGGCCGCATCCTGTACCTCGGCCAGTCCATTCAGGCCGAGATAATCATAGGAGGCAAAATTCAAAATGGTTCTGCCATCGATCTGAGTGGTTGCGGATGCCCTGCCCTGATGCTCGATGAAATAGGGATCGATAACCCCGAGCGCCTTGCCCATTTCGCGCTGGGTGCGAATTTGTTCATACAGCTCCAATTGCTTGAAGTCGGTACGATCCTGCCGGGGCGAGGCTACAGCCTGACGCACGGGGACTGGCGCCGGTTTGGCTTTGGTTGCCATCGCACGGGACGCATTCAAAATGGCGTCTCGATTAATTCTATTCTTGCTCATAGCCACTTCCCGTCTCGGTTCATCTTGCCTGAAGGGCTATTGAAACCCTCTTCATTACCCGACAGGACCGGATAATGCTCGCGGCAAGCCCTGTTGGCGATTGTCTCATGGTGCCTTGCGAAGTCCCGACAAATCAATCGAATTGACCTCGACCTCCGCATCCTTGCCCATATGTTGCTGAATCAAAGTGGCTTCCATACCAGAGGGTTCGCTCGACGCCCCTTTACGCACCCTCTGAACGATGCTGGCGGCGATATCTTCGATGGTCGTGCCGTCAGAAATGGCCCCCATCGGGATTTCGATATCGAGCTTTTGTTGGGCTGCCGAGCGTAGCTCCATACCCATCAGACTGTCCATACCAATGTCACTCAAGGACCGGTTCAATTGAATTTCTTCAACCGGCATGCGGAAAATGTCAGCCACTTCGCCAGCCAGCAATTTGGCAATGTTGTCACGAGCGACGATGTCATCCAGTCCGTCAATCAGGGTAGCAATATCAATGGATTGCCGATCGCGATTTGAGGATTGGGCGGCTTCCAGAGCCAACAACGAATAGGCAGGATGCTTCAAAAGGGCAAGATTGTCCTTTGCATAGCTCCAGTCCATTGGCGCGAGCGTTATGGTTGCTGGCATGGCAGAGCCGTGGGTGGTCAATATCTCTGCCAAACCATCAAGGGCGCGACGCGCCTTGAATTCCATGCCGCCGGTGGCGCGAGCCAGAATTTCGGCCGTTTTCTCTTCGCGAGCCAGGATACCTTTGTCGGTGATCGCCCCCCAACCGATAGACAGGGCGGGCAGCCCGTCTTGACGTCGCTTGCGGGCAAGGCCATCGAGATAGGCATTGGCCGCCACATAGGCGGACTGGCCCGGATTGCCCATCAGCACAGAGACCGAGGAATAGAGCCAGAAATAATCAAGCTCATCGCTCCGGGTCAGGCGATCAAGATGGGCACCACCCGTCACTTTTGGTGCCAACACCGCATCGATACGGGCATCAATCAGATTGGCGATCAGAGCATCATCAAGCACCATCGCAGCATGGATGACGCCGCGAAGAGGGGCCGTTTGGCGCAGATCGTTGAGCAGAGAGGCCAGTGCGTTTTCGTTTGTTGCATCACAGGCTTCAACGCGCAGGGAGGCACCAAGTTTTTCCGCCTTGATGCGCAGCTGTTGCGCTTCATCGCTTAGTCTGGCCGAGCGACTGGTCAGGATGATGGAGCGCGCGCCCTGATCAAGCAACCAATCCGCGGTTTCCAAACCAAAGCCACCAAGGCCACCGATGATCAGGTGATGGCCGTCAGCATCGATTTCAAACGCCCCTGCCCCAGCCTTCACCGCAGTGAGATCGGGAGCCTTGACGATGATTTTGCCAATATGGCCGGAGCGCTGCATCAGGCGGAACGCATCGACAATATCCCGACTGTCATACAGGCGGTAAGGCAGCAACGTGAAATCACCGCTTTCAAACAAGGCTTCCAACTCGCCAAACAGGCGGCTCGAAAGCGCAGGCTGATGGTTCAACAACTGGTCGGCATCAATGCCGAAATAGCTGATATTGCGGCGGAAAGGCCGAAGTCCGATCTTGCTGTTGCCGTAAAAATCGCGCTTGCCCAGTTCAAGGAAGCGGCCAAAGGGGCGAACCAGTTCGATGCTGCGTTCCATTGCTTCGCCAAACAACGAGTTGAGCACCACATCAACGCCTTCGCGCCCTGCCCCATCCGCCTTGCGGGTGATGGCGCGCACCTGATCGACAAAGTCGAGCGAGCGGGTATCGAGCACATGATCAACGCCGAGCAGGCGCAGGAAGTCGCGTTTTTCGTCATTGCCAGCCGTGGCAATGATGCGGGCACCACGCCATTTGGCAATTTGCACGGCGGCAAGGCCAACGGCACCTGCGGCCCCATGGATCAGCACCCATTCGCCTTCTTCAAGACGGGCCAGATGATGCAGGGCATAGTAGCTGGTAAGGAAAGCCACCGGCATCGCAGCCGCGGCCTCCAGATCCATTGCTTCTGGCAACCGGGATACAGCCACCTCGGCCACGGTGACATGAGAGGCAAAGCAAGCCGGAGCCAGTGCCATCACCGCGTCACCGACTTTGAGGCGCTTGACGCCTTCTCCGACCCGTAGAATGCGCCCAGAACATTCAAAGCCGAGCGTCGGACCGGCAAAGCCATCTTCCAGCGCTTCCTCGGGCAATAAGCCCTGTGCCCACATCAGATCGCGGAAATTGAGCCCTGATGCTACCACCTCGATTTCAACTTGTCCGGCTTTCGGTGCCTGTCGACTGGTTGCCTGCCACTTCAAGCGCTCAAGCGAGCCGGTGCGCGGGTGGGTCAGTTTACAGGCTGCTTGATCGTCTGACTGCTGGTCTGTTTCCCGATCAGCAGGGATGGGAGCCTCTTTGATGCCACGGGCAATCCGCAAAACCGAAATAGCGTCTTTTTCAAGCCGGATTTCGCGTTCGTCAGATGGTTGATCGAGAAGATCAACAAGACCCGCACACTGATCAGCGATCGTGAGAGAAGCATTGAGGTCCACCAGTCGGATATCGTGATGGGAAAATTCATTGCCAGCGGCGCGGGCAAAGGCCCAAACACCGGTTTGCACCGGATCGATTGCCCCAATCTCTGCATCATGGAAGCCGTTGGGTGCAAGCACCCAGAGGCGCAAGATTTCCTCAGGCAGGTCAACCAACAATTGGCGCAGCCAATGCAACCGCTTGGCCATGGCAACAAAAGGCTCATCTGCGTCCGCAAAAGCCCCGGCAAGGAAAATCAGCTCGACAGGATCAGCTGAACTCTGTGTCTTGATGGTCGCCAGACTATCGGCCCAAGCGCTGCTGTCGGTCGCCTCTGATGCTTCGGGCAAGGAAAGCACGACGGGTGTCTGATCGTTGGTAGCCAGTTTGTCAGATAGCAGCGCGGCAAACTCGGTTTCAGCCTCGTTGCTTGCATCTATGAGCAACAGAGCCCGTGCGTCGGAGCGGCGGGTTTCATTCGCAGCGTCTGTGCGTTGCCCTGCAGGCTCGCTGGCCAGCAGCCAATAGGCGCCCGTCAGGCCATTGTCCTCGTCTGACTTGGCAAAGGGCAACAGCTCGACAGAGCCAAGCCCTGCATCGCTGATCCAGCCGCGCCAATTGTCTGCAGTCCCGTGAGAGGCAACCGGATAGGTTGGATCAAGGGAGGCATCGAACCAGCGCGAAGCCATGCCAAAGCAGATATCCTGAAAGACGGTCCCGTCCGAAAGGCTGGCCAGAAACAGGCCATTTTCAGCCAGAAGCTCACCCAGATGCGGCAGGATGCTGGCGGCATTGGGCATCATCTGGATACCATTGGCCGACAGGATCACATCGAATGATCCCAGATCGCGCAGGCTCGACAAGGCGCTCTCTAGTGTCATGGTTTGGAAATGCGGTGACTGGGCAAACTGGATCCGCAGGCGATCAACGATCAATTTATTGCTGTCGATGCTCAGCAACTCACCATTTTGCTGCTCAATACGCGGCAACAGGGCCTTGGTCGTCTGTCCCCCGGCCAAGCCGAGTTCCAGCACACGCAATGGGCGGCCTCTTGGCCAATGGCGCAACAGAGTGTCGAAGGCGGCGACGATCTGCTCGGAATGCAGCCGCGCCATGGGCGATGCGGAAAGATGCTGATCGAGCAAGTCACTGGAATAAAGATCGTGAAGATCATCGGCCAGATCATCGACCTTGGCGGCTCCAGACAGGATCCGCATCAGGCGCGCTTCAGCATGATTGAGCAGGACCGCTTCGCCTGACCATGCCGGGTCTTCCATCAGCAACAGATCAAGCATCTGCGCGGCAGGTGGCAGAGTGACGGAAGAGGCGAGCTTGACGCCGTCATCCTGTTGCTCGGCCATGTCGGATTCGATGCAGATGGTAACAAGCGACCAGAATAGACGATCACGGTAAAGCTTGCGGCGTTTGAGGTCTTCGCTCGCATCCTCTGCCGAGAGCTCCGCATCCGGTTGAAGAGCGGGCAGATTGTCCGGGGTCAGGCATACATCCGTACCCATCAATGCCTTGAGGCAATCATAGGCAACCTGACGGCTGGCAGCTTGCAGAATCAGATGGCTTTCTTCGGTGTGGGTCCAGTCTTGGTTGCTGCAATCTTTAAGAGAAGCGCGAAGGGCAACCATGTCGAGTGGCTGAGCTGCCTCCTTGGCCTTGGCGATGGGTTGCCTGATAGAGCGATACCCATAGGTCAGCCGGTCGACATCCTGCCTTTGGACAAGTGCTGACGCCCGGAAACGGGCATCGCGCAATGTGGCGACCATCGTGCCATCCTCGCCAAACAGGTCGATATCTGCCTGAATGCCGCGATTGTTGTTGCGCAACACATGAATGCGGGCCGAGCGAACAGGCTTTTCACACTGCAACAGACGCAGACAGCCGAAACGGACAGGGATGAAGGCCATTTTTGCCCCATCCATATCCAAATCGTCATAAAGAATATTGAGCGCATGGAAACATCCGTCGAGATCGAGAGGATGCAACCCATAAGGTGCCGCTTGCATTTCACGCGTAACGGTGCCGGGCTGGCGCTCCATCAGGGTCAATTCGAGATCGCACTCATTATCGCAGTCGTCAATGCGCTGGAAGTGGGACACACGCCGGAAAGCCGGACCGAAATCAAGGCCGAAATCACGAGAGACCGCATAAAGCGCGTCAATCTCGGCCTCAGGGAGAGGAGCGGCAGCAACCGGAGCGGTCAGGCTATAATCGGCATCCTCGGGCTCTGCTTTGCCTGGCAGTTTGGCGAAGCGAGCCTTGATGTGCCGTTGCCATTCCTCGTCCACCAGACGTTTACGGCTGAGAATTTCGACGGTAGCGCTCTCAAGATCAATCCGCGTGCGGACAGAGGCGGACTGGTCCTGCGACAAAGGCAGTGCTTTTATCAAATCGAAGTCGCGCAATTCAACCTGATCACTTCCCAAGGCTTGTCTGGCCGCTGCCAGCGCCATTTCAGCGAAGGCGGCGCCGGGCAGGATGACCTTGCCATCAACCTTATGATCGGCAAAATAGGGGATTAGTGCTGTGTCCAGTTCGCAATCCCAGATCAGATCGCCCGGTCTGAGCTGTTGCCCAAGCAGCGGATGGGCGGGGATTGATGGCGAAAAGACTTCAAAGGCATCGCTGCTCGCTTCAAGTTTGAAGGGCTTGAGCTGCCACGGATAGGACGGCAGCGGGAAAGACAGGCCTTTCTTCTCGCCGAACAGTTTGACCGGATCCGCTTCGATGCCCGCCGCCAGCGCCCGTCCGGCAGCCACCAGAACCGGATCAACATCTTCCGATTCCGCCTGCGTCAAGGTTTCGATCACGGTTGCGGTGACACCTGTGTCGCGGGCAACTTCGTTGATGTAACTCTTGAGGATTGGACGAGGTCCGATTTCAATGAAGGACCGGTGCCCTTCCGCCAAGGCTAGCGTCACCGCGTCACTGAAGCGCACAGGTTCGCGGACATTGTGCCACCAGTAATCGCCGGTTACATCGGCTCCTTCATTCAAGGCGCCGGTCACGCTGGAATAGAACGGAATAGCGGTTGTATGAGGCCGAATGTCTTTGAGATCCGCGATCAGCCCATCTTTGATGGGATCAATCTGGCAGGAATGGAACGGATAATCGATATCAAGCAACAACCCTGACAAGCGGTTCTTGCGCGCATAGCGCATGAAAGCCTGTAGCGCGTCGGTCGGGCCGGACAGGGTCAGAGAGCGTGGCGTGTTGATGGCTGAAATTTCAATGTCGTCATAGCCTTGCTCGGCAAGATGGGTTTCCACCTCTGCCGCCGACAATTTGATCACCGCCATGCGGCCAAAGCCGCGCACAGCTTCCTGATGATGGGATCGCAAATAGATGACGGCAACCGCATCGGGCAATGTCAGCGCCCCTGCAGCCCAAGCAGCAGCCACCTCACCGACGGAATGTCCAAGCACACCGCCAGGTTCCAACCCCAACGCCTTGAGTGCCTTGGTCAATGCAACCTGCACAGCAAACAGCAAGGGCTGGGCAATGGAGGTCTGCTTGAGGTGCTCGCCCAGATCCTCTTCAAACAAGCGTTCCTTTAACGACCATCCTGCATGGGTGGCAAAAAGAGCATCCACCTCATCAAAAGCGGTCTGGAAAGCCTCGCTATCTCGATAGGCTGCTTGCCCCATGCCAACAAACTGGGATCCATTGCCGGAAAAGACAAAGACCGGCGCGAGGTCGGGTTTGGTCACCATACCAGACAAGATCGCGCTGTCGCGATCGCCCTTGGCAAAGGCTTCCAGCTTGGCGATCAGATCCGTTTTGCTATTGGCAGCGATCACCAGACGCTCATCCATCCGTTCACGGTGCCAGGCAAACGCATTGCTCCAGTCTGCAAGCGACGAATGGACCTCCCGCGTTATCCGCTCGGCCGTCGCCGCAGCAAGACGTTTCAGACTATCCGGTGTCTTGGCAGACAAAAGCACCAACTGGCTATCTGTGGCTTCTTGATCCTGAGTAAGGCTTGGATTGGCGACCAGCGTTGCAGTGCGCGGTGGCTTGATTTGATTAGGGTCAGCTTGGGAGACCAACACATGGGCGTTGGTGCCACCGAAACCGAAATTGTTGATGCCTGCATAAAGCAGCTCATCGGACTTCTCAATCATGGTCTCCTGACGGTTGAGCGCGAGATTGAGCTCATCAAACGGAATGTCAGGGTTAGGCGTCTTGATATGCAGGCTGGCGGGAAGCACATTATGCTCCAGTGACAGCAGGACCTTGAGAATGCTGGCGATCCCTGAGGCCGGTTCGAGATGGCCGATGTTGGATTTGACCGAGCCAACCGGCAAGGGAGTTTTACGGCCCTTGGCCAGTACCTTGCCCAAAGCGAAGGCTTCGGCAGGGTCGCCGACGCGGGTGCCGGTCCCGTGGGCTTCAATGAAGGCCAGTTGATCCGGGCTGATGCCTGCGGCCTGATAGACCGCATCAAGGAGCGCTGCCTGAAAATCCGTCGAGGGCAGGGCAACACCGGACGTGCGGCCATCGGAGTTGATGCCTGAAGCCACAATGCGGCCATAACTCTTTTGCGAGCGGGGATCATGGGCATCGCTGCGCTGAAGCACCAGAGCGACGCCCCCCTCTGCCCGGACATAGCCGTTGGCATTTTCATCAAACGGCCGACACAAGCCTTCTGGCGACAACATTGAGGCGGCAGAAAAGCCGACAAAAGGGAATGGCGACAGGAGCATATTGACCCCTGCGACAATCGCAGTGTCGATCTCGCCGGATTGCAACCGCTTGAGGGCCAAATCCATCGCCACCAGAGACGAGGAACAGGCCGTATCGACGGTAAAGCTTGGCCCATGCAGGTCGAAAATGTAGGAAATACGGTTGGAAACCAGCGACATGGTGTTGCCGGTCATCATGAAGCTGTCGGAATTGGCCGGGTCAAAGAAGAAACGGTTGGAATGATCGCTGCCCGAATTGCCAACAAAAACACCAATATTCTGACCCGCAACTTCGCTCGGTGGAAGGCCAGCTTCTTCGAGCGCCTCCCATACTAGCATCAGCAACAGCCGCTGCTGGGGATCCATCTGCATGGCTTCTCGCGGGGAGAGGGCAAAGACGGCCGGATCAAAACCCCAAACATCATCCAACACCCCTGCGCGGAAAGTGTAGGCCTTGCCGGGCAGACCTTGTGCAGGGTGCAAATAGCGAAAAACAGAAAAGCGATCATCACCGACTTCGGTGACACTGCATCGCTTTTCGCGCAGCAAAGCCCAGAATTCAGGCACAGAATTGGCACCAGGCAACCGACAGGCGCGACCGATTACTTCAACTGCCGGTACTGACTTTGTCTTCTTTTGCTTTTTCAATGTTCTTTCAATCCTGTGCTCGTCGATTCGCAGATCACTCGTCTTCTCCGTGCCCTCGCTTGCATTGATGGCACGCGGATAACCAATTTTGGATCAGTCTGCTTTAGACCCCTCGCCTCTTTTTCGTTCTGCGAGAAACTGAATAATGGTCTCAATCTCACAAAGGCTGCGGTCGATTGGATTAATGTAACGCGCATAAGACATAAGAACCGCAAACGCAAGTTGTTCAACCGAAACGGTCTCACGTCTTTCGGGTGCAGGGAGCGCGTCTTCTGTCAGCCCCCAGCCAGCGTAAAACGGCATTCCCATGCAACAAACCGGACGCCCCCAAATCAATGCCTCAAACCCCACTTGCGAAGTAACCGTGTAAACCTTGCGTGCTTGCCGGATCAATCTGGTCGGCAGACAGTTTTCGGCGATCACCACGAGATTTGGAATAGAACGTAATGTTGAAATGTCATAATGCCCCATTTTAGAGCGCGTATAAATATCGGGATGTATTTTGACTATAATATGTAGATCGGGATTTTCCTTGATTGCCCGATCAAGCATCGTTTGAAATGTTTCTCCATTTGCCAACCCATATCGGATCGACGCATCATTCTTAACCTGATCAACAACCAGAACATAATCGTCTGGCAGCGGTTTGGCATAATCTTGCCCTGCATTATATTTTGACAAACCATATTGACGCCAAAGTGCAAGCACTTTGTCAATCCTTATCTTTTGGTCCCCTGTCAGCGGTTGCTTGATCAATGCTTCCAGCTGCGACGGAGCGGTGGCATCATAATAGATGCCAAGATCATCCAGATTGACCGACATGGATGGATCGTTGCGATGATAGGATCTAAGAAATCCATCCTCCATCAACAAAAGGCCCTTATTGTGGGCCCGCGCAAGCCTCTTGGCCAATTCGCCGGACTTCCGGCCCCAGCCGACATAGGTTTCACACTTGACGGGCAATTCAAAACGAGCAAGAACAGGCGCCTCACCAAGAATGGCGGAAACCGCAGGATCTAAAGAAATATCCAGAGAGGGAGAGCCATATTTTACCACGCGCCGCGAGAGGACAAGCTTCAAACTATTGGCGATGCATCGAATGGATTGTCGGATTTCCATTTTCGCACTTCCTTTTGCATGTGCTTCATCGCATATGAGCCATAGACCAGATCCATTTGCGTAACGGCATTTTCAATCTCGTGCTGTTTGTGGTCTTTCTACACCAAACAATCAATTCAGCAGTCTAATGCGTCCAATGGTTTTTGCAAAACTATTAACAGAAGAATGCGAGACATTGACTCCCCTGAACCTTTCCGAATGGAGATACTCCACTTTCAAGAATCAGTCTTTACCAATCAAGTTTGACCAATATATTGGCGATGATCATAATAGAGTTGCCTGATTTGAAAGCCCTGAGCAATAAGTTTCCAATGACTTGAAAGCACCATGCCAGAATCGTCAATTGTGCCCTCCTCTTTGCTTCGAAACGCTGCGTTGACTTAAAGGGAAAATCTGTCAAGGATCCATAGACCTGATCATCCATGGCCAACTGACGTGCCAATAAGTAGAACAACAAACCGGGACAGGACCGTATGTCAAACTTGCTTGACGGTATGATAGAAGCAACCTTGAAGGCAGCAGAAGTCATCCTTGATATTTATGCCACGGATTTTGACGTCAGCGTGAAGGACGATGCCTCGCCTGTGACAAGAGCCGATCAGGCCGCCGAAGCGATCATTCTTGACCAACTGGGCCTGCAGTTTCCAGACATTCCGGTGATCGCGGAAGAATCCGTATCTGCAGGTACGATACCCGATATCGACCAGGAATTTTTCCTCGTCGATCCAATTGACGGCACCAAGGAATTCATTTCCCGCAATGGCGAATTCACGATCAATATCGCTCTTATCCGCAACGGCCTACCACAGTTGGGTGTCGTCTTCACCCCGGCCAAAGGCTGGTTGTTTGTTGGTGATGTTGGCCGGGGCGCCTGGCGTGGCGATGTAAAGGATCCGCGCCAAAGCCATGCAATACTGAACAAAGAGCCGATCAAGGTGCGCGACTGTCGTGAGTTTGTGGACGTGGTCGGGTCACGCTCGCATAATTGCGCGGATACTGACGCCTATCTGAAGCAGTTTGAAATCGGGGAACGCATGGCCATTGGCTCATCGCTCAAATTCTGTTTGCTGGCGGCTGGCGAAGCTGATCTCTATCCCCGCTTTTCTCGAACGATGGAATGGGATACCGCCGCAGGCGATGCTGTTCTCACAGCAGCCGGAGGCACCGTGGAAACTGCAAATGGGCAGCGCCTTCAGTATGGCAAAATCAAGCAGGAGGACTCCCCTTTTGCCAATCCGTCCTTCGTGGCCCGCACCAATACATGCCCACAGCCCACGTGACGCCCATCCAGAAACCGGCAGCTTCGGATATACAAATCATGGTTTCGCCTCGAAGCCGACATTGTAAACCGGGTGGTACATTATAAACGGGTCACATATTGTAACCTAGACTACCCTCTCTCTCCAGTCATGGTATCTTGACCCCGAACGTGGCATGTGACACGACACTAAAGATCGAGGAAATCGCAGCCTGATGTGAAATCTGAATCCACCTTAAATCGGCTGCAATATGGTCTATCTTCCAGGACCACATCAGGCCTTATGAAAGGAAGGGCATGAAACAAGCGGCTATGACTCAGGCCCGTGTTGTTGGAGCATTGATCCTTCGAGAAACACGCGTTCGATATGGGCAATCACAAATTGGCTATATGTGGGCTCTCATCGGTCCAATGATCTGGATTTCGGCGATTTCAGCTATGTTTTCTATCATGGGCGCCCATGCTCCCACCGGTGGCAGTCACGGCCTCTTTGTTGGTTTAGGATTTCTTACTTTTAGCTTGTATCGCGATCTAGCGAACCAACTGGGCAACTCATTTAACGCTAACGCTGCTTTGCTCAATTTTCCTATAGTAAAGGAAATAGATACAATCATAGCGAGAGCTATTCTTGAATGTGCGACCATTATCGTCATCATGACCATCGTTATCTCTGGTCTCATATTGGTGGACGACGCTCCAACTCCGAACGATACCATGATGATGCTGGTTGCCTTTATCGGCCTTTCCTTATTCGGAACAGGTGTGGGTCTGGTCAATGCTGTCATTAGCACCAAACTGAAGTCCTGGATGAATATCTACGCTCTCTTCAGCTTGCCCCTGCTATGGATTTCAGGTGTTTTCTATTCAATGGAGATGCTACCAACGAAGCTACAATCAATTTTGGCATGGAATCCAATCATGCAGGGTGTGGAAGGTATGCGGATGGGTTACTACCACAATTATCGCGCCAGTGAACTTGACCTTTACTATCTCTATGCAGTCGGTATTGGTATGATTTTGATTGGCCTTGCGAGTGAACGTGCAATTCGGATCAGAAATTCATGATCAACTTTATCAATGTTGAAAAACACTATAAAACACCAGGTGGTGGCCGAAAGGATATTATAAAAACGCTAAACATGCGCTTTCCAAAGCGAAATATTGCTTTGATGGGCGCCAATGGTGCGGGAAAGTCAACGATGCTTCGTCTCATATCTGGAGCAGAATTACCAGATAAGGGAAAAATCGTTAGGGAAGTGGGAGTTTCATTCCCGCTTGGCTTCTCAGGAAGTTTCGCAGGCGCACTCAGCGGCATCGAAAATGCCCGCTTTGTTGCCCGTATCTACGGAAAGGACACGGACGAGGTTCTAGACTATGTCGAAGAATTCGCCCAATTGGGCGACCATTTTCGGGCACCTGTAAACACCTATTCATCAGGTATGCGGGCACGTTTGTCTTTTGGCGTTTCTCTGGCGATTGATTTTGATTGCTATCTGGTTGACGAAATTACCGCGGTGGGTGACGAACGGTTTAAGAACAAGTCTAAAAAAGCGTTTATGGAAAAATTGCAACGATCAAACATCATTATGGTGTCCCATTCCACCCCTACTCTGCGCGACTATTGTGATATGGGAATCATTTTACGAGACGGGAACGCAATGGTTTTTGAAGACCTCGAAGACGCAATCAAAGACCATGATGCGTATATGAAGCGATAAATTTCATTGGGCAATCCAGAAAAGCACCAAGCAAAGAAGAGAAAGATGCGACCACAGCAACTACGCCGGCTGATCACCAAGTATTCCGCCTTTGTGGTGGTTTTGGTGCCGACCATTCTTTCGTGCCTTTATTTCGGCCTTGTGGCATCAAACCAATATGCCGTCGAGGTGCGCTTTGCCGTGCGCGGTTTCAATTCCTCGGCAACCCACGACTTACTGGGCCTTGTCACAGGCGGAGCGTCGAGCGGCTCCACGACTTCGGATTCCTATATCCTGATGGATTATCTGCATAGCCGTGAATTTGTAGAACAACTAGGTACCAAGGTTGATCTTGCCGAGATTTACGGTCGGAACAAAGCTGACTATTTCTCGGCTTTCAATCCGGATCTCCCGATTGAAGAGCTCGTCGAATATTGGAAAAACAAGGCCACACTCAGCTACGACACCGCCTCGCAGATCATCGTCGCTGAGATCAAGGCATTCACACCGGAAGATGCGGAGAAAGTCGCAACCGAACTGCTGACTTTCAGTGAAGCTCTGGTCAATGAGTTGTCCGCTAAAGCGCGTGCCGATGCGGTAAGCCATGCTCAGCGAGAGGTCGCAAAAATAGAAACCCGCCTGCGCCAAAGCCGCAAAACCATCCGTACTTTCCGTGAAAAAGAACAGGTTATCGACCCTTCAAAAGAAGTTGAATCCCGTCTGTCCCTCATTTCGCGCTTGGAAGGCGAAATCATGATGGAGAAAGCCCGGCTCAGCTCTCAAGCGCAATTTTTGAACAAGGATGCACCGCGAGTCAAAGTGATTACCAGTAAGATCGAAGCGATGGAAAAACAGCTTGCAGCCGAAAAACAGCAAATGTCTGCCGCCGGAACAACCAATCTGGAAGAGACCCAAGCACTCACAGGACAGTTGCTGGATTATCGAGACATCCTGATGGATCAGGAATTTTTGGAGAAAGCTTATCTATCGGCATTGAGCTCACTGGAGACTGCCCGTCTTGATGCCAACTCCAGGCAGCGCTATCTGGCTGTTTTCGTACGCCCAAGTCTGCCGGAATCGGCGCTTTATCCAAAACGTATCTCAAGCATTCTGGTGACTCTGGTCATATCTATATTTGTCTGGGCCATTGGTACATTGATTGTCTATGCGGTGCGTGACCATATGACCTGACCGATTGTTGTTCCCAAGGTCCGGACAAGAAGCAATGTGTGCAGCATCGCGAAAGTTTGAATTATGAAATTACTAATTGATTTGAAACCTGCCTTGGATGGATTTGCGGGCATCCCTCAAGAAACGCGATTGCTGTTTGCCAATTTCAAGACAATGCTGGATCAGCATCAGGTGGATGCCCTGTTGCAACATGGCAGCGGCTATTTGCAAACTTGGTCCGAGGCATCGATGGAGCGATGTTCGAGGGATGAAAAAGTCTTTCGAGATTCCCGAACAGTCGCGTCCTTCTGCCGGAATGCTGCAAAGACAATTATTCCCGGATTGCCAAAAGGCATTCAGCGATCACTTCTCGCCAAGCAATTGCGCTGGCGGGCCTTCCGCGAACAACCGGTAAATATGGGGCTTTTCGAGAGAGCAACTTATTTGATGTGTTGAATGTCAATGAGAACTGACCCGGTATTTTCACCGAGAACTGACCCACCGTTTTGTTATGTATCAGCGATTATGCGGGGGTCAATGTTTTCATTTCCTTTCGTGTTTTCTGAGCCTGTTTTGAACTTGCCTTGAAACGGAAACTGTCGTTGCCCGTTTCCAGAGTGTGGCAACGATGGGTGAGGCGATCGAGCAATGCGGTTGTCATTTTCGCATCTCCAAAAACCTGAGCCCAATCACTGAAGCTCAAGTTTGTAGTGATGATCACACTAGTGCGCTCATAGAGCTTACTGAGAAGATGGAATAGCAAAGCTCCCCCTGAGGGGCTGAATGGCAGGTAACCAAGTTCATCCAGGATGACCAAGTCGGTCTTTGTGAGCATCTCGGCCAATTTGCCGGCTTTTCCCATGGCCTTTTCCTGTTCTAATGCGTAGACGAGTTCGACAGTTGAGTAGAAACGCACTTTGCGTCTGTGATGCTCGATTGCCTGAACACCGATGGCTGTCGCAATGTGGCTCTTGCCGGTTCCAGGGCCGCCAATCAAGACGACATTTTCTGCATTTTCCATGAAAACTCGCCACGGTGCAGTTGTCGCACGATTGCTTCATTGATGTCGCTAGCCGCAAAATCGAAGCCCGTCAGGTCTTTGTACGATGGAAAGCGCGCAACCTTCATGTGATAGGCAATTGAGCGCACTTCACGCTCAGCAAGCTCCGCTTTTAGCAGCTGAGACAATATCGGCGTCGCTGTCTCAAAGGCGGGAGCATCTTGAACCATCAGGTCATCTACCGCTTGCGCCATGCCATACAGTTTGAGACTGCGCAGCATGATGACGATCGAGGCTCCGGCAGGATCATGAGCATGACGCTTCTCCCTTTCTTCTCTGAGGTCATCATATCGCTCCACATTGGCTTCAGGCGCGATCTCAAGAGACAAGGCGCTTGGAGGGGTCGATCTGAGGATGGGTCGCCTGCTTACCATCGATAAGCCTGTGTAGCAGATTCAGAATGTGTGTTTTGGTTGGCACCCCAGCCTCCAGAGCCAGTTCAACAGCCTCCAAAACCACGCCTTCCTCATGATGCAGAACCAAGGACAGAATATCGACCTTTTCTCGGTCGCCCCCGTCTTTCTGCAGCATGTGGTCTTGAAGGCGGCAGAATGCTCCGGGCATTTCTGTAAAGGGCGCCCCATTCCGCAGAGCCCCAGGCTTACGCTGGACTACCGCCAAATAGTGTCGCCAATCATAGACAACCCTGCCAGACTTTCGGTGGGAACGGTCGATGATGCGATCATGGGTGCAAAGCACTTGACCTTCAGCCACGACAATCAGGCGATCTGGATAAACATGCAGGTTGACTGGGCGGTTCGCAAAGCTGGCTGGAATACTGTATCGAACGCGCTCAAACGTAATCAGACAAGTTGGTGACACGCGTTTGCTGTGTTCGACAAAGCCTCAAAGGCAGGAGGCTGCGCCATGAGTGTTGGCCTCTCAGCTTCCCAAACATCGGCAATGGAACCGGGCAGTGTTTGATGGGGTATCTCTGCCCAAAGAGCGATGCATCTGTCTTCTAGCCACTGGTTCAGTTCCGCAAGACTTTTGAAGACGGGCATAACTTGCCATAGGCGATTACGCGCATCCCTTACGTTCTTCTCAACCGGACCCTTTTCCCAACCCGCAGCCGGATTGCAGAACTCGGGTTCAAAAAGCATAATGGCTGGCCATCGCCTTGAACGTAACCACCCGGTTGTTACCGCGCCAGCTTTGTATTGACGCGAGCGATGACTTCGGGGTCAGCCCCAAGGTCTGCAAGGAAGAGGTTCCAGTCTTGCTGTGATGATCGCGCACCTGCAAGCATCTGCCCGAGTTCCTCTACACCATCAGCGGTCAGCGCTGTGAAGCTGTCGTTGCCTGCAGCCATCTCAACACAAACGATGCTGCCGAAGGACAGATTGTCGTCATTGGCAACGATCGTCTCGATGAGTTCGAGATCTTCATCCAGAATTTCGGCAACACGTTCGAGTGTCAGGACATATCCCGTCTGGGCCATCAGGCCACATCCGACTGGGTGGCCGCAATTGGCGTCCAGTTCCATGGCAGGAGTTCATCCAGCCGGTTAATCTTGTGATCATTGATGCGATCAAGGATATCCGCCAAATAGGCTTGCGGATCGAGGCCATTCATCTTGGCTGTTTCGATGATGGTCATGGCACGAGCCAAGGTCTCAGCGCCAGTGTCTGCTCCCGCGAAGAGCCAATTCTTTCTTCCAATCCCAATTGGTCTGAGCGCGCTCGGCAGCGTTGTTGTCGATAGCAATGCGGCCGTCATCAAGGAACAGGCAGAAGGAGGCTTGTCTGCTCTGGCAATAGCGGAAGGCTTTGGCCAAATCACTTTTGCCCGGAATGCGAGCCCTTTGCTGCTCGGCCCAAAGAAAGATGGCCTCAGCTTTTGGTCTGCTGAGCTTTTGACGGGCGGCAAGGCGAACTTCGGCGGACTGACCCGCAATGTCTCGTTCTACGTCATATAGCGCACCAATCCGGTCAAGCGCCTCTTTGGCAATCTCGGATTTGGTCGAGGTCCAGATGTCATGGAAGTCACGCCTGAGATGCGCCCAACACGCAGCCTCCTGGAAGCGAGAGATACCATCGGCGTCGGGTTCATAAAGCTTGGCATAGCCCTTGTAAGCATCAGCCTGCAGGATGCCACTCGTTTGCCCGAGATGGCGATGAACCTGTTCGGCCTTCCAGTCCGAGGCAAAGTAGTAGACCGCCCCGGGTGGCGCTGTGCCAGCCCATGGCCGTTGATCCCGAACGTAGGTCCATATTCGACCCTTCTTCACTCCCTTACCCAGCCCCTTGCTCCGCAACGAGCGATCCAATACCCGGATCGGAGTGTCATCGGCATGCAGCAGATCGCTGCCCATGACCTCGGCCTCAATGCGTTCAATCAAGGGCTTTAGCACCTGCATAGCCCGACCACACCAGTCAACCAGTGTGGTGTCAGGGACATCAGCCCCCATGCGAGCAAAGATCTCGTTCAGTCGATACAATGGGACATGGTCATCGAACTTTGAGACCAGGATATAGGCCAATAGGCCCGCACCGGCCATACTGCCCGCAATTGGGCGGCTGGGTGCTGGCACCTGCACCATCTTCTCACAGCAGCGACAAGACTTCTTGGGTCGAGCAATTTCGATGACCTTCAACTGAGCGAAGATCATATCAATCATCTCGCTGACATCTTCGCCAACTGTTCGCAGGGCGCCGCCACAGTCGGGGCATGTGAATCCGGGATCAAGCTCTCTACGCTCTCTGGGGGTATCTGCCGAGACGCGGGGACGGCGGCGCGGCTTTTGCTCCTTATCATTGGAAGCTGCATCAGGAGCGACCTCGTCGTCCTCCTTGATCGTGGCAGTCGTGGTCTCGGCCGCTGCGATCAGAAGATCTTCCAGTGCCAACTCCAGCTGTGCGATCTCACGCTCAACCTTCTCTGATGACTTGCCAAAGACCTGCTTCTTCAGTTTGGCGATACGAAGACGCAATCCCTGGATCAACTGGTCATGCACCCGCAATGTCGCGGACAATTGCGCATTCCCTGCCTGCAAAGCAGCAATCATCGCTTTCAAAATAGCGGGATCATCAGAAAGAGGTGCAGTAGGATTTGTCATGCAATCTGTTTAGCACAAATCGCAATAAAACACCATAAAAACAAATAGTATCAATAAGATAATTCAACCAACACGGGCGGGAGGCGACCCCCAACTTGGGCGCCGCCAGTCAATCCCTTCCCACAGCATCGCAAGCTGTGCAGACGTCAGGCGGGCAACCCCATCACCGGCTGACGGCCAAGGGAAACGACCTCGTTCCAGAACCTTGTAGTAAAGGCAAAAGCCCTGTCCATCCCAGAACAGGATCTTCAACCGATCGCCACGGCGGCCTCGGAATGCAAAGACAGCACCACTTGTCGGGTTCTGGCGTAGGACATCTTGCGTCAGAGCCGCCAAGCCAGAGATTCCTTTGCGCATATCCGTGACCCCACCCGCAAGATAGACACGAACACCTGTACCCGGACCAATCATACTGCCTCAACCGCCCGAATGAGACGGGTGAGAAGTGGGCCATCAATCTGGCTGTCAAAACGTAGACGGCGCCCGCAGTGCAAGATCAATTCGACAGACAACCGTTCTGCTACTGGCCGGCCACAATGATCCGGAGATGATCCTTCCAACGAGGTCAACGCAACGGGCACGAAACAGGCCTGTTCCGAAACTCCAAGCAGTCCCTTCTGCTTCAGCTCCCGGCGCCATCCATAGATCTGCTGTCGCGTTACCTCGTGGCGCTGGGCAATCTGCGTGACAGTGGCACCATCAAGGCCAACAGACGTCACAATCGAAAGCTTCTCTTCCGTACTCCATCGCCGCCGCCGCTCGGCACCCAAAATCTCTCCGCGCATCAACCACCTCGCTAAGATACGTCGCAAACGACGTCGTTAACGACGTGTCTTAAACCATCCAGGAAAACTCTAGAAGGCGGTCACAATCGGGCGGTTACCCTTGAACCGAGCATTGATATCACGCTGTTTGCCGCGGCCAACACGGTCTACTGCTGTCTTCATATTGTCGTAGATACCCCGCCCGGGAACACCACCAAAAACACGGAATGCATGCCAGAGAGCATCAAACAGCATCTCATGGGTTTGAAGGGGATATGCTCGTACCAGAAAGGCGCGGCTGTGAGAGAGCTTGATATGGGCTACCTGCAATTTAACACGTTCGCCTGCGACGGTTGCCCAATCCTCACTCCAATCAAATTGGAAGGCTTCTCTTGGCTGGAATACCAACGGCACAAAGGTACAGCGACCAATCGTCTGCTCTGCACGCTGTCGATCAGTGCGCCATGCACGGGCAAAAGCCGCCACCCGCTCATAGGACCCATCATAGCCGAGCTTCACAAGATCAGCGTGCATCTGCTTCACTGTCCGGCGCTCTTAGCGTGGTTTGCGCAGCTGTAATAAGAGCCAGGCAGACAACCGATCTGCATAAGGATCCAATTTGCTTGGTCGAAGCGGAGTCTTGAACTTCGGCTCAACCACCCCCTCACGAAGGTATTTTCTGATGGTATTACGTCACAATCCAGTGCGCCGAGATATCTCACGAATTGGCATTTTGTCGCGTAATGCACAACGCCGAATGACACTTAAAAAGCCCATGTCGATCACTCCAAATCTCCCCGATGTAAATCGTTGGGGACCAGTGTTCACATGGGTCAATTCTCAGTGACAATTTTACTCCATACCGGGTCAGATCTCAGTAACATTCAACAGCTCAGACGTTCAAGATACTCAGACAGACCGAATAGATTGCTTGGATTCATGCCATATCCCCCATGAAAACAAGGAATCATAACCTGCCGACAAATGCGAGAGGTTTTTGCGGGTCTCCAGCTGCTCAGTCCCGATTGCCTCACACCTTACAATGCCGCTGTAGCGCCGCGCAATATGCGCCAACATGAGTGTCCACCATGTGCGAAACGGAATAGTCACGACAGATACGTTGCATCAATAATTCGAATTCACGATGCTTGTCTCGCCCAAGAGACTGGACTGCGTCAATGACATCAACCAGATGTTCAACCGGCTGGTCTACGTCCACAAGAAATGGCCAATCTGCAAAAACCTCTGCCAGTGATGAATTTTTACCTATGATTGGGAAACAGCCAAATTGCATTGCTTCGAGAGGAGGAAGACCGAAGCCTTCACAATGTGACAAATAAAGAAAGACTGATGCCCGTTGGTACAAACTATAAACCACATGATCGTCTGGACGATCATGTAACTCAACCCAACCGTTAGCAACTCCTTGTTCTACATCTTCTTTTAATTGTCCAGATAATCTTCCTTTATCGCCATATAGAATAATGCTTTGCCCATCATTCTTGCGGAACAAATATTGCTTGGCCACCGAAAACATCAATTCAAAGTTTTTTCGCGGATCAATCTGCAAGGCAATCAGAATCGCCTTCCCGGTTGCCCTCTCCCTGCCTTTGCCAAAGTCACTTTGCAATCCGTGGTGGCAAACAGATATGTTAAGCGGTCGCCCCAGAAAGCCTTCCAAATCGAGACCAGAATAAGCCGATACGGCAATGATTTCATCTTCTGGCTGAATTGATTTCACAATGTCAGACGTTATGGCTTTCTTACCTGTCGTATACAGATCAGGCCGGGTTAAATGAAAAATGTCATGAACGGTTAAGCAGTAACATAAGTCTGCTTCCCTGTTGTCCGGCAAAGGATGAAATGGTGAATGATATAAAATGCTACCACCTACACACCGCGCCTTTTTAAGAGCTAGCTCGTAACTAAGAACATCCCATGAACCGAATTCGGGCGGAATAGGCAAGGCTTTTTCATGAGCTTGAATTTTCACTCCGCGTGAGCGGTTGTTGAAAAATGGAATCAGGCGGAATTCCGGAGTTTTTGATAGATTTGCCAGCAAAATTTGTATGTAGCGCCGAATACCGCTCATATGCCGGGAGCCGTCAAATAGACGAGAAACATCCAAAAGTATATTGATTTTCTGTTTATTCTTGAAAAAACGAAACTGGCTGGATTCATCGCGAATATTTGCGAGAGCCTGTTTTGTTTTCAGCCTGTACTTTCGATCCGATGAAACTCTGCAAATTTGATTGGTCTCATCGAGACCATCGTATAAATCAGCAAGCTTCTGCCCAATATTCCGTTGGCTGAACCGCTCAAGATCAAACTTTTGTTCAATTAGATCGCGTTTTTTCCCATTGTTAAGAATAGCGTCCTTGATCTGTTTCTCAACATCCATCGGATCGAGAGGATTGAAGTATGTCGCTGCCTCTCCCATGATTTCGGGTATGCAGCTGAAATAAGAACAGACCACGGGTAGTCCATAGCTTGCTGCCTCAACAAGGGGATAACCAAATCCTTCTGCCAAAGACGGGAACACAAGGCAATCCGCAGCCTGATAGATATGCGATAATTGGCCGTCCGTTACATGACCGAGGACCACGACTTTAGTTGCAACATTGAATTCCCTTGCCAGTGCATTCAGCTCCTGGAAACGTTCACTTCCATGAATTTCACCCGTTGTTAGAACAAGGGTACAGTCAATCCCCTGAATGGCCTGAAAGAGCACCTTGTGGTTCTTGTGTGGCCTGGCAGCGGCTGGATAAAATAGCAATGGTCTTTTTACTTGCCGCAGCGCTTCAACCGGCTCAGCGGGAATAAGATTCGATACTGCATTATAGATCACCGAAAAGTCACCATTGGGGCGACTTGTGACCTGCTGAATGCTATCTTTTGCATGGTTGGAAACTGCAATTATGTGGTCTGCTTTGGCACATTCGGCAATATCATCTTTGCCTTGCTGATTTGGAAAATACGCAGGGAGTCGCCAGCGGGTTAAGTCATGCTTCGTCAGAAGACTTGTGACATTTGGCAGCTTTGTGCTTATCGTGTTGAATGGGGAATGCAATACGGTAAGTTGGCCGCCATTCGCGTGAAACTCATCGGGCGAAGCATGCGCGTAAGTGATCGGACCGACGCATAGATCCCTATATGCATCAATGGCTTTCTCGGGTCCCAACAGGATAATTTGTTTTGAAAATGAACTTTGCAGCAATCCTGCCAAGGATCTCTGCAAGGCAAAACGCATGCCACATGGAAGCGAGGCAATCGGCTCGGAAAGGTCAATTCCGATCATTATATAATCTCCAAAGGCCAAACAAGGTAAGAAATCTGAAGCATACTTAATTTCATCTTCAACACAAATCTGCGTCCGAATAATATCTATAGTTCAGAGCAAGACCACCATATAGGATCAAGCTTCAGCCAGCGTCTTCATTTTTTTAAAAAGATCCGATCATAATGTTGAGCTATATTTATCAGTAGTGGACGGGCTACTTCAATCTTGATTAGCGAATGGTAAATTCTCAGCATTACCTTATCAATTTGGTTGACAGGTTGTCGCCGCCGTTCAATTCTGCTTGATACGGCATCTCTACTTGCAGCACTCTTAGGTATATTTTGAGAAACTTGCGATATTTTTGCGCTCTCGGAATCGAACTGAAGCATTGGCCCACCCGGCTTGGTGGTTGACGAATAAACCAAATTGAAGCGCTCTCTCAATCTACTTTCTTCAGCCTGCTCAAACAATTGCTTCATACGCAGGGAATTCAAGCGCGATTCGAGACTTGAGCGAACGACTGTGGGATTATTTTTTTCCAAAGGTGTTCCGTTTCTACGATGCCAGATGACCGTTAAGCACATATTGATACAGGCCCCGCCAGACAGTCGCCGTCTCTGGCGGTTTGACAGGTGGATACGTTCATTGTACTTATTAGAGTTCCTGAATTCAACCCAATCGTCCGACTTTCCGGGACCATTTCATACCACACACAACAGACTATATATGCCTGAACAAATTAGAAAGAATAAACAAGAGCAAGGAGTCTTGATTCTAACCAGCCCTTGCTCTTCCCCTTCCATCTTTATGAAGCAAGTCAAGATAATATGTTACATGGAATCGAACAGAGCTTAAACGCAATAGCGGGCCATCCACGCTGTCGCGTAGTCCTTGTCCCTCAAGTTCAGCTGGCTCCATTTGTTGCCGCGTCCATCGAAAAATTCTTTCCACACGAGCATGAGACTCTGATCTTCATTCACCCGCATGGGAATATTATTTGCCGACAAATTGTCGAGGCATTGCCGCGTGCTATCAGCGTTAATATCCGGACGTTGATGGGGGTTAAGTCACCCAGTGAAACTGTGCGGGCTCTCACGACCATGCTGGACGATCGCTTCGATGAGGTTTCTTACGTACTCCATGCATTTGCAGGCGGTATAAATCAAGTTTTTTGTGATGAATTGATAGAACGACAATCTGATACAAGAATTACAGAATCTCATCACAACAAACTGACTGTAGCCCTATATGCAGATGGCTCGCGGAATAATGTTGAAATCGAATTTACAAGCAGTAACGAGACGCCATTACTGCCACGTTTGAGAGAAAACTTCAATAATATCGATTTCTTCACTTTCGGCTTCGAGAGGTTTGCTGGTTCTGAAGGGGCAATCAACGGGGTGAATGAGCGCTTGGTTGAATACAATCACCTTGATTGTATTCTGCAACGTTTATCTATTGACGTCCGTTTCGACAAAACTTTTGCGGAAAGCGACACGGATTTTTCCATCGTCCTTTCAAGATATTGGGGACGCCCGCCATACCTATTTTCAGATGAGGCCGTGCAACATTTTATCTACACGCACTCAGTCGAGCATGCACTCCGGAACTTTCAAGGGCAAGTCATATACCGGACAGACAATCGTAGGGACATCACATCACACCATACGCGCAATTTGGGTAATAGTGAAATCCTCACAATAGAAGACTTGTTCAACTGTGATACCGATCTGCGAGAAATATTATTTGAAATTATATTGATGAATAATCCAGATTTCTTATCAAGAAGTAGAATAATATACTGTTTCGACAGCAGCTTCCCGTTAATTTTTCAGTCCCCAATGATGAAAAAGCAACTGCATAGTAATTTATCAATTGTCATTGGGTTTAAAAAAGATGATGTCAAATCTCATGGAGTGGATTATTGTTTTGAGGCATCTCGAGAGAGAACGTGCAATCTCGTGCGGGACATTATTGCATTACGGCTATTTTATGTATTTGATGAAAATGGACCGCTTATTGCGGAACAGTATTCAAATGTTGAAGCAATCAAAAGGCGATTTGATAGAGGCTCTGGCTTTTTTTACCTTCGACAGATATAGATCCACAGACACACCATTTACCTGACAATCGGCAGAAAGCGGTTTCAATCAGGTGACGGTCCATGTGCAACCACTCCGAGGCCCTTTGGTATAACACCATAAACTGGCCTCGGATGCATCAAGACAGAGAACGCCAATAGGAGGTCCGATGAGCATTCAAAATGACGGCAGCGCCGATCAAACCGAGATAGCTGGAACGACACCTGAACCGCCATCCAACCAAACAGTGGCAACCGGCGGCGCGGTCGGCCAGGATCTGCATGGGACCTCACCTGACGAACCAACCGCTGAAGACACCATTTCAACCGAGAGATCTGATGAGAGAGCTGTACAGGCGCCTGTTGTCAGTCCCGAGGCAAAAGACACTGAAGCCGCTGACCTGCAAAAGGCCCTTGCGGAACTCGAAGAGCTTGGCGCCTGGCAGAAGCAACTCTCGGACTCTATTGGGGCCATTGAGGACAAGGCAACCTCTCTGGCCCAATTGCAGCAGCGCGTGACAGAGCTCGAAAAGCTCTCCGGTTTTTTGGAAACGACTTTACTTCATGATCTAACCCCGAAGATCGATGCACTGGATGCGAAACAGTCCCAATTCAGCCAATCGACGCAAGAACGGCTTGAGAAAATTGCGAGCGATACCAAAGCGCTGACTGTGACATCCCAGAGGGTAACACACGATCTGACCACAGGCCGGGTTGCGGATGTGGAATCATTGTTATTTGGTTTGATCGACTGCTTGAGCAGCACACGGACCTACAGAAAAAGTATCCCGGTCATTCCCTCGGCAAGGGCACGGCAGCTTCTGCCGCATGGCCACCAGATGCTGATTTCTCTCATCCTGGATGACATGATCAACGATGCGGACTTCTTCTCCGGACCACGTGATATCCTGGAAATCGGAACCATAAGGGAAGTGATCTGGTGCCAATCGTCCACCCTCCGCCTCGCTTGTCTGGCCCGCTATTTGAACAGCACGTTAACCTCGGTCGATATGGATCCTGAGAATGGTAAACGCGCACTGAGCTATATAGACAAAGGATATCAGGCTCATTTGGTTACCATCGCGGAAAAGGGCGAAGATTACCTGAAGTCCGATTCAACAACAGTACCTAGATATGTCTACCTGGATGCATATGACTTCGATCATGGGGGCCACAGCCCTGCCCGTCAGGAAGCCTATAAGAAGAACCTGGGCGCAGAGATCAGCGATGCACAATGCGCCCAGATGCATCTCGACTGCGTCATACAGCTGGTACGCAAACTGCCCTACAATGGCGCAATCGTATTCGATGATGTGTTCTATGACGATGGAAAATGGCTGGGCAAAGGGACCACTGCCATAGATTATCTGTTGAGAAACGGCTTTTCTGTGGTGGATCAATCTGCAGCGACACTCGCTTTAAGACGCAGAGAATACCTCCATGCCATCAACGTTTGCTAAGCGTTTTCTGTTCAAAAGGCCCTTTGGTATCAATCCCTAGCATACACATCCTCATAACGGATAATATCGTCCTCGCCCAGACGAGGACGAGAATGCCACACTGAAGAAGTTGCTGGCAGATCAGATGGAGGCCCGCAAAAACGGTGTGATTTGACCGGTGGGATTTTATCATGACTGACGGCCAAGGCTCATCACCGCGCTGACTGATAACGTGCAAGATCTTTCCGACACAATCTGTGCTTTCTCTTCATCCGTCCAATTGCGCGGACAACCACGGACGCGCGCGACAGTAGCGAGAAACTCCGCCGTACTCTCCATAGAGATACTCCAAAATCAATCAACATGAAGATCTCATCGCTGATCACGCCAGCGGTCGCAATGTGGGGCGGGAACAGCGCTCTGATGCGCGGATTGGATACCGCATTACCGCATGTGCGTCTCGGGGCTATTCCTGTCTTACAACGGGCGTCAACAAATGTTGGCCACAAAGCGGTTGTCGGATATTCCCCTGCCGTTGATCTCGTACCCGCCATTGGGCGCGGCTGGAATCATTTTCAGAGGACTGGCATCATCTTTCGCGCAATGTCCCACATAAAGGCAGCCATTTCACGAGCAATAGCCGTGGTAATAACGGTCGATTTCTTACCTCTCTGATGCAATTTTCGTTAACGCCTAGACAATCTGGATTGAGCCTTCCAAGCGATGTCCTGCACCTCCGGTGGTAGTTCTCTCAAAATATACAGTTTCTGTGTGCCAAGCTTTGCTGGATAACGGTATGTCCATGCGCCCTCGATCAATTTATGCCGGACGCGGGAGTTGCCAGCCCGTGTAATTCCACCTCGTTTCGTTGTTTTGCCAGTGGAATACTCACTTGGAACTAGACCCAAATATGCCATAAGTTTTCGTGGGTTATCGAAACGACGGACATCCCCTATCTCTGCCATGAAGGTTACCGCGCCGATAAGGGCAACACCACGCATCGCCTGAAGCGCATGCACAACCGGTCCAAGAGACCAATCTGGGACTAATTCTTCAATGTGTTTTGTCGTGCGTTCCAATCGCTCTGCTGCATGACGTTCCGCCTGCAGCATTTCTTGCAGAACCAACTGGTGGGCATGGTGATCGAAAGTCAAACTCTGCAGCCAGAGACGGTAGCGCATGGTCCAGGGTTTAGTGCGATGATAGGTTTTACCGTGGCGAAGCAAGAAAGCCGATATCAATTGGCGCTTGTATCGCTGGTCTTCCGCTGCGCTTTCACGAGCACGAACGAGATCTCGAATTGCTTCATGACCTTCATCGGGCACCCAAATCGGCGTCAACTCACCAGCCCGGAGCAAGCGAGCAAGACGTTGTGCGTCCAACCGGTCCGTTTTGACCCTATCTCCCGCCCGAACAGGAATAAGTGACGGGGCAACAACGCTGCATTCAAACCCAAATGCTCGTGCTTGTCGGTAAAGCCCATATCCAGTTGGACCAGCTTCGTAACAGATTTCAATGCGAGTTTCCCGTGCCTTAAGTCTCTTGAATAGCTTCTCAAAACCTTCTGGTGATGTGCTGAACACACCCAAGTCCAGAACCTCACCACCAGGACTGCCATCCGCGATCGCGACAGCAAGTTTATCTTTGGACACATCTATGCCAACGTATGTGACTGCTTGAGCTTCCTTCATGCGGTTCCTCCAATGTGAGGGGCGACATCTGAAATCGCCCATGAAGGTCATTCTAAGGGTAACTTCAAATCATGCCGCCGCACAAAAGACATACGGTCTTACGGCCGATTTTATAAGTCTTGCAGTGAGCCCCAAGTTTGGACCGCCGGGAATTAGATTTTTCCGGCTTTCATCACAGTCACGGGCTGGTTACGCCACCGGGATTGAGCAGAGCAATCGGGACATTGTATCCGATTGCTGAATGAGGCCGATCCTCATTGTAGTGCTTGAGCCAAGGCCGCCATGTGGGTGTAACGAAACAAGAAGCGAAGGCATTCCTGGCCCAGTTCAAGGATGTCAATGACAAGCTACGACAAGAGTGTTTACCCGATATGGAAGAGCCGATATTTGATGATGATTTCTCCGATTATCCCGACACCTTAGAGTCGAGCCAACCCAAATATGAGGAAGCCGTTGCGCTGGCCGTGAAATTGTGGAAACAGGCCCGCGAGCTCTGACTTTTAGCTTACCGCTCGGTTCCATGCATAAGAACGCGGACAGAGTCGAGCAGCTCGAATCAAGGATCAAGATTGCTTTCCTCAAGGCCTTCCCGAACCAATCCATGGAACCTTTTGGCGCAACCAGTTGCCGTTTAGAGCCCTTTATTGGCGCGGTATGTGCCACCATGCACCCTACTATGATCAACCTCAAACGGCTGCGATATATCCGCAAACACAGCAACCGTGAAACCCGGTAGCCTACTGTGCCTGATCGACTTGTCTGAACCTTCATGCATTTTTACAGCGAAGTTGTAGCAAAATTAATATGTGGAGCATTACAACTAAAGAGCAAGGCAGAAGTGGCTTGGACAATATCAATTCAATATATTGAAACAGGTCCAGAATCATGCAACGCGCGGGTAGTGGACACCTACCAATAAAAGCCCAAATATTCGTATCGGAGACATGACAATCGCCAAAAAATGAAAAGCATCGTGAATTGTATAATCAGATCCACTATAAATGGCGGATTGCCGTCGCAGACACTGAAAAAGTGTTTTTAGTCATGTTTTTCTATCTATGGACATTGTTGTAGCAAAGAACCAGACTGTTTTTTAAGAAGGGGAACGGTAAACTCGTGAATAGGTTGGATTCTCTGAGAAATCGTCATAAGGGCGATCGATGTGTTCTTGTTGCCAACGGACCTTCCTTAAACAAAATTGATATGTCGTTTCTTTCTCGGGAAATTTCCATTGGCATGAATAAGATTTTTCTTGGCTTTGAAAAATTCCAATTCTACCCGAAATACTATACGGCAATAAACCGGAAGGTTGTTGAGCAGTCTGTTGTCGAAATTCGCAACTTAAATTGCGTCAAATTTATTGGAAATGTAGCGGCAGACAATTTGGTCAGAGAAAGTGCACTTACCTATCTTGTCGACACCTCAAATCCGCCAGCTCGCTTTAGCACCAACATTTCTGACGGCATACATGAGGGATGGACAGTCACTTATGCCGCATTGCAAATCGCCTATTTTCTTGGCTTCAATCAAGTGATTATCGTCGGCCTTGATCACAGATACAAGTTTGAAGGCAAGCCTAATGAGGTTCGTAATATGGAAGGGGATGATCCCAATCATTTCGACCGTTCCTATTTTGCCGGTCGATCCTGGGACAACCCCGACCTTGCCAACTCGGAAGAATCGTACCGAATTGCACGCAAGGAATTTGAAGCGGACGGACGACAAATTCTGGATGCAACCGTTGATGGTGCGTGTGATATCTTTGAAAAAGTAAATTATCAATCTTTGTTTAATCTATAAAAGTGTTGCTTATGTTGAGAATACCTATTCAGCTTCTGGGCCAATCAGGCTGCCGCTTGGCGTTCCCTAACGTGAATATATATATTGACCCATATCTGTCCAATTCGGTTCAAGAGCTGGTGGATTCCGAGCTTGAAAGGCTGGTCCCCATCCCTCTTCATCCTGAGAGTGTCGATGACGCAGACTGGATTCTTATCACTCATCATCATATTGATCATTGCGATCCACATACGCTTCCCAAAATAGCCGCAGCATCGCCTCAAGCGCGTTTTGTTGGACCCTTGCCAGTTATAGAAAGATTGAGAAGCTGGGATATTCCTCAAGAGCGTCTGGTTCTGGCTCAAGAGGCTTGGTCAGAGATCACCGACACACTTCAGATGCGTGCGGTTCCTGCTGCTCATCCTGAGATCGAGCGGGATGGTGATGGAAATTTGTCTTGCGTCGGCTACCTGTTTGATTTTCATGGCAAGCGTCTTTATGCGTCAGGGGATACATCTGCACGTCAGGAAATCATAGACCTCTTGAATGAGGAAGGCGGTGTACATACAGCCCTTTTGCCTGTCAACGAGCCCAACTATTTCAAGGACCGACAGTCGATTCTTGGCAATATGAGTGTGCGCGAAGCATTCCAATTTGCCAGAGAGACCGGTGTGAAGCAGTTGGTGCCCGTGCACTGGGACATGTTCGCCAGCAATTCTGTCAGCCCCGAAGAAATGCGGTTGATTCACAAAGACATGTCTCCCGAATTCTCGTTATTGCTGAAACCAGGCCTGATTAATATGTCTGATGCGCGCGTCAGTATTGTCATTCGCACATTGAATGAAGCAGTTCATCTGGAAGACTTGTTGATTGGCATATCTGAACAACAGACGAAAGGGCTTTCTCACGAAGTGGTGCTGGTCGATTCCGGGTCTACAGACAGGACACTGGAAATTGCCGACAAGTATGGCTGCAAGATACACCACATCACCAGAGAGCAATTCTCATTTGGTCGATCCCTGAATCAGGGATGCGATGCAGCATCCGGCGATATACTGGTCATCACGAGTGGCCACTGTGTCCCCTGCGATCCCTACTGGCTACAGCGTTTGTGCCAGCCCATTGTTGAAGGTCACGTTAACTATACCTATGGGAGGCAGTTTGGCGGCCCGGAGAGCTACTTCAGTGAATGCCGCATATTTGGCAAATACTTTCCTGCCGAAAGCCAAATTCCACAACAGGGCTTTTTTTGTAACAATGCCAATTCAGCAATATCCAAAGATACCTGGGAAAAGTATCGATTTGACGAGGAGTTGACGGGCCTTGAAGATATGGAGCTTGCCAAACGCATGGTCGCCGACGGCGGAAAGGTTGGCTATGTGGGAGATGCCAGCGTATTCCACTATCACACTGAAAGCTGGGCTCAGGTCAAGCGCAGATTTGAACGCGAGGCAATTGCGTTGCAGGAGATTATGCCGCACATTCACATGAATTCCTTTGATCTTTTGCGTTACATAATTTCGAGTATTTGGAAAGATTGGCAATCATCTTGGCGGCAAAATCTCTGGAGCAAGAATGCAACTGATATTGTGCGCTATCGCTTTCATCAGTATCTGGGATCTTTCAAAGGCCATCACGATCATCGAAAATTGTCGAGCAAAGACAAGGAAAAGTATTTTTTCCCAAATTAATCAAATAATTAACCTAGGATAAGTTCATGTCGGACAGCAAACCTCGCATTGTGGCTCTTGTGCCAATGAAAGCGATCAGCCAAAGGGTGACAGGCAAGAATTTTCGCGATTTTTGCGGCAAACCCCTTTTTCGGTGGATTCTGGATACATTGTTGGCAATCGATGAGATAGATCAGATTGTCATCAATACCGATGCCCGTCATATCCTCAAGGAAAATGGCCTGGAAGACAGTGAACGGATCATGATCCGTGATCGAAAGCCGGAGCTTTGCGGTCACACGGTCTCAATGAATTTGATCCTCGGTGACGACATCGCCAATGTGCCTGCGGATATTTATGTCATGACCCATACCACCAATCCGCTTATCAGCGTGGACACCATCACCAGTGCGCTGGCGGAATTCAAAGCAGGCCAAGCCGCTGACAAAGCGGATTCGCTCTTCACGGTAGATAAGATTCAGACACGGTTTTACCGCGCCGATGGCACTCCGGTGAATCATGATCCGAACAACCTGATCCAGACCCAGGACCTCGAACCATGGTATGAGGAGAATTCCAATCTTTATATCTTCACCCGGGAAAGTTTCGAGAAAACGAATGCGCGCATCGGTAAGCAGCCGATCCTGCATGTGAGTCCCTCGATTGAATCTGTAGATATCGACACCCCAGACGACTGGAACAGAGCCGTCGCCACTGCCCGCTACTTGAGCGAAGTCGAAGGAAAAGCATAAATGAAAGTCTTGGTAACATGTCCCCCAATGCTGGGAATGATTGACAATTTTCGTCCACTCTTTGCGCAGCATGGCATGGAAGTAACGGCGGCAGATGTTGTTCAGATCCTGTCAGTGGAAGAGCTTGTCGAGCTGGTTCCCCAACATGATGGCTGGATCATCGGCGACGATCCTGCCACCCGTGAAGTTTTCGAGGCAGGCAAGGCAGGAAAACTTAAGGCAGCGATGAAATGGGGCATCGGCGTTGATAACGTTGACTTTGATGCCTGCGCGGATCTTGGCATCCCGATAGCCAACACGCCCAACATGTTTGGCGCCGAAGTTGCAGATGTGGCGATGGGATATGTGATTGCTCTGGCCCGACAGACTTTTGAAATTGACAGGGGTGTGCGTGCCGGCTCCTGGCCAAAGCCGCGCGGCTTGTCGCTGCAGAACAAGCAAGTGGCTCTGCTCGGCTTGGGCGACATCGGCCGTAAAGCTGCAAGGCGCATGCTGGCCGCTGACATGAAGGTAATCGCCTATGATCCCGGTGTCACCAACACCGACGGGCTCGACGGGGTGGAGCTGGCCCAGTGGCCTGACCGTATTGAGGAAGCGGACTTTCTTGTCTCCACCTGTGCACTGACCAAATCCAGTTACCACATGGTCAATGAAGAGATCTTTGCCAAGGCCAAGAAAGGTCTGCGCGTTGTCAATGTGGGTCGTGGCCCGATTATCGATGAGGCTGCTCTTGAAAAGGCCATTCAGGATGAAACGGTCTTTTCCGCAGCACTTGACGTGTTTGAGGTCGAGCCCCTGCCACAGGATTCCATCCTGCGCGATCATCCCCGGTGCGTCTTCGGCTCCCATAATAGCTCCAACACCGTCGATGCGGTCGAGCGGGCAAGCAAGATGGCTATTGAAAAACTGGCGGAATTCCTCTCGGACTGACGCTATGGACTCCTGCCTATAACTAGGCTTCACCTTGCACGAGTTGGAGGTTTGAATGCAGAATAGTGTGATCATTACGGGGGCCAATGGTGGTATCGGGAAAGCGCTGGTCGAAACCTTTGATGATGCTGGCTACAATGTGATCGCGACGGATGTCACGCCGCGATCAGAAAATTTGCGGTGCAATCATTTCATCCAGACCAACCTGAAACATGCGATCGAAGATGAGGCATATGCGGTGGATCTGTTCGCCCATATTCGCAGTGATCTTAACGGCTATCCGCTCAAGGGCCTGATCAACAACGCTGCGGTCCAGATCATTGGCGGTGTCGAGGAGCAAAGCCGGGAAAGCTGGCACGAAACGCTGAATGTCAATCTCCTGGCTCCCTTCTTCCTCACCCAGGCCTTTCTTCCTGAATTGACTGAAGCCATGGGTTGCGTTGTCAATATTGGAAGCATCCATGCTCGTCTGACCAAGCGACGCTTCGTGGCCTATGCCACCAGCAAGGCAGCCCTGACCGGACTGACCCGGGCCATGGCCGTGGATCTGGGCCCTCGCGTTCGGGTCAATGTCATCGAGCCGGCCGCTATCGAGACCGACATGCTCAAGGCTGGCTTTGATGGCAAACAGGAACTTTACCAGCAATTGAATGATTGTCATCCCCGCGGCAGTATTGGCCAACCGAAACAGGTCGCCAAGCTGGCTCTCATGCTCACGGAAGGAGGGATGGACTTCCTTCACGGTGCGTGCATCGGGCTGGATGGTGGTATTTCTGGACGACTGTTTGATCCTGACTGAATGCCGACAATTTTCGAATACCGCTTAATGACACAAGGGGTCAATATGTCAGAAATAAAAAATAATACTTTGAAAAAAAGATTCTTATTTTTACCGATAGTCGTGGACAGCATAAACCACACGGAGCATCTCACGATGTATTCGCCGAGCGTTTAGCGAAAGATGCAAGGTTTAATGTCGATACATATCTGTGTCCGATGAAGTGGACCACGATGCTAGATTTTCTGGAATTATTTTCCGGAGAAGACTTACAATCTTACGACTATATTGTCCTCTACACCGGTATCGTGGATTGGTCACCGCGCCCAGCAAGCAGCGCCTATAATAATCTTTATAACAATAAAGAAATCACAAAAAACGATAACCTGCGCTTGAATACCCGGGACTATTCGAAAAAGATAATCAACAACAAAAAAGCCATTTTTGACTCTGTCTTTGGTGAAGCTGAAATAAATTCACACCTAAACTCACCTTTCCCCGAAGTCTATGAAGGGGAAAAAACAAACAATATGTATAGCCTCGATATGGCTTTTCATAAATTACTTCCGAGACTTGCCTCAATCGACAATCTGATATTTATTAATTCAAATCGCTTTGTCCCCGGTTGGGAGGGGGATTATATTCGCAAAAGACCCGCGAACATCGCTATTACCGAAAGCTATTCGGCTCTGTTCCTACAGGTGCTTGGCAAAGAAAAGACCGTCGACCTTCTGAACTGGGACTATGATGACGTCAAAAAATACACGTGTGACAACCTTCATCTATCCAAGGAAGGTAGCGATTACATTTACGATGAAATACTGAAAAAAATAGAACAACGTGAACGTGAGAGAGCGAGTCGCGATTCAATTTTAATTATTGGCAACGGTCCCTCAACAAAGAAAGTTGCGGAATATGGATTTGCCAATCTACCGAAAAACCTGCACACGTTCGGTATGGGAGCAGCGTACCGATATTTCAGCAAAATAAACTAGTGGCCCAATTATTATGCCTGGTGCGACAAAAAAGTCGTGCTATCGCATCATGAGGCCTTGGTCAGGCTGATCGAAGACGAAACCATACCGACAGAAAAATTCTACTTTTCTCTGCCTATTTCAGAACACACGCGTTTCGAAGAAGTACCGCATTCGTTACATACATAAATCTACAGCTTGCTTTCTTTATGGGATTTACCGAGGTCTACCTGATCGGAATGGATTTCAGTTATGTCATTCCAAAAGAGCACAAACGGGAAGGCGACCTCATAACGTCAACAACAGACGACCCCAATCATTTTCACAAGGACTATTTCGGCAAAGGAAAAACCTGGAAAGATCCAAAACTCGAGCGTGTGGCCCTGAACTATCGGCAGGCAAAACTCGCTTATGAAGCGGTCGGCCGAAAGGTCTACAACGCGACCATCGGGGGCGAACTGGAAATCTTCCAACGCGTTGACTACAACAGCCTCTTTACCCAAGAGAATGCCTGCAAGCGCAAAGGTGTCGGCCCCGCAACTAAATCCGTCGTGGCAACGGGAGAATTGGCTAGAAAATTTAGTTCACATGTGGATTTCATGGAATATTACGTCCGTCTAGCACAGGATAGATGGGCTTACACCCACTCAGACGCGAACCAGAAACTCTGGATCGCACATATCACTCCTGAAACGCCGACCAAGGGGATTAAATTTGTAGGCATCATGGAGCTAACTTCGAGCTGTGACATGACTGTTGATGTTACACTCGGACGGAGCGGAAATTCCCCTTATGAAGGGGCATCAAAGGTGATCAAACTTGCCGCTGGCGAGAAGCAAAAGATCGAACTAAGCAAGACGTTTGAACAGGAACACACCAGGCTCAAACTGCAGTTGAATGTCAAGGATTGTGATGGCAATCAGGGTGAGATAACATTCTCATCCTACGGCATCATTGAGGCAATGGAGAGCCTTAAGCGACGCCACGACATGGAGCAATTGCGCATAAAGGACGCTAACAAGCTTTACCGTGATGAAAAGTATGCGACATCTCTGGGGCTCTTCGTTGCTCTGTTCAAAAAATATGGACTGCAAATGTATATGGACAATGCTCTTCGGGCTGCTAACAAGATTGGCCTTTCCCATTGCAGGACCAACCAAGATGTACTTGACCTGTTCAAGTAGAATTATGTGTTGGCGACGAGCAAAAAGTCACAACTGGCTTGCCCATTCTCTCAACCCGATGGACTTGCATCATGACCTGAAGTGGTCCTTGGAAATCTGACAGGATGTGACCTGCGCCCCAAGTCTCTACCAGTTTTAAGGAGAGCCCATGGGTGCCTACGATACTAAGGGCAATTCTGCTTTTCATTATGAGTCTTGATAACGTCTTCACACGCGCGAAACCATGCCAGTCCGTCCGCCGGATTGACATAGCGGGTGCTCTCGGCGGCAAAGGATCGGAAAATGGCGAGGTCAGAAACGATCGCTTTGACCCCACAGGCTTTGGCTTCGAGCAAAGGCAGGCCCAAGCCTTCGGCAAAGGACGGAAACAACATGCCCGTTGCCCCTTGCAGCAAATAAGACAGATCATGGTCATTCAGGTCGCCAAATTCGGTAACATGGGACTGAATGGCGGGGCAGGTCTCCAAAAAGTTGATAATTTCCCCATTTTGCCAGCCACGCTGCCCGACAATATAAAGGTGGGGCACCTGTTCGGGCGCAACTTGCGCCCAATGACGCCAGCATTGCAGCAAGGTCAGATGATTTTTACGCGGCTCGATGGTGCCCACAGTGACGAAATAGGGTTTTGTCCCAGCGCGAATGGTGGCAATCCGGTCGCCGGGCGCAACACCTTTGGATGTGAGCGGTGGAAGGTCGGGTAAAATCACTTCGACCTTTTGCAAGGGCCAATCATTTTTGCGGGCATATTGTTCCAGGTCCGCCGCGCTATGAGCAGAATTTGCAAATAGCCGCGCATCCGCCAGGCGGAGTTGCTCCAGATATCGCTCCAGCTTGCCAATCTGGTTTGGCCGAATATATTCCGGATATCGGACAGGGATCAGGTCATGCATGTAAGCATAGACTTGAAGATCACACATTTCACGCAACCGGCGCAGCAAATTCGGTGCACGCGGCAAACCATGATGAGACGCAACAATATAGGTGGCTGATTTGCCATCCAACAGTTTGGACAGGCGCGGCAGCAATGCGCTGGTGGGCCTAACCATCCTTGCAAGCCGAGCCATTGTTTTTTTGCGGGCAAATGGATCATTGAACCAGCTTGATCGCTCCGGGCTGGTTTCCCCCATCCAGATATGTTCCAGCTTTGCCAGCAGATCATCCGCAATTTTCTGCTCCATAAGCAAACCGTCTCGTCCATTGAGAAGAACGAATTGTATCTGGTCGCCACGGCGTTCGAGCAAATCCTTGGCAAAGGCCAGGTCAATGCGATCAATGCCGGTGGCGAAAGGCTCGTTGCGACGCACGACAAGGCGCGACAGATCATACAGGATCACATCACTATCGATGAACGGGGCCAGACTGTCCGTCATCTTGTGGTCTCCTCATCTGCGACCTGGCTGACAAATGCAGCAAATTGTTTGCGATGTACATCCCAACCACCAATCATCCCTTTCAAGGTCGGCCTTGACAGGCGCAGAGGATCAAGAGCCGCTTTGCAAATGGCTTCTTTCCAGCCTTCTGCGTCCAATGGATGCAGGAAAGTCACACCCGCGTCCACTAACTCGCGAAAAACGGCCAAATCTGATGCGATGACGGGCACGCCCATTTCTGCCGCTTCCATCAGCGGCAAGCCGAAGCCCTCGGTGAAGGATGGAAACAGCAGGGCAGCCGCCTTGGAAAGATGGTCAAACATCTCGGCGTCACTGGCATCATTGATTTCGCGGATATAGGGGCGGAGCTGTTCGCAATGATCAAGCATCGCGATGGCGCCATCCGCTCCCCATCCGCGCCGCCCGATGATGGTCAGCCTGGGCATGGGCGTAAAACCCTCTTCCACCATCTGCCGCCAGAGATGGAGCAGCAACAAATGGTTTTTGCGCGGCTCGATGGTGCCAATGATCACGAATTGTACCGGCCCGCCTTCATCATGCCTAGGCTGGCTGGCGACTGCAGGCACCTTCATCTGGTAAGCGGTAAAGCCGGGATAAAAGGCCTTGATTTCAAAACCAGATGGGCGATCAGTTTCTTTTCTGGACGCGAGAGAAAGATAGCGTTCAAGGCTATGCGCAGTCGCGACGGAATTGGTCGTATAGCTGGTCGGGTAGCGTTCGATCTCGGCGATCATATCGCGCAGAAGACTGGTTGACCGTGTCATCGCATATTCAGGAAACTCGATCGGGATCAAATCATGAATGTAGGGCACAAGGCGCACAGAACGCCCATTGGCCAAGGCAGACAAGGCACCTGCTTTTTGCGGCAAACCCATGTGAGAAGCATTGACATAGACAAGGCGCTCGACGCCTTCCAAAGCGCCTTCATTTTGTGTCTTGCTTGACCAGAGCCAGCCCTTCAGGGCATAGGCAAATTGGGGCAAAACAGATTGCATGAGTTGGGTGCGGCGAGACTTGCCAGCAAAGATCTGCTTCTCGACTTTTCTGGATCCATATCCAGCATTTGCAGCTAATCCGGCACGATCCAGACGCGCAACTATCTGTTCATCTGGCTCCTGTTGACAGAACCAACAGCCGATCTGTGATCGGATAAGCGCCCTGATCGCCACTTGCTCATCGCGCAAAATCAACGGCTGCCCCTTGTGCAACATGACGGGCAGGCAGTCCGGGCCGAAATGATCGAAGATAGCCTGTGCCCATTGCACATCGATCCGGTCGATGCCGGTGGCGATAGAAGCACGGCGGCGCTGAATGAGCCGTGTTACATCGAACAGGATAAGTGGCTTCTTCTGCTCACGGCCCATTGGGATTACCTTTTGAAAATTCCGACATCACATCCTGAGCGGTCAAACGTTCGCCCGTATGTGGATTGAAGTAAGTGGGATAATCCAGATAGGCGATATGGAACAATTGCGCCAGAGAGAGGCGATTTGTCCGGCGCCGGAAGGCCACATGATCATCTGTCAGGCCCCAACCAGCATAGAATGGGCACCCGAAGGTGGTCACCAATTTGCCGCGCATCAGGGCCTCAAATCCACCAAGGGATGAAATGGTGTAGACCCGCTCCACCAGCTCGCAAGCCTCCGGCAAGGACATCTCAGCCGGCACCGCCTCAACCTTTGGGAACGCGGACAGATCAACATAGCCTGACCGGCTGCGCGGTCCGACACAATCGGGATGTTGTTTGAAATAAATGTGGCAATCGGGATAGTCTGAAACCGCCTGCTTTAGCAGGTCGGCATTTTTCGAAATCACATTCTGGTTGCACAAGATCGAACGATCACTTTCAACCTGACCAAGTACCAGAACAGCGCCGGTTTGAGGGGATGGAGCAGAGGGCGAGCTGGCCTTGTCGCCAAGATTATACTTGCTGATATTCAGATCGAGCATCACTTGCATTAAGTGTTTTGATGCGCGCTCTTGTGCCTCGGTCCAGCCTTCGGTTTCAAAGGTTTCGCACATAACTTCCAGATCAGACGGGCGGCTTGCATCGAAATAGGCCCCGCACTGATCAAGACACAAGGACCATGGTGGCACATGATCGATGCCGCGGCCAATGGAGCGGATGAAGCCATCTTCCATACGGCTCAAGGCACCTTGCGGGAAGACAGATTGATCAAGCCCCAGCTCTTCATCCTTGAAAGACCAGATAATGCCCTTTGCCTGGCCTGCCGGAAAGAACTGCCAAGCGGCGTGAAAATCGCTCGCCTTGTTGGCGAACAGCACTGTCTGCCCCTGATAGAAGGCGCGCAAAAACGTTTCTTTCCATGGGCTGAAACCAAGCGCCAGAACAACCGCCCTTCCATCGCGCGCGCACCCTTTTGCCCGATGCTTCACAATAGGCTTCCAGCGCAGAAAGAGCCGGACTTGATTGCGGATAATATAAACGAGCGACTGGGGCATATTGAATAAAGCAATCGGCGAACAATAACAAAGACTCCTCATGGTCTATGAGGCACCTACCGCGACTTAAAGCAAGCTCTGTTTGCATGAATTCATGCCAAAAGACAAGTGCATCAGATCGTTTGACCATTTTGGCGTGAAGGCTCTGATCCAAGCGAGCGACGTGATACGATCATTCCGGGAAAAACCATTTCGTGTTATTGGAGCACCTCAACCCAGATTCATATTTTCCGCGTGGAAGTCTACAAAATAGCAAGGCGTAAGAAGTGAATCTTTATGTAAATTTTGAAAATGATTGGCCAATGCGGTTTGAATAATTATCCATCGGCAACATATTCTCTGAACAACCTCTTGAGGGTGGCTTAAAATATGTGTGAACTCACTTTCGAAATTACTTTAGAAAGGTTTTATGCTGAAGGCTTGTGAAAAAATTGATCACACAGCCTTTTTCGTGGTGTTTTTTGACGTTTTAGACTATCTAGAGCTACGTAAGGTCGGAAACCAATCCCATGCCCGCCAATAGTTTCGCTTACTAGTGGGAAGACATATTGAGGCCTTTTAAGTAATCGCACAGGTGTGTTGTCTTTAGGTTATTGTAAAAAAGAGAATGAGAATGGAAAAGAAAGCCCTCATTACAGGTATTACTGGCCAAGATGGTTCTTATCTCGCAGAGTTGCTGCTAGAGAAAGGCTATGAGGTTCACGGAATCAAGCGCAGGGCTTCCAATTTCAATACCCAGCGTATCGACCATATTTATCAGGATCCGCATGCCGAAAATACACGCATGTCCCTGCATTACGGCGATCTGTCTGACACCTCCAACTTGACCCGTATCATTCGCGAAGTAGAGCCGGATGAGGTTTACAATCTCGGCGCCCAGTCCCACGTTGCGGTCAGCTTCGAAAGCCCGGAATATACCGCTGACATTGATGCGATAGGGACCCTGCGCCTTCTGGAAGCTATCCGCTTCCTGGGTCTGGAAGAAAAGACCCGCTTCTATCAGGCTTCCACGTCCGAGCTATATGGCTTGGTGCAGGAAATTCCGCAGCGTGAAACAACTCCATTTTATCCGCGCTCTCCTTACGCAGTTGCAAAGCTGTATAGCTACTGGATTTCGGTTAACTATCGCGAAGCTTATGGCATGTATGCCTGCAACGGCATCCTGTTCAACCACGAAAGCCCGCGCCGTGGTGAAACATTCGTAACCCGTAAAATTACGCGTGGTATGGCCAACATTGCTCAGGGTCTCGAGCGTTGCCTGTTTATGGGAAATATCGACGCTTTGCGCGACTGGGGGCATGCCAAGGACTATGTCCGTATGCAGTGGATGATGCTGCAGCAAGACAAACCGGAAGATTTCGTGATCGCAACCGGCGTTCAATATTCCGTGCGTGAATTTATCTCCTGGTCTGCAAAAGAACTTGGCATCACACTGCGCTTTGAAGGCGAAGGCCTGGAAGAGGTCGGCATCGTTGACACCATTGAAGGCAATGATGCTCCGGCACTGAAAGCTGGCGACGTGATCCTTCGTATCGATCCGCGCTATTTCCGCCCAGCGGAAGTGGAAACCCTTTTGGGTGATCCGACAAAAGCAAAGGAGAAGCTCGGCTGGGTGCCAGAAATCACCGCGCAGGAAATGTGCAAGGAAATGGTCGCCGAAGATCTGAAGTCTGCAAGACGCGTTGCTTTGCTCAAAGAGCACGGCCTTGATTTGCCGGTAAGCCTTGAGAACTGATCCCTAAAGAGATTGTGATATGAAGTATTATGTAGCCGGGCATCGTGGCATGGTGGGTGGAGCCATATTGCGTCAGCTCCAAGAGCGCGACCAGGATGTGGTCACCCGTACTCATGCCGAGTTGGATCTCACGGACCAGTTGGCTGTCAAACAATTCTTTGCAGATGAAAAACCGGACGCAGTGATCCTCGCCGCCGCAAAGGTAGGAGGCATCCTTGCTAATAATACCTATCCGGCTCAATTCATTTATGAAAATTTGATGATGGAAGCCAATGTCATCCATCAGGCTTATGAGGCCGGCGTTCTTAATCTTCTCTTCCTCGGCTCTTCTTGCATTTATCCACGCGCCGTTGCGCAACCGATGAAAGAAGATGCATTGCTTACCGGCATTCTTGAACCAACCAATGAGCCTTATGCCATTGCCAAGATTGCCGGCATCAAGCTATGCGAAAGCTACAACCGCCAATATGGCACAGACTATCGCTCGGTCATGCCGACCAACCTCTATGGTCAGGGTGACAATTTTCACCCTGAAAATAGTCACGTTTTGCCTGCCATGATGCGTCGGTTCCATGAGGCAACCCAGCAGGGTCTGAACGAAGTGATCATTTGGGGCACGGGTAAACCGATGCGCGAATTCCTCCATGTCGACGATATGGCGGCGGCCTCCTTGTTAGTGATGGATCTCGACAAAGGCATCTATGAAGCCAACACTGAACCTATGCTCAGCCACATCAATGTTGGCTCTGGCATCGATGTGACAATCGCTGATCTCGCCAGAATGATGGCTGAGGTAACAGGCTTTAAAGGGAAGATTGGTTTTGATCCCAACAAGCCAGATGGCACCATGCGCAAGTTGATGGATATCAGCCGGTTGGAAGCAATGGGCTGGAAAGCAAGCATCAGTCTGGAGCAGGGCCTCAAGGATACATATCAATGGTATCTGGACAATGTCGATGCACTGCGAGAAGCCTAAAATTTTTAAGCCAGCCATACGCTGGCTTCTTCGTTTCTGAGCAGTTGTTCGCTCTCAAACAAATGTCCCGATATCAGAAGTATCTTGAACCGGCCTATCACGATATTCATTTGCTTGAAACCGCGCGTATTGCATCCCAATTCTACTCAATTTGTGCTATCGCAATGTGGCCATGGATCACTTGGATCTGATTGATGCATTTGGTCTGGTCGGATATGATAAAAGCGACAATTGCTTGAGGACAAAGCGGCATTGCACCTTCAAAATCCTCGCATTTTACGTTTCAATATGATTCTCTGATGTCATGACAGATGTGATCTGGATGCGACCAAAGCGCTGGAATGGAACTCGCTCTGTACCAGAAATGGCTCGGGGCAACCGAAATTGAACCGTTTTTGTGGGTGCCCAGCTTTGAAATGGCCATATCAATCTGGTCAACATGGGCAGCCTTATTGCACGTAAAGCCCCATTTTAGATCTTACATTAAACAGGCAGATTAATACCGTGAACAATCCTACAACGATTACTCCAATTCTTCTTTGTGGCGGATCTGGTACACGCCTCTGGCCTTTGTCTCGTAAAAGCTATCCGAAACAGTTTTTGCCATTGCTTGGCGAGAAGACCATGTTTCAGGAATCTGCGTTGCGCTTGGCAGGCGAGGCCTATGGTCAGCCAATCATTTTGACCAATTCCGATTTTCGTTTCATCGTCGCTGAACAATTGCTTGAAATTGGTGTTGATCCATCTGCCATTCTCATCGAGCCGGAGAGCCGCAATACGGCACCTGCCATTTTGGCCGCGGCTTTGTGGCTGGAGAAGGGCAATCCGGATGCCATGATGCTGGTCGCACCGTCCGACCATGTGGTGCCTGACGCTGTCGCTTTCCGTCAAGCTGTCGAGGTGGGTGTAGAGGCCGCAAAGGCCGGCAAGCTGGTGACATTCGGCATCACGCCAACCTATCCCGAAACCGGCTATGGTTATCTTGAGCTCAACGAAGCGGTTGGTACAGATAATCAGGCGTTCGCGCTGAAAAGCTTCGTCGAAAAACCGGATCAACCAAAAGCGGAAGCAATGATCGCTTCGGGGAACTATCTCTGGAATGCGGGCATCTTTCTCTTTTCCGTCACAACCATTATCTCGGCATTTGAAAAATCCTGTCCTCAGTTGCTCGATCCAGTACGCCGCGCGGTGGATGAAGGCCAGCCGGATCTGGGCTTCTTGCGCCTTGATCCGCAAGCATTTGGTGACGCGGAAGACATCTCCATCGACTATGCCGTTATGGAAAAAGCGGACAACCTTTCCGTGGTTCCATTCTCTGCCGGATGGTCTGATCTGGGCGGTTGGGATGCCGTCTGGCGTGAAAGTGAAAAAGACGAGGCCAATGTGGCTCTGTCCGGTCCAGCAACCTCAATCGATTGCAGCAATTCCCTTTTGAGAGCGGAAGACAAGGGACAGGAAATTGTCGGTATTGGGCTTGAAAATGTCATTGCGATTGCCATGTCCGATGCGGTGCTTGTCGCTGACATGAGCCGTGCGCAAGACATCCGCAAGGCCGTTGCCACTTTGAAAGCAAAGAATGTGCGTCAGGCACAGACCTTCCCGGTGGATCACCGCCCTTGGGGCTGGTTCGAAACGCTGGTGCTCGATGATCGGTTCCAGGTGAAGCGGATCGTTGTGAAGCCGGGTGGTTCCTTGAGCTTGCAAAGCCATTTCCACCGCTCCGAGCACTGGATCGTTGTCGCAGGCACTGCCAAGGTCACCATTGGGGAAGATGTAAAGCTGGTCACCGAGAACCAGTCCGTTTACATCCCGCTTGGTGAAATCCACCGCATGGAAAATCCGGGCAAGGTTCCAATGGTTCTGATCGAGGTCCAAACGGGGACTTATCTGAGTGAAGACGACATTGTCCGCTATGAGGACATCTATTCGCGCAGCTGATCCTGCCTGGCCAAAGGGGCAGAAAGTAGACGAAAGCTTATCATTCACGGCGAGAGCCCAACGGCCAAGTCACGCGGTTATTGAGGGCGTTCATCTGCGATGCGCAGGGAGGATGAAGTGGGACCGTATGCAAGATCAATCTGGGAAGCGATGTATATTAAGCACGTGGCGCATAGCCCAATCGATCCACCAAGATCTTATAGGACTCTGACGCCTTTATTTCTGATTTAAGATCGCCAATTTCTCTTGGAGGATGTTTCTTGATCACATCTCCACCGCGACCGCTGTCACCAGAGAAATGGAACTGGAAGAAAATCGATTTGAATTCAGGAATAAAGGCCAGCTCCAGATGCTCACACATTTGAGCAGCAACGTCTTCCGGCTTCTCAATGAAATCTTCATATCGAATAATTTCAGTGTTTGGATATCCATCAAGGAATGCTAGATATCTGCAGCAATATTCGTTGAAGTCCGACGGTGTAAAATGTGAATTCCACCCTTTATTTCGCAACGAAAGGAAACTGTCGATTGGGTCTCGGACAGTTACCACAGAGCAAACCCGATATTTCTTCGCCACAATTTCTCTGAATGTCGGGCGGTTCGGTATGCTGTCACCGACATTATAATGACTGTGGCTATGATCCCGCAAAACCAACACACGCCCGACTTGCTCCATTCGGCTTTTCAATGCTTCCAGCGCGACGAGAAACATTTCAATGCGCACACTGTTGTCGATCTCGAAATCACCTTGTGCAGCCAATGCGATCATGTCGGTCGGTGTAAAGGACGGGGCTTTCGGATTCTGGATCAATCGGCTGAGCGGATCAACCTCATTGAGCATGAGCACATTCGGCATCGATGCAAGGCACTTGGTTATCAGCGTGCCTCCGGTGCAGGCAAGATGATGTACAGTGCGGATTGGTTCTTCAACCAAGACAGGCAAGTCGTCAATCAGCTCCATGCAAGCGTTCACCGCCTCAAGACGGGACATATGCCACTCATCTGCGGCTTGTTCGATCGCTTCCACATCCTTCAATAGCGTCTCGATGTCCTTTAATTCTGGAAGGGCTTTTTCGGTATCTGCTTTACTCATCATCTGACCCTTCATCTGACTGAGTTGCCTCGATCAAGTCTGTTGCCAGAAGCATTGACTTGATTTTACCAACGGCAAGTTGCTGCTGGGATATCAACTGGTGCAGATTAGCATATTTGACTCTAAGGGCCTTGTTGTCGGTATTTTTAAGCAGCAACTTGGCATTCAGATCCTTGACTTCTTCACGCAGGTTATTCGCGTCTTTCTCTAATTCTCCAAGACGAGTAATCTGGGCGTGGGCTTGTTCGAGATCCTTTGTTTTTGCACCCAGATCTTCTTTCAAGCCCTCAATTTCTTTCTCTAATTCTCCGAGACGGGTAATCTGGGCGCGGGCTTGTTCGAGATCCTTTGTTTTTGCACTCAGATCTTCTTTCAAGCTCTCGATTTCTTTTTCTGATTCTCCGAGACGAGTAATCTGAGCGTGGGCTTGTTCGAGATCCTTTGTTTTTGCACTCAGATCTTCTTTCAAGCCCTCAATTTCTTTCTCTAATTCTCCGAGACGGGTAATCTGGGCGTGGGCTTGTTCGAGATCCTTTGTTTTTGCACCCAAAACTACTTTCAAGCCCTCAATTTCTTCGCGCAAACCGGCCATTTCGCTCACCTGTGCCGAAAGGCGTGCCACTTCCGCTTTTGATTGGTCGAGCTCTGACTCCTTGGCTTGAAGCTTGACGTCAAACTCTTCCTTCGCCTTGTCCGCTTCGCCCTTCTGTTCCAATAGACGCTTATTGTCTACTTCAAGGCTGGTCAGCTTGGCCGTCAATTCTTCACTTTTCTGAGCAAAAGACTGTTTGTCATTCTCGAGATTGCGAATGGTGTTTTCAGCATTGCTTTTGTGCGAAATGTAGTTTTCGTGCAAATTCCTATGGGCGCGGCACCAGTTTTTCACATAGATCATATAGGCAAGATGTGGATGCGTTTCATCAAACTGAGCGACTGCATCAAAGCCCCGTTTCGTCAGGAATGCATCAAGCGCAGAACGGCCGAGATCAGGTGCCGCCGGGTGATCCACCATGATGCGACTCACAACAACACTCAACCTGGAAAGAATGTGACTTGCGCCGCGCAATGCAGTCAGGCTGTCCAGTCGGGATACAACCAGCCAATTGGTTCGATTGCGCTGGTCTTCACCCCAAATGGTCGGCAAGCAATCATCAAGAGACAGGGCTTTAATTGTCTGTTTTTCAATCAATGTCAGATTGGGCCAGACTTGCGACAGCTTGCTGGGATTGATTAACCCGCTTTCGGCGCGATTGCTCACACAAAAAAAGTCATAAGGCTTGCTTTCGGCGGCAAGCAGGGTTGGGTTGGCAGTCCAACCGTCTTCATTTTCGATAGTTTTTTCAAGACGGGAAAAACCGTTTTGCTCGGCATCGAAGAAAAGCACTTGAGAAATTGACCAGGATTTATACAAGTCAATGTCGCTAATTTTGCTCGGGCCGATATGGATAAGACCTGTAACAGGGAAAAGCCTCGTTACCGCATCCAGAAAGCGTTTTTTGTCCAAACTATTAGGTCCTTTTCCTGTCATACGTGTGGAAAGCCTATGACCGAATTGACTGTATAGAAAGCGCAATTACGACTTATTATGTGGATTATTGAAGTACTGGACACTGATTTCAGTGAATCGCTGACAGCTCAGCGAAGATTGATCATTTGCCCACTTCAGGTTTGTGGCTTGATGATTTCCCGTTCTGGAATGCAGGATATGGTTCGTCGACAGCTATCTGCAATCGCTTTACCAGATGGCCGCGCAAACAGCTGTGGTATGAACTTGTCGAAGTGCTTGCAAGGTCCTGTGCACGAACCCAAAGCACGCCAAGTGATAGTATATATCAAGGAACGCCGCGCTGGTAACCCTCATCGCATTCTGGATATGATTGAGTCTGACGCTTAAAACCTCTAAAGAGACATAGTAAGAAAATTGGTTGAGTCATTTATTATGAAACTAGATCGCAGAAGCCATCTTAAGCGATTGGAGCATGAAAGCATCCATATCATGCGCGAGGTGGCTGCTGAATTCAAAAAGCCGGTGATGCTCTATTCCATCGGCAAGGATAGTGCCGTGATGCTGCATCTGGCGCGCAAGGCCTTTTACCCGTCGCGCCTGCCTTTTCCGCTGCTTCATGTGGACACGACATGGAAATTCCGTGAAATGATCGCCTTCCGCGATCAGATGGTCCGTGACTATGACCTCGACCTTCTCGTCCATACCAACGAGGAAGGGCGCGCCAACAATATCAATCCGTTCGATCATGGCTCCTCGCTCTACACGCAAGTGATGAAAACAGACGCCTTGAAGGCGGCTTTGACCGAGCATCAATTTGATGCTGCCTTCGGTGGGGCTCGCCGTGACGAGGAGAAATCCCGCGCCAAGGAACGCATCTTTTCCTTCCGGACTGAAAATCACGGCTGGGATCCAAAGAACCAGCGCCCTGAACTCTGGAACATCTTCAACACACGCATCAAGCCGGGCGAGAGTATTCGCGTCTTCCCGCTTTCCAACTGGACCGAGCAGGATATCTGGCAATATATCATGCTGGAGAACATCCCCATCGTACCGCTCTATTTCGCCAAGAAGCGCCCGGTGGTCAAGCGGGACGGAACTTGGATCATGGTGGATGATGACCGGTTGCCGCTCCTGCCCGATGAAGTGCCGGAAATGAGGATGGTACGGTTCCGCACCCTTGGCTGCTACCCTTTGACCGGTGCGGTGGAAAGCGGTGCCGATACGCTTGAAGCGATTTTCGAAGAAATGCTGATCGCCCGCACCTCCGAGCGCGAAGGGCGCATGATCGACCATGACGACACAGCCTCGATGGAGAAGAAGAAGCGGGAAGGGTATTTCTGATGACAAATGCTCACATGACGCCAAAGACGGTTGAAACCGCGACCCCCGTGCAAATCGACCAGAGCGCCCAGAAGGACAATCGCGATATCCTGCGCTTTTTGACCTGCGGCAGCGTGGATGATGGCAAGTCGACCCTGATTGGCCGTCTGCTTTATGATTCAAAGACCATCTTCGAGGACCAGATGCGATCGCTGGAAGCAGTGAGCAAGAAGCATGGCACCACCGGGGATGATGTGGATCTGGCTTTGCTGCTCGACGGATTGCAGGCCGAACAGGAACAGGGCATCACCATTGACGTTGCCTACCGTTTCTTTGCAACCGACAAGCGCAAATTCATTGTCGCCGACACGCCGGGCCATGAGCAATATACCCGCAACATGGCAACCGGGGCCTCCAACTGTGATCTGGCGGTCATCCTGATCGACGCCCGAAAAGGCATTCTGACCCAGACCCGGCGCCACAGCTTCATCAATTCGCTGATCGGTGTGCGGCATGTGGTGCTGGCGGTCAACAAGATGGACCTGATGGATTTTAGCCAGGAGGTCTTCGACACAATCGTTGACGACTACAACGCCTTTGCTCAGAGCTTCGAGTTCGAAACCATCGCCGCAGTGCCGATTTCTGCCCGCTATGGTGATAATATGGTAGCCAAAAGCGAGCGCACGCCATGGTATGAAGGCCCAACCCTGTTGGGTTATCTCGAAGAGATCGATACCGAAAGCGCCGACCGCTCTTTGCCATTCCGCTTTCCTGTTCAGTGGGTCAACCGCCCGAACCTCAATTTCCGTGGTTTTTCCGGCACGATTGCCTCTGGCTCTGTCAAGGTGGGCGACGAGGTCGTGGTGGCCAAGTCTGGCAAGACCTCGCGTATCAAATCCATCATAACTATGGATGGTGATCTAACGGAAGCTGAAGCTGGCGAAGCGATAACCATCACGCTCGAGGATGAAATCGACATCTCCCGTGGTGATCTTTTGTCATTAACCCAGGATCGTCCGCAGGTGACCGACCAGATTGCGGCTCACGTCATCTGGATGGACAATAGTCACATGATGGTGGGGCGTCCCTATATCATCAAGATGGGTAGCCAGCAGGTGCAGGCAACGATTACCGGCCTCAAGCACAAGATCAACATCAACAACATCAGCCAGAGGGATGCGGGCAAGACGCTGGAACTCAACGAGATCGGCTTCTGCAACCTGTCCTTTGCCGAGCCGCTGGCTATGGACGCCTATGAAGAGAACCGCCAGACCGGCTCCTTCATCCTGATCGACCGTTTCTCCAACCAGACTGTCGCCGCAGGGCTGGTTGAATTCGGGCTGCGCCGCGCGGAGAATATCCATTGGCAGGCCGTTGACATCGACAAGAAGGCTCGGGCCCAGCAAAAAGCCCAGACTCCAAAGGTGCTTTGGTTCACCGGGCTATCAGGCTCTGGCAAATCAACGATTGCCAACCTTGTCGAGAAGAAGCTGTATAAGGCGGGTCACCACACCTATCTGCTTGACGGTGACAATGTCCGCCATGGCCTTAACCGGGATCTGGGTTTCACCGATGTTGACCGCGTGGAGAATATTCGCCGCGTTGGTGAAGTTTCCAGGCTGATGGTGGATGCCGGCCTCATTGTGCTGACCGCCTTTATCTCTCCTTACGCGTCAGAACGCCGGATGGTGCGCGAGATGCTCGGTGAGGGAGAATTTTTCGAGGTCTATGTGGATACACCACTGGATGTCTGTGAAGCCCGCGACATCAAGGGCCTCTATGCCAAGGCACGCGAGGGCAAGATCAAGAATTTCACCGGTATCGACGCGCCGTATGAAGCCCCTGTTCAGCCTGAGATCCACGTCAACACTGCGCAAATGTCCGCAGAAGAAGCGGCTGAACTGATCTTGGCGGCACTGCAGAAGGGATAAAGCAGGACGGGCCTTCTGAAAGGCATGATCTTCATGTTTCTTAAGAAGATTGCACCGGATGTTTCAGTCGTTGCCAGAGGCAATATCCTGACGCGGATGACAAGTTTGCCGTACCGTGCTTCAACATGTGGGAAGTCATACGAACGGTTTGGATTACGAGTTCCGAGCCACCCTTGCTATTCTTGCGCTAAAAATGCGTTCACAGCATCCTTCGTGGGCATAGGGGCAACGGCGCCATAGCCTTGCGTCGACAGGGCCGCTGCAGCATTGGCGTAACGCGCGGCTTCGAACGGATCATCACCGGCCGCAATCCGTCTAAGGAAGGCCCCATCAAAGGTATCGCCCGCAGCAGTCGCATCAACGGCTTCCACCCGGCGCCCCTTGATGCGGCGTCTTTCATCCGCCGTGGCAACCAAAGTGCCTTCAGCCCCCAAGGTCAGCGCGACAATGCTGGCCCCCAGTTCGAGATAGAAATCGACAATGGCGTCGGGATCGTCCAATCCGGTCAATTGCCGGGCATCATCAAGCCCCGGCAAAGCGATGTCGCACTTGCTCATGCCCGCATGAATGATGGCGCGCGCACGCTCGATAGGCCAGAGCTTGAGCCGCAGGTTGGTATCGAAGGACACTTTGCCCCCTGCCTCCCTGACAATGTCGATGGCCGCAAAAACCGCATCGGCTGATGTGTCCGAGATCGCCTGAGAAATGCCGGACACATGGAGGATCTTGCAGGAAGCCAAGGCTTTGACAGGCAGATCCGCGGGCGTCACCTTGCTGCTGGCAGAACCGGCACGATAATAGCGGAATTGATGGCCATCCGTGCCGTGGGTGACAAAGTAGATGCCCGTATGGGCGTCCATCACCTGCTTCACAGCCGTGGTGTCGACCCTTTCCCGCGCCCATAGCGCCATGAAGCTGTCACCAAAGGCATCCGCCCCGATATGGGTGAAATAGCCAACTGAGGCGCCTTGCCGCGCAGCAGCAATTGCACAATTGGAGGTATCTCCACCATGTCCGGGCAAATAATTACCGTCTGGTTGCTGGTTGAATTCAAGCAGAGGCTCTCCAAAACAAAGGATATCCGGCATTGCGGGCTCTCACAAATTTTTTTCATGGCAGTTGCGGCAAAAGCCGAAGACCATCGCAGCAACCTGAGAAAGGTGCCCCACTTGTGCCTTGCGCCCATGTGAGGCTCCCGGTTCAATCACTCGGCGGTGGCTCTTTTGCCAACACCGGGGATCTTGCAGATCCGGAAGTTCGGACTGTCCGGATCCTTTAGGTTCATGTCGCATCCAGCTTCGTGATGCAGTCCAGCGACAGGGCGGTCACATAAATGTTGCCCTGACTGTCGAATTTTGCGTCCTGAATGAGCGCCTTTCCGTAGATATTGCTCTTTTCCAAAGCGTTACGGGTTGCCGCATCCTTGACCGCGCCTGGCAAGCTGTTCCATTCTGCGACCACTTCCAGTCCGTCCTTCGCGGCGGCGGGAGAAGACAACGCAACGGTTAAGGATCAGCGAGTAGCACTTTCTTCCGCATCATCTCCTCCCTTACTGAGTGTTGGAGCGCTCGCGGGTTGTTGCAGCAACTTCGCGAGCGCAGCTTCGATCAGATGCGGCCGTATTTGGCCAAACCTTCACGCAAAGAGCCGGATTCGATGATCAACTTGGCCTGCTCGGCTTCCCGGGTGTCGATTTCCTGTGCCATGGCAAGAATCTCTTCGGCATGGGCCCGTGGCACCGCAACGACACCATCCACGTCACCGACAATAATGTCGCCCGGATTGATGATCACATCTCCAATCGGCACTTCGACATTGGCAGCGAGGGTCTTGATGCGCCCGAGCGTGGTGCCGGGGCTGATCGTGCGGGAATAGACAGGGAAGTCGTAATCGCGTTTGATTTCCACCAGATCGCGTACGCCACCATCAAGGACCGCCGCTTCATGCTTGTTGGCGACAGCCCCCGCAGTCATCAGGCCGCCCCAAAGCGCGACTTCAGCATCCCCGGAGACAGAGATCACGATAACCGAACCGGCATCGGCTTCATCGATTGCGTCCAATGCATGCTGTGGCGGGACAAATTCCTGGGTTGGTCCTTCAAGTATGGTCACGGCAGGACCACAGATTTTCTTCTCGTTGATCCGTGGCTTGATTGCGTTATCGAGAAAGCCGGGTTTGCCAGCTACCTTATCGACGGCATCGGCCACCGACGCCGTTGCAACCTCGCGGAAACCCGCTACAAGTTCTTCCAATGTCATGACTTTTCCCTTTCCAAGTAAATCCTCTTCAGTACGGCGTGCCGATCTGGGAGAATATGCGTTGTTTCAGATAGTTACAGTTCACCCGTGGAGCTCGCCTTGCAGACAAGTTCCGGACCTTGTTATTGCGGCAGTTGCAAGTCTTGAAGCGCGTCGCTGATTTGCGATTTGGCCGAGGCGATATCACCCGCTTCCAGTGCCCGTGATGGCATGAGGTTACTGCCCAACCCGACACAAAGCGCACCAGCCCTCACATACTCTTGGACATCCTTGGGCAGGATTCCTCCGGTTGGCATCAACTGAATTTCCGGGAAGACTGCGCCCAGTGCTTTCAAAAAGCCGGCCCCCCTGCGGTGTCTGCAGGGAAAATCTTGACCAATGCGGCGCCAGCCTGATGATGGTGGAAGACTTCATCCGGTGTCATGGCACCCGGAAAATAGGCACCACCAGCCTTGATGACCAGATCGGCAACCTCATCGACCCAGCATGGAGACACGATGAAGTCAGCTCCGGCATCGAGCATTTCCCGGGCCTGTGTTTGGTCAAGGACTGTCCCGGCCCCCACTAGCAGAGCTTCGTTCTTTGCCTTGATCCGCTGCACCAATTGGTCAGCACGAGAGACAGAGGTTGTAATTTCGATGGCTCTGATGCCCTGCTCAATCAGCAGGTCAATGGCAATGGCCGCAACTTGTGTATCAGAATGCCTGATTACCGGGACAATTGTCGCGGCCCGCAACCGATCAATGACAGCAAGATCTACCATTTGTTCACCCAGTTTTGTGGCGTACCACCTTGCAGAACACGGTCAATTTCCATGGCAGCATTGTGTTGCAGCACCCCGACAGAGCGTTCCGAATACCAAGCCGTATGATCTGAGATGACCGTGTTGGGGCAGTGCAGCAACGGATTGGTCCTTGCAATCGGTTCCTGTTCAAAAACATCAATGCCCGCCCCGAAGATCCGACCGTCATTGAGGGCGTCGGCGAGCGCCTGTTCATCCACCAGACCACCACGAGACACATTGACCACGATTGTCGTTGGTTTGAGCAAATCGATGCGATCACGGTTCAGAATGTGGCGCGTTTTGTCATTGAGGGGTGCATGCAGGGTGATGACATCTGCGTTGGAGCACAGCGTGTCGATATCGACCAGTTCAATGCCTTCTTCCTCCGCGGTTGCACTGTTAAGGAATGGGTCAAATGCCATGATAAACTTGAAACCCAGAGCCTTGAATTTGTGCGCCGCCTCCAGACCGATCCGACCGCAACCGATCAAACCCAGAACCCCATTGAAACGCCCTGGAATTGGTTCTGCTTCACCGATGCCCCATTGGCCCTCGCGCACGTCTCGATCTCGCTGGACGATGCGACGCTGGACCGCCAGATAAAGGGCGAGGGCATGTTCACTCACTTCGATCTCGGCCCCGTAATTGGGCACATTGGCAACATAGATGCCGCGCCCCCGAGCATAGTTCAGATCGATATTGTCTACCCCGACCCCGTATCGAACGATGATCTTGAGGTTGGGGCAGCTCTCCATTTCGGAGACGGAGACGGTGCGTTCGCGCACCATCACCGCGACCGGGTCAATGGCCTTGAGGAACGAGACCGCATCATCCTGCTCTTTCACGGCAAAAACCGATGTACCGTGATGCTCAAGCACTGCCTCTTCCGTCTTGTAGTTTGCGTAGCCCGGTTCAAGGACTGCTACAGCATTCTTGTTCATGATGCGATCTCATTCGCTTACTTGTTGCGGTATGCTTTGACAGCAGCATCCAGACGATTTGGCCACTCTTCACCGATTTCGCTGACGATGAATTCGCGCACCTTTGGCTGAGCGGCTTGACGGAACTTTTCTTTCTGCTCCGGATTCACAGGCACCACTTCCATGCCCTTTGCACTGAGGATCGCGGTGGCGTTGGCATCCTGGGCCGCAGTCAAGCCTCGATGGATGGTCTTGGAGATCTGGAAACATTGGTTGACGGCTTTTTTCTCACCATCATTCAGACCATTGTAGAAATCATCCGACATGAGATAGGCGTGCCAAGAGAAGACATGACCATCGAGGGAAACATATTTCTGGTGCTGATAAAGAGATGCGTTGACGATGTTGGTGACGCCATTTTCCTGACCGTCAACCACACCTTGCTGCAAAGCACCCGGCAGTTCCGGCCATGGCACAGGGGTTGCGGAAGCACCTAGGCTTTCAACCAGCGTCACCCAGACCGGAGCGGTCATCACACGCAATTTCAGACCTTTCATGTCAGCAGGTTCTGCCACAGGACGCACATTGTTGGTGAAATTGCGCACACCATTGTCTGCGACACCCAGACCGCGGATACCGGTTTTCTTGCGCATGTCCTCAAACAGCGCCTGACCAAACTCGCCATTCATGATATCCCAAGCCATGGCCTGATCATCGAACAGGTAGGGCATGGCGAGAACGGAGAATGGCTTATAGACCGCAGAGATCGGGCCATCATGGATTGCCGCCATCTGAACGGTGCCCAGCTGCAAGCCTTCCATGATGTCAGAGCCGCCGCCAAGCTGACTGGCCGGGAAAACCTGAACATCGATGGACCCGGACGTCTTGCCTTCCACGCAGCTTTCGAATGCGAGAGCGGCTGCGTGTTTTGGAGAGCTCAGATCAGCAGATTGAAAATGCGCATATTTCAGATCTTTCGCAGATGCGGCCTGTGCGGACAGTGCCAGAATGATCAGAATGCCGATTTTGTTTTGGGTGATTGTGGCGATGAATTTGGCCAGTTCCTGCGGGATCTGCAGATAGGTCAGGAGCCAAGCGAAGATCGACGCCATTGCCACGATCATGAAGACCGAAGAGGTGATGACAGCGGCACGGGCAAATGCCTTGTACAATCCCTCAAGGGTGAAGGCGCGTATGATCAGGCCAAGCAACAGGGCGTAGGCAGAGGCAACGGCTCCCGCTTCGGTTGGGGTGAAGACACCGAGCAATATGCCACCAAGGATGATCGTAGGCATCACCAATGCTGGCATAGCCTTTGTAATGCTGCTGAGCAATTCGCTGCGGCTGGCCCGTTGATCACGCCCCCGATAGCCATGCTTCATCGAGACATAGTGATTGGCATGGGCCAGCGCCAAGCCCAGCAGCATACCCGGCACGATACCTGCGAGAAACAAGCCTGCAACCGTTACTCCATTGGTTGAGATGGCGAAGATCACTGCCAAGATGGACGGCGGGATAATTGGCCCGATGGTCGCCGTGGCGGCAGACAAGGCACCAGCATAGTTTTTCTCGTAGCCCGCTTCGCGCATCATCCGCATGACAATGGCTGAAGGTCCTGCAGCATCCGCCAGAGCTGACCCACTGATGCCGGCAAACAGCATGGAAACCAGAATATTCACATGCCCCATGCCGCCGCGCACATGGCCCACAAGAGCGTTGGCAAAACGGAGCAAAGCTCCTGTCAGGCCACAGGCGGTCATGAGTTCGGAGGCCAGAATGAAAAATGGCACTGCCATCAGCGGGAAGCTGTCGATGCCAGAGAATAAACGCTGCGCGGCAACCAACGGGTTGATTGATCCGTCAACAAAGATGGCCGTCAGACCTGCGATCCCCATGGTAAAGGCGACGGGGACACCGATGAGCAAAGTTGCGAAAAACAGAATGATGAGAGTGCTTGCCATCGGTCAAATTTCCTGTTTTTCAGCGTGATCCGGGACGCTGTTGTCTGCATTCAGATGCACGAAACGGCGCGCAAACATTGCCAGATGCACCAGAAACAGACCGCAGCCAATCGGTATTGCCAAATATGGAATGCCCTTTGGAATTCCGGTCGACATGGTTTCCTTGTTCCAGCCGAACTGAACAAACTCGATACCCAGCCACATCATGGTCCCCATGAAGGCAAACATCATGATCACAATCAGCCAGCGTAGTTTGAGTGCCAGTTGCTTGGAAAGAAGATCTGAGAGGATGTTGATGGAGACCAGACGGCCCTCTCGCAATGCCAAACCAGCACCGGCAAAGGCACCAAGGATCATGAGATGGCGAGCCACCTCCTCTGCCCAGGCAAAGCTGCTACCGAAGGCATAGCGCCCCACGACGTTGGCAAAAACGGTCACGAAAACCGCGGCCAAAGTGGCGGATACCAGGATCCTGTTCAGCAATGTGAAGATGGATTCGAACTTTTGCACGCGCTCCTCCCAAAGCAATGTGGTTGGTTCATCGACAAGCTGGCATACCGTATGCTAGTTGTCAAGCGTGGCATGTTGTATGCCAGAGACACATACGATATGTTGGGTTGCAAGGAGACCTGTATGAAATCGATTGTGCGACCCAAATCTCTCACTGAGCTCGTAGCAGAGAAGCTCATGGACGTGATTGTGAATGGTGAATTGGAGCTTGGGGCACAAGTGTCCGAAGCGCGCATTGCCAAAGACTTCAATGTCAGCCGGACACCCGTTCGAGAAGCCTTCAACCGTTTGGAAATGGAAGGTTTATTGAGTGTCGAGCCGCAGCGCGGCACGTTCGTTTTCTCGCTCCAGCCACATGAACTGGCGCAGCTTTGTGACGCGCGCGTTTGTCTTGAGACGACCGCTCTCGAACTGGCGATCAAATGCAATGCAGAAGCCCTGTCAGAGCGCCTTGCAAGTTGTGTTGAAAAGATGACCCAGGCACTCGATTCGGGTGACGCGAACCGGTATCTGGCGCTCGATACCGAATTTCATCAACATCTTTTTGATTGCTCGAAAAACCGCTTTCTGAACGACGCCTATCAGGCAATTGCCATAAAAATGGCAGCCTTGCGCAATCGTCTCAGTCGCCATGCGGAGCATATGAACAAGTCCTACCTCGAGCATCAGGCAATCACCGAGGCCGTGAAATCCAAAGATACCGAAAAGGCTTTGGACATCTTGCGCAATCACATTGATCGCAAGGAAGGCTCCTACTGGAAGCAGGCCACAAAGACAACGTGAGCGCCGCCTGTTTGCGCGACAAACAGTCCTTTGGGAAGAGGCATAGCATCTCTTAAAAGGACTTTCTTTTATCAAAGGAAATAGAAGAAGACGGCGAAGGTCATGCCAAGTGCGATGATCGACTTGGAACGACAGTCCCTTGGCCCTGACGCGAGGTTCTTCAGAAACAATATCGACATCAGGATATCGAAGGAGGCCTAGCCGCCTAGACAGCAGTCTTTGTATTTGCGGCCGCTGCCGCAAGGGCACGGGTCGTTGCGGCCAACCTTTGCGCTGGCCTTGGGAATACGAGTCCCATTCAGTTTTCCTGTCCGCATCATCTCCATGATATCGGCCGCGGGGCGGCCTTGCTGAACGAGCCCCTTCATGATCTCCAGCGTCGGTCCGGCATGCTTGATGAACCGTTTCATTGACCGGCAATAATAGTTCAGTCCCGGCTCGCCATCGTCGGTTTGCAAAAACCGATGCTTGGGGCAGCCCCCATTGCAGCTAAAACGGATATCGCAGGTCTGGCATTGCTTTGGAAGGCTGGACCGTTTGTCCTCGCCAAATGCAATCTGTTTTTCTGAGGTTGCCAGCGTGCCAATCGGCGTATCGAGGATGTTGCCAAGGCGGTATTCGGGATAAACATAATGATCACAGGCATAAAGATCACCATTATGCTCGATGGCAAGGCCTTCCCCGCATGTCTCGGAAAACCAGCATAAGCTGGATGGCGCACCGAGGAACAGCCCAAGCTGGACATCAAAGAATTGCACGAAGACCTTGCCGACATCCTGTTTTACCCATTCATCAAAAATGGTCGACAAGAACGAGCCGTAAGCCCGCGGCAGAACGCTCCATGGCGTGACTTTATACTCAATGCCGTCCTCATCAAGCTGCGGCGCCGCAGCCAAGGTCTGACCGTCTGAAGTGCGTTCGACGATTGGAATGAACTGAATGAACTCCGCCCCGATCTCGCGCAGAAAGCGGTAAACCTCGCGCGGCTGGGCAGCCGTGTCGCGATGCACCACCGTGAGGATATTATACGCAACCTTGTGTTTCTTGAGGATCTCAAGACCGGCCATGACACTATCGAAGCTGGCGCGGCCAGCTCGGTCAATTCGATATTTATCGTGCAGAGCGCGCGGTCCATCAATGCTCAGTCCGACAAGGAAATCCCCTTCCGACAGCAGTTCGCCCCATTCATCATCGAGCAGAGTGCCGTTGGTTTGCATGGCATTGCGGATGCGTTTGCCGCTTGGGGCATATTGCTTTTGCAAATCGAGGATGCGGCGGAAATAGTCCACCCCAAGAATGGTAGGCTCCCCGCCTTGCCAGTTGAACCAGATTTCCGGATCAGGCAGGCTGGCCTGCGAGGCAATGAAGTCCCGAATATAAGCTTCCAGCACCGCGTCCGGCATATCGAAGCGCTTGGTTTGCGGATAGAGCTGTTCTTTTTCCAAATAGTAGCAGTAGGTGCAATCAAGGTTACAGCGTGGACCGATGGGTTTGGACATCACCTGAAATGGGCGGCTGGTTTGTGTCGCCATTGACTGCTGTCCTCTTCATGGATGTTCGCTTGACTGGTCTGGCTTGCGCATGGGCTCCAGAACCATATTCGCGTTCTGTACCGCTTTAGACCCCTGTATTCTGACGATCAACAGTTTAAGAGAGCAAGGAGATAAGGTCCAATGCCGAAAAGGCTATTTGCCCCTGTCGTGATGGCCGCATGCTGGCCCCGGTCCGCGCATATAATGCTTCTCGGGATGATAATCGGATTTGATAAAGGCGGCAAGGCGAAGCCAAAGTGCTCTAACAAACACGGGGTTAGTCCTTAGTGTTCATGGTCGGAAGCTTGAGGGTGGCCGTACTGCGGCCTCCCTTGTTCTGAAGCCATGCATAGCAACAAGAATCGATTAAGAAAAATAGATAGTGCGGATGTTGGATATAGAATTTGTCGATACCTGAAATCGGTCCAGAAATAAGTCCATAACGAAGATCTGCAAGCAGATCCGTTAGCTGCTTAAGCCTCGGGTGTCAGCTGGATCTGCAATTCATTTGCCTTCTGACGGATCAGCTCAAGCAGCCTGCGCACGACCGGATAAGCCAGCGTCGAGCTGCGCACATAGGCCCCGGAGATGAACCGGTCAATCGGCTCATCCAGTGACAGGACCCTCATGCCCGAGGGCCGAAGGAACTGATCGAGTTCAGCCGGTATCGGCATGATATATTTGCCGGTTGCGACCATATCCAGACCGAATTCATAGGACGAGGTACGGATCGAGAAGGTCGGTGGTGTCAGTCCGTTGCGGACAAAGTAACCGCGCACCATGGCTGAGGTGTCCTTGTCGTTGGAATAGAGAATCCATGGACAGGCCGCCAGATCGCGGATCGTCACCTGCTTTTTGTTATGCAGCTCGTGGTCGAGATGGGCAAGGGCACCCAGATGGACCTTCAACAAACCAATGGCTTCAATGTCGTCTTCATCAGCTTCGGTGATAATGGCGCCAAAGACCACGTCAAGTTGCCCATGCCTGAGCAAGGGCAAATTCTGCTCATGCACATCTGCGCGCAATTCCAGCAGTGTTTCGGGGAATTCCTGCCTAAGCACGTCGAAGGCATTGGCCAATAAGGCCCGCTGGAAAAGGGGACCTGCTCCGATTTTAAGCCGCTCCAGTTTATTGGACTTCTCCGCGTCGATTGCCTCTCGAGCCTGAATATAGCGCTGCTCAATCCGCTTGGCGTGGTCCATCAACACCCGACCGACGGGAGTAAGCAGCATACCGCGAGGATGGCGCTCAAACAAACGTGCGCCATATTCATCCTCAAGCAGTTTTAACCGTTTGGTCAGCGAGGGCTGCGCCAGATGCAACTGCTCGGCTGCTGCGGTGAGGTTGCCTGTTTCAGCGACAGCAAGGAAGGCGACAAGATTTCTATCGATAGCCAATTTCTATTTCCAATGACCTGTTTTTCTATTTTCTTTTATTCTTGTCCCTTGATAGCGTGCCGTCAAGCCAAACCAGTGAATGCCGCTCCGCAAGCGATTGATCGACTTCGGACCGGGTGGAAGTGCCTGCCATGCGTACCATCTTTGTGATGTTTGATTCCCTGAACCGCGAGGCGCTGGAAGCCTACGGCGGAACAAGTGTGAAGACTCCAAATTTCAACCGTCTCGCAGCCAAAGGGGTCACCTTTGACAATCATTATGGAGGATCCCTGCCTTGCATGCCGGCGCGGCGAGACATTCACACCGGTCGCCTCAATTTCATGCATCGTCCTTGGGGACCGCTAGAGCCCTTTGACAATTCGTTTGCGCGGCAGCTTGGCGAGGCTGGGATCTACACTCATCTCGTGACCGATCACATGCATTATGTCGAGAATGGCGGCACCGGTTACTGCACCGCCTATGAAAGCTTTGACATTATCCGCGGGCAGGAGCATGACGCGATCAAGGGGGTGGTCCGGCCTCCGCTGGATGCGTTGTCGGAGCAGTTTGACGCCCGCCATTATCCTCTGGACAAGCTGACATCCAATCACGCCCCGACCATGCAAACCAGTGAAATTCTCGCTTGGCGGCGCATGCGTCATGCCGTCAACACGATGTTCGTGAAAGAAGAGAAAGACTTTCCAACCCCGCAGGTCTTTGCAAGTGCGTTCGAGTTTCTCGATCTGAACAAGGAGGCAGATGAGTTTTTCCTTCAGATCGAGTGCTTTGACCCCCACGAACCATTCTGTGCTCCGGAACGCTTCCGCAAGGAGCATGCAACAACGCCCCAAGGCAAGGTGCTCGACTGGCCAGCCTATGAAAAGATCTCCAATGACGAGGGAGAAATCAATGATGTCAGGGCCAACTATGCCGCCCTTGTTGCTCAATGCGACCATTATCTTGGAAAGCTGCTCGACTGGATGGATGAAGAAGGGGCCTGGGACAATACTTGCCTGATTGTCACCACCGATCACGGTTTCCTTCTGGGAGAGCACGAATGGTGGGGCAAGAACAAGATGCCCTACTACGAGGAAATCTCGCATATACCGCTCTTCGTCTGGCATCCCGATCACCAGGAGCGCGGCGGGACGCACTGTCAGGCGGTCACCCAGACACCTGATCTGGCTCCGACATTCCTTGAGCTGTTCGGACAGCCCAACTTTGCTGAAGCCTGTGGCCAATCCTTGCTGCCAGCATTGAGTGGCGAACGCGATCAAAAGAGTCGCAGTGTCATTTTCGGCATGTTTGCAGGGCCGATTGGTGTGACAGACGGCAGCCATGTCTATTACCATTACCCGGTGCGGGCCGATGGAGAGGGCTTCCATCTTTACACCCTCGCTCCGTCCCATATGGTGCGTTTGTTTAGCCCCGAAGAGCTGCAACAGGCGGAGCTGGTATCCGGCTTCGATTTCACCAAGGGTGCTCCGGTCTTGAAGCTGCCAATGGCTCCTGACAACGGAGAGGCCGGGCTTGATGCCGTGCGCAATCGGCCACAGGTAACCCAACTGTTCGCGCTTGAAACCGACCCTAAACAGCTCGACCCCATTGCGGATGATCAATTGGTCGAGCGCTTCTGTCAGGACATCACCGATGAGCTGACGCGTCACGATGCACCCGAAGAGATTTACACCCTTTACGGGCTTGATAAATACCGGCGTGAACTTGCGCCATAAAACAGCAATGCCGCTCAGAGCGCGAGGAGGCGCAACGACGTGGCAAAACAGGGAAGCCTTGTCCGCAACGAGAAGGCCCCGGATCCAAGGGAGGACCCAATGAAGTCACTTTCATTCATTCGTACCGCCATGATCGCCGGAGCGACCGCGGCTGCCTTGTGCAGCCCCGCGTCAGCCGAGTATCCAGATCGCAACATCCAGAATATTTTCCCATGGGGGCCGGGATCGGCGATGGCGGTCAGCCAGATCATTTCCGAAGCCATGGGCACGGAACTGGGGGTGAACATTAATGTTGTTTCCACGCCCGGTGCTGCAGGAGTCAAAGCCTTTGAAACGGCCATGAAGAAACCGGCAGATGGCTACACCCTGATTGATGGCTGGGTCGCCCCGCTTGTCCTTCAGCCGATGGTTGGCAATGCCGATTGGACGCACAAGGATTTTATTCCTCTCTGGTCAGCAACCGCCGTGCCGTTTGCGATCGTGACCCGCAAGAATGAAACACGCTGGACCGACTTCCCCAGCTTCATCCAGTATATGAAGGACAATCCGGGCAAGCTGCGCTATTCCTCCGGTTCCATTGGCAACATTCCGCATATGGTGCTCGCCAAAATGATGCAGGCCAACGATGTATATGCACGCAACATTCCCTATCCTCAGGATGGCGATGCTTTCAAGGATTTGCGCGGCGGACTGCTTGACTTTACCTTCAATAACCCCACAACCTACCGCTCCAACTCCGATGCCTTTCAGGTGCTTGCCGTTCTTACAGAAAATGAGAAAGATCGGGAGATGTTCGACAATGCCCCACTTGTTGGTGAATTTGGCACCAAGCTGGGGCTGTCCGGATTGTCTCCGACGGGCTGGCACTGGTATCTGGTGAAAAAAGGCACGCCAGATGATGTCGTTGCAAAATTGCGCGATGCGATGAAAGCCGCTTTGTCGCGGGAAGAAATTCAGAAAAAACTGAAGGGCACCGGCTTTGTGCCTACCATGTATCCGCCAGAGAAATATGACGAGATCGTGGGTGCTGTAGGTGAACAACTGAAATCTGCCAAAGAAGCCATTGCATGGGAACAAAAGAAAATCTCAGGTAAATAGCAACCAAAGCCGAGGGGGGCCGAGGGAGAATGTATCAATGACGAACAAACGCCTGAAAAACTGGGGCCACTGGATCGTCCTTGTGACCATGTTCGGTGTTGTTGGAATGGTGTTCCAGCAGATCGCAACCTCCCTCACAGAACAGGGTGTCGCCTCTGGTGACGCTCTGTTCAATGCGGCACTCTTTCCGCGCTATGTCGCGCTTGTGATGGCCGGCCTTGGCGTGATCATTGCCCTGCAAATGCTGATTGCCGGTGTGCCTGAGGATGAGGAAGAGGAAGAGGAAGAGACGCAAGGTGAAATGCTGGCAGTTCCCGAACCCAAGAGGCGTCTGAGAATTCAGGAAATCATCATTTTTGCGCTGGTTCTGCTGTATCTTCTGGCGTTAGAGCCTTTGGGCTTTCATCTCACCTCGGTTCTTGTCATCGGGGCCATGTTTTATGTGCTGGATGCAAGGCCCTGGTGTTGGGCGTTTCTGGCCAGTACGGCACTGACTCTGATCAGTTCCTTCATTTTCGAAGGGCTGCTTAAGATCGTCCTACCGCTTGGATATTTCAGCTTTTCCATCCCCTACCACCTGCTGGGTCTGTAAGATATGTTTGATCTTCTACTGTCCGGTGTTGATCTGGTCGCCACTCCATCGGTCATTCTGCTGGTTGCGCTCGGCTGTGCTGGTGGTCTTCTCGTTGGCGCGCTACCCGGTCTTGGCCCTCTCATGGGCATCATCCTGTTGTTGCCCGCTGCCTTCTATCTGCCGCCCGTTGCCGGCATGGGCATGTTGATCGCTATTTATGTCGGGGGCTCCTGTGGCGGCGCAATCTCGGCGATCCTGCTGCGCATTCCCGGCACGCCTCTTGCGGCTGCCACGCTTTTGGATGGTTACCCTCTTGCCAAAAAGGGCCGTGCGGGGGACGCCATCGGTGTTGCCATATCCGCCTCGGCCATAGGAGGCATGTTTGGCGGGGTGATCCTGGTCTTGTTTGCGCCGATGCTGGCCAGCATCGCGGTGAATTTTGGCCCACCGGAATATTTTGCCCTCGCCATCACGGGGTTGATGTCGATTGCAGTTGTGTCATCGGAATCGACCACAAAAGGACTGCTGACCGGCTGTCTGGGCATTCTCATTGCAACAATCGGCACCGATCCCATGTCAAACGCCCAACGCTTTACCTTCGGGGATTCAAACCTGTCGGGCGGTATTCATATCGTGGCCATAGTTGTTGGCCTGTTTGCAATCTCCGAGGCCGCTTTTCAGATTGAAGAAGGTCGCCTGTCCGCGACACCAAAGGTGATCAATGCCAAGGTCTCGTTTCGCTCGCTGTTCCTAACCCTGGGCCACCGCTGGAACCTGCTCCGCTCTTCAATCATCGGGACTTTTTTCGGTGCATTGCCCGGAGCCAGCGGCATCATAGCGTCCTTTACGTCCTATGCCATTGCCAAAGCGCGCTCAAAGCCTGAAGAGGGATATGGTCAAGGTGCTGTCGGGGGCGTGGTCGCAACCGAATCCTCCAACAACGCCTGTTGCGGTGGTGCTCTCATCCCAACATTGGCACTGGCCATCCCCGGTGATTCCGCCTGTGCTGTGCTGATGGGGGCCTTGATGCTGCTTGGACTGCAGCCCGGCCCGCAGCTCTTTTCGCTCAGCGGCGATGTGGTCGGTGGGGTATTTCTGGCTTACCTCCTCGCCAACGTCTTCCTGTTTGTGCTGGGCATTCTGATGACGCCGGTCTTTGTTTCCGTGCTCAAACTGCGCAAGCAATATCTTGTCCCCTCGGTGCTGCTGATGTCGATGATCGGGGTCTATGCAATCCAGTCTTCGGTTTATGACCTCTGGATGGCCTTCCTGTTCGGCATCGTTGGTTATGTGCTGCGCAAGTTCCAGTATCCCCTCTCACCCATCGTGATCGGCGTCATTCTCGGCCCCATCGCCGAGGGCAATCTGCGGCGTTCGCTTCTTCTCTCGCAAGATGGCCTGTCCATTTTTGCCGAGCGTCCGATTGCCATGACCATTCTGTTCATTGATCTCATCGTGATCCTTTGGGCGATCCTGCCGCAGGCAACAAAACGCAGACTTCTTCCCGGAAGGCGGCTGTCGCCCTCGGAGACACAAAATGCTTCAGCAGACTGAAACTCCTTTCGAGCTGCTTTCCCAGCCCATGGCCATCACGGGCAAGTCACCCCTTTGGGATGAAACGCGCGGCTGTGTCTGGTGGATCGACATTCAGGCGCAGCGTTTGATTGCGACGACGCAAGACGGGACCAGCCGTGCAGTTCCTACACCCTCGCAGCCCGGTTTTGTCACATTCGCCGATAGTGGGCGGCTGGTTCTGGGGCTCGAAGACGGTCTATGGACCTATGCTCCCGAAACCTGTGACTGGGACCAGCAATCTGATACCGAGAGTGATCGGACCACCGTGCGTCTGAATGATGGCCGGCCGGATCGGCTCGGACGCCTATGGTTTGGCTCCATGGACATGACCCTTTCCGGCAAAGCCATTGGACGGCTCTATCGGCGCGATTTTGACGGCAATATTCACGTGGTCCGCGAGGGAATAGTGATCCCCAATGCGATTGTCCCATGTGGCAACGGGCGAGATCTTATATTCACCGACTCCCCGAGCGGAGTTTTGGAAATGCTGGAAATTGATCCCGCCACTGGAGAGGAAATAACCTCCAGAACGATATACCGCACCGAGACGGGCGATACGCTGGACAGCGCCTGTATGGATGCGGACGGAAATTTCTGGGTTGCGGTGGTTGGCTCAGGTGCGGTGTTGCATCTCTCCCCATCTGGTCGCCTTTTAGCACGTCACCAAACACCGGTCACACGCCCCACTGCGGTGACCATCGGCGGCACGGACGGATCGAGCCTGTTCGTGACTTGTCAGCGCCGTTTTCTTGGACCAAAGGCACTTGCCGAGCAACCCGCCGCCGGTGGCCTGTTAGTCAAACAACTGCCCGTGCGTGCCGGGCCGGTCTGTCGGGTATCCGGATTTTGAATTTAAAGTGAGGTGCCTTCGCTCTGATGGTGCAGTTTTTTGAACACGCAGCGACCTTTGCTTCACAAGAGAGGTTGTGCCGCTGCCCTGTTCATGCAACTCAAGACGTGAAGACATCCACTTTACTCGAGCCGAAACGCGCCAGACTTTATGATTTTTGTCCCGCTGTCCTTTGTTGTCACCCTGCCTCTGCTCATCCTGTTTGTCTTGATGATATGGACCAATGATGAGCAGCCACGAAACTGGCCTTTTCTGCTGTTGATCCTGCTGTCAGCAATGCAATCGATTCTGATGGGCTTGCGGTTCGGCTATCATTTGCAATGGGCTGGCTTGGTCACGCCGCTCTTCGCAACCATCATGCCTGTATTCGTTTACCGCGGAGCCCTGCATTTTACTGGCTCGGCGCAAAAGCAGAGCTTCGCCTCGCTCATGCTGCATGCCCTGCCGCCAGCCATCATGCTGGTTTTGCTGCTGGTTCCGTTGCCACAGTTCATCGACGGGACGATCATTCTGATCTTTCTTATCTATGCACTTCTCATCCTGCACAGAGTGTGGCGCGGCCCTGATGCACTTCGCCTTGCCTCTTTGGAAAGCGCAGGTTCGGCGCATCGGGCGCTCCTCTATGCCGCGTTCGTCCTGATCTTCTCGGCCAGTCTTGATACTTTCATCAGCATCAATGCCATCTTTTATGACGCGCGCTGGATGGCACTGGCCGCCTCAATGGGCAGCATCGGCACGCTTTTGTTCCTCGCCATCGCGGTCGCAGCAGCGAGCAACAGTCGCTCAACACCGGACGCCCTGCGTGGCTCGGACGAAGCGCAGCAGGTGGATGGGAATGCGGATTTCCAGGATGAGGAAGATGCCAAGACCATGACCGCCATCGAACTGCTGATGACCGAAAAACACATTTATCGTGATCTGGACCTCAACCTTGATCGTCTTGCGCGAAAGGCTCTCATCCCCTCCCGACAGATATCAGCCGCAATCAATCGGAAGACGGGTAAAAATGTCTCGCAATATGTCAACGATTTCCGCATTGCAGAAGCTTGCGAGCGTCTTCTGACTGATGCTGAGCCTGTGACAACCATCATGTTCGACGTTGGATTTCAGACCAAATCCAACTTCAACCGAGAATTTCGCCGCGTGACAGGCATGACGCCCCTGCAATGGCGAAAGGCCCGGACTGAAGGACAACAGACGGGCTAAAGCGCCCCATCAATGAGGCTTGAAAAGGACTAAATCGCGATTCAGTTCGTATCATTTCATGATTGAGGTCGCGTTTTTGCGGTGCGGAGCCGATTTTGGCTGTGTCAAGCACACACACCAACCCCGGACCTCGATAAAATGAACATGATCACCGAACAGGAGCGCAAAATTGCCCAGACGCTGCGCGCGCTCTCAGACAATGCTCCCGTCGATCATCCGACGAACAGGACGCTGTCCTCGGCGCGGCACTCCTTTTTCAGCAAAAGGGTGCTTTTGCTCACCGCAGGCGCATTCCTCATCATCGCATCGGTCGCTTTGTTCAAGCCCGATCTGCCCGCGGCCTTTTACGAAATGCTGGCCGCGCCAGACAAAACGCCACTCGCCCAAACCACTCCTTTATCAAGGCCGGAGGGCAAGGCTAACACCCTCCAGCCCTCGCCCCCGGCGGCAGTCCCTGCACAGGTTACTGGCTCGGGCTATGTGATTGCGCCCGACAAAGTGACGCTGTTCGCCCAATATGCGGGCCGCATTACGGCAGTCTTGGTCAAGCCGGGCGATACGGTCACCCATGGTCAGGCGCTCATCACGCTTAACGATCTCGAGCTTCGCCTTGCTGTGCAACAAGCCAAAGCCTCAAGAAAGGCTGCCATACTCGCCCTTGAAGCCGCACGCATCGCGTCTTCTGACAAGAAGGCCACCTTCAAACGCGCCATTGGGCTGAACGAACGCGGGTTCGTCTCGGACACAGATCTTCAAAAGGCAAGAGTTGCGGCCCTCGAAGCAGCGAACCGGATGGAGCAGGCCCGTATTGCCGCAGACAAGAGCGCGCTTGACCTGCAAGACGCCGAGGCGAAGCTCGCCAACCTCACCATTCGCGCGCCGATTTCAGGCACCGTGCTGCAAGTCACCGCGAAAAAGGGCGACAGAGTGCCGGATTTTGCCG